>NZ_FQUC01000046.1 GCF_900128985.1 Indolivaga macrotermitis | reverse complement strand
TTATTCCATGTGATTTTTTCTTCTTTTACACCTTTTGTCCCGAGGCAGGACAACGCCAGAAACACCACGGCGAACAGCTTTGTCCAAAGTATATTGGAAAACAGCCCCGCCGTCTTTTGAAAATTCAGCAGTATCTTATCTACCACCCCGATATTAACGCCTGCTTCCTGTATGGACTGGTAACAGAACCAATAAATATTGATTACTACAAATAATATACTGATAGCCCGCATGAACTCCATGACTTTGGCTAATCCCCTTAAATCGTCTTCCTGTTGCATAATAAAATCAATTTGTTAATGAGTAAATGTGAAAATATGCCAATTAGTATATTAGCAAATGGTATTGTCGCTTCGCGCCAATTTTCAATTCAAATCTGCTAATTGCTCAATTTGCTAATTATAAACCGAATCCCTTGCGTTTCTTTTTTCTGCGCTTCATACGGTTAGTGAAAGCAAGTTCCTCGTAATCATCCCCGTGCTGTTCCATAGAGAATATCCCGGCAATAGCTTCGGCTGTTGATTCCTGTTCAGGCTGATAGTCCTGATTATTGATATGGAATTGTTTTTCATAATCAATACCTGAACTATCCTGCCTGCCGTTCCTGTTGAACAGCTCATGGAATACATTCGCCGAAAACTCCTTGCCTAAGCGCGAGCCATTAAATACAGTTTTCTCCTGATGGTCGATAAAGGTTACACCATAGATACGTTTATCATCGTTTTCACGGAATAATACGGATATACCATTTTTAGCGAGTTCCTTTTCAAAAACCTTTCGATCCGGTTTATTGGCTAAAAGCGTAGATATAATATTCCGGCTCCTGTTATATACAGCTTTCTCCTTCATGGATTGTTTGGAGAACGCGATCCGCTTCTGCAAAGCATCATAGCCGGCAGTTTTTCCAATCAGTGATGCCTTGAATGGATTGCCGACCTTTTCACCTTTCCTGTCCAGTGCCGAATAGACCAAGCCGTTATAGGCCTTGCCCCTGACTTCGCCTTTGACTTCTTCAACGGTTACACCATATATTGAAAGTACAGCCCGGTATTCATTGAGGCTCTGGAAGCGGTAGGACTTCATCACAACTTTTGCGACATTGGAAACCTGCTTCTTTACATCACCCGCTTTATAATCCACCCGTTTGAGAGGAAGGTTTTCCGGTTGCCGTTGCTTCTCAGCCGGAAGCAGGCTGTACTTTTTCTCCAACTCTTTACGAATAGCATCCGAACGTTTCTTTTCAAATGAATCGCTTATCTTTTTCCCGGTCTCGTCTACACGGACAGAAACGATATGTATATGTTTGCGGTCGATATCTT
>NZ_FQUC01000042.1 GCF_900128985.1 Indolivaga macrotermitis | reverse complement strand
GTTGTATTGAGCAAAGAGTGTTTGAGCAGGTGCATACCCGTATACAGCCTGTTCTCACCCTGTACGGCAAATTTTTCGTTGATAATCATATTGCTTTTATCCGCCTTAACTGTAAAGTCATCACGGGAAGCATAGTAGGATATATCGACATCCGTTTCAAAGAGTTTACCTATATAGTCTTCATAGGCTCCCGTATCGATCCACCTTTCACCGAAATTGAAATCCAGCTCTTCGTACCGGATAGGTTGCGGAGTAGCTTCCTGTAAGGCTTTCAGTGATGTTTGGGAAGGAAGGTCATCGGGATGGTTTGATATGTAGCGTTTTATGGCTTCCGCTTTTTCAACAACGTTACCCGCGATAAAGCGGTCCTGGACTTCGTAATTCTGAATCAATGGATTGAAATAAATACGTCCTTGTAATTCGGAAACAATCTCTTCCCTGTTTTTTCCGGATAACAGCGACTCCATATAGTCAAGCCGGACTTCGCCATATTTATTCAGTGATGCTATTAACGCTTCATTCGAAGTATCGGCAACAGTAATCTCATTGGGATTGAATGCGACGGGCATGGAGAAGATATCGGCTTTTTGCAGGTTGCCGTCTACACTTCGTTCCAGTGAGAGTATCTCCCTGCCTCCGGCATCCATTTTAATAAGGTCGAGGTTCTTTTTATCGTTCAGGTAGCCATAACGTTTTACAAAATTGTCATAACACAAATTAAGGTTGCCGCGCAGGGAAGCATGTTCGGTCAGGTGTTCGGCTTCGTGGTTGTAGAGGGTATGGTAGGTATCGCGTATCTCTATATAGCGACTAATCTTTGCCCGTTGCTCGAAAGATATATCCAATGCCTGAAACACTGCATCATCGCGATAGCGTTCTTTCAGAAAACCTGCCTGTCCGTTATCTTCTACCAGTGAGCCTTTTTTATGAAACTCGAAAAGTTCACCCGAATAAGGGCGTGGCTCAAAGGAGCGTTTACGTTCTTCCTGCTGTTGTTCGGCTATTCGGGCATCTTCTATAGGGTAAAGCCCCTCCTGGCCTCCCCGAAGGGGAGGAACAGAAGTCCCCCTTGGGGGATTTAGGGGGCTGTCTTTGGAAAACATACTCAACTGTACAGGCTTTCCTTTAGGAGCAGGCGCTTGCTTTTTGCTTCTGGCGGGTTTCACCTGTGTGCGTTCTTCCTGAGTAAAGCCGAATAAGTCGTATAAAGAAATGACAGGGTCAGAAACATTGACTTCCAGTGATTGATAAGTTGTTTTCTCTTTTACCTCTTGCTTTTGACTCCGTTGATCTGAGGATTCCTGTTGGATAGGTTGCAAAATGTCAACTTGCGGTTTCGACTCCGGCGCCGGTGTTTGGGCAACGGTTTTTCTTTCCTTTTCCCTAAATGCTTTTCCGCCCGTAAACCAGTCATCTTCGAGGGTTTGCCAAAAAGGGTCGAGGCCGTCCGTTTGCCAGAGGGGATTAAGATCTCCGGAAATACGGGATTCATCGGTCGTCAACGATTTCTCTTCTTTAATCTTTTCTGTGGGAATCTCCGGCTGTGGCGTTGCCTCAGTAATATGCCGCTTAATGGAATTACTACGATACAGTTCCAAATCAAGGTTGCTTTTTAAGTCGCTCCGGAGCATCCGTCCCATATATTCCGCCATTTCCTCCATACTTCCTTCATACAGGAATACCTGCGCGGGCTTGCCATACGGGTCTGTACCGATAGACGCTTTATTTTGCACAATCCTGCCATGATTATAGAAATA
>NZ_FQUC01000040.1 GCF_900128985.1 Indolivaga macrotermitis | reverse complement strand
CCAGCGACAGCGATTATACGCCGTTAGCCCAGCGCATCAGGGAAGAAGGCGTTACTGTAATTGGCTATGGGGAGAGTAAAACCCCGGTTGCTTTTATCAACTCATGTAAGAAATTCATATTCTCCGACCAGGAGCCGGAGAAAAACCCGAAATCGGAGAAAGGCGATACTCCTGCCGTATTGCTTCAAAAGGAAGCCGAGTTATTCGACAAGGCTTACGAATCGGCTGCCGATGGCAAGGAAGAAGTTACCCTCTCTCAAATAGGGATGGCCATGAAGAAAATCAAACCCAAGTTCAAAACCGGACGCTATGGCTGCAAGACACTGGGTGCAATCTACGAGAAACTGGACAAATATGAGGTTATCCAAACCGGGCAGAAGGGGATTTATAGTGTTGTACGCAGGAAATCGTAAACGTCTAATAGGTTGTCATCGCGAGCCTGAACTTACTGATTGTAGTTGACTGTTAATCAGATATGCTTTTTAACCGAAATCAAGAATCCCTAGCCTGGTGCATTTTTCCCGATACGGATAACTCATATATATTACCTTTTGAACCTAGCCGTTCCCACCAGTATTTAACAGGACTATGGTAATTACACCCAAACTTGTCGAAGTAAGAATTGAAATTGTTTTTTCTTTTCCGATAAACAATTTAGATTCAATAGTTAATGTGCCAGATCTTGCAATATGGTAAAATCGTTTTTGTTCTACTATTTCCATCGTATTTATATCTAATCAATCATTTTTTCTTTATCTACCATATTTTCTAAAAGCAGAAATTGTTTGATATATTCCATATCCAATAAATATTTTCCCCAAAAAGAAAATGATGAATT
The DNA here is from genome assembly GCF_900128985.1 of Indolivaga macrotermitis. Taxonomy (GTDB): domain Bacteria; phylum Bacteroidota; class Bacteroidia; order Bacteroidales; family Dysgonomonadaceae; genus Dysgonomonas_A; species Dysgonomonas_A macrotermitis. The sequence goes on along the minus strand of NZ_FQUC01000040.1, from coordinate 1,365 downwards.
CAATCCAATTCGTTTTATTACCAAATCCTTCCATACCGTTTAATATCCAAAAATAGTTTGCAGCCTCTTTCAAATAATAACTTTCCGACCATATAAATGTATTGCCCCAACCATCACGGATAATAATAAATAAAGAGAAGAATATAATCCATGATGCGATTGTAAAAATAATTCCTCTTATCCAATCTTGACCATAATCATTAGATAAATAGTTACTGGTAAGAACTATTTTCTCCTTTATATTTTTCAAACTCAACGGGAGGTGTTTGTTTAACAATCTCAATTCTTTTGCTTTTAATTCGAGAGCCATATATTGATTTGATGCCCTGATAGCTTCGTATTTTAATAATCTTGCCGACTGTTCATCAGCGACATTATCTATTATGGTTCCGGAAAGGGATAATGCAGCCTTGTTAAAAACGACGTTATCTACTTTGATTTTCTTTATTTTTGCCTCATTAAAACTAACATAGACATCAAATAGAATATTCGTAAATGATATTTCATTTATAATTGCTTGATTAAAATATACATTTTCCTTAAATTCAGTCTTTCCGATTGTTTCTACAGATCCAAATTCAACCTTTCCCTGAAAAACAGTCCGATTAAAGAAAATAGGGCCATCAAATATGACATTGTTAAAATACACGTCTTTCTCAAATACAAAATCCCAAAACTTAGATATTTTAAACTTTGCTCCCCAGAAATTGACATTTCCTCTGAATTGGACAATATCTTTATCATTACTAAAAAGCACGATATTATTCAACTCACTATAAGCAAAAATAACATCAGTATTAAAAGAACTTCCAAACAAACGAAAATATTGTTTAAATGTATTTTCTTGAAAAATCGTTTTTTTCTCAAATACACACTTTATAAAATTCACATCTCTCTTAAACGTATATCCCTGAATATTGACCTCTTCAAGAAAATGAGAATTTGAAAAATCCAGTAAAATCTCTATTTCATCTTTATTGTGTGTCATTAATTCTACTTTTTTCATATAAGCGGCATTCGCAAATCCTATATATCTAGCATTGGGCCATTCATATAATAATGATGACAATAATAAATTTAAATCCAGTTCGAATTGAAAAATACAATCTGAGATATAGATTGAATGAACTTGAAATTTATTTTCATCTTTTGTCTTTTCTGAAAAATAGGATATAATATCTTCTTGTTTATTAAACTCTATCATTTGTTTCTATATTTGAAAGGATGATATTACTATTAGACTCACAAGATAAGATAAAAGTCGAGCATACTGAAGTGAACCCTAAAAGTTAGACAAACTTTTAGGGTTTATTTTATGGAAAAGAAGAAGCGTAACAAGTTTAGTATCGAAGATCGGGAGCGAGC
>NZ_FQUC01000044.1 GCF_900128985.1 Indolivaga macrotermitis | reverse complement strand
TGAAGTGCCCCCCCAAAGTTGGACAATAAATTATTAACTATATTTAGATTGAGTTCGGTATTTTACCGGGCTCAATCCGTTTAAAGACAGTTTAATTCTATCATTATTATAATAATAGATGTATTCTTCCAGCTCTTTCTTGAAGTGTTCCATTGAATCAAAATCTTGCAAATATAACAATTCAGATTTTAGATGCCCGAAGAAGTTTTCAATAACGGCATTATCCAAACAGTTTCCCTTTCTGGACATACTTTGTATAATACCTTTTTTCTTAAGGAGATATTGATAATTTCCATGTTGATATTGCCATCCCTGATCAGAATGTAAAACCAGGTTAGTATTATCAGGAATTTTATTAAAAGCTTTTTTAAGCATATTCATTGTTTGCTCTAAGGTTGGATGATGAGCGATATTGAAACTGATAATTTCTCCATTATATAAATCAATTATGGGAGATAAATATAGTTTTGCTCCGAATAAAGAAAATTCGGTTACATCTGTAGCCCATTTTTGATTAGGTTTATCAGCTTTAAAATTTCGATCCAAGATATTATCAGCCACCTTACCGGTTTGCCCTTTATAAGAACGATATTTCTTCTTGCGAACTTGAGATTTAATGCCTAATTCATCCATTAGTTTTAAAACTGTCTTGTGATTGATAATAAAGCCTCTATTCTTCATTTCAATATTAATACGCCTATAACCATATCTGCCTTTATGTTTATAAAAAATGGTTGATATTGCTTTTTTCTCCTGACTGTATTTATCTGGTTTATCAAATTGCTTTTTATGGTAATAAAATGTACTTCTAGCCATCCCTGCGACTTCCAGTATTGTTGGAAGAGGAAAAATATGCCTTAACTCCTGGATGGCTTGCGCCCTTTGTTTTTCTGTGTTAAGGCCTGCAACTTTTTTAGGTACTCATTTTCTATACGCAGACGTAAATTCTCTTCAACCAATTCCTGATAAGGATTTGATGGGATATTTTTCTCTATAAGCTTATTCTTTTGCTTTTTCATTTTGGGTGGTCTGCCGCGTGTTTTTTCTTCATAAAGGGATGATCTGCCAAACTGTTCATATTTCCGCTTCCAGCTCAGGATAACACTATCATTGACATGATATTTGATGGATGCTTGGTGTAAAGATAAATGATTTAATAACATGTCTTGGAGTAAAGACAGTTTAAAATCTCCACTATAACGCATATGGTTCTTTAAAGATAGTCCTGCTACACCATACTGTTTATAACAGGAAACCCAACGACCAATCAAACGATCCGCTGTAGAAAACATACGAGCTACTGAACAACAACTATGCCCTTCTCCCAAAACTAAAAGAACGGCTCGCTCCCGATCTTCGATACTAAACTTGTTACGCTTCTTCTTTTCCATAAAATAAACCCTAAAAGTTTGTCTAACTTTTAGGGTTCACTTCA
>NZ_FQUC01000038.1 GCF_900128985.1 Indolivaga macrotermitis | reverse complement strand
AGCAATATGATTATCAACGAAAAATTTGCCGTACAGGGTGAGAACAGGCTGTATACGGGTATGCACCTGCTCAAACACTCTTTGCTCAATACAACACCGAATATTACCAAAACGATTACGGTTACCGACCCCGATACCGGAGAAGATAAAGATGTAAAAGTACCCGATGGGCAAGCCATCCAAATGGCGAATACAAAAATAGATGAAATCCGCAACGGTTTTTCGAATTGGCTGGATGAACAATCTCCGGAGTTTAAGGATAAACTCGCCGATACCTATAACCGGAAATTCAACTGCTTTGTGCGTCCAACTTACGACGGTTCGCACCAAAGCTTTCCCGGACTGGACCTGAAAGCATTGGGTATTCCCGACCTGTACCAATCACAAAAAGACTGTATCTGGATGCTGAAGCAGAACGGAGGGGGCATTGGCGACCATGAGGTGGGGGCGGGTAAAACGCTGATCATGTGCTGCGCTGCTTACGAAATGAAACGGTTGGGGCAAGCCAATAAACCGATGATTATAGGATTGAAGGCTAATGTCCATGAAATAGCTTCTACATTCCGCACAGCTTATCCCAACGCGAAGATACTCTATCCGGGTAAGGAAGATTTTACCCCGCAGAAAAGGGTTAAGATATTCAACGAAATAAAGAACAACTCGTGGGACGCGGTTATACTAACCCACGACCAGTTCGGCAAGATACCCCAGTCGCCTGAGATGCAGCAACAGATATTTCAGGCAGAGTTAGATTCGGTAGAAGAAAACCTCAATGTTTTGCGAAATCAAGGCCAAGAAATATCCAAGATGATGCTGAAAGGATTGGAGAAACGAAAAGCCAATCTCGAAGTAAAACTAAGCAACCTGGCTGAACAGATTAAGGACAGGACCGATGATGTAGTCGATTTCAAGATGATGGGCATAGACCATTTGTTCGTAGACGAATCACATCAGTTCAAGAACCTTGCATTTACCACACGTCATGACCGGGTTGCAGGATTAGGGAATCCAGAAGGGAGCCAACGGGCCATGAATATGCTCTTTGCTATCCGTACCATACAGGAAAGAAGAGATAAAGATTTAGGAGCAACTTTTCTTTCAGGGACAACAATCAGTAATTCATTAACGGAGCTATATCTTTTATTCAAATACCTAAGACCAAAAGAACTGGAAAAACAAGGTATCAATTCATTTGATGCGTGGGCGGCTGTCTTTGCCAAGAAGACAACAGACTATGAGTTTTCCGTTACCAATCAGATAGTACAGAAAGAACGATTCCGGTATTTTATTAAAGTACCTGAACTGGCATCTTTCTATTCGGAGATAACAGATTTTCGAACAGCTAAGGATATAGGTATAGACAGGCCGGAAAAGAACGAAATACTGTATAATATACCACCTACACCACAGCAGGAAATCTTTATCGAAAAACTAATGAAGTTTGCAGAAACGGGAGATGCTACCCTATTGGGACGGGAGCCATTGTCGCAAAGTGAAGAAAAGGCAAAGATGCTGATAGCAACCGACTATGCGAGGAAGATGTCACTCGATATGCGTATGATAGACCAGGCATATGGCGACCATGTGGATAACAAGGCATCACATTGTGCAGCTATGATAGCAGAGTATTACAATAAATACGCAAAAGAAAAAGGGACGCAGTTTGTGTTTTCGGATTTAGGAACATACAAGCCTAATGAATGGAATCCCTATAGTGAGATAAAGCGGAAACTGATAGAAGACCATGGTATCCCCGCCCATGAGATACGCTTTATACAGGAAGCTAAGACTGATAATGCACGGAAGACGATGATTGAAGCCATGAACGCGGGACGTATCCGGGTATTATTCGGTTCGACAAGTATGCTGGGAACAGGTGTAAATGCTCAGAAACGAGCAGTCGCAATTCATCACGCAGATACGCCGTGGCGACCGTCAGACCTTAGCCAGAGGGATGGCCGGGCTATCCGCAAAGGGAATGAGATAGCAAAACTATATGCTGATAATAAGGTAGATGTAATTATCTATGCCGTTGAAAAGAGCCTTGATTCGTATAAGTTCAACCTGCTTCAAAACAAGCAACTATTTATCAACCAACTAAAGACAAACAATATGGCTACCCGTACCATTGACGAGGGAAGCCTGGATGAAGGCTCGGGCATGAATTTCTCGGAGTATGTGGCTATACTGTCAGGCAATACCGACCTGTTGGAGAAAGCCAAGCTGGAAAAGAAAATCGCTTCTCTGGAAAGCGAGCGGCAGGCATTTAACCGCAGTAAATCTTCCGCTATCTATAAGTTTGAGGATATTACCCGCACTGTAGACAGCAACTCTGAAATGATTGCACGGATAACAAAAGACCAACAGGCATTCAATGAGAAGGTACAGGTAGATAAGGAGGGAAATAAACTCAATCCGATAAAACTGGATAATCTCAATACCATTGACCCGAAAGCTATTGGAGAGAAACTGAATCAGCTTGCGAATAATGCAAGAACCAATGGTGAATACTTTAAGATTGGGGAACTCTATGGTTTTAAAATACTTGTCAAAACGGAGGAAAGCCAAAAAGAAGGCTCGATGTTTAAAGACAACCGTTTCTTTAT
>NZ_FQUC01000008.1 GCF_900128985.1 Indolivaga macrotermitis | reverse complement strand
TGAGCCCGGTAAAATACCGAACTCAATCTAAATATAGTTAATAATTTATTGTCCAACTTTGGGGGGGCACTTCAAAATTCTGACCGGCTTTTTATTTTGAAGTGAAATTTATTTCACTTTGTCTACGATAGCTTTGAATGCTTCCGGATGATTCATTGCAAGGTCAGCAAGAACTTTGCGGTTGATCTCGATTCCGTTTTTGTGAAGGGCACCCATAAGACGAGAATAAGACAATCCTTCAAGACGTGCAGCAGCATTGATACGTTGTATCCAAAGTGCACGGAAGTTACGTTTTTTAGCACGACGGTCGCGGAATGCATAAGTAAGACCTTTTTCCCAAGTGTTCTTGGCAACTGTCCATACGTTTTTGCGTGCTCCGTAATAGCCTCTTGTTAATTTTAATACTTTTTTTCTGCGGTTGCGTGACGCAACATGATTGACCGATCTTGGCATAATTGTAAGATGTTTTGAATGTTAGCGGTTCTCCTTTTGTTTTTTAAGAACACTTTATGGCATACATCCTGTTAATAAATCAAATTTTGCTTTAAGAAAACTGTTTAGTTCGAAAAATTTACTTTAATGCAAGCAATTGCTTAACATTCTTCACATCAGAGGTATGTACTGTACCGGTGTGAGTTAAGTTTCTTTTCTGTTTTTTAGTTTTCTTAGTCAAGATGTGACTTTTGAAAGCATGTTTTCTTTTGATTTTTCCTGATCCGGTAAGGCTGAACCTTTTTTTGGCACCGGAATTAGTCTTCATTTTTGGCATCTTGTTAATACTTTGTTTTTAATATTTAATACAGACTACTTTCGTAGTTAGTTTCTCTTAAGCTTCCTGAGTATTTTCTTCTTCCTGAGCTTGTGGCTCTTCTTTAGCAGCTTTAGACGCTTTTTCTTCGTGTGCCTTCGGTGCCACAGCTTTTACCGGTTGTTTTTTTGGAGATAGCATAATGATCATTTTTTTACCTTCCAATTGTGGCAACTGGTCTACCTTCGCAAAATCTTCCAATTCGGTAGCAAAACGAAGAAGAAGAACTTCTCCCTGTTCCTTAAACAGAATTGAGCGACCTTTGAAAAATACGTAAGCTTTTACTTTCGAACCTTCTTCAAGGAATGATTTTGCATGTTTCAGCTTGAAGTTGAAATCGTGGTCATCGGTTTGAGGTCCGAAACGAATCTCCTTAACGACTACTTTTACCGATTTGGCTTTTTGTTCTTTCAGCTTTTTCTTTTGTTGATACAAAAATTTCTGATAATCAGTAATACGACAAACAGGAGGATCGGCATTTGGGGAAATCTCTACCAGGTCGAGACCTTTTTCATCGGCAAGTTTAAGTGCATCGTGTGTTGAATATACTCCTTGCTCTACATTTTCGCCGACTAATCGAACTTGAGGGACACGAATTTTTTCATTAATTCTGTGAAGTTCCTCTTTTTTGTTGTTATTGATTCTGTTATTCCTCATTCAAAAATTATATACCTATTTTCTGTTTTTTTAATTGTCTATTAAATTGATTATCTATTTTTTGTAAGACGAAAGCCTTTCTTGATACAGTTTTACAACCTTTATTTATTCCAGGCGTTCATCATTTTCTCTGCTTCTTCTGCAATTTGATCGGCAAAGGTAGTAATTTTCATCGAACCTTTATCACCTTCACCCTGTTTTCTTACCGAAACTTCTTCACTTTCTGCTTCTTTCTCTCCGACAACGAGCAAATAAGGGATTCTTTTTAATTCGTTATCCCTGATTTTTCTGCCGATTTTTTCGTTACGGTCATCAATCAGAGTACGGATATCACGCCTTTTGAGGAATGCAGCTACACGATGTGCATAGTCGTTGAATTTCTCACTGATAGGCATAATTACAACCTGGTCGGGAGTCAGCCAAAGCGGGAATTTACCAGCTGTGTGCTCTATAAGAACTGCGATAAAGCGTTCCATAGAGCCGAAAGGTGCTCGGTGAATCATAACAGGGCAGTGTTTTTGATTATCGGCTCCGGTGTATTCCAAGCCGAAACGTTCGGGTAGGTTATAGTCCACCTGTATAGTTCCCAACTGCCAACGACGACCGAGTGCATCTTTGACCATAAAGTCGAGCTTGGGTCCATAGAATGCGGCTTCGCCAAGTTCTATTCTTGCCGGAAGTCCTTTTTCCTGACATGCTTCAATAATAGCAGCTTCGGCTTTTTGCCAGTTTTCTTCCGATCCGATATACTTCTCTTTATTTTCGGGGTCTCTTAATGAGATCTGGGCTTCGAAGTTCTCGAAATCCAGCGCCTTGAATATGATAAAGATAATATCGACAACTTTCAGAAACTCAGCTTTTAACTGGTCGGGAGTACAGAAGATATGTGCATCATCCTGAGTAAATCCGCGAACCCGTGTCAATCCGTGTAACTCGCCGCTTTGTTCGTAACGGTATACTGTTCCGAATTCGGCAAGGCGAAGCGGAAGGTCTTTGTACGACCGTGGTATAACTTTATATATCTCACAGTGGTGAGGACAGTTCATTGGTTTAAGCAGAAACTCTTCGTTTTCTTCAGGTGTATGGATAGGCTGGAAAGAGTCTTTTCCATATTTTGCATAGTGCCCCGATGTAACATACAATTGTTTTGCTCCGATATGTGGAGTCATAACCTGATCGTAGTCGAACTGTTTTTGAATTTTTTTCAAGAAGTCTTCAAGACGGAGGCGTAATTGGGTTCCTCTTGGCAACCACAATGGAAGTCCTTGTCCTACATTCTGTGAGAATGCGAACAGTTCCAGTTCTTTACCTATCTTACGGTGGTCACGCTTTTTGGCTTCTTCCAAAAGAGTCAGGTAGTCGTCCAGCATCTTTTGTTTTGGGAATGTGATACCGTATAAGCGGGTCAATTGTTTACGTTTTTCGTCACCACGCCAGTAAGCACCGGCGGCGCTGAGTATTTTTACCGCTTTGATATATGATGTATTGGGCAAGTGTGGCCCACGACAAAGGTCGGTAAATGATCCTTGTGTGTATGTGGTGATAGTTCCGTCGGCAAGATCGTTGATCAACTCAACTTTGTAGCCTTCGTTACGTTCACCGAACATTTTTAAAGCATCTGATTTTGATATGCTCTTGCGGACAATTGCTTCTTTGTTGGCAATAAGCTCCTTCATCTTCTTCTCGATCGCAGGGAAATCTGCATCTTTGACGGGTGTGTCACCGAAGTCTATATCATAGTAAAATCCATTTTCTATGGCAGGACCTATTCCGAATTTTGCATGAGGATACAACTCCTGTACGGCTTCGGCCATAAGGTGTGCCGATGAGTGCCAGTAAGCATGTTTGCCTTCTTCGTCGTCCCATTTAAGTAAGCTTACAGTAGAGTCTTCGTCAATAGGGCGCGTTAAGTCCCATGTTTGCCCGTTTACGCTTGAAGCTATAACTTCCTGAGCTAATCTCGAACTAATGCTTTCTGCAATTTGCATTGAGGTTGTTCCTTTAGGGAACTCTCTTACCGAACCATCCGGAAATGTAATTTTAATCATTTGTCTATTGTTTTATTTACCTTCTTACAAGTGAAGATAATAATGAAATTTTAAGACCGTAAAATTACACAATTTATGTAATTGCAGGCATTTGTAACGGATAAATTTTTAGGGAAGTCTTGTTTCTAAGAATTTATCATGGCAAGGCAAGCCTGTAAACCCCATAGGAGATAGAAGAGTATGAACCCGGGGATGCTGAGCATCCCTAAAATGAGGGGAAGAGTCATCTTTCCGAATCTTCTTCCGTATGTATAGGTTGCCCATCCACAGATGAAGAAGATGGGCGTGAGTATAGTGGCTCCGATTATGAGATACCTGTCGGGGTACATTTGATTGATGACTTCCGGACGGGTGGTAAAAGTACCTCTGGCCAGAAAAATAGAACTGATACCTGCTAGTATGAACGAGAATACAGAGATAAGAGTGTATCTGGTTAACATCTTTACTTGATAAATACCTCCGTTATCTATCATAGGTGTCCATTCTTATTCGGTCATTCGCTTGATAATGCTGTATGCATTGATAATGCCAAGTTCTCCTGCTTTACGTAGATCGTCCAAGCCTCTTTCAGTATCTTTTATTCTCAACCGGCACAATCCTCTGTTGAAGTAAGCTTCGGCAAAATCATTGCTCCGTTTAATTGCTTCATTATAGTCGAGAATGGCGGCACGATAATCGTTCTGCATGGCTTTCATCTCGGCTCTGTTATAGTAGGCATAAACAAAGTCGGGAGATAATTCGATTACTTTGCCGTAATTATTCAAAGCCGACTCGTATTCGAATTTGGAGTTAATCGTTTTTATATTTACTTCTTGTCCGGTATTACCTGCCTTCACTGTTTTGTTACCTCCCAGTTGCATATTGATGCTTAGCTCCGAACTGTTGTTCTGAGAATATAGTTCAGGTAAAAGCTCCTTTGATTTTAACTGCTTAGTATATGCAACAGCCAGATTAAAGTATGCTAAAGTAAATTTCGGATCTATTGCAATTGCTTTGTTAAGGTCTTCGATAGCGCTGGCAAAGTCCTGTACCAGAATGTTATCGAGTGCCCGTCCAAAATGGTAAAGCGTATTTTCGGGTTGCTCGGCTATCAGTTTTGAGTACTCATTTATAGATCCGAAGTGTATGCCGACTTGTGTGCTGTCGAGCGGTGCTTCCTGATTAGTAATGAGTAATTTCCTGCTCAATACACCTTGCTTGTTAATAGATTCAACTTCTTTGTTATAATGGGTGTATTTTTGAATCTCGGTTGGCTTTTCATAATAAGAAACTATGAAAGTCGGTTCCAATTCTATATTTACTTGTTTGTTCTGTATCTTTCCTCTGACTTCGCTGTTGTATTTGCTCTTTGCTTCTTCTTCCTTATCGGCTACAACCAGTAAGTTAAATTTGTCGATTGTTTTGTCAGAACTTTCTCTGGTTTTATCATCGTCTTTTTTACTTTCCTTTCCGGATAATACATCACGTTTTGTCTTTTCCTCTATTCTGCGTGCAAGCAGATAGTCTTGCTCTGCGTCTTTGAGGTTGTTCAACTTCCTTTTTATTTCCGACTTAAAGTAATATCCCTGATAGAAGTCGGGATGTTCGGTAAGTACAATATCTAAGTCGGAGAGTGCTCCTCTCATATCACCTATTTCGTTCCGGAGCATAGCACGGTTCATATAGGCTATATAATTTTCGGGTTCATTGCTGATTACGAAATCAAAATCGGAGATGGCTCTATTGTTATCTCCTACCTGTGCGCGTAATAATGCCCTGTTGAACCGGGCGAGCAAGTTGCTGGGATCTAATTCTATTACATGGTCATAGTCGGCCATAGAGCCTCGTAAGTCATTTTTGTAATACTTGGTAAGCCCTCTGTTTATATAGCTGCCTGTTGATAGCGGATCTAACTTGATCGCTTCGTCGTAATCGGCTAAAGCTTCGTCATATTTCTTCTGAGCCAGATTAACACCTGCTCTCATAGAATAAGAAGGTGCAAAGTATTTGTCTTTTTCTATTGCCAGATTATAATCCTCTAGAGCTTTGATAGTATCGCCTTTTTCGAGATACAGACTTCCCCGCGTCAATATACCTTGTGTATAGTTAGGGTTAAGGGTTACCAGCTGGTCCAGATAGCTCTCCGCAGCATCAAAATCTTTCTTTTCGATATTAACAATTCCCAGATTTATCAATATGAATTTATCTGTAGGATTGTTTTTCAGGCTGGCTGTATAATCTTCTAATGCTCCGTCATAATTCTTTTGGCTTTGTCTGGCATCGGCCCGCAACTGGAAAGCATTTATATAGAACGGATTTTTGTCTATACATAGTGTGCAGTCATCTTCGGCGCCTTTAAAATCGTCGAGATAGAACTTAGCTATTGCCCTGTAGTAATAGGGTTCGGCCAAATAAGGTTTCGCTTTGATTACCTGATTGAAGTATTGTATTGCTAGTACATAATCTTCGAAATATAAGGCATTACGTCCAATCAGGGTAACTCTTTCGGTGTTTATCTGTGCCGAAAGAACAATTGAGTTTAATGCTGTTAGCAGAAGAATGAGGTATTTTTTCACAATAACTATAATATTTAGCCGCTTTGGATAGTATTCATCTTTAAGCTGAAGTATGTCTTACTATTTTTTATTAAGGATACTCGTTGCTTAATGTTTATTTATCAGGGGCAAATATATGAAATCTAGTATTAGAAAAACAAAGAGGAACATTTTATGTCCCTCTTTTTATAGATTTTTTTATTTTTCGAAATAATCGTCATGGTAATACGAGTTCCGTTTCAGATAGTATGATTTATCTCCGTAGTATCTCGAAGTTCCATAATATCCTTCGCGGCCTTTCACATCATTAAATACTATTGCAACATGATCTAAACCGTCGTTTCGCATCTGGTTGACTACGCTCTTGAAGAAAGCTTTATTGGTTTTAGCCCTTCTTACCACGAAGAGTGATGTATCTACATATTTAGATAAAATATATGCATCGGATACAAGCCCAATCGGACTACAGTCTACAACCACATAGTCATACTTGGTTTTAAGATACTCGATGAGGTCTTTAGTCTTTTTTGTCTTTATCAACTCACTCGGATTAGGAGGGAGTGTTCCTGCTGTTATAACATCGAATTCGTATTCAGGATGGGTAACTGTGATCTCATCTAATGATACCTGTCCGATAAGAAAGTTTGATACGCCTTTTTTACTTTGCAGGTTAAGGAGTTTGGCTACCGACGGACGACGTAAGTCGAAGTCGATTAGCACAACCCTACGGCCTGTTAGTTGATATACCGAAGCAATATTTCCTGCAATAAATGTTTTACCATCTCCGGGCTCGGCAGAAGTTACCAAAACCGAGATTCCGGTTTCTTTCTGTGCCATATACTCTAACCGGATCCTCATATTACGGAATGACTCGGCAAAACTCGATTTTGGGAAGTTCTTTACAAGAGTAGTACTGTTCGATGACATCTTTTTGGAGATGTTTTCGATCGTACCTATAACAGGGAGTCCTGATAAACGCTCGCAATCTTCTTTTGTTGAGATGGCATAGTTGAATAATTCTTCTTTACAGATTACAAAAATCAACGGTATAGCTAGTCCTATGGCAAGATAGAAAGTATATGTTTTTTTCTTTTCATCTCCATTTACCGGACCTCCTAATTGACGTGGTTCTTCCAATACAAAGTTGTCAGGGATATTAGATGCTTTTTGTATTGTAGCCTCATACCTTTTATTACGGAGGTATGTGTAGTAAGCATCATTTACCTGATACCGTTTTTCATATCTGGCATATTCTCTTTCCTGAGCAGGTAAAGTAGACATTTCGGATTCCACACTAGCCAGTCTTGAGTTTAAGTTTTCTTTTTTCTCCTGAACTTTATCCTGTGCATTCCGTAAGTCTTCAAGTATTTTTATCCGCAGATTATTCATCGATTGTTCGCTTTTAGCATACAATGGATGAGCTTCTCCCATACTTGCCAGTTTTTTTACTATCTTATTATATTCACCTACTGATTGAGACAATTTTGTATCACTGATTCCGAATGCACTAGGATCGATCAACTCTGTATTACTTAATATTGAGTTGTTGATTTCATCAGTTAATCTGAGGATAAGTTCTTCCTGCGCCTTGTTTTCTGCAATTCCTTGAAGAACAGCATCTCTGTCTGCTCTTTGATCACCTCCTTGTATTCGATAAAGCCCGGTTTCATCCTGGAATGTCTTGAATGTCTGTTCTGATTGTTCCAAAGAGTCGGATATCAACGTCATCTGCCGGTCAATAAATGCTATAGTCCTATCTGCAGCTTCATTCTTTAAGGTGAGGTTGTATTCTTCAAATTCTTTTAATAAAGCTTTGAGAAAATCAACATCCTGAGCAGGGCTGGTTCCGTAGATTGATATTGCTAAAGCAGAAGACCCTTCTCTTTGATAGCCGGAGGATGTACGGCCTGTATAACGACCTATTAATTCTTCTTTGGATATAAATCTAAAGCTGAAAGGTGTAAAATTAGGTGTAAATCTATCGGTTTTATTTATCTTGATGTAGAATCTAGATTCCTGCACGTATTGGTTATAGGGCACTTCCATCGAAAATGGAGCGGTATTCTCAGAGCCCGGATAAAATATACGGCACTTATCTGAGTCTATGGGTTCTACTTCAAAGACTATACTATATGCACTGGGTGCAACATATTTAGCTTCTATTGTAATAGGAGTCACCCCATATAGATTCTCTGTTTTGAATTTTGTCTTTAGAAAGTAATCGACTCTCATCTGAGGTAACTTGGCAACCGTTCTTACAACCATATCATATGAGTTCAGTATCATTTGCTGATTGACAGAGTTCTGAACTAAACTACCTAGTTGTACTGCACCCATTGCTACACCCGAATTCCCTCTGGATTCCATCATAAGTACAGCTCCGGAACGATATAGTGGCGTCCAGCTTTTATTTTTAAGATAGGCATATCCTAAGAATAAAGCGAGTGATAGAACAAATAAGTACCAGTATTTCAATATACGATAAAACCACAATACAAAGTCGAAAGAGAACTTCGATTTGGCTTGTACCTCATCAAAATACGGATCTGCTCCGTAATCATTGGGTCTAGTTGTATTTATATTTTGTTCCATAAGTTACCCTTTATTGATCGGGTTTATTTTAATTGACTCTAAGGGCCAAGATTGTTAATACTACAGATATTGGCGCTAACAGAGTTGAGACCAGTGATTGGAATGATGTTATTCTGAAGAACGCTGATTTACTGGTAGAATAGTAGATTAAATCGTTTGGTTTGATGTAGTAAAATTCAGACTCAATAATGGACTCTGACCTTAAATCAAATTGTTTGACAATAGACCTACCAGTTTCATCTTGGCGGATGATTTTCACTTTCCCTGTCTCGTAATCACTATCAGGAATACCGGAAATAGCTAATGCCTGAAAGATTGTCATATTGTCTTTGTATATATCATATGTACCATTCTTCCCTTCTGATACTATATAGTATTTATTGTTTTTCAGAAATATTTTTACCTGAGCATCAGGTATTGCCTGACGCATTTTGTTTTGAACCGTTTCTTCAGCTTCAGGAATACTTTGTCCTAATAGATGGATATCCCCAAAGAATGGGACTGTGATATTCCCTGTATCATAAATTGTATAGGATGAACTGGTTGTTGCATCAGCGCTTATTATTCCATTAAAAACATCTGTAAAATCTTTATTGTTCGTGAAGATAGAACAATAGATTTCGTCATTTATTTGCAGTTTGTAGTCCTTATATGGTTTCGCCGGATAAACAGGTGTTTTTTCCTGTAATAAATTAGTTGTTTTGGGAGACGTACAAGAATTGTTAAGTAGACCTATAGTTACAATTAATCCCAAAAGAAAATAAAGGTTTATGTATTTATATATTGTTTTCATTTTGTCAATCTGCTGATTAAAGTTACTGCTCCAACTATAGTACCCAGAATACCAAAAAGGCCAAGAACTCCTGTAAATGATGTTACTCGTCCAAAGAATGTTCTGGACATTTCACTCACATATATAACGTCATTAGGTTGTATGTAATAATATTCAGAGTCAACAATATCTTTAGATCTGATATCAAAAGTTTTTACTTCTGTTCCATTCGGGGTTTGTCTTATAATTTTGACTCTTGTCCTGTCACCAAATTTATCAAAAGGTCCTGACAGAGCCAATGCCTGAAAGATGTTGATTTTGTGTAACGGCATAGAGACCCGTCCTTGTCCGGCTTTTCCCAGAACCGAGAAATATCTGTTTTGAAGGTTTACATCAACGGTTAGGTTTGGTGAAAACGATGTGAATTTATCTTCCAGTATTTTCTTTATTTCTGGTATTGTATATCCTTCTACTAGTATATTGCCTAAATATGGTATTTTAACAGTTCCGTCCGAATATACGTTCAGAACATTATCTGTTCTTTGTGATGTGTTTGCTGATACTATGCCGGTTGACTTGGTTTCTATATAGGCTGAGAAAAGTTCCTGCATACTTTCATCAAGTGTAAATATCTTTAATACAAGCTGATCGCCGGGAATGACTTTATAGTCATTGTTCAAATTGACATCAATAGGATAATTTTTAGGTATATCCTGCAATAGGTTAGTATCTTTGGGGGTTACACAAGACCCCAAAAATAACACCATTAGTGTTGTTAATAAAAGCAGTTTGGTCTTCATAAAGTTATTATGGTTTATTTTTGAATTGCTTTTGTTCTGTAAGAACAGTTTACCCGTCCCTTTATCAGATTGTTGAGTTTTGATTTTATTAATTGTTTTCTGATTCCTGAAATCTTATCGATAAAAAGTTTTCCTTCCAAATGGTCGTATTCGTGCTGGATACAACGGGCAAAGAATTCGGAATATACCTCCACATGTTCGACAAAATTTTCATCGACATATTTTATTGTGATAGTTTCTTCTCTGGATACGGTTTCGTTAATGCCTGGTATGCTAAGACACCCTTCTTGAATGTTGACAATTTCGCCTGTCCGGTCGAGTATTTGAGGGTTTATAAATACCTTTTTAAATCCATGATATTGGGGTTCGTCTTCCGCAAGCGGTTCTAAATCTATAACAAATATACGGATGTCTAACCCTATCTGTGGGGCTGCCAATCCTACACCATCTGCATTGTACATAGTTTCAAACATGTTTTCGATAAGATTAGCAAGATTGGGGTAGCTTTTGTCAATATCGTGAGCTACTTTCCTTAAAACAGGCTGGCCATATAAGTATATAGGGAGTATCATAAATTTTTATTTTTGTATATTAGGCTTTCCATATAATCCTGCAGAATAATGGTTGCGCTTATTTCGTCAATAAGAGCCTTGTTCTGCCGGTCTTTCTTTTTTAAGCCTCCTTCAATCATACTTTTCTGGGCGAGGGCTGAGGTGAATCGTTCGTCGTAACCAATTATAGGCATGTCCGGGAAATTTTTAATGAATTGAGATATGAAAATTTTAACATTTTTCATGTTTTCAGACGATTCATTATTCAATTTTTTAGGCATCCCTATTATGACTTCTTCAATACTTTCCCTATTAAAATATTCTTTCAAATAAGTCAAAAGGGTGTGGGTTGGTACAGTTGTAAGTCCAGTAGCAATGATCTTGAGAGGATCAGTTACCGCTAAACCAGTACGTTTAGTCCCATAATCTATCGCGAGCAGTCTCCCCATTCGAAGCAAAGATATATCTTTTTTTTTATTCTACAATTCTCGAAGATGTTCGGTCGGTCTTCTCTTTAATTCGAAATCCCGTCCTAAATATTTTTCTTTAACAATTTCATTTGCCGCTAATTCCTCGGGGGTACCCTGAAATAAAACCCTACCCTCGAACAGGAGATAGGCGCGGTCGGTAATGCTCAATGTTTCGTCTACATTGTGGTCGGTAATTAAGATCCCAATGTTTTTATATTTTAACTTGGCTACGATTTCCTGTATGTCTTGTACTGCTATCGGGTCTACTCCGGCAAAAGGTTCGTCAAGCATAATGAATTTTGGGTCTATAGCCAAACAACGGGCGATTTCAGCTCTTCGCCGTTCTCCTCCGGACAACCGGTCTCCCAGGTTTTTGCGGACTTTTTGTAATCCAAACTCAGCAATAAGGTTTTCCAGTTTTTCTTTCTGGTATTCTTTCGGTTGCCCTGTCATTTCCAATACCGCCCGTATGTTGTCTTCGACGGTCATTTTCCGGAAGATGGATGCTTCTTGCGCCAGATAACCTATACCTTGTTGTGCTCTTTTGTATACAGGGTCTTTTGTTATTTCGGTATTGTCCAGGAATATCCGCCCTGCATTAGGCATAACAAGGCCTACTGTCATATAAAAAGTTGTGGTCTTACCCGCTCCGTTAGGGCCGAGAAGACCAACAATCTCACCTTGTTTAACTTCAATAGATACATGGTTGACAACTGTCCGCGATTTGTATTTTTTCACAAGGTCGTCGGTTCTTAATATCATTTGTGGTTGCTCGTTATCCATATGCACGTAACTATTTTATTTATTGCTGTAGGTAATTACAAAAATGGAATATTTATTCCACAATTGTAACCCAATTATGAGTGTCGGGCTCATCTCCGTATTGGATTGCCCTTAGTTTGTTGTATAATTTAGTGGAAACAGGGCCTGCTATTCCGTCTTTTGTGAATTTATACGATTTATTTTCTTCAATATCGTCGATACGTTCAACCGGACTGATTACGGCTGCCGTTCCGCAAATACCGGCTTCGTCGAATGTAGATAGCTCTTCTTCGAGAACAGGTCTGCGTTCTATTGTCATACCCATGTCTTCGGCTAACTGAATCAGACTTTTGTTAGTAATCGATGGGAGTATTGAACTTGATGCAGGGGTTATGTATGTATTACCTTTTATTGCAAAAAAGTTTGCAGGGCCTCCTTCATCAATGTATTTTTTTTCCTTTGGGTCAAGGTATAATACAGCAGAGTATCCCATCTGATGTGCTTTTTCTCCGGCAACGAGGCTGGCGGCATAGTTGCCTCCTATTTTATATGTGCCGGTTCCCTGGGGTGCCGCCCTGTCAAAACTCCTTAAGATAACAAGTGGGGTTGGCTTAAAGCCTTCTTTGAAATATGGTCCGACCGGAGTAACAAAAACAAGGAATAAATATTCTTTGGAAGCTTTTACTCCTACTTGAGGGCTTGTGCCTATCAGTAACGGACGGATATATAATGCTGCTCCACTCTCGTATGGCGGTACATATTTTTCGTTTAGTTTGACTGCTTTTAGAACAGTCTCTTCAAAAATTTCAATTGGAAGTTCTTGCATGAGTATGCCGCGGCACGATGACTGCATGCGAAGTGCATTTTCTTCTAGTCTGAAGATACGGATTTTTCCATCTTTTCCTCGAAATGCTTTTAGTCCCTCAAAAGCTTCTTGTCCATAATGGAGACATGTTGCAGCCATATGGATGTCGATACTTTCAGATGTTGTTTCCTGAGGTTTGCTCCACTGACCGTCTTTGAAATAGCTTCTGACGTTAAAGTCGGTTTTCAAATAACCGAATGATAAATTTTTCCAATCAATTGTGTCCATGTACCGAAAATTTTATAATAATCTGAGGATAAAGCCAAACACATTATGGCTGATAGTCTGCAAAAATACGATTTTACTTTAATTAAAGTATCCTATTATATGTAATAAATGTCTTATAAATTCATTTTATAAGTATGATTCTGTTAATAAAGATGTCTAATGAATATTGTTGATAGCTTTTATTTATATCTTTTCTTTTGTTCATTAAAAAAAAACTTTACTTTTGCATCGAATATGACAAGTGCAGTTTATAATTTGGGCTATCATTTGTCTTTTCCGATTGATAATGCTTGAATTTTTGAATATCAAAATATGGATTCTTCTCTTTTTTTAGTTGTATTCATTACCGGTTTGACTTTAGTTTGCGCAGGATTGGGAATGGCTATATTGCTTTCTCCTAAATCATTTAATGCCCAAAAAGGTCAGGCTTATGAGTGTGGGGTGCCTACTAAAGGTACTTCATGGATGCAGTTTCGTGTTGGTTACTACCTGTATGCTATACTTTACCTGATGTTCGATGTCGAAACTATATTTCTTTTTCCATGGGCAACAGTGGTTCGTAGCTTAGGTATGCCGGGGCTGTATAGTATACTGTTCTTTATATTTATTTTAGGTTTAGGTCTGGCTTATGCATGGAAGAAAGGAGTATTACAATGGAAGTAAAAAAAATCTATATAAAAGGTATTCCGAACGAAGAGTTCAGAGATAATGAATACCTGGAAAAATATGCAGAAGAGTTGCGCGCCGGTGGTGTGCCTATCGTGGTTGGCGCTCTGGATGATCTGATCAACTGGGGACGTTCCAATTCGGTATGGCCTTTGGCTTTTGCAACAAGCTGCTGTGGTATCGAGTTTATGGCGGCAGCAGGTGCTCACTTCGATATTGCCCGTTTTGGAATGGAGGTTACCCGTAATAGTCCCCGTCAGGCCGATACAATGGTTGTTGCCGGAACTATCGTGCATAAAATGGCTCCTTTGTTGAAGCGCGTATACGATCAGATGGCTGAACCAAAGTATGTTGTTGCTATGGGTAGCTGTGCTATTTCAGGAGGTCCGTTTGTGGATTCATACCATGTAGTTAAAGGTGTAGATGAGATAATCCCTGTGGATGTATATATCCCGGGCTGTCCGCCTCGCCCCGAATCTTTATTTTACGGGTTGATGCAATTGCAGAGAAAGATAAAGCTCGAAAGATTCGTGTTCAAAGTGAAAAAGTAATATCGAAAGATCGATTCTTATAAGTGATCAATGGAAAATATCAAAAGTATAATCTTAAAAGCAGTACCCGAAGCGATTGTTGCAGAAGATAAGCAGATATTGACTGTAATAGTAGAAAAGGATAAACTGCATCATTTGGCGAAAACTCTTCGTTACAATGCAGATCTGCCTTTCGACTATTTGGCTATGCTGACCGGAGTTGACCGGGGAGAGACACTTGGGGTTAACTACGTGTTGTCTTCATCAAAAGACTTAACCAAAGAAGTAGTTCTTCAGGTAAGTACAGATGATCGTCAGAATCCGCTCTTGTATTCAGTTACTGACCTCTGGGAAACAGCTCACTATAACGAACGGGAAGTATATGCGATGCTTGGTATCAGGTTTATTAATAATCCTGATATGCGACGCTTCTTCTTGAATTCGGATTGGAGAGGTTTTCCGTTGAGAAAAGATTATGACCCGGATCCTATATTGAACCCTGTAGTTGTGGAAAGTAAAGAGATCGAGGATATTGCTCCCCGTATCATGGAAACTCCGCAAGGGTTGAAAGAAGATATCGTAGAGATATTTGAAAAAGATGATTATATAATCAATGTTGGACCTCAACACCCTTCGACTCACGGAGTAATGCACTTCCGTATGGCTTTGGATGGTGAAATTGTGAAAAAAATAGATGTTCACAGTGGTTATATACACAGAGGGATCGAAAAGTTGAGCGAAAAGCTAACTTATCCTCAGATATTACACTTTACAGATCGTCTTGATTATTTATCGGCCAGTATCAACCGTCATGCCTTGTGTATGTGTGTGGAAAAGGCTGCGCAAATAGAAATTCCCGAAAGAGCACAATATATACGTACCATCATGGACGAACTAAACCGTGTCGATTCACACTTGATAGGTTGGGCCAGTATGTGTATGGACTTAGGTGCTACTACTGCTTTTATTTATGGAGTTCGCGAACGTGAGCACATATTGCAGATTTTCGAAAAGACCTCGGGAGGTCGCCTTATTGTCAATTATAATGTGGTTGGTGGTGTGATGTTCGATATTTATAATGACTTCCAGAAAGATGTGAAGGCTTTCATTATATATATGAGAGAGAGACTCACCGAATATCACCGTTTATTTACAGGAAACGTTATCGCTATCGGTCGTATGGAGGGATTAGGTATCTTGTCCCGCGAGGATGCTATTTCGTACGGAGTAACAGGTCCTGCCGGACGTGGTTCGGGCTTCTCTTGCGATGTGCGGAAATATCATCCTTACGCCCTTTACGATAAGGTCGAATTTAAGGAGGTAATCCGTACAGAATGCGATGCATTTGCGCGTTACAAAAACCGTCTGGATGAGATTGAAGAGTCATTGCATATTATAGAGCAGTTGATCGATAATGTTCCCGATGGAGATTTTCAGGCTAAGACCAAAGCTATTATTAAATTACCGGAAGGCGAGTTCTATCAAAAAGCAGAAGCTGGTCGTGGTGAATTCGGTGTTTTTATTGAAAGCCGGGGCGATAAGTTTCCTTATCGCTTGAAATTCAGGTCTCCGTCTATGGCTGCCGTTTCGGTTATGCCTTTGATTTGTAAGGGCGAAAAACTTTCGGATTTTATCAGCATCGGAGGGTCTATGGACTATGTGATTCCTGACATCGACCGTTAACTTTAGATTACTTATATTATCAATATACAAATATGTTGTTAGATATTTCAAGACCATTGGAGCTTTCAAGGTTGACAACTATGTTCGATACATTCTTAAGCGAGAATCTTCCTACCTGGGGGGTATTGGCTATTGAGTTTGTTCTTATCGGAGTTGCTCTATTGACAGCTTATGCAGTTATAGCTCTGATTCTTATCTATGCAGAACGAAAAATTACAGCATTCTTTCAGGCTCGTTTAGGGCCTAATCGTGTAGGTAAATACGGTATGATACAGAGTGTTGCCGATATGATCAAGATCCTGATAAAGGAGATTATACATGTTGATAACGTCGACAAGTTCTTGTTTTATACAGCTCCTTTCTTTATGATTGTGGCTTCTATGCTTACATTCGGGGCTATCCCTTTTGGAGAAGGCTTGCAGGCTCTCGATTTTAATATCGGAGTATTTTATGTGATAGCTGTATCTTCGCTCGGTATTGTAGGGGTTCTTTTGGCTGGGTGGTCCAGTAATAATAAATACTCGATGATCGGTGCAATGCGAAGTGGGGCACAGTTTATCAGCTACGAATTGTCTGCCGGATTTTCGTTGATGACCATGGTTGTTCTTTCAGGGACTATGCAGTTTTCGACAATGATCGAAAGTCAGGCTTATTGTTGGAATCTATTTAACGGACATATTGCTTCGGTTATTGCATTTGTGATTTATCTGATCTCAGGTCATGCCGAAACTAACCGCGGGCCTTTCGACTTGCCGGAAGCCGAGTCGGAGTTGACTGCCGGATATCATACCGAATATTCGGGGCTTCAGTTCGGGTTCTTCTATTTGGCCGAATACTTGAATATGTTTATTATCGCTGCCATTGCCACTACTGTGTTCCTCGGGGGCTGGATGCCTATTCAGGTACAAGGTTGGGATGGATTCAATCAGGTGATGAATTATATACCCTCTTATGTATGGTTCTTTGGTAAAACCGGAGTATTGGTATTTATAAGCTTATGGGTGCGTTGGACATTCCCCCGTTTGCGTATCGACCAGTTACTTACATTGGAGTGGAAATACCTGCTTCCGATCAATATGTTCAACATTTTGTTGATGGTTATTATTGTATTGGCAGGTTTGACATTGAAAGATATTTTTAATATACTTTAACTAGAAGGAAATGAGTTCAGTTTCACAATATTTTAAAGGCTTATTTCAGGGCATAGGATCATTGCTTACGGGCATGACGGTGACTTGGAAAGAGCTGGTATCGAAGAAGGTAACCTCTCAATATCCCGAAAACAGGGATACGTTGGTTATATCTGACCGTTTTCGTTGCGAACTTGTAATGCCTCACGATGATAACAACGAGCACAATTGTACTGCTTGTGGTATCTGTCAGATAAACTGTCCGAATGGTACTATTGAGGTACGTTCAAGAATGATCGAGACCGAAGACGGTAAAAAGAAGAAAATTCTGGATGAGTATCACTACAATCTGGGTTTATGTACATTCTGTAACCTGTGCGTATTAACATGTCCTTCGGATGCGATTGTTTTCAGCAATAACTTCGAAGGTGCGATGTTTACCCGCAAAGGATTAGAGTTGACGTTAAATCGTCCGGGGTCTAAGCTGAAAGAAAAGAAGAAACCGGAGCCAAAACCTGCTGCTCCTAAGCCTGTAGCGGAAGCTCCTGCTGTAAAGCCTGAGCCGGCAGAGCCTGCTGTTGCAGTAGAGGCACCTGTTGTAGAGAAAAAAGAAGATAATGTAACAACTGCTCCGTCTACAGATGCCGGAACAGATAATGTGACTAAAGAATAAATAATCGAATACGTATAGATTGATTATGGCACAGCTCATTGTATTTTGCGTTTTAGCGTTAGTAATAGTCGGATGTTCTCTGATGGCTGTCACTTCGCGATTGATAATCCGCTCGGCAACTTATTTATTGTTTGTATTGTTGGCGACCGCCGGATTATACTTGATGATGGATTACCAGTTTCTGGCTGCAGTACAAGTTGCTGTTTATGCCGGAGGTGTGATGGTATTGTTCATCTTCTCTATTTTATTAACTAATCGTCCGGGTGAAGATGTACAATTCGAAAAACCGAAGAGGATGATTCTGGCTGCTGTTGCTGCTCTCGCAGGTTTAGGTATTTGCGGACATATAATTTACTATAATGTAAATCGTGTTTATGTTTATATGGAGTCGAACCTTGATATGACACAGTTAGGTACTGCTATGATGGGTACCGATAAGTACCAATACCTGTTACCTTTCGAGGCTATCAGTTTGTTGCTGCTGGCATGTATCATCGGAGGTATCATGATTGCCCGTAAACGTTGATTTTTCGAAAATAGAGTCAAAAGCTTAATAATAAAATAATATGAATGGATTTCTTGTAGAAACCTTTACTGTTCCGATGGAAGCATATCTTGCAGTAAGTACACTGATGTTTTTTATCGGAGTATACGGTTTTCTGTCTCGAAAAAATATGCTGATGGTATTAATGTCGATAGAGTTGATGTTGAATGCTGCCGACCTGAATTTTGTGATCTTTAACCGGTTTCTTTATCCGGGGCAGATGGAAGGCCTTTTCTTCGCATTGTTCGCTATTGCTATTGCCGCAGCCGAAACAGCTGTAGCTATTGCTATCATCATAACTATTTACCGCAATGTGAAGAGTGTGTATATAGATGAAAATATAACCACGATGAAACACTGATAAGGATTGTTTTTTCGGAATTAATAATCAAAAGGATACAAAATAATAAATAGGTCTGCGACCTTAAACGATATAGATATGCCTTATTCGTATACGTTATTAATAATTGTTCTACCTGCTGTCATGTTCTTGATATTAGGACTACTGGGGGGCAAAATGAAACCGATAGTTGCCGGGGTACTGGGCACTTCATCACTAGCTGTGATGACGGTGCTGGCATATATGACCGGGTATGAATATTTTTTCAAAGTTGGCAGAGGTGCTTCGGGTGCGTTCGAAAGTGTAATGCCTTATAATTTTGAATGGTTGAAGTTTACTGAGCATCTGCATATTGATCTCGGTATTATGCTCGACCCGATATCAGTAATGATGCTGGTTGTTATTACAACAGTTTCATTAATGGTGCATATATATAGTTTAGGCTATATGAAAGGAGAAAAAGGATTTCAGCGCTATTATGCGTTCTTATCTTTGTTTTCTTTTTCGATGTTGGGGCTGGTTGTAGCTACTAACATTTTCCAAATGTATATTTTCTGGGAATTAGTAGGAGTATCTTCTTTCTTACTGATCAGTTTTTACTATACTAAACCAAGTGCGGTTGCTGCTTCTAAGAAGGCATTTATTGTAACCCGCTTTGCCGACTTGTTTTTCCTTATCGGTATTTTGGTATTATCGTTCTATTCGGAAACATTCAGTTTTTCGGCTTTAACGAGTCTTGATGCTCCGTTCTTAGGTTCGGCATTAGGTGCTTCGTTCTTGGGAATATCAGCTTTGTCTTGGGCAATGATGTTTATCTTTATCGGGGGTGCCGGTAAATCGGCTATGATGCCGTTCCATATCTGGTTGCCCGATGCGATGGAAGGTCCTACACCTGCTTCGGCTCTTATCCATGCTGCAACAATGGTTGTTGCCGGTGTATTCCTGGTAGCACGTCTTTTCCCAATATATGTTTTCGGTACGCCCGAGGTTCTCACTATTATCGGATATATTGGTGCTATCACTTCGGTATATGCAGCAATAGTAGCTTGTGCCCAAACTGATATCAAACGCGTACTTGCATTCTCTACTATATCGCAGATTGCTTATATGATTACCTCTCTTGGAGTGTCATCCTATGGTGGACACGACGGATTGGGTTATATGGCTTCTATGTTCCACTTATTTACTCATGCTTTTTTCAAAGCGTTGCTGTTCTTGGGTGCAGGTGCTATAATCCATGCGGTACATAGTAATGAGATGGATGATATGGGTGGTCTTTGGAAAAAACTTCCTATTACACACATTACTTTCCTTATCGCATGTTTGGCGATTGCCGGAATCTGGCCTCTGTCAGGGTTCTGGAGTAAAGACGAAATCTTAGCTGCTGCCTTCCATCACGACAAGTTCTTGTTTGCTTGCTTATTCGTGGGTGCAGGCCTTACAGCTTTCTATATGTTCCGCTTATATTACAGAATATTCTGGAACGATACACAAAAACATTATCATCACGAACCGCATGAAGCCGGAGCTTCTATGACCATTCCGTTGATTATATTGGCGTTTTGTTCAATCTTCGCAGGATTTGTTCCATTCTCCGATTTAATCACAACCGATGGAAAACCATTCGAGGCTCATCTGGTAATGCCTATAGCTCTTGCCAGCATTGGTGTTGCGGTATTGGGTATAGCTGTGGCTACGGTGATGTATTATAAGAAAACAAGTATCCCCGACCAGTTTGTATCGAAAGTACAATGGTTGTATAAGGGAGCAGCCAATAGATTTTATTTCGATGAGATATGGTTATTCGTTACCCGCAAGATTATCTTCAATTGCATTTCTAAACCTGTTGCTTGGTTTGACCGCAATATCGTTGATGCGTTTATGGACGGACTTGCTTTTGTAACCAATAATGCATCGGATAAGATTAAAGGATTCCAGTCGGGACGTATTCAGCAATACGCACTTGCTTACCTTGTGGGAGCATTGGTATTTGTGGCGATATTCGCTTTCTGCCTGATCTGTTATATTTGTCAATAAGTTTAGCTTAAATATTATAGAACAATGAATATTCTTTCATTATTTGTATTGATACCGGTTTTAATGTTGATTGCATTTGTTTTTTGCAAGAACATACAACAAGTAAGATGGGTTGCGGTTCTGGGAACAGGTGCCGGACTTGTGCTGGCTGTGGCATTTCTCTTTATGTTTTTTGCGGCAAGAGAGGCTGACCCTACAAGTGCTATGTTGTTCAGATATGATTATGTATGGTTTAAACCATTGAACATCTATTACTCGATAGGTGTAGACGGTATCTCGGTACTGATGTTATTGCTTACGGCTATAATCATGTTTACCGGAACGTTTGCATCGTGGAATATGGATCCGTTACCTAAAGACTTCTTTATGTGGCTAACTCTGTTGGCTGTAGGTGTATATGGTTTCTTTATCTCGATAGATATGTTTACCATGTTCTTCTTCTATGAGATAGCATTGATACCGATGTACCTGCTTATCGGGCTTTGGGGAACGGGACGGAAAGAATATTCGGCGATGAAATTAACTTTGATGCTGATGGGTGGCTCGGCTTTCCTTTTTGTTGGAATTCTGGGGATCTATTTTAACTCGTCTACTGATGGTAATTTGACATTTAATATTTTAGATATTGCACAAAACGGTGCTATTCCGGTTGTTGCACAACGCTGGATATTCCCGATTACATTCTTAGGATTCGGTGTGTTGGGAGCTTTGTTCCCATTCCACACATGGTCTCCCGATGGTCACGCTTCAGCGCCTACGGCAGTATCTATGTTGCACGCCGGTGTATTGATGAAATTAGGGGGATACGGCTGTTTGCGTATTGCAATGCATTTACTACCTGAAGCTGCCGCCGAAATGTCTTGGATTTTCTTAATCCTTACCGGTATAAGTGTGGTTTACGGTGCGTTTGGGGCTATTGCTCAAACCGACCTGAAATACATTAATGCTTATTCGTCGGTAAGTCACTGTGGATTGGTATTGTTTGCTATCCTGATGATGAATAATACTGCTGTGACAGGTGCTGTAATGCAGATGTTGTCTCACGGTTTGATGACAGCCTTATTCTTCGCCCTTATCGGTATGATTTACGGAAGAACGCATACACGTGATATCCGTGAGTTAGGGGGGCTGATGAAGATTATGCCTTTCTTGTCGGTATGTTATGTAATCGCAGGTCTTGCATCTTTGGGTCTTCCCGGATTGAGTGGATTTGTTGCGGAAATGACGATATTTGTTGGGTCATTCCAACATACTGATATGTTCCATCGTGTACTGACTGTTATGGCTTGTGCTTCTATTGTAATTACAGCCGTATATATACTGAAGGTCGTAGGGAAAATCCTTTACGGTCCTGTAATAAACGATCACCATCTGGAACTGACCGATGCCGTATGGTATGAGAAGATTGCAGTAGTGGGATTGGTGCTTAGTGTAGCCGGAGTAGGTTTGTTCCCCGGTTGGATTTCAGATATGATTTATGCTTGTTTACCTTAATATTGGCAAGTTATGAAAAAATTAAAATTATTCGTTTTGACTGCTTTTTTTGCAGTTGCAGGTTGGAGTTCGGCACAAAGCTTTTCATTGCCGGAGTTAATTGATTTGGCAGGCAGGGATCAATCCTATTTTAATACTGCGGTTTCATCCAAAGGTTATAATTTCTGGGGAGAATATGCCGGAGGTTTGTCTACCAACTATGTATATTCATATAACGGTAACTCGAAAGTATCGTATATCGTTCCCGATTTTGCCAGCGATATGAAATTGGCTGCTTGGGAGTTTTATTCTCCAAGTATTTACAATATGGTGAAAAAAGACTTGGCAAACGGTCAATATAAACTGGTAAGCCGCGAGTCGAGAGAAAAAGGTAAATACGAATCTTTGTTTTACTCTAAACCCGGTATTGATATTATATTGACTACAGATAAAACTATTGGTCAGTTTGGATCGTATATAGTTGCTGTTCGTCAGACAAATATGGCTAAGTATCAATATCAGTCTCCTGTGCCTCCTGCTCAGAATTATCCTTATCCAGTTAACAATAATAATTTGGATGATTATGATTCGGACAGAGCGAGGTATATTGATATGTCGAGATATCTTTATCGTTAAGGCATAAGAAAACTATTACTGAAATTAAAAAATACAGGGTTAGATTCCCTATAGGTCTGAGACCTTAAAGTTTTAAAATATAGATTTGAAAAGATGGATTTAAGCAATTATTTGTTGATGAAGCCTGAATTATCCCTTATCGGGGTATTTCTAATACTAATTTGTTACGATTTATTTGCTTCTGACAATGCAAAGAAGTATTACTTCCCGTTTGCATGCTTGCTGCTTTTAGCACATACCGTTTATTGTTTTTTCATAAACAAAGATACTGCCGAATCTTTTGGTGGTATGTATCTGACCGGGGCTGCTCAGCTGACAATGAAAAGTGTGTTGAATATCGGGGTAGTTTTAATTGTACTTCAGGCAAACGAATGGTTGTCTAAAGCTGAATCTATTATCAAACGGGGTGAGTTTTTCATGCTGACTATCTTAACCTTGTTGGGCATGTACCTGATGATATCTTCAGGAAACTTCCTTCTATTCTATATCGGGCTTGAAACTGCATCGTTGCCTTTGGCTGCTTTGGTTGCATTTGACAAATACAAGCATGATTCGGCAGAGGCGGGGGCTAAATATATCTTTAATGCGATATTCTCGTCGGCAGTGATGATCTTTGGGCTTTCGTTCTTATACGGAGCTTCCGGTACGTTGTACTTCGCAGATATCATTCAAAATATATATTCGACTCCGTTGATTATCATGGCGATGATTTTCTTCCTGTCGGGTTTGTTCTTCAAATTGTCTCTGGTGCCTTTCCACCTTTGGGCTCCCGATGTATATCAAGGTGCTCCGACAAACGTTACTTTATACTTATCGACTATATCTAAAGGGGCGGCCGTTTTTGCTCTTATGTTGATTATATATAAAGTGTTCCCGGCTTTAGAAGCTATTTGGCATCCGCTTATCTGGATTGTTATCCTGATCACGATCGTAGTAGGTAACTTGTTTGCCCTGCGCCAGAAAAACATGAAGAGATTCCTTGCCTTCTCATCTATATCTCAGGCAGGATATATTATGTTAGGTGTATTCAGTGGTTCTACGCTAGGTATGGCTGCTACTATATTCTATGTGTTTGTTTATGTATTCTCTAATCTTGCTGCCTTTGGGGTAATCACAAGCATTGAGAACAGGACAGGTAAGGTAAATATGAATGACTATAATGGTCTTTACTATACAAATCCTAAACTGGCATTGGTGATGATGATATCGATGTTCTCTTTGGGAGGTATTCCGCCTACAGCAGGATTCTTTAGTAAGCTGTTTGTCTTTATGTCTGCTATGGAGTCAGGTAATCCATGGAATACCGTCCTTGTATTCCTGGCATTGGTTAACACTGTGATATCATTGTTCTACTACTTGTTGGTCGTTAAGGCTATGTTCATCAAGAAAACAAATGATCCGATCGCGACATTGCAGACCGATGGTTATCTTAAGTTGTCATTAGTATTCTCTATGATAGGTATATTCTTTGTAGGAATGATTAGTTGTTTCTATGAATATATCAATTCGGTGAGCTTTGGTTTTTAAGAAATATTCCATTTTAAGATAGAACTTAATTCGATAAACATTGTTTGTATGTTTATCGAATTAGTTATTTTTAGCCTGTATTTATAATAACAAAGTTGTGTGTGTCTCTTTCTTGCAACTTATCTTTCATTTATAATAAATCCTTTTTATGATGAATTTATTTGTATTGCTTCAAGCTGTAACTTCCAATTTAGAACCTACTGCGACTGTAGCCCCTGAAAGTTATTTCAGTTTAATTATGAAAGGAGGATGGGTAATGATACCTATTGCTATCCTTTCAATCCTTTCTATTTATTATATTATCGAGCGTTGGATTACAATAAGTAAAGCCGGAAAGAAAGACTCAATCTGGCAGTCGCGTATTATCGAACTGATATCGGAAGGCAAAACAGACCGTGCTCTTAATTTTTGCTTCGAAAAACCATACGTTCTAGGCAAGGTGGTAGCTGCGGGATTGAAAGACGAAGTAGAGCCGATAGAAGATATTGAACAGAGTATGGAGATAGAGGCGAGACAACAGATCTCGAAGCTGGAGAATCATATGAACTATCTTGGTATTATAGCATCAATTGCTCCTATGTTAGGATTCTTGGGGACTATATTCGGGGTAATCACAATATTCTATAATATTTCTCAGACGGCGGATCTGGATATTGCTACAATTTCGGATGGATTATATCAAAAGATGATCTGTTCGGGAGCCGGGCTTCTGGTGGGTATCGTTGCTTATTCGGGCTACTATGTTTTAAATGGCCGTATCGACAAGATAACTTCTAATCTGGATAAAGATTCGAATGAGGCTCTTAGAGCCATTAAAAGCTATAAAAAAAATATAATGATCGATGTTCAATCGAGCGTAAATTGAGATTGGCATGAAAATAGAACGTAGAAAAAACAGAGCTGCCGAGGTATATACGGCTTCTTTAAATGATATCATGTTTTTCTTGTTATTATTTTTCCTCATTGTGTCTACAATGGTGACGCCGGCTGCTATACGGGTACTTTTACCAAACTCGTCGACGGCCGAAAAAGTGGCGACAAAGAAGAATATCACCCTTATTATTACTTCTGATTTGCAATATTATGTGAATGATAGTCCTGTAACATTTGAGGGATTAGAACCTGCTCTGATTGCTGCTATAGGAGAGAGACAAGAAGGTGATGATATAAATGTGCTTTTACAGGCTGACAAAATGTTAAACCTGCAGGATATAGTAAATGTAATTGATATAGGTAATAAGCTGCGTGTCAAGATGGTGCTTTTTACCGAAAAGAATAATTAAACGGTTATAGTTTCCATTCAGTAAAGGATATCATACTAGATATCCTTTTTTTTCGTTATATTCGAGAGACTGTTTCCCGAAAACGAGGCAGTTTATATAGATAAATAGTAAAGATCGTTTTTTTAGTGAGATACTTCTACTGTATATTTCTACTTTTTTGTTTATGTATAGGTTCTTATGCTCAAACCGTAACAGGTACACTCCATAGCAGTTTGAAGAATGAGCCGGTTTCTTATGCCTCTATCCGTCTGCTTAGTGCCAATGATAGTACTTATGTTATGGGAGCCCTTACTCGTGACGAGGGAGAGTTTACACTACATCCGAAGAGGGGAAGTTATATATTGGATATTTCGAGCTTGGGTTACGATCGATCTACATTTTCATTAGAGGTCAGTGATAAATCAGATATAGATCTGGGGATTATTTTATTGAAAGAAGCTGAGAATGTATTAGGGGAGGCTGTTGTGACGGCTTCTGTTCCGGATATTATAGTAAAAGGCGATACTATAGAATATAATGCAGATGCATATCGGGTAGGAGAGGACGCTCTGTTGCAGGATCTTGTGAGAAGAATGCCCGGGATAGAAGTAAGCTCGGACGGAAAGCTTATGGCAAACGGAAAGATCATTTCTAAAATATTGATTGACGGAAAGGAGTTTTTCGACAATGATATTGACCTTGCATTGAGAAACTTACCGGCATCAATGGTCAATAAACTGCAGTTGTTTAAAGACCAATCGGAGATGTCTAAACTTACCGGTTTTAAAGATAGTAATGCGGAGCAGGTTTTAAACCTGACGGTAAAAGAGGGGATGAAAAAGTCGGTATTCGGGAATGCCCGCGTAGGTTATGGTACTGATGACCGGTATAGCAATAAGGTTAATGCCAATTATATGGAAGACGATAACCAGTTTGCATTAATCGGTAATATGAATAATGTAACCGATAATTTCGAATATAGCGGAGTTTCCAGTCAGTATGATGGGATAACCAAAGAACGAAATCTGAGTACCAATATCAATATTCAGAGAAACGATAAAATATCGGTTGGGGGAAATATCCGCTACGAAGACAATGACAACCTTTTTAAGATGGATAGTGATACCGAAACGTTTATCGAAGATGGTAACCGTATGAGTACACAATCGTCATCTTCTAACAACAGGAAAAGAAACCTGATATATTCTATGCATTCTAAATGGACCCCCGACTCACTTACCACTGTTTATACCCGTATGAGTATTAATACAGGTACAAGTACAGATATAAGGAGAGGAGAGAGCCTGTCGTATATTGAGAATCAGAATGACACAACTTCGGGGTGGTCGGATTATGTGACTAAGGGTAATACTTATAGCCTGAACGGGTCACTGGTTATAGGCCGTAAATTGAATTCGAAAGGGCGTAATATCAGCTTAAGCCTTACCGGGGCTTTCAGGGGCTCGAAAGATAATGGAACGAATTATTCCACTACGGAATATCAGTCCTTGAATTCGACTAAGATAATAGATCAGGAATTAAGTATCAGGGGATCGGGTAATAACTGGGGTATATTGCTATCATATGTAGAGCCTCTAAGTAAACATCATTCATTATTGCTGTCTTACAATTACAGGCAGGATTATTCAGGACGGGATCGCCTTACTTATCGGAAGGACGGAGAGGGTGAGTATACTATAATTGATAAAGATTATACCCGTAATACATTATCGCGATATAACACACAGCGTTTCAATGTCGGATTTCAAGGGGTACACGAGAAATATGAATATTCGTTAGGGTTTAGTGTTGATCCTACTTATTCCAAAAATCGGTCGGCAGTTGGTGATTCCCTAATAGAAAAACAAAGCCAGAATGTTGTGAATTATTCTCCTACCCTTAAGTTTACTTACAGACCGAGCAGTAATGCAACTTTTGACTTTGATTATTATGGGTCGACCGAACATCCGACCTTACGGCAATTGTCGAAAGACACTATCATTATTGATGCTCTTTCGCGCACGTATGGTAATCCCGATCTTAAGCCGAGTTTCGATAATAATGTGAGTATGTATTATCAAATTTCAAATTATGAAAAGGGGGCTTTCTTTATGATAACCGCATCCGGTAACTATATTGTGAATAAGATTGTCGATTATACAATAATTGATCCTCAAGGAAATACCGAAAGTTCGTATCGTAATGTAAAAGGGAACTGGGGGATGAATGGAGGGATCATGTTTAATACGCCCTTACGGAACAAGAAGATTACGGTTGACAATAGTTCTTTTGCATATTTTGTCCGCAATATAGGATATTCCAATGGGGCAAAGAATATAACTTATAACCTGACTCTGAGCGAGTCTTTTTCTATTAATTATAAATCTGAGAATTTTAATCAGCGATTGCAAGCCAATGTTGCATTTAATATAACCCGGAACAACTTATCGAAGGAGGGTGATCTGGGTACTTCCAATCTGGGGATAAAGTCGTCGTCGATGATTAAATTTCCATGGGATATTACTCTCCAGAATGACATAAGCTATACATATAACCATGGTTATTCGGCGGCATTTAAAAACTCTGAATTACTATGGAATTTGGCTGTTTCGAAGCAGTTTATGAAAAAGAAGGCTGCCACTGTAAAATTACAGTGTTATGACCTGTTAGGTGATCGGAATAATCTTGTCCGTGTAGTCTCTGGTAATTATATATCCGATACTAAAACAAATATGATCGGACGGTATGTTTTGTTTAGCTTTAATTACCGCTTCAATTTTCTGAATGGAAAAACATCATCTGCCGAAACTCAGGCTCCTGAAGGTTACGGATATTGAAGCAAAGGAATTTTTACCAATAAAAAAGGATCGATTTATTGTCGATCCTTTTTGTATTAGTACTTGCCTTAATACTCGTCTTCGTTGAAGAATATATTTTGACAAATAATGCATTGATAATAAGAGGCTTGGTGTTTTTTAGGAGTTGTTTTAGTGAAACTTATTTCATTGTAAATCATATTAATTTATGGTCTATGTAGTAATTGAATATTTTCCCTATCAGTATCAAATAAATCATCCCACATTGTTTTGACATAAAAAGTTGATGGTGTTCCGTAAAAAGCCATGAATGATATTTCTGCATTATCATGTGGACTAAGCATTGCAAAAGGAAAAGGATTCTCAGTTATAGACAAAATGTCTTCTTCTGTATCTTCTTTGTCATCCAAGTATATCTTAACTCTAATATTTTTTGCGATAGAATTTCCTGAATTAAAGACCTTTATTGCATACGAGCCTTTATTCTTTTTTATAATATTTGCTTTAATAAGGGCTTTTTTCTTTTCTGTCTCAGCCTCTTGATGTGTTTTAAGCTGATATTCATTAATCAACACTTCTTGTGATTTAATTTTCTTATCATGATTAAAGTAAATAAATATTGCAAAGCCTAATGAAATTATAGATATGATAAATCCTATAATCCCCAAATAATCCACCGAATCCATATACCTATTATTTGAATTTCTTAAACATATCTTTAAATGCCTGTTCTATATCATCTCTAACCTCATGTTTAACATCATCAACAGTTTGATTTATTTTTCCTTGGTTATACTCTACCAATTCGTCATAACCGCCCAAATACTCCCTATCACAAGTGTTGCATTTAATATATGTTTTGTCATCATTGGATTCAAAATCTTGTCCTCCACAAGTTGCACATTCAAGTTGTACACTTCTATTGTAATTATCCTTCAGCATAAAATAGATTTGTTAGTTATTAAAATATAAAGATACATAAATACCAATTTCAATAACAAGGGTTTTATCTCTAAATATTTTACTATTAAGCACTATATTTGTAAAAATAAGTTTTCTATGTCTATATTATCAAAATCTCAATTACAGACCCTTGCTCTTGGTGTTGAAATTCAGTCCGAGTCAGGATATTCGAAAAAAATTATTGTTAAGAATAAAGCAGAAGCTAGAATATCAGTGTTTTTGTCACATAAACACACAGATAAAGATATTTTAGAAAGAGTTATAAAAATACTCCAAAGTTTGGGTGTTTCTGTATATGTAGATTGGCTTGATGATGATATGCCCAAACATACATCAACCATAACAGCCGAAAAAATAAAGAAAAAGATAATTGAAAACGATAAATTTCTTCTTGTTGCAACAGATGATGCAATTAATTCAAAATGGTGTAATTGGGAATTGGGTTTTGGTGATGCCCAAAAATTCGACAAACTGAATATTGCATTATTCCCTATTCGAGAGGATAATCGTGATTGGTCAGGAAGTGAGTATATGGGGTTATACCCTATTATCGAATTTGAGGATGGTTCAACAGACTATATTGCAAAAGAAAAGATTAATGGGGGTGGATATCTATATATACCTTATTTTGAAGGTTGTAATGAGCCTATATCGGGCAAAATTCCTGTTGGATATTATTTTACACTAAAAAAAGAATTATTCAAACAAATAGGTGAGTTTGAAGGCGATGAACCTGCGGAAGTAAAATTGAGTTTGAAAGATTGGTTGAACATGAAAATAGATAACGATAATGAATAATATATTGAACAATAAAGAAAATTCAGCAATTCAGAAACATATTGATATATTACAAAATATAATATCAAGAATGTCTTCTAATAGTGCGAGTTGTAAAACGTGGAGCTTTGGTTTGGTAGGTGCAATGTTGGCTTTGTTTATTGAGAGTGGAAAAGTTGATTGTCTTTGTATTGCTATAATCCCTTCATTATTGTTTTATATAGCCGACAGCTATTACGTTTCTTTGGAAAGAGATTTTAGAACGTTATATACCCAATTTGTCAGTTCAATTAATGATGAGTGTATAGACAATAAAAATATTTTTGTAATACAACTACCTTCATCATGGAAACATAGAATTATAGCATTGATTACCTCTATGTTTTCGTTTTCAACAGTAATATTTTATATGCCTCTTATAATAACTATTATAGTTATACAAATAGTTATTTAAGAAAATCTTTCATACAATCTCACAACCTGTGTCATTCCAAACATACAACCCCTCCGAGTTCTGAACCCGTTCTTATTCAGTGTCGTTGTTATCTCGTTCCATGTTTTGCCCGACTGGCGAAGCGAAACTACTAACAAGCCTGCCTTGCGGTTATTCTCATTATTCATAGCATTGTTTTGTCTGGTGGCTAAACTGTTGGTATATGCTTTTTCGAAATTGTTAGATAAATTTTCGGGCTTGCCTAACTTAATACCCTTCTTTTTCTTTTCAGCAAGGGCGACTGTTATACGTTCCGATATTCTTTCACGTTCACTCTGAGCAAAGGTTGAGAAAATTCCCAATGTCATGGTCGTTAGTTCGGGCATATCAACACACACGAAGTTTACTCCCGAATTTTTCAAACTGAAGATAAATTCAACGCTTCTGGACAGCCTATCCAACTTCGCTATTAAAAGAGTACTGTTGGTTTGTTTACATTCTGCAATCGCAGTATGTAATTGTTCTCTATTATCGTTTTTACCACTTTCAACTTCAACAAAAGAATTTACTATTATACCTTTCTGATTTTCTACATAATTTTCACAAATAGTTCTTTGTGCATCAAGACCTAATCCCGACTTACCTTGCTTTTTTGTAGACACTCTATAATAACAGATATATTTCTTTGCTTCCATTGGTTAAATATTTAATATACAACAAATATACTTATTATTTTTAATAATTATACATTTATTGAACATTAGTTTAGTAAATGTGTAATAATATTTTGAAATAGTTAAAATAATCATTTACTATTTTATTATTTTAGCAACTATCTGGACTAAAGAAGATTATGTATAATTTGTATTGACAAAAATTTGTAGGATTAATATATTTTGTTAATCTTTGTATCATAATCTAACCGAATAGCCAAAGCGTTGGTTGGTTAGAGGACATAATTAGATATCTAAGCGTTCAATATTATCCTTGAAAGAGAAATCTGGTAAATTTCAAATATGACAGAGGATGATGGGCATGACGCTCCACTTTCTATATATAATATAGGCGGTGGAGCTGTGCTTATTCTGTCATATGGGCTTACCAGAGCCTCTCTTTCAGATAAGTTGCAGTCTCCATCGCTTTTTGTATTTATGCTTATTTGGGGATTGATAAGCAAGCAAAATTTATTTACATGAAAAAACTTTTCATACCATTACTAATGGTATTTATGGTATCTGGTGGCATCCATGCTCAGGATACAAAAAACTCTTTACAGGCTAACCTCTTGTATGGCTCAAAGATTAAAACAGCAGGGTTCGGATTAGTCTTTAATCTAACGGGAAAGAAGCACGAATTTTCTCCATCTATCAATGCCTATCTTAAAAAAGATGGTGTAAGCCTCAAAGAAATCAATTTTGATTACCATAGGTTGTATGGCATTGGCAACAAGATAAAAGTATTTCCCATTATTGGCTTTGGTATTAATTCTTGGGATGGAAGCGGTGCTGAAAAGGAAACAAAGTTCGGAGTTAATTTAGGTCTTGGCGGTCGCTATGACATCAATGATAAATTCCATGCAGGATTTCAATACAAATACAGTGCTATGAGCCATTCAGGGTCTCAAAGTGTACCAATGCTAACAATCGGCTATAAACTTTAATTACAAACTTAATTTATATATAATATTATGGAAAAGAATAACTTAAAACATTCGATACTTTTAGCTCTATTACTAACATTTGGCTTTATATTCCCATCTTGTTCAAGTGATGATGAGGATGGAGGAGAAACAGGAGGACAATCGACTTTAACAGTAGATGGACAATCCGCAAAGATTGATGATTTAGAGGCTGAATATGACGATGGAATATTTTTCTTTTGGGTGAATGATGTTGCAACAACAGACAAACGTGTTTACATTCAGGCTGAATTTACAGCAAAAGAAAGTGTTAGTGCAGGGACAGATATTACATCTAAATTTGAAATTTTATTTCAAAGAAATGGCGGTAGAGAATGGTTTGTTGGTGAAGGGAAAAACAGTGGTAGTTCTATGCTTGGTGAAGGATACAATGCGTATAGGGCTGGAAATATTGTGGTCAAAGAAATTGATAGTAACAAGAAAACTATAACTATCGAATTTAAAGAAGTTCAATATTTTTCTAATCTGAAAAATACGATAACCATCAATGGAATATTAAAATTGAATTATAAAGTCATTTAAGAATCAATCTAACCTTTTTAGATTAACTTCATACAAAACGAAAATGTGTCAATAAATCAATTATAGATTATGTTGACACATTTTTATTTTCATACAAAATTCTATATCTGGGCATAAGATAATCCTTCAGAAGCGATACACGCCAAAATCAACGCAAATAGTACGTTTCAAAGCTAAAAATGATGGTCTGAGCGTGTCAAATTTGAGCTGGAATAGGTGCTTTTTCGCCTAATTTCACTCTAATTTCTGTCAATATTCCTCTGGAATTATACAATCTCTCGTTTCGTTGTTCTATAAGTGCTTTAATCTTCTTCATTCTTTCCGATAAGCCATTACGAGAATTGGAACTGTAAACATGCAGGTCTTTCATTTCCTGTTCTATTTTCTTGATGTCACCACTGTGTTTCTCAATTATGGCATCCATTGCGTAGGTTTCATAGTTAGCAATGTATTGCCTGTCTTCAATTTCTCCTATTCCAAAAATTTTATTAAACTGAACAAGTAAGGGGTTTTCCTTTGAATTGAACACTTTACTTATATGGGTGGTATCAATATTCAAAGCCTTACATATTTTCTTTGGTTTATCCAATTCCATTTCAAAACGTGTGACTCCATCAAAATAATCAATTACTTCATTCGGCTTGCTGAGAATTGAAAGAAAATCTACATTGTTTACAATCTCCTTTTCTTTATTGTACATAACAATGCTCTCTTTGCAGGATATTGATTTTACATCCTTTTTAAAGCGTATGCCGTCTTTTCGATAATGCTCCCATTGGTAACGCCTATAATCATTAACATTTGAATTAAGGCTATCTAATACATCATTTGTCAAAGGATATTTTATATCATTGGTTATATGAACTTTTGAGAAATAGCAATCATTTGCAATAGAATCAGCATCGAGGGTGCAAATATCAAGTTGGTTGATATTCTCTAAACATTGTTTGAATGTATCTTTTGTTATAAGTTTTGGATAATCATCTAATAATATTTTAGATGAAAATTCTAATGTTAGTGATTGAGAATTATCACTAATTCCAATATATAAATTATATGGAATCAATTTATCATCCTTAGAATTATAATATTTATTTATTAAATCTCCATTTGAATTATATTTGGAATTGAATTTAATAAGTGTGTCTTTTAAGTATTCTTTATTTGTTCTAATTTTTACTGTATCAAATTTTAAATGTTTATTTTCACAACTACTCATTTTTAATTAATATTAAACTTCTTATTTTTCAAGTAAACTTTACTAATGATTAGTAGTGTAGTTTACAGGCTACATTTTCCCCTTCTTGATAGAGAGAATGAAACTTCTTTCTAAAAAAATAAAATTTGAAATTGAATAATCAATAGTTAATGAAAAGTATTATTCATATAAAATAAAGATGTTGCCGTATCCGGCAACATCCAATTTAAATATTCAAAAATTTATAACTGCATTTGCGCGCGATCCCGCGCGCTTAAATAATTCATTTCTTATCAAATTCATTTTTAAATGGGACTTCTGACCAATACTTTTTCATGCTATCCGAAATTTTTTGTTTAGTTTCTTCATCTCTTGGTTTCCCATAGTTAGGATTTAACGAATTAGATTTGCTTAAACTCATTTTGTACTTAGTCATCTCATCCGCTTCTCTGTAAATTCTCTTATTCATACTTTCTCATTTTAATTTTTATTAAATTCTTACCTTCATATCATACAACTAAGTGTATATAAATAAATATTACAATATTTTTGAAAGTTCAATATAGATGACCTTTTTAAACATAATTTTTTTGAGAATTTATTTATTCACAACATAATCCCCTTATATATGAGGGGTGGGTCAATGGGGATAAAGTAGTTCAATAGATTTAAGGATGCCACAAATATGACATTTCAAATTTTGTTAAAGCCTCTTTTGTTTTTCAAAATAAAAAAAGGTATATTTGTTTTGGTTACTTCAATAATAGAAGTACAATGATTTTAAGTATAGCTTGGGATTGTGAAATTTCATGAAAAATAAAGTTGCTAAAATTCAGAATGATGAGCACCTTGATTGCAGTTCATAGCGATGAACTAAACGAATTGAAACAAGAGATAAAAGATTTAAAGAACTTATGTTCTACTCTAATCGAACACAATAAAAATAATATTGTAAAACCTTTTTACACCAATAAAGACCTTCCCGAACTTTTAGGGGTCGGTCAAAATTGGATAAAGAAGTATCGTGACGAGGGTTATTTACCCTATACTCAGGTTGGTGATAAATTTTTATACAGTTATGAGGATATAATGTACTTTTATCAAAAGAATCGTTTAGAAGCTTATGCTTATGACTAAAATAATATGTTGGTTAATATCCATCAGGAAGGAAGTTGAAATCGAGTTTGGTTTCAACTTCTTCTTTTATAGTGGTAGGTAGAAATTCTGCATAGACTTTTTCAGTAACCATAATACTACCATGCCCTAATAATAAACTCAATTTATGCAAACTCACATCTCTGTTGATTGCCAAAACTGCATACGTGTGTCTGCCCTTGTGCATAGTCAAAGTAAAAGGTAAGTCCATCTTCTTACCCACGACCTTTAATGATTGAAGAATAGTTCGATTTTTTCCACCTATTGTGTCTTTCAAAAGCTTATCATTATTAAGGTCGAAGTTATCGGGCAATAGACCAAATACATATACATTGTGATTATAAGTAATTTTCCACTTCTCAAGTATTTTTAAAGATGGTGATGTCAGTGGTATGGATAAAGATTTTCGTCCCTTTATTATAATTTTGTTTTTAATATCTCTTGTTTCAAAATCAATCTGAGACCATTTTAGGGTAACAATATCTGAGATTCTTAATCCTGTGTGTACTGAAAAAAGGAACATATCTAAAATTTCTCTTGTCCTCTCATTATTTAATGTTGGGTATATCTCTAACAATATTTGAAGTTGCTCTTCTGTCAAATACTTCACATCGTCATCCTCTTTGTCAACAGAATCATTTTCTTCGGGCAAATAGCTTTTTGAGATTAAGTAAACCATTTCTGCACTTGCAAGACCTTTGATAGAGGCTAATTCCAATGTTTCTTTAATAGGAAACAGAGCTTTGTTTATGGTTACAGGTTTATTTCCTTTTTCTTGTTTCCATTTTATAAATCCATTGATTAAATCAATGTCAATTTCATTGCACTTTATAATATCTTCTTTGGTTTCCTGCTTTACAAATCTTTGAAACATATTGATTTGGCAAAGGTTATTCTCATACTTACTAATACCTATTTTGTTTTGAGAATAATTAGTTTCCTGTAACTGTTTCGCCATAGCAAAAAACTCATCATTTTCAATCTTTCCAAGTGTTGATAATGGTTTTCGTTGAACAATGGCTCGCAATATATCAATAGTTAATCTTCGTTTTGTATTACCTCTTGTATTATCTAAATAATCAATAATATCCTTATCAATACCATTTTTCAATTTAGCTAATTGAGCATTGATACGATTGTAATTCGCAACAGTACCTTTTACTTTTTGGTTTTTACCATCCCATTCTGTTGATGCAAATTTATATTCAGTAGTAGTTTTGGCAAATTTCCTATTGAGTGTATATTCTAAATATAAAGTGAATTTACACTTGCATTTTTTCTTGTCTGTGCATTCGCATTTCGTTTGGTCTGTACGAAGTTTAAACTTTCCTGTCGGTCTATCAGCTTTTCTTCTACCCATTACTATGTATTTTTTTAGGAATATCACCCTTTTTAGGGTTGCATTTAGGGTAACAAATATAGTAAAAAAGGGTATAAAAAAGAGATTAGAGTAATTATTTGTTACCCTAATCTCTTGTATATCTGCTTTATTTTAAAGCATTTTACAACTTTTTGTTTCTAATATTCGTCCTCGTTAAAGAAAAAGTCTTCTTTGCTGGGATAGTCAGGCCAGATATCTTCGATTGTATCAAATATTTCGCCTTCGTCTTCAAGCTCCTGAAGGTTTTCGATAACTTCTAACGGTGCACCTGAGCGTTGAGCATAATCAATCAACTCGTCCTTTGTTGCAGGCCATGGTGCATCTTCTAATTTCGATGCTAATTCTAGAGTCCAGTACATATTGATATATTTTTTAATTGTTTTTCCTTATTATTTTCTAATTTTTTTATTTTCGGCAAAAATAACCTATTATTCTTTACAAACAAGTAGTATCCCAGAATATTTCTTTTCCATCCTTATTACACTCCCTGCGGGCTACTATAAAAAAGTAGTCCGACAAGCGGTTTACGAACTTCATAATGTTATCTTCTACCGGATATTCTGCCTTTACCTTATAGATACATCTTTCGGCTCTCCGTGCTACGGTACGGCAGATATGTGCCCGGGCTGCGGCTTCGCTGCCACCGGGTAATACAAACTGTCTTAAGCGTGGAAGTTCGCTGTCTATACGATCCATTTCCGATTCGAGAAGCTTAATATTATCTTCTGTAATGATACTGGCTGCTTTAGGTGCTATTGCTTCTGTCTCCGTTGCAAGATAGGATCCGACCGTGAATAATTTGTGTTGGATGAAGGATAACACTTTAAGGGTTTCTTCGTCTTTTATCTGGCAGATGAGTAGGCCTACAAATGAGTTT
The DNA here is from genome assembly GCF_900128985.1 of Indolivaga macrotermitis. Taxonomy (GTDB): domain Bacteria; phylum Bacteroidota; class Bacteroidia; order Bacteroidales; family Dysgonomonadaceae; genus Dysgonomonas_A; species Dysgonomonas_A macrotermitis. Next base: position 144,479 of record NZ_FQUC01000008.1, on the reverse strand, counting down.
AGCTCATCTATAGTTCCGTAGGCATCTAATCTTACGTGCGATTTAGGTACGCGTGTTCCTCCAACGAGTGCTGTTGTTCCTTTATCACCTGTTTTTGTATAAACTAAACTTTTTTTCATATCGATAACCTTCAAAAACTGAGTTTATAATTGCGCTTATAATATTTAGAGTCGAAGAACAATAATCCCATATGAAATAAGTCCATTGAGACTTTCACTTCTTCACTGTTTATTAGTCTTTTCCATAACATCTGATGTTTCCTATTTGTTCGGATACCGTCTACTATAATAAAACTATTTTCTCCGGTGACCGAAAATAAGTATTTGACCAGTTGTTCATGATTGGCTGTATAGTCTCTTAAATTGAGTAATATACAATCTTGAACCTCATTTACAATAGGAAATTGATCGTTGGTAAATTTAATTGATCGCGGCCATTTTGAATAGATATGTTTTGCTAATTGTTCTTTCTCCTGATTAGTCCCTACACTGATGCATGTACCTTGAGAAGAAGCAACTGTGAGATACAGTGTGTTTATACCATAGCCGCAGCCCAATTCTAAGATACTTTTCGGTTTAAAATGATTTACCGTTTTAAATAAAAGTCTTTCGAATTTACTTTCATTAAAAGATATTTCAGGAAAAAGTTCAAGATAGCTCTTTATATCTTCATATGCATAATAGGGAGTTTTCTCCTCGATGCACTTAGTAATATAGCTAAAAACGAAGGGTGAATGTATCCCATGCCCCTTATGATGCCTCACTTTGTATAAAATGCGTACACCGGTTCGCGATAGTTTATATATTCTTGGCATAGATCCCCTTTAGTTTAAGAAAATACAAAAATATAATCTTCCTGATAAAATCAAAATTATAGATGCTACGAAGATGTAATTATTTTCAATATAAGAGAATGTATTGTCCTTTTGCTTAAGAAACCAATAAAAAGGTCTGAGATATTAATTAGTTACCTCAGATAAATACCATTAGCATATTATTTTTTATCTTTGGTTATTGACTGTAGAATTAAGATGTATTTTATGAAATATTTGAGTCTGATTATTATACTATTTTGTCTGGCGTTGACATCTGTAGCCCAAAATGCTAAGGAGCTGGCACAAGCTAAACTGGACTATAAAAACGGAGTTTTCGAAAAAGCATTGCCTGTGTTCGAAAGAGAATATAATGCGAAGCCAACCGATCCCTCACTGAACTTGTGGTATGGAGTATGTCTGGTCGAGACCCGTGGTGATTTGGCTAAGGCTGAAGAGTGCCTTGTTGTTGCTTCAAAGCGAAATCTGCCCGAATCGTATCTGTATTTGGGTGGTTTGTATATTGACCAGTATAGGGTAGGTGAAGCCGAACAATTGTTTGCCCGTTATGCAAAGGCGCGCCCCCGGGAAAAGGAAACTACATTAGCCCCTTATACAGCAGCATTGGAGAAAATGCAGCGTGCAATATCCCGAACCGAAGATATACAGATAATAGATAGCCTGATTGTAGATAAAAGGAACTTTCTGTCTGCATACAAGCTGTCTCCGCAGTCCGGGACACTCAGCCTGTTTAACGATATGTTTGAATCGAAACAGGCAGTTGAGTCGACAGTCTATATGAATGAGAAAGGCACAAAAATATATTACGGACAATTGGTTAAGAATGAGTTTTCGCTCTTCTCAATGGAGAAACTCCTTTCGGGATATGGAAATGAAAAGTCTTTGTCTGCCGATAATTTTGGTTTGACAGGTGATGTAAATTATCCTTTTGTATTGACAGATGGTTCTACTATCTATTTTGCAGCTAAGGACGATAACGGCTTGGGAGGATATGATATATATGTGACCCGCTATAACTTCAATAATGATTCGTATTTGGCTCCTGAAATGCTGAATATGCCTTTCAATTCTCCTGCAAATGATTATCTTTACGTATTCGATGAAGAAAAGGGAGTGGGGTGGTTTGCTACAGACCGTTTTCAACCCGAAGGAAAGGTATGTATATATACCTTTATACCTAACGAAGAAGTTACTTTGGTCGAAAGTGAAGACAATGGATATATTGAGAATAGGGCACGTATTACATCTATCAAGGCATCATGGAAGTCAGGAAAAGATTATCGGGCGATAAGGGATAAAGCCAGAAAAGAAATAGCAAAAGTTGAGAAGAAAACCGTAGACTTTACTTTTGTTATTAACGATGATCACGTCTATCATACCAGTGCTGACTTTAAAAGCAATAATGCCCGGAGTTTGTTTGCTAATCTCCAATCGAAATACAAAGCTTTGGAAGATCTGAACAATGATCTTGAACGCAGGCGTACTGCTTACAGGGAGGCTCAATCGACTAAACGCAGTGATTTGTCTTTAGTTATCATTGATCTGGAGACTTCTCAGGAACAATTGATGAGGGATATAGAAGACCTGGAAGTCAGGGTAAGAAATGAAGAAATAAAAGTATTGAAATAATAAAATATGACAGTAGAGATCATTATTATTGTTTGTTTGATTCTGGTAGGAGTAGCTTTACTTCTGGCAGAAATATTCTTGTTGCCGGGAATAACCGTTGCCGGAATAGCCGGAGGGGTAATGATGGTTGGCAGCATTGTGTATGCTTTTTATTATGTAGGGCCTACCACCGGATATATAACTATTGCGGCGAATATAGTCATTGGGGTCGGTGCTTTTATATTTGTAATCAAATCGAATGCTTTAGATCATATTGCATTGAAAACGGATATAGAATCAGTCGTTGAACAACCTGAAATACAGAAGCTGTCTGTAGGGCAGAAAGGTATTGCCTTATCCCGGTTAAATCCGATAGGGAAAGTAGAGTTTAATGATGAGTCGACAGTTGAAGCCAAATCTGTCACCGGAGAGTTTATTGATGCCGGAGAATGGGTTGAGATAGTCCATATTGATAAATCAAGTGTGCTTGTAAAGATAAGTGCAACAGACCAAGTATAAATATTAACTTAAACCTGAATAAATTATGCCGATTTTAATTGCCGCGATTGCGGTCTTGGCAGTCATTTTACTGCTGATATTCTTTTATTATGTTCCATTCTTTTTGTGGATTAATGCTATTTCGGCAGGAGTACGTGTCTCGCTGATCCAGTTGTTCCTGATGCGTATTCGTAGGGTTCCCCCACGTACTATTGTAACAGCAATGATCGAAGCTCATAAGGCCGGACTTAAGTCTATAACAAGAGATGAACTTGAAGCTCACTATCTGGCCGGCGGTCATGTAGAGAAAGTAGTACATGCTCTGGTATCTGCATCAAAGGCAAATATCGATTTGTCGTTTCAGATGGCTACAGCTATCGACTTAGCAGGTCGTGATGTTTTCAATGCGGTACAGATGTCGGTTAATCCAAAGGTAATCGATACCCCTCCTGTAACAGCAGTTGCAAAAGATGGTATTCAGCTTATAGCGAAAGCCCGTGTAACCGTTCGCGCTAATATCAAGCAGTTGGTCGGTGGTGCCGGAGAAGAAACTATCCTGGCTCGTGTAGGTGAAGGTATAGTATCGTCTATCGGTTCGTCAGATAGCCATAAGTCGGTACTCGAAAATCCCGATTCTATTTCTAAGCTCGTACTACGCAAAGGTTTGGATGCCGGTACTGCATTCGAGATCTTGTCTATTGATATTGCCGATATTGATATAGGTAAGAACATCGGTGCTGTGCTTCAGATAGATCAGGCGCAAGCTGACAAGAATATTGCTCAGGCAAGAGCCGAAGAGCGTCGTTCTATGGCAGTTGCCCTTGAACAGGAAATGAAAGCGAAAGCTCAGGAGGCACGTGCGAAGGTTATCGAAGCTGAAGCAGAAATACCTAAAGCTATGGCCGAAGCGCTACGCAGCGGTAATCTGGGTGTAATGGATTATTACAAAATGCAGAATATACAGGCAGATACTGAAATGCGTGACTCAATTGCCCGTCCTTCGGGAAGTGGTGGCGCTAAAACCGATAAAAAGTAAAGTTCGTCCTTGTAACGAAAATATTAAAAGGCTGTCCTCACCGGACAGCCTTTTCTTATATCAGACTGAAAGTTCCTTCATTAGGGTAGAGTAGTTTATACTCTTCGGTTTTCTCGTCAGCATAGGCTATTTTAAGGTCATTGAACAGGAATCCTTCTTCGTCCAATGCTTCTATTATGGTTTCTGTAGCTATGGCTTTGTCTATTACATAGCAAAAGAATGTCGCAATCCCGTTTTCCGTATCTCCCCCGTCGCAATGTCCGTTACCGGTCCAGCCGAGGCAATTGTTGAGAATTCCTTCTATGGACTCTATATCTTCGCTTATAGCTGTCTTGGAAGTCCCTGATTTTACCGGATACTGCAGGATAAGCTCTGTAGACAGGATATCTGAGATATAACCCAGATCCTGATACGTTTTAATGGCTTTAGCCATTGCTATTCGTGGAGGCAGAAACTCACTATCCTTATCCGGTTCTGTAAAGCTTTCGGTTTCTCCTATCTCACCAAGGATACCTTCGTGAGTGGTGAGTGTATTATCTTCGTCGATCCATACTTCGAAGTAATGTATAGCGCCATCAAAAGTCTTGTATAGCTTGACCATATCGCAGTCCGATTCTTCTTTGAAGGAGGAAGTATCATCAGTCCACTTTCTGAGGTCAGGGAGCCTGCAATCGCTGTAATAATCATCAAATACAGCTAATACCTCTTCGGCGGTGGAATAAAGATTACTATAATGTTTAAAATCATCGTCAGACCCGAAGATCAGGCGTGTTTCTACCTTATATAACCCTTTGTGTATAATAACCTGAAGGTATATACTGTTTTCGATGGGTTTCTTGGGTTCGAGTATGATGTAGCAATCTTCGTCTTCTTTTAGATTAAAGATTACCTGCTTAAGGATATCCCTGTCGTGTTTGCGGACTGAGTCGCCGTTTTCAATCAGTTTAAATTGCATATATCTTTCGTTACAGGTGTTTACAAAAAGGTGACATTGCTGTGTACTTTGTTACTTTAGTGTCACTTTATATGTGTTTGATATTTAGGTTTATATCTGTTTTAAAGTGACAAAAGTGACACTGTTTTTGTATTTATATTATATCTATTGGACTGTTGCTTTTTTATATAGATAAATATTATTGAAACTTTTTTTGTAATGTATCGACTCCTTCATGTAAGAAATGCTTGAAGTCGAGTTCAAAATTAGGTGTGAATATATTCTTACCCAGATTACCGGAAATTTCGTCTATAGTCCAGAAACGTCCTTCCGAAACTTCGTTCATATCGGCTTGAGGCTGTTTGTCGGTAATAGTGAAGAAACAATAAGTCAGTTCCCTTTCCCTGTCAGTTTCTATTATATATTTCTGAATGTATTGTATTGATATGTTTTGTAAACCTATCTCCTCGCGTGCTTCACGTTTAGCGGCTATTTCGGGTGTCTCTCCCAGATCGATGTGCCCACCTACCGACGAGTCCCATTTGCCGGGCTGTATATCTTTCGTAGCAGACCTTTTCTGTAAGAATAACTCTCCTTTGCTGTTGAATACGTGCAGGTGTATGACCGGATGAAGTAGCATCGATCCACTATGGCATTCTTTACGGGTTGCCTGTCCGATAACTGTTCCGTTTTCATCTACCAGAGGAAATATTTCGTCTGTCATTGTCTTTCTTTTAAATATTTATCCAGTTCGTCGTTGCTCAGATTCTCTACTGTTCCATCAAAAGGTAAGCGGAAGGTACATCCGGCTTTCCATTCCGAACAACCGTAAGCGGTTTTACCTTTCAGAAGTTTTCCTTTTTGGCAAAGCGGACAAATTACATCTTTGTCAGTTTTGGGTGAAGATTCTTTTGTTTTTTTCTCTTTGGTATCTTCTTTTTTCTTTCTTGGAGACGATTTTTTAGCCGGCTTTTTCTCAGGTTCTTTTATTTCTTCTATCTCGATAGATTTTTGTGACCAGTCATTTCTGACATTAGTGACTACCTGTATCAACATCTGCTTCAATTCATCGATAAATACACGTGTATCGTATTGATTCCGTTCGATCTGTCTCAGTTTATTTTCCCAGATTCCGGTTAGTTCTGCTGATTTAAGTAGTTCTTCCTGAATGGTTTGTATTAGCTGTACACCTGTAATAGTCGCAAACAGGTTCTTTTTTTCTTTGCGGATGTAATTCCGCTTAAATAAGGTTTCTATAATAGCTGCACGGGTAGACGGACGCCCGATACCATTTTCTTTTAAAGCATCTCTCAATTCTTCATTGTCGACAAGCTTTCCGGCGGTTTCCATCGCACGAAGTAAGGTTGCTTCGGTATAATATTTAGGAGGGGTAGTCCACTTTTCGTTTAACGAAGGTTCGTGAGGTCCTGTTTCTCCTTTTTGAAAATCGGGAAGAATATTTTCTTCCTCTTTATTATTATTTTCATCGTCCGCCTGATTATTAGCTGCTTGCTTATCGAAAACGACACGCCAACCGGGTTCGAGTATCTGCTTGCCTGTTACTTTAAATTCAACTTTGGCAGCTTCGCCCAATACGGTTGTTGTCGAAACTTTACAATTCGGATAGAATACGGCGATAAAACGGCGGGTAATCATATCATATACCTTCCGTTCATTTTCGCTCATGGCAGTAGCTCTTACGCCTGTGGGGATAATGGCGTGGTGGTCTGTGACCTTACTGTTATCGAATACCTTTTTCGATTTCTTTATTTTACTCGCTAAAACCGGCTCTACTAATGCTTCATATCCATACAGGCCTTTTAATGTTGCCGGTACTTTCGGAAATATATCATCGCTGAGGAAAGTAGTATCCACGCGGGGATAAGTTGTAAGCTTTTTCTCGTACAGCGATTGAATCGTTTTCAACGTATCTTCTGCCGAGAAGGCGAACTTTTTGTTGCACTCTACTTGTAAAGAGGTCAGGTCAAATAATCGGGGAGGGTATTCCTCTCCGTTTTTAGTCGTAACATCTGTCACTTCGAAAAGGCTTCCCTGTATTTCTTCGAGAAACTTATTACCTTCTTCTACCGTGGTGAAACGTCCTTTTGTTGCAGAAAAGGTAGTATCACGGTATATGGTCTTTAATTCCCAGTAGGGTTCAGGCTTGAAGTTTTCAATTTCCAGCTGGCGGTTCACTATAAGTGCAAGGGTAGGAGTTTGTACCCGCCCGATAGAAAGTACAGATTTGTTTTGACCATATTTAACGGTGTAAAGTCGTGTCGCATTCATTCCGAGCAACCAGTCTCCGATAGCTCGCGACAATCCTGCCTCGTACAGTTTGTCAAATTCTTTTTGGTCTCTAAGTTTTTGAAATCCTTCGCGGATAGCATCCTCTGTAAGCGACGAAATCCACAGCCGCTTAACCGGGCATTTACACAGCGCTTTTTGCATTACCCACCGTTGTATAAGTTCCCCTTCCTGTCCGGCATCACCGCAGTTTATAACTTCATCGGCGCTGGCGATCAGTTTTTCTATTACCCCGAATTGCCTGATTACTCCATCGTTTTCTAGTAGCTTAATACCAAAACGGGGAGGGATCATCGGAAGAACATCCAATGACCAGCGTTTCCATTGGGAATAGTATTCGTGAGGCTCTTTGAGGGTGCAGAAGTGCCCGAATGTCCATGTCACCTGATAACCATTACCTTCGAAGTAGCCATCCTTCTTAGAACTGGCTCCTAATACATTGGCTATTTCACGTGCAACACTGGGTTTCTCTGCAATACAAACTTTCATCTCTTTGTTTAAAGTAACAGCAAATATTTAATGATACGTTGTCTTTGGAATTTAACTGGTTATTACTCTCGTATTTACCAAGATAATAAAAAGGCCTGAGACCTTAATAACTTTCTTTTTCATTGGGGAAGTCGCTTGTTTTTACATCCTTGATGTAATTCTGAACGGCTTCTGTCATTACTGTATGAAGATCGGCATAACGGCGAAGGAATTTAGGGGAGAATCCCTTATTTATTCCCAGCATATCGTGTATAACGAGTACCTGCCCGTCTACTTCGCCTCCGGCTCCGATACCTATAATAGGTATATTAACGGCTTTGGCTGCCTGTCCTGCTAATTTTGCGGGTATTTTCTCCAGTACTATACCAAAACAACCGACAGCTTCGAGAAGTTTAACATCGTCAAGAAGTTTTTGGGCTTCGTCTTCATCCTTAGCTCTGACTGCATATGTGCCGTACTTATTTATCGATTGTGGCATTAGTCCGAGGTGACCCATAACAGGGATACCTGCGTCGATAATTTTCTTAATGTCTTCTATAATTTCCTTGCCACCTTCTATTTTCAGTGCATCTGCGCCTGTTTCTTTCATTATGCGAATGGCTGATTCCAGTGATTGTGTCGGATTTCCGGAGCAGGTACCAAACGGCATATCCACTGCGACTAAAGCCCGTTTTACTCCATTTACAACCGAGCGTCCGTGATAAATCATTTGATCTAATGTCATAGGTAAGGTTGTCATATTCCCCGCCATCACATTAGAGGCCGAGTCTCCCACCAGAACTACATCCATTCCGGCTTGATCTACGATTGAGGCCATAGAAAAATCATATGATGTAAGCATCGATATCTTTTCGCCCCGTTGTTTCATTTCCAGTAGCCGGTGTGTGGTTACTTTACGATTATCTTCTGTGTAAGTTGACATGATAGTTTAATATATAAGTAACTGTAAATAATTAATAATCTATTTCGGAATTATAACTAATTTATTGTTGTTTAGTCAGCAAACAATAAATCAGACTGAGACCTGAAATGAATAGGCAAAGGTATAAAAAGCAAGTGGAATAATCTTGAAAAAACAAGAAAGCTGTACTATCCCGAAGGATTTAGTACAGCTTTCTTATTATAAACTTACTATTTGCTAGTTATCAGAAACGGCAGCCTAAAGTTAGCAGACCTGTAAATTCGCTGGTTTTCAACGAACCTCTGTCCGAATCCTCGAAGCTATATATGTTATCTTTTCTGTTCTTGATAACGAAAGCGATATCAGTATAGAAATTTCTTGTAAACTGGTATCCCAATCCCCATGTAAAGTAGTTAGCATCGCCTACAAGAGTGTAGTGAGTTACAGTACCTGCTGTTACAGGAACGATATTTCCGTCTTTCACTTCTTTCTCGTATGGGCTTTGTTGCCACATGTAACCGATACGTCCCGAGAATTCAGGAGTGAAAAGTACTTCAGCTCCAACTCTTATGGTAGAGGAGTTTTTGAAGTCTTCTTTAATGAATCCGTTTTCATTAGAATATGCATTACCATTTCTGTCGGCAAGGTGCATTCTGCCGTAACCGGTCAACTCATAATCGGCACTGATAGTAGCGTATCTGCCGATAACCCCTGCTAAACTGAATACCCATTTGTCCGGAGTACGGAATTTATAGTCGGTATTGGTGTTGCCAACTTCATTCCATGTGTCGATATAAGTATCAGATATAGTACTTTCCATAGCTGCAGAATAATAGTCTGTCATTTCGTACCATGTTGGAGAGTGGTAAGCTACGCCGATGCGTAATTCTTTTACAGGTTTAAAGATAAGTCCTGCTTTTACCTGCCATCCTGTACCTTCGGTCTTGAGGTAGTTGTCCAGAAAATATTCACCTAAATGAGTATCTCCACTATACATGTTTTCACTGTAAGTCGATGTCATATGATAGTTGATGTCGGTTACCGAAACAGTAATACCGGCGCTCAACACATCAGCAAAGGTTGTACCTACATTGAAATCATAGGTGTCGACAGATCCTTTTTCGCGAATATTCAGATTGTTATCAAGGCTGGGATCCGATTTTCCTGCCAATATTGATTGGTAGTTATTCTGAGAGCCCGTAATGATTCCCGAGTTATAACCAAGAGCCGGCATCCACAGGTCAGAATATCTGAAAGGTTTAGATGCTAAAGCTAAGTCCGAAGCAGGAACATTGGCGTTATTCGCAAGGTCGGCAATGTAATCGGTCATTGATGCCCCTACATAGTCGCCCTGCATAGAAATTTTACGGTCGAACGATTTAAGACGGTTATATGAAAAACCGAAGTTAATCAAAGGTACAACATCGCTGTTGATAGGAACTACCCCAACGAAAGCCAAGTTATCGAAACTGAATTTGAATTTACTTTCATCTACAGAAGTACCTGTCAAATTAGTTTTAGTCGAATTATTGGTGAAGTTAAGTGTAGTTACTACTTCCGATGATTTGTATACACCTATACCGGCAGGGTTAATGCTTATGGCAGAAATGTCTCCACCGAGAGCCCCCATAGCTCCCCCCATCCCGATCGAACGGGCTGTTCCTTTCAAATCGTTATATGATAGGTTAAATGCATCCAGCTCGCCTTGGGCAAATGCGCCGGCAACTACGGATGAGAAAACTAATGCTAGGGTAAAAATTCGTTTCATATTGTCTATTATAAAAGTATGGTAAGTATTTATAAGGACTGACCTTTTTATTAAAAAGGAAAGTTGCTTTATAAAGTCTACAAAGCAACTTCCGTATACTTTAGCTGGGTTTTATCTGCGGCTGCTGCTACGGCTGCCACCGCCTCCTCCGCCTGAGGATGATCTACTGCTGCTGCCGCCACCGCCGTAAGAAGAACTACTGCCGGATGATGAACGTCCGCTGCTGTAAGACGATGATCTGCCTGAATCATACGATCTGGTGCTGGAAGAACGGTTCACGTTGCTTGAGCTTGATGAAGAACTTCCGCTATTGTATGTTCTGCTGGATGATCTTGTACTACTGTTTGTCGGTGTGCCCGAACTTCTTGTTCCCGAAGTCGAAGAAGTACGTCCGTTTGTAGTAATACGTCCGGTGTTAGCATCGTATGTTGCATTGCGGTTTACTTGTGTACGTCCTGTGGTCGAAGATGTACGACCGCTGGTATTATACGTTGGTCTTGTACTTATGCCGGATTCTCTTGTCGAAGATGTACGTCCGGTAGTTGTACCATTATTGTTACTGTATCTTCCGGTTGATGTCCGGTCTGTACTGTAACGGCTGGTCGACCGCACATTGCTGCTGCTGTAACGTCCGTTGGTTGTACGTCCGCTTGCTGTACGTGACGCAGTCGAGTTGTAGCGGCTGTTAGATGTTCTGCCACTATTGTATGTTCCTCTGTTAGAAGACGCAGAGTATCTGCCGTTGCTGGGTCTCGAGTACCTGTTGTTGCTCGATCTTCCGTGATAGTAGTTGTTTCCGTAGTACACAGGGCGTGAATACCATGGGTCGTACCATCCGCCGGACCAACCCCAGCCTCCGCCCCAGCCCCAATTCCAGCCGGCATACCATCCGCCACCCCAGCCCCAGTAGGGTCTGCTGTACCAAGAGTAGTATCCGGGGTAGTACCATGAGTCCCAATACCATGGATCGTACCATCCACCATACCATCCGCCCCAACCGAAGCGATAGCTGGTGTTCCATCCTCGTGAATAATAATAATCGCTGTACAGGTCGTCTACAACATATACATTAATATCATTATCGCTTGTGATAGTAACGCTGTTTGCCGGATTGTGATATTTTACAATACGGTCGGTGTATTCGTATTCGGCTTCATCGTCGGTATATGCCAACGTGTCATTCGTGGTGTTATATACATTTACGTCTCCGCCTCTACGGTTGTAGGCATCCACATCTACATTTACGTTACCGTTGGTGTAGATATCCATGCCGCTATTGCTATTATTGGGCACGATAACTTCGTTCGAATATCTGTTTGTATTCGAGCTGGCAGGTGCTACTTTCTGAGTTTTGGTTGTTTCTTTTTGGGGAGACGATCCGTATATGTCATCATTCCGGCCTTGAGCAAAACTCACCAGTGGCAATAATGCAGTTAATATTAGTACTTTACTTTTCTTCATTGTTTTATCTCCTCTCCTTATGTTGATTGAATAGTGCTTTTTTATACTTATTATTTAGACTGTAAATAGTGATTAAAGGTTTAATCTTAAATAAACTAAAAAACTTTAATGTCACTAATCTCTTTATTATAGAGATGCAAAAACTATGCAATTGTTGCTTTGTTGCATATTCTACCGGGTTAAAAAATGTATAAAAACCTGTTTCTTTATGTTTTATATTTGTATTCTTAATATATAACAAAATTAAGATGTGAAAGTTAAGAAAAAAAAGCAAACAGTTATAGACTAAAATGTGAAAACCTGTGAGAATAGTCGAAAATGAAGTTAAAAAGTGTACTTTTGCTCGATAAATTATAATATTTAGATGAATTACATTGAAGTAGATATTGTTTGTACTCCCAATAACGAGACCATATCGGAAGTACTTTCCGCGACTTTGGGCGAAATAGGATTCGAAAGTTTTGTCGATACCGATACCGGAGTAAAAGGCTATATTCAGAAACAACTGTTCGATAAAGAAGCTTTGGATAGTTTGCTGTCGGATTTTCCGTTGGAAGCGGCTTTTGATTACCGGGTGCACGAAGTGGAAGATAAAAACTGGAATGAAGAGTGGGAAAAGAATTATTTTCAGCCGTTGATTATCGATGACAGGTGTATCATACAAAGTACATTCCATAATGTGCCTGCGACTTTCGAATACAATATATATATCGATCCGAAAATGGCTTTTGGTACAGGACATCACCAGACTACAGAGTTGATGATCCGCGAAATACTGAATGCCGATTTCTCGGGAAAATCGTTGCTGGATATGGGATGCGGTACAGCTATTTTGGCTATATTGGCTTCCATGAGGGGAGCAGATCCTATCACGGCGATAGATATTGATGAGTGGGCTTATGATAATGCGAAAGAAAACCTAAGCCTCAATAAGATTTCGAATATCGAATTGAAAATCGGTGGTGCTGAACTGTTGAGTGCGAACGAAACCTTTGATGTTATATTAGCGAATATCAACCGTAATATCTTGTTAAATGATATCCATGCATATGTATCTGTGCTGAATAGTGGAGGTGAGTTGTATATGAGTGGTTTTTATATCGAAGACATTCCCGTAATACAGGCAGAGTCCGAAAAATACGGCCTTTCATTCGACCATTTTAAAGAAAAGAACAATTGGGTTGCTGTTAAATTTACGAAGAATTGATCGTAGCAACTATGTGAAAATATTACAGCTTTCCGTTATGATGAGGAAGGCTGTTTTTTTTATATGCGATTTCTCTGTGGAGGAAGCGTTTTAAAACAATGAAGATTATTAACTTTACAGGCTTAACCTGTAACCCAATTGCCCTATGAATATTTTATTATTAGGAAACGGCGGCCGAGAACATGCCTTGGCTTGGAAAATAAAGCAAAGCGTAAAAGTGAAAAACCTTTTCGTTGCACCCGGTAATGCCGGAACCGGATTGATTGCAGAAAATGTGAATATTGCTGCAACAGATTTTCCTGCAATAAAAAGATTCGCTTTGGAGAAGAAGATCGATATGGTTGTGGTAGGGCCTGAAGATCCTTTGGTGAAGGGTGTATATGATAGTTTTATCCAAGACCCCCAAACCACACATATTCCGGTAATAGGCCCTTCGATGGAAGGCGCGCAACTTGAAGGGAGTAAGGATTTTGCGAAGCAGTTTATGATAAGGCACAATATTCCTACTGCCCGGTATAAAAGCTTTTCGGCTAAAGAGCTGGATGATGCATGTCGTTTCCTTGAGGAGTTGTCTCATCCTTATGTCTTAAAGGCCGATGGATTGGCTGCCGGTAAAGGTGTGGTCATAGTTGATGATCTGGATTTAGCTAAAACGGAATTGAAAGCGATGTTCGATGGACGTTTTGGTGATGCCGGAGCCCGTGTTGTGATTGAAGAGTTTCTGTCGGGGATCGAATGTTCGGTATTCGTAATGACTGACGGAGATTCGTATAAGATACTTCCTGTCGCAAAAGATTATAAGCGGATAGGTGAAGGCGATACCGGTTCTAATACCGGAGGAATGGGTGCTGTATCTCCCGTTTCATTTGCTGATACTGAATTTATGGAAAAGGTTGAAGACAGGATTATCATTCCTACAGTAGAAGGGCTGAAGAAAGATAATATCGATTATAAAGGATTTATATTTATAGGACTCATTTCGGTAGGCAATGAGCCGATGGTAATAGAATACAATGCCCGTATGGGAGACCCTGAAACCGAAGTGGTGATGCTCCGTATTAAATCGGACTTTGTAGACTTGCTCGAAGGGGTTGCAAATAAATCTCTGAACAGAAAATTTCTGGAGATCGACGAACGGTATGCAACTACCGTAATGTTGGTTTCGGGCGGATATCCCGGTGATTACGAAAAGGGAAAGCCTATAGCAGGATTAAGTGACGTGAGAGACAGCATTGTTTTCCATGCAGGAACAACAGTCAGCAGCGGAGCTGTTGTTACTAATGGTGGACGGGTATTGGCCGTTAGTTCTTACGGACAGTCTAAAGACGAGGCATTGGCCCGGTCTTTTAAGAATGCCAGCCTGATCTCGTTTGCCGGTAAAAACTACCGGAAAGATATTGGTTACGATCTGAAATGAGACCCCGGTCTTATTTGTTGTTAGAAAGAATTTTCTTTAAAAAGAAATAATGGATATAGTTAAATCATTCAGAAGAGGTATGATTGAAAATAAAAATCTGATTTTTATTTCAATCATACTTTCTTGTCTTTTGCGTTTGGGTTTTATACTACTATCCGCAGATTATGTACCTCAATACGCCGGGGGGGGGTATTTATGGGATGGGGTAGCTTCTATATTATTGTCCGAAAAGATAGTCTCGGCCATAGTTAGCTTGCTGTTTACTATCGGGCTGGCATTTTATCTGAATCAGCTTAATGCCCGTTATGCATTAATCCGTACACGTACTTATATTGTTCCGGTAGTGACGATGCTGATATTCAGCCTTCATCCTGCATTTGTATCCATGACGCCACAATATATAGGAGGCTTATCGGTAGCTATGTCCGGTTATATACTATTAAGTACATATCAGGATGTGAAATCTTCGGGAAAAGCATATTCCATAGGATTTGTTCTGGCTGTAGGCAGTCTTTTTTCTTTCTATACCCTCATGTATTTACCTTTGTTTATACTGGGTTTGAGAATGATGAGATGTCTTACTTTTAAATCCTTTGTGGCTATAATATTAGGAGTGCTGTCTATCTACTGGCTGGCCTTTTTTGCTTTTCTTGCACAAGGTGACCTGGATGGGTTTGCGGCTCCTTTCCGGTCTTTATACCCTATATTGAATTTATCGTTCAATTGGTCAGATTTGGATGAATTATATTATCTGGTTCCGGCAATATTGCTTAGCTTACTTTTATTTTTCAATTATCAGGCAAATTCATTTCATGACAAAATACAGATCAGGGCAAATATGCTGTTTTTCTATGTCTGTTTTGGATTTTCTTTACTTTCCTATATTTTTATTCTGTATGATTCAGGGCTCAATTTGTATATTACAGTAATGAGTGGGGCATTGCTATTATCTCACTTTTTATCTTTAGCCCACGAAAAATGGAAAGTTATGCTTTTTTATTTACTCGTATTGTTGTGTGTGGCGATTTATATTTACAATTTGTAAAATGTCAATAAAGGCTATATTAATGGTCTAAAGCACAATTTCGTCTAAAAAATATACATTATTGAAAAATTATTCCTTATTTCGCAATCTAAATCTTTAAATATTCCGATATTTATATATGCAACTTTCTTTTACTGCTCAGCAAATTGCACACGTGTTGGAAGGAACCGTCGAAGGTGATCCAAATGTCGCTGTAAGCAATTTTTCTAAAATAGAGGAAGGAAAGCGGGGAACTCTTACTTTTCTTGCTAATCCAAAATACACTCATTATATATACGATACCGAGGCTAGTATTGTTCTGGTGAATTCTGATTTCGTAGCAGAGAAACCTGTCAATGCAACATTGGTTCGGGTACAGAATGCTTATGCTTCATTAGCTGTTTTGCTGGATATGGTCGAAAAGGCTAAACCTCAGAAAGTAGGAATAGAAGCTATGAGTTATATTGCCGATACTGCTACTCTCGGAGAGAAAACGTATGTAGGCGCTTTTGCCTATATAGGAGGGTATTCGTCTATTGGTAACAATACAAAAATATATCCGCAAGTATATATCGGTGAAGGCTGTAAGATCGGAGAAAACGTTATCTTATATCCCGGAGTGAAGATATATGCCGGATGCGAAATCGGTAATAATTGTATTATTCATGCAGGAGCAGTAATCGGATCGGATGGATTTGGTTTTGCACCTGAGGACGGTGTATATAAGAAGATTCCCCAAATGGGTATCGTCATAATTGAAGACGATGTAGAGATAGGGGCGAATACAACGATAGACAGGGCGGTGATGGATGCCACTATCATACGGAAAGGCGTGAAACTCGATAACCTTATTCAGGTTGCTCATAATGTGGAAATTGGCTCTAATACTGTTATGGCTGCACAAGTGGGTATTTCGGGCTCTACCAAGATCGGAGAAAGTTGTGTTATCGGAGGTCAGGTTGGCTTCGGAGGACATATAACTATCGGAAACAAAGCCAGTATCGGTGCCCAGTCGGGTATAATCAGCAACATAAAAGAAGGAGCGCAGATAATCGGTGCTCCGGCTATTCCGGTGAAAGACTTTTTCAGGTCGAGTGTCGTATTCCCTAAATTACCGGATATGTACCGCCAGATGGCTCAGCTTGAGAAAGAAATAAAAGAATTGAAAGATAAACTGAATAAATAAAAAAATAGGATGAGCAATATTTCCGGTGTCAGCGGAATATTTGCTTAAGAAAATCAGACATGGAAAAGCAGAAAACGCTAAAGGATAGTTTTACACTAAAAGGTAAAGGCTTACATACAGGCCTGCCTATAACAATTACATTTAATCCCGCACCCGAAAATCATGGTTATAAAATAAAGCGAGTTGACCTCGAAGACCAGCCTGTTATCGATGCTTTGGCAGAGAATGTAGGAGCTACACAGAGAGGTACGGTTTTGATGAAAGGGGATGTACATGTAAGTACAGTGGAACATGCTATGGCGGCATTGTATGCTTTACAGGTTGATAATTGCCTGATTGAGGTGAATGCACCTGAGTTTCCGATTTTAGACGGTAGTGCCCTCGAATATGTTCGTGAAATAAATAGAGTAGGGTTGGTCGAGCAGAATGCTGACCGTGACTTCTTTATTGTACGTAGGAAGATAGAGGTAAAAGACGAAGAAACCGGTTCTAAACTGATACTTCTTCCGGATGAGAATTTCTGTGTGAATTCTTTCATTGAATTCGAATCTACATTTATCCCGAATCAATCTGCGACATTGGATGATCTTTCTGATTTCGAGAAAGATATTGCAAGCAGCCGTACTTTTGTATTTGTAAGGGAAATTCAGAAATTGCTGGAAGCCGGATTAATAAAAGGCGGTGATCTGGACAATGCTATTGTGATTTATGAGCGTCAGATTTCGCAAGAGGAATTAGATAAATTAGGAGACTTGCTAGGGGTGCCTCATAAAAATGCCTCGGAGCCGGGATATCTTAATCATAAGCCTTTGCAATATCCGAATGAGCCGGCACGTCACAAGTTACTTGATATTATCGGAGATATGGCCCTGATAGGTAAGCCTATTAAAGGACGCGTAATCGGAACCCGTCCCGGACATAAGATTAATAACCAATTGGCTCGTGTTGTCCGTAAGCAAATAAAGCAAAATGATGTACAGCCTCCTATTTATGATGTAAATAAAGAGCCTGTTTTAGATATTAATAAGATTAAAGACTTGCTGCCACACCGGTATCCTTTTCTGATGGTAGACAAAATCATAGAAATAGGACAGTCGCATGTTGTAGGGGTTAAAAATATAACAGTGAATGAACCGTTCTTCATGGGGCATTTCCCTCAGGAACCGGTTATGCCCGGAGTTTTGCAGGTCGAGGCTATGGCACAGGTAGGAGGGCTTCTGGTTTTGTCCAGTGTAGAAGAGCCGGAAAGATATTCTACCTATTTTCTGAAGATCGATAATGTAAAGTTCCGCCAGAAAGTTATTCCGGGCGACACTTTGATATTCCGTTTGGATATGATATCAGAGATTAGGAGGGGTATCGCAATTATGAAAGGCTATGCCTTTGTTGGCGAAAAGGTAGTGTCGGAAGCCGAGTTCACTGCTCAAATTGTAAAGAATAAATAATCAAGATACGCATGTCAGATATATCACCGAATGCATTTGTTCATCCGAATGCCAAATTAGGAAAAGATGTTATTATTGAACCATTTTCGTATATCGATGATAATACAGAGATTGGCGATGGGACACATATAATGTCGGGGGCTAATATCCGTTACGGAGCCCGTATCGGAAAGTATTGTGTAATACATCCCGGAGCTGTAGTTGCAGGAGTTCCGCAGGACTTAAAGTTTAAAGGAGAAGATTCACTTGCTATTATTGGTGACAATACTATTATCAGAGAGTGTGCTACTATCAGCAGAGGCACAAGCTCTAAAGGGACAACCAGAGTAGGCAGCTACTGCTTGCTTATGGCTTATAGCCATGTTGCCCACGACTGCGTACTGAAAGACCATATCATCCTGGGCAATGCAACTCAGTTGGCCGGAGAAGTAGAGGTTGACGATTTTGCTATACTCAGTGGTGGAACTCTGGTGCATCAGTTTACCCGAATCGGTAAACATGTAATGATACAGGGTGGTACCCGTTTAGGAAAAGATATTCCTCCCTTTGTAATTGCAGGAAGAGAGCCTGTTACTTATGCGGGGATCAATCTGGTAGGGCTTCGGCGCCGTAATTTTTCGAATGACCGTATCAACCAGATACAGGAAATTTACAGATTGCTTTATCAGTCGGGATTGAATTTTTCGGACGCTGTCGTTAAAATTGAACAAGAGTTTGAACGTACTCCGGAAATGGAAATGATTGTTGATTTTGTTAAATCTTCACCCAGAGGTATTGTCAGAGGATATCTGTAATTCCTATAAAGACATATAAAATATACAAACCCTATTGAATTTATTTCGGTAGGGTTTTGTTTTTTATGTAATAGTAAGTATTTATAGATATGCTTCCCCTCCCCTCGAAAAGGATGAGGAGGTTTTGAGTCCTTTAGAATCGTAAAACGACTTTTTCGAGTAATGCTTTAGCCAGAATGTCTTTGATGCGTTTGAGCTCCTGAAATTCGCTCAGAATGGCTGTCGCGGTTTCCGAGTCTCCTTCCTTCCAGCGTTGATTCATCTGATTCATCAATTCTTTTAACTTGAGAGAAATATATGCCTCTTTCAGTTCGAGTAAGGCTAAGGGTACGGATGTTTGCAGTTGTTTTTCTTCGGCTAATGGAGTGTCCTCGCGTTTTACATTCTCGCCATACTGTTTAGTGTGTATTTTTCCCAATTCATACCGGTCTTCTAACAAGTGTGCTGCTAGCTTGCTTATCTCCTGACGGGGATGAGCCAAAAAGTATCTGCTGGGTACGAAATTAGGGTCGTCCATCTGTGTTACAGCTTCGTCTAATATCTCGGTATAAAGAGGTTGCTGAAACCAAAGTCCGTCACGTTCTAAATCGTATTTGATATATTCCAGAACATTTACTTTTTCTTCGTCGGTTAGTTCTGTTTCATCGTCGTTCTGTATCATGGGTAAGTTTCCATACCGTATGATATAATAAAGAATCGATAGTTCATACTTGTCGAGCGTATTTTGCCTGTTGATCCCTGCCTGGGGTTTCAAATCGACAGAAGAGGCTACAACGGCAGCAGCTTCGTATTGAGCCTCGGGAGGAAGGGGTGTATTACCTGTCTGTACAGTACGTTTCTCGTATTCTTTTTCGAGATAGCTTTGCCGCTTCTTATTAACCTCGTTTATAAGCACACGTTCGTCTATCCCCAATAAGTTGCTGCAGTCCCGTATATATACCGAACGGATAATCCCGTCGGGGATAATGGTGATACTGCTCACAATATCAGTAATAAGCGATGCCCGTTTGATAGGGTCATCACCGGCATCTTCGAGAAGCAATTGTGTTTTGAACCGGATAAAATCGACCTCGTGTTCTTTTATATAGTTTTGCAGCGATTCGGCGTTTTGTTTCCGGGCGAATGAGTCAGGGTCTTCTCCATCCGGAAGGAGTACCACTTTGATATTCATACCTTCTTCCAAGAGAAGATCTATCCCTCGTAATGCAGCCTTAATACCGGCGGCATCCCCATCATATAAAACCGTAATGTTGGTTGTGAACCGGTGTATCAGTTTTATTTGTCCGGGTGTAAGAGCCGTTCCGGATGAGGCTACCACATTCTCGATACCCGCCTGATGCATGGATATAACATCTGTATATCCTTCTACAAGGTAGCAGCAATCTGCTTTGGTTATAGCCTGTTTGGCAAAATAAATACCGTATAGCTGATCACTCTTATGATAAATATCACTTTCCGGAGAGTTGACATACTTTCCGGTATTCTCGGCTTTTTTTAGTATACGGCCTCCGAAAGCAACAACTTTGCCCGAAAGGGTATGTACGGGGAACATGACACGGCCTCTGAAACGGTCTACCAGATAATTGTCCCCTTCGATAGTGAGCCCGGTTTTGATAAGGTATTCTTTCCGGAATCCGTTTTTCTGGGCGTCTTGGGTAAAAGCATCTCGTTGTTCGAGACTATATCCCAGTTGGAATTTTTTTATGATATCGTCTCTGAACCCTCTTTCTTTGAAATAGGATAAGCCGATGTTTTTTCCTTCCGAATGATTATGTAATGTGCTGACGAAGTAATTACGGGCATAATCATTCAGAATAAAGAGGCTTTCCCGCTCGTTATATGCATTCTTTTGGTCTTCGGTCAGTTCCCGCTCCTGTATTTCAATGTTATATTTTTTCGCCAGATACCGTAAAGCTTCGAAGTACGAAAGCTGTTCGTGCTTCATTATGAAGTGCACAGCACTTCCCCCTTCGCCGCATGCAAAGCATTTGCAAATATTCTTTGATGCTGAGACATAGAAGGAGGGCGTTTTGTCGGTATGGAACGGGCATAAACCGACTAAATTGACACCCCTCTTTTTGAGTGTGACGAACTCGCCGACTACATCTTCGATGCGGGCGGCTTCTATAATCCGGTCTATGGTGATTTGATCTATCATTGAGGTCTCTCTACAGGAATACGAAGTTAAGAAATAAACTGAGAATAACTTGGCGAATATGCAGGGAGGATATTCACACAGTTATTAACAGCCGGCGAAAGCACCTGCTAGAAAGCAAGTTGCTGCGAATAATATATTTCCTGATATATTTTTGACTTCTCGAGTAACTCCGAGGGAGTTCCTATTGCTTCTATCTGCCCATCTTCGAGTACCACCACCCTGTCTGCCGATTGCATTGTGTTGAGCCGCTGGGTAATGGTCAGTACGGTTGTGTCCTTCAAGGCGGCGCTAAGTCCCGATCTTATTTTTTGTTCCGTATCCGAATCTACTGCGCTGGTGCTGTCGTCAAAAATTAATATACGGGGATTTCGTATCAATGCCCGTGCTATACAGATGCGTTGTTTCTGTCCTCCGGAGACGTTTACTCCACCTCGTCCGAGTAGGGTATTGTACCCGTCGGTAAATGATGAGATGAAGTCATGGGCCTGGGCTATTTTTGCAGCAGCTTCAATTTCTTCATTTGTAGCATTGGGTTTTCCCCACCTTATGTTGTCGATGATACTGCCTGTGAAAAGCTCGTTCTTTTGTAATACCATACCTATCTTGTCATGTAGTTCGGTCAGGTGATAATCTTTTACGTTTGTTCCGTCAATCAGTATTTCGCCCGAAGTGGCATCATATAGTCTGGGGATGAGCTGAACCATTGAACTTTTTGCCGACCCTGTAGCTCCGACAATAGCGATAGTCTCTCCGGATTTTACATGAAAGCTGATATCTTTCAGTATATCATTTTCTCCGCCGGCATGACGAAAATATACATGACGGAAAGTGATATTTCCATCTTTTATCCTGTGCGTATTTTCTAAACCTTTTTTGGTATTAGCCAGTGACGGATCGGTATCCAGTACTTCCAATATACGTTTCGACGAAGCTGATGCACGGGCAAATGCCATCATGATCATCGAAAGCATCATTAGCGATATAAGTATTTGTGCTAGGTAATTGACGAATGATATGAGTTCACCGACTTTCAGTTCGCCCGAGGAGACTTTCAGCCCTCCAAACCATAGTATTGCTATTATGGTAATGTTCATAATTAGCTGCATCACCGGAAATGCCGATACAACTATATTGGATGCATGAATGACCATGTCTCTTAAGTCTTCGCTGCTACGGGCGAATTTTTTGCCTTCGAAATCTTCTCTTACAAAAGATTTGACTACACGTATATTGATCAGATTCTCGCGGACTACGCCATTTAACTTGTCTACTTGTTGCTGTACTTTGATGAAGAGGGGAAATCCTTTTCGCAAGATCAGGTATATACTTATGCTTAACACGGGTATAGCGGCTATGAGGACAAGTGCCAGTTCGGAGTTGATCTTTATGACGAAGAATACAGCCATAATCATCATAAGCGGGGCTCTCAGGAATATCCGCATGCAGATGAGTATAATATGCTGAATTTTCGATATGTCGTTTGTCAGACGTGTTATTAGTGATGCTGAGTTAAATTTGTCGATATCGGAAAACGAAAGTTCCTGTATTTTCCGGAAGAGCTCGTTCCGTAAATCGGTTCCGAATCCGATGGATGTGCGGGATGATGTGTAGATGTTGGCAATACTGGCAATGAGCCCGGCAACGGATACGAGTAACATGTATATCCCGATTGTAGTTACAGCCGATAGATTGCGGGTCATAACACCTTCATCGATGATATGTGCCATGAATAGCGGTTGAATGGTCTCGCTGAATACATTTACCAATATCAGAAACGGGCTGACGATCAATCCTACTTTATATCGTTTTAGTATATTCCAGTATTTTCTCATTTATAACCAGTTGTTTTTTCTGTACCAGGCGACGGATTCTTCTAATCCTTTTTCGAGATTATATTGCGGTGAAAAACCCAGTTCGTCTATAAGCGGGGTAATATCGCATTCCCAGTTGCGTTGTTTCATTATTTTATACTTATCCCGATTGAGGGTCGATGGTTTTTTCGTTATTTTCGAGATTTTTTCTGCCACAACAGAGATAACTTTCAATACCGATAACGGAACTTTAATGCTTAAGACATGCTTTTTGTTCAGTACTTTCTTTACAAGCGCAGTGTATTCCTTGTCGGTATATACATCACCGTCGGCAACAAAATAGCCTTTGTTTTTAACGGGGCTTTGCAGTGCTAAGTAAACAGCTTCTACAAGGTCTTTCACGTAAATAAATGTCAGGTGCTGATCTTGGAATCCGGCTCCGACATCTAAACCTGATTTCACCGTTTTCAGCATCAGAAAATAATCTTTCTCACGCGGCCCGTATACTCCGGTCGGCCGAAGTATCATATACGGGAAATCGGCATGTTTCTGTAAATACTCTTCAGCCTTGATTTTACTTATGCCATATGCCGTATTCGGTTTCGGGTTGTCGGATGTTTTGATCGGGGTATAATTCTTTTCGTCACCTACACCATATGCACTGAGGCTACTCATCAGAACGAATTTTTCGAGGGGAAAACCGGCTTCGTTTAATGCATCTGTAAGGTTAGCCGTGTACCTGAAATTGATTCTGTCGAATTCATCGCTGTTTAGGCATTTTGTTACCCCTGCGTTATGTATAATATAGTCGATTTTACCGTTGTTTTTGATAAAATCCATAAACTGACCGGTTAGTCTTTTTGTGTCACTGAATTCTAAATCAATAAATTGTATTCGCGGGTCTTGGAGGTATTCCCTGCTACTGCTGCGTCTGACTCCTGCCCATACCTGCCAGCCTAAGTCAAGTGCTTTTTCAACTAAAAAACTGCCAATAAATCCGCTGGCACCGGTTATTATGATCTTTTTCATCCTCGACAAAACGAAATTTATTTATCGTTGTAACGGTTTACCGAACTCAAATGTTTTGATGCATGACAAACCTTCTAATATTTCTTTTTCTGTGCCCACGTTATTTACATAGAGAGAAATTGAGCAACCGTGTGCAAAGGTAATAGCTGTTGAGTAATAAAACTTCCCTAATTGGTAAATCATTACATTCCATGTCGTATTTCCTGCTTTTATAACATTTGCCTGAATGTTGGAGATTCTCGAATTTCCGCCCCACGCTCGGACGTGGTCGCGTAATGCTTCTTCCATATTTTCGGGCTTTTCGTTTTGTGATATAAATAGCAAAAGAGGAGTTCTGTCACTGTATATATTCAGCCCGAAGGAATCGGTTGGTTTTGCTTTCATAATAATGCCGCTTGATGACATTTTGGCGCTTTTGCCGGATCGCGAAACCTGATAATCTTCGGGATCCCACGGAAGCTCGAATTTTAAGCCTAAGTCCATCATTTCCCATTTCGATGAAATAGAAAGATCGGGGTCGGGAATGTCGATTGCGGTAAACTCTACTTGCTCTCCTTCTTCAAGTGGTATAAGGTTCTGTAAGCCGGGTAAGGTTTTTCCCTGCCACCTGTAAGTGGAGAGTAATTTGTGTACATTGATCCGGTTTTTCAACGAATAACCGAAAACGCGTACATTATAGAATGAATTGCTTCCGTTGTCGAAAAATATATCCAATGTACCTTGATCTTTAGAACCGTAAAAATAAATATAAAAAAGGGTGTTATCCGATCGTACTTTAGCGGAATGGGAGACTTTGTAATTCTTTTTAAGAGGTTCTATATATTCGTCCGGATTATTTATGTTAGCGGAAAGGCTTAGACTAAGATTAAAATCTTTCATAAAATAAAATTCGCTGCATGACTTATTGTTGATATAGTCATTTTTGTCGACATAAATATATAGAGAGTCTTCTCCAGTTTCGGAAATATAATTTGTGTTGACAAGATATTCTGTTGAAGCCGGTATTTCGATTTCTGTTTCGGTAAAAGTATTTATGGCTTTATTCTTCCGGGTTGTTGTTCCCCTGTAATAATCGAATTTGTATTCTTCGTTCTTCGCCAAATCCACCCGTTTCTCCTTTTTATAATACCTGTATTTAGTTCGGGTTTCGTATTCGGTACGTTTTTGGAATAGATTCTTCGAGGTGATACTTTCTATTATGTTTATATATCGTTGTTGATCGGATGCATCGGGTACTACGGTTAAATCGAGATAAAAATTGAAACAATACTCATCTTTGTAAAAAGTATATTGATAGTAC
The DNA here is from genome assembly GCF_900128985.1 of Indolivaga macrotermitis. Lineage (GTDB taxonomy): Bacteria > Bacteroidota > Bacteroidia > Bacteroidales > Dysgonomonadaceae > Dysgonomonas_A > Dysgonomonas_A macrotermitis. The sequence goes on along the minus strand of NZ_FQUC01000008.1, from coordinate 119,274 downwards.
GATAATTCGTCATCTTCCAGAAAGTGGGTGATAGGTGTACCCAACTTCGATTTTACCGGAATAATGCTTTTATCTTTATCCGAAAGGGTACTGTAAGCATATTTGTAAATATCTCCATTTGGATTTGTGGTAAGAAAATCGGAAATGACGGTATTATCACTTTTCCGTTCTATCTCAAAGATCAAAGCAGGATATTTGTCGGTGTATGATTCGAAAAACTTGAATATACGAGTGCCGAATTCATCCAGATAGCTTAAATCATAGCTGTAATAAGAGACTTTACCTATCTCGAGGGCTACATCGTCTTTTTCAAGAACGGGCACTTTAAAGGTTGTATTTGCCGGAATCGTAAAAGCTATATCGAACTGAGGGAAATTGAACTCGATATCGTATTTTGCTTTTATTGTATTCAGATGCCCGGGCAGAGGGTCTTTATCCTGAATGGCAGTGACAGCTACTTTCTGGCTATAAATTCCAAGCGGGCATAAGAACATTAATAATATAAATAGTGTTGTTTTCTTTAGGCGCATCGGATTATTTGCTTTACGGGTGAAGATCAAATATACATACTTTATGTTTTATGGCAGTATATAGCGATTGTTTATTCTGTAAGCATTTTATCTGAAAACGCCAATATTTAATTATATTTGTAAAAGGGATATTTGTTACGACTAAACCCACAATAGAGAAGATATCCGAATAAGAAACAAAAAACAGGTAACTGTTTCTCATAAAAAGAAACCTGATTAGAAAATATATTTATTTATGTCAAAAAATAAAGTACCCAGTAAAACGCCAAAAAAGAGAAAAAAGAAAAACGATTTGGTGTCAATGGTAATTAACTTCTTTAATAAGAATACGGAGAAAGCATACAATTACAAACAAATAGGTGCCGAGATAGGTATAAAGACCCAGCCCGAAAGGATGTTGCTCATGAATATACTGAGCGATATGGTAGAAGATGCCTTTGTCATAGATACAGGCAAGGGGAAATATAAATCGAATACCAGAGGACTTTTTCTCGAAGGACATTTCGAGCGAAGGAGCAGCGGCAAAAACTTTTTCGTGCCTGATGATGGCGGGGAAAATGTTTTCGTAGCCGAACGCAATTCGGCTCATGCTATGAATGGCGACCGTGTACGTTTGCAAATGCTGGCTCGCCGAAAAGGACGCGGCTCGGAAGGCGAAATTGTAGAAATACTCGATAGAAAACAAACCCGTTTTGTTGGGACATTAAATGTACAGAAGTTCTTTGCCTTTCTGGAAATGGATAGCAAGATTCTGGCGAATGATATTTTTATCCCGAGAGATAAGCTCAAAGAAGGAAAGACCGGGGATAAAGCTTTGGTCGAAATTGTAGAGTGGCCCGACCGGGCTAAGAATCCGGTAGGAGAGGTTATCGATATCTTGGGGGTTGCCGGAACTAATAATGCTGAAATGCATGCCATCCTTGCAGAATTCGGACTTCCGTACAAATATCCGGAAGAAGTAGAGGCTGAAGCCGAAAAAATATCGGACGATATTACGGAAGAAGAAATCGCTAAACGTGAAGATTTCCGTCAAATCACCACTTTTACAATAGATCCACGTGATGCAAAGGACTTTGACGATGCACTGTCTATACGTCAGCTCGATAATGGAAACTGGGAAGTAGGGGTTCATATTGCCGATGTTACTCACTATGTGACTCCCGGCGGAATCATTGATAAAGAGGGCGAATCGCGTGCAACATCTGTTTATCTGGTCGACCGTACCATACCCATGTTGCCCGAGCGTTTGAGTAACGGGCTTTGTTCACTACGTCCGAATGAAGAAAAACTTTGTTATTCGGCTATTTTTGAACTGGACGATAATGCAAAAATCAAAAAATACAGGATCGGACGTACCGTTATTAAATCCGACAGGAGATTCACATACGAAGAAGCTCAGCAGATCATAGAAACCGGTGAAGGTGACTTTAATACTGAAGTGTTGAAGTTGGACTCTTTGGCGAAGAAATTACGTGAAAAGCGTTTCGAAACAGGTTCGATTGCTTTCGAACGGGAAGAAGTACGTTTCGAAATCGATGAAAACGGAAAACCTTTGAGCGTTTATTTTAAAGAGCAGAAAGATTCGAATAAGCTTATCGAAGAGTTTATGCTATTGGCAAATAAAACTGTTGCCGAATTTGTTGGTAAAGTTCCTAAAAGTAAACAAGCAAAGACATTCGTTTACCGTATACATGACTTACCGAATCCCGAAAAATTGCAAAGCTTGTCTGAATTCAGCCGTAAATTCGGTTATAAAGTAAAAACCGATGGAAGTAACATAGCTGTAGCCAAGTCTATCAATCAGCTATTGGATGAGGTGCATAACAAACCGGAAGAAAATCTTATTGCAACCATTGCTGTAAGGGCTATGGCTAAAGCCGTATATTCAACTTCGAATATCGGGCACTACGGTTTGGCATTCGATTACTATACTCATTTTACATCTCCTATCAGACGTTATCCGGATATGATGGTACATCGTCTGCTCACTTTGTATATGAATGGAGGACGGAGCGTCAGTAAAGAGGTTACGGAAGGAGAATGTAAGCACTGTTCTGATATGGAACAGTTGGCAGCAAATGCCGAACGGGCTTCTATCAAGTATAAGCAGGTTGAGTTTATGTCCGACAAAATAGGACGGGTATTCAAGGCTATTATTTCGGGAGTTGCCGAATGGGGTATTTATGCCGAAATAGAAGAGAACAAATGTGAAGGTCTGGTTCCGATGCGCGAATTAGATGACGATTTCTACGAATTCGACGAGAAAAATTACTGTTTGAGAGGAAGACGCAGCAAACGCGAATATCGTTTAGGTGACGAAATTGAAATAAAGGTAGTTAGGGCAAACCTTGAACGCAAGCAGCTCGATTTTGCTATTGTGGAATAAAATAGAGTTTTGTACTTTTGTGCGCTGTTACAACGCACAAAAGTGCGATCTGTAAGGTTAAAAGAGGATGGTCGTTTAAGGGAACGGAGTAATAATAAGGCTTTAAATTAAGGCTTAACATTTCCAGATGTTATTTAATTCAGGCATTTTTGCCATATTCTTCATTTGTGTATTTTTCCTTTATTGGTTTGTTTTTAATAGATCATTAAAGTGGCAGAATGTATTTCTGGCGGTCTGTAGTTATTTTTTCTACGGTTGTTGGGACTGGCGTTTTATGTTTCTTTTGGCTTTTTCTACTTTTCTCGATTATTATTCAGGACTGAAGATCGCCAACTCGGAGTCGCGTAACCTACGTAAATTCTGGCTGATACTGACAGTAAGTATTAATCTGGGTTTTCTCGGGATATTCAAATATTACAATTTCTTTATAGAGTCGTTTGCCGAATTATTGACATGGTTCGGATTAACCCCTCATTTTTCGACACTCAATGTAATTCTTCCTGTCGGTATTTCGTTCTATACATTTCATGGTTTATCGTATGTATTCGATATTTATTTCGGAAAGATAAAACCTACACGTGATCCTATCAATTATTCCTTATTTGTTAGTTTCTTCCCTCTTTTGGTGGCAGGACCTATTGAACGGGCTACACACTTATTGCCACAGGTCGAAAGACCCCGTACATTTAGTTATTCTAAGGCTGTAGATGGGCTGAAGCAGATATTATGGGGATTGTTCAAGAAGGTCGTAATTGCCGATAACTGTGCAGAGCTGGTAAATACTATCTTTGGCTCTCATTGGGCATATTCGGGGAGTACACTCGCTATAGGCGCTATATTGTTTGCGATACAGATATATGGCGACTTTTCCGGGTATTCAGATATCGCTTTAGGTACAGCGCGGCTATTGGGTTTCGAATTGTTGCAAAACTTCCGATTCCCCTATTTCTCCCGTAATATAGCCGAGTTCTGGAGGCGTTGGCATATCTCGCTTTCATCATGGTTCAAAGATTATCTGTACATTCCTCTCGGTGGAAGCCGCGAAGGAATGTTCAAGACTATACGTAATACATTTATTATATTTCTGGTCAGCGGATTCTGGCATGGGGCTAATTGGACGTTTATTATCTGGGGAGGTCTCAATGCTTTGTTTCAGCTGCCTTCGATTATATTTAAGAAGAACAGGCGCCACCTCGATACTGTTGCACAAGGGCGATTATTGCCGACAGTAACAGAAACTGTGCAGGTGGTGACAACATTCTTATTGGCTAGTTTTGCATGGATATTCTTCCGTGCGGAGAATATGACTGTTGCAGTTCAGTATGTCAAAGAAATGTTCTCGGCATCGCTCTTTAGTATGCCTCAGGTATATTCGGGCAAAGTATTCATTGTTGTAGCTATCTTTATGCTGATAGAATGGTGTGGGAGAGAAGGAAAGTATGCTCTGGAGAAATTCTCTGATTCGTGGAAACGTCCGGTACGGTGGGTATTTTATTATGCAATAATACTTACTATATTGTGGATGACAGGCGGAGAGCAACAATTTATTTATTTTCAGTTTTAAGAAATGAAATTGTTTCTGAGAAAGGTACTTTTATTTATGATTTTTCCGGTAATTGCTTTTGTGCTCTTACTGGCAGGATACGTTATATACGACCCTTTCATGGTAGTGAAATCATATTCTGATTATTCACATTCTTTTCAGGTTAACCGAGGACATGTGTCTACTGAAGTCTTCTTACGGAATTATCAAAAGGAAAAATATAACTCTTTCATATTTGGTAGCTCACGCGTGTTTGGTTATCATGCTTCTTCGTGGGAAAAGCATTTGGGGAAAGATGCAAAGGTCTATTCTTTCGATGCATACGGAGAAAAAATATCAGGAATGTACCATAAACTACGTATGCTCGATGAAAAAGGAGTCGATATAAAGAATGTCTTATTGTGTTTTGATACAGACTATACATATCGCCATTTTGATAACGAGCCTTACTTTCTCTATATAGAAGATTACCGCTCGTCTGATATAACATGGATTGAATTCCATAGAGTGCATTTCGAGGCTTATTTCTCCCCGTCGTTCCTTTATTCATTATATGCAAATAAATGGTTCGGAGTAGAAAATGAATATGTGAGATCTCATTATTTCAAACCGGGAGGTGTTGTGTTCGATACGATAACCAATCAGCCGTCCAGACCGGATTTAGATAAAAGAATTCAGGATGAGCCCGATTATTATGAGACCACCCCTTTCTATACTGTAGTCGACAGTTTAAAAATGCCTCCTTACGGATTGATTGATGACAATTATAAGAAATATCTGGAAGGTATTAAAGAAATTTTCGAGAAGCATCATACTAATTATAAAGTTGTGCTGAACCCGTTGTATTCTCAGGCTATCTTTTTCAGTACTGACATGAAGACTATGCAGGGCATATTAGGAGCAGATCATATTTACGACTTTACCGGACATAATTGGATTACTGTTGATAAACATAACTATTACGAAGAATCTCATTTTCGTCCGTTCATTGGAGACAGTATTATGACTTTGATTTATAATAATTAAGTCATAGCTCTTTAGAGAGTCAATCCGATTTTGTATTTTTGTATGACTTAAAAAAACGAGATCTATTTTTAGACTAATCTATTAAAATAAGAAATATATGAAAAAAGTAGTTTTGATCCGTCATGGAGAGAGCCAATGGAATCTTGAAAATCGTTTTACTGGTTGGACTGATGTTGATTTGACCGAAAATGGTGTTCAGGAAGCTATCAAAGCCGGTAAATTATTGAAAAAAGAAGGTTTTAAATTCGAAAAAGCTTATACTTCTTTTCTTAAAAGAGCTAATAAGACTTTGAATACTATTCTTGACCAAATGGACTTGGACTGGATTCCTGTTGAAAAATCTTGGAGACTTAATGAAAAACATTATGGCATGCTTCAGGGTTTGAACAAAGCGGAAACTGCTGAAAAATATGGTGATGAGCAAGTTCTTATCTGGAGACGTAGCTATGATGTTCCTCCTGCACCGTTAGATCTAAGTGATTCTCGTTCGGCATCGCAAGACCCTCGTTATGCAGGTGTGCCTAAAGCATTTGTTCCTCAGACAGAGGCGTTGAAAGATACAGTAGAACGTATTCTTCCTTACTGGTTGGAAGTTATATATCCTTCTTTAGTAAATCATGATGAAATAATCGTTGCTGCTCATGGTAACAGCTTACGTGGTATTATTAAATACCTAAAAGGTATTTCTGACGAGAATATCGTTAGCTTAAACTTGCCAACAGCTGTGCCTTATGTATTCGAATTTGATGATGATTTAAATTTCGTAAAAGATTATTTCTTGGGAGATCCTGAAGAAATCAAAAAGTTGATGGATGCAGTAGCAAATCAAGGAAAGAAAAAATAAGTTATAAGCTTATATTATAAATACTTTACACCCGGTGATTGTCTATTACCGGGTGTTTTTTGTTCGGTGATTTAAAATCTAATTATAAGAAATCGGTTTTTATAGATAATATAAATTGAGTATCGGTATTCATCAAAGCTCTTTATTTCAGAATGTTGTTTGCCTGCTTTTCTTTTGAACGCAAAAATATCCTTATTCTGTTCTGATAATCACAACAAATAAGTAATTTTAGATGTTGATAAATAAACTGATACATCAGTTTATTATAGTTGTCGAAATATAGAGTCGCAAATAATACAAAATAAAAAGCTGGTTTAGCTATAAATATATACGCATATGAAAAAAATACAGGATCAGATACTAGTTATATTCGGTGCATCAGGCGATCTGACTTATCGTAAATTGGTACCTGCTCTATTTGATTTGTATAAACAAAAATCATTACCCGATAACTTTGTTATGCTGGGAGTAGCCCGTTCTGATTTTTCGGACGAATTGTTCAGGGAAAAGATGGTTGATGGAATACGTCAGTTTTCACTCTCGAAAGATGCTCCGCAAGCAGATGTTGATGCTTTTGCCGATAAGTTGTATTACTTATCGATAAATACGGAAGATTCGAAAGAATATACAAAACTAACGCAAAAGCTGGATCTGTTAGATTCTGAAAAAAATACAGAAGGAAATTATTTGTTCTATCTCTCAACCCCTCCTAATTTATATCCGCTTATTCCGAAATTTTTAGCTGAACAGGGATTGAATAAAGCGAAGGGTAAGATACGCCGTATTGTTATCGAAAAACCTTTTGGAACAGACCTGAAATCTGCTGTTTATCTGAATAAAGGGTTACTTGCCGATTATGAAGAAGACCAGATTTACCGTATGGATCATTATTTGGGTAAGGAGACTGTTCAGAATCTTCTGGTAACGCGTTTTTCGAACAGTATATACGAGCCACTTTGGAACCGTAATTATATACATCATGTTGAGATTACGGCAGCAGAGAGTTTAGGTGTAGAGAATAGAGGAGGATATTATGATCAATCGGGAGCTATGCGCGATATGATACAAAATCATTTGCTGCAATTATTGGCTTTGGTAGCGATGGAACCTCCCACAGTGATAGAATCGGATGCTATCCGTAATGAAAAATTGAAAGTATTCCAGGCAATACGCCCTTTGTCTCAGGATGATATTTTAAACAATGTTATCAGAGGACAATATACAGCCGCAAAAGTGAAAGGTAAGCCCCAAAAAGGCTATAGGGAAGAAAAAGGGGTGAATCCAGATTCCCGTACGGAGACTTATCTGGCTCTGAAGCTTTACATTGATAACTGGCGTTGGGGCGATGTTCCTTTCTATATCAGATCGGGTAAACACTTACCTACACGGGTTTCGGAAATTGTGATACATTTCCGTCCGACTCCACTCAATTTATTTATCGATAATAAAGAATATTGCAATGATGGCAATATCTTGGTAATACGGATACATCCTGATGAAGGTATTCTGCTGAAAACAGGAATGAAGGTACCCGGTGCAGGTTATAAAGTGAAGGAAGTGAATATGGATTTTCATTATTCACAGTTGCAGGATACATATGTACCCGGTGCTTACGAGCGTTTGCTTCTTGATGCCATGTTGGGCGATTCTACATTGTATACCCGAGGCGATGCTCTGGAGGCTGCATGGCGTTTTGTTCAACCGATTCTTGACTATTGGAAGAATAACCCCGAAGCTCCTCTGTACGGTTATCCTTGCGGCTCGTGGGGGCCGAATGTTGCGGATAGTTTGATTGAAGGTAAAAATATGACTTGGCGTTATCCTTGTAAAAACTTATCCGATGACGGAATTTATTGCGAATTATGATGAAAGATATAATTAATATTTACAAAGACGGTGAAGCCCTTAGTGAGGGATTTACTAAGTTGTTGAACGATGAATTGGCTCAAAAAGAGCGGGTGAATATATCGTTATCGGGAGGGACTACTCCTAAAACGATATTCAAATACTGGTCTGAAAAGTGTCAGGATTCGGTCGATTGGCGTCGCCTTATTTTCTATTGGGGAGACGAGCGTTGCGTATTACCCGGAAACGAGAACAGTAATTATGGTATGACCAAAGAATACCTGTTTAATAATGTTCCGGCTATTTCGAAACGCCAGATTCACCGTATTCATGGAGAAGGAGAACCCGATGAAGAGGCTATCTGGTATAGTAATATACTGAAAGGGTTTGTACCTTATGAAAACGAAATTCCCTCGTTTGATATAATGATGCTCGGATTAGGTGATGATGGACATACTGTGTCTATTTTTCCTTATCAGATCGATTTGTGGGATAGCCCTGAAAATTGTGTAGTGGCTAAACATCCCGAATCAGGAATGACCCGTATAAGCTTATCCGGAAAAGTGGTCAATAACTCCCACAATATAGCTTTTCTGGCTATGGGAAAAGGAAAGGCAGAGAAGGTGAAACAGATTATAGAACAACGTGATCAGTTTTTTGACAAATATCCGGCTGCTCGTGTTAATCCTTCTTTCGGAAAACTGTATTGGTTTCTTGATGAGGAAGCCGCAAGCTTATTGTAAGATTTTAGTATGTTATAAAGAAAACGGATGGCTGATTAGCCATCCGTTTTCTTTATAATATCTTATTAAGCATTACATTCTGTCTGGAACTTCTATTCCTAACAACTGCATTCCTTTCTTTACTGTGAGTGAAATATTCTTAGACAATACTAATCTGAAGTTACGTATATCTTCGTTTTCCTCCTTCAATATCGAATGGTCATGATAGAATTGATTGTATTCTTTAACCAGTTCGTATATATAATTGGCGATAACCGCAGGGCTGTATTCGTCTCCGGCCTGTTTTACAATGGAGCCAAATTCAGATAGAAGCTGGATTAGAGATTCTTCTTTTTCGGTTAGTTCAATCTTATTGTTCAACGTATCCGAAATGACAATTCCAGCATCAGCCGATTTGCGCAAGACCGATTGAATACGGGCATATGTATATTGAATAAAAGGACCGGTATTTCCATTAAAATCGATAGATTCTTTCGGGTTGAATACCATGTTCTTTTTAGGGTCTACTTTCAGTATAAAATACTTTAATGCTCCCAGTCCGACAATGCGCGCAATATTGTTCGCTTCGTCATTGGTACAGTTGTCTAGCTTTCCTAATTCATCTGAAGTTTCGCGGGCTGTGGCTACCATTTCTTCTATCAGGTCATCGGCATCTACAACGGTGCCTTCGCGTGACTTCATACGTCCCATCCCTTTAGGTAATTCTACCATTCCATAAGAAAAGTGTACCAGGTCTTTCCCAAACTTAAACCCGAGCTTGTCTAATAAGATTGCTAGTACCTGGAAATGGTAATTTTGTTCATTTCCAACTACATAAATCATTCTATCTATATGGTAATCATCATAGCGTAGCTTGGCTGTTCCTATATCCTGAGTCATGTATACGGAGGTTCCATCTCCACGGAGAAGCAGTTTCTGATCTAACCCGTCGTTTGATAAATCCGCCCAAACGGAATTGTCTTCTTTTTTGAAAAATACACCTTCTTCAAGTCCTCTTAAAGCTTCTTGTTTTCCTTCGAGGTATGTTTCCGATTCGTAGTAGATTTTATCGAAATCGACACCCAATACTTTGTATGTTTTGTCAAATCCTGCATAAACCCAACTATTCATAGTTTTCCAAAGTTCGACCGTTTCAGTGTCTCCGTTTTCCCATAGGCGGAGCATTTCCCGGGCTTCAGCCATTAGAGACGATTGGGCTTCAGCTTCTTCTTTAGTCAAACCTTTTTCTTCCTGTAGTTTGTTTAATTCTTCCTTGTAATGTTTATCAAACAATACATAAAATCTGCCAACCAGATGGTCTCCTTTTTCTCCCGTCGATTCAGGTGTTTCTCCATTCCCCCATTTTTTCCATGCAAGCATCGATTTACAGATATGGATTCCACGGTCGTTTACAATGTTTGTTTTAATAACATTGTTGCCGTTTGCCTGAAGTATCTCGGAGATAGAGAATCCTAAAAGGTTATTACGGATATGTCCGAGGTGGAGTGGTTTGTTGGTGTTTGGAGATGAGTATTCAACCATGATCAAAGGCGAACCTTCTGTCGGTTTGCGAGTACCATATTCGGGGGTTGTATTTATTTCAGATAAAAGTTCCAGCCAGCACGAAGTGGCAATCTCAAGATTAAGAAACCCTTTGACTACATTAAACCCTGCGATATATTTACTGGTCTTAGATAACCATTCCCCGATTTCCCGAGCTGTTTGTTCGGGGCTTTTTCGTGATATTTTTAAGAAAGGGAACGTAACCAATGTCAGATGTCCCTTAAATTCTTTACGAGTTTTCTGTAGTTGAGCCAGAGACGCGTCTATCTCTGTTCCGTACAAATCTTTGATCGCCGATACTACTTCGGTTTCTATTGCCTGTTCTATTTTCATCCGTAAATCAATTTCGTCTTATTATATTTTAGGCTACAAAGCTACAAAAAAGGAATTTAAGGACACAGACCTTTACCGGTCTTTTGTATAGTTTATATAGATTGTGTTGTCTGCAATAGTGATGGGATAAAAAAAAGCAGGAAAGATAGATCTTCCCTGCTTTTTTGTCTTTTTACTTGCAATTACAAGTTAGCTAGTTCGGCACCTGCTTTGAATTTCACAACTTTTTTTGCAGGAATATTGATTGTTGCTTTTGTTCTAGGATTAATTCCTTTTCTTGCTGCTTTTTCAGTAACAGAATATGTACCGAAACCTACAAGGGCAATTTTTTCTCCTTTTTTCAATTCTTCACCAACAGTTTCAATAAATGCATCTAGTGCTTTTTTTGCATCAACTTTGCTTAGTCCAGCTTTTTCTGAAATAGCATTAATCAATTCAGTCTTATTCATAATAATGCAATAAATAATTAGTTAAAATAAATTTGATTTTGTTTAACGATTCGCCTAATATTGAAACACCAAATATAGATTATAGTTTAGTAACTATCAAAAAAAAACCGAAAAACATCTGTTAAATAGACGATTTAATGAATTTTTGGGATAGATGGAGTTCATTTTGTCCTGCCAAACGGAAAATATAAGTAAATTTGTATTCAATACTTATTGATATTTTATGAATCAAAGCAATAGAGGGTTTTTTAGCTCGGTTTCTCCGGTTACCCTCAATCTTATTATCATTAATGTAATAATCTGGCTTTCGCAAACTTTGTTTCTATCTCGGGGGATAGATATAAGTAGTTATCTGGGGCTTCATTATTATACATCCGATAGTTTTTATCCGCATCAGCTTATCACGTATATGTTTTTACATGATCCGAGGGGTATAACACATGTTCTCTTTAATATGTTTGCCGTATTTATGTTTGGACGGACACTGGAGATGGTATGGGGTGGAAAGCGTTTCTTGTTCTATTATATCCTTACGGGTTTAGGTGCAGGTATTGCAAATATGCTGGTGATGTTTTTCCGGATCAAGTATGCCGAGATGCAGTTGTCTCCGGAGATGGTAACCGATGTATATGTGAAAGGTGCAACTTTAATAGAAAAGGGTTTGACATACAACGAACCTGCTATGGCGAGGCTGAACGAACTATTATATATTTCGAATATTGGATGTACGGTAGGTGCATCGGGTGCCGTGTTTGGCATACTTGTTGCATTCGGAATGTTATTCCCGAATGTCGAACTTATGATAATACCTATACCTATACCTATCAAAGCAAAGTTTTTTGTAATAGGGTATGGTGTGATAGAGCTATTGTTAGGAGTCTGGGATAAAGCCGGTGATAACATTGCGCATTTTGCGCATTTAGGAGGTTTGATTACGGGATTGATTCTGGTATTGTATTGGAAAAAGACGAATAAAAAGAATGGCAGATTTTATTAAATCGTTTCGGAATTTATTAAAAGGTAAGGATGTGGTTTTTACATTGATAATAATCAATGTGATGGTCTTTCTGGTTTGCGCATTGCTAAGGGTTATTGGCCTTTTGTTTGAGATTCCTTATCCTGACTTGAGTGTCTATTTTGAAGTATCATCTAATATCGGCATTGTAATCAGGCATATCTGGACTTTGATTACCTATATGTTTTTACATTACGACGTATTGCATATCCTATTCAATATGCTGATGTTGTATTGGTTCGGAATAATATTCCGGTCTTACTTTACACCCAAGCATATGGTTGCCGTATATATTTTGGGAGGAATAGCTGCTGCTCTGTTTTATATCCTGACTTTTAACACCATCCCTTATTTTATAAAGCTAGGTAGCTCGTCTATGATAGGCGCTTCGGGTGCTGTTACCGCTATTATTTTTGCTGCTGCATTTTATAATAAGAACCTTCAGGTGGGGCTTCTCTTTTTCGGACGTATTAAGATTATCTATATAGCTCTCTTTATATTCGTTCTGGACTTTATAGCACTGGGAGGGGGGAACAATACCGGAGGGCATGTTGCTCATATCGGAGGTGCTTTATTCGGCTATCTTTTTGCGACACAGTATCTGAAAGGGCGCGATATTACTAAATGGTTTAATATGGTTATCGATAAAGTCGTAAATCTATTTAAACCATCGCCTCGTATGCGTGTTACATATAGAAAAGAAAAAACAGATGAAGAGTATAACCAGCAACGCCATAACACTGAAGAGCAAATAGATGCTATTCTGGATAAAATAAAGCAATCGGGTTATAGCAGTCTGAGCAGCGACGAGAAAAAGAAATTATTCGATGCAAGTAACAAATAATCGTTATTATCAGTATTTCCGGAAGGCATTAAAGTCAATTCTTTTCAGTATAAATATATTTGTACTGGTAATCTTATTGTCAGCATTTCTTACTTGGAATGTCTCACCTGAAAGATTCTCTGTTTTTGCATATCTGGGATTGGGTTTTGCCTTTACTTTTGTGGCTAGTATTGCTTTTTTACTCCTGTGGTGTTTTACACGGAAATGGAAATTTGTAGCGGTTAATATTCTTGTAATCCTGATTTGTTATAATCCAATTACGGCCTATTTTCCCGTAAATATCTTCTCATCAAAAGCTCCTGAAAAATCATTAAGAATAATGACTTATAATGTAAGAGGATTTGCGTGGGATGTAAACCGGGGATGGGATAAGAATCATCCTATGATAGAATATATTCAATCCGTTGATCCGGATATAATTTGTATGCAGGAATATCTGAATGTTACATGGGGTGCAAAGACCAATACTCGTAATCTGTTGAAGGCTCTTAAAAAGTATCCGTATCATTCGATGACATTGCTCCGGCCCTCTTCGAGGTTTGATTACGGGTTATTCTGCATGTCGAAATACCCTATAAAGAATGTACAGGTTATTCCTATCGTTACCAGTGATAACGGAGCTGTATTATACGAAATAGAAGTAGACGGAAAACGGGTCAGTTTGATAAATGTACATTTGGAATCGAACCGCTTGACCTCGAATGACAAACAATTATACAAAAAACTTCTTAAGCAGCGCGATTCGCAGATGATTGATGAAGTGGCATATAGTTTGGAGAAGAAACTAGGCGGAGCTTATAAGGTAAGAGCCCCTCAGGCCGACTTAATAGCTCATTATGTAAGTGAACAGAATACAGATGCGACAATTGTTTGCGGCGATTTTAATGACACCCCTATATCGTATGCATATCGCACTATATCGAAAGATTTGGTAGATTCGTATGTTGAAACGGGATTTGGCCCGAGGATTACGTATCACGAAAATTATTTTTGGTTCAGGATCGATTTTATACTTCATTCAAAGAATATAAAAGCATACAATACTACGGTTGACAGGGTTAAATTCTCAGACCACTATCCGGTTTGGACTGATATTAGTTTAAACTGATAAATTTTATATACAGACTGTTTTTTATATACAGTCCCATAGTTAATTAAGTTGAAAATTATGTATAAGATAAGTAAGCAATTTGCATTTTCGGCATCGCATATCCTCGAGGGTTTGTCGGGGGATCATCCTTGCAGCCGGATGCATGGACATAATTATATTATTACCGTTCACCTGAAATCTGCAGAACTGAATGAGGTCGGTTTTGTTAAAGATTACCGTGAATTGAGTTTTATTAAAAAGTATATAGATGATGTGCTGGATCACAGGCATCTGAATGACATATTTGATGTAAACCCTACTGCCGAAAATATCGCCCGCAAGCTTTATGAAATTTTTGTAAAGCAGGCACCACAGATATATGCAGTGGAAGTATCCGAAACTCCTAAAACTACCGCCATATATGAAGCTGACGGTAAATGAAATATTTTACTCGCTGCAAGGTGAGGGGGGAAGGGTAGGCGAACCGTCTATTTTTATCCGCCTGACTAAGTGTAATCTGGCATGTTCATTTTGTGATACGGATTTTGCTGACGGAGATGATATGTCTCTTGACGAAATATTGGGAATAATAAGTCGATACCCTTGTAAGTGGATTATATGGACAGGCGGTGAGCCTACTATACAATTAAAGAACGAGTATCTGGCTTTCTTTAAAGAACATGGTTATAAGCAGGCTATAGAGACTAATGGAACTAAGCGTGTACCCACCTTGATTGATTATATAACATGCAGTCCCAAGCAGAATTATTCGAGGATAAAAGACCTTATACCGAAGGTTGATGAGATTCGTATTCCTTTGCAAACAGGTGATGTTTTACCGGATATTGCTATTTTTCCGAAAGCTGATAAGTATTTTATCAGTCCTATATTCGATGGGGATGTACCCAATACCGAAAATATTAATTATTGTGTAGAGCAGGTTAAACTTGATCCGAGGTGGACATTAAGCTTGCAGGTGCATAAGTTGATACATATTGAATGAATAAATTTGAACTTCACATACTTGGCTGTGGCTCGGCTTTGCCTACAATGAAACATGTGCCGTCTGCCCAGGTTTTAAATATACGGGAGAAGTTATTTCTGATAGATTGCGGTGAGGGTACTCAACTTGAGTTTCGCCGTGCCCGCTTATCTTTTGGACGTCTCAGCCATATCTTTATATCACATTTACATGGTGACCATTGTTTTGGACTAATCGGACTGATCTCAACTCTGGGCCTACTTGGAAGAACAGGAAACTTAACTATTCATGCAGTAGCAGAACTGGAAGAAGTACTGCGCCCACAGTTAAACTTTTTTTGTCAGGGAATGTCATACAAGGTTATTATAGAATCTTTTGATCCGACTAAAAATGAAGTGATATATGAAGATCGTTCAGTAAAAGTCAGCACTATCCCTTTAGATCATAGAATGCCTTGTGCCGGGTTTCTTTTTGAGGAGGCCGATTATGATCTTAACCTAAAGAGTGATATGATTCGTTTTTATGATATTCCTGTAAAAGATTTACCGGATATAAAAAAAGGAAAGGATTTTATTATGGCGTCAGGTGAAGTAATACCCAACTCGCGGCTGACACATCCTAAAGTGCATGCCCGGAAGTATGCATACTGCTCGGATACTGCTTATAAAGAGGATATTGTTCCTATTATAAAAGATGCGGATCTATTGTATCATGAAGCGACATTTCTGGAAGATAATGCTGCCCGTGCACAGATTACCCGTCATAGTACTGCCCGCCAGGCTGCTACTATAGCAAAAATGGCTAATGTGAAGAAACTGATGATCGGGCATTATTCATCAAGGTACGATGATGATAGCTTATTTAAGAAGGAAGCACAAGAGATATTTCCTCATGTAATACTTGCAAACGAAGCAATTGTGGAAAAATTATAAATAATAGGAAAAATATTTATCAACAAGCCGTATTTTTTTCAAAAATTAGTATATTTGCACTACACGTAGAACAGATGAAATCTTTTAATAAAATAATACTTATTCTAATGCTTACCTCTTTACCTCTTTTGGGATTTGCTCAAAAAGGAGGAGATAAGGATTCTTTTGATAATGATCATCAAGGGATTGAGGTTGTTATTAATGGAGAAAAAGTTTCTGTTCTGAATTTACCTCAGGATGGAGTTGTTGAAGTTTTCAATATATTAGGCTCTAAAATGACTACTTTTGTTGTAAATAATGGAGTTTGTTCGAGCCGTGTAAACCTACCTAAAGGATATTATATCCTTAAATCCGATAATATAACTAAAAAGATAGTGGTTAAATAACACTATACTATTTATTCAATACTAGTTATATCTTTCGCAAAATTTCCAGTAAAATTATTTAATCGAGGCTTATTCTTTCGGCTTCTATTTCTTTATTAAGGAAAATACTTGCCGACTCTTTGAATTTTGTCGAAGATTCAGTGGTAAAGTATTTCGTATTGGAGCCTTTTGAACAAAGTATATCCATTTCGGGGTGCCTGTTAAGATAATCTTTCAGGCTTTCGGCAATATACTCTCCTTGCGAAATTATATTTAAGTCTGGAGGTGATATTTTTTTGATCTTATCAAGTAGGAGAGGATAATGTGTACAGCCTAGAATAAGAGTGTCTATAGCGTTATCTTTAGCAAGTATATCATCGATGCCCTGTCTTACAAAATAATCGGCACCGGGCTTGTCATACTCATTGTTTTCGACCAAAGGTACCCACATAGGACAGGGAAGGGAATTGACTACGATGTCCGGATATATTTTCCGGATTTCGAGGGGATATGATTCTGATTGAATTGTACCTTGTGTCCCTACAATTCCGATATGTCTGGTTTGTGTGATTTGTCCTACAATCTCGGCAGTGGGACGGATGATACCCAGTACTCTTTTCCGTGGGTCGATATGTGGAAGGTCATTCTGTTGTATGGTCCGTAAGGCTTTAGCCGAAGCAGTGTTGCAAGCCAGTATAACAAGGTTACATCCTCTGGCAAATAACGCTAATACAGCTTGTTTAGTGAATTCGTAAACAATGTCGAATGACCGTGAACCATACGGTGCCCTCGAATTGTCTCCAAGGTACATATAGTCATATTCGGGTAGTAATTTTTGTATTTCTGAAAGGATCGTAAGACCTCCGTATCCTGAATCGAAAACCCCAATAGATCCCGGTTTTAAGTTTTTTTGCATAAATCTATCTGTATGTAGGGAATAAAATCAGGCTGATCTTATCTTCTGCCTTGTAGTAGTTTGGATCTTACCAGTGAATTGGCATCTATTGCGTCCGGAGTTATAAATGCAATAGCCGGATTCGATGCGTCGTATATGCAAGTATAGCCTTGCTCCATTCCTATCTGGCGAATGGCTTCCTGCATCTTTTCTTTCAAAGGTTCTATTAATTGCTTTTGCTGGCTTTCTACATCTTCCTGAGCCACTTTTATAAAGCGGTTTATGTTTTGTTCCAATTCGTAAAGCTCCTGCATACGACGAAGCTTAATGCTTTCGGCAAGATTATTTTGATTGGCCAAAAAATTAGTATATTTAGTATTATACTCATTTTGCATTATAGCCAGTTCATCTTTATATTTTTTATTTAACTCTTCGATGGCTTTTGTAGCTTCAATTTTTCCGGGTACAGATTCTAATAATTCAACAGAATTAATATATGCAATTTTGTCTGAGGTCTGTGCCTGAAGCTTGTTGCTACATACTAATGCTAAAATAAGTAGAGTAGGAAAAATAATCTTCTTAATCATTGTCTTCAGATTATTACAGGAAAATATTGATAGAGAAATGTAAGACTTTATACTGTAGGATTCAACCTCTGACCTGATTGATAGTTGTGTGTTTCGGTGGTACGGTTGATACCACCGATTTCAAGGCATGATTGCTTGGTTACAACTATCAATTGGTTCTTTAGGTTATGCTTACAAATATAATAAATCTTTTTTATTATAATGTTTTCTTTACTTCTATTTCTTCGAATGCTTCAATTATATCGCCAACTTTGATATCGTTGTAGTTGTGAATATTCAAACCACATTCGTATCCGAAGGCAACTTCTTTTACATCGTCTTTGAAACGTTTCAATGAGCCCAGATCTCCGGAATATATTACGATGCCATCGCGGATAAGACGGATTTTATTAGATCTTTTGATCTTACCTTCTTTAACCATACATCCGGCAACGGTACCGACTTTGGTGATTTTAAATACTTCGCGTACTTCAACGTTAGCGGTAATTTCTTCTTTGATTTCAGGAGATAACATACCTTCCATCGCTGATTTCACTTCGTCTATAGCGTCGTAAATGATTGAATACAGACGTATTTCGACTCCGTCTTTTTCGGCCGATCTACGTGCAGCCATTGATGGGCGCACCTGGAATCCGATAACGATTGCATCTGATGCAGCTGCCAAAGTTATATCTGATTCAGAAATCGCTCCTACTGCTTTATGTATTACATTTACTTGTATTTCTTCTGTCGACAGACGTATCAATGAGTCAGATAGAGCTTCAACAGATCCGTCCACGTCTCCTTTTACAATAACGTTCAGCTGCTGGAAGTTTCCGATGGCTATACGACGGCCTATATCGTCCAGAGTAAGTATTTTCTGAGTACGTAAGCCTTGCTCACGTTGCAATTGTTCACGTTTGGTAGCAATATCACGTGCTTCCTGTTCACTTTCCAGTACATGGAAAATATCCCCTGCCTGAGGTGCTCCATTCAAACCGAGTATTAATGCCGGAGCTGATGGTGCAGCTGCTTCGGTACGTTGGTTACGTTCGTTGAACATCGCTTTCACACGCCCGAAATAAGTTCCTGCAAGAACAATATCTCCTTGTTTCAGTGTTCCGTTCTGAACGAGTACAGTAGAAATATATCCGCGGCCTTTGTCGAGTGATGACTCAATAACGGAACCTGTTGCACGTTTATTCGGATTAGCTTTTAGTTCAAGCAACTCGGCTTCCAGAAGAACCTTTTCTAGTAGTTCATCTACACCAAGACCTTGTTTAGCTGATATATCTTGAGATTGGTATTTACCACCCCATTCTTCCACAAGGTAATTCATGCTGGCAAGAGTTTCTTTTATCTTGTCGGGGTTTGCAGATGGTTTATCAATCTTATTAATAGCGAATACGATAGGAACACCTGCTGCCGTAGCGTGATTGATCGCTTCTATAGTCTGTGGCATGACACTGTCGTCGGCTGCTACTATAATAATTGCGATATCTGTTACCTGAGCTCCACGGGCACGCATGGCTGTAAATGCTTCGTGACCCGGAGTATCTAAGAATGTGATACGGCGTCCGTCTTTCAATTTTACGTTGTATGCACCGATGTGCTGTGTAATACCTCCGGCTTCACCGGCAATCACATTGGTTTGACGGATATTATCAAGTAATGATGTTTTACCGTGGTCAACGTGTCCCATTACAGTTACAATAGGAGCGCGTGGTTCCAAGTCTTCTTCCCGGTCTTCTTCTTCGGCTATAGCTTCTACAACCTCGGCACTTACATACTGGGTTTTGAAACCAAATTCTTCAGCAACAATATTAATTGTTTCTGCATCCAGACGCTGGTTGATCGAAACCATCATACCGATACTCATACAGGTTGAAATAACCTGAACAACCGGAACATTCATCATACTTGCCAAATCGTTGGCTGTAACGAATTCTGTTATTTTAAGAACTCTGCTTTCGAGTTCTTGTTGTTCTTGTTCTGCCTGTTGCCTGTTAGAATTGGCTTCTCTTTTTTCTTTACGGTATTTAGAACCCTTGTTTTTACCTCCTTTACTTGTAAGGCGGGCCAGAGTTTCTTTTATTTGTTTCTGAACATCTTCTTCACTTACCTCCGTCCTGATAGCCGGTTGTCCCGGTTTACGAAGATGAGGTTGTTTAGACCTGTCTCTGTTGACAGTTGGTTGACCTCCGCCGGGAACACCTTTTTCGATATCAACTTTTCCTTTTTTGATACGTGCTCTTTTCTTTTTAGAGGCGTCGTCGTCGGCGTTTTGAACTCCTTTCTTCTGTTCATCGACACTTTCTTTTTTCAGGAGTTTTACGGTATTTTCTTTTACCTTTTTAGTATCAGACAATTCTTTGTCCATGCGTTCTTTACGCTTTTCAGCCTTAGTCTTTTTGGCAGGACGGGTTTTGTCATTGATAGCACTAAGGTCGATGGTACCTTTTACTACGATGTTCGACTTCAATGTCGGGCTTTTCAGTCTGAATACATCATCGTCATCGTCAGATGCTTTCGCCTGGTTTCCTTCCTCGTTCTGAGGTGTCTCTGTTTTTTCTGGTTCAGCTACAGGCGCTTCTTCTTTAGGCGCTTCTGTGTTAGCTTCCGGAACAACAGGTATTTCTTTTTCGATCTGCTGTTCCACTTCGGGGGCAGCTTTTATATCTTCTTCTGGTTGATTTATCACTGATTCGATAATAGTTTCTTCTTCCTTTTCTTCTTGTATAGGATCCTTGACTGGTGTGCTTTTCGGTTTGTTCAAGTTGTCAAGATCTATCTTGTCTATGACTTGGATGTGTGGTTTAATGTCCTCAGGGATCTCAACTTTTATTTCCTCAACTACGGGAGGTGCTGCCGGAGCTTGCACTTCAGCATATTCTTGTTGAGCCTCTTTCCGCTTTTCTTTTTGTAGTTCTTTGTTGCGGTCTGAAGCCAGTTTAAATTTTTTATCCTTGCCAAACTCTGCTATGAGCAGATCGTATTGTTCATCTTCAATCTTCGTATTAGGATTAGCCTCGATGGCAAACCCTTTCTTCTGCAAGAATTCAACAAGGCTGCTGATTCCTACATTCAAATCTTTTGAAACTTTTATTAATCTTATAGACATACGTTTTTTTTAAGTCATGAAATATGAACAGTATGAAAAGGATAGATTTCTTACTTGTGTCGATATTTATTTACACAAAAGTATTAAGAAATCATAGAAATACCAAATAAGTATTATTCTTCGTCCTCAAACTCGGCACTTAAGATGGCAAATAGTTCGTCTACTGTATCCTCTTCCAAGTCGGCCTCTTTGGCCAGTGTTTCTTTGTCTACACCCAGAACGGCTTTTGCTGTTACGTATCCTAGTTTTTTCAACTGTTCGATTACCCATTCATCGATTTCGTCGCGGAATTCATCCAAATAGATATCTTCTTCGTCGAAGTCGTCAATATCTCGGTATACATCAATCACATATCCTGTCAACATACTTGCGAGCTTGATATTTAATCCGCCTTTACCGATAGCAAGAGATACTTCTTCGGGACGAAGGAATACTTCGGCTCTTCTTTCCTCTTCGTTAAGCTTGATCGTTGTGATCTTGGCAGGACTCAATGCACGCTGTATATACAGATTCATGTTTGAAGTATAGTTGATGATATCGATGTTTTCGTTTCTTAACTCACGAACGATACCGTGTATACGCGAACCTTTCATACCTACGCAAGCTCCAACCGGATCAATACGGTCGTCGTATGATTCAACGGCTACTTTTGCTCTTTCGCCCGGTATACGCGCGATGTTTTTGATAGTGATAAGCCCGTCGTTTATTTCGGGTACTTCCAACTCGAATAGTCTTTCGAGGAATACCGGAGATGTACGCGATAAAATAATCTTTGGGTTATTGTTTTTATTGTCAACACGTTCCACTACGGCTCTTACGTGTTCTCCTTTACGGAAGAAGTCGCTCGGAATTTGCTCTGTTTTCGGTAAAAGAAGTTCTTCTTTCTCATCGTCAAGAAGAAGTATTTCTTTTTTCCATATTTGATACACCTCACCGGAGACGATTTCTCCGATTTTTTCTTTATATTTATTATATAGTGAATCTTTTTGAAGCTCGAGTATCTTGGATGCCAACGTCTGACGAAGGTTCAGAATCGCCCTGCGTCCGAAATCTTCAAAGAATACTTCGTCGGTAACATCTTCGCCGACTTCAAAATCTTCATCTATCTTTTTGGCTTCGGTAAGAGATATTTCGGTGTTGGGATCTTCCAATTCTTCATCTTCCACTATGGTGCGGTTGCGCCATATTTCAAGGTCTCCCTTATCAGGGTTGATGATGACATCGTAGTTCTCGTCTGTTCCGAACATTTTGGCAATAACGTTGCGGAATGAGTCCTCAAGCACACTTATCATTGTCATACGGTCGATGCTTTTCAGTTCCTTAAATTCTGAAAAGGTATCGATCATGTTTATAACTTCTTTCTTAGCCATGTTATTTAAATCTAATTAGATATTTTGTATATTTTACTTCATCGTATCCGAAGGTCAGGTCTTCCTGAACTTCTACTTTACGTTTAGCTCCTTCCGGTTTTTCCATTTTAGAGATAGTGACAACAAAAGCTGTATTGTCACAGCTTTTTAATATCCCTGACAGTTTTTTTCCGTCTTTGGTCAGTACTTCTACTTCGTTTCCGATATTCTTTTCGTACTGTTTTTGTATCTTGAAAGGTGAGGTTACTCCCGCGGAACCTACTTCGAGTTCGAAATCTTCGACCTCGCGGTCGAAATGAGACTCTATTTCCTTGCTTAATTTGATACATTCATCGATACTGACGCCTTCTTTGCTATCTATCTCCACAACTATAATGTTGCCGGCTCTGACCGCAATGTCAACAAGGAATGTATCCGAATTTAATAGATACTCATCTACTATGTCTTTTATCTGAGCTTTGTCTATCATTTTTATATTTATGAACAAAAAAGAGAAAGCCTTAGCCTTCTCCTCTTACGATTTTCGATGCAAATATAATGTAAAAATATAAGTAGTCCAAATTTATCGATTAAAAAGTCATTGAGCGTCAGGTTTCTCTAAATTGTTTTCTGTTGTATTATAGTAACCGGTGTTAATTGATTTTTATAAAAGAACATCCAACTGTCTGGGGTTCGGTATTATCTCCTGTGCTGGGTGTCCCAAACTGAAATTGAAAAGTCTGGTTTTCGGCGACATACATGTGTACGATAAGGTATGCTGTCAGTCCTGTAGCCTGAGTAACTATTAAATTTTCACTAAAAATGAAGCGATACTCGGTATTTGTGGCAGCAGCTAGATTTCTGGGATAGCCCATAATTTCGTATGATCCTAAAAATCTTGAATCTTCTGTATTGGAAGACCAGATGGACTCCATTTCGGCAGCAGTTGCACTTGTTGGTACATTAGGTAATATTTGAAGAACAGGTCTGTCCGTTAAATTTAACGTTCCCGAGACTCTCCTCATTATACATTGTAATGTTACAGAGTAAGTTCCTTCACTAGGAAAAGTAAAAGATAGACCAGTAACGTATTTTAGCTGAGCAGGAGTGGCATCGAGATTAGTACTTGTTCGATTTCGTATTGTAAATTCACTAAAATGAGTGCCGGTCCATTGTGCATTACCATTAATATCCGAAGTTAGTACTCTGTCATTTGCTGCGTTGTTGGTCAGTTGTAATCCCGCGTTAGTATTTGTCGCATTTGTCGCTGGTACAATGGTTAATTTGTTAGATGGGGTAGTTGTGCCTATACCCATATTGCCATTGGTTAATATAACTACATCATCATCAGATTTGCCAGTTTGTTCCGAGTTATTGTTACCTTTTGGATCTATATTGAATATGCCGATAGGACTTTCGGTATTGACTCCTATTTGAGCATGTGCAATAATACCAATAGATAATGATAAATATAGATATAAAATTATTTTTTTCATTGTAGCTATTCTTTGTTATTATAATATTAACTTATAACTAGCAGTTAATTAATACGGATAAAAGATCCTCCTATAGTTTGCGGACTTACTGTTGTTGGGGTGGGGGTTCCATAGTTGAAGGTTAATGTCACGGTCTCACTGCATCGGATATATACAACAAGGGTTGCTTTGAGTCCTGTTAGTGTAGTCACTTGCATATTTTGACTGAAGATGAATCGATATTCGTTTGATGTCGTAGCGGGTTCTAAGGTACGGGCAATGCTCATGATTTCGTATGATCCTGTAAATCTCGCATTTATAGAGCCTGAGCTCCATGCCGTACTTATGTCGGTCGCTGCCTCTATATTTGGTAATATTTGTAGGACAGGCCTATCTGTTATAACACTTCTACCTGTTATATTAGCTGTCATTCTACATTGAAGTGTAACGGAATAAGTTCCCTCTATCGGGAAATTGAAAGATAGTCCTGAATTTATAAAGTGGGTACCTGCAGCCAAAGTTACTTGGCTTGCTGTTTGAGGTATATTTGTAAATTCGCTAAAGCCTGGCTGATTCCATACTCCATTCCCATAAGCATCTGAAGTCAAGACTTTGCCAGTACCTGCTCCGTTGGGCAGATGTAGACCAGTGTTTGTTCCTGTCGATACTATAGTCAGTTTATTGGTTGGCAAGGCAGTTCCAATGCCCATATTGCCATCAAATGTAATTATTACATCGTCGGAATCATTGGTCGGAGCTAGGGTTGTTCCTTCTGTATTGCCATTAGTGTCTATATGGAACCATCCTAATGGTTTTTTTGTATTAATGCCTACTTGAGCGTTAATATTAGCTAAGACAAAGAAGTTGATAGCTAGAAATAGAGTTACTTTTTTTAATGCCATTTTGAGTTGTTGTTTTAGAGTCACAGACTCTGCTGTTGTTATTATAAAGAGTAATTGTTTTTGAATGTAGTATTGGTAGGTAAAGCAAAGCCTTACCCCTATATATTTTCGTGTCTTTGTATTTAAGACAGTATTGATTAAGTTATTAATTCTAAAACAAGAAAGCAGCAAGATGCAAACACTGCACCCTGCTGCAACAGATTGTTGACTGACAGGCAAACTGTTATCCGCTGTAGTTTTCGAACGACAACAAAACAACAATGATTCTACCCGACACAGCTTGCCGAGCCAACTTATCTGAATAATGATCTGGAAATGGATATATACGACAAAATGAACGAATGCATAAAAAAATGCTCCGTTATTTTGACACAATAAAACTTTTTGTTTAGTTAACGCTCTGGATGCGTCTCTCTCTCTCTCTCTCTCTCTCTCTCTCTCTCTAATATTTCAGCACATAAAAACAAGCCTGAATTGTTAAAATTTAGGTTTTTGTAAGATGTTTTATATGTGAAAATATTTGCCATGAATTTCTTCTGTAAAAGGCTATTTTTAATAATGAATAAAAGCTTTTACTCTTTCATTCGTTGCACAAATATAAATAAATGTTCTGAAAATGAAAATTAAAAAACGAAAGGGGCTTCGTTTTATGTGTGTTCTGAACTTTAAAATCATTAACTTTGATAATGATTTGCAACATTGAATGATATGAAAAGATACCGCATACTTTGGGCTGATGACGAGATAGAACTACTTAGACCCCATGTCTTTTTTTTAGAAGATAAGGGGTATGAAGTAGTCACTGTAAATAGTGGTCAGGATGCTTTGGATTGTTGTTCGTCCGAAAGTTTTGATCTGGTTTTTCTTGATGAAAATATGCCGGGGTTGACTGGTCTGCAAACTTTAAGTAAGATCAAAGAAATTGATCCTAATCTTCCGGTAATTATGATTACAAAAAGCGAAGACGAGGGGATCATGACAGATGCAATCGGGAAAAAGATAGCCGACTATCTGATTAAGCCTGTCAATCCGAATCAGATATTATCTTCGATAAAAAAGAACCTTCATAAAAATGACATAGTTACCGAGGCTACAGTGGAAGGTTATCGGGAGGAGTTTAATAAGATTGGTACTCAGATAGGTTTTGCCAATACATTCGAAGATTGGGCGGATGTGTACCGTAAACTCGTTTATTGGGAGCTGGAACTTACGGCGATGCAAAATCCATTGTTAGATTTGATTATCGCCCAGAAACAAGATGCCAATAACTCGTTTATGAAATTTATCAAGAAGAATTACGAGTTGTGGGTAAATAGTCCGGAAGACCGTCCTTTGATAAGCCCCGACTTAATGAAGAAGCGGGTATTCCCGATGTTGGATAATGGCGAAAAGATATTCTTTGTGCTTATAGATAATTTCCGGTTCGACCAATGGGCTGCTATAAAAGATATGCTTGCGGCTGATTTTACATTCGAGGAAGATATGTATATGTCTATTTTACCGACTGCAACTCAGTATGCGCGGAACTCTATCTTTTCGGGTCTTATGCCTGCACAGATAGCGCAGCTTTATCCCGACCTTTGGGTGGAAGATACCGAAGAAGAGGGTAAAAACCTGAATGAAGAACTGTTTATCCAAAAACAATTAGATCGGCTCAGGAAAAATTATTCATTTTCTTATAACAAAGTGCATACTTCGGCTTATGGTAATAGAATGGTGCAAAATCTTAATTCGTTGCAGAATAATCAGTTGAATGTGATAGTCGTGAATTTTGTGGATATGCTTTCACATGCGCGTACCGATTCGCAAATGATTCGTGAACTGGCATCGAATGAGGCTGCTTACCGTTCGCTTACCCGTTCGTGGTTCAGACATTCGAGTACCAGTGACCTGTTTAAGAAAATAGCCGAAATGGGATATAAGGTGATTTTGACAACTGATCACGGAACAATCAGGGTGAAAAATCCGTTAAAGGTTATCGGTGATAAGATGACTAATTCGAACCTGAGGTATAAGGTGGGGAAGAATCTCGATTATAATTATAAAAAGGTATTTGAATCCCGTAATCCGTCTCAGTTTGGTCTGCCTACACCCAACCTGAGTAGTAAATATATTTTTGCATTGAATGACGATTTCTTTGCTTATCCTAATAACTACAATTATTATGTGTCGTATTATGTCGATACATTCCAGCATGGAGGGGTTTCGTTAGAAGAAATGTTGGTTCCGTTGGTAACATTGAATCCTAAATGAGAATTGTTTTTTTTAGATAGAAATAATCAGATATACAGATGAATATAGAAATAAAGACCCTCGATTCTATCGGTGAAGCGGCAACTGAATTCGTAAAACAAATGGGTGATAATACGGTTTTTGCATTTCATGGAGAAATGGGAGCCGGAAAAACGACCTTTATTAAAGCCATTTGCGAAAAACTGGGTGTCGAAGATGTGATTAACAGCCCTACTTTCGCTATTATTAATGAGTATCGGTCTAATACGGGAGAATTGATATACCACTTTGATTTTTACCGTATTAAAGATGAGTCGGAAGCTTTTGACTTTGGATATGAAGACTATTTTTATAGTGGAAGTATTTGTTTTATTGAATGGCCTCAGTTGGTTGATTCCCTATTACCGCACGATGTTGTGAATGTTTATATCACAGAACAGCCTGATGGCTCACGTATGGTGAAGTTGGATTAAACGTTTTTGCTATAAAAGTAAAAGGCGAAGGATGTATAAAATATGTTCTCCGCCTTTTTTTTGAGTGTTGTCGGTAAGTGTGCTTAAAGTACCTTTTTCATAAACCGGATCCAGTTTCCATTCATTATTTTCTCAATATCCATATCGCTGTAACCTCTGTTATTCAGGAGTGCCGGAATTTTTTGCAGATCGGCGATTGTTGTAAGGTCGTAGGGGCATTGTTCTGTACCGAATGCTCCGTCCAGGTCACTGCCAATGGCTACATGATCGGTATTTCCGGCCAGCTGGCATACATGGTCTATGTTATTTACCATAATATCCAGACTGCAATTCATGTCTTTTGCATTGGAAACACCTCTCTGCCAGTTCGGAACCATCATCCATGCGTCGAGTGCTATTCCTATAACCGCATCACGGTCTATCAGTGTTTTTATCATATCATCACTGAACTGTCTGTTATGGTCTACGAATGTCCGGCAGTTGTTGTGGCTCGCCCATATATTTCCTCCGAAAATTTCGAGTGCATGCCAAAAGGCATCATCATTTAGATGGGTTGCATCCAGTATCATGTTCAGTCTCTCCATTTCTTTCAGCAGTTCTATTCCCATATCATTAAGCCTGCCCGAAGAGTCTGTTCCGTTGGCATATCTTCCCGGTCCGTAGTGGGCAGGTCCTATTGCACGCAATCCATAATTGTAAGCCCGTTCTACATAACTTATATCTACGAGCGAATCGGCACCTTCGAGACTCAATATATAACCAATCGGTTTACTGTTGTTGGGCTCATCGTTCATCCATAAGTTAAGATGGTTTTCGAGCTGCTCTTTATTGCAGATCATCACCATCTGTCCGTCTTCTTCCATTGCTTTGTACCAAGCAAGCTGGCCTTGTGTTTGTGCCCACGCCTGCTGTGGCGAGTGCCATCCGGCACCGGGTCTGTTGTTATTCTTTTCAGTAACCCTTCCTATCTGTGTGGCTACAACGAGTCCTATATTTCCTTTTCTTAATTCGGGGAGTGAAGTGGTCGCATTGCCCCTGTCGGGCTTATCTGTCATTCCGGTTTCACTTTTGTTTATGTCTTCGACGCTCCAGCGCAGGTCTCTGTTCCACTCCAGGGCATTCATGCTGAGGTCGAGATGTGCATCTATGATAAATGGTTTTGGCATATTTAAGGTTTTAGTAATTTATAAATCTGTTTCTGGCTATTACTTTCCACTGTCCTGTAGCTTCGTTGTTGTCGATTGTGTTTGCAATATCGTATAAAGCAACAGTGGGGCAGATATGTTTGGGTACACCATAGAGTACATTCCCGAGTGTATATGACTTACTGTCGGGAACTTCGAGTACCAGATGTTCTTCACTGTGTGCTACAGGAATTGCTTCGGGAGCGTTCAGAAAATGCACCCGGGGTAAAGGATTTTCGGCGGCGATGGATTTGTATCCAAGATCAACACATATATGATGTTCATCCACTATAGATATAATGCGGGTTGCGACTAATGCTGCATATTCGAATGGTAAATCTTTCAGCATGTGCTTGTATCCGTAATCCCAGAAAACAAATGTTCCGGGGCTCAATTCGCAATTGGCATGGCTGATATGTGCCGGAAAAGTGGGAGTGCCCCCCATGATTATTGTCAAAGGATAATCGAAATATGGTTTTATTTTTTCAAGCACTTTTTCAGCTAGACTGAAAGATATATCTGCCGCTTTTTGCCGTTCTTCCGGACTTTCATCGTGTATATGCCCGTCATATCCGTGAAGCCCCACAATGTGGATATTAGGCAATTTGATAATTTCTTTTATTAGATTTTCTGTGTTTTCGGGTTTTATACCCGTTCTGTTCATGCCGACATTGAGGTCGACGTAAATGTCGATGCTAACTCCATTATTTTTACAGAGATCAGATATAACTTGTGTATTGTTGATATTGTCGATCAGGCACGAAAACTTTGTTCCGGGATAAGCTTTTATTAATTCTATAAGCCGTAGTGCTTTAGGGCCCACAGGCTGATACGCGAGAAGAACATCCGGAGCCAAGATCATAGCTAACATCTCGGCCTCTGCGATTGTTGCACACTTGAATTTGTTTATGCCTGCTTCGAGCATCAGTGAACAGACTTCTCTCATCTTATTGGTTTTGACATGAGGGCGAAGTCTGGTAATGTCTTTCGTTATTCGTACGGCAAGATCAATATTTTGTTTCACCTTATCAGGATAGACCAACAATGCAGGTGTGTCTATCTGATCGATGTCTTTTACAGTGTACCAGTCGATCATAATGTATGATTTCTATATTCGGGACTTTCGTGGAATATTAGGAAAGCCCCGAGTGGATGTTAATATAGTTCGAACAAAGCTTCTATTTCGACAGGGATATTATCAGGTAATGAGCCAAAGCCAACAGCGCTTCTTGTGCCTATTCCGTTTTCTTCGCCCCATACGGCGGCAAATAATTCGCTACATCCGTTGATGATATATGGATGTTTTTCGAATTCGGGAGTGCAGTTTACCATTCCGAGTACTTTTATTACACGTTTTACCTTATTGAGGCTGCCCAGATTGGTTTTGATAGTCGATAACATAGTTAATCCGACCTGACGTGCTGCCAGTTTACCTTCTTCGGGTGTAATGTCCCTGTCTATACGTCCGATAATAAGAGACTTGTCGTCCTGTACGGGTCCGTGCCCCGACAAATATAAATATTTACCGTCGATAACATAGGGTTTGTAAACTCCAAGCGGTGTGGGTGCAGGAGGCAGGGTTAATCCCAGTTTTTCGAATTGTTCATCAGCGTTATACATACTCTTTATTATTTATGTTTTAGTTATTAATAGTAGTTATACGATAAGACTTAGCAATAATACTCCTATCAGTCCGGCAATAGATACAATGGCTTCCATTACAGACCATGACCTGAGAGTGTCTTTCATAGTCAGGTTGAAGTATTCTTTAAACATCCAGAATCCGGCATCGTTTACGTGCGAGAACATTAAGCTGCCTGCACCTAATGATAGTACCATCAGATTGGGGTTTACTCCAGTCGCTACAACCAATGGCAATATTACTCCGGCGGCAGTTAGGGCGGCTACTGTAGCCGAACCTACACATCCTCTGATGATTGCGGCTATCAGCCATCCCAAAATTAAAGGGTGCACCGGTAGTCGTTTTAAAAGGTCTGCTAATTGTTGGCTTACTCCGCTGTCTTCCATTATCTGTTTGAAAATACCCGCCCCGGCAATGATAAGGAGTATCATCGCTATGTCTTTAACGGCATCACCATATATATCCATGATGCTTTGTATTTTCCGTTCTTGCATAATGCCTAAGGAATAAGTTGCGATAATAACGGCCAGCAGCATGACTATTGCCGGCGCGCCGATAAATGAAACTAACGAAGATGCTTTATCTCCTAAATCGGGGGCGCAATAAGGTATTACCGTTACTATTATCAATAGAAAAACAGGTAATGTGGCGGTAGCAAAGCTGTTGAATTTGCCCGGAGTTTTATAATCGGAAGAGGTTTCCTTTTGTTCGAAGAGTGTTACCGGTCCCGATTTTATATTCTTCAACGTTTTGGAGAATAGAGGACCTGCCAGAATGATCGCAGGAACAGCAACAGCTAAACCGTAAATCAGTGTCATTCCCATATTGGCATCGAACATCGAAACCAAAGCGACCGGTGAAGGGTGGGGCGGCAGAAAGCCATGCGTTACCGACAATGCGGCAAGCATGGGCAGGCCTATGTATACAGCAGGTAATTTATATTGGTACACAATAGAGAAAATAAGCGGAACAAGCAGCACAAAGCCGATACCGTAAAATAGGGGGATGCCGACTATGAATCCTGTAATCATCAATCCCCATTGTATATGTTTGGTCCCAAAAGCATTCACCATTACATCGGCGATTTTTTTTGCTGCACCGCTTTCTGCAACGAGTTTTCCGAGCATTGCTCCTAATACTATAATGAGGGTAAGGTCTCCCATAATGCTTCCGATGCCTTTATTCACGGAAGTGGGGAGTTTGTCTAAAGGGATTCCTAAGGCGATTCCTGCGAGTATGGATACTATCAGAAAAGATAAGAACGCATTCACTTTGAAACGCGATATAAGCAGGATAAGTAGTGCTAAACTCAATATTATAATAACAAATGGCATAGAATAAGGTGTTTGAGATTCAGGTATAAGGCATATAAATGATACCTTGTGTGTTTAAAATATTCTGATATTTCAAATGTAAGAATATCTTTTAAAACGCGAACAATTCAAATGTTAATTAACATTTGAATTGTCCTCTGTGTTTTATCTTCTTCTATGTTTTATGCTGCTTATCTGTTTATCCCGATAAAGATATCTACTGAAATGTTGTCGGATGCTTCGGCTTGTTGGAAACAGCCTTCTTTGTAAACTTCGAAATCGGTAATGTATTTTCTGTTGAGGTTTTGTTTCCAAATTTCCAGCCATTTAAGAAATACTACATTATCTTCCATCTTTCCGGTTGCTGTAAATTTTTCATAGTTTCCAGTTTCGATTGTAACTCTGTTTATTCCTGCCGGAATGTTGTTGAGATCGGATACTCTATGCCCGATAATGATTGTGTATGGCTGTGTATGATCCCCAACGTAGTCGGTATATACGGCATAGATATCGTTGTTTATTTTATTTGTAATTAAAGATGAGATATTATCTTTTACAAAACGTACCCATAATTGTGGAATATCTTTTTCTCCTTTGCCCGGTTCGTTCGATGTTTTGATTGAAATACCTGCGATGTGAAATTTCTCGATACTTGTGTTCATATTGTTTGATTTTTTATTTAATTATCCGGCAGGATCGTTTCCTGCCTGTTACATGGAACAAAAGTATCTAGGCTTTATGACAGCGGTGTGTCAGGGGTGGAAAAATATTTTTGTTTACATTCTTCAAAAAAATCCTGAAGGCTAAAATTGTGAGGTGCGAAATACTCGTTGAGCTCAATATGCGACTTGATTCTGTCTAAACGGAATGCCCTGTGTTCTTTTCTCAGCCGGCAAAAAGCAATTAAGACCCAATTTCCCTGAGTACTGTATAGTGCCAGAGGTTCGATAATGCGCTTGCTACTGTCTCCTGTTTCTGAAGTATAATCGATTTGTATTGCCCTGAAGTGTATAATAGCCGTTTGAAACAGCGAGAGATAATTACTGGCTTGGTTATCTGCGAAGTTGTTTCGTATCTGAATGCGGTCAGCTAGAAGATCGGCTTTATCTTTCATACTGTGGCGCATAATCGACCTTATCTTTGAGATAGCATCTCCATAATTCTTCTTGAGTGAGGTGTCGGTATTTGTTTCGATGATTTTTTCGGCGGTGACCAGAGCATTGGCTTCGGCTTCGGTAAACATGACAGGGGGGAGGAGGTATCCCTGCATCAGTGAATATCCTTTTCCTTCTTCTGTTACAATAGGAATTCCGGCTTCTTCCAGTACCCTGATGTCACGGTAAGCAGTGCGTATACTTATACCGAATTTATCGGCAATGTTCTGTGCAGTGATTATCCGTCTCGATTGTAATAGAGTCATTATAGTTGTGAGACGAGTGAGCCTCGCTATTCCGTTTGAAGCCATAGATAAAATGAATAATATTAATCTGTAGTTGAGTTATGTCCTTTAATTTTCTACTAACGCGCCTTCCGGCTTGTTCTTCATTTTGCCTTGATGCAAAACGAAGCAAAAAATCAACTCTGCGCCTTCAAGCCCGACCCGTTACGTGTTCGAAAGCGAAGACAAATAAAAAACGTTCAATACAACATCTATTTGTCTTTTAACGCTTTTTTCTCACAACGGGTACCCCGTGCTTTACGACGATGTCGGAACCTAACGGACGTAAGTGATATCGTGCGTAAGTAATCTTTGACTGCATGCAGTAAATATATATTAGTAAAAAGAACGTCTAAGCCAACTGCTGAATTAGATGAATAATTGATTCTGCAAGTATACGAAAACTATCTTTACAATAATACTGTTGTATGTTATGATAGAATATGTGCTTATAAATATTATAACTGCTACCTGTCAAATAATGTTTACCTTTGTAACGTAATGAAAGAATATAGATTAACAGATTGGTTGCCAACAACCAAAAAGGAAATGGAACTTAGAGGCTGGGACGAGTTGGATGTAATACTTTTCTCGGGCGATGCATATATAGATCATCCTGCATTTGGTGCAGCCGTTATCGGTCGAATACTTGAAAGTGAGGGGTTGAGAGTGGCGATAGTTCCTCAACCAAACTGGCGTGACGATTTGCGCGATTTTCGTAAATTGGGAAAGCCCCGCTTGTTTTTCGGTGTTTCCGCCGGAGCAATGGATTCGATGATCAATCATTATACTGCTAATAAGCGGCTTCGTTCGGATGATGCTTACACACCCGATAGCCGCCCCGGTATGCGTCCAGACCGTCCTTCTGTTGTGTATTCGAATATATTGAAAGAGATTTATCCCGATACACCGATTGTTTTGGGAGGTATCGAAGCTTCTCTCCGTAGGGTCACTCATTACGATTATTGGGATGATGAGTTGAAAAGGTCTATCCTTTTTGATTCGAAGGCAGATATGTTGGTATATGGTATGGGTGAACAGCCTCTCAGGGAAATTGTACGCCGGCTGAGGGATGGTCAGACTATTTCCGAAATGAAAGATGTAAAACAGATTTCATATATCGAGCCGTCTTTCTTAAAGGAAGAAAAAGATATAGAGTTGTTTTCTCACGAAGAGTGCCTGTCAGATAAATTGAAGCAAGCCAAGAATTTCAAGATTGTAGAAGAACAGTCTAATATGGCGAAAGCATCGCGTATTGTACAAAAGGCGGGAGATAAATATGCCGTGATAAATCCCCCGTATCCACCCATGACCGAAAAAGAGATTGATACATCTTTCGACCTGCCCTATACGAGATTGCCTCATCCTAAATATAAAGGGAAGACAATCCCTGCATTCGAGATGATCAAATTTTCGGTGAATATGCATCGTGGATGTTTTGGTGGATGTGCATTTTGTACAATTTCGGCCCATCAGGGTAAGTTTGTCGCATCCCGTTCGAAAGAGTCTATACTGAACGAGGTGAAGCAAATAACCGAGATGCCCGATTTTAAAGGATATCTGAGTGATCTTGGAGGGCCATCGGCAAATATGTATAGGATGAAAGGCAAAGACTTGTCGATATGCGAAAAGTGCAGACGTCCATCGTGTATTCATCCGAGGATATGTAAAAACCTGAATACGGATCATTCGGCTTTGATCGATATTTACCGCTCGGTAGATGCTTTGCCGGGTATCAAAAAATCGTTTGTCGGTAGCGGTATCCGTTATGATGTATTATTGCATCGTTCGAATGATGAGGAAATAAATAAAGTAACCGACGAATACACACATGAACTGATAAAAAATCACGTGTCAGGACGACTGAAAGTTGCACCGGAACATACATCCGACACGGTTCTTAATTATATGCGTAAGCCCAGCTTCGAGCAGTTTTATGATTTTAAGCGGGTTTTTGATAAGGTAAATGCCGATTATGGGATGAAACAGCAGATAATACCATATTTTATTTCGTCCCACCCCGGATGTGATGAGGTAGATATGGCAGAGCTGGCTGTCAAAACCAAGCCTCTGGGTTTTAATCTGGAACAAGTGCAGGATTTTACCCCTTCGCCCATGACATTGGCTACCGAGATATATTATACAGGTTACCATCCTTATACATTGGAGAAGGTGTATACTCCGAAGACGAAAGACCAGAAGCTGGCTCAACGGAAGTATTTCTTCTGGTACAATAACGACTATAAGCCCGATATTGTAAAATCACTTCGCCGGTTGAACAGGGAAGATTTACTGACTAAACTGTATCCTGCCGGAACAGGAAGTAACGGAGGGAATAAACAGAAAAGCTATAATCCGAATTTCGGTAAACGAAAAAAGTAAACATGAGTGGGTAGGAGCTAGCGAAACAATTGTATTCCTAGCTAATTCCTGTCAAGGAAATATGGTATCAGGTAGTCTGCAGGTACAACATTAGCTATGCTGTACCTGCAGATCCGAACCCAACTTATTGGTGAAATGCTACCGGAGTAAACCTTATTTACTGGTATTTTTTATTCTCTTCTATTAGCTCTTCACTATATTGTTCCGGAGCCAATGGTGAAAAAAGTTCTATTAAATTATCTTCAGGATCGCGCAAATGTACTGTGCGCATCCCCCAATCAGTCATGCTGGTAGGTTCATTAACAAATATCACACCCTTTTCTTTCAAAGCTGTATAGGTGTCATCAACATTATCCACACTGAATGATACAAGTGATTTCTCCCGAAATCCTACAGGCAATTCTTTGTTCGCATTACCTACAGATGGTGCCATCCAATCGGATACAAAAATAGCTAAACCTTCTATTCCGTCTGCTACCTTAAAACTGGCATATCCGCTGTTTTCATCACCCCAAGCCGGTTCCAATCCAAGTTGTTCAGAGTAGAACTTAAAACATTTAGCAAAATCCTTAACTAATAATCTTACATTACTAAATTTCATTGTAGTCGAATTTTTATGGTTGTTCTTATACATATGTTTCCTGAATTACTAGTGTTGCTTATATGATTGGGTTACTAATTCTTTCAAGTAAAAAGAAAGGTAGGCAAATATAAAAGATATTTGTTCAATATATTATATTGGAGGGTGGAAAGTCTGGCTAAAAACATCCGAAGATAACTGGTAATACGAAGAGTCGTTAGAAGGATGAAAATACAATATTACTATATTGGGACTTTAATGAAAGAAAAAAGTAAGGTTTAATTTTCTCGCTGTGCCAGTTTGTTTACTATATTGCAGAAAAATTAACCCATGATAAGGCTGGCATCTTTAGAAGATTTGGAAATTACTCAGAGTATTGTACATGAAACAATTTCATCCGTTTATCCGAATTATTATCCACAGGAAGTTGTAGAATTTTTCTTAGAACATCATAAAAAAGAAAGTATAAAAGAAGATATACAGTCAGGAAAAGTATATCTTCTTTTTGATGGTGATGGTTTCGTAGCAACCGGAACCATTGACGGGGAATATATGAACCGTGTTTTTGTATTGCCAGTTTATCACGGAAAAGGGTATGGCTCTGCAATCATGGACTTTTTAGAAGAGAAAATACGGAGGGAACATACCCGAGTGTGTGTTGACTCTTCACTTCCTGCTTTTGGTATATATTTGAAGAGAGGATATGTGCCTGTAGAATATCAGGAAAAGGTTGTGGAAAATGGACGGGTACTTTGTTATCAGATTATGACAAAGGAGTCTGTAACACAAGGTCTGGCAGATTTTAATCTGAATAACCGCTTGTTTACTTCCGTTTCTAATTCTGATAATGGCGAAGTTTCCGGCGAAACCTTATTTAATTACTATCAGGAAAATAAAATCTTATGGGCGCATTATTCGGGCGGAGATATTGAAAAAGGGTATCTGGTGGGCAAGTTTACCGATGCCGATCGCATTTATTTTACATATCAGCATATAAATACTGAAGGAGATATACGTATTGGTGAATGCCGTAGTAAGTTAGTGCGGCTTGGCGACGATAGGATACGTATGTATGAGTCGTGGAAATGGCTGAATGGGGATATGGCTGCCGGAGAATCTGTTGTTGAAGAAAAAAATATCAGATAATTATATAGGCTGTTGGAGATGTGGGAATAATATATATCTTTAGGGCATATTAACTAACCTAATTTTATTGATATTATGAAGAAGAAAATTTTACTTATTGCCTTTTCTGTTTTTATTGCTGTAAGTTCTTATTCACAGGATAAATTATTTTCATTGGGAGTGCGCGCCGGAATGAATCTTTCGGATATGAGTGTCGAACATTCGGATACCAAAGCACGTGTAGGGTATCAGTTCGGAATAGTAGGAGAATACAAACTTCCTAATGATTTTTTTCTGCAAAGTAGCCTGAATGTTTCATCTAAAGGAACAAAAGTAGATTTAGACATTGATTATGATTTTAATGGGGATGGAATACCCGATAAAGGTTCTGTTAAAACAACATGGAATGCTACATATCTCGAATTGCCTGTATTAGTTGGCTATAAGGTAAATGTGACAGAAGACTTTGGTGTAAAATTTATGGCGGGCCCTTATATCGCTTATGGCATTGGTGGTAAGATTACAGGTACAGCTTCGGTAAATATGGGAATACCGGACGGAGGATATGAACTTTACAGTGGAAAAGATAAAATGGATTCGTTTTCCGATGAATCTTTAAAGCGTTTTGACTTTGGTCTGTTAGGTGGTGTGGCTGCCGATTATCAAAAATTCACCATCACTTTGGGATACGAATATGGATTATCGAATGTTTCCCAAGGCAGTAATGGCATACATAACCGCAATGCTTTCCTGACAATAGGATATAATTTCTATTGAACAGCAAAATCCGGCTGTTGGAGATAAATTTTAATTCCCGCTGAGGATATAATATGTATAATATGCCTTCCGTTAATCTTTATTAATGGGAGGCGTAATCTTTTTATCGGGTTGTATTGAATGATAAAGAATAAAGTCCTTAAAAAGTTAAAAACTAACTGAAAGTTGTTTAACTAACTTTGGACGTTACTTTTCAGTATAATAACTAATCAGTATATTCGCAGAATAACAACTATCTATGAGAATGGAACAAACTGTAAAAGTTTTTTGTAAGAATAACGGGCAATATTTTGATCTGCCCATGGGGACTTCGTTACTCGAAGCACAGACTATAGTAGGAATTCAGAAACCTTTTTTGATAGTAAACTGCAAGGTCAATAATAAGACAGAATCACTTAATTACAGAGTATATCAACCGAAGGATATCGAATATGTAGATATCAGTGAGTCGTCGGGTATGCGTACTTATGTGCGTTCGCTCTGCTTTATTTTGGCAAAAGCTGTATCGAATGTATTTCCCCGGGCCCAGATGAGTATAGAGCATCCTATTGCCAAAGGATATTACGGAGTCATTCAAGGAAAAGAGTCATTGACCGATGATGAGATATGGAAAATAAAAAGCGAGATGGAACGCTTGGTGAAAGAGGACCTTCCGTTCGAAGCTCTCGAAGCTGAGGCGAAGGAGGTTGTGGAATTATTCCGCCAGCATCATTTCGAAGATAAGGCTTTATTGCTCGAAACTTCTGATATGCTCTATGCCAAGTATTATCGCTTGGGGCATTATGTCGATTATTTCTATGGATGCCTTGTGCCTTCAACAAGTTATATCTCGTTGTTCGAATTAGAACCTTATATGAGCGGCTTTATGCTAAGGGTGCCAAACCGGGATAATCCGGACGAACTGGAGAGCCCCATCAGGCAACCCAAGATGCAGGAAGTATTCAATGAGCATTTGTCTTTCCTCAATATTATAGGTCTGGATAATGTGGGTGATCTCAACAAGGCGAATCGTACAGGCAATATGTCTAACGTAGTCAAGGTGTCGGAAGCATTGCAGGAAAAATCTATTGCTGATATAGCGACTCAGATAGCAAAACGCTTTGATGACGGGGTGCGTATTGTACTCATTTCGGGTCCGTCTTCATCAGGTAAAACTACCTTCCGTAAGCGTCTCGAAGTGCAATTGATGGTAAACCGTATCCGTCCGGTGGGTATTTCGCTCGATGATTATTTTGTGAACCGGGTACAAACTCCGCGTGATGAATTCGGCGAATATGATTATGAGTCGTTATATGCTCTTGACCTGAAGCAATTCAACGAAGATATGGCCCGCCTGCTGAAAGGGGATAAAGTTTCTATGCCCAGCTATAATTTTACAACCGGTCAGCGTGAATACAAAGGACACGATTTGCAGATAAACAAACACACTGTACTTGTTATAGAAGGTATTCATGGATTGAACCCTGAATTGACAAGCAGTATACCGGATAAGAGTAAGTTTTTGATTTATGTATCAGCCCTTACAGCGATTTCGCTTGATAACCATAACTGGATACCGACTACCGATAACCGTTTGATCCGCCGTTTGATCCGGGATTATAAGTACCGTAATTATTCGGCAATTGATACAATTTCGCGTTGGAACAGTGTGCGCAGGGGGGAAGATAAATGGATATTCCCGTTTCAGGAAAATGCCGATGTGATGTTCAACTCGGCTATCATATACGAGCTGGCAGCTTTGCGTAAGTATGCAGAGCCTATATTAATGCAGGTGCCTAAATCGGCTCCCGAATATGCCGAAGCTAATCGCCTGATGAAATTCCTTAGTTACTTCAATTATATCAACGATAAGGAGATGCCGCCAACGTCGTTATTAAGGGAGTTTTTAGGTGGAAGTAGTTTTAAATATTGAAAAAGCGGCTAAGTATTTGTCTTTTATAAGAATTGTTTTTATTTTTGCAACCGCTTTGCGTAATCTCTGACGGGACGAGCTCGTGAATATTACGTATCGTTTAAGATAAAAGCTGTTAATAATCATGGATTTAATTAAGATTGCAGAACAAGCATTTGCTACAGGAAAAGAAGGAGGACATCCTAAATTTAAAAGTGGAGACACTGTTACAGTAGCATATCGCATCAAAGAAGGTAACAAAGAGCGTGTACAGTCGTATCGCGGTGTTGTTATCAAAATTGCCGGACATGGCGATAAAAAACGCTTTACTGTTCGTAAAATGTCAGACAATATCGGTGTGGAAAGAATTTTCCCTCTTGAGTCTCCATTTATCGACAGCATCACTGTAAACAAAGTGGGTAAGGTTCGTAGAGCTAAATTGTACTACCTTCGTGCTCTTACAGGTAAAAAAGCTAGAATTAAAGAAAAGAGAGTGGTTACAGCCAAATAATCTTTTCTCATTTCATAAGAAAGCACTTCTACTTCGGTTGAGGTGCTTTTTTATTTTCACCTTTAATCTTTAAGATGGCTTTTATAAATAAAGAATCGTATATGCTCGTATCATCGGGTTTGTCTTCGGATCTGATATCTTCTATCGTGATATTGTAATCGAAAACAGAATCTCCTTGCAATTTGTAAAACCGGGTATAGTTAACGCCCGATAGGACGTAGTTTGTGATTATGTCATATTCTGTATTATATGTAGGATTAGGGATTTCTTTGAAATGGTGTATTTTGGTAAGCTTCGTTCTGTTCGGTGATACTAAAAAGAGGTTGTATGTCCAGTTGCTTCTGGCACTTGATGTATGTTGTACAAGAATGTCGGTGATGCCATCATTGTTGTAATCCGTAAATTCAACAGTTTTTGTCTGAGAGTATATTCCGTGTTCAAAAATGACTTTAAACTGGTTACTATCTGTTTCCTGTAAAAACTGCAAAATAGTATTATTGCCTTCCGGAGAAAGTGAGTCTGCTTCAGCAAAACTTATCAATGCTATATAGTAATTATGCCCGATAGAAGAATCGCATCCGATAATTAGGGTGTCGGTTTTGGGTCGAGAATAATTTGTTTTCGCTGATTTTTCGGGCGAATGATTGCCTCTTCCACAAAATGAATATGAGAAGAGGGTGAAAAATAAAAGAACAGTTCCTGCAATTGTATGTTTTTTCATATGGCTAATGTACAATAAAATATGATCGGAGATGTAATGTATTGGTCTCGGCAATATAAAGTTTTTGCAGATAAATACATTATATTTGTGCTTGATTCTGCTCCTTAAAAAAAGATTGGGGATTGAAATATAGAAATATCATATTAGCAGGTGCAACTTTAATAATGTTTGCGGGGTGTTCGACCAAAAAGAATACCCGTAATACCCGTTGGTACCACGAAATCAATACCCGGTACAATATTTATTTCAATGCCGAAGAAGCCTATAAGGAAAATCTGGAGCAGAAGATGAAGAGCCGTAATGATAATTTGTCTCTTTTGCTCGATATTTATCCGGTGCGCGAAGAAGATGGTTTGAAAGAACAAACCGGAGGAGCTTTCGATGTAAGCGTCGATAAAACGACAAAGGCTATTAAACTACACTCCATAAAAGCCAAACCGCAACGTGACCCTTCACGAAGGAAAGATGTTGAATACCAGAACTGGCTGAAACAGCAGGAATTTAATCCTTTTCTTAAAAACGCATGGTTGTTGTTAGGTAAATCCGAGTATCAGAATGAAGATTACCTGCAGTCGGTTTCGACGCTTTCGTATGTAACCCGTCTGTATAAAGACGATATTGAGGTTGTTACCGAGGCCCGTATCTGGATTGCTAAGGGATATATTGCAATGGGTTGGTTCTACGAGGCGGAAGATACCTTTCATAAAATAAAGATCAGCGGAGGAGTCCCTTCAGGTTTACAATCGGAATACGATGCCGTATATGCCGATTTTCTGTTAAGGAAGAAAGATTATACCGAAGCTATACCTTATCTGGAGAAAGCCATTAAAAGCGAATCTGATGGATACCAAAGGATGAGGATGCGTTATCTGTTGGGGCAGTTATATGCCCGGGAGGGAAATTCGGCAAAGGCATACGAAGCTTTCGATAAAGTGATGGGAATGAGTACTCCGTATCTGTTCACCTTTAATGCAAAAATACAACAGGCCAATCTGGTTGATGATGTCAACCGGAAAGAAGTTTTGAATAAGCTGAATAAGATGCTCCGTGATTCTAAGAACAAAGAGTATCTCGATCAGGTTTACTTTGCGATAGGGAATATATACCTCAATCAAAGAGATACGCTCAAAGCTGCCGAAAACTACCGGAAAGCAATAGAGAAAAGTGTTAGGGGCGGTTATAATAAGGCAGTAAATGAAGTCCAACTAGGTGATATCTATTTTGCCCAACGGGATTATGTAAGGGCTCAGCCCTGCTACTCGGGCGCTTTGGCCGGTTTGAGTAAGAAGCATGAACAATATCCGAGAGTGTCTTTGCGCTCGGAGGTATTGGACGAGCTTGTAGTATACGTAAAAGCTGTGCATTTGCAAGATAGTTTGCAAGCGCTTGCCAGAATGCCTGAAGATGAACGTATGGCTGTAATCTATAAAATTATTGCCGATCAGAAGAAAGCGGATGAACAAGAATTGAAAGAACTGTCGCGCGAAAATTCGACATTTACAGGTAACCCCAATGATCCCTTATTCACACCCAATACGCCGAATATTCCTACAGGTCCGGCTGTGACCGGAGGGGTGGGAAGCTCTACTTTTTACTTCTATAATAAAGAATTGGTCAATAGTGGCAAGGTAGCCTTTAAACAGCGTTGGGGTGGCCGGAAACTGGAGGATGACTGGCGCAGGAAAGATAAACAGGTGTCTTTGGTGGCAGATAATCAGCAAGATAAAGAAGAAGAGGCTGAGGAAAAAGAGAAGAAAGAAAAGACAGACCAACCGGATGGTCTACCCGAAAAATACAATCCGGACTTCTATTTGAAGCAAATTCCATTAACGCCACAGGCGATCAGCGAGTCGAATACGATTATTGAAGATGCTTACTTCAATATGGGTAAGATATATAACGAAAAATTGGGTGATTACCAGTTGGCGATCGACGCTTTCGAGACAGACTTACGCCGTTTCATTTTGTCTCCTAACAGAGAAGAAATTTATTATCAATTGTTCCTGATCAACTTGCGTTTGGGTGATCACGAGCAGACAGCCCGTTACCGGAATATGTTATTAAGATCATTCCCCGAAAGTATCTATGCTGCCGCACTGTCCGATCCAAACTACGAATGGAATATCCGCAATATGCACGAACTGGAAACCGGATTGTATGACCAGACTTACCAGGCTTATCTGGCGGGTAATGTTGCTCAGGTGCAGGCTAATTACGATTCGATGAAAACGAAGTACCCGTTGTCGGTACTGATTCCGAAATTTAAGTTTCTGAATGCGTTGACTTATGCCCAGACTAATAATGCTGAAAAGTTTAAAGAGGAACTGACCGAACTGATCGATAAATATCCGAAAGAAGATGTGACCGAATTGGCTGCGGAAATGCTTAAAGGGGCATTGGAAGGACGTCCGTTATCGCCCGACTCTAGCCCTATGCGTGGTATGATCTGGGATCTTAAACTGGGTAATGCGCTGAAAGAAGGAGAAGAAGCCGAAGGTATAGATTTTGTGGCGAATCCCGATGCCGAGTATATGCTTGTATTCCTTTACCAATCGAATTCTATAGATAAGAATCAGCTGATATATGATGTTGCAAGTTACAATTTCTCGAAATTTGTATACCAGACATTCGACTTGAGTTTTGCAGAAACCAATTCTCTCGAGATGTTACAGGTACGCGGGTTCAAGTCGTTCCAAGATGTTATATTGTATATCGATATGGCATTCGAGAAAAATTCGTTGATGGATAGCCTCGATCCGTCTATTATTCCTATACCTATATCAACCGACAATTATATAGCATTGCTGAATGGCAAGACATTGAACGAATATTTCTTGTTCTTTGAAGAGAATTATACGAAAGAAATGATTCCGTTGATTATGTATTGGAATCAACAAAGGGAAAAAGCTTTAGCTGCACCTGCAGAAACCGTACCCGAAGAAACAAAACCGCTTGAAGAGGAAAAGACCGAAGAACCGGAAATTGTCCGTCCGCCTATAACTCCGACTCCTCCTAAGAAGGAACCGGAAGTGATAAAGAAAGAAGATGATACACAGTCGATAGGTGTAGATAAAATACTCGATGAAGATCAGATCGAAAAGGCTGACGAATTAATAA
Organism: Indolivaga macrotermitis; assembly: GCF_900128985.1. GTDB lineage: Bacteria > Bacteroidota > Bacteroidia > Bacteroidales > Dysgonomonadaceae > Dysgonomonas_A > Dysgonomonas_A macrotermitis. The sequence continues at coordinate 75,111 of NZ_FQUC01000008.1, read as the reverse complement.
ATAAAGCGCAGGATATATTAGACAATCCGGTGGAAGGTTTGAAGAATCTGTTTAAATCTTCGGATAAACCTAAGTTGACAAAAGAAGAAAAGGCTGCCGAAAAAGAAGAAAAGAGAAAACAAAAAGAAGAAGAAAAACGGAAGAAAGCCGAAGAAGATGCTGCCCGTAAAGCAGCTGAAAGAGTTGAACAAGCCCGTCAGGACTCGATAAGTTCGGCAGAGAAGGCCGCTGCGGATGCAATTAAAGCTGCTAAGCAAGCAGATGAAAATGAAAAACGCGCGGCTCTGAAAGCTAAGGAAGATGCTCGTAAAGAACGTCAACAAGAACTGAAAGCTAAAGAAAAAGCGCGTAAGGAAGAGTTGAAACGCCGTGAGAACGAACGCAAGGAACAACTCAAACAACGCGAAAGGGAGCGTAAAGAAAAACTGGAACAGCGCCGAAGGGAAGAGAATGCCCGGAAGCAAAACAAAAGCTAGAATTCAAAATAAAAACAATTATAACAAGAACTGGTTATAGCTCTGGGATGTTGTATTTAGTGCTTACTGTTACTTAACTAAAAATAAAATTTCGAAAACAATATGGGAACACAAACCAAATCATGGAAAAAGACCATCTTCAAAATTATATTGGTTTTGGTCGTATTGGGAGCCGGAGCCTTTTGGGTTTACTTCTATTATCCATACGGAGCGAGTAGTGTCAAAGCCGGACAGCTTAACTATGTAATGTATAAAGGTGTCGTTTTTAAAACTTACGAAGGGAAACTTATTCAGACCGGAATAAAAGCCGCTGCTACCGGAGGTGTACAGTCCAATGAATTTGAATTTTCGGTAGAAGACAAGGCTTTGGCCGAAAAGTTGATGAATATGGCCGGCCAGAATGTGAAACTGCATTACAAAGAATATTTTGGTGCTTTACCTTGGAGAGGATATACCCGTTATATCGTTGATAGTATTGTGTCGGTAGAGGATGCAAATCCCAACATGAATGTAGATCCCAATCTATTGATCAATTATTGAATTTAAGCCAGTCATAGGGAGAGGTGCTCTTTATAACAGCTGCACTTATTTTGTCGAATGGGATCTTGATTCTTCGATTTGGATTGATGTAAAATGAAAAGCAACCCCGACCGCTGTATTAGTAGATAGTATAAATATAAAGCACCTTTTTTATCTATAGTAAAAGGAGATCAAAGTATTTGATCCTATATTTTCTTAAAGTAGAGAAGACCCGAAAATAAAATTGTATAAAATGTGTCACTTTTGTCACCTTACGAGGCTTTATTTATTGATATACAGAGATAAACGTGGGTGGCAAAGTATACAGAAAGGTGACAAGAAATATACAGGTATTGTATAAGTATGTAACCTTTTTGTAACTTTAGTTTTAGATATATAGACAGGAATGGCTCACGGAGACAGTTATAAACATACCGAAAAACCGAAAGAAGGACGCAAGACTTTCTTCCGGCTGATGTCGTATCTGTCGGGTGACAGACATCTGTTAGCTATCATAGGTATACTGATCGTGATAAGTATAGCGTGTAATCTGGCAGGTTCTTATTTATTGCGCCCTATTATAAATGACTATATCCTTCCCGGCAATATAACAGGGTTGGTAGGAATGCTGGTTGTATTAGGCGGGGTTTACCTGAGCGGCGTTGCTGCTGTATTTATTCAATATCGATTGCTGAACAAGATCGGGCAGCGCACGGTTACCCGTATCCGGATGGACTTGTTCCGGAAAATGGAAATATTACCTGTTAAGTATTTTGACGAGCATCAACATGGCGACCTTATGAGCCGTTATACCAATGATGTGGACAAGATAAGTGATGTATTGACCGATAGCCTATCCGATCTCCTGTCGAGTGCACTGACTCTGATCGGTATATTCGCCTTGATGATCTATATAAGTCCTATACTGACTTTAGTGACTTTTATTACTATCCCTTTGATGTTTCTGAGTGCAAGTATTATTGTTAAACAAAGCCGTAAATACTTTAAAGCCCAGCAGGCAACATTGGGCGAAGTCAACGGGTATATTGAGGAAATGATAAGCGGACAAAAGGTGGTTAAAGTGTTCGGGCACGAAGAAAAGGTGATGCAAGACTTCGAAATCCTAAATCAGAAGCTGAAAACTAAGTCCGAAAAAGCGCAACTATATTCGGGGATGATGATGCCTGTGATGCAAAACCTGAATACGCTGAATTATGTGATTATAACTATTGTCGGGGCTTTACTCGCCATTTACAGGGGGTTCGATGTAGGTGGTTTGGCTGCATTCCTTCAATATTCCCGCCAGTTTGGTCGCCCTATCAATGAGTTGGCCAGTTTGTATAATAATATACAGGCAGCTATAGCCGGGGCCGAGCGTATTTTTCAGGTGATAGATGAGCCTGCCGAAAAAGAAGATTGCGAAAATGCCATTGTGCTGTCCGATATTAAAGGGGAAGTGAAAATGACCGATGTTTACTTCGGTTACAGACCCGAAAAGCTAATATTGAAAGGGGTTTCTTTACATGCCCTCCCCGGTGAAACGATAGCTTTGGTTGGTATGACGGGAGCCGGTAAGACTACCATCCTGAATATGTTTCCCCGTTTTTTCGATATAAAATCAGGGGATATCACTATTGATGGTATCTCTTTACAGAATATAAAACGAAGCAGTCTGCGCGAGTCAATGGCTATCGTGCTGCAAGATACCCATCTCTTTACCGGAACTGTTAAGGAGAATATCCGTTTCGGTCGTCTTGATGCTACCGACGAAGAAGTAATTGAAGCAGCAAAGTTAACCGCTGCACATTCTTTTATCAAGCGTTTGCCTCAGGGATATGATACCTTGCTCGAGAACGATGGGTCTAACCTTAGCCAGGGGCAGCGCCAGTTATTGAATATAGCCCGGGCAGCGGTGGCTAACCCTTCGATACTGTTGCTCGATGAAGCGACCAGTAATATTGATACCCGGAGCGAACTGCTTATTCAGCGTGGATTGGATCAACTGATGACAGGACGTACCAGTTTTATTATAGCACATAGGTTATCGACAGTCCGTAATGCAGACAAAATCTTGGTGATGGAACACGGGCAAATTATAGAAGAGGGAACTCATGACGAACTGTTAGCTGATAAAGGGAAATACTATTCGTTGTATAAAGAACAATTTCAGGAATAAAAGATCTTGTTAGTATTCCTTTCTAGATTTGTGTATTTGAAAATATTTGTCGAACTTTGCATTCAATTGATTTATACCTTTATATCTTCAAAATTTGACTTCTTAACATAGCAGAGTCAGTTCATTTTATCACTTATTCTTATTGAGTGGACAATGGGTGTGTTACCTGTTGTCAAGAGAAAAGTGGGCTGTCTGTTTTATAAAAACTGATAATTTTATCTATAATGAAAGAAAGTAACAAGCTGCACGAACGACTTATCAGCACAATTAAAAAGTCAATGTCAGATGGAGATATTTTAGTTAATGAATTAATGGATGCTTTATGTATCGGAAAAGAAGCTGTTTACCGGAGACTCCGGGGAGAAGTGGCTTTTACTTTTGATGAAATAGCGGCTCTTTCACGTAAATTCGGATTTTCTTTGGACTCGGTTGTCGGGGTCGAAAGCCAGGCCGAAGCTATTTTTGATTTACGTATTTTTGATCCCGATTTTCAGATTGAAGATTATTGCCATAAGATGATCGAATATACAAATATATTCCGGAAACTTAGCATGTCGTCGTATTCAGTACTCCGGATGGCATTAAATGCCTTACCGTTTCCGGCTCTTTTGCCTTATCACAATTTAACCAAACTACGGCTCTACCGTTGGATATACCAATCTCAAAAATCTTTGTACTATAAGTCTTTTTCCGAATTTGAAATTCCCGATAAAATACTTGATATACACAAATTATATATAAAGGAAATGCGCCAGATACAGAGAATCGTAATAGTGATGGATCATAGCGTTTTTCTCTCTTTTATAAAAGAAATCTCATATTTTTATAAATTAAATCTTTTTACTCAGGACGAATTTGATGAAATTAAATCTGAATTGTTGGCATTTGTCAATGATTTGGAAGAAACATCCCTCTCAGGAAGATACAATGGAGTGAATGATGTTCAGATTTATATTTCCGATATCAGCCTCGATAGTTCTTATGTTCATTATGAGTGTAATGAATTTGAAGTAGCATTGTTAAGATTATATTCGATGAATACAATCGAGTCGCAAAACGAAGAGATTTGCCGCGTCCAGAAGGAATGGATCGAATCCTTAAAACGGTATTCTACATTAATCACACAAAGTGGGGAGAGACAGCGTCACTCGTATTTTACTAAACAGAGGGAGGCTGTGCGCTCTTTGCCTTCTTTGATAAGTTAAAAGTGTTTTTCGAAATTATTATCTCCTTTTTTTCTAAAAAAAGACACTGATTTTAGCTGTTTTCTCTAAAAAAACAACTTTATCGCGCTTTGTTTCGCTAATAGAAATCTTGTTAACTAAAAATGATGATTAATAAATTAGAATTTTGATAAAAAGGAGCGATCTTTGTTTGAGAAGAAAAGTTAATATTTCTTCTTAAAATAAGCTAAACAAAACAATAAGAATCTTAAACTTTACAGGTATTACTGCAAAATATCTTGTGGATAGAAGCAAATTTTTAAAGTATTAAAGGTAGAAAGTCAAAATTAAAGTAATTAGTAGGTTGAACGAAAAACATAGATTATGTATAAAGACCTGTTGTAGTAGAAAATTGAGTAGAATTGATTTGCTTATATAATTCGTGGCATAACACATTATTCAGATAAGCAAGTTCTGAAAAAATCATCTGGTGGGCTTAATGTTTTCAGCGCTGTTAGGATAGTATTTAACTATTCTGATTAACACTTCCATGTGTTTTTCAACAAAGCGAAAATGTTAATGCTATATAACTATTATGTACTTATACAATCATTATCAGGGCAGATATATATTTGCCCCAAGAGAAAGCTATGCATTATTTGAAAGATAAAAGAAAGAAGTTAAAGGGGTTATTGACTTTGTTATTAGGTTTGTCGATATTGAATGTTTCAGCCCAGATATATGGTCCTGAAATAATTGTTAACGGAGATTTTGGGACTATCTCGTCGGTAGGGAAGAATGGGGATAATCAGAAAGGTAGCCATATCTATCCGAAAGTTTCGACATCGTTAATCGGGACTTATTATCAGCCCGCCACAAAACTGTGGTATAATAATTCTTTACAAACTATAAATGCAAATCCGACCGTTACCATCGGTATTCCTTTAACTTCGAGCCAAACATCATACACCTGGGGGTTATCAGAAACATATAGGGGTAACAATAATTCTAATTCGTATTACTTACCACGGTCATCGAACAACAAAAGTAGTGGAGAGCTGGTCTCTCATGCCCCAACCGATGGTTACTATGTAATAGCCACTACTACAAAAGGGATGCTCAATTTGCCGGTCGTTAACAGTAATAACTGGGCGGTGACGATGTATGACAGATACGAAACCAATACGGCGTCACCTACGAACTATTTTATGGTTGTGAATGCGGATATGGATCCGAGCAAGATATTTTATCAGCAAAAAGTGCCGGTAGTGTCAGGACAGGTATATCGGATGAGTGTCGATCTGGCCAGGTTGAACAACCTTAGTGAGATTGCTCCTTCTGTAGCTTTTGTTATAGAAAGTAGTCAGTCCGTATTAACTACAGCCACGCCTAAGCGGACTATCGACCTGACTACTGTAGCTACATGGGGTACTACTTATTTCGACTATATAGCTCCATGTAATGTGGGGTCCGAATCTGCGGTGTATGTTGCTTTCCGTAACAATGTGAAAGGTGGGGGCGGGAATGACCTGGTACTCGATAACCTGAGTATGAAAGCTATTATACCTCAGATAAAAGCGGATATTACATCTACAGACACGTCGTGTAAAGCTGAGTTCACCTTGTCGGGATCGGTTGTAGGTAGTTTTACCACCGGCTATTTATACAAGTGGCAGAAGAAGGTTAATAGTGTATTTGTTGATATTTCAGGACAGACCAAGGGCACGTTTACAACAACAGAACCGGGCGATTACCGGCTTGCGATATATACATCTGCTACATCGGCTTGTCCTATGTATTCGAATGTGATAACTCTTGTGAAACGGGGTACGTGTATTGATACTCCTCGTCCGGTAGCTGTCGATGATTATTATGCGATACGTGCCGATCAGGAACTTACTGCTAATATTCTGACAAATGATTCTCCCAGCGTTCAGGGGGCTGCTTTAACAGTAGTCAGCTTTACGGTGAATGGGACGAAATATCCATCGGGGAGCTCTGCCCAGATATTTAAAGATGGAGTTTTGGCCGGAGTAGTGTCTATTAGTCAAACAGGAAGTCTGGTGTTCAAGTCTGTTCCGGGTTTGTCCCTGCCGCAGCAAATGCCGGATATAACGTATATTATCTCGGAATCCAATGCAGGTGAAGATCAGGCAATTGTTCGTATAACGGTTACATCTCCGCCTTCTGTCAAAGCGGCGATAGCGGATGCAACATGTACGCAATGTCCGGTCCATATAACTATATCCGGTAGCGACTTGCTACCGGGGCCTGCTTATTCGGTATATCTGGGTGATGTTAAAAAAGCGACTTTCGATGAAGCTTATCATGCGATGTTTACCGAAAGCTTATCCGGGGAGTTGGTTTATTCGATAATGGATGGAGTAGGGACTGTTATGAGAACGGTAACGGTAACCGTCCATCCATCTTCGGCGACATGGAAAGCAGTTGCTGTAAATGATTCGTGGTCGGATCCGGCTAACTGGCAGACAACAACCGGAGGAGGATATCCTATCTGGTGCACAGATGTGACGCTTCCTTCAGTGTCTAATATTTATCCGACTTTAGTAGATGCAGATGCCTGCAGGGACATAGTATTCAAGAGCGGGGCAGCTGTCGGTCAGGTTCAGCGATTATTGTATCGAAAAGCATTTGTCGAACTTTTACTTAACCGTAATAGGTGGTATATGCTGGCAGCCCCCTTACGTTATATGTATTCGGCGGATTACCATGGCGATATGACATGGACGGATGCGATGTCTCCCAAAATATTTATGATGTATTTCGATGTGAAAACGAATCTGAACCCGGATGGACGGAGAGGTTATTCGGTAGGTAATTTTTCGATTCCATTCGCTGACCTCGAAGAAGAAGTCGATGCAGGGAAAGGTTTTGCCCTATGGGTCAACGGAAAAGAACCGGGTTATGATTATGCGGATGCGAACTTTCCCGCAGGTACTCCGTATCGTTTTCCTCGTCTTTTGCCGAACGGAAGTGATGTGTCTTATAGCTATCATGACGCATCAACAGGAGAATGGCTTTACCCTTCCGAGTCTTTAGCGCGTGGAGTACAGACCGCTGTTCCTGATAGTCTTGTATGGGTGGCGAACTATGCGAATCTGTCAGCGGATCAAAAGGATAATCGGTATAGATTTGCATTCGAAGAGTCTTATTCGAACGGAAGCATTACTGTGCCTGTAATCCCTGGTGCTACCAATATAATAGGAAACCCGTTTATGTCTTATCTTGACTTTAATAAGTTTCTGGCTGATAATGCCGATAAGGTCTATGGATATTATCGCATTTGGGACGGTGTCAAATTCTATTCATATATACTAGGAGGTGTAAGTGAGGCCTGGGGTGGATTATCGGGATTAACAACCGATACATCTACTTCGGTTACAGGACAGTTTGTTTCGCCGATGCAGTCCTTTTTTATCGAAACAAAACCCGGGGCAGAATCAGTGTCTTTTAAGCCTGCGAATATTTCTACCGGGGGAGTATCTTCTTCAACAGCGCTTCGCGCAACATCCGAAGGTATGTCGAATGTTATTAACCTAACTCTTGATTTTGCCGGGGTCAGTTCCCGGTCAATAGTTGCATTGCATCAGTCTGCATCTCTGAATTATAAGGTCGGAGAGGATATTAAGAAGCTATTTGCACCAGGGGATCAGACTCCCGAGATATATACTTTTTCGGATGATGAAGTTGCTTCTGATATTAATGTTATCGGTAGTACAGCCGAAACACAAACTGTATCTGTTGGTGTAAGAACTGCGAAAACCGGAAGCGGTACAATTAAAATATCGGGTATCGAGACTGTTGATGCTTATACCGAAGTGGTGCTTGAAGATCGACAGTTGAAAAAAGAATATGATCTACGGAAGGTATCTTCTGTTTCATTCGAAAAGACGGTGTCCGGAAACCTCGAAGACCGCTTTTTCTTAAGATTGAGTAAAAAGCCGGTGTCTGGAATTTCTGATGAGCATCTCGCTGCCGGAGGTGTCTTTTCCGTGCGAAAAGCCCCTGGTAAAGTTGAGATAGAATCATCAGGGCAAATGATACGGTCTGTCAGAGTATACAACGTATCGGGACAACTGATTAAATATTTACCCGAAGTCAACAATACATATGCTGAGTTTGATACTTATCAGTTTAAAGGAGCTTATCTGATAACCGTGACTACAGCCGACGGCGAAAATACATTTAAAGTAACAATATGATGACACAATATCAAAGAGGGGAAGTTGATGCCTCCTAAATAAGTAATATTTATGAAGATTATAGTAGAAGTTTTATGCATACTTTTTGTATGTACAGGCTCTTCATATGCCCAAAATGAAGGATCAGATGTTAATGTGGGCGGAAACCAGATGCTTCCGTCGGAGGTATATTACAATGAAAATATAGCAGTTAACCTGATTGCCTCCAATAGTCCAACTTTAGCTGATGGAACAAATGGAGGCTACAATCCTAATGATGGTTGGGGAAATCCGGAATTGGGAGCTGTAGGTGCACCTGTCGGAAGCTTCGAACTGCCTTTGATCGCTTTTGTAGTGTGCTATTTATTGTTTCTTTTCCATCGGCAAAGAAGAGCTGTCCGAAACTAAGATGGCAGTAGAGGATTTATGAAGCGGGGTAGAATATTTCTACTCCGTTTTTTGTAATCGGAAACTGAAAACCGGGTTTCTGTGTTTTTTTTCTTAAGTTTTTGAATGTGAGGCGTTGTATATCTCATTGATTTATTGTATTTTTGCACCTCGATTTACTCTTTAATGAGCAGTCTTCATGTGTATCTCTTTGGGATTCATGTGTTTGGCTGTTAATTATTGTCGTATGTCGTAGTAGTTTAACCAAATAATAAATTGAATTTTTTAAGTTCTAAAAATTAAAAAAATGCCTACAATTCAACAACTAGTAAGAAAAGGACGGGCTGTTTTGGTTGAAAAGAGTAAGTCTCCAGCTCTGGATTCTTGCCCTCAGAGAAGAGGTGTTTGTGTGCGTGTGTATACAACCACTCCTAAAAAACCAAACTCAGCGATGCGTAAAGTAGCACGTGTACGTTTAACAAACTCAAAAGAGGTAAATGCTTATATTCCCGGAGAAGGACACAATTTGCAAGAGCACTCAATTGTACTTGTTAGAGGTGGTCGTGTTAAAGACCTTCCGGGGGTACGTTATCACATCGTTCGCGGAACATTGGATACTGCCGGTGTAAACGGCCGTACTCAAAGACGTTCAAAGTACGGAGCTAAACGTCCTAAAGCAGGAAAAGCAGCACCAGCAGCACCAGCTAAGGGAGGAAAGAAGAAATAAATCTTCATTCCGATAACCGACATTTTTAATTAATTCAAGTATTAAAGTGTTTTTAAGTTTATTGGGTAAGCTACTATAGGTTGAGTAAATGGTTCGGCGGAACTGTTGAAGACGGGAAAATGGCAACCAAAAACAAGAACAAAATTTTTAACAAACAATGAGAAAAGCAAAACCAAAGAAAAGACAGGTGCTTCCAGATCCTGTTTTCGGTGATGTAAAAGTTACGAAATTCGTAAACCACTTGATGTATGATGGTAAAAAAAGTACTTCATACACAATTTTCTATACAGCGTTAGAAGTAGTAAAAAATAAACTTCCTAACGAAGAAAAAAGCTCTCTTGAAATATGGAAAGCTGCTTTGGAGAATGTAACTCCTCAGGTAGAAGTGAAGTCTCGCCGTGTAGGTGGTGCAACATTTCAAGTACCAACTGAAATTCGTCCTGACCGCAAAGAGTCTATCTGTATGAAAAACCTAATCCTTTACGCTCGTAAAAGAGGTGGAAAAACAATGGCTGACAAATTGGCTGCCGAAATTGTTGATGCATTCAATAGTCAAGGTGGAGCATACAAACGTAAAGAAGATATGCATAGAATGGCAGAAGCTAACCGTGCATTTGCTCACTTCAGATTTTAATCAAGAAAGAACAAGATATAAACAATGGCAAAAAGTGCAGATAGCTTAAGGAATACCAGAAATATCGGGATCATGGCCCATATTGATGCAGGTAAAACAACTACATCAGAACGTATTCTTTTTTATACAGGCTTAACTCATAAAATTGGAGAAACTCACGATGGTACAGCCACTATGGACTGGATGGATCAGGAGCAGGAACGTGGTATCACTATCACATCTGCTGCTACCACTACTCAATGGAAGTACGATAATGAGACGTTTAAAATAAACTTGATTGATACTCCGGGGCACGTTGACTTTACTGTAGAAGTAGAGCGTTCACTACGTGTGTTGGATGGAACAATTGCAACTTTTGACTCTGTAGCAGGTGTTGAGCCTCAATCAGAAACAGTTTGGCGTCAGGCTGACAAATACGAAGTGCCTCGTATTTGTTATGTGAATAAAATGGACCGTTCGGGTGCAAATTATTACGAAGTTGTACGTCAGGTTCGCGAAATGCTAGGTGCTAATCCTTGTCCTATCCAAATCCCGGTAGGTGCTGAAGAAACATTCAGAGGTATCGTTGACTTGGTTATGATGAAAGCTCTTTACTGGCATGACGAAACTATGGGTGCTGACTATAGTATCGAAGAAATTCCCGCAGAACTTCTTGATGAAGCTCAGGAATGGAGAGATAAAATGTTGGAAGCTGTAGCTGAATGCGACGATGTATTGATGGAAAAATTCTTTGATGATCCATCTACTATCACAGAAGACGAAATCAGAACCGCTATCCGTAAAGGAACTCTGTCAATGCAGATTACTCCTATGCTTTGTGGTTCGTCATTTAAAAATAAAGGTGTTCAACCTCTATTGAATGCGGTTTGTGCTTACTTGCCAAGCCCACTTGATACTCCTGCTATCGAAGGATACGATCCCGAAGATCCGGAGAAAAAAGTTGTACGTCACCCAAGTCCCGATGAGCCTTTCAGTGCATTGGCATTTAAGATCGCTACAGACCCATTCGTAGGTCGTTTGTGTTTCTTCCGTGTTTACTCGGGTGAAATTCAGGCAGGATCTTATGTGTACAATTCTCGTTCGGGAAAGAAAGAGCGTATCTCTCGTCTATTCCAAATGCACTCTAATAAACAAAATCCGAAAGACCTTATCGGATGTGGTGATATTGGTGCCGGAGTAGGATTTAAAGATATCCGTACAGGTGATACACTTTGTGACGAAAATAATCCGATTGTTCTTGAAGCAATGGACTTCCCTGATCCGGTTATCGGAATCTCTATTGAGCCTAAAACTCAAAAAGATGTGGATAAGTTGGCAACAGCTTTAGCTAAATTGGCTGAAGAAGATCCAACGTTCCGTGTACATACCGATGAGGAAACAGGTCAGACTATTATCGAAGGTATGGGTGAGCTTCACTTGGATGTACTTATCACTCGTCTTCAACGTGAGTTTAAAGTTGAGTGTAACCAAGGTCGTCCACAGGTTTCATATAAAGAGGCAATTACTCAGACTGTCGAACTTCGTGAAGTTTATAAGAAACAATCCGGAGGTCGCGGTAAGTTTGCTGATATCATTGTAAAAGTGGGTCCTGCTGATCCGGATTTCGAAGGAACACTTCAATTTGTAGATGAAGTGAAAGGTGGTAATATTCCTAAAGAATTTATCCCTTCTGTTCAGAAAGGTTTTGCTTCGGCAATGGCTAACGGTGTATTAGCCGGATATGCATTGGATAAGTTGAAAGTCGTTCTTATTGACGGTTCTTATCACCCAGTCGATTCAGACCAGTTGTCATATGAGCTTTGTGCGAGATTGGCATTTAAGAGTGCTTGCGAAAAAGCAGGCCCAGTTCTTCTAGAGCCCATCATGAAAGTTGAAGTTGTAACTCCTGAAGAAAACATGGGGGATGTAATCGGAGACTTGAATAAACGTCGTGGACAAGTAGAAGGAATGGAATCTAGCCGTTCAGGAGCACGTATCGTAAAAGCAAAAGTTCCTTTGGCTGAAATGTTCGGTTATGTAACAGACCTGCGTACTATTACATCGGGTCGCGCATCTTCTACAATGGAATTCGATCACTTCGCACAGCTTTCTGCTTCAATTGCTAAACAAGTGTTGACAGAATGCCAAGGTCGTGTAGATCTTATTAAATAATGAAATGTATGCAGACTGTGATTAGTAAATGACTCTTAATCGCAGTTTGCATCATTATATAAATCAATTTTATTAATTAAAAGACCATTATGAGTCAAAAAATTAGAATCAAACTGAAATCTTACGATTACAACTTGGTGGATAAATCTGCTGAAAAAATCGTTAAAACAGTGAAAGCTACAGGTGCTGTAGTAAGCGGACCAATTCCGTTGCCAACACACAAACGTATCTTCACCGTAAACCGTTCGACTTTCGTTAATAAAAAGTCACGTGAGCAATTCGAATTGTCTTCTTATAAAAGACTGATCGATATCTATAGCTCGACAGCAAAAACTGTAGATGCTTTGATGAAGCTAGAATTACCAAGTGGGGTAGAAGTAGAAATTAAAGTTTGATAAACCAGTAAATTAATTAAAGAAATGCCAGGATTATTAGGAAAAAAAATCGGAATGACATCCGTTTTCAGTGCCGAGGGAAAAAATCTTCCATGCACTGTTATCGAAGTGGGTCCTTGTGTTGTTACTCAAGTTAAAACTGCTGAAACAGACGGTTACGAAGCTGTTCAGTTGGGTTTTGTCGATCAAAAAGACAAACACACAACTAAACCTTTGGCTGGTCACTTCAAAAAAGCAGGAGTAACAGCTAAGAGACACTTGGCTGAGTTCAAAGGATTTGAAGGTTGCAAACCAGGTGATGTGCTAAATGTAGATTTGTTTGAAGAAAACGGATTTATAGATGTTGTAGGTACTTCAAAAGGTAAAGGTTTCCAAGGGGTTGTAAAACGTCACGGTTTCGGTGGGGTTGGACAAGCTACCTTAGGACAACATAACCGTTTGCGTGCTCCGGGTTCTATCGGTGCTTGTTCTTACCCAGCTAAGGTATTCAAAGGAACAAGAATGGGTGGACAAATGGGTAATGTACGTGTTACCGTACAAAACTTACAAATTATTAAAGTGATCGCTGAACACAATCTTTTGTTAGTAAAAGGTTCTGTTCCGGGAAGCAAAGGTTCAATCGTATTAATTGAAAAATAATGGAACTTAGTGTATTAAATATAAGCGGTAAAGATACCGGAAAGAAAGTATCGTTAGACGATGCGATCTATGGAATCGAGCCTAACGATCACGTTCTTTGGTTAGATGTAAAACAGTACTTGGCTAACCAACGTCAAGGTACTCATAAGTCTAAAGAAAGAAGTGAATTGTCAGGTAGTACACGTAAACTAATCCGTCAAAAAGGTGGTGGTGGAGCCCGTCGTGGTGATATTAACTCTCCTATTTTGGTTGGTGGTGCTCGTGTTTTTGGCCCTAAACCAAGAGACTACAGCTTCAAATTGAATAAAAAAGTAAAAGTTCTTGCTCGTAAATCGGCTCTTTCTTATAAAGCGAAAGAAAACCAGATTATCGTAGTAGAAGATTTTAACTTCGAAGCTCCAAAAACTAAAGATTTCGTGGCTTTAGCTAACAATCTGCAAGTGACTGATAAAAAGGTAGTTTTAGTTTTGTCTGATCAAAATAAAAACGTATATTTGTCGGCTCGTAATTTGCAACGAGTTAAAGTTGTAACTGCTTCTGAAATAAATGCTTATACAATCTTGAATTGCTCAAGTCTTGTGTTGGCAGAATCTTCGGTTGCGGTAATTGATAAACTTTTAAAAGCATAAGGAGGTAAAAATGGGAATTTTGATTAAACCTATATTGACAGAAAAACAAACAGCGATCTCGGATAAATTTCCTAACCGCTATGGTTTTCGTGTAACTCCTGATGCAAATAAAGCTCAGATCAAAGCAGCTATAGAGCAAGTTTACGGAGTGAAAGTGGAAAGCGTAAATACTATTAACTACCCAGGAAAACGTAAAAGCCGTTTTACAAAAGCCGGTGTAGTAAATGGTAGAACTTCTGCTTATAAGAAAGCAATTATTACCTTGAAAGAAGGTGAAGTTATAGACTTTTTTAGTAATATCTAAATACAAAAATGGCAGTACGTAAATTAAAGCCCACAACACCGGGGCAAAGACACAAAGTTATTGGTACATTTGAAGAAATCACTGCGCGTGTACCAGAGAAATCTCTTGTAGTCGGTAAAAGTGCTTCAGGTGGCCGTAACAACACCGGAAAAATGACAGTCCGTAATGTTGGTGGTGGTCACAAAAGAAAACTGAGAGTAATCGATTTCAAGAGAACAAAAGACGGAGTTCCTGCTACTGTACAATCAATCGAATACGATCCGAACCGTTCGGCTCGTATCGCATTGCTTTATTATGCAGACGGAGCTAAAGCCTACATTATCTCACCAACAGGTTTGCAGGTAGGTCAGACAGTGATGTCAGGTGCTGATGCAGCGCCTGAGGTAGGAAATGCATTGCCGTTGGCAAACGTTCCTATCGGTACAGTTGTTCATAATATCGAATTACGTCCAGGTCAAGGAGCTAAAATGGCTCGCTCGGCAGGTGCTTATGCACAGTTGACATCGCGTGAAGGAATCTATGCAATCCTTAAAATGCCTTCGGGTGAAACACGTAAAGTACTTTTAGCTTGTAAAGCTACAGTAGGAAGTGTTGGTAATTCGGATCATGCACTTGAAAGATCAGGTAAAGCAGGACGCTCTAGATGGCTTGGTCGTCGTCCACGCACACGTGCTGTGGTAATGAACCCAGTCGATCACCCAATGGGTGGTGGTGAAGGACGTGCTTCGGGAGGACATCCTAGATCACGTAATGGATTGTACACTAAGGGTCTTAAAACAAGAGCTCCTAAGAAACATTCTTCTAAGTACATTATTGAAAGAAGAAAGAAGTAACCTGATTTAATTTAAAAGATTATGAGTCGTTCGTTAAAAAAAGGCCCGTATATTAATGTGAAGCTTGAGAAAAAAGTTTTGACCATGAATGAGTCAGGCAAAAAAGCTGTAGTTAAAACATGGGCAAGGGCTTCGATGATTTCTCCTGACTTTGTAGGACATACCATCGCTGTACATAACGGAAATAAATTTATTCCTGTATATGTAACAGAAAATATGGTAGGTCACAAACTAGGTGAATTTGCTTTAACTCGTACTTTCCGTGGACACGGTGGTAACAAGAAAAAGTAATCTGAGCAAAGCCAAAATTTATTCAAAAAAAGAAACATTAATATAAAATGGGTAAGAGAAAAAGAATAGCAGCTGACGCTAGAAAAGAAGCAAAACAAGCAGTTTCTTTAGCTAAGTTGAATAACGTTCCTACTTCACCTCGCAAAATGCGCTTGGTAGCCGATATGGTAAGAGGTATGGAAGCGTTCAGAGCTCTTGGCGTTTTGAAATTCTCAAATAAAGAAGCTGCAGCAAGAGTTGAAAAACTGTTGCTTTCGGCTATTGCTAACTGGGAAGCTAAAAATGAGCGTAAAGCTGAGAGCGGAGAACTTTATGTGTCTTCGATATATGTAGATGGTGGTGCTATGCTAAAAAGAATGCGTCCGGCTCCACAAGGTAGAGGTTACAGAATTCGTAAACGTTCGAACCATGTGACTATCGAAGTAGATACACTTAATAATAAACAAAATTAATTCAGCCAGATGGGACAAAAAATCAATCCGATAGCAAATCGTTTAGGTATAATCAGAGGATGGGATTCAAACTGGTATGGCGGTAAAAATTACGGTGATACTCTTTTAGAAGACAGCAAAATCCGTAAATACTTAAATGCCCGCCTGGCCAAAGCTAGTGTATCTCGCATAGTAATCGAAAGAACTTTGAAACTTGTAACTATTACTGTATGTACTGCACGCCCCGGAATTATTATCGGTAAAGGCGGACAGGAAGTAGACAAGCTAAAAGAAGAGTTAAAGAAAATTACAGATAAAGATATTCAGATCAATATATTTGAAATCAAAAAGCCAGAGTTAGATGCGGTTATCGTAGCTAACAACATTGCACGTCAGTTAGAAGGTAAAATTGCTTACCGCCGTGCCGTTAAAATGGCTATTGCTTCAACTATGAGAATGGGTGCAGAAGGTATCAAGATCCAAATCTCTGGACGTTTGAACGGTGCTGAAATGGCACGTTCTGAAATGTACAAAGAAGGACGTACACCATTGCATACATTCCGTGCAGATATTGACTATGCACATGCTGAAGCTTTGACTAAAGTAGGTTTGCTCGGTATCAAAGTATGGATTTGCCGTGGAGAAGTTTACGGTAAGAAAGACCTTGCTCCTTCATTCGTAGCATCTAAAGAAAATTCATCTCAAAACAGAGGAGGTGGAGATAACCGCAGATCATCGGATGCTGGAAGAGGTTTCAAGAAAGGAAAGAGAAAATAAGAATTAAACATTTGAAAAAAGATGTTACAACCGAAGAAAACAAAATTTAGAAGACAGCAAAAAGGTCGCATGAAGGGTAATGCTCAACGTGGCAACCAATTGGCTTTCGGTTCATTCGGAATCAAGACCCTTGACTCTAAATGGATCACCGGACGTCAGATCGAAGCGGCTCGTATTGCTGTGACTCGTTACATGCAACGTCAGGGACAAGTATGGGTGAGAATCTTCCCGGATAAACCTATTACAAAGAAACCTGCTGAAGTGCGTATGGGTAAAGGTAAAGGTTCGCCAGAAGGATTCGTGGCACCTGTTACTCCCGGAAGAATGTTATTCGAAATCGAAGGTGTGTCTTTCGAAGTAGCAAAAGAAGCATTGCGCTTGGCTGCTCAGAAACTGCCTGTTACTACTAAGTTTGTAGTACGTAGAGACTATGATTTAACTCAAAATTCTTAAGCACGATGAAAATTGCAGAAGTAAGAGAATTGTCCGATAAGGATTTAGCAGACAAATTAGTGACCGAAAGAGCGGCACTAGATCAGTTAGTTTTGAACCACAGTGTAACTCCATTGGATAATCCTGTTCAGATAAAAGGAAAGCGTCGTGATATCGCTCGTATTTTGACAGTGTTGCGCCAAAGAGAATTAAATAATAAGTAATAAGAGCTGATGGAAACTAGAAATTTAAGAAAAGAAAGAATCGGGGTCGTTTTCAGTAATAAGATGGAAAAAACTATCACTGTTGCTGTAAAATGGAAAGAGAAACACCCTATTTATGGAAAATTCGTTAATAAAACGAAGAAATATCATGCTCACGACGAAAAAAACGAGTGCAACATTGGTGATACTGTAAGAATCATGGAAACTCGTCCTTTGAGCAAACTGAAAAGATGGAGATTAATAGAAATAATTGAAAGGGCTAAATAATTATGATACAACAAGAATCAAGACTAGTCGTAACCGATAACAGCGGAGCCAGAGAAGCTCTTTGTATCCGTGTATTAGGTGGCACAAGAAGACGCTATGCATCTGTTGGAGATATTATAGTAGTTGCTATCAAGAATGTGATCCCTTCAAGTGATGTTAAGAAAGGTGCTGTAACTAAAGCTATAATAGTACGTACTAAAAAAGAAGTACGTAGAGCTGACGGATCATATATCCGTTTCGACGATAATGCATGTGTGTTATTGAATGCTGGTGGAGAAATCAGAGGAAGCCGCATCTTCGGACCGGTTGCTCGTGAACTTCGTGCAACAAACATGAAAATCGTTTCATTAGCACCAGAGGTACTTTAATCAAATTAATCCAGAAACGGTAATGAGTAAGTTACATATAAAGAAAGGCGATATTGTTTTTGTTAATGCCGGAACAGACAAAGGAAAGACTGGCCGTGTTGTGAAAGTCATAGTAGACAAGCAACGTGCTATTGTTGAAGGTCTGAATATGGTGACAAAACATGCAAAGCCTAATGCTAAAAATCCTCAAGGAGGTAGAGAACAAGTAGAAGCTCCTATTCATATTTCTAACTTGAATGTCGTAGATCCAAAAACTGGCAAACCAACACGTGTAGGCCGTAAAAAAGTGGATGGAAAATTAGTACGTATTTCTAAAAAATCAGGGGAGGTGATTAAATAATGAGCAATACAACAACTCTTAAGTCAGAATATAAAGACCGTATTGTAGCTTCTTTGATGAAGGAATTCGGCTATAAGTCGCCAATGCAGGTGCCTGTTCTTAAAAAGATTGTGATCAATCAAGGTTTGGGTATCGCTGTGGCTGACAAAAAAATTATTGAAACAGCTCTTAACGAAATGGCGATTATTACCGGTCAAAAAGCGGTAGCAACTGTTTCGAAGAAAGATATTTCGAACTTCAAATTGCGTAAGAAAATGCCTATCGGTGTAATGGTGACATTACGTGGAGACCGTATGTACGAATTCTTGGAAAGACTTGTAAAAGTGGCTCTTCCTCGTATCCGTGACTTTAAAGGTATCGAAAGCAAGTTGGATGGCCGTGGTAATTATACACTAGGTATCCAGGAGCAAATCATTTTCCCTGAAATTAATATTGATTCGATCAATAAAATTCTGGGAATGAATATTACCTTTGTAACTTCTGCGAAAACAGATGAAGAAGGTTATGCTCTATTGAAAGAGTTTGGACTACCATTTAAGAACGCAAAAAAAGAATTAGTATAAGATGGCAAAAGAATCAATGAAAGCCCGTGAGGTGAAACGTGCAAAACTTGTTGCTAAATATGCAGCTAAGCGTGCACAGTTGAAAGCTGATGGAGATTATGAAGGTCTTCAGGCTCTGCCAAAGAATTCGACACCTATCCGTCTGCACAACCGTTGCAGTATGACAGGACGTCCAAAAGGTTATATCCGCCAATTTGGAATATCTCGTATTCAGTTCAGAGAAATGGCTTCTAAAGGCTTGATACCAGGTGTGAAAAAAGCAAGCTGGTAATTTTAGATTAAAATTTTTTAGAGTTAAATATTGTCCCGGAATGCGGGATTAATTTAAATCAATTTAATAATGACAGATCCAATAGCAGATTATTTGACGCGTGTTCGTAATGCGATCATGGCTAAACACAGAGTGGTAGAGATACCTGCGTCAAATTTGAAAAAAGAAATCACTAAGATTCTTTTTGAAAAAGGCTACATTCTTAATTATAAGTTTGTAGAAGAAGGTCCTCAAGGTTCAATTAAAATTGCCTTGAAGTATGACCCGGTTAATAAAGTAAATGCAATTAAGAAATTAATTCGTATTTCAACTCCAGGTCTTCGTAAGTATACAGGGTACAAAGATATGCCAAGAGTATTGAATGGTCTTGGTGTTGCTGTATTGTCTACCTCTAAAGGCGTTATGACTGACAAAGAAGCTCGCGACCTGAAAGTCGGTGGAGAAATTTTATGTTACGTTTATTAATAAAGAGGGAGGTATACTATGTCAAGAATTGGAAAACTACCTATAACTATCCCTGCGGGAGTAACCGTAACTGTGGATAAAAACAATTTAGTAACTGTAAAAGGTGCTAAAGGAGAATTGACTCAGAGTGTAAATGCTGACATCAAGGTAACAGTTGATGCCGGAGTTGTAACAATTACACGTCCGAGTGATGACAAAGAACATCGTGCGTTGCATGGTCTTTACAGATCTTTGATCAATAATATGGTAATCGGTGTTTCGGAAGGATACCGCAAAGAGTTAGAACTTGTAGGTGTTGGTTACCGTGCTTCTAATGCAGGTCAGCAGTTGGATCTTTCAGTAGGCTTTACACACAACATTCACATGTTGCTGCCAACAGAAATAAAGATCGAAACTAAGTCTGAAAGAAACAAGAACCCATTGATCATTTTAGAATCTTGCGATAAAGAACTTATCGGACTAGTATGTGCTAAAATTCGTTCGTTCCGTAAACCAGAGCCTTATAAAGGTAAAGGTATTCGTTTCGTAGGTGAAGTGATACGTCGTAAGTCAGGTAAATCAGCAGGTAAATAATTTGAATAAACTGTAATAAATCATGACAACGAAGACAGATAGAAGAAATAAGATAAAATTAGGCGTACGCAGCAAAGTACATGGTACTGCTGACCGTCCTCGTTTGACCGTATTCAGAAGTAACAAGCAAATTTACGCTCAGGTAATCGACGATTTGAGTGGTAAAACTTTGGCTTCTGCTTCTTCTCTTAAATTAAGTGAAAAAGCTCCAAAGAAAGAAATTGCTGCAAAAGTAGGTGAATTAGTAGCTAAAGCTGCTCAGGAAGCCGGTGTTACATCTGTAGTATTTGACCGTAACGGTTATTTATATCACGGTAGAATTAAAGAATTAGCAGACGCTGCCCGTAATGGTGGTCTTAAATTTTAATAGAAATGGCAGGAGTTAATAATAAAGTAAAATCGACCAACGATATTGAATTGAAGGACAGATTGGTGGCTATCAATCGCGTTACAAAAGTAACAAAGGGTGGTCGTACATTCAGTTTCGCTGCTATCGTAGTTGTAGGAAACGAAGATGGCATTGTTGGTTGGGGCTTAGGTAAAGCCGGTGAAGTAACAACAGCCATTGCTAAAGGAGTTGAAGCTGCAAAGAAAAACTTAATCAAGGTTCCGGTATTGAAAGGTACTATCCCTCACGAACAAGTTGCAAGATTTGGAGGTTCGGAAGTTCTTATCAAACCAGCTGCTCCCGGTACAGGGGTTAAAGCGGGTGGTGCGATGCGTGCCGTGCTTGAAAGTGTTGGTGTAACTGACGTACTTGCTAAGTCTAAAGGTTCGTCTAACCCTCACAACTTAGTGAAGGCTACTATCGAAGCTTTAGGTGAGTTAAGAGATGCTTATACTGTTGCTCAAAACAGAGGTGTTTCAATGGAAAAAGTTTTTAAAGGCTAATTCGCAAGGAGATTACAATTATGGCAACAATAAAAATTAAACAAGTTAGAAGCAGAATCAACTGCCCTAAAGATCAAAAGAAAACTTTAGATGCTTTAGGTCTTAGAAAGTTGAACAGAGTAGTTGAACATCCTGACAATCCTGCTATCAGAGGAATGGTTGCGAAAGTTCACCACCTAGTTTCTATAGTAGAGTAATAATCTGATAAAAGATAAAAATCTAAGAATATGAATTTATCTAATTTGAGACCCGCTGAAGGGGCTACTAAAACAAGAAAAAGAATAGGTCGTGGTACAGGTTCAGGTTTAGGTGGTACTTCAACTAGAGGTCATAAAGGAGCTAAGTCTAGATCAGGCTATTCTAAGAAGATCGGTTTTGAAGGAGGTCAAATGCCTATCCAACGCCGTCTTCCTAAATTCGGTTTCAAAAATATCAACCGTGTAGAATATAAGCCAATCAATCTAGGTACTCTTCAGGCTTTGGCTGAAGCTAAAGGTCTGACAAAAATCGATGTTCAAACTTTGATCGATGCTGGTTTTGTTTCGTCTAAGCACTTAGTGAAGATCTTAGGTAATGGAGCTCTTACTTCTAAATTGGAAGTTGTAGCGCATGCATTTTCTAAGTCAGCAGAAGCAGCTATCCAAGCTGTAGGTGGAACCGCAACAAAACTAGATTAAAATGGGATTTGTAAAGACAATCGAAAATATATGGAAGATTGAGGATCTGCGTAAACGGATTCTCACTACTTTCTTTTTCGTAGTTATCTATCGCTTCGGGGCGCATGTTGTGCTTCCCGGAGTTAATCCTGCTGATCTGGATGCTTTGAAGCATACTGCGTCAGGAGGTTTGATAGGACTATTGGATATGTTCTCAGGTGGTGCTTTTGCAAATGCTTCTATTTTTGCACTGGGAATTATGCCATACATTTCGGCTTCGATCGTTATCCAGCTGTTAGGTATAGCATTGCCTTATTTCCAGAAATTGCAGAAAGAAGGAGAAAGTGGACGTAATAAACTAAACCAATATACCCGTTATCTGACTGTGGCAATATTGTTATTCCAAGGCCCTGCTTATTTGATGGGTGCCTTAGGAAGTGCAGCTCCCGGCGGGCTTTGGTCATTCTATATACCTTCAACCATAATCTTGGCCGGAGGTAGTATGTTTGTCCTTTGGCTGGGTGAGCGTATCACTGATAAAGGTATTGGTAATGGTGTTTCGTTTATCATTCTTGTAGGTATAATTGCCCGTCTGCCTCATGCACTCGCAAATGAGTTTATGTCTCGTTTGAGTGATCAGGCCGGTGGTTTGATTGTATTCCTGCTCGAAATTGTATTCCTGCTGTTTGTTATTGCGATGGCTATCTTATTGGTACAAGGTACCCGTAAAATTCCGGTGCAATACGCAAAACGTATCGTTGGTAATAAACAATATGGCGGAGCGCGTCAGTATATACCTCTAAAGGTAAATGCTGCAAACGTAATGCCTATCATCTTTGCCCAGGCAATCATGTTTATACCGATCGCTATTGCGGGATTCACTACAGCAGATCAGACAGGATGGTTTATGCGTTCGCTAACCGATAATACAAGCTGGTTATATTGTACAATATTTGCTTTGTTGATTATTTTATTTACATGGTTCTACACAGCAATTACAATAAATCCGGTGCAAATGGCTGATGAGTTGAAGAGAAATAATGGTTTCATACCAGGTATCAAACCCGGTAAAAAGACAGCTGATTATATTGACGATATTATGTCGCGTATAACTTTGCCCGGATCATTATTCCTTGCATTAGTTGCAATACTTCCTGCTTTTGCTAGTTTGGTTGGTATCAGTACCGAATTTTCCCACTTTTTTGGAGGAACTTCGTTGCTAATTCTGGTCGGAGTAGTATTGGATACATTGCAGCAAATTGAGAGTCACTTGTTGATGCGTCATTACGATGGATTATTGAAATCCGGAAGGATCAAAGGACGTACAGGATCAATTGCAGCATATTAAGTTTAAAGTAGATAATGATTTTTCTAAAAACAGACGAAGAAATAGAATTGATGCGTGAGAGTAACCGCTTGGTTGGTATGACTCTTGGCGAATTGGCCAAACATATCAAACCAGGTATTACTACGCTTCAGTTAGATGAAATTGCTGAAGACTTTATAAGAAGCCATGGCGCTGTTCCTTCTTTTTTAGGATATAACGGATTTCCTTATTCATTGTGTATTTCAGTTAATGAAAACGTGGTGCATGGATTTCCTTCCGAATATATATTGAAGGATGGAGATATTATTTCCGTTGATTGCGGAACTGAGAAAAACGGTTTCTGTGGTGACTCGGCCTACACGTTTTGTGTTGGGGAGGTTGCGGAAGACGTAAAAGCTTTACTCCGCACAACAAAGGAGTCTCTTTATCAAGGTATAGCCAAGGCGGTTGAAGGTAACCGTATTGGAGATATCGGTGAGGCGGTTCAAATGTATTGTGAGAAAAGAGGCTTTTCGGTTGTACGTGAGTTAGTCGGACATGGTATTGGACGAAAAATGCATGAGTCACCTGAAGTACCTAATTACGGTAGAAGAGGTACAGGCCCTTTATTGAAAAAAGGTATGTGTATTGCTATTGAACCGATGATTAATCAGGGAAGTAAAAATGTGGTTTTCGAGAGCGATGGTTGGACTGTAAGAACTAAGGACCGTAAGATGTCGGCTCACTTTGAACATACAGTTGCTATCCGCGAAGGCAAAGCAGATATTTTATCTACATTCGAATTTGTAGAAGCTGTATTAGGAAATAACGGAATCTAAAAAATAATTTATGGCTAAACAAGCTGCAATAGAACAAGATGGCGTAATTGTCGAAGCATTGTCAAATGCAATGTTTCGTGTAGAATTAGAAAACGGACATGAAATCACTGCCCATATCTCTGGTAAGATGCGTATGCACTATATCAAGATACTACCGGGAGATAAAGTGCGTGTGGAAATGTCTCCTTACGATTTGACTAAAGGTCGGATCTCTTTCAGATATAAATAAAGAAAAATAAGATATGAAAGTAAGAGCATCATTGAAAAAGCGTACTGATGACTGTAAGATCGTCAGAAGAAAAGGACGCTTATATGTAATAAACAAAAAAAATCCTAAGTACAAACAACGTCAGGGATAATTTATTAATTTTGCAAAATATAATCTAGTATATGGCTATAAGAATAGTTGGTGTCGATTTACCGCAAAATAAAAGAGGCGAAATTGCCTTGACATATATATTTGGTATCGGACGAAGTGCTTCAAATGCTATTTTGGCTGAAGCAGGTGTTGACAAAGATGTTAAAGTAAAAGACTGGACTGATGATCAGGCTGGTACTATCCGTGAAATTATTTCTACAAAATACAAAGTAGAAGGAGATTTGAGATCGGAAGTGCAGTTGAACATTAAGCGATTAATGGATATCGGTTGTTACCGTGGAATTCGTCACCGTATTGGTTTGCCCCTGAGAGGTCAAAGTACTAAGAATAATGCCCGTACACGTAAGGGTAGAAAGAAAACTGTTGCAAATAAGAAAAAAGCTACAAAATAATAGTTTGATATGGCAAAGAAAACAGTCGCAGCGAAAAAGAGAGTCGTTAAAGTGGATGCAGTCGGACAAGTTCATGTGCATTCTTCATTTAACAATATTATTATCTCTATTACAAATAGCGAAGGACAAGTAATCAGCTGGTCATCGGCAGGTAAAATGGGTTTCAGAAGTTCTAAAAAGAACACCCCTTATGCAGCTCAGATGGCAGCATCAGATTGTGCAAAAGTTGCATACGATCTTGGTCTAAGAAAAGTAAAAGTGTATGTAAAAGGTCCGGGTAATGGACGTGAGTCAGCTATCCGTACTATACATGGTGCA
Source organism: Indolivaga macrotermitis (assembly GCF_900128985.1). Lineage (GTDB taxonomy): Bacteria > Bacteroidota > Bacteroidia > Bacteroidales > Dysgonomonadaceae > Dysgonomonas_A > Dysgonomonas_A macrotermitis. The sequence goes on along the minus strand of NZ_FQUC01000008.1, from coordinate 50,093 downwards.
GGAATCGAAGTAACAGAAATTGTTGATGTTACACCACTTCCTCACAATGGATGTCGTCCTCCAAAACACAGAAGAGTTTAATCCCAATTTAAAAGTTTGAAACTTGAGTTGTGATTGATTGCATAAGACCCTCTCTGTAATCGCGGCTGCACAATTCTCGCTTCTTTTTAATGTATTAATTTAAAAAAAATGGCAAGATATACTGGACCAAAATCAAAAATAGCCCGTAAATTCGGTGAGCCTATCTTCGGACCGGATAAAGTTCTTTCTAAGAAGAACTATCCTCCCGGACAACATGGTAACGGTAGAAAGAAAAAGACTTCTGAATACGGTATTCAGTTGCGTGAAAAACAAAAAGCAAAATATACTTACGGCGTGTTGGAAAAACAGTTCCGTAATTTATTCGAAAAAGCTGCAAGCTCACGTGGTATTACCGGTGAGGTTCTTCTTCAATTTTTGGAAGCAAGATTAGATAATGTAGTTTTTCGCTTAGGTATTGCTCCTACAAGAGCTGCTGCTCGTCAACTTGTTTCTCACCGTCACATCGTGGTTGATGGTAAGGTGGTAAATATTCCTTCTTACACTTTAAAACCTGGACAGGTAGTAGGTGTTCGTGAGAAATCTAAATCATTGGAAGTAATTGATAACGCTCTGGCTGGGTTTAATCACAGCAAATACCCTTGGGTAGAGTGGGATCAGGCTTCTAAAGCAGGCAAATTCTTACATTTACCTGAAAGAGCGGATATTCCCGAAAATATCAAAGAACAGTTGATCGTAGAGTTGTATTCTAAATAATAATTTCATGGCGATATTAGCATTTCAAAAACCCGATAAAGTATTAATGTTGGAGGCGGACAATTTCTTCGGAAAGTTTGAGTTTCGTCCGTTGGAACCCGGCTACGGTATTACTGTAGGTAATGCTCTTCGCCGTATTCTCCTTTCTTCGCTTGAAGGTTTTGCTATTACTTCTATCAAAATCGATGGTGTTGAGCACGAGTTTGCGACAGTACCGGGAGTTATAGAAGATGTAACAAACATCATTCTGAATCTGAAAAAAGTAAGATTCAAACAAATAGTTGAAGAGATCGAGAATGAAAAAGTGAGTATAACTATTTCGGGTTCCGAAGTGTTCAAAGCTGGTGATATTGGTAAACATTTGTCCGGATTTGAAGTATTGAATCCTGATCTAGTGATATGCCACTTAGATTCTAGTGCAAACCTTCAGATTGAATTGACAATTAACAAAGGACGTGGGTATGTTCCGGCTGACGAGAATCGTAACCCTAATGACGATGTTAATGTTATCGCAATTGATTCTATCTATACTCCTATCCGTAACGTGAAATATGCGATTGAAAACTATCGTGTAGAACAAAAGACCGACTACGAGAAACTGGTTATAGAAATATCAACAGATGGGTCTATACATCCGAAAGATGCATTGAAGGAAGCTGCGAAAATCCTTATTCATCACTTTATGTTGTTCTCAGACGAGAAAATCTTGTTAGAACAAACAGAGACTGATGGTAATGAGGAATTTGACGAAGAAATACTTCACATGCGTCAATTGTTGAAGAGCAAGTTAGTAGATATGAACCTTTCGGTGAGAGCTCTAAATTGTTTGAAATCAGCAGAGGTAGAGACTCTTGGCGAACTAGTTCAGTTCAACAAGAACGATCTTCTTAAATTTAGAAACTTTGGTAAGAAATCTCTTACTGAACTTGATGAATTATTGGATAGCTTGAACCTGTCTTTTGGTTTGGATATATCCAAGTATAAATTAGATAAAGATTAATTAAGCGAGATGAGACATAATAAAAAATTTAATCACTTAGGTCGTACTAATACGCACAGAAATGCCATGTTGTCTAACATGTGTAGTTCTTTGATCCTTCATAAGCGTATTTTTACTACGGTGGCAAAAGCTAAGGCTTTGAAGAAAGTTGTTGAACCTATCATCACAAAATCGAAAGAAGATACAACTCATTCAAGACGTTTGGTTTTTCAAGAACTTCAAAGTAAAACTGCCGTAACTGAGTTGTTCCAAAACATTTCTCAAAAAGTTGCAGATCGTCCGGGAGGATATACTCGTATTATCAAAACAGGTAACCGTTTAGGTGATAATGCAGCGATGTGCTTCATTGAGTTGGTTGATTACAACGATAATATGGCAAAAGAAACTTCGAAAGCTGCTGCTAAGCCTAAAACACGCCGTTCTAGGAAGAAAGCAGATGCTACTGAAGAGGTTGCTGCTCCTGCAAAAGAAGTTAAGGAAAAAGCACCAAAGGCTAAAGCTCCGAAAGCTGAAGCAGAAGATAAAACAGAAGAATAAATATCTGTCTTATGATATTAAAAAAGCATCCTATTTAGGATGCTTTTTTATTTTGTGATATCAGTTAATAGTTGCCATTTCTTTAGTTTATCTTCGAAACTGAGTCTGGCATTCGCAGTACTGGGCGAGGGTAGCGTATAATAAGTAATGTCAGGATGTTTTCCTACATATTTGCAGTAGAATTCTTCGGATTTTTTACTTGAAAAGATAATTGTACTGATTTTAGGATAATTCTGAAACAGAAGAGAAAAATCATTTGCCTGTTCATTTTTTATAGCAGTATCGGCACTTCCTTTACCTTCACAGCATTTTATTACATCCCATAGTGCTATTTTATGACTTTGTAAGAGCTTTACCTTGTCGGCGTATATGTTTGTGTGTTCTTTTGAAAATACGGCGAAAATAAGCCTCCAGAATTGATTTGTTTTATGTCCATAATATTCCTGCTTCCGAAGAGACTCTTCGCTAGGCATTGTACCTAGGATTAAAACAACGGAATTTTGATCTATAATCGGGGGGAACGCGATTTTCATAGTACATGTTATTTAAATAAAGAAGCAGATATCCTGATAAGAATATCTGCTTACAAATATAAAGATTAACTTTTAAAAATCTGCATTGTTAGGAGTTCGAGGGAATGGTATAACATCACGTATGTTAGCCATACCTGTTACGAACAGAATTAACCTTTCGAAACCTAAACCAAAACCGGCATGCGGAGCAGTTCCGAATTTGCGGGTCTCGAGATACCACCAGATCGGGTCTGTATGCATTCCGATTTCATTAATCCGGTTCATAAGCTTATCGTAGTCGGCTTCACGTTCTGATCCTCCGATAATTTCCCCGATTTTAGGGAATAATACATCCATACCGCGAACGGTTTTTCCGTCTTCGTTCTGTTTCATATAGAAAGACTTGATCTCTTTCGGATAGTCAGTCATGATAACAGGACGTTTGAAATGCTTTTCAACCAGATAGCGCTCGTGCTCAGATTGCAGGTCAGCCCCCCAATAAACGGGAAACTCGAATTTCTGTCCGCTTTCCTCCAATATTTTTACACCTTCGGTATACGACAATCTTACGAAATCGTGTGCTAATACAAGCTCAAGTCTTTCCACCAGTTCCTTGTCATACATTTCGTTCAGAAAATCTAAATCATCTTTGCAATTATCCAAAGCATAACGGATCAGATATTTCAGGAAGTCTTCGGCTAAATCCATGTTATCATGGATATCGTAGAAGGCAACTTCAGGCTCTATCATCCAAAACTCAGCCAAGTGGCGTGGAGTATTGGAGTTTTCGGCTCGGAAAGTGGGACCAAAGGTATAAATTGCACCTAAAGCCATAGCTCCTAGTTCTCCTTCGAGTTGGCCGGATACAGTAAGATTGGTCTGGCGTCCGAAAAAGTCCTGGCTGTAATCTACACTTCCATCTTCTGTCCTTGCTACTTTATTCAGATCAAGGGTTGTTGCCTGAAACATAGACCCGGCTCCCTCTGCATCTGAAGCTGTGATAATAGGGGTATGAAGATAGTAAAAGCCGTTGTCATTGAAATATTTATGTATAGCATAAGCCATATGGTGGCGAATGCGGAATATGGCACCGAATGTATTAGTACGTGGACGCAGGTGCGCTATTTCACGTAAAAACTCAAGAGAGTGTCCCTTTTTTTGCAAAGGATACTCCAGAGGATCGGCTGTTCCGTATATTTCAATCTTTTCGGCTTGGATCTCTCCATTCTGCCCTTTTCCTTGAGACTCAACATATGTACCGATTACATGAATACATGCACCGGTAGAGACTGGTTTCAGATACTCGTCGCCGAACTGTTCGATATCAGCGACGATCTGTATATTATTTATAGTAGAACCGTCATTAAGAGCGATGAAGCTTACTTGTTTATTGCCCCGGCGAGTCCGTACCCACCCTTTAACACTCACTTGAGTCCCAAATGGAAGTTGGGATAAGTCTGAAATTTTAGTTCTACGAATTGTTTCCATTTCTAATTATAAGTTTGTCTAAAGTATTAAGTTGTTTTATTCGAATGCACCCATGCGCAACATGTTTACTTCTGATTCTGTCAGGTATCTCCAACGGCCTCTGGGGATGTTTTTCTTTGTAAGCCCGGCGAAGTATACACGGTCAAGCTTTTGTACCTGATAACCTAGTTTTTCGAAAATACGGCGGACAATACGGTTACGTCCTGAGTGTATTTCGATACCTACTTCGTTCAGAACATCTTCCGCTACATAAGCTATAGAGTCTGCATGAATTTCTCCGTCTTCGAGTTCAATACCGTCAGCTATTGCCTGCATATCTTCGATAGCTACATCACGATCTAGTCTTACCTGATATATTTTTTTCTTTACATATTTAGGATGCATTAGCTTTGAAGCTAAATCTCCGTCATTTGTAAGAAGCAATACACCTGTTGTATTTCTGTCGAGACGACCTACAGGATATATACGTTCGGGACAGGCACCTTTTACTAAGTCCATAACTGTCTTACGGTTCTGAGGATCGTCGGAAGTAGTTACAGTATTTTTGGGTTTATTCAAAAGTACATATACTTTACTTTCCAGACGTACCGGTTGATCGTGGAACAGGATGCTGTCGCCACGAGTTACTTTTGCTCCCAGTTCCGAAACAACTTCCCCGTTTACTTTCACCACGCCGGCAGCGATATAAGTATCTGCTTCGCGACGAGAACATACTCCTGCATTAGCCAGATATTTATTCAGGCGGATTGGTGTGCTTGGGTCCAGATTTTCTTTATACTTAACCGGCTTAACTAATTGTTTAGGTCCTTTGTTTTCAGTCCTGAAAGCACCTCCGCCTCCGCGTTGGTCTCTGTCGTTATTGTTATATCTGCGATTGTTGTCTCTGCCTCCTTGCGAGTAGCCTCCTCCTTGTCTGTTATTGTTCGGACGACCGGACGACCGGCCTCCGGACTGATAAGAGTTGTTGTTGCCATAGGAACCACCTCCGCTTGAGCGTCTGTTTCCTGAATTATAGCCACCTCCGCTGTTACTGCTTCGGCTGTCTCCTCTGTTATTGTAATCGCGTGAATCACGATTATCACGATTATCCCTGTTGTTACTGTAATCACGATTATCACGATTCAGTGTAGGGCGCGCATCTCCGACACGGGGGCGTTTTTTCTTCATTTCGCCACCTTGATTGTTCTTGTTGATAGATGGTCTGTTTGACGATGAATAACCATCCCGGCGTTCATTATCTCTGTCTGTTATCATCTTGGGTTAAAATTAAATTTTTAATAATTTGATTATTTAAATAACCTCACGGCTATATTGTTGTTTATACTCCCGTATAGGTCTGAGGCGTAATTTGTTTCAATTCCTTTTTAATATTTTCACTGACTGACAGTCCATCGATAAAAGCTTCGATAGACTTGGCTGTTATAGCTTCATTAGTACGGGTCAGTTCTTTCAATGCTTCGTATGGCTTCGGATAACCTTCACGGCGAAGAATTGTTTGTATTGCTTCGGCAACAACTGCCCAGTTATGTTCCAGATCACGATTAAAAGCTTCCTGGTTCAGAAGTAATTTCCCTAGTCCTTTAAGCGTACTTTGTAAAGAGATCAGGATATGTCCCATCGGTACTCCTATGTTTCTCAAAACAGTAGAATCAGTGAGGTCTCTTTGTAGACGCGATATTGGCAATTTGGCTGATAAATGCTCCAGAATCGCATTTGCAATCCCCAGATTTCCTTCGGCGTTTTCGAAGTCGATAGGGTTTACTTTATGGGGCATTGCCGATGATCCTATCTCGCCGGCTTTGATCCTTTGTTTAAAGTACTCCATCGAAATGTATTGCCAGAAATCCCTGTCAAGATCGATAATAATCGTATTAATTCGTTTCAAAGCATCGAATACAGCTGCCAGATTATCATAATTTGATATTTGGGTAGTATATTCCTCCCTGACTAACCCGAGTTTTTCGGATGTGAATTTAGATCCGAATTCTTTCCAGTTAAAATCAGGATATGCAACCTTATGAGCGTTGTAATTACCTGTTGCCCCGCCAAATTTTGCGGAGAATGGAACCGCTTTTAATAATTCGAGCTGATTCTCTAATCTGCTTACAAATACCATTACTTCTTTACCTAAGCGTGTAGGTGATGCCGGTTGCCCGTGTGTTTTTGCCAACATCGGAATTGCATCCCATTCATTCGCTTTAGCTTTCAAATCATCTATTAACTCTTGTAACAAAGGATAATAAACTTTGTTCAATGCATCTTTCAAAGAAAGAGGTATAGATGTGTTATTTATGTCTTGGGATGTAAGCCCAAAGTGAATAAATTCTTTATAAGCATCCAGTTTTAATTCGTCGAATTTTTCTTTGATAAAATATTCCACGGCTTTTACATCGTGGTTGGTTGTTTTTTCGATTTCCTTAATGTGGTTTGCTTCCTCTTCGGAAAAATCCCCGACTATATTTCTTAGCTTAGGGAATACATTTTTATCAATACTTTTTAGTTGTGGTAACGGTAGTTCGCATAGAGCTATGAAATATTCCACTTCTACATGTACACGGTACTTTATTAAAGCATATTCCGAAAAATAATTAGCTAATTCTCCGGTCTTGCCACGATAACGTCCATCAATGGGGCTGATGGCTGTTAGGGTATCTAGTTTCATCTTTGGTAATATTTATCTTTTTAGATATAACAGGTTTTGTTACTGACAACTAAGTGTTTTTTTGATTTTCCTTATTAACCATAACAAAGGTAATTTTTTTAATCAATTATTTATGAGTATGATGTCAAAATATTTATTAAATATCGTAGTATTCGTCAAATTGACCTGTTTTTTCTACTTTTGAAAGGTAAATCGGTTTTATATTTCTTATTGAGGGGAAATTGCTCCCGGGTATTAACCGATACTTGACACTTAATTACTGAATAAGGAAACTTATAACTGATAATAATGCTGGAACTTTTTCTAAATCCTGATAAAATTGAAGCCGGATGTGACGAGGCCGGAAGGGGATGTCTTGCCGGACCTGTTTTTGCTGCTGCGGTTATTTTGCCGAAAGATTTCGAATGTGCTCTTCTGAATGACTCTAAGCAAGTAAAAGAAAAAGACCGTTACGAACTGAGGAGTATTATTGAAGATAGAGCTTTGGCATGGGCTGTAGGAATTGTAGACCATCAGGAAATCGATAAAATAAATATTCTGAATGCTTCGTTTCTGGCTATGCACAGGGCTATTGACCAATTATCAGTGGTTCCGGAACATTTACTTATAGATGGAAACCGGTTTAGAAAATACAAGGATATTGTAAATACTTGCGTTGTTAAAGGTGATGGGAAGTATTTACCGATAGCGGCAGCTTCTATATTGGCTAAAACGTATAGGGACGATTTTATGCTGAATATTCATAATGAATATCCTGCTTATGGTTGGGATACGAATAAAGGATATCCGACTATAAGACACCGGAAAGCGATAGCAGAGTTTGGTGTGACACCTTATCACCGAATGTCTTTTACCTTATTAAGCAAGCAGCTTTCTTTAGACTTTGAATGATCTTACCGTTAGTTTGCAGTATTGTTAACGGCATTCCCTATTTTATCAGCTAATTCGTTCAGAAAATACAGTGTACTCTTTTGGGTGTTTTGCCTTATTTCGTGTCCATCATCTTTTAGTGACAGGGCTCTGTCTGTAATCATGTCTTCCGCTTTGACACTTTTCCGGCTATTAGGCAATAAATATGTGATGTCTTTGAGCTCGAATACACATTTGTTATTGAATATAAATGTATTGAGATGGTAAGTCATGGTTACTTTTTCTCTTACATTTTTTGCATTAGGAGGTAACAACAACTCTATTTTAGATTTGATAACTACTTCTTTGTTCGTATTGTCGTATCTTATATTTGAGATAAGGGGTTCTGCGGCATAAGTCGTTTTACACCAATCTTTCAGTAGCGTATAACTATTGTCGAGGTTGGTCGAAACCAGTGGTATTTCTTTTAGAAATATAACTTTTCCTTCGAAAGTCGGTACATATGTGAATTTCTGGTTCTGAAGTAAGTCTTGTGAATATATATTAGTTATACTCAAACAGAAACATATTGTAATCAATATTGTTTTGAAAGATTTGCTCATAGTTTTTCGTTTTAGAAAGCCGATTGCTATTCGTATTGCTTTTATCTGAGGGCTAAGCCTTCTGTACAAAAATAAGGAGAAAGTATGAAAAGCGTCTCTCCAAATTATTAAAAAAGGGAAAAAGGAAGAATTATTCTCCCTTGGCCACCAGATAGTTTTTTAATGTATTCGAATACATCTCGAGAAGTTTGATTCTCAGGAAAGGTATGTCTTTATTCTCTAAATCTATTTTCCCGATTTGCTTAGCCAGATATTCCTCAAATTCATTTTTTTGTTCATCTGTATATTTGTTTCCGAATTTGTCCGAATTATTCAATAAATCATAAGCAATATAATTGCAAGGATAAAATTCGTAATTCAGATGTATCTCTTTATCAATAACTGCAGCTAAAGCAGCGGTTTGCTCTTTTTTGTCGAGTAGCTTAATAGGATCAAGCTTGTCATTGATAGGTTTCCCTAACCTGAAATGGATATTGCCTTTGAAGCCGAGCAGTCCTATCTCCATATTGCGCAGGTCATCGATCTGTGCTTTTTTGTATTCGGGGTTATCCCTTTTTTGTTGAAATTCTTTTGCTTTCAGATAATCGCATGGATCGAATTCGTACGATATGGATAACGGTAATATATTCAGCTCTTTGATACGGTCGATAAAAGATCCGGTTTCGGGCCAGAGAGCCAGCATTTTCAACAGGCTTTCCTGTGTACGGTCGTTAGAATCTTTGGCGCGTCCTTCCCTCTGAGCGAGCCATACGGATTCTCTTTTTTCGTTGATCGTATGGTGTATATATTCTGACATGTGCTTCGATACCTCAAGCATCTGCCTTACGGATACTCCTCTTTTAACGAGGAAGCTTTTGTTTAGCTTAACCAGTTTTTCTATCCACGGATGAATCAGAAGATTATCGCCGATAGCAATCTCTGTGGTCTCAAATCCTTTCGAATTGAGGAGGATGTTCAGAATACCTGCATCGAGTATGATATCCCGGTGATTGGATATAAAAAGGTTCGATTTGTCTTTGCTGATGCTTTCCCAGCCGGAACTTTCTACAGAAGATGCTGTTCTGCGTGTTAATCCCCATACGGTAGGGGCAATCATCTGGCTCTGGAAGTCGAACTTTGTATTGTACTTCGACATTTCGGCAGAGAACTCATCCCAGTTGACATCCGGTAAAATATATTTTACGGCATGAAGAAACCCAGGATCAACAAGTAATTCCTGAATAGTGTCTCTAACCTGATGATCTTCTAATGGAGCTATGTCGCTAAACTTATCGCTATTCATAAATTATTTTGCGTTTTTAAGATATTCACATTCAATAATTTCAGATAATACATCGGTCATGCTTAAATTGGCAGCTTTGACCTGTTGCGGGATGAAGCTTGTTGCTGTCATTCCCGGGGTTGTATTTACTTCCAATAAATACGGAATGTTGTCGGATATGATAAAATCGGCTCTTATTATGCCTTTGGCATTTATCAAATCATATATTTTAGATGTTAACAACTGTATTTCTTTTGTTATGTCATCCGGTAGCTGAGCCGGGGTAATTTCTTCGACTTCGCCCATATACTTGGCATTGTAATCGAAAAACTCGTTTTGTGTTACCACCTCGGTCAATGGTAATACCACTTCCTTAGAGCCGGTCTTGTAGCAACCGCAGGTAACTTCACGTCCACTTATAAAGCTTTCGATGATGACATCCGAAGCTTCGCCGAATGCCGAATCGATTGCTTCTTGCATCTTTTCTTTGACCTTTACTTTAGTCGTTGCGAAACTAGATCCTCCGGTGTTCGGCTTTACAAATACGGGTAAGCCCAGACTATCAGTTATTTCGTCGACGTTGTACTTGGTTTCTTTGGTTAAATATACTGATTTAGCAACATTGAGCCCAAAGTTTTTTAGGAAATTGTTGCAAATAAATTTGTTAAATGTCAGAGTCGATGCTGTCATTCCGCAAGTCGAGTAGGGGATATTTAACATATCCAGATAGCCTTGAAGGTGTCCATCTTCGCCGGGAGTGCCGTGTATGGTTATATATGCAAAATCAATTTTTACTTTTTGATTTTCTTTTTGTACCGAAAAATCGTTCTTGTCTACAAAGTATTCCCGGTCATCAATAGTAGCTGTCCAGCTGTCTCTGGTTATTTTTACTTTAATAACATGGTATTGCTCTTTATCCATAAAGGAATAGATACCCAGCATGCTTTTTTCCGATACAACTATTTCGGAAGAATAGCCGCCCCATACTATTGCAATATTCTTTTTCATGACCTGTTGATCCTGTTTGAAATACAAATTTATTTTATCTCGATAATTACTTTTAGCTGAAAGCCTTTTTTGCCTCTTACAGAATTAAACTTCCCTGCCGGCAATATAGTTTCTCCATTTTTCGGTCAGTTGTTGCATATCCATAGGTAAAGGGCTCTCGAATAGCATTTCTTCACCTGTGCGGGGATGTACAAAACCTAGGGTGCGGGCATGTAGAGCCTGTCTCGGACATATATTGAAACAGTTCTGCACAAATTGCTTATATTTGGAAAAGGTTGTACCTTTTAATATTTGATCGCCTCCATAGCGAGCATCATTAAAAAGTGTATGGCCTATATATTTCATATGTACCCTTATCTGATGGGTGCGCCCTGTTTCCAGTTTGCATTTAACGACTGTTACATAGCCTAAGCGCTCGATCACTTCGTAATTGGTTACAGCGGGTTTTCCTTGCTCACCATCCTCGAATACAGTCATTTGTAAGCGATCTCTTACATTTCGTCCTATATTTCCCTCGATACGTCCCCGGTCTTCTGAGACTAATCCCCACACGAGTGCAATATATTCGCGCTTGGTGGTTTTATCGAAAAACTGACCCGATAAGTGGGCTTTAGCATTAGCTGTCTTGGCTATGACCAGTAATCCGGAAGTATCTTTGTCTATACGGTGTACAAGTCCTAAGCGAGGGTCTTTCGAATCGTATTCTGGTGAGTCTTTAAGATGCCATGCTATGGCATTGACCAGAGTGCCTGTATAGTTTCCATGTCCGGGATGAACCACTAGTCCGGGTTGTTTATTGATAACCATCAGATCAGCATCTTCATATATAATATCGATAGGCAGGTCTTCGGGTATGATTTCAATTTCCCGTTTAGGGCGATCCATTACTATGGATATCACATCATTGGGCTTTACCTTATAATTCGATTTTACGGGAGTTCCATTTGCCAGGATGCAACCGGCATCGGCTGCACTCTGAATTCTGTTGCGGGAGATGCCTTCTATGCGGCAGGTTATAAATTTGTCGACACGGAGTAATCCTTGTCCCTTGTCGGCGACAAATCTGTAATGTTCGTATTGTTCTGATACGTTTTCTTCCTGATCTTCGTCCAGAAGATCATCTATTTCATCATTACTTTCGTTCATATATCAGAATGTTTCGCTACTGGTGTCTGTTTCTACTTCTACTTCTTCAGAGCTTATGCTGTCTGATGATATTCCTCCATCACCTACTTTGAGTGTAAGTGTAGCGTTCTTAGGTATTTTTTGTCCACCTTTTACAGTTGCTCCTTTGTATTCGAGCCCGAATACGAGGTCAAGATATTCCGATGGAATTCTTACGATATTTATATTGCTGAATCCCAAAGCCCTCAATAATGCTTCGGATTGTCGGAGTGACGAGTCTTCGAGATCGGGAACCGCAACGAGCTGTTCGCTTCGTGCCTGTATAGTCAGGTATATGGTGCGTCCTTCTTTTACATGTGATTTTCCCAGTGGAATCTGTTCTACAATCGCACCGGGTACCCCGTCTTTGTTGTATACAGAATCTACTACCTCATATTTTAAATCTTTGGATCCGATTATAGGTGCTACTTCTTGTATTTGCAGTCCTCTCAGATCGGGTACTTCGATCGATTTATTGTGCCGCGTATACTGATTCAGGCAAAAAAGAACGATTCCGATAAGGACAAAAAGTAAAACAGCCATTAAAAGGATGTTACGGACATATATATTAGCTATAAATTTTTTCAAAAAGTCTACCATTTTGATTTTCTGTTTAAGGACGTTCCCATCCGAATTGCAAAAGTATTAAAAAATATATGAAAGCATATGCTTTTCACTTTTTTTGTATTTGCGATGTCTGTATATAGATCGTTACCGGACTTATTTGTTGGCATTGTATCTTTTATAACACACAAAAGGATAGTCAAATATATATGATTGACTATCCTTTTGTGCTTTTGTCTCACAGAAAGATGAGATGAAAACTATTATTCTGTTTTAGATATAGGAATCTGGCGTTTTACTCCCTGACTAAGTGATATCATAGTTTCGGTCGCTACTACTCCCGGTATTTCCTGTATTTTATTATTCAGTAAATCCATCAGGTGCTCATTGTCTCTGGCATATAGCTTTACCAATATAGTGTAAGGACCGGTTGTAAAATGAGATTCTACAATTTCGGGGATTTTATCTAGTTCGGGGATTACTGTTTTGTACATTGATCCCTTTTCCAGCTTAACTCCTATATAAGTACATGTATTGTATCCTAAAACTTTTGGGTTGATGATATATCCTGATCCGATGATTACTTTCATTTCTATCATCCGTTGTACCCGTTGGTGGATAGCTGCACGTGAAACTCCGCATTCGAGGGCTACGTCCTTGAATGGAATTCTTGCATTCTGGGATATTATCTCCAGAATCTTTTTGTCAAGTTTATCAATTTTCTCCATATTCTTTCTTTTTATTAGATTTAATTACCAAATATAGTGCTATTTTTTTAATTGTGTAATTTTAAAACTGAAAAATACGGAGTTTTGCTTACTATTTATTGCACTCTATCCTGTTTCTGATCTGTTATATTGTATAGCCTTGTAATGTATTAATGATAATTCAATAGTTCAATGTATTATTTTATTGAGTCAAATCGTTATTATAGGCTCAATTCCGGTTGTGTGTATAAAAAACGAGGATGCCCAATCGGGTACCCTCGTTTCTGTATATAATTGGTTCTCGAAGATTATTTTTCGATGCCAAGTAGTTCGATATCGAATACCAAAGTTGAGAATGGAGTTATTGAACCGGCTTGTTGTGCACCATATGCTAAGTCGTAAGGGATGTATAATGTCCACTTAGAACCAACAGGCATAATTTGTAGAGCTTCGGTCCATCCTTTGATTACCTGACCTACACCTAAAACGATAGGGTCTTTTCCGTCGTTAGAGTCAAATACAGTACCGTCAAGTAATGTCCCTTTGTAATTTACTTTTACACGGTCTGATGCTGTTGGTTTAGCTCCGTTGCCTTGTTTTACAATTTTGTATTGTAATCCGCTAGGTAATGCTATTACACCGTCTTTAGTTTTGTTATCGGCTAAGAACTTTTCTCCGGCTTCGATTTGAGGTTGATATTGTTTCTTCAGGTTTTCCTCTTGTTTAGCCTGAGCTTTAGCCTGAGCTGCCATAGCTTTAGTCTGGATTAATTCGCTTGAGTTAGGAATTACCACTTTTTCTTTCTTGATAAAGTTTAATACTCCGGCAAGTAAAGCAGATTTGTTTACTTTAGCAGAGTCAAGAACTTGATTTTCGAAGTTTTCAGACATTTGTTTCAGCTGTCCTCCGATTTGAAGCCCGTGATAATAAGCATCCTGATCTTTATTTGAAGTACTGAAGCTTTCGTTCAAACCTTTGATGAATAGTGCCAGATTTTTGCTGTTTGCTTTATTGATAGAATCTAACTTTGTAGACATTTCTTTTTCTAAAGTCGCTTTTTTAGCAGCATCGGTTTCAGCAGCAATACGTTGAGCATATGATGCTCTGAACATTGTTGTGTCTTGAAGTACACCCAATTGGTTCATGTATTGTATAAGTCCGCCTTCAGCTAATTGTACACCGTATGCGTAAGACAATGAGTCTACCTCGGTTTTTAATGATGCATTAGGAGTTGCTGTTCCTCCATCGCATGAAACAACGGTTACACCGATTGCTGCAATAGCACTTAGTGCTAAGATTTGAAATTTTTTCATCTTTATAAAGAATATTGTTTATGATTTATACTATATCTAAAACTTCTACTTCGAATACTAGGGTTGAGTTGGGTTCGATAGATTGCCCTGCTCCTTGTTTTCCATAAGCCAGATCGGCAGGGATAAAGAGTTTCCATTTAGATCCTACAGGCATTAACTGAAGAGCTTCTACCCATCCTTTGATCACCTGGTTTACACCGAAAGTTGCAGGTGTTCCTCTCTGAACACTGCTGTCGAATACTGTTCCGTCGATCAATGTTCCGTGATAGTGGCATTTTACCTGATCTGTAGCGGTAGGTATTTTTCCTTCTCCTTTTTTTATGATTTCGTATTGCAATCCGCTGGGGAGAGTTACTACTTCAGGACGTTGTTTGTTGATCGCAAGAAATTCCTGACCTGCTTTCTGGTTTATATCCAGTTTTTCGTCTTGTAGTTTTGTGAAGTAGTCATTGATTACGCTTTTGGCCTCGTCGTAATTCATGGAAGTCTGTTTCTTGTTTAAAACATCATCGATAGCTTTAGCAAAAGTTTCGATGTCAAGTTTATTTATCCCTGAACTTAAAAAATTATTAGCGATACTTAAGCCTAAAGCATAACTGATTTTATCCATTGTTTTTCAATTAATAAGACAGGAATTGTTCCCTGTTCGGTTTAATACATATTTTATTGTTGCAAAAGTAATTCTTTTACTGATATTTTATCTAACTTTCGTTCTCTAAAATAGCATCTGTCTGAATGTAGATTTGTTAAATCTTTCAAAAAAGCATGAATATGAAGAATATAGTGGTCTTAACCGGTGCCGGGATGAGCGCCGAAAGCGGTATTGCGACTTTTCGGGATTCGGGTGGATTGTGGGATCAGTATAAGGTTGAAGAAGTAGCAACCCCCGAAGGTTTTATGCGAAATCCCCAACTGGTCTTGGATTTTTATAATAAGCGCAGGCGTGAGACTATAAATGCTGTGCCTAATCAGGGACATTTGCTTTTGGCTTCGCTTCAGGATCATTACAATGTGCATATTATCACTCAGAATGTGGATAACCTGCATGAGAAAGCAGGCAGCAGGCAAGTCTTACACCTTCATGGAGAATTGATGAAAATACGATCTTCAAGAAATCCGGAGCTGATATTGGATGCAGATCCGCTTAATCCTGATACTAAGCTGGGTGATAAGGCCTCCGACGGATCTCAGTTACGGCCTCATATTGTGTGGTTCGGCGAGGCGGTACCTATGATGTATGATGCGGAAAGAATAACACAGAAAGCAGATATACTGATTGTGATAGGTACATCCCTAAATGTTTATCCGGCGGCAGGGTTGGTTAATTGTGTAGCAGATGATACCCCTATATTTCTGATAGACCCTAAGGATGTTCTTATAGTACGTCCGAATGTCACTTTTATAAAGAAGGGTGCTTCGGAAGGGATGAAAGAACTGGTCGGTTTGCTTAGTAACCTGTAAAATGTAAAGGAGGGGGGACGGTTTATTTGATTTCTTCGTAGTCGATATATTCACCCTCGTCTTTGCCAAATACTTTTCCTTCGGAGCGTTGGTTTGAAGATGAATTGCTGTCGTGTGATTGCTGGTTGTTCCGTCGGGTATTTCCAAAAGGGGAAGAGTTGGTTCCCTTAGTGAAGATCCGTAAAAATCTCAATATAAATAGAAAGCCTAATCCTATGATCAGGAGGAATACCACTAATATAAATAGTAAAAAACTACCCATTTGATTTTGTTTTGAGTCTTACGTTTTAAAAATACAGCAAAAGACTATGCCCCGAAAACATTTTTGTAATATTTAACGACTATCGTTACAACATTAGTCTTTTTTGCCGGGAAGCAGTTTCCAGGATATGACCGAAAGTATAATGTAAAAGATAATACCCGCAGAAATACCGAATACTCCCCAGGAAATAACTGCTGCTACCATAAAAACAATCAGAAGATAGCGAAGTTCATTTCCTTTTAATTTGAGACCGCTAACCTTTAATGAGAACATGGGTATTTCGGATGTCATAAGCAGGGAGAACACAATTATGAGTATAATTGTAGGATAAAACAGGAAAAGCTGGGTGAATTCGTCCAAACGGTTAACTCCAAAACAGAAGCTTATCCAGAACAAAGCGTTAGCAGGTGTCGGTAATCCTATAAAGGATGTAGACTGTCTTTCGTCGACGTTGAATTTAGCAAGCCTCAATCCTGAAAATATAACAAGGAGGAAGCTGACATAAGGAATTATCTCTTTGATGTGAAACTGACTGTCGGCTATTATAAATGTCGGTGAACCGATCGTGTTGTTGTAAGATAAAAAATGAAATACAGCCAATGCCGGCGCCAACCCGAAGCTTACCATATCGGCTAATGAATCGAGTTCTTTGCCTATGGGTGAGTATGCTTTGAGCATACGGGCAGAAAAACCGTCGAAAAAATCGAAAATAGCAGCAATAATAACCCAAATGGCAACCCAGAGATAGTTACCTTCAAAAGCCATTACTGAAGCAACACATCCCGAAAGTATATTCATCGAGGTAAGTATATTGGGGATATGTTTTTTCATTTTCTTATTTTTTTAGGGGTAGTTCTCCTATTATTGTTTGATTTCCTGTCACTCTCTGTTCGAGTTCCACGTTTATTTTCGTGTCCAATGGTAAGAATAAGTCGACACGCGATCCTAGTTTAATGAATCCCATATGGTCGTCTATATGTGCTTCTTCTCCTACTTCGGGGTAAGTAACAATTCGTTTTGCCATTGCTCCTGCAATTTGCCGCATAAGGATCTCAACACCGTCTGATCTTCTTATAACTACTGTTGATCTTTCATTTTCGGTACTCGACTTAGGAAGATATGCTGCCTGAAAGCGTCCGTTGTGATGCTTTTTTACAATCACGGTTCCGTTTACAGGAAACCAGTTGGCATGAACATTTAACGGAGACATAAATACAGAGACCTGTATACGTTTTTCGTTGAAATACTCAGGCTCAAAAACTTCTTCTATGGCAACGATCTTTCCATCTGCCGGAGATACTATGGAGTTGTCCATATCTCCTTTGAATCGTCTGTACGGGCTTCTGTAAAAGTTCAGTACAATAAGGAAAAGCGCCACCGAGGCAGATAATATTACATAAGTAAAAAGGTTTTTCCCGAAAAAATAGACAAGTGATCCGCTTATAACCGACAGGATTATAAACAGAACAATGAGTTCACTACGGCCTTCATGATGCACTTTCATTCTTAAAACTGTTTAAAGGATTCAATCCCTTTTGTTATGGCAAGTGTATGTGTAACAGATATGTGTGATCGGGCTATTCTGTTACTTTATGCTCGCTGTATTTTATTATTATCCGAGTATTATTTATGGAACAAAAATATTCTTATTTGTCGAAACTGCCAAATAATCTATATTTTAAACAAAAGAATCAGGATGTAACCATGGTGATTAATCCTGATTCCGGATATTTTGATTTGTCTTTATAAAACGTATAAAGAGCTGATAGATTCGTTATTACATACACGTCTGATAGAGTCTGCAAACACATCAGCAATTGATAAAATAGTAACCTTTTCGCATTTCTTAGAGTAGGGGATACTATCGGTAAATAGTATCTCGGTAAGAGTCGATTGGTCTACGCGTTCTGATGCAGGGTCGGACATTACGGCATGGCTGGCTATTGCCCTTACCGAACGTGCCCCGTTGGATGTCATCAGGTCGGCTGCTTTAGTTATTGTGCCTGCCGTATCTACTATATCGTCTACGAGAAGTACGTCCATTCCTTCGACATCACCGATGATCTGCATTTCGGATATTTCGTTTGCCTTTTTGCGGAGTTTGTAACAAATAACCATCGGTACCCCGAAGTATTTTGCATATGAACTGGCACGCTTAGTCCCTCCTACGTCGGGGGTTGCTATAACCAGATTTTCCTTATCTAATGTATCGATATAGCTGGTGAATATGGCTGAAGCATACAGGTGATCTACCGGAACATCGAAAAATCCTTGTATCTGATCAGCGTGTAGATCCATTGTTATCAGTCGGTTGATTCCTGCTGCCGCAAGCATGTCTGCAATTAATTTTGCTCCGATTGATACACGTGGCTTATCTTTGCGGTCTTGTCTGGCCCATCCGAAATATGGTATAACGGCAACTATCGACCGTGCCGAAGCCCGTTTTGCTGCATCTATCATCAAGAGCAATTCCATCAGATTGTCTGAACTGGGATATGTAGATTGGATAAGGAAAACCTGACGTCCGCGAATCGATTCTTCATATGATACTGAGAATTCGCCGTCGGCAAAGCGTTGGATATTCATGTTGCCGAGTGGACAGCCTAGGCTGTTACAAATTTTTTCTGCTAAATATCGGGAATTGGTTCCTGAGAAGATTTTAAATGGTATTTGTTCCATTGATGAGCTTTTTATATACTGGTTCGGTTTATTTTGGAGCACAAATTTACAAACAAATATATTACTTATTAAATATCGCAGCTGAAATATCAGTGTTAAATTGCCTGATTTTTGTTTATCGGAGATATTTTGTTGATTATTGCCAGATTTCCGGGTTTTGCGAATTCTTTTTTTGCAAATTCATATCCGATATTGACTATTTCCTCTGTGTGTTCGAGTGTAAACATAGCGTATTGAGACAAAGCTTCGGTTTCCAGTAATATGTCGCAAAGGTTGCGGTCGGCAAAAGAATTCGATACCGACATATAGTGGAATGATCTTTCGGCAACATATAATAAGGAGTTTTTGAACTCTTGTTTGGTTAAAGGAGCGACATTGACTCCGATAACGGTTTCGCAATCGAAGCGAATAGGTGTTACCGGAAAGTTTTTGAACAGCCCTCCGTCTACATAGTATACATTATTGATCTCGGCGGGAGTGAATATGATAGGAAATGCGCACGATGCTATAACTGCCGGAATCAGGGGGCCTTCGTCAAAAGCAACACTGGTGCCATTGGCAAGGTCTGTGGCGATAATCTTCATCGGAATATGCAGGTCATCGAAAGTCTTAGCCTTAAGATGCGTTTTTAGGAAACGTTTAAAACGGTCTGTTTTAAATATTCCGGTATGAGGTATAGTTAATTCGGCGAATTCCTTGAATGATTTTTTCTTAAAGAATGATATTATTTCATCAGGACTGTATCCGTCGGCATATAGCACACCGGCAAAAGCTCCGGCACTGGTTCCCGAAATGATGTCGGGGCGTATGCCCAGTTCGTCCATAGCCTTGAGTACCCCTAAATGAGCGAATCCTTTTGCCCCACCTCCACTTAAAGCTAAACCTAATTTATATGGATACTGTTCTGTGTATTCTTCACGATCTTGAGGCATGTCCCGAAGTTTTGATAATACTAAAACTCAAAATTAACCAACTTTTCCAGATAATCACTCTTTGTCCAGTCCAAATTTAAGATAGGGTACCAGATAGGGAGCCAGAGGTTGCACGTATTTATAGGTTTTAGACCGGGCTTCGGTTTCGTGGCTGATTATAATCCGGTTGGTATCTACTTTGATAAGGAGGTTGAGCACAATGCTTATCGCAAACATCCATTTGGTGAGGCAAAGCACGATACCGGCAAGCCGGTTCAGAGTTCCCATTTTCGCAGCTTCGAGTATTCCTTGAACGAGTGTCCCCAACAGATAAAATGCAAGCATAATGATTGCGAATGCCAATATATAAGAAAGGGGTTCGAGTATATAATCCGATGATTCGGTTTTTCCTTGTATAAGGGGTCGGATAATGGTTGATATCTGTCCCGACAAAACGGCTCCTGCAACCAACCCTGCCAGTGTGGCTAGTTGCTTGACTAATCCCGTCTTATATCCTTTGAATATGCAATAAGCCGTTACAATAAATATGCAAATGTCGAACCATGTCATTTTTGTGAACAGTCGAAAAAGGGTTAGTTATAAAACAACAAAAGTAAGAATTTATTTAATTCTTACTCTTTTCATATTGTCAGATTTACTGAAAGTCTTCTTATTTTGCAGCTTCGTCAGATACAGTTAATTTACCTCTACCTTTAGCTCTGCGTGCAGCTAACACTCTGCGTCCGTTGGCTGTAGCCATTCTTGAGCGGAATCCGTGTTTGTTAATTCTCTTTCTTCTTGAAGGTTGGAAAGTTCTTTTCATTGCTTGATATATTATTTCGTTATTATTTTCTGTAATCTGAATTCGGCTTGCAAAAGTAGACAGTTTATTTTAAATATACAAGAATATTTTGAATTTAACGTGCCTAAATATTGAAACTTAGTCGGCTTTTGCTTTACTGTGTTTTACTATAGCTGTTGCTTTTTCGAGTGCTACCGTTATATTGGGACAGATGTTTTCTTCTCCGATTAAATCCGAAAACCCGAACTTATCCAAAGCATCGTGCACATTTGGACGGACACCCGACAGGATCATGCGGATATGTTCGCTTTGTGATTTTTTACAGAGGCTTTCGAGATTATGTAGCCCTGTGGAATCTATAAACGGAACTTTTCTCATGCGAATAATCCTGACCATAGGTTGATCACCTATGATGTGCATACTCTCTTCGAACTTGTTGGCGATGCCGAAGAAGAAAGGCCCATCGATTTCGTAGACTTCTACTTCTTTAGGAATAGTCAGTTTTTCTTCATCGGGGGTGTTCTCGTTGTCGGTCGGATTCAGTTCATTGGTTATAACTGAAACTTCCGTGACGTCCATGATACGTTTCAGGAACAGGAATACTGCTAATAGTAACCCTATCTCGATGGCGATAGTCAGGTCGAAAATAACTGTCAGCAGGAATGTTGTAACCAGAACCACAACATCCGCTTTCGAATTACGGAGCAGTGCCAGAAATGAACGCCATTCGCTCATATTATACGATACCACCACAAGTATCGCGGCCAGACATACCATAGGGATATGTTTGGTAAGATTGCCTAAGAATAAAACAACGAGCAACAAAAACGCTGCATGTATGATTCCGGCAACAGGGGTTCGCCCTCCGTTACTGACATTGGTCATGGTACGGGCTAACGCTCCGGTGGCAGGGATACCGCCAAATAAAGGAGTAATGATATTGGCTACCCCTTGGGCTATCAGTTCCATATTGGAGTTATTCTTGGCACCTGTTACCCCGTCGGCTACATTTGCCGATATGAGAGATTCTATAGAACCTAGTATTGCCAGTGTGAAGGCATATGGAAACAATATGTTGATGGTTCGGATATTGAACGATACACCTTCTATGTCGGGCAATGTGCTTTTGAATATAAACCTGTCGCCGATAGTTTCGACAGAGTCTATGCCTAAAAAGTGCCTCAGGCAATATGCCAGGATGGTAACGAATACTACGGCAATCAATGAACCAGGTATTTTCTTCGAGATTTTATGGGAGAAGATGATTATAATCAGGCTTAAGATTCCTATTCCTACAGTCACTAAATCGAGTGTGGAAAAATTAGCAATGTATATATGCCATTTTCCCAAAAAGTCGGGAGGTGTATTTGTAACCTGCAAACCAAAGAAATCTTTTATCTGGGTCGAAAATATAGTGACGGCTATACCGCTCATGTATCCGACTATTACCGGATAGGGTATATATTTGATGACAACCCCCAGCTTAAGCACTCCCATCAGTATGAGCATTATACCTGACATAATGGTGGTGATGACCAGCCCTTCGAACCCAAACTGTTCGATAATATTGTATACAACAACAATAAAAGCACCTGTAGGGCCGCCTATCTGCACAGTGCTACCCCCGAGTGCGGAGATTATAAATCCGGCAATAATTGCGGTATAAAGTCCTTTTTCGGGACTTACTCCCGATGCTATCCCGAAGGCAATAGCCAAAGGTAGGGCGACTATACCCACGATAAGCCCGGCCATAAGGTCAGCCATGAATTTATCTTTGTTGTATCCTTTGAGAGAGTCTAGTATCTGTGGCCTGAAAGATTTGAATAAGGTCTCAGCTTTGTTTGCTGCTTTCGTAAGCATGAGTTCATCCGTTTAAATGAATAGTGCAATAGTTCTTAATTAAGGGCGCAAAGATACTAAATTTTATTCCGAAAATCTTTTATATTGGTAAATATCAGGTTTTTTGTTTCTTTGAGCATCTCTTTTGCATATAGATTTATGTATTAAATTATATCTTTGATAAATTAAACTAATACGACTTTTTTAATCAAATAATAACGATGGGTAATTGAACGAGGTTCTTTTAAATAATTGCTTAATTAACTGTGCGCAATCAAAGATTACTTACCCTTCTTTTGGCCTAAGCCCCAAAAGAAGGCAAAAACTCATTGGCGCTCCGAGCCTTCGCCTATCTGACAACGTTTGTAGCCAAAACTAAACAAAACTCGTCCTTTCGGTACTCAAACAGAGTTTAGTTTTAACGGCAACTTCACTCGTCAGATAACGGCTGCACCTCTGTATGCGCCTTAGCTTACGCCCGTCAGGTTTTGACATCGGCGTAAAGCACGGGATACCCGTTGTGAGAAGAAAGCGTTAAAAGACAAATAGCAGTTGTATTAAACGTATTTTAGTTGTCTTCGCTTTCGAACACGTAACGGGTCGGGCTTGCAGGCGCAGTCTTGATTTTTTGTATCGTTTTGCATCAAGGCAAAATGAAGAACAAACCCGATAGGGTGCGTTAGAAAGTAGTAGAAAAATAAAAATGTTTTTATCTATTGATTCACATAAAAAATAATCACACATGCTGCATCGACTAATTTTATTCGGAGTTTTGATTTCTGCTCATCTCCTGAGTTTTTCTCAAGATTATCAGTTAAAAGAAAATATTTCTTATGTTTCCGCTGGCGAAAAGGATAGTTACAAGCTGGAACGTTGTAAACTGGACATCTATTATCCTACCGGTAAAAAAGATTTCCCGACTATTGTCTGGTTTCATGGCGGAGGACTCGAAGGAGGAGAGAAGGGTATTCCCTCGGAGTTGAAAGAGAAAGGCGTAGCGGTTATAGCCGTTAATTACAGGCTTAGCCCTAAAGCCACAAATCCTGCTTATACCGAAGATGCAGCTGAGGCTGTTGCATGGGTGTTTAAGCATATTGCTGAATATGGAGGGTCGGACCGTAATATCTACGTGTCGGGACATTCTGCCGGAGGGTATTTGGCTTTGATGATAGGGCTTGATAAATCCTATCTGGCCAGATATGGTATAGATGCAGATGATATAAAGGGGCTGATACCTGTAAGCGGACAGACAAATACTCATTATACAATAAAGAGAGAACGGGGTTTGCCATTCGATATACCTTACATAGATGAGTATGCACCGATCAGTCATGCAAGGAAAGATGCCTCCCCTATATTATTAATAACAGGAGATAAGACTTTGGAAATGTCGGCACGTTACGAAGAGAATGCTCACCTGTATGCTATTCTTAAAACTGTCGGACATCCCGATGTGACTTTGTATGAATTGGAGGGTTTTGACCATGGAGCTGTCTATGCCCCGGCTTGTTATCTTATGTTAGACTGGATTAAAAAGCATACTAGATAACCGATGAAATAGATTGTGATACTACAAAATATACCACTTGGATGAAAGAAATAAAGCTGAATAATGGGCAACTGGAAGACTTAGAAATGGATTTGTTGCTGTGTATAGAAGATAATTTTAATATTAAATTTGATAATAATGAATTATTGAAGGTGTCGAGCTTTGAAGATTTGACCATTCTTATAATAGATAAAATTTCCCTGCATAATGATAATCAATGTACAACCCAACAGGTTTTCTATCGAGTAAAGGCATTAGTACAGAGGCTTGGATTTGCCCATGAGAAATTGAGACCTTCGACAGATTTGGATAATATGTTTTCTAAAGAGGAAAGATTGGTTCTTGTCAGAGAACTTGAATATGAGCTGGGCTGTAAACTTTATATGTTTGAACCTAATGGAAAAATCGTTTCGGTATTGTTGTTTCTGATTTCTGTTTCCATAGCATGTTTATTCTTTAATGTAATAATAGGATTGAGCGGGTTATTGTGTTTCTCCACTTCTCTGGCATTAATTACTCGTTTAAGCAACAGGTTTAGGTATAAAACTGTCAGAGAATTTATTGAAAATATAGTTTGTGAAAATTATCTCGTTTTCCGGAAAGATAATACAACTGTTAATAGAGAAGAGCTAAAAAGTGTCTTAACCGGATGGTTTGCAACCAATCTTTGTATCCGGAAAGAAGAATTACAATATGTTCGTTTTAGATAAAAGTAAAGGTGTGCCAATTATCATGACACACCCTGTTTTTTTTTAAGACAAAATGGTAATTAAACTTTATTAGAATCTGTAACCTGCGGATAATGTTATATTCCTATTTTTCCATCCATATCCTCTGGATATAAGATCGGCGGCTCCGTAGGAAGAATTGCTCCCATAGCTTCGTAGCCCCATCTCCCAGTCGACGTTCAATGAAATACGTTTGTACTCGACTCCGGCTCCGGCTAGTAATCCGTAGTCAAAACGCTCTACTCCGCCAAAAACATCTGTTCCGGAATATTTATTCACACTGTATTCATAATTGATGTTATTATTACTTATTGGACCGTCTGAGCTGTACTGTGCATAAGTCTCTTCCCGTACGCTTGCGCCTAAGCCATATGCAACATATACACCGGTTTTGAAGGTTAGGTTGAACTTGGGCGATAGGGGCAGTCTGTATCCAACGGCAATGGGTAATTGCAGATAAGATAATCTGCTGGATGTGATTCTGTTGTTATAGTATCTGGTTGCTTCTAAGTTGCCCGACTCAGCTGTGTAGAAACTGGATTCTCCAATAGATGAGTGCTTGGTTTTAAACTCGAGACCGGAACTAAGGAAGAAGTTGTCTTTTAATGCATATTCAACGGTTACTCCTCCGGTAAAACCTGTTTTGGTCTCGGACGCTCCCATTTCGGAATCGCTTAAATTGATTCCGGCTTTTACTCCAAATGTCCAGGGTGATTCTTTTTCCTGTGCTTGTACTGAGGATAGAGTGCATGCACCTATTCCTAAAAAGATGATTAGTGTTGAAATTCTCATAAAAAAAAATTAATTAGTGTTTGTTTGAGGTGGCAAATCTAACTAAAACTTTAGTATAAAAAACGTTCAAGAATAAAATCATCGTTAAATGTTGATCGGGGTTTCTTTTTTTTATATAAAAATGCAAGTGTTATCATGGTTATTGCATAATATTCGTTAATGTGAATATAATATCCGGTATTACAGATCTTTCTGATTGTTGCTAATGTGTTTTCTGAACGTAGTTTAATCCTTGAAACGAATTTCAGGGAAATATTTTATCTATAAATAAATGGAAGAACAGATAAAGAAAATAATTTACAAAAACAGTGTCACTTTTGTCACCTTTGTCACTTTTAAGTCTGCTATCGGTTGATTAGCAGTGAAGTATCAGGGTGACAAAGGTGACATCAGAGTGACAACTGTGTATACTGATTTGTATAAGTTTGTTTAGTATATGTAACTAACAGGGAGTTAGGTTGGGCTTTCCTTTTTTATTTGCTAATTTTGCAGTACCAAAAATTACGTATCTATATATTCCCCTATTTTCGATGTTTGTAATAAGAACTGTTTTATATATTGTATTTGTTTTAGGCTTGTTTGCTTGCGGCGGCAAGAAAGAAGATTCCGTAAATGTTGAAGAACCTCAAAAAGTATATACCCGTTTCAGAGGCGACTATAAAACCTTCAATGATATGCCCGATAAGCATCTTTCGGCGGCAGTCAACAAAGGAATTTCGCCAATGATGGATCGCGCTGATACAGCTCAGTATGAGAAAAAGATGGTTAGGCTACCAATGGAACTCGATTTGTTTAAAGTTGATAAGCTGACTCATTCCGTACCATATCTTGTACCTGATGCTTCGGCTTTACTGGTTCAGATATGTGCCAATTTCAGGGATTCGCTGGACTCCAAAAAGCTGGCTCATTACAAGCCCATAGTGACAAGTGTGACACGTACTATGGCTGATGTTGAAGTTTTGACAAAAAGAAACCGGAATGCCAGTGACAACTCGGCTCATACATATGGTACTACTTTCGATATTTCGTGGAAACGCTTTCAGAAGATAGGGCCTGAGGGAAAGGATGAGGTGAGTGTGGATAAACTGAAACTGGTTCTGGCTCAGGTTTTACATGATTTGCGCGAAAGGGGAAAGTGTTATATTGTGCACGAACGTAAACAAGCCTGTTTTCATATAACCGTACGATAGACAAAAGGATAGGATGAAGCGCTATTTTATATACCTGGCTTATAACGGAAGTAACTATTGCGGATGGCAGACTCAACCGAACGGATTGGCTGTTCAGGAAGTTATAGAGAAAGCTTTGTCTACTTTGCTGAGGTGTCAGGCTCCGATAGTAGGGGCAGGACGGACTGACGCCGGAGTACATGCCCGGCTGATGGTGGCTCACTTCGATGCCGTTGTTGAAGACATTCTTTTATTGACCGATAAGCTGAACAGGATTTTACCCAATGATATAGTAATCTACAAAATTGTGCCTGTTACAGCAGATGCACATGCCCGTTTTGATGCTACTTCGCGTTTGTATCGCTATTATGTGACTACACAAAAAGACCCTTTTGGATATCCGTTTAAGTACAAGGTATATGGAAACATCGATGTGGAAGCCATGAACCGGTGTGCCCGTGTATTATTCGAATACGAGGACTTTACTTCTTTCAGCAAACTTCATACCGATGTAAAGACAAACAATTGTACTATTATGCAAGCCGGATGGATATGTAATGATAATGATTATGTATTTACAATTCAGGCTAACCGTTTTTTGCGGAATATGGTACGCGCGGTTGTGGGTACATTACTCGAGGCAGGACGGGGTAAGCTTGATGAGCAGGGGGTGCGCCGTATCATCGAGTCGAAAGACCGGGGTGCAGCCGGACTCTCTGTTCCGGGACAGGCGTTGTTTCTCGAAGGTGTGGAATATCCGTCTCACTTATTTCCCGATAATGAATAAATGATAATATGTGGTTAGCGTTAGCTTTTGTGTCAGCTTTTTTTCTAGGGTGTTATGATATAAACAAAAAGATGTCGGTACATAACAATGCCGTGATACCTGTTTTGTTTCTTAATACCTTATTTTGTACTTTATTACTGTCTCCCCTGTTTTTTATATCCCGTTTGTCGGGCGAAACTTTAGCCGGAACTATATATTATGTGCCTGTAGTTTCGTTAGAGGCACACCTGTATATTGTGTTGAAATCGTTGATAGTACTCTCTTCGTGGATATTCGGATATTTTGCGACTAAGCATCTGCCGTTGACTATTACAGGCCCGATTAATGCAACACGTCCAGTAATGACACTGGTAGGAGCATTACTCATCTTTGGCGAACGCCTTAACCTGTATCAGTGGATCGGGGTATTACTCACTATTGTTTCATTCTTCCTGTTATCTGCAACCGGCAAAAAGGAAGGAATCAACTTCAGGCAAAACAAATGGGTATTGTTCATCTTTATTGCTGCCGTTCTCGGAGCATTAAGCGGACTGTACGATAAGTATTTGATGCAAAAGTTCAGCTCTACAGCAGTTCAGTTCTGGTACAACCTGTATCAGTGTATTATGATGTTGGTTGTCCTGATTATTCTGTGGTATCCGAAAAGAGCAAAATCAACGCCCTTTTCTTGGAAATGGAGTATTCTGCTGGTGTCGTTTTTTCTTACCTTGGCGGACTTTGTTTACTTCTATGCACTGTCGGATCCGGATGCAATGATTTCGATCGTATCGATGGTAAGACGGGGATCGGTAGTGATCTCTTTTATCGGAGGAGTGTTGTTCTTCCATGAAAAAAACTTAAAAGGAAAAGCTCTCGACTTGGTTCTGATAATTATAGGGATGTTTTTCCTATATTTGGGTACGAAATAAAAACAGCTTATTGCTCGGCTATAAGCTTGTATTTTAGCTGATTGTTTTATGAAATATTGATAAATTATGAAAAAGATATTAGTTGCACTTCTTATATTCTCGTTATTTCCGGTGCTTAAAGCTCAGAATATAGCTTCAGCGGTGGTGTCGATGCCCGACAATATGTTGATTGGGGTGACTTTGGATCAGAAGAAGGAGTTAGCTGTTGAACTTCCCGATTCGTTGAATAAAGAAGTATATATAATCAATGCAGTCGGAGATTCCGTTGTACGGCTCGATTATTCGGACGATTATATAGCCTTGAAAACTTCGGATGCCGGAATTCTCCAAATCAAATTGTTGCCATTAGTTAACAATTCGAGTATTATTGGAGTTATTACAACAGTATGCGGCCAGATTTGCGATAGCAGAATCGATTTCTATACAACATCATGGGAACCTCTTGACAGGGATAGCCTTTTTCCGAAAGTGGGAAGAGATTGGTTTTTCAAGAAAGATATTGATCAGACTTCACAGGATTATCTCAATGCAGCAGCAGTTGTGGATATGACTCCGATAAAGATGGCTTTTTCGGCTAAGGACAAGAATGTTACAGCAGAATACCAATTGCAGAGTTATCTGGCACAAGATGACTATAAGGCTGTAGAACCTTATTTGCTTGATAAGCCGAAGGTATTCGAATGGAATAAGTTCGTCTATAAAGAGAAAGAATAACCCGGATTTTGGGCTATCTTTCCCGTTATAACAGTTGGTGGTATTCGGGGTGCCTGTCGATATATGCTTTTGTATAAGGGCATATCGGTAATATCCGGTACGAGTTTACGGACGCAAATTCGAGTAAAGCCTTCGTCATAGCTCCTGCAATACCTTGTCCTTCGTATTTGGTGTTGACTTCGGTATGAGGAACTATTAACACATTACCCTCACTTAATTCGTAATCGATCAACCCTATTACTTCCGAGTCTAGCTTTGCTTCGAAACGGTTATTATCCACGTTGTTTATAATTTTGTATTCCATACATACTAAACAATGTATTCCTTAATTTGGTTTATTACATGAAATATTTCTTTTTCGCGTATCTTTGCGGCATAATAAAGGATTAGTAATACCTAACATACTATATTGAATGGGAAAGAATAAGCTGGCTAAGTTTGCCAATATGGAAGAGTATCCTCATGTGTTCCAGTACCCTTTTTCGCTACTACGGGACAAGGGTTTCGAGATGAAAGGCAAATGGAACGAACTGTTCTTCAAAAACGATCATCCGATAGTTCTTGAACTGGGGTGTGGGAAAGGTGAATATACTGTAGGACTGGCAAAACTGTTTCCTGAAAAGAACTTCATAGGTGTCGATATAAAAGGTGCCCGGATGTGGACGGGAGCTAAACAATCTCTCGAAGACGGGATGGGTAATGTTGCTTTCCTGAGAACCCATATCGAACTACTGGAAAGCTTTTTTGCTCCCGGTGAAGTTTCCGAAATATGGATAACATTCCCCGATCCTCAAATGACGAAAGTTAATAAGCGAATGACGTCCACTCGCTTTATGAAGATGTACCGCAGGATACTCAAACCTTCGGGTATTATTCATTTGAAGACCGACAGTAATTTTATGTTTACATATACTTCGGCTATGGTCGAAGCTAACCGTTTGCCGGTTTTATTCTGCAACGACGACTTATACCGTTCGGATTTAGTAGATAAGATACTAGGGATAAAGACTTATTATGAACAACAATGGATTGCCCGTGGTTTAACAATTAAGTATATCAAGTTCGAATGTCAGGATAGAGATGAATGGATCGAACCCGATATCGAAATAGAACAGGATAGTTATCGGAGTTATGGACGGAACAATTCGCAGACTCTGACTCAGCAAGCTATAGATAAAAAGAATTCAACTAAATAACTTAACAAATGAGTACTAATATATATCCAAAGCTGATAATTGATGCTTTAAGAAATGTACGTTACCCTGGAACAGGGAAGGATATTGTAGAGATGGGATTCGTCTCGGATGACATCCATATTGAGGGGAAAAAAGTGAGTTTTTCATTAGTTTTCGAAAAACCAAATGATCCGTTTATCAAATCTGTGGTAAAAGCAAGCGAAACTGCAATACTTACTTTTGTCGATCCCGATATCGAAATTAAGGGTAATATTGAAGTTTTGACACAAGAGGTACAGAAGGAAGAACCTCCCCGTGTGTTGCCTCTGGTTAAAAATATAATAGCAGTTACTTCCGGTAAAGGTGGAGTAGGTAAGAGTACTGTTACTGCAAATCTGGCTGTAGCTCTGGCGAAAAAAGGATTTAAAGTAGGATTGCTTGATGCCGATATTTTCGGGCCTTCAATGCCTAAGATGTTCAACGAAGAAGATGCACAACCTTTTCTTGAACCGGTGGATGGGCGTGAAATGATAGTACCTGTCGATAAATATGGTGTGAAAATGCTATCCATAGGCTTTTTCGTAAAGAAAGAAAGTGCTATTGTGTGGAGAGGTGCTATGGCCGGGAATGCCCTGAAACAGCTGATTACGGATGGAAATTGGGGAGAACTGGATTATTTTCTGATAGATTTCCCTCCGGGAACAAGCGATATTCATTTAACTCTGGTTCAGACATTGCCTATAACAGGAGCTATAGTAGTAAGTACACCTCAGGAAGTAGCATTGGCGGATGCTCGTAAAGGTATCGATATGTTTACCAACGAAAAAGTAAATGTGCCTATACTCGGTATTGTAGAGAATATGGCATGGTTTACGCCTGCCGAATTGCCTGATAATAAGTATTATATATTTGGGAAAGACGGGGCTAAGAATTTAGCGGAAGAAATGAATATCGATTTGCTCGGTCAAATACCTCTGGTACAGAGTATACGCGAAGCAGGAGATAATGGAGCACCTGTTGCATTGAATGAAGATTCTATGACAGGAACGGCTTTCGGTACATTAGCCGATAACTTGGTTACTGCAACCGAAAAGCGGAATAAAGAAAAAGCACCTACAATAAAAGTAGATGTAACTCATAAATAAAAGAAACGGGGCAGATATTTTAATATCTGCCCCGTTTCTTAAGTTTTATATTAAATTTCAACTTCAATAAGAGTCCCATTTACAAGAAGATAATATTTTGCTCCTCCTTGTACTTTGCTTAACTCTTTAGAGCTAAGTTTTTTGAATTGGTCTAACGCTACTTTTTTCATTGCTATAAGTATTAAAGATTTGTATTACAAAACTATACAGCAAAAAGGGGATTGTGTATAATTGAAATGTAATTTTTTTCTCATATTTTTAGCCTGCTCTTTGCTTGTTTTTAGCTGAAATAAAGATTAATATTCTTATATTTATAAACTTTTTTTTCTAAAAAATGCCATGATGAAGAGTGCCACATTTTCTGACAAGTTTTTAACCCGCATTTCTATCATTTTTGTTATAGTCATATTTATATTTCAGGCGGGGATTCTATACCGTTTGTTTCAGGCAAACACAGACTTACTTACTCGGGAGTTGAATTTGTTAACTTCTGAAACTTATGGTGCTAATCTTAATAAAAGATTAGTAAAGGGCAGAGATAAGCCAGCGGCACAAATTGAGTTTATGGGGGTCGATACTCCGTTAAATTCTTTGGTTACGGATACAACAAAAGTAGTTAAGATAAAAAATAAGTCGGAGTCCCTTCAATCTGAACCTAATGCCGTAGCTATTTTAAATATTGCATTAGAGGAGTTTGTTAGTAAAACTAATCCTATAGATTTGAAACTTTTTAGTTCTTCTATTGAGGAGAGTATGCATAGAAGCAATATTAATTTTTATTTCTATGTCGAGATTGTCGATAAGGAAACCAATAAAGTATTGGAATCAACACTACTTCCGACAGAACACCCTTCGAGCACTTTACAATCAAAAGATATACCGCTAAATTTAGCACAAACTAAAGTATTACGCGTTGTGCTTATCAATCCTTGGAGTAAAGTGTATCCGCAGATGGCATGGATGTTAGTGTTGTCACTTTTATTATCGCTGTTTTGCATCTATTGTTTATATTTCCAGTTGAAGACTTTGTCTAAACAACGAAAACTAGCCCATCTTAAAAGCGATTTCTTCTCCGAAGTTTCGCACGAATTTAAACGGCCTCTATCCGTACTGAAACAGGCAATCAGTTCACTCGATAATGAGAAGATAATTATGGATGCCGAGAAACGTGGCAGGCTGTTGAAAATCGCTGACCATGAGATTGTAAAAATGACGGAGAAAACCGATATGCTCCTGAGTTTAGCTATGGATGATGAAGGTATCTTCGAAATACATAAAGCAGAATTTGATTTGGTGAAGATTGTTTACGATTTGGCCGACGGTGCAGAAGGTACTACAACCAAGCCGATTGATATAGATGCAGATAATGAACTGAAATCGCCTGATATAGTTGGCGATAAGGCGCATATAGAACAGGTTGTTTCTAATTTGTTGGGTAATGCAATTAAGTACTCGAAAGCCGTGATAGATATCCATATCCGATTGTATGTTGAAGGTGGTTATACTTGTATTAGTATAAAAGACAATGGATTGGGTATTGCAAAAGAAGATTTGCAGGTAATATTTGATAAATATGCAAGAGTGGCGAAGACTGCCAGTATTAAAGGACATGGTATAGGACTGAATTATGTAAAACGTATCGTGGAGAAGCACAACGGGCTTATCGACGTGAAGAGTGAAATAAATGTAGGAAGTGAGTTTATCATAAAATTGCCTACAAACGGAGTATTATAACCTGTAAATTGGTTGTTGAAAATAGTTGAGGAAAGAACAACTTTATTATCTTTGTTCTTGGAATAAAATAAACAAACTTTTACAGGCACATTTATTATTAATCATATGGCAAATATATTATTAGTAGAAGATGATGAAAACTTAGCTTATATGCTTTGTGAGAATCTTGAAATAGAGGGTTTTGGGGTGAAACATATAAGTAGAGGAGAGAAAGCTTTGGGGATGCTGGAGCAAGATCAGGTTGATTTATTGTTAATGGATGTCGATCTGGAAGATAATGTCAGCGGTTTTGATGTTGCCGAAAATATCAGACAGAATTACCCTACTTTGCCTATTATTTTTACGACAGGGAAGACCCATTTTAAGGACGTTGAGAGAGGGTTGAAACTCAGGCATGTCGATTATCAGAAAAAGCCGTATGGAACCAAAGAATTATTGGCTAGAATAAATAATCTTCTGAATAGAGTGGTCGAATCGGGCGAAAAACGTTTCGTGTTTTCGGGCTTTTCCTTTAATCCGATAGAACAGGTAATCGCTATTGATGACGAAGAAATTAGAATAGCGAAAACCGAGGCTGCATTTTTGAGACTATTGTGTGAGAATATGAATACAGTGGTGACAAAAGAGAAAATCGTATGGTTGTTATGGAACGAAGAAGATATTTACCAGAAAGAACATTCGTTAAATAACCTGGCTCACAAAATACGGAAATATATAGACGGAAACAGGTATGTTGACCTGATCACTATATCGAAAGTCGGATACAAACTGATAGATAAATAAAGACCGGAAAGACGGGTTTATATAAAAGCGGAACATTCAATCTGAATATTCCGCTTTCTCTGTTCTCTATTATTTGATTATTCATCACCCTGTATTACGCATACCGGCTGCGATACCCGAGATGGTAATCATTAGGGCTTGTTCCAATTCCTGTGGATGTTCTACCTGACTACGGCAACGTTGTAATAACTCTACCTGTAGGAGATTCAGGGGCACAGTATAAATATTTCTCATTGCGATATTACTGGCTATTGCCGGAAGGCTTTCCATCAAATAGTCATCATGTGCAATATTAAGAACGGTTTGTATGTTTTTTTCAAGTTGTTCTTGTAGCTCGGCACCCAGATATTGTAGTCTTGGCTCAACAAGGCGTTTATCGTAATATGCCGCAATTCGCTTGTCTGCTTTAGCGAAAACCATTTCCAACATACTGATACGTGTATTGAAGAATGGCCACTCGTTATACATGCTTTCCAACAGAGCGAGTTTGCCGTTGTCTATCGCCTCCTGAAGAGCTTGTCCGGCACCGAGCCATGCTGGTAGCATCAATCGGTTTTGTGTCCATCCGAATATCCAGGGGATAGCTCTCAGACTTTCCACTCCTCCGGTTGGACGGCGTTTAGCCGGTCTAGACCCTAATGGAAGTTTGGCAAGCTCTGCCTCCGGAGTTGCCTGATAGAAGTAGGGGATAAAGTCTTCATTTTGATGAACCAATCCCTGATATGCTTTGCATGAGGTATCGGACAATTCGTCCATAACCTTTCTCCATTCGTCTTTCGGAGCAGGTGGTGGTAGCAGGTTGGCTTCCAGAATTGCGTCCAGATAAAGAGACAATGTGTTAATTGCCAAGCTGGGTAATCCCAATTTAAAACGGATCATTTCTCCTTGTTCGGTAACACGTAGTCCGCCTTTGAGCGAACCGGGAGGTTGTGAGAACAGGGCGACTTTGGCAGGGCCTCCGCCACGTCCGATTGTACCACCACGCCCATGGAATAAGGTGAGCGATACTCCGGCATCGGCACATACTTTAAGCAAGGCCTCCTGCCCTCTGTACTGTGCCCATCCTGCAGCTAATGCTCCTGCATCTTTTGCAGAATCCGAATAGCCGATCATAACCATTTGCTTGTTATTTGTGATACCTTTATACCAGCCGATATTAAGCAATTGACGCATTACATCTTCGGCATTATTCAGGTCATTCAATGTCTCGAACAATGGAGCTACAGGCAATGTGTACGGGCAACCGGTTTCCTTGAGAAACAAGTGGACTGCTAAAACATCCGATGGAGTACGTGCCATCGATATTACATATACGGGAATTGCTCCTTCAGGTGTTTCGGCTATAACCCGGCAGGTTTCTATAACCTCCTGAGTTTCGGCGCTGGGCTCCCATTTATTTGGTATCAGAGGCCTGTTCGACGCTAATTCCTTAAGTAGGAATGCTTGCTTTTCGGCTTCGCTCCACGACTCGTAATCGCCTATTCCCAGATAGCGGGTTATTTCCGAGAGGGCTTCGGTATGCCTGGTGCTTTCCTGACGTACATCTATTTGTACAAGTGTTACTCCAAAACATTTTACCCTGCGCAATGTATCCGAAAGTTTATCTTCGGCAATACTTTTCATTCCGCATTCTATCAGCGAATGATAGCATTGTATAAGAGGTTCCCAAAGCTGTTCGTTGTGAAATATGATATCGTCAGTAACGGGAACTTGCTTTCCTTCGATACGTTCGTCCAGATAGGCTATTGTTTTTCTGAGCTTCAAGCGGAGGCGTTTCATCAGCTCCCTGTATGGCTCCTGTACATCGTTATCCCCTAAATATTCTCTGAATTGAGGAGTGCAATTGAACATTGACAGTTCTTTTACCAATACTTCTATGTCGTTCAGAAAAAGAAGGGCAGCACGTTTCCGGCTTTGTAATAGAACATCGCGT
Organism: Indolivaga macrotermitis; assembly: GCF_900128985.1. Classification (GTDB taxonomy): domain Bacteria; phylum Bacteroidota; class Bacteroidia; order Bacteroidales; family Dysgonomonadaceae; genus Dysgonomonas_A; species Dysgonomonas_A macrotermitis. Next base: position 14,239 of record NZ_FQUC01000008.1, on the reverse strand, counting down.
GTAACAGCAGATGTAACATTCGGATTTCCGTCACGGTCTCCTCCCATCCATGATGAGAAATGAATAGGGCGTGCATCGATTGATATTGTATATCCGAGTGTGTTTTTTAGTTGCAGGTTCAGCTCCCGTAAAAACTCGGGAACGGCTTTCCATAAACTATTTTCTACCACATCGTAACCCCATTTGGCTTCTTCGTTGGGTGTCGGCCTGTTTTTGCGAATCTCGTCGGTAAACCAATACTGAACAATCAGTTGTTTAAGACGGCGCATTATCTGCTCTTTCTTATAGTCGACAATATCATCGTGGTCTAACTGTTGCAGGCTGTCGCTAACCTCGTTCAGATTGTTAATAAGTGAACGGCGGTTTATTTCAGTCGGGTGAGCAGTCAGAACAAGGTCGATCGAAATCTCATCCAGAGACTTTTTGATCTCGTCGTCGCTGATTCCTTTTTCTTTCAGCATTTTGTGAATAGCCGGAAAATTTACCGGATTATCCTTTCCTAACGCATGTTGAGAAATAATATCATACTGTTCTGCTGTATTGGTCAGATTTAAAAACTGATTGAAAGCCTGAGCTACAGGCAGGAATTCTTCGTCCGGCAGGTTTTGTAAAGTTTTTACTAACTCGTCATGAGCGTCCATGTCTCCGTTATCAGAAGCTTTAGACAATCGTCTGATAGTTTCGACCCTGTCAAACATCGCTTCTCCGAGAGCTTCTTTGATAGTATCTCCTAATAATGTACCCAACATGGATATGTTGTTATTCATTAGGCTGTTTGATTGACTCATACTCCTATGTATTTAGTTATTTAATGAGAGCCGGAAACCTTCCGGCTCTTTGTGTAAGCTTACGAACTTAAGGTATATGCCTTATGTTTTTATTCATTGATCAGGGAGAATAGCTCTTCGGCTGCCATTCTCGGTCCGTCTTTAGTTTTGCCGTCAATGGCAAGTGAAGTGTGGATTTCTCCGATCTTAACTCCGTTTTCGTCCATTTTGGCAAAGTACTTACGAACCAGTTTTTCTGCAAGGGATTGTTCCTGTACAGGGCCGAACGGATTGGCAAAGTAAGATTTGACCAGACCTACCTCGGATGTTGTTCCTTTTGCTTTGCGAGCTCCGTCTTCGAATACTTTTATAGCATTATCGAGATTGTCGAATAGCTTGATCTTGTGATCCGATTCTTCATAGTTGTTTGCGTATAACATGTAATCTACGGTGTATCCTTTTGAAATAACTTCGTAGGTAGATACAGGTATCGTTACACGGGCATTTACCTTATCGGGGTTGGTATAAATTCCTCTGTCGAGTTGCTGATATGCATATGAGGGATCCAGATCATCTACACGGACAAAAGCTCCGATTTCGGTACCATAACCCTTTACAGAACCATCTTCTTCGATATTCAGATAGCCCATATCATCGAATATAATACGCATATGGCGTATATATTTTTCATTCAGGGTACGGAAGGCTTCAAGGCTTTCAGATTTTCCTGCACCACTGTCCCCCATGATTATAATGTTAGATTCCTTTCCGTTTTTTAGGGCAATATTTACCATCGCACCATGGATCGGAAGGCGAGCATTCTCCATCTGCTTGATATTGTGCAGTGTCAGAAGCATTTTCTTCATATATCCGAAGTAGTCGATATCGTCGCAATAGTTGGCATAGCCTATCATGATATCGTTTTTCTTGTCTTTGTAATAGAATGTTCTCTTTTCATTATGCCCGTCAGGATAGCCAAATATATAAATCATGTCAGGTTTCTTTCCGATGTAACTGCTTTCAGTAGCCAGTTCGAAGAGGTTAGATAAGCCTAAGCCGTGATCGATAAAATCTTTGTGGAAGTAAACGAATGTGAGCATATTACCTACCCATGCCGGGAAGATGTACCATTCATCATCATTTAGGTTGAGGTTAGCTATTGGGTTTGAATCATGTTCCTGAAATATTCCCGAGCGTGTATTGCGCTTCGTATATGTAATTAACGGCGGTTGGAAAACAACGGTACTGATAAATGGAACAGTCGATAGTCCGTTATACTCAACAGGGCAGTTCCATGGCACATCGTTTAGGGTAAGTCCGGCGTTAGCACCTGCTACCAGCTGGCGGTAAACCCTGTGCTGGAATCCCATAACGGTTTCTTCTATACGACGGTATGTTGCCAGAATAAGATCATTAAATTGGCTGTTAGCTTGAATAAAGCGTACATTTTGAAGCCCGTCTCCGAGACTGCTGTTACGAACAACAGATATACGGTCTAAACGGCGCCAGTATGCATAAAGAAGTTCGATAAACTCAATGAACAAATCTTTGTCACTGAAGTATTCAGAATATTTGGTATTTACTTTATGAATTTCACCTTCGTCGCAAACTGTGAGGAATTTGAAGACCCGTACTAATGTTGAGGCAAACTCATCATCGTTTTTAAAGTTTTTGATATAATGGTCATAGATGATTACATTATCTTTTTTCAACACCTGAATAAAAGAGTTTATCACCTGTTTGAACCCATAACTATTCAATAATTTCTGACGATTATCGCAATACTTGACAGAAAAATTGATCATTACTTTTCCCCGGCTGATGGTAAATTCGTTTTGCATTATTTTCTTATTTTATTTATGAATTATATTATAAGATTATCCTTGAACTATAGATCGGGATATTGAGATATCAAAGTGTTCTCAAAATTAAGAATTTCAATTGTAAAAGTGGCTTCCGAATGTTTAAAATTTACCTAAAAAGCAGGGACTTATTCCGGGCTTCCGGGCATTTTGTAAATTCGACTTAGCAGACTGTCGAATTCGATGTACGCTTTAAATATGATAAGGCTCCGGGCTCTCTTTTATATTATCGAAGTTATCGTTGATATAACTGAGACAATCTATGCAAAGACAATTCCCGTATTTAGTTTTAATGTAATTACGAACACCTCTTTTAATACCACTTTTTTACAGTTACAGAGACTTATCTGATCTACTCTACATACAAAAGGAGCAGAACAACGAGGACATATTTTGTTCATATTATTCAGTTTGTTCGATTATTGCTCTTTTTGAGAGCAAATAATCTATGTGTCAAATGTACGTATTTTAAAGGTGAGGAAGAAAAAATCTTTTCTGTCTTCAGAAAAGATTTTTTTAAGAATGTGCCTTAAGTTGAAGGAGAGTCCATTATAGCTAAAATACAACTTTCGAATATGTAATTTAGTATCAGTCTGCTCTTCAATATACAATTAGATTTAGAGTTAAATTTAAGTGTCTCTATTTTTTGTATAGTACAAAGCAACACATTCTTTATTTAATACCATATAATTAAAATCTAATTTTTTTATCAAAAAACTAATATTTTGTATAATAGAAAATTAATGATAATTGAATATTTGTTTAAAAATAAGCGATTTATAGATTATCTAGAAAATGAGGTTAAATCCTCCGGTTATATTTATTCCTTGCAAAGTATAGCCGTAATACCGTTCGTATTTTTGATTTAGTACGTTATTTGCTTTGGCATATAGCGATAACCATTTCAATACGTGATAACTGGCCTTTACATTAAGTTCATTGATATTCTTCATATCAACGACTTCTAAATAATTAGTGGTCTTGCGTCCACCCGAAAATTGATAGTTGGCTGTCAATATCAAATTTTCAATAAAAGAGAAATCTGCATTGAAATCCACCGTAAATGTGGGCAATCCCCATGCTTTTTTCTCGGTGATGGATACGTTTTCTGTATATTTATCTAAGCTATAGAAATGCGCAATCGCTTTTAATGAAAGGTCTGTGTAAGGGATTAGCTTTGTTTTGATAGCTCCACCGAAGTGTCCTTCTCCCAGATTTGCGTATATAGCCTGACTGACATTGCTCCATGATGTACCTGAAGTAGGGAGATAGAGGTGTTCGTCTTTGGTTTGTTTATATCCACCGAATATATCAAACTCAAATCCTTGTATTACACCTGAGCGTACACCTAACTGAGCATCATATAGAGTTTTAGATATGTTTACTCTTCCAATTGGTGCAATATACCGGTTTTCGTTATATATATTCACAAAGTTGTTATCATTGATACCTCCGTCAACAGTTAAATAAAGAAGGCTGGTTTCGTCGAAATTCCAAGCTAGATCGACTGTAGGTGCTATTGCAAACTTATTTTTTACATCTATCGCCCAGTTGATATTGGCTCCGATGGTAAATCTGATGTCTCCGTCATCTATTTTAAAGTACGGATTCGCTCTTACGACTGTTAGATTATGGTAGAGGTCTGTCATGAGGTCACTTTCATACAGTGTAGAGTGTTCGTCGTACTTCTGAAATAATAAACCTCCTTTGATCCCTATTTTCTTATCTCCGAAAAAGGGTTGGGAAAGATCAACTTTAGCATCGAATATATTTCCTGACGGACCATCATCTTCGATGTTTGTAGAGTATTTAGTCGTAAACCGGTTGTACCGGATACTTGCCGAATAGTTTAATTCGTCGTAGGACTCTTTAGAAATGAGGCTTGTGTTGATGTCGAAAATATTTACAACCTGATTTTTTTCCATATTGTAAATATCAGCCGAAGGCAGAACCTCGTAATTCAGAATATACGGTTTTCCGTAATAATTGAAGCTGTTATTGAGAAATGAAGCACTCAGGTTCCATATTCCCGATCCGAATTTATGACTGTACTTGGCTTTGATGAAGTTCTCCATGTTCTTTGCCTTTACCTCGTCGTTATTTTCTCCATTCAGGTATTTTATTTTCCCGTTGGTCGAGTTGTGTGTGCCGAATAAGTCGAACTGGTCATTCGCGCTGTCTACAATCCGGTATCCCAGCGCCCCTTCTAAATTGGAGTACATACCAGCTCCGAAATTTAAATAACCTCGTTGTTCCGGATATTCTATTTTGGTACGGATACTCCCCGATCCGGTGTCCCCGATAGGATAAGCGGATAGCTTGATCGTTGGTGCAGCATTTTCGAAACGTATATCATATTGCTTCTTTAGAGGTTGATGTACGGCTGGTAAACTGTTTATTTTAGAAGCATCCTGTATTGTCGGGTTATATTCTCTTTCGAGAGAAACTTGCCGGTTCAATAAAGTGTCTTTTGCCGAAGTTTGGGCGTTGGCAATAATAGCAGGGCAAATAGCTATGGCTGCTGATATTATTAATTTATATGAGGTATTAATATTCATCGTTTTCTGAATTTTAATTTGCTTTTTATTTTTGCAATACGGGAGCTTAGTTATTTAAAGCTGCTAAGCGTTCGCTTATCATCGAGCGTATTTCCGGTTCGTTACCAGTATAATTGGCATCGAGGCTTTCGAGGTATTGTTTTGCCTGAAACTTGTCTCCTTTTGCTTTATATGTATCGGAAAGGACAATGATTGATCTAGCCATCCAATAAGCATGCGGGGTTCCTTGCTTCATCAGTTGTAGCACCTGCTGTTCGGCTTTATCGTAAGCTTTTGCTTTCAGATATGTGTCAGCCAGTAAATACTGGGCTTCTGCACCATATACGCTTCGTGTGTCAGTCGCTGCTTTTGTGAGGTCTTCCACAGCTTTGTTGGTTGCCGAAATGTTCAGGTAGGCTTTAGCTCTCGCCAGACGGGCTTCGCTAATGACTTCGGGAGAAGTCTTGTCGGAAGACAACAGCTGTGTAGTGGTTGTTATAATCTCGTTGTCGTTCCCCGATGCACCTGCTGTTTTTAGGATGCCGAGTTGCGCTGCATTTTTTTCTTCACTGTTTACTGCTACTCTTTCCAGTCGTTTAAAGGTGTTATAGGCGGCTTGTGTATCATTGTTTGCCAATTGGATATCTCCTATATGCAGTAATGCCTTGCTGAGATTCTTCGAATTTCCGGATTGAACGGTCTGATTAAATTCGTTGAGGGCCGTTACATTATCCTTATTTTCATAAGCTACAATACCTATATAATAATGAGCATCTCCTGCAAACTGGCCGTTTGGATATGTCTGCAAATATTTTCTCATTGTATTGACAGCTTCGGCTGTGCGTCCTTTCATGTACACATTTTCTGCAGCCAGATAAGTTAGTGAATCCTGACGGCTTGTAGAAATAATAACTCCTGAACCCAATGAATTGGCATAATTAGCGTATGACGAAATATCGTTGATGTCGCGATAAATTCCTTCTAAGCTTTGAAGGGCGATACGGGCTTCTTCTGTATTCTTGTCTCTTTCTATTACTTTTTTGTATGTAGAAATAGCCTGATTGGTCTGGTTTGTATTATAGTATGACTGTCCGAGTAAAACACCTGCTTTTGCAGCGATGTTTGAATCGGGAAACTTATTCAGCATTTGAGAAAGTACCGAGGTTGCTTCCTGTTCACGTCCGGTCATTACTAAAGCGCGGCTTTTTTCGTACATCGCATCATCAATATATTGCGATTCGGGATACTTGCGTATCATTGCATCTAATGCCGAAATCTTTCCGTTGTAATTGTGTTGCAGACCCATCACGAATGCTTTTTGGAAATCTGCATATTCGGCACTCTGTTGGTTACGGGTAGATGCCTGAGTGTATGCACGCTCGGCATCACTGAAATTACGATTATAGAGATAGCAGTCGCCAATACGGTTCAATGCGTCTGCATATGTCAGGCTTTGAGAGTTCTTTTCCTGAGCTATATATTGTTGTAAACTGCTCAACGAATTGTTATATTGCTTTTGTTTGAAATAACTGTAACCCAGATTGTACAAAGCCAGGCTATAATTGCTGTCAGTCGAGTTAGTCAGCGATGTGTAGGTCTGATAATCTTTGGCTGCTGCAGCAAATTCATTTTGGCGGTAACGGGTTTCGCCTCTCCAGAAATAAGATTCGTTTTTCGATTTGCTGTCATAATTACCCATATTTATACAGGCATTGAATCGCTGTATAGCCTGATCGTATTTCCCGTCAATAAAATCCTGCGCACCCAGCTGGAATAGTATGCTTTGCTTCGCTTCCAGTATCTGTCTGCCGGGAGCATTCATCTGATCAATAACATTCAGTGCGGCTTGGTAGTCTTTTGTAGACAATAGTGTTGATGCAAGTTGATTATTGATTTCATTGACATATTTAGAATTTGGATATTCTTTCAGAAAACGTTGTAATACGGTAATTGACTGATCGAATATAGAAAGTGATGTCTTATGTACCAGTAGTGCATAATTATAAAGAGCGACTTCACTGATCGATGGATCAAATTTAGCCCGTGATGCCGCATCGAATGCCATCAGAGCATTTGAATTATCATTTACTTTCAGATAATTCTGTCCCAGCAACATATAAGATGCCTGTCCTAATTGGTCGTCGGTGGATGCAGCAAATTGGAGGGCTTTGATAGCTTGTGCAGGCGAATTGGCTTGCGAATACGCAGTTCCCAGTTGGAACATATCTTCCCTGAACGGTTTATCTGTCTTATTGAGGTATTTTTCGTAGTAAGATATCGATTCGTTTGTATTTCCTGATCTGTAATAACTGTTTCCAAGAATTCGATATATTTCGGCTGAGTTATTATTGTCAGGATAACTGTTTAAGTAATTAGTCCCGGCATTGATAGCGCTGTTCAGATCGTTTTTGAGAAAATACCCTTGTGTAATAAAGAATAGGGATTGCTCTTTGTATTCAGGATTGTTTTTTAATCTTTCGAAAGTTTCAAGAGATTTGTCATAATTTCCGTTTCGGAAATCGATATACGCTTTGTAAAAAGTTGCGGGTTCGTAATACTTGTTGCTGTTTCGGGCGAGGATATCGAAACGCCTTGCGGCTTCCTCCCGGTTTCCTTCTTGAAGAAGGGCGTATGCTGATCGAAAAGAGTAATCCTCCTGATCGGAAATGGAAAGATAAGCAATGTCCGACTGATTGAACCAATAAAGAGCTTTTGCCCAATCCTTCTCATTAAAGAAAGAAGATCCTATATAAAAACAGATATCGTTCCGGTGGTAAGATTCGGGATAAGTATCGAGATACTCCCGAAGAATAGTCGCTGAGTTTTCTTTTCCTCTGAAATAGGCTCCTGCGGCAATCATGTAATCGGCTTCGAGCTGCAGGCTTTTTTCTTTATTGGTTTGTTTGAATTCATTCAGGGTATTCTCCGCTCCTGTATAATTATTATTGAGAAACATTTCCCGTCCTTGTATATACAATCGGGGGGGTAATTCGTTTACAATACTTTTTTGCGCATTTACGAATTGGAGGGATGAAACGATCCCTGCCATTATGAAGATTTTTCTCATAGATTCATCAATTGTATTTTTTCGATTCCCTTTCGTACTGACATTAAACCGAAAAGGGAAGGGTTTAATTCTGATATTGGTATAAATTGCAGCGCTGCAACATCATCGTGTGCAGAAAATGAACTATCGTCATTTGTTTCACATAAAAAGAACATATCCGTGGTTTGTACCTCGAAGCCCGAATATAAATAGGTATTCGGTATAGAAAAAAGATACCTGACCGAATTTATTTGCAGGCCTGTTTCTTCGTTCACTTCTCTAATAACAGCTTCTTCGGCAGTTTCGTTCATATCGACAAAACCTCCCGGCAAGTCGAAAGTTCCTTTCGCCGGATCGCTGGCTCTCGTCGCAACGAGTAATTCTTTTTTCTTATTGATTATAACTGAGACAGTTGCAGAAGAAGGGTTGAAATAATAAATGAAGTGGCACGATTCGCAACACTTCGATTTAAAATTATTAATAACAAACCGGTCGGAGCCACATTTAGGGCAATACTTAAATAAATCCAGAGGGTGTTTCTTTTCAGGCATAATAACGTTAGTAATATTAAGCGGTAAAGATAGTTAAATTAAAGTAAACGCTTATTGTGTATAATCAGATTGTAGATTTAAATATAAAAAAAAGAGAAAAAAGAGAGGCGTTAAATGAGATTGGATTGAAAAGTGTAATTCATGGGGTGAAAAATGTAATCCTTAACCCGTTTTTTTTGTGTTTTTTTGCATATCCATTAGTTGATATTTAGCACTGGCAAAGAATAATATGATTAAAATATTATAGACAGGTAAATACAAATACCTTTACTTTGCTCGAGTAATGGATATTTTCTAATTTCTTAGTTTTAAAGTAGTATGAATGCCTCTCATTTTTATTTAGTCAATTTGATATCGTCGTTTCTTTCGGCTCGTAATATTGTTCATAACAGAAATATTCTGAAGGTTCAGTATGAGTTTGAGTCTAAGAAATCGCCGATCATAACTATATCAAATTTATTAAAGGATTATGACCTTCATAGTCGGACTTATCTGGCCGACTTTGATACTCTGCAAAAAGAGCGTAAACACGCATTATTGCATCTTCGTATCAGCGATGGGCGTTTTGTTATGCTGAAGAAAATAAGTTCTGATGGAAATGTTACCTTTTTCGATCCTGTTATCAATAAAAATATTGAGATATCGAAACCTGCATTTCTTAAATTATGGAGTAATGTTGTTATTTATTCAAGTGAAAGTGTTGTGAAGAGTAGTAATAAAAAGTATGAGAAAGTAGAATCTTGATCCCTGGATTCTTTCTCAAGAGTTTTAAAGTGGTTTGTGAATACAAACCACTTTTTTCTTTTAATAAGTAACCTTATAATCTATTATTATATTCTTTTTTTAATAAATTAGCGGCTCTTTCACAAAACCAAAACTATCTGTACTTTTATATCAAAATGATATAGCTAATAATATGCGGAAATTTCCTCTTTACAAACAACACGATGCGATGGATTGCGGTCCTACGTGTTTACGTATGATCGCGGCTTTTTATGGTAAACATTTTTCATTGGAGAGATTGCGGCAAAAAGCACGGCTAACCAAAGAAGGAGTCTCATTGTTAGGAATAAGCGAAGCTGCTGAGTCGCTGGGATTCCGGACGATGGGTGTCAGTATTTCTTTCGAACAATTGTGTGAAGCTCCGTTGCCTTGTATCGTTTATTGGAATCAAGAGCACTTTTTAGTTGTATATGATATCAAGCAAGGAAAGAATGGAACGCAAGTATATGTTGCAGACCCGGCCGGAGGGAAATTGAAATTCACAAAAGAAGAATTTTCCAAAAGTTGGATTTCGACAACCGAAGAAGGCGTACCTCATGGAATTGCCCTTTTATTGGAACCGTCACCCGACTTTTATAAATACAATGACGACATTGAACGTCGCAAAGGTTTCAGCTTTCTGTTTTCATATCTGAAGCCTTACCGGTCAATGGTAACCCAGTTGATTCTGGGTTTGGCTATAGGTAGTTTGTTGATGCTGATATTGCCTTTCTTGTCGCAAGCAGTTGTTGATATAGGTATCAATACTCAGAATCTCAATTTTGTCTATCTCGTACTGATTGCTCAGTTGGTACTTACCCTGAGTAATGCTACAGTAGGATTTATTAGAGGATGGATATTGTTACACCTGGGAAGCCGTATCAACATAGCCCTTATCTCGGACTACCTTATTAAGTTGATGCGAATGCCGATGGGGTATTTCGATACCAAGATGGTCGGAGATATACTTCAACGTATTAACGACCATACAAGGATACAGGATTATCTGACGAATTCGAGTCTGAATGTCCTGTTTTCGTTCTTTAATATTATTGTGCTGGGTATTGTCCTTGCTTTCTATAGTTTGAAGATTTTTGCCATATTCATGATAGGCAGCCTCCTATACTTTCTTTGGGTTTGGCTTTTTATGAAAAAGCGGGCTGAATTGGATCATAAGAATTTTGCACAGCAATCGGCAAATCAAAGTGCCGTAATCCAGTTGATTACCGGTATGCAGGAAATAAAGCTGAACGCTTGCGAACAGCAAAAAAGATGGGCTTGGGAGGGAATTCAGGCGCGTCTGTTCCGTCTTCGTATAAAGGGGTTGGCTTTGGGGCAGTATCAAGATTCCGGTGCAATATTCATTAATCAGACAAAGAATATATTAATCACAGCATTGGTCGCTAAGTTTGTGATAGATGGCGAAATGACTCTGGGGATGATGATGGCGGTACAGTATATCATAGGACAATTGAATAGCCCGGTAGATCAGATTATAGACTTTGCCCGTAAAACACAGGATGCCAGATTAAGTCTCGACCGCCTGAGCGATTTACAGGATCAGGAAGATGAAACTATTCAGGATGAGGGTAGGATACAGGAAATTCCGTCAGGAAAAAATCTCATAGTTGCTCAATTATTTTTTGCATATGATGCAACTTCGGCAGGCAACCGGGTACTGAATGATATAGGTATTATGATTCCTGCAGGAAAGAAGACAGCTATTGTCGGAACCAGTGGTAGTGGAAAAACTACATTACTGAAATTGTTATTAGGCTATTACCCTCCCCAGAAAGGAGTGATTGTCCTTGGAGAAAACAATCTCGAAAATTATAGTAAACGTGAGTGGCGAAAGAGGTGTGGTGTAGTTATGCAAGAAGGTTTTATCTTTTCAGATAGTATTGCCCGTAATATAGCTCCGGCAGCAGAGATTATAGACAAAGACCTGCTGTTGAAAGCAGCAGGGATGGCAAACCTGACCGATTTTATTGAAGGCTTGCCGTTGGGGTACAATACGAAAATAGGAAATGACGGACATGGTCTAAGTCAGGGGCAAAAGCAACGCATACTTATAGCCCGTGCTATATATAAAGATCCCGAATTTGTGTTTCTGGATGAGGCGACAAATGCCCTTGATGCGAATAACGAAAAAGTGATAATGGAAAATCTGGATCATTTTTTCGAAGGGCGTACATCTGTAATTGTGGCTCATCGGCTGAGTACTGTCCGTAATGCCGATCAGATAATTGTTCTCGAAAAAGGCTCGGTGATAGAAGTCGGTACACATGATCAGTTGTCGGCAAAGAAAGGAGCGTATTATCATTTGGTAAAAAATCAATTGGAATTATAATGATGGAAGACGAAATAAATCAGAAGCATAAAGACCTCGAATTGAGGAGTGATGAGGTTAAAGATATACTATCGCGTTCTCCTCATGTCTTAGTCAGATGTGGCACTGCTGCTATTTGCGTTATACTGGGTTTGATATTTATAGGTTGTTTTGTCTTTCGTTATCCTGATGTTGTATCAGGAGGGGTGAGCGTGACAACCCAAAATCCACCATCGTGGCTTGTGGCAAAATCGGACGGAAGGTTAAAGCAGCTTTATATAGAAGATAAACAGATGGTCGGGCAGGGCGATGTAATAGCAGTGATTGACAATCCGGCAAAAACCGAGGATGTTATGTTGGTTAAGAAAAATCTGACAGAAAGGACGATAGTATCCGATTCATTAGTAAATCTGCCATCCGAATTATTATCCCGTACTTATGAACTGGGTGAATTGCAGTCGACGTTTTCAATATTTATAAAAGCTGCCGTTAATTATGATAATTTCATTTCGTTGAACCTGACGAAAGAAGATGAGAAATCTATTCATCAGCAAATCAAGGGGAGAACCGTGTATTCTTCTAACCTATATTCGCAATTAGAACTGAAACGGAAAGAATCGGAATTGGCAAAGTCTACTTTTGACAGAGATAAGTCTTTATATGAAAAAGGAGTATTGTCAAAATCGGAGATGGAAGAATCCGAACAAAATTATTTAAGCATCAGACAAGTATTACAGCAACTCGAAGCTACTATATTATCAGAAAATATAGAAAATACAAAATTGGCAAATTCGGCGTCAAAACTTACTGTAGAATATTTACAAGATAAAAATAGTAAGTATTCAGAGTTAGCTTCAGCATACAGGGAGTTGATTTCGGAGATTGAAAACTGGGAGCAAAAATATTTATTGGTGGCTCCGCAGGCAGGAACTGTAACCTTTAATACTTATTGGTCTAAAAACCAAACTGTAAAAACCGGAGACAGAGTTTTTGTTGTTGTGCCAAGCTATCAGGGGGACCTTATCGGCAAAGTCGAAATCGCAGAATCGGGTGCAGGAAAGGTAAAAGTCGGGCAACAGGCAAACCTTAAAATGTCTGGATACCCGTATCTGGAATATGGAGTTCTGCAAGGGACGGTAAAAAATATTTCATTGGTAACTAACGAAAATAAATATACAATAGAAATAGCTTTATCCAGTGGAGTGAAGTCTACTACCGGTGTAGTCTTTGATTTTACAGGGGAACTGAATGGAACGGCCGAGATTATCACAGAAGACCGCTCGATTGCAAATCGAATACTATCTCCATTAAGATATCTGCTTAATAATAATTTTAGGTAATAGGACTATTCGTTTCTCTTACTTTTTTCTCATATTTATATAATATTGCCATATACGGCAGAATGAAAAATGAAAGTATGATTATGTAAAAAGTCAAATCTATTTTGTTTTTTTGCTGTTCGAATCAAAAGCCCGTATAAAGAATGATTATTCTTGCTATAAAGAATCTGGATTATTACTACAAGGAAGAATATGTGCTGAGGAATTTTAATTTCTCAGTAAAAAGAGGAGAAATCTATGGTCTTGTAGGAAAAGCACGTTCCGGAAAAACGACTATTATTAACCTTGTACTAGGTCTTTTAGGTGCTCCTTCGGATACCATATTCATTTCTGGTGTTGACTATGCCAATCGGCGGAAAGATATTGCATATGTTACAGGCAATGTAGTTGATATACCCTATTACCAGAATTTTTTAACGGTATGGGAGAACTTTAAATTTCTGGATGTAAAGTTCCGTTTTGGAGAAGAACGGATAATTGAGGTACTAAAAACAATAGGTTTGGCCAGTGTAAGAAATAAAAAAGTGAGGATTTTGAGATCTGAGCAACAAAAAAGATTAAGTATTGGTCTGGCTTTATTTCACAATCCTGAATTTTTGGTTTTTGATGATCTTTTTCGCGATTTGAAGAATCAACCCAAGACTCAATTATATAAGCTTCTTATAAAAATACAAAAGAGTGGGAAGACAATATTACTTACCAACCGGAATTTGAAGGATATTGAGAATATTTGTTCGACTGTGGGTTTGCTTGATTCGGGCAATGTTTTGATCGAAGGAACGCCTAAGAGGGTAAAAGATTATATAAAAAATGAAACAGGATTGAGGTTCGATTTAGAAAAAGCTCCTCATGTAAATGTAATACGTATCCGGGGTAATTATGCCTGCTCTTAAAATAAATGCGTTTTTGCTGTAAATTTTTTGTTCAACAACAAATTTACAATTAGCTAGTTACGTTCATCTATAAAAAGTCTCTTAAAAAAACCTCATAAAATATTTGGAATGGAAGGGTAAGTGTATTACTTTTGCACTCGCTTTAAAACCGA
>NZ_FQUC01000027.1 GCF_900128985.1 Indolivaga macrotermitis | reverse complement strand
AAGGTAGATAAAGAATCTAAACAAAAGAAAGGCAAAGGTGATTATGAATCGCTGTTTATCAAGCCTTCCGATATAACGGGCAGGCAGGAAAAAACGGTTTACCTGAGAGGAGAATATTATGAGCGGATAATGAAAATACTGCCACTGTACAGAAACTCTAAACTTTCGGTATTCTCTTATGTCGATGCGGTAATGGAACATCATTTCGAGGTATACGAACAGGAGATCAGGGAGATTTACAATAGTAAGAATAAGGGACCATACTAAAAAAAATATTTATGAAACCCCCATGACATAAAAAAAGACGCCAAAGAGCATGTAAATCACGGAAAGTGTGCATCTTTGTAGTAATAAGGCCGACTTTTACTGGGATCACTATTTTCGGATAGTATAAACCCGATTATGAAACTGGCTTCAACAGCTAAGCACCAAAGATTGAGACAAGGTTAATACCGGAGCTCGTGCATGAAATTTTAATTTTCTTAGCTGTTCATTTCTACATTGATTTCGCATTTACCGTCCGGCAAGTGCTTATTTTCTTTATGTTTTAAGATAGGTTTCAGATGATTTATTAACAAAAACAGTGCTAGAAATGGCATTTGTAACTAAATTATTTACGCATGAAAAAGAATATATCAAAACGAAAAATCAATATGCCGAACAAAGAAACGGCCGCTTCAATTAAAAATGAAAATAATTTTATAGGACTTTTCATAGAACCCTCCGCGATCAAAACAGCCAGCAGGAGGTGTGTATATATAAAAGAATCCCATGCCGAACTTATAAGCAAGGTCGTTTTTATCAATCCTAAAGCAAACATGACGATTGGGGGGTATATCAATGCTGTTCTTGAACAACACTTCAATCAATATTACGATGATATCCTTGATTATTACGAATCACAAAAATCAGCTTTTGGCCTATGATACAGATAATAATAGTAGCCGCATCCATTGTGCTGGGCATGATTCTTTATCCGATCCTCCTGAAACAGATTGACCGTTTTGTCAACTGGTGGTATTGGCATATGAGAGCAAGCCCGGTAGAAAAAGAAATAAGTAAGAAAAGTAAACCGGAGCCGGAACCCTCAAAAATACCTTCCGTAATAGGGGAAAGTAAAACAAAACTAGGACATGACCGGACAAACGCTACCACCAACCCGAAAAATGATGGAGTTATAGAAAAAGAATCTACATTTGCACCGGAAACGAAGGAAGAAACCAATCAGATAGCTGATGTGGACGTTCCTTTGGCAAAGGTCGAGACACTGCCCGAAGAGGAGTTTGACCCGGACGAAGAAGCGGTAGAACTCGAAGCGGAAAGAGGCGCTGTCCTTGCAAGCGGAGCCGGTTACGATGAACTGATGGCGACGGGCAATGTAATCGCCAACAAGCATCCTTCCGATGAGGAGAAAGACGAAGCCGGGCGTGTCCTGTATGAGAACGAAGCGACGGAAATGGTGGAGCAGATCGTTTCACAGGATGAAAAAACCTTCGCTAAGGTAAACGACCTTATCAGTTTCCATATGAAAAAGCATAACCTGACCGGAGAAGACAGTAATATGCCGGACCCGGAAGAATTTGAAAATTTTGATATCAACAGTATTTTCTAACAATAAAAAAATGAAACGCCTATGTAGAATCCAGTAAACAAGTTACAAGTTGACGCGTAAACAAAAGAGGCTGCGCCTTAAGCTAATTATCCAAGTTATTCTCTAACCCGCCGTGGGGGCTATCCAACCCTCACGGTATTTAAAACAAATCAACATTTATGAGAAAGAAACTCCTTCTTTCTATGGCTATGTCCTTAGCCATAGGCACAACACTTTTCGCCCAGGGTAACGGTTTGCAGGGTATCAACGATGCCACCAACATGGTGACCTCGTATTTTGACCCCGGCACGAAACTCATCTATGCCATCGGAGCAGTGGTCGGACTTATCGGCGGCGTGAAAGTATACGGGAAGTTTTCGAGCGGGGATCCCGACACATCGAAAACAGCAGCCAGTTGGTTCGGAGCCTGTATCTTCCTGATTGTCGCCGCCACTATCCTGCGTTCATTCTTCCTGTAAAATGATTCAATCCCTGTTATTCGGTTCGGACTGAAGGGTAAAGGCTGAAAGCAATTTATGGTATGTAGATTCAATTTCAGTCCCCTGTCCGCCGGATACCGGGTTACTAACCCATTTACCAATCATTAAAAAATAAGAAGAATGGAATATTCAATCAACAAAGGGATCGGCCGCCCCGCCGAGTTCAAGGGACTGAAATCACAGTACCTGTTCGTCTTCGCCGGAGGATTGCTGTCGGTATTCGTAGTCTTTGTGATTATGTATATGATCGGCATCCCCCAGACGGTATGCATCGGCTTCGGCGGTACTGCCGCCGGAACGCTGGTCTGGGCTACTTTCCACCTAAACGGCAAATACGGGGAGTTCGGGCTGATGAAGCTGCAAGCCATCCGCAACCACCCGAAGTATATCATTAACCGCAGGCGGATCGGGAACCTGTTCCGGGGTCGCAGACCCTTTTATAAACGAAATACCGATAACATATGAGAAATACAGCCAAAGCAGCTACATTGGAAAGTAAGTTCCCGCTACTGACGGTTGAGGACGGTTACATCCTCAGTAAGGACGCCGACCTGTCGGTAGCTTACCGGGTGGAACTGCCCGAACTGTTTACCGTCACTTCCGCCGAATACGAAGCGATGCACTCGGCATGGTTGAAAGCCATCAAAGTTTTGCCCAATTACAGCATCGTGCATCGTCAGGACTGGTTTGTGGAAGAAAAGTACAAACCCGAGTTGGACAAGGAAGACATCAGTTTTCTAAGTCGTTCGTTCGAACGCCATTTCAATGAACGCCCGTACCTGAACCATACCAGCTACCTGTTCCTGACCAAAACAACGAAGGACAGGGCGCGGCAGCAAAGCAACTTCAACGCCCTGACACGAGGTTTTATTATCCCCAAGGAAATGCAGGACAGGGAAGCTATCCAGAAGTTTATCGAGGCGGTGGGGCAGTTCGAACGGATCATCAACGATTCGGGGTTTATCAGGCTGACACGTATTACAACAGATGAAATTGTAGGTACGGCCCTCCCCGGAGATACGGGAGCAGCGGGCATCGTCGAAAAGTATTTCTCCCTGTCGCAGAGCGATACCACCTGTTTGCAGGATATTACGCTCGGAGCAGGGGAAATGAAGGTCGGGGACAACTACCTCTGCCTGCATACGCTGTCCGATACAGAAGACCTGCCGGGAAAAGTGAATACCGATACCCGATACGAACGCTTATCTACTGACCGCAGCGACTGCCGCCTGTCCTTCGCCGCACCGGTAGGCGTGCTTTTGTCCTGTAACCATGTGGTCAACCAGTACATTTTTATCGATGACCACACAGAGAACCTCAAACGCTTTGAGAAACAGGCCCGTAATATGCACTCACTTTCGAGATATAGCCGTTCCAATCAAATAAACAAGGAGTGGATCGAAGACTACCTGAACGAAGCGCACAGTTATGGGCTGACTTCGGTACGCTGCCATGTAAACGTCATGGCATGGAGCGAGGATAAGGAGGAACTGGGACGGGTCAAGAACGATGTGGGCAGCCAGCTGGCGCTGATGGAATGCAAGCCACGGCACAATACCGTGGATACGCCGACACTCTTCTGGGCGGGCATCCCGGGCAACGCGGGGGATTTTCCGGCGGAAGAATCGTTCTATACCTTTATCGAGCAGGCGTTATGCTTCTTTGTCGCGGAGACCAACTACCGCAGTTCGCTATCGCCTTTCGGCATCAAGATGGTAGACCGCCTGACGGGAAAGCCGCTGCACCTGGATATATCCGACCTGCCGATGAAGAAAGGGATCATCACCAACCGCAACAAGTTCGTCCTGGGACCATCGGGCTCGGGAAAATCCTTCTTTATGAACCACCTCGTGCGCCAGTATTACGAACAGGGCGCGCATGTGGTGCTGGTGGATACGGGTAACTCCTACCAGGGCCTGTGCGAACTGATACACCGCAAGACCAAAGGGGAGGACGGCATCTACTTCACCTATACCGAAGAGAACCCTATCTCCTTCAATCCTTTCTATACCGACGACTACCTGTTCGACGTGGAAAAGCAGGACAGCATCAAGACCCTGCTGCTGACCCTCTGGAAAAGCGAGGCGGACGTGATCACAAAAACGGAATCGGGAGAGGTAGGAAGCGCCGTATCGGACTACATCCGGCTGATACGTGGCGACAGGTCCGTCCGTCCCTGCTTCGATACCTTCTATGAGTTTATGCGGGATGTGTACCGCAGGGAGCTGGACAGCCGGGAGATAAAGGTAAGCCGGGAAGACTTCAACATCGACAACCTGCTGACCACCCTGCGCCAGTATTACAGGGGCGGACGCTTCGATTTCCTGCTGAACTCGGACAAGGAACTGGACCTGCTGAACAAACGCTTCATCGTCTTCGAGATAGACCAGATCAAGGATAACCGCGACCTGTTCCCCGTGGTTACCATTATCATCATGGAAGCGTTCATTTCCAAAATGCGGAGGCTAAAGGGTATCCGCAAGCAATTCATATGCGAGGAGGCATGGAAGGCCCTGTCTTCCCCGAATATGGCTTCCTACCTCAAGTACCTCTATAAAACCGTCAGGAAATTCTTTGGCGAAGCCATTGTCGTCACGCAGGAGGTGGACGATATTATCTCATCGCCGCTGGTCAAGGACGCCATTATCAACAACTCGGATTGCAAGATACTGCTGGACCAGCGCAAGTACATGAACAAGTTCGACGCGATACAGTCCATGCTGGGATTGACTGACAAGGAACGGGCGCAAATACTGTCCATCAATATGTCCAATAACCCGAACCGCAAATACAAGGAGGTATGGATAGGACTGGGCGGGGTACAGTCGGCCGTCTATGCCACTGAAGTAAGTATGTGTGAGTACCTGACCTATACCACGGAGGAGACCGAAAAACTGGAGGTCATGCGGTTAGCCGAAAAGCTGGACGGGGATATAGAAATGGCGATAAAACAGCTGGCTGAAAGTAAACAGGAATAAGCGAACCGTTATTTGGATGCTTTCTTTTCTTTAATCAACTCTGATACAGCCAAAGGCAGTAATACAAGCATTATCCCGGTGCAGATTAATTTTAATTCAAATCCAAAAGTTAATCCGGACAGAACCGGAGAGGCTGTTAATGTTGAAATAAGAATCAGCAGCAAGCCATATCTACAACTTTTTTTCATAAAAAAAACGATTAAATACAAAAGTAAAATTAATTAAAATTTTAAAACCAATTTAATATGAAAACAAAATTTTTCATGTTGTGTGTAAGCTTTTTGCTCTTCACAACAACTGTAAACGCGCAATGGGCGGTATTCGACCCATCCAACCTGGCACAGGGTATCGTCAATACGACGCGGCAAGTGGTACAGACTTCGACGACGGCTACCAATATGGTAAAGTCATTTCAGGAAACGGTTAAAATATACGAACAGGGTAAAAAATACTATGACGCGCTAAAGGCTGTAAATAACCTTGTTAAGGATGCGAAGAAGGTTCAGAAAACCATCCTGTTGGTAGGTGAAGTATCGGATATCTATGTGAACAGTTTCCAGAAAATGATGGCCGACCCGAATTTTTCCGTAGAAGAACTCAATGCCATTGCCGACGGATATGCCAAACTGCTGGAACAGAGTAACGATGTGCTGACCGAACTCAAAGGAGTAGTCAATATCAGCACATTATCCCTGACCGACAAAGACCGGATGGAAGTAGTGGATAAATGTTACGACTCGATGGTCGGTTACCGCAATCTGGTACGCTACTACACCAATAAGAATATCGGAATATCGTATCTGCGGGCGAAGAAGAGCGGGGAGACTTCCCGCGTCAACGCATTATACGGCAATCCGGATTCTCGCTACTGGTAATCTCTGATTAGCAAATGAGCAAATTCGGAAATGAGCAAATTGCTTTATTAGAAGTGATTTCATTTTCGAATTTGCCAATGGCGCGAAGCGGCATTTTCATCTGCTAATTTTCTCATTGTCAAATTTTCAAATTGAATTTATGGATTTTGATCAATTTCACGAAACACTGCGGACCCTCTATGACCAGATGATGCCCCTGTGCGGCAATATGACCGGGGTGGCCAAGGGCATAGCCGGGCTGGGAGCCCTGTTCTATGTGGCTCACAGGGTATGGCAATCCCTCTCGCGGGCGGAACCCATCGATGTCTATCCCTTGCTCCGTCCTTTTGCCATAGGGTTGTGTATTATGTTCTTTCCTACTGTTGTACTGGGAACTATCAACAGCATTATGAGCCCTGTCGTACAGGGAACGCACGGTATGTTACAGTCGGAAACATTCGATATGCAAAAATACGCGGAACAAAAGGATAGGCTGGAATATGAAATTATGCGGCGCAATCCGGAGACAGCCTACCTGGTAGACAATGATATTTTCGATGCCAAGCTGGAAGAGATGGGCATTACCGATGTCGGGCAAAAGGTAGGCCTGTACCTTGAAAAAGAACTCTATGACATCAAAAAATGGATGCGGGAAACGTTCAGGGAGCTGCTCGAAATTATTTTCAAGGCGGCAGCGCTGGTCATAGATGTGATACGCACCTTTTTCCTGATAGTACTGGCGATACTCGGCCCCATTGCTTTCGGCATATCCGTCTGGGACGGGTTCTCATCTACGCTGACACAATGGATAACGCGGTATGTGTCGGTCTATTTGTGGCTTCCTGTATCGGATTTATTCAGTACAATACTGGCACGGCTTCAATCACTGATGTTACAGGCTGATATCGACCGTATGCAGGTAGACCCGGACTTCTCTTTAGACCACTCGGATATGATATATATCCTGTTTATGATTATCGGTATTGTCGGGTATTTTACGATACCTACCGTTGCAGGATGGATCATCTCGGCAGGGGGTATGGGCAACTTCGGTAAGAATGTAAACCAGACGGCTACCAAAGGAGGAGCTATTGCCGGAGGAGCTGCCGGAGCGGCAGCAGGGAATATTGTAGGAAGGTTAAAGGGGCGGTGAGCCACCGCTCCCGGTTATCCTTACAAAAACGATAAACAATAAGCAAATTCGGAGATTAGCAAATTACCTTAAGTACTGAGTTGAAATTAGTTTATGCTATATATGCTTTTATAAAAGCTGATAATCAGATATATACTTTTGGAAATAATAGTAAACTAATTAGTATCATATACTTAACCATAAAGAGTGACATTTCCGAATTTGCTAATTATCAAATTATCAAATTTTCAAATTGAATTTATGGAATTTAAGTCATTAAAAAATATCGAAACGAGTTTTAAACAACTCCGTATTTTCAGCATAGTGTTTCTGTGTATGTGTGCTCTTGTTACGGGTTATTCCGTATATAGTGCATACAACTTTGCAGAAGCCCAACGGCAGAAAATATATGTATTGGATGATGGTAAATCGCTGATGCTTGCCTTATCACAGGACTTATCACAAAACCGGCCTGTGGAAGCACGCGAGCACGTCAGGCGTTTCCACGAACTCTTCTTTACCCTTTCTCCCGACAAAAGCGCTATTGAAAGCAACATCAACAGGGCATTGCTCCTGTCCGATAAATCGGCTTTCAATTATTATAAGGACTTGTCGGAGAAAGGATATTATAACCGCATCATCTCGGGGAATATCAACCAGACTGTCCAAATTGACAGCGTGGCCTGCAACCTGGATGCCTATCCTTATCAGGTGGTAACATACGGAAAGCAGATGATTATCCGCGAAAGTAACATTACCGAACGTTCCCTGATTACATCCTGCAGGTTACTGAACTCCGTCCGCTCGGATAACAATCCGCATGGATTTACGATTGAAGGTTTTGAGGTCAGGGAGAATAAGGATATCAGGGTGCTTGCCAGATAGTCACCTCACCCCGGCCCTCTCCAAAGGAAAGGGAGAAGGGGTAAAACTCTAAAAATTGGGATATGAACAATATGAAAGAACAACTGAAGGAACTGGGTTATTGGCTGGAAGGTAAACTCAAAGACCTGTGCGGGGAGCTGACTCCCGACAAGCGGATAGTAACGATACTGGTTATGCTCCTGATACTGACCATCGGCAATCTCTACTTCACATTTTCCACCATATACAACTGGGGAAAAGATAGCGGGAAGGAAAAGCAGATGGAGATAGAGATAGAGCATATCCGGCGGTTGGAACAGGATATGGATGAACCCCATGATTTAATGGATCCTGAAATTGAAAAGGAACTGTTCGACCTGCATCAGCAGGAAATAGAACAGGATTCTATCGATAGCCTAAGTATTAACAACGAAAAACTTAAAGAATATGAGTGAACGACAAGGAATAAGTCCGGAGCAGAAGCAAAAGCTTAAAAAGTATGCGGTTTTTGCATTGATGGCGATTATCTGCGCCGGCTCAATATGGCTGATTTTTGCTCCATCGGACGCAGATAAAGCCAAAGAACAGGAAGGTATTGGGCTTAACGTAGATATACCCGATCCCGATGGCGGCGGGCTTATCGGCGACAAGAAAGACGCCTACGAGCAGGAACAGATGCAGAACAGGCAGAAGGACAGGATGCAGTCCCTTCAGGGATATATGGATATGCTGGAAGGAGAGACCAACGACAAACAGCCGGTAAGCATTTCCTTGGCAGATGAACCGGAACAGCAACCGGCTCAACAACAGGAAAAGAAAGCGCCGATAGGTAATTCGGTGGCTGCCTACCGGGACATCAACAAAACATTGGGCAATTTCTACGAAAAACCGGAGGCTGATCCAGAGAAAGAAGAGATGAAAAAGAAGCTGGAGGAGCTGGAGGCTAAAATAAATGAGAAGGATACCAAACAGTCGGCTATGGACGAGCAGGTAGCCCTGATGGAAAAGTCCTACGAAATGGCGGCAAAGTATATGCCGCAGGGTGGGCAGGATAACAGCAGTAATAACGAAAGCCTGAGCAAAAGGATTTCCAATGGAACTTTAAAGAGTAGCAACAGTAACAATGGTAAAACGAAAGTTGCTCCAATTCGTCAGATACAGAACCATACGGTTTCCGCTCTATCTCAAAAATTATCCGGTGGAGATTATTTCCTAATGTACGACCAGCCCCGTAATACAAGTTTCAATACGATGGGCGGGGAAATAGGTGTATCTGAAAAGAATACTATATCGGCTGTTATCCACGATGACCAGACAGTAGTCAACGGGCAGACTACACGCTTGCGACTGACAGAACCATTGATGGCGGGAACTATACTCGTACCGGAAAACACTATTGTTACAGGAGTCGCCAAGATTCAGGGCGAAAGGCTGGATATACAGGTATCTTCGATAGAATACCAGAGAACGATTATCCCGGTGGAAATGTCAACCTATGATTCGGACGGACAGAAAGGGATTTACATTCCCGGCTCACTGGAGATGAATGCGGCCAAAGAAATCATGGCGAATATGGGCAACAGTGTCGGCACAAGTTTTACGATGACCGAAAGTACAGGGGCTCAGTTGACCTCCGACCTGACAAAAGGAGCGATACAGGGCTTATCTGCCTATATGCAGAAAAAGATAAAGGAGATTAAGGTTACGCTCAAATCAGGCTATAAGGTAATGTTAATGCCTAAACAGTGAACAGTTAGCAGTTAACAAATAAATTATTAAGAAACGAATAGCGAATTTATTAAAAGGAAAAGCAATGAAGAAATATATTATATTATTTGCATTAGCTATTACAACAATAATAGCCAATGCCCAGACAGAAGATACAATACCGGTGCTAATGGAAACTCCGGAGCAAATGCAGGAGGATCTGCAACAGGTGCTTAAACCAACCTATGGCGACTATTATGAAGGATTATCCAAAAAGATAACCTTCGACCGGATGATTCCTCCTTACGGACTGGAGGTAACTTTTGATAAAACGGTGCATATCATCTTTCCGGCGGCTATCCGGTATGTGGACCTGGGTTCAAACAATATCATAGCAGGCAAGGCGGGTACATCGGAAAATATCCTGCGGGTAAAGGCGGCTATACGGGACTTTGAAACGGAGACGAATATGGCGGTCATTACCGAAGAAGGAAGCTATTACACTTTCAATGTCAAATACGCGGACGAGCCGGAAAAGCTCAATATCGAGATGAAGGATTTCATGCACGACGGTATCGCTACGAATAACCCAAACAACTCAATGGATATTTACCTGAAGGAACTGGGAAGCGAATCGCCACGTACCGTATATATCATCAACCGCGCCATATATAATACCGACAAAAGGCTGGTAAAGCATATCGGCTCCAAACGGTTCGGTATACAATACCTGTTGAAAGGCATCTACTCGCATAATAATCTGTTGTATTTACATACTTCTATTAAAAATTCATCCAATGTCCCTTTCGATGTCGATTTTGTACGGATGAAGATTGTAGATAAGAAAATGGTAAAGCAGACGGCCATACAGGAAACGGTGATCTATCCGCTCAGGGCGTACAACTTCGTATCATCTGTCGGAGGCGATAAAACGGAAAGGACAGTATTTACCATAGACAAAATCACGATACCCAATGATAAGCAGTTGGTAATCGAACTCTTTGAAAAGAACGGAGGACGTAACCAGTCCTTTGTGATTGAAAATGAAGATTTATTACAGGCTAAGGAAATTGACGAACTGAAAGTGAAATAAGAATTAAAAACTAAAAATGAAGGGTCGCAGACCTTTTTATTAAGCATTAACGATGAAAATTTATGAATAGAATAATATTGATCACATTAGTTTTGAGCCTTGCCCTGATTGGGCAGGCTCATGCTCAACGCTATTTGCCGGGGCAAAAAGGCATACAGGTAACGGGAGGCTTTGTCAATGGCTTTACATTGGAGAAGAAAGACGGGCAGGCGTTTTTCGGCGGTCTTGCGTTATCGACTTACACTAAAAATGGCAACCGGTGGACGTTCGGCGGGGAATACCTGCAAAAAAACTATGCTTACAAGGACAGGTTTGTTCCCCTGTCCCAGATAACTGCCGAAGGCGGGTATTACCTGAACTTTTTATCGGACGCGAGTAAAACCCTGTTCTTCTCGGTAGGGGTGTCGGCTGTAGGAGGATATGAAACCATTAACCGGGGTAAGGAACTGTTGTTCGACGGGGCTACCATTACCAGCGAAGACAATTTCCTGTATGGCGGGGCGGTATCCTTTGAAACTGAAATCTTCCTCTCCGACAGGTTCGCTCTGCTGATTAATGCAAGGGAACGGGTACTGTTCGGCTCGCAGGTGAATAAGTTCCATACGCAGCTAGGGCTCGGCGTTAAGGTATTTATAAATTAGGCATTACGATGAAAGAAAACGACGAATGACACGCCTGAAGAGATTATACACTCTCTGGGCGAGTTCGATTTGGACCCGGCCACATCTTTAATAGCTTATAAGCAGAATAAATCGGCTAAGAGATATTTTACGGCGGAAGATGACGGGTTGAGCCGCAAATGGGAAGGACGGGTATGGCTCAATCCTCCCTATTCCAATCCGCTTATCCAACAGTTTATGCTGAAAATGGCGGAGCACAACAACGGCATCGCCCTGGTATT
This sequence comes from Indolivaga macrotermitis, assembly GCF_900128985.1. Lineage (GTDB taxonomy): Bacteria > Bacteroidota > Bacteroidia > Bacteroidales > Dysgonomonadaceae > Dysgonomonas_A > Dysgonomonas_A macrotermitis. Next base: position 3,113 of record NZ_FQUC01000027.1, on the reverse strand, counting down.
TGCCAAGATTGAAGCCAAATGGTTTCACGATATTGTACTCAGGCACGCTACAGCCATCAAGTTCTTGTATAACCGTGTCAGGTTCTATAAGCCGGACGGAACGCAGGGGTTGCAGCCCCGCAACGGCTCGATGCTGGTAGCATACGGTAAAGGGAATGCCGGGATACTGATGAACAATACACTGGAAGGAAAATTCCTGCTCCTGTAAATAACGGGAAATGGATAATTGACAATTAAAAGTTATAAACTAAAAATCAAACAGTAAACAAAATGAGAAAATGTGCATCCTATATTATTTTTACGCTATTGCTGGCTGCAATAGCGTGTGCCTGTAGCGACGATATTGATATTAAGCAAGGTTATGAATTCGAGGTTACTCACCTGCCTGTGCCGAAGGAACTGAAGGTCGGGGAGGTAGCCGAAATACGGTGCCAACTGAAGCGTTCGGGTTATTATGACGGGACCAAGTACAGCCTCCGTTTCTTCCAAAGCGAGGGAGAGGGTTCCTTGCGGATAGGAAGCGGCGAGCCTCTCCTGCCGAATGACATTTACCCGCTGCCCGGCGATACCTTCCGCCTGTATTACACTTCCGGCTCGGAGGAACAGGCCGTTATCGACCTGGTATTCCTCGATTCGTCCGGCAACGAATTTCCCCTGAGCTTTACGTTCAACGCGGATACAGGCGGGGAGGAAGAGGCATGAATATAATCTATTACTGTATGGCTGCCTATCAGATAATATCATGGATTTGCATTGCAATAAGCATTCGTTGTGCTAAAACGGATATTGAGCTGTGGGGTGAGGATATTGAGTAAATAAGAGCCTGGGAATTATTTTTCTCAGGCTTTTATCTTTATTTTTGCATTCATAATTTTAGTAAACTAAATCAATCCCAATGGATGACCAAAAAATATTGACCTATTATTTTGATACAATACAAGGTTTATTAAAGGCTAAAGATGAAAGTGAAGCTTTTGATATTTTCCGCTTAAATAATTTAAGATGTATTCAGACCAGCCATGATAATTGGAATGGAGGGATTGATTATTATCGGGTTGAGATTTTTATATCACCTGCCAAATATGCAGAATTAGAGCAAGATAAGAAAATTGAGAAAATAGAATCTGCGATCAGTTCGGCTTTCGATAATGCAACAAAAGGAGATGAAAGCGTTGTCTTTAATAATATAATTATTGTTCCTTCTGCGACAATTGAAGATAACCTCTCTAATGCAGATACCTTAGTCGATTTCTCTTTTTGGAACTTTGGATATTATAATATTTTCATTAGCCATCTGACTAAGGATAAGATATCCGCTTCAAACCTCAAAACGGCGTTATTCGATTATGGAATCTCATGTTTTGTTGCACATGAAGATATTGAACCGACAAAATTGTGGGCTAATGAAATAGAAAATGCCTTAAAGACGATGCATTGTTTATGCGCTATAATTGCCCCTGAATTTATAAATAGCAGATGGTGTGACCAGGAAGTCGGTTACGCTTTAGGCAGAGGAGTTTTGGTAATTCCAATTCGTAAAGATTCAGATCCTTATGGCCTTTTGGGAAAAATACAGGGAATACAATCTAAGGGCAAAAGTGCAAATAAACTCGCAAAAGAAATATTTCAAATACTATGTAGCAATAGCCTTTCAAAGAAGTTGTACATTAAGAATTTAGCCGGATTATTTTTAAATTCTAAAAGTAATATTGAAGCAGACAGGTGGATAGAACTTTTAAATAGTATTGGAACTTTGGATTATGAGGTGGTTGAGTTTATATATTCCAACTATTTGACAAATGAGAATTTAAAAGATGATACTATCCTTAATAAGGCAAATAAACTATTCTCTGAACATTCTCTTAAACCCATCAGTGCAGAGCCTGTCATAGAAAATAACAATGCAGAAATAGAACTGCCATTCTGATAATTATATCAGTTATTGGGATTGTTTCTTTCTCACCACACTATAAATCCCCTTTTGCCCGGTTTGAATAACCTCATATTTGTCCAGTTTCTCGTAGATCGCACCCAGTGTCTTGCAGCCATAGCGTCCGGTTTTGAACTTGGGTTTGATTTTTTTCATGGCCATCCCTATTTGAGAGAGGGTAACTTCTTCCTTGCCATCGGCAGCCGATTCGTAAGCCTTGTCGAATAATTCGGCTTCCTTTTGAAGCAATACGGCAGGAGTATCTCCTTTCTCCGATTTCGGATTTTTCTCCGGCTCCTGGTCGGAGAATATGAATTTCTTACATGAATTGACAAAAGCAACCGGGGTTTTACTCTCCCCATAGCCAATTACAGTAACGCCTTCTTCCCTGATGCGCTGGGCTAACGGCGTATAATCGCTGTCGCTGGATACAATACAGAATACATCGATATTTTTTGAGTTCAACAAGTCCATCGCGTCAATAACAAGGGCTATATCGGTAGTATTCTTTCCTTTTACATAAGGCAGAGCCTCTACTAAACGGTATGAATATTCCCTCGCCGGTTCTTTCCAGCCGGAGAGCCCGGTTTTGCTCCAATCCCCGTAAATACGTCTGACAATACCTGTCCGTAACGGGATGCTACTTCTGTTACTTCTCCCAATTTAGCGGAAGAGGCATTGTCCCCGTCAATAAGGACAGCTACCTTCTGTGCTGAATTATCTTTCTGGGATTTATCTTTCTTCATTTTAATTCGCCCGTTAATTCATTATTATTAGTACCGGCCATCCTTTCATGCTCCAGAATCCTGTTCTCACACACCTCCTTTGTTATATCCCGCAACAATTCCACTTTCGGGATCAGGGCTTCAATATCTTCCCTGGTTACTCCAAAATTGGGATTATAGCGCGCCTGCACATAGGCATCGTCTAAAAGCTGGAACAGGCGCTGCTCTTCGTCTGTATCACGGGGAAAAGCTTTCGCTACCTCAAGGGTATGGCGTTTGGCATAGCCCGATATTTTGAAAAGGTTATGCTCTTTGGGGGAATAAAGGGAAAAAGTCAGGGTTACTGCGAAATATAGATTTTCGACTGCCTGATGTAAATGAAATGAAGCCATTTTGAAATCTTCATCATTATAATCATGTTTGGCGCTTCTCAGGAAACTTGCAGCGCGTTCAAACCG
>NZ_FQUC01000037.1 GCF_900128985.1 Indolivaga macrotermitis | reverse complement strand
TTCCGGTTGAGAGAAGTAAGACAAGTCCATTGAGGAGCAGCCTCCGTACCCAGATTCTGCGAAATACATTTCAGGTCGGTATCATATACCAAAAGACTGTGGGCAGGACTTGCTATAGCCGTTTTTTGCACAGTAGTCATCCGGGGAATAAGTAATCCTTTATCCCCACCGGTCACCCCCTCCATATGGAGGACCGTACTCGCATCGGGTGAATCATTATTGATCCCTATCTGGGAGTACGAGTTCAAACTTATCAATAGCACAGCTATCGAAAAGAACGTTTTGTATAAATATCGAATTTTCATTGAGGTCACTAATTAACGGTTAGTAGCTTTCGTAGCACTGTTGTGCATGTCGTGGCGTATCATCCGGTTGGTACGGAACGAACATTCGACCACATTTGCTGTCGCCGGTAGGGTCGTTTTAGCCAAAGCAGTACCGTCGGATTTGTAGGGCGTAATACTCACCGTGTATTGTCCGGTTGTAGAGTATGTATGAGATTGTTGATAAACAGTTGTTCCCGAAACGACGGGCTGCGAAACAGCCGTCGAACCATCACCAAAATCCCATGAGAGGGATACCGGAAGGTTAGCAGTTGCCCCTGACATATCTATAGTAATGCTGAATTTGAAATCGTTTCCGACGCATAAGAGAGAAGCTGGCTTAGCAGTATCTATTGCGAACCAAGAAGTGGCAAAAGATGGAAGTCCGCCTTTTCCTTCCCCGGAAAGAAAAGTTGCCGGTGTCTGGTATAGTGCCATATTGTCATAATCATCGGCATTATCAATTATACGCATATATTTTTGACTCATAGCTACCCAATATATCCTTTTGTCCGGACCAATTTGTAACGCGGTAACAGATGAGTTCGTGATTGCATACTTTTTCCTGGTGACTGAAGAGGGGTCTGCGCTGGAGAATAATTCATCAAATTTGAATACTGTTAGCCCATCTACCTCAGTCAGATATAAACAAGATTGCGTGGGAGAGAATTCGACACCATAAGGATCATTAAGTCCTGTTATCACCTTTATATTACTAAACATCCCCGTCGAAGAATCGAAATCACCATAAAAAAAACGCTGATCTAAAAATGTTGGCCAAACAAAATGTCTATGGTCGGGACTGATTTTCAGGTAGCCACTGGATCCGTTTCCTGACATTGCATAGGGTAGTGTAGTAACTACGGGTGTTGTAGATATCACCCCGGTGCTGGTCAGTAGCCATGCATTGATATAGGAAGGGGCTGTTGTTTGCTGGCCAATAGCTAGTATCCAATAATCTGTGCCATTACTATGGCGTGCGACTGTGACGCTTTCGCCGGTATATCCCATTGCATTCCGAAACGGAATGTTTTTTTGGCCAGACACTACTGCTCCCAATCCTCCCTGGGCACCCATATAAATAACAGAGTAAGACAAGTTGTTAGCCCGGGTCGCACCCGCCGTTATGGCTATATATTGATTGGTCCTTCCGGGATATGGGAGGATAATCCCCGATTGTGCGGACGAGTTACCTCCGGTCAGAGCATCACCATTAGTCATTACTGCATGGTTCTTATTATAAACAGTTGTGCCATCCGAATAAAATAGAAGGTTTCCGTTTGAGTCGGAAAGGCTGAAACATCCCTCGTACGTATATACAGCTGATGTAAACGAATTGGGTAAGCCGTCAAGAGTCGCATTGGGTGTGCCCAAAAGTCCTGTTAAGGATACACTTCTGGTCGTATTCCATGTCAAACCTGCAGCATAACCGAATACCCAGTTGGAAGTCTCTTTTTGAGCCACTATGAATAAGCTCACAGCCATGCAAAGAGCCAGTAGTATTATCTTTTTCATATTCATTATTTAACAACAAATACAACATTCATAAAAGTATCGTAATGAGCCTCTTCCACAATATCATAGTTTAGTACCCCCGCTGCATCCAGGCTGTTAATCTGTAGTACCGATACATCATAGAAAGTAATATAATAATACAAATCGGAAGCATTACTAAAATAAGGTATGCTCGAAGGAGCACCGGTACTACTCACAGTAGGAGTACTGAACTGCTTTTTATATTCGTCGTACAAGTCTAAAGATTGATTGGTAACCACAGCCGAAGCATCTATAGCAATCGAAGGCATATAGAACGAACCGGACTGAGTATCTCTACCCGAAAGGCATACCCATCCCGGGCTAGCAGCAGTACCCGCATTCTGTGAGATACATTTGAGCGTTGTATCATAAACGATCAACCCTTCGGCCGGATTAACCATCGCCACCCTCTGAGCCGAAGTCATCCGTGGAATAAGAATTCCCTTATCAGAGCTGACTATTTCCAGAGCAGCCGAAGTATTGGGCGTATCAGTGTTAATTCCCACCTGAGCTTTTAGAGACATTACCCCTAAAAAGCATAGCATAAGTAAATAATTCTTTTTCATTCTGTTTAATTTGAAATTGTTGTTTTAGGGTCATAGACCCCTCTATCTTGATCCCGTAAATAAAAAATCTTTAAAATACAGCAAAGTGCAATCTCTGCACCTTGCTGCCCTATGTTGGTTTTACGCTCGTGGCAGTTGAAAGGAGAGTATTCAAATACAATATTAAACACAATAAAACAACGTCTCTACACAACTAGCCATACCAACATTTATAGGAAAAAATATATAATATAATCAACCGGTCCACCTGAAAAACAAAGGAACACGATATTCAGTATTAAAAAAGAACCCCTTCACACCATAAAACAACCGATGTAACAGGCCT
>NZ_FQUC01000033.1 GCF_900128985.1 Indolivaga macrotermitis | reverse complement strand
GGCTCGCTCCCGATCTTCGATACTAAACTTGTTACGCTTCTTCTTTTCCATAAAATAAACCCTAAAAGTTTGTCTAACTTTTAGGGTTCACTTCATATCTTATCCGGCTTTTATGATGTAATACATAGTTTTTTACTTTAGTATTCTAAGATATCATCATCTTTAGGTAAATTCTTTTCGAAAGATTTCATTTTGATAGATATATAAATTCTGAAAATACCATAGCAAAGAAAGCCTAGCGATAGTATATATACTGTAAACAAGACTACTACCTCGGGTCTGAACAGGAGTAACAGGGCTAATAATACGCCCAGTATGGAAAGAGCCATGGCCCAGCCCCAACTGCTTACTCTGGCAAAATAAAGATTGAGTGACATACCGATGCCTCCTATAGACTGGAATAGTATCCAGAAACCTATAAGGTAACATAATATTACGGGAGCGAGAATCGGATTGACGAGTAATATAATTGCAAATGCAAGGTCTACAATACCCATTGTAAGTATCCAGCCCCAGTTTTTCAGAGTTTTATTGTTGCTTATGGCAAATACAATTTCAGAGATTCCTCCTAAAAGGAAGGCCGCAATAAAGAGTACTGTAAGCGTTGCAAATGTTGCTATGGGAGTGAAAGGACATATTATGCCCAGAGCAACCGAAATAATACCAATTATAAGCGATACCCACCAGTGTTTGACGTTTCTGCGGAATAAAGATTCCTGATATTTTCTTTCATCAGTCATAATTGTTTGTTTTAAGATTTATATAAATCAAACATCATGTATCGGATATTGTTTCGGGTTTGTGCTTTTTTTGTTATGTCCGTTTAGATATTTTAATTTAATTTTGCAATTGGTTTAGAAATAACAGGCAATTGCAGAATTATATTTTGTAATTTAATTATAGTTAGGTTACTCGTTATTCTTTGATCTCGGATATCTTTATTATTGAATTACAACTTTGTGTGTAACCTTATTGACTCTAAAAACAAGAATGGATTATAAATTAATAAGTTAGATATTATGGAAAATTTTCTTCTCGTTATTATTACCGTGTTTGGAATACTGCAAATCATTTTATTTTTTAAAATTTGGGGTATGACTAACGATGTTCGTATAATCAGGGATAAGTTATTGAATAATACTCAAGGTCGATCTTCGGATAACCGTACCGGTACTAATTTTATACCCGGCCAAAAATTCGAAGATGATGACTATGCAATAATCATAGCTACTGGCCAGAGAGTCAGAATATACGGAAAAACCAGTAATGGTAAATACAAATGCTATTCCGGTGGAACAAGTTCGGATCTTGGTAAATACGAAGGTTTTTATGATGAAACAGAGTTGGATAGGGGGGAATGAGCCATTTTCGGATTTCTCTTGAGAAGGTTAGTCTGTAAAAAATATATACAAGCCGATTTGGAATAGTCCGAATTGGCTTTTTTATTACATATCTGTATAGGTGTTTTTCTTATTTTTTTAATGAGTCCTTTGCAGGATGTGATAATTTATGGTTCTTTATTTTGATTTTCAGCACTTTGAAAATAATCAATCAGTAGCTTGGCCTTATGTTTTCCTACAATAGCTTCTATTTCAGGTTGTTGTGCCTGTTTTAGACGTTTCAGGCTCTTAAAATGGGTAAGCAAAGCTTTTTTGGTTTCTTCGCCTATTCCTTTGATACTGTCTAATTCTGAAACTGTCTGGCCTTTGCTTCTTCTGTTCCGGTGAAAGGTTATACCGAAGCGGTGGGCTTCGTCGCGCATATGTTGTATCACCTTTAAGCTTTCCGAATTTTTATCGAGATAGAGTGGGATAGAGTCTTCGGGATAATATATCTCTTCCAGCCTTTTAGCAATACCTACAATCGCTATCTTACCATACAGGTTCAACTCTTTCAGCGATTCGCAGGCTGCGCTCAACTGCCCTTTACCTCCGTCTATCACTATCAGCTGGGGAAGGGTTTGCCCTTCTTCTACCAAACGGTGGTATCTGCGGTAGACGACTTCCCTCATGGTCGAAAAATCGTCGGGGCCTTCCACAGTCTTTACAATGAAATGCCTGTAATCTTTCTTAGCCGGTTTTGCCATTTTGAAAACGACACATGCCGATACAGGATTTGTACCCTGTATATTCGAGTTGTCAAAACATTCGATATGTATAGGCAGTTCTTTTAGATGAAGGTCATTTTGTATACCTTTCACTATCCGGATCGATCGCTGTTCGGGGTTAAGGCTTTCTGCCCGTTTTAGCTTATCTACTTTATATTGCTTTACATTCTGTAACGATAGGTTCAGCAGCTTTAATTTATCTCCCCGTTGAGGAATTGTAAATTCTACATTTTGCAGGGAAAGATCGGGTATGAAGGGAACTACAATTTCTTTCGATAAATTGATAAACCTATTTTTGATTTCCATTATACCGAGACCCAGTAATTCTTCTTTCGGTTCGTCCAGCTTTTTCTTATACTCGAAAGTATATGCACGGATTACAGCACCGTTGTGAACGCTCAGGTAATTGATGTATGCGGAATTTTCGTCTTCATCGAAACCGAAAATATCTATGTTGTACATAATGCTGGAAACAACGGTCGATTTTTGTTTGAAGTTCTCGATAAGAACGTATTTCTCTTTTAGCTTTTGCGCTTCCTCGAATTTGAATTCTTCGGAATACTTTTGCATTTGTTCGAACAGTTGTTTACTTACAATGTTTATATCGCCTTTCAGTATCTGGCGGATGCTGTCGATATTCTGATTGTATTCTTCCAGGCTTTGTAGACCTTCGCATGGTCCTTTACATCGTTTGATGTGATATTCTAAGCATACTTTGAATTTTCCGGCTTTAATATTCTCCGGAGTTAAGTTCAATGTACATGTACGGATAGGGTAGAGCTTGTGTATGATCTCAAGCAGGGCCCTTATACTTACCACACTGGTATAAGGGCCGAAATACTGAGACCCGTCTTTTATAATATTCCGGGTTTGATAAACCCTTGGGAAAAATTCATTACGGATAACGATAGATGCATATGTTTTATCGTCTTTCAGTAAAACATTGTATCTCGGTTGATATTCTTTGATAAGATTATTTTCGAGCAGCAGGGTATCCTCTTCGGTATCTACTACTATATATTTTATATCGCGGATTTTGCTGACGAGTATCCTTGTCTTAGGACTATCCTGATGTGTCTTGGTAAAGTATGACGAAACCCGTTTCTTTAAGTTTTTAGCCTTACCTACGTATATGATTGTACCCTTATCATCGAAATACTGGTAGCACCCGGGTTTTTCAGGAATATTCTGTATGATATTTTTTAGATACTCGTTTTGCATAATCTGGTTTGTCGGATCGAAAATATTAAATATCGTATTTTAAAAGTGTTTCTATTTCTACGTCATCAGGAAACAGGCTTCTTCCTTTCAGAAGTTCGAGTTCTATAATGAAGTTTATATATATTTTCTTTACGCCCATTCTTTTTACAAGATTGTATGCAGCATGCATAGTTCCTCCGGTAGCTAATAAGTCGTCGTGGATTAAAACAACATCGTCGGCGCTCAAAGAATCTTTGTGTATTTGTATGGTGTCGAATCCGTATTCTTTTTCGTAGTTTTCTTCAATAGTTTCTGCGGGCAATTTTCCGGGTTTTCTGATAGGAACAAATCCTGCGTCTAAATTTAAAGCAAGAATAGGACCCATGATAAAACCACGTGATTCTATACCTACAACTTTTGTTATTCCTTTGTCTTTGTAAAGAGAGGAAAGAACGTCCGTAAGGTCTTTCAAATTTTCAGAAAATTGGAATAGGGGAGTAACGTCTTTGAATTGTATTCCTTCGATAGGAAAGTCAGGAATGTTGCGAACTACTTGTTTTAATCTTTCGATTTTGTTGTTTGACATTTTTGTAAATTGCTATATTTAAACATTTTGTATTTTTATTTTTGCTATGTTCCACGTGAAACGTAAAATGTGTTTCACGTGGAACTATGGATTTTATCTTCCAAGAAGAACAAGAAGAATGGAGATGTCGTTGGGCGAAACTCCGGGAATCCGGCTTGCGTGTCCGATTGTTTCGGGATTTATTTTGGCGAGCTTTTGGCGAGCCTCGGTCGACAATGAAAGTATACTTTCGTAGTCGAACTTGTTTTTAATGATGATGTTTTCGAGACGGTTTATTTTTTCGGCGATCAGTTGTTCGCGTTTTATGTAGCCGTCGTACTTGATGGTGATTTCGCAGGCTTCGATTATTTCTTCCTTTCTGTTGGGTATTTTGTCGATTTCTGCACGTAGGGCAGAAATCGAATCCATAATATTATGGATGCTTATTTGTGGACGTGTAATAATGTCTTTCAACTTTACACCTTGTTTAAGCGGACTTGTTCCCAGCTTTTCAAGTGTAGGATTGATATAATCGGGTTTCAGCGAATAGTTCGATGCAAATTCGATGATTCTGTTTGTTTCTTCTGTCTTTTGATTCAACAGATCCATGCGCTCTCTTTTGGCTAATCCGATATTATAGCTCGATTCCGTCAGGCGTTTGTCCGCATCATCTTGTCGGAGAAGTATCCGGTATTCAGCACGCGATGTAAACATTCTGTAAGGTTCGTCTACACCTTTTGTTACGAGGTCATCTATGAGTACACCTATATATGCTTGGTCTCTCCGGAGTATGAAATCACCTTCTCCGTGAGCTTTTATGTGGGCATTAATTCCGGCAATAAGACCTTGTCCACCTGCTTCTTCATAGCCTGTAGTTCCGTTTATTTGTCCGGCGAAGAATAAGTTCTTGATTTTCTTTGTTTCCAACGTATGTTTTAACTGAGTTGGGTCGAAGAAATCGTATTCAATCGCATAGCCCGGTCTGTATATGTGTATATTGCGGAATGCGGGTATTTTTTGCAGTGCTTCGATCTGGATATGGAGTGGGAGAGACGACGAAAATCCATTTAAATAGTACTCTTGAGTAGATTCTCCTTCCGGTTCCAAAAACAGTTGATGCGATGTTTTCTCCGAGAATGTTACGATTTTAGTTTCGATGCTTGGGCAATATCTTGGACCTATACTCTGGATCTGTCCATTGTAAAGTGGCGAATCGGCTAGTCCGTTTCTGAGTTCGGAGTGTACGTCTTCGTTGGTATTGGTTATCCAGCAACTAAGTTGTTTCAGGGTTCTCGGTTTGAAATCGAGGTAAGAGAATTTATGGAAATCATCTTCTCCTTTTTGCTCTTCCATAAGAGAAAAGTCTACGGTTCTGCCGTCGATTCTTGCCGGAGTTCCGGTTTTCATGCGGTCGGTAGTGAATCCGATTTCTTTCAATTGCTCGGTAATTCCGTAAGACGCAGGTTCTCCTACACGTCCTCCTGTTATCTGTGTAGAGCCGATATGCATCAATCCATTGAGGAAAGTTCCGTTTGTAAGTACTACCGATTGGGCTTCGAAGGTTACTCCCATGCGGGTTTTTACCCCTTTTATTGTATTATTTTCGATAATCAGGGATGTTACCGCATCTTGCCAGATGAAAAGATTATCTGTATTTTCGACTATTTCTCTCCATTTTGAGATGAATTGTACTCTGTCGCTTTGCGCTCTTGGACTCCACATTGCAGGCCCTTTCGATCGGTTCAGCATACGAAATTGTATGGCCGTAGTGTCTGTTACAATTCCCATTTGACCGCCTAAAGCATCTATTTCGCGAACTATTTGTCCTTTGGCTATACCTCCTACAGCCGGATTGCAACTCATTTGCGCAATCTTATTCATATCCATTGTTATAAGCAGGGTTTTTGATCCCATGTTTGCTGCAGCTGTTGCTGCCTCACAACCGGCATGTCCTGCTCCGACAACTATTACGTCGTATTTGAAATTCATTTTTTGATAATATATACTGTAATTATACTACAAAGTTAGTATTTTTCGATTACTTAATTGTGTGTAAATCATTGCGTGAAGTTATTTAACTCTCTTCTTTTCTTCTATAAATGGCTTAAAATGTCTTTTTATCGGCTGTTTGTCGGCTTTTTCGAGTCAATTTTATTTAGAAATTATAGGTGTTTTTCTTCAATTTTAAGGTCTGGAACCTATTCGTTACTTTGGAAACTAAAACAAGAATATGTTGTTATAATCCCGAAAAGCACACGTAAATATTTGCGGTTGCTTATAAATCAAGAATGGTGATATGGTAGAAGTGGAAGTTTGTGCGAACTCTGTTCGATCGGTAATTGCGGCTCAAAGAGCAGGAGCGAATAGGGTGGAGTTGTGTGTCAATCTGAGTGAAGGAGGGCTCACTCCTTTTCTTTCTATGATTGAAAAAAGCTTATCTATGACAGATATTGAGGTAAATGTTTTGGTAAGGCCTCGCTCCGGCGATTTTTTGTACGATGATATTGATTTTGACCTGATGAAAAAGGATATCGAATGGTGTGGAAAGCTGGGTTGTTCGGGTGTTGTTTTCGGTATTCTTACCAGGGACGGAAGCATTGATAAGATGCGATGTGCAGAGTTGGTTACGATGGCTTCTCGATATAATATGTCTGTTACTTTTCATCGTGCATTTGACCACGTTTTAGATGTTGAAAAGGCTTTATTTGATGTTATAGAACTAGGCTGTAAAAGGATACTTACTCCCGGAGGTTTTCCTACGGCTGTTGATGGTGTAAATACTATCAAAAGGCTTGTCGATTTGTCTGAAGACCGGATACAAATTATGCCGGGTGGCGGAATTACACCTCAAAATGTAGAAAATTTGATTATTCAGACAGGAGTAAAAGCTGTTCATGGCTCTTTTTTATCTCCAATTGAAAGTAAGATGGATTATTTAAATCCGAATTTTTCACCGGAATCAGATTTTATTCAGTATTATTCTGATGAAAAAATTATTAAAAAAGTAGTAGATATTGCTGCCAAATTTTAACTGTTTTGAAAGTGCTTTTTTGTGTGGTTCACCCATGCTATTTTATGAATAGGTATTTGTCAAATATCTATTTTTATTTTGTCTAATATTATTATCAGTTTTTTATTTGGATATTTTAGATAGATATTTTTTAATGATAAATATCCATTTTGGAAAATTATAATTCTATTTTTTATTTATTAATTTTCTATTTTCTCTTTATTTTCTTATTTCTTTCATCTATCAAATAAGTTAAAATATTTTCCTTATCCTTTTAATATATATATCTAGTGATAAATAAATATATGAATAATAAAATCTTAATATTTAATTTGAATATCCATATAAAGTTAATATTTGTTTGTAATATTATTTATATAGATTACTATTTATATTTTA
>NZ_FQUC01000032.1 GCF_900128985.1 Indolivaga macrotermitis | reverse complement strand
TCTGTTATACCCAAATGACGGATCACTTTTTTGTGTGTCCGTTAACTTTCATTCATATATTTACTTTTTTATTACACGTTGGCTGGGCAGGTTGTGCCGGGTTGAGTCGTTGTTGTTTTTGTTGTTTTTCGAGTCTTATCCGAACAATAGCCTGCGTGCAAGCCGAAATATTAAGACAGCAGGGTGCAGGGATTGCACTTTGCTGTATTTTTCTATCCCTAAAAAATTACTCTTTTATAACAACAATTTAGAATTAAAAAGCAATGAAAAATAAAAAAATTTATTTATTAATATTATGCTCTTTAAGCATAATGTCCTTAAAGGCTCAAGTGGGAGTCAATACGGATGATCCTAAAGCCAGTTTGCATGTGATACCACAGACACTGGACGGTACCACCCCCGAAGGGATTATCTTCCCCAACCTGACACGTGCACAGTTGAAATCGAAAGATGCGCTATACGGCTCAGTCCACAAGGGAGCAGCGGTATATATTACGACGATAGACGGCACAGCCTCGGAGAAAACTAAGTATGTTACAAGTACCGATTACTATTATTTTGATGGTACTTACTGGCGTAACATGAGCTCTCTGGGACCATGGATGATTCAGGGTACAACAATTCCGGCAACAAGCAATACCGACAGTATCTACCAAACGGGAAACGTGGTTGTAGGTTCAAAGATTCCGCACCTGACAGGTACTCTGCTGGAATTAAAGACCCAGCAAAGCACAGCCACTATAACAAGTACGGTCGACAATAACAATGTAACATCAACAAAAGGCGGTTTTTTGTTGCCCAAAGTAAAGCTGGTCAATGTTAATACCCTCGAACCTTTCCTGTCAACCACCGACCCTGAGTTTACTTCAACGGATCTGAAGTACCGTCTGGCAGGTCTTATGGTTTACAATATATCGGATGCCGGGGTATTCTATCCTGCCGTTTATATCTGGAACGGCGAAAACTGGCAGACATCCCAAACCGATCCGGCTACCTCTTCCATAACAGGTCAACCGGCAGCTTTCACGTTCTATGAAAAGGGAACGGAAAGCCTTACGCCGTTGGTTTTCAATGTATCGGGTCTGGGTACATGGACTTACCAATGGTACCAGATCACAGGGAACAATATCCATGTACGTATAGCTACACCGGTGGGTACTGCCCCGGCCATAAGCGGTACCGGAGCACAGACATCCAGTTTCAGCCCCACTGGTGCACTAAAGGGCAGCACCCTCGATGCAGATAATACCGGCTACTATCGTTTTTACTGTGTTGCACAAAGCTCATTCGGAGCCCGTCTCGAATCTTCAATAGCCGAGGTTGCTGTCGGCTGCGGTGCTAAAAATAATTTGGGCGAGTGGATTAGTTTTATGTGTTTCAATCTGGGGGCACAAAATGGCATTACTATCCAAGAACAGAAGGACTATAATGTAGGAGCCTTTACAAATAATAACAACGGGGCTGCCAGCCAACACCTTTATATCTCGGGAGAGGAAAATGTCTGGGGAAGTCTCTTTCAATGGGGCCGTATAGCAGACGGACATGAAAAGACAAACCCGGCTCTAAACAATATGGCTTATACCGCTGCAAGTCCGCCTGCATATGCAAACGGAAATCGTTGCTCAACATCTGATAACTACAGACCTCTCCAGCAGATTGCTCAAAACTCGTCTTATTACGGGAAGTTTATTTATGCCCCACCTTCTCCCTATAGCTGGTATACAGGCGATCTTGCCGACCTGTGGCGTTCAGGCCGTTTTATCCAGAATGACCCTTGCGCCCATTATAATACAAACGGAAGTTATCAGGAATTCTGGCATAACGGAACTGATACTCAAAATAATTCTGTCGCCTGTACCAACTCCAACACCGCCTGGCGCTTACCTTCGCAAGACGAGTGGGGGGAGATTTATAGAGGCGGTATGATTTCGGGAAGCTCAGTTTCCTCAACAGCCAATACCTGGGTCTGGTATAACGGAACATCCTCTAATTATAGCAGGGGTTATGAAATAAAACCTGATGGTATTACGACTACCTTATTTTTGCCTACGGCTGGTTATCGCAGCAACACGAGTGGACAGCTATACAGCCAGGGAACCCAAGGGAGCTACTGGAGCAGTACTATTATCACAACAAATTCCTATTTCCTGTTCTTTAACGATGTTTCCGTGAATCCGGCAGCCAGTATCTACCGTGCCTACGGCTATTCAGTGCGTTGTATCAAGAATTCATAAAATAACAGTTGCTAGCATATACAAAATAGCCGGATACAAATATACAAATAGAGTATTTTATGAGAACCAAATCAAGAGTACTTGTCCTGTTTTATCTATTTATACCCTTGCTTTCCGTTGCCCAGGAAATAACATTGGATTTACCGGCTTGCCGTTACTGGCAGTATATTTTCTGTTTGAATTACGGTACCGGACAGGATACGGTAAAGACCGGACGATTTGATGAGAAAGGACATGCCCGTTTTAGCCTGCCCGAGCGGTACTCGTCGTACCGGGGAGTTGGAGTTCTGACAATCCCAACCACTCCTAAACGGCTGGGTATAGTGATTAATGGAGAGCCTGTACTGATCAACGAACCGGCGGGATCTACGGATATGGATAATAAACTGATGGCGATATCCAGCGAAAATACATATCTGACCTCTACCCTATCCGAACAGGCTAGCCTCCTTCAGGCGTATTATTATGCCATGTCGGGTTTGAGTATCCGGCAGAAAGGCGATTCGCTATATGACAGGGCATTGGCTGATACGGAGATTTTATCCGGAAGATATGTTTCTTTTCGGGATTCTATTCGCCGGAGCGACTACTATTCTGCTCGTATTCTGGAATTGTTGAATTGTTTATCCGGGGTCGGAAGTGCTGTAAACATTTCTCCTGATTCGGTTTTAAATGAGCAGCATCGTTTTCTGGTTGACGAACTTGATTTCCGCACTTTATATACGAGCGGCTACTGGTCTCTGGCTTGCGATACATGGTTTCAGACATGCCGCAACGATGACAGCCTGCTCTTATCTTCGTCCCGCAGGATGCTCGACCGTTGTAAAGAAGACCTGCCGGTACAACGCGAACTCATCCAGAGCCTGATCAGTATCTTTTCTAAATATGGTAAAGATAATTTACTTCTGGATTTGGGTAGGGAGTATCTGACTATACCTTTGAACGGTATGCCTGCTCCTGCTCTTCAACTGAATGATAAGGTGAGCATTATACCGAAAAACAGCTTGCTGCTATTTTACGAAACGGGTTGTGGGAATTGCCATAAGGAGCTTCATGATCTGAAAGAAAAATACTGGATGCTCGAGTCTAATGATATCCGTGTAGTTTCTATTTCGGCTGATATGGAGAGAGAGGTCTTTGAATCGTCTTCGACTGGATTCCCGTGGAAAGACTGGGTATATGACCAACGCGGATTTAACAGCGAAAACTTCCGTAACTACGGGATAGTGGGTACGCCTACTTTTATCTTGGTTGATAAGGAGGGTATTATCCGGGGACGTTTCGCGAAGATCAGCGAATTATTAAAATGATAATGAAGGCCTATTACATCAGTTATATTATGGTGTTATGGAATTCTTATTACAATACTGAATATCGTGTTCCTTATTTTTCTGGTGACCGGTTGATTATATTATATATTTTTTCCTATAAATGTTGGTATGGCAAGTTGTGTTGTGTAAAGACGTTGTTTTATTGTGTTTAATATATTTATACCTAACAACTTCCTGAGCGTAAAACCAACATAGGGCAGCAAGGTGCAGAGATTGCACTTTGCTGTATTTTAAAAATAATTTATAGAGTAGCCTGAACAATCATCTGATATATAATTCTACAGTCCGGGTTAAGCCTGCTTTCCGATGTTCATATTGGTTTTATTGGTTTCTCTGCCAAATGGCTGTTATTCTTACAGAGATTTCTTTCCATGCCCGTATCTCTGATGTAGAAGTGGCTGAGAACATCGGTTATAAGTAATTTTCGATATTTGTTTAACATATCACAAGCAAGAAAAAAAAGATTTTTTTATTAGTTTTTTTGTCCTATAAAAATTATTGTTTACATTTACAGCGAAAATAACATATCGAACGCATAAAGCAAATAATATGTTTCGAGGGCACATCTATAAAAATCCTATAGATAATCCAAGATTTAACGTTTTGGATTTGGTTGTATGCGCTAAAATATTAGAGAGAGAGAGAGAGAGAGAGAGAGAGAGAGAGAGAGACGCATTTAAATAAAGCAAAACCCGTAAAGCTACGAACTTTTTCGTTATATTTAGGCAGCGACACACTTTTTAGTGTATTCGGTGCTATTTTTTGTGCATATAGCACTTTTCATTCATTTATTTCATACAACACATTTAGTATATCATTCAATAAAGCATGTTGGCTGGGCAGATTGTGCCGGGTTGAGTCGTTGTTGTTTTTGTTGTTGTTTTTCGAGTCTTATCCGAACAACTGCCTGCACGCAAGCCAGCAACCTAAGACAGCAGGGTGCAGTGGTTGCACTTTGCTGTATTTTTTTATCCCTAAAAAATTACTCTTTATAACAACAATTTAGAATTAAAAAGCAATGAAAAATAAAAAAATCTATTTATTAATATTATGCTCTTTAGGAATAATGTCCCTAAAGGCTCAAGTGGGAGTCAATACGGACGATCCTCAAGCTAGCTTGCATGTGACTCCCCTGTCTCTGAACGGTACTACTCCTGAAGGGATTATTGCTCCTAACCTGACTAGGGCACAGCTCATCAGTAAAGATGCTCAATATACTTCTACTCAGAGAGGGGGTATTGTATATGTGACCGATTTGAGTGGTACTCTGACGACTAAGACTAATAAGATTACGGCTGTTGGATATTATTATTTTGATGGTACAATATGGCAGCCTTTTTTTTATAATACACCGGCGATACCGACCGAACCCTGGCGAGTACAGGGCGGTACGTCTGAAGCCACGGCCAATACTCAGAATATCTATCAGACTGGAAAGGTGGTTATAGGGGCTGCTCAGACGGGGACGGCGGCTACGGAAACTTTGTATGTTAATGGTACAAGTAATGTAACGGGGAACTCCCGCGTTGGTAGTTCGACGGTTACCGGGAATGAAACGGTTGGCGGTACTTTAGGGGTTACCGGCGCTACGACTTTATCGAGTACATTAGGGGTAGCTGGTGCTACGACTATAGCTTCTACTGGAAGTTTTACTTTAGCTGGTAATGGTGCGGCGGCTAGTAATTTTCTGATGTCGGATGCTTCGGGTAAAGGAACCTGGACTGCTTTGCCGACTACTGCGACAACCGAGCCTTGGCTGGTACAAGGGGGTACAACCCTTGCTTCGACTAATGCGCAGAATATTTATCAGACGGGTAGTGTGGCTATAGGGTCTAATACTGCCGATTCGTATAAGTTTCAGGTTACTGGTACGAGTAATATAACGGGGAACTCCCGCGTTGCCAGTTCGACGGTAGTGGGTAACGAAACGGTTGGCGGTACTTTGGGGGTTACCGGTGCTGCTACTCTCTCCAATACACTAGCTGTGACCGGTGCTACTTCCCTATCGAGCACATTAGGGGTAGCTGGTGCTACGACTATAGCTTCTACTGGAAGTTTTACTTTAGCTGGTAATGGTGCGGCGGCTAGCAATTTTCTGATGTCGGATGCTTCGGGTAAAGGAACCTGGACTGCTTTGCCGACTACTGCGACAACCGAGCCTTGGCTGGTACAAGGGGGTACAACCCTTGCTTCGACTAATGCGCAGAATATTTATCAGACTGGAAGTGTGGCTATAGGGTCCAATACTGCTGATTCGTATAAGTTTCAGGTTACTGGTACGAGTAATATAACGGGGAACTCCCGCGTTGCCAGTTCAACGGTAGTGGGTAACGAAACCGTTGGCGGCACTTTAGGGGTTACCGGTGCTGCTACTCTATCCAATACACTTGCTGTAACCGGTGCTACTTCCCTATCGAGTACATTAGGGGTAGCTGGAGTTGCTACTGTGAATAACAATCTGCTGGTAACCGGTAATGTAGGGGTAGGTACAAATACACCAAGTAATAAAATATCAATATCCACAACAGGTGCCAATACCGGATTACACTTACCTAATGGAGCATCATCTGGAAAAGTATTGACTTCTGACACTCAAGGAAATGCGGTTTGGGTATCTGGAGCTGTGCAGTATCAGACGATGGTAACTGGAGATGGGGGAACAACTATTTATACAGGTACACTGGGAGGCGCCAATGTAAAAATCAATTTCTTTACAAATGTATTATTCGATAAAGCTAAAGATATTTATGGAAATACATACGGATGGGATACAACTAATCAGCAGTATGTGGCACCTGTGACAGGTATCTATAGAGTAGCTTTTAATATCTATTTTCAATCTACAGAAGTTGGCGGTAATCCAAGAGTATATGTTTTCAAAAATGGAGTCTTTTTTCAAGATCCGGGTTTTGTTTCAGTGACAGATACAGGAATGGACCAAAGTAATTTTGTTATGGGATTAGTTAGCCTAAACGCAGGCGATATTATTGATTTTCGAGTTATGAAAATACATGGAAGTTCTCCAGATGTTGCTTTATGGGGGGGGCTAGGCCATACTTATATAATAATTGAGTCATTATAAAACACTGTCAAATAGAACATTAGTTTAGATATATCCGGTTAATTATATTATATATTTTTTCCTATAAATGTTGGTATGGCAAGTTGTGTTGTGTAAAGACGTTGTTTTATTGTGTTTAATATATTTATACCTAACAACTTCCTGAGCGTAAAACCAACATAGGGCAGCAAGGTGCAGAGATTGCACTTTGCTGTATTTTAAAAATAATTTATAGTGTAGCCTGAATAATCATCTGATATATAATTCTACAGTCCGGGGTAAGCCTGCTTTCCGAAGTTCATATTGGTTTTATTGGTTTCTCTGCCAAATGGCTGTTATTCTTACAGAGATTTCTTTCCATGCCCGTACCTCTGATGTAGATGTGGCTGAGAACATTGGTTATAAACAAATTACAACTACATTTTAACATTTCACAAGAACAAAAAAGAAACTTTTTTATCAGTTCTTTTTTGTTTTATCAAATTTACTCCTATATTTGTAGTCGAAAATGACATACTCAGCGAATAAATCAAAAAATGTTTCAAAGGCATATCTATAAAAATCCTATAGAGAATCTAAGATTTAACATTTTAGATTTTGTCGTATGCGCTAAAGTATTAGAGAGAGAGAGAGAGAGAGAGAGAGAGAGAGAGAGAGAGAGAGATGCGCATCGGATAAAACTAAATCTGTAAAATTACGAACTTTTTCATTATACCAAAGTAGCGGACCACTTTTT
>NZ_FQUC01000035.1 GCF_900128985.1 Indolivaga macrotermitis | reverse complement strand
TCTCTTAAAAAAACCTCATAAAATATTTGGAATGGAAGGGTAAGTGTATTACTTTTGCACTCGCTTTAAAACCGAGAGTGGTAATAAAGAAAAGAAAAGAAAAAGCGATCTTTGAAAGATTTATCAAAATAAAAGGAACAAAAAAAAGCATTAGACGGGTGATACAATAGCAATATTGATATCAACTCCAAGTCAAAAAACCTTGAGCTTAAAAGCAGGACAACGTCGAACAATTCAGAAAATAAAAAAAATATACAAAGAAGAGTTTGATCCTGGCTCAGGATGAACGCTAGCGACAGGCCTAACACATGCAAGTCGAGGGGTAACATGGAAGTAGCAATACAACCGATGACGACCGGCGCACGGGTGAGTAACGCGTATGCAACCTACCTACTACAGGGGGATAGCCCGGAGAAATCCGGATTAATACCGCATAATACAGGGATTCCGCATGGAAATATTTGTTAAAGAAATTCGGTAGTAGATGGGCATGCGTTCCATTAGCCAGTTGGTGAGGTAACGGCTCACCAAAGCAACGATGGATAGGGGAACTGAGAGGTTTATCCCCCACACTGGTACTGAGACACGGACCAGACTCCTACGGGAGGCAGCAGTGAGGAATATTGGTCAATGGACGAGAGTCTGAACCAGCCAAGTCGCGTGAAGGATGACTGCCCTACGGGTTGTAAACTTCTTTTGTGCTAGAGTAAAAAAGAGTATGTATACTCTCTTGCAAGTATAGTACGAATAAGCATCGGCTAACTCCGTGCCAGCAGCCGCGGTAATACGGAGGATGCGAGCGTTATCCGGATTTATTGGGTTTAAAGGGTGCGTAGGCGGGACCTTAAGTCAGCGGTGAAAGTTTGAGGCTCAACCTTAAAATTGCCGTTGAAACTGGGATCCTTGAGTGTATTTGAAGTAGGCGGAATTCGTAGTGTAGCGGTGAAATGCATAGATATTACGAAGAACTCCAATTGCGCAGGCAGCTTACTAAACTACAACTGACGCTGAAGCACGAAAGCGTGGGTATCAAACAGGATTAGATACCCTGGTAGTCCACGCAGTAAACGATGATTACTAGCTGTTTGTGATATTACAATAAGTGGCTAAGCGAAAGCGATAAGTAATCCACCTGGGGAGTACGCCGGCAACGGTGAAACTCAAAGGAATTGACGGGGGCCCGCACAAGCGGAGGAACATGTGGTTTAATTCGATGATACGCGAGGAACCTTACCCGGGCTTGAAATATACTCGACCGGTCTGGAAACAGGCCTTCTAGCAATAGCGAGTATGTAGGTGCTGCATGGTTGTCGTCAGCTCGTGCCGTGAGGTGTCGGCTTAAGTGCCATAACGAGCGCAACCCTCATTGTTAGTTACTAACAGGTCAAGCTGAGGACTCTGACAAGACTGCCAGCGTAAGCTGTGAGGAAGGTGGGGATGACGTCAAATCAGCACGGCCCTTACGTCCGGGGCGACACACGTGTTACAATGGGGGGTACAACGGGTAGCTACCTGGCGACAGGATGCCAATCTCCAAAGCCCCTCCCAGTTCGGATCGAAGTCTGCAACTCGACTTCGTGAAGCTGGATTCGCTAGTAATCGCGCATCAGCCATGGCGCGGTGAATACGTTCCCGGGCCTTGTACACACCGCCCGTCAAGCCATGGAAGCCGGGGGTACCTGAAGTACGTAACCGTAAGGAGCGTCCTAGGGTAAAACTGGTGACTGGGGCTAAGTCGTAACAAGGTAGCCGTACCGGAAGGTGCGGCTGGAACACCTCCTTTCTGGAGAATTGTTCAAAAACGACCCTGCAAAAACAAGCAAGAGCCGATATACACCCCGTAAAAAGGATGTTATCACCCATGTTTAATGTTTAAACCAACCTTTAAAAAAGATAAATCTCACAAAATAAAGAGAAACAAAGGAGCCGAGACAAATCCGGAGCTCCGGGCAAGACTAAAACAGCCAGTCCCATAGCTCAGTTGGTTAGAGCGCTACACTGATAATGTAGAGGTCGGCAGTTCAACTCTGCCTGGGACTACCAAGCAAACCCTTGGGGGATTAGCTCAGCTGGCTAGAGCACCTGCCTTGCACGCAGGGGGTCAACGGTTCGAATCCGTTATTCTCCACCAAAGCCGAAGCCCGAGGCAACAAAGGCAAGACGCAAAAAAGATCTTTGACATGATGTAAAAAAAGAGCAAGTAAAAAAAAACGAGTATATATCAAACCGTTCATAGTAGCAATACTATGAGACAGGCGAAGAAAAAAAAGTAAAAAAGGGCACATGGGGGATGCCTAGGCTCTCGAAGGCGACGAAGGACGTGATAAGCTGCGAAAAGCTACGGTAAGGAGCAAATATCCCTTGACCCGTAGATCTCCGAATGGGGCAACCCGATGGGCGAAGAGCCTATCATCTGATCAAATCAGAAGCAAACGCGGGGAACTGAAACATCTAAGTACCCGTAGGAAAAGAAAACAAAAGTGATTCCCTAAGTAGTGGCGAGCGAACGGGGAGAAGCCCAAACCAATACTGTTTCGGCATTATTGGGGTTGTAGGACTGCATCATGGCAAGAAGTTATAGTAGTAGAATGCTTTGGAAAAAGCAATCAAAGAAGGTGATAATCCCGTATACGAAACCATAACCAAGCCTAGCAGACTCCTGAGTAGCGCGGGACACGAGAAATCCTGTGTGAATCTGCCGGGACCATCCGGTAAGGCTAAATACATCCGAGAGACCGATAGTGAACCAGTACCGTGAGGGAAAGGTGAAAAGAACCTCGAACAGAGGAGTGAAAAAGACCCTGAAACCATGTGCCTACAAGCGGTCGGAGCCAGCAATGGTGACGGCGTGCCTTTTGCATAATGAACCTACGAGTTACTCTTATTGGCAAGGTTAAGTGTAAGTATACACGGATCCGAAGCGAAAGCAAGTCTTAACAGGGCGCCATAGTCAATAGGAGTAGACGCGAAACCAAGTGATCTACCCTTGAGCAGGTTGAAGGTTGGGTAACACCAATTGGAGGACCGAACCGGTAAGCGTTGAAAAGCTTTCGGATGACTTGAGGGTAGGGGTGAAAGGCTAATCAAACTTGGAGATAGCTCGTACTCCCCGAAATGCATTTAGGTGCAGCCTCGGCGAATTACTTATGTCAGGTAGAGCTACTGATTGGATGCGAGGGCTTCACCGCCTATCAAGTCCAGATAAACTCCGAATGGGCATAAGTTAATACCGGGAGTGAGGGCATGGGTGCTAAGGTCCATGTCCGAGAGGGAAAGAACCCAGACCATCAGCTAAGGTCCCCAAATACATGTTAAGTTGAATTAACGAAGTGTTGCCGCTAAGACAGCTAGGATGTTGGCTTGGAAGCAGCCATTCATTTAAAGAGTGCGTAACAGCTCACTAGTCGAGTGGCGATGCGTGGATAATAATCGGGCATCAAACATGTTACCGAAGCTATGGGATAAATATTATCGGTAGGGGAGCATTCCGTTCAGCGTCGAAGGCGTAGCGTGAGCTACTCTGGAGCGTACGGAAAAGCAAATGTAGGTATGAGTAACGATAAAGGGGGTGAGAAACCCCCTCGCCGAAAAACTAAGGTTTCCTGATCAACGCTAATCGGATCAGGGTAAGTCGGGCCCTAAGGAGACGCCGAACGGCTAATTCGATGGACGAAACGGTTAATATTCCGTTACTAGCTTTAAGAGTGATGTGGGGACACAGGAGTGACACTGCTGCCATCTGACGGAATAGATGGTTAAAGGGCGTAGACGTAGATTTTAGTAGGCAAATCCGCTAAAAGAGTCGAACCTGAAAGTATGAGGAACCATTGGTGAATCAATATGCAGGTAAACAGACTGTCAAGAAAAACCGCTAAACGCTAATCTTAAAGTTACCCGTACTAAAACGGACACACGTAGTTGGGTTGAGTATACTAAGGCGCTCGAGTGATTCACAGTTAAGGAATTAGGCAAAATGACCCTGTAACTTCGGGAGAAAGGGTGCCTGTCAGAGATGGCAGGCCGCAGAGAATAGAAGAAGGCAACTGTTTAACAAAAACACATGGCTATGCAAATTAGAAATAAGAAGTATATAGCCTGACACCTGCCCGGTGCTGGAAGGTTAAGAGGAGAAGTCATCGCAAGAGAAGCTTTGAATTGAAGCCCCAGTAAACGGCGGCCGTAACTATAACGGTCCTAAGGTAGCGAAATTCCTTGTCGGGTAAGTTCCGACCTGCACGAATGGTGTAATGATCTTCTTACTGTCTCAACTGTGAGCTCGGTGAAATTGTAGTATCGGTGAAGATGCCGATTACCCGCGATGGGACGAAAAGACCCCGTGAACCTTTACTATAGCTTTACATTGAATCTGGGCACTTGATGTGTAGGATAGGCCGGAGACTATGAAGCGGGCACGCTAGTGTTCGTGGAGTCATCCTTGAAATACGGCCCTTTAATTGTTTGGATTCTAACTTGTAGATACAAGGACACTGTATGGTGGGTAGTTTGACTGGGGTGGTCGCCTCCAAAAGAGTAACGGAGGCTTCTAAAGGTGCGCTCAGAACGATTGGTAACCGTTCGCAGAGTGTAATGGCATAAGCGCGCTTGACTGGGAGACCAACAAGTCGATCAGGTAGGAAACTAGAGCATAGTGATCCGGTGGTTTCAGTATGGAATGGCCATCGCTCAAAGGATAAAAGGTACTCCGGGGATAACAGGCTGATCATTCCCAAGAGCTCATATCGACGGAATGGTTTGGCACCTCGATGTCGGCTCGTCACATCCTGGGGCTGGAGAAGGTCCCAAGGGTTGGGCTGTTCGCCCATTAAAGTGGCACGCGAGCTGGGTTCAGAACGTCGTGAGACAGTTCGGTCTCTATCTATCGTGGGCGTAAGATATTTGCGGGGATCTGACACTAGTACGAGAGGACCGTGTTGGACGCACCGCTGGTTTACCGGTTGTTCCGCCAGGGGCATCGCCGGGTAGCTAAGTGCGGATTGGATAAGTGCTGAAAGCATCTAAGTACGAAGCCAGCCTCAAGATTAGATATCCTTATAAGGGTCGTTGTAGACTACGACGTTGATAGGCTACAGGTGGAAGTGCAGTAATGTATGGAGCCGAGTAGTACTAATTGCCCGAAACTTTTTAAGTCATTCGCCTGTCTTCCAACAGGTTTGCTACATACTTTAGTATTAATTACTTGTTCTTTACATCAAGTCTTAAAAATTAAGAATGAAAAATTAAGAATTAAGAATTTACAAACACGTTATTCTTCATTCATCATTATTAATTCTTCATTCAGAAAATATTCAGGTGGTTATAGCGTTGGGGATCCACCTCTTCCCATTCCGAACAGAGAAGTTAAGCCCAACCACGCCGATGGTACTGCAGTTTTGTGGGAGAGTAGGTAACCGCCATCTTTTTTATAA
>NZ_FQUC01000030.1 GCF_900128985.1 Indolivaga macrotermitis | reverse complement strand
AATAGTATTAGTGCTAACGGGGTTATGAACTATACGGTAATAGGGAAAGCCGATTACGACGATTATATTAATATCATTTTTGTTGTAAAATAAATCTTTAATGGCATGACAAGACACTCCCCTCGCGGGGATTATCTGATATTAATGAACTTCTGTTTAAGACAGAAACATCTGGAATCTTTTTATGTTCTACGTAATATATATCATGTGCATTTAGCCACTTTTGTTGGTCCAGTAGGTTGTGTTGTGTAGAGTCATTGTTTTCGTTGTTTATTTAAACTGATACTATTCAAACAGCTACCTGAGCACAGACCAACAATATTTCGCAGCAAGGTGCAGGGATTGCACTTTGCTGTTTCTTATCTATTTCCCTTACGATTCTTATCGCTGGCCCTGCCTTTAATGCAAAAATATTCGAAGAAATGCTATCTAAATTTGAAAATTTCGCCAAACAACAGAAAGAAGCGTTACTCGAAGTATGTAGAAAAAAAGAGTAATAGCTGATATTATTGAGTATATCATCAAGAGTTTAGAATATACTCCATATTAATTGATACAGCCCTTTCTCTGGTTCAATCTCAAAACATACTATAAATCGCAGGATGTGAAAAAGATATAAATAATCAGCTAACAATATAATCTCTTATAAAATATCTGTATTTATGAATCTTTTAATCCTAACATCCAAAATATCTCAAATTTTAGCTTTAACGTGAAAAAACTATTTACTGAGGAACCTTTACTCAACAAACCACCATAAAAGCTTCATAAAAAAGAAAGCGAGAATTACTTCCCGCCTTAAATGTTTTCACAACGGAATAATCCTTATTGTGATAAGCTTTCAATTTGTTTTGCAAAAATAATTTTTTACTTCGAAGAATCCAAGGATTTGTTAAAAATAATTTATCTTTAAGCATTAGATTGTTGTGAAATGTGATCTTAATTAAAAGTTTATAATGTAAAGATCTCATGCATTTTACATAACCTTAAAAACACAAATTTTTTTGTATGAAAAAGATATTAGGTCTGGATTTAGGCACAAACAGCATTGGATGGGCGCTGGTTGATAAAGATGCTCAAAAAATATTAGGCATGGGTAGTCGGATTATTCCGATGAGTCAGGATGTTTTGGGAAACTTCGACAAAGGGAATTCCGTTTCGCAGACAGCAGAAAGAACTGGATTTCGAGGAACAAGGCGGTTAAGGGAAAGACATTTGCTGCGCCGCGAACGGTTACACCGCATTCTGCATATACTAGGCTTCCTGCCTGAACATTATAAGAAATATATTGATTTTGAAAAACGTTTAGGGCAGTTTGTAAACGAAACAGAACCGAAGCTAGCCTATAACAATTGTGATTTTCTCTTCAAAAAATCTTTTGAGGAGATGGTGGCTGATTTTAGGCAACAGAATCCTTCCATGTTTTATACAAAGTCGAATGGAAAGGAAACAAAAATTCCATATGATTGGACAATTTATTATCTGCGTAAAAAGGCATTAACTCAAAAAATCGAAAAAGAAGAGCTAGCTTGGATTATCCTGAACTTCAACCAAAAGCGTGGATATTATCAATTGAGAGGCGAAGAAGAGGAAGAAAATCCAAATAAATTAGTAGAATTTCACTCTCTGAAAATTATTGAAGTTGAAGCAGATGAAAAGCCCAATAGTAAAGGTGATACATGGTATTCACTGCAATTGGAAAATGGTTGGATTTATCGCAGATCGAGCAAGAATCCGTTATTTGACTGGAAAGATAAAATTAGGGATTTCATTGTTACTACCGACCTGAATGATGATGGTACGGTTAAAATAGACAAAGAGGGGAATGAAAGGCGATCATTCCGTGCACCAAGTGAAGATGACTGGACATTGCTGAAAAAGAAAACAGAAGCAGAGATTGAATATTCCCGGAAAACAGTTGGCACATATATATATGAGAATCTTCTATCAAATCCAAATCAAAAAATACGAGGTAAATTAGTCCGTACCATCGAACGTAAGTTTTATAAAGAAGAACTTATTGCTATATTGAAAAAGCAGATTGAGTTACAACCCGAGCTCTTTTCGGACGATTTGTACAATGATTGTGTTAGAGAATTGTATCGTAGTAATGAAGCGCATCAGTTTATTCTGAGCAAAAAAGATTTTGTCCATTTGTTTATTAACGATATTATTTTCTATCAACGTCCCCTTAAGAGCCAGAAATCATCTATTTCAAACTGTTCTTTAGAATTTAGGAAATATAAAGATAAAGACGGGAACGAGGTTAAAGAATACCTGAAAGCCATTCCAAAATCTCATCCATTGTACCAGGAGTTTCGCCTTTGGCAGTGGATTTATAATCTCAAAATATACAGAAAAGACGTTGACTCAGATCTTACTTCACAATTTATTACAAGTGTTAATGATCAGAAAAATCTTTTTGATTTTCTGAATAGCCGGAAAGAAATTGACCAGAAAGCTCTACTGAAGTATTTTAAACTTTCAGAAAAGACCCATCGCTGGAATTTTGTAGAAGATAAAACCTATCCCTGTAATGAAACCGGAGCACAGATAAAAACACGATTAGCAAAGGTCGAAAAGCTTCCGGCTGATTTCTTAACAGCCCAAACAGAGCTAGGCTTATGGCATATAATCTATTCGGTAACAGATAAAAAGGAATATGAGCAGGCTTTGTCTTCTTTTGCCAGAAAATACTATTTGAACGAAACCTCTTTCGTAGAAAACTTCAAAAAATTTCCACCATTCAAGAGCGAATATGGAACATATTCTGAGAAAGCTATTAAAAAGCTTTTGCCATTGATGCGCTTGGGTGAATATTGGAATTGGGATGCCATAGATATAAAAACCAAAGGTCGAATAGATAAAATCCTTACTGGAGAGTACGATACGGATATAAAAGACCGTGTGCGAGAGAAAGCTATAAACCTGATCTACGAAAACGATTTTCAGGGTTTGCAGCTATGGCTGGCTCAATATATTGTTTATGATCGTCATTCCGAAGCAAACGATGCTGTCTATTGGAAAACGCCACAGGATATAGATAATTATTTAAAGGAATTTAAACAACATTCCTTACGAAACCCTATTGTAGAACAGGTAATTACAGAAACATTACGAGTGGTACGAGATATCTGGAAAAAATTCGGAGATATTTCCGAAATCCATATCGAACTTGGACGTGAAATGAAAAAAACAGCAAAAGAACGGGAACGTCTTACTTCGCAAATGACGGAAAATGAAAATACCAATCTCCGCATCAAAGCGCTGTTGATAGAATTAAAAGAAAACTCGGATGGAAAATTGAATGTGGATAATGTTCGTCCTTATTCTCCTGTACAACAGGAGCTATTGAAGATTTATGAAGATGGTATCATCAATTCTGATATCGAGGTTCCCGATGATATTCTGAAAATAAGCAAAACAGCACAACCTACAAGTTCGGAACTTCAACGTTATAAATTGTGGCTGGAACAAAAATATCGTTCGCCTTATACAGGACAGTTTATTCCACTCGGCAAATTATTTACTCCTGAATATGAGATAGAGCATATTATTCCGCAAAGCCGCTATTTTGACGACAGTTTCAGTAATAAGGTGATATGTGAAGCTGCTGTGAATCGTTTGAAGGATAACCAACTTGGATTAGAGTTTATTAAAGAACATCATGGAGAGAAAGTACAATTAGGATTAGGACAAGTAGTCGAGATCTTCTCAGAAGAAGATTACCAAAGCTTTGTAAAAGAGAATTATGCAAGTAGCCGTTCGAAGCGTACTAAACTTTTGTTAGAGGATATCCCCGAATCATTTACTGACCGTCAAATGAACGATACGCGATATATCAGTAAGGCAGTGAAAGGACTATTGTCGAATGTGGTTCGTGAAGAAGGGGAACAGGAGGTTACGTCAAAAAATATTGTGGTTTGTACTGGTAATGTAACCACCATTTTAAAACGTGACTGGGGGCTGGATGCTGTTTGGAATAGCTTAATTATCTCACGTTTTGAGCGAATGAACCAGTTGACCAATAGTACTGCATTTACCTCTTGGAACGAGCAATACCAGAAATTCCTGCCAACTGTTCCTTTAAAATTGTCGAAAGGATTTCAAAAGAAACGTATCGATCACCGTCATCATGCGATGGATGCTTTGGCTATTGCCTGTGCTACAAGAGATCACGTGAATTTATTAAATAATCAGTATGCTAAATCTGAAACTTCACGATATGATTTGCAGCGGAAATTAAGACTGTTTGAGCCAATTTCCTATTTTGATAAGAAAGCCAATAAGCAAGTGGAACGGAAAATTCCTAAAGAATTTATAAAACCATGGGATAGTTTCACTACTGATGCCCGGAATGAGCTGGAGAAAATAGTTGTTAGCTTCAAGCAAAACTTGCGGGTAATAAACAAAACTATCAATAAGTATCAGACTTATGAAAACGGGAAAAAGATACTGAAATCGCAAGCGAAAGGCGACAGTTGGGCAATCCGGAAGCCTCTACACAAGGATACGGTATTTGCTAAAGTCTCGTTACAGAAAATAAAAAAAGTAAAATTGAGTGAAGCTTTAAAAAACTTAGAAAGCATTGTCGATAAAGAATTTAGAAATGAAATTCGGAAAATCAGTGCAACATATGGAAAATTTGAACCAGATAAAATCGACAAACACTTTAAAGACAGGAAATATCTTTATGGGAAAACAGATGTTTCCAAAGTGGAAATTTATTATTTTGAAACAGAGAATGCTGCTGTGAGGAAATCGTTAGATATTTCATTTACAGAAAAATTTATAAAAGAATCTGTAGCAGATAGCGGAATACAAAAGATTTTTCTGAATTATTTAGTGACGAAGGATAATAAACCGGAACTGGCTTTCTCTCCGGAAGGTATCGAGGAGATGAACCAAAATATTACTGCCTTCAATGATGGTAAATCTCATCAGCCAATCCGTAAAGTGCGAGTGTATGAAACAATCGGTAATAAATTCCAAGTGGGATATACAGGAAATAAGAAGGCAAAATATGTTGAGGCGGCAAAAGGGACGAACTTATTTTTTGCTGTTTATGCGGATGACAAAGGTAATCGTTCGTATGAAACTGTTGCCTTAAACGTTGTGGTAGAAAGGTTAAAACAAGGTTTAAGTACTGTCCCTGAAAGGAATGAAAAAGGACATGTATTGCTGTTTCATTTGTCACCAAACGATTTGGTTTATGTGCCAACGGAAGAGGAATTGGTAAGTGGCATTAAATGGAATATTGAAGATATTAAAGTAGACAGGATATATAAAATGGTAAGTAGTACGGGAAATCAATGCTTCTTTATCTGTCAAAATGTAGCAAATCCAATAGTAAATAAAGTTGAATTCTCCCCTTTAAACAAGATGGAGAGAGGCATTACGGGTGAAATGATAAAAGAAATATGTGTAAAGTTAAATATTGATCGTCTGGGAAATATTAACCTTTTGATGCCATGATTAAAAAGACACTCTATTTTGGTAACCCGACATACTTGAGTATGCGTAACAACCAGTTGGTCGTGAAATTGCCCGAGGTTGAAAAGAACGACACTTTGCCCGAAAAATTCAAAAAAAACAGCGAGGTAACTTTCCCTATCGAGGATTTGGGTGTTATTGTCTTAGATCATAAGCAAATCACCCTGACACATGGGCTGATAGAGATGCTACTCGAAAATAATACGGCTCTTATCACTTGCAATAGTAACCGCATGCCGGTTGGATTGATGCTTCCGCTATGTGGAAATAAAACACAGACCGAAAAATTCAGTGCGCAAATTCAGGCTACTGATCCTCTGAAAAAGAACCTTTGGCAGCAAACGATCAAAGCAAAAATAAAGAATCAAGCTGATGTTCTGCGGAAATTCCGTTCATGTAATATTCGAAATATGGAATATTGGGCAGGTGATGTGAAAAGTGGTGATCCGGATAATTACGAAGCACGGGCTGCTGCCTATTACTGGAAAGAAGCTTTTCCGCAAATAGATAACTTTGTGAGGGGTAGGGAAGAATCTCCTCCTAATAATCTGCTTAACTATGGCTATGCTATTCTACGCGCAGTTGTGGCACGTTCGCTGGTTTCCAGTGGATTGTTGCCTACTTTAGGGATACACCATCATAACCGATACAACGCTTATTGTCTGGCAGACGATATTATGGAACCTTATCGTCCCTTTGTCGATGCAATTGTGCTCACTATTATAGATAGTGGAGAAATTTTTGAAGAGTTATCACAGACCATAAAAACACAATTGTTACAAATACCGATTATTGATGTAATGATTAATGGAAGAAAGAGCCCTTTGATGGTCGCAGTAAGCCAAACTACATCTTCATTGGTACAATGTTTTGAAGGAAAATTACGAAAAATAAAATATCCTGAATTTGTAATGTGATATCATGTTATGCAACAGGATAGGTTAAATCAATATCGGATTATGTGGGTTTTAGTACTGTTTGATCTTCCTACCGAGACCAAGAAAGATCGGAAAGTATATGCCGATTTCCGTAAAAATCTACAAAAGGATGGATTTACGATGTTTCAGTTCTCAATCTATCTTCGCCATTGTATGAGTATGGAAAATGCAAATGTGCATATCAAACGGGTTAAAAAGTTTTTACCCGAGAAGGGACGTGTAGGAATAATGTGTATAACGGACAAGCAATTTGGAATGATGGAGTTATTTTATGGGAGAAGTTCTGAAGCCAAGAAAACAGAAGGGCAACAACTAGAACTCTTCTAAGAATGAAAAATCCCAATCGAAATCGGGATTTTTATTTGAAATACATCATTTTTGAAATCCTAAAGACTTGTAATAGTTGTTGATATACAGTGAATTATGTGTCGCTCTACTGTATTTCAATGAACTAAGATACAAAATTGAAAGCTTATCACAACATAGCTTCTAATAAGTCTCGAATATCATCCACTGTATTTCAAGGAACTAAGACACAAAATTGAAATCAGCAACCCAGAATAAATTATAAAAAACTACACTTTATGAAAAAACTATTATTTATCACAACTACTATATCTTTACTATCATATACATCAATTAAAAAAAAGTCCACAATCTTATTAAAAACCATTTGAAAGAAACTATTCATGATTGGGATAGTTATGAATCAGCGAGTTTTGGTACTCTCAACTCAACTTTTACATCAGAGTTTGATGATCCTGAATACAGAGATATGTTTATAACATATATTCCTTACAAAGAGCTAACTGCAGAAAAGATGAAAGAAGAAGAAACATATCAAGATCTGTATTCTGATTGGGCTGTCTCTAAAAGAAAAAAAATTCATCCCCAAATTTAGAGGATGGAAAATGAAACATAGTTTCAGGGCTAACATTTTACTTTTTAAAATAAAAAAATCCCAAAACGTAAAAATACGGTCTGGGATTTTTCGAATTAAACGACTTGCCTATATAAATTTGATGGAGTAACTCCCAGAATAATACTTGGACTGATACCAAGCTTTTCACATAATGCCCTGCCTATTTTCAATGTCGGTTCGGTCTTCCCTGAAATATATTCGCTGATTCTCGAAGGGCTTACATTTAATAGTTCGGCTACCTGTACCTGGTTTAGTTTCATTTCTTCCATACGAAACTTAATAATATCGGGCAGTGATGGTAACTCAATGGGATATTGCTTTGATTCGTATTCCTCGATCAGAGAGGAAAGGATATCAAGCTCCACGGCTTCGGGTGAAGTATCCCAATTAGTATCACTCACTACTTCCAGCAGCTCATTCACACGGTTAACCAGTGCATTGTATTCTTTTTCGCTATTTATATGTCTCATAATTATACTCCTTTCTTTTAAACTTGCGAACAATCTTCTATTTTATCATATTCTGCATGTGTACCGATAAATCGAATGTACACATATTTAGGAACAAACAGGACTATGGCAACCAGTCGATAATTATTCCCTTTTATATTAAATACATATCTCTTATTACCTACCAAGTCAACACTGTTGAATGTGTTTTTCATTTCTGCAAAATTATTCCATTCCGCTTCCTTAGTTCTTATATACCAATCCTGAAGGGCTGTTTTTGCATCAGCATGCTCATTATAAAAATCGACTATTGTTTTTTGTACGAAAATTCTCATATTCCTTCATCGTTTACACAAATATAGGGCAAATATTCCAAAATACAAAACAAAACAATTTACATATTTTGAAATTCGGAATCACATTTTCTCTGATATTTTGTTTATTCGAAAAATATTACCACATCTGTTGTACCAAAAACGATTAATAAATAGCATAATATCACACACCACATATATATCTATAAATCAATAATTTCCTCCTTTTTACTTATCAACTTAGCTGTCTCATAAGGGAGTTCCCGTATCCTCATTCTGAGAAGAAGCCAAAGCAAGGTTTCCTTATACCACTACTAAAACAGACCAAGGCATAAAAATCGCTCTACAGAATAAAATTCCTATAAATAGGATATTTTCTTGGTAAAAAAAAGCAACATTAACAGGCAAACAGCCAATCATATAAACACCTACAAAACAGCAATTTACATCAAACAATTAACATTTTACGAGAAGAAAAAAGAAACTTTTTTATCAGTCCTTTTTTGTTATATCAAATTTACTCCTATATTTGTAATCGAAAATGACATACT
>NZ_FQUC01000029.1 GCF_900128985.1 Indolivaga macrotermitis | reverse complement strand
TCTTGTTATCGGGAATGTTCTATATTAAAGCACAGGTGGGGATCAATACTCAGAATACACAGGGTGTTTTTCATATGGATGCAGCAGGAGACAATGCCGTATCGGGCACAATCACAGCTGCGCAATCAACCAATGATATACTGATCGATAATACAGGAAATGTAGGCATAGGCACTCTTAATCCAACCGCCCGCCTGCATTTGAAATCGTCTGTAGCCGGAGAAGCTTTCCGGTTAGCAGACGGTACTCAGGGTGAGAATAAGATTCTGCTTGGCGATGCAGATGGCAATGTATGGTGGGGAATTACGAAAGGAATGGGAGGATATATCCTGAACTTAGCTCAGGGGACATATACTTTCTCGAATGGAACGGCTCTTATATTTCCTCTAAATTCAACGGGAAATGCTATTGCCATATCAAACGACGCATCTTACGCCTTTATGCTTCGCTGTAATCTAATGCTGATGAAAACTGGGATGTTGCAAACCGACAATAGCACCCAGCGATCGAGACAGGTGAATGTCCGTTACGAACTGGTCAGGAGCAGAACAGGTGTAGCTGATGTGGTTTGCCAAACGGTAGATACCAAACCATTTATGCAGATTTTCGATTACACAACTTTATATGTATCTCTGATAGCTACCAACATATTAAAAAATGATTCGCTGTATATCCGTATTACATTTCTGGGTAATGCCGATGCAGACTCTTCTGCTTTATATATGTTACTCGACTATAATAACCCCTATAGCAGTTATAATACTGAGGCTTTTAATATGGGATCTGTTATCTTTTATCAATTATAACTTTTTTATTCCAAAAACTTATGCATTACATAAAATACATAACTTTAATATCCAGTCTTATCTTTAGCCTAAATATACATAGCCAAATAGGGATACAGACCGATTTTCCAAGAACATTGTTCCACATTGATGCGGCTAAAGATAATCCGCAAAACGGAGCTTCTGTCGTAACTGTAACTCAGCAACAGAATGATATAACTATCGACACTAACGGAAGAATGGGTTTGGGGACTATCACTCCTCAGGCAAAGCTGCATATCGAACATAGTAAGATTGTAAGCGGAGACGAATACGGCTTAAAGCTGACTCCCGGATACGGAGGCCCTTCGATACTGGCTCTGCAGAACGACGGGCAAACCGTTAAATGGGAAGCCAATCCGTCTTTAGGGCAACAGGCTCAATTTCAGGTTAAACCAACTGTGTTTACTCCCGGTGCCACCACTATTAGTCTAACCAAGTTGGACGGTTCGCTTTCATTATCAAATGATACTGACATATTAATACCTACCGAAGGGCGTTATCTGGTTACTTTAGATATAATGGGAGAAGCATCTTTAGGATTCACAGCAAATCCACCGTCACAAGCCAGTATATATCTCTATTTATACAAGTATAACACACTCACCAATACGGCTGAACAAGTGGATGCGATCGAACATTATATGACTATTACTCAAAAGACGGGAGACTATATGACTTTCCCCTCAACTCTATATGCGGGATATTGTTATCCGACTGACTATTTATATATCCGGTTTAGTATAGTTGTTTATTTTTCTTCCACCACTGGTGCCAACGGAAC
Source organism: Indolivaga macrotermitis (assembly GCF_900128985.1). GTDB lineage: Bacteria > Bacteroidota > Bacteroidia > Bacteroidales > Dysgonomonadaceae > Dysgonomonas_A > Dysgonomonas_A macrotermitis. The sequence goes on along the minus strand of NZ_FQUC01000029.1, from coordinate 7,519 downwards.
ATTTACTGTAACTAATGCCGAACCTTGTATTATCACTATTTACAATATATAAATACTAATACTATATAACTATAAAAGTTACCGGAAGCTATAACAATATACAGGTAAAATAAGACGCTTTTTTTACAATAGATATATTTTATAATATTCTGATATACAAAACTATCATTTATAAACAGCCCTCAACAGCAAACACTACAAACCACTATATATCAACATCTTACACATCATACATAATAACTCTGCTATTTACCTCAGGTATTATATTTTATTAATTCACAAACATTAACCTTTGATAATCAATTTTTTTAGTTAAAACAAAAAACTTTTTAAATCCCATATTCGTTTATGATGAAACAAATAACCAAACAAACTTATAAAGAACTATTCATTAATACAAACTCATGAAAAAAGGACTGTTTTCTGCGCTCATTGCGTTCATGTCTATCACACTATCAGCATATAGCCAAGTAGGAATAAATACAGAGGCTCCCATTACAGCACTTGACATTAATGGAGACCTGAGGATAGTCACCGTACCTACTAACACAACCTCACAAAATGTTTTGGTATTGGGCACTAATAATGTAGTTTCGCAAAATACGATGGCAAATCTGATGTCCGGTGCATCCAATTTAAGATCATTTGTCAGAGGTACAAGCTCTACAACGATCAACCTTATCTCATTAACAACGGATATACTAACTACCGGTTGGTTTAAAATAGCAATGCCTGTAGAAAATTTTGACTATAACACAAATGCAACTACACGTCCTAATGGAGATTACAATACAAGTACTTACGAATTCACTGCGCCTGTCACAGGTCTGTATGAAATCTTTGTTCAATTCAAAACATCGTCTGTTGTCTCGGCTTCGGAAGTTGGAGTCGGCATTTTCAAAAGAAATTCAGGAGCAACAGCCTTTACGCTGATTGCCGAGGAGACATTTTTAAGTGTAAATGTATCTGTTCTAACAATAAACTTAGATGTGTCTCCTCCCACCCGTAAAACCCAGACTTTAGTACAACTCAATGCCGGAGACAGTATTATCTTCGGAGCTAAAGTTCCACTGGTTTCCGTAACCCTGGTGGGTGGTACAAGTACTTATTTCACAATTAACCAAGTTAGGTAAAAACCGCACAAATATTTCTAATTAATACTAATCTGTTAAAGGATACGACTTTCGGTTGTATCCTTTTTTATTCAGATAATAGCAGCAATATAACATAACCATTTTTTGACATTGCCGGAATTAAAGATACCGGAAAAGTGAAAAATATCCGCTAAATTTACGAGGTACTATCAAAACATAAAATAAATATGACAGACAACTTATCTCCTCCTGAAACGAAAGTACCTCATCCTAAAGGTTTAAAATACCTGTTTCTCACCGAAATGTGGGAACGGTTCGGATATTATCTCATGCTCGGAATTTTCCTGTTATACCTCAAAGATGGAAAAGGAATGGGATTCAGTCCTGCAAAAGCCAGCGATATAGTAGGTACTTATCTCGGACTGGTATACCTCACACCATTTCTCGGAGGGCTTATTGCCGATAAATTATTAGGTTACCGGGTCTCTATTATCATAGGCGGAATACTGATGGCTGCCGGATACAGCCTACTCGCATTGCCCAGCGAATCTATTTTATGGGTATCTATACTTCTTATCATAGTCGGCAACGGATTTTTCAAACCAAATATCTCTACCCTACTCGGAAACCTCTATTCTGACGAAAAATACAAGTCGAAAAAAGATTCGGGTTACAGCATATTTTATATGGGAATCAATGTCGGAGCATTCGTCTGCAACTTCGTAGCTGCCTATATGAGAAATAATTACGGATGGGGATATGCATTCCTTGCCGCCGGTATCGGTATGCTCGTCGGGTTAGTTATTTTCCTTATCGGTACACGTCATATAAAGGAAGCGGATATTATCAAGAAAACATCAGACTCTAACTCCGATATAAAAAAAGTATTACTCTATGTTTTTCTCCCCGCCATTATTTTCGGAGGATTAGCATGGATAATTCCGGGAAATATTTTCGGGTCTGATTCGAATGACGCCTTTTTATTCGGCTGTATTCCTGTTATTATCTTTTACGCATCATTATTATTCAGATCCAAATTAGAAGAACGGGCACAGATAAAAGCTTTACTCAGTATATTTCTCATCATGGTTGTATTTTGGGCTGTATTTAAACAAAATGCAACCGCACTTACCACTTTTGCCGAGAGTTATACAGAAAGAGCAATACCCCAGTCTGATACGACTTACCTGAAACCGGTAGGCATGGTGCAAATCCTCAAATACGAAAAAGATTCTGTACCTATGGTCGACGAAAAACTCCGTACGGCAGTAGATGAACATCACAATGTTATAAAAGCATATGATTATCCTAATTATTTCATAAACCAGCCTAAAGATAAACTTCCGCAAGAAGGGGAAACTGTCAGTCTTATTTCTACCGAAATATTCCAATCGGTAAATCCCTTTTTTATTGTGTTGCTCACCCCTTTGGTATTAGGACTTTTCTCCCGGTTAAAAATAAAAGGAAAAGAGCCTTCCACTCCTGCCAAAATGGGATGGGGATTGCTAATAACAGGGCTTTCGTCACTCGTTATGGCTGCCTCTGTTCTGTATACAGATATTTATACGGACAAAGCCTCAGCCCTATGGTTGATAGGAACATACGGAGTTATTACCGTAGGCGAACTTCTGATCAGCCCGATAGGATTGTCCCTTGTATCGAAAGTTAGTCCAAAAGAAATTACATCATTTATGATGGGAGGCTGGTTCTTGTCGACATCCATCGGTAATAAACTCAGCGGAATGGTCGCCGGAATGTGGGATATGTTTGATAATAAATCATATTACTTCCTGATGAACTTCATTGCCTGTGTAATCGCCGCCATTGCTATCATGTTTCTGGTAAAATGGCTTAAGAATATCATTAATCAGCATTCATAAATATGTAAAGAGCCGGTAACATTATATAAACCGGCTCTTCACTTGCTTTGTTTATTTTTGCAAAAACCAAAACATTCATTATATTTGCCACACCAAACAACCCTTTACAAATAAGGAATGATCGATATTTTCACACATAAAAACATAAACAATCCCCTAAATTTTAACAGTTTAGATTTGGCTTTGTGTGCTGAAATATTAGAGAGAGAGAGAGAGAGAGAGAGAGAGAGACGCATCACAGGGCGTTAACTAAACAAAAAATTCTATTGTGTCAAAATAACGGGGCATTTTTTTATGTCTTCGTTTACTTTGCTGTATTATATATCCATTTCCTAATTATAAGTTGGCTGGGCAGACTGTGTCCGGTAGAATCATTGTTGTTTTGTTGTCGTTCGAATACTTCTTCGGATTACAGCTTATGCTTTGGCCAACTGATCTATGCAGCAGGGTGCAGTGTATGCACTTTGCTGCTTTATTTTCTAACAGTTAAAGACTTTAACACAAAGACACAAAGATACAAAGGGGTTAAAGGCAGTATTCAAAGACATGTACGAGTAAGGCTCTGCTTTATCCCCAAAAAGATATTATCGGCAGAGCCCTGCCCCTACAAGATACAGATAAAGAAACAATCACTCTTAATAAAAACAACAAACGAGTCTGTGACTCTAAAAACTCAAACAGAAACAACAATGAAGAAAAAAAATCTTTTACTAATGGGGGTATTCTCATTAGGGCTGCTCAATGCTCAAGTGGGAATAAATACCCAAACTCCTTTGTCGGTCTTCCATATTGATGGGAAAGCCAATACAACAACAAGCCCTTCTGTAGGGCAATTAATTGATGATATTGTAGTACAGGCAGATGGATCAGGCGGGATAGGTATGGGTATAGGTACTATTCCTGCAGAAGGAGCTTCGGTTGACCTTGCATCGCCCAGTAAAGGCCTATCTCTCAACTCTGTTGCCCTTACTGGCCCCAACGACCTTAGCACAGTTCTTACGCCCAAACAAGGAATGCTTGTATTCAATACCCGAGATAATGATGATCTTGCACGGGGAATTTGTCTTTTTAACGGGACAACTAATCAATGGGAGCAAATGGCTTATACAAAACAAACTAATATAGTGAATATCGCCGTGTCATTAGAAAATGTAATTACTACTCCTTCCAACGCAACCCACATAGCCGCCGGAGGTTATGACGGAGTATCTATCCCTTTCGCCCCGCTCGGATCCTCAACACCGGGAATAAAAATAACCGAAGACGGAACATATGCCTTTGCTCTCAACCTTATAGGTTCGGTCGATGTTCCCGAAACATCCCAATCCCATCTCTATTTATTTCTGATGCGTAAATCGGACATGACAATAATGGATGCTGCTGCTCTTGGAACACTCTCAATGTATAACCCTCCTTATTTTAAACAATCGGCAACAGCAATTCTTGCTTCCGAGCTGAAAAACGGCGATGAACTCGATTTCTTAATTTGCCATAATAATGGAACCGATTTCCCTTGGACTTTATTCGGTGGCACTAGTTCTACTACTGCCCGATATAACAAAACATCACTCAGTTATTGGAAATTATAATAGTTATCAACCAAATAGGTTCTATTACTATACTTAATTTACTTAAAACAACAAAAATGAAATACATATACTTTACCATTTGTACTCTTTGGCTTTCGTGCGGTTTATTGTGGGCACAGATAGGTATTAACACCAATTATCCGATATCCAATGCATTATTACATATTGACGGACTGAGCAACAACACAAACAATGTACCATCTGAGTTGGTTGACGACATGGTAGCCGCACTTGATAATGCAGGTAGTATAAGCTTGGGATTGGGTAAAAAAGCAGCTGAGAATGCACAAGTGGATCTAGGTTCAAACAACCATGCCTTAAAAATGAATGAGGTACGACTAACCTCCCTAACTGATATCATAACTGTTCCTGACCCTCGAGCAGGGATGGTCGTATACAACACTGTTGCCATAGCCTCAGAAGAAGTAGAAATCGGATGGTATTATTTCGATGGAATTAAATGGAGAAAAATACAAAAAGCGGTGAAAGATCCTAATCTGAAAAATGAATTCTCGATACCCAATGGTGTATCCGATACAGCCGAAATACCGGCAATCAGTCTTGCTGATGCCTCATCCAATATATATTCAGGCGCTACAAAACTGGCATTTGTAAATACAGAAACATCTCAGATAATTGCACCCACTGACGGAACTTATGTTTTCGCTTTACGACTATACTTTTTTTCGACATTTAATAATAATATTTCTATTCCTTCAATAATATATGATAATCAAGCTGTTTTACATATATTCTTAACCTCTAAAACCAAGAATAAAGTATTAGATAAAGCCCTGATTACATTTCCGTTTAACCAGAGAACAAGAAGATATTACTCATACCGCCTTGTTATGGGAACAACCCTGGATAAAGACGAAGAGGTCGAATTATATATAGGCAGAGGATTGTCTCCCGAATTCGACGACTGTCCTCTGAATATTCGTATACAAGATTCATCCGACCCTTCAGTAAAGGCTGCTGCCAGAGTAAGCCTCGTTTTTTGGAAATTATAAAACACGATATATATGAATAAGTTATTAGTTATATTAACGATACTTCTTGTCTATCCCTTTTTCGCCACTTCTCAGGTATCAATAAACAGCAGATATTCGATAGGTAAACTCCTGATAGACGGAGATGGAGACAATACATCTACTATCCCGACTTCCGTACAGTTAGAAAACGATGTCATCTTCAATGTTTCAACATTAAATGAAGCTATTCTGGGAATTGGAGGCACTCCATATAATAGTGCTCAACTGAGCTTAAATGCAACGAACAAGGCTCTCGGTTTAAATATTGTAAACCTGACTTCAGGACTTGACCTGACAACTGTGCCAAGCCCGTCAAACGGACTTACTGTATATAACAAAGACTCTTCGATTGATGATGGAGTATACTTTTTTCTTGATAATGAATGGGCAAAAATGACAACCAATATTTATGCCGGTTCATTTATGAACTTACTTAATCTTCAGGCACCGGATGTTGTTACAAGACCTATCACTCAGACACAACTTTCGGCTGAATTATATTCTGCCGGAACTGAACTTAATTTCATCAGTACAGATAATGGAACTATCAAGATTCTGGAAGACGGAGCATACTCATTTAATATGCACCTATCTGGTACTGTCTCATCCGGCAGCTCAGAGTACGCTTATTATTATGTATTTTTGGTCAATGCAACACTTCATTCCGTACTGGATTCTTATACCATTGCACTAAAACCTAACAATAATGCTCCCCAAACGGCTTCTGTTTTTTTGAATGCCAATTTCACGAAAGATGATGAAGTTAAAATCTACATTTGTCATGAAGATACAAATAATCGTACATGGACTCTTAAAAGTTCATCTCCAGGTAGCACAGATTTAATAAGGAGTTATATGGTATTCTGGAAATTATAAAATAGAAATATCCAATACTTTTTTAAATGCCAGCAAGCATGTAGCTGGCATTTTATTTTGTGTAAGTAAAATATTTGCTATATTTGCCCCATCAAACAACCCTTTACCAAAAAGGAATGACCAATAATTTCACACATAAAAACATCAGCAATCCTCTAAATTTTAACAGTTTAGATTTGTCTTTGTGTGATGAAATATTAGAGAGAGAGAGAGAGAGAGAGAGAGAGAGAGAGAGAGAGAGAGAGAGAGAGAGAGACGCATAACAGGGCGTTAACTAAACAAATTTTCTTATTGTGTCAAAATAACGGGACATTTTTTTATGTCTTCGTTTGCTTTGTTGTATATATTCATTTCCAAATATTAAGTTGGCCGGGCAGGCTGTGTCCGGTAGGATCATTGTTGTTTTGTTGTCGTTCGAATACTTCTTCGGATAACAGGTTATGCTTGGGCCAACTAATCCATGCAGCAGGGTGCAGTGTATGCACTTTGCTGCTTTATTATTCAAGAAAAAACAAGCTCGTCAATAGTCTTTTAAACGCAAAGGTACTAAGATACAAAGGTTTTATACAAAGATATACTGTAGGGGTAAGGTTCTGCTTTACTCATTATCCTGAAATACAAGATAGTGCGCTTTGTGCCTTCTTTGTGCGCTTTGCGATAAAGTACACATTATCGGGCAGAGCAGAGCCCTGCCCCTACAAGCACCACATTCTAAATCAACAACTTTTTATAAAAACAACAAGTAGGTCTGCGACCTTAAAAACAACAAAAGGGTCTCTGACCCCAACAACTCAAACCAAAATAACAATGAAAAAGTATTTTTTTATGATTTTGCTGTGCTTTTCGGGCATGGTGGCTTTACGGGCTCAGGTGGGTATAAACACAAGTACACCCAATGCTTCTGCAGCTATGGATATTGTCAGTACGGAAAAAGGAATTTTGCTTCCGAGAATGACGACTGTGCAGAAATCGGCGATTGTTGCTCCGGCGGAGGGTTTATTGGTGTATGATACGACTTTGCGTTGTATTGCGCAGAATGCGGGGTC
>NZ_FQUC01000012.1 GCF_900128985.1 Indolivaga macrotermitis | reverse complement strand
CACCTCTTCCCATTCCGAACAGAGAAGTTAAGCCCAACCACGCCGATGGTACTGCAGTTTTGTGGGAGAGTAGGTAACCGCCATCTTTTTTATAATAAAGTCCCGTAAGTTATTATGCTTACGGGACTTTATTGTTTTATGGGGCTTATTGACATATACCCCTACATCATCACTAAAGGAGCCAGTAAAAGCAAAGCATTATTCATAAGTGTGTAATTCTGTTATCATTTACACTCTACTGTTAAAAATAATCTATATCGAAACAATATATTATCTGTGCTGTTTAATAGATATAGTCATAGCTCTACAATAACGTCTGAATATTTGAAAATCCCAAATAGTTAATTATGATTTTATCTTTTGTGCAGTTTATACTGTGCAGATCTATTGTTTAATGTAATATATTGGATTATGAGAAATAGGTTATTAGTAAGTATATTAATGGGAGTTATTCTATTTTATACATCTTGTAGTAATGATGACGATGATGCACCGTTTTTAGGAGCTAATGTCAAAGTCACAGTTAAAAATCTTGCCGGAGTTGAGCAAAAAGATGTTGTCGTTTATATGTTTAAAGAATTGGAACCGGATGAATCTACAGATCCCGGATCTGCTACTAAAACTGAAACTACCAATGATGAAGGTATAGCTTATTTCAAGTTGAACCTCACCGAGCTTAATATTACAGAGTCTAAAACAAATCTATACTTTGCTGTTTATTACAAGGTAGGTGATGATCTGATCTTGAAGGCAGGGGATGAGTCCGTTGTTGTGAAAAGAAATGACGAGAAAAGCATCACAATAACTATTCCTATCTGATCATATGGACATTAGTATAATACAAAAAAGAATCCTGATCCAATAATGATCAGGATTCTTTTTTGTATTATATCTAAATTACAATGTTATACATTCTTTTTCTTAAAGAGTGAAATGACCCATAAAAGAACAACGGCTCCGATTACAGACATGATTAGTACGCCGAAAATACCTCCGGTACCAATACCAAGTAACCCGTAAATCCAACCACCTAAAATACTACCGATAAGCCCAACAATAAGGTTAACGATAAATCCGAATCCATGACCTTTCATCAACCATCCGGCAACAGCTCCTGCTATTACTCCTATTATTATTGACCATAAAATACCTAATCCTCCCATTTCTTTACAATTTAAGTTTGAATTAAAAATGATTTCTATGAGTATAAAACAGTGTAATTAATGGAAATGTTCATTCGAACTACTGTCATTCGCTTAGTATACGTATCTCAGCTATCTGCGCTGTCTTCGAACCTGCTTTTGCGATGATCTTTATTTCCAATGGGTTTAGTCCAGTTGAGACGGATGGTATTATTAAACGGTCTGTAATAATCTTATCTCCATCTTTGCCATCCAGAGATTTAGAAACAAGTACTTGTCCGTTGATTATAATGTCAAATTCGCAGGCTCTGTCCTTATTAAAATATTTCAGGTATAAAGTTTTTGCAATTTTATTTTCGTTTTTTAATTGATAGCTAAACCAACCTTTGGCTTCGCGCCAATGTATGTCTTCTGTAAATCCGGTTGTAGATTCCTGGTACTTTATAAAATGATCGGATTCGGGTTGTTGCTCTCCACATACAACTTTGTCAATAGTAATACGATCAAGAATAATTCGTTCTTGTTCTTCTGCTTCTATATGTTTTTGGATATTCAGAGCTTCGGCTTCTGTAGCTTGAGGCCAGTAAATAATATATCTGGAGTCGTGGAGACGAAAGAAAGGTATTAATTCCATTCCCTCTTTGTATTTTTCAGAATATAGTCCGTTGAGCTTAAAAGTTAGAGGTCTTCCTTCAACAGGTTTAACTTGTGTGGTTAGTTGATCAGGATTACCAACAATTATAGGAGCATCTTTCAGAGGAACCTGAGGTCCTTTGGCTATATGTCCTCCACGACTATCGTCGGCGAAAAGACCATCCATGTTATCAGCATTCGTTTTTGCGGCTAAAATAACAGGACCATACGAGAATGCATAATAATTAGACTTATCAGGTAACTGTTCCGTAGATAGGTGCATTGGCATTTCCACTACTACTTTGTCTCCTTTATTCCATTTGCGGCTGATGGTTATATATCCATCTTTGCCCGGCGATAATGCTTCAGGTGTTCCATTCACTGAAACTTTTAATGTATTAGGCTGAACCCATTGCGGATAACGCACTTTTAGATTGAAGTTAATTGCTTCATCGGGGTTTATGATAATTGATGTGGAGGCTTCATCCGGAAAATTATTTGATTGGGTAATTTCAGTGTTTTTCTCTTTCCATTTTAAGATAGACGGAATGAATAAATTGATGTACAGATCATTGTCGGTATGCGCATAGATCATTTCCCCATATTTGGCATGATTCTCCAGCCCGGAACCCACACAGCACCAAAAACTTGTTTGAGGCTGGGAGTATACCCTGTAATGCCCCGGACGCATCTGTGTAAAATATACAAACCCACCTTGAGTAGGATGTTGCGTAGATAATATATGGTTATACAGAGCCTTTTCGTAATAGTCGATATATTTCTTATCTAAAGATGTTTGGTATAACATCTTAGATAATCGTAGCATATTGTAGGTATTACATGTTTCGGGGCCTTCTATACTCTTTATAACCCTTGAAAAATCATTTGTAGGATTGAAATGTTCTCCCACACTGTTTCCCCCTATAGCAACAGAACGGTTTTCGACAACTGTTTCCCAGAAGAAGCGTGAAGCGTCATCCCACGATTTGTTTCCATCTATATCAGCAATTCTTTTATAGCCAAGTACTTTGGGTATTTGCGTATTGGCATGCATGCCGGTTAGTCTATCTTCATGTGCGATAAGAGGCTGAAGTATTATCTGGTGAGAAAATTTACGAGCCAAGTCCAAATATTTCTTGTCTCCGGTAATGGCAGCTACATCAGCGAATGTTTCGTTCAGGCCGCCATGCTCGCTCCGAAGCATGTCTTGTATTTGGTCTTCATTCAGTTGCGATACAAGTTTTATAGCCCAGTCGGTCATTTTGATAAGCATTTCTTTAGCCTCCTCGTTATGGGCATAGAGATATGCATCGCGTAATCCGGCATATGTTTTGTGTATATTATAGAGAGGAACCCATTTTCCGTTTAAGTCAAATCCCCCGGCTTTGATATTTCCTTTGCTCACTTCTTCCCAAATTACTTTGCCTCCGGGTACGCCTCCTATATATCCGTTACCGTTGGCATCCTGACACCTTTTCAGTTCACTTATCATGTAATCGAGCCGGTCTTTTATTTGAGAATCATTTGTAGAAGCATACATTAGTGATAGTGCCGAGACATAGTGCCCTCCGATATGTCCATCCAATCCGGTATTCTCCCAGTTAGTATAGCTTTCTGCTTTCTGGGGAAGCCCTGCTTCCCGGAGGAATGGTGCTAATAAGCGGTTGGCGTCCAGTTCGAGCATGTAGCGGCGATCCAGATCCTGAGCTTGTCTGAAGGAACTATCCAATAGTCGTACATCTTCTAAATTGAATACTTCAACCTTTTGTTCAATTTGTGCAGATGAATGAGCCGTGTAAGCCAATAATAAGATAATTAGGCAATAAAAGTATTTTTTCATGGATAAGTATTTAGGTTTGGTGTTTTCAAATATAGTAAAATTTACGAATATAAACGTATCGGGTACACTTATTTATTCCGGATACGAAGTAATTTGTTTTTGTAATTAATATCAATCAGTAATCGAAGACGTTCTTTCTTTTGCTGTAGTGGTCTTTATAGAAAGGTGACGGTGACTAAACAAAGGTGACATTCGGCTGTTACCTGAGTGTTACTTTTGTTACCTTGCTATTTTGCTGGACATCAGATGAATATCTTTTCTAAAGTGACAAAGGTGACAAAAGTGACACCATTTTTGAATATTTTTTTTCATTCTTCGCCTTTGATTCTTTTCAACTTCAATATATCAAAGATCTCTCTTCATAATAGATAAAAATAAAAGGGATTTGTAATTGAGAGAAGTGCTTTAATCATTGTTTATTTGCTAAAACGTGCTTTTGGTTGACAGTTGTAAGCGAAACCTTGCACAAGCATAAGAGTGTTTTTTAGCCTTAGCTACTGATTCGTATTATTAACTGTTTTATATCAGTTGTTTATAGTGTTAATTATTTAGCCTTTTATTACTATATTTGCAAAAAAGAACGGATGAAAATTGTTTATGTCGTTTATGGATATACGAATCCGGGCGGTACTGAACGTGTTTTAGCTACAAAAGCCAATTATTTTGCCGAAAAAGGCCATCAGGTAAGTATTGTTTCTTTGAAGAAAGAAACAGAGAATCCTTTTTTCAGCTTCTCCCCACTTATCTCTTTTTACAATTTAGATATCCCTACATCCGATAAGAAATATAAACAGGTATTTATAGATAAGGTTACTGAGTTATTTAAACAAATTCAGCCGGATATTGCCTTAACTATGGGATTCGGGCTTACAATTTACTTGAGTGAAGTAAAAGATAAAAGTAAGAAGATATTCGAATATCATTTCTCTAAATATAAAAGAAAATTTGAACTAGCTGCTTTTGATAAGTATGCTATGGGGCGTTTTCTTACAGATATGTATAGTTTGAAAAGGAACAAGGTGGTACGTAAATATGACTGTTTTGTTGTTTTGACAGATGAAGATAAACAATCGTGGCGAAATATACCTAATATAGAGGTCATAGCCAATCCACGGGCATTTGTTCCGTCCAATTATTCGGAATTGACGACAAAAAGGGCTATTGCTGTTGGAAGGCATACTTACCAAAAAGGATTTGAATCCCTTATTGATATATGGTCTGATATAACTACAAAATACCCTGATTGGAAACTCGTTATATTCGGAAGTGGTAAAAAGAAAGAAAGATTAGAGAAACAGATTAAAAGCCTCGGGATTACAGGTGCTGTAGAATTACTGCCCCCGACCCAGAACGTCGAGGAGGAATATAAAAACAGCTCTGTATATGTAATGACTTCAAAATACGAAGGCTTGCCTTTGGTTCTGATGGAAGCAATGTCGTGCGGATTACCGGCAGTAAGCTATGCCTGCAAATGTGGGCCCGGTGAAATAATAACGGACGAAGAAGATGGATTCTTAGTGAAACCGGGCGATAAAAAGGCGTTCATAGAGAAGCTTTCTCTGCTATTCGAAAACCGCGAACTCCAAAAAAGAATGGGACAACTGGCTGCCGAAAATATGCAACGTTATAATGTAGAGGATATCATGCCTCTGTGGATAAAGTTGTTCGAGAAGCTTCACTCTGCTTAAGAGAAGCCTTTCATTTGCTTAGATACTGGTCAATACCTGTTTCGCAGCGTATTACTCCTTTTTCTTTTTGTTCTTTCTGGTACTTTTTATTATTCTCCAGATTGTACATGTGTTTGTCTTCGTGCCAAAGATGATATACAATACCGGCAAATTTCAGATTTCTTTTGCCTAAGCCGTACTTATGTAGCCGTGTAACGAAGTCACCATCTTCGGAACCCCATCCTACAAATTTTTCGTCATAGCCATTTACGGCTATAAAATCTTCCTTCCAGAATGACATATTGCAACCCAGAGCTTTCGTTGAATTTTTTCTGTAGCGGGGAGCCAGATATGCAGATAGCTTTTTTGAACGGAATGCATTTTCAGGCTTACTTTCGATGCCTCTTGTCCAGAAATGTATTCTTCTGGATACTCCGGATTGGCAGACATCTTCGGTTAATTTGCGTCCTAGATTTACTCTCCCTCCTTTTATATATAACCCTTTTTGGGCAAATCTCATATGGTCTTCGACAAACTGGGGCGAAAGCATAACATCCCCATCTATTTCGATAATGTAGTCTCCGGTAGAGTTGGCTACACTTTTGTTCCTGATCTTAGCCAGTTGGAAGCCTTCATCTTCTTGCCAAACATGGATAATAGGTATAGGGAAATTTTTCTTGATCTTTTCTATCGTTTCTTTCGTATCATCTCTTGATCCGTCATCGCCGATAACTATCTCGTCGGGTAATAATGTCTGATATTTTACACTGTCTAAACAAACCGACAGCGCGTCCGGCCTATTATAGGTAGAGACTAATAGTGTTATTTTTATATTTTGCATAAAAGGTCTTTGTTAGTATGTTTGTTCTTAGTGTATAGCTAGTTTGATATTCAGGATATTATCTATAATCTATCCTTATATATTGACAGGAAAGGTACAGTTTGTTTTTTCTTTTTTGCAACCTTATCTATTAGTATCTTTCTCTTGCTATTCATCAGTTAACGGTCTTAGATTTATTTCTTTTTAGCCTTGAATCTATTAAAAAATGCTTTACGTTTGCGCCATTGCTCATCATGATGATTCTTGATAGATACAGCCTCCATTACAGAACTTTCAATATCCCAATTTCGAGTTTCAGCATAATATCGTATAACATATTCAAATAAGTCCATGCGTCCCGTAAAACGAGTCAGATTGTCAAAACATGTTTTTCTTGGAATTATTTCTCCATTTGAAAAGAAATCCATTCGATTTATATCAATAACGGAAAATGTATAATGCATATTATAATCTTCATGATATAAAACATTCGTCGAATTTAGATCATGGTGTAATATGCCCTTTTCGTGCAAGTCTGCTACAAAGGCAGCAAAATCACGAGCCATTGTTTGATCAAAATCTTCGGGTTCTATCAATCTTTCTCGAATAGGAGGTGCATCATCACATCCTGACACATAATAACCGTATTGTAGCAATCCATTAGACCATTGTTCTAAATACGCTATTTCTAAAGGTGTGCCTATATTCTTAGCTCTTAGTTTTGTCGCGTTGTGAAATGCTCTTTCAGCTTTACTCTTTCTGAAATAACTATAGATGATCCGTTGTATCAGACTAGGTTGTTTATAGCGCTTTACAATTACATTATTAAGTATTTTATCCGTAGCATCTAGCGTGAAAGACTTTATGATATTTCGTTCGGCATACAAAGTAGTACCTTCCGATTCAAATTTAGAGGGTAATAATTCTATAAAAGACTGGATTGTCGAATTATCTTTAAACTTGGGATTGATTGTTTGCTTAATACTCATATTACTTAGTTAAGATTGAGTCATTCTTAAAAGCATTTTTTAGCTTAAGCTTCCATTTAAACAGATTCCGCTTAACCGTATAGTTATACATGTTTACCCAATTTTGCATCGTATGGCATGGCTGCAAAGTTACTCGCTCTTTGGATAGTTCAGGATTCAGTTGATCGCATAAGGCAGCAACATAATTGAAAAAGTTATATTCGCCAAGCACTTTGTCTTTGCATTCCTTTAGTATCCCTTTGCTCTCTTCGTATGTGTCTTTAGCTATAATGGAATCAATAATAGCAGTTGTCCTATCAAAGTTATGAATATCTATCGGTTGGAATGAATTCTCAGGAAAGTAATCCGAAAGATTAGTACATCCGTAATAGAATGGAAAAGTTTCAGCAAGGAAACAATCCGATATTTTCTCTGTCCAATAATAAGGTTGTGAAGAGTTTTCAATGACGATATGGTATTTATAGGGAGCTAAAACGTCCCATTTATCATCAAAGTCATTATAACCACGTCCGAATATATCTAATTGATCTCCATACTTCTTTTTGAGTTGCTCCACAAAGTTGATTCTGTCCAAATGCCCTTGTGTAAAAGCCTTATTGCTTGTGATAACGGATATAAGCTTCTTTTTTTGAGGAGCAGGACTATTGATTAACTGATCATAATCGAGTGTATAGCTACAATCACCATTAGGAGCTTCGGTAAATCCGACGAACCAAGGTAGGATAGCAGGTCCTAATACCAGATTAGGATGTTTCATTCGTTTCTGACAAGAACATACCATGCCAAATTGCTGAGTATATTTTTTCGGATAAATAAGGACAGAACTAGGTTCGGTAGTTAGTAATAGTGTATTTTGAGGTGCAACGTTACAACTTTCCGGTTTCCGGATACCTTTACCTTGAACAACCCAGAAATCGGGGTTTTCTATTTCTTCATTGATATAGAATCGATAACGACCGTCGGCAGAAAAATTATTAGATCCTTTTGATTGACGGTGCATGATCTCCCCCAGGTTCTTACGATAAGGGATAAATTTGATAGTATAGAAATCCTTTTTCTCTGACATTTGTCTTAATTAAAATTCAGAAGTAAAATGGAATCGTATTTCTTTAAAATCCTGCTGTGCCATCATCAATACATAATTGGAATCGGCGAGGAATACATCACGCCCTTCTTTATCTTTAGCCATATATTGAGCTTTGCGTTTTTTGAAGTTTTCGAGTTCAGCATCGTTGTCACTCTCTATCCAGCAGGCTTTGTACAGGTTGATAGGTTCCCATTTACATTGAGCTCCGTATTCGTGTAGCAGGCGGTATTGTATAACTTCGAATTGCAGTTGCCCGACGGTTCCGATAATCTTGCGCCCATTGAATTGGTTTACAAATAATTGAGCAACACCTTCGTCCATCAATTGGTCTATACCTTTTTGTAATTGCTTTGTCTTCATAGGGTCGGCATTCTCTATGTACTTAAACATTTCGGGTGAGAAGCTCGGTAGTCCCTTGAAGTGAAGCTCTTCGCCGGAAGTCAGTGTATCTCCAATTTTAAAGTTACCGGTATCAGGTAAACCTATAATATCTCCGGCAAAAGCTTCGTCAACCGTTTCTTTCTTTTGCGCCATGAAGGCGGTAGGAGAAGAGAATCGCATCTGACGGTTGAAACGTACATGCTTATAGTTGACATTCCGTTCAAATTTTCCGGAGCAGATTTTTACGAATGCAATACATGACCTGTGATTAGGGTCCATATTGGCATGTATCTTGAATATAAATCCAGTAAAGGCTTCTTCTTCAGGCTTCACTACACGTTCTACGGCTTCGATAGGACGAGGCGAAGGTGCTATTTTCACAAAGCAATCAAGAAGTTCCTTAACTCCAAAGTTATTAAGTGCCGATCCGAAGAATACAGGGGCTACCTGTCCGTTCAGATATGCTTCGATGTCTAGTTCCGGGTATACACCTTGAATCAGCTCTATATCTTCTCTTAGTTTTGCAGCAAGCGAATCTCCGATATGTTTTTCTAGTTCGGGGCTTTGAATATCTTTAAACTCGATAGATTCGGTAACGGTTTGTTTACTTGGTGTATATAGGTCTAGTTTTTCCTGATACAGATTGTATACTCCTTTGAAACTTTGTCCGCTATCTATAGGCCAGCTCAACGGGCGTACATTTATCTTAAGTTCTTCTTCGAGTTCGTCTAGCAAATCGAAAGGATCTTTCCCGTCCCTGTCCATTTTGTTCACGAAAATCATCACCGGAGTATTACGCATACGGCATACTTCCATCAGCTTCCGTGTTTGCGTTTCTACCCCTTTGGCTACATCGACTGCAATAATAACGCTATCAACAGCTGTAAGGGTACGGAATGTATCTTCGGCAAAGTCCTGGTGTCCTGGAGTAT
Organism: Indolivaga macrotermitis; assembly: GCF_900128985.1. Lineage (GTDB taxonomy): Bacteria > Bacteroidota > Bacteroidia > Bacteroidales > Dysgonomonadaceae > Dysgonomonas_A > Dysgonomonas_A macrotermitis. The sequence goes on along the minus strand of NZ_FQUC01000012.1, from coordinate 115,626 downwards.
CGAGGATATTTATTTTATAGCCGTCGTATTCGAATCCCATTACCGAAGTTGCAACAGATATTCCACGTTGCTTTTCTATTTCCATCCAGTCGGATGTTGCAGTCTTTTTTATCTTATTGGACTTAACTGCACCTGCAACGTGTATTGCACCTCCGAATAAAAGAAGTTTCTCGGTCAGGGTTGTTTTCCCTGCGTCAGGGTGGCTAATGATGGCGAAAGTACGCCGTCTATGGATTTCCTTATCTAATTCGCTCATATTCTTCGATAAAGGCAATGAATAAAGGTATTGCCTTCCGGTTGTATTTTATTGGTTTTTATTGGCTGCAAAGATAATATATAAACTTATAGTGTGAAAATATTAAGAGCCTTCACTTTCGAGATATTGTTATCGGAAACGGCTTTATAATAAAAGATATATTATGTTGTAAAGCAGACTAATTTATTTGGCTGTAATCCTAATCAAAGTTAAATAATGGGTTTTTAGTGTAAAAAAAACTCTATTTCCTTTTAAAAGTCATTAGACATCTCTATATTTGCATTGTGTTTTTCATAGTATTAGATTTAAGGTTAATAATTGAGAATTAGGTTGTCGTGATGACAACCTTTTCTTATTTTTAAAGAGGTTGAGAGTTTTTGTATCAAAATATTTTCTTTCTAACCTTTTATATGTTAAAAAGAAAAACGCATACCTGAATATGCGTTTTGTTAACAATTCGTATCTGTCAGTTGGTTAATTGTATATCTCTTTTTTTCCTGCCAATAACGTATTTTTCATTAATGATATGATTGTCATCGGACCTACGCCTCCGGGTACAGGAGTAATATAGGCGGCTTTAGTTGATACTTCATTAAAATCGACATCTCCTTTCAATTTGAATCCTGATTTGGTTTCGAAAGAAGGTACGCGGGTTGTACCGACATCAATAACTGTCACGCCCTCTTTGACCATATCTCCTTTTAGAAATTCGGGAACTCCTAATGCCGCAATAATAATATCGGCTTCGAGGCATATCTCTTTGATATTGGGTGTCCGGCTATGGCAGACGGTTACGGTAGCATCACCCGGATATCCTTTTTGCATCATCAGATTAGCCACCGGTTTACCTACAATATTGCTTCTGCCCAGTACAACACAGTTTTTACCGGCGGTTGGTATTTCGTAACGTTTGAGCAGCTCCAATATTCCGGCAGGGGTAGCTGATACGAAACACGGTAATCCGATAGACATACGTCCTACATTGATAGGGTGAAACCCGTCCACATCTTTCCTGTAATCTATGGCTTCGATCACTTTTTGCTCTGAAATGTGTTTAGGCAAGGGTAATTGTACGATGAATCCGTCTATGTCATTATCATTATTCAGCCTTTCGACACAGGCTATGATTTCATCTTCGGTGACATCACTTTCGTATCTGATAAGGGTCGATTTAAATCCTACCTCTTCGCAGGTACGGACTTTGTTGGCAACATAAGTTTCGCTTCCTCCGTCGTGCCCGACCAATACTGCTGCAAGGTGAGGAGTCTTCCCTCCTTTGTCTTTTATTTGTTTTACTTCTTCTGCTATCTCTATCTTTATTTGTGCAGAAACTGCTTTTCCGTCAATTAGAATCATTTGGCTTATAGGTTTTCTGGTATATAAAGTAAAAGAGGAATACTGCCGTGGCGATATTCCTCTTTATGTTTGTCTTATCTTTTCATTCCCGGCATTTTGGACATCAGCTTTCCGGCGCCTTTCATTTGGGTCATCATCTTCATCATTTTACGGGTTTCGTCAAACTGTTTGATCAGTTTGTTTACTTCCTGTATAGATGTTCCACTACCTTTTGCAATCCGCTGGCGACGGCTTCCGTTAAGTATTTCGGGGCTGGTCCGTTCTTTCGGGGTCATTGAATAGATGATAGCTTCGATACTTTTAAAAGCATTATCATCAATATCGATATCTTTCATAGCTTTACCTACTCCCGGTATCATCGCAGCCAAATCTTTGAGGTTACCCATTTTTTTGATTTGCTGGATTTGAGAGATGAAATCGTTAAAGTCGAACTGATTTTTTGCGATTTTCTTTTGCAGGCGGCGGGCTTCTTCTTCGTCGTATTGTTCTTGGGCACGTTCTACAAGTGATACGATATCACCCATACCCAATATACGGTCGGCCATACGTTCGGGATGGAATACATCCAGTGCATCCATCTTTTCGCCCATGCCGACAAACTTGATCGGTTTATTTACTACCGAGCGGATCGATAAGGCAGCACCACCACGGGTATCCCCATCGAGCTTGGTTAGTACGACTCCGTCGAAGTCTAGCTTATCATTAAATTCTTTAGCTGTATTTACCGCATCCTGTCCTGTCATAGAGTCGACAACGAATAGGATTTCGTTAGGGTTTACGGCATTTTTTATGGCAGCGATTTCTTTCATCATCGCTTCATCGATAGCTAAACGTCCTGCGGTATCAATGATTACAACATCGTTGCCGTCGGCTTTAGCTTTCTTTATGGCATTCTGTGCTATTTCTACAGGATTCGTATTGCCTTCTTCGAAATATACAGGCACATCTATTTGCGTACCTAATACTTTGAGCTGTTCGATTGCGGCAGGACGATAGATATCGTCGGCAACCAACAGAGGTTTTTTCCCTTTTTTTGTTTTAAGAAGGCTAGCCAGTTTTCCCGAAAAAGTGGTTTTTCCCGAACCTTGTAGTCCCGACATTAAAATAATAGAAGGAGTACTTTTCAGGTTGATGTCAACAGCAGTTCCTCCCATCAGTTCGGCAAGTTCGTCGTGTACGATCTTCACCATCAATTGTCCCGGCTTAACTGCTGTGAGAACATTTTGACCGAGGGCTTTCTCTTTTACTGTTTCGGTGAATTGCTTGGCTGTCTTAAAGTTTACGTCGGCATCAAGCAGTGCACGGCGTACATCTTTCAGTGTTTCTGCAACATTGATCTCGGTGATTTTACCTTCACCTTTCAATAGTTTAAACGATCTGTCTAATCTGTCACTTAAATTTTCAAACATATAATTATGGTGTATTCTTTTGTTATATTCAAGAATAATTTGCTAAGTGGCACAAAGATAATAAAGTTTTTTGATCCCTGCTTCGGATTTGTGCATACGTCTAAACTGTCATTAATGAAATAGCTGTTCTTTTCATTAAAAAATGTATATTTGTCCTATTGGAAAACATGCTAATGGAAAAGTTGAAAAAGTAATAGATTATGAGTAAAGTAATTATCGGTTCATTCGAGGAATTTGAAAAGTACGTAGGACAAGAATTAGGTGTATCGGATTATCTGAAAATTGATCAGGATAGGATTAACTTGTTTGCTGATGCAACATTAGACCATCAATGGATACACACTGACACAGAAAGAGCTAAAAAGGAAAGTGCATTCCATAGCACTATCGCACATGGGTATTTGACTCTTTCGCTACTTCCTTATCTGTGGGATCAGATTGTAGAGGTGCATAACCTGAAGATGATGATTAACTACGGAATGGAGAAGTTGAAATTCAATCAGGCGGTAGTTGTTGATAGCGAAGTACGTATCCGGGTAAAGCTTTTAAGCCTGAAAAACTTACGGGGAACGATTAAAGCGGAAATGGAAGTAGTAATGGAGATAAAAGATTCTCCAAAAAATGCTTATGAGACAAATGTCTTGTTTTTATATCATTTTAATGATTAATTTTGAGAGAAAATAAGAGTAGAGGGGATATCAATGGTTTATCCCCTTTTTTAATTTTACAAAACCCTAAATAATTCTACTATGAAAAAAGGAATAATACTTTTGTCTCTAACATTCCTGAGCTTTGCCGTAAAAGCACAATGGACAAGTAACGGAACAACAATTTCTACAACACAAAATGTGGGTATAGGCACTGCCGCTCCGGGATATAAACTGGATGTAGTTGGAAATAGCCGTTTTTATAATATTATATTGCCAAGAGGGTATATGCTTGCCTCACGGTTAGATGATAACTTTACTTATCAGGAAAAAGCTGTAGGTCATTATTCATTTGGTTGGAATTCCGATTCGTGGAATACAACATCCGGAACTTTATGGCAAAGTAGCTATGGTGGGATGAAATTCTTTACTGGAGGTCAATGTCGAATAGGAATTAATAGTTCAGGAAACGTTGGTGTTGGTACTGATAATCCTGCTTATTTGTTAGATGTAGCTGGAGATATTCGTTCTCAGAATTTTGTATTGCCAAGAGGGTATATGCTTGCCTCACGGTTAGATGATAATTTTACCTATCAGAATAAAGTAATAGGTCATTATTCGTTTGGATGGAATTCAGATTCGTGGAATACAACAGCTGGAACTTTATGGCAAAGTGGCTATGGTGGGATGAAATTCTTTACTGGAGGAGAATCTCGTGTAGCAATAAATAAGATAGGAAATGTAGGTCTCGGAACAGACAACCCACAAAACAAATTGGATGTCGTAGGTACAATCCGTGCAACGGAAGTAAAAGTCGAAACAGGCTGGGCAGACTTTGTCTTTGCGTCTGACTACAAACTTCGTCCGTTAGAAGAAGTAAAAGCCCACATTGAAGAACACAAACACCTCCCTGATATTCCATCGGAAAAAGAAGTCAAAGAAAATGGAGTGAGTCTCGGCGAAATGCAAGCTAAGTTATTACAGAAAATAGAAGAATTGACTTTATATGTAATAGAACTTAAAGGAGAAAACGAAGAGATGAAAAAAGAAAATAAAGAAATAAAGCAACAATTAAGAAACTTACAGGATCTATGAAAAAGACAGTATTAACACTAATTGCATGCACCATAGCTGCAACATTATCTGCACAATGGACGAGTAGTGGAACAACAATTTCTACCACTCAGAATGTTGGTATAGGTACTACCGCTCCGGGATATAAACTGGATGTAGTTGGAAATAGTCGCTTTTATAATATAATATTGCCATCAGGCTTTCAGATAATGCGTCAGATGAACGATAACTTTACCTATCAGGATAAGACTGTAGGTCATTATTCATTTGGTTGGAATTCTGATTCATGGTACTCCGGTGCAGGCTCTTTATGGCAAAGCGGGTACGGTGGAATAAAGTTTTTCACGAAAGGACAATATCGAATGGGTATTCATAACTCAGGTAATGTCGGTATAGGTATAGATAACCCCACTCAGAAATTAGATGTAGCTGGTAATATTAAAGCAACTGGAGCTTATATAAATGGTATTGTTTATGCTAATGAGGTAAAGGTAGAAACTACCCAATGGTCAGATTTTGTCTTTGCTCCTGATTACAAACTTCGTTCGTTGGACGAAGTAAAAGCTCACCTTGAAGAACACAAGCATCTTCCCGATATCCCATCAGAAAAAGAAGTCAAAGAAAATGGAGTGAGTCTCGGCGAAATGCAAGCTAAACTTTTACAAAAGATAGAAGAGTTAACACTGTATGTAATAAAGCAGGAAGAAAAAAACAAGGCTTTGGAAGAAGAAATACAAAATTTAAAAACTATTTTAGCAAAAGAATAATAATTTACAGCTAATTAATTAGTTTGGAAATATGAAAATAAAAGAGGTTTTAGCTGCGATAGAAGTTTTAGCTCCGCTGCCTTTGCAGGAGAGCTTTGACAATAGTGGGATACAGGTCGGAGACGCTAATCAGGAGGTGAGAGGTGTTCTTATATGTATAGATGTAACAGAAAGTGTAATGACCGAAGCTGTACGTTTGGGTTGCAATCTGGTTATATCGCATCATCCATTGGCTTTTCGCAGCTTTAAATCCCTGACCGGACGAACGTATGTCGAACGGTGTATGATTCAGGCTTGTAAACATGATATAGTTGTGTATGCGGCTCATACCAATTTAGATAATGCAACAGGTGGAGTTAATTACGAACTGGCTAAGATATTAGGTTTGGAACAGGTTAAGATTCTATCTCCACAGAAAAAGGTTTTATCAAAGCTGGTAACATATGTTCCTCAATCTCATGCCGAAAGTGTGAGAACTGTGCTTTTTAATGCCGGGGCGGGTAATATCGGCAATTACGATGCCTGTAGTTTTAATGTGCTGGGAGAAGGAACTTTTAGGGCAGGGGAGGGAACTCATCCTTTTGTAGGCGAAAAAGGTAATTTACATATCGAAGCCGAAGTACGTATCGAAGTGGTATTGCCTGTATATAAACAGCGCGAGATATTGAACGCTCTACTGGCTATTCACCCCTACGAAGAGCCTGCTTACGATTTTTATTTATTGGAAAACCCGTGGGCGCAGGCAGGTAGCGGTATTGTAGGAACATTACCCGAACCGATGGAAGAAGAGGATTTTCTGTATCACCTGAAAGATACTTTAGGGTTGTCTAGTATTCAGCATTCGCCATATTTAGGGAAACAGATTCATGAGGTCGCTTTATGTGGCGGAAGTGGAGCATTTCTTATTCCGCAAGCTATAGGCTATGGAGCTGATATATTTATAACCGGAGAGGCTAAGTATAATGATTTCTACGATGTAGAAGATAAAATTCTGCTCGCAACCGTAGGGCATTATGAGTCGGAAATATGTACAAAAAACATATTCTATAATCTGCTTTCGGAGAAGTTTCCGGAGTTGGAATTGAATTTATCACAGTTTGACGAGAATCCGGTTAAATATCTGTAAAAGACTATGGATGTTTCGGCTCGAATTATTATCTTTGCATCCGGATAATAAATAGTTATCCGTTGTACGAAGGCAGAGATATACTCCTGCAAAAGTATAAGATGTAGTAAATAAATAGTATAACTGTTTATATACTGCATTTTTTTATAGAGAAAATTAAAATAATCAATACAAAAAATGGCAAAGAAACAAGCTGAAAAAGAAGTACAGGTGGAAGACAAGTTGAAAACACTTTACAGCCTGCAAACTAAATTATCGGATGTCGATAAAATTAAAATTCTTCGCGGAGAGCTTCCTTTGGAGGTTGCCGACCTTGAAGACGAGATTATCGGTCTGAAGACACGTATCGGAAAATACGAGTCGGATCAGAAAGAGTTTGAAACAGCTGTTGCTCAACAAAAACAAAAAATTCAGGATTGTACCCTGAAAATAGAGAAATATAAAGAGCAACTCGATAATGTACGTAACAATCGCGAGTACGACCATTTAAGCAAAGAAATCGAATTCGAAACACTTGAAATCGAGTTAGCTGAAAAACGTATCAAAGAGTTTACTCAGAATGTGAAATCGTTAAAAGAGCAAGTTGAGAAGAGTAAATCTTTTCTGGAAGAACGTTCTGCCGACCTTCACCAAAAGAAAGATGAGTTGGACGAGATTATCTCCGAAACGAAACAACAGGAAGAACAGCTTCGTGAGGAAATTAAAGGTATCGAAGGCGAAGTTGAGCCCCGTTTGCTACAGGCATTTAAACGTATCCGTAAAAGTGCCCGCAACGGATTGGCTATTGTAGCTATCGAACGTGGTGCGTGTGGTGGATGTTTCAATAAAATACCACCTCAAAAGCAAATGGATATTAAATTAGGAAAGAAAATTATTGTTTGCGAATATTGCGGACGTATTATGATTGACCCTGAACTGGTTGGTATCGAAGAATAAATGTATTTAACTGCATTTTTATAAATAAAGGCAGCCTTTGGAAAATATTCCGGAGGCTGTTTCGTTTTTCTTATGATTTGTTATTTTTTCTCGTAAGAAATGGTAACTCACATCGAAAGAAGTATCTTTGTTTTTTCAGAAATTACAGATATATTGAGAATGGGAAAGATTCACATATTGATTTGCTTGTTATTAGTCGTGTTAATGAGTTCCTGCGGCTCATCCAAGAACATATCCTATTTTCAGGATCTGGATGCTTATTTACAAAAAGAAATAGCATTGTCCGATTCTTTGAATCCGGTGAAGATAAAGACCGGAGATGAACTGGCTATTGTTGTCTCTTCTATCGAACCTCAGGCTGTAACTCCGTTTAATCTGCCTTCGGGACAAGGAACAATATCATCATATATTATAGATAATGAGGGAGAAATAAATTTTCCTACTCTGGGTAAAATCCGCTTAAGGGGCTTATCAACAGACGAAGCAGTGGACCTGATACAGACCCGTCTCGAAGATTATGTAAAAGATCCGATTGTAAATGTTCAGATTATGAATTTCAAGGTTTCGGTATTAGGGGCTGTTAATGCTCCGGGGCCTGTATTCTTTACGGGGCAGCGCTTGTCTGTCCTCGATGCTTTGGCTAATGCCAGAGATTTAACATTATACGGACGAAGGGATAATGTTTTACTGATCAGGGATAATGATGGTAAAAAAGAATTTATACGTTTTGATTTAACTAAAAGTAGCCAGGTGTTCTCTTCACAATATTTTTATCTGCAACAAAATGATATTTTGTATGTTGAATCTAATAAAGAGCATCAGAAGGATGCACAGATGAGTCAGCAGAAGCAATTTAACCTGACTTTGATTACGACTGCTATTACAACCGTTATCAGTACGGTTTCGTTAATAATAGCTGTGTCAAGAAAATAAAAAGCATCCTTACGTTGAAAAAATTATGAGTACAAAGAAAAAATCAGAGTTTGTCAATGTCGGAGATGTTATTCTCAAATATAGTAAGCACTGGAAATGGTTTCTGGGTTTTATCCTTTTGTGCCTTTTTGTTGCCATAGCTTATATAAAGACTGTAGATCCGACCTATTATATAGTTTCGAATATTAAATTAAGGTCGAACGAAGAAGGTTCTAAAATAGCTTCGTCGCTGGTTCGTAGTTTTGGGCTCGGAAGTATTGCCGGTTCGGAAAATATATCGGATGAAGCTGCCGTTATTGCCTCGCAAACTCATATGAGGGATATGATTTACGAGTTGGGGCTACATACAACCTATGATCTGAAAAAGTTTCCGTTTGATAAATCGTTATATAATACTTCGCCGGTAATATTGGATGTACCCCGTAGCGTGATGGATACTCTGACCATGCCAATCGCATTTACGGTTAAAGTAAATGAAGACAAATCGGTGGAAGTAAAAGCCGAGGCTGATGATGAAAAGATTGGCGAAACTAAACTGGCTACTTTGCCGGGCGAGATTAAAACTGCATACGGTAACTTCCTTCTAAAATATTCCGGAAAATCTATTGGCGAAAGTTCTTATAAGCTGAATGTAAACCTGTTTGGTCTGGATTACGCAGCTGAAAAATACAAAGAACGTATAATAGTATCTCCTACAACAGATAAATCGGATATCATTTATTTGAGTATAAAAGATGTAGACCGTCAGCGGGGAAGGGATATTCTGAACAAACTGGTTGAACTTTATAATGAGGATGCCAAACTCGAAAAGAATGAAGAGGCTGAAAATACTGCTTCGTTTATAAAAGAACGTATCGATTTGTTGGCTATTGAGTTAAGTGCTCTCGAGAAAAATCTGGAATCTTTTAAAAGAGAAAATAATATAACAGATATAACAGTAGAGTCGAAGGCTTTTATCGAAAAGTATCACGATTTGCAGGAAAAAACGACAGAAGCAAATATTCAGATGGATATTGCTTCTATGCTGGATAAATATGTAAACGATCCGAAGAATAAATATGAATTGATACCTACCAATACAGGGGTACTACCCGGAACGTTGGAGGCAATAAGGTCATACAATAGTGCGGTGTTGGAAAGGACGCGGTTATTGCAAAATACGAAAGAGAACAACCCTGTTATCATATCATTGAATGAGCAGGTCGATTTGCTTCGTAAGAATGTACAAATAAGTGTGAGTAATGCTAAACGTGACCTTACCATACGTAAGCAGGATTGGTCGGGTTTGGAAGGCGAAATGCAATCACGTATGTCGGAAATGCCGAAACAACAACGCGAATATATTGAGATAGAACGTCAGCGTCAGGTAAAATCCGATTTGTATGTTTTTCTTCTTACCAAGATGGAAGAAACGCAGTTAACCTTGGCTTCGACTACTCCTAAAGCGAAAGTAATAGACGGGGCATATAATATATGGAAACCGATCGCCCCCCGAAAAATGATGGTGCTGGCGATAGCCTTATTGCTGGGAGTATTGTTTCCCGTCGTGATTCTCTATCTGATAGATGTGTTCAAGTTCAAAATAGCCTCGAAAGAAGAATTAACGGAAGCAACCTCTGTTCCTGTTCTTGGGGAGATTTGTTTGGATAAGAATGCCGGAAACATAGCTATTGCAGAGGGAATAAGTACATCTACAGCAGAATTGTTCCGCTTAGTCCGTACTAACTTGCAATTTCTGATGAAGAAAGACGAAAAAGTGGTGCTTGTAACCTCCAGTATTTCGGGTGAAGGAAAATCGTTCTTTACCGTGAATCTTGCTTTGTCGTATTCTCTGATTAAAAATAAAAAAGTAGTATTGGTCGGGTTGGATATACGTAACCCCAAACTTAGCGAATACTTATCAATCAACCGGAAAGACGGAATGACTGTTTATCTCGCTTCAGATGATATGAAACCCGAGGATATAATAATCCATCGCCCCGATTTGCATGACAATATGTATGTAATACCGGCAGGTCCTATTCCACCGAATCCGGCAGAGCTATTATTAAATGACCGTTTGGATGAGATGTTCGATTACTTACGCGCCAACTTTGATTATATAATTGTAGATACAGCCCCTGTCGGTATGGTTTCGGATACATTCAGTCTCGATAGGGTGTCGGATGCTACGATATATCTGTTCAGGGCTAATTATACAAACAAGTCTCACCTGAAATTTGCCGAATCTATTGTCGAAGATAATAAACTGAAAAATATGTCGATCGTAATTAATGGCACAACTACCAAAGCGGCATATGGTTATGGATACGGACACCAGTCGGATACCGGAAATAAGAAATAAACAGAAACTTTGAGTAAGATAGTTATCACCCGGAAAGATGTTATATGGGGATATGTAGCTCAGTTTTGTAATATAGGGGCTAATATTCTGGTATTGCCTGCTATATTCAGGTTTTTGCCTTCCGATACATTAGGTATTTGGTATGTGTTTGTCAATCTGGGAATGTTTTCCACTTTGATAGGGGTTGTTTTTCAGATCACTTTCTCGCGAAATATAGCTTATGCATTCGGAGGAGCGACATCTTTACTCAAGGATGGTATAGACGAGAATGCCCGGGTATTGGACGAACCGAATTATCCTCTCATAAAGTCCCTGATACGTACCATGCACAAGTTTTATAGCTATGTATCATTGGCTATGGCTTTGATGCTATTTTCGGCAGGGTTAGTATATGTGTATTATCTGTCGAGAGACTTTCCCGATCAATCCTATATTTTGTACTCATGGTTATTATATTCTGCAAGTGTAGTGTTCGGGTTCTATTGTATCCATTTTGCCTGTATTTTGCAGGGAAGGGGATATATTCAGGAGCATAACCAACTAATGATAATCAACCGTTCGATATATATGTTACTCACATATATATTCCTTTTTTCGGGTTATGGGCTTATTGGCGTTGCTATCGCTAACTGCATTTCGGGTATTGTAAACTATTTTACAGGACGATTACTGGCTTATAAAGACGGATTGGGAGCAATACTGAGAAATGTAACGCCCCTCAATTTTAATCTGAGAGCGGTGGTTTGGCGCAATACATACCGGCAGGGCATAGCCAATCTGGCAATGTATATCTCAACTAAAGGGAGTTTGTTTTATGCCTCGTTATTTATTCCTCTGGCCACTATCGCTAAATACGGACTCAGTTTGCAGGTTGTAAATGTGCTGACTACCATTTCGTTATTGTATTATTCCAGTTATGCGCCTTATGTAGCTCAGAGTTGGGTTACTCATAATGTAACGAACATACGGCGGATTTATACCAAAAGCCTTGTATTGATGTTGATATTGTATATTGCAGGTTGCGTTGGTGTATCGTTGTTCGGAGATTGGGGTTTGACACTAATTGGCAGTGGTACTACTCTTTTACCGACTGTTCCGTTGGCACTTTTATTTATAGTCTATCTGTTTGACTCGAATCAGGCTTTGGCTATCGGGCTGATATCATCAAGCAATAAGATTCCGTACATGACATCGGCTATTGTATCTGCTTTGGCTATATTTATACTGATGCCTATATTTATAGTTTTATTTAAGTGGGATATTTATGGAGCTATTCTTTCGGTAGGTATTGTGCAGTTTTGTTATCAGAATTGGAAATGGATTCAGGTAGTGTCTAGGCGTATAAGGCTCAATTACCTGCAACAAATAAGATTAGGTGTACGTTATTGGTTAACAAGTGATAGTACGAAACGATGACCGATATTCTTGAAAAAATACGGAAACCCAGTTTGTTTATCCTGTTATTGATTCTCAATTTCAGGTTCTTGTTTACTGTTGTTCTGAATGACAGGGTGGAGATATTGTCTGTATTGACAATTGTATTCTTTCTTCTCTCGTTTGATTATTCGACTATACGCAAAGAATACGTGTATTGCTTGGGTATATTTATTTTGATATCGGCATTCGATTTCACAAAATATAAACTGAATGTACTGACTCCGCTGATAGTGATGCAATGTGTATCGACATTTAGCCTGAAAGAGTATCTGCGGTTTAATATTATTATTCTGGGAACAACGGTTATAGGTATGCTGCTGGTATTTGGTACGGGGCATATCACTCAATCGGATGTTTTCAGTTTTATCCGGATAAGGAACGATTTTGGTTACGGGCATCCCAATATTGCCATGATTTATTATTGGGGGTTGTTTATGTCTGTCCTTTTATATTGCTATATTTCTAAATACCGGAACTTTATCTGGTTGTTATTGGGCGGCTTTTTATTAATCAGTATTTATTTGTATCTGGAGACGGATTCGCGGAGTTTTATTTTCGCCGTGTTTACTTTTTCTCTGGTACTTATTTATTATAATTTACGCAAAAGGTCGGTAAAGGATTATCGGATAGGTTATTCACGATATGTCTTGTATGCTTTGCCTGTACTATTTACTGCACTTACGCTCTATTTCGGGATATTTGCGAGTGAATATCCGAAGATTAATATTCTGTTCAGTACCCGTCCGTCTTTATATCACGAACTATTGGCCGGGTTAACTCCTTTACAATACCTGCTTGGAACATCTGCTTTCGACTATATAATTATCGATAGTACATATATGCACCTGTTATTCGAAGCCGGGATTCTTTTGTTTGTATATTTTATATGGTTATATTATTTTGCAATGAAGAATATTGTTCGCCAGCAGAATTTTATAGTCATAGCAGTTATGGTCAGTTTCTTGGTATATGGCTTAATGGAGTCTTTGCTCTTATTCTGCGTAATTATCGGGAATAATCTGTTTTGGGTGCTGATGTATCGCTATCGTTACGGGATAGAGGAAGGGTTTGATACGGAACAAAAACTATTGGACGAATGAAAATTGTATATTGTCTTATAGACTCTTCTCCATCCGGTGGAATGGAACGGATTGTTTGCGCTAAAGCTAATTATCTGGCTGACCACATGGGGTATGATATTACAATTATAACAACGGACAGGGAAGGAAAAGCAAACTTTTTTGATTTCTCACCTCGGATCCGTTTTATAGATTTGGATATTAATTATCGTTATTTGCACGGAAAAAACTTTGTAAGACGACTTCTTGAGCAGCTGAGAAAAAGAAGGCTGCATAAGAAGCGACTTGAGGATATACTGAAAGAGTTAAAGCCTGATATTTGTATTTCGACTTATACGCATGAATTTACAATTTTGCCTAAAATGTCGGATAGAAGTAAAAGGGTTGCTGAGATTCATTTTTGTAAACACTACAAAGAAATTGAATATAGTTTGCTGAATGCTTCTTTTCTTAGAAAACAAAAGGCTCTTTGGGCTGAAAAGAATAAGAGCCGGTATGTAAACCGTTACGAAGCTTTTGTTGTTTTAACAGAAGACGATGCTGCAAAATGGAGCAAATTCAAAAATGTGAGAGTTATTCCCAATGTTTTACCATTCGTATCTGAGCGGATAAGTCTTCGTCAGGAGCGAAGGGTTATAAGTTTAGGGCGGCTGACTCCTCAGAAGGGATTTTCGAGGTTGATTGATATCTGGAAGATTGTAGTATCTAAATGTCCTGATTGGCATCTGGATATATATGGAACCGGAGAAGAATATCAGGTCTTATCCGAAAAGATTATAAGCCGGCAGTTAAGTAATGGCATAACTATACATTCGCCGGAGGAAGACGTTGAGAGTATTTATACTCAGGCTTCTGTCTATGCTATGTCTTCTGTTTATGAGGGGTTTGGATTGGTCTTAGCTGAGGCGATGTCTTGCGGATTGCCATGTGTAGCATTCGATTGCCCGAGTGGGCCGTCTGAGATAATCTCGGATGGGGAAGATGGATACCTTGTTCCGGATGGAGATATAAACCTTTTTGCCGATAGGCTTATCAGGCTTATAGATGATGAGGCTTTAAGAAACCGGATGGGCGAGAAGGCTTGTGAGAATAGCAAACGCTTTTTGCCGGAAAATATAATGCCCCGTTGGGTCGAACTGTTTGAAGATGTAAAAAATAACCGACGAAATGGATGAAAATAAAAATATAACGATTGTTGCTTGTTACTTCGGTCCGAAGCTGGGAGTAGGAGTCTTTATTGAAAAGTTATTATCGTATCTGCTGCCTTTATTAAAAGAAGGTGGCTATAATATTACATTGGTAACAAACACGAATGTTCTGGAACATTCTCCGTTGATTGATACAGATGGTATAGAGGTTGTTTGTCCCGAAGAACTGCAAAAAACAATCTCGTCGAAGGCTTATTTTTTGAATACATTCCCTGATACTTCTTATGTGAAAGATGCCAAATATGTGTTGTTCACTGCAGATTCTGTTATAGGAAAAGGTGTTAAAAATGCCATATCGGTGGTGCATGATATAAATGAATTCGATGTACATAATAAATTTGGAATAATACGAACTTGGTTCCGGAAGAGGATGATACGCTCGGTTATTTCCCGGGCGTGTAAGATTGTCGTAATCTCGGGATTTGTAAAAGATCAGATAATAAAGTATTTCCCGAATGAGCAATTCGACGGGCGTTTATCCGTTATCCATAATGGAATAGATCTGGTCGAATCCGAAGATCTAAGTGTTACGCATAAGCAGAAAGAGCCTTATTTCCTGATAGTAGGGCGTATTGACCCGAAAGGGAAAAAATTATATGAAGCATTAAAAATATATCAGGCATATAAATCTCAGAATCCCGAATTCGAATTAAAAATAGTAGGTGGTATTAATAGGTTCTGCGAAAAAGAGGCAAACTCATTTCTATTAGATGCCAATCGGATTAGTGGTGTGCAATATCTTGGCTATGTAGAGGATAAAGAATTAAATGCGCTGTATGAAAGTGCCTTTGCGACCATCTTCTATTCGGAATTTGAAGGATTTGGTTTCCCTATTCTTGAGGCCTTTGGGAGGGGATGCCCCGTTATAACAAATCCTGCTAATAAAGTAAATGATGAATTGGCTAATGGATACGATGTAAAAATAGCCGAATCGGACCTCAACAATGTAGAAATGATCTGCTGGAAAGTAGATTTAATCCGGAAAATGGATACTGAAGTACTGAAGGCTACAGCTCTCCGTTTTTCATGGAAAAAAACTGCCCGCCAGTATTTTGACTTGCTAAATGATTGAACTTGGATGAATAAAATACCATTACCTACCGATGTTTCTATTATAACAACTTATCGTTGCCAGATGCGTTGTCAGATGTGTAATATCTGGAAGTATCCGTCTGATGCGAAGCTCGAAATATCGGCTCGTGACCTCGAAATATTGCCAAAGCTTAAGTTTGTAAACATTACGGGTGGAGAACCTTTTCAGCGAAAAGATATCAGTGATATAGTCGCTGTTTCTTTCGAGAAGGCTCCAAGAGTTGTAATATCTACTTCGGGTTGGCATTACGATAAAATAATTGATCTGGCTAAACAGTATCCGAATATTGGAATCAGGGTAAGTATCGAGGGGCTTTCGCAACTCAATGACGAACTCAGAGGTAGGGCAGGCGGCTTCGACCGGGGATTAAAATTACTGCTGAGGCTTCGCGAAATGGGTGTGAGGGATATTGGTTTCGGCATAACTGTTTCAAACCGGAATTCGAAAGATATGCTTGAACTTTATCGTCTGGCAAAGGAACTGAAGCTTGAATTTGCAACAGCTGCTTTTCATAATTCGTATTACTTTCATAAAGACGATAATAAGATAACAAATCAAGATGAAGTGATTGCCGATTTCCATACTCTGATAGATGAGTTGTTGAAAGAAAACCATCCTAAAAGTTGGTTCCGTGCATTTTTTAATCTAGGTTTGATCGGCTACATACAAGGACAGAAGCGCATGTTACCTTGTGAGGCGGGTACAGCCAATTTCTTTATTGAACCTTATGGCGATGTATATCCTTGTAACGGGCTGGAAGACCGTATCTGGAAAGAGAGCATGGGGAATATTCGTGATTATTCGTCATTCGAAGATCTGTGGTATAGTTCTCAGGCAGAAAAAGTACGGGCAATGGTGCGCCAGTGCCCAAAAAACTGTTGGATGGTGGGAACTGCCGCTCCTGTAATGAAGAAGTATATCAAACATCCGGCTATGTGGGTGCTTAAAAATAAACTAAACAGTATCAGAGGAAAAAGCGTTGATATCAGCGCAATACCTTACTATAATGTTGGACAGGATATTCGGCAGGGAGATTTGGATTATTCGCGCATGAAACCGTTTACAGATACTCATGGAGTGAAACCTGATACGGACTTACCTCTGGTTGAAGAATAATTATGAAGATTTTTGTTACAGGTACACGTGGAATTCCTGAGATACAGGGTGGAGTAGAGACTCATTGCGAAAATCTTTATCCCCGGGTTGTATCGCTTGGTGGTGATGTAACCTTAATCAGACGGTTTTGTTATGTAAAGTCGGATGAGCGTAGAACAGAATTTGAAGGTGTGAAACTGAAAGATATTTACGCTCCCCGTAAGAAAAGTATAGAAGCTATTATACATACCTTGTTATCCATAATATATACCAGAGTAAAAGGAGGCGATGTGATTCATATTCATGCTATTGGACCGGCTTTGCTGACCCCTTTTGCCCGGATTCTGGGGTTAAAAGTCGTGGTAACCCATCATGGCGCAGATTACAGACGGGATAAATGGGGACGGTTGGCAAAACGAATACTTCGTATGGGAGAAAAAATGGCTGTAAAATATGCCAATCATCTGGTAGTTATATCCGATGGTATCCGGAAAGATATTCTGGAAGAATATGGAAGGTCAGAAAATATTCATTTAATATATAATGGTGTAAATAAAGCAGTTGTAATTGAAAGTGCAGATTATATAAATACTTTGGGATTAGCGAAGCATAAGTATATTTTTGCTCTGGGACGTTTTGTCGAAGAGAAAGGTTTTCATCAGTTAATAGCTGCTTATGATAAAAGTTCTTGTAAAAAAGACTACAAACTGGTTATTGCCGGCGATGCAGACCATAAAACCGAATACTCTGAAATGCTGAAACAAAAAGCAAAAGATTCGGGAGTTGTTTTGCCCGGATTTGTAAAAGGTGACAATCTTAGCGAACTTTTTTCTCATGCCCGTTTATTTGTATTGCCTTCTTTTCATGAAGGAATGCCGATAGCTTTACTCGAAGCAATGAGTTACGGGCTCGATGTGTTAGTAAGCCATATTCCGGCAAATACCGGATTGATAAGTGATAAAGAATCATTATTTGATCCGTTTGATACTAAGGATGTAAAACAAAAGCTTGAGATAAAGCTAAGTCAATCTTTTTCCCCGAAAGAATATGATATGACTGAATACGATTGGAATACGATTGCAGAAAAAACTCTGAAAGTCTTAACATTAAACAACTGAACTTTTAGTGTTACTGATATGTTTAGAGTTTTAGATTGGGTTTAAAAGTAAGTAAAATATATCTGCGTATTTTTTTTGTCAGACCTTTTAATCTTATACTCACTTCTATAAATAAATTCTATAAAACTTTGCATGTTAAGGTAGGCTATTGCTTGAATAATAACTCTTATATTTGTATTATGAAAGAATTCTCTTTACATATCGACTATCTGATTCTGAAGCACGATTGTGTTATTATCCCCGATTTCGGAGGATTTGTAGTGCGTCGTGAAGCTGCTAAGGTAACAGAGAATGGTGTTATTACCCCTCCTCAGGTATATGTAGGCTTTAATCCTGATCTTAAATATAATGACGGATTACTGGCAGAATCATATATGACTGTTTATTCCATTTCGTATGATATTGCCTGTAAAAAGATAGGTGATGTTGTGCAACGTCTCAATACTGTATTGGGATTGAGGCAACCGGTAGTTATCGGAAAAATAGGGAAATTGCTTTTGGATGATGAAAATCGTTTGAGTTTTATTCCAAACAGTGACTTCTCAATATCTCATCCGGAGACATTTGGCCTTGAAGCTTTAGATTTTAAGCGTTTGGCTGTTGTTGCTGAGATAGAGAAGAATGAGGTCGTTTCGAACCGTAAATCTTTGTATCAACGTGTTTTTGCCGGTATTGGAGCTGCTGCCGCTGCCGTTCTGGTTTTTTTCGTCGCTTCTACCCCAATATATGAAACGAATAATGAAAAGCAACGGTCGGGATTCTTTACAGATGTTTTGTCTATAACTCCTTCTATCGCTAAGAAAACGACAGTGTTATCAGAAAATAGTACTGTGAATAATGATGGACTCCAGCCAACTGTTGAACTCCTTGAGAATCGAGTAAACGAAACCGTTGAAGCCAGTGGTTCGGTATCTTTAGCTCCGAATGCTATTGAAACGTCTGTGAGTTTGCCTAAAGCGGATGAAACAGAAGTGGTTAAGGCTCAAAAAGAAGAGAAAAAACAATCTGCTGTTAAAAAGGAAGTAGTTAAAACTCCTCGATATTATGTAATAATAGGTAGTGCAACTTCTAAGAATGAAGCACAAAAGCTTTTGCGTCAATTACAGACTGAAGGTTATAGAACTGCTTCTATTCTTAATTCAAACGAAAGACCACGTATCTATATAAGTGCTTTTTCTGATAAGGCCCAAGCGGAGACTTATGCCGCTAATTTCAGAAATAAAAATCCTCGCTTAAATGATGCTTGGGTTTATACAAAAAGAAACTGATTCTGATCGGTTCGAAATTGTGAATAATTCTACTGTGTTATATAAGTTAAAAGCCGAAAGTTATACTTTCGGCTTTTTTAATTGTCTGAGGATTCTTGTTTTATGACTTTTGTATTCTTCTGTTATAGAAAACTGATTAAATATGTATGTGTTTCGTTTTTCTGTTTTCTATAATTATGGTTTTATTTAGTTGAGTTCCTTTTTGAGTTGTTTTACCCATTCAGAAATACGGCTTTCATTTTTGTCTGCCTGATTTTCGTAATCGATAACCAAACCTAAGAATTTGTTGTCTCTTACAGCTGCCGAATGGTCGAATTTGTAACCTTCGGTAGATGTAAAACCTATTAGTTTAGCTCCGTTTGATTCGAAGAAACCACCTAAAATACCTACACCATCAGCAAAGTTATCTGGATATTTCTTTTGATCACCCAGTCCGAAGATAGCGACTTTCTTTCCTTTCATCTTCAGAGTTTCAAGGTCGGGTAACAGTTCATCCCAATATGTAGGAAGTTCGCCATCAAACCAAGTTGATGCTCCGGCAATGATATTGTCGTATTTTTCAAAATCTTTTGCAGATGCGTCTTCTATCGAGATGATATCGACTTCTGCATAATCATCGATAGCGTCTTTGATCTTCTGTCCGACTTTCGCAGTTTTTCCAGTTTCGCTTCCAAAGAATATTCCAATCTTTTTCATGACTCTTGTGTTTTCTTTCTATTGTTTTAATTCTGTTTAATCAAATTATAGGATATGCTTGATTTAACTAAAGTAATTCTAAGGTACTAGACCTTAGAATTCCAAAAGTTTTTTAGCTGCTTCGTAAATTTTTTCTTCACTGGGTAAAACCGCCTTTTCTAGAATAGGGTGGAATCCTACCGGTGTGAAAGTTGAACCTACTCGTTTAACAGGTGCATCCAGATATTGGAAAATTTCGTCGTTGATGGTCGATACAATTTCGCCACCGAAACCTCCAAATACTTTATCTTCGTGTACGATCAATGCTTTATTGGTTTTCTTTACCGACTCGAAAATAGCTTCTTTGTCGAGAGGCATAAGTGTACGTAGGTCTATTACCTCTACATCCCAGTTTTCTTTAGCCAGGCGTTCTGCGGCATTTAAACTCAACAGGAGAGTATTTCCGTAAGTAACGATGGTAAGGTCTTTGCCTTCTCTTCTGATACGGGCTTTACCGAAAGGAACTTCGAAGTCGTCAGGGATAACAGCAGATGCTTCTACCGAATTGTATTGACATTTAGGTTCGAGAAATACAGTTAATCCTTTTGACCGTAAGCTGGTGCGGAGTAATCCGGCTGCATCGTCGGCAAAACAAGGATATACTACACGCGATCCCGGTAAGCTGGTGAATACTGCCTCAAGATTTTGAGAGTGATATATACCTCCTCCAATATAACCGCCTGATGCCAGACGAAGTGTGATATTGGGAGAGAATTTACCATTGCTTCTCCAATAGTCGTGTGTACATTCGATATATTGTTCCATAGCAGGCCAGAAATAGTCAGCAAATTCGGCTCCTTCCACTACAATACGGATTTTAGGATCGAAACGGCTCATACCATTTGCTGTACCTACAATAAAGTCTTCTGCGATAGGAGCATTGAATACCCGGTCTTCGCCAAACTCTTGCTGCATACCCTTCGATACGTTGAAGACTCCTCCTTTGTCTTTATTGGCAACATCTTGCCCCCAAAGGAAAGTATCCGGATTGTGGCGAAACTCGGCTTTCAGTGTTTCGTTGATAGCAGTAACCAGATTTTTCTTTTCACCCTGTTCGTTGTGTGTTCCGTCTGTGTATTTTTGAGGTACGTAGGGATCGGGAGTTACAAAATCAAAGATCGTTTTAGGATCAGGATCAGGCGCAGATAATGCTTTGCGGTTAGCCTGGCTTAATTCTTTCTTGGCATTAGCTTCAATCTCTTTCAGTTCTTCATCAGTAAAACGTTTGTAACGTATCAGCATTCTGCGGAATTTCAATAACGGGTCTGCAGCTTTAACGTATGCTAATTCGTTTTCGTCGCGGTACAACGTATGTTTATCGGAATTTGAGTGTGAGCCGATACGTACACAGTTTGCCTGAACGATTACCGGAGTCCGGTTTTCGATAGCATACTCACGTGCTTCGGTCATAGCATTCATCGAATCGAACACGTCTTTACCGTTACAATGTATGATACGCAGGTTTTTGAAGCCTGTGAAATTATCAGCTACCTTGCGGTTGGCTGTCTGGTCTTTTTTCGGAACAGAGATACCGTAACCGTTATCCTGAATTACAAATATAACAGGGAGTCTTTCTTTTGATGCTCCGTTGATTGCTTCGTAAACATATCCTTCGGATGTTGCTGAATCTCCGTGTGAAGTAATGGCTACTCCTTTTTGTTTGTAATATACCAAAGCACGTGCAACACCTACTGCATGCAGGTCGTGGTTACCTGTTGCCGACGATACGTTTTCGATATGCCACTCAGGCTTAGCGAAGTGGTTCGACATATGACGTCCTCCACTGGCGGGGTCGGTAGCTTTCGAAATACCATTCAGAATTAGTTCTTCTGCGGTAACTCCTGCGGATAAAACTGTAAGCATATCACGGTAGTACGGGAACATAAAGTCTTTACCTTTGGTAAAAACCTGTCCCATAGCTAACTGTATGCCATCGTGACCAGCATATGGTGCGTGGTACGACCATCCGAGCGATTGAAGGAGGTAAGCGGGTGCTTTTTCGTCGATAGCCCGTCCTAATGTCATCAGGTGATACCAGTTGGCTAAAGTTTTTTTATCGGTGCTTTTTATATCGTATTTCTTTTTCATGTCTTTTTAATTTAAGAAAATTGGAAATAAGAAGAGTAAGGCTAATGCCTTATTCTTCCCAGTTTTCGAGGTACTCTGCAATGCGGTGAAGGAAGTTTCCTCCAAGCATTCCGTCTACTACCCTGTGGTCGTATGACAATGACAGATACATTTTTTCTCTGATCGCAATAACAGGACCGTCGGGCGTTTCAACAATCGAAGGCTTTTTCTCGATAATACCTACACCAAGTATAGCTACTTCGGGCTGATTGATGATAGGTGTACCGAACAGGCTCTTGAATGACCCGAAGTTGGTAATAGTAAATGTACCTCCCTGAATTTCGTCCGGCATCAGTTTGTTTCGTCTGGCTTTGTCAGCCATAGATGCGATTGATGTTGCCAGTCCGGTAATATTCAGTTTATCCGCATTCTTAACTACAGGCACGATAAGGTTACCGTCAGGTAAAGAAACTGCGATACCTACATTGATATATTTCTTTTCGATAATGTTATATCCATCTACAGATGAATTAACACGAGGGAAATCTTTCAGTGCTTTAGCTGATGCTTCTACGATTGCAGGCATGTAAGTAAGGCTTACACCTTCACGTTTCTTGAATGCATCTTTGTTTTTCTCGCGCCAGCGAACCAGTTTAGTAACATCTACTTCGATTACATTGGTTACGTGTGGAGATATCTTTTTCGAAGAAACCATACGGTCGGCAATAATACGGCGGATCGGATCCATTGCTATTACTTCTGTATCTTCGCCTGATGTTACAGGAGCTGCTGTCTTAGGCGTACTTTCTGCAACTGGTGCTGATGCAACCGGTCTTTCTGCCGGAGCCGGAGCTTTTGCAGCCGGAGCAGAAGCCGGAACACCTGATTTTTTGCTGGCAATATAGAGGTCGATATCGCGTTTGCTCAATCGTCCTTCGTATCCTGTACCTGCGATAGAATCCAGTTCTTCTTTTCCTATATTAGCGGTTTTTGCGCTTTGAAGTACTACCGGCGAATACCATCTGTCTCCACTGGCTTTAGTCAGTTTTTCGGGTGCTGCATTTGCTGCCGGAGCTTCAGTCTGAGGAGCTTCTTCTGTTTTCGCTGCAGATTCCGCAGGTGCTGTGGTTTCTTCTGCGTCGCCTTCTCCATCCAGAGCTACAAGGGCCACAACTGTACCTACGGCTACAGTATCGCCTTCGTTAAATAAAATCTTAGTTATTTTTCCGGCTACAGGTGAAGGTATTTCCGCACTTACTTTAGCCGTGTTTACTTCGAATAAAATGTCGTCTTCTTCGATATTATCTCCGACTTTAACAGACCACGAGATAATAGTTCCTTCTGTGATACTTTCGCCCAATTTGGGCATTTTTATTTCAAAAGCTGCCATAGTTATAATTTATTGAGGTCTCAGACCTTTTGTTATTTCTTTAAATATTTGCAGGAATGGGAAATGGCTCGGGAATCCGTTTTTCTGTTTTTCCGTGAAAATTCCATTCCTTGGTTGCGTATTTTTTGTCTCTTAGAATGTTGATAGCCCTGATGTCTTCTTCGTTGATCTTGTACATTCCGTTACCTTCTTTTTCGTGTAGAAAGTAATCGAAAACAAAGTCTTTCAGATAGTCCAGATCCATTGGTTCAGCCAGGTTCTCCAGAATATTTGTTACCGGACTTTTTACCGATTGAACATATATTTTCGAATCCTTATTGTTCTCAACCTGTTTAGGATCACTGTCTAATGTCGCGGTCAGGGTTTTCAGGTCGGACGAAAAGAGTAGAGTAGCGTGGTACATTAC
This sequence comes from Indolivaga macrotermitis, assembly GCF_900128985.1. Classification (GTDB taxonomy): domain Bacteria; phylum Bacteroidota; class Bacteroidia; order Bacteroidales; family Dysgonomonadaceae; genus Dysgonomonas_A; species Dysgonomonas_A macrotermitis. Next base: position 91,882 of record NZ_FQUC01000012.1, on the reverse strand, counting down.
CTTGTCTTTATGAACGCACTGTGCGCTCCCCGATATTTTTAGCCCGTTTACATTGATTGTCCGGCGGTTGTCGGCCTGAGCCTGTATACCTAATTTCGAAAGCAGGTCTACTGTCCGTGCTGTAAAGCGGTCGAAATCGGCATTTGTATTCCGTTCGATAAATGTAAGGTTGATGTTTCCGAGATCGTGAAATACACTTCCGCCTCCGGTTAAACGCCTGACTATTTTGATTTGTTTCTTTTCTACGAAATCAAGATTCACCTCAGCCAATACATTCTGATATTTGCCGATGATCACAGAGGGTTCGTTTTGCCAAAGCATAAAGATATCTTCCGAAAAGTTTTTCAGCAGATATTCCTCTGTAGCCAAGTTGAAATAAGGATCAGTATATATATTGTTGATGCAAAGCATATCCGTTGTTTTTTTAAGAGAATAATACTTCGTGAAGAATTTCTCCGACAGTTGGATGTGGGTATACATGTTTGCGGAATTCTTCTACTGTATCTCCGTTCTCGATAGCTATTCCGGCTACCAGAATAATTTCGGATACAGGATTACCCAGCATATGACATCCGATGATCTGGTCGTTAGGATTTACAATGATTTTGCAAAGCCCGCTACCGGTCTCATTTTCTGCTATGAAACGTCCGGAGTGTGCCATCGGCAGTTTTAATACACGGAAAGGTTCTCCGGCGGCAGTGAGTTCTTCTTCTGTTTTACCTACACCAGCTATTTCGGGGTTGGTATATACTACGCCCGGAATTGCCTTGTAACTCATAGGGTCGTCGATGCCTACTATATGATGTATTGCAACTTCGCCTTCCCTGATAGCTGTATGCGCCAACAGAGAGAATCCTGTGATGTCTCCGGCTGCATATACATTAGGGTGCGATGTCTGCATATATTGATTTACGGCTACGCCATTTCCTTTCATCACAATATTCAGGCTTTCAAGGCCTAAACCTTTTGTGACGGGGCGGCGTCCTACACTGACTAGTACTTTTTCGGCTTCTATAGTCTGTGACTTACCGTCTTTTTCTACTGTAACACCTTTTTTACTTACTTCGGTTACTTTGGTGTTCATGTAAAACTTAACACCTTTTTTAGCATAGTCACTGCGGAGCATAGCAGATGTCTCTTTGTCCATTGCTCCCAGTATTTCGGGCATCATTTCTATAACATGTACCTGAACTCCCATGCTGTTAAAGACAGAAGCAAACTCGATACCGATGACTCCACCACCAATAATGGCTATGGATTTAGGTAATTCGGTACTTTCCAAAGCTTCTTTGGATGTCCAGTATGGAATATCAGAAAGCCCTTTGATTGGAGGGATAACCGTTTCTGATCCTGTACAGATCAGCAGGTATTTTACCTGATAGGTTTTGCCTGCCGCCGAGATTTGGATAAGATCGCCTTTTTCTCCTTCGATAGTGGCTGTATCTTTGATAACGGTTACACCGGCTGTAGATAGTTTGTAGCTGACACCACCGGTCAGTTTTTGTACAACTTTGTCTTTTCTTTTGATAATTTGGGGATAATCGGCAGTGGTTTCACCCTTTACCGAGATACCATACTTATCGGCACCCTTGATACTGTCGTATATTTTGGAAGAGTACAATAAGGTTTTAGTAGGAATACAACCTTCGTTAAGACATACGCCTCCAAGATATTTTTTCTCGAAAAGTATAGTCTGTAATCCGTTTTCCGCAGCTTTTTCAGCAGCATTATAACCGGCAGGTCCTCCTCCGATAATTGCTAAGTCAAAATCCATGGTTTTATATTGTAAATTTTATAGTTATTAATAATATATACTAAACAGATAGGCTTGAAATATGTTTAATAAACTCTGTTTATGCTATATATGAAAAACCAGTATTATGGATGACCGGGAGAAGATGCCTTTGGCGGTTTTATGCGATGGATTATCTATAAATCAGGTCTATATGTCGATCGGATTATACATTTGGTCGTCTTTTTACTATATTTGTAAGTAACCGGACAGGCTTATAGAGCCTGTTGTTTTTTATCGATTATTATTGATATTTTTTATAGACAATGAAAACAAAATTTATTTTTTTTATATTCCTGCTCGGATGTATATATCTGGGATTTGCTTGTAGTGACGACGATGAGAGTACCGAAACCCCGACAACGGGAACCGATACGGATACAGACGACGAAACCGACTTGTCCGATAATGCTTATGTGAATAATTGGATTTATGAAGAAATGGATGAGTGGTATCTGTGGCGTGATCAGATGCCCGAGAAAACGAGCCTGAACTTTGAATCAGATCCTGAGACTTTTTTCAGTAAGTTGCTTTATTCAGAGGAGAGTTCGAAAGGATATACTTTCTCTGCAATTGATACAAGTCATGATGGTTTACTGGCAACGGCTTCTATGTCAGCATCTACAGTTTCGTCTTCTATAGGGTTTGAATATATTGCAACTCAGACTGCTATGGCGGCTTATCCGGTGGCGTTTATTGTAACCTATGTATATCCCAATACCGATGCAAAAGCTAAGGGGCTGAAAAGAGGCGATGTTATTTTCACGGTTAATAACCAGTCTATTACACTGTCAAATTATTCGACTATTCTTTCGGGAAATAGCAGTTATACATTTTATGTGAATAATTATGCCGATAGTTCCGGTTTTGATTTAACGGTAATGACAACTGCCGGCTATGAGGAAAACCCGGTATTGTTAGACAGTATTTATACAGTGAATAATCACACTATCGGTTATCTGGTATATAATTCCTTTACTCCGAAAGACTTGGTAAACAGGGCGTATGATGTGGAGTTGCTTGACAAACTGGCTGATTTTAAATCGAAAGGAGTTACGGATGTTATTCTCGACCTGCGATACAATGGAGGTGGATACCTTGTTTCGGCTCAGGCTTTGGCCAGTGCTTTGGTTCCTACTCTGAATACTAAAAATCTTTTTGAAATATTGACTTATAACTCGGTAAAACAAGCTGAACTGGATAAACTATCAGATACGAATGCTACAAAGATCAGCTATATGTATGATTATTTTATTGACGAACTGTTGAGTAGTTCCAATAAGAAGCTTGCATCTATACCGACACTTGGTTCGCAATTGAATAATCTTTATATAATCGGAACATTTCAGACAGCATCAGCCAGTGAGTTGATAATAAATTCTCTGAAACCATATTATTCCGAAGCATCTAAAACTTTAAAGGTTGTGGGTGAGAATACTGTTGGGAAAAACGTGGGTTCTATAGCTTTTTCCGAAGATAATGACAGCCGTAATACTTATGTGCTTTGGCCTATAACATTTAAGGTGCATAATAAGAATCTGGAGTCGGATTACTCCGGAGGTTTTGATCCTGATGTTCCTGCCGATGAATTAAAATACCTTACAACCGAAGGCGTGGGACTTAAGGAATTAGGCGATCGGGAAGAAATATTACTCGATGCTGCGATTAAAGATATAACCGGAGTGACAAGCGTATCTGCACAACTGCGTTCGTCTTCTGCATTCAGTATTAAGGCAATAGGATCATCTAACGATAAGAAGGCTTTAAATAAGAAGATACTTGATACTAAGAGTAGGGGAAACCTTTAATTTTGTTTGATATTGATTCGCATAAAAAATCCCGGACTTTTATTTAAGTCCGGGATTCTTTTTATAAAAATATTTTACACCATTCGTCAAACTGATTGACTGACCGTTCTCCGAACCGGGATAATTTTTTCTTGATAGTTTCAATTGATTTTTCTTCTCCCAGATGCGTTTTGGAGAAGAAACAGTCTGCAAAACAAATTACTTTTTCTTCGATGCTTAAAGGCATCATTTCACGATGGGGTACAGGTAGGTTCTGGTCTGTTATTTCCTGTAAAGTAAGCCCCGCCCCGGTGTGGCGTTCGCATACCAAAGCATGTTTTGGGAAGCCTTCTTTTTGCAGAAGTTCGCTGCCTAAGTAGCCATGTGCCATATACGGGTATTCGCCGTAACAGTCTATCGAAGGCGCATGTGTCTTAAAAATACCGATATCGTGCAGCATACCCGCTTCGCGTACAAAATGTACATTGATGTTCAGTTCGGGGTGGTTGCGGGCTATATCCAAAGCTTTACGGGTAACATCCGAACTGTGATTGATAAGGATGTTATAGAGATTAGAATTTTCTTCGTAATATTTATTAATAATATCTATTGGGTTCATATTCTTTCTTTTTATCCAAATGTCACTTATCTTTTGTTATTAGAATCATAGAATAACACTTATCTTTACGTCATTAAATAACGAAATTCATGAAAAAAGGTTTTTTACTACTACTCTTTTTTATATTGTTTGCCGGGCAGATGGATGCGGCAGATAAAATCAGGGTTGGAGCTGATAAAATAGAAAAACTTTTGCCTCTGGTAAACAATAAGAATGTGGCGTTGGTTATAAATCACACCAGTTGCCAGACAAACGGAACACACCTTTTGGATGCGCTGTTGTCTGAACACGTAAATGTAGTGAAAATATTTGCACCCGAGCATGGTTTCAGAGGAAATGCCGATGCCGGGGAACGCATCATAAATGGAAAAGACTCTAAAACAGGTTTGCCTCTGGTTTCGTTATATGGTAAAACCAAGAAACCTACGGCTGAAATGCTGCAAGGTGTCGATATTGTGATCTTTGATATACAAGACGTAGGCGCCCGTTTCTATACATATATCAGTACTATGCATTATGTAATGGAGGCTTGTGCCGAAAATGACAAACCGTTGATTGTTTTAGACAGGCCTAATCCACACGATTATATAGACGGACCGGTTTTGAAACCGGCTTATAAATCGTTTGTAGGGATGCATCCTATACCTATATTACATGGTTTGACTATCGGTGAACTGGCACAGATGGTCAATGGCGAAGGGTGGCTCTCAGGTAAAGCTAAATGCAACCTGACTGTGATTCCGGTGGATGGGTGGAAGCACGGAGACAGGTACCCGTTGCCTGTAAAACCGTCGCCTAATTTGCCGAATGAGCAAGCTATCAACCTATATGCTTCATTATGCTTTTTCGAAGCTACTAATGTTAGCGTAGGACGCGGAACGTATTATCCATTTCAGGTGGTAGGTTATCCCGATTCGCGTTTTGGCTCTTTTACATTCACTCCGGTTTCGTTAGAAGGATTTGATAAGAATCCGTTGCAAAAAGATAAACTATGTTACGGAGTTGATCTCCGGGACTTGAAATTCGATCAGGGGCTTACTCTTAAATATCTGATACAGTTTTATAAGAAGTCGGGTTTAGGGGCAAAATTTTTCAAGTCTCCTAAATTTATGAATATGCTTGCCGGATCGGACCAGTTACAGAGGCAGATACTATCGGGGATGTCGGAAGAGGCTATCCGGAAAACATGGGCTGATGACCTGAACCGGTATAAGGCTAAAAGGAAAAAATATCTTCTGTATGAGGATAAAGAATAGTTGAGGTTAAATGAGAATGAAAAATGAGTACAAATAAGTATTGTTTACTCTGTGGAAAACCTGTAGAAGAAGGACAGGAATTTTGTGAAGATTGTAGAGACCATATGGAAAACCAGTATGCTACCGATTTTCTAGATAATAAACCTGATGTTGTTCAGCCGGAAGATGAGAATGAAAAACCTGAAGATATTGAGCCGGAAGAGCATCAGCCTGTTGAGGAAACAGAGGTAGAACAATCCGGAAGTGAACCGACGAAGAAAGGGATGTCGAAAGCCGTTATATTCATTTTAATGGGATGCTTTATATTGGTGGCGATAGGTGTTGTTGGGACTATAAAGGTAATAGAACAACGCGAGTCGGAAGAAAAAGAGCTTAAATTCTGGAATAAAAGTGTAGATGAAAATACAGTTTTGTCTTACTCTAAATATCTGGTAACCTACCGCAATGGTAAATTTGTTGATGAGGCAAACGAGCGTATAAGGAAGATACGGAAGGAGGAAATAGCTGCTTGGGAAAAATTGAAAAAATCGTCTGACCTTAACGCTTTCTACGCTTATATAAGCGAAAATCCTAAAACTCCGTACTTGTCCCAGATCAGGGATATTATGGATTCCCTTACATGGGTGTCGACTCTCAAAGATGATTCAGCAGATGCTTATAAGGCTTATCTGGAAAATGTGAAACTTGAAAATATTTCGGGAAAACATGTCGATGAGGCCAATGAACGATACCAATACCTGTCTTCCATTGTTGTGGTAGAAGGTGCTTCGTTGGAAAGCCTCAAACTTGATCTGGATGATTTTTTCAAAAAGCTGGCACAAAATAACCAAAGGGAGCTGCTGAAAGAATTTACATCGTCTGTATATTATTATACCGGTAAAAAAACTGCCACCGAAATTGTAGCTGATATAACCAAAGAGCGCAAAGATGATAAGGTGAAAAAAATAACTTATAATCCGATACACGATTCCCTTTATGCAAAAAGGGATAATCAAGGAATCGTTTTCGCCGAGCTGTCGGTAAAGAGTGTAACATCTTTCAATGTAAGGAAGAAAAAAGATGAAACAGATACTTTAAGCTTGCTTATTGAGTTAGATAAAGATAAAAAAATACGGTCGATTAAGACTAAAAACAACACAACGAATGGAACTCAAACAAGAAATAATTAAGTGTGAAGAAACTTTACTCGAAGCAATGAGAACTGCCGATCTGGCGACTTTAGATAAACTGATCTCTGATGATTTGATCTTTAATGTTCCCGATGGGAGCATGATCACCAAACAAATGGATCTGGATGCTTATAAATCCGGTAATATGGTTTTGGAGACAATGGATTGTGTCGACCGGGAGATACAGGTATCGGGAGATACTGCTGTTGTTTCTACTCAGGTGTTTATGAAGGGCTATTTTATGCAGCAGCCTATGGAAGGAAGAACCCGCTTCTTCCGTACTTGGAAAAAAGTAGACGGAAACTGGCAGATAATAGGTGGCGCCAGCATATTTATAGGATAAGAATATATTCCTATCCCCCCACTAAAATAGAATAACAGAGGTGTATCAGTAACAGATATGCCTCTGTTGTTCTATTGAGTTGTTTTAGGCATATCTCAATTTTTTCTTTTCAGACTGAAAGTTTAACTGTAAACTGTTATAAAAAAGGGAAAGTTCTATTATGTGTTGTTAATATGTATGTTTCTAGTTTTGCTGTTGATGGAGACAGCACTCGATTCAAGGATAAAAGTAATACGGTTCATTGAAGGGAGAAGGGGAGTTTTTCTCTTTTACTACTTGTTACTGATGCTTAGTTTTTTTATCGTTAATGGTATCGATTACTATTTCGAAATTTTATATCAATACCAATCTCCTCCTAAAACGATCTATAATGAAATTGTCGCTCCTATAATTGTCGCTCCTGTTGTAGAAACCATAATTAATCTGGTAATACCCTATTTGGTTCTTTCTCGGTTTTTGGGTATAAACAACTTTTTCACTCTTATTATCATAGCTGTGTCATTCAGTCTGGCGCATAAAACTCATTATGATTTGTATGAGTTTCTATACTTTTTCATTGCCGGTTCTGTTTTGGGATGGTATTTCATTAAGTTATATGAAAATGGTTCTATGATACATGCTATAATTGTTTCTATTCTATTGCATTCGATATTTAACTTAACAGTAACAGCTTTAATTCATATATTCTAAATTTATAAAACTACATTATGAAAACAAAAATCAAACAATTGAACAAGACTGAGATGAATAAATTGCAAGGTGGCGCGTGTAAGGTGCTGCAATATACTATAAAGTATGGAGATGCGCGAGGTGATATTCCTTTTCAGGCACTAAAAACAAGATAAGAGGGAATGTTCTTTATGTAGAAAGAAAAGGCTGAAATTTATATTTCAGCCTTTTTTTATGATTATTTCTATTATTACATAATTCCTTTTTCCCTTAGCTTTTCCTGCCACTTCCAGGCAGAAGCCATTGTGTCAGATATAGGAGTTTGAGCAGTCCACCCCAAAACTTTATTCGCTTTTTCGGGATTAGCCCATATTTTGATAATGTCTCCTTCGCGGCGTCCTACAATCTTGTAGTTTACTTTCACTCCGGTTACTTTCTCAAATACATTGATAAGCTCCAGTACAGATAGTCCGTCGCCTGTGCCGAGATTGAATACTTCGACTTTTTCATTCGACTTGTCTTGTAGCATACGGTCAATTGCGATGACGTGGGCTTTAGCCAGGTCTACCACATTGATGAAGTCGCGTACACATGATCCGTCAGGAGTATCATAATCGTCTCCGAATATGCTCAGCTCTTTGCGGATTCCCATAGCTGTTTGTGTAATGAAAGGCACAAGGTTCTGTGGCACTCCGTTGGGTAACTCTCCGATTTCAGCCGAAGGATGCGAACCTACCGGATTAAAATAGCGAAGGATTATGCTTTTGATATTGGCTCCCGAACGAATGAAGTCCTGAATGATTTCTTCATTTATTTGTTTGGTATTACCATAAGGCGATGCAGCCGGCTTGATCGGAGCTGTTTCGTCAATAGGATTTACATCAGGCTCGCCATAAACGGTGCATGATGAAGAGAATACAATACCTTTTACATCGAACTGGGGCATCAGTTCCAGTAGATTTATCAGTGATACGATATTATTTTTGTAATATAGTAAAGGCTTCTGTACCGATTCGCCTACGGCTTTGCTTGCTGCAAAATGGATAATTCCGCTTATAGGAGCATATTTTGTGAAAATATTTTTCATAGAAGCCTCGTCGTTGCAATCTACATTTTCGAAAGCAGGACGAATTCCGGTTATACGCTCAATACCATCTATGCTATCGGCTGTCGAGTTCGACAGGTTATCAACCACAATCACATCGTATCCGGCGTTTTGAAGTTCTACAACTGTGTGAGAACCAATGTATCCGGCACCACCTGTTACTAAGATTTTTTGTTTCATAACTATGCTTGTTTTTTTTAGATGTTATATTTTTACTTCTTTTCCATTCGGATATGAGGAATATCGTCCTCGAGATAGGGTTCGCCAACTTGTACAAAACCATGGCTTTCGTAAAACGCTTTCAGATATAACTGAGCCGAAATAGTGAGTCGCGTCTCGTTAAACTGTACTCTGATTAGTTCTATGGCTTTGTCCATCATTTGATGTCCGTATCCGTATTTGCGGTAATCTTTTGCAACCACCACACGTCCTATACTGGCTTGCTCAAAATAGTCTCCTTTACCGAATAAGCGGCAATAGGCAATGAGCCTGTTTCCGGCATAGCCTTGAAGATGCCTTGCTTTTTGGTCTTTAAAATCGGGATCGAGATAAGGGCAGTTTTGTTCCACAACAAAGATATCGGCTCTGAGATGAAGAATTTTATACAATTTATCAAGAGTTAATTCTTCAAACCGGTCTACTTCCCACTTTATAGATTTATCACTATGGGGCATTCGTTATTAAATTAAAAGCGAATTACAAAGTTATATTTTTTTTTAGAATGTAAGAGGTTGTTTTATTTTTACTGTCGAAATTTAAACAGATTACTTATTATAAAAAAGAAGGAGATAGCGATTCTCTGATCAGCTATCTCCTTTGCTTTAGTGAAGATAAAAATGAATATTTAGTTCCAAGTACGGTTTGCCGATATCTTTATTTTGCGGTTTCGAGCTGCTTCAAATTTACTTTAGCGGCAGGTATTCCGGCTTTCGATGCTTTTTCGAACTCAACTTTGGCTTTTCCGGTATCTTTCAGAAGTAGATAATATACACCCAGATTGTTCGAATACTCGGGGCTGTTCTTGTCTGACTTGTCGAGATATATCTTTGCGTTTTGAGTATCTTTTTGAGACAATAATGCGGCTGCATAGTTCAGATTGGCTATAGCATTGTCCGGATATGTTTTTGCTGCTGTTTCGAATGCTTCGGCAAACGACGGGCTACCTTCGGGATAAGTGTTAGCCAGTTGGTAAATTTCGGAAAGGCTCAGTTGGTTGGCCTTATCTTTCAGATTTGCTTTAGTTTCGTCTACAGTATAATTTTTAACAGTATAATATGCTTCTCCGACTACCTTTCTCAGTTTGGGATAGACATTTGTAAGTAGTTCTTTGTACGCCGAGCCTCCTGCAAATGTTTTCAGTTTGCTTTTTCTTGAATCAACGTTATCTGTGTTCCGGATAATATCCAGTATTCCTTCTTTACGGCTTATATCGGAAGCATTGAGTAAGGAAACCAGCCCGTCCCAGTTTTCGCCACCGTATTGTACCTGATAAATATCAGATGGCATTGCCAGCTTTTGTGCAAGATAATTCTTAAGGGCTTCGGCACGTTCCTTAGATAATTTTTCGTTGATGGCTACCGATCCTTCGGGTGAGGCAAAACCTGTGATAATTATTTTTGAAATCTGGATACTGTTATCTGATTTGATAGAATTTATTTTTTCTTCGACTTTACTCAACTCATACAAATTGTTCATATAGTTGGGAAGGATTGTCGATTGGTTCACCGGAAAATCTAAGGCTGTTTCCCATTTCGATGAACGTTCTTTTATCTCTTCCTTACGTGGTTCTATATAAGCTAATATCGGGATATACGGTTGTGCTTTTACCTCCCCTGCAAAGTTAGCAGCCAGTGTTTCCGTATATGTTTCCTGTTGATGTCCTCCACATCCGCACAGGTCTTCTTTTACTTGTAACTGAGAGGTTTCCATCCAGCTTTCGTAAGGAATGACGGTATTGTATTGTATCGTGTTGTTCAGGGAATTCTCTTTTACGACCTTATAGAAATCGAGCTGTTCCGCCTGATCTTTTTTCAGGTTGATAGATCTTTCGTACACTTTGTGCCGGGTCGATCCGTTGATCAGTACTGGGGGCAATGTGCGCTGGTTTCCATTACTCGAAAGCAAAGGGGTAAGGGTCAACGAACGTTGGTTGTCGATGTCGAGCTTCTCAATGTCTATCTGCATGCTGACGTACAAGGAGTCGCCTTTTTGTTGCAGTTGGCTTGAGTTTACATTGATCTGTTCTTTATATATATTCTGAGCGGATAAAACTATAGGAGTACCCGAAAATAGTGTGGCTATGAATATACTGTATATAATCTTTTTCATGTTCTTTCCGACTGTTTATTTGAAAATATAAATAACGCTGAGACCTACTTTGGTTGGCCCCCAATAGTTTTTGGAATCGCTTTTTAATTTAGTTCCGCATTCTTCGCATCTGTATTTATCGTAGTCGATGTGGGCATAGCCGGCACCTACTGTTGCTTCGAGGCTCCAGCGATTGCTCAATACCCACTGATATCCGTACGAAATACCTCCGCCGTACAGGTTGCCTTCGTAACGGTGCTCTTCAATTCCGAGCATTTTAATCCCTCCGACATTAAATTCGGAATAATGTCCGTGGAATCCGATGAAATGTCCGTTAAACCTTTCGCAGAACCAATACCGGATTTCCGGTTGAACAAGCCAGTGTTTTATTTTTTTGTTGTCACCAAAATCCCACGGGTTATAATTCCCCGAGATGTCTAAGGTGAATTTATCTGATAATCCTATTTCAATACCGAGGTTGGGTGTTGTTGTTAACCAATACAAAGCATTAGTTTTGATTGCAAAACTTGGTTTATATAGATTTTCTTGTGTGTTTTGTGCGTTTACCCCACATACGGATAAGAAGAAAATGCATATATAAAATAGCTTTTTTTTCATGTTTTGTGAATTTTTTGAATTATTTAGTTCTTTCTTATTTCAAAACAGAATCAGTTAAAAAAAGTTTGTAAAATCTTAAATATTAACAAATGTTAAGGGTTCGGGGTTTGTGATTTCTATCTGCGTTGTATCCGGTCTGTTTTCCGTATATTTTATGACAGGGTTTTAAATCTCTTGTTTCTTTTGATTAGTTTTGTTTTTCATAACACAGTAATATGTACAAGAATCTTATAGATCATATAGAGAAATATGTCCCGCTAAAGGATTCGGAAGTTGAAACGGTTTGCGATTGTTTCGGTTCTTTTTCCTTGAATAATAAGGCTTTCCTGCTGAATGAGGGTGAAGTCTGTAAGTCGTATTATTTTACGGCTAAGGGTTGTCTGAGAATGTTTTTCTATAATGATAAGGGTATGGAGCAGACTGTACAGTTCGCTCTTGAGAATTGGTGGCTGACCGATCTTTTCAGTTTTATGGATCAGATTCCATCATCTTATAGTGTACAGGCTATCGAGAAGTCCGAGATATTAGCTGTCGATGCAGCTAATTACAATCGGTTACTGGAAGAAGTTCCTGTACTCGAACGTTATTTCAGAATTATGTCTCAAAGGGCGTTGGCGGCATACCAGTTTAGGATGAAACTGATATACAGCTTGTCGAAGGAAGATATGTACTGGCATTTTGCCTCGTCGTTTCCTCAGTTTGTACAGCGGATACCTCAATATATGCTGGCTTCTTATTTAGGCCTGACTCCGGAATACTTGAGCGAGTTAAGAAAAAAGGTACGGTAAAAAATGGTCTTATGAGCGTTTCTTAAACCAGCTTAATTTTTATACCGAAGGGCTTCCATACTTTTGTAACAAATAATAAATAACGAATAAGAAGAAGTATGGATACCCAGAAGAAATTATCAGACAAATTTTATGAAGTGTTGAGTCACGAAGGTGTGGTTGCTATTGTTTCGTGGACACCCGAAGGGGCTCATGTTGCTAATACGTGGAATTCGTATCTGGTGGTGACCGAAGATGAACGTATATTGATTCCTGCATATGGTTTACGTAAAACCCAAAAGAATGTAACAGCGAATAATCAGATACTTCTTACACTGGGCACACGTGAGGTGTTAGGATACAAAGATTATCAGGGAACGGGCTTTCTGGTAAGCGGTACAGCCCGCTATTTCGATTCGGGTGAAGAATATGATATGATGAAAGAGAAGTTTTCTTTTTTGTCCAGAGTTTTGGAAGTAACCATAACGAAGGCAAAGCAAACTTTGTAAACCAATATAGTTGATAGATATATGATAGCGGGTCTCGAATAGGATCCGCTATCTTTTTAATGGCATAGGCTGTGTCTTTCTATTTTTTATTGTTAATGGGGTTGTTAAAATTCTATATTTCTTTAGCAAAAAGTATCGAATTCCAGTGGGGACATATATTGGGTTTTGTATAAACTTTTATATTTGCCGTACTTTCGGAGGATTGGTTTTCTGTAGTGCGTTGAACTGTTTGGAGACTTGATAAATAATCCGGATTGGAAGAGAATAAAGACTTGTTTAATCCTTTATGGTGCTAATTAACAGAGCGAAATCGGTTATCATATAATAAGAAACGATTATGAATGCAACAATAAGTTCTATCGGGATATATCATCCCGAGAATGAAATTAATAACTCTTTTTTTGAACAATATATAGAAACATCTGATAAATGGATCAGAGACAGGACGGGTATCGAAAAACGGTATTTTTCGGCTCCGGATGAATTTACGAGCGATATGTGCGTAAAGGCGGCGGAAAACCTCAGCGATAATTATGGCAAAGACCTGAGTGATGTTGATTTTGTTATAATTGCCACTACTACACCCGATCAGCTTATACCGAGTGTAGCTAGTCAGGTACAATCCCGGTTGAAAATTAAAAATGCGGGAACAATAGATATTGCTGCTGCCTGTGCCGGATTTGTGAACGGCTTGATTTTGGCTAAAGGACTGATTGCAGCGAACACCCATAAAAAGATATTGGTGATTGGTGCCGATGCTCTTTCGAAGAAGATCGACCTTGAAGACCGTACTACCTGTGTGTTGTTCGGAGATGGGGCAGGTGCTGTTCTGGTCGAAGCTTCGGATGAGAGTCGCATGTTTGAAACTATAACAGGTACAAATGGCGATTATGGAAAAGATTTGTATTTGTCTTATCAGAATGCCCCTATCAGTGGGGTTGAGGTGATAGCTAATGATAAGTTCCATCAAAACGGACGTGTAGTCTATAAATGGGCTGTACAGACATTAAGTAATGGCTTGAAAGAACTTAGCCGGAAGAATGACATGTCGCTGGACGATGTGGACTACTTTGTACCTCACAGTGCCAACTACCGCATGCTGGAGGCGGTTTTCAGCGAATTGGATATGCCTATAGATAAGTGTCTGGATAGTGTACGTAGCTATGGTAATACTTCTGCGGCTTCTGTGCCTTTGGCATGGTTCGAGGGAATAAAAGGTGGTAAGGTCAAGCGGGGCGATAAGCTTATGCTTATTGGCTTTGGCGGTGGTTTTACATATGCAGGGATATGCATAGAAAATCATATGGAGGCAATTTCATAATTTATATTTACCGGCTTTATTCGCATTCTTAAATGGTATAAAGCCGGCGTTTTCTTATCGGTTAATCAATCAGGCTTACTACTCTATTCTCATCCAAAATGAATTTCTGTTTGGGTGAGAAGTAGTTTATGGAATCTATTAATGGGAAAAAATCTACAGCAGTGTAGGGAATCATGTAATGCTGTACCATTCTTTTATTTTTTATAAAAGCAAAAGTCGCATTACCCTCGTAAGATGTTGAAACCATCAAAACATTCTTATCTCCTTCAGAGAAATTCACACCTCTAATACTATCCAATCGTTCATAAGGAGCCATAACATATAGAGTGTCCCAATCTTCCTCAAAGATTGTATTTAATTGAAATGGTTGATTAATAGCTATATTGCTCAGCTTGTTAGTGAAGAATTCATCTTTGTTTAAGTTGCTGCAACTTAATATTGAAATAGAAACAATAATACCGATTGTCCAATTTTTCATTTATGATTAGTTTTAGTTACAATGTAATTATATTTGATGTAAGTTCTAAAGAATATTTTTTTTGTGTTTGCATATCAAAATAATTAATATTGGCCTTTACTTGAACCTTTTTTATAATAGCTTTATCTTTTACTGATACTGAAAAAGCTCTGGTAGGTCCATAGTCTACACCAAATAATTGATAGGATTCTATTTTTGATGATTTAGCTGGTATAGGTACATACATCATTCCTTTTTCTATGTCCTTAGGGTCTGTTTCTTTGGTTATAACGATTATTCTACTTTCTTTTTGAGTTGATTCTTTAGGATTTCCAATGAAAGTATAATATGATAGTGGGGATTTTAAATATTCTCCCATATTTCCAGGCCATTGTGCTCCATTAAAGACAATAATTTCAGATGCATTATTATTGTTAAGAGACACTTTAAGATAAGTTTCGTTATTTTTTATTTCTTTCGAAATGGTTAGTGTAATACTCGTTTGGGTTTTCGAGACTATTCCGAAAGCGAATAACATCATGGTAAGTAAAACGAATCTTTTCATAGATCATTTTTTTGTATATAAAGCCTGAATAATCCTTTATTCAGGCTTTGACTATTTGATTACTCTACCAAACTTACCACCCTTTTTTCATCCAAGATAAACTTCTGCTTGGGTGAAAAGTAATTTATCGAATCTATTAATGGGAAAAAGTCTACAGCTGTATAGGGTATTCGATGATAATTAACCATTTGCCTATTCTTTATAAAAGCAAAAGTTGTATAACCCTCATAGGAAGTCGAAATCATTAAGGAACTTTTATCCCTTTCTGAAAAATTTATTCCGACAATACTGTCTAACTCTTCATAGGGAGAGATTATATAAAGGGTATCCCAGTCTTCTTTTATAATAGTTGACAAATCAAAGGATTGGTGAATCCCAATACTTTCTAAACTGTATATGATTTTTTCCTTTTCTTTGTCTTTACAGCTAAAAAGTATGATTATAACCAATACTATCGTGCTATAGAAAATTATATTTAGAATTTTCATTACTTGTTTATATTTATGGATTAATTATTGAAAGTTTTCCTGCTTTATATGCATTCATTACTTCATTCAAAACTTTCTGATCATCCCATTTGGGGTATGTACCTGCACGTTCTCCTATATCATAGCCGATTCCATTATTGTGTAAGTCCATTGCTTTTACTGCAGGATCATTAAAAGGGTCGCTTTCATGTGCATTTCCAAACTTTTCAGCTAATGTACGACCTTGATCCCTAGTGTTTAATGCAGACCAATAAGCATGTCTTACCGCATCAAGAGGTCCATCTGTCGCTCCAGGTAAGCCTGTAGAGGCAGCACCAGCTTTAGCTTTAGTAGCATTTAGACTGAAATTTTTAGCTGTTCCTGGGTAGTTTTTTACAAATTCTTTCTCAGCTGGAGTTAAATCATTCCAATCCTTTTTGAATTGGTCATAACTACTTTGTTGTCCTCCTCCTTGATAATCAAGACTTGCGAGATAATCTGAATAATACATATCATAGAAACTATCATCAACATAGCTGTCATCCCAACTAGTATCGTTTGACCAGGCATAAAAATCGTTCAGCCAATTATTCCAGCCATCGTCGTAATCTGTAACGGTTACTTCATTCAGCCAATTGTTACCACCAATGCCATAGGTGTCGTTCCACCAATCATCTTCGTTTCCCCAGCCATTGTTATATGAGTTATCGTCGTTGTCTCCCCAACCGCCGTTATTATCCCAAGCTTTGACGGGCTGTAATGCAAATATGCAAATAAATAGTATTGCAATCAATTTATGATAGTGTTTTCTCATAGCGCTACTTTATTATAATTGTTGAATACTTCGTGCTTTCGCCGGCTAACCGTAATACATAACTACCTTTGCTTAATTGGGAGGTGTTTATGTTTATTTGGTTCTCTCCAGCGGATACGTTACTTTCTTTCTGATTATATACTTGTTTTCCTGCTATGTCGAAAATGGATATTTGGATATTTTCGCTTTCTACTGCATTAAACCGTATTGTCAACATATCGGCAAATGGGTTAGGGTATGCTTGTGCCGTCTTTTTTGCTTCGTCCGCTATTATAGGCTGGCTAACAGTACTGCGTTGTAGTATTACATAATTGGGCGGGGTATTTTCGCGGGTTACCTCGCTATATAAAGATATATTGCCCACCAGATAATCGATTCCGTCTTTGTATTCGAGTTTAAACTGCCCGTTTTTCATTTCCAGAGGGCGTTTGTTTTCGTGTAACAGAGTATTGTCGAATATCCATGTCGAATCAGTGCTTATGGCACTGATTTTGATCGGATTTTCTTCATTTTCGACCCATAGCCCGTTGATGTTGTTGTTGTCGTTTTCGAATACTACTTTCAGCTCCGTTTCTTCTTCAATTATTTCGCCCGACCAGTCGTATGTTATTAGTTTTCCGATCCATTCGCCGGATATATTTTGTACTATATTACTTGTATTTTCTACAGGCAGGCATCTTAGCGGAATTTGTGCGCTTAACTTATCATCGGGATTTGCTTTCAGCCTAGTACGAGGTTTTCCGTATTCGTGAGGGTCTACTCTGGCTATAAAGTCTACTGCGCGGCTCATACCCTTGTTTGCAGCCTGTTCGATCCAGAACTTTCCTTGTTCCACATTACGCTCTACACCGTATCCTTTCAGGTAACTGTATCCTAAGTAAAACATACAGGAAGCGTTCCCTTTTTCGGCTCCGGCTTCGAAGTATTCTATAGCTTTTTTATAGTTTTGTTTCCGGCCTTGCCCTTTGTGGTAAGAATAAGCTATGGCATAATCGGTATCTTTGAATCCCATTTCGGCAGCGCGGTCGAAAAGCCGGGCCGCTTTAGTAAAATCTTGCTCGACGCCGTGTCCATTCTTATATGCTATACCGAGGTTGTAAGCTGCTTTTGCATAACCTCTTTGCGCGGCAACGGCAAACATGTGCAATGCCTTAATATCGTTTTGCTTTACTCCGAGTCCGTGTTTATACATCATTCCTAAAGCATTACAGGCTTCCGCATCCCCGTCTTCGGCCAGTTGCTTGAATATATTGTATGCTTTCATATAGCTAAGAGTGACGCCTACTCCATTAAGATTCCGATAAGCATACTTTATAAGTTGGTTGCGGGTAGGTTGGATGCTGTCGGCCTTATTCTGGGCAACAGAAAAAGTGATACTAAATATCATTAGAAATATTAGTATACATATATTGTTTGGTTTGAATTTCATAAGTGTTGATTTATAGGTTTACCACTTATACCCGTTTTGGTATGTTATTCCCTGATGTTTTGCTTTTTGCAAAGCATTGGCTGTTTTTAGAGTTTGTGGTTCAAGCTTTTTTAATTGTGCTATATTTTCTTTCTGGCGTTCTATGTTGTACCTGTCGTTTACGTAAACAAATTTTTCCAACATAAAATATTCGAATATCTCTTTATGTGCCTGCTCGAGATCGCTGTCGTTATAATCTCCCGACTTCCGCAGAATCTTAATCTTAGCTTCGGTTTTCATGGTTATTTCCGAGAAGGAACTGTGTCTGATATATTCGGCTTTTTGTTTATCAGATAATAACATCATGAAACTGTCATTAAAGTTTCTCTTTGCTTTGAATATTAGATCAGATGCTTCATCGATATTCTCAATTTGGTAGATAGCCGAGTCCATTCGCTGTTCAAACATATAATTGAAAAAGAGGAGCTTCGACTGCTGCTCGTTATCTAATTTTACCATTTTGGTAATTTCGGCTACCTTCACTGGAAGTTCTGAACTGGTTTGTGCAAACATAGTTGTCACTCCGCTAATGCTTAAAAAAAGCATTAACGACAAAATTTGTCTTTTCATGGGTTAACGTTTAAATAGTTTGTAAAATCCTATATTTTAGGAATAATGTTGTTTGTTATTTTATAGGTTGATTTTTAATTTATGAGTGTTGTTTTGTATATAAATAAATACCAGTTCAGTTTGTCAGGCAAAGTATTAGTAATAAGTAAAGTGGTTAAGCTTAATATATGCGTTATTGGCAAACATAAGAATAATGTTCAGATAGAAATAATTGGGGTATATGTTTTGCAACATTTTATCTATAAAGAAATATTCGATGCAAATAGATAATAAAAATAAAAAAAACGAATTTAAGTGTTACTTTTGTCACCTTTGTCACTTTTTTAGCTCTGAAGCTTTGAAAGTGAGTTTGTTCCGCAGGTGACAATTTTGTGGGCAGTGTTACCTTTTAGTACACCTTTTTGTATACCTTTGTTACCACCCGGTACAGTATCGTATAAATAGAGAAAGATTGAATAAGATAGAATATACATTATCAAAAGAAGAACGGATATACGCCCAAAAGCGGATAGATTCATTATTCGCCGGAAGCGATAGCTTTATCGCATACCCGCTGCGGATAGTCTATACAATGCGCGAGCCCGAAGAAGGGCTGCCTCCGGTCGCTATTCTGGTAAGTGTTTCGAAAAAGAGATTTAAACGTGCTAATAAACGGAACAGGGTAAAGCGATTGGTCAGAGAAGCTTTCCGACTGAATAAGCAAGCTTTTGTAGAAATTGCACTCAGCACAGGGAAGTCGTTCGATATTGCCTTTTTGTATCTGAAAGACGAATTACCCGATTATGCTGCAATAGAGAAAGCCATGCTGAAAACGGTGGCTGTGTTGAATGAAAGGCTTGTAACAGGAACTGGTAATGAAAATAATTCGTAAGATATTATCGTCCATAGTATTGGGTTTGGTTTATTTTTACCGTTACTCGATATCACCGCTTAAGCCTCCTACATGCAGGTATAGCCCTACTTGTTCCGAATATGCGATAGAAGCAGTTAAAAAGTACGGTCCGTTTAAAGGTACGTGGCTGGCGATAAAAAGAATAGCAAGATGCCATCCGTGGGGAGGACATGGGTTTGACCCCGTTCCCTGATTAATAACAAATGAAGTATCAGAAGATTTTAAGATGGAAGAAAATCAGGAGTTTAGGGCGATACGTCGCAAAGACAGGGTTCTGGATGATCAAAGAATAGAGGAGTTACTCGATACTGCAGAATTTGGATACCTGAATTTGGGTAATTCTGATAATGGTTATCCATACGGAATACCTATCAGTTATGCTTATGATAAGGCCGCAAATGCCATCTATATACATAGTGCCACTGCCGGACAGAAGGCAGAGGAACTGATAAAAGGAGGCAAAGTCTCTTTTTGTATAGTCGGTCGTACCGAAGTATTACCTGATGAATTTGCGACCGAATACGAGAGTGTGATTGTTTACGGGCATGTCGAAGCCAGCCTTTCGGACGAAGAAAAGCGGACAGCTTTGATGGCTCTGGTATATAAATATTCGAAAGATTTTGTACCCGAAGGAGAAGCGTATACCGATAAACTATGGAACAGGGTGATGGCTGCGAAAATATCGATAGACCATATTACCGGAAAAACAAGAGCGCAAAAGAAATGAATGTTTTGATAAAGAGAAGTAGTGTAATTCTCTTTTTGTCTCTGGCATTGATATTTTATTTTCAGGTTCGAAAGAGTTCCGGAAAACCCAATTTATCAACAATTGATTTTTCAAAAGATGGATCGGAGAATCTCTTTTTAGTTCAAGACTCTCTTGTTACATATCTAGGTCCGATAAAAAGGGTAGTTAATCAAGGGTATAGTAAAAACTCAAATGATACATTGAAGTGGGATGATATAATAAAAATATATCATATCAGCGGGAGTGACACAATTTTAGAAGATAATATAACCTTTTTACGGCAAGAGAATGAAGGACGTATTTTATTAATGGATAATTCTTTAATTCCTGATGAGACTGTTGATGAAAACTCTTTTATAATTCAGACAGCAATTTCCGATAAGGGTAATTTTTCAGAAAATGCATTTACCTTTAATAACGAAAAGAAAAAATATGAGTTTGTTAAACGGGTAAATTATATGGACTATATGAGTAATGATACGTTAGGAATTAAAACTGTATATTTCATAAAAAATACAATTAATATTGATTCTACAGAAATGCATTCAATATTTATAAGCGAACATGAAATATATAATGGTATTTATTCTGCAAATTCGGAATGGATAATTCGTGAAAACTAAAATCTATATCTTGATTATCAATAAAAATTATATTACATAGAGGTTTATTGGTGCTGTAATGGCGAAAAATAGGCTTACCTTTATAACACATTCAAGAAAACTATTTAAATAATACATATATGCTAAATATAGGATGCCACCTTTCGTTATCGAAAGGATACGAAGCAATGGGTAAAGATGCTTTGGCGATTGGAGCCAATACATTCCAGTTTTTCACACGTAATCCTCGTGGAGGTAGCGGTAAAGAGATTGTACCTAAAGATGCCGAGGCTTTGACCCGCTTGGTTGAGGAGAATAATTTTGCCCCATTGTTGGCTCATGCCCCATATACAATGAACTTATGTTCGGCAAAACCCGAAACAAGGAAGTTCGCCCGTGAAATGATGGCTGATGACCTTGCCCGTATGGAGATGCTTCCCTGCCACTTGTACAATTTCCATCCGGGAAGTTATACTACTCAGGAGCTGGAAGAGTCTATCGAACAGATTATTGATGCGTTGAATCAGGTTATCAAGCCCGAACAAAAGACAATTGTGCTGCTGGAAACGATGGCCGGAAAAGGCAGTGAGGTCGGACGAACTTTCGAAGAGCTGCGCCAGATAATAGACGGTGTAAAGCTTCAGGAAAAGATGGGGGTTTGCCTCGATACCTGTCATATATATGATGCAGGCTATGATATAGTAAACGATTTGGATGGAGTTATTGAGCAGTTCGACAAGATTGTCGGACTTGACCGTCTGAAGGCTATTCACCTCAATGATAGTATGAACCCGATGGGAAGCCACAAAGATCGTCATCAGAAAATAGGCGAAGGCAGCCTTGGCTTGGAAACTTTCCGTAAGGTTATCAATCATCCCAAATTGCGTCACCTGCCTTTCAATCTCGAGACCCCGAACGAACTGGACGGGTATGCCAAAGAAATAGCTCTGCTTCGTAGCGAATATCGTGAGGTTGTAGCTCAACCGGTTTGAGTTTAAATCAGATTGTAGGGAACAATTCTTTAGCGAAGGTTGTTTCAGTACTTGAAAATAAATCAAAATATAATCTATGATATATATAGCATTACCCGACGATAAGGTCAGAAGGCTGTCGTTCTATCTTTCGATGGAAGAATACATAGCCCGGTATATTGATGCAGACGAATGCTTTTTTATGTGGCAGGTGAATCCTACAGTTATCTTCGGACGTAACCAATTGATGGAAAATGAGGTTAATCTCGAATATGTACGGGCCAATGGTATCGAAACATACCGGCGGAAATCGGGTGGCGGATGCGTTTATGCCGATTTCAGTAATATTATGTTTTCGTATATAACCAAAGACCGTAATGTTAGCTTTACTTTCCTGAGTTATTTGCAACGGGTGGCTCTGATTTTACAAAAATTGGGTATTAACGCAATTGCTTCCGGAAGAAACGATATTACTGTCGATGAAAAGAAGGTTTCGGGTAACGCTTTCTACCGTACTCCCGAGAAAAGTATTGTACATGGAACCATGCTTTTCAATACTGACCTCGAGAAACTCGTAATGTCTATCACACCGAATGACAAGAAGCTGATAACAAAAGGAGTAGAGTCGGTCCGTAAGCGTGTGACCAACCTGTCGGAATACATCGACCTGAGTATTGATGAGTTCAAAAACTTTGTCCGTACCAATCTATGCGACAGTGAGCGTGTTCTTACGGTAGAAGAAATAGCAAAGATCGAAGAAATAGAGAAAGAATATCTGAGCGAAGAGTTTATCTTTGGTAACAATCCCCGCTATACATTAGTGAAACATAGTTACGGTGATGCCGGAGAGATTCAGATACGTTTGGAGATAAAGAATGGTGTTATCAAAGATATTAATATCGTAGGTGACTATTTTTTGGTTGGCGACATCGATACACTGTTCAAGATGCTTCGCAATGTACAGTACGAAAGGGCTGTGGTGGAAGATATTCTGAAAGACGTCAAAATTGAAGATTATATATTTAATTTAGATAAAACCCGTTTTCTGGATATCTTGTTTCAGGAAGGATAATTAATGACAATTTAAATTAAACAATAAGTGTTTAATGATGTATTTTTGGATCATGACAACTTATTGTAATTACATTAACCAAATAAATAAAAAGGTCTGAGACTTTAAAACTACATTAAATTATGGCAAAAGTAGTAGATGGATTATTATATACCCAATCTCACGAATGGGTAAAAGTAGAAGGTGAATATGCGTATGTCGGTCTAACCGATTTTAATCAGCATGAGTTAGGTAATATTGTTTTTATAGATCTGCCCGAAGTTGGAGAAGATGTATCTCAGGGTGATGAGTTTGGGGCTGTAGAAAGTTCAAAAGCAACAAGCGATCTTTTGTCTCCCCTTTCGGGAAAAGTGGAAGAAGTGAACAGTAAATTATCGGAAAAACCGGCTTTGATTAACAGCGCTCCTTTCGATAGCTGGATCATAAAAGTTAAACTTACAGATAAGACTCAGTTAGAAAAACTGCTTGATAGTAAAGCTTACGAAGCTCTTTTGAAGAAATAAGCTTATAGTGATATAAAATACGAAGCGCCTGTTAATTCCTTTAGCAGGCGTTTTTTTTATTTGGTAACCAGAAGTTTGTCGCAAACTATCCGGCTCAATACTTCATTCTTATTCCCATTGTAAGAAACCGTCATGCTACCATCGAATATTTCGATAGTAATAATTTTGATAATGACTCCCAGTGTAAGGTTGCGCTTGGTAAGGAATTGCAGAAACTCTGCATTAGAATCTA
The DNA here is from genome assembly GCF_900128985.1 of Indolivaga macrotermitis. Taxonomy (GTDB): domain Bacteria; phylum Bacteroidota; class Bacteroidia; order Bacteroidales; family Dysgonomonadaceae; genus Dysgonomonas_A; species Dysgonomonas_A macrotermitis. The sequence goes on along the minus strand of NZ_FQUC01000012.1, from coordinate 68,259 downwards.
TTACAGCCGAGAATCGAACCTGCTCACCTTCACAACAGTTACTTAATTTCAAAAAATTGGTTGGTTTGATATTGCCATCCTTGTCCGGTATCGGCGAACCATGAGGATCGGCTGTCGGATGATTCAGCAATTCATCTATCTTTTCGAAGAAGACCGGCGATTGTATATGCTCAATCTGCTCCGCTATGGCATGTACCTGTTCCCAGCCGAATCCCATCTTTTCCACCAGATACATTTCTACTAAGCGGTGTTTACGTAATATTAATGCTGCCTGTTTCTTTCCTGTGTCGGTGAGTGTTACAGGCTTATAGCTTTCGTAATGGACAAATCCTTTTTCGGCTAACTTCTTCATCATGCTGTTCACTGTAGACATTTTGATGTTAAGCAGCTTACTCAAGTCATTGGCTGTAGCTTCACCTGTTTTTTCTTCCAGATGGAGTAGAGTCTTTAAGTAATTCTCTTCTGTTGATGATATCATACAACAAAGATATTAAAAAAGGAATTTTTGATGAAAAAAACATCAAATAAAATTGTTTTGTTAATCTAACTTTGTAATTTTGTTTTTCTAATAGTTTTGTTTTGGTTGTTATGAGATTGGTAATGTTGCTTATGGTGGGCTTTGTTCTGTTTGTTCAGAATAGTTTAGCTCAGAATATAATAAAAGGAGTTGTGAAGAGCGAAGGCAAACCTTTGGACTTTGTGTCGGTGAGTTTGCCAAAGCTAAATATGGGTACAACTACCGATTCTATGGGCTATTTCGAGATAAAGAAAGTCCCTCAGGGAAATTATCAATTACAAGTCAGTAGTTTGGGGTATAAATCGCAAAAACAAAATATTACAGTGAAAAACGGAAAGGAAGATACTTTATATGTAGAACTTGAACCGGACGACAGTTCTCTGGCTGAAGTGGTGGTTACTGGGACTATGCGTCCTGTAAGCAGACTCAACAGCCCGATTTCGGTTGAAGTTGTCACCCCTGTATTATTCCATAAGAATCCGTCGCCTTCTTTGTTCGAATCTATCGGAATGATAAATGGAATAAAACCCCAGATCAACTGTAATGTTTGTAATACCGGCGACATACATATTAACGGGATGGAAGGCCCATATACAATGATCCTGATAGATGGGATGCCTATTGTCAGTGCCCTGTCTACGGTTTATGGTTTGAATGGTATCCCTAATAGCCTGATCGAAAGGGTAGAGGTTGTTAAAGGTCCGGCTTCGTCGTTGTATGGCTCAGAAGCTATGGGAGGGATTATAAATGTAATAACAAAGAATCCCGAGAATGCTCCTTTGGTTAGTTTTGATGCCTTTGGTACTACATGGAACGAATATAATATAGATGGTTCTTTTAAATTTAATATAGGGAAGAAGGTAACATCTCTGTTAGGGATAAATTATTTTATTTATAATGATAAGAAAGATAAGAACAACGACAACTTTACTGATATAACGATACAGAATCGCATTTCGATTTTTAATAAATGGAATTTTAAACGCGATGATGGTAAGATTGCGAATATAGGAGCGAGATATGTGTATGAAGATCGTTGGGGAGGAGAAATGAACTGGAACAAAAGCTGGCGTGGAAGTGATTCTATCTATGGCGAGAGTGTATATACCAATAGAGTAGAACTATTTGGCGCATATCAGTTACCAACAGCCGAAAATATCTATACACAGTATTCTTACAACTGGCACGAACAGGATTCGTGGTATGGCAATACTCCGTATATGGCAAAGCAGCAGGTCTTTTTTGCCCAAGCATATTGGGATAAGCCGATAGGGGCTAAAAATAACTTGCTTCTGGGTGTATCATTCCGTTACAATTATTATGATGATAATACTCCGGCTACAAGTTCGGCGGACGGAATGAAGAATAAGCCCAACAAAACACCTCTTCCCGGTGTTTTTATACAGAATGAGTGGAATATTAACGATAAAAATACATTGTTGGTAGGATATCGGTACGACTATGACAAGAATCATGGAAGCGTACATTCGCCCCGGTTTGCATACCGCTTGTCTCCTAATACGAAAAATACGATCAGGGCAAGCTTTGGTACAGGATTCAGGGTTGTCAATTTGTTTACAGAAGACCATGCCGCTTTAACAGGAGCACGTGAGGTGGTGATAAAAGAGGATCTGAAGCCCGAAAGATCTTACAACACAAATTTGAATTATGTGTTGAAGGTGAATACCGATCCGCTTTTTCTAAGTTTCGACCTGACGGGCTTTTATTCGTATTTTACGAATAAGATTGTCGGCGATTTCGATTCCGATCCCACTAAAATTATTTATGCGAATCTCGATGGGCATGCTATCTCACAAGGTGCATCTCTCAATATAGATATGGTATTTAATATACCTATGAAAGTGTCGTTGGGCATCACTTACGAAGATGTTTACTCTAAAGAAAAAAACGATGAGGGCATAATGCAGCGTATACAACAGCTGCATGCGCCTAAGTGGAGTGGGACGTTCACGGTTGATTATGATCTGCCGAAGGATTTCTCTGTTAATCTTACAGGAAACTGGACAGGGCCTATGCGTTTGCCTGTACAGCCGAATGATTACCGGCCTGAATATTCACCCTGGTTTACACTTGCTAATATACAGCTGCGGAAAGTATTCAAGGGTACAGGTTTTGAAGTATATGGAGGAGTGAAGAATATATTTAACTTTAAGCCTAAATTTTCTTTGATCAGGTCGGAAGACCCTTTCGATAAGAATGTGAATGATCCAATAAATAACCCGAACGGGTATACTTTCGACACCAGTTACAATTATGCCCCTTTGCAGGGAACAAAGCTGTTTCTGGGTATAAGGTATAACCTGTGGTAAAAAATAAAGGAATGAAACTCTCGGATTTGAAATATGGCGAAACGGCCCGTATATCAGGCATATCGGAACAATGTCAGGGCGAAGCCCGCCGCAGGTTGCTCGATTTGGGTTTTGTACGGGGGACAATTGTTACTGTTCAGAATATAAGCCCATTAGGTAATCCGGTAGCTTATAGTCTGAGAGATACTCTTATAGCTCTGCGCCATGAGCAAGCTGAACAGATTTTTATAGAGTTGGAGGAATAAGTATGAACGAAATATGCAATACATGCAAATATAACACAGCGTCCGGCCTGAAAAAATTAGGTGAGAAGGTTACCGATTATGACTATGTTGTAGCTTTGGCCGGAAATCCGAATACGGGAAAAAGTACCGTGTTTAATACATTGACTGGCCTGAGGCAACATACGGGTAACTGGCCGGGAAAAACCGTGGCGACAGCTATGGGAAGCTTTTCGTATCTGGATAAAACTTTCAAGTTGGTTGATTTACCCGGAACCTATTCTTTGTTGTCGACATCGGAGGATGAAGAGATAGCCCGCGATTTTATCCTCTTCGGAAAACCTGATGTTACTATTGTAGTTGCAGACGCAGGGCGGTTGGAACGTAACCTGAATCTGGCATTACAAATATTGGAGATCACAGACAAGGCTGTATTGTGCCTGAACCTGATGGATGAAGCGGCGAGGCATGGCGTAGAGGTAGATGATCGCACATTGGCTCGCGATCTGGGTATACCTGTTGTACCTACTACTGCCCGTTCGAATAAAGGGATGGACAACTTGTTACAGACAATATATGATTTGGCTGAAAACAAGATCGTAACTCAGCCGCACAGAATTAAAAATGTTTTGGGTGAGACAGCTACAGCCATAGAAAAGCTGAGCAACAAACTGACCGATTTATACCCCGGTTTGCCTAACAGCCGGTGGATAGCTATGCGTTTACTCGAAGGGGATACCAGTATTATAACTGCTTTGAAGGAGGGGCGTTTAGGATAAACTATGGAAGATAAGAATAAACAATTGGATAATCTGTTGAATGAAGCGGAAGATCTGAGGAAAAATATAGGAAACCGCCTGCATGATGACCTGACGGAGGGTATTTATGTAGATGCGGCAAAAATAGTAGGGGATTCGGTATATACGAAAGATAAAAAGAGGGCTTTCCGTATGGATCGTGCGATCGATAATATCGTGACTAGCAGGATATGGGGCTTTCCTATCATGCTTCTTTTGCTGGGAATAGTTTTATGGATTACAATTATTGGAGCAAATTATCCGTCCCGGATGCTTTCTACTCTTTTGATAGATATCGTTTATCCTTTTTTGAAAGGAGTGGGCGAAAGCCTGCATTTTCCGGTATGGCTTAGTGGTATACTGATTGATGGCGTATATCTGGCAACCGCTTGGGTGGTAGCCGTGATGTTGCCACCGATGGCAATATTCTTCCCATTGTTTACATTGCTCGAAGACTTTGGTTATCTGCCCCGTGTAGCATTTAACCTCGACAATTTGTTCCGTAAAGCCGGAGCGCATGGAAAACAGGCTTTGACTATGAGTATGGGATTCGGATGTAATGCTGCGGGTGTGGTCGCAACCCGGATAATCGATAGTCCGCGTGAGAGGTTGATAGCCATTATCACCAATAATTTTTCGCTCTGTAACGGTCGCTGGCCTACTCAGATACTGATAGCGACCATCTTTATCGGTGCTGTTGTACCCGAAGGATTGTCGCATATTGTGGCAACAGGTTCCGTTATCGGTATTGCTGTTTTGGGTATTGGCTTTACATTTTTGGTATCATGGTTTTTGTCTAAAACGATGCTGAAAGGCGAAGCTTCGTTTTTCGTACTCGAACTGCCACCATATCGTCCACCCCGTATATGGCAGACTATTTATACTTCGATCATAGACCGTACTTTGGTAGTATTAGGTCGTGCGGTAATGTTTGCTGCACCAGCCGGTGCTGTTATCTGGCTTATCAGCAATATCGATATAGAAGGGCAAAGTATTGCCGTGTGGGCTATAAATGCTTTCGATCCTTTTGCGTTGTTTATCGGGCTCAACGGGGTTATTCTTCTTGCCTATATTGTAGCAATTCCAGCCAACGAAATCGTTATACCTACTATATTGATGCTTACTGTGCTTAGCATCAATTCTATAACAGGAGGAAGCGGAGCCGGAGTCCTTTTTGACGGAAATGAGCCTGAAGTCGCCAATATACTCCATGCCGGAGGATGGACATTGCTTACAGGTATTAATCTGATGCTGTTCAGTTTATTGCATAATCCATGTAGTACTACAATCTATACTATATATAAAGAGACAGGTAGTGTTAAATGGACTACCGTTGCCACAGTGTTACCAATTATTATGGGTTTTATTGTTTGTTTTCTGGTAACACAGTTATGGCATCTGTTTGCTTAGGGCCTCTTAATATTTCAGGCTTTCGGCGAACGAAACCTGAGGTTCGAATTCTTTAATAAAAATATCTTTCAGTATTTGCAGTTCCTTTTCGTATATAGTTTTCTTTCTGTGAACGAAATAGAGAGTGTTTTCGAGGGGGGCTTTTCCTTCCCAAAGGAGTTGTAACTCTCCGTTCTCGATTTGTTTTCTGCATAGAAAATCGGGAAGGATAGCCAATCCTTTTTTGTTGGCAAGGCAACGGATGATCGACAATTTGTTGGGAACAATATAGTTAAGCTTAAGGTCGGGACGCTTCCTGAAATTGGCAATCCAGAAGTTCCTCAAGGTTTCCATATCGCCTGTAGTACCGAACCACGACTGATTATTAAGCCAGTTTTCACAGGCTTTCCAGTCTCCTTTGCTTATAATGCCTTTAAATTCGGCGGTGTCGGTTGCTGCCCCTGCAATCAGTACTATTCTTTCGGAAGAGAAAGGTGTGTACTGCATGTTCACAGATTCTATCTTTTGTGGAGAGATAACAAAGTCCAGTAAACCTTTTTCCAGATCAGAGAGCATTTCGTCATAACATCCGAACCGCGATATCAGATCAAAAGGCAGTTCACTTATATAAGGTTCGAGCGTTGCCTGAAATGTCTCGAAGCACATCCCGATGCTGATACTGGCTTTATCGGAATGGGTATTCCTAAAAAAATGCTTTTCGGCGGCTTCCAGTTTATCCACTCCTTCAACTATCGAGTTATACAGAATCTTTCCGTGTTCGGTAGGAATCATTTTACGAGTTCCTCGGTCAAATAGCTTGTATCCTACATGAGTTTCTAATGATGTGAGGTGAAGGCTTACACCCGGTTGCGAGATAAATAGCTTATTGGCAGCCGATGTAAGCGACCCTGTCTCGTATATTGCTTTAAAGGTTCTGAACCATTCCAGATTGACCATAATCTTATTTATTATAATTATGATGCAAATATATAATTTATATTATTTTATTTATTGAAAATGTCTGCTTATTTTTGCATCAGAAATTATAAAAAGACATAATGATATGAAAAAAGTATTTGTAATAAACGGCGGACAGAAGTTTGCACACTCAGGAGGAGAGTTCAACCACACATTAACAGGATGGACTGTGGATTTTCTTAAAAGCCATGGATATGAAGTGAAGGTAACCGATATAAATGAGCCATACGATTTGGCGGAAGAAGTTGAAAAATATGTATGGGCAGATTTAATTATTTATCATACTCCTATCTGGTGGTTTCAGGTACCTTATGGATTGAAAAAATATATCGATACGGTATTTACTGAAGGACATGGGAAAATTTATATAAGCGATGGGCGTCACTCGATCAATCCTACCCGTCATTATGGAACCGGAGGAGCTCTTCAGGGTCGTAAATATATGTTGACTACAACATGGAATGCTCCTTTGGAAGCATTTACTCTCGAGGACGAATTTTTCAGACAGCATGGTGTAGACGAAGGGGTAATGTTCGGGTTCCACCAGATGAATTCTTTTATAGGATTAGCAAGAACCGAAGGTTTCCATTTTTATGATGTGATGAAAAACCCTAATGTTGACGCTTATCGCAAAGCGTATTTGGAGCATCTTGAAAATCAAGTAAAAACATTATAATATGACGGATATTATCCGTATTATAAACTCTGGGATCAGGCACTTTTGTGAAGGTCTCAGTTTTTTTTTGTTAAAAAGACTTTTTGAGTCGGCTAAATCTGTATCTTAAGTGTTCTAACTAAAATGAAATATAAAAGTATGAAAGAGTTTGTTTTGAATAATGGCATTAAGATACCTGCTGTGGGGGTGGGGGTCTTTCGTGTAGAAGATGCAAATATTGCTTACGAAACTGTAAAGCTTGCGTTATCTGTAGGATACAGACATATTGATACTGCTATGATATATGGTAACGAAGAAGCTGTAGGAAAGGCGATACGAGACTCGGGCGTTCCACGTCAGGATATCTTCCTTACTACAAAACTATGGAATGCCGATCAGAGGTCGGGACAAATTCAGGAAGCTATAAATGCCAGTCTTAAACATCTGGATACTGATTATGTAGATCTTTATCTGGTGCACTGGCCTGTAAAAGAGACATACGTGTCGGTATGGAACGAAATGGAACACATCTATAAACAAGGTAAGGCACAGGCTATAGGTGTAAGCAATTATAATCCGCACCATCTTGACGATCTGTTGAGGCACGCGAACATCGTTCCGGCAGTTAATCAGATAGAATGTTATCCGTATCTGACCCAGGAAGATGTGGTGAGTTATTGCAAAACAAAAAAAATATATCCTCAGGCATGGGGGCCTTTGGGAGCCGGTAAGTCCGATGTACTGAGCAATCCGGTAATATTGGAGCTGGCAAAAAAATATGACAAAACACCGGCTCAGATCGTTCTACGGTGGAATCATGAGAGAGGCGTTATTGTAATACCAAAATCGGTGCGCCGCGAAAGATTGATTGAAAACCTGAGTATTACAGATTTTCAGCTTTCGGCCGAAGATGTATCCCGGATAAGTGCATTGAATAAGAATCAGAGGCTGGGGTCTGATCCCGAAACATTCGATTTCTAATTTTTGTATAAATAAGATATAGCATTTGATATTGTTTAAATAACAGTTACTTAATGCTTACTTTTGATTAATTATTCAGTTAATGGTTTTTATCTCCAGGCGGCTTGTCGTTTATCGGCGAGCCGCCTTTACAATATGGATGAAAATTTCTGTACAGAAAATCTGTTTTGTACTATCTTTGTAAGTATAGTAAAACTATACATTTTATGAGTTCACGATTTCTAATTTCGGCAACCACTTCTGGGTCGGGCAAAACAACTCTCACTTTGGGATTGTTGAGGGCCTTGAGAAAAAGAGGATTATCTACACAGCCATTCAAATGCGGTCCCGACTATATCGATATTAAATACCATGATCTGGCTTCGGGTAATAAGTCTGTCAATCTGGATCTATTTTTGGCGTCCGAATCTCATGTCAAAACTATTTTTGCGAAGTATGCCCACGATAAGGATGTGTGTGTGACCGAAGGTGTAATGGGGCTTTTCGACGGGTATGACCGTATGCAGGGCAGTAGTGCTTCTGTTGCCCGTTTGACAGGTCAGCCGGTGATATTGGTTATTAATGCCAAATCGATGGCATATTCTGCTGCTGCATTACTTTACGGATTTAAGAATTTCTATAAGGATATCAATATTGCAGGTGTTATATTTAATTTTGTGGCGTCCGAATCTCATTACAGCTTTCTGAAAGATGCTTGTACTGATGTAGGATTGGAAGCTTTAGGCTATATGCCGAAAAATGCCGAAGTGGAGATTCCTTCCCGGCATTTGGGATTAAATATCGATGAGCAGTTCGTATTTGATGAATTTGCCGATAAAGTAGCCGGGCTGGTTGAAAAACATATCAACATTGATCGTCTGTTGGAGATTACTCAGGCTAAGCCTCTTGAGTATATGAAAGAATCGGGTAGGGATACAAACAAAGCATTAAATGTGGCTGTCGCTTTTGACGAAGCCTTCAATTTTGTATATCAGGAGAATATATCTGCACTCGGAGAAAAATACAACGTGCACTTTTTTAGTCCGCTAAGAGACAGATACTTACCCGATGCTGATTTGATATATCTTCCCGGAGGGTATCCCGAATTATATTTACTCGAGTTGAGTGGCAATAAACAAATGCTCGCAGCTATGAAAGATTTTGCAGATCGAGGAGGTAATATCTGGGCCGAATGTGGTGGTATGATGTATTTATGTGAATCTATTGTAGATAAAGAAGGGATGAAATACCCTGTTGTTGGTATTTTCCCTCAGGAAGCAACTATGCAAAATATGAAGCTGAAGCTGGGGTATCGTGCATTTAAGTATGCAGGGTTGAATGTGAAAGGGCATGAGTTTCATTATTCAAGGATAGAAAATGACGGAAAATTGTCCTCTGAGGCTACTATATATACAGCCAAAGGAGTGGCGACCGATACCGGGCTTTTGCGGTATAAAAACGTTTTGGCCGGTTATACCCATATCTATTGGGGTGAATTTGATTTGATAGATTTGTTCGGGTAGATTTTTTTATAAAATGAGTATTACAATTCTTAACAAAACAATGCTAGGGTTAATTGTATAGCTCAGTAAATAATATGTAACTTTAAAGTCAATACAATAAAGTGGATTAAACTGTTTTTTTATTTGAAAGGCCGATGAAATACATTGATTTATTCAATCATCTTAAAGCAATCGAAAATTATACAGATGATGAGATAGCAATAGATGAAAATCTCGTATTGCGAAACTTCGATTTTGAAGTGAAAAGCTGTTCAATCCTTCCCGGAGGAGAGGATAATAAAACCGATTATGAATATCCGCACGGAATTTCGGAAGAATATGAGCCTGATATTATTCAGGATATGCTGAATAAAACAGATGCTGAAATTACCGAGAATCTTAAGTTCCGTTATCATGTAATTATGCGGAAAGACCAGAAGAAAGCAAAAGACATAATTCTGTTTTTTCATGGTTTTAATGAAAAATACTGGAGCAAATATTTGCCTTGGGCTAAATATCTGGCAGAAAAAACCGGTAAAGGAATTGTAATGTTCCCTATTGCTTTTCATATGAACCGTGCCCCTGCAGTATGGAGCAATGCTCATGAAATGTACAAGATAAGCGAACAGCGCAAGCTGAGGCATCCGCTTGTTATCAGCTCAAGCTTGTCTAATGTAGCTATCAGTACCCGTTTACATAATAAGCCTCAGCGGTTTATCTGGTCGGGGTTACAAACCTATTATGATGTGATCCAGTTTGTGGAAAACATCAAAGCCGGAAATCATCCTGCAATTGATGCTGATGCCGGAATCGACTTTTTTTCATATTCCATCGGGACTTTCTTGGGTGAAATATTGATGATGAGTAACAAAAACGGATACTTTTCGGACTCCCGGTATGCTACTTTCTGTGGTGGAGCTGTTTTTAACCGCTTATCGCCCGTTTCAAAGTTTATACTTGATAGTGAAGCCAATGTGAGCCTGTATTCGTATGTGGTGGAACATCTGGATAGCCATATGAAAAATGATCCGCTTCTTCACAAATATTTGAATGTACCCTACGAAGAGGGGGTTAATTTCAGATGTATGCTCAACTATAAAACTTTGACTAGTTACCGTGATGAAAAATACCGTTCCATGAGCCATCAGTTCTATGCTGTGACTTTAGCTCAGGATGAGGTTGTACCTGCCTATGAGGTTATTAATACACTGAAAGGCAGTAAACGCGATGTGCCAATTAGAGTCGATATACTTGATTTTCCTTATAAGTACAAACACGAAGATCCGTTTCCGTCACTGACAAAAATTGCTGACGAAGTAGATTATCAGTTCAGATTAACGTTTGACAAGATAAGCGATTTTTTGAAGTAAGAAATAATAAGATCAAATCACCTCAGTCTTTCGGTCGAGGTGATTTGCTTTTGATATGGTTAAAACTTTTTCTTCATAATGCGGACTGCATTCAGTATGGCAAGTAGTGCTACACCCACATCGGCAAATACGGCTTCCCACATACTGGCAACAGCGAATGCCCCTAGAAATAGTACTGCAACCTTTATAACGATGGCCAGTATGATATTCTGAAAAACAATTTGCCGGGTTGCTTTAGCTATATTTATGGCTGTGGCTATTTTGGACGGCTGATCGGTCTGTATTACCACATCGGCTACTTCTATAGCTGCATCGCTTCCCATACCTCCCATAGCAATGCCGATATCGCTGAGAGCTAATGCAGGAGCATCGTTAATGCCGTCTCCTACGAATGCAATAATATTCTCTTTGTCTGCTTTTAGTTGTTCCAGATAATGAACTTTGTCTTCGGGTAATAAATCTCCGTAGGCAGAATCTATACCAAGGCTTCGGGCCAGTTTTTCGGTTATAGAGGTTTTATCTCCACTCAGTACAACTGTTTTCCGTATTCCTAAGCGATGCATTTCAGCAACGGCTTTTTCCGCGTCTTCTTTTACTTGGTCGGCAATAGTTATGTATCCTGCATACTGATTATCGATAGCCGCAACGACAATGGTTTCTACGATAGTATCAATTACCGGATCGTACGAAATACCGTATTTCTTCAACAATTTGGTGTTTCCGGCCAAAACGGTTTGTCCGTTTACTGTACCCTTTAACCCATGTCCCGGAATTTCTTCTACCTCCGATACTTCCAGTAGGATTTTGTCTCCACGATATGCAGATATGGCTTTTGCTATCGGGTGGTTGGAGTTGTTTTCGAGTGATGCTATTATCTCCAGAAAACTATCACTGTCTCTGCTTATCGTTTCTACTCTCTGCACTTTAAAAACACCTTCCGTAAGTGTACCTGTTTTATCCATGACAACAGTATTAACCTTCGTCATCAGGTCGAGATAATTGGCTCCTTTGAATAGTATCCCATGAGACGATGCTGCACCTATCCCCCCGAAATATCCTAAAGGAATAGAAATTACCAGTGCGCAAGGGCACGATATAACGAGAAATACAAGCCCACGGTACAGCCATTCGCTGAAGATATAATTATTTACGATAAAGAACGGGATAACGGTTATCGCTACTGCCAGAAAAAACACAATCGGAGTATAAACTTTAGCCAGTTTACGGATCAACAGTTCTGTCTTGGCTTTGCGGGATGTGGCATTTTGTACCATATCGAGTATTTTGGCTAGGGAACTGTCGGAATATACTTTTTCGACCTCTATTTCGATCACCTTATCAAGGTTAAGCATACCTGCAAGTACAGTTTCCCCTTGTTGTATGGTTTTGGGTTTGCTTTCACCTGTTAAGGCAGAAGTATTGAAACTGCTTCTCTCGGATAGAATCTTACCGTCGAGCGGTACTTTTTCTCCGGCTTTTACTTGTATCCGTTCCCCGATACTGACTGTTTCTGGTGGTACCTGAGTGTATTTTCCATCTCTGTATACAAATGCGCTGTCGGGGCGCACATCCAGTAATGCCTTTATATTGCCTTTTGCCTTATTTACAGCGGCTCCCTGAAAAAGTTCGCCTATGGTGTAAAATAGCATAACGGCTACACCTTCGGGGTACTCCCCGATAATAAATGCACCTAATGTCGCAATGAACATCAGAGAGAATTCGGTAAAGAATTCTTTTTGCATAAATCCTTCGATCGTTTCCTTCAAAACCGGATATGCTACAGGTATGTATGCAGCTATATACCAAAACAAGCGAATATAACCGTAAAAAAATGGAGTGTCGAAGTAATCGAATCCGATACCTGCAAATAATAATATGAGGCTGGCGGCTACAGGTAAGTATACTTTCCACGAGGAACCATTCCCGTGATCATGTTCGTGTTCATTAGTTTCGCAGTGAGACTGACAGCTGCAACTATGTGAATGTGACATATATTTGATATTTATAGTTATTATTTAGAATTAATGATACAAAGATACCGGATAACGAATGCAACTGTGTTGCAAAGTGTTGTTGGTTGAATATCAGTACTCAGATTTTCAGCTTTCGAAAAAGTAACTTATCTTTGAGAGGCAACACTTATTCTGAATAAACGTATGATACTGAAAGGGATAATTTTAGTAGTAATCTGCATTTTGTGCGGTATTACTGTTCTGGCTTCATTAATAATAGCTGTAGTAAAGCGGCGAAACCGCAATACCCTGTCTCTCTCGCTAGGTATAGCTTTTCTTGCTATAATCGGAGGGATTTCTTCTGCCGGATATTTGAGTTATATGCTGGGAACCGTATTGATGAAAGAAACTAAAGACGGAGCTAACGTGTTTGTGGAAGCTATGAGCGAGGTTTTGTCATCCCGTTTTCCGGAGTCTTCTTTTATGGATAGTATCAAATCATTGCAACCTACGGCCGGAAAAATACCACCTCCGTTTTTCTATTCTTGTGGATTCAGGGATTATTACCGCATGCCATTGGTCTATCCTTATTCGATGATAGTGATAGATGCGGATGACTATGCAAGTATTCAAGACGAATCTCTTGTGAAAAATGCCTTTGCAAGTACCAATAGTGCCGAAACGGTATTAAATGGAGTGACGGAATTTACTTTCGACCGCAAACACTTGTTGGCTTGTTGTGAGTCGAGATGGGATAGTGCAAAGGTTGAATATGTTGTTCTTGATTTTGGATCAAAAGATATCTCTAAATTTAAGTCAAAGGCGCAAATGAACGATTATTTAGACAGTATCGGTGTCGAACCTTATGTGCCCCGGTTTATGCCGATGCAGTATTATAACCGTTTTGTTAGGTAATCGCCTATGAGGTTTATCCGTGCTCACAAGCCATTGTTTCTGCTGATTGCATTTATAGCTTTCGGTTTGCTAGCTTGTGTCCGGAAACCGGCAGTATCCGAATCGGAAAAGGAATTGCTGAGAGCAGTTCAATATGGTGATTATGAGTCTGCTGCTTATTGTCTGGATATAGGAGTGTCTCCTGATATTACCGATATTTATGAGCAAAGTCTTTTGATGCTGGCTGTACAAGATGAATATGAAGATGTAATCGAATTGTTACTCTCTAAAGGTGCTGATGTAAATTATAAGATCAATACTAGAAATACCGAAGGGATACAGAATGTCCGGAATATAAATACCGAGTTATTCGGTTTGAATGTACTTTATTTTGCTGTTCAGACAGGAGATACGACTATTGTGGATATGTTGTTGAAACGAGGAGCAGAACTTAATCCTGAAAATGAGTCAGAAAGTCCTTTGCTCATAGCCTCTGAGAATCTCGATTATGAGATGCTTGGATACTTGTTCCGTAACAAGGCGAGGGTTTCTGACAGAATAGCTTGGGATATACTGGGTACGACGGTTATTTCTAAATATCAGGGAATTCTACTAGTTGAAGAATCTTTTTTCAGGGTTGTGGATCTTTGGAAGAGCTATCAAAAGCTAGCTATTGTTCCCGCAAATTTAGAACAGTCGGCACGGATTTATTATAATATGCCATCTTCGATGAGAAGATACGACAGGGAGTGGAGCACAAGGGCAATAGATGACTTTATGTTTGCTTATCATGAAAGGCACGCCAGAATAGATGAAGAGTCACCTGAGGAAAAAGAGTTTAGAGACCAAAGGGCTGTATGGGAAAAAGAGAAGTATATCGCTCAATACTGGAATGACCGTGAAATCCGGAAAACGCACCAATCAGCGACAGCATATGAGGATGAGAAAAGAGAAGCTCGGGAAATAGAACTTTATAATTTTAGCGTTTGGAGGAACCTCGTTATCGGGATAGTGCTTATGTTATGTGCTTTGGTATATGTGTATAATAGATACGGGCTTGTACGAATAAGAGAGTTCCTGCATGAAAGAATATTTAAGAAGGTCGCATCCTTTATAAATAGGCGTACGATAACAGGTACTCAGACCGAAGAGAAGCCTGCATTACTACAGAGGCTTACAAGAAAAAAAGAACTACCGGAAAATCCGAAAGGATGGTCTGTTGATAATACATTTAATATAAAAGTAGATATTCTGACAATAGAAGATATGATCAATCCTATCCGGCTGTGCAATGAGCACGAAAAAGCTGTTCGACGGATGATGTGGTATATGCGCCGTTTGGAGCAACATACCGATGAGGCTGTTGCCGGGAGATTAGGGGAAAAGGGATTACTTCCTCATCTGGATCTTCTTCTGGAGAAGGTTGATATGTCTGTAATCAGGGATGTGTATAAACGCTCTCTTTACCTTATGGTCAAAGATTATGGACAGAGGGACGACAGGGTATTTAAATTCTTAAAAAGGATGGATAGAAGAAAGAAAAGGTCAAAGGTTAAATGGTTCTTTCTTTCGATTATGTTTATCCTCTCTTTGTTTTCATTCCATAGTTATGCTCAACAGGAAGCGATTACCAGAGAAGAAAAGATCTTATTGACAGCTGTAGAGGAAAATAAGTATAAGGAAACAGAGTCTTTTCTCAGATCCGGTCTTTCGGCTAACCTGACAGACGAATATGGAGTAAGCCTGCTTATGAAGGCAATTGAAAACAAAGATCAGAAAATGATTGGATTACTTATTCGTCAAGGGGCTAATGTAAATTACAGAATCGATAATATCTCGGCCTATACGAATGCTAAGGTCAGGTCTAAATTGTTAGGACTGAAGGGCACATCTGTACTTGACTTTGCGGTAGATAGCCGTAATACGGTTATTGTAGATCTTCTTTTGGAAAAAGGTGCAATACTTAATCTGAAAGATGAAATGGAAAGTCCTTTGGTCAAAGCATCCCAGAATAAAGATTATAGTATGCTTATCTTTCTTTCGGATAAAGGCGCCCGTGTTTCACGAAACAGGGCTGAGGACATTGCAATGATGGCTATTGATTTTATATTATTATCGCCCGAGGCCAGTTCTTATTTTATGGTGATTAAGTTTTGGGAAGACCATGGTGTTGAAATCACAGAAGATAATTTATCGAAGTCTGCATACTATAAGTTTTATGATCATCCGGAAGGCGAATTGAGTAAATTTGTCAAGCAATATGATATATGGAAGAAAGAAGAAGCAGTAAGACTGCAGGAGCAAGAGGGGCTTTATGATGATTTGAATTTGTATCGTTTGGATGTGGATAGCCTCATAACAGCCCATCAACGGCAACAGGAGTCAGAAAATGAAGAAGAGTCTCTGACGGAAGAGGAGGCTTCGGGTGTCAAAGCTCCGGAAATAATTATGATCGTTATTCTCAGTTGTGTTAGCATCCCTCTTTTTGTGTATGTCAGATATGGATCATTTGATGTATTATGGAAAACTATCCGTACTAAATTTGTAAAGAAACCGGTTAATCCGAATCCTCAGCCTGTGGTTCAGCCAAAGCCTGTCCGCGAAGCCAGACCGATTAAACCCGTGCAGACTCCAAATAAGCAACCACGCAACAATCTGCGGGGATGGTCTGCCGATAATACATTTAATATAAAAGTAGATATTCTGACAATAGAAGATATGATCAATCCTATCCGGCTGTGCAATGAGCACGAAAAAGCTGTTCGACGGATGATGTGGTACATGCGACGTTTGGAACAACATACCGATGAGGCTGTTGCCGGAAGGTTAGGAGAGAAGGGATTATTACCTCATCTTAATACTCTGTGGCGAAAAATAGATGTGTCTATGGTGCGTGATGTTTATAAACGGTCGTTTAGGATAATGGTCGAGAATTATGGAACCAGAGACGATAGGGTATTGGTGTTTTTGGAGACAATGACGAAGAAGAGAAATAGCAAAGTAAAAAAGAAAAGATGAACCGATCGTATTTATATATATTCTTATTATTTTTTATCGTGCCGGTCTGTGGATATGCTCAAAAAGAAGCGTCGACAGCCGCCGAAATGGCATTGTTGGAGGCTGTAAAATCAAACCGGTTGCAGGATATCAGATCAGCATTGGATGCAAAGGTCTCTCCCGATATTACGGACGATTATGGTGTCAATCTTTTGATGTATGCAGTCCGTAATGAAAATAAACCGATCGTAAAGCTATTACTCGAACGGAAAGCCAAAGTGAATTATAGAGTCAATACAAAAGCAGATTACGGGACGGATAAAAGTGCAGTGAGGATGCTGATGTTAAGCGGTTTATCGGTACTCGATTTTGCTGTTGATACGCGTGATACCGATATGGTGGATATGATATTGGATGCCGGAGCCAAGATTAATCCATCGGAGGGAATCTTGAATCCTTTACGTAATGCTTCTCAAAATAATGATTATGCAATGCTGATGTACCTCTCTGAGAAAGGAGCTAAAGTGTCGAAAGCGATAGCACGTGATATATTAGTAATGAGTATATTGAGAAATACTCAGATTTCGGCTGTCCGGGGTAATTCTTTGAATGTACATATTGTTAATTTTTGGGATAATTATGGGGTTGAGATATCTGAGGAAAACTTGTTGAAGTCAACATTTGCAAAAAACATTTCCTCATATCAGAAATCAGCGATTCCTAATATGGTTAATAGCTATAACAAATGGTTGACTGATAAACAAGACCAGGTTGTAGAGGAGAGGAGTGATGAGCCAACCGTTACTCGCCGTTCGTTGAATAGTCAGAGTAACCGGATTCCAATGAGTACCGGGTACGAAGATTCGAGGTCCGAATCCGAAATAGATAGCTTATTCAGCGAAGCCCATAAGAGAGCTCAGGAGAATCTGTTTGAGAAAGACTTGTTATCAGAGAAGGAGAGTACGTACCGGCGGGGAATTTTGGCAGGGCTGGGTATCTGCGTTTTTGCTCTGATGTTATTTGTCTATAAAAGATATGGTTCTTTGGAATGGGCTGTATGGGTTTCGTTTTACCGAAAATTGTCGGGACAGGCTCCGCCTCCTTCAAGAAACCGGAATAATCAAAATCAACAGAATCAAAATAATACACAGAATAACCGGCAAAATCAGAATCAGAACAGAAGAAATCAGCAAACCAAGCCGAAACCGGCCAATGTTCAGCCTGCTAAGCCTTCTCCCGTGCAAGAGGAGAAGCATAAACCCAAACCGACAATCACAACTATATCTGCTAATAATAAGAGAGGATGGACGGTTGACGATACTATAGGTCTCAAAGTGGAGTATCTTACTATCGAAGATATGATCAATCCGATCCGTTTGCAAAACGAACACGAAAAAGCTATCCGCCGCATGATGTGGTATATGCGCCGTCTGGAACAATATACAGATGAAGCGGTAGCCGGGACATTGGGCGAAGCAGGTCTATTTCCTCATCTCGAGTTATTATGGGCAAGTGTAGACGTATATATGATACGTGAGGTTTATAAACGTTCGTTGTATCTGATGGCCGAAAATTATGCAACAAAAGACAGCCGTGTACTTTCATTCTTGGAAACAATGAATAAGCCTGTGCCTAAACCCCGCAGAGGAAATAAGCCTATGCGCAAATCGGAGAAGAAGAACAGAAAGAATAATCAGTGAGCCGGTTGTATTTATATATATTGTTTGTTGTCGGTGTTCTGCCCTTAAATGGATATGCCCAACAAAGAGCAACTTCAGAGATGGAGCAGGGGTTGCTGTCTGCTGTTCGTCAAAATAATTATACCCAGGTCACAAACTATCTGCTTCAGCGTGTATCACCTGATATAACCGACTATTACGGGCAAAGCTTGTTAATGTTAGCGATAAGGGATAAATCTAAACGTGTAGCCCAATTGCTGGCCTCAAAAGGTGCAAATGTAAATTACAGGATTAAACAAGAGGGAAAATACGGAGATACTGAGGCTAATGAAATTATGGCAGGACTGCAAGGGCGTACAGTACTTGATATTGCTATAGAAAGCGGAGATACGACACTTGTAGATATTCTTGTACGTAAAGGTGTTAGCCTGAATCCCGAAAATGAAGCAGAAAGCCCGTTGTATGTGGCATCTCAAAATCTGGATCCTGTAATGCTTCACTATTTATCCCGCCATGGAGCCAAAGCTACCAGCCGTACAGCACGCAGTATATTGGCGACTGTGGCACAGGCTACCTATACCGAAGGAATGTACCGGGAGGTGTTATTCAGGGTAGTAGATTTCTGGGTGGATCAGGGAGTGGAAATAAGTGTGAGTAACCTGTCGGTGGCTTCCCCTTTCCGCGCTCGAATTATCGACGGACAAAATTCTATAGACTGGGATATTGACGAAATGGTCGATTTTGTAGAAAGTTATCGGAAGAGAGAAATCCGGAAGTTTAAAGAAGAGGATAATGAGATCAGAAAAGGCGAAAGAGACCAAATCGCCGATGCCGAAAGATCGGTTCGTATTTTGTTAAATGCCAATCAGGTCAAGCTACAAAAACGAAAAGAATTGGATGTTGAAAAAAGAAATGAAGAACGGGAGCAGACAGCAGCCAAGTCTAAGCGCTATAACGATATACTGACTATAGCTGTAGTTGTTATAGTACTGATGTTTGGTGTAGTCATTATTATATATTTGAAATACGGGTCGCTGGGACTTAGGGTCTGGATATCAGTTTTCAGAAGACTATTTGGGAAGCAGGCTAAGCCAATAGCAACTACTAGCGTTTCGACTACAATACAATCTGAGAATAAGCTCGCAGAAAAACATACACGTCATAATACAGCATTATCAGCAGCAGAAATAAGAGGATGGAAAAAGGATAATACAGTAAATATTACTCTCGAATATCTGACAATCGAAGATATGATCAACCCTATCCGTTTATGTAATGAACACGAAAAGGCTGTGCGAAAGATGATGTGGTATATACGTCGTTTGGAACAATACCCCGACGAATCGGTCGCGCAAACATTAGGATCGAAAGGCTTATTGCCTCATCTTAAATTACTCTGGAAGAAAACAGACCAATCTATGGTGCGTAACGTATATAAACGGTCGCTCTACCTGATGGTTGAAAACTATGGAGCAAGGGACAAAAGGGTTCTTTCTTTCCTTAAGATAATCCGCAAAGATTATTAAGATACACCAGTAAGTTATCCCTGAAAATAGAATATCAGTATATAAACAAGCCTCAGAAAGGAGAATGCACCTATCAGGTAAATAAGATAAGCTAAAAAGAAGTTCTTCCTCAAACCGTTTCGGATACCATATATTACAGCTAATAAGCTTATAAGAAAATAGATAACCGACAGCACCAATGTACCGTCGGCATTAATATTGCCTGCGGCTTCATCTTCCGGAAACTCGTAGATGTTTGCAAATATGGAGAGAAAAAGGAGCCCTAGTATCGCAATTAAAGTAAATGTTCCGTAAGTTTTCATAGTCAGTTGTTTAACCAAACGTTTTCCAAATATAGTCATTAAAATAGTTTGTGGACGGAATATATCCAATCAAAAAGAAACCCCTATCTTTACTACCCTAAAAAAAGAAAGGTTGTAAAAAGATGAATCTACGTACCGTAAATGTTATCCGGTATATAATGCCTCTACGTGAAGGCGGATCGCTGCCGGCATTGGCTGATGCCGACGACGGATTCAAATATGTACTGAAATTCAGGGGCACAGGGCATGGCACGAAAGCTCTTGTCTCCGAATTGCTTGGTGGGGCGGTTGCCCACACTCTGGGATTCAGGGTTCCCGAATATGTTTTTATACACCTCGATGAGGCTTTCGGACGTACCGAAGGCGATGAGGAGATACAAGACCTCCTGCAAGGCAGCCGCGGTCTGAATCTAGGATTGCACTTCCTGTCGGGAGCATTAACTTTCGATCCGGTGATGACCACTGTAGATCCCTTGCTTGCTTCGCAAGTTGTATGGCTGGACGCTTTCCTGACCAATGTAGACCGTACAGCCCGTAATACCAATATGCTGTTTTGGCACAAAGAGTTGTGGCTGATAGACCACGGAGCATCGCTCTACTTCCATCATTCGTGGGTCAATTGGGAAAAGTATGCCCTCAGCCCCTTTCCACAGATCAAAGACCATGTGTTATTGTCTCAGGCTTCGGAGTTGGATAGGGTCGATAAAGAATTCAAAGAATTGCTGACCGATAAGAAGATCAGGGAGATTGTAGATCTTCTGCCCGATGACTGGTTGAACTGGGGTGGGGAAGAAGAGACTCCCGAAGATATTAAGAATGTGTACTATGATTTCTTAACAGAGCGAATCCGGCATTCCGGTTTGTTCGTAAACGAAGCTAAGCATGCCAGAGAAGCACTTATATGAATATGCCGTAATACGTATTGTGCCCAAAGTCGAACGAGAAGAGTTCGTCAATACAGGCATTATACTGTTTTCGAAAAAGGCGAAGTATATCAGGATGTTATATGCTTTTGACGAAAACCGCCTCGGCCATTTCTGTAGCGAACTGGATTTGGATGCGGCAAGGGAAGCTTTGATCGCATTCGAAAAGATCGCTAATGGAGACAAAGACGGAGGAGCTATTGCCCGGCTTGATATACCCGAACGGTTCAGATGGCTGACCGCCGTGAAAAGTGCTTGTATTCAGACATCGAGACCTCATCCCGGATTTTCGGAAAACTTAGACGATACAGCCCGGTGTCTGTTCAAAGAACTGGTGTTGTAATAGAATATAAAGAACGGGAGGACTTAAGCATCGAGTCCTCCCGTTTTCCATTAAAAGTATTTAGTCACCTGTATTTTCTTGAACGAATTCATCTCGTTGATCATCCGCACGGATGAATCAATTATAGGATATGCACACAAAGCTCCGGTTCCTTCTCCGAGGCGGAAGCTTAGGTGAAGTATTGGTCTTGCATTCAGGTGCTCCAGTATCAGTTTATGCCCTGTTTCGTCTCCCTGATGTCCGAATATAGCATAATGGAGAACATTAGGATTTAATTTGGATGCAGCCAGAAGGCAGTTGGTCATGATAAACCCGTCTATAAGGATAAGCATTTTCAGTTCGGCAGCTTTCAGCATAGCACCGACTGCCATTACCATTTCGAATCCACCGAAATAACGGATAATATCTTCGGGCGAAGCATCGCCTTTGTAGTTTTCCTGAGCCTGTTTCAGTACTTTATACTTGTGTTCGATTATCTTACCCGAATCGTCACAACCTGCACCTACACAATCCGCTAAAGGTACGTTTGCCATATAAGACATCCAAAGGGCAGAAGACGATGTATTGGTGATTCCCATCTCGCCGAAGCCTATGATATTACAACCCTTGTCGAAACAAGCCTGCGTACATTCGGCGCCACGTGCTATGGCCGACTCCATCTCTTCGCGGGTCATAGCAGCCTCGTGCAGGTAATTGCAGGTACTTTTACGTATCTTTTTGTCGATAATAGGATCTTCGGGCTTGAAGTCGAAGTTTACACCTGCATCCACCACCTGTAGATCGATCTGGTGCTGACGTGCCAGAAAATTGATGCCTGCGCCGCCTGCCCAAAAGTTGGCGACCATCTGGTACGTAACTTCCTGTGGAGAGGGACTGACACCTTCGGCGGCAATACCGTGGTCTCCGGCAAATACGATATGACACGGATGGTTCAGTTTCGGTTCCAAAGTCTGTTGTACCCAGCCTATCTGCATGGCTAGTTCTTCCAGTACCCCGAGGGAGCCTTTAGGCTTGGTAAGGTTATCTATTTTTTCTTGTAAATAAGGACGGATTTCGTCTTTCGGTTTCTCGATATTGAACTGTAACATTTTGTTATATATGGGTTTTATGATTTTCTGTTTTAGCTTGGTTTACCGGGTGACAATAAGTAAACAACCTTCTACAAAAAGGTGACACCCGTGTCACTTTTGTCACCCTGTCATGATTCTTGTTTTCAGTGATTTATCCTCTGTAAAGTGACAAGTGTGACGCATTTTCGTTATTTTTTATTTATCTGTTGTTTTTGACCAGTCAAGATATTTTATCCTTTTCCTTATAGATAAAACATCCCGGCAGATTGGTTCTTCCTGTCTTACAAAGATACAAAGAATGGCTTGGAGTAATTCCTTTTTTCGTACCATTTATTGCTGTTTATTATAATTATATAGGATGGAAGAAAAGATACCCGATTTGTTTACCCGAGAACATACCCTCCGAAATTGTCCGCCACATTATTTCTTTGCATATTTGTAAGACAATTCGTGTTTTAAGACCTTGAACAACGCATATGAAGTACCCTAAAGTTCCGGCTTTTTTTATGCAGTCTCCCTCCAATTACGGTTTGCTGAGGGTTTCCGACTTTCTGGCTATCGCCTCTTTCGAGCATACCCGCGAGAGTACAGGAAGCATGTTTCTCGAAGAGCATTTGCTGTTATTCGTATTAGACGGGGAGAATACCCTGACTAACGGAGGGCGAAAGCATGTGGTAAGTAAAGACCATATGATATTGTTGGAGAAAGCGACTATATGGGATTTCAGGAAGGAGGGGAATCCCGGCAATAATAATATTTACGGTTGTATGTTATTCTTTTTGAAAGATGAATTTCTGAAAGATTTCGTAAAAATGGCAGATGTAAAACTAACCCCGACGGATGAGCCCGTAGTTACTTGTCCAAAACCGGTAAACCGGCATCTGAAAGCATATCTGAATTCTATAAAGCCCTATTTCGATAATCCCGAAAATATCGATCAGGGATTGTTGCGGCTGAAGATCATGGAATTATTGTATGGTCTTGCGTTGACTGATAATGGCTTGTTGAGACAGATTCTGCAACTCAGGCAACCAATCAAGTCTGACATTATATCCGTGATGGAACAAAACTATACTAAGCGCATCTCTTTGCCAGAATTGGCTTTTCTATCGGGCAGAAGTTTATCCAGTTTCAAACGTGACTTTATGGCTGTTTGCAGTCTCCCTCCATCGAAATGGATTAGGGAAAAGAGACTCGAAAAATCAAAAGAACTGCTTCTGAATACTGCATTAAGCATAACGGATGTTTGCTATATGGTTGGGTTCGAAAATGCAACGCATTATTCACGCCTCTTTAAGCAAAAATACGGATATGCCCCATCCGAAAACAGACAAAAAATGAAAAAATGAGCTGAATAGAAAGATTCTTTGAATTATACAGAAAAGTCCCTCATATAATCTGATATTACTTTTGTTGTATTAAATAATGCGATTCGGTTGTAGGAAAGGAGCTTTTACATAATATTTATTTATTTATTTACTAACGCACCCTATCGGGTTTGTTCTTCATTTTGAGTCGCCTTGGCTCCTCGATTGTTAATTGCCTTGATGCAAAACGAAGCAAAAGATCAAGATTGCACCTGCAAGCCCGACCCGTTACGTGTTCGAAAGCTAAGACAAAAGAATACGTTTTTTGTAGCAGTCCTTTTGTCTTTTCACGCTTTCTTCTCACAACGGGTGCCCCGAGCTTTACGTCGATGTCAGAACCTGACGGGCGTTATTAATAAAATAGAGTGAAAACAATCTCCTATTACGCGCAGTAAAGAAATAAGTATTAATAATTGAAAAGAACTCCTTTCAACTACTGATGGATATTAACAATAAAATTAAACAGAAATATTGACTATGAAACAGAAAAATGTATTAGCTAAAGTGCGTATTGTTAAAGGCAAAGAGAACGAATATTTATCATTGGTGTCCCCATTGATAGAGGCAGCCAAGACCGAATCCGGAAATTTGTCTTATAACGTGTACAGGAATGTGGAGAATCCTTCGGAATTTATTGTATATGAGGAGTATATCAACGATGAAGCTTTCAGCGCACATTGCAATACCCCGGCTTTTCACGATTTTGTGCAGCAGGTAAAACCTTTACTTGATGGGGAAATCGACATCCGGCAGTTTTAACCGATTGTCGAAAGGGAGGTATAAAATATGGGATTATGTGTTTTGTAATAAGTTTTCCTCTATCAGTTGGGCGCAATAACGGATATACTCATTACAAGGTTTCTTTTTGACAACCGTTGCGCACTCTTCCAGACCTAAAAGTTGTTTGCAGATAATAGAACCGTGCTCTTTTTCGAATTTTTCAGCTAAAAGTTTCACCTGTTCATAATTTTGCTTTTTGCCTTCTTTATCATGGGGAGTAGATGTTCCGGTTTCGAGTCCGGCAATCATAGCCATGCCCGAAACCGCACCGCACACATGGCGCATGCCGCCGATACCTCCGCCGAAAGAAGTGGAGAGGCGCAAAGCCGTATCGTTATCGAGATTATACAAGTCGGCGTAAGCTGCAAAAACCGATTGCGCACAGTTAAAACCTTGTTTGTGAAGTTCCAGAGCTTTGTTTATTCTATCTTCCTGCATCGATAATATTGTTTAGGTTATGACAAATATATGAAATAACTGCTTTATTCGGTTGCTATTATACTTTCAAAATGAATTGAACCCAAACCCGATAAAAAAAGAGTTGTGGTATGTACCGCAACTCTTTTCGTTTTTAAGTAATTTGATTTTATAATTAATACAACCCGGAAGTTTATATATAATTGTTAACTCTTTTGCATTTGTTGTTGGAATGTAATTTCAAGAAATTCAGCAGGGCGTACAATGGCAACTAATACCGTTATGCGCATTGTACCTTCGAGTATATCTTCGGGAGTCATTGTTTCTCCTAATCCTACATGTACGCTATAAGCGTCGTCAGGTACAGCACCGGCCAATCCTCCACGTTTCCATATACTATTGAGGAAATTGGATATCATGCTTTTTACGCTAACCCATGTATTGGCTTCATTCGGTTCGAAGACATATGCGAGTGCAGCATTTTTTACAGATTCCTGCAACATAATCATTGTCCGCCTTACATTGATATATCTCCAATCGAGAGAATTTCCATCCAGAGTACGTGCTCCCCATACTTTTATACCTTCTCCTGTGAATGTGCGGATAGCATTTACCGCTTTTCCGCTTAACGGCACATTCAGATCTTCCTGTCCTTCGTGAGAAATATTTACAGTCGGACTGATTGCCGCTGAGATTCCGGTATTTGCAGGAGCTTTCCAAACGCCTTTGGTATTATCTACCATTGTATATATGCCTGCCATGGCAGCCGATACCGGCAGCCGATTAAGTGTTATCCGTATTTCGTTCATTATATTTCTGTATAATGGGCTTAATTGGGATAGTACTTTGTGAAGTGTACTTTGTTCAACATCTGACAATCCTTTTTTCAATCCATCAATATAGGCTTGTATTGTGGCTTTCTTATCCTGATCAAAAGAAGTCAGTTCCAGCTCTTTTTTTAGTAAAGCCTGCAAGTTAGCAATATCCAAATTCTCGAAATTAAATTCGTTCTCCTGTACGATAGATGCATTGATCCATGGATAGTATGCAGCTCCGGAATCAAGAAACTCATTGCCTATATTATTTCTAAATAGATCAATAACGTCTCCATCAGGAGAGTTCCTTTCTTTGTATCCATTATGGATATCAAGTATGGCAAACCGGTTTTTCGTTTCATAACCGCAATGTTTTAACATAGAGGCTTGCAGTGCGTAACAGTCCTCAGCTTTAAGTGTTACTGCTTCGGGTATAATTACCATTGTAGGTTCTGACTCTTTAACTAAAGGAATCATGCCTTGCTCCAGCTTTTCTTTTTCTATATCAGCAGTATAATCACCAACTGACACCACATAACATGAACCTCCGCCATTAGCATAAAAAAGTAGCATATTATAATACAGTATATACTTATCTGTACGATCCAATGCATAACTTTTTCCGTTGAAGATAAGAGATGGAGTTTTCGTATCCTCAGTTAAGGTAAATTTAGGTTTGGGCGCTTCACCGAAATATGTCCTGAATTCTGCCATAGACGTTATACGCCATGGTTTGTTCAGCAACGATTTATTATCACTCATCGCTTTCTCGGTATAACCTATAAAAGCAGGGATGGCCGTAGCTACTTCAACTACCGAATTGGGGAATGCATTTTTTTCTACGATATACACTCCGGGTGTTTTCATTGCACTCATAGTCTAACTTTAAGTTATTGGTTTTATATATAATGTAGTACTTTGTTTATGCTATTTTTCTGTCTCGGTTGTGTTATTTAGGTTATGGCAAATATACTCAATAACTATTTTATTCGGTTGGTATTATACTTTCAAAATGAACTGAATTTGAAGTTCGTAATAAAAAAAAAGAGTTGTGATAAATACCACAACTCTTTCCGTTTTTAATTGCTTTGATTTAAAGCAATTTGATTTTGACTTGTACATGGGCGTACTGTCCCGAAGGATTAAAATTAGGGCTAATCGTTAGCGGTATCTTATAGTTACCGATTTTAATATCCTTACTGAGAGAAACACCTACATTCACAACCCTAAATCCATTGAAATGTGACCCCGAGTCGCCAACAGTAAGTACTGTATAGTGACCTTTGGCTCCATTCAGGGCAAAGCCGCTCCCTACAAAAGGATTGATCGCTACATCGTATGCCGTAAACGGATAACTGAATTCGAGATAAGATGTATATTGCTGCTTCGCTTTATTCTCACTATCGTACCTGAGGTCATGTTTACCGAGTATATAAACATTGTAATTTATGGTAAATGCGTTGTTTCTAAACGGTTTTCCTATTGTTATTATTTCGAGAAAATGATTGGTCTTCTTTTTGCTGAAATTAAAGTAGTTGCCATCCGGATCGAGAGCAAAGTTGTAGATGCTGAATAATGCCAGATAAAGACGCGGCTTTTCGTAAGCCAGAGACCAGAGGATTTCCTTATAATGGCTGCCGTTTTTTTCGGCAATTGCAGCCCGTCCTTCTCCCGTGATCACAAAAGATGGTACTACCCTGTACTTAAGATAACCCTCTACTGTGGGCATATCCGAAATAACCTGTCCTTCGATAACATGGCTGGTTTCGAAATTCAGCCCTATTTCGAGCTTATCACTCTGCGAATAACCTAACACACTGAAGCAAAGAAAACCTAGAAGAATAAAACATCGAGTGTTCATCATAGTATTAAATTTAAGGTTAAAAAAGAAACAGGCTGGTGTTAGTTATATCGGAATCGCTATTGTATAACGCACCAGCCTGTTGTAGTAAGTGTGTTTTAGATCATTTGCATAATCTTGGCGGCGTTAGTGTACATTATTTTTTCGGAAAGGGCAGTCCATTGTCCGAAGGCTTCGAAACAGATTTCAACCGATGTGTCTGTACGGCTGAAAGGCCTGTCTACACCGAACAATACCCTGTCTTCGCCAAAAACTTTGACCAGTTTCTTCATACCGTCTACCGAGCGGAAAGTAGTATCTACCCACAGGTTGTCGTATCCTTTCATTCCTTCTGACAGAATATCCTCTTCGCCTCCGGTCAAACCTCCTGCATGAGCAGCGACCATAGGAATCTTCGGGAATTTCTTAGCCAATTCTATGAAGTACTTAACGTCTCCGTTTTCGGGCACCTCATTGTCAACAGAAAGAGCCGGCGGATAATAGGAGTTGATACCTGTGTGGCTGACTACGCATAAGCCTGTTTGTTCCCATGCTTCGAGGGCAGCTATAACGCGTGCGTCGCTCAATGATAGCTTTTGCAATATCGGATGTATCTTCAATCCTTTTGCTCCCCTGTGATAGTCGCGAAGAACCTGTTCTCCTACTTGTTCGGGGCTCAGGCGAGGGTCTATACACGTGAACGGAATAATCCGGGTTTCGATTTTTGATGCAGCCAGATAATCTTCGAAGAAGATATTCGGTGCAACCGGATACATACAAACATTGGTAATGTTACTTGCGTCCAGATGTCTGGTAAGTCTTTCCAAAGTACATGTCCAGCTAACAAGGGCTGTCATATCGATAACATTTTTCACCTCTTCGGGTTTATTGGGATCGAGAAAAGGGCCTTCGAACCTGTCGAGAGCGTGTTGATCGAACGGATCGTAAGAACCTGCCGGCAACTTGGTACATGGATCGTAAATAACATTTTTGCGATACATAAAGATGTCTCCTAAATGCGAATGAAAATCAATAATTTTGTGCATAATCATAATTTTTTGAGGTTAATAAAAAATGTTTTTTGGTAAGTAGTTAAGACTGAATTTTGACCCGCGTGGCAAATGCTCCACCGATAAGAGCAATGGATGCAAATAGTATGGATGCGCCTGACCAGCCGAACGATTCGACAGACCAACCTGTTACCGGCGCACCGATAATAGTGCCTAAATTCAAACCAATATTTAATACACCGAGTGCAACACCTGCCAATTCGGGTCTTTTTGCTATTTGTGGCCCGAGAGTCCATAACGTACAGGGTATCTGTGCGTCGAACATCGGGTAAATAAATACGAGGGCTATAATCATAGCAGTAGCTTTGGCTTCGAAGCACAAGAATGCTACCAATGCGTAGATTATGAATCCGATAACGAGGAATTTTGTCCTGTTTTTTACTTTATTGAGAATAAAGCCGACTATAATGGCATATGCAATCTCTACAGTATAGAGCAGGCTTATCCAGCTATTTGTCTCATTAATAGACCAGCCTGTAATACTGCTCCAGTAAGATGAAATCCATGTAACGAACCCAAACGAAATGAAAGTAAAGCAGGTAGCTACAAGACCCAGTATCCAGACGGTTTTAGAGTTGATTCCTTCTTTGATAGAAACGGTTTGCGATTCGATATTCGCGTGGTTTTCTTCTTTCGAAGGCGTATCTATAAAGATAATCCACAGGACAGCCATCAGTATACAGACTCCCAGTCCGAACCACCACATCCCTTGCCATCCGTACCGTTGTGTAAGAGGTGCATTGATAATGAAGAGTACAGCCTGCGACACCATCATCCACGATCCCCATATACCCATTGGTAAGCCTCTTTTGGCAGGCGGAAACCACATCGAGATGAGAGAAGGTGCGATAACCGCAATGACACCTACGCCGAATCCTTCGATTACACGGCTGATAATAAGAACGGTTACACTACTAGTTGTGACCCCTACCAAAGAGCCTACAATAGCGAACAAAAGAGAAAACAGTCCGGCTTTTTTTACTCCGAGCTTTTTGATGATGATAGATGAGGGCAATGCAGCCAGCATACCCATAATAGCGAAGATAGAACTTAATAATCCGGCTTTAGACATACTGATGTCGAAAGCATCCATTATAAGAGTAATACACGGGGAGACCTTGTTCTGTACAAGAGCAAGCGAAATCCCTCCCAAAATGCCAATGAGGCAGACAGTCCATTTTTTACTCATAATATTAAATTTAAGGTTTTATATAAGGTGTTGATAACCAATGTGTAAATAATATGGATCATTGCTCTGTCTTTCACATGGAAAAACAAGAGGATAGCACCATATGTTAAAAATAGGATGGAATGCCTTGGTCGAATTTGATAACTAATCCAACAATCAATGGTATCTTTTAAATTATAGGATATAGCAAATGGCTGCTAATCAAATAGTTTAAAAATACCGGAGTACGTAAAAAAAATGAAATACAATTAATGGATCACGAAATTGGTATACACAATATCCTCCAACGGACGTACATCAGCATTTCTTGATGTAATACTTTGTGAGGGGCAGATCGACGGATGTGTTTTTCTTGTTCTTTTATACATAATGTTTGAGTGTTTATAGTACAAAATGTATTTTAAGGTAATATAGTATTCCGATTAGAATATTTTGATATTTCGGTTATAAGAGGTTAACAGCTTATATGGGTAAATTGTTTTTCTAAATTTTATTTTTAACTTATTTTAATGATTTATGATTTCTGTATTTTGTTTATGTATTTGATAATTAGCTGATTGTTTAAATGTCTATGAGTTATAAAAATAATTTATATATAACTGTTTTTGAAAAAAGATAAGAAAAATAATATCAACGAGAAACTGAAAATAATAAACTTTTCTCCCTCCTGAATTTGTATTTTCTTGGTAATGAGCTGTAAACCGAAACGTAACATTTTCTTTAGTTTTTCTTCTTACGGATGTAAATTAAGCGTAACAAAAATAAAGGTGCTTTGTGTAGTCAAAATTTGAAAATTATATGCACCTAAAAAGATCCGTATTAAAAAATAAGCCAGATTACGTTTTGTTACGTGCGGCTTTCATGTTAATCTTACTATTCTGTTCCTTCTCATTATTTTCTCAAACTTCGATTAAAGGAACCGTTGTCGATGCCAAAAGCAACGAAACGCTTCCCGGTGTTGCCATTTCGGTGAAAAACGCATCTACAGGAGCATCGTCTGACGTAGATGGTAACTACGAAATGCGCCTTGCACCCGGAAAATATACGATAGTAGCTTCGTACCTGTCGTATACAACACTTGAGATTACCGATGTAGAAGTAAAAAAAGGTGAGGTTACAACATTAGACATTCCCATGTACGAATCGGCTCAGGCTCTGAATGAAGTAGTCGTAGTAGGGCTCGGACGTATCAACTCTGAAGTAGCGCTACTCAACTCAATGAAAAATTCGACGAGTGTGGTCAGCGGTATATCGGCTCAGCAAATATCTAAAAGTCAGGATAGAGATGCTTCCGAAGTAATCAAGCGTATTCCCGGAATATCTATTCTGGATGATAAGTTTGTGGTAGCCAGAGGTTTGTCGCAGCGTTATAACAATGTCTGGGTAAATAACAGTGCGATACCCAGTTCCGAATCGGATACACGTTCATTCTCGTTCGATATTATACCGAGTTCGCAGATCGAGAATATCATGATCGTGAAATCGCCTCAGCCCGAGCTGCCCGCCGATTTTTCGGGAGGATTCATAAAGGTCGAAACCAAAGGTATCCCTAACGAAAACGCTATGCAAATCAGTTATGGATTGGGAGTAAATACCCAAACTCAATTTAATGATTTTAAGTATAATAAAGGTAGCGGAACCGATTTCTTAGGATTCGACAGCGGAATGCGCTCACTCTCGGGATCTGTAAAAGGAAGTCTCGATAACAGTGATGCAGCAGCAGTTACGGATGCCACACAAAACGGTTTCAACAATGACTGGGCTGTTAAAAGCAAAAAGCCATTGCCCGATCAGCGTTTCAGCTTCCTTATCAATCGTAAATACCAGACAGGCGATAATAGTCTCTGGGGATTGATAGCTGCCCTCAACTACAGCAACACAACTAAAACTTATACCGATATGGAAAACTCCCGTTACGGAGTGTACGATTCGGCAAAAGACGAACCTGTGTACCTGTATAAATATACCGACGACCAATACACTACCGATGTTAGGGTAGGAGCTTTGGCTAACCTGATATACAGGCCGAATGACAGGAATAAGTTTGAGTTCAGGAATATATTCAACCAGTTGGGACGCAATCGTTATACCGACCGCGACGGGTACCAGTACATCAGTGCATTGTATATACAGCGCAAGGCTGAATATATCTACAACAGCCGTATGACCTATTCGGGACAGTTTGCCGGTAACCACATGCTTTCGGACAAGGATAATCTGGACTGGACACTGGGATTTTCGTATGCCAATAAAAAACAACCCGACCGCAGGATGATTAACTGGGACGAGAATGGTTTTGTAGGTGATGCTTACGAAGGACAACTGATGATAGACCAGAACCAGATAAGCCGCGATTTTACCAATGTAGATGAATATACTTATTCGCTGGGAACAAACTACTCGCATACATTCAGTTTCGACAACGGTTTGAAACCGGTACTGAAAGCCGGGGCTTACGGCGAATACCGTGACCGTAACTACAAGAACAGGGCATTCTACTACCGTTGGAACCGCAACAATATGCCTGAGGATTTTGCATACAGGGACGTAATTAACGAAATACTGATCCCCGAAAATTACGATGCCAATAAGTTGTACATCTATGAAGATACCGACAACCGTAACAGCTATTCGGGTACAAATACCCTTGCCGCAGGATATGTAGCAGTAAACCTGCCCATCGATAAATGGAATATATATGCCGGAGCACGTATCGAGCATAACAAGATGGAGCTCGAAAGCTACACGACCATAAAGGAAAATACAACTAAAACAGCCGATTATACCTATACCGATATATTCCCGTCGCTGAATATCTCTTATACCATCAATAAGCAGAATCTGCTAAGATTGGCTTACGGGCGTTCGATCAACCGTCAGGAGTTCCGCGAAGTATCATCATCGGTTTACTACGATTTCGATATGTTTAGTGATGTGAGGGGGAATGCCGATCTGAGACCTGCCTATATAAACAATTTCGATGTACGGTACGAGTTTTATCCATCCTCATCGGAGATCATCTCGCTCGCGTTGTTTTACAAAAATTTCAAAGATCCTATCGAATGGACATATCTGGATGCAGGTGGTAGTTATACCTATACATTTATCAATGCCAAATCGGCAAACAACTACGGTATAGAGCTTGATATCAAAAAGAGCTTGGACTTTATAGGACTGAAAAACCTGTCGCTGACATTCAATGGGGCAATAATAGACAGTAAAGTGAAATTTGCCGAAGATGCGATTAATGACCACGACCGCCCGATGCAAGGACAATCGCCATACCTTATCAATACAGGGTTGTTCTATCAGAATGACAATTGGGGACTGACATCGAGCCTCCTGTACAATATCATCGGTAAGCGTATAGTAGGTATCGGTAAAGTAGATACCAGTGAAGGATCGAGCATCAATAACGATATCCCCGATATGTACGAAATGCCCCGCAATACAATCGATTTTTCGATAACCAAAAAGTTTGGCAAAATGTGGGAGATCAATGCAGGAATCAAAGATATATTGGCACAGAAAGTGCAATTCAAACAATTTCCCAAGTTCGAAGACAGCGAAGGGAACTTACAAGAACGTGAACAGGTTACCAAAGAATTCAAACCCGGACGAAATATCTCGGTAACGGCAAGACTGAATTTTTAAGAATCATATAAAAACAGACTAATAAAATGCAAACCTTTTTAAATAAAAGATTATTCAAGATGAAAACATTTAATTTTTTCGCTAAGATGTTATTTGTTATGTCAGCAGTCGTATTATCGGCATGTAGTGACAATGGTGATGATAATTCCGGTGGCGGCGGTGGTACGACCGAGCAGATCCTGTTTGGTGATGGTACTCAGATCGGTAATGGTGATCAGGAGTTTACGATAAAAGAAAGCCATACCCTTAAAAAAGGAACCTATGTACTGAAAGGATGGGTGTATGTAGACGCAGGTGCTACACTAACTATAGAGCCGGGAACTATAATCAAAGGTGATAAAGCGACCAAAGCTGCCCTGATCGTTCAACGTGGCGGTAAAATTATGGCTGAGGGTTCGGCAACCGCTCCTATTATATTTACTTCTAATCAGGCAAAAGGAAGTCGTAAACCGGGTGACTGGGGTGGAGTGATTCTTTTAGGTAAGGCTAAAAATAATGGAAATGTAATGACCATAGAAGGTGGACCTAATGCAGACCACGGAGGTAGCGACGACACTGATAACTCGGGAGTACTCAGCTATGTACGTATCGAATTTGCAGGTTATCCGTTCAAAGAAGACCAGGAGATCAATGGTTTGACTTTGGGTTCGGTAGGTAGCGGAACAAAACTCGACCACATTCAGGTATCGTACAGCAACGACGACTCTTACGAGTGGTTCGGAGGTACTGTAAGTGCAAAATATCTGGTAGCATACCACGGTTGGGACGATGATTTCGATACCGATAACGGTTTCAGCGGAAAACTTCAGTTCCTGTTGTCGGTACGTCATCCTAAAATAGCCGATTACTCTTTGTCAAACGGTTTCGAATCGGACAATAATAAGGATGGTGTAGCAACTACACCTTTTACATCAGCTGTATTCAGTAATGTAACATTTATAGGGCCGATCGGGCAGGATGCTTCTTTCGCCAACACAACTCAGTACATTACAGGTGGAGACATGTTTCCTGATAACGGTTCTAAACTGGGAACTTTCCAGGCTGCTATGCATATCCGTCGTAACTCACGCCTGAACTGTTTCAACTCGGTAGCTGTAGGATTCCCTGTAGGATTGATCCTTGATAACGAAAAAGGTACTACACAAACAGCAGCAACCGATGGCAACCTGAAACTTCAGAACCTCTATTTTGCGGGTATGACTATCTTGGGTAGCGATATCAACAAGAACTATCTGGATCAATTGTCAACCGATGGTAAGACAATCTCAGATGCAGGCAAGCCTTCATTCTCAAGTACATTCTTCCGTTTGACAGCCAATAACAATAAAGTATACGATAATATTTCAGACCTGAAACTGAAACAACCCAACAGCCTGATTGCAAGCCCGAGCTACGCTCCTTCGGCAGACAGTCCGCTATTAGGTGCAGCGGCGTTTACGGATGCGGCATTACAGTCGGGCTTCGATAAAGTATCTTACGTAGGAGCTTTCGCCAGCGATGCAGCTGCTGATAACTGGTTAGCTGGTTGGACAAATTTTGATCCACAGAATACGACTTACTAATTTTTTCAAAGAAAAACGGTTCAGAATTCTTCTAAATCAGTTTTGACATTTGGGGAGGTTACTTCGGGAGAAGCAGCCTCCCTTTCCGTTTATATTGTTTATACCGTATCCCTATATGCAGGTATTCCGGTGCTCTAAAATACATATAAATGGTGATTGCGTAAAGCTCTCGTTTATCATACTTTTGCAATCTGATAATGAATTGAAATGTATTATTTTACAAAAGTATCTATGCTAACTAATGCAATAGCAAGGTTAAGGCCTTTAATGCAACATAAACACTTATTCGTATGGTGTTTGTGTTTTTTTATTTTTAACCAGTACTCATTTTCCCAGAATAACAGAGCCGGAGCCATCGAAGGACGTGTTGTCGACGAGCGTTCCCAACCTGTAGAAACCGCTCTGGTTCAGGTAAAAGGTACTACCAAAGGAGAATATACAAACGATAAAGGATATTACCGTATATCGGGAATCCCTGCCGGAAACCAAACCTTAGTGATAACAGGTATGGGTCTCAAAGAAAAGAACGTAACGGTAAACGTCGCTGCCGGTACTATAACCAAAGTGTCCGATATAGAGATCGAAAACTCGGTGTCTCTCAAAGAAGTAGCCGTAATCGGGAAATCCGAAGCCCGTAAGCAACAGGAGTTGGCTTATGCAGTTTCGGTATTAGATGTGAAAGAAATGTATAATACTACAGCCTCGCTGGGTAAGCTGCTGAATAATATATCGAGTGTTCGCGTACGTGAAGATGGAGGTGTAGGTTCCAATTACACTTTCAGTTTGAACGGATTTTCGGGCAATCAGGTAAAATTCTTTCTGGATGGTGTGCCGATGGATAACTTCGGTTCGTCCTTCAACTTGGGGAGTATCTCTACCAGTATGGCCGACCGTATAGATGTTTACAAAGGAGTATTGCCTGTCAATCTCGGGGCCGATGCTCTGGGTGGGGCGGTGAATATAATTACCCGTAAAACAGCCAACTATCTCGATGCATCTTACTCATTCGGGTCGTTCAATACGCACAAGGCCGCACTGAATGGCGCATATACCGATGCCAAAACAGGTTTTACGTTCCGTTTGAACGGATTCTTTAATTACTCCGACAACGATTATAAAGTATATGCCCCTATCGTAGACCTCAGCACCGGTAAACAAGTGGACGAAAGATGGGTAAAACGGTTCAATGACGGCTACCGTTCGGGTGGCGTACGTTTGGAAACAGGACTTACCGATAAATCTTATGCCGATTATCTGTTGTTCGGTTTCATCTGGTCGAAAGACGATAACGATGTACAAACAGGTGCTACAATGGATGCCGTGTATGGTGGTGTAAAAACCAAAAGCGAATCGATGATACCTTCGCTCCGCTGGAAAAAAGACGATTTGTTTGTCGAAGGGCTTTCGGCTTCTCTATATGGAGCATACAGCAGTGTAAATACATTCACCGTAGATACATTGGCACGTAAATATAACTGGCTTGGCGAGTGGGTGCCTAAGTCGGCCCATGGCGAAAGAAGCAATACCGACTCTAAGATTAAAAACCACGAGTGGACAGTCAATGCAAACGTCAGTTATATGATAGATTTGCACCAGTCGCTGACTCTAAATCACATATTCTCATCTACTGAACGCAAGATACACGACAAGGTAGACCCCGATAATGAATCGAATAAAATACCTCAGAAACTGAATAAAAATATAACAGGCTTAGGCTGGCTGATAAAGTACGACCGCTGGAATGCCAATGTATTTGCCAAACTGTACAACCTGAGCAGCGATTCTTACAAAATATTCGATCAGTTTACGGACGACGAAAGACTCGAAAAAGTATCGGACAGTAAGACCGAACTGGGATATGGAGCTGCTTTTACTTACTTTATATTACCAAAGTTGCAGGCGAAAGTATCTTACGAACACGCTTACCGTTTGCCCGAGAGCAACGAAATGTTTGGAGACGGGCTGGTTCAGCAACGTAACCCCGACCTGAAACCTGAGCAAAGCGACAATGTGAATATCGGCTTGACGTTCGAACAAACCATACAGGATCATACATTCCATATCGAAGCAGGAGGTATTTACCGCAATGCCAAGGATTTTATCCGCAAAGGAGTAAGCCTTACGTCGAATCCTACAACAGGATACGAGAATCTGGGTAAGGTTCGTACTTTCGGTTTCGAAGGAAGTATCGATTACCGTTGGAAAAACCTTCTACATGCCGGAGCGAATATTACTTATCAGAATCTGAAAGACAGGCAACGTTTCGAAAAGAATGACGGCTATACAGGTGACGGAATTATCGAACACCTGACATATGGCGAACGTATACCCAATGTGCCTTACTTATTTGGTAACGCATTGGTAGGATTGAGTTTTCAGAATTTTGGGATGAAAGATTCGGAGCTGACATTCGATTATTCGCTGAACTGGATCAAGGGATATTACCTTTCGTTCTCGGGACTGGGCGCAGGAGCATCTAAAAAGATCATTCCAAGTCAGGCTTCACACGATATTTCATTAGGATATGCAATGGAGAAAGGAAAATACAATGTAATTCTGGAATGTACTAATCTGGGCGACCGCAAACTGTATGACAATTACAGGTTGCAGAAACCGGGAAGAGCGTTCAATGTGAAATTCCGTTATTATATCAACTGGTAAGGTCTCAAAAATTAAACAAGAATAAAAAATGAACAGCATATATAAAAAACTAAGTTATTTAGTAATGGCAGGGGTTGTACTGGCTTTTTCAGGATGTGATGACCTGTCCGAAATAGAGGAAACCCCGAACGCACCTTATGTTCTGAGCCTCGGCATAACATCCAGCGGTACTACTACCTATTATGTGGTTACAACTGACGACCTGATGAATGGTACTATCGATGCAAAAGGCAAAGGTATCGAACAAAGCGGCTACCGTGACTATACTATCGCTAACAATACTATATTCAGTATCGGAGGTCTTGGTGTAAACTATGTGACCGGGAT
The DNA here is from genome assembly GCF_900128985.1 of Indolivaga macrotermitis. Classification (GTDB taxonomy): domain Bacteria; phylum Bacteroidota; class Bacteroidia; order Bacteroidales; family Dysgonomonadaceae; genus Dysgonomonas_A; species Dysgonomonas_A macrotermitis. Next base: position 30,172 of record NZ_FQUC01000012.1, on the reverse strand, counting down.
GACCCGTAATGCAGCCGGATATTTGCAGGAAACCGACAACTTTATATTCGACTCTAAGTTAAGTGCTTTTGCGCAGGCTGATAACAATACTATGATAGGAATGGAAATTCCGGATAAAGCTGCCTCCGGTAACCAGATCAAATTTTACACAGTAGATATCAACAGTGTATCTATCACCAAAACTACAACTGTGCCTATTGCCCCTATATCGGAACTCGAATGGCCAAGTATCACAGGTATGGAAATTAGCGGTGGGAAAGTGTATGTGTCTTATATCCAGATGAATCCTAATACTTATGCTACGTCGTATGTAGATACAGGATTTGTGGCGGTATATTCGTATCCCGAACTGGCTTTTGAGAAAGTAATGCAGGACACACGCACCGGAGCAGTAGGTTCTTGGGCAGCTTCCAATGGATTTATTAAGGTAGAGAACGGCGATTTATATACCATGTCGAATTTGTCTATGGCAAATGGTTTTTCTAATGGAGGAACCAAACATGCAGGTTTTCTTCGTATTCCGGCAGGAACTACCGGTTTCGATTCCTCTTATTTCTTTGATTTCGAAGCGGGTTCGGGAGGTTTGAAACCTGCTCACGCTGTATATCTGGGTAACGGGCTGGTATTTGCAGAAGTAAGTACACTCAATCCACAGACAAGTGCTGACCGCTGGTCGGACAAAGACCTGAAATGCTCTATTGTCGACCTCTATAACCAAACAATAACCGATGTAGAAGGTATTCCTGTACATAACGGATCGGGAGGGCGCCGCTTTGCCGTTCTTGTCGATGGCGGATATGTTTATCTCCCCGTATCTACGGATGATGGTATCTATATATACCGTACCGATATTTCGACAGGGGTAGCCGAACGTGGAGCAAAAGTATCGGCAAGTTTTGTTCCCGGTATCTTTAAATTGAATTAAGCAGGACTTCTCCTTTTCAATATACAAACTTAATATAGACACTCCGGATAGAAAGCCCTATCCGGAGTCTTTTTTTATAATGTTCTTTTCGTTTATACTGACGCGCCCTCTTAGGCTTGTCTTTCATTTTGCCTTGATGCAAAACGAAACAAGAAATCAAGGCTGTATCTTCTGTCTGACCCACTTCGTGTTCGAAAGCTAAAACAAAAGAAAACGTTTATCCTAGCAATCCTTTTGTTTTTTTCACGCTTTTCTTCTCACAGTGGGAACCCCGGACATCCGGCAAGGCCCAGAACTTGACGGACGAAAATCACATATGCTTTTGTAATTGGGCGTTAGCCAAGCGGCGTTAACTTTAAGGGCGAGGTATCCGTTCTGTGAAGCGGGCGCAAAGAATCAAATTCAAAAAGTCCGATAGGACGTCTTATTTGATTCCGCCTGCAATCAGTTAACGGATCGCCCGTAAGTGTGGCGCAATGACTTTTTGCTTCCTTTTGCGGCTTTGGGCAAAAGGAAGGCAAGCAATCTGTGATTGCGCGCAGTAAGGATTAAAGTAAATTTAATTGAACATTTCAATTCAGCAACAAACTAGCATAAGAAAAATAATGATGTATTTCCCCCATCGTAAACGCACAAAAAGAAAATTATAGGTCAGATATTATCGATAATGCTTATCTTAGCATCCTCTTACTGAAATATTATGTCAACATTAGAAAAAGCATTGTCTACACTGCCTGTAAAAGGGTATTTAGATGTCGAAATACCACAGGGCATAGATTTGGTTGCCGAAATCAACCGCATGCGTAAGGAAAAGAATGCTATAATCCTTGCCCATTACTATCAAAAAGGAGAAATTCAGGATATAGCCGATTTTCTGGGCGACAGCCTTCAATTGGCACGTGCCGCTGAAAAGACAGATGCAGATCTGATTGTCTTTTGTGGTGTGCATTTTATGGCGGAAACAGCCAAAATACTCAATCCTACAAAAAAAGTAGTTCTGCCCGATACATTAGCCGGATGTTCTTTAGCAGACTCGTGTTCGGGCGAAGGATTACGTGAACTGAAAAAGAAACATCCCGGAGCGATTGTAGTCAGCTATATCAATTGCGATTCGACAGTAAAAGCCGAGAGCGATATTATCGTAACCTCATCCAATGCAGAACATATAATAAGGTCGCTGCCCGAAGATCAGGAAATAATATTTGCTCCCGATAAAAATCTGGGACGTTATATCAATCAGGTTACAGGGCGGAATATGATACTTTGGGACGGAGCATGTATCGTACATGAGGCATTCTCATTAGAACGTATCGCACAGCAGATGCTCGACCACCCGAAAGCCAAACTGATAGCTCATCCCGAGGCTCAGAAACCTGTATTACAGGTAGCGCATTATGTAGGTTCTACAGCCAATATGCTGAACTATGTGGCTACCGACGATTGTCAGGAATTTATCGTAGCTACCGAAGAAGGCATATTACACGAAATGCGTAAGCGTGCCCCACATAAAAAGTTGATACCGGCTCTAACTATAGATGATACCTGCAATTGTAGCGAGTGCCACTTTATGAAGCTTAATACTATGCAGAAACTATATCTGTGTATGAAATACGAGCAGCCCGAGATAACAATGGATGAAGAACTCAGGGTAAAAGCATTGAAGTCGATCAACAAAATGCTGGAGTTATCTAAAAATATAAAATGAAAACAGGTAGCCAACTCACAAACAGGGACAGAGGAGATATCCTGAGATATTCGAACCGGCTTTTGTTTTATGTGATTTGGTTTGGTGGGGCTTTATTGATGGCAAGTTCAACCCTGTTGATGTCGGATTATGATTGGAATATCTTCTTTGAACGCTATCCGGCCTTGTCTGATAGTTTTGGCATATTCGTCTTGTTTTTCGTGTATATTGCTTTGATGATTTTTCTATTCCCATTGTCTGTCGCTTTGGTTGTTACAGACCATAAAGCTGTAGTTGCGTTCGGAGAGAATTTAGCAGAGATACACAAAAAGAGGAAGACCATAGCTGTTGATTACCATAATATTACACAAATAGATTTTGTGAATGAAATAAGTCTAGGTAAAGGTTTTTTATTTTCATCCCAAGGTGTTGAATGGCGTGCAAAAAGTTTATCTGTATATGGAGCTAGAGGTCTGGGGCCTTATCAATATTCGGGTGTAATATATACAGGTGATAAGAAATACAGAATCTATGGTTCATTCATGGAAGCCTGGCAATGCCGGAAACGTAAAAGATATCCTACTATATATAATATTATGAAGCAGTTGGAAGAATACTCCGGATGCGAAATACGTTATATTACTAAATAAGTAAAAAAGAAAGGTCTGTGACCTTATTTGGGGTTAATCCAAAATAAATGAACAAATGATTTACACAGATGTTTTGGTCATCGGTTCGGGAATTTCCGGATTGTCGTATGCACTGAAAGTAGCCTTGAAGAGCCCTCAGTCTAAAGTGACTGTCATTACAAAAGGGGACGAAGACGAGTCGAACACAAAGTATGCGCAGGGAGGAGTTGCCGTAGTAACCGATTTTCAGAAAGACAGTTTCGAAAAACATATCGAAGACACATTGCGTGCCGGAGGCGGTATGTGTAAGCGCGAAGCTGTAGAAGTAGTTGTGAAGGAAGGGCCCGAACGCATTCGCGAGATAGTGGAGTGGGGGGCGAACTTCGATAAAAATGATAACCAGACTTTTGATCTCGGGCGAGAGGGTGGCCATACCGAAAACCGTGTGGTGCATTACAAAGATGTTACAGGCGCCGAGATAGAACGGGCTTTGCTCGTTGCCGTATCCAGCCTGCCCAATGTAGAGTTGCTAAACCACCATTATGTAATAGACCTGATAACGGAGCACCATATACCCAACGAATCATTCGACAAATATAACCTCAACTGTTACGGGGCGTATGTACTTGATCTGAAGACCGAACGTATAAAAAAAATGTCTGCCAAAATAACCCTTATGGCAACAGGAGGCTGTGGGCATGTATATAAAAATACGACCAATCCATTGATCGCTACTGGTGATGGTATAGGGTTGGCACACAGGGCGAAAGCCAAAATAAGCCACATGCAGTATATCCAATTTCATCCCACAGCTTTTTACAGTAACAGGGCAGGGCAATTGTCGCTGATCTCGGAAGCGGTACGGGGATTCGGCGCTAAATTGCGGACGGCATCCGGTGAACCCTTTATGCACAAATACGACGAACGGGAGGAACTCGCTTCGCGCGATATTGTAGCCCGTGCTATCGATAGCGAAATGAAACTCAGAGGCGATGATTATGTATGTCTCGACTGCCGTCATCTCGATCATGATAAGTTTCTGGCACACTTCCCCAATATATACCAGCAATGTAAAGACGACGGTATAGATATGTTTACAGACCTGATACCTGTAGTACCGGCGAGCCATTACCTGTGTGGGGGAATCGATGTTGACCTGTACGGGCAAAGTACGATCAAAAATATGTTTGCCGTAGGGGAATGTTCCAATACGGGACTTCATGGGGCGAATAGGTTGGCATCCAATTCATTGCTCGAAGCGTTAGTGTTTGGGCACAGGGCAGCATTGAAAACCGTGGAGAGGCTCGAAGAAGACCACTTCAATTACGAAAATTTGCATAAAATTCCCGAATGGAATCAGGAAGGATTGAAAGTAACCGAAGAAATGGCTTTGCTTAATTACTTGCGCAAAGACCTCCAGAGCTTGATGAGTGACTTGGTTGGTATTGTACGGAGCGATAAACGACTGCGGATAGCCAAGCAAAAAGAAGAAGAGATATACCGTTCGGTGAAAGAATTATACAAGCTATCGATACTTTCGCCCCAGCTGTCGGAATTGCGAAATCTGGTTAGCGTAGCATTTCTGATTATTACCCAGAGTATCGAACAAAAGGAAAACAGGGGAGCTTTCTATAATAAAGATTTAGACACTAATACGCATAATTGAAAAATGAAAAGACCAGCATATGTAACCGACGAGCGTTTACGCCACTTTATAAGTGAGGCAATAAAAGAAGATGTAGCCGATGGAGACCACTCTACATTGGCAAGTGTGCCGGCAAATATGATACGGCGCGCGCATCTGATTATCAAAGACAATTGCATACTTGCAGGGATAGATCTGGCACAAGAGATATTTCACTATTACGACAGGGATCTTCAGATTGAAGTACTGAAAAAAGATGGTGAAGCTGTTAAAAAAGGCGATATTGCTTTTATCGTATCAGGCTCAGCCCGGTCTATTTTAACTATGGAGCGCTTCGTGCTGAACTGTATGCAACGTATGAGCGGAATTGCCACTTATGCCCATGATACGGCCAAATTAGTGGAAGGGACTAAAACAAAGATACTGGATACTCGCAAAACAACCCCCAACTTCCGCATGTGCGAAAAGTGGGCTGTATATATCGGTGGGGCTCAGAATCACCGTTTCGGGTTATATGATATGATCATGTTGAAAGACAATCACAACGATTATGCCGGAGGTATAACAGCCTCGGTTACATCTACGGTAAAATACCTGAAAGAGAAAGGTAAGCAAATGCTGATAGATGTCGAAACCCGTAATCTGGATGAGGTGAAAGAGGCTTTGGCAACTCAGGCAGTAGATATTATCATGCTCGATAATATGTCTTTAGCCGAGATGAAAGATGCTGTAGAATTAATTGGCGGTGCTGCAAAAACCGAAGCTTCGGGAGGAATCACCAAAGAAGGAGTGCAGGCTATAGCTGCGGCCGGTGTAGATTATATATCATCGGGAGCCATTATTTATGCAGCCCCCGTGAAAGATATGAGTTTAAAAGCCTTTTAATCAAAAAGGATTTTGCTTTTTTATTGTTGTTGTTCGGCTTTCTTACGTGCTTTTTCTCTGGCGCGTTCTTTGTGGATATTATTCAGTTTCTCAGGGATTTCGAAATAAATATCCTCCGATTTGTATAAAGCACTGGGTTTGATCTTGAAATAATCGTATCCGGCATTCACCAGTTGGTGGCGGAAAACGATTTCGGGAATTTCGAAGTGAGAGAACATGATATTGTATTCGTCGGCCACATAAATTACCTTGAATGAGGTTAACGGGCTCTTGCCGTCGCCACTCTGTGTGATAATGTCTACAAAGGTCTTGTAACGGTTGCGGTATGGTTCGTATTCGGCTTCGGGTTTATTTAACTGGAACATGGCATAAGCCAAGGCATTATTAGCCTCGAGGCTTACCGGATTTTTTTCGAGTATTTTATTACATTCGGCAATAGCATCTTCGTACTGGCCTTTTTCCATCAGCTGGTTCATACGTTCTTCGCCGGGTTGGTTTACCAGATAGTCTTTCTGGAAAGCAAAACCGTAATAGATGTACACATAGTCGGTTATGGTCAGCGAAGGATCAAAGGCATTGTATCTTTCGAGTAATTTCGGATAATAATAATTACCATCGGGATTGATTACCGCATCTTCTATATCCAGAAAATTAATCTTCGGAATATCCTGTGATCTGATTGATACTGAAAATAGTAACAACCCGATTATTATAAGTGAATTTTTGAACATAATTGTCAGTTAATCGTAAGTTTAGCATTCATATACTTCACAAAAGTATAAAATAATTGCTATATTGGCGTTTATAAAATCTAACAAATAAGATTATTCGTCGATCAGATGATTATTTTTGTCGAATGAATTTGCTCAGATAAAAATAAAGCAATATTTTTAGTGTTAATAAATCAAAAGGACTTTTCTTAATAGAGAAGATAAACTCAATTTTTTCTCTTTATTGAAAACCTTTTAGGTTAGTGTTAGTTAGTGTGTTTGAAGAAAGCCCATGTTGCGAAACAAGGGTTTTCTCATTTTTATACAGATATGTAAACCTGTTTTAAAGATTTTCCTGCTCCAGATCGAGTAGTTTCTTTTTGCGCCACAGACCACCCCCGTATCCGGTCAGCGATCCGTCGGATCCTATAACCCTGTGACAGGGAATAATTATTGATATTTTGTTCATACCATTAGCATTGGCAACAGCCCTTATTGCAGCCGGGTTTCCAAGTTTGTGAGCTTGCTCTGCATAAGAAGCGGTGGTTCCGTAAGGTATTTTCATCAGGATATCCCAAACTTGTTTCTGAAAATCTGTACCTATTGTATCCAAAGGAATGTCGAATGTTTGTAGTTTACCCGAAAAATACAAACCGAGTTGTTCCCTTAGTTTTACGAAATGTTTGTTTTCTCCTTGTATGATAGGTGCTTTCAGGCTTTTTGTGAGTATCTTGAATTCGGTTTCGAGCATCTTTCTGTCCGAAAATTCGAGCAAACAGATGCCTTTGTCAGTGGCACAGGCTATCATAGTTCCCAGCGGAGTTTCGATACGGGTAAGATTAATGACCTTTACTTCCAGACTGTTTTGAGGAGAGGTGCCTATCAGTTTTTTGAACGACTCATTAAATCCGCTGAGAGATTCGTATCCCGATTCGAATGCAATGTCGGTGACACTATTCCCTTCTTTGTACCGCTTGAATGCCTGATTGATACGGAACATCCGCTGATAAGCATGGAACGTGATGCCATGGTTGTGCTGAAACCACCTCCTTACCTGACTTGGCTCTATATCCATAGAACGGATATCCCAATCTTTGAGCTTTTTAGTAGGATCGACAGATAATGCGCTCAGTACCTTGTGTATATAGTCGGGAGTGTGTCCCGGTGTTTCCATCGGATGGCATACCTTGCAAGCTCTGTATCCTTTTTGTATCGCTTCTTTGGTCGAAGGAAAGAATTCGACATTTTCGCGTTTAGGCTTGCGGGCATTACATGTAGGGCGGCAGAATATGCCTGTGGTTTTCACTCCTACAATAAACACACCTTCGAATGTGCTGTCTTTTTCGACCAGTGCTTTATAGAATATATCGTCGTTATCCATTGCCAATATGCTTTATAGGTGACTGTAAAGGGCTTCATGAGACCCTAATCTTATAGATGTAAAAGTATAGATATCGGAAAAACTGTACAACCGAAAATTTTACAAGCATTTTTTCTTTTTGTCGATAAAAGGTTGCTGTATGTCGATTATAATTGTCGCCGGAAATTGTATTTTTTATATTTGTTTTAATAATACTTATGAATCGGTATTCGAAAAACGTTCTTTTAAATAATACCTGTTTTTTACTGCGCGTGATAGGAGATTGTTTTCATTCTATTTTATTAATAACGTCCGTCAGGTTCCGACACCGGCGTAAATCACATAAGTAAATAATCGAAAGGTAAAGAAGAGCATCCTTCAAAAACAGATTAATATATTCAATTTAAACATTGTAAATGATGAAAAAGATTTTGATAGCTTTTGTTGCAATAGCATTTGGTCTTCAGATATCGGCACAACCCCCGATGGGTGGTGGCAGGCCGGGAGGAGGAGGACGCCCACCAATGGACGGACGTGGTGGCCCCGGACGGATGCAGGGAAACGGATCGGGTGAGGTCGGTATAATGAAGTTTCCTGAAATTATAGGATTGACAACCGAACAGCGCGAAAAGCTGGTGAAGGCTGTTACCGATGAACGGAAGGAAGAAATGAAGCTGATGCAGAAAAAGCACGAGTTGCGTGAAAATGCTAAAGAGTCTGAAAAAGATAGAAGTAAGCTGGCTAAGGAAACGAAGAAGGTAGATGAAAAAATAGAAAAAAATAAAGCTAAAGCCGAAAAGAAATACCGTTCGATACTTGCCCCTGAACAATATCAGGATTTTCTCGGCAAGAAATCGCAGATCGAATTCACCGGAGGACGGAGAACAGGTGAAAGACCTCAGCGTGGTGAAAGACCTCAACGTCCCGAAGGAGAAGATACCCGGGGAGATGAAATGCCACCACCGCCTGATATGCAGATGGATGAAGGTGGATTTTGATATTAAGTTACCGGAATATATTTGATGCATAATAGTTGGATATGAAATTCGTTAATTAGAAGTTCATTGTATAGATAAAAATATATTCCTTTGTGTATATGGTTTATAACCAAATTAGAGTTTATCCTGTATTTTTGTTCTTATGATAAAGGTAAAGAGTCATATAAAAGTATTTTCGCACATATTGGTATGGTGTATCATATTGCTGGTTCCTATCTATATCATGTCCAAAGAGGGTACATTCGATAGTAAGCCATATATATCGTATCTGGTGCGTACCAGTATTCTGGCGATACTGTTTTATATCAACTATCTGTTTCTGATAGATATATTCTTGTTCAAGAAACAGTTTTTAGGATATGTAGTCTCTAACTTTGTACTGGTTTCGGCATTGGTTATCATACAAACGATGACATTAAGCGTATTGATGCCTCCGGATAGTTCGTCAAAGCGACAGTTTGGTTTTAACCCTCAAAAAGAACAGCGGCGCGAAGAACAACCTCCTCATGGAGGGACGCTTCCTCCGCCCCCGATAATGCAGGATGAAAGGCAATTGCCTCACCGGCCGCCATTCGCTATGCGGATATATTCAGATTATCTGATGATTGTTTTTGTTCTCGGACTGAGTGTTGCGATGAAAATGACTGTACGCTGGTATGGCGATTCTATTAAATTCGAACAAGAGAAAAGCGGACGCCTCGAAGCAGACCTGCGTAATCTCCGTAGCCAGCTCAATCCCCATTTCCTGTTCAATACGCTGAATAATATTTATTCGCTGATAGCAATAGACCAGATGAAGGCACAGGATTCGGTACATCGTTTGAGCAATTTGCTCAGGTATGTGTTATATGATAATGACCAGAAGCTGGTTCCGATAGAAAAGGAACTGGAGTTTACCCGTAACTATATCGACCTGATGCGGTTACGCGTAAGTTCGAATGTCAGGCTCGATGTATTGATCGAAAACAAAGGCAGTAGTGATATGGTTGCCTCACTGATGTTTATGACGCTGATAGAGAACGCTTTCAAGCATGGATTGAGTAGCCGTGGCGATTGCTTTATCGATATAAAGATTTTAGTTGAAAAACAATCCGGTGTATTGTGCACTGTCGAAAACAGTTTGCCCGATACATCAACAAATATAGAGTCCGCTAATTCGGGCATCGGCTTGGCAAACCTGACCAAGAGGTTGGAACTGATTTATCCCGGTAAACATGAGTTTATTGCAGAAAAAAGGGATGATCGCTTCTTTACCCTCCTGAGAATAGACTTTACATGATTATAATCGATTGACTATGAAACTAAGATGCGTAATAATAGATGATGAACCTTTAGCTATAGATCTATTGAAATCGTATGTTGTACAGACTCCTTTTTTGGAATTGGTAGGTACATACGAAAATCCTTTGTCTGCTCTAGAAACTGTACGTTCGGGGAGTGTAGACCTACTTTACCTCGATATAAATATGCCCCAGATAACGGGTATTGAATTTTCGAAGACACTGCCGCCTTCTACACGGGTTATATTTACTACGGCTTACGATCAGTATGCAGTAGAAGGATTCAGGCTTAATGCTCTCGATTATTTACTGAAACCGATCAGCTATTCCGAATTTTTGCAGGCATCGGATAAGGCTATGGAGTGGTTCAGGCTGACGCAGGCCGACAAGGTGAAACAAAGTGGAGCAACTGGTTCACAGTCGAGTATCTTTGTTAAGTCGGGTTACCGGATGGAGAAAATAGATTTCGATAAGATACTGTATATTGAGAATCAGAAAGATTATGTCAAATTTCATCTCGATGGAATTTCCGAACCTGTCAGTTCACTAATGAGTATGCAGTCTCTGGACGAAAAACTTCCCAGCCAGCAATTTATGCGTGTACACCGTTCATTTATAGTTAATTTGGAAAAGGTAAAAACGATAGAGCGTAATTGTATTGTTTTCGGGAAAGAATATATTCCTGTATCGGATTCGTACAAAGATCGTTTTATGGAATTTTTGAATAAGCATTTTTTTTAAGGCCGCAAACTTATTTGTTAATGTATACCGAAACGGGGTTATAGACGGGTTAATGACGTCAATAACCCCGTTTCTTCCTCCAATAACTCGGTTAATACTACCTGTAATACACAAAGTAAAGTAAACTAAATAAAAAGAAAGTAAAGCAGATAAAAGTAAAGCATCTTATTTTTATCCATTGGTATAAAAATTTTATCTATACAATGGAAGATAGGTTGGGTGATAGTTTTTATTAAGAGTCGGTATTGGTAGAATCTTCGTATTCGACATGTTTTCTGTATTGCTCAAGTAAAGCTGTCGAAAGAACTATGAATAAAGGAATGTTTGCAAATACAGCCAAAACGAGACCAAGAAATTCGTCTTTTACAAAGATTGTTATAAACATAACGAAGTTCAGAATAAATGCAATTATCAGGAATAAGATGAAAACGTATTGGACAGGTACCGGTGCAGTTTCTTTTTTGTATGACGATACAAAGTAAGATGCTATGCAACAGAAATATAAATAACTCTTTCGATAGTATTGATTCTAAAGGTTCGGTTAAATTCATTTCTATGGCTATCCAAGGATATACAATAAGTATCACAACTTCGAAAGGTAGCTTGAGTATAAAAGGAATCCGATAATTAGTTTTATAATAAATAATGAAATCCATGACCCAGATAACTGTTTGACCGAATATGAAGAAAAAAAGATGAATCCCATATTTGTTTAAGTTAAAGGTTCGAATAAGTTCCATAAAATTTATTCCACTTATAAGCTTTGGAGCATCGCTTTCCGCTTTTTATCAATCCCCGGGTAAGTAAGAAAAATATAGGTGTGCTCCCTATAAATAAAATGAAAAGGAGAAGACCTTCCAGATGCTCTGTTTTAGATATTAACAAGATGGTTATGATGATGTTGAAAACCCAACCGGCTAATATGAATATAAAGAAAAGGGATTCGGTCAGTAGAGAAAATACATTCTTAAAGTATGTTGATACAAAATAAAAAATAATGCAAAGTACGCTTATACTGTAAAATGCTTCGACGGTAATAGTTTGTTCCAACTCTTTGGTAAATTCAAACAGGATTGCTAGTGCAGGTATTAATAAGAAAGATATGAGCTCTATCGGTATTGTTATCAAAAAATGGAATCTCTTTTTAGTACAGTAATAACACATGAAGTCGAGAATACATACCGCCGATTGTATCATAAGGATTAATATAATAAATAGAAATTCCATGATTATCTGATGATTAAAAGTGATTTTTTATATTTAAACTTATTGGATAATAGAAGGCTGAATTATTTCAGAATGTTTTGTTTCCTTCTGATTCACTTTAGACAGGATTGATTCCAAAAGCGGCAACATGGTATTTAGTCCTCCCGTTTTGATAATAAAATTCCAGAGAGGTTCGAATTTCTTCCAGCCTCCTGTATAAAAAAGATGTTTAAGTTTGTGTTTCAAAGAATCGTGTTGCCACGATGCCTCGAATATATTCGACCACGAGTAGAACTCGTCGTATGCCCAGTTGTATCCTTCTTCCAGTTCTTTTATAGTGAGATTAGTAGTGCGGTAAACTACGTGGCGAGTATCATACAGATCCCAGTTTCGGGAAGTTATACGCCGTGCCTGTTCCATATCGTTAAACAAACGGGTACCGGGGTAGGGTGTGAGGATATGGAAAGTAGAAGTAGTAATTGCGTTTTGCACACCCCAGTCCACAGTACGTTTGAACACATCTTTATCGTCGTGGTCGAGCCCGAATACAAAGCTGCCGTTTATCATTATTCCCAATGAATGTAGTCGCTCAACCGCTTCGGTATAATCCCGTGCCAGATTTTGTTTTTTGTTGCTCATTTTCAGGTTTTCGTGCGAAAATGTTTCGAAGCCCACGAAAACACTGCGTAGTCCGGCTTTAGCCGCTTTTTCTATCAGGTCTCCATCGAGAATAGACGCTATAGTTGCTGCTCCCTGAAATACCCGGTTCATTCCTTGCATACCTTCGAAAAGTTCGGAAGCAAATTTCTTGTTTCCTAGGAGATGATCATCCAGAAAATACAGGTGTTTGCCGGGTAAAGCATCTATTTCGGCTAGCGCATCGTCGACCAATTGTGTGTAGAACGATTTGCCTCCTTCGTAAAATGCATCTTTATAACAAAAATCGCAATGATGAGGACAACCTCTGGTTACTACAATCGAATTGGGTACAAGATAGCGGTTACGTTTTATAAGGTCTCGTCTTATTTTCGGAATATTGTGCAGGGTGCGGATGGTCGATCGGTATATTTTCTGTGGAACTTTGTTCCTGAAATCTTGCAGAAAACGAGGAAACGATTCTTCGGCAGGTCCCAGAAAAATACTGTCGGCATGTGCTGCTGCCTCATCGGGCAGGGCGGTGACATGTAACCCTCCGAGAATCACGTATGCACCTTTTTCCCTGTAATGGTCGGCTATACGGTAAGCACGATAAGCATTGGTGATATAAACCTGAATGAGAACAAGGTCGGGTTCGTCGTCCAGATTCAGCACTTCTACATGCTGGTCCTGAAGATCCACTTCATCATCGGGAGAGAGGTAAGCCGCGAGTGTAGCTAAACCCAGAGGTGGAAAAAGTGAATATTTGATAGGTCTCCATAATGGACTTTCGGCCTCTGTTAATGCAGGTAGAATCATCTTTACTTTCATGATCGATATTTTAGAGAGTTATTTTAAAAGTATAATTATAATAAAAGAACTTTGAAATGCAAAGTTATTGTTAATTTTGAATTTTCAAATTTATTTGGATAAAAATTTTAAGGGAGAGAAAATTTATAATGAAGCAAAAAATATATCTTTGTGCATAATACACAAACTGGAAAACGTAATCCCTTATATTAGAAACAATCTACACAAGTGAATGCCTTTTATTCTGTTTGTTGTATTTTATGTGTTTGATACAAGCTGAAATTATACAAATTAAAAAAGCAACATTATGGACTTTAAAGATGCGATTAAACAGTTGGCAGATAGGGTTGACAAAGTGAAAGATAATCTTCAAACAGAAGAAGCTACGAAGAATGCTTTAATAATGCCTTTTCTTCAAGCTATGGGATATGATGTATTCAATCCATTAGAAGTGATGCCTGAGTTTACGTGCGATATAGGCACAAAAAAAGGGGAAAAGATTGATTATGCAATTTTTAAAGATGGACAACCTATAATCTTAATTGAGTGTAAACATTGGAAGCAAGATCTTACGTTGCATGATAATCAGTTACTACGATATTTTCATGTATCTAATGCCAAATTTGGATTACTAACAAATGGCATCATTTTTAGGTTTTATACTGATCTTGAGATACCTAATAAAATGGATGAGAAACCTTTTCTGGAGATAAACCTGAATGATTTGAAAAGTAACCATATCGAAGAATTGAAAAAGTTTCATAAAGCATATTTTGATGTCGATAATATACTTAGTTCTGCCAATGAATTGAAGTATACAAGTGAGCTGAAAAATGTATTAAGTCAGGAATTTGCTAATCCAAGTCCAGAGTTTGTAAAATTATTGGCTAAACAAGTATATGATGGAACTATTACTGCAAAAATACTGGATCAATTTACTACTCTTGTGAAAAAATCTGTTGCAGGACTGATTAGTGATACAATATCGGATAGGTTGAAGACGGCGTTGAAGACAGAGAGTATTCAAGAAGAGAAACCAAAAGAAGAAGCTGCACCCGTTTTGCCAGATAATGTTGTATTTATGTCTGAAGATGGAAAAATAGTGACAACAAAGGATGAAGTTGATGGATTTAATATTGTTCGTGCTATTTTATATGAGATTGTAGATATTAATAGGATTGTAGACCGTGATACTAATTCTTATTTCGGGGTATTATTTGATGATAATAATAGGAAACCTGTATGTCGATTATACTTTAATTCTCCTACAGTAAAGTATATCGCTACTTTTGATGATAATAAAGTTGAGACTAAAAATAAAATAGAATCTCTTAATGATATTTACAAGTATGCCAAAGAACTAAAATCAATTGTTGAATTTTATTTAAGTAATGATTAATAAGAGAAGAAAATATATTTTTCTTTTATACGAAACACAGAAAACCCCAAGCAATCCCTGCTTAGGGTTTTCCTAATACTAAAACACTATGTTGGAATATTTCTTAGCTGTATATCCCTTCACATTTAGTCAAATAAAAGTAATATCTATAGAAAAATAAACCTCATTACTGAAAAAGGTTTCGGGACAGCGATATTTATGAAGATGAGAACAGACCGATTGTGAGGTTGCTTCACAATTCGTACAAATCAAAATATGTTACTGATAATCTGTATATCCGACGTCTTCAGCTTTATTTCCCGAAAGCTTTGTACTTCTATTTATATGGCAGGTCTTCTGACTTTTCTCTATCCTTCGGACGTCCTTCCCGTTTCATGTTTTGGTAAACAGTGGAATTAAGTAGTGTCCGGGGACTTGTATAGAGATTACAGCAGCGGGTCTGTTCAGGACTTTCACCTGATTCCCTTTTCAGTAAATTTGCCGGATGACAAATTCACCACCATAACTAGTTGCAAATATAGTCAAAAAAACGAGAGCACGTTTCTATAATGGAAGAATGTATAAAAAAATTCCCTGACAATCGCAGCCAAGGAATTTTAGATATTGTAGAAACTATGTACTACTATTATGGAGAATGAATTGAAAATGTTTTCTAAATATTATTAACTGACATAGGTAGCCGCTGTATATTCACAACTCGGTCATCGATGTCGGTTTGTATTACAAAAAAATGTTTTGTGAAATAAAAATTCGTGCTTATTTATATCAATAACTTATATTGGGCATAAATTGTTCATGTTAAAAGTAAGTTTAAAGTGATTTATTTTCTATTGTGTTGATATCTAGATGATAGTAATTTGTTAAAGTATTCATCTCCGGTGTCATTAAAAAATAAAGGATGCTTTGATAACCGGTTTTTGCCCGATTGAATGTATCTTTGTAGCTATTTTGAATATTTGAATAATCAATAATGCATAATTACGAAATTTGTTGTGTCGGGCACTTAACCCTTGATAAGGTAGTTACTCCAAAAGAAACCGTTTATATGTCGGGTGGGGCATCATTTTACTTTTCGCATGCCGTCAGTAAACTCAACTCTGATTACATTCTGGTAACCGGTTTAGCCGAATCGGAACTGAAAGCAGTAGAAATTCTGCGAGCTAAAGGGATAAAAGTAGAAGTAATGCTTTGTCAAAATAGTGTTTACTTCGAAAATACATATGGAGAAAATCAGGATAATCGTACCCAACGTGTTTTGGCCAAAGCAGATCCTTTTATAATAGAAGCGATGGGCAATATACATGCCAGTTATTTTCATGTAGGGGCTTTGCTGGCAGACGATTTCTCGAATGAGTTTGTCGAAGAACTTTCTAAGAGAGGAAAGATTTCGATCGATTGTCAAGGCTACCTCCGCGAAGTGCGTGGCGATAAAGTTTTTCCTGTCGATTGGGCTGATAAACTCGAAGTGTTGAAATACGTAGATGTGCTGAAAGCTAATGAACTGGAGATGAAAGTTCTTACCGGAACAACCGATGTGTATAAAGCAGCACGTTTGCTCAATAGTTGGGGAGTGAAAGAAGTATTACTCACCTTGGGTAGTATGGGATCGGTAATTTATGATGGGCAGACTTTCACTATGATTCCGGCTTACCAAGCCAATGTTGTAGATGCTACAGGTTGTGGTGATACATATATGGCAGGTTATCTTTATAAGAGGGCGAAGGGTGCTAGCATGGAAGATGCTGCTAAGTTTGCCGCTGCTATGGCAACGATAAAAATCGAAGCTTTCGGTCCTTTTACGGGAACGGAAGAAGATGTACTTGCTGCGATGAACAGTCGTGCAGCAAAAATTCCGACCGACGAAATATTGGCATCGCTTGTTATTTAATCAAGCGCCGTGTATCAAATAAAAAAGGATTGAGCCCGATATTGACAAATATCACGGTTCAATCCTTTTTCTATAGCGATGTACCTTATTTCTTTTCTCGGTTTTCGTAATAGGCAAGTTTTCTTTCCAGCTCCAATATTCTTTCATACAGCTCGGTTACTTTTTCCAAAGGGTTTATTGTTCTGTTATCCACTGTCTGGTTATAACGATGATTACCGATGGAGGAAGATTCTCCGCTGAAAGTATTGTTAGAGAATATATAATTTACCGTAGACTCACTGTCGAAATTCCGGATAAACTCAACAGACACACCTAACCCCTCAGCTATTTTAGCCAAATCTTTCGTCGGTATTTCTTTCATCTTTTCTAACTTGCTGAGTTTAGGAGCCTGCATGTCTATCTTTATAGCAAGGTCAGCCTGGCTTATACCAACTATGCCTCTAATCCTTCTCACCGATTTACCATCATGTCCATGATGAGCAGCTTCCGTTATATTGTCTATTTCCATATTTCGAAGATAAATTTATTCTAGGTTAGATACTTAAAAAAATGATATAAGCATAAACATTTTTAGGGCTAAATAAGTTTCTTGACTCAATATGGAAATAAAATTACAAAAAACTGCGGTTTTAGGTGCAGGAAAGAAAGTTAATTTCCTTTTGTTGGGGTAAGTTGCTGAAATATAGATTAATGAAATAAACGAAAATAATAATTTTATTTCCTGCAACCGTATTTACTTTTGTCTTAGTTAAAACAACGGACGGTAATTAATAATAATTTGGTTAAAGTGATATCATCCGATAAATAATAAAAGGACAATCCGGTTTGTAAGTAAGTTTTTTTCACCTCTTTACTCTACAAATTATAACCGTGATGGCAGGATTTGTCTATAACCGACATACGGGGAAACTTGCTTCGCTACCATTTTATTTCGAAGATACTTGTTTCCTCGTATGTTCATTTTATTTCTTCTCGGGGCTCATCGCATTAGTGAATGTAGTCATCACAACAATAAGAGCACCTACGACCCCGATTACCATATAAGCATATTTCATATCCTTCAGGTGGGAGATGTATCCGATCAATAACGGAGCTATGAGCGATCCGATAAAACTGATCGTAGATAAAATGGTTAATGCTATGCTCGTCTTTGTTTTAGATTTTTCACCTACCACACTGTATATCGTTGGAACTATGCAAGAGATACCGAGACCGACCAGCATAAAACCGATGGAGCAGGGGATAACACTGGGAAAAAGCCCTGCGATAAACATGCCCGCAAATATAAAACTACCGGCAATCTGTATTGTTATTTTCTTCCCGAAACGGTTATATGCAAAATTAGTAAGGAATCGTCCGGTTGTCATCATAACCATAAATACAAGAAATCCGATCTGTAGTGTTGGCGGAGCATGTACAATAGATTCGAAATACAATCCTCCCCAATCGAACATCGCACTTTCCACTATCAGGGCAAATAATCCGATAAGTCCGAGTTGGAGTAAAACCATTTCCGGCATTCTGAATTTTTTCTCTTTTTCACCTCTGGGCACTTCTTCAATATTTTCTTTACTTTCAGTTATGGTATCATCTTGCAGATACTTTCTGTTGATTAACCAGACAATTAGCATAAAGATAAGTACTGCTGTAAAATGATATGTTTGGAAGATATGCAGATTAATCATGACGAATCCGATTAATGCACCGAAGCATGCAGCCAGACTCCATGTTCCGTGGAAGGATGCCATTATAGTGCGTCCAAAAAGTTTCTCAATACCTATTCCTTGCGTATTCAACGATATGTCGGTGAGATTCCAAAATATGCCGAATAAAACTAAACTTGCTCCTAATATATAAATGTTAGCACTCAGTCCGATTAGGAATAAAGCGGTTCCATATCCTATAATGCTTATTTGTACCATAATACGGCTGCCAAATTTCGAAACTGTATATCCGGCTAATGGGATAGCAGCAAATTTTCCGACCGGGATGAGAAATAAGATTAAGCCCCAGATTCGGGTATCGCTAACTCCCAGATAGTCTTTGATGTCCGGTATACGGCTGGCCCAGCTTGCAAAGCAAAGCCCTTGGAGAAGATAAAAAGCGAGTACTCCTATTCTGATTCTTTCTTTGGAGTAGTTATTCAGACTGTTTTCCATTATTTCTTTTGTATTTCATAAACAGGCACAAAAGTACGAAAGATGTATCGATATTTGATGATAAATTACTTATTTGCTTCTTGTTTAGGCTATATTTTGATAATTAGTCTATTATGGTTTGTATTCTACTTTTATATATGTATGTATTTAGTATTCTGAGGTGATGATTGATTGCTTGTTTTGTTTGTATATATGGTATAGATATATATGCGTGTTGATATATGTTTATTATAAATTATTTCCATGTTTAACTTTTTGTAATATTTTGATAATTAGTTATTTGCTGTCTTAATTCTATTAAAGCAGAGTATTGTTTTTACGTGAAAACCTAATTGTATATAATAGTAGGGTATTATGGTTTTGATATTGTTCTTGAATTTGGTTCTTTTATTTGCCTGAAGTATGGCTACTCTATATACTTCATTGGTGCTGTTGTTGCTTATTTGGTAATAACTTGAATATCAGATTTGTTATTATAATTCTTTTTGGAGATAAATTATACAGATATGTTTACCTCTTTCATCTCCATGTTTTAATACTGTTTGATTAAAAGTTTGGTTATTAATATTTTATGGTTATTTGTCTTGTCGGCTTTAACTTGTTTAATTGAGGGTTGAGAGTCCTGTTTTTTTGATTAATATTCCTACCTGACCTCTTTTATCAAAATCTCAGGCAGTTTAGTTTTGGTATAAATTGTCGAAAGTTCACTTGAAATGGCTTGTTATCAATGGTTATCATTCCCAAACAGTGATTTTTATGAAATTACTATTATTAATCTATTTCGGATTATCATTAGCTAAAGTTTTGTAGTACAGGTATTTATTGCTATATTTGTAATCCTCTATCAACTACATACAGTGAGTTCATTCTTTCTATTTTAGACCAATCAAGTTAATTTTAGTGATCTGATTACGTAGGGTTTATCTTGCGTTTCGTTATTATAGTGTTCTATTTTTATGGTTTGTCTTGTCGGATAGTTATACTTGCGATACTTTCGGTCAATTAATAATATTTATACAACAAAATAGTACTATTCATGCAACGAATCGTTCTATTTTGCATCTTCAGTACATATGCTTTTTCAAACACACTAACAACTATTTATTCAAAGCATTGTTTGTCATTATTGTAAGGTTCTGTCAAGACTTTTGTATAGTAAGACATGCTAAAATTAAAGCCGGGAAGCGAATCGTATTGATTATTGCTTTCCGGTTTTTTCTTTCATGATGTTGTTATATTTTCTATTCATTATACAATTAAAAATGTATCTTTGTTGAATATTCATGGTGAATATTTGATGACAAAAGAAAAGACAGCCATAAAGGCTACATACTTCAGTATTGCCGGTAATTCGGCTCTGGCATTAATAAAGTGGTTAGCTGGTTATTTTGGTAACTCATATGCTCTGATAGCCGATGCTATAGAATCAACAGCTGATATTTTCTCCTCTCTTTTAGTTTTATTGGGAATCCGTTATGCAAATAAACCTGCGGATAAGAATCACCCTTATGGTCATGGACGCATAGAACCACTGGTTACATTTGTTGTTGTAGGTTTCTTAATCGTGTCTGCTACCATTATAGCTTATGAGAGTATTGACAATATCCGTACGCCGCATGCTGTTCCGAAGCCATTTACCTTATATATTCTGGGTGCGATCATTATTTGGAAAGAAATTTCTTATCAATTGGTTATCCGAAAAGCTAAACTGACGCAGAGTACCGCCCTGAGAGCTGATGCCTGGCATCATCGGAGCGATGCTATTACATCAGTGGCAGCTTTTATAGGTATATCGGTTGCTTTAATAATGGGAGAGGGATATGAGGCTGCTGACGACTGGGCAGCGTTGTTCGCATCTTTCATTATTTTATACAATAGTTATCGTATTCTGAAACCTGCACTGGGCGAAATCATGGACAAAGATATGTATGATGAGATGGAAACCAATGTTTGTACATTTGCGAAGACTATTGATGGTGTTTTAGATACAGATAAATGCCGTGTAAGGAAAACAGGTATGACCTACTACGTTGATCTGCATATTATCGTTGATAAGAATGTAACGGTAAAAGAGGGTCATGATATTGCCCATAGGCTTAAAGATAGTATTAAAGAGGCGATGCCTGAAATAGCAGATATATTGATACATGTAGAACCTTCGTGGTGATCCTGTGTTCTATTTGTCTATAGTTTTGTTTATTTTTGTAATTATGCACTAATAGAATTAGTGTTCTCCACTACTGTTCAGAGCCCAGATAGCAATATTGCCTATGACTGTTGCTGTTACGCCTGCTACCTTTAAAGTTCCTTCTCCTATTTTCTTTAATCTCTTTTCCTTTTTGTGCTTTACAAGGAAAATATCACCCTGCCCGTTCTGAAAAGAATCAGGTTTTGTAGATTTTTTACCTTTGATTAGTTCTGATATGTAAAAATCCGATTCATAGATTAAAGGATCTGATATATATGATGATTCTTCATATATAGACAAGTATGTTTTCATAAAGAGAGGGCTGTCTGCTTCGGTATATTGTAAACTGTTTAGAAGCCTGTTTTCCCCATTGCTGTCTGCTTCGGTTTCCCGCTTTACAAATTGCTCATCTGGTATCTGATGGAAGTTGAAGTTAGCTAATTCCATAACTTTCTGTTCGTATCTGGAATAGGGACGGATATAACTCAGCCCGTCAGGATTGTTCATATACAGATTGAAATTGATAAGATCATCTTGATCATATTCAGAGTCAAAGTTTGGTGCGAAAGGAGAAGGAGTATCATCTATGACAACGCCTGATCTTCGCCAATCGATATATATAGGGATAGACATTTTATTTACTACACAGATTGTTATAGGTGCATTTTCTCCATAAAAACTGTATAATACATCTATGCTGTCTCCTTCTTGTACAAAGCGGCCATATTCGTCTTTATATGTGTAAGGATCATTTGTATTTATTGTTGAGTAGAAATAAGTCGCAGAACAGGATGTGAAGAGGGTAAGTATCGTGATTATTATAGTCAGTGTTTTCATATTAACTAGGTATAGCTTCTAAAATTATACAATAGTACGTTTTTTCAGTTGTTTATACAAATTTAGGAACGTCTGATTTTCTAGTGATTGTCTGTGGATAAACGGCTTAATGTTGTATCTTTGTTACAAAGATTTCGATATAATTCTTATGAATAATCTTGCAGCTGCCCTTATTTTCTTTACACGCATACCGTTTTGGCGGATATTTAAAGTTCCGGATGAGAATTTTAAGCAAGTTATCAACTATTGGGCTGTCGTAGGATGGCTTACGGCTCCTGTTATGGCCGGTGTCTTATGGTTTGCAGCATTGGTGATGCCTTTTGGTGTGGCATGTGTGTTAGCTATTATAAGCCGTTTGCTTATTACCGGAGCTCTACATGAAGATGGATTAGCTGACTTTTTTGACGGATTTGGGGGTGGATCTTCCAAAGAGCGTATTCTCGCTATTATGAAGGATTCTCATATTGGTACTTATGGCGTTCTAGGCTTGATTTCTTATTATCTCTTGCTGTTTCAGACGCTGTCTTTAATTCCTGTGTACTGGTCTTGTATAGGAATATTGGTGGCGGACCCGTTGTGTAAATTTATAGGGTCATTAATAACCTTGCGATTGCCTTATGCACGTAATGAAGAATCGAGTAAGGCTAAGGTCGTTTATAATAAAATGGCTGTTTATCCATTTCTTGTTTCGGCTGTTTTTGGTCTTCTTCCTTTAGTTCTTTTGTTGCCATATATAGTCTGGACTGTTGCTGTATTGCCTGTTTTGGTATTCTTTGGTTTAACGTGGCTGATGAGAAATAAAATAGGGGGTTATACTGGAGATTGTTGTGGGGCATTATTCCTTCTTTGTGAACTTTCGTTTTATTTAGGCTATACTATTGTAGTCTATAATTCTGGAGTTGATATTTGATTTTTCTAATTAATTATTATTGTATGATATAATTATGGAATTGTTTTTCGTGAGACATACTTCTGTAAATGTTCCTAAAGGTATTTGCTATGGTCAATCTAATGTGCCTGTGTGTGAGACTTTTGAAGAAGAAGCAGAGGCCGTTAAGCTAATGCTTGCAGGCGTCCAGTTTGAAGCTGTTTACTCCAGTCCATTGAGCCGTTGCAGAAAATTGGCGAGGTATTGTGGGTTTGAAGATCGTATGGTTCTGTCCGACCGTTTAAAAGAAATGTATTTCGGCGAATGGGAAATGAAGGAATGGCATAATATTGATGATGGTAAAATATCCCTTTGGTACGAAGATTGGATCAATCATCCGGCAGAAGGAGGTGAGTCTTTCCGTATGCTTTATGGTAGGGTAGCTTCTTTTATAGACGAAATTAAAGTTGCGGATTTCTCTAATGTCCTTATCTTTGCTCATGGTGGGGTAATTAATTGTGCTAGAGTATATGCAGGGATTACAACCTTCGATAAAGCTTTTGATTCAACTCCTGCATACGGGGAAATTGTCCGTATAAAGATTTAAGGACTATATATTTAACAACACTCAAAGATACCGTTTACTATGGATCGTTATAAGAAGAACAGTATACTGCAGGCAGCTAAGTATTCTTTTATTTTTGTCGTGATTTTCTGGATAATAGAGGCAGTGCAGTACGTAGGGATTGACCTGAGTACATGGGGAATTTTGCCCCGTTCTGTGAATGGGCTGGTAGGTATACTTACTTCTCCCTTTATTCATGGCGATTGGGAACACTTGATAGCTAATACATTACCCTTTTTTGTGTTGAGTACCATATTGCTTTCGTTTTATAAACGTAATGCGTCTATGTATTTTATCTTATTATGGATTACAACTGGTATTCTTACCTGGATTATCGGCCGTGGTGCATGGCATATAGGGGCAAGTGGGGTTATCTATGCACTTGCTTCGTTTCTGGTATTTGGAGGTATTGCAAGCCGTAATTGGAAATTGATATTGCTATCTATAATAGTAGCTTTTATGTACTCCGGTCTGGTTTGGGGTGTATTTCCTCAAGATACGCGTATTTCGTGGGAAGGCCATTTGTCGGGGGCTATAAGTGGACTTATTTGGGCATATCTTTGCCGCAAAAGCCTTCGTGTAAAATCTAATTTTTAATCATTTTCGTTCATTATGAGCAAGTATACAGTGCTTCTGGTCTGTATTCTCCTTAACCTGATAGTTGGAAATTCGATTCTGTTTTTTGGAACTGATTCTCCCAACTATTATCTTATGGTGGGTATGTCGGTGGCGTGTATTTCTGGATATTGCGTGCTTTATTGCGCTTTTCCGATAGAGAAAATGCCGGTTCCGGTGTTATTGTTATTATCTGTTCTTACCTGTATCGTTATAGAATTGCTCGGATGCTTTATTGCCTCCTCCCTTACATCTCTGGAGCAAGCTAGAATAATCTCTTTAGGAGATATCTTTATAAACAATATTGTTGGGTTGGTGCTAGGTATACTAGGGAACATTTTAATGTTTCCGGTAACTATTGTATTAGGAGTGGCTAATTTTGGCTTGCTTCTTTTTTATGTGCGTGGAGTGAAAAAATCAACGGTTAATCTTTCTTGTCAGGATCCTTTCCGTAATTGAAATCTGGCGGATAGCGTCCCCATTTATCAGAGACAAATTTTTCGGAGCTATAACCTTGCAAAATCTTTCCTCTGGTATAAACATGTTTCTTATCTTTTGCGTATCGGTCATCCAGAATGGCAAAGGTCTTAGGGTCTGATCCGTAAATGGGGATATTCTTGTAATACACCTGATTTTTATCTTTACAGTAGGGGAATGACACTATCTCGAAACTGACAGCATCCACATTATTGTCGGTAATCTGCAATCCAGTAACATAAACTACGCTGTCTACGCTGAAAGTATTGTACTCGTTGTCGTAAAAACGTAAGGATTCGATGTCTTTGTACGGAATTATAGTAGCGGCACTGTCACAATTGGCTATATAAACTATCTGTTCTTCATCATAAACCATTTTTTCGTTAGCGACAGTCAGTTCTCCCTTGTAGGATAGGGCTGATATTTTCCCATCCTTCTCATAAAACACATACCGGTTGTCGTGAGGCAGATATGGCGAATCGAATTTCATTGTACTTACGTTGGCGTTTGTTTTTTCGTGGTCGAAAAAGTAATGGTATCTGTCTTTATACCATTTTTTACAGCTGATGGGCAAGTCTACCCGTTCGTATGTTTTCGGGTCTGCATATTTTATTACAACCAGATGGTCTGTTTCCGTTTTGGGGAGATAAACATGCCTGCGGTCTTTCGGCAGTTCGTTAATCGAATCCCAGTAGAACGACTTCCTGTCGACGTTCATTACTATTTTGTAGGTATAAAATATACGCTTCTTGTCTTTTGCAAATTCGGAGCTCAAGACTTCGAATGTAGCTGCATCGGCTGGTAATTCTATATATTGTTGCCTCCATAGGCTTTCTAACGAGGTTGAAGGGATAACATCATACAGAATTTTGCTACGGTCGACAGAATAGAAGTAATGGGTGGATTTATATCCGTCGACAGCTTTTTCTTTCCTGCACGAAATTAACGAAAAGGACAACAAAATAAGTAGGGAAAATGTAAGCCGTGCGAGGATCATAATAACAAAAAGTATAACCTATAATAAAATTTGTTAAGCTACTGAAATCAGACTGTTAAGTTAATGATTTTCGGGATAAAATACATTAGTTCGGTGGAAAAATGTAAAAATATTCCTTTCAGACTGAATTTTGATATCCTTTAGCCTCTTTGCCCGGAATTTATCTATATAGAAAACGAAAATCTATATTGGAAATGAAACAAAAACGTCAAACACAAACTCGACCGATGAAATATTCGGTTATAAATCTGGCTTCGCAGGTTCCGTCTTATCCGCAATTTACCCGCAATAGCAGAGGATGGATTAATTATGGAGAAGGAAATAACCTGCCTCAGCGGATTATTGATTTAAATAATGAATCGGCTGTAAACAAGTCTATTATCGAAAATAAGGTTACTTATATATGTGGAGCCGGAATAGATGATACCAACTATTGCGGACAGCCTAATACTCAGGAAGATTGGGATAGCCTTATCGAGAAACTGGCAAAAGACTATGTGACTTTCGGAGGATTTTGTTTTCAGGTAATTGTAAATAAGAACGGGGCGAGTACCAGCCTTTATCATACCGATTTTAGTAAAGTACGAGTAGGGGATACAAATAGCTATGGGGAGCCTCTTGGCTTTTATCTTTCCAACGACTGGAGAAAAACCGCAGGACAGTATGCTCCTACCGGAATAAAGGCTTATGGAGCGGAAGACCTTCAGTCTGGAGTTCCTTATCTGTATTACTACAAGGATTATGAGCCCGGACTCGATTATTATCCTATACCGCATTATTATTCTGCATTTAATTATATTGAGGCCGATGGGCTGTTAGGACGCTTTTACCGGAATTCGATCAATAATGGATTTGCTCCATCCGTGATTATAACTATACCAAGTAATCCTGCCGATGAAGCCAAAGACCAGTTTAACAGGGATATGCAGGCTTCTTTTGCCGGAACGAACGGTGCTAACTCCATTGTGATATTGTATGGCGAAAGTCAGGATATAAAGCCCGAGGTAACTCCTTTTACAGCCAGTGGCAATGCCGACCTGTATAATAACGTGAATGATGTTATTTTTCAGAAGATCATTTCGGCGCATCGCCTCTCGTCTCCTACTTTAGCCGGATTGTCGGGATCGGGTAACTTAAGCGGAAATGCGGGCGAGATTATAAATTCGTTTATACTCTACAACTTTACCGTTATTCACAAACTGCGTCGTAAGCTACTCGATATACTGAATGTATTCTCTATAAATAATGGCTACGGAGCTTTAAGGATAAAAGAGCTGGAAGTAATTAAACGCATCAAGGAATACGAAACCGGAGAATCTCCGTCCGAAACAAAGCAATCCGAAAATATTTAATAAAATACCTGACTATGTACACACCTATTGCATTAATAAACGAAGAATTATTTAAATTACATTCGCCTGTTACGGGTAATACCGATCTTACAGAATTTATGCCTTATATCTCTATTGCTCAGGAGTTATATCTTGCTCCAGTACTTGGAGAATCGTTGATGACTGAGTTGAAAGACCAAATAAATCTGAACACGCTTTCGGTAAAAAATAGCGACCTGATAATAAAGATTGCTCCTGCACTTGCGTTTTTTGCTGTTTATCAGGGGTTGCCTTTTCACTGGGCAAGTATTGTAAACAAAGGAATTACGATTCGCGAGAGCGAGAATAGCAAGGGGATAAATATCAACGATGTGGCTCAGTTGCGAAGATGGATTCGCGACGATGCCGGAATCTTTATAAAACTGTTAGTCGAATACCTTTGCTCGTCGAGGGAATATTATCCCATGTGGAAGCCTGCACCCGATTGCGATTGCCGGAGTATTCTTACAGAAGGTTCTGCTGTAAAGCGGTTCGATAGCGGATTTTATTTTCCCCGGAACAAATAACAAAACATCTTATTGTTTTTAAAATGATTGCCTGATTAACAATGTTTATCAGGCAATTGTTATATCCTTTAGTTATATGTGTATAGTATCTGTTTGCAATAAAAGTAGTACCTTTGTAGCCCTTTTTTAGGTGGATGTATGGATAATTGGAAAAAGACGTTTGCAATCATATGGTCAGGTCAGTTCTTTTCGACCTTAACAAGTTCTGTAGTAGGGTATGCCGTAGTATTTTGGTTGAGTTTACACACTAAGTCGGCCACAGTGTTGGCTTATGCGATGATGGCCTCATTGCTGCCCCAACTTGTATTGGGATTGTTTTCGGGTGTGTTTGTCGATCGTTGGAACCGTAAGCTGACCATGATACTGGCTGATACTTTTATTGCTGTATGTACAGCCGTATTAGGATTGATGTTCTATATGGGTACGGTAGATGTCTGGCAAATATATATTCTGTTGGCTTTACGATCGGTAGGGAGCGCCTTTCATACTCCGGCCATGCAAGCCAGTATTCCGTTGCTTGCACCGGAAAGTGAACTTATGCGGATATCGGGAGTCAACCAGATGATCTATTCGGTAAGCAGTATTACCGGGCCGGCTATTGCGGCATTGCTTATCAGCCTGTTTGATATGACATACGTATTGATGCTCGATGTTATAGGTGCAGCTATTGCGTGTATTTCCTTGTTATTTGTATTTATACCGAACCCCGAGAGGAAGGAACATGATGAAGAACGGAATATACTGAAAGAAGTAAAAGTGGGCCTACATGCCATCTTCTCGCAACGGGGGCTTGCATGGCTGTTTCTTTGCGAAGTAATAGTTATGTTTTTTATAATACCTGTTTCGGCATTATTTCCTTTGTTCACAATCAATTATTTTCTGGGTGGTTCGTATGAGATGAGTGTCGTCGAAATAGCATGGGGAGTAGGGATGCTTATAGGTGGTGCATTAGTAGGCATCAAGCTGATGAAGCAGTTCAATAAAGTAGTGCTGATTGCGGTTACCTGTATTATAGTCGGGCTTACTTTTCTGTTCTCGGGAGCTTTACCTCCCACTGGTTTTATAACTTTTGCCGTACTGACCGGAATCGGGGGGATAGCTGTAGCTATATGGAGCAGTTCTTTTACTGTAATTTTACAGACTAAAATAGATCAGGCGGTATTAGGCCGTGCATTTTCCATTTACGACAGCCTTACGCTTGCCCCGTCTATACCGGGACTATTGGCGACAGGGGTTATTGCAGAAGTAATCGGGTTAAATAATGCTTTTATTTACTCGGGGCTGATAGTTTGTATAGTTGGAGCCGTCTTGTTCTTCATTCCCACAACAATGGCTATGGGTAAATCTACAATCGGGGTGGGGGAGAAAAAAGAGATCTGATAAAGCTTATCGCCTCATCAGATCTGTTATAAGTAAAGGATTATCTTTTCTTAATTCGTCAAGAAGTTTTTCAACTTCACCCGTTTTCGGGTTTTCTTTCAACCGTTCCAGTTCGTTAGCTGTAAGCCCTACCATTTGCAGGAAAGCAACTTCACCGTTGGGTGTTTGTATTGTGCCTAGCTCAGGATCGGGAGTAAAAGCTATGCCTACGATGCCGATATCTTTTTTCGATTCGAGCCTGATCGGTCCGTTTGCAGGAATAAAGTGATTTGGTTCGAACCATTTTCCACTCTCGAATACATAACGAGCCAGATTGTTCATCAAATTGATAGCCCAGATGGGATCTTCCTCATCCTCGTCAAAAGGTTTCAAGCGGAATGTAAATTCAAATCCCCATTTGCTGAATTCGGCTCCTGCGGCATCTTCATTGTAATACAATTCAGACATACCATAGCTTACAAAGTGGCGGTGAAACTCTTGTTTGTGCGAATCGTAGATACTCGTCCCGTCCAAAGGGTCTTGCCCTCCCAGTATGTAATGAAGCGGTGGCGCATAGTGCCGTGGCTTTTGGTCACCGTATATTTCTTCTACTTTTTGGTCGATAGCCAGCCAGCCTACAGCATCGTCTTCGTCGAACTTTTCTTTGTATTCTTTCTTGGTCATAATTAATAAGCAGATAAAATCTTATCAGGCAAAGATAGATTTTATCTGCTTTTATCCGCTATATCTATTGGTATTTATCCTTTATTTTAGAGCTTTTACAACCTCCGGTATCAATAGGTGGAGCGTATTTTCGGTTTGTGCTGTATAGAGGTTGCTATCTATAACAAACTCGCTATCAACAGGAGTTCCATTTGCTATTGCTGTTTGAGCATATGGATGCCCGGCTACCTTTTTGCCTTTGGTTACACCTGTTTTATCGAAAATAAGCCCTCCGGCACAATGTCCTATCAGAAGCTTACCTTGCTCGTTAAATGTATTGATTACGGCAAAAGCATCCTGCCAGAAGGCCTTGTCAATATTTTCTGCCAGCGATATTATGGCATCACCGCAGGCAAATACAAGGGCATCGTATGCCGCCTCATTCCCTTTCAGGTTATTTATAGTTTCGTCTAGGGTAATGGTTATGCCCGAATTGGTTTTGATTGTTGCCGACTCGGAAATGGCAAAAGTTTTATATTCTATCTTGTTTTCGAAAAACGCTTCCAGATATTCGAATAATCCCAGACCATTTACAGGTGCGCCCGTAAGGGTATATAATAAATATAGCTTTGGCAAGCTATTAGGTTCGCGTTCTTTGAAAAATAACCTATCATCACCCGGCTTATCCGTC
>NZ_FQUC01000049.1 GCF_900128985.1 Indolivaga macrotermitis | reverse complement strand
AAGAAATGGACCGGGTTCTGAAAAATATAATTTCTTTTGTGTCAAAATTAGCCGGAGGGCATTAGTACACATCTTAAAAAAAATTATCAATATGGAACGAGAAACATTATTTATTGCATTCAGCACACAAAAGGGTGGAGTAGGCAAAACAGCCTTTACCGTCCTGCTATCCAGTTATATGCATTACCTGGATGGGAAGTCTGTCGCGGTAATCGATTGCGATTTTCCCCAGCACAGTATTATGGAAATGCGAAAACGGGATTCGGAGCTGGTTATCAACGATCCGTTTTACAAACGCATGGCTTTCAATCAGTTCAGGGAAATATCCGGGAAAGCCTATCCTGTTATCGGCAGTAAGCCTGCCGATGCCATACAGGATGCCGAAAAACTGATTGCCGGAAGTGAAACGAAAATAGATATTATCTTCTTCGACCTGCCCGGGACGATGAACAGTAAAGGGGTGGTAATGACATTAAGAGAAATGGACTACATCTTTTCCCCGGTCAGCGCCGACCGCCTTGTCCTCGCCAGCACACTGAGCTTTGCTTCTTCTTTGAATGAGAACCTGATCTCGGTAGGCAAATCGAGGATAAAAGCGCTGAACCTGTTCTGGACGATGGTCGATGCCCGGGAGAAAACTCCTCTTTACGATGCTTATGTGGATGCTATCGAAGAACTGGGATTGTCTGTCTTAAAAACGCATATCCCCGACACCAAACGTTTCAGGCGGGAAATGGACGAAACCCACCGGGCATTTTTCCGCTCTACGGTTTTCCCTCCCGACAGGCAGTTGATAAAAGGGACGCGGGTAGATGAATTAGTGACTGAGATATACCAAATTATAAACGTGTAGAACCATGTCAAAGAAAAAGGAAGAGGACATAGATGAAGATTTTATCATCGCGTCCATGAATATGACCGGGCCTTCGGGCCTGAACAAAGTCGCATCCCCGGTAAAGCCTCCCATGGAGAAGAAAATAGAGGTTGACGAAGAAGTGGAGAAGGAGAAGGAGAAGGAAATTGAACCAACACCGGAACCGCCTGTTTCAAAGGTAGATAAAGAATCTAAACAAAAGAAAGGCAAAGGTGATTATGAATCGCTGTTTATCAAGCCTTCCGATATAACGGGCAGGCAGGAAAAAAC
>NZ_FQUC01000028.1 GCF_900128985.1 Indolivaga macrotermitis | reverse complement strand
AGGCCTGTTACATCGGTTGTTTTATGGTGTGAAGGGGTTCTTTTTTAATACTGAATATCGTGTTCCTTTGTTTTTCAGGTGGACCGGTTGATTATATTATATATTTTTTCCTATAAATGTTGGTATGGCTAGTTGTGTAGAGACGTTGTTTTATTGTGTTTAATATTGTATTTGAATACTCTCCTTTCAACTGCCACGAGCGTAAAACCAACATAGGGCAGCAAGGTGCAGAGATTGCACTTTGCTGTATTTTAAAGATTTTTTATTTACGGGATCAAGATAGAGGGGTCTATGACCCTAAAACAACAATTTCAAATTAAACAGAATGAAAAAGAATTATTTACTTATGCTATGCTTTTTAGGGGTAATGTCTCTAAAAGCTCAGGTGGGAATAAATACCCAAACACCACAGGGTATCTTCCATCTGGATGCCTTGGGTGAAACTTCCGGAACTACAAATATGAAAGATGATATTGTAATTGCAAGCGATGGTGGTTCGGGCGTAACGTTGTCTATAGGAGGAGCATCCGTAACCGGAACATCAATATCGTTGCATAGTTCCATCAAAGGTTTCGTTCCAAACAGGGTGAAGTTAACATCAGCACTCGATGTTACTACAGTACCTTCGCCGGTCGAAGGGATGGTGGTGTATAATACAACGGCTTCGGGAGCTTACCCCAACAATACTCTGCCGGGTTATTATTTATACAATGGTTCCCGTTGGAAGAGGCTGAGGACAGCAGCTTATCTCGGAGTAAGTAATACCCGTTCGTTACAGACATCGGTAACAACAGCCCCCTCAACTACCGCTGCTTTAGATGCCCCTGTCCTTAATTTTGGTGGTATAACTATTTTTGAAGACGGAGCATATGCATTTTCCTTCAATATCGCAGGAACTTCATCTACCGGAGATTTAGCGGATAAGATTACACGCGGTATACTTTATATAGATGTTCTGAAAAAAAGTGTTGGCGAAAGTGCCTTTTCTGTCTTTCAAACGATAGAGATAAATCCTGCTTTATTCCCGAATGGGTTATCTTTCACCATTACGGGCATTGCAGGAATGGAGCTTAAAGCCGAAGATGAGTTGAAATTTACGGCACGCCATTATTCGACCTATCCTTCTATTACCCTTACAGGCAACACGTATCTGGAATACTGGAAATTATAAAGAGAACAAAAATGAAATACAATATAGTTAGCCTGATGCTGATTTTCTGCTTTACAGGAAATGCTCAGGTAGGAATTAATACAAATAATGTCCAGGGTATTTTTCATATAGATACCCGGGGGAATAATGCAACAACCGGTGTCCCGGCAACATCGCAGCTGACAGACGATGTTATTGTTGCGGCAAATGCTTCGACAGGGGCAAATGTGGGTGTAGGAGGCCAGGTTGCTACAAACAGCTCGGCCCAATTGGCTTTGCTGGCTACTAATAAAGCTATATTACTAAACAGGGTGGCTCTTACCGGTCTGAGGGATATAACGACTATACCAAATCCCGAAACCGGAACGATTGTTTATAATACTGCAACATCAGGAACTTATCCCGATAATATCATTCCCGGCTATTATTATTTCAATGGAGAGGTATGGTACGAATGGCAGTACGGGCAGGTAAACTCCAATCTGTCACAGCGCGATTTATTGACCGACTGTACCTCAGTTGATCTGCCTAATTTAGGAGATCCATCATCTCCGATGACAGCTACTCTTGCAAATTTTGGTACTATCCAGATGGAAGAAAAAGGTACTTATATATTCTCCCTCCGGTTGTATGGGCCGGCTACAGCCAATTCATCCGGTACTACCGCTCCGACATTTACACGTACCATATGCTATTTGTATATGATGAAAAATGGATCGACCAAAGTAGCTTCAATGGAAATTAATGTGCCTCTGCCTTTAGGGGGAATAGTCGCTTTTACCCATACAGTCTCAATGCAGGCTGTACTCGATAAGGACGATATTGTTACATTCCGTCTGGGGCATTATACCGGGTATTACGGCTGGCAGTTACGGGCAAATCCAATCAGTGCAGCAAAAACATCTCTTATCTATTGGAAAATATAAGAAAAACAGACATGAAAAATAATATCATTTATATAATTATAGCTCTCGGAATATCGGTATTGAAGTTAAATGCTCAAATAGGTGTCAATACCGATAATCCTCAGGCATTGTTTCATGTTGACCCTCTGAGGAATAATAATACGGGAACAACACCATCAACGGCTCAGCAACTCGATGATGTGTATTTTAGCAAAGGGTTCGGTGATGAAGCGGTTATTTCTATAGGAGCGCTCCCATTGGATAATACACAGTTACTAATGACCGATCCCAATAAGGCGTTCTTGCCAAACAAAGTAGCTCTAACATCTCAGTTAGACGTAACAACGGTACCAAGCCCTCAAACCGGAATGTTGGTATATAATACGGTGACAGTTAACGGAACGAATGGCGTTATCCCGGGGCTATATGTTTATGAAAACAGCAAGTGGCACTACCTGTTTACCGAAGATGCAAAAAGACTACAAATAAGAACTTTACAGACCCCATTGGTTACTCCTGTTTGTAGTTCGAGTGATTATGCCTGTGCTGCATTAATGAATTTTGGAGATGATATTATTATTTCCGAAGCTGGAGCTTATGGAATCGGGATTAGTTTATATGGCAAGCCGGAAACGAATCTGACTGCACCCAGCCGTGAGGTGCTTTATGTATGGCTGATGGCTAATGATACTCCGGTTGATGTGGCGGAATTAAATATGGTTGGATTTACTGCTGGTAACCCGTTTACTTATACAGTATTTTTGGGTGGACAATTTTCGGTAGGGGATAAGTTATCCTGCCGGTTGTCTTACTACCGTGAATATCATCCGATATACTTTGAGACATTGCGGGCACGGACGTTTATGATGTATTGGAGGCTCGAGCAGGCTTCTTTCCATGAATAATTGAAATACACAGTGACTATTTAGAATAAAACAAATAAAGAGAAAAGATGAAAAGATATTTACTAAAATGCTCGGTTAATTTTAGATATATTTTTTCCATATAAATGTTGGTAAGGCAAGTTGTGTTGAGACGTTGTTTTTATTGTGTATAATTTTGTATTTGAATACTCTCCTAACAACTTCCTGAGCGAAAAACCAACATAGGGCAGCAAGGTGCAGTGATTGCACTTTGCTGTATTTTACCTAAACAACTATTATAGTGGCAGTTTTAAATTAAAAAAACGAAGAGAGAAGATGAAAAGATTTTTATTGATATTATACTTCTTAGGGATAATGTCCTTGCAGGCTCAAGTGGGAATTAACACTGATATGCCCAATACTTCGGCTGCTCTGGAAATAGTCAGCTCTGAAAAAGGAATACTTATCCCCCGGATGACTTCTGCCCAAAGAGTGGCGATGGCTAATCCGGCTGAAGGATTGATCGTTTATGATACAACACTCAAATGCATCTCACAGAATGCGGGTACTGCTGCCAACCCTGAATGGATATGCCTTTCAGGAGAAAACACTCAATCCGGTTCGTGCTATATGTCTTCGATAGCTATTGACGAACCGGCTGTTGTTACCAATCGATTTTTAGACTTGTACGACGAATATAAAAGGCTGTTCTGTACCCCTACTGTGAGTAATACCGATGCTCCTTCGGCCATATCATATACTTCTGATAAGCAAGTGTGTATTATACCGATGGTCTGTAGCCCGGGTGCTCCGCCCAGGATATCTTACGTTCCTTCATCCTGCGACTTGTATTATTATGTCAGTTATCACGATCCTTCGCGGATAACTATTAATAGTATTAGTGCCGATGGGATAATGGATTATTCCGTAAAAGGGAAAGCCGATTATGATGATTTTTTCAATATCATTTTTGTTGTAAAATAAATACCGGTGGCCGGCTGGTTATGTCTTTAATAGCATGACAAAACACTCCCCTCACGGGGATTATCTGATATTAATAAACTTCTGTTTAGGCAGAAACAACTGGAATCTTTTTATGTTCTATGTAATATATATCATGTGCATTTAGCCACTTTTGTTGGTCCGGTAGGTTGTGTTGTGTAGAGTCATTGTTTTCGTTGTTTATTTAAACTGATACTATTCAAACAGCTACCTGAGCGCAGACCAACACACGGCAGCAAGGTGCAGCGATTGCACTTTGCTGTATTTTATCACAACTAACAAAACAATGTTTATGAATACAAAAATATGCTTAATCCTCGTACAGGTATTGTCTGTTATGCCTGTTAATGCCCAAATAGGGATGCAGACCGAGAATCCTCAGGGAATCCTCCATGTCGATCTCCAAAGAAATGCCAGCCCTTCAGGCAGTAGCGGTACTGCGGATGATGTTATGATAACCAATACCGGACAGATGGGGATCGGTACAGTGAATCCTAGGGCTAAGCTTGATATTCGCGGGTCATTCTGTCTTCGTGATGGTAATCAGACTGAAGGAAAAATGTTGATGTCTGATACAACGGGAAATGCGAAATGGGGCGACCGTCCGCGTTTAGAGTTTATAGAAGTAGAGAATGTGAACGGCCTTCTATCGGGTAAAACATTTACAGCTACTCCTTCCTACTCGGGAGTTTCTATTACTTTGCCTGAGGGCACCTGGCAGATTATGTTTCAGGCGACTTGTAATGCCCAGAAAAATATATTCTGGGATTTGTGCGAATCTCCGGATAGTTATTCTTTGCCGGATATTTCTAACCGGCGGGGTATGAGTTCGGGGCTTGACCCGGTTTCGGTTACTGCTATTTATTTTGTTACTAATTCCGGAACTAAGACTTTCTATATCTGGGCGAGTACTATTTCCGGTACGGCAACTTACCTTGCCGGCGGAACTCTTTGGGCATTGCCGATAGAATAGATTTCTGCTCGGCCATTTTTTTTGAGATCAAGGAATATCTGTTTATATAACTATGGAACATCTTTTTATGAATTCCTTTTATAACAACACTCACTATCTCTATGTATGTTGGCGGGGTATGTTGGATTGGATAGAGACATTGTTTTCGTTATGTTTACTCTTTTGATTGAATTCTATTCAATCAACTTCCTGAGTGAAAGCCAACACATGGCAGCAAGATGCAGCGATTGCACCTTGCTGTATTTTTTCTGTTTTCTCCGGTAATTTCCCTCTCTATCCCTACCTTTAATATAAAGGTAATCAGCCTCTTTATATTTTAGAACAAAGTGCTAAATGAAAATAATCTACAACATCTTTTTACCAGTCAAAGGGTATATAGCGATCAATATTTTCGGGTTTATTTTCGTAAGGAAAGAGTATAAACCCATCTTCGATGTTACTACATTTAGTACATGATGTTATATGATATAATCATATAAATGCTGAGACGCGTAATTGGGGTCATCCGGTTGTATAATTTAAATACAAAATAGTGTATCTACCAGGATATATCTATAAAGAAAAAGGCTGTATCACTACAGCCTTAGACAATTAGGATTATTACTTAGTAAAGATGTGTAAACAGAGTTATATCACTACAAGTCTGTTCCACAAAATCAACACTTGTAAAAATTCTTTACTCACTTATTTAAAATAAATTACGACATAAATATATAAAAAATTGGATGAATAAATACAAGAAAACACACACAATTTATACCGCAATTATTTCTTTTTTTTCCGGTTGTATTTTGATGTATTTTACACAAAAAAAACGGATAATTTAAAACGGAAACGAAGTATGTAAAAGGAAAAACTATAACCAATAAAAAAATATTTCAGTACCATAGTTTTGTTTTGTGCTTTAATTTATTCTATTCAACAACAGAAATTACCTGTAAAGAAGGAGATAGCATGTAACATGCTATCTCCTTCTTTTAAAGATTGTCTTTTATTATTTTTCATCTGCTGGGATATAATACTTTGTTGTTGTTGGGCTGTATATACCCAATGTGATGCAATTCAATAACCCATCTACAAATGTCCATTGGGTTAAAGTGGTGTAGTTTTTTCTATTTCCTACATTATCTTTTGCTTCTTGATTTGCCTTTTTTAATGGCAGCAAGCCCCAAAGCAGTATAGGATTAGATTTCGATGCGACTTCGACCTGTGGTGTAGTTTCTGTTACACTTCCATGATATACTCTGGAGGTATAACATGATGTAAAGGTGGAAGCTAATAAAACGATTGCAGATACTAAAAATAACTTTTTCATAATTTGTGAGTTTAAAGTTAGACATAAATAAAACTGAATGAATGTTTAAATACTATTTTGTTTTTTTAGTTCGTCCTATTTTGATACAGCACATAAATATTTATTTATCAACAATATACTAGTCATGAAAATTAAATATTTTGCTGTCCTATATTTGCCTGTTCCTGTATTTTAATATTTTCAAAATTTCTTCTTTGTGTATGGGATGTTCCTTTAAATAGCAGCGTCCCTGTTTCGTCTTTATCCAGGTTAAGTAATCTTTTATTGCCCGGTAAAACTCCTGTAATGCTCTGTTTGTTGTCATCATTTTTGCTCGTGATTCTGTTAAATATGCATATCTATCGGTAAGAGATAAGGTAGTGCCATGTAATCTCTACATACCACTACCCGACATCGTTGCACTGACTCACATCATAACAACAACACCTATAAAAGTCCTGTATAAATAATTCTCACTGGTGGTACACACTAAAAAATTATCAACACACCTAACTGTAAGATGACGTCCAATGAGTATTTATATGGAATTTTACAATTTGAAAAAAATAAACATCTTTATATATCAATGAAAGAGTTATTTTTAAACAACATATAGTACTCTATTTCATCTGATTAGTAGTAGTAATCAGTCTGAAGCTAAAAAAGGTCGTATATTGCATCGAAGTCATAAATAACTATATTTATTTTATTACAAAAATGATATTAATATGCAACAGATATGAACGGTTCGCTGAGACCTACCTGTGCCCAAGTTGCAGTTGACGGTCCACCAGCAATACATCCCCATAGGTAAAGTGTTCTTGAAGTAGTGGATGTATTAGTTATATAAAAAGTCATTTGCCCTATTGTAATAGTTGCATTCATTATACCAAATCCAGCAAGCTCCGGAATCTGTTGAATATTTGTTTTTGTAACACTTGTGCTAGATTCTGATAACTTTGTTGTCACATATCCATTTGCATTCGCTCCTTGTATCATACCTCCGACATATACCTGTGACCTTCCGGGAGGTACAACTACATACATTCCCAGATATTTGTAAACACCATTTGATGTTAATGTTGTGTTCGCATTTTCTTTTATCCCAAATACTACTTTGGCTGCCAGATTTTGCCATGTCCCTACTCCGTTAGCATCGGAAATCATTATTTTGCCATCACCTTGCGTACCATCCACCATTTTGAATCCTGTTCCAGAAGCATCCGCTTTAATATCTAATTTGGTTGCTGGTGATAAAGTTCCTATACCAACACGGCCAATAGAGTCTATAAGCATTCTGGCATTAGCCATATCTGATCCGGCACCGCTGGTTGTAAAATACAAGTTCGACTTATTAGAACTTCCATCTCCTACATACCTTGTATAGATTCCTGTCGTGATTCCTGGTATACTACCAAACTGAATGCTACCGATACCTCTGCCACTCGTCAATGGTAACGGATTATCTTTTGTCCCATCGTAAGAATACATAAGAAAGGACGGGGTTACATTAGCGCCGGAATAGGTCGTAATAGATATGTTATCAAGAGCATCGGTTGTAGTTTCATTTATGACACTGAATGCTGCAGTAGGTACTGCTGATGCGGTTGTCGAATTTGGCCCATTATACACGGCAACACGTCCACTACGGGAAATATCCCCGACTTTGTCTGTCTGAGCATCAGTTGCCGTTCCTGATGTCCGCCATTCGGTACCGCCGATAATCGCCTGCCACACTGTTCCGTCAAAATAATAGTATCCGGCGGCTGTTACGTTTATTGTTTTTGCGCTTGCTGTGGTTACTGCTGCTGTGGCGTAAACTATGGCTCCGGTCTGGGCTGTTCCGTATTGGGGGTCGGCGGCTTTCATCTGGTTACCGGTCAGGCGGGGAGCTATTACTCCTTCGGGGGTTGCATCGCTTAAATTGGCTGTTACGTCCAGCGACGCTGCCGGGGCTTCGGTATTGATCCCTACCTGTGCTAATGCTGTGCTACTTACCATAAGGGCAATTATGCCCATTAAAAACTTTCTATTCATGTTCTTTAATAATTGTTTGTTTAATTGTCGTTTATCTTGAGTGTCATTTCAGGGTATTCCCTTGTTATAATTAGTTATTCTTGTATGGGTGGTTATTTATCTAGCTTTAAATGAAACAGCAAAGTGCACTCACTGCAGTTTGCTGCTGATCTCTGTTGAGTAGTAGTGATTAAAGGTCGTACAACGAAAGAATGATCGTGTTTGTCTGAGTCTAATAAATGTTCATAAAGCAAGTCATAAATAACTATACGTTTGTGGTTTGTAGAGTTTGTGGTAAGTATATTTCTTTGAGGGTCTTGTTTTCTTCTTTGGGAGCTTTGCGCTTCTATGAATGGGTCTGGCCCGGCTGTTTTGGGGCCTGCATGATGAAAAGAGAGCAGCAAAGTGCACTCACTGCGGTTTGCTGCAAATGTCAGCTGGTTACTACATAGCATACTTTCCAGATCTTGTCCGATTCGACTAAACAACAACTCACTTGTCTGGAACAGTTTATTTGACCAACTGAATATTAGGATAAATATATACGTGACGAAGCGTATGAAGACATAAAAAGATGCTCCGTCTTTTGGACTTGATAAATATTGTATTGGGGTATAATCTTTACTTAACGCAATTATAATGGGCGTGTGCGCCTCTCTCTCTCTCTCTCTCTCTCTCTCTCTCTCTCTCTCTCTAATTTTTCAGCGCAAAAAAACAAATCTAAATTGTTAAAACTTAGATTGCTATTGATTTTGCTCCTATTTTTAATACTATTAACCATCTGAATGAGAGTTGAATTCGGCTGTAAATGTAATATGCTTTTTTTTCTCCGCAAATTTTTTTTGATAAAAAATTGGGGTAAGGTCAAAAATTTTTCTTTTTGTACTTTTTAGGCTGTTGGTAAACCCGCATAGATACTTAGTTTCTAGACTGATACTATCTTAACAAGCTCCCTTTATTTTATGCTTATTTTAACTATTTTATTCCTTTTTTTCCTTAATATATCATACTTTAATAGCATTCCATAGTTACTCCGCATGTGTTAACGTGGAAAAATGTAATCCTATCTTTATAAGTAGCTATATTTGGCAAGTTAGTGTTTAGGGGGGAAATAAAATAAACCCTAAAAGTTTTTGTCTAACTTTTAGGGTTCAATTCAAAATAAGCTTCTCCTTTTTATCTTTTTACAGCACCTTTACTTAAATTTATCGTGGGCAATATTAATGGTTTTATGCCAGATAACGAGGTTAATGTACTTATATACGCCCTTATATAGGGGAATAATATGGCTGGCGCACTAGTATTAAAGAATATATGTCTTTCTTCGTCTGTAATGTCTTTTTCAAATTCAAAAAACCCATTACATAATATTTTTATTACCAAAAGTTTATTCTCGTCTTCAATTGACACCTCTAGCTCTAATTTATATTTTCTTTCACTTTCATTAATACCACTAGATTTTTTAAAGCTTATATCTAAATTATCTGATATACCTCGAGGATCTCTAATTTCTATTAGAGATTTTAATATTTGATATCCATTAAACCTAAACTTTGATTCTGTAGAAGACATATATTGTATAAATTAAATTATGCAGCTGCTAAATTTTTATTAGTGTCACTGTACTCCATATATTTATCATCAAAACCAAAATTAAACGGAGTAAAGGAGTCGTCCGTTTCTATATACCTTTGTTTTATATTATCAAACGACATTTTAAAGCGTGCTTGATCTATATTAAAAGTCTCTGATGAATCAAAAATCATTGAAACATCATCATAGCAAGAAATATCACCATTACGTTGACTCGACAACCACTCTTTTAAGCTAGATTCTGTTTCTCTAGCTAAAGCCTCATCTAATCTTCTTTCTAATTCTTTTAAATCTATCATAGTTTCAATTTCTTAATAATCAATTACAATTCATTTCTTCTTGAAAACAAAATTCACTTACAATACCTAAATCATAGGCTGCTAATTGAATTCTTTTTCTATAATAAAGTCCACTTACCAGTAAATCATCACTATTAGGTAAATCCTGAAACAATATTCCTTTAGTAATATCTTGCCATTTAGACCGCTCTTGAAAATATTGATTAATTTCTTTTAGTGTAGGCTTTTTTCCGGTAATTTTAATTATCGCTTTTGCGGCCTTTTCTATTTGTTTCATCCAAAACTGATAATGCTCCTCATTAAACACAGTATCCAAGATATTATCAAGATTTATTAACGCCTTATAAATCTCAAAAGAACCGGTCTTTGTCTTACTATTATTACCCCAATGAATCGCATCAATCTCATCATACCAAAAATAATATCC
Organism: Indolivaga macrotermitis; assembly: GCF_900128985.1. GTDB lineage: Bacteria > Bacteroidota > Bacteroidia > Bacteroidales > Dysgonomonadaceae > Dysgonomonas_A > Dysgonomonas_A macrotermitis. The sequence goes on along the minus strand of NZ_FQUC01000028.1, from coordinate 1,279 downwards.
ATTTCCAAGCCAAGCATCATCTCTTGTACATGGTTTAGGAGAGCTTAGTCTAGTCTTCCTCTTTTCCTGCGTATGATACATTTTACGTTCCAAAGCTGTGTTAATAACAATAGATTATACGATAATGTTTAATTTATTTTATTTGCATTTTCGCGACAAACTTAACAAACTTTTTTCACAATCAAACATAACGAGGGTGCAAATAAAATAAATAATTCTTTAACGCAAGTTTTAAGTTGCTTTCAAAATCTGACCTCTCAAATATATTAGTAAAACAATATTTCGTTATTTTTCATTTAGAAAACGACATCTAAAAATTATTGGAAGAAATAAAAGGAAAATAGAAAGTAATGTTTAGTTTTGAGCGAACAAACTTAAAATTACATCTTTAATTATGTAAATTATTATTCCTATTATTCTTGTTGCCATTTTTAGCGAATTCTCAGGAAAAAGAACCAGAATCTAAAAGCAAAACTATTGAATTTACAAAGAGAGAAGGGGCACTATACAAAAAATCGTTCGATTGGTAAATCAGGTGGTGTAACATTCAAGAATATTTACATAACAGATTTAACTACTAAACAATCAATTTCAGCATTAAGATTGGAGAATTCCTATTATGTAGGATCTTAAAGTTTGATTGATTATGTTGGAACTCTTGATTCAGATGAACTAGATGGATGTATAAAGGCGTTAAACTATTTTAAAGAGAATATTTTACCTACAAATCTGTATCATTTATAAAACTAGAAGAATTAGATACTTTGATATCTAACTTCGTGATTGCCAAAACTAAATTTCAGAGATGATTATATATATTAAAAAGCCGATCAAATTTGATCGGCTTTTAATTGTAATATTGTTTAAAACATGAATGTTTTTTTCGGTTTACCTCCGGCCTATCGTTTTCACTGTGCCCTTTCTTTGTTTTTATTCTTAATACATAAACAGATAAAATCCTTACTACAAACAAGCTACAACTACATTTTAACATTTCACAAGAAGAAAAAAGAAACTTTTTTATCAATTCTTTTTTGTTATATCAAATTTACTCCTATATTTGTGATCGAAAATAGCATACTCAGCGAATAAAACAAAAAAATGTTTCAAAGGCATATCTATAAAAATTCTATAGAGAATCTAAGATTTAACATTTTAGATTTTGTCGTATGCGCTAAAGTATTAGAGAGAGAGAGAGAGAGAGAGAGACGCATCGGATAAAACAAAATCTACGAATTTACGAACTTTTTCGTTATACCAAAGTAGCGGACCACTTTTT
>NZ_FQUC01000026.1 GCF_900128985.1 Indolivaga macrotermitis | reverse complement strand
TAAACTGTCTTTAAACGGATTGAGCCCGGTAAAATACCGAACTCAATCTAAATATAGTTAATAATTTATTGTCCAACTTTGGGGGGGCACTTCAATACGCCCGACTTTTTTAGTATTTTATTATTCAATTTCCTCATCCCACAACATTGTATCATCCGGAGCTGTCAGACACGAATAAATTATACTTATCCAACTGATAATATATGAAATTACCGCCATTGTCATCATACCTCTTCCTCCCCGCCTGTGTCGGCATTGAATGTGAAGCTCAGAGTAAAGCTGTTGCCTTCCGAGTTAAAGAAATAAATATCAAAGACGGCCTGTTCATCTGATTGAGACGTATAATAGAAACTGAACGATTCTTTCGTCAGGCCGTAGTAATCATTGGGCAGGAACGGCTTGCTTCCGTCCATACGCAAACTGCCCATTCCATCAAACTGGAAATACCTGAATTTATATGCCGTATTGGCATAGGAACCGCTTTTTTCGAGTTGACACCTTATCTCTACCGTCTCCCCCTTCTTTATCTTCTTGGGGACAGGCAGGTGAGTAACTTGGAATTCATAATCCTGCTTAATATCAATATCGTCGCTACAGGCACACGCTATTGCAGCCAGCAATAGCGTAAAGATTATATATGATGCACATTTTCTCATAGTTCTCTTGTTTTTAGCGGTCTATGACCTTAGTTTATAAATATTTTGACTCCTGCTCCCAGTTGGAAATGGAACTTATTAATTTCCGAGCCGAACAGTACCCGCTCCCGGGCATTAATTAGCAGTACAAACCTGTCCGACAGGAAGATTTCAGTTTCAAAGGAAATCGCCCCGCCATACAGGAAATTGTCTTCGCTGGTAATGGTAGCTCCGTCGAACAACAGTTCCTTACCCCAGTTAATGGTTTCATATCCTCCTACAGCCGACAACCCTACCGAGAAGAACAGGGTTTTACTTGCGTCCGATAAGAAGTTCAGGTAGTAGCCGCCTTCGGCCGTTATCTGGGACAGGGGGATAAACCTGTCCTTGTAAGCATAGCTTTTTTGCAGGTATTCCCCGCCGAATACCCAGCGGTTACCGTTTTTGGTATAAGTAGACAGGGCAAGACCGCCGAAGAACGCCTGCCCGTCTTTTTTCTCCAAAGTAAAGCCATCGACAAAGCCTCCCGTTACCTGTATGCCTTTTTGTCCCGGCAAATAGCGTTGAGCATGAGCCTGCCCCATAAAGAGCAGGCTTAGTGAGAAGGCCAGTGTGATTATTAATAATATTCTATTCATATTACTCATTTTTAGTTCTCATCATTTTCAAATTTGCTAATTTTCCAATTGATTCTTCATTTTACCTTTAGTTCGTCAATTTCCTTAGCCCGTAACAGATCTTCATTTTCAATCACAAAGGACTGGTTTCTACCGCCGTTCTTTTCAAAAAGTTCGATTACCAGCTGCTTGTCATTGGGTATTGTGATTTTGTCTATGGCAAATACCGTGCGTTCCGTTTTATCGCCTCCGACAGATGATACAAAATTGTATGCCCTGAGCGGATAGATCACCGTTTCCTGAATGGCCGTCTGCTTTACCATCTTCTTATCTACGATCTTCATGCGCACAAAATCCACATCGAAAGCGACATTGGAGGCGTTTTTAACCGAAGTGTGCAGATACAAGAGGTTGTTATGCGAATAAATACCCTTTAGCAAATACTGCATGCCGAACCGTTTTGAGCCGATATGCTTTACCAGCCTTTTGTCGGTATTGTATATGGCGCGGTTGATGATATATACGGTACGTGGCGATTCGCGTCCCAGTTCCTTCAGGTAAATATCCATTGAGTTGTTTGGGTTATTCGTAGCGATACCGTCGTGCATAAAATCCTTCATCTCGATATTGAGTTTTTCCGGTTCATCGGCATATTTGACATTGAAGGTGTAGTAGCTTCCTTCTTCGGTAATGACCGCCATATTCGTCTCCGTTTCAAAGTCCCGTATAGCCGCCTTTACCCGCAGGATATTCTCCGATGTACCCGCCTTGCCTGCAATAATGCGGTTCGAGCCCAAGTCCACATACCGGATCGGCGCAGGAAAGATGATATGCACCGTTTTATCAAAAGTTACTTCCAGTCCGTAAGGCGGAATCATCCGGTCGAAAGTGATTTTCCTGGTCAGCCCTTCGTAATAATCCCCAAATGTCGGTTTAAGCACTTGTTGCAGATCCTCCTGCATTTGCTCCGGTGTTTCCATTAGCACAGGTATTGTATCTTCTGTCTGGGCATTGGCCATTATTGTTGTAATAGCTAATGCAAATAATATAATATATTTCTTCATTGTTCTTAATTTAAAATTTTTCATTTTTAGTTTTTCATTCTCTAAATTGGCACATCGGCATATTAGCTAATTGACTAATTGACTTTCGGCATCAGCATAACCTTATATCCCGATTTGAGCGTAACCTTAATCTCCTTTATCTTTTTCTGCATATAGGCGGATAAGCCCTGTATCGCCCCTTTTGTCAGGTCGGAGGTCAACTGAGCCCCTGTGCTCTCGGTCATCGTAAAACTTGTGCCGACACTGTTACCCATATTCGCCATGATTTCTTTAGCGGCGTTCATCTCCAGTGAGCCGGGAATGTAGATTCCCTTCTGCCCGTCCGAATCATAGGTTGACATTTCCACCGGGATAATCGTTCCCTGGTATTCTATCGAAGATACCTGTATATCCAGCCGCTCCCCCTGAATCTTGGCGACTCCGGTAACGATAGTGTTTTCCGGTACGAGTATAGTTCCCGCCATCAATGGCTCGGTCAGCCGCAAACGAGTGGTCTGTCCGTTGACCACTGTCTGGTCATCGTGGATAACAGCCGATATAGTATTTTTCTCCGATACGCCCGTTTCCCCGCCCATCGTATTGAAACTTGTATTGCGGGGCTGGTCATACATCAGGAAATAATCTTCATCCGATAATTTTTGAGATAGAGCGGAAACCGTTTGGTTCCGTATCTGACGAATTGGAGCAACTTTCGTTTTACCATTGTTGCTGTTGCTACTCCTTAAAGTTCCATTGGAAATCCGTTTGCTCAGGCTTTCGTTATTACTGCTGTTATCCTGTTGTCCTTGCGGCATATACTTTGCCGCCATTTCGTAGGATTTTTCCATCAGGGCTACCTGCTCGTCCATAGCCGACTGTTTGGTATCCTTCTCATTTATTTTAGCCTCCAGCTCCTCCAGCCTCTTTTTCATCTCTTCTTTTTCGGGATCAGCTTCCGGTTTTTCGTAGAAATTGCCCAATGTTTTGTTGATGTCCCGGTAGGCAGCCACCGAATTGCCTATCGGCGCTTTCTTGTCCTGTTGTTGAATTGGTTGCTGTTCCGGTTCATCTGCCAGGGAGATGCTTACCTGCTGTTTGTCGTCGGTTTCCCCTTCCAGCATATCCATATATCCCTGAAGGGATTGCATCCTGTCCTTCTGCCTGTTCTGCATCTGTTCCTGCTCGTAGGCGTCTTTCTTGTCGCCGATAAGCCCGCCGCCATCAGGATCGGGTATGTCTGCGTTAAGCCCAATACCTTCCTGTTCTTTGGCTTTGTCCTTAGCGGATGGTTTGAATATCAGCCATATCGAGCCGGCGCAGATAATCGCCATCAATGCAAAAACCGCATACTTTTTAAGCTTTTGCTTCTGTTGTGTATTTAAGTTCATAATCCTTGAAATTTGTTGGTTTAACATTCCCTGAATAATCATCCCTTGCAGGTTTGATAGCCTTGATGCTGTCGAAGGCGCTTTTGTCTATCTCCGAATCGATAAAGCCCTCCTTCCTGTTTCCGGGTATCTCCAATCGTTCTATATGCTCAATACCGGGGTGTTTTTTCCTCTCACTCTCTTTTCCCCAGTTGTATATGGTGGAAAATGTGAAGTAGAGATTGCCGATTGTCAGTATCAGGAGCATTATCAGGATAGTAACTATCCGTTTGTCGGGAGTCAGTTCCCCGCACAGGTCTTTGAGTTTGCCTTCCAGCCAATAACCCAGTTCCTTCAGTTGTTCTTTCATATTGTTCATATCCCAATTTTTAGAGTTTTACCCCTTCTCCCTCTCCTTTGGAGAGGGCCGGGGTGAGGTGGCTATCTGGCAAGCGCCCTGATATCCTTATTCTCCCTGACCTCAAACCCTTCAATCGTAAATCCATGCGGATTGTTATCCGAGCGGACGGAGTTCAGTAACCTGCAGGATGTAATCAGGGAGCGTTCAGTTATGTTACTCTCCCGGATAATCATCTGCTTTCCGTATGCTACCACCTGATAAGGATAGACATCCAGGTTGCAGGCCACACTGTCAATCTGGACAGTCTGGTTGATATTCCCCGAAATGATGCGGTTATAATATCCTTTCTCCGACAAATCCTTATAATAATTGAAAGCCGATTTATCGGACAGGAGCAATGCCCTGTTGATATTACTTTCGATAGCGCTTTTGTCGGGAGAAAGGGTAAAGAAGAGTTCGTGGAAACGCCTGACGTGCTCCCTTGCTTCCACAGGCCGGTTTTGTGACAGGTCCTGCGAGAGGGCGAGCATCAGCGATTTCCCGTTGTCCAGTACATATATTTTCTGACGCTGGGCTTCCGCGAAGCCGTATGCGCTGTATACGGAATATCCCGTGACAAGGGCGCACATACACAGGAACACGATGCCGAAAATACGGAGTTGCTTAAAACTCGTTTCGATATTTTTTAATGACTTAAATTCCATAAATTCAATTTGAAAATTTGATAATTAGCAAATTCGGAAATGAAACATTTTGTTATTGAGGCAATTTGCTAATCTCCGAAACAACGTTCGGCGGAGCCAATTTGCTTATTGTTTATCGTTTTTGTAAGGATAACCGGGAGCGGTGGCTCACCGCCCCTTTAACCTTCCTATAATATTACCAGCTGCCGCTCCGGCAGCTCCTCCGGCAATAGCTCCTCCTTTGGTAGCCGTCTGGTTTACATTCTTGCCGAAGTTGCCCATACCCCCTGCCGAGATGATCCACCCTGCAACGGTAGGTATCGTAAAATACCCGACAATGCCGATAATCATAAACAGGATATATATCATATCCGAGTGGTCTAAAGAGAAGTCCGGGTCTACCTGCATACGGTCGATATCAGCCTGCAACATCAGTGATTGAAGCCGTGCCAGTATTGTACTGAATAAATCAGATACGGGCAGCCATAAATAGACCGACACATACCGCGTTATCCATTGTGTCAGCGTAGATGAGAAACCGTCCCAGACAGATATGCCGAAAGCAATAGGGCCCAAGATTGCCAGCACTATCAGGAAAAAGGTGCGTATCACATCGATGACCAGCGCCGCGGCCTTGAAAATAATTTCGAGCAGCTCCCTGAACGTTTCCCGCATCCATTTTTTGATGTCATAGAGTTCTTTTTCAAGGTACAGGCCTACCTTTTGCCCGACATCGGTAATGCCCATCTCTTCCAGTTTGGCATCGAAAATATCATTGTCTACCAGGTAGGCTGTTTCGGGATTGCGCCGCATAATTTCATATTCCAGCCTATCCTTCTGTTCCGCGTATTTCTGCATATCGAATGTTTCCGACTGTAACATACCGTGTGTTCCCTGTACGACAGGACTCATAATGCTGTTGATAGTTCCCAGTACAACAGTAGGAAAGAACATAATACACAACCCTATGGCAAAAGGACGGAGCAGGGGATAGACATCGATGGGTTCCGCCCGCGAGAGGGATTGCCATACCCTGTGAGCCACATAGAACAAAGCTCCCAGCCCGGCTATTCCTTTGGCTACCCCGGTCATATTGCCGCACAGGGGCATCATCTGGTCATAGAGGGTCCGCAGTGTTTCGTGAAATTGATCAAAATCCATAAATTCAATTTGAAAATGAGTTAATTTGAAAATTAGCAAATAAAAGCGCCGCTTCGCGCCATTGGCAAATTCGAAAATGAAATCACTTCTAATAAAGCAATTTGCTCATTTCCGAATTTGCTCATTTGCTAATCAGAGTTTACCAGTAGCGTGAATCCGGATTGCCGTATAATGTATTGACGCGGGAAGTCTCCCCGCTCTTCTTCGCCCGCAGGTACGATATTCCGATATTCTTATTGGTGTAATAGCGTACCAGGTTGCGGTAACCGACCATCGAGTCGTAACATCTATCCACCACTTCCATCCGGTCTTTGTCGGTCAGGGATAATGTGCTGATGTTGACCACTCCTTTGAGTTCGGTCAGCACATCGTTACTCTGTTCCAACAGTTTGGCATATCCGTCGGCAATGGCGTTGAGTTCTTCTACGGAAAAATTCGGGTCGGCCATCATTTTCTGGAAACTGTTCACGTATATATCCGATACTTCGCCTACCAACAGGATGGTCTTCTGGACCTTCTTTGCGTCCTTAACAAGGTTATTTACCGCCTTTAGCGCGTCATAGTATTTTTTACCCTGTTCGTATATTTTAACCGTTTCCTGAAATGACTTTACCATATTGGTAGCCGTCGTCGAAGTCTGTACCACCTGCCGCGTCGTATTAACGATTCCCTGAGCCAGGTTGGATGGGTCGAATACCGCCCATTGCGCGTTTACAGTTGTTGTGAAGAGCACAAGGCCCATCCACAACATAAAAATCTTGGTTTTCATGCTGTTGAACTTTTAATGATTAAATAACTGTTTTACAGGGGGCTGCCCTGTATTATAAAGGAATAGCCCTTTGCCCTGCTTATAGACTGGCGCTATTCAGGGAAAGCGTTCCCGCCTGTCCCGTCCGTCCAGCCGGCGATCTTTACCTGCCCGATACGCAGCTCGTTCCCGTTCAACTGGACATCGTATGTGTTCCTTGTCCCCTGCTTCCACTCTGTACCCGCAGGCGCTTCCCATGTGAAAGCTCTCCCGTCGATGTCGAAGGTAATAACGACCTCGCCGCGTGATGATGTTTTGGCCGTCGGAACCAGCAATAGTTTTACATAGCCATTCTCATCTGTGGATTTCTCATCCGGGATCATCAGCAGGGGAGAGCTGTTTACCTGTATGTTCCGGTCTGTCCCGGACATATCCGAGATTTCCCCGGTCTGTATATCCAGGTTTCCGTCGTAGTGTACTATCGCCTTGCCCGGCGCATTGTTGATGCAGACCCTGTCGAGCCTTCCCTGCCAGGGATAATTGGCTTTATAGATATTGAACTGTACCAAAGCCAGGGCATGGTTCATGGTCAGGCTTACCGTCCGGTTATCCTTATTGACAGCCGCCTGTCCCGTTGTATGCGTCCCGTACATATAATCCGTCGATCCGCTTTGCACCGGGATTTCCGCTCCGTTGGTATAACTGCTGCTATAGGGGTAATACGCAAAAACCGTTGCATCGTGCGCATAGAGGTTTACCGCCGGGTTTTGCTTCCAGATACCTCCGGTGAATGTGGAAAGTATATTGCGTGAAGCGGAAGATGAATAATCGTCATTCAGGCTTCCTCTTGTTATGAACAACCCCAGCTTGCTGCCTTCTGTAAAATCGGAGACAGGCCCGCTTTTCAGGGATTTATCCATAGGCCTGAGCCCCGTCTCGATTACCAGCTCCGAAGAATTATTGCCTGCGGGTTCCTGCAAATCATCATTGTTGCAGCTGACAAGCCATACCATACAAAATGAAAGGAATACGGTCTTTATGAATTTAGTTTCCATATTGATAATTTTAAGTAAATACTAACGGATTTGTAAAAGGGAGTATGGAGCAGGAACTCCATACCTTTTCCCTGTATATACCTTAGTACAGGTTAATCTCCCCTTTAGCCCCTTCTGTCCAGCCGGTGATGACAATATCGTCTACTACCAGCTCCGTACCGTTGAAAGTGACATTGTAGAGGTACTTCGTCCCCTGCTTCCACGCGGTATTCACAGGAACATTATAAGTATAAATAGCCCCGTCGATAAAAAAGCGCATCACAATACTGCCGTTGGCTGATGATTTGCTTACAGGTATAACCATTATTTCCAGCGGACCGGCAGGTTCATCTTCTGTAAGGGTATATAAGCCGTTCACATTTTCAATATAAGCCGGGTTATACTGCCCTCCGATATTAGTCAGCTCCCCTGTGGAGATATTCAGGCTGGCGGCACTGAATAAATCGTTTTTTCCGTTGATATTGGCTACTTCAATACGTGTGAGTTTACCCTCTCCCGGGTAATTCATCTTTTTAATATTAAATTGCAGGAGGGCTTTAGCATGTTTCATACGCAGGCGTACATTGGGATTCTCCCTGTCTATATTTCCCTGTCCTTCCGCGTTAGTTCCGTACATATAGTCTACCTGGTTCGTATGGGATACGATCATATTGGATGCGCCGTTGGTATACGCTGTATTATACGGATAGAACGCGAAAATTGTAGCCGGAGTATCACCCAGCTTGACTGTAGGGGTCAGTTCCCATTTCCCGGATTTATACTCCGCCTTGACATTATTATAAGGCCCCTGCGGGTAGTTACTTCCCAATGTTCCGCTAGTCACGAACAGGCTGAGAGCCGATCCTTCAGGGAAACTGCTTAACGCCGCTTTCGTTGAACGCAAACCTGTCCCGGCGGAAACTATCTCCGTTTCGATACGCAGGTCCGCCGTCTGTCCCGGAGACGGTAAAACCGTCTCATCCTCATTGTTACAGCTTGAAAAACCGAATACTGTAGCGGATATTACCGCCATGCAAATAAATAAACGTTTCATAAAAATGGATTTTAATAGTTAATTAATTATCAATAAGGCTACTTCCCGGACTTTGGCGCCTTGTGCCGGTCGGTAGCTCCCTGCGATTACTTTTTTTCTTACTAAGGTGTATAACACCCTTTTTATAATTCGATAACCCCGCCGTCCGAGACGTCCCATCCTGCTACCTCCGCTTCCATGCCCATCAGCCCCAATCGTATTTGAATCGTGATATGGATTATGCGTGTCGTAAAACCGCTGAATACATCCGTCAGGGCGATGGACTCCCTGTATCTGTTACCATCGGAAGTTTGCACGGCGATATCCAGCAGGTTGTCTATCCTGCCTGTACCCTGCTTGTCCGGATTTACCCCGAATACGTTCAACGTGGAAGAGAATACATTGTCTTTCTCTACATTTCTTTGAGTATCAAAAGCCAGCCATGCGTCAGACTCCAGCGCATCCGACCGCTTAAAGCTATATTTGTAAGCGATGCCCGATAACTCCCCGCTGACGGCGCTGACTCCCATATCTGTATTACCTACTACGACAAAATCGATATCGATCCGGCGTGTAGCCGGTTTCAGCGCAGGTTCACAAACTACCCTTTCAAAAGGAATCACCGTCAAATCAGCATTGGCGGCATACAGAACCGGGGCCTGAACCGTATAAAGCCTGCCGTCCTTTTCAAATGCGCTTAGTTCCGCTTGAGCCGTTTCCGGGCAGTCCATACCGGAGAAGTCGATATTTTGCAATCCGTATGCATTACATGCCAGTACCCTGTAGCTTGCAGCCCGGATACCTGTCACCAGGGTATCCGATGTGATACCATACATATAGTTATGCTGCGGCGACAGCAGGTATATATCCGTCAGGGCAGGCTTTTCCTCTCCCACAGTCAATGCCGATAAGTCCGGCTTTATCTCCACATCCCCGTAGTAAGTACAGTCCTCCGAAAAGTCGATCAGATTGCAGGATGCCATCAGCGTACAGCAGGTAAAGCAGATAAGCGGGATCATTGTTTTAAAAATAGTTTTCATATAATACTTAATTTGAAAATTCGGATATTCGTAAACCAGTCAATATTCATTCCCGTTCCATATCATTAGCAATTAGCTCATTTGCACATTTGCATATTAACACATTTGCATATTTGCATATTTGCATATTGGCACATTGTCTCATTGGCATATTTACATATTGGCACATTAGCTAATTATCAAACCGGATAAGGTTATATGCCTTAATCAGTTTGTTGATTTCCGGGTCGAGCGTACCCCTCCAGCGCTTGGCCGGGTCCAGCTCCACCGAGTGGAGGTAACGCCTGACAGCTTCCTCTTCCCTTCCCAGCCGCGAAGCCAGTACCGCCAGCAGGTACTCCCTGTTTGCCGTTTCCGGTTCTTCCAGCAGGATAGTATATGCCGCCTGATCGTATCCGAGGCTCATCAGGCATACAGCCGTGTTATAGTCGTTATACTCATACAGTACCGAAAGGGCTTCGGAATACTTCCGTTCCGTCATCAGCTCCATACCTTTGGCATATACCGTATCCGGCTCCGTGGTATGGATGGTATCCTTTACCATCCCCCTGCGGTGCACATGGAATGTAAAGTCTACAGCCCGTAAATGCGGATAGAGTTTTTCACGGATGTACCTGTATTCGGCAGGATATTTTGAGCGGATATCCGGCTCCTTCCTGTCCGGATCGGTATCCGCCATAATCAGGTCAAGGATAGATTTCCTGTTTTCACTCTCCAGGGAATCCGAGACAAGTTCCGATAATCCCTGCCAGTCTTCCCCCTTCGGGTACGGTTTCAGCATGGATGCGATACCTTCGATTCCCGACAGTTTCCCACTGAGATACTTACCAATCGATTCGGCGCGCCTTTTCGACAACAGCATATTGGAACGGAAGGAACCCTCCGGCGAACAACCGGCCACCAGCGAGATGCTGTCCGGGACAAATTCGCCTGTTTCCGTAAGCTTCTCCAGCATCTCCCGTACCTTATCCAGTTCCCGGTGGTTATCCCCCAAATCAATGTCCATATTGTACTTGCCTGTACTGAACGCGATATTGGCGCGGAGCGTGGATACGGCTTTGCGTTCGATAACCTTTCGCATATAGCGGGGAACGGTATCCAGGAACTGTATCATGGACGACACCACATAGTCCAGCGTATCGGAATGGGGCAACAGGTAACTGTCGCCCGAAATAGACCGCGCATACCCGTCCAGGTAGATTTTCATCCTGCGGCTGTCCCCGTCCGCCATCACCTGCTGCTTGTAATAGTATTCAAATTTTCCTTTATTATAAATGACAGTATCGAGCCGCGCTTTTTCGTTTTTCGGAAACTTTACCGTTTCAGCGAAAACGATATGCCTGTTATCGACCAGGCTTTGGTTCCGGGCAATCTGCCTGTCTTTCAAAAAGCGTTTTTTTAAGAAAACCGAATCGGCAGCCGTTACAGGCGCGTAATTATTGACAAAACCGATACTGTATTTTTCCTTACGGTATTTCCATAATGTATACTCCGGAGCAAAGCCCCGCAGCAGGTGGAACATCGGCAGCAGGTTTACAATCTCATTATACCGCCTGTTATAGACAGATGCTATATATGCCGTATCCCGGCCGAAATATCCGTACCGCTGCTTTATCTTCGGAAAACCCATCCGCTTTTTGAGCCAATGTTTGTTGCGGCGCATCCTTTGGTTAAAGAAAGCATAGCGTTTCTCCAACCCGGCTTTGTACTTCGAATAGCCCGCATGGTCCAGGGAGTCTTTGCGTACACGCATAAACTCAGAGCGATTGTAACGGTCTATATACCGGTGGAAAGCCCCTGTACGGACAAAGTATTTATCGAACAGGCTGTCGGGAACTATCTTCGAAAGGTACCTGTCAAACTTAGCATATTGCTTTTGCTGCAATTTCCTGAACTCATCCCCGGAGATAACCAGGCCGTCAAAATCCGAAGTTGCGCCCGCCTTTACCAGATGCGGCGTCAGGTTCAGTTGCCATTTACTGTTTATCAATTCTTCGGGAACCGATACAATAAAATCCACATCCACCTTACCGGACCGTTCCGGCACATTCTTCATCCTGGCCGTTACCGTTACCTCGCTGAGCTGTACCGATAACTGCGCGTTCCCTTCCTTATCCTTTTCCGTCTGTACATAAGTGGTGACATTGCCGTGCCTGTCCTTCATACCGATGACCGAAGGCAATTCCTTATCCCGCGCCTTTTCCTCCGTTCCTTCCACAGGCTGTACAGGCAGGTGGATATTGGCGCGAGCCTCCTTATCCATACGCTGCGTGCCGCAGGAAGAGAACAGGGTTACGATAAATAATATCACTGTCAATGCCCGGAACAGGCAGACAAAAGGATATGTTATTATTTTTATATTCATAATTTTTTACTAACAGTGCATGTGTTTATGATATATTTTCCGGTATGACTATCTTTAATATTTACACTTACCGGGTAATAAAAAGGCCTGCGGCCTTAGAAGAGATAGATAAATGAGAGGGCGAGCCTGTTGGGCACGGCTACCCAGCGCGAATGTTCTCTCTTTTGCCGTCCGCATTCCTGACACTCGTACTCGGTATAGTCCGCCCGGACAAGCCCGGCGCCCCCTTCAATTTCCAGGTTCCAGCGCGGCGACAGAAGCCACGCATAGCCCATGCTTACCCCCATTCCGAATGCCACACCCTCGTAGCGGCTGTCCTTCCACGAGATATGGTACTTCGAACCGATGGCGTTTACCCCGATAAAGCCGTTCACATAAGATTCCAGCAGCCAGTAACGCGCCCCTGGCATAAGGGTAAAGTTTTGCAGCTTTTTGTTATCCTTAAAAACGAACGGGTTGTAATATACGGGCAGGTGCAGCGACCACTTGCGGTCCAGCGCCATGCTTATTTCCGCGTTGATAGTAGCCGTTCCCCAGGCCGGGATATTCGCGCCCAGCGAATAGGACTGGGCTTGCAGCTGGCTTGCACAAAAGCAAAAGAAAGTCATTAGAGCACAGGTGAATATGTTCTTTTTCATCTTGTTAATTGAATTAATTAGTTATGGATTCTGCTTGCTATCCGCCAGCTGTTTTATCGCCAGTTCTATATCCCCGTCCAGCTTTTCCGCTAACCGCATGACCTCCAGCTTTTCGGTCTCCTCCGTCGTATAGGTCAGGTACTCACACATACTTACTTCAGTGGCATAGACTGCCGACTGTACGCCTCCCAGTCCTATCCATACTTCCTTGTATTTGCGGTTCGGGTTGTTTGCCATATTGATGGAGAGGATTTGCGCCCGTTCCTTGTCGGTCAATCCCAGCATGGACTGGATACCGTCAAACTTGTTCATGTACTTGCGCTGGTCCAGCAGTATCTTACAATCGGAGTTGGTAATAATGGCTTCCTTGACTATCGGTGAATGGACAATATCGTCTACCTCCTGTGTTACGACTATAGCCTCCCCGAAATACTTCCTGACGGTTTTAAACATATATTTCAGGTAGTTAGCCATACTGTCTTTGGCGATAGCTTTCCAAGCCTCTTCCAAAAGCAAGACTTTGCGGACGCCTTTCAACCGCCGCATCTTATTGATGAAAACTTCCATCAGGATGATAGTTACCACAGGGAACAGCACGGGATTATCTTTTATGGCATCTATCTCAAAGACAATGAAGCGTTTATTCAGCAAGTCCAGTTCCTTGTCCGAGTTCAACAGGTAATCGTATTCGCCGCCTTTATAGAAGGGTTCGAGGATAAACAGGAAATTATTGATGTCGAAATCTTTCTCCCGTACTTTCTTTTTATCCATATTATGGCGGTAATCGTTTTTGACGAACTCATAAAAGGTATCGAAGCAGGGGACGATACTCCTGTTGCTTGTTATCAGGCCGATGTATTGGTTGACCGCGTTGGACAGGGCTACGCTTTCCGAACCTGACGGCCGCTCATGCTCCTGCTTCCACAGGGTCAGGATCAGCGTCTTGATACTTTCCCGCTTTTCGATATCGAATATCCCGTCTTCCGTATAAAAAGGGTTGAACGAGATAGGATTCTGTTCGGTATAAGTAAAGTACACCCCGTCTTCCCCGTTGGTCTTCTGACGGATCAGGTTACATAAGCCTTCGTATGAATTACCTGTATCAACCAGCAATACATGGGCGTTTTGCTCATAATACTGCCTGACCATGTGGTTGGTAAAGAAGGACTTTCCGCTACCCGATGGCCCCAATACGAACTTATTGCGGTTGGAAATGATTCCTTTCTTTATTGGCAGGTCGGAGATATCCAGGTGCAGCGGTTTTCCCGTCAGGCGGTCTACCATCTTGATGCCGAAAGGCGAGAGCGAACTGCGGTAGTTGGTCTCCGCGACAAAGAAGCATAAGGCCTGCTCGATAAAAGTATAGAATGATTCTTCCGCCGGAAAATCCCCCGCGTTGCCCGGTATCCCCGCCCAGAACAGGGTCGGCGTATCCACGGTATTATGCCGGGGCTTGCATTCCATCAACGCCAGCTGGCTGCCCACATCGTTCTTGATTCGCGAAAGGTCTTCCTTATCCTCACTCCACGCCATGACGTTTACATGGCAGCGGACGGAGGTCAGCCCATAACTGTGCGCTTCGTTCAGGTAATCTTCGATCCACTCCTTATTGATTTGGTTGGAACGGCTGTACCTCGAAAGCGAGTGCATATTCCTTGCCTGCTTCTCAAACTTTTTCAGGTTTTCTACGTGGTCGTCGATAAAAATGTACTGGTTAAGGATATGGTTACAGGACAATAATACGCCTACCGGTGCGGCGAAGGATAACCTACAGTCGCTTCTATCTGTTGACAAACGTTCATAGCGGCTATCGGTCTGTACCTTTCCCGGCAGGTCTTCGGTATCGGAGAGGGTATGCAGGCAGAGGTAATTATCCCCCACTTTCATTTTCCCTGCTCCGAGGGTAATATCCTGCAAGCAGGTGGTATCGCTCTGCGACAGGGAAAAATACTTTTCGACGATGCCCGCCTCTTTTCCTGTCCCTACGATCTCATCGGTGGTAATGCGGGTCAGCCTGATAAACCCCGAATCGTTGATGATCCGTTCGAACTGCCCCACCGCCTCGATAAACTTCTGGATAGCTTCTTTATCCTGCATTTCCTTGGGGATAATAAAACCCCGCGTCAGGGCGTTGAAGTTGCTTTGCTGGCGCGCCCTGTCCTTCGTCGTTTTGGTCAGGAACAGGTAGCTGGTATGGTTCAGGTACGGGCGTTCGTTGAAATGGTGTTCAAACGAACGTGACAGGAAACTGATGTCATCCCTGTCTAAGTCCGGCTTGTACTTTTCCTCTATAAACCAGTCCTGCCGGTGGACGACGCTGTAATTGGGCAGTACTTTAATAGCTTTGAGCCATGCCGAGTGCATCGCTTCGTATTCGGCGGAAGTGACGGTAAAGAGTTCGGGCAGTTCCACCCGGTAGGCTACCGACAGGTCGGCGTCCTTACTGAGGATGTAACCGTCCTCAACCGTCAATAGCGGGAATTTACTTTCCAGCGTAGCTGCTTTGGCTGTATTTCTCATGGACGCGCCTCCTTCCTTTTCCTGAGGAACAGGTTTCCGATCCGCCTGCGGTTGATGATATACTTCGGGTGGTTGCGGATGGCTTGCAGCTTCATCAGCCCGAACTCCCCGTATTTGCCGTTCAGGTGGAAGGTAGCCCAGACCAGCGTTCCGGCAGCAGTACCGCCGAAGCCGATGCACACCGTCTGGGGGATACCTACCATATACATGATCACAAAGACTACGAATACCGACAGCAATCCTCCGGCGAAAATGAACAGGTACTGTGATTTCAAGCCCTTGAACTCGGCGGGGCGGCCGATCCCCTTGTTGATTGAATATTCCATTCTTCTTATTTTTTAATGATTGGTAAATGGGTTAGTAACCCGGTATCCGGCGGACAGGGGACTGAAATTGAATCTACATACCGTAAATTGCTCTCAGGCTTTACCCTTCAGTCCGTACCGGATAACAGGGATTGAATCATTTTACAGGAAGAATGAGCGCAGTATGGTGGCGGCTACAATCAGGAAGATACAGGCCCCGAACCACGAAGCGGCGGTTTTCGATGTGTCGGGGTCGCCGCTCGAAAATTTTGAATATACTTTTACCCCGCCAATGAGTCCCACGACTGCGCCGATGGCGTATATTAATTTGGTCGCTGGGTCAAAATAACTGGTCACCATGTTGGTAGCTTCGGTGATACCGCCGATACCGTTGCCCTGGGCGAATAAGGTTGAACCTATGGCTAAGGACATAGCCATAGAAAGAAGGATTTTCTTTCTCATAAATGTTGATCTGTTTTAAATGCCGTGGGGATGGATAGGCCCCACGGCGGGTTAGAGAATAACTTGGATAATTAGCACGGCCACAGGCCGTTTTGTTTTACATCGTCTACAAAAACATGCAGACTGTTTTGTTTTATGTTTCTATTTCTATTTCATTGTTCATTGGATATATCTTTTCTAAAAAATACTATTGATATCGAAATTCTCGAACTCTTCGGAACCGGATAACTTTTCACCATCTTCGGTCAGGTTATGCTTTTTCACATGAAAACGAATCAAGGCGTTTACCTTCTCCAGGGTTTGCCTGTCTTTCGATGCAAATTGCTCTATGATTTCGGTAGATTGATTCTCGTACAGTACACGTCCGGCTTCACCTTTCTCCTCATCCGACGGCTTTACTTTGGCAATGACTTCCCCGGCATTCATCAGTTCATCGTAACCGGCTCCGCTTGCAAGGACAGCGCCTCTTTCCGCTTCGAGTCCTACCGCTTCTTCGTCCGGGTCAAATTCCTCTTCGGACATCGTTTCGACTTTCTCCAAAGGAACGTCCACATCAGCTATCTGATTGGTTTCTTCCTTCGTTTCCGGTGCAAATGTAGATTCTTTTTCTATAACTCCATCATTTTTCGGG
>NZ_FQUC01000025.1 GCF_900128985.1 Indolivaga macrotermitis | reverse complement strand
AAATTATTAAATTAATTAAAGTCCAATATGAACTTTTTTTAACTGATTCTGTTTATGAAAGGTCAATGTGTTGATATGTTTTGGTTATAATTTTAGATCATCAAGTAAGCCTTCATTTTTTTTTCACTTGGACGATTTACAAGAACCTGAGAATATCCAGTCAGAGTGTTATACAATAATAAAATAGTATTGGTTTATTAATTTTCATCTTATCTATCAATCCTTCTATACTTTTATTACGAATTATTATTTGAAATTTTCAATAACTGATATTCCGTTCATCACTTTTTTATACCTTATCAAGGCTTCGATATAATAATAGTCTGCGTAGTTGATTGCAGCATCCACCTCTGATTTGTTTGGCCAATGTCCTACCGAATGTAGAAGGAATGAAGGTTTTGATTCTCTGCTTTGGAATTTGTCAGAAGAAAGCTCTATAAGCATATTTACTGCTGCATCTTTATATTCTTTTGCTTTTTGTGAATCATCTTCCAGTTGTGATAACTCAAGTAATCCCGAAGCGACTATAGCCGCCACTGAGGCATCCCGCGGTTCATTCGGTATATTAGGAGCGTCGAAATCCCAATATGGTACAAATTCGTCTTTTGGAAGACGGCTTAGATATAAATCAGTCACTTTTTCTGCAAAGCGCAGGAATTTCTTATCCTGTGTTTCACGATATACCATTGCGTAGCCGTATATAGCCCATGCTTGTCCCCTGGCCCAAAGTGTACTATCTGCATATCCCTGATGGGTAACACCTTTAATGAAATCTCCGGTTATGGTATCATATACTGCCACATGATAATTCCCGCCATCTTCCCGGAAATGGTATTTCATCGTTGTCTCCGCATGCTTTGTTGCAATATCGTAAAGTTTTTTATCTCCTCCGTTCTTAGCTGCCCAATATAACATTTCCAGATTTATCATATTATCCATAATGGTATTGTGAGGAGCAAACCGTCCATTGTCTACTTCACGGGGCCATGATAAAATAGTTCCTACCTTAGGGTTGAACAGGGTAGCAAGTGTATCGGCTGCATTGAGGATAATCTGTTTATATTTCTCATTACCAGTTAAACGGTAAGCGTTCCCATAACTGCAGAATATCTGGAAACCGAGGTCATGATCATAAGCCGGAAGTTTAATCAGGGGTTCCAGCAAGTCGGTATAGTATGTGGCCACATCTGCGTCATTGGTGTTTTTAGTATTCTCATAATTATACCAAAGGATTCCCGGCCAGAAACCGACTGTCCATTCACTGATTTCTATTGGACGCAGGTTCCACGAGGTTTCATTTGCCAGAATATTGCGAGGCATCATGTTTTTGCCTGAAATTTCAGATAGAGTCCTATTTATTTGATTGCTACAGTACGACAATTCGTTATTAAAATCTAATCCAGTATCTGTCTTTTTCTTCGAACAAGATAAAAAGATAATTGCTAACAGTAAAACTGTCAGTAAGTTTACTAGTCTCATAATATTGCTATTTATAAATTATTATTTTATTTAAAAATCAGATTATATTTCTCATAATTTTATCTTTTGATAACCGGTTTTGTCCACATTCACCTGCTTATTTCCTATTTTGGTAATAACAACTGATTTGTCGGAAGTAAAAAAGTATTCTCCATTTTTATATTCGAGTATAGCATTTACTTTTTCGTTAGAGATGATTGTCAATTCTTTTCCTTGTATTAATGTCCCATTTCCTAAAAAGAGTGTAAAATCATTACCCTTCTCACTTATCACGGCATAAGTTCCATTAGCAGCCATGTTGTTGTAAGACACATCCTCATCCTTTATTGAAGAGAATATATAATCCGTCCTTCCTGATTTGCTTTTTACTATTAATCCTACAAAGTCAGGAGAAACACCAGCGACATCAAACGATTCTATCGACTGGATAGATTTTCCTTCTTTTTCCGTAGTTGGTTCGAATATGGAAACAAAAGGATGGTTCCAAGCCTCGCCATGTTGACGGGCAGCAATAGTCAGATAAGGCGATTTATTTACCTCATACGGAAAATCATTATTATTGCGAAAAGCTTTGCATGGTGGAGCTTTAATGGAAAATACCTCGCGCCCTTCCTGTCCTTTCATCCATAGGTTCATATAAACATGATTGCCATTAGGGAAACTCATTTTCCAAATCGCTTGATAATCTTCGTTTGTTTTTGCAGACTTCTTATCCCACATATAGTCGAGGGCAAACAGATGTCCTCCGGCAAAAGCCATTTCATCACTAGGCTGCAAATTAAGATTTTCACCTTTCATATTTTGGATAAAAAGTTCCTGTCCTAAATTATGGTAGAAATAGTCGTGAAACTTATCTCCACTGCGTTGTTTCTTCGAACGGAAAATATCCACATAATAGCCTGTCGTTTCACTTGTGCTGATAATGCTTAACAAACGGTTCTGATCGCTGCGGCTTTCCGGTTCTAAGAAATACACATCCGAATATGTTATATCAGGATAATAACCTTCCTTTTGGTTCGATTCGGGATAGCTGCCCAATAAATCGAATGGATGATTACTCAGCATCTCAGGATATTTCGAGATACCATCTACCATTACCGTATTATGGGCAGGGAATTGCGAGTAATATTCCAGATAGGGTTTTTCGAAATAAGATGAGCCAATGCCCGATTCTGCACCTAGTATATAACCTTTACCGTATAGTTCCATCGCTACGCCGTTACTGTGTGCATGGTTACCATAAGAGGCATATTGGGATATCATCATACCGTTTTGCTTGTCATCGTATTTATTACGTTGTACAAACCAGCTTACATTCGGAGCATAAAATGTTTGTGTGATATAATCACCAGGTTTGCCTTTTTCTATATTCTTATCCAACACAAGCGGCTTGCTGGTAAAGAACGATGCAACCTGTGGGGCTAGCTTCTGTGCACCGGTATTTTGTTGTTCTGCATTTGGCTCAAACAACTTGTACATTCTGGTAAACAATACCTCTTTATCCTTAATGCCATGCTTTTGTGCCATACGGACCATATCGCTCATCGCTTCTGTATTAATACCTCCATAGTATGTATCACCAAAGGCTGTTATCTGCTTATTGGGGAACAAGTATTGAGGAAGCATTTCCACCGCTTTTTCCATTACAGGCATATATGGTAATAAATTCTGATTGAAAGTATTATCATAATCACGGATAAAATTAGTCAGGTCTTTGGTTACTCCCTGTGCATATCCGGGACATTCGTTCCATATGCCTGTATTGTAGTCGTAGCCGTATTTCATAAAGTCGGTCAGTGACCATTGACGGGCGGATGTCTTATTCAATATATAGTCGATATAATATTCGCGTCCTTTACCGTCTGTATAGTTCTTATTATCTTCTAAAACCATTGCCACTTTAAGTATAAACTTTGATTTATGAAGGTTCCAATTGTTATGGGGTACGCCATTTTTTATACTCAGGTCTATCCATTTTTTTAATGTAGAGTCATACATGCCCATCTTATCACTATGTTTTGTTTTTACATAAGGATGAATAAAATCATAGAGATAAGCTAGTTCATTGAGAATACGTTCCTGTATTACTTCGAATGTGGACATTCCAACAAGTGTCTGCGCATGACCGTTACCTAGGTCTATCGGTTCGCTACGATAGTACATGCCTGTCATATAGGTATCAAACAGGTCGAAAGCAAATTTGGCATATTTTTCATCATCGGTAATCCAGTATATAAATGCTGCATCTTTGCCGATTCGCATGATTTCTTCATTGACACTTTCTATACTGGAGCCTGATACATTTGATTGGTCTACCCATTCTAAAGGTCTTCCTTCTTTTGATGAATTATGAAAGTACACCCCTCTGGTATCGTCCATGTAAGGAACAATATCTTCTATCTTCGGACGACTGAAAGATGAACTTATCCCACGTGTGCTACCGAAACGGACAGTAGGAACAGGCGCTTTGCCCTCGGCATGGGAATAAGCTCCACCATTGATATATACCTGTGTAGCATGGCTTTCCCAGTACATCATCAGTCGTGAATAAAGCCAGTCGGGTTCTTTTTGTGTTTTCTCTACATAGGGATTTATCCTGTCTAAAATCCCTTGCATTACCTCTTTTGCCCATATATCTTGCTTTAGCTGCTTTTCCAATTGGGGCTTGTAATCATCAGTAGCCATTAGGCAGGGATGACCTTGTGGAAGATTCGATGGTAATGGAATCTGCTGCCCATAAACCGAATTACAGACGAAGATAAATAATAGTAGTATGATAGGTAGCTTTCTCATGGTTCGCTTTAGTCTTTTCTTCTTTTATAAAATCTGATTTTTCTTGTATGCTTTATTTTTCTTTACATCTTCTTTTGTTGCAGGAGTAAAATGTATAGCACAACCACCGCTTGCTTTTAGCCGGAATTGCAGACTGGATGTATTGTCTACAATCAGCCGGGTAACTTTTACTTTTGTTTTGGTTTCTATCTTATCGTCATCCGTGTAGATGTTAGCGATATATTTTTGTCCTTCGTCAAGGAAAGAAAGGGGAGTAACAATGCTGCGAGCCTCGTTATTACCTATTGTACCTAAAAACCAATCTTCACCACTGCGGCGCGCAATCGTAACAAACTCCCCTATATCTCCATCTATTGCTTTCGTATCGTCCCAAAGTGTTTTTACTTTGTCAAAGAACTCTATTTCGGGTTCTCCGGTATATGCCGATGGCTGATCGTACCAGTACAGGAACTGTAACGGGCTGTAATAAACGGCAGCCATTGCCAGTTGATGGGCATGAGTCGTTTTTATCCTGTTGTTGTAATAACAAATTGTATAATCCCCCGCGCCTGCAAGGAAACGTGTAAACGGCAATATCGTATTATGTGTTGCATCCGGCATTTCCTCATTCCCTCGAATTCCTTCCTGAGTCATAAGATTGGGATAGGTACGGCTGAAACCTGTGGGGCGGTATTCATCGTGAATATCAACCAGCATTTCATATTCGGCACATTTTCTTACGGCATCATGCAGCCATGTACTCCAATGCTGATTGCCAATTTGTACAAAACCGAATTTAATACCCTTAATACCCCATTTTTTATAAAGAGGGAGTATTTCATCCAACTGCTGTACAAGTGCACGCTGATTGACATATACCATCAGGCCGATGCCTTTCGATGAAGCATAGGCAGCCAATGCCGGGATATCGAAATCTTTGTTTTCGGCAACTGTTGTGGCATCTGAACTCATACTCATTTCAGGTCCATACCAGCCTGCATCGATGTGAATATATTGAAGACCACGTTCGGCAGCAAAGTCAACACATTTTTTAGCGTCTTCCTGTGTCAGTTTAGCAACACGCATTACTTTTCCGGGTTTTATCCATGAGGTATCTTTTATCTTATTTTCGGGATTAAGATTTAATATTATATCGTTGTTAGCTATCAGGTCGGTTGCCTTTTCTGCTGCCATAATTACACGCCAGGGAGTGCTATATGGAGTGATAACGTCCACTGAACTATATAATGATGCCTGTAATGTATTTGCTTTTTTATCATTCAGTCGGAATTTCATACGGGCATAATCGATCATTTCTGCTTCGCCAAGAGCAACTGTTAATCCATTTTGCAGTTTCATCGTTAAAGGGCGCTCGCACTCGTCTGTCCAGTCTTTCAAAGGCAAAAGCGAATATGGCCCTTGTGCCCAGCGCTCATAATATGCCATTGTACCTTCGGGTAATGTGAACTGTGTTTGTTCTCCGGTTATATGAAGGAATAATCCGTTTGTCGCTTCAGGGAAGTGATAACGGAACGCAATTCCGTCGTTATAGGCACGGATAATAAAGTTCATCATATAGTACCGGCGTTTGTCGTACCCCCCTTCATGTTCTCCTGTATTTTCACCGGATTTGAAGAATTTGAGAGTTAATTCATTGTAATGGTCTCGAATAGTAGCGTGTTCTCCATATACAGGTTTCCATACAGTATTTACATTATTTACTGTTTTTCCTGTCAGGGTAAGGTTTTCTCCCCATATTTTAAAAGTATCGTTTGGGATAGCTAACGCTGATTCAAATAGTTGATTTTCTATTAATACACCTAATTCTGATTCTTCGATAACGGTTTTGTTATTATATGAGAGAGTATAATAGAGCTGTTTTTCCCCTTTTGGAAATTCTTTCTGATAAGTATCGAAGACATATTTACCGTCCGGAGACGTTACCTGTGACCGGGTAGACTCTATAATGATTTGAGCTTGCAGCCCAATTGTGAATAAACAAAACAAAATCAAAATATTTAATAGTTTCTTCATTATTCAAGAACGTTTTTATGGGATGATTTTTTAGTTATTGCTTACATCATATTTAAACCAGTCAATATCTATAAAACCGGCATCTGCGTTATCGTTATAAGTATAGATACCAATCATATCCCCTCTGAAATTGGCTGGTGTCAATTTATAATGGTTTCCCAATGTTGTGAAATTAAAACCATCGAGGCTGTATTGGAAACTTGCCATATTGTCGAATCCGACACAAGTTCGTAAATAGATTGTTTTTTGACCTGATTCCAATCTGTTGCCATCTACGATTTTTCCATTAGACTCATATTTCAATCTTTTATTATTCTTCCCATGCATTACCAATCCGATCGAAGCGTAAAATTTACCTCCATTAAAGTGGGCAAGCCCTGCATTTTGTCCGTCAGCCATATTATCAATATCAATTTTCACTGTTACAACAACAGTGTCGCTACGCATATAGCGTTGATTGATTGTATTTCCGGCTTTGAAAAAACCTCCTTTATCTACAGTTGGAAATGCATGTAACCGAAGATAGCCTGGCCTCTCATTGAGTGACCATCGGTTATTTCTAGGCTGATGATTCCACATCCAGCGTAAATTGAGTTGTTTATTGTCGAAGTCATCGCTACCATGGGGTAATGAAGTTGGATAGCCATCAATGGGTTTTGGCAATTGCCAAGCCATCTGTCCTTCCATATTATTTATTTGCGAACCTATTACCGGCCAATCATCAATCCATGTTACTGGTAATAAGCAGGGAGGTCTGCCTTCGGCCCCGTCTTTGGTAAATTGTCCCATCCAATACCATTGCCCTTCGGGTGTGCTCACATAACCGCCTTGTCCGGGCAATCGCAAATTATCCCGGCTTGTGACTTTTTCTACCACATGAACATCGTATTTTCCAGGAACTCCCGGCTTGCCGGGGCTACCATCGGGCAATGTTCCATAGAGATTTTTTGAACGGAAAATATAAGTACCTTCACCCTGCCCCTGATTTGTAAATTCAATATGCTGGAGATAATAATAGCCGTTGCGCTTAAATATTCGGTTTCCTTCGCTGGAATGATAGGGTGATATCACCGTCCCTCCATCGGGATACTGATACAACACATTACTTTGTGCCAGATGTGCCGAATCGGCATCTAGTAAGGTTGTTCCATCGGCAGACATCTGGAATATGTAGCTATACCAATAGTCGCGTCCCGGACGGCTACTAACCAGATAAGCCTTGCCGTCCTCGTCCCAAAACGGACAAGGATCGCTCCACCTTGTTACTTTTAGCGGCTTACCGTTTTTATCTCTTATATACCTGCTTTTCCACGGACCTTTAGCGTTGATTGCCGTAGCCACATAAAATCCATCGGTGTACAAATTTACGTAGATGTAAAATGTATTATTGTGATAAGTAATTGTGGGGGCATAGGCTCCGCCATTGTAGCGCTCCATGCGTTTAACGCTATA
Source organism: Indolivaga macrotermitis (assembly GCF_900128985.1). GTDB lineage: Bacteria > Bacteroidota > Bacteroidia > Bacteroidales > Dysgonomonadaceae > Dysgonomonas_A > Dysgonomonas_A macrotermitis. The sequence goes on along the minus strand of NZ_FQUC01000025.1, from coordinate 23,844 downwards.
GGCACTGTCTACCGCAACTAAATCAGTCAATGCAGCTCCAACAATTTTCCAGTTCACGAGGTCTTTAGAATGCAAAACCGAAACGCCCGGATAGCTCTCGAAAGTAGAGGAAACCATATAATAATCATCGCCTACGCGCACCGGATCGGGATCACTGAAATCAGCGGCGATTACCGGGTTGCGGAATGTTCCATCCCCTTGATCACCCCATTTTCCTGTTTGTTGAGCTATTGAAATTTGGCAACACATGGAAAGCGAAAGAAATAGATATGTATATATTTGTTTCATTTTTAGTCACTTTAATAAGTATATCTTTCTATCAGGTATTCTTTTCCCGGTTCTGTTATTACATCGTATTCAAATACTTTATATAACATTGGCATTTCTATTGTAATTTTATCCGACACCAGTGGTTGTTTTATTTCGGCTATCGGAAATAGCGGATTAATATTGTTTCCTTTGGCATTTTTTAATCCGTCTCCCTTTAATGGAGTAAAAGATCTTAGCCTAAGGTTGCCACCTTTTTTTGACACTATTTTTGCAGACGAAAGTTGTCCGTCTTCCCATTCAATATCAACCTCAAAACCACCACGAGCGCATAGACCTTTCACCTCCCCGCTTTCCCAATAATCGGGTAATGCTGGTAGCAGATGGACTGCTCCGTCGTGACTTTGTAAAAGCATTTCCGCAACGCCGGCGGTATAACCAAAGTTACCATCTATCTGAAAAGGAGGATGTGCATCAAACAGATTCGGATAGGTTCGCTCAGAGATTAGGTTCGATATAATCTTGTAGGCATGGTTGCCATCCTGTAAACGAGCCCATAGATTGATCTTCCAACCGATAGACCATCCAGTGGCCTTATCGCCCCGGTATATCAGGGATCTCTTTGCAGCCTGAAAAAGGCTGGGATGTGTATAGGGAGATATCTGATTGCTTGGATATAATCCATACAGATGCGACACATGTCGATGTTGGCTTTTCGGGTCGTCAACGTCTTCGAGCCATTCTTGTAACTGATTATACTGACCAATTTGCATAGGAGCCAAACGTCCGATCATATTTTTCAATCGTTGTTGAAAATCACTGTCTATATTTAGTGATTGAGCTGCCAATAAGGTATTGGATAAAATGTCAAAAGCTATCTGATTATCCATCGTAGAGCCGGCTGTTGTAGTCCATGAATTATTTTTTTCATCTCCATGTGGACCATGTTCCGGTGAATTAGAAGGGACTGTTACAAACCATTTGTAGCGAGGATGTTCTACGAGAAAATCAAGAAAAAAATCCGCCGAGCCCTTCATTACCGGATAATATTCTTTCAAGAAGTCTTTATCTCCTGTGTAAAGATAATGTTGCCAGAGATGCTGGCATAGCCAAGCTCCGCCATTGGGCCACATTGCCCAAAAAGCCTTGTCGACCAGGCCTGTCGATCGCCATATATCGGTATTGTGATGTAGTACCCATCCTCTAGCATTATACATTGTTTTGGCTGTCTGCTGTCCAGAAACAGATAATTCTTTTAACATCTTAAAGAGCGGTTCATTCGTTTCGCTAAGGTTGGTCACGTCTGACGGCCAGTAATTCATTTGCAGGTTGATGTTTACCGTATATTTCCCATCCCAGGGAGCCAGAGGTTTATCATTCCATATCCCTTGCAGATTGGCAGGTTGTCCACCTGGTTGTGAACTGCTGATTAACAGGTAACGCCCATAATTGAAAAGGAGGGAAGTTAAGCCTGGATCGTTGTCCAAATGAAAAGATTTCAAGCGTTTGTCTGTTTCCCTATTATAACCCTTCGATTGCCCCAGATTTATTTGTACCCTGTCATATTGCTTCCGGTACATTACTATATGATCATTCAATATTGTGTCATAGGCTTTATTCAAGGCTTTATTTAGTAAATCAGTCGCTTTTTTATGAGCGTTTCCGCTTACATTCTCGTAATTGATAAAATTTGTGGCAGCTGATATATAAACAAAAGCTTCGCTGGCGTTTACCACCTCAATATTATCCGCATTGACAGTCACCTTGCCATCTGTTGTTTTTATGAATGTTTGATTTTCGAACTGTACGACACCTTTCACTCCCTCATGCTCACTGCCAACACCAATTAGTAATAGCCTGTTTCCGTCTTTTTTTACGCTAAAACCCGACATCGGTGAATTATATGAGGCTCTGAATTTAAGCCCTCCTCTTTGACTGGAAGAGATTTTCATTACAATTATATTGTCAGAAAATGAAGATAGAATCTCCCGTGTATAAGTTATATTTCCCACCTTATATCTGGTCATAGCTACCGCTCGTGACAAATCAAGTTCACGGTAATATTCAGTATAATTTTCATGTCCCCCGAAGTCCAAGAAAAGGCTGCCTATAGTCTGATAGGGCATCCCGTTACGTGGTGTCTTAAACTCTTGGTCTATCATGTTTTGGGCTTCCATATTCTTGCCTTCGAAGACTAATTGACGGACTTTGGAAAGGGCTGGTAAAGCAGCAGGATTATCATTACGATGAGGGCCTCCTCCCCATACAGTTTCTTCATTTATCTGAATCTCTTCCCGCAATGGTGTCCCATATACCATACCCCCTAAACGTCCATTGCCCACAGGTAAGGCTTCTGTCCATTCTTTAGCCGGAGCAGAATACCAAAGTCTGGTTTCTTGCTGAGAATAAGTAAATACTGTATATAAAAAAATTGAGAAGAATATTATTTGTCTTTTCATGATGTCATTAAAATCCACTTAGTTTCACATTATATCCCGCCGGCATTTCCTGTACTTTGTTGTTTATAGTAATCTTTACAGGTTTATCCGATGAATAATAATAGATGCCATTGTCTGCTCTCAATTCTGCGGATGCATCGCCTGATAAAGATTCAATTATATATTTGCCATAACTGATCGTATAGCCTTTTCCCAGATAGAGAGCTTCGAAACCTTTTTTATTAACAGATACAATTCCAAATATGCCTTTAAATGAGATACCTTTTATCGGTGAATGAGTTTTTTCATTAATGGAACTACATATATATTGCCTGCTGTCTTTTGATTCTACCAAAAGACTGATAAAATCGCCTTGCGCAGCCATTTCTGAGACTTTTTGTACCGATCTTTGTCCTTCATTATAAGGTTCAAAGACCCCAATAAAGGGATTGTCCTTTGCATTATTGTTGTTCTGACGCACAATCAGGCTCGGGGTGGGTTGAGGGCTTTTATTTACATCTCCTGGTGTTATATTATTTAATAATGTTGTGGGAGGCGCATCCATCGTGTAGATTGTCCTATTTTTCTGCCCAATCATCCACATTTCCATCTTAATAGCCGGAAAAACGGTTGTAATATCCCATACGGCACGAAAATCGCCGGTGTGCATTGATTTTTTAATGTTCGCGAAATAACTATAGGCCGCATTATATACTGTGTCTAAATCATTCACAGATTCTTCTTGCTGTATCCTATTTCCTTTTATGTCATACAACTTCATTTCATTCCCCAGATTATGGTACAGATAATCATTGTTGGGCTGATCGGACCTGAAGATATCTATGTAATATCCTGTTATAGGGGATGTACGTACCATAGCCACCAAACGTCTTTTTTCATCAGCCGAAACATCAGCGAATGAATATGATTCGGAAATTGTATTCTTATTGGTAAATTCATCGGATGCGACAAACGGATCCATCGCATTGACAACTATTTCTCCAGCTGTATAGCCCGGAAGTATTGTATTTGATCCGGTTGCAGATTGGTGGTATTTTGCATCTTTACTCCAATAAGATTCATAAGCAGCTGCATCAGGAGCCAGCGCCCAACCTTTTCCGTATAACTGCATCGCCAAACCGTTCGGGGAGAGGTGCTTTCCATTTTCTCCACCATACAAGGTGAACATTAATCCGTTTTGTTCATCGTTCCGGTTCTTCATTATTAAATGACGATGTACCGGGGAATATACCACACGGTTGTATGGTAGCATGGTACTATCGGTTTCAGGTAACGGCTGATTAAGGCATAACCCAACCCAATCGGTTTGGGTTCGGCTATATTGTCCTGAATCAATTCCTTTTCTAATTATTGAAGCTACTTTTTTTGCATTTTCCAGATCATTTACCCAAGTATAATATGTAAGTAAACGCTCAAATGTGTTATAACTAAGTGGTCCTCCTCTCATATCACCAAAAACAACTAAGTTACCTCGTACATCGAGCCAGTTCAGATTAGCCAAAGCTGCTTTTTGAATCATCGGATAATCTGCAATGGTATTTATTCCACTCCTATATATTGGTAATGCAAGGTTGACAAGTGAGCCAATTGTTCCACTCGCATACCCTGGAGCCTCAGGCCATAATCCGGTAACAGGGTCGTACACTTTCAGTATATCTGGCAACGCATCGTGATATTCCGTCGTATTTGTAGTATAAAAAGGAAGATAATAATCCATTCCTTTACCATCGGCATAATAAGTATTGTTTTCCAACACTAACATACTTCGAAGAATAAGGTCAAATCCGTTTACATTCCAGTTCCCGGTTCTTCCACCACGTACTAAACCTATGTCAATAAATCGTTTAAAGACCTCGCTACTTATAGAGACTACATCTTTTCCTATTACAGATGATTGTCTGTCAGGGTGCTCGACTAAATAATCAAATAGTAAGTCGTAGATTCCAGTCAAATAGACTTGCAAATCATCGTGTATCTGCTCATAATCATAATAACCAAGAATTCCTCCCGGTTCATATCCTCCTACACCTTTGGATGATTTCTCAGGATCGAGAGGTGGGTTCATGTAATAAATGCCAAGTATGCATTTCCAATAAATGTCAGATGCAAATTCTGCATATTTGTCTTCTCCCGTTATCCAGTATACAAAGGCCGCTTTTTCGGCCAGCGACAGAATCTCTTTGTTGTTGCCTCTTATCATATGTCCCGATTCTTTGTATGGGACCAAGACTGGTTTTGCTGTCGGATTCGAACGGCTTAATCCCATCATATCTCCGGTTTCGTTGTATGGTATACGTTCATCCAACGGAACATTGTTATAGTCATTCCATTTGCGCATACCTGGCAAACGGAGGGTTGGTACAGGAGCATTTCCTGTACCATAGTCCCAAACCTCATTTTTTAGATAACATTGTGTAAATCTTTCCCCCTCTTTCCAATACATGGCTATACGTGAAAGTATCCATTGCGGATCGTTTTGATGTCTATCTACATAAACATCAATTCCACCTCTTATTCTTTGCCATACTTTACCAGCCCATTCTTCATTCTGAATCTTCTTAATTATTACAGATTTATCATCATTACTCACATAAAGACAAGGATGGGATTTGCTATCTTTTGAGTAACAGACAAAAGGTAGGAAAATTAAAAAAGTTAATATTATTTTTTTCACGATTATAATTCTTTAATCAAAATACAACACCAAGGAGTAAGTTCACGTGAGAAGGTTAAAGTTCCATCCTGATCGGTTTTTATCAGTTCTTTTTTAGTATCCCATGCTTTCTGCTTTAATAGAGCAGTTTCCAGTCGTGTTGGCGACTGGGGGGAATTGATTTCTTTATAGAACTTGAAGGCATTACCATTGTCTTCATCTAGTATCTCCAGCTCGAATATTGAATTAGGCTTTAGATTTCTCAATTCTAAATTTATATGCCTAGACGAAGCGTTCATGTAATTATCCGCATTTTTGGCAGAAGGTACGGTCTCGATATATTCATCCGGATAGTTATAAGCCAATGCTGTTATCTTTCCATTGCCGGAATGACGGCTAACAGTCAAAGATGTAGCATTCCATAATAACTCATCACCTAGCTTATTGAGCATACGATAAGCATGGAATGAAGGTTTAACAATTCCCTGAAAATTAATCATGCCAAAACCACCGTGAAAGATTGATTCACCTCCGCCTTTTTCCTCAAACACATCTGTAAATGTCCAATACATCAATGAATTTACTAAGTTAACACATTCCAGGTTAGATTGAAGGATATATGCTGCAGGCGGTAATAGATCGTGCATTTTATCCCGGCTATTAGGACTTGTACTCCATTCCGTCAAATGAATTTCCGCATCTGGGAACTTACTATTTGCTAATGTTTTTCGAAGCCAATTGATATCATCCTTGAGAGAGTGTACATAACGAATCGCATCTTTGCTGCGTCCGGTCTCCGGATCTAAAGCGTAATCAGTAGGGTAAGGATGAGTAGAGATAAAATCGACAGGAAGTTTTTCTTTTTCACAATAACGAAGAAAATCTTCAATCCAAACACCTTCCCACTGTTTGGAATTAATTACATCCTGTGAATAAAAAATTGATTTCGAGTGATCCATAATTTCTCCTTTGTGGCGCTCATCTGCTACAAAGTTACTGGTTGCCGGACCTCCAACTTTCAGGCGGGAGTCTATCGATTTAATAGCATTGACAGCTTCTTTGTATAAACGGAAATAATCACTTTTAGTTCCATGAAAAAATGCACCTGTTCCTGTTAGGTTGGGTTCGTTCCAAACTTCAAAATACCATGCTAATACTTCGTTTATCCCGTATCTGTCAACAACATGTTGAGTAAAGGCATAGATCAAACTATACCATTTATCAAAATTATTTTTATCTACAGATACATTTCCTTTCCACCAAAATTGAGTTTTACTGTTCTTTGCCGCAATACTTTGAGGGAAAAAGCCTAATTCAACAAATGGTTTTACACCCGCGTCAAGCATCCGGTCAAATACTTCATCAATATACTGCCAGTTATAAACGGTCTTACCATCGGGTTTTTCAAAACAAACAAACATATCATCATGAAACAAACCATGCATACGAACATATCGGAATCCACAATGTTCTTTTACCAGAGCCAAGTGCTCTTGCCATCCCGAACGAAGCCCTTCGTTAACCCTGCCAGCACCTACGCCGACACTCCAATAATGGTCTAAAGGTGTTCCTTTCGATTTAACGTCGATTACTTGGGAAGAGAGTGATACTCCATATAATATCATTATCAATAAATATAAAATTCTTTGTTTCATGCTTATATTGTATTTTTTGTTTTCTGTTATTTTTAGAATTTAAATTTTTTATCGTATTATTTATGGTCTAAACTCGCCAACTTCATAATCCGGTTGGATCTCTATATTTTTCAAATATGAACCATTATCAGTTGGTCTTAAGCTTATTGTTATCGCATTTTTTTCTCCATTGCCAAATGTCAGCCAACATTCAGGAAGAAAAAAAAGTTCTTGCGGTCCTTCTTCCCAGTATCGTCCGATACAATGCCCGTTCAGATAAATAAATCCGTTTCCTTTTGCTTTTATTTTCAGATGCCATGGAAACCAAATCTTTTTTTCTTTCTCTGGTAGTTCAAACGAAAAATGATACCATGTCAACAGGTTATCAGAAACTATATTTTCGTCTGCTCCGATCGAGGCTATATGCCATTCCTTATTAAGAATAAAATTAGAGGAAGAGTACATTAACCCTTTTGATTTTTCATCAGCAATAAATTTTAAAGGGATGGCTTTGCCATCAACCTTAACCCATTTTATTCCATTTAACCAATGTTGTTCTACTAACAGGTTAGTATGATGATGTAATCCTCTGTTTTCAAATAAAAGAAGTGCTTCTTTTTCATTGGAAGGCATTCTGAAAGTAATAGTTTCCTGATCTTCAGAAATCGGCTCTAACAATTTGCCGCCAGTAGAGACAAGTACTACATCTTTTTTACTCTTGTTTATTAACTGATCTCCTATCCGCCCTATTACAAATTCTTTTCCGGCGGGAACATTAATCCGATAATATACAAAATGACGGTCATATACACCATATCTATCTATTGTGATATCAGGTTTTAATGTTTTCCATTCGGATGAAGCAACATCAGTTCGTTTCCATATTTTACTCGGTTTAATAATTTGAGGCAAGTATGCCGGACGGGGTATAGGTACCGATAGTTTGGGATACCATTCCCCCTCCCTGGAGTCTGTTGCTCCCGGAGGTAAATAAAATATTCTTGAGCCAAAAGGTTCCAGTTCGTAGCTGAAAGCTATTTGATCTCCATTTTCTTCTTTTATCAGTATTGTTCCATTATGGCTTTTTGTACGGTCTTCTGTCCGAATAAAATAATAACGGCTTCCATCGGCCGAACGTCTCATTTGTACTTCTACCGTTGAATCAGAAACGATCGATTCTGTTTTTTGCAATTCGGAACGAATAAGCCGGGCTCCGTGGTCTTTTAACATCGACCCGATCCCACTCATACGACGATATTTTTCATTAACACCACCATTCTCCTGAATTGCCGCAGCAAAATCATAGGTGCTTGTTGTTTCGCGTGAAGCCCAATCATCGAAGTTTGTTCCACCACAAAGCATATAATAATTAATAAGGCTGTAGCCTAACTGGATAGTATATAATGTCAGGTTCTGAGTTTGAATTGCATTTACTCCTTCTTGGTCTTTTCCAAGTATTCCTCCGACCTCTGAATACCATCCGCCTTGTAGTTCTCCTGTCATTAGGGGAGCATTAGGCTGATCGTTTTTTTGCCTTGTAGTAAAACGATCCATATTTTTGCGAATATCCCATTTAGGATATTGATTTACAAAATCAAAAACTCCTTTCAAAGGACCTTCTTGTACATTACGAGACTGTGTTGTCCAACACGTAAATATCGGAACCTCAATACCTCCATCACGGGCATATGTCACTAATTCTTCGAGGTATCCACGTTTCATATTGTTAGGTAATTTCAAACGTTCATATTCATTTTCTACCTGAAACATAATGACTCCCGAACTACCAGCTTTTTTCCTTGTAATCTGGTGTGGAGCAACAATCTTTGTAACTGCGGCATACCAATGCTTGTTCCACTTTAGAAATTCAGGATCATCAGTTTGCAGCCACATTTCCTCTTGTTTTGGTATATCAGGGCGCTTAGACGCTAACCATTGCGGAAATCCTCCGCCGTCCCATTCTGAGCAGATGTATGGACCTGGGCGTATGATGATATAAAAGCCAAAATCTTCGGCCATTGTCATCCATTCTTCCAGTTCAGATAAGTCTATATTCGAGTAATCGTTCGCAGAAGATGGCATCCGGCGCTCATGATAGTTCCATGGAACATAAGTTTCTACACTATTGAACCCTGCTTCTTTGATCTTACGAAAGCGGTCTGCCCACAATTCTTTGGGACAACGATAATAATGGAATGCTCCACTGTAAATAAATGTGTCCTGTCCTTCTATCTGAAGGCATCTTGAATCATAGCTAATACGCCCAGGAAATGGGAAATCGTTATCTCCTGCAGCCCACGATTTATGAATAAGGCCTAATAATACTATAGATAATAGGATTAATTTTTGCATAATTGAATCATTTCAATGTTATCATTACTCTGTTTAACTTTTCATCCGATGATGCCCCTCCAAATAAAATTTCATAGTTTCCCGGCTTAATAGACATCGAATTGTTACCGGTACCAAACCACCATTAAAAGTCTGTCGGAAGGCTAATCTCTACATTGTGGAACTTTCCCAACCTTCAAGTGTATATGTTTTAAAGCTTACAATATTTCTAATAGCCTATTAATATATTGATTGTAAAGTAATAATATCATAGCCAAAAGGTTGACTTCAGGCTATGATATGTATAAAATAGAATTATAGACCTATATCAATTTCCTGGCTTAACAATATCAAAAGCTCCAATAGGATTGCCTTCCAATATTTTCAGGTCATCATAACGGATGGTACGGTCACCTCCAGATGAAACATACAATCCCCACTTTCCTCCAAGATAATCGGCAACAGGATTGTCTGGCGTCATAGTCCCATTTAGTGTATTATCATCAATCCAGTTTCCAAAAGCAAAATTGATAGGGCCTGAATCAAACGTAGGACTAGCTTCTGCTATATTGTCGCCCATCCATACACGGATAAGCCCTTTACTATTTCGTCCTGCCTTAAAATAGAGAACTATAGGTATCCATTTACCCCATGTCAATGTTCCAACTTCACGGTCTATTGCTGCAGATGCAGCAGCAGACCCCCTATAAGTAGCGACCAACTTATTTTGATTGATTTTCAAATGTCCAGCCCAAGTATTGGCATCTCCGCTATTGAAGATCTGTGCTATGATGGAACCATCAACATTCGTAGGGAATTTTCCTTCCGGTAAGAATATTTTAAAGCCATACCAACCATCTGTTGTTGTTTTAAATCCACACACCAATTCGCATCCTCTTCTTTCACGTCGATCATCTGCGTCTAAAGCCGCCTGATTATAATAGAACTCCGCATATTGATCCACAACCTTAATATAATTAGGTTCCCAAGCCCAAGATGCTGAAAATGGGAGTAATGTAGTACCGTTATTAAAATCATTCTGGTAAAGATTATAACCTAAATTATTTTCACCCTCCACATCAATACCTTCAACACTTTGGTCTTCGGCAAGAACTATTTTTATTTCATTTACATTAGCTACCCACGAAGTCCCATCAGCAAGGAAAGTAGCTTTCAGATAATATTTAGTTCCTGCTTTCAGAATAAACGCTCCATAATTATGTTGTTCAAATTTACTCCAACCTTGTTTTGTGACTTGTTGGGATAGGGAGTGGTCAAGCATTTTTTCGCCCAAAAGGAGAGCGTCTGTGCCTATATCTACGTTTAAATAAGTCGCATAAGTCTGATTTGTAGATGCCATAAGTGAAGCATTGTATTTAGCGCTGACCGGAACAGTAAATTCATAAATAACATAAGCGGCATCTTTAGTTCCGTCAATATAATTTTCAGGATTAGCAGCAACTTTTATTGTGCCAGATGTAGTTACATAATCCCAAAGATTAAGTATGATATCGTCTACATGAATTGTTCCGACTGTAAAATTAGGACCGGTCACAGTTTGTGAACCTTCAAATGTTAGTACAACAGGCCCTGTTTTTGCACCTTCCGGAATAACTACATCGATTGCAGTATTAGTAGCAGATGTGGCAGTACCTAAAGAGCCATTAAAGTCAACTTTGATTTGAGATATATCTACATTCTGGAAATTACTACCGACAATAGTTACTGTTTCGCCAGGTAATCCCAAAGCTGGTTGAATAGCTTGAATTCTGGCTCCGGGAATACAAGTAAATTCGTCCGTTGTTTCAACATGATTTTTCCATACCCACAAGGTTAGCTTGCCGGTTACTCCATTATTTGGTACTTTAACTTTAATTTCGGTATTAGACCAGCTTACATATTCGGTAGCTTCTATACCTCCAAAATAGACGCGACCAACTCTTTCGGTACGCTCACTACCGAACTCAGTTCCTGTAATAGTTACTATGGAACCCGGAAATCCTTCTTTATGACTAATGTCTGCTATGACAGGAGCAGGATATTTACTGTATGAGCTATTGTCATCATCACAAGCTGTGTGTAACCCGCTTGTAAGACATAACAATGTAAATATGGCAAAATATTTAATTATATTTTTCATCTTATTCTTTATTAAGTTTTTAATCACTACCATTCTGGATTTTGAAGTAATTTAGGATTCAATTTAATTTCATCCGTCGGGATTGGTTGTATATAATTCTTTTTAGCAAACTTACGATTAGCTTTGTGCTCTACGATCAAAGCTCCTGTTTTAGTTGAAGTATAAGCAGGATCTTCATAGCCTACTTCGAAATTTACTATATTTCCGGCCCAAACACTAGATGAATATACATTGACTCCAGTCACCGGATTTTTCATATTTACTAAATACGAATCAGTTCCTCCATAATTTACATAAACTCCACATCGTTCCTTTCCTAGTACCTGTTCTGCAATACCCCAACGACAAAGATCTCCGATGCGTTGGCCTTCTCCATAAAGTTCTAATGCACGTTCACGCCGGATTTCGCCTAAGAAAGTCATATTACATCCCAACAATTGAGCTTTGGCTATCAGTGCTGCATTCAAAGGGGCAATACCTCCTCGGGCACGCACTTTATTTATCGACATTTCCAGATCGGTATCAGATATAATCCCATTCCCTAATTCACAAGTAGCTTCTGCATATATCAGATATATTTCGGCTAAGCGTATGTGCATATAATCCATTGCTTCATCGCCGGCAGCTCCCAAAGTGCTTAATTCGCTACAAAATTTACGGCCACGTGTACCAAATGAAGAGTTTGTTAATAGGTTTGGACAATACTGGTATTTATTCGCCGATAGCGAATAAATATCGGTTTTATAATCTGCTCCTGTACCATACATACCCCACCCCCAAACATAGTCTAAGGTTTTTGGGTGACATGCCGTTAAACGATAATCCCGATTTTCAAATTCTTCATTCATAGATGTGTAACCTTTAAATAGTGGGGATACGTGAACGGGCAATCCATCTGTACACAAATACATATCCATCAGTTTACGTGTCATTTTCACAGGCTCGCTGTGAGTAAGATTCATCTGTGTTTTTTTATTGGTATGATTGTAAACCGTACGGAAAATAGTTTCTTTATTATTGGCTTTAGATACTCCTGTAGGGTTTGAGTTTGATTCCTCCAAATTAAATAAATAGAAATAACTTGTATGTGCATAATAATCGGGATTGGCTGATTCCGAAGCACTTTCCACTCCTAAAAAAAGTTCGAAATTATCATTGCTCATAACATCAGACGAAAGGTTTTTGGCCATTGTTAGAAAATCTGTAACTGATGGGTAGTTTTCGGGAATGGCTATACCGCTTCCGGCTTTAACGCCATCGCCATTCGTAGCATCTGCAGAACCAATTCCATTATATTTTTCCCATGTGCCTTCAAATAAGCAAACACGGGCTTTAAGAGCTTTCGCAGCATCGACAGTGACATGTCCGTCATTTTTAGTAGAAGTCACAGTAGTACTTTTTAATTTATCAATAGCCACATCCAGATCATCTAAAATAGCCTTTATCGTTTCATAGCGTGAAGCTCTGGGGCCCCACACAATATCTGAGTCGGTAGTTGGTGTTGACATCATGAGAGAGATCCCGCCATAACGCTTCAGTAAAAAGAAATGGTGCCAAGCTCTGAAAAAGTGTGCTTGTCCTACCGAACCAGCAATTTCATTCGGATTGGAATAAATCTGACCTTTCTCTATCAACTGATTGCAAGCACGGAGCCATTGATAAGTTTTAGTATAATATGTATCAGATGTTTTTGCAGCATTAGTGCCGCTAACAGCATCATTTCCTGCTATATTTAAGTCTGTTCCGTAATCGAAATTTATAGCATATACATCGTTTGCCGAGGTTCCTGCGCTAACAAAGGCATATATATTGGCATGCAAATTATCTGCCGCAGCCTGAAATTGTTCCAGATTGTTGAAATAAATAGCTTCTGTTTGGGAGTCAAGTGGTTCTAGATCTAAGAAGTCATTAAGACAGCTTGTCATTAACATAGTTGTTACCAATGAGCATATTATTATTTTATTTGCTTTCATATTATTCTATATCTAAAGTTTATTTAAAAAGTTAAATCAATGCCAAATGACACAGTGCGCGCATAGACGTCTACATTACCCTGTGCTGATTTGGATTGCGCTTCTGGGTCATATTCATCTGCCACATTAGAAAATTCGAATAGGTTATCAGCCGATATGTAGAAACGGAGATTATCTAGTCCAATCTTTTTTACTATTGTTTTGGGAAGAGTATATCCGACAGAAATGTTTTTTCCACGCATATACCAACAATCCATCACATTGATGTCATTATACATACCATAATTCCACCATGAAACATTGCCGTTCATTGACAGAATAGGGAAACGGGCATTTGTGTTGGTTTCTGTCCAAGTCTCGGTCAAAAATGTCTTATTCTGGTTCATCCACCAACTACGGAAAGGACCTTCTAGATTTCCGGTACGGATCAGGCTTTGTTTACCAACTCCCTGAATGAACATCGAGAAATCAAGGCCTTTATACTTAGCTCCCAAATTAATTCCAAATTGGTAATGAGGATTTGCATCACCATAATAGTAAAGGTCATCTGTTGTTATTTTACTATCATTGTTTAAATCCACTTTTCTTACAGACCCTGGCCTTAGTTGGTTATTGGTGCCTTCCACAGGAGCTTCGGTTCCCGATCCGTTAATAGTCTTATAATATTCAGCAACCTCTGCTTCGTTCTGAAGATAACCATTGGTTTTATAGACATAGAGTGCATTCAGGGGTTTTCCTTCAATAAAAGCATTGCCTCCTACCTGATTGTTATACCCTTTTGCTATTGCAATAGCTCCTTTATAACTTGTGATTTTTGTTTTAGCATCAGATAAAGATAAGCCAACATTGTATGAAAAATCTTTTCCTATCTTATCATACCAGTTTAATTGAAGTTCCCAGCCATTGGCTCTGAAACTCCCACTATTGGTTTTAGGTGCTGAAGCACCGAGTGTTGCAGGATAAGATATAGAGATCAACATATCGTTATTGTTTCGGATATAATATTCGAAAGTTCCGCTCAGCCGATTGTTTAAAGTTGCAAAATCAACTGCGAAGTTTGTTGTAGCAACTCGCTCCCATGTTCTGTCGGAAGAAGTCATAGACGATATCCATGCGGTATTATGTTTATCACCTGCATAACCAAAAATGGTACTCCCCGTACCTATCGTGGAATAATAATCATATTCACCAATACCCGCTTGTGCTCCGGCTTCACCATAAGAGGCTCTCAATTTCAAGTTGTCAAATACTCCCCAATCTTTCATAAAACCAAATTCCGCTAGACGTATTCCTCCTGACACTCCGAAAAAATTTGACCATCTGTTTTCTTTAGAAAAACGCGAGGATCCATCCCTTCTGAAAGTTCCTTCTAACAGATAGATAGCTTTGTAATCATAATTTAACCGACCTAGCCAAGATACCATCCCAACTTCATTTCTCCCTCCTGTCGCCTGAGACGTAGTTACGTCTCCCAGATTTATATCATCTAATCCATCAACAGCCATACCCGACCTATATTGATAATATTTTTCATAATGATTTTTTTCACCGGTCAGACCAGCCATAATACCTATATTATGATCTTCAAATTTTCTATTATAATTAAATATGGCATTGTAAGTCTGATAAAATGTTTCAATCAGTGTATTTTTCACCCAAAGATTATCATTTGAAGATATTGTTTTTATAGCTCCAGATCCCAATGAATAATCTGGATACCCATCGGCAGACGCGGTTTCTCCGGCCCAGTCATATAAAGTTATACTCGTTTGTCTTTCTATTTTTTTGTTATTGCGTATTCGAAAGTTTGCAGAAGTTTGGAAAGACAGGCCTTCAATGAGTTTATTCAGAGTCAAAGTCAGCTTTCCTCCCAGCCGGAGTATTCCTTCTGTATTATTTGTTCGTCCTCCTTCTACTAGTTTTGCTACAACATTATTTCCACCAAAAGTATCGTAGAATTGCCCATATTCGTTGTACATCGGAAAAAGATACATGTCTTGCAGTCCCTGACCAACACCCTGAGTAGGAGTACTAGTAACCCTCTTATCGTAAGCGACATTAAATTCAGTTTTTACCCAGTCATTTATTGTATAATCTAAGTTGGTCCTGAAATTGTATTTTTTTTGCCCGTCATATACAACATCTACTAATGAACGGTCATTAGCATACCCCAAAGAAGTTAATATTTTCACCTTATCACTACCTCCGCTAATAGTTACATTATGAGCTTGTCCCCAAGTTGTTCCATATACAGCATCGAACTGATCGGCATACGGATCTAATATCTTATAAAATCCACCAACCATTCCCTCGATTCGTTCCCCATTGGCTAATGCACGCCATGTTTCTTCTGGCCAGCCTAATTTCCAGTCCCAAGTGTGATCGGCTCCATATTTATAGTCATTCTCTACCGCTTTGACTAACATCTGAGACCATTCTTGTCCGTTTGCTGCCGGAAAGCGATTGCCGACAAAATTCACATGCACACTTCCTGAATAATTAACTTTCACTTTGCCTTCCTTGCCACGCTTAGTAGTTACTAAAATTACACCAGCAGCAGCTTTTGTCCCGTATATTGCCGCAGCAGCATCTTTTAGCACCGAAATGCTTTCCACATCATTCGGATTTATTTGCGACAACTCCCATTGGTAGGCTTCTACTCCATCAATTAGAATCATAGGGTTATTTGCATCATTATTTACGGAGATACCACCTCGTAGGGTTATTGCGGTACCTTCATTTCCTGGACGGGAGGAAGTGCGGGTAATAGTCAATCCGGGGATAGTTCCTTGCAAAGCCGATGCCATATCCTGTGTGGCCTTTCCTGCTAATACATCTTCACCTCTGACTTGTGTCACCGATCCTGACAATGTTTCTTTTTTCTGTACTCCATATCCGACAACAACAATTTCGCCCAGTAGTTCTGTGTTTTCTTTTAATACGATCTTGAGGTTAAGATTTGTTCCTATAGGAACTTCCTGTTTTTGGTAACCTATATAGGATACTACAAGAATACCGTTATCGGGAGCCTGAATAGAAAACTTACCGGATATATCGGAAATAGTTTGAACAGAGGTTCCTTTTACTGCGATACTGGCTCCAATAATCTCTTCCCCTTTTTCATCCGTAACTATCCCTATGATTGTTTTTTGTTGGGCGTATGCACTTGTAGTACATAATCCAATCAAAAACAGCAAGAGACAAAATTTGAATCTGTTTACATTCATGATAATTATAATTTAAAGTTCACAATTGAAATAATCTGAAAACAAATATATGTTATATGATAATTAGCGAATAGGATATTTTATCTAAAATCTTTGGGTAAATTATCCAAATCTGGCCATAAAAAAACAGGACAAACATCATATTGCCCTGTTTTTCAACACTATGCACAATGATCAGTCTTTAGACTTAGTATCTATTCTATATTGAGTAGGAGTTTTTCCAAAATCCTCTTTAAAATATTTATTAAAATATTTTATATCATTAAACCCTACCATCCAAGCTATTTCTGATATATTGTATTGACTTATCTGTAACAGTTGGGCAGCTTTTTTCAGACGGATAGACCGAATAAAATGGTTAGGGGTTTGTCCTGTGATGGATTGGAATTTGGGATAAAGGCTGCTTCTGCTCATCCCTAAATCTCCACTAAGATCGTCGTTGGAATAATCTGGATTGTCAATATTTTTTTCTATTAACAAAAGAGCTTTCTTTATAAATTCTTCATCCAGAGAGGTAGTGGTAATGCTATCCGGCTCTACATTTAAAGTATTTTGAAAAAGTTTTTTCCTCTTATTTTGTTGCTCTATCAACATATCAATACGTGCCTGAAGTACCTTATAATTGAACGGTTTTGCAATATATGAATCGGCTCCGGCTTTGTAACTTTCTATTTTTGCTTCATCAGATAATCGAGCAGTTAATAAAATGATGGAAATATGCGATGTTTGGATATCGTTTTTTAGTCGCCGACATAGTTCCAAACCATCGACTTTCGGCATCATAAGATCGGATATAATAAGATCCGGATTTTTCTTCCGAGCCATTATTTCTCCTTCTTCACCATTTGAGGCTTCTGATACATTAAATTGTTCATTTAACTGTCCTACTAAAAATTGACGAAATTCGGTATTGTCCTCTACAACCAATATATTTCTTTTTTCTTTTTTCTCTTTATGTTGATTATTTTGTTCAGATATTAACTGGGTCTGTAGTCTCTTATCGTCTTCCAGATCAGTTGGTATTAATACCGAAAAAGTGCTGCCCTTGTTTACTTCACTATTTACTGTAATATATCCATCATGCATTTCTACATATTCTCTCACCAAATGTAGTCCTATTCCGGAACCAATCATTTTTGATATATTATTGTTAGACTGATAGAAACGTTCAAATATGATTTGTAATTCTTCTTTGGGAATACCACACCCGGTATCAATAATTGAAACTTTTATATATTGCCGTCCAGAGTGTTCTTCCATTCGGATTTCGGTTGAGATATATCCACCTTCTTTCGTAAATTTGAAAGCATTTGAATACAAATTATTTAATATTTTTCTAATCTTCTCTTTATCAAACCACATAAATACCTGATCAATATCATTTTCAAAAGTAAATCCAACAGACTTATCTTCTGCAATTTCTTTGAAAGTAGCAAATATATATTCAGAAAATCGGATAATGTCATCAAAAGAAAGTTTTAGTTTTTCACCACTCATTTCCAGTTTTCTGAAATCTAATAATTGGTTTATAAGTTCAAGCATGTCTTCGGCATTTCGGTAAATAGAGTTTAGACTCTGCCTATCACGTTCGTCTTTTTCTTTTCTTATTAAGGTGCTCAGTGGGGTCATTATTAACGTAAGCGGTGTTCGGAATTCGTGACTGATATTAGTAAAAAAACGGAATTTCAGATCATCTAATTCTTCCTTTTGTTTACGGCTTTCTTCAACTTGTAGCTCTGCTAATCTTATTTTGTATCTTTTGCTATAATGGCGGAACACTACATATATAATGCAAATAGTAAGTAAAGTATAAAAGATATAGGCGTATTTTGTTGCCCAAAATGGGGGTGTAATGATGATTGATATTTCGGCAGGCTGTGTTCCCCATACTTTATCGTTATTAGCAGTATAAACAATTAGGTTATATTCTCCTGGTGCCAAACCTGTATACGTAGCGGTACCTATACCTGTAGTGGATAGTTCTATCCAATCTTTATCGTAATTTTCCAGTTTATACTTATAGTAAGTATGGGTAGGATTTACATAGTTGAGTCCGGCAAATTCAAAAGATATAAAGTTCTCATTATAATTCAATTTGATTTGCGTAGTGTTGTTAATCGGTTCTTTTAGAATCACGTGCCCGTTATACGAAATATCTTGTTTTATAACAGAATTGAAAAGTTTGAAAGTTACAAATACGGGCTTATTTTTGCTTTGATTATATTTAATCAGGGAAGGGTCAAATCTATTGAAACCATGAAATCCCCCAAAATATAAAATTCCATCTTTGGCTTTCAGAAAGGAATTCTCATAAAACCGTCCACTTTGTAATCCATCGTGAGTATCAAAATTCACTAAGATAAACTTATAGACATTAGTGTCAGAATTGTCTATCTGTATTTTAGAAATACCATTAGCATAAGATACCCAATACTCCCCATTATTATCTTCTACAATAGCTGATATGGAATTATTTGGTAACCCATTCTCTATATCAATTGTATACAATTTTTTGTATTTCTCATCCCAGACTCTTATTCCAAGATCAGTACCGAACCATTCCAAATTGCGGCTATCTTTATATATACAGTGATATACCGTACTTGAATTTTTAAATTTGGGATTCTTTTTGTCATCGTCAGGGACATATACCGAATCATCTTGAAAGTTATAATAGTAAATTCCAGAGAGACCGTAGACTATAAAATTCTTATTGTCAATCTGGTAAAATCCGTATTCATCTTTGTATTTCTGTATCTCGGGATGTTTATCTTGTA
Organism: Indolivaga macrotermitis; assembly: GCF_900128985.1. GTDB lineage: Bacteria > Bacteroidota > Bacteroidia > Bacteroidales > Dysgonomonadaceae > Dysgonomonas_A > Dysgonomonas_A macrotermitis. Next base: position 4,383 of record NZ_FQUC01000025.1, on the reverse strand, counting down.
GCATCGTTATCTTACCAGTCTGCAGATTCAGTTCTCCAACTCCATTCTTGATACTTACCCAGTATCGTCCGCTATCATCCTCAAAGATAGCCCTCGATACATTTTGAAGTGGATTAGTATCTAGATCACTTGTTTGCCTATTGTAATTTGTTATTTTATTTCCGTCAATACAATAAAACCCATTGAGAAATGTCCCAACCCATATTCGATTCTTTTTATCCCGGTAAAGGGATAAACAAATATCATTAATTTGTCCACCAAAAGCTTTGCTTTTCTGTCCGGTTATAGGATTATAACGATAAAGTCCATTAGCCGTAGTGCCAATTAGTATAGTACCATCCTCATCTTCAAGAAAACAACGAACCGATTCATTACTAGTAAGTCCATTACTTTCCGATGTCTGTATCAGCTCAAATTTCTGCATACTCGGATGATAATAACATAATCCTTGCCATAAAGTACCAATCCAAGTACCATTATTCCGATCAACATAAACACTTTGTATGTCGTTGCTCAGTGTTCCTCCCTTATTCAGTTTTAAAGGAGATATTATTTCTACTTTATGAGTATGATGGTCAATCTTTCTTAGTCCTGACCAGGAAGTCCCAGCCCATACATTCCCGTTTATGTCAAGAGATAAACTTGTGAAAAAATTAGATGTTCCTTCTATTGTAGCAATCTTTTTAGCAGGGTGATGTGTTTTGTCGTAATAGAATATTACACTATTTACCATTATCCACAAATTGCCATCTACAGTCGGGCAAATGGAAATTCGATCAGTTATTTCTGATATTTTGCCCATAAATTGGGTGTCTTGAAATATGAATTCTTCTGATGTAGTGTCCCAGCAACGCAACAAACCACTGGAATACAAAATCCAACATAGATTTTTGTGCTGCGCTAATTCATAGGGAATGCCATATTCTTTAGTGAAAGAGCTATTTCCTTCGTCAATAATGGTCAATTCCTTTTTTATAATATTATATAACAAAAATGTATTGTCTTCGGTCAAAAACCAGTAATTCTTATCGTTATCGATAAAAAAGTTTTTCAATCTCGATTTTACTCCCATTGAAGCTAATTGGTCCTCAATATTTTCTTTTTTTATGAAACGATTATATTTCAGATCAAACAAGGACAAATATCCAGGCGATTTCATCCAAATTCGCCCTTCTATATCATAATACTCTTTAAAGAACCGAGTAAAACTCCATTGATAATCTTGTAATTTATCCAGATAAAAAGACTCGAATGTTGCACCATTATATATATTTAGGCTCGAAAGCGTACGGATAACAATACGTCCATCAGGCGTCTCGGAGAAACTTCGTATCTGATTGTCAGGTAATCCATTTACCACATCCATATGGCGAAATACGTACTGAGGGTATATTTTTTGATTAGAAATCAAAAAAGCAGATATAAAAACAATTATATATTTTCTGTATTCATTCATGATAATATAGTTTACAATAAATTACTTCATAAAAAAAAGTATTCTATTGATATACAAAATATTGAAATTTTCAAATAAAACCTATATAAGACAAAAATACAGAAACTGTATAAATAAATTAGGTATATAGTCCTATTCTATACACTATTTTATCCAAAATATCTTTATTAGAGTTTATTCTAAACTTATTACTATCATATCTGTTCAACCCCGAATTTGTAGCAAGTCACATAAAACCCCGGTTGTCTTTAAATATGCATTCCATCTGATTATTAGATAAACCGTCGGAATTATCTAAATGTGAAAAATTATAATTTGGGGCGTATAGTGTATATATTCACATAGTAATAAGTAAATTAGATTTTATATAATTTATATGCGTACCACTTTACTTATAATATATAAGCAATGACTGCCATACTATTTCTAAAGAGGCATTTCAGATAGCGATTGAAAAATATACAAACACAATATACAAAAAATCAATTTATAATGATATCTTGTTCGATAATCCTGACCCGCCCCTAACAAGCCGGCTGGTTCGAGTGGCGAGTTTTTACGATGGTAATACCAAATGTAAAATCCGACATGTCCTGCCGGTGGACGTTGCATGTTGTTAATAAACCATTCCGGAAAAGAATCCATTGCCCTTCCAAACTCTACACCTCTATCTTCTCCTCACTTAAAATCAGCGGGTTCTTGTTCGTCGCCAATTAAACGATTGACTCAATTATTCGTTACGGATACAATGATTTTTTTGTTCCTTGTTTTAAGCCAGGGAGTTATATCCTCTTTATAAGGCGGATGCCATAATACAGTTGCGTTTTCTCCATTTTCAATCAATTCGGTAATATCATTCAGTAGTCCTAAATCAAGTATAATACATTTATTTTTTTCTAACTGATATGCCTCAAATTTAATATTCTTTTTATAATGTGCTGTTCCAGAGAAGTATTTAATCCAATCTTCCTCTGATTGGCTGAAATCAGTTAACTGCTCAAACTCAATTTCAAACAGACGACTTAATTTAGGCACAAATGCTACCTGCCATTTTTCATCGGGATTATATACGTTTTCATTTAATATTTGGTAGTTTTTACTTTTAATATCCTCATAATCCGTTTTTGATTCATTCGGGAATATTACAAACACCGATTCGTTTGGCTCTAATTTTAGCTCTACGAAAATTGAACCGTTTTTTTCTTGCCATTTTGTTGCATTTTATTGTACCGTCTACAGCCTGCCATAATTCTGGTCTTTTTCCTGTAACAGGAAAACAGAGATAAAAATGAGTTAGTCCGACAAATCAAGAGTGTTCGATTCATCGACCAAATCCTCTTTACGGAGATAATGAAAAGCGTTGAGAGTAACGCCCGAAGGAATGGCTAATTTTTAATAAGGTGTTTCAAACTCTCATCATCCTTTATCCTTTTCAGTTCCTCCTTTACAATCTGCCCCACATTAGCTTTAATCCGGGTATAATTCTCCTGTATTTCCACTTCCATCGTATCAATGCCTTCCTCATTCATAAAGTCGGTTAAAACAGGGATTTTCTGATATGCCTTCGTCTCAGCCGCCACTTTCGCATTATCGACTACGATTTCCGCGTGGAAAATCTTTTGCTCGATCCGTTCATCGAAGTTATCCGATACAGCACCGACAAACATACCCTGTGTGAGATTCGATATTTTAGAAGGCGGAATCAGACTGTCCATCTGGGTACTGATAGAAGTTGATTTATCCTGCCTGTTGATAGTCATGGATTGACGCTTCTGCAATACTTTTCCGAAGCGTTCCGATAGTGTTTTGGCCGATTCGCCTACTACCTGACCCGAAAAAATATTGCCGACTGTATTTTGCACAACTTTTGACTCTTTATCCCCATAATCCCTATTGAGCTGCGAAAAATCCTGAAATCCCAGACAGACAGCTACTTTGTTACTCCGGGCAGTAGCAATCAGGTTATCCAATCCCCGGAAATAAATAGTCGGTAACTCATCGATAATAACAGAAGATTTAAGCATTCCCTTCTTGTTTATCAGCTTTACGATACGGCTGTTGTACAAGCCCAGTGCAGCCGAATATATATTCTGCCTGTCGGGATTGTTACCCACACAAAGTATTTTCGGTTCGTTGGGATTATTGATGTCCAGTGTAAAATCATTGCCTGTCATTACCCAGTACAGCTGTGGGCTTATCATCCTGGATAAGGGGATTTTAGCGGATGCTATCTGGCCCATCAACTGATCAGCAGCGCCTCCTTCCCAGGCGTCCATAAAGGGAGACAGGTAATTCTCTAACTGAGGATAAGAGGTCAAAATCGGGAATATATCCGCATATTTCTTATTCAGGAATTCTATGGCATGGGGGAATGTACAATACCTGCCATTTTCGTATATTTTGAGATACCAGATAATAGCCGCCAGCAGGATAATAGGTGATTCCACAAAGAAGTCCCCCTGCTTCTGAATCCACGTCTTGTTTAAATTTAACATTATGGTGTATGCACTTTCATACGCGTCTGAGATGTCTGTCATAAATTCGGGGGCAATCGGGTTACAGCGGTGGCTTCTGGACGGATTATCGAAGTTGATGACATAGAATTTCGGCGGGATTTTGTACTTATCCATATTCTTCAATAACTCGTTATAGGCTATGGTACTCAGGTCGTCGAACTTGTAATCATAGCAATAAAGGGCGAAGCCTTTGGATATCTGCTGCTTGATAAAATTATTTACTATGGCGTAGGACTTACCGCTGCCCGGAGTCCCCAACACTATTGTTGCCCGGAACGGGTTGACAACGTTTATCCAACCCTTGTTCCACTTCTTTTTATAGAAAAAACGGGTCGGCAGATTGACCGAATACTCGTTCTCCATCAGGCGTGTTTCCTGCATAAAGGATTCGTTCTCCGTATTGAAGACATC
>NZ_FQUC01000023.1 GCF_900128985.1 Indolivaga macrotermitis | reverse complement strand
AGTATGTCATTTTCGATTACAAATATAGGAGTAAATTTGATATAACAAAAAAGGACTGATAAAAAAGTTTCTTTTTTCTTCTCGTAAAATGTTAAAATATAGTTGTAGCTTGTTTGTAATAAGGCTTTTATCTGTTTATGTATTAAGGATAAAAACATAGAAAGGGCACAGTGAAAACGATAGACCGGAGGTAAACCGAAAAAAAAACATTCACATTTTAAACAATATTGTATTTTCCGTTGTTGAAAAATGGAATTAATTCAATACTCAAACTATGATACGGAAATATTTCTTCATTGGAGCCCTTTTTCTAATGATAACCAACACTCTAAAGGCCCAAGTCGGAGTTAACACAACAAACCCTGTGGCAACGCTTGATGTAACAGCATGGAAAACAGATGGATCGACAGCCGAGGGTATTATTGCCCCACGTCTGGACCGGAAAGCATTGAACGATAAAGAATCCATGTATGGAGCAGTTCAGACCGGAGCTATTGTATACGTAAGTAATGTATCAACAGGAGCAGCTACCGGGCAGTCAGTCAATGTATCAACAGTGGGATATTATTACTTTGACGGGCAATTATGGCAAATATTCAAAGATGAGCCATGGAACCTTAGCGGAACAACTGTACAGGCCACCTCAAATACCCAAAACATTTATCAAATGGCTAAAGTTGGCATAGGGATAAACGCACCTACTACAGCTTTAGACATTGTAAGTAATAATCAGGATGACTATTATGATGATATTAATATCAGAACTTTTACAAATAATACTTATACTCCTTCCATATTTTTAAAGAAAAGCAGAGGGACACTCGCTTCTCCTCAAAATTTACAATCAGGGGATATTATCGGGGGATTATCCTTTAGTGGAATGCATAACAATTCGATAAGTGATTTTTCCACAGCCATTACCGCCACATACAGGGGGGATGGTACTACCAACTTGTCCAATGTCTATTTTTACACTTCCGGTATCAATAGAATGGAAATTGACGAAAACGGAAATGTTGGTATAGGAAATTTTCCGGACAACCCCAGTAGTAAGTTGGAAGTGGACGGAGCATATACCAATAGAACCGCATATAATGCAGGTGCAACAAGCGCACCTTATCTGATTGACTTTACAGTAAGCAATTTAGCCTATACATCGGGAAATGCTTCCGGTAACTTTTACCTTCAAGGATTGAAAGATGGCGGTAAATATGTTCTTGCCGTACAAGGAGCTCCAAGTGGAACAGCAGCTTTTACAGTAGTTTCTCCTTTAACGGTAAGAATCGCCAATAACCAGGCAACCGTGGCAAATACCCATACACTATATAATATTATCGTAATGGGGACCATAGTGTATATTTATCCTGTAGTAGGTTTTGATTAAGACGAATACATTTTCAATATAATAACAGAACAACATTAATTATAACATTCATACCTTAATGCAAATAATCGATATCTATAATGATCTGTTTTCTATTCTTTTGACTCTGCAACTTTACATTATGTGATTATGGATAAAATATTCTTGACCGAAACAGAGAAACACATTATCCTTATACTGATAGAACAGGATGATTATGAAACTGAAAGAAAAACATTCTGTATTAAAAGAAAGGATTTCAACGAAAGCTTGGAAACTTTACAGTTCAAAGGCTTGGTGAAAGGGCTATGCGAAACAAAAGATTCAGGGTATTTAGCCTGCCAACTGACAAGTAGGGGTCTTTTTTATTATCAATTCAACCCGAATCTGGAAAATCCCAAAAGAATGAAGATATTACAACCTGAAGGACGATCTGAAAAGCGGAAAGGTTATGTCCGTCAGATAATTAGATGCTATCGGTGTTATTATCTCCTTTTTATCAGGTCATTTTATAAGCGATAAAGCTCGTATTAAGGCTATATATGTTTTATATTTGGAGACGATATCCCAGTTAAATGAAGAATATGTTTTCTTCAGAAAAAGATGTAAATGATTGGAACACTCTATTTAAAATGAACGGATACAGGATATCAGCGGTGTCTTCTATGAGAAAAAACTATAAAGGACTACAGCTAACATCTGGCTGGCAAAATAGCTGATCAAGTACAATACTTAACTTTGATATATTTCCTCCGATGAGTGTGTTCCACGTTATCTTTTTATTTTGTAAATTAGCAATATAAGGAAGTAATTGAGTTGACAAGATAATAGGTAGAAGTCAATAACCTGAAAATTTGTTGATTTCAATATGAGAACTTATTTTTACTGATTATTTAGGATTATTCGCTAACTTTGGAATTCCAAACTAATTCATTTTAGGAATATTAGCATCTATGATAAGGGAAGCACAAATAGAAGAATTGTTTATAAAAAAGTTACAAGAACTAAAATATACATACCGCGATGATATTCGCGATAAGAATTCTCTTGAGAGTAATTTCCGAGAGAAATTTGAGACTCTGAATAGAGTGAGATTGACAGAGAGCGAATTTGAGCGCTTAAAAGCGGAAATTATAACTCCTGATGTATTTGCTGCTTCAAAATTATTGCGAGACAGGAACTATTTTCAGCGTGAAGATGGGACTCCTCTTCATTATACATTGGTAAATATAAAAGACTGGTGCAAAAATGAGTATGAGGTTATTAATCAATTGAGAATAAATACAGAAAATAGCAATCAGAGATATGATGTAATTATTCTTATCAATGGTATCCCAGTGGTTCAGATTGAATTGAAAACTCTAGAGATTTCTCCTCGAAAAGCGATGCAACAAATCGTTGATTATAAAAATGATCAGGGAAATGGTTACAATAATACGTTGCTTTGCTTTATGCAACTGTTTATTGTTAGTAATAGGAGTAACACCTATTATTTTTCAAATAATAAGAATCAACATTTTAGCTTTAATGCCGATGAGCAGTTCTTGCCTGTTTACCAGTTTGCTGATGAGCAGAATAAAAAGATTACTCATTTAGATTCTTTTGCTGAAAAGTTTTTACCCAAATGTACATTGGGTGAAATGATCAGTAAATATATGGTTTTGGTGGAAAGTGAACAGAAGCTATTGGTAATGCGTCCGTATCAAATTTATGCAGTAAAAGCTATTGTAAACTGTATTCATCAGAATCGAGGCAATGGCTATATCTGGCATACAACAGGAAGTGGAAAAACACTTACCTCTTTTAAAACCTCAACATTATTGAAAGACAATCCGGATGTAGAAAAATGTCTTTTTGTCGTGGATCGTAAAGACTTGGATAGACAAACTCGCGAAGAATTCAATAAGTTTCAAGAGGGAAGTGTTGAAGAAAATACTAATACAGAAACTTTAGTAAGACGCTTATTATCTACTGATTATACAGACAAAGTAATTGTAACGACCATTCAGAAATTAGGGTTGGCCTTGGATGGAAATAACAAAAGGAATTACAAAGAGCGACTAGAACCGCTGAGTAAAAAGCGAATTGTTTTTATTTTTGATGAATGTCATCGTTCGCAATTTGGTGAAAATCATAAGGCGATTAAAGAATTCTTTCCTAATGCTCAACTCTTTGGTTTCACAGGAACACCTATTTTCGATGAAAATTCAACTCAAAGTATAAGGGAAGGAGAATATGCCTCCAACAAAACAACCAAAGATATTTTTGAAAAGGAACTTCATGCCTATACTATTACGAATGCGATAGATGACAGAAATGTACTTCGGTTTCATATAGATTATTTTGAAGGGCAAGGTAATATAAAACCTAAAGTTGGAGAAATAATTACCCAACAAGCTATTGTGGAAACTATTATAGAAAAACATAATGCTGCAACTAACTCTAAGCGTTTTAATGCTGTTTTAGCAACAGCCTCTATCAATAATGCGATAGAATACTACAATCTCTTTAAAGAGATTCAGAGACAAAAACAAAAAACAGACAAAGATTTCATCCCACTAAACGTGGCTTGTGTTTTCTCTCCTCCTGCAGAAGGCAATAAAGACATTCAGCAAATTCAGGAAGATTTGGAACAAGAAAAAGAAGATAATAAGCAAAATCCTGATGAAAAAAAAGCAGCTTTAAAAAGTATAATTAAAGATTATAACAAGCAATATGGTACGAATCATAGTATTTATGAATTTGATTTGTATTATCAAGATATACAAAAGCGTATAAAAGATCATAAATATAGCAATTCGGATTATTATCATAAAAATAAGATTGATATTGTAATTGTGGTAGATATGCTACTCACTGGATTTGATTCTAAATATCTAAATGCACTTTATGTAGATAAGAATCTAAAATATCATGGACTGATACAAGCTTTTTCGAGAACTAATCGTGTGCTCAACGATACTAAGCCGTATGGAAATATTTTAGATTTTCGACATCAAGAAACATCCGTAAATGAAGCCATTGCATTATTTTCCGGAGAAAAATCAGATGAAGAGGCTAAGAAAATTTGGCTAGTAGATCCTGCACCGGTAGTAATTGCAAAATACAAAGAAGCTGTGATTGCTTTGGGGGATTTTATGGCGCAAAATAATTTAGTCTGTGAACCGCAAGCGGTATATAATCTAAAAGGGGATGCAGCCCGAATAGCTTTTGTTAAGAACTTCAAGGAAGTCCAACGTTTAAAAACTCAACTTGATCAATACACAGATTTGGACGAGGACCAAAAAACTGTAATTGAATCAATATTACCAGAAGAAAACCTTCGATCATTCAGAAGTTCATATATAGAAACGGCTAAGCAGTTTAGGGAGATACAGCAAAAACAAGGGGATCAAACTCCTGTCGAAGTGCAACAACTTGACTTTGAGTTCGTGCTCTTTGCATCTGCAGTGATTGACTATGATTATATCATGGAATTAATTGCTGATAGTACCCAAAAGAAACCAACCAAGCAAAAAATGACTAAAGGTCAAATTATAAGTTTGCTTAGTTCTAATTCTAATCTGATGGATGAGCAGGAAGATTTGACGGAATATATCAATAGTTTAGATTGGAATAGTGGACAAGATGTAAATTCATTACGAGAAGGTTACGACACGTTCAAAATAGAAAAAAATGAGAAGGAGATAGCAGAGATTGCAAATAGGCACGGGTTGCCGCCATCAATCTTAAAAGATTTTATAGATAAAATTCTGCGTCGGATGATTTTTGACGGAGAGAAACTGACTGATTTATTGGAACCTTTAGATTTAAGTTGGAAAGAACGTCGAACAAAAGAACTCGCATTGATGATAGACTTAGTTCCTCATTTGAGAAAACAAGCTCAGGGACGTGAAATATCTGGGTTAGCAGCATACGAATAAGAAAGACAAATGAATCAATCCTGTAAAATATATGAATACAAAACACTTCCTAATCTTGTTACAAGGTTACGAGATGACTTAAATAATTCAGATTTTGTATTACTTTATGCTTACAATGGAACTGGTAAAACTCGGCTATCTATGGACTTCAAAGAAAAAGGGAAAGTAAAAAAGAAAGGACAGTCTGATACACTATATTTTAACGCTTTTACGGAAGACCTTTTTTCATGGGATAATGATTTGGAAAACGATACAAATCGTGTTCTCAAAATAAATGCAAGATCAAACTTTTTTAGCGGATTTAGAGAGTTAGCACTGGAAGAGAAAATATTTGCTTATTTGGAGAGATATGCTGAATTTGATTTCAAAATTGACTATGAAAAATGGGAGGTCTCTTTTAGCAAAGTAATTAAAAATCCCATACATAAATCGAATTCAGAAGTACCTGAGTATATCGTTCAGAATAATATAAAAATTTCTCGTGGTGAAGAGAATATATTTATATGGTGTGTTTTTCTTGCTATTTGCGAACTGACTATTGATGGGCAAGAATCTTATAATTGGGTTAAATATATTTATATTGATGATCCAATTTCTTCATTAGATGATAACAATGCGATTGCTGTAGCAAGTGATTTGTCAAAGTTAGTAAGAAGTGGAATTAACAAAGTTAAAACAGTTATTGCTTCTCATCACAACCTCTTTTTTAACGTGATGTGTAATGAGTTAAAGAAAAATAGATGTAAACGTTATTTTCTGCATAAAAATGGAACTGATGGACATACTTTGCGAGCAACGGATGATGCTCCATTCTTCCACCATGTTGCACTGTTAAGCGAGTTGAAAGGTGCGGTTGATTCAGATAAGATCAATACTTATCATTTCAATATGTTACGCAGTATTATGGAAAAAACATCTACATTCTTTGGTTATGATGATTTTTCGAAATGTATCTATGGAGTGGATGATGAAACTCTGTATGCACGTTCATTAAACTTGTTAAGTCATGGAAAATATTCCATTTACGAACCAATAGAAATGGGTACAGACAACAAAGAACTTTTTAAAAACATACTACAAGCATTTCTCGAAAAATATGAATTTTATCTTCCTGAAATACTTGTTGAAGAAACAAAACAATCCAGTCTATTATGACATTACAAGATCAAAAGCAATTGGGTAAAACCCTTTGGGATATAGCAGATCAGCTGCGGGGAGCGATGAATGCGGATGATTTCCGTGATTATATGTTGTCATTTCTATTTCTCCGATACTTGTCTGATAACTACGAAGAAGCAGCCAAGAAAGAATTGGGTAGAGATTATCCACAAGTAGGTGAAGAGGATAAACATACTGCTTTAGGAATATGGTATAAAAATAATGACGCAGACATACTAGATTTTGAAAGACAGATGCGTCGGAAAGTTCATTATGTTATAAAACCAGAATTTTTATGGAGTAATATTGCGGAAATGGCTCGGACTCAAAATGGAGAGTTGTTAGAGACGCTTGAAAATGGTTTTAGATATATTGAAAATGAATCATTTGAAAGTGCTTTTCAAGGTTTATTTTCAGAAATCAATTTGAACTCAGAAAAGCTAGGCAAAATACCTTCTGAAAGAAATAAAAAGCTTTGTAGCATTATTCAGAAAATAGCAGAAGGAATAGCTAAGTTTTCTACCGATACAGATATTTTAGGTGACGCATATGAATATCTTATTGGACAATTTGCTGCTGGTTCAGGAAAAAAAGCAGGAGAATTTTATACGCCTCAACAGTTATCTACTATTTTATCTAAAATTGTCATTTTGGATAGCCAAAATCCGGCATTAGGCGAAAAGAATAAATTAGATAAGGTGTTAGATTTTGCCTGTGGATCAGGTTCTTTATTACTGAACGTCCGCAGACAGATGAGCGACAGTAATGGAAGCATAGGCAAAATATATGGACAAGAGAAAAATATCACGACATATAATCTTGCCCGAATGAATATGCTCCTACATGGACTTAAGGATACTGAGTTTGAAATTCATCATGGAGACACGTTATTAAATGACTGGGATATTCTGAATGAGATGAACCCCGCAAAGAAAATGGAATTTGATGCAATTGTTGCTAATCCTCCATTTAGCTTAAAATGGGAGCCTAATGATACATTGGCAGAAGATTTTCGATTTAAAAGTTATGGCATTGCACCAAAATCTGCAGCTGACTTTGCATTTTTATTACACGGTTTTCATTTTCTCTCAGGAGAGGGTACAATGGCGATAATATTGCCACATGGAGTTTTATTCCGCAGTGGAGCTGAAGAACGTATTCGTACAAAATTACTGAAAGATAATAACATAGATACAGTTATCGGTTTACCTTCTAATTTATTTTTTTCAACAGGTATTCCGGTTTGTATCTTGATATTGAAAAAGTGTAAAAAGTTTGAAGATGTCCTTTTCATTAACGCCAGTGAGCATTTTGAGAAGGAGAAAAGACAGAATCGTTTACGAGAAGGTGAAGATGGAAAACCTAATGATATTCAGAAAATAATTGAAACCTACCAATTCAGGAAAGAGGAGGATCGCTACTCTCGAAGAGTTTCATTAGATGAGATTGAGGAGAATGGTTATAATCTAAATATCTCTCGGTATGTGAGTACCTTTGTGGAAGAAGAACCAGTTGATATTCATGCTGTAATGGCTGAGATCAAAGACCTTGAAGCTAAACGTGCAGAACTTGATAAAGAAATTGAACTTTATCTCAAAGAATTGGGATTAGTTCCTTAATTTTTTTGCTTTTCTGAAATCCTTAATGCTACAGATTAAGAAAATAAATGTCAACAATGAAAGAAGAAAATAAAAAAAAAGGCAATGTTCCAAATTTGAGATTCCCTCAGTTTACTGGGGAATGGGAAGAGAAAATGCTAGGAGATATTTCAGTCGTTTCCTCAGGAGGCACACCTAATCGATCTAAATTAGAATATTGGGGAGGAAATATACCTTGGGTTTCCACTTCTTTGATTGATTTTAATACAATCTATCAGACTGAAGAAAAAATAACAGAAGAAGGATTACAATATTCGTCTGCCAAAATTTGTCCAAAGGGTACTTTGTTGATGGCTATGTATGGTCAAGGTAAAACTAGAGGGAAAGTCGCAATGTTAGGAATAGATGCATCAATCAATCAAGCGTGTGCGTCAATACAGACTGATAAACGCATTTTAAACTCATCATTTCTATTCCAAAACTTGTCAAAGAGGTACTTGGAAATTAGAAACCTAAGTAACCAAGGAGGACAAGAGAATCTAAGTGGAACAATTATTAAAAGTATAAATGTCTCCTATCCCTCTCTTTCAGAACAAGAAAAAATTGTTTCATTTTTTATACTTATTGATCAGCGTATAGAAGCCCAAAACAAAATAATAGAGCAATATAAATCTCTAATTAAAGGAATTTATACCTATCTTTTAGGAAAGTCTGATAAATACAGAAAATTAGGGGAATTTTGTCAAATAAAAAAAGGAGAGCAGATAAACAGGACTGAATTATTGGATGATGATAAATATTATGTAATGAATGGTGGAATTACTCCTTCGGGCTTTTATCATTCATATAATACTAAGGCGAATACAATATCTATCAGTGAAGGAGGTAATTCTTGTGGATATGTACAGTATAATGATGTCCCTTTTTGGAGCGGGGGACATTGTTATACATTAGAAGATATTGACAAAGATATAGATGGAAGGTATCTTTTTCACTATCTGAAAGCTAATGAACCTCAGATAATGGCATTGCGCATCGGTAGCGGACTTCCTAATATACAAAAGAAAGATTTATCTCATTTCTGCATTCTTATGCCATCATTGTTGAATCAAAAAGAAATTTCAGATACGCTCGACAAAATAATGTTAAAGATAGAATTAGAGAAATCCGCAATCTTAGTGTATCAGAAACAAAAAATCTATCTATTACAGAACCTCTTTATATAAGCATATTTTTTAGTAAATACTGTTTCTGCAAGGAATAGGCATCTAACAAAATTTGCTCTAAATCAATCTTTTTTTCCACTTGCCAAAGTATTCGGGCTATTTTATTCTGCTCCTTGATAGATGGGCAGTAGATCAATTCGTTACCATAGTCTTTGAAATAGATGTGAGGTATACCGGAACCTACTTTGTATTTATCAAAATTAAAATAACTTAAAAGATAGTAGATGTATTTGAGCGAAAAACCACTCTTGGTTGTCAAATAATTGAGAGTGCCTATTGCTGAATATTTTCCCGTAACATATTGCACTCTTCCTACGCTGGCCCCATCTTTAATAATCAAAATAGAATTTTCATCCACCGCGTATTGAGACGAATATGCTATAATACCTGTTGCTCCATATACTGGATGCAGCCCATTTATCCCCTCAAATTCACTTTCTGTTAGTGTTGAAGAATTGCAAGCAACACAATCCTTTAATCTGATATTAGCTCGTTTCCCGTTTAATACAAAGTGAGTTAGAAATCCTTTAATTAGAGATTATATTTCACTCTTGAGTACGATAAGCGAGAAGCTATTTAACAGACAATTACGATTTGAAAAACTGGATGGAGACATATCTTCTGATTGGAGAATTCAGAAATTGGGTGATTTTATGACCATTCCAGACAAAATTCTGACACCTAAAATTGATAAGAACAAATTGCTCACAGTCAAATTACATTTAAAAGGGATAATGAAGAATGATAGTACAGAGTCATTATCTACCCAGGGGACTGTTTATTATGTCCGTCGGAAAGGACAATTTATTTATGGTAAACAAAATCTATTTAATGGGGCATTTGGGATAATCCCAGATGAATACGACGGCTTCCTTTCATCAAATGATGTCCCAACATTCAATATAAACTGCGATAAGATAAACCCTTTTTATTTGCTATACTATATTGGACGCAAGAACTATTATGTGCCTTTAGAAAGTTTGGCGATAGGCTCTGGAAGCAAGCGCATACATGAATCTACAGTCTTGAATTTGGAAATAGCTATTCCAACATTGGAAGAACAATCAATTATCGTATCTGCAATTTGTTCTATAGACAAGAAGATAGAGATCGAAACATTTGTATTGAAAGGGCTTAATTCCCAGAAACAATATCTACTCTCCAATCTCCTTGCGTAGTTTTATATGAAAAGCTGAGACAATAGGTATTGCTTTTGTGCAATCAACAAATTGTAATGATGAGATTCTAAAACAATCTTCTCATCCAATACGGAGAATAGGTTTGAAAATATATTCTGCATCTCAACTTCAGGAACATATATTGGCATAGACTCTACTTCAGAAATGTAATGACGTTTATGGTCGTTTGATGTCAGATCAAGAAAAGAGAGGTATTCAAAAATATATTTGAGATTTACGTTGGACTTCGAAGTCAATATTTTTATCGCTGACGACTTAACCTTAAATGGAAAATTAACATACTTCAAATCCATAGTGAAGTCATCAAATATTATGCAATCTCCTTTATCATAAATACTATAGTCCTCAGAGGTATAACCTAATACAAAAGCTTTATTGGCTGTTAATACTGGGATTAAGGATACATCGTTTTGGTAATCTACATTTTCCACTATATACTTAGTTGGTTGCTCATAATCAAGAATATATTTTATTCGTTTTGCTTTATGACTAGACTTGTCAATTTGCGTAAATAGAGTATGTCTTATCGTACTCTTTAACAATTTCAAATCCTCTATTATTTTGTTTTGGGTCTCGATTCGCTCATCAATTAAGGAGAGGAATTTACCTATTTTTTCTTGCTCTTTAAGCTTTGGAACACTGATAATAAAGCTTTCTATATCTTTTGTACTAACATTAGCCTGATTACCAGTCCCTCCTGCAGAAGATTGGAAAAATTGTTCAAGAAAACAGCTTGTCTTTATTAAGTATGAAAGAAAATATGAGTCATATTTTGCTCTAATTAAAGCACAGCGTTGATTTAATAATAAATTATCTTCACTTTTGAATAAATGTGAATAGCCATAGTCTCGTTTGTTGTTAGTTCCCGTTAAAGTTATTGCAATGTCATTTTTCTTTAGTAAAAATGAGCATTGCCTATTATCAATTATATCAATAAATGATGGTGTCCTGTCTAAATTTAATTGATTTTGATATAAATTCCCCATTTTGACTATTTGATATTTTCTTCTTTCAGAAGATAGTGTTTTTGCATCAAAAGCAAACCCACCCTTAATAGTCGCAATATCACCAAACAACAAGGATTTCCACTCTTCTGTAAACTGAGGGAATCTCGAATTTGGAACATTAACCTTATTTTATACTCAAATCCTTTTGTGTATATTATTGTGATTAATAATATAAAATCAGATTAATATGGTAGAAAAAACAAAAATTAGTACAGTTATCAACCTATGGAAAGAAGACAAAAAGCATTATGTAAAAAAATCCAGTTATTCGGCTTATATGCTTCTAATTGAGAATCATTTATTGCCAACTTTTGGACATAAGCATGAAGTGTATGAAGCAGATGTTCAGGAGTTTGTCTTTACTAAGTTAGATGAGGGATTAAGTCAAAAAACGATTAAGGATATCTTGATTGTACTGAAGATGATCCTAAAGTTTGGTATGAAGAATAAAGTCTTCGAGTATCAGCAATTTGATATCCAGTTTCCAACAGAAAGAGAAAATAATGGAATTGAGGTGCTTAGTAAAAGTAACCAAAGGAAAATAATGAATCATGTACAAGAGCATTTTACATTCAAAAACTTAGGAATTTATATTTGTTTGAGTGCAGGAATACGTATTGGCGAAATTTGTGCTTTGACATGGGACGAAATTGATACGGGTATTGGTGTTATCCACATTCGAAAAACAATACAGCGGATCTATATCATCGAGGATTCTGACAGGCATACAGAACTTATTCTCGATAGCCCTAAAACCAAGAACTCTATTCGAGATATTCCAATGAGCCGAGACCTTTTGAAAATGCTAAAACCGATAAAGAGAATAGTGAACAACTCCTTTTACGTTTTAACCAATGATATGAAACCTACCGAACCACGTACTTATAGAAATTATTACAAACGATTGATGAAAGAGTTGGATATGCCAGAACTGAAATTTCATGGATTGCGTCATAGCTTTGCAACAAGGTGCATAGAGAGTAATTGCGATTATAAAACTGTTAGTGTAATTCTAGGGCACTCGAATATTACTACAACGTTGAATTTATACGTTCATCCTAATATGGAACAAAAAAAGAAGTGTATTGACCAAATGTTTAAAGGATTGAGATAATATCATTTACAAAGAGGGTATTAAATATTAAAAATATCCGAATATACCCTCTTTGTTTGTCACATCGGCAATAATTTATTAATTATTTATTTGCCAGTCGAGAAAATACAAGGTCATGTCGTATTTTGACAGGAATTTGCAAATGAACAGAAATATTCTTTTATCTTTGTCATAAGCTATTCAATCTGCTCAATGCGGAGCAAAGCATAGAAGTTATTTCGTTACTTATCTGTTACCTATTCTGAATTAATCCAACTTCAAAATGTTGACTCATAAAGGAATAGCTCAAAGGTATAGGCTTGTCTCCAAATCATTACCTGTGGACGGGAATTATTTTATAATATACTGTATTTTAGTGAACTATAAATTGGGTTTTGTCTTAAGCAATGAAAGGTTATTTTCTTCCTTATCCTAGCTTGTTTGATCTATTTCTTCAAGGGATGTTGAATCATTGACCGTTGTAAATCTTTGAAGATCTTGCCCGTTTTTCTTGTTCCATATAATCCTAAAGATTCATCACTGATGGGGAGAGTAGCTTCCGTTTCAGTCTTTTCTGTTCGTATCTGGATACAATAGCCATCTTTAGAAGCAGGGTGAATATTCTTCCATTTTAGAGCAAGAACATCACTAATGCGAAGCCCTGTTAGGCAAGAGAATAAAGAAGCTGTTTTCAATGCCGGAATTTTACAAGGGGTTGAAGCCAGTTTCAGAAGCTCATCTTGGGTCAGATACCCTTTTCTGACATCTTCATATTTTATTCAAATAGTCATTTATATTTTCACGGATCATTTTCTTTTGTGGACAGTCTTGAGTATTGTCCTAAATGTAGAAAAATATCCTGCTATGGTATTCCTACTTATTTTCTCTGTTGGGTGTTTTAATTACTTAGTGGTTAATAAATAATTCAAAATGAGAGAGAGGTGCTATAGCACCTCTCTCTCATTTTGGATGTTTGCTAAGCGATTCTAGAATTTGCTTTTTCTTCCACGTTAGCTAATTTTGTTAGGCTCAGGTGTATTTCATTTAATTCTGCTCCAATACTTATCTTGTTTTGGGTAATTCTAAGGTGTTTATTCTTAGCTTAGTGGAAAGTGAATTCATTTCGTTACTTATTAGGTTTTCTGTAACCCTAGCATAGATTTGCGTAGTACGGATGTTAGTATGCCCTAACATTTTAGATACAGCTTCTATAGAAACACCTTTTGCTAAGGTTGTTGTAGAAGCGAATGTGTGTCTTGCGAGATGGAAACTGAGACGCTTCTCAATTCTGCACAAATCACCGATCTCCTTCAGATAAGAGTTCATTTTTTGATTGCTTAATGTCGGCAATACTTTATCATTATCTTGCTTCCCTCTATACTTCTCTATTATTGCTAAAGGAACATCGAGTAATGGAACAGTCACGATTGTATCTGTTTTTGCTCGTTTAGTAATAATCCAAAGTTTACCATCCACACCTGTCTGTATATTATCATATGTAAGTTTATAAGTATCCACATACGCCAACCCCGTATAGCAAGCAAACACAAAAATATCCCTTACTTTCTCAAGACGTTCTATCCCAAATTGTTTCTTCTTGATAATTTCGAGTTCCTGATCTGTCAGATAACCTCTATCTACTTTCTTAAAATGTATCTTATAATTAGCAAATGGATTGTGTTGCATCCATCCATTATTCTGAGCAATAAGAATCACCCGTTTGAAGAATTGAATAAACTTTGCTGTTGTGTTAGGACTACAATTTGCTTGTGTTCTCAGATATATTTCAAAATCGGAAATGAACTGATATTTTATCTCCTTCACATTTATATCAGAAATATTATACTTGAATTTCATAAATTCGGATAGCCTCGTGTAGGTAACCTTATATTTTTGTAAGGTTGCTTTTGCCTTAGTGATATTTACCAAAGCTTCTATATCTTTTATCAAGTTTCTAAACAAAAGGAGTAGCATCGTATTGTCAATTGATATGCCCAAATAAGAATTTTTCAATTTTTCGGCAGTCACATAATTGTCTTTCTCAAATATATCTCGGTACATGTTGTGTAAGATAGTATGACAAGCGTCTAAGGTTTGATTCACTTCAATGGATTCCCTTGATTTACCTCGAGCCTTGTGATTCTCCATATCCCAAAGCTCGGCTCTGATATCTTTGTGGATATTAAAACTGACTGCTTCACCTGCAATAGTTATCCTACAAAAGATAGGGGTGAACGAATCTTTCTTCATTTTATCCTTTCTTAAGTAGAAAGTGATAGCAAACGTGCTTTTTGATGTTCTCATAACTCCTTTTTTTTTAAGCGTTAAAATTAATTTTAATCGATTGTTTTCAAGGAAAATAAGCACTACCAATATTGGACAGTAAACTACCAATTTGCGACACATTAAGGGTGAACGAATAAAATTGCAGGGGTGAACACTTTGGCAACAGATTGTTGTCTCTAAGTGGCTTTTTTATGTCTTCCGGAGGAAAGATGAAAATAAAAAAAATCCTACAATTCGTTGATATTGTAGGATTTGTCTAAGCTTTGTCGCTTTTTGTCTTTTCTTAAAGCGGAAGCGGGGGGATTCGAACCCCCGGTACAGTTACCCGTACGTCAGTTTAGCAAACTGGTGGTTTCAGCCACTCACCCACACTTCCTTTACAAATAGGATACTTAAATCCAATTGCGATGCAAATATAGTTGTTTGTTTTGATTTAACAAGGAGGACGGTGATTTTTTCGGAATAATATTTATACTTTTGCCGCATTATTATTAATAAAATAACCCGATGGCTTTGTCAAAGCGTTCAGTCTTAGGAACTATCGTATGTATAGTTATTTTAGCTCTTGTTGGAGCCTTTTTGTATGTGGAATCAATCATTGCTACAAAGTTTAATATTGATAAAACTGTCTATATATATGTAGATGCGAATAAGGATTATCAAAGTATCCTGACCCAACTTGATACAACTGCACATGTCGGTAATATGACTAAGTTGAAGATGGTAGCCGATTATTATAACTATAAGGATAATATCCGGACCGGGCGTTATGCAATAACTCCCGATATGAATGTCAAGGAAGTTATAACTATGCTGAAAGGTGGGCATCAATCTCCGGTACAGCTTAAGTTTAATAATATACGGACGAAGGAAGATCTGGCTGTCCGTCTCTCTAATCAACTGATGCTATCGAAGGATGAACTGATGGTTGCCCTGAATGATTCGGCGAGATGTGCTCAGTTGGGCTTTACTACAGAGACCGTCGATTGTATGTTTATCCCCAATACATACGAAGTATATTGGGATATAAGCTTTGATAATTTATTCAAAAGAATGGATACTGAGTATAACCGCTTTTGGACAGAAGAGAGAAGAGCCAAAGCAAAACAGCAGGGACTCACTCCTGTTGAGGTATCGATCCTTGCGGCAATAGTGGAAGAGGAATGTTATTTCTCGGACGAATATCCTGTTGTTGCCGGATTGTATTTGAATAGATTAAGATCCGGGCAATTGCTGCAAGCCGATCCGACTGTAAAATACGCTGTCGGGGACTTCTCATTGAAGCGTATCCTCTTTGTCCATTTACAAGCAGATTCGCCATACAATACTTATAAATACGAAGGTTTGCCTCCCGGACCTATTCGTGTACCATCTATCAAAGGTATTGATTCGGTTCTGAATGCGGCCCGGCATAATTATTTGTATATGTGTGCGAAAGAAGACTTTTCTGGACGGCACAATTTCGCCGTAACCCATGCCGAGCATGTACGAAATGCGAATCGTTATAGAGCGGCTCTTAATACCAGAGGTATTAAATAAAATTTAGAATACGTTTTCATCTCCTTTTAGTACCTGATATATTGTCACGGCAATTATTTTGATATCCAAAGTAAAAGACCAGTTTTCGATATACCAGACATCCCGTTTGAAGCGGCTTTCCATTTGCTCTACAGTACGTGTTTCCCCTCTGTATCCTGATATTTGTGCCCAGCCAGTTATTCCGGGTTTTATCAGATGACGGATCATGAATTTATCGATCAACTGCTGGTATATGTCGGTCTGCTTCACCATATGCGGACGTGGACCTACTACGGACATATTGCCCATCAGAACATTAAAGAACTGAGGAAGTTCGTCGATGCTGGTTCTTCTCATAAATGCTCCGAGCCTGGTGATTCGCGGATCGGATTTTGAGGTTGTCGAAGTATTATCTCCTTCGTTGATAATCATTGTGCGGAACTTGTAGCAAGTAAAAGCTTTACCTTGTAATCCTGTTCTTTCTTGTTTAAACAATACCGGGCCTTTAGATGTCAGTTTAATCAATAATCCGAATATAAGATATACTATAGGTAAAACCGTCACCATAACGATGGTGGAGAATAGTATATCGAAAGTACGTTTTATTATACGGTTATATCCCTTTTGTAAAGGTTCGGGGCGTATTGCAATTACCGGTATTGACTGTAATGAACTCAGTACTAATTTGCGTTTGATATAGCCGTAAAAGTCAGGAATGAGGAAGAACCGGATCATATTCCGTTCAGAAAAATTGACAAGGCGTATAACTTCTGTTTCCTGATTATTGGGTAAGGTACAATATATCTCATCTATCTGATTTTCGATGCAATATCTCTCGATGTCGTTTATTGTTCCCAGATAATTAAGGCCGTCACAGGCCATTTTAGGATTATTTCCGAATAAGCCCAGAACTTTGTAGCCGTATACACTGGACTTTAGTTCGTGGTATATGCTTATAGCATTGTTGCTATCTCCGACAATAACTACCCGTTTATAGTTATAGCCTTTGCGCCTGTACCATTTGAGGAAGCTGCGGAAGGTTATGTGCCAAATCAAATAAATCAGAGCTAAAACCAGATAACAGGTCAGCCAATTAGAAAGATCGAAATTCTCTATTCGGAAAAGGAGTATCCCCGCAGAGAAAATAATATAATAGAGGGTGATGAAAGCAAGGCTCCGTTGTATAATCTTATCGAAGAATATAATGTTGTTCTCCAGATAAATGGGGGTTAGGGCAGCTGCAACAAAATAGGCAAGGTTTATAAGCAGAAAAGTTTCGAGAGCCTGTTCGTTTCTATAAAGATCAACAGGTATGAGAATATGCAGGATAAAGAAAGCCAGATTGATAGAGATAATATCTCCCAGCCTGATTATCCATTTAATTAGATAGCCTAAACCTCCTTTATTTTTCCCTAATTCCATACTCAGAGTGCAAGTGTTACGAAGAGTTCCCGGAACCCTTTATTATCTGTCAGATAGTAAACTCTTCGGGATTGTTTCTGGGGTATTCCCGTGATAGTAAATAAAACAGGATACCCGAAACGATTACACTGGCGATTGTAGCCCAAACAGTACTACCTGTACCAAAGCTTTCCAACTGATCGTATGCTGGCGTCCCATGGAATTTATAGTAAATGGTAACACTCATAGCATTATTCAGGATATGTACTATAACGGGTATCCAAAGGTTACCCGACCAAAGGAATATGTAGCCTAACAGTGCACCCAATAACATACGGGGAATGAACCCGTAGAACTGGAAGTGAATAAAGCTGAATATAAAAGCTGTGATCCAGACTGCCAGATGCCTGTTGTGACAAACCTTCTTGACCAGTTGTTGTAAAGACCCTCTGAAAAAGAATTCTTCGGTGATACCTGCGACAACTGCTATAATGAAAACGTTAAATATGATAATATGTACAGACCGGTCGGCAAGAAGATTCTCGAGTAGCGCTGCCGCGGTATCTTCCATAGCTTGCATGGCTTGTTCCAAAGCTGTAAAGGATTCGGGTAAGGTAATCATGCGGTTGTAGTATCCCGTAAAAGATATAAGAGGCTGAATAGTAATGATCAGTAAAACCGAATAGATTAATACTTTCAGGTTAATGATCTTATTTATTTTCAGGTATTCTTTTGCATTTTCATTAAATAGAAAAGCACATAAAATTGCAGGTACCAGAAACAGGAATATTGATTGAATTAGCTGAGATACCCGCATAAAGTTCATCGACTGCATGCCTCCCATTACAGGAGCGAATGCGAAAACAAACAAAGTACCCACAATAAGCCCTCCGAAACAGAAGAGTAATAAGAAAAACAGTTGAGACCAACTGCTCATTCGCAGAAATATTTCTTTATTCATTATTTTCCTTTTAATTCGTTGAGACGTAGAACTGTGATGCCTGTGCCTTTTGTCGATTTTTCACAATATGCAGCTAGTGTATTACTCTCCACGGTTACTTTAGCAGCCTTACTGGATGCATGGATAAATGTAAGTTGTCCGTTATTGTGGTAAGCAATGCCGATATGTGTATAGTCCAACCCTTCGATACTGGTTGCGAAGATGATTATATCACCGTCCTTAATATTGTCTTTTAAGTAATTGATGTTTTGTTTCAGTACTACATAATGTCCGCCACGTTTATTCATAGTCTGTTCCATGTTGGTTATTTTTTGCAACATGGCTTTGTCTGTCCTTAAAATCCGGTACGAATTGATATGTGCCGACATATAATTGATCTTCCTGTCATCCAGGATTCCGCCAAGGTTTTGGCTCTCGTTTTTGAAAATACCGTGCTTTTGGTTCTCATAAGTCCAGTCGGTCATATAATGAAGGCGCGATGCATAATCTTGGATCACACCATTCCGGTAGCGGATAGATTGTAGTTGCTTACAAAAAGCAGCGAAAGTCAGATTACCCGATTTTAAGGTACGGCTTAAAGCGATACAACTTTCGACAAAAGTGGTACAATCGAATTCGCGGAGATTTATTCCTAATTGCTCTCCTTCGGTCTTTTCAAGAGTATGGGATACATATGGAGTGTCCTGAAAATATAAAGCGGTTTTTACTACAAGTTCGTTTATCGGCAGATTGGCGTTTGGCCTTTGCGTGGCGATATACTTTTCGAATATAAGTGAATCTTGTTTGGTATAACTCACCTGAGCATTCATATAAGATGCTGATACGCAAAGTAGAAATATAATGTAAAACGCTTTTTTCATAACTTGTCTTTTAGAATGTTTCTTTAGCTAAGACCTTCAATCAAACCATCTGCCAGATCGATATGATTGGCTTGTGGAACCTTTGGTAATCCCGGCATACGCATAATAGGCCCGGCTACTATAACAACAAACTCGGCTCCATTGTTGATAACTATATCGTTTACGGTCAAGCTGAAATCTTTCGCTACACCATATGCTTTAGGATCGTCCGAAAAGGAATATTGGGTTTTGGCAATACAGATAGGATAATGTTCTATCTCTGTCCCTTCTATCAGTTTCAGCATTTTGCGGGCTGTAGCGCTATATTCGACGGATGCTGCTCCGTATATACGTTTTGCAACCTTTTCTACCTTGGTTTCGATACTGTCGGTGTTGTTGTATGTAAAAGAAAGTTCGTCAGACGGTCTGGCTTCTATAGTATCTACTACCAGATTGGCCAGTTCGACAGCACCTTCTCCTCCGTCGGAGTATGCTTTGTTTACAGCTATGCCAATGCCCTGCGACTTGCAGTGATTGATTACAAAGTCGGTTTCGGACGGGGTATCGGTTCCGTATTTATTGAATGCTACAATAACGGTCTGACCGAATGATTGCATATTCAGAATATGTTTGTCGAGATTAGCTAATCCGTTTTTCAGCCCTTCCAGATTTTCTTTCTTGATATCTTCTTGTGCTACACCTCCGTGCATTTTCAGGCCTTGTGCAGATGCTACAATAATAGTGAGCTTAGGAGCCAGACCCGATTTACGGCACTTGATATTGAAGAATTTCTCCGCACCCAGATCTGCGCCGAATCCGGCTTCAGTCACTACATAATCGGCATGGCTCATCGCCAGTTTCGTCGCAATGATGGAGTTGCATCCGTGTGCTATATTAGCGAACGGCCCACCATGTACGATTGCTGGATTATGTTCGGTTGTTTGAACCAGGTTCGGATTGATCGCATCCTTCAACAATACAACTATAGAGCCCGCGATACCCAGATCTTTGACAGTGAAAGGCTCGTTTTCGTATGTATAACCGAGAATGATCTTTTCGATACGGCGGCGCAGGTCTTCAATGTTTTTCGACAGGCAAAGAATAGCCATAATTTCGGATGCCGGAGTTATATCGAATCCTGTTTCGGTAGGGATGCCGTTTGCATTGCCCCGGAGACCCGATACAATATAACGCAAACTGCGGTCATTAATATCGAGAACCCTTTTCCAGAGTATTTCTTTCAAGCCTTTACCCTCGCTTCTGTTCTGATACAGATAGTTGTCGAGTAAAGCCGATATCATATTGTGAGCAGAAGTAATTGCATGGAAGTCACCGGTAAAGTGCAGGTTGATATCCTCCATCGGAAGTACCTGTGCATATCCTCCTCCGGCTGCGCCTCCCTTCATCCCGAAACAAGGGCCTAATGATGGTTCACGCAGTGCCACTACCGCTTTTTTGCCTATTTTGTTCAATCCTAAAGTAAGTCCTATCGAAACAGTTGTTTTACCTATTCCGGCTTTTGTCGGGGTAATAGCTGTTACCAGTATCAAGTTGCTTTGCGCTACTTTTTGTTCGTCGATAAGCGAGTAGGGGACTTTGGCCATGAATTTGCCATAGTTGTGGATGTGGTCATCCGTGATACCTATTTGTGCTGCGATGTTTGTAATCTTATCTAACTCAATACTTCTGGCAATTGCGATGTCTGTTTTCATATAAGTATAAGGGACTTTCTTATTGTTTTAGTTTTGCAAAGATAATGTAAAACTTTTATTGAGGTTTTAGTTATCGTTACTAATCTGTATGGCTTAAGAGGTTACGGCAAAAGAATTTTTACAGACGTGACACTCAAGTGACAAACTAAACATAAATCGTGTACGGATATGTTACTTTTGTGAATATTTTGTCACTTTTATGAATGCTTTATTATCAGAATTTTAAATCTAATAAAGTGACAAAGGTGACAAAAGTGACACCTTTTTTGATATTTTTTATTTTCCTTGATTCAGAGGCATTGCCGGAGGGGCTGTGTTCAGGTTTATCAATACCGTTAAAGATCGCTTCATAGTATAGATAAATATAAGAAGACCCGGTAAAATCAATTTAATTTCACCGGGTCTTTCGTCTTTGGATGTTTCTTATAGGTTTATTGTTTCTCCGTCATTGGGTATTAGTAGTTTATCGGAGCCTATATTGTATTCTTTGGCTTTCTTCTTCAAAACTTCTCTGGTAGTGAGGCAATGGTCTACTGCATCCATATGTACACCTATTACTTTCGCTTTTCCGCTTTCCTGAATCAGGCTCATAGTCTGGTCTGCATCCATAATGATCGGTGTCGCATCGAAATTAGGCATTAAAGCACCTCCCGAATTAACTACGATATAATCGGGCTGATACTTCTTGATATTCTGATATATTTCTTCTGTCCAGACAGCATCGCCGACTAAATAGATGGTTGGCTGACCGGGTGCTGTGAATACGAATCCCGAAGCATCTCCCATCTGTTCCAATACTTTACCTGTGCCGTGTTGCGCATATGTACGGGTGATTGTTATCCCGTTCCATACGATACTGTTGTCTACAGTTGTTGTATTTCGAAAATCCGTACCTTTAAAATACTCCTTATCGGCAGGTTGATTGAAAAGAGGGATTGATTTGTCGAGTGCTTTTTTTGCGGCATCATCAAAATGGTCTATATGAGTATGTGTTACTAATACTAAGTCCAGATTTTTTGTAATGTCTTCGATGGGAATGATGAGGTCGACTAAAGGAGTTTGCCGTTCGCCCCGGATAGAGCCGAATGCACCTTTTGGTGATAACATAGGGTCGATCAGTATTTTTTGTCCGTTGTAATTAAGTACCAGCGTAGCATGTCTTATTAGTTGAATGCTGGGTTGCTGGGTATTGCCGACTTGTGCAAAAGAAAATGCACAGACCAAGGCTAATGTGATAGTTAAGAATGTTTTTTTCATATTCGAAATCAAATGAAATAAATAGTTATTATGTTTTAGTTTTTCTATTCGGAATCTTTATGCAAAAATAGTTTGTCATTTATTCTCCGCTACTACCAAATCAGGTCGAAGAGGTACCATTTTGATAATCTGATATGAATTCGGATGTGGTTATTCCCGTTTGTGTCTTGAAAAACCTCATCAGGTGGTTGGGTTCCGAAAAGTTAAGTTTGTCTGCTATCTGAGCGATGGTGAGATCGGAGTATATCAGTTCGTTTTTTATTTCGAATAACAATCTTTGCTTCAGTAAGTGGCTGGCTGTTACATTAAATTGGGCTTGTATTGCTTTGTTCAGGGTTATCCGGCTTATACCCAGCATGGAGGTATAGTCTTCGATACGTTGTTTGGCACATACGTGCATATCGAGCAGCTTTCTGTATTGGTAAGCATAATTATTATTGGGCTTCTCCAGCGGAATGTGGTATTCCTGAGCATATTGCCTGTTAAGCTTCAGCAGCAAGTAATAGAGTAATGACCGGATTATGTGTTCACTATCGAATTTCGAATGCTTAAGTTCTGTTTTTATTTCGGCTAATGCTTGTGTGATTTTAGCGATTTCATCATCCGTAACAGTCAGGGCTAACGGATAGTCGAGTTGATAAAAGTAGAGTAACTTGTATGTGAATAGTTTGTCGGCAAAGAAGTCATTTAAAAAATCTTCCTGAAAGAACAGGAATGAAAAGTCCTGGCCTTCTGATTCCAGTTTCCATTCCCTTCTTTGGAATTTCGAAATAAAGACAATTGTGTTATCCTTTATCTCTATCTTTTTTTGGTTCAGGATGAGGCTTCCTTTGCCTTTCCTGAAAAAGAGGATTTCGAACCAATCGGAATTATAAGTTTCAGGATTTAGGTACAGATGTTTTAAATCCATACCTAATCCTACATTTAATAATACTTCAACTCCGCATTCGGTTTTTATGAATTTGAGCGTTTTCAACCTTATGTATTTAATTTATTTGAACCGGTAGTTGAAAAACGTTCTTAATTTTTCTACTATTTACTAACGCGCCTAAAGGCTTGTTCTTCATTTTGCCTTGATGCAAAACGATACAAAAAATCAAGACTGCGCCTGCAAGCCCGACCCGTTACGTGTTCGAAAGCGAAGACAACTAAAATACGTTTAATACAACTGCTATTTGTCTTTTAACGCTTTCTTCTCACAACGGGTATCCCGTGCTTTACGCCGATGTCAGAGCCTGACGGACGCAACAAAGTGCCAATAAGTTTTTGCCTTCTTTTTGCATCAAGGCCAAAAGAATGGATAAGCAATCTCTGATTGCGCGCAGGAATAGGTATTATAATTAAGAACATCTAAGTTAATTACCGATTCTATTTAATTATCCAATTACAAATTAAATAATAATGATTGAAAAATCTCCTTTCTATTTCAAGTTATATACTACTGTCAAAACCGAATTGGATGTAACAAAAATTGCGTTACCGGTATCTTTAACAGACGTTTCTTCCAGATTCTGTGTTTCGCTGGTGGTATAGGTTTTAATTGATTCTATTTCAGCGTTATCACCTAAATCTGCTCTTACATCGTAACGGTTAGAAGACAGATTGGTATACACTGCTACCAGCTTTTTCCCGTCGGGAGAAATATAAGCACTGCCGAATAACTCTTTGGATGTATTAGCCATTTGGAGTTCTACACGTTTGTACTCAGGGCGAATGAAAAGGCTGTAATTACCCAATACCCATAACGTTTTGGTCGCTTCGTGCGTACCGCTTTGGGTGATATCGCCGTAAACACCTCCCGCAGGGGTAACTTTGATCAGCAGAAACCGGTTCTTATGATCCCATCGTTCCAGGTCTAGACTTGTCCAATACGACCATGAAGCAACATTGGCATACACAAGGTCGCAATGTATTACCTTCGACATATACAATGCTATATCCATATACGAAGCCTTGTCATAACCCACAAATTCACTACTGCTATATCCATCGCCCAACATACTCCATTCTGTTTGATAAACTTTCAATCCGGCGGCAGAAGCATTAGAGGCTACACCGCTCCTTACATTAACAAGGGTTTGCCAGTCTCCGTCAGTCCAGTAACTGTGTCCTGCAATGATAGGTGCTACGTGTTTCAGGTCTCCCACATAATTTTCGGAGGCAGCATTAAACAGGTTATTTATTACATCTTTTCTACCGCTGTCTCCGTCTGTCTCATAGAGATATTTCCAATTGGCCGTTTCAGCCAATAATATTTTTGTATCCAGTCCCTTTTCCTCGATGGCTGTATTTATCTCGGTAGTCAGTCTTTTTATCTCGCTGTTCTGCCATCCACTACCTTCCTGTGCCGGGTCGTTCCAGTTATATTGAGGCTCATTTACAGGGCTTATATAATCGAAACTGATCCCTTTGTTGGTTTTGAAATAATCTAGTGCCGATACAATATATTCAGCAAAATCGTCGTACGAATCGTCTTTCAGATTGGAATAGGCTCCCATAGCAGAATACCCTTTGCCATTTTGGGTAAGATATACAGGTGGTGTATTGCTGAACATTACAAATTGTTCGCAACCATAACTTTTCGCTTTATCGAGAAAATATTGCTGCCCGGCTTGTTTTGTCCAGTCCAATGTTCCGTCGGCAGGATTCATAAATGATTCGGCACGGCGTGCAGCGTCTTCGATGCCGCTGGCATCACCCTGTTGGGCTGTACCGCCTCCTAAATTGAAGCGCCATCCCGAAAGTCCGATCCCTTCGGGTTTACCTTCTGCGATATCAGAAGAGAATAACAGCTTGGCAATACTTTCTTTTTCGTTTTCAGACCAATATGTGCCTATATAGTTCGGCGCCCAGCAATCGGAAGCAGCAAAGCTCTCAATGGTCTGGTATGTCTTGCTTAGGTCTATAACAACGTTTTCATTTCCTTCCTCAGTTTCATTTCCGGGATCGGTGCCCGTACCCGGTGCTATTGTAGGATCAGGGTCATCGTTACATGCAACGAAGGAAAAGAGAATGCATGCGGATAATATCAGTTTTATTGTTTTCATAAGGTTATATAATTAATGGGAAAAGAATAATAGTGTGTCCATCAATTTAATATATGAACACACTATTTTCTGTTTTAATGATTAATTATTTTTTTAGTTAGAAGTTCGGATTCTGAGCAATGCTGCCTCCTGATAATAATACTTCGGTATTAGGTATCGGGAACAGTAAATCTCTGTTTTCCTGGAAAGTAATGCCTTTGTTGCTATTCTCTCCCTGATTGGTCAATTCGTACTCGTCTGTCGATTGATACAGGTTATATTGTACGAACGACCCGTTTTCGCCCATAACATTACACAAAGCCTTTTTGCCATTGCTGTCTGTCCAGCGGCGAAGGTCGTAAAGGCGTTGGTTTTCCAGAGCCAGTTCCAGTCTCCGTTCCAACCGGATAGCACTCTTTAATTGTGTACCCGAAGATGTAACTTCCGGCAAGCCTACACGGTCTCTCACTCTTTTCAATGCACGGCGTGCGTCTGTGTCCTGTCCTAACTCATTGGCAGCTTCGGCGTACATCAGTAATACATCGGCAAAACGAAGTAGTCTGTGATTCAGTGGATTGTGATTTTCGTCATATCTTGCAGGTCTCAGGTCATGAGGAATATAATATTTTCTGTTGATACGTGCCGATTTATGCTTACTTGGTGTAATTACATAGTTTTGACCTTCGTCCGTATCATCTCCCGGAACATTGTCTCCATGTTTTACAATTGTCCATTTTAGCCTTTCAGTATCGCCTGCATCAAGAAAAGCCTTTTCCAGATTGCTGGTGGGTAATCCCCACGACCATCCGGAGTCGTCGCGCGATCCTGTGAATACAGGTAAGCGTCCTCCCAGACTATAGCTAAGGTCGGAATTGAACTGAACTTCGAATAATGATTCTATATTGTTGTTGTTCTCTACAGACCATACATCTTTAAACTCGGGGCACAAATCATATTCCTGAGTATCTATAAGATCGCCGAGAATCTCTTCGGCCTCTTTGTATTTTTCCTGATACAAATATGCTTTGCCTAGGAATCCCATGGCTGCACCTTTTGTCGCACGTCCAAGATCGCTCGCGCTATATTCGCTTTTGGT
The DNA here is from genome assembly GCF_900128985.1 of Indolivaga macrotermitis. Taxonomy (GTDB): domain Bacteria; phylum Bacteroidota; class Bacteroidia; order Bacteroidales; family Dysgonomonadaceae; genus Dysgonomonas_A; species Dysgonomonas_A macrotermitis. The sequence continues at coordinate 19,147 of NZ_FQUC01000023.1, read as the reverse complement.
CGGAAGATCGGCAATTGCATCTTTCAGGTCTTGTTCTATCAACTCGTAGGTTTCGGCTATTGTACTGCGTTGTATTCCTTCTACATCGCTGGGTTGCGCCATCTGAAGGACAATAGGTAATCCTCCGAAGTTTTTAACAAGATCGAAATAGTAAAATGCCCGAAGGAATTTAGCTTCGGCTACCATTCTTTTTTTCAGGGTTTCGTTATACTATAGGAGCATCCGGTACATTATTGATTACGATGTTACATCTCAGGATTCCTTTATAACGGTATTGCCAGAAGTTAGATAGTGGCCCGTCTGCTTTCGGGTTACCATAGTGAGCCATTCTCATCCAGTCGCTTTGAGACTGTGTCGTATTACCCATCCAAAGGTCATCTGTAGCCATATCGAATCCCACATAGGGAGCCTGAATCTGCCACCAGTCTTCGAAAAATAAAGCTTGATAGCATCCTGCCACTTGTTTCAGACATTCTTCTTCTGTCTGGAAATAAGTATCCAGATTTTCTTGTCCTAGTACAGGTCTGTCCAGAAAATCGGAACAACTTGCCAGGGAGAGACAGAGCGCTCCGCTTATCATTATTTTCAATATATTTTTCATTGTCAGTTACTGATTAAAAATTAATATTAATGCCGAATAAGAATGTGCGTGGGTTAGGATACGCAATGTTATCTATTCCCGATTCAAGAACGTTGTAAGTTCCATCGTCTTTAGTGGCACTGATAGATGCCCTCTCGGGATCCATTCCCGAATAACTGGTGATGGTAAACAGATTTTGTGCCGAAGCGGATAAACGGATGTCTACGTCTTTCGTGAATTTCTTAGGCAGAGTATATCCTATTTGCAACAGTTTACATCTGAAGTACGATCCGTCTTCTACAAAGAATGAAGATACCGTACGGTAGTTCAGGTTTGCATCTGCATAAGACAGGCGTGGATAATAGTTACTTGTACCTTCGCCATGCCATGCTTTATCATATGCGTCGGCAAATACGTTCTGTCCGTCGGTTCCGGCATAAAGTCCACCTTTGGCGCTGTTGTAAATGTCATTACCAAAAGTTCCGTAGAAGTTAGATACCAGATCGAAGTTCTTGTAACCGAAACGCAGGTTCAAGCCAACCATCAGGTCGGGGAATGCATTACCGATGTAAGTTTTGTCATTAGCATCGATAACCCCATCATTGTTAAGGTCTTTGAATCGGATGTCACCCGGTTGTGCATTCGGTTGAAGAATGTCTCCGTTATTACTCGTATGGCTGTTTATCTCGGTTTGGTTCTGGAATATTCCATCGGCAATGTAGCCATAGAAACGGCTGATCTCACCTCCCGGTACATTCTTTATAATGTAGTCATTGAAGAAACCTCCTGTCAGTATTTCAGAAGTAGTACCAAAGTTTTTGGCTACGTTTTTCACGCTTGAAAGGTTTAGTCCCACTTCGTACTTAAAATCGCGAACCTTGTCTCTCCAGTTAAGGGATACTTCCCATCCTTTGGCTTCCATGCTACCTATATTAGTCCACAATTGCCCGTTCCACATAGGGTAACCCAATATCATCAGGTTTTCTTTCTGGATCAGCATGTCATTCGATTTCTTCCGGTAGATATCGGCTGTCACATCCAGGCGGTTATCGAGGAAACTCACATCTACACCGAGGTTCAGGTCTTCTACAATTTCCCATTTAAGGTTATTGTTACCTATCTGGCCGATAGCGGTTCCTATGTAGCGGTCGCCGTTATATACATAATCTGCTGCACTTATAAGGTTAAGGTATGCGCTTCTTGATATTTGTGCATTACCCACACGTCCCCAACCTGCGCGTATTTTCAGGTTCGAAACAATATCCTGCTCTTTCATGAAAGCTTCTTCCGATACTCTCCATGCTAACGAAGCAGAGGGGAATGTGGCATATCTGTTTGCTGCCGGAAATTTGGAAGAACCGTCCGAACGGATAGATGCTGTTACATAATAACGGTTGTCGTAATTATACATCACACGTCCGAGATAAGAAACGTAAGAATCGTATTCGTTGGTTCCTTTAATTACCATTTGTTCTCCGGTCGCAGCGCTCACATACTGAAGATCTTTCAGGTTACTGGGCACTCCGTCCCTGGAACCTTCGAGCCAATATTTCGCAAACTGTTCCATTGTGAAGCCAGCCATTACATTCAGGTTATGTTTCTCATTGAATGTACGGGTATAGTTCAGCGTGTTTGCCCAGTTCCAGTCTACCCAATGGTCTGAGTTTCTTTTCGCTTTAGCCGACTCATTTTTTTCAAGATTGTCGATGTAAAATTCAGGTGTAAATTCGTCTGTCATTCTGAATCGTGCATTAACCCCGAACTGGGTGCGGAAGATTAATCCTTTTATAGGTTCTATATTGACAAACGGGTTCATTATCATACCATATTCATCGCTGTGCTTGTTCTGACGGGCAACACTTCCCATCGGATTCCATTCCTGATTGTGGTACGAACGCTGGTAATTGTTGTAAGGGTTGCTTACAGACCAGTCTTCTTGAGCTCTGTATACAGGCGTAGAAGGATCCATTTTCATCACTGCCCCAAAAAGATTGGGAGTATCATCCCAGTTTTCGTAACGGGGTGCAAAGTCTATACCGGCTTTTACAATATCGTTGAATTTATATTCGGTGTTGAAACGTCCTGTAATACGTTCCCAGTAGCCGACATCGAATTGTGAGTTCTGGCGGTAATAACCGATACTTCCACTGAAAGTAAACTTGTCGCTACCTCCTTGAAATCCGAGGTTGTAAGATTGAGTATATGCAGCTTTATTAATGGTCTGATCCCACCAATCGGTATCAGAGAAAGAGCTTACTCCTTCAACTGCCCAGTTATCCAACGCTTGTTGTTCATTACCATCGTTGATATAACGCTGTTTGAAAACTTTCTCGTAGGTAGCGGCATTGGCCATATTAGGCTTACTTATAGTCTGTACACCTAAAGATGCATTAAACTGGAACTGGGTTTTACCCTTCGATCCCTTTTTGGTTGTGATCAGTATAACTCCGTTAGAGGCTCTGGTTCCGTATATTGCCGAGGCAGAAGCATCTTTGAGTACTTCCATGCTTTCTATGTCATTTTGATTTAGAAAGTTGATGTTTGTTCCGCTTGACATGGGCACTCCGTCTACAACATATAATGGATCAGAACCGTTGATGGTGGTTACCCCACGGATTATAATGCGTGGATTGTCTCCGGGACCGCCCGAACCGGTAACCTGTACACCGTTGGCTTTTCCCTGCATCGAATAAAGGGCATTACCGGAGGTTATCGATTTTAGGTCGTCGCCTTTTACGGTGGTTATCGAACTGGTAAGGTCGCTCTTCTTCACAACACCGTAACCAATCACTACAACATCTTCCAGCATTTTACTGTCATCCTCTAAAAGAACGTTTATCACAGTATTGGCTCCCACTTTTATTTCTTTTGTGGTAAATCCGATCATCGAGAAGCTGAGTGTACTTCCAACTGTAACATTAGACAAAGTGTAGTTACCGTCGATGTCTGATATTGTACCATTGGTGCCGCCTTTTTCGATGATGGTCACTCCGGTGAGAGGTTCGTTTCCATTTGCCTCTGATACTTTTCCTGTAATGGTAACCTTATTTTGAGCTGCCAAGAAAACAGGTATGATCAGCAATAAGAATATTAAATATTTTCTCATGTTAGATATTTATTTATATTTTTAATTCATATTTTTAATTCATATTTTTAATTCATATTTTTAATTCATATTTTTAATTCATATTTTTAATTCATATTCACTTTACTCACGCACAAGTTTTCCTCTACCGAGGTGAGCATCAAAGTATAATTTGTAAGAGCCTGTTTGCTTAACGGTCGGTTTCGCCCAGTTGTCGAGGGTTGTGTTAGGCTTGGTCCACAGTGGATTTTTAAAATTACCATAGTAGCCAAATGTCTCCGGTTCGTCCGAATCATCTACACGCCATGTGCAATAGTTCCACCAACCATCTGAGTGCCAGTTGTGAATTATGAAATTCATTTTCTCTCCTGCTTCCAATGCCAAAGGAGCTGACAGAGAGTACAGGTGCGGATTGGTAGCATCTTGTTTGAACTTCACTACTTCTTTCGGACTTGAAGTCATATAACCGAAATAGAATTCCTGAAGCCAGCTTCCTCCATCGCCCCATGTATCGAGGCTGACAGAACCGAACTTGTGAGGTACAGGGTCAATCGCATCGGCTATGCTATATGTTTTGATGTTATAAGCGGCAGTTTGTACATTAAATGTAATTTCGTAATATACATTAGCCTGAGTCAGTACAATAGGTTGTGCAATGCTGGGGTCGTCGGTCAGTTTTGTATTATCAACAGGGTCGAGTCCGAAACAAATCGGGGTAAAATCGCTCTTCTGAGGTAAGAAGAAGATTTCGGTACCTGCCTTTTCGTTATAATAATTTGCTTTATATTCATATGCAGCTGTACGCTCTATACGCATCGGCACGCCGAACACATCACTATTCAATTCTTCAACAGTTGCTACATCAGCCAAATACATTTTAGGGAAGTCGGGCATTTCAGAAACAGTAATTATACTATTCTTTACTGTTTCATGTCCCGCTTTATCTACTGCACGTATCTCCAGATTATAAGTCGCCAGTTTGGAAGGCAAAGTCAGAGGATCGTCATATACAAGGGCTTTACCCGAATTGGTAAAGGTGGTAACTTCTTGCGAGTAATCTAATTCGGGAATATTGATATAAACAATACTCAGGGCTTTATCGTCTTCCACAGTAAATTTAATATTCAGGCGGGTTTCCGATTTCAACAGTACGGTGATGTCATTATCCGGAGCAAGAGTAAACACAGGGCTTGTAAAGTCTCCGTCCATTGTTACTGTTATGGTCTCGGTAGTGGTACGTCCGCCGAGGTCGGTAGTCGTAATTTCGAGAGGGAAGTTATCTCCTTCGAGGGTTTTTGCCGTTTTGAATTTGTAACTGAGATCGAATGAATATACAATACTATCTAATGTCAGGTCGATTGTTTTGTCTAATTGAAAAGCAGCATTCTTAAGATTAATAGAGCGAAGTCCGTCTTTATCTTCGATCTTGGCTTCGATAAGAAATTCGCGGCCGGGTTCGGTCTGGATGGTCGATGACGCCAATGAGATAGTGGGGGGCAACCCGTCTACATCAGAATAATCATCATCATCGCTACATCCACTCAATAGGTATAGAAGGATCAGCAATAAGCTAAAACATTTTGTTGTTTTCATGAAATTCAGATTTTAGTTTATAAAATTTAGGTATTTATATTAGATCTATTTTATGTACTTACCCGTGTTCTGTATATACTATGGATATATACAATAATGCGGAAAGCTTATCTGCATCCGGTAACTCTTTTGGTGGATGTAAATAAACTTGCGTGTTATCGGTTATAAGGATAACTTTTGATAAGGATTGTATTGTGACGAACTCTTTTTTGCAAAGAATAAATTGATAGGAAATAATGATTTTTTATTCATGGTATTAATAAAATAAGTTGCAGGTCTATAGGCTAATTATCCAGAGAAGCTTTAACTACAGAGGGCATGGTTAGATTTATGAAGCAAATATATACATTGCGCAGAGACGCATGGATACTCAAAATAATCATTAATGAGAGTTAAATCGGTCAATGATGAAATAGAGGTTCTATATTCTTAAAATAATATTATATTTGATTCTAAATAACATCCAACCATGAAATTAGTTCTCAGTTTAATCTTGTTGACCCTGTCTCTGGCGCCTATTTTTTCTCAGCAATACAACATAAAAAAGCTTAATATGGAGAATGGTATCTCCAGCAATTATGTCATAAGTATTACTCAGGATAAAAAGGGCTTTATATGGTTTGCGACCGAGTCGGGTCTCAACAGGTTCGATGGTAACAGGTTTAAGGTATATAAAAAAAACAACAACCCCGGGAACAATAGTATAAGCGGGAATGAACTCAATAAAGTATATGCCGATACCCATAGCAATACAATATGGATTGCTACTCAACGCGAGGGGCTCGATATGTTCAATTACGAAACGGAGACTTTCACGCATTACAAGCACGATTCGAAAAATCCGCAGGGTATCATAACCAACGATATTACAGATATAACTAATGCTAAAGACGGGAATATCTGGCTTTCGACTTACTATCGGGGCGTCGAGTATTTCGATAAGCAAAAAGAGGTATTTGTACATTACAACCAATCTACTGTTCCCGAAATGGTCAGCGACAATGTATGGTCAGTGACAGAGGACAACAAAGGCTTTTTGTATATAGGGCATGTTTCTTCCGGGCTAAGTGTCTTGTCTCTCAAGGATAAGAAGATAAAGAACTTCAGGTATGACCCCAATAATAAGGAAAGCCTTCCCGGTGATGAGGTAAGGACAATATATGTCGATAAAAACGACAATGTGTGGGTGGGTACAAATAACGGTCTGGCTTTATTTAATACCGAAAAGGGTTCGTTTGTTGTATTCAGGCATGACCCTTTAAATAGCAAGTCGCTTATATCCAACTATGTTTATTCCATAAGCCAAATGGCTGACGGAACGCTTTGGATCGGGACTGAAAAAGGAGGAGTAAGTGTGCTTGATATAAAACAAAGCATGTTTCTGACCTCTCAAAGCGTCTCTTTCCGGAACATTACTTACAGCGACGATAACAGTGGTCTTTCCAATTCCACAATAAGAAGTATTTTTCAGGATTCGTTCAGCAATTTATGGCTTGGAACCTATGGGGGAGGCGTAAATTTTATAAGTAACCATATGCCATATTTCAATACATGGATATACTCTCCCGTATCAAGATCAAACAATATCCTGAACAATTCTATCGCATGGGGTATATCTGCGGATGATGACAACAGGATTTGGGTAGGGACTGATGGCGGGGGTATCAACTTATTCGAAAAAGGAGAAAGAATCCGGATATTTGATAAGAAATCGGATAATATTTCGGATGACGCTATTCTGGCAGCTATTAAAGACTCCGAAAACAACCTGTGGTTCGGTACATTCCGGGGAGGAATAAATATATATGACTACCGAAAGCAAGCATTCTCAATATTCCCTATCGATAATAATAGCCGTGAGATCCGCTGCTTTTATGAAGATAAGGAGAAAAATATGTGGATCGGCTGCAATAATGGTTTGTATCGTTACAATCTGGAGACGAAAGAGGGTAAACTGTTCTCGACAGACAACTCCGATCTGCCCAATAATCTGGTAAGGGCAATATCCAAGGATGAAAAAGGTAATATCTGGATCGGTTTCTTTGGTGAAGGATTGGCTATATTGGATAAGAACCTGAAAGTAGTTAAAACATTTAAAACCGAAGCCGGCTTTCCGTCTAATACGGTTGACCATATATATAAGGATAAAAAAGGACAAATATGGGTTGCGACCGGCGAAGGGCTTGTTTGTTTTCATTCTTCCGGCGATTTAGACCATTATAGTGTCTATAATAAAAACAATGGCTTTGCCGACAGTCATGTACGGGCTATTACCGAAGATAAAGATGGTAATATATGGTTCAGTACCAATGGCGGTATCTGTCGTTTTATTCCCGGTCAAAACCGTTTCTATACTTACGACCATTATAATGGGATACCATTGGGCGATTTTATGAGCGGCTCGGTAACAAGGGATTCGAAAGGCGTAATATACTTTGGGTCTCAGAATGGCCTCTGTTACTTTAATCCCGAACTTGTACCTACTAAAATAGAACTGCCTCCTACAATTATCACCGAATTCAAGATATACGGCAATCAGCAAAACTTATCAGAGAACGAAATAAATATCCCTGTTTCTTCGGATATTGAATTGGCTTATGACCAGAATACATTTAATGTTTCTTTCAATGTTCTGGATTATTCACTCAATCATCAGGTCGATTATACATATATGTTTAAGGGGCTCGAAGATATATGGTATAATACACAGGGCGAAAATTCCGTGACATTCCGTAATATCCCTCCCGGAACATACGAACTGCTGGTAAAATCGAGAGTGAAGAATCAGGAATGGTCAAATAATGTTACAACACTCAAAATTGTGGTGCATCCTCCATTTTGGCTTACGTGGTGGGCAAAGGGTCTGTACTTTATAATTTCCCTTACTATAGCATACTTTATATTGCGCTTTTATAAACGTAAGCTTAATCTCGAAAACTCTTTGGTTCTCGAGAAGAAAAACCGTTTGCAGGAATTGGAACTGAATAACGAAAGGCTCCGCTTTTTCACCAACATTACCCATGAACTGCGTACCCCGCTGACATTGATACTCGGCCCATTGGAAGATATGCAGGAAGACCCCGGACTGGGCGAGAAGTATTCTTCCAAAATATCGGTTATACACAGAAGTGCAACACGGTTATTGAGCCTTATAAATCAGATACTGGAGTTTAGGAAAACCGAAACCCAAAACAAAAAGCTGTGTGTATATAAGGATGATATATCGAAACTGATACAGGAAGTAGGGCTGAGGTATAAAGAGCTGAACACGAATAAACGTATTTTATTTAGTGTATCGGTTGAAACTCAGAATACCGTTCTGTATTACGATCCCGATATTGTTGTTACTGTTTTGGAAAACCTGTTGTCCAATGCCTTCAAATATACGGTAAAGGGTCAAATCACTCTTGTGTTGAGAGATATAACCGAAAATGACACTAATTATACCGAGATTGAGGTAAAAGATACCGGAAGAGGTATTCCTGCCGATTCCGTAGATAAGATATTCGACCGGTATTATCAGGCGGAGAAAGAAAAACAGATATCGGGTACAGGTATCGGTCTGGCTCTTGTGCACAACCTTGTATCCATACATCAGGGACAGATATATGTCGATAGTATGCAGGGGGAGGGAACATCTTTCCGCTTCAGGATAATAACGGATAATACATATCCCGAAGCCTTACATATGGAATCGGGCACTACCACAGTGCCGTCAGAGTATACCGAAAAAGAGAATACCGATACTAAAGATTCTAAACAAATAATACTGGTTGTAGAAGACAATGCCGATATCAGGGAATATATATATAACTCTTTGTCGGAACAGTATAAGATTTATACGGCCGAGAACGGAAAAAAAGGGCTAAAAGAAGCCCTCACTTATATCCCCGATATTATTATAAGTGATATTATGATGCCCGAGATGGACGGGTTTGAGCTGAGTAAAATACTGAAAGAAGATGTGCGGACAAGCCATATCCCGATTATCCTGCTTACAGCCAAAGATTCGATACATGACCGGACCGAAGGTTATAATATCGGAGTAGATTCATATATAACCAAGCCTTTCAGTACAAGTTTATTGGATAGCCGTATCACGAATATTCTGGAGTCGAGACGGAAAATAGCAGAGCAGATTACTAAGAATTCGATAGATAAAAATGCTATCATGATAGATTCGCTCAGTAAAATAGATAACGAATTTATAGGCAAAGTGACTTCTATAATAGAAGAGAATCTGGATTCGGATAAGATTGATGTAACATTCATTGCCGAAAAGATGAATATGAGCCATTCTACCTTATACCGGAAGATCAAAGCTCTTTCCGGTATGTCGGCCAATGAATTTATCCGAAAGGTAAGGATACGTAATGCCGAACAATTATTGCTGACCGGAAAGTATACCATCTCGGAAATATCTTATATAGTAGGGATTAACAGTATAACTTATTTCCGCCAATGTTTTAAGGAAGAATTTGGCTTGACACCTTCCGAATACATAAAGCATATAATGAAAAAATAATACATGTGACGGATTTAACTACCTAACTTGCCCAATTTAATGGCTGTTGTATTGTAGCATATAGCTTATTTTTGTTTTCGTGAAAAACAATCAAACCAGAAATATATCATGAAAATTACGAAATTATTATTACTTTCGGTGTTATCCCTTCTCGCCTTGCCGCTGATGGCACAGGTGTCCTTTGGGCAACCCGAGAAAATCAATTCTTCATGGAAGTTTTCCCTGTCAGATAACTCCGAGTTCGGATCGCCTCAATACGACGATTCTAAATGGAAAACAGTGGAGCTTCCTCACGACTGGAGTGTAAAAGGGCAACTCAGCCCGACTCTTGCCAGTGCCACAGGATATCTGCCCGGCGGAATAGGATGGTATCGAAAAACGATTAATATTCCGAAAGAAAAACAGAATGAAAAGCTGTATATCTATTTTGAAGGAGTATATAACCGTAGCGAAGTATTCGTAAACGGGCAGTCGGTCGGAAAACGTCCTAACGGATATATATCTTTCATGTACGATATCACATCATATATCAAGTATGGAGAGGATAATACTATAGCTGTGCGTGTAGACCATAGCCAATCGGCTGATTCGAGATGGTATACAGGTTCGGGTATTTATAGGGATGTATGGTTAGTGTATGCTAATCCGGTACATATAGCCCAATGGGGTGTATATGCGTATCCGGAAATGGATAAAAATAACGGAACATTGAATCTGGAAGTGGATGTTGAAAACAATTCAGATGCTAATTCCAGCTTGACAATCATACATGATCTGATAGCGCCCGGAAATAAATCGGTAGCCAAAAGTTCTAACAAACTGAGTGTTGCAGCAAATCAGAAGGCTAAATCGACAACAAGCCTGAAAGTGAAAAATCCACTTTTATGGAGTTTGGACAATCCGCAGCAATACATCCTTAAGACTACGGTGCTGAAGGACAATAAAATAATAGACTCGACCACTACATATACAGGTTTCCGTACTCTGACATTCGACCCTAACAAGGGTTTCGCTCTAAATGGCGAATGGATGAAGGTAAAAGGTGTATGTATTCACCACGATGCAGGAGTATTAGGATCGGCAGTTCCCCGCGATGTATGGAGAAGAAGATTGCTGACACTGAAAGAGGTTGGATGTAACGCAATCCGTACAAGCCATAACCCGCAAGCTCCCGAACTGTATGAATTATGCGACGAACTGGGGCTTTTGGTTCTGAATGAGGCGTATGACGAATGGGAGTTTCCTAAACGCAAATGGCTTGAAGGCTGGAATGTAGGAACACCCGGATTTCAGGGGGCTTTTGATTTCTTTGAAGAGTGGGGCGAAAAAGATTTGGCCGATTTGGTACTTCGCGACCGCAATCATATTTCAATATTCGCATGGAGCATAGGTAATGAAGTGGACTACCCTAACGATCCTTATTCGCATCCCGTATTAGACGGAGGAAAAAATACAGGCTTTACTCAGGCAATGTTTGGAGGATATAAGAAAAGTGCTCCCGATGCAATGCGTCTCGGAGATATCGCTAAACGTTTGGTTGCTGTAGTTAAAAAATATGACAAATCACGTCCTACAACAGCCGGACTTGCTGGTGTAGCTATGTCGAATGAAACCGAATATCCGGGGGCATTGGATATAGCAGGGTATAATTATACCGAGAACAGATATACAACCGATCACCAAAAGTATCCTAACAGAGTGATCTATGGTAGTGAAAACAGGCACGATCTTGAAGCTTGGCTTGCAGTGAGGGATAACGAGCATATATTCGGACAATTCCTTTGGACGGGTATCGATTACCTTGGCGAGTCGGGAAGATGGCCGTCAAGAGGATTTTATTCAGGCTTACTCGATTTTGGAGGGTTTATCAAACCTCGCGGATATTTCCGCCAGTCTTTATGGTCGGATAAACCGATGGCTTATCTGGGAACTTATCCGACACCGGGTAAAGGAAGCAAGAGTCAGATGAAAGATGTATGGTCTCAACTCGATGCTGAAAATGAAGGTAACAGTTATGTGGAAAAAACTCCGTCGATGGACGCATGGCCTATCTGGAATTACGAGGAAGGACAATCGATACGTGTAGTATGTTATACGAATGCAGCTAAGGCGAAACTGATGCTAGATGGAAAAGAAGTAGGACAAACCAAAGACTATGATCAGGCTACAGGGATTATCTATTGGGATATTCCTTACCAAAGCGGGAAGTTGGAAGTTATCGGTTTAGGTAAAAATAATGAAGAAGTATCCCGCTATTCGATTCAATCGTCGACACGCCCGTTTGCGATCAAAGTATTGTCTGCCGAAAAAGTAATATCAAAAAATGACGGGCTCGCACAAATTGTATTACAGGTAGTAGATGAAAACGGTATACCTGTAATGCTATCCGACAATGAAATTACATGCCGTATTGCGGGGCCTGCGAGACTACTGGGCATGGAAGCCAGTAATAATGAAGACATGAGCGATTATACCGATAATGCACACCGGGTTTATCATGGACGTATTCTTACTTACATCAAGTCGACTGGAAAGGAAGGACAGATTAAAGTTCGTTTCTCATCCCCTTGGTTGAAACCGGTTGAAACGGTTATAGATGTGAAATAAATGACCGTTATCCGAAGTTAAAAAAAGTCCCTTATTTTCTTAACATATTAAAGTGCCTGCTCCGAATTAGAGATAATTTAGGGCGGGCATTTTTTTATGTAGTAAGTTTCGTAGTATATTTATCGTCGAATTCAAAAAAATAAGAACCTGTTTAAATTTTATAGCACATCTTTTTTATAGGTACTTTTAGATGGATTTTGTTATTTTTACTAGCAGGTTTAGCCTGCTAAACCCAAAGAAAAAAAGAGCAAAAGACACTAAAAAGAGCATAAAAAAGGGGCTAAGGATATTTATCAGATTCTATCATAGTAATATTTTTCGCTAAAATTTAAATAGTTTCTAATTCTTTATGGCAGAATCTAATGTTGTGCGCTGCGGTTGGTGCGGCACAGATACCCTTTATATAAAATATCACGACGAAGAGTGGGGAAAACTTGTAACAGACGATAATACCTTATTCGAGTTTCTTGTACTCGAAAGCGCTCAGGCCGGCTTGAGCTGGATAACAATACTACGGAGAAGGGAAGGATACCGGAAAGCTTTTGCCGGTTTTGATTTCCGGAAAATAGCCCAATTCAAAGAAAAAGATGTCGAACGCCTTATGTCGGATGAAGGAATTATTCGTAATCGGTTGAAGATACAGTCAACTATTACCAACGCTCAAGCGTTTATACAAATACTGAACGATTTCGGGAGCTTTAGTGATTACCTGTTTTCCTATTTTCCGGACAGAAAACCTGTTGTAAATCATTGGAAAAGCTTAGATGAGGCTCCTGTATCCACACCTATATCGGATGCTATAAGCAAGGATATGAAGAAACGGGGATTCAAATTTTTCGGTACAACCATCTGTTATGCTTATCTGCAGGCTACAGGTTATGTTGACGACCATTTGGTGGATTGTATCTGCAGAAAATAAGTTTTTTTTGTTCCTGCTAAGCAAAAGGGAATATTTAATGTAGTATATTATGGTTATAACTAACAGTGATAGTTATGCTTAGGTGGATAATGAATAGTTCCGTGAACTTAATTTTTTTATATGAAGTTTGTTAAATATCTACTGTCTTTAATTTTTCTTAGTTTACTATTTAATCCGTCAAAAGCTCAGGATAAAGCACAGGAGGTACGTGCGGTATGGTTTACCACTAACTGGAACCTCGATTGGCCTTCTCCCGGAAAAAGTGCCGAAGATCAAAAAAAAGAACTGTGTCGTTTACTTGATGAGTTACAGCGGTCTAATATCAATACGATATTCTTTCAGGCACGTATAAGGGGCGATGTTTTTTATAAATCGGATATAGAACCGTGGAGCCCTTACTTTAAAAAAGATATAACCGTCGGATCATATGCTCCGTACGATCCGTTGGCATATGCGATACAGGAAGCCCATAAGCGGGGCATAGAGTGTCATGCATGGGTAGTGACCTTCCCTTTGGGTACACCTAAGCAGGTAAAAGCGCAGGGACGCCAGTCGGTAGTTGCAAAATATCCCAAGATGACAAAACTGCATCAGGGCGAATGGTATCTCGATCCCGGAAACCCCGACACACGCACTTATTTGCTAAGGATAGTAAACGAGATAGTCAGTAATTACGATATAGACGGTATCCAGTTCGATTATATCCGTTATCCCGAATCGGCTACTAAATTTCCGGATAAAGATACTTTTGCCAAATACGGAGGAAGCAAATCTCTGAAAGAGTGGCGGCGGAATAATATTACGGCACTTGTAACCGATATACATGACCTTGTGAAAAAGAAAAAGCCCTGGGTACAGATAAGCTGTAGCCCGATAGGGCGTTACCGGAACTTAGACCCGATGCGCGGTCGTTGGACAGCTTACGAAAGTGTGCATCAGGATGCAGGATTATGGTTACAGAAAGGGCTGATGGATGCTGTTTATCCTATGTTATACTACAACGAACCAGATTTTGATAAACATGTCGATGACTGGATAAGTATGAGCGAAGGACGGATGGTTGTGCCCGGGCTCGGAGTTTACCGGCTCTTGCCATCGGAAGGAGATTGGAAAATTCAGGATATAACTTCACAGATAGATTATACACGCAAGAGTGAGAGTAGGGGACAGGCTTTTTACCGTGCAGCTAATGTTCTCGATAACCTAAAAGGTATCCGCGAAGCATTGAAAGGATATTACAAGTATCCGGCTAAACTACCTCCGATGACATGGTTGGATAACGAAGCACCTAATTCACCATTGGATATGCAGGTTTACAGAGATTCGAACGGATATACTGCTATCGAATGGAAATCGTCGAACGAATCGGAAGGGCAGACATATACGGTTTACGAAACATCCACTGAGGATTGTGACATTAATAATGCTGCTTCTGTCGTGATGACAGGTATCAGGGGGAATAAAATCTATCTGGATACGGAAGATGCCGAACGGGGTGTTTATTATACAGTTACAGCATCAGATCGTTTTCATAACGAGAGTGTGCCTTGCTTTCCTGTATTTTATATCTTATCGAAGAATTTGGAAAAATAATATTGTAAGAAGAAATATCAAGGGACGAAAGATTCTATCTTTCGTCCCTTGTTTTATTCTGGTATATCGAAACTTACTTCTTGTTAACGAACAAGTCTCTGTATGATTCTCCTTCAAAATAGTTAATACCTATAGCAGCTTTCACTTCAGCCAGAGTTTGATTGGTGTATTCAATCGCAGCCTTTGTTCCGTCTTCGATCATTTGGAATACTTCGGGTTTCCGTTGCTCGTAATCTTCACGGCGTGTTCTGATAGGTAAGAGAACTTCCTGCATGATTTCGTTCAGTACTCGTTTGATTTTTACATCTCCCAGGCCACCACGGCGATAATGGTCTTTCATCTCATCGAGAGTGGCGTAATCGGTACAATGTTTTTTGAATAATTCTTCGGTCGAGAATACATCTAAATATGTGAATACAGGATTTCCTTCTACTTTTCCCGGATCTTCCACTCGCAGGTGGTTAGGATCGGTAAACATACCCATTACTTTTTTCTTTATCACATCTTCTTTGTCCTTCAGATAGATACAATTACCTAATGACTTGCTCATTTTGGCATTCCCGTCTGTTCCTACCAAACGTTGAGCAGTAACATTGTCAGGTAATATAGCTTCCGGCTCAACAAGTACTTCTTTGTATGTACGGTTGAATGACGATACTATATCGCGTGTTTGCTCGATCATCGGCAGCTGATCGTTCCCTACAGGTACATAATGAGCTTTGAATGCCGTAATATCGGCAGCCTGACTGATGGGGTAAGTCATGAATCCGACAGGAATATCCCGTTGAAAGTTTCTCAATTGAATTTCGGTCTTGATAGTTGGGTTACGTTCCAGACGAGCCATTGTTACCAGATTCGAATAATACATCGGTAATTCGAACAATGCAGGAATACATGATTGTATCAGGAATGTAGTTTTGTCGGGCTCAAGACCTACAGCCAGATAATCCAATACAACCTCCATGATGTTTTCACGGATTTTTTCCGGATTTTCGGCATTATCGGTAAGTGCTTGTAAGTCGGCTATCAATATAAACTGTTTGTATAGTCCGGTGTTTTGCAGCTCAACTCTTTTCTTTAGCGAGCCTACATAGTGCCCGAGGTGCAATGGGCCTGTCGGCCTGTCTCCTGTCAGGATTATTTTTTTTTCCATCTAAGTGTTTAAGTATATTTTGATTTTTTGTTTCCTAGTTAAAACTTAACTACAAAGTTAATCAATTTTTTGCTGACAACGAATCTGTCTGTAATATTGTCGGTTCGGATTTAATCCATAGGCTTTCGATCGCTTTACGGGCAGTTTTTGCGAAAGTAGCCATTCGCAGGTAATTGGTTTTACCTAGTTTTTCTTCGCCTTCGGCATTCTCGTATTCCTCTACAGGTAATAGTTGAAATTGAGTTTTTCCATCTTCCAGAGGTTTATATACCCATACCAGCGAATAAGTACAATTGTTGATATGTATCTGGTTATTATTGTCTTTACTAATCTCTATTTTTACCATCATACCTCCGTCGGTATTTACGGCTTTCATTCCTGATATGAGGTTTCCTAAAGAATATACGATGATATTCTCTATCGAATCGCCTTTCTGCCGGATATCTATCGGTTGCACCACATGCGGATGCGATCCTATAACGAGCCGTACGCCGTTCTTAATAAGAAAATCGGCAAGGGATTTTTGTTCTGCATTGTGCTTTAGTTTGTATTCGTATCCCCAATGCATATTTGCAATGATAATATCGGGTTGCATCCGTTTCAGGGTATTAATATCCGTGAGTATTTGTTTTTTATCGGTATAGTTTACAATGTTGGGCGATTGCACCTCTATTCCGTTCGTATCATAAGTATAGTTAAGCAGTCCGATACGGATACCGTTCTTTACAACCACCATAGGGTAGAGCAGGTCTCTTTTCTCCTTATCTGCATAAGTCCCCAGATGCCTCACCTGCATTGAGTCGAGCATCATAATAGTGCGTTCAACACCCTTTTTCCCTTTATCTAAAGAATGATTGTTCGCCGTAAGGAAAATATTGAATCCGGCATCTTTCAAAGCATATGCAAAGGCATCAGGCGAGCCGAAACTTGGATATCCTGTATAAGCCCGTCCCGGCAGGGTTGTTTCAAAATTAACAATGGCTATATCTACTGAATCTATTTGAGGTTTTATTTGAGCAAAGTATTTCGAATAGTCGTATCCGTCTTTCGTTTTTGCTGCATCCAACTGCGACTTATGCTGCATGGCATCCCCGGCAAAAAGTAAACTAACCTTTTTATTTGTTTGTCCGTTTATATTACAGAGAAACAGTAGAGCTGTGAATAAAGTGGAGATAAAATATTTCATATGATCCGAGAGTGAGTAATATGTTGAGTTGAACACTGTTTATCGGGTCGTAAGATATAAAAAAGAATTTAATGTTATCTTAACCAAGACTGCACTTGTGATGTTTACGGGAGAAAATAGAGAGATGGTTTGTATTCTTATTTTCGCCAGAATGCAGGCATAAACAGAGATAATACAGTAAATAATTCGAGACGTCCGGTAAGCATCAGAAACGATAAGTACCATTTGGCAACGTCCGAAATATTAGCAAAATGCCCGCTTTCGCTAAGGCTTCCCAGTCCGACATTTCCCATACATGATACAGATGCGGTAATAGCATCTTCGAATCCGATACCGGTTAATGATAATACAAGGAAACTGATAAATAGTATGAGTAAGTATAGAAATATAAATGCGAGTATCTTTGTCACCACATCTACAGGCAATACCTGATTGTTGATTCGTACCGGAAGTACAGCATTCGGATGCACTTGCAGCTTGAATTCGTTGATGGCATTCTTAAACAATACAACTACGCGGATTACTTTTATTCCCCCCGAAGTAGAACCTGCGCAGGCGCAGATCATCATCAGTAAATAAATCAGGAACATATAGAAAGGCCCCCAGCTCGTAAAATCGGCGGTCGAAAATCCGGTAGTTGTGATGGCTGATGTTACTTGGAAAAGCGATGTCCGGAAGGCATTTTCGGCAATATTTATCTGTCCCGAAAGAATCAAACCGACGGTGATTATTATGGTGAAAGAGAGGTAAATGCCGAAATACCAGCGTACTTCTTCGTCTTGAAGCAATCTTTTGGGTTTTCCTCTTAAAAGAAAGTATAATAAGGAAAAGTTGATGCCGCCCACGACCATAAAAATACTGATTACGTATTCCACATACGGTGAGTTCCAATAAGCGATACTGGCCTGTTTGGTAGAAAAACCTCCGGTCGAAGCAGTAGATAAGGCGTGACAAATTGCATCGAATGCATTCATCGGGCCTAGCCAAAGCAAAAAGGCGATCAGGGCGGTTATAAATATATAAGTAAACAATAGCCTTTTTGCGATTTGTGTAATACGTGGCTGAAAACGTTCCCTCACAATTCCGGTAGTTTCGGCATCGAACAAAAATGAAGCATTTCCACCGATAATCGGTAGTACAGCCAATGCAAAAACAACAATTCCGAGACCTCCTACCCATTGAGTCAGGCATCGCCAGAATAGTAGTCCTAACGGGATTACATCCACATCCGGAATTATAGTTGAACCGGTAGTTGTGAATCCAGACATGGTCTCGAAGTATGCATCGCTGATTTTAGGTATAACTCCGCTTATATAAAAAGGTAGCATACCGAAGGCTGATAATATGACCCACGATATAGACACTACCAGGAAACCTTCGCGTTTACCAATAATCTTTTCCCGGGTTTCAACACCTAATAGGCGAAGCATCACACCAATGACTATTGTTATGGATGCACTAATAAGAAAGGCATCGCCGCTTAGCTCATGATAATAAAACGAGATGGCAGCCGATAGCATTAGTAGTAGGGATTCTATAATGAGCAGGAACCCGATCGTTTTAAATATGAATCGAAAATTAAAATTTTCCATTTTAGCGTACCTATTACTAGCCGTTCTCGTTATAACTGGATTTGTTTTTGCAAAGATAGTATAAAAGAAATTTGAACTACATAAATATAAAATATGTAATTAAAGGAAAGGCTTATTTTGTTTGTAATTCTAGATATCTATGAATATGGAGATTTCTTTTGTAAAAAAGAGTTAAGCTATTTGCTAGATATTCTACTAGTTACGATATCGTTACGATTTTCTCTTAAAAAAACCTCATAAAATATTTGGAATGGAAGGGTAAGTGTATTACTTTTGCACTCGCTTTAAAACCGAGAGTGGTAATAAAGAAAAGA
>NZ_FQUC01000016.1 GCF_900128985.1 Indolivaga macrotermitis | reverse complement strand
GGGTGATTCGGTGTTGATGCCTACCTGGGCTTCGAGTACAAACATCGTACTCATGAGCACGAATAATAATAGCAGTTTCTTCATTGTTGTGGATTTTTTAAAGAGTGTTTATGTTGAAGTTTATAAGTATCTGGTTTTCTATAAAGTTCGCATTGAGATAATCTTTGTTTTTTTAATATCATAGTGATAATGGTATAGCTTTGGCCTGGCTTGTTAGAAGAAAGCAGCAAAGTGCATACACTGCACCCTGCTGCAATAGTTAGCCGGCATTGACACGATCCGTTATCCGACATGGTTTTCGAACGACAACAACACAACAACGACTCAACCTGACACAATCTGCCGAGCCAACTTTTTATCTGAAAATGAATATATACGACAAAACGAACGAAGACATAAAAAAACGCCCCGTCATTTTGACACAATAGAAAATTTTGTTTAGTTAACGCCCTGTGATGCGTCTCTCTCTCTCTCTCTCTCTCTCTCTCTCTCTCTCTCTCTCTCTAATATTTCGGCACACAAAGACAAATCTAAACTGTTAAAATTTAGAGAATTATTGATATTTTTATGTGTGAAATTATTGGTCATTCCTTTTTGTAAAGGGTTGTTTAATGGGGCAAATATAAGGAATATTTTTAATTATCCATATTTTTGAGATACAAACAGCTAAGGCTACTCAATAAAACAACCTCAGCTGCTTAACTCTATTTATTTCAATTAATCCTTACAAATGATCCACCTGTCCGATGTGCTTCGGGAGGTATTCCGCCGTTGCCCCAGGATGTGTAAAAATATCCGGTATTGCTATAATTTGTATTAAAAAACTCCAACATCAGATATGCCCTGAGAGACGATGCCGTAATTTCTATTTCCTGACACAGTATTATCCGTATTTGAGCCAATTGAGTCTGATTACTAGCCAATACGGGATATGCTCCTGTATACATATTTGTAAAATAATCCGACGGATTATTACTCGGGCTTAAAAGTCCGAAAATAGCCTGAGTAGTACCTGTACGTGTCAATTCTAGCTTAGCCCCGATAGATACCAGATATCTGCCCGGTGCCGGAAAATCAATATACAGATTGGAATAAACAACTGTACTGGCCCAGGATGTGGACGGTTCGGTAAATTCGCTCCTTACTCTTTGGTATTCAACTACCGTATAGCCACTAAAATCAACCGGAGCCCAATGAGCAAATCCATTGGCATCGGAAGTCAAAGCATAATCTTCGGCCTCCGAACCATCTTGTAATCTGAATCCGGCGACCGGTGTAGACAGGCTCAATTTATTCCGGCTATCGATATGTAAACGCACAACCGGATTTAATAAGCCAATCCCTACCCTGCCTGTATTATCTATTACAACATCATCGGACACTTCGATGTCCGAATCGGAAGTAGAGGCTGTTGTATTCGCACCTCCGTCAATATGTAATAATCTCAGCGGATTGTGAGTGTTTATCCCTACAACCTGAGCCGACAAATAATTATCAATCAGTAAAAAAGCTATAATGAGAATAGCTACAATATATATTTTATTGAAATGTATCATATTTTTAATTTTTATTTAACCCTGATATGTGTACCCGACCAACTGGCTTGTAAAGTTCCCGAAGCAGCGGTAAACTGACCTTCAACAGAATATACCAAACGGGCTGTTAGCCCAGTCGTAGCATTAACCTCAATATTTTGGTTTATATACGATTGATATATATTGTTTTCTACTATAACGGAGCCTATCACCTGTGCTGCTCCCGGAAAACTAAGCGATGCTGCAAGAGGTGCTAAATATACCCTCACTAAGGCAACAGCAGATGCCGCTCTGTTCATTGTCAGCCGGGTAATAATCGAAATAGAATAAGTACCCGAACGAGGAAAAATAAGTCTCAATCCCGGATCGTATGTGTACGAAGCAGCAGTAAATGACGAAGTAGACGAATTTTCAGAAGAAATAACAGTAAATTCACTAACTTCCGATTCCTTCCAAAAAGCGTTACCATCAGCATCCGATACTAAAATATAATTAGCGCCTTGCGTTCCGTCCTGTAAAGCAAAGCCCCCACCCTGAGTAACTGATACGATATGTAATTTAACAGATGGCGATAATATACCCAGCCCTACATTTCCGTTTTCCAAGATAATCACATCATCACGGGTATTAGTTGTTCCTGAAGTATTACTTTGGGCATCGATATGTAAAATACCCTGTGGCAATGTAGTATTGATTCCGACCTGCGCAAAAAGAGGTGCACAGATGCTAATACAGATTATAAATAATATAGTAGATAATAATATTTTTCTCATAATGCGTTTTGATCGTTATTTAGAAGCATTTGTTTATCTTCCAGTTTTAAAGAACCCTCGGGTATTAGTTTATTTTAATATACGAACCTGTAGTTTCATTCCGGGAATCACCGTTAGGAGCAGGATCGGTGCCAGATGTACCCCACGAAACAGTAATCACATCAGTAGGCAGGGTTGTCGAGGGCGATGCACCGGTAAAGCATAAATAGATAGTTTTAGCAGTATCTGTCACCGTTAACGTTTGGTTAAAAGCAAAGTAAGCTATAGTTGTTGTCGCCGTCCGGATATAGGTACTACCACTCCGATATATTTCGTAACCTCCCAAAAAACGAGGTGACGATGCTCCCCATACTGTAGGAATATCAATTGATGTAGGCAAAACCTGAGACCAGTTGAATCCTCCATAATTTGCTCTGTTAGCCACACATTTTACAACTATCGATACGGAATATACACCCGCTCCGGGAAGAGTATAACTCAATCCTGAGTAAAAAGCATCTGCTACAGTGCTATTAATACTTGCTCCTGTGAAAGTAACCGTTCCAAAAGGAATAATGCCAAAATTGTTAAAGACTGCTTCTCCCCACTGTGCGGTTCCTGTTGCATCCGACATTAATATCTTCTTATCTGCCTGATTTCCGTCTACCAAACGGAATGCTGGGCTCGAATTACTCACAATATGAAGTTTTGCATTGGGCGAACCTGTACCTATTCCTACATTTCCTATACCATTAACTACAATATCATCATCATACTTGGCGAGAGATGACGTCGAATTATTTCCCAGCGGGTCGATATTTAGAACTGATCCTGTAATAGGATTATCGGTATTTACCCCGATCTGTGCATGGATAATTCCAAATGAGAATATTCCCAAAAGTAAAAGAGTTTTCTTTTTCATTGTTGTTTCTGTTTGAGTTGTTCTTAAGACCTGAAGACTTTTTGTTGTTATAATGTAAAGTGATTGTTTTTTTATGCAACTTTTGTAGGGGCAGGACTCTGCTCTGCCTGATAAGAAGAGCTTTAATAACACAAAGAATCCGAAGAAAGTACAAAGTGCACTGTCTTGTTTTTCAAGACAACGGGTAAAGCAGAGCCTTACCTCTACAACGAACCTTTCTGTAAAACCTTTGTATCTTTGTGTCTTTGTGTTTAAAAGACTATTGACGAGCTTGTTTTTTCTTGAATAATAAAGCAGCAAAGTGCATACACTGCACCCTGCTGCATAGATTAGTTGGCTCGATAGCAAACTGTTATCCTGAGTAGTTTTCGAACGACAACAAAACAACAATGATCCTACCGGACACAGCCTACCCGGCCAACTTAATATTTGGAAATGAATATATACGACAAAGCGAACGAAGACATAAAAAAATGTCCCGTTATTTTGACACAATAAGAAAATTTGTTTAGTTAACGCCCTGTGATGCGTCTCTCTCTCTCTCTCTCTCTCTCTCTCTCTCTCTCTCTCTCTAATATTTCAGCACACAAAGACAAATCTAAATTGTTAAAATTTAGATGATTATTAATATTGTTATGTGTGAAAATATCGGTCATTCCTTTTTGTAAAGGGTTGTTTGATGGGGTAAATATAAGGAATATTTTTAATATGCAAGAATTGGAAGAAGAGACTTAACCTATAAGCATGTAAGAAGAGGTCGGTTAAATCCGACCTCTTCTTACATGTATTATAATATAAATTACAATTTCCACCACACCATTGATGTACGGTTGGCCTGAGAATTACTAGAACTTGCACTCAAACTCCATGGATAAGGTGTTATACTAAAGTGATGCAAACGGAAAGTTATTCTATCTCCAGCTTTTCCATCACAAGCCAAAACAACCGAGTATGTCGCTACGGTGCTAATATTAGTAGAAGGGATAACATTGACATTAATTTCAGCAGCATCAGATAGTACACTATTATTCAAAAGCCCTATATAAAAGATAACAGTTCTTGCGGTTTTCACATTACCACCATCTTCTTTGATAGGACCATATAGCCTGAAATTAAACGCATAGGAACCATCCTCCGGTAAAGTTATTGCGTAAACTCCTGTAGATACCAAGTCTCCAAAAGGCAAAACCACACCTTTAGTCGCCAAAGTAGTTACATCACCGACAGTAGAAGTAACTCCACTTCTTAAATTCAACAAATTTACAGTTGTCTGAGGAATAACATCTACCAAGCGTGTCCATGTAGTACCTCTCCAATAGTAAAAGCCGGGAGACAAGCCTTGTGCTGAAACAGTAGCTGTGTTATAAACGATCATCCCGTCTACGGCATTGGTTACAGGAGCTTTTACTGTTGCACTGGTCAATGCCACACGGTTAGGTAGTAAACCTTTATTGGTATCGCCTAATTCCAACTGAGCCGAAGCATTAAGCGTTGTTGCTCCTCCGAATTTACCAAGACCGCTTACATATTCATTACCCACCACATGCAGTTTTTGGGTTGGAGCAGTGATACCCATTCCTGTATTTCCTGTTACAAGCAGATTGTTACTCATGGTGGCAACTCCCGTTACACCCAGTGTACTGGCTAAGGTAGTTGCACCGGTAACTCCTAAAGTTGTACCTACCGTTTGGGCGCCTACTACCGTTGAACTGGCTACCCGTGAATTACCTGTTATATTGCTCGCACCTGTTACCTGAAATTTATAAGTGCCGGCTGTATTGGAACCGATAGATACACTTCCCGTTTGGTAAATATTTTGGGCATTGGTTGTTGCCAGAGTTGTTCCGCCTTGTACCAGCCAGGGTTCAGTTGTGGCTGTTGTGGGTAAGGCTGTCCATGTACCTTTACCGGAGGCGTCAGACATTAAATATCTGCTGGCAGCCGCACCGTTACCTGCCAAAGTAAAGCTTCCGGTGGAAGCAATCGTAGTAGCTCCGGCTACACCTAATGTGCTCGATAAGGTTGTGGCGCCGGTTACTCCTAAAGTTGTACCTACCGTTTGGGCGCCTACTACCGTTGAACTGGCAACGCGCGAGTTACCCGTTACATTGCTCGCACCTGTTACCTGAAATTTATAAGCAGCAGGCACGGCCGTACTTGCTCCGATACCTACACTTCCGGTTTGATAGATATTCTGCGCATTGGTTGTGGCAGCCGTTGTTCCGCCTTGCACCTGCCAGGGCTCGGTAGGTACAGTTGGGTAAGTGGGTAATGTTGTCCATGTGCCTTTACCGCTTGCATCCGAGACCAAGTACTTCCCAGCGGCCGCACCGTTACCTGCCAGAGTAAAGCTTCCGGTGGTGGCTATGGAAGTAGCACCGGTTACAGCTAAGGTTCCTCCGATAGTCTGATTGCCTGTAACGGTTGAACTTCCTACTTTAGAATTACCTGTTATGTTACTTGTTCCACTTACATATAGTGTTTCGGTGGCGGCTGTTCCAGTCTGCGCAGCCCCGATTACTACCTTGCCTGCCTGATAGATGTTTTGGGTATTAGCTGTGGCCTGTGTAGTACCTCCTTGAACTAACCATGGTTCGGCATTTGTGGCTGTGGCTGGTAATGTTGTCCAAGTGCCTTTGCCACTTGCATCCGACATCAGGTATTTGTTGGCTGCAGCTCCATTTCCTGCCAGAGTAAAACTTCCGGTAGAGGCAATGGTAGTAGCTCCGGCTACCCCTAGTGTACCCGAAAGTGTTGTTGCTCCGGTTACGGCTAAGGTTCCGCCGACGGTTTCGTTTCCGCTGACTGTTGAACTGCCGACTTTGGAATTGCCTGTTATGTTACTCGTGCCACTTACATACAATGTTTCGGTAGCGGCGGTCCCGGTCTGGGCGGCACCGATTACTACTTTACCTGCCTGATAGATATTCTGGGTATTGGCTGTGGCTTCGGTGGTACTGCCTTGCACTCGCCAGGGCTCGGTAGGTACTACTGGTGTTGAACTGGAAAATGGTTGCCACAGGCTTCCGTCAAAATAGTAGTAACCGATCTCGGTTATTTTGGCTGTTTTGGTACTTACGGTTCCGTTTATGGCGGTTATGTAAATAATTGCGCCATTCTGGTCTGTTCCATAACGGGCATCTTTACTGATCAGTTGTGCACGGGTCAGATTAGGCGCAATAATTCCTTCGGCTGTGGTAGCATCTGTTTTAGAAGGGATTATGTGCAGTGTTGTTTTCGGTGTTTCGGTATTAATTCCGACCTGAGCATGCAAGGTTACTATACCCGAAAAGTATAGTAAAATAATGTAATACTTTTTCATTGCTATTCTTTGTTTGAGTTGTTGGGGCCACAGCCCCTTTTGTTGTTTTTAGAGTCAAGGACTCTTCTGTTGTTATAAAGAGTAATTGTTTTTGAATATGCAGATTGTAGTGGCAGGGCTCTGCTCTGCCTAATAAGAAAGGGTTTAACGCAAAGGGCACGAAAGTGAAACAAAGGGTAAAGTAGAGCCTTACCACTACATGACATCTTGGGATAAGACCTTTGTATCTAAGTGCCTTTGCGTTAAAAAAAATATCTCCAAAAGAAAGCAGCAAAGTGCACACACTGCACCCTGCTGCGTTGGTTAGTTGACACAGACACAATCTGTTATCCGATATAGTTTTCGAACGACAACAAAAAAACAACAATGCCTCTATCCGACACAGACGGCCCTGCCAACTTATTAATAAGTGGAAATGAAAATATGCAACAATCTGAACGAAGACATAAAAAAATGCCCCGTTATTTTGACACAATAAGAAAATTTGTTTAGTTAACGCCCTATGATGCGTCTCTCTCTCTCTCTCTCTCTCTCTCTCTCTCTAATATTTCAGCACATAATAACAAATCTAAATTGTTAAAATTTAGATGATTGTTAATGTTTTTATGTGTGAAAATATTGGTCATTCCTTATTTGTAAAGGGTTGTTTAGTGTGGCAAATATAAGGATTATTTTTAATATCCAAAAAAGAAGCCAACTTAACATAAATAGTTAAACAAAAGAGAAAAGCCTTTACTGCCGGAAAGACCTCTTCTTATTACTAATCTAAATTAAAACTTAAGTATAGGTGGTCGGACTAATGGCAACAAAACTCGCTTCATTATTATTCACTTGACCCTCAACCCTTAGTATCTATCTTTTTCTTCTTATATCAATATAACCAACAAGTATCCATACTGACTATCAGGGTAGACCTAATATCCTGCTTCATTCTACCAATTCGATACTATATATGATGAGTCATAAAGTCTGAATTCGCTAATAAACAGTCAAATAAATAATCCACTAATCACATTACATTTTCCGGAAAATCTAAAATTTGTATTGCATCTAAAATAAATTTCCTGTACTTAATAAGATAAAAGTACAGGAAATTATTCCTTTAATAAGTATATTTGGCTATTTAAGAATAAACAAGCATGAATAATAATTTACTTCGACCATTTTGGCAAAAGTATTTTTCTTACGACTGGAAGTTTGGTATATTCCTCATATTGCTTTTCGGGATTCCCCGCTTTATCCTCGTTCTGCAAACAGCCGCATCGGGAGGTTACGGTTTCGTATCACTTATATTTGTGCTGATGTGGTTCACTCCGTTTATTTTTCTCTCGAAAGAAGGCCGGAAGTATATCGGATTCACTAAACCCTCCAAGTCGCAGTGGATTATGCTATCCTTCTTCTTAGGGATGTTCTTTTGTGCAGCTTTATTCATCCTCAACACAGAAGCATACGGAATAGATATAAAGAACAGTTTTTACTATATCTCCCGCTCATATACAGTACCTCGCGAGGCACTGCTGCACAACCGGATGGCTGTATTTATACCTATAGCTATTACATCAATGATATTCAGTCCGTTTGGCGAAGAATTTTTATACAGGGGAGTCATACACGGGAGCTTTGCCCAGCAACTAGGCGAACGCCGTGCGTCTTACGTAGATAGTCTGGCTTTTGCCCTGACACATCTGGCTCATTTCGGAATCGTATTTTATAACGGACAGTGGGATTTTCTGCCGCTGCAAGCTACAATATGGGTTGCCGCTATGTTTGTGTTAAGTCAGGTATTATTCATTTGTAGACAAAAAGGCGGATCTATCTGGTGTGCCGTCTTATGCCATGCAGGGTTTAATCTGGCAATGACGTATTTCATACTTTACCACATCCTATAAATTCTGGTAAACACGGATATAATCGATAAACAAATCACGGGGTAACGAGCTGTTGTCCACACCCTGGCGCCCGATGCGGTCGCCACCCATCACCAGCCCCAAAGAAACAAAGAAGGGTTTACTGAAAGGCCATGTACGGCCGTTTATATCCGAAGGGCTATACGAATAGTAAATATTCGAAGGCGCATCTATATAGAAATCTATCTTATCGGGTATCCATTTGATTCCGTATACATGAAACTCGGTATCGTAATCGGTAACACGCATCGAGTCGGTATGCATCGTATATTCGTAATTAGAATATGTATGCACCCCCGAATAGATGGCTCTGGGTTCGAGAGTCAGACGGTTGGCTATACTCATTTCGCCACAAGCCGGCCAACCCGATTCGTCTATATCGTTGCCAAGCATCGACAGAGCGGGGCGTATATTCATATTTGCAGGAAGCTTTGCCCTGAACTCAATACGTCCGTAAGTAAATTCCTTCAGTTTCTGAGTACTTAACGAAACGGATGTATATTGCCCTACTTTTTGCGGCTCGCCTTCTTTACAGGCAAATATTCTTAAGATACCATCTTTGAGGCTGATATTCTGCTTTCCATCGGAACTTCTCCAGTTATTATTTTCGTAGTGGGTGGAACGGCTTTTCCAAAAGGCTGGATCGAGAGCCGAATCGTCAAACTCATCATGCCAGACAAGTTTTTCGCCTTTAGCCACATAAGGATCGTCACGCCGGATAAACACCGTTTTCGAAAATTCGGACGAACTGAGACCTTTCGTCACCTTCACCTTCACCGTATATTCTCCTTTGTAAGGAAAATAAGCGGTAACGGACGAAAATCCCGAAACGATCTCGCCCGATGGCAGCTCCCATATTATTTCGTCATACTTATCGGCGGAAGCTACACACTGAAAATTGATGAAGTTGAGCTTTTCCCTCTCGATCAGGCTCATCTGGAAATCATCGTTCGAGATACCCGACACCGAATTGTTACACGACAACAATGACACTACGAATGCCATACAAGCCATCAAACGGTATATTTGTATTCTGTTTTTCACTTTATTGCTTTAAAATCCGGAATCATCCGATTTGCTGTATTACCCTCGCAGGCACACCACCTACCAGAGTGTTTGCCGGTACATCCTTAGTCACTACGGATCCTGATGCTATAACTGCATTGTCGCCGATAGTAACTCCGGGGTTGATTACCACACACCCTCCTATCCATACATTATGCCCTATTTTCACGGGCTTACCGAATTCGTCTCCCGATGTCCGGGCTACAGCGTCCAGCGGATGCGATGCTGTATAGATATGCACTCCGGGAGCCAACAGGCAATTGTCTCCTATCTCAATAGAGCACACATCGAGCATCACACAATCGAAATTGGCATAAAAATTCTCACCGACATGTATATTATACCCGTAATCACATCTGAATGAGGGCTCTATCAGTATATCCTTTTGTACAGACCCGAATAGTGAACGCAAAATCCCGGTTCTTTTATCCGTTTCATCCGGACGGGTCAGGTTGTAATCATATATTTTCATCCGGGCATCTTCACGATCACGTATAAGTTCCTCATCAAAGGCATGATACGACATTCCAGCTTGCATTTTTTGTTTTTCGGTCATAAATTGTAACTCTTTATTAACAAATTCAATGTTTAAATATAACATTATTTCATATAAAATCTCAGATAGCTCTAGGATTGTTTTTCATATATTTGCGGCGAATACACTAATTGTACACTTTTTTATGGATAGGACAACACTTGCTCCAAGCAAAATGGAGAAGGCACGCTTTGGCTTTTTTCTATTGATAATTACTACTGTAATTACATCTGTCGATTTCATATTTAATATATTCGGCAGCAACATCAATTCTGATATGAACCTTGTATCATGGCTATATTACATTCCTGCTTCCCTGGGTCATGCGGCATTATTTGCCGTCGTTCTATACTTGATATTTTACCTTCCGTTTTCGCTCATCTTCAGCAATTACAAAATCGCAACCTGTATTTATCTGTTTGCGGCGGTGCTTTTACAGATATTTATAGTACTCGACGGAATGGTGTTCAACATATACAGGTTTCATTTTAACGGTTTTGTACTCGAACTGATACTCGGAGGAGGAACCGAAGTATTTGACTTCGATTTTTGGGTAATCGTCAAGTTTACAGGTATTGCTATTCTAATATCGGTCGTACCCTATACCATTGCGTACTTTATCGGGAAGAAAACATACCACCTGCTCAGAAAGAAAACGGTGATATGCCTTTCGGTTGCACTTATCATATGTGTACTAATATCACACATAGGGCATGCAGTAGCTGCCGCAATCCGTCAAAGCCCGATATTGAAATCGGCAACAGCAATGCCTTTCTTCTTTCCTCTCACGGCCAATACTTTGTTAATGAAAATGGGTATAGCCGAACCCGACGACCTCGACCAGATATACAATATTCCGTCGTCAGACATACAATATCCTATATATCCGCTCGAAATATCGGATTCTATCCCTAAACTGAATATTATATATATCGTGATCGACTCGTGGAATCCCCGTACTTACGATTCTATCAATTGCCCTAATATCAGCAAATTTGCACAGAAGTCTCAATACTTCAGCAAGCACCTGAGCTCTAATAACGGAACACGGGGTTCGATTATCGGGTTATTCTTCGGGATGTCTGCAACGTACGAAAAGGAGATAACCATATCCAAACTGTCACCTCTGCTGATAGACAGGCTTATTGATCTTGATTACAATATACAGGTATTCCCGAGCGCAATACTGACCAGCCCTCCTATCCATGAGCTTGTGTTCAGGAGGACTCCCGATATCAATCTTAAATCGGAAGGAAAAACTCCTTTCGACAGGGATCAGTATATAACCGATTCGTTTTGCGAATATGTAGATAAACAAGTTGCCGGACGGCCGTTCTTTTCATTCCTTTTTTACGATACGCCGCATGCTACCGCGATACCTAAGGAGCACAACAAAAAATTCGGCCCGGCATGGGACGAAGCCGACTATACGAAACTAAGTAACGATATAGACCCTCTTCCCTATTTCAACCTGTATAAGAACTGCGTATACTACACCGACAGCCTGATAGGGAAGGTTACCCGTAAACTGGAAGAAAAAGGGATGCTCGAAAACAGTGTAATAGTGATTACGGGAGACCACGGACAGGAATTCAACGAAAACCGGAAAAACTATTGGGGACATGGCAGTAATTTTTCGGACTGGCAGATACAGGTTCCTTTTATATTGTATTATCCGGGGATAGAGGCCAATAAGGTATTCGGCCATACTACTACCCATTACGATGTTGCGCCCACCATTATGTCGCTTTTTCTGGGTGTACAAAATCCGAGCCTCCACTACAGTATGGGATATGAAATTTACGATATTGCCAGCCGTTATCCGCATATAGTAGGCGACAATGTCAATTACGGTTTTGTTTTCGAAAATGCCATACTCCGCACCAACCACTTGGGGAATGTGGAAACAACCGACCGGAAATTAAACGAGATATCGAGCAAAAAAGTGAATGTAGATGACCTGAAAGAGGCGGTCAGCTTCAAAAACCATTTTTATAAGAGATAAGACACAGGCATACCTGCTCCGGAATATAAAAAGGGCCGAACCATCAGCGGTTCGACCCTTCCAAAAAATTGAGTAAATCTAAAGTATTTATTTATTAGCCGGATGCGGAACCGATGAAGTCCGTACATCCCAAAACATCTTGCTGTAGTAGTTGTTAGTGCCATCGGTAAGCTTAGCTACAGCATCTTCGAATCCCGCCGGATTCAGAGTACTTTCATTTGTCGGATACTTGATTCTTGCAGGCAAGTCTCCTTTTGTTTCCGACAAGGTTGTAAATTCAAGTATCTGTGTACCTGTAACGTTCCCTTTATCGTCATAAATATAAGCAACGGTCGAGTTCTCGTTCGGCTTCAGCAATGTCGAAGGATAACCCGTACGGCGGTATTCAGCCCATGCCTCTGTTCCGTTCATGTACAAGTGGATGTACTTCTGAGTGGCTACAGCTTCGGCATTTACGGTTTTGGTTACGGCTGCTACATATGCAGCTTTGTCTGCTTCGGAGATAGATGCAGCACCTTTTACCGATACATTCTGTGTATTCCAGAAATCGATAGAAGCTTCCACACCTTTTTTATAATCGGCTGCCGAGAATCCGTTATATTCCGACAGGATAAAGCAAACTTCGGCATAAGTAAGCAAAGGCACTGCAAAGTTAGCCTGTACTGCCAAAGGTTTTCCTTCCGAAAAGTCGGGAGCATAATCGATTCCGGGAGCTACGCTCGACAAGTCGTTACTTTCCACACCATAAGGTACACCGATATAGTCTCCGTCGGCATTAGCCGATGTATAGACCGACAAGCGTGGGTCTAATACGCCTTCCCACGGATGGGTTTTGGCATTCAGTGTATCACGTTGACCTTTAAGTAAGTCTACAAAAGGTTTCGAGATAGAGAAGTCGTTACGAGCTTCTACAAAGAAACCACGGTAGAAATAGCATTGGTTAGGAGCCGATGTCGAATACTGGAACAGGGCGTTGTCGCTGTTACTGGTAAATACACCCGACTGCACAGCTTCGGCAATGTATGTCTTCCAGTTACTGTCTACCTTAGAAAGGCGGATAGCCAGACGACATTTCAGCGAGTTAGCGAATTTTTTCCATTGTCCGGCATCACCGTTATAGATATTATCACCCGACGTAAAGGCTGTTTCATCTGTGTCTATCATATCTATCGCCTGATCGAGTTCGGTCAGCAACGATGTGTACAACTGATCCAGATCATCGTATTTAGGGTACAATGCACCTCCGCTCAGATTGAATGCTTCGCTGTAAGGTATTCCGCCCCAGGTATCGGCCATTACCTGAACGAGCCATATTTTCAGAATTTTAGCCACGGCGATCTGGTTTTCGTTCTTACCATAAACGGCTGCCGCCTCTTTGGTAGACTCGTCGGTATTGATAGCTTCGATTCGCGCGAGGTTACCTGCCGATGTATAGAAATAGTTGAAGTAGCTGTTGTTTACCGATTCGCGTATCTGGTAACGGTCTTCTTCGGTATAGTTGCGTTGTGCCCAGTATTGCGAATATACAAGGCTCTGGCGTCCGCTGAACCAGTTGTCGAACATATAGTCCATTACTTTTTTTTCGGCTCCCAGCAATATGGCAGGAGTCGACACCTCTGTGGGGTTGTTGGGGTCTACATTGATTTCTTCCAGATCTTTACATGACGTAACGGAGATAAGAAGAGATGCAAAGAGTAATCCTTTTATTATTTTTTTCATATTGAATTCCATCTTAGTAACAGTAAATACTTGCTTTTACTTAAAATAGGTCTGCGACCTTAAAATTGTACTCCGACATTGAATCCGAAGTTAGCTGTCGAAGGCAATGCACCACCTTCTACCCCTTGTATATTACCGGAGCTTGTAGTTGCCATTTCGGGATCGAAGTTTTTGTTATCCAAACCGAACATCGCTAAGTTGCGTCCGTATGCCGACAGCTTCAACCCTTTGATATATTTGGTAGAAGTCAAAGGCACATCGTAACTCAGTGTGATTTCTCTCAGCTTGATAAAGTCGCTTTTGAATACGTTTTGTGCAGCAGGCCCGCTGTAGATCGACGATGCCCAGCGTGTTGCCGAAATACGTGTAGTATTAGGCGTTCCGTCGGCATGTACACCGGGTAGTAAAATACCTCCGCCATCGGCTACTGCATCACGTTTAGGATTACCCAATTCGTTCAAGCCCACAGTTTCTTCCAACATACCCGAGTAGATACCCCACATGTTAGATGTAGAGAAGTATTTACCGCCAAACTGTCCATTGAACAGTACGCTCAATGTCAATCCTTTGTAACGGAACGAGTTGCTCAATCCCCACAATGTTTTAGGATAAGCGCTGCCTAATGCCACGTTTTTGTCGGTCGAAGCGTATACACCCGAAGCTGTTACCACTTTATTTCCGTTATCGTCATACACATAGTCTGTACCCATTATTACACCGTACTCTTTTCCGGCAAGGGCACCGATTTCTACTTTGAACGGAGCATTTGTCAATCGCAGGTATCCGTCTGTAGAGTTACCAAGAATTTCTTTCACTTTATTTTTATTGCCCGACAATGTACCTGTAATAGACCATTCGAAATCTTTGGTCTGTACAGGTGTGCCCTGCAACATCAATTCAAAACCTTTGTTCTGTATAGTAGCCGCATTGAGGTAGTAGGCTGTATAACCTGTTGCTCCCGAAAGCGATAACGGAACGATATTATCTCTCGTTTCTGACGAATACAGCGAGAAGTCGAATCCTAAGCGGTTTTTGAAGAACGAACCTTCGAGACCGAACTCATACGAATAAGTCTGCTCGGGTTTCAGGTTTTCGTTGCGCTTAGTAGTAGACGCCACATAAGCTGGCAGGTCGTTGAACGATGCATAGAATGTGTATATATCGTTGATGTTGTAAGGGTCGGTATCGTTACCTACCTTAGCCCATCCCAAACGTACTTTGGCAAGATCGAGCCAGTCTTTTTTCACCACTTCCGATATCAGGAAACTACCTGTGATAGAAGGGTAAAGAAACGAGTTATTGCCTTTGGGCAGTGTCGACGACCAGTCGTTACGTAACGATACGTCAACATATACTTTACCGTCGTAACCGAATGTAGCATTACCGAACAAACTGTTTATCGATTTACGGGTCAGCTTGTTACTTGCCTTAGGTGTACTAACCGAGTTGCTCAGGTTATAAAAGTCGGGCAATACAAGTCCGCCTACCGATTCGCCCATAATGTATTCGTATGTACGGTACATAATGTTACCTCCGGCATTTGCATCCAATGTATATTTTTCGTTGAAACGTCCGTTGTACATAAGCAGGAACTCGTGGTTCAGCTCATGTTGCTGGCGGTTGATTTCGGTATATCCGGCTTCTTCCTGCGAATAAACAGCTTTGCGTTCGTATTGCTTGTCGCTGTAATAGTCTAAGTTAGCTTTGTATTGTGCTTTCAATCCCGGAAGAAGATTCACCTTGATACCTACGTTACCGTACAAACGGTCGCGGGTGTCGTTCTGGTAGTTTTTGTATCTCGACCAGTAAGGGTTGTTCGAATAAGCCAGCTTAGGATTGCTCCACGATGTACGGTTCCATCCTGCCTGAGTTCCGTCGGGCATAATATACAGGTCTTTCAGTTCTTTCATATCCAACTGACGTTGACCCCATTGTACGAATTTCACCATCACGTTGTTATCGCCGTATCCTGTTTCGGGACGTCCTGTTGCCGCCTGATTCAGGTAAGTAACGTTGGTAAACAGTTCGTAATACTTATTGTCTTTCAGTGTACCGGCAACATTGAAGCTGTTTTTATCCAGTTTACTGTTAGGCAGGTATCCGTTTACACTCATATTGGTGTACGATACACGGATACTCGATACATCTGTTGCTTTAGACAAGCTGATATTGTTTGTGAACGAAGTTCCTGTTTCGAAGAAATCTTTCACGTCGTGTTTAGGAGCTACCCATGCCGAAGTTGTAGGATCGCCTACTTTTCCACCGGCTTCCCACTTGGCAAGGTCGTACCAAGACACGTATTGTATGCTGGGATCATATTTTGGCCCCCAGCTTTCATCAAGGTCATAATCAAGAACCAGGAATTGTTTTCCGTTGATGGTCTGCTGTGTAAGAGCCGAACCACCACCATATTCTCTTTGCAGTTTTGGTAATTTGTTTACAACTTCGAAACCTATCGAAGAATTAACCGAGATACCCAGCCCCGCACCTTTTGTACCTTTTTTAGTAGTGATCATGATTACCCCGTTAGCTGCACGCGAACCGTACAAAGCCGAGGCATTAGGTCCTTTCAGTACCGAGATATCAGCCACGTCATCGGGATTGATATCCTGAATAAGGTTACCATAGTCATAACCACCTGCACCACGCTGTGTATCGGTCGAGTTATAATCCTGACCTTCCACAGGCACACCGTCTATCACGAACAGCGGCTGGTTGTTACCTGTCAATGATTTGACACCACGAAGCAACACTTTGGACGAACCTCCGAGATTACCCGATGCGCCATTGATCTGTAAACCCGCCACTTTACCCGCAAGGGCATTGATAGGGTTGGTCACACCGCCCCTTGTCTTGATAAGCTCATCGCCACTAACGTCGGCAACGGCATATCCAAGGGCTTTCTTTTCTTTGGTAATACCGAGGGCAGTTACCACAACTTCCTGCATTACCTGCGCGTCATCCTGTAGTAGGATATTAAGATCTGGACCCGCTGTCACTTCCTGAGTTTTCATACCCAAAAGAGACACTATCAACGTTTTTTTGTCTGATGGGATATTCATAGAGAATTTACCGTCCACGTCGGTCACTGTACCGACTGTGGTTCCCTTTACTACCACTGATGCTCCTATCACTCCTTCGCCGGTATCATCTACTACTTTACCGTAAACTCGTGTAGTCTGAGCCAAAGACAACCCAATACTTGCCAGTATGCAAGCCAAAACCATCATCAATCTTCTCATAAATACTACTTTAATTTAACTCAAAATTGTGAAACAACTTATTAACTCTACTCTAATCATAGCGATTCACAAATATATACACTTATTTTAGTAAAAATATATTTTTATTGGTTAAAATGAGAAGAAATATGATATTTTGATGTTTTATTGATGAAAATTATAGACGTATGACATTAATAAAGGATAATAAAATCATTATGAAAGTATCATTTTATCACTAAACAACAGTAAAAACCTTTATTTTAATGTAACCGAAACGTAATAAGTGAGAGCATATACACTTATTTTAGTGTTAAAAACACAAATTAGTGTAAAACGAATAAAAAAAGAGGCTCCCGGTCAATAATAGACCGGAAGCCCGAAACTTTTCTTGAATTACTAACTAATTCACCTTAAACAAACCTATTTTATATTACTAGATACCTAATTTGTATATTAATTTAAATCAAATTTATCTTCTTGCTGTCGAACGGGACGAGCTTGAGCGCGAATTATCACTGCCGGACGAACGGCTGGTACTTACCGTACTACGGTTGTTGCTCGAGCTGCTTGATGAAGTCTGGCTATACAACGAGCGTGTATTGCTGTTACTGTTGCTGCTTCGTCCTTTAGATTCGGAAGAGCGTACCGAACTTTCTTTCTGGCGGTTGTTGTTCGACGGGCGACTGCTGTTGTTATTATTACTATTGCGGTCGCGGTTCGAATCCTTGTTCGCCTCACGGTTCGGACGGCTATTATTATTGTTGTTCTTATCACGTTCTACACGTCCGCTGTTTCCATTACGGTCGCTGTTATTGTATCTCGAATGGTCGTTCGAATAGCGGTTGTCGTTCGGACGGTTATGGTTATTGTTTCCGGGACGGTTATTATTGTTATTATTCGGGCGGTTGCTGTTATTATTCGGGCGGTTGCTGTTATTACCCGGACGGCCATTGTTATTATGGTTCGGACGGCTGTTATGGTTATTATTACGGTCGTACCACACTACATTGTTATTACGGCTGTTGCGATAACGATTGTCGTTACTGTAACGGATAATAGGTTGTGAGCGGTGCCCTCTGTATTTCGCGTACATAGTACGGTGGCGGCTGTTGTGCAACCATGGGTCGCGCCCTACCAACACTACTTTGTACATAGTGTAAAAATCATAGTTGCGGTACGAATACGGCAGGTACGTAACGCCTATCCAGCGGCCTGCATTCAGATAAAAGAACAAGCCCTGATTGACACTGTAGTAACAGTCGATATCCGGCATATAATAATAATCTACATAATCGTAACCTACAGGCCCCCACGAAGGCTGGCTTCCTATATTGATATTGACGCTTACACGTTGTGCCTGTGCTGTGTAGCCTGCGGTAGCAACTATCAGTGCTAATATGAGTATAATTCTTTTCATAATCATTCATTATTTAAGTGAACCGATTCAGGAGATACATCAATTTTATCGTCCTTTATACTTATAGACGTTGAGTTACCCAAAAAGATTAACGGATATACGCTATATTAACTTTATTTAATAGAAAATAAAACCCAATGAAACACATTTTTATAGCCTACCACTACTCACCGAGAATACGATATAGCTAAAAAGGAGAGCAAAACCGGTTATATTATTTAACGTTTCGGAGTACATAATTGACCGGACTAAACAGGCATCGCCTTCGCAAAACAAACAAAAAGACAGATATACAGATAACTGTATGCTTTCCTCACAATAGTAAAAGAAGAAGCATTGACTACCGAATACACAATAAAGTATTAATATACAGAAACTTACACCAAAACATATTTAACACAGAAAAGCATCCTGCACAAATACAAATCTTTACCGGAAACTCATACAAACAGCAACTTATTACAATTCAGCGAATTAAAGATAAGGAGCAGCCCATTATATCTATATAAAAAAATATAAAATGACATATTGTCAAAAAAAGTTGAAATGAAGCCCAAGCTATTTCAAAATTAGGATTTATCTTTGCATCACAATATAACCTTTATAACCAATTAAATCGGGTTGAAGTGGTGATACATTTATTTAGATCACATATAGCAAAGAAGGGTATGGCCCTTACACTGATGATGCTTTTGCTGAGCACATTGGTTGTGAAGCCTGTACACGTTGCCTTTGCACACCACGACGACCAATGCTATAACCACGCAGCGAACAGCGCCACCCTGTCACACAAAGATTGTGACATTTGCCAGTTCGTATTCTCTCATTACACCCCACAGCAGGCAGGCGATTTCAAGCCATTTGTATTCAGGCCTTATATTACGTTAGGCGACCGTGTATGCAGCTTCAACTCCATACAGACGGCTTCTTACGTATCGCTACGAGCTCCGCCCACCCTGCTATCTTAAAAACAACGGTTACGTATATTTTTAAATTCAATTATTGCCCGGCTATTTTTTTTCGGATCAGACCTTTTTTTGACGTCCTGATACCGATGTTGCGTGCCGGAACATTATTGTCATACGAAAATCGAAGTAACTGTTAGTTATACAAATCAGTAGTTTATCTGAACACTCTTTAAAATTTCCGCTTACGTCCGTCAGGTTCCCATACCGGCGGAAAACATGTGGCATCCGCTATGCGAATGAAGAAGATACGTTGGCTAATAGCCGGCGGTAAGAGTACATGTTTCTCAACTACTGACTAATATTAACAATAACACGGGACTGAAACCCCACTCCCATCAAACTCAATTTTACAGATGAAAATCGTACACATTATACTACTATACTTAGTATCGGTACTGCCTGCGCTGGCAGTAACCGATCTTTCGGACGGACGCACTCTTCAGGGACATATTACCGATAAAGCCACGGGCGAAACACTTATAGGTGTCAACATTTACTTTCCCGATCTGAAAAAGGGGGCAACCACCAATCAGAATGGCGATTATCAGATCAATAACCTGCCTGCGACCCATACAACGATACAGATATCGTATATCGGTCACCAGACTATTATACAGACTGTAGACCTCAGTAAAACCAACAAACTGGACTTTATTCTCGACGAAGCAAATGCACGGATCAACGAGGTTGTAGTAACCGCCCTCACAGGCAACGCCCTCATACAACGTACTCCGGCTCCCATATCGCTGGTACCGAAGACCGAGCTGCTGCAAACCTCATCCACCAATATTATCGATGCCATAGCCAAACAACCGGGTGTATCGCAGGTGACTACGGGTAGCGGTATCTCGAAACCTGTAATCCGCGGATTGGGTTACAACCGTGTACTGGTCGTTAACGACGGTATACGTCAGGAAGGACAGCAATGGGGCGACGAGCACGGCATTGAAGTAGACGGACAGGGAGTTAACTCCGTAGAGATACTGAAAGGACCTGCCACCCTCAGCTACGGATCGGATGCTCTAGCAGGCGTTATCAGGTTTCTGCCTGCTCCCACCCTGCCCGAAGGCAAGATAGAAACGAACCTTTCGAGCGAATATCAGACCAATAACGGACTATTCGGCTATTCGGTAAACAATGCCGGAAACAAAAACGGTTTTGTCTGGGATTGGCGGTTCAGCCAGAAAATAGCGCATTCGTACAAAAATAAATACGACGGATACGTATACAACTCGGGCTTCAGGGAAGATGCCCTTGGCGGAATGCTCGGCATCAATCGGGGATGGGGATATTCGCACCTCACCCTCAGCTATTACCACATGGCGCCGGGCATTGTCGAAGGCGACCGTGACGAAGAGACAGGGCAGTTCCTCAAACCCGCAGTAATAGACGGAGCGGCAGGCGAAGCCATAGCCACCCGCCGCGACAACAAGTCGTACCACTACGGAGTGCCTTACCAGCAGATAAAGCATTATAAGGCCGTTTGGGACAACAATATTATTCTCGGGGACGGTAACCTCAAAACGATTATCGGATACCAGCAAAACCGCCGTCAGGAGTACGAAGAGGTACTCAACCCCGACGATTATTCGCTGTACTTCCAACTGCATACGCTCAATTACGACATACGTTATACACTACCCGAAATAAACGGCTATAAGATCGTCACAGGGGTAAACGGTATGTATCAGGTATCGGAAAACAAAGGAACGGAATACCTCATTCCGGCTTATAACCTGTTCGATGTGGGTGTGTTTGCCATTGCCAGCCGCAACTTCGGACGGTTCGATATAAGCGGAGGTATCCGTTTCGACCACCGCCGACTGCACAGCCGCTCGCTATACCTCAGCGAAGAGGATATACATAACCACGACCACGATCATGATCACGACGATGACCACGATCACGGAGACCACGACCACGACGAGCTAATCGAGTACTTTCCCGATTTCAGACGTAACTACAGTGCACTGACAGGGAGTATCGGGGTTACTTACCAGATAGGCAACGGATGGGCTGCGAAGCTTAACCTGTCGCGCGGATACCGTGCCCCCAATATCAGCGAGCTTGCCTCCAACGGGTCACACGGCGGATCGGTACGGTACGAGATAGGTAACATCGACCTGAAAGCCGAAAAGAGCTGGCAGGCAGACTTGGGGCTGAGCTTCTCGTCGCCAATGATATCGGGTGAGCTTGCCGTGTTTGCTAATCGTATCAACGACTATATATTTTCGCACAAATTGCAGGACGAAAACGGTAATGATGTTATGACCGACGGACACCGTACCTACCAGTTCACATCGGGCGATGCCCGTATTCTGGGTGGCGAACTCAGTATCGACTTCCATCCTATCGACAGGGTACACTTCGAGAATACATTTTCGTTCGTAAGTTCGGTACAGCTCAACCAGTCGGATTCGACCAAGTACCTGCCCTTCACGCCTGCACCGAAATGGACATCAAATATCCGTGTAGACCTCATCCGCCACGGTCATAAATTGCTCAACAATACCTATATATCATTCGGTCTGGAACATAACTGGAAACAAGACAAGTATTATTCGGCATACAACACCGAAACCCCAACCGCATCGTACACCCTGCTGAATGCAGGTATCGGTACCGATTTTGTACACAACGGGCGTACGTGGGCTTCGCTCTACATTACTGCCAATAACCTGACCGACAAGGCTTACCAAAGCCACCTGAGCCGTTTGAAGTATACCGACGTAAACTCCGTAACGGGACGTCAGGGGGTATATAATATGGGTCGCAACTTCGGATTCAAACTATTGATACCGCTGAGCTTCTAAATAATCATCCTATTTTTTTCTTTTGAAAGTTGCTCCTTTCCGCGTACCGAAAAGTATATATTCATTACTTCACGGATTCCGGTCGGGGGCAACTTCTTTTTCAGAAAGTGCTGATACCAGAAAAAAAAGTATCTTTACTCCATATCCCAGAATAAACAATAAAAATAACGCTTATGAAACTATACTTTATTACAGCACTGGCTGCCCTGGCACTGCTAAGCTGCAAGCCCAAAACCACAACCGAAGTATCGGAACTTGTAACCAACGAACAAGCCACCGACGAAGCTTCATACGGAACGTTAACCGCCACCATCAGTTTCGAGATAAAGCTGCCTAAAGAAGAAGCCGCCAGATTTGGACAGCCCACTATGCAATACCTGAGCATCGCAGCTTATACCGACGAAATAAAGGATCTGATAGATCCCGACCAGATAGTACTGAAAGAAACATCGGCCACGCTGCTGATAGACTATCCGCTGAATAATCCGGCACGCATAGAACTGAAATCGGCAAAACCGGAAGGATTTACCCGTGCCGAAATATTACGGGCTATCTGCGACAACTACAAACAAATATACATCGAAGAAGAAGCCTCTGCGAAGACCAAGACAGTACCGATGGAAGAACGCAAAGGATTATCGAACCGCAATACTACCGATGGCAAATACGGCATCTGGGGACACGATATAGACGACCTTGTTCTGTCCGATATCGAAGTATATGAGCAAGACGGAGGTAAGATGCTTATCGTTCCGTTGGTAGAGTCATAATTATATTTCGGGTATTTACCGACAACCGACAACCCGTTACTGGCTACCGACAACCGTCACGTATATATATATACGTGACGGTTGTCGGTAAGTATACGGTAACGGACAGATGACGGCAAAATAAGAACCAAATATCTAATAAACAATTATTTACAAAACAGCACTATTACCGACACACGAACCGGCATCACCGGCATCGGTTGACGGTAGTGTCGGTAAGCGGCGGTTAATGTGCTTTGCTCAAAATACTGTTCACTATCTCCTGTAAAGCGTCGGGATACTCAATATCCGCAATATCTATATACGAAAGGTACCAGCGGGCAAACCTTTCGAGCGAAAACACCATAAACTGAAGTTCTGCCCTGTCACCTTCGACCGTTTCGGCAACCAGTCCCTGATAATATTTAGAGTCGTTTATTATCTTCAGGTCATCCCGTTTCAGGCTGATAACGATACGTTGCAACTCATCTTCGCCACCCAGTCCGGCAAGGAAAGTATCGAGTGGCGGATGCTGTTTACTAACAGCACGTTCGGTCTGCTCCAACTTCGTTATACGGCTTAGGCGGAAGGTACGGTAATCGTTCCGGCTATGACAATAACCGATCATATACCAGTTGGCCATCGAGAAAAATATCCCGATAGGGTCTATTTCCCTCACCGATTCGCTGTCGCTGCTATGAGCTTTGTATGTGATAAGTATACGGCAACGGCGGGCAATGCCTCCCATCACCTGTTGAAGATAACCGGGGTCGACAGCCGTTCCGGGGTGGTTAAACTCGAGCATCCCTACCCTGCCGTCTACCGCCGACAAAGTATCTATCTGGGCTACACGCATTACCGACCTTATTTTATCTACTCCCGACTTGTAAGCCGTTTTCAGCCCTCCATCGGTAAACTTATCGACCAGTTTTTCGGCAGCCAGAAATGCAAAGGCTTCATCTTCTGAAAACATAAGCGGTGGCAGTTTATACCCTTCGACCAACGAATATCCCGTACGCGAATCGCCCGCAATGGGTACACCTGATTCTTCGAGCGCTTTGATGTCGCGGTACACAGTACGCAGGCTGATGCCGAAACGCTGTGTTATCAGCTTCGGCTTGACGGCTGTAGCCGATTGGAGCATATTAAGTATGCCCGAAAGGCGGTCTATTCTGTTCATCGGGGTATTTGTTATAAGCGATATGTAATACAAATATAGGTAAGCCCGAAGGAAATACAATCATTCCTCCGGACTTATCCTATTCGGGTTATGGTTACGCCTGATATCCTTCGTCCGACATCATTATCAGCCACGATATACCATAACGGTCGGTAAGTTCGCCCAACCCTTCGCAGAAGAATGTAGGCTGCAATGGCATCGCCACGTTTGCCCCCTGCGAGAAGGCATCGAATACACGTCGGCACTCGTTCATGTCGTGGAATACGAGCACCAGCTTGTTATTGTTTCCGGCGATAACGGTACTTCCGGTGTCGGCATCTTCGCCGGCGAGCTCGAAATGAGGGGTTTTTATTATCATATGCGATACCTTTTCCCTGTCGGCTTCGGCAACATCTGCCGTTTTGTCTTCTTTCTTACGGAAGATAAAATCGACCTTTCCGTTCAGTGTTTTACTGTAAAAATTAAGAGCCTCTTCGCATGTTCCGTCAAAAACCAAATGTACTTTCAATTCCATAACTGTTATTTGTTTTAAAATGATCTGTTAATCTGTTATCGAAAGCAAATGTAGGCACGGGTAGTGACAGCCCTATGTCGCACTTTTCAGGAAAAAATCATTTTTTAGAAAAAATCTTACCCAATAGTATTATAAACGCAGATACAGTTCTGTACTAAAGAAATATTCTTTCGGTCATATTATAAACCATAATATACATCTCTATCTATGCACCGTCTACCGCCGAACCGTTACCGCCCACCGCCCCCCCCTATATATATAGGGGGGGGCGGTGGGCGGTAGGATGCGGTGACGGGCAAAAACGGTTAAAAAAAATACATATATCATTATATATCAACAACATAATACACAAAACGACATAAACAGATTACCGTCACTACCGGCCGGCGAACGGTAACGGTAATGACGGTAATTAAAAAGACAATTGTATTTACATAAAACAGGATTATAACTTAGCAAAAGGCTCCGTTACCCGGTACAATATATTCACGCCTTTACTTTCGAGAGGTTCTACAAGCATACCATTGATATACACATTATCGCCTACGGTCTTTACTTCGAAGGTTCTGCCATCGAGCATCTCGATAGACGAAAGCTTCTTCAGAGCCTCTATATCGAAACTGCCTACCGCCATTTGTGAGGCTGCATAGTAATTCCATATCTCTACTAATTGGGGCGGGGTTATCTCCCGGTCTTTAACTGCAAATACAGTAAACCGGGTTGCAGGATGGGTACTTATATCCATAGCTTTCATACAAAGAATAAATTCATTGAACTCGTTGTATGCTTTCAGTTCGTTCATTATCGCATTGCGTTGTTTGGTAGCTTCATTCAGAGAGTCATCATCCGAACAAGACAATACAAATACCATGCACAGTATCAGTGATACCATCGATATAGCTTTTTTCATAAAACGGGTGATTAGCTTAGTATTGGTTATGGTGTTTGTTCTTACTATTTTTTTCA
Organism: Indolivaga macrotermitis; assembly: GCF_900128985.1. GTDB lineage: Bacteria > Bacteroidota > Bacteroidia > Bacteroidales > Dysgonomonadaceae > Dysgonomonas_A > Dysgonomonas_A macrotermitis. Next base: position 70,008 of record NZ_FQUC01000016.1, on the reverse strand, counting down.
GTTACCGGCCAGTGTTTAACGGTGCTAAAGATATACAAATAACATTTACATGTATCATCTTAATACACATATTTATACAACCGTATTCCATAAAAAAGATTAAATGGGGAAATGTAAAAAAACCGTCTTTACCTTTCGCCCTGAACAAGCGGAGGTAAAGACGGTTTGCCTTTAAGTTTCTTTTTGAATAACGGTGATTATTCTACTACTTCGTAAGTAATTGTAAATGTACCGATAGATGCATCGCTGCAAGTGATCTTTGTAGGATAGCCCTGATCGTCATACTCGTAAGTATATGTATAATTTTCGCTCTCATACTCCCGTTCGGTATATTTGTATGAAGCTACATTATTTTTACCTGTAAACATAACAAAGCCATCGTCCTGATATATCCAGAACCACAATGGAATACCTGTATTAGCTAATATGGCATTCGATTCATTATACGTATATTCATACAGCTCGTTGGCACTCGAAAACTTTACCAGATTGTTATTGGCATCATACTCACACTTATATTTATTATAAGTACCTTGTATACGATCGAGATACAGAGCGTCCGACGCGGTAGACGATACATAGTATAATGTGTCTTTATATCTTTCACGTCCGTCTTCGGTTACTACCGCCACGGTATAATCATCTTTATGAGTGAAGTCTATAATATATGCGTCATCTTCGGATTGTCCTTCGGGATTACGTTTTTCGTACTTTGTAAGGAGATTTTTGTCATTGAAGGTAAACAACGATGTAGTTTCGAAATCCTCTTCGTCGTCAACATAACGTTCTGTATACGAAACCAGACGGCCATTATCGCCGTAAGTGAAAACCATAGTAACGTCTCCATCCGTCGATTTCGTTTCTATCTTAGATACACGTTTCGATATCGCAGCATCGGCACTGAATAGCTTGCTTACCCTGTACAACGGATTGGCGTTGCTTACACTCGATGTAGAATAAATAGGAGTAACAAGCGTTCCGCCTACATATACATTATCGCCAACGGTAGTAACGGGCAGTTCTGTTCCATCAAGCATTTTGATAGAAGATAACCCTTTCAGAGTTTCGATATTGTAATTACCTTCTGCAACGTGCCTTTTCACTACAGGCGAACCGGGATAAACCGACGTTCTCAGTGTTGCCGATATATCCAGTTCTTCAAGATTTTCCACGGCAAATACTGTTAACTGAGTAGCTGCACTACCGCTCATATCCTCTATTTCAAGAAGTTGAACAAATCTGGTCAGTTCTTCATATGTTTTCAATTCCTTTACTGCAGCATCGCGCTGTTTAGTTGCTTCGTTTGTGGGCGTAGTTGAATTATCGTCGTCATCCGAACACGAGAACAAAAAGCCCATACATAGTACCAATGATACTATTGAGAAAATTTTCTTCATAAATAGTTGATTAAAAAGTGTTGATTAAAAAAGTGTGTGATTTAAAATTAAAAAATCATATTTAATTAGTTAACATTCGCAAAGGTAAGTATTAAACGTTGTCGTGACAAACTTATTGTATTTTTAGCTAATTTCGCATATAAGTAAACAACACCACCCGCATATTTATGGGGAAACTACGGGCAGCACTATTCGTCATACTGGCATCCACTTTATGGTCGTGGTCTATCTATTCGGGGCACGACTACGAATACGGCATGGCATCTAAATACGGCATGCTCAGATATTACAATAACATAAATTATCCGTGGCATTACCGGAAAATGTATGAACTGAAAATTAAACACGAAAAATCGGAAGATTATTATCGCTGGGGCATTTTTACCGAAGAGAAACGATATATCGAAAAATACCTGCATTGCCCGATTCGGTACGGCAAGCAGATTATACAACTTATAAATAACGGTATTCTGTTGAATCCTACCGATAATACAACGGATCCACCGCTTCCCCATATACCGAACAATATACCGGAATACCTCTTTCGCTATTCTTTCTTTTTCAATACCTATTACATCCCCTGCAATTGTGAATACGAAGGGCTGGACGACCCTGCGGTCGCCGTTAAATACATAAATGCGGAAAGCGTATTATAGGTTACGTTCGAGATCAGCAATGAACGCGTCTATCTTTTCTTCGGGAGTAGCCCACGAGGTAACAATACGCACGGCAGCTTCCTCTTCGTTGATGTGTTCCCATACATAAAACCCGTAGCGCTTCTGCAGCTCGTTGATAGTACGGTAATGAAGTACCGGAAATATCTGGTTCGTATCCGAATCGGTGAGGAAGTTGTGATGTCCCTTTACCTTCAGCGCATGACTTATCTTCACAGCCATTTCGTTAGCATGGCGTGCCAGATCGAATATCAGGTTATCCTGTAACAGGGCATCGAACTGTACACCGAGCGAACGCCCTTTGGCAAGCATCGCCCCACGTTGTTTCTGGTGATAGGGGAAGTCCTTTTTCAGGGCGTCATTGGTAATCACCACAGCCTCGCCGAACAGTGCGCCACATTTGGTTCCACCGAGGTAGAAAACATCCGTCAGACGGGCTATATCAGCCAGTGTAAGCTCGTTGGAATGTGCCGTAACTGCCGACGGCAGCCGTGCGCCGTCCATAAATAAGATAAGGTCATTCGTTCGGCAGAATTCCGACAACTCGGTAAGCTCCATCTTGGTATAAATAGTACCGATTTCGGTCGAATTGGAGATATACACCACACGTGGACGCACGGTATGATAAAGCGGAAACTTGTCGAGCAACGGCTGAATATCTTCGGGACACAGTTTTCCGTCGGGCGAAATAATCGCTTCGACTTTATGCCCGGTAGCTTCAATGGCTCCTGCCTCGTGTGTATTGATATGCCCTGTTTCGGCTGAGATTACCGACTCGAAAGGTTTCAGTACCGAAGACAATACCAACAGGTTGGCTAATGTGCCGCCTGCTACAAAATATACATCTGCATCGGGCTTACCTATCAGTGTACGAAGTGTAGATGCAGCCCTGAGCGAATATTCGTCTTCGCCGTATCCGGTTTGCTGTTCGAGGTTAGTATGTGCCAGTGCTTGTAGGACTGCGGGGTGGCAGCCTTCACTATAGTCGTTTGTGAAACTATGTATAATCATTGTAAGTAAGTAGATTCAATTATACTTAAATGTTTATTTCTTTCAAATAAAAAGCTTCCGAAGGTAAACTTTTAGCTATTAAAACAAGTTGCCCGACCTTTTATAAATGCCATTCATTGACATAAAATAACATTTTAAAAGGTTTGGAAACATAGTTATCGTAAGCCGATAGTATCCTATGACAGTACAAATGTATCATTTTAAGTAGCTTAATGATACTTTTTATACAAAAATTTATAAAATACCGTTCGTTAATGTACCGACTGGCGCCTCAAGCCTTCCTGAGCTGCTATCTTTACAAAAACGATTACGAAAGCCAGTATACTGCACAGGGCAAACGAGAGTCCTACCGCTCCTACCGTTCCGTCACTGATAAGATTGGCTCCCATAGAGCAAAAGAACGCCATGAGGAGCTGTACCGAACCGAATAGGGCTGATGCCGATCCGCTGTTCCTCGTTCCGGCAAAGGGTGTGATAGCCAGTTCGGTCGTTGCCGGAAACAGTATTCCCATAGGGAATATGTAGAAAAACAAGATGACGAGTATAATATGTATGCTCACATTGGCGTATATCGCTCCCAGCATAGCTATACTAACGGCAAGCATAAACATAAGGGCATACCTGACAAGCTTATTCGTAGCGATATACTTTTGCAATACATTGGTAAGGTACGAGCCGATCATCAGACCGAATGCGTTGATACCGAATATCAGACCGAACATATCGCTGGAGAAACCGCCTTTTTCCATGATCAGAAAGGGTCCGTTGGCTACATAGATCATCAGGGCGCCGTTTACTATTCCGGCAATGAGCGAATAGACGGTAAACTTTTTTACCTTAAGTATCTGCAAATAGTCTTTCACTACATTGGCATCCTTATTGCTTGCCTGTCTCTTTGAGGATTCGGGCAAAAACAGGATGGTAAGCAGAAAAAGTACAGCACCCAGTACAGCCATCGCACCGAACAACCCCTGCCAGCTGAAAACACTCAGTACGGCATTACCGATAGATGGCGCTATGATAGGCGCAACTCCCATGATGAGAGCCAGTAAGGCGAATATCTTTAAAGTTTTGGTTTTGTCGAAATAATCGGTCACTACCGCCCGTGATATAACGATACCGCCACAACCGCCTATTGCCTGAATGAAGCGCACAACCCACAATTGTTCTACCGTTCTGACATAGATACAGGCTACTGATGCCACTACGAAAATAAGCAGCGATAGCAATATCGGTTTCTTACGTCCCCATCTGTCGGCTAAGGGCCCCCACAATAACTGTCCGACAGCGAAGCCGCCTAAAAAGGTCGACAAAGATATCTGCACAGAGGGTATTGTGGTCGAAAAGGCTTTGGCGATATCAATAAATCCGGGTAAATACAAATCGATACTCAATGGCTCTAATGCCGTCAGCAAAGCCAGCACTACGATAACCAGCCATTGCTGCAAACTAAAATTTTTCATTTTCTAACTATCCTTATATGTTTTGGTCGGCAAAAGTAGGAAAGATGAACAGGCTGCGCCTTATAATAATGGGCTTATTACTTGGACAAATGGGTCATGTCCCTGAACTCGGTAGGTGTTATCGTTGTTTGTTGCTTGAAGAAGCGGGTGAAATAAGCCGGCTCGTTGAATCCCAGGTCGAAGGCTATTTCTTTGAGGCTCTTTTCGTTCAGCCGTATTTCTTTTTTTATTTCGAGTATAAGCCTTTCCTGTAAATGCTGCTTTACGGTTTTACCTGTACCTTTCCGGCTGGCATCGTTAATGCTTCTGTTGCTCATCCCGAATTTTCCGGCATAGAAATCGGTATCACGGTGTTCGATAAAGTTCTCGTCAATCGACCGCATCAGCCTCGCAACAAGCAGATCGCACTTATTCTTGAATACATCGGTATCTTCAAACAGGGTAAGCACATGGAACAGAAATGATTCCAGATAATTAGTCATCAGCATAAGCCGCTTTTCGGAGTTATACTCAAGCAGGATCAAATCCATTATCCGTTCGAGTATGGCTTTTGTTTTTTCGTCGACCGGAATAAAAACATTCGACAAGTACCCGTTCAGATAATCGGAACCTATACGCCGGTTGACATCGAAGAACACATCGTTCTGAATGGCGAACAGATAACCTTGTTTTCCTTTCGGTTCCATCTTATCTATCTGTCCCGGAAAAACCAGTAAAACCTGTTGATCGCTCAGAGTATATTCGTTGAAGTCGAGAAAATATGTGGGGCCACCTTCTACCTTGGTAAACCATATAAGCTGAAAAAAATCGTACCGTTGATAATGTCCGAAAATAGAATTTTCGAGATCTTCGAGTTTAAATATTTCGATAAACCGTTCGTTTTTTAATTGGTTCAGATACATATTTCAATTTAATATCAAGCGGTTGTGCAAAAGTAGTAATTATTTGAATGAGTAACTGAAAAAGGTTCTTTAGTTTTTTTACTATTTATTTACTAACGCGCCTAAAGGCTTGTTCTTCATTTTGCCTTGATGCAAAACGATACAAAAAATCAAGACTGCGCCTGCAAGCCCGACCCGTTACGTGTTCGAAAGCGAAGACAACTAAAATACGTTTAATACAACTGCTATTTGTCTTTTAACGCTTTCTTCTCACAACGGGTATCCCGTGCTTTACGCCGATGTCAAAACCTGACGGGCGTAAGCTAAGGCGCATACAGAGGTGCAGCCGTTATCTGACGAGTGAAGTTGCCGTTAAAACTAAACTCTGTTTGAGTACCGAAAGGACGAGTTTTGTTTAGTTTCGGCGACAAACGTTGTCAGATAGGCGAAGGCTCGGAGCGCCAATGAGTTTTTGCCTTCTTTTGGGGCTTAGGCCAAAAGAAGGGGTAAGCAATCTTTGATTGCGCACAGTAAATTAGGTATAATAATATTTGTTTATATTTGCAGGCATATGATAAGGGAAACAGTATTGTTCCCCGAAAACAACATGTGTAAAACAGCGCATATGCAAAACACTGACAATCTGCATACTGTATATTTAGGGTTAGGCTCCAATCTGGGAGACAAGGTCGGGAACATCATGTCGGCTGTCAAAAAAATACAAATAAGCATAGGTACGGTTACAGCTCTATCGCCTTTGTACGAGACTGCGCCCGAAGGTTTCGAATCGGCCAATACGTTTGTCAATGCGGCATGTGCTGTGCAGACACACCTCACACCCGAAGAAGTGCTCGAATATACACAGGTTGTGGAACGCGAACTGGGGCGACGGTCTAAGTCGGTTAACGAAGCTTATTCGGATCGCCTTATCGACATAGATATACTTCTGTATGACAACCTGATAGTAGAAATGCCCCATCTGCTTATCCCACACAAATATTTACACGAAAGAGCCTTTGCCCTGATTCCGCTGGCAGACATTGCGGCCGATGCGGTACATCCGATTTTGAACAAAACAGTCAGGGAGCTGGCTGACAATATAAGATAAAGTTTGTTTCACGATATTCACGATTTATGACAATACTCGCAGTAATAATAGTAATCGCTTTGTTCGTTGCTATCTTCATCAAGATGAGCAATATAAAAGAGTCCGTAGACGACTTGTCCCGCAACGATCTTTACGAAATAAAGAAAATGGTAAGGGAGCTGAACGAAAAAGCGGCAACACGTAAGGATGCCAAAGATATTTGGGATGCCATTCAGGACTTATCGGCCAAAGGTGTTACTACCGTAGTAACCGGAACACCTCCGCAGGAAGAACCAAAAGCAGAACCCGCAGTAACGGAAACGATGGTTGCCGAAGCTCCGGTTATGCACGAAGAAGAAATAACCCCTCCGGTAACGGAAGAGATTATACCGGAAGAAACCGAACCGGAAGCAGCGGAAATTGCTACCGAAGTTACCGAAGTACCTCAACCTGTGGCTGAAGAAGTAGCAGAACAGGAAGAAACCATCGAAACCGAAGCCGAAAGCGCTCCGGCATATGCCGCCTTCACTACCGAAAGACCTTTTGCCCGTATGCTGGGACAAACAACACCTCAGCCCTCAGGTAATAGTTACGACGACCGGAGTTTCGTTGAAAAGCTTCTATCTGCAAACACCCTGAGCAAGATAGGTATAGTGACCTTCGTGCTTGGTATAGCTTTCTTTGTGAAGTATGCCATCGATCAGGACTGGATCAACGAAATAGGGCGTGTGGGGATAGGTATCCTTACCGGAGCCATTATCATAGGTATTGCCCATAAACTGAAATCGAAGTACCACCTGTTTTCATCGATACTTGTCGGAGGAGGTATTTCGGTGCTGTATATTACCGTTACGCTGGCATTTCAGGAATACGAACTGTTCGGACAGACGCCTGCGTTTATCATGCTGATCGCCATCACTATATTTTCGGTGGTGTTATCGTTGCTGTATGACCGGAAAGAGCTGGCTATCTTCTCGCTGCTCGGCGGATTCGCTTCGCCGCTGATGGTAACCACAGGTGCAGGCAACTATATTGTGCTATTCTCATACATACTGATACTGAATACAGGGATGCTGGTGCTTGCCTTCCGCAAAGGATGGAAAGTTATCGGCATGATCGCCTACCCTCTCACACTTATATTTTACGCTGTATGGCTTCTTTCCGGATTTAAGGACGAATACAGAGGGGCGGCTCTGTTTGCCTCGTTGTTCTTCGTGCAGTTCTATCTGCTGGCACTGATTGAACATGCACGTGAAGGTTCGAAAATAACTGCATTTCAGGCGATAATTATCCTCAGCAACAACCTGCTTTACTATCTTGCGCTGATCTATATATTCGACGATATGTACCAGATCAGAGGTATTATAACGATCGGTCTGGCTATAATCAACGCCGTAGTACTGGGTATCATGTACCGCCGGAGCAATATCGACCGCAACCTCCTTTATATGCTTATCGGTGTAGTGATGACCTTTGTCAGCCTTGCTATCCCAGTACAGATGAACGGACATGTTATCACCATGTTCTGGGCGGCAGAGACTGTTATCCTTCTCTGGTTGTGGCAGAAATCGCGCATACAGGTTTTCCTTGCGGGATTCGGTATTATCTGCGGACTGGTTGTGGTTTCGTACATGATGGATATACCCCACCACTACAGCCTATATGCCGATAACCCGGTTAATATCATCTTTAACCGCATTTTCGTCACCGGAATAGTGGTTCTCGCAGCCTGTCTTATCAATATCTTCTTATTAAGGAAAGAGAACGATAATTCCGACAGCAATATAAGCCGCATAAGCACGGCGCTTAAGTATGCCGCCCTGCTGCTGATATACCTCATTCCGTTCATGGAACTATATTATCAACTCGAATTCCGTGTTGAAACCGAAATTTACAGTTCGCTGTTCACACCTCTGGCAATGGCAACTTACACCATCGTATTCATAGCCATTCTGAATGTTGTATTCTGGAAGAGAAGCTTCCACCCGAAAGCCGTATACGGGCTGTTACTTGCAGCCGCTGCCGGCTATACCCTACTTTACCCGTATTTTACGACCGAGCTGCGTTTCGATATTTACGGAAGTGCCGAGCCCGATTATTCGCCTGCTTATTTTATGGTTCATCTGTTGTCGCTTCCGGCTATCGCAGTTATCACTACTTATCTGGCGCAACGAGCACGCAAACTGTTCCCCGATAAGTTCACCACACTTTGCTGGGTACTATGTATCCTGTCGTTTGTCACACTGTCGTTCGAAGCCGACCATGTAGCCATTATGTTATTCGGCCGCAACGGAACTTACGATCATGTACTTTACGACATGCACACCTTCGGTTACCCTATTCTGTGGGGGCTGATGGCTCTGATACTGATGGTCTGGGGTCTGAAATCGAAAGAAGTAGTGCTACGCAAGATTTCGCTTATTGCTTTCGGTATCATCATCGTTAAATTCTATGCACTCGATATCTGGCAAATGAGTGTTGCCGGACGTATCATATCGTTCGTTGTATTGGGAGCTATACTACTGACGGTATCGTTCTTACAACAAAAGATCAAAGTGCTGATGAAAGACGATTCGGAAGCGGACGAAAACGATAATCAAGAATAACCAAAAGGTACCCCGTACTTTGCGTAGATGTCGGAGCCTGATGGGCAAGAGTTGCAGCCTCTTTTAAACATGCGTAAGCAAAGGCGCATACAGAGGTGCAGCCGTAATCTGACGAGTGAAGTAGCCGTTAAAACTAAACTCTGTCTGAGCCCCCTAAGGGCGAGTTTTGTTTAGTTTCGGCTACGAACGTTGTCAGATAGGCGAAGGCTCGAAGCGCCAATGAGTTTTTGCCTTCTTTTGGGGCTTAGGCCAAAAGAATGGGCAAGCAATCTATGATTGCGCGCAGCATTAAGCAAGTATTAAGACGAACATTTTTAACAAAAAAATCGCATAAATAATACAATTCAAATATATGAAACGATATATATCCACATTACTCTTGGCAACAGCAGCCATCGTGCAAACTGCTGCACACGACTGGTATAAAGCCGAAATTAAATATTCGGTACCTAAAAGCGGCTACTACAATATAGAACTGAACCAGGATCTGATAGCAACCTCACGGAGTTTCGACTTCTCAGACCTGCGCATTCTCGACAAAGAAGGTAAGGAAACACCCTACTTTGCCCGTCCTGCCGATCCGGTAAAAGAGACCAACCGTTTCATTACCTATAATATCAAAAGCAGTTCTATCAAAGACAGCATCAATACTATTGTGATCGATAATACCGCCGGTGAGACCCTGAGCCGTTTCAGTATGGTTGTACGCAGTGCCGATGCCGCAAAATACGTGCAGGTAAGAGGCAGCAGCGACCTGTCGCAATGGTATATCGTAAAACAGCAGAGCGATGTCACATACTCCGGATTCGGGCAGAATGACAATAGCGAAATACTTGTGGTTGATTTCCCGAAAGGAAACTATAAGTATTACGAGATCAGGCTGACCACCAACCAGCACAGCCCTATCGAAGTACTACGGGTAGGACGTTTCCATAACTCCAATATATACGGACAACTGACCGAGATAGACTTGGGAAAATTTACCGTGAAAGACAGTACTGACAAGTGTACGTATATCCGCTTCCCCGAACTTCAATATCCGTACAGGATAAATAAGTTAAGGTTCGTGATCAAAAACACACCTGATTATTACCGTCAGGCATATATCAAAGACAAACAGGTTATAAAGAACATTGCTTTGTCATCGAGAGAGAGCAATACTTTTTTCTTCACCAACCAGTCTTTGGCAAAAGATGATAGTTATATCAGAATCGAAAATAAAGACAACCGCCCTCTCGAAATAGACTCGATACGTGCCTATGGGCTCAACCGTTACCTGTGCGCTTATCTCGAAGAGGGACAGAGTTATACGGTAGTAGTACAGCACAAGGATTATCCGGGTAATCCCCAATATGACCTGCAACATTTCAGCAAGGATATCCCCGAAGACCTGCCGATCATCACAACCTCCAAGCCCGAAAAGATATCGGAACCCGAAGTTTCGACCGAACGCAGCCGTATGTGGTTCGAGCAGCCTCTTTTCCTTTGGTCGGTAATTATTATTGTCGGGTTATTCTTATTGGGCATCTGCTATAAGATGGTAATGGATATGAAGAAAAAAGACAAATAAGTTTTTTTAATACTTTTATTTATGGACAAAAAACATATTATTTATCTCGCAATCATTATCATCGCAGGTATATGGTCGGCAATAGGAGCTTACGGAGGTACGCTTTGGGTACTGGAAGCTCTGCCCTGCCTGATAGGTTTCGCTTTGCTGGCCGTCACATACAGGCGGTTCAGGTTTACCGATGTCACATACCTGTTTATTACGATACATTTTATAATCCTGTTTATCGGGGCACACTATACATACGCACGTGTTCCTGCTTTTGACTGGCTTAGCGAAGTCTTTGGATGGAGCCGCAATAATTACGACAAAGTAGGTCATTTTGCACAGGGCTTTATACCTGCACTCATCACGCGCGAAATTTTAATCAGGCTCGATGTCATCCGCAAACAATCGTGGATACCCTTTCTGGTTATTGCCATCTGCTTAGCCATAAGCGCTGCATATGAACTGTTCGAATGGCTCGTAGCTGTATTGCTAAAACAATCTGCCGACGACTTTCTGGGAATGCAGGGATATGAATGGGACACCCAGTCGGATATGCTTTGTGCGACGATAGGAGCGATAATCATGCTGCTCACCCTTTCCAAAGTCCAAGACAAACAGATACGCCGATTAACAAAGTAATAAAATACCTGATACAAATAAAAAGAAGTACACCCTGTGAAAGTGTACTTCTTTTTTGATTTGAGATATGATGAAATAATTTATGGTTTCAGATTCTTACAATTGACAAAAGCCAGTTTATCGAGTGTGCTAACTGTATCGGGTATAGCTATTTTTTTGAGAGAAAAACAGTTTCCGAAAGCCTGTTTGCCTATCGACAGCAATCCTTCGTTGAGCTTCACATCCGACAAGTTGCTGCAAAGATTAAATGTTTCGTCTTCGATAACCTCAACTGAGGCGGGTATCTCTATAGACTTCAAAGCCAAACATCCTTCGAATGCAGCACGCTCGATTTCCAGCAGCGAACCGGGTAATTCTATATCCGTAAGGCTTGTACAGCCGGCAAAAGCCTCCTCGCCTATCGACGTAAGGTTTTGTGGCAATACCACCCGAACCAGATATTTTTTATATTTCAGTGATTTGGCCGGAATCTTGTTACCCTCATACAGGTCCGATATTATTTGAGGCCCCGGCGAGCCGATAAATTCTTCTATAACTACATCTTTCAGATTCAAAGTTCTAAGGTTAGGCATATTAGCCGAGATCAGATTAAAATCTTTGGCATTCATCGTTCCTATCAACGTAAGGTCGGTTGTATCTTCCTGTTCGTTATACGAAAGCTTCATCGAAAGAGTACCGGGTTTGGTTAAGGTTAAGGTTCTTGTATTTTGTCCGACACTAGATATTAAAGGCAAAAGGGACAAAAACACGAAAACAATCTTCTTCATTTCTATATATTTTTTCCAGTTCAGCAGATGCAAAATTACTAATTAAACCTCTACTAAAATTCGTTTGATAAATAAAAAAGTAAACACAACAATAATTGTCTGAACAGTAGCGCTTAAGGAAAATATTCCCAAATAATAGCCGATCAATCACTCAACAGCACCGGCCGGGAGCATTACATTTCACGCATTTTATATAAGGTAAGACGACAAAAGATAGTATTCGCTGCATATTTTTTTTATTTTTGTGCGCTATCCCGAAATCTTGAGGTAAAAAAGAATATGTTACAGCAGTTATCGTACAGATTAAAAAAATATGTTTCAACAGGTTATCTTAACATGATGCGTGCTTTTCCGTTTCTGTTATTTTTTTTTCCTGTACATGCGGCTACAGCACAAATCGACAGTTTGTATATCCAGCCGTTTGAGCAAAATTTCTCTTTACGGACATATTTTATCCAACATTATACCTCGGTCTTTCAGGATTTCAGTGTAGACGGGCACGACGACTTCGAATACCGCACCAACCGCCCTGTAAGTATCGGGCTTGGTATATCGTGGAACAACTCCTCGATCAGCGGATCATACGGGTTTCCTTTTTTAAGAGACCGCAAGAAGGGTAAGACACACACACTGGCTTTTCAGTACCACTACTACGGACGTAAGCTTGTATTCGATTTTGCCTTCCAGAAACACAAGGGAATGTACAAATTCGATGGCGAAGACGAGTCTGTATTTGAAGTAACACCCGACACCAAAGTTTCGCAATACGGGGTAACAGGACAATATGTATTCAACGGCAACCGTTTTTCGTACAAGGCGGCATTCGACCTCAGCGAAGTACAATTGCGATCGGTAGGAAGTTTTATTCTGGGTGGTAGCCTCTACAAAAACAGGATCGATGCCGAAGGTCCTATTATTGTCACCAACCCAAAAGGTAAAACAGACAGTATCAGCGAGATACAAAAAAACATACAGATAGGTGTAAATGTCGGCTATGCTTATAGTTGGGTCATCAAGAAGCGTTTCTTCGCTGCCGTTTCGATGACTGTAGGATTCAACGTCGGCACCGAGAGTATCAATAAACTACATAGTAAACCCGAATTGTACCCGTCGTTCAATCCCCGTGTGGCATTGGGATATCATGGTAAAGAATGGTCGGTATCGACCTCGTTTTTCGACAATCATGTCTATACTTTCTATTCCGACAACATGAGCCGGGGAATCAGCACCATGAGTTTGCAAATGACTATCGTAAAACGCTTCGGCAAGCAGCCCAGGGTTTTCGACAGGGTGCCCAATATCCCAAGCCTGCATAACAGCTTCTAAAGACAATTATAAAAACACTCAATAATTACGACAATGAAAAAATACACCCTCTTTGCATTTCTACTTATCTCAATAGGGACTTTATATTGCTGCAAGCCAAAAACTCAGGAACAACAGCAACAAGATACCGCTCAACTGGCTGCCGATAAAAGTGTGAAAACTCTTTCGGCTTTGTATTATAACTATTTACCCGAAACTACATCCCCTATCCTGCCTCAGGATATACAAAAACAGATACCCGACTTCAACAAAGAGCGCAAAGGGATCTTAGACGGCAGCATAACCGATACAACCCGTATACGCAGGTTGAAGGAGCAGATAGCCTTGTTGAAAGAATCGCCGGAAAAGGAGAGCATTGATGCCCGTATAGTACTGACGATCAATTACAGTGACGGATCGTCCGACAATCTGACCCTAAGCGGTAAATATGCCGACCGGATATTCCTGAACGGAGTACAACAGGAAGCTAATAACCGGCTGATATTCTTTGTCAAAAACTACATAGGATACTATCCGTGGTTTATCGGAGATGATATGGCTCAGATGCCCGAGTTGCGGGATACTTCGTTTATGAAAGAACCCTTCATCCGCAGCGAGTATTACAAACAATATCAGGAAATTCTGTCTAAGAGATAAATCATCCAAACAGGCGCTTCTCATAATCTGAGATCGTAATACCGGAGCATAAGATACAGCAGGTAAACAAGTACCAGCAGAATTACGAGCACCAGAATTATACAGGATATAACTTTCAGGACACTTCGCATCCATGAAGTTGTCTTAAAAAACTGTACAAGTCCCCATATCAGATAGGCTTCGGATACAAGTTGGACTATTTGATATAAATGTGCCGACCTTGTCAGATATATCGCCGGATAGAAAAGAAGCAATATGAATATTTTAGCTCCGGTAAGGTAAGAGAATAATACCAGATGCTCTACATAATTATATTTCTGTCTGCGGAAAAACCAGTATGTAGACAGGGAATAAAACGGAATCAGACATAGCAACATCAGCGAGTAGTGTGCCGAATACCAATGCTGGAGAGGGATATAATCATATATCGGGGTATAATGGTTGTTCATCTCTTCCATCGGAAAATAGTGAAAGAAATGGAATATCAGACTATAAATCAACCCGATAACTATCAGGAATAAAAACGGTTTAGTATACTTCACCCTTTTACCTCCGATATAATTCTTTATGGTAGGTCCCGGATTTATGATCAGTTCTTTAATAGTGAAAATCATTCCCTTATTGACATGGAGCAGCCCGTACTGTAGCTCTTCAGCTACATGCTTCGGATTGATTCTCGATACATGAACCGACTGACCGCAATTGCTACAAAAATTACCTTCAACAATATTGCCACAATTAAGGCAATGCTTACTTTTACCTGCATCCATAAATTCCTGAATTACCTTATATAAACATCAGTGGTACAAAATAAGTTTCGGGGCTGAACAGGGCAGAATAAAAAAAAGGAATCTCTATAATGGAGATTCCTTTTTTATCCGATTATCGGTAAAGTCTACAATATTAAATCTTATCGAACGCCTGTTCCAGATCTTCGCGTATATCGTTGATATTTTCTATACCGATCGATAATCTCAACAAGCCGGGAACGGCGCCTGTAGCAATCTTCTCCTCTTCCGAAAGTTGTTCGTGCGTAGTAGCTGCCGGATGTATAACCAACGATTTGGCATCGCCGATATTCGCCAGATGGCTGAACAACGAAAGATTATTGATAAATTCGTCCGCTTTACGGCTATCTCCCTTTATTTTGAAAGTGAGGATACTTCCTGCTCCGTTTTTGAAGTAGCGGTTAGCCAACTGATGATACGGGCTGCTCTTCAGTCCGGGATAATTGACGTATTCTACTTTCGGGTGCTTTTCGAGCCATTCGGCAATAGTCTGAGCATTTTCGACATGACGTTCGACACGCAACGAAAGAGTCTCCAATCCCTGAATAAACAGCCACGAATTGAAAGGACTGACAGCATTTCCCCAGTCGCGCAACCCTTCTACACGGGCACGCATGATGAACGCAACATTTCCAAAAGGACTATTCGCCCCGAAAGCATCCCAGAATACAAGTCCGTGGTAACTATCGGAAGGTTCGGTAAACTCCGGAAAACGTCCGTTGCTCCAGTCAAATTTGCCGCTATCGACAATCACACCTCCGAGCGATGTACCATGCCCTCCTATCCATTTGGTGGCACTCTCTACAACAATAGTCGCACCATGCTCTATCGGGCGGAAAAGAAACCCTCCTGCCCCGAAGGTATTATCGACCACCAAAGGTAATCCGTGCTTATCGGCAACGGCAGCCACAGCTTCAAAATCGGGTATATTCAGGTCGGGGTTACCGATAGTCTCAAGATAGATCGCTTTTGTTTTAGCATCAATCAGTTTTTCGAATTCCTCAGGATTATCATTCGGCGTGAAACGTGCTTCGATACCTAAACGTTTAAACTGGTTTTTAAACTGATTGTATGTACCTCCGTATAAGTGCGATGTAGTAACAAAGTTGTCGCCTGCCGACAGTATATTATTGAGCGCAATAAACTGAGCCGACTGCCCCGACGATGTAGCCAGAGCGGCAATACCTCCTTCGAGGGCAGCTATACGCTTTTCGAAAACATCGCTGGTCGGATTCATCAAACGGGTATAGATATTACCCAGTTTGCGCAGCCCGAACAAGTCGGCACCGTATTGTGCATCGGGAAAAACATACGAACTGGTCTGATAAATCGGCACAGCCCTCGACAAAGTGGTTGGATCTGCTTCTTGTCCTGCATGCACTTGCAATGTTTCGAATCTTAATTTACTCATCACTGTATTTTATTTCTAGGTTTATATTTTATTCATCGGGGCATATACCTTTCCGAAAAGAATTATACACCCGATAGCAAATGTATGAAACCTGCAGGTATCGGCAATACCATGCTTGAGGTATTTTCTCTTTTTTACGGAACATTTCCGGATACCAAACTCTTTTTTCTGTTTTGTAAGTAAAAAGATGATAGCCGTTTATATCCCGAAAGTACATCATTAAATACTTGCTGCCGCCTATTTGTGGATACTTCCACTATCATTGACTATATTTGTATAAATAATTTTCCGTAAAGAACACATCGTACAACAAACCTTTCATGAGACAGAAAATAGACATAGACAAGTGGAACCGGAAAGGGCACTACCTCCTCTTCAAAAATTTCGACGAACCATATCACGGAATCTGTATCCGGATAGACTGCACCAAAGCGTACAAACGGAGCAAGGAGCTGGGAACGTCTTTCTTCCTCTATTATTTACATAAATGTACGATGGCTGTAAACGCCATAGATGCCTTCCATTACCGTATAGAAGGAAATGAGGTGTACCGCTACGATTCTATTCATCCTGAATCTACAGTAGACCGTCCGGACGGGTCTTTCGGATTTTGTCACATGGATTATTACGAAGATTTCGCTCTCTTTCAAGAAGAGGCACGTAAAAATATCGAAGAAGTAAGGCAGAACGACTCATTAACTCCCGGCATCAATATCAATGCCATTCATTACTCTGCTGTTCCGTGGATCGATTTCACATCGCTGTCACACGCATCCAATTTTAGGCACGATGCCGTAGGCTGCCCAAAAATCTCATTCGGAAAAATGAGCGAGGTAAACGGGTTGCGCTCCATGCCGGTTTCTATACATGTACATCACTCACTGATAGACGGACGGGAACTGGGAGCTTTTATCGACGAGTTCCAACGTCTGATGGATGAATAATAGTATGCGCTGGCAAGCAGATGTGCGCCTTCATTTAAATTTTCGATAAACAATATCGCACGTCAGGTTGTTCTTTTTTTGTGGCAAAAATAAATTTCACAGCGTAAGAGCAATCCGGGATATTGCACATCCTAAAAACGAATAAGGCAACAAAATCTATGGCACAATCGAAAGAACAGTATTGGAAATGGTCGCTGATCATTATTACGGGAACATTAGGCTTCATTATTTTATACTATTCACTACCCTTTCTGAGTGGAGTACTGGGAGCATTTACACTGTATCTGCTTACACGCAAATACATGTTCGGGATGACCGAAAAGCGTAAATTCAATAAAAGCTTGGCTGCGACTATTTTACTTATCGGTGTCATATTGTGTATACTTATCCCTACATTTCTGGTTATGTGGCTATTGGTCAACAGAATACAATCATTCGACCTGAATCCCGAATCACTGATAAATACACTCCGCGACCTGATACTCAAGATTGAAGAAAGAACAGGCTACAACCTACTCAGCAGCGATAACCTATCGGCAGCTACAACCTACTTAACCAAAGGGGCACAAATGATTTTGGGTGAGGTCAGTTCATTTATAATCAACTGCATAGTACTACTTTTCGTTCTCTATTTTATGCTCTTAGGTGGACGAAGTATGGAAAATTACATCTATGATATATTGCCATTTAAAGAAAGTAACAAGCAGAAAGTAATTAATGAAACACATGTAATAGTCCGTTCAAATGCAATCGGTATTCCGTTACTGGCCATTATACAAGGCGCCATAGCCGCCATCGGCTATCTGATATTCGGTACCCCCAGTCCTATTCTGTTTGGGCTGGTAACCTGCTTCGCCACCATTATACCTTTACTCGGTACAGCCCTTGTGTGGTTCCCTCTGGCTCTGTACCTGTACCTGTCGGGAGATGTAGGACATGCTGTTGGTCTGGTCATTTATTCACTGGTAGTAATATCCAATGTCGATAACCTTATCCGTTTCCTGCTTCAAAAGAAACTGGCCGACACACATCCCCTTATCACAATTTTCGGGGTAGTAATCGGATTAACCTTGTTCGGATTCTGGGGTGTTATTTTCGGGCCTCTCCTTATCTCATTATTTCTGCTTTGTTTCGATCTTATCAAACGTGATTACATCGACCAACCCGAGCCGGGAACAAATAAGATAAACAACGAAACGCTATAAAAAAGCTTTCCCGATAGCCGGTAAAAACCGATATCGGGAAAGCCAAGAGTAGAATTGATTATAGTAGAAGTCTTTTTTAATCCCTTCTAAGAGTGTTGCATAGATGTTTCTTAATAATAATAGAGAGACTAGCATAGTTATAAATATACATTCATTGATCCCTTCGTATTAAATATCGTCTCTCACCTGAAATTGAGTACTGTATAATTGTATTGGTTGATAACAAAATAAATCAACTCCTCTGTTCTAATATAACATAATAAGTTATTTATTGGTTCATCGGAAAAATATAATAGATTGTTGTTTCTAGAGTTGTTGTGAAAATACTATTAAGAGCATATGTTAAACGTCTGTAATCATCTACTTTTTATTGCTGTGTAAGCTTATTGTTTAATTCTGATTATATATTTTACTTTTTAATATAGTCTGTAATATTTTAATATCAATAACTGTATTTTTCTGAGCAGTTGAATAGTTATGCCTCACATTATGTTCTATATCCTCATGTTCTTGTATCGAAATATAATCCGTCCAATAACAATCCTCTATAATATATGGCAAAATATATCCGTCGGGTTCGAGTATCTGTTTAATTATTTTATCTTTGTCAAACATAGTCGTATCTTTTTCTTTTTCTGACTATTAGATAGTAGCACCTATCTGATTTACGATTACAAAGTAAGGTCACGGTAGCGAATTAAACAATAGACTGCATTTTTTTTAACATTTGCTTTTTTTTAGCAAACAACTGAATATCAACACACTAAATTTAAACTAAAATTATCGCATTAGTATTAATTATGAAGAAGTTGCTTATATAACCAAACAAAACAAAACATGCCAATTAATTAATATACAGATATTTATAAAAATAAAAATAGAAGTAAATATAGGATACTATATTTCTGGAAACCGCTAAATAAAAGGGTTAAACGCAGATGAAAAAACTACAATTCTAGCATATATACTTTTATTAACACTAAAATTAGGGTTTAAGACCTATAAAAATAGTAAAACCTGATAATATTTTCTTCTGCTGAACATATCATTATCTTTAGATGTTTTAGAATTGATATTTAAAACCTAAAAAGACAAGCTATGGCAAAATTTGAAATCACAACAAGAAAGAATGGAGAGTTTCAGTTTAATCTCAAAGCTGGCAACGGACAAGTTATACTTACTAGTGAAGGATACACGACTAAAGCAAACTGTATCAATGGGATAGAATCAGTAAAAAAGAATAGTCCGGAAGATTCGCGTTACGAAAAGAAAGACTCGTCTAACGGTAAATACTACTTCAACCTGAAAGCGACCAACGGTCAGGTGATAGGAACAAGCCAAATGTACGAAAGTACTTCGGGGCGTGAAAACGGTATTACATCCGTTAAAGCAAACGGTCCGATAGCAGAAATCAGCGATCTTACAGAATAAAATTACAACAAAAGACAAGTGCGAAAATGCACTATATTTTTCGCACTTGCCTCTTTATAAATTTTTTCGATTAAACATTTTTTCTATATCTATTTCCCCTTTGCAGGCAACGATCTGGACAAAATCAGATAGCCCAAAATTCCGGCAACCAAAGTTCCGGCAACAATTCCCATTTTCGCCTCGTTTAACAGATCTGGATGGGCCGATCCAAACGACAGGTTAGCTATAAACAACGACACTGTAAAGCCAATACCTCCGAGAAACGATACTCCCAGAATCTCTTTCCAGCGACAGCCATCAGGCAATGCTACAAACTTAAAACTCACAGCTATCCATGTGAAAGCAAAGATCCCTACAAACTTACCAAGGACCAGCCCAGCCAACACGGCATAAGTAACAGGCCCTAACGAATCGAGAAGGTTGCCTTCGAAAACAATACCTGCATTGACAAAGGCAAATACGGGCATAATAAAATAATTAACAACTCCATGCAGACGGTCTTCGATAAACTGAAGGGGAGAAATCACTTTATTAGATGCCGCTTCGATATTTTTAAGTTCACTGATCTGGTCTTTCGACAATATCTGATCCGAATCCATATCTCTGGGAAAAGCATCGATACTGGTTCGTATCCTATCGATATATTTACCTATGCGTAACTTGGGACGTGCCGGAATAGAAAACGCAACCAACACCCCGGCTATAGTACTATGTACACCTGATTGCAGAAATAAATACCAAATACCGATCCCTATCAACACATAGAGCGCAATAGAGCTTACATTCTTATAATTAGCTACACACAACACCAGAAACAGTCCCATAGCAGCAGCCAGATAAGTGACATCGAGATGCGACGAATAAAAAATAGCTATCACTAAGATACCACCTATATCATCGACTACGGCAAAAGCCATCAGAAATATCTTGAGGCTCATAGGAACACGCGAACCCAGAAGGCTTAATACGCCCAGTGAAAAGGCTATATCGGTAGCCATAGGAATAGCGGCCCCTCGCGATCCGGGATCATCTCCTGCAATGAACAGGTAAACCAACACGGGCACAACCATCCCCCCGATTGCTGCAACTACAGGCAAAGAAGCTTTAGAGAGAGACGATAACTCACCGACCAGAATCTCACGCTTCACCTCCAGCCCTACATGGAAGAAAAATATCGCCATCAAAGCGTCATTAATAAAAGCTGCAAGGGTAAGCGGCGCTCCGTGGTGACTGAATAGATTAAAACTGCCTATCTGTAACGATATCGGATAGCTCCAAAATTCGGTATACCACTCACTCCATGCCGAATTGGCTATGACCATTGCCAAAACAGCCGTGATCATAAGTAACATTCCTCCGTTTACATTATGCCGGAAGAAACTCAAAAATGAATAATTAAAAGGTTTACGGGTAGTCTTCATACTTATACCGGATTAAATAATGATACATGCCACACGATCAAACAGTATGGAAGTAACATATTCTGAAATAAAACACTTAATAAAAGGATATAGTTTGGTGAGGTATAGTAAGTCTAGTCTGCTGTATAAGCAGGTCCCTGCAGCATCCGCCAGGCTTTCCAGCCAAACGGCCTGTATTCTGTATGGTATTTAGTGCTAACAAAGTTCATCGTCTGGCAAAAGTACAAAAAAAGTACAGAACCACCTTCACCCTACCCCTTTATTCGAGATATGGCAGTATTTCGGCAATAGTATCTATACGGATAAGACGCGGATTAAAAACCTTTTGCTCAGTAGCCTCATGCGCCCATGTGCTATGGAATGGCACATAAGCGGCATGCGCCCCTATATCGAGTACGGGCACAATATCGGACTTCATCGAATTGCCTATCATCAGGAAATTATCGGGATGGCAATCCAACTGTTTCAATAATTTACTGTAATCGTCTTTTTGTTTATCGCTTACAATCTCCACGTGATGAAAAAAATGTTCGAGCGCCGAGCCCTTCAGCTTCCTCTCCTGATCGAGCAAATCTCCTTTGGTCACTACAACCAGCTTATAACGTCCGTTGAGCCGTGTAAGTACATGCTCTACCCCATCGAGCAACTCTACAGGTTTTTGCATAATCCCTTTCCCTATTTCCACTATTTGGGATAAAGCTTCATGTGAGATTTTATTTTCTGATATTTTCAGCGCAGCCTCGATCATCGAAATAGTAAAAGCCTTAACCCCGAATCCGAGCAAAGGCATATTTTGTATCTCTATTTTAAGCAGTTCTCCCGAAATCTGCTCAAAAGGCAAGTAATCCGACAGCAATTCCCTGAATTTATATTCAGCTTCATCAAAATAGGTCTGATTCACCCAGAGAGTATCATCTGCATCAAACCCTATAATTTGTATATCTTTCATTTTTTAACTTTATCGTTATATCATCAGATATATGTAAGCTCCTATTGCACCTGCCAACACAAGACCAATAATGATCAATCCGGCGGAAACAAGGAAATCGACAACTGAAGCTGCCGATTTTTTCGTTTTACTTTCTGGCTTATCTTTTTTATCTTTAAACTCATCGTCATCATCGCCGGACGAACCTCGTCCATTTCCGGGGATAATGTCTACGCCATCCGTAATATCTCCGGCCAGATCAAACACTTCGTCCAGAATATCCTCCATAAGCTATTTGTTCTCAGAGTTCTTTTATAACACTTTCACCGAGCCTGCACCTTTTATTTTTTGCTTGGCTATCTGAGGGTTACCGGTATAAGAGATATTCCCTTTTCCTTTTATTTCGACACTCATCTTTTCGACAGCATTCACAGCCATATTCCCACTACCACTGAGATTACATTCCAGTTCATCAACAGCCATATTCACAGCTTTAATATCACCCGTTCCACTCAGCTCGAACTTAGCTTTATGGCATTGTCCGGCAATAGTCATTTCGTTGGCTCCCTGAAGCTTGAACTCAGCCTTCTCGTAAATCAGGTTTTCAGCCGAAAAGTTTCCAACGCCTTTCATTTCCACTTTCAACTGAGTGCCTGCAATAGATCCGCGCAAATTAATATGCGAAGCTCCTTTACTCTCTATATACTTCAGGCTTGGTGAATTAGTATAGACAATAAAACGACTGGGATTGATGCTTTCCTTCGATTTTATTTCGAGAGTCCTTCCCTTTGTTTTAATATCTATCAACGGAATTATATTGTCATCAGCCTCCACTCTCAGGTAAGCAGCCTCATCGGGTTTTGCTTCATATACTACATCTATAGCACCTTCGACTTTTATTTCGTTATAGATATCGATAGCTATTTCGTGCGATACCACATTACCATCGCCCTGAACGGTTTTTCCTTTACATGAAACCAATAGCAATGCTGCCATACAGCAGCTATATGTAAATACGCGTATTATCTTATCCATATTGTATACTTTTAAAATCATTACCAAATGAGCTCTTTACCACGAACTACGTAACTCATATCTCCCATGGCATGAACTGTAAAATTACCTTCGGAATAGGTTACTTTACACACGGCTGCATTATCAAGCGCTCCGGTCAACAAGTCCTTTCCTCCCAAATTGTGCAACAAACAGATGATACTCATACCGTGAGCTATTATCAGGATATTCTTGTCTCGTCCTTCGACCGACTCGTGTATTGCAATTTCCTTGAGCGCCGCCTGTGCCCGTTCTTCAACCTGTACAAAACTTTCGGCAAGCCCCATTGTATCCAGTTTATTGATAGTATCGAGAGTATCACTGTGTGATGCCCTGCCCGAAAAAATATCATTATACATTTCCTCTATACCGGTATAATGCATATACAAAGCTGCATCTCTCCACATTTTTTGATTGTATCCTGCTTCGTAACTGCCAAAACAAGCTTCCCTGAATCCGTATTTCTCGGTAACAGACAGGTTTGGCTGACCTTTCGACTCCAATACTATCCGAGCAGTTTGGCGTGTACGCCTCAGGTCACTGCAATAAGCAGCATCGAAATGCAAATCTCCAAAACCTTTTCCGAGATATTCCGCAACCTTTATTCCCTCTTCTGTCAGAGGAGAATCGCACCATCCCTGAACTTTATCGAGTGTATTCATCAATGTTTTGCCATGACGGGCAATATAAAATGTAATTGTAGATGCCATATTAAATTTGTAATAGAAAACTTAGGTTTTAAAACCTCCTAATTAATTAGTCCGGTGCCAAAAGAATCAGACAGTTGTACTTCCGGACAAGAACTCTAGCTACTTACTTTTTACCGCAATGCAGTCAAAACAATTGAGCACAATGGATAACCAACACAAATATAGTGCTTTTTTGGCTACAGCAGGCAACTATAACCCATTTATCGGGGTAAAGTATTGAACAAAAGAACAACAGGTTGTAATCACTACAACCTGTTGTCATAAATACCTAGTCTTCTCCTTTACACAAATAGTCTGTGATCGCTATCTACGCAAAACATAAACATATCTAAAGACTTTATTCCACATTAGAGAAGAAATGCGCCCAGGTATTTTCCATAACTAGTGCTAACTATTCTATGTGTTTTTCATAGTTAAATGATAATTAGGAAAAAATTCTACAACAACTCTATTTTTAGATTACAAATATATGTGATATGACACCGAACTCTTGTGTTATTACGACATTTTAGAATTTAATAACTAGGGTACATTTGCGTTTATAACTTTTTTTCACATTTACACATAATGTAAAAAAAAGGTCTTAGCTGAATCGCTAAGACCTTTATTATAAGAGTGTAACAAATACACCTTATTGTAATCTTTTCACTCTATATAGTAATTGTTGAAGAGCTTCTTCGTAATCATCTATGATAGCTTGTGTAAATGCTTCTGTAAAATATTTACGGCCATCTTCTACTACATCATAAAATGCAGAAATATGCTTAACAAGATCACCCGGTGTTTTTGTTTCCGGAATAACAATAGTTAAATCACCAGCCAACGCATAAGTAGTTTCTACCAAACGGTCAGTAGCTTCAGACAGATCTTCAAGAGCCTGATCAATAGCAATGTGTTGAGCGTAGCTAGCTACACCGGTTACATGCCAGTGATACAATTTAAGACTGTTGTTAAATCCAAAGACTTGTCCTACAAATGCTCCTACTTCTTTAGTGGTAGCTGTGATTCCTTCTGTTTTCTTCAATGTTGTTGTACTCATAGCTTTTTGTTTTTAAATTTTTGTTTCTTGTACAAATATAAACATATTCGGTCAGAAAATGTTCAAAACATTCTATCTATTTAATCGAAGCCATAATAATCAAAATCTATAACGCTCCAATTATCATAAATACAGCCTTTTTATTTTTTTCGTATATTTATCGGATAATATTTAATGCATACCATACAACAATGCCGATACGCAATGCATGGGCTGCCGATTGCAGCATTATAAAAGATTTGTTAGACCAACTGGGGTACGAATATCCTGTGGAAATTATAAAAGAAAGGCTCGAAAAACTTTTAGAATCCGAGTCCGATGAAGTATTTGTGTACACCGAAAACGGAAAAGTTGAGGCTTTTATTACCTTACACTATTCGTTACAGCTGGCTTTTGACGGCGATTTTTGCGAAATAGGTTATTTTGTCGTTGACAGTAGTACCCGTGGCAAAGGAATCGGTAAACAGATGGAAGAGTTTGCATATCAGACAGCTAAAAACAAAGGCTGTTCTTCAATAAATGTATTCAGCAGGGAAACCCGTACCGATGCTCACCGGTTTTACGAAAGGCAAGGCTACAAAGAAGCACGTAAGTTTTTTGCCAAGGGTATAAACCATTAACATTTACCATCATCTTAAATTATCAGAACATGGAAACTCAAGCCTTAGATTACGCCTTTTACTTCTATTATGCAATTTGTGCTATTATCACATTAGGCGGAATAATAACTCTCGCAGTAGCTTTTGCTAAAGAACACAAAAATCTGAAAATAGCAGGTGCTATAATAGTAGGTACCGGGATTAAAATTGCAATTTTGGTCTTCCTTTGGAGTCTTTACGTAAAATTCCTCTCAGAATTTGCTTACTGAGGAATTTAGAACAGCGATATCCCTAAATGCTATAGCAGCACAATCATAACCGTGATTATAGAAGTGAGTCAATACCTCCGTATTGGTCTCTATCCTATTGATCGTCATTGTCTCGAGAGGTCTGATCACCACTGCAAGCCCTTCAGATTCGAGCCTCTCTACCATATCCAGCTGGTGGTTATATATCTCGTTACGTTGATTGATAGCCTCCCTCATCTTCGGGTATTTACGAAAAAACAAACTAGGCAGCTTTATTCCATCTGATTTCTTTCTATACCCTTTATTTCGGGTTACAACTACAACCATTTTCTGATACCCTTGTGATAAAGCCCGTTCTACGGGAATAGAATCACACACTCCTCCATCTAGCATCGGTACCCCATCAACATCTGTTACAGGCGAAAAAATGGGCATACTACTCGAAGCTTTCAGTATATCGAGCAACCGGTTATGGTCGTTGTATTCCTGCATATATTCGGCTTCACCCGTCAGGCAATTGCTGACAACCATCTCGAAACACGTCTTTGTATTTCCATACGTTTCGAAATCGAATGGAAGAATACGGTTCGGAAAATCGTCGAACAGCAGATCAAAATCCATTACATTCCGTTTCCGTATGTAATGCTTCAAACCTACATATTTGTATTTATCCAACAGCTCTATATTACTGTAACGGGCTCTGCCGCGCTGCCTCGAAATAAAAGAGGCTCCATTACATGCACCTGCCGAAACCCCTACGACATACGGAAACTGAATATCATTGTCCATCATCCAATCGAGCACCCCGCAAGTAAAAACTCCGCGTAAAGCTCCTCCTTCGAGTACCAAAGCTGTTTTTAAAAGATCTGTGTTATTTAAAGAATCCATAGTAATAAAAATCACAACAAATAGTAGTCAAATAAAACAGACAGGATCAAATACTTTTATCCCGTCTGTTCTTATAATATATATTCAAAACACTACCCCGCTATCAACGGAATAGAATCTCACAATCAAGCTTTTACTTCAGCTGCTTTTGCTTTCGCTTTTTCTTCCAGCTCCGCTAATTCTTCCGACAGCTTACCTGCAAAATCACCGGCCTGCTGGCTTAGTTTCTTCTTACCTGCACGGTATTCCTGTCTGGCACGCACTCCCATACGGAGGGCTTTTCCACGGCCGGTACTTACTCCGTGTCTGAATTTTTCTTTAGCTTTATCTGTTGCATCATCTAATTCTTTACATAATTCGGCACGAGTTTCGTCATCAACGAGTTTAGTTGCAACATAAGCTGCAGCTACACCTACTGCTAATCCTAATAAAAAATTTCTCATAAATCTTACTTTTTATTATGTTATCAATCTATATTATATTCTTTGCATATATAGGAGCTATCTTATTGTTTTTCATCTAAATATTACGTTCAAGTATATAGACAACAATCTCCTAATGATGTATTTCCCTGCTTGCCAACTTGCATTAAGTATGGTCAAATATAACAATCATTTATTCAATAAACGGTACAATACGCAAAAATGTTTAGCCGGAAGTCATTAAATAAACTCAAAAAAAGAAAAGCTTTCCGAAAATATCCGGAAAACCTTTCTGCCTGTCTGAGCGAATTTGTTGTTCTCTTATTTCAATTTGTTTGCTTCGTTCTTCAAGTCCTGTTTAACATCTTTAGCTACCTCTTTTGTTTTATCAGCAGCTTTATTAGCTTCATTCTTTACTGCGTCAGCTCCGCTTTTTGCAGCCTCTTTGCTTTTATCCACAGCTTTGTTTGTTTCGTCTTTAGCCTTATCCAAAAGATCTTTAGCATCCTCTTTGCCATCTTTTACTGCCTGATCAGCGCCTTCCACAGCTTGCTGAGTACCATCTTGTACCGCGCGGCTAGCAGTGTCTACCGCATTTTGTATGTCATTAACGACATTAACCGAATCCGGATTTACATCCGAAGAACCTGTTTTTGCACCATTACATGCAACGAAAGAAAGTGCAGCTACCAAACTGATTGACAATACATAAAACTTTTTCATTTCACTTATTTTTTAGAATATAACGTCTCTTTTCACTGTTTTCTAAATAAACACTAATTATATCCAAAAGTTCAGTAAGCTATATTAAATTAACAGACGGAATCCTCCTTGTTCCCTTCGATGGAACATCAGACACAATATTTTCCAGATTTTATCTCCTAATAAACGAATTGAAATTGCCCATTATTATTCCAGAATACCATCATTTGGTGACTATAAATACACCATCGGAATAATCCACAATAGATTTATAGATAAAAGGCAGTACCTCGTATTCCAACAAATTAATTACTCCCCACTTCTGATTTTTTTGAACCGTAATGTAACGGTCATTATATATTTCGCCTACAGAATCATAGGTGAAAGGTATTATCTCTCGACCCGACGAATCAATAATGCCCCATTTTAGCTGGCGACTGGCTGCAAAAAGCGAATTACCCAAGTATCTCAACTGGCGATATTCGAAAGGCAACACTTGGCGGCCTCCGGTATCGATAACCCCGTATAGGTTATCCTTCGACACAATTGCCATATGGTCTTTAAAATCAGTTGCCGAATCGTAATTGAACGGGATGGCTACCCTACCCTTCAAATCGAGATAACCATGCTTTTGTACTGCAAAAGCCATAATCCGGTCATCGGAAGGTTCACCCAAGCCATCGTACATACAGCGGACAATCACACGGCCTTGCTCGTCAACCATCCCGATCTGGTTATCTCCAAATCGTGTCGAATCTTGCACAACTTTTGCATAGCCGTTATTGAAATCGAAAATCCGGCTATAAACGGGAGGCAGAACAGCCTCTCCTCGAATATTCATCAGGCCTAGTTTTCCTTGATCATGATAACGAAGATAATCACCCGTGAACCGTTGGTTTTCCTGCACGGTCAACCCGGAACAAATCTCTTTCCCGTGAATATCTACAACCTTGTAAGTATTTGGTTTACTTTGCCTCAATCCGAGATATCCATTACCAAAATCGCGTATACTCGAGTTCTGCTCAAACGCAACTTCCCTATTCTCTGTGTCGATCACTTTACTTTGCTGTCTGTACATATCATTCGACAGCAGATAGTTACGATCTCCCGAAAATGGCATTAATATACTATTGGATAACGGAACTGTTAATTCTCCATTGCTGTTGACAACACCCGATGTGATCGTTTTATATACTAAAAAATGATTATTAGCCAACGGTAGAATATTCTTATACTCGAGCGGTACCAGAATTCTGTTCTCCGTATCTATTACTCCATAGAGTTTGTTACGCATCACTATTATCATGCCTGCGTCAACTTTCCCCATATCATGGTATTGTTGCGCCGGAATGATTTCTTTCCCCGATATATCTATCAGTCCGTAACGTTCTCTGCGCATAGTACGGGCATAACCATTCTCGAACGGTGTTATTTCTTCATATATAAAAGGAACCAACACTTCGCCCTCCAGATTTACAACCCCGTATTTTTTTGACACCTGTGCCTGTACCTCAACAGACAGCGACAGAAACAAGCAGAAAACGATATAGAAATACTTCATGGAAAAGACTGTTTATCAGATTCTTTGATTAATCCTTTATCAAAGCAGACTTACGCCTGTGAAAACGGTTGTAATACCAATAAGATATACCTCCTGTAAGCACACCGAAAGCCAGCCCGAACAGAACATCGAGTGGATAATGCTTGCCTACATATATACGGCTGTACGCAATAGACATAGCCCATGCAAAAGCCAAAATCGAGTAATATTTGTTCTTGAAATATAATGCCGAAAACAAAGCGAGACAAACCGAATTGGACGAATGTGCCGAAAAGAAACTATAAGTGATTCCCGGATCTTCGAGTTGATGTATCACATCCTGAAATAAAGGATTGTGACCGGGACGAGGGCGCATAACGACTAATTTGAGTAAATTATTAGCCAAACTATTCATACCTACACCTATCATCATAAACAAGGCAGCCCATTTTCCCCACCGCCTGTCGCGATAAATCATAAATGCGATAAGGGCTATACAACACAATGCCCAAAAAAGATAGGTACTGATAGCATACATCGGAAAATCGAGTGCCGGTGTATGCTTACCGTTTAGTAACAAAAATAATTTGTTGTCCCATTCGGGAAAAGATAGTTGCAATATCTGCATCTGATTTACTAATATTTAGAAATTTGGTTATTTATTAGGCTTAGTCAGTTTTATATTGGGATTTTCGGATGATAAAGTTTCCGCTGCCGTCTTGAAGCCGATATGGATCTTGGTGAAACCCAAACCTCTCAAAATAGGCGTAAGTACTTTAATAGCATTCTCGCGGCTCTCTTCTGCTATTCCCATTTTCAGGGCAGATTGATATAGCTGTTCCTCAGCCTGTGCATAGGCAGCATCTACC
Source organism: Indolivaga macrotermitis (assembly GCF_900128985.1). Lineage (GTDB taxonomy): Bacteria > Bacteroidota > Bacteroidia > Bacteroidales > Dysgonomonadaceae > Dysgonomonas_A > Dysgonomonas_A macrotermitis. The sequence goes on along the minus strand of NZ_FQUC01000016.1, from coordinate 39,765 downwards.
AACTTAGCGGTTTCCCACAAACCATATTCGACATTATATACCCTCGAACGAGAATGATCTACCTTATAATGGCATATTTCGGGGATCGGCAATATCAGACTCACCGAATCTTTATCAGTCATAATATCTTCCTTCCGGATTTTGGTAAGATCTACACAAGCAATCACCTCTCCGCCAACCATCAATGAGGCTTTCGAATTGGGCAACCACGTACGTACTTTCTCATACTGAACCACATCCTGTATATTATATTTGACAACTTCGAGATTCCCTAATTCTTCGATCTGCTGTACAACAATATCGTGAGAAACGTATATACGCTCTTCTTTACCTGACGATTTCACCAGATACAGAATAAGGGCGATCAGCCCAAGCAAGATAATCAGAAGAATGACTGGTAGCGTCGCTTTTTTCATAAAAAACAAATAAGTAACTGTAAAATCGAACCAAAGATATAAAAAAGCGCTCCCATAGCCTCATTCATAAACCTTAGTATGCACTATTTAACCTTAGCTAACAAATTTCATTTACAACTGAAATAAATCACACAAAACAAACATAAACTAAATAACAAACTTAATTTTATTAAACCAAACATTTGTTTTATTAAAAACTATATTTATATTTGTAAAACAAAATCAGAAAAACATGAAGTTACCTTGTATCTGTCCCAGTTGTCAACAACAGCTGAAAGTAAAGAGCCTCAGGTGCGAATATTGCGAAACGGAAGTAAATGGTTTATATACCTTACCTCTATTGGCTCAATTATCAGAAGATGAACAGGATTTTATCCTGAAGTTCGTAAAAAGCAGCGGTAGCCTGAAGGATATGGCAAAACAACTGAACCTCAGCTATCCGACAGTAAGAAACCGTCTGGATGATATAATCTCTAAACTAAATAATTATGAATAACAAAAATTTATCGCTGATCAATCCCTTTGAGCGCATAGCCGGACTAAAAGCTCTTATCATAGGCTTAATTATTTATATTGCCACTGTTGTCTTAGGGCAAATCAATGGCATTGCCTATCCAGGAGTAATATCGATCAAACTGGCAAGCCTGCCGTTATTATCGGCACTCGGTATAGCATTGTCGGCACTCATCATCTTTATACTGATACTCTATATTATAGGGCGATTGATAAGCAAATCGCGTATCAGGCCGGTAGATGTAGCCGGCACACTTACCCTTGCTAAAGTGCCGCTGTTGCTAGTCTCACTAGTCGGCTGTATCCCTACATTTACCAAGAGCTCGATAGAAGTTACCAATTCGCTGCTTTCTTCCATAACAGGAAATGCTTCTACAGCCAGCGGCACCGATTACCTGATTATGAGCATATTTGTTATCATAATAATGGTAGCTACTATCTGGATGCTAATACTATCATACAACGCATTCAGTATCTCATGCAATGTAAAAGGAGTAAAAGCCATTGCCGGATTTATTATTGCAGCAGTTTTGACAGAGTGTATCTGCTTTGCTATTTTACTCGCCGATTTTCAAGGCATATTATAAAACAAAAAACGAGCCTGTATCCGTTAAATACAGGCTCAATATTATTTTATATATCGAAACAACCGAAACTCCGGTCTTGCTTACCGTAAGCAATGTAAAATATTCCGTTACTTTTTTATAACTGACTGAAAAGAGAATGGCATCTTAAACAAAACGAAATGCTATTTTCTTTTTTTTCTTCTCCTTGTTCAAATAATATATAACTAATGCTGCCGTACCTGCTGCAACTGCAACCGTAGTTAATGCCAATGCTGTTTTCTTATCCATATTCTTGTCGTATAAATAACAGTAAGTATCTAATCAATATATTATTTGATTATCAAAAAAGTCTCTTTTGGTAAATGTACAAAAAATAATGGATTTATAAAGAATCCCCGCCTGCCAAAATATTACAACACTACATCGAAGGAGTACTTCCTCCGTCAACGGGAAGATTCACACCTGTAATATATGAAGCCTCACGCGAAGCCAGAAATACGATTCCGGCAGCTACCTCTTCGGGTTTACCGATACGTTTCATCGGTATAGACGCTTCGCGCAAAGCTCTTACCTCATCTTCGCTCTTTCCTGTCTTTTGAGCATCGGTAGCAATGATAGATGCAATGCGTTGTGTATCGGTGCTGCCCGGCAATACATTATTAACGGTTATACCAAAAGGAGCAAGCTCTCCGGCCATCGTTTTACTCCACGATGCCATAGCACCACGTATTGTATTAGATACTCCTAAACCGGCTATAGGAACTTTGACCGAAGTGGAAATAATATTAACGATACGCCCCCACTTTTCCTGTTTCATATGAGGAACAACGAGTTGCGTAAATAATTGAGCAGTTATAATATGCTGGGAAAAATAAGACAAAAACTTTTCGGGTTTCTCTCCTAACAATCCAGCCGGAGCAGGCCCTCCTGAATTATTAATAAGTATATCGATATTTTTTCCACCACCAATATATACCGAAAGCTCATTTGTTGCCTTATACGGATCGGCAAGATCCAGCTCCAGATAATCATGTACCTGATTATCCGCTCCTACATATAACTCTTTTACAGCTGTTTCGAGAGACTCTTTGCTTCGGGCAACCAGAGTTACAGATGCACCCGACCGGGCAAATAACTGAGCCGAGGCAAATCCTATGCCCTGAGACCCTCCACAAACGAGCACACGCTTTCCTGATAAATATATGTTCATATCAATACGTATTTAGTATGTCAATTAAAAACACTCTAATTTAGAAGAAAGTTACCAATCCCGGCGTCTTTTTAATAAAGATTAATCAAAAGCTATTCCCTCTCTTTTAGTTCCAATAAAAAACCGGTATTATCACGACATTGACTTTTATTTGACATTAAATATATATTATGTATATATTACAATTCAATTACCAAACGCACAGCCAACAAAAGATAAACAACTAAAAATCAACATAATAAACACAAAAAACAGAAAACAAAAAGGGATTCTTAAAATTAAATAAAATTGATAAATCGAACGGATATCTTTTTCTTTCAGATATTTATTCTATTTTTGTAGCTAACATATAGCTATTAGGCTTGTAATTTTTCATCAAAAACAAACAATTCCGAACAATGAAAAAAATTTTTTTAATGCTTACTGTAGCTGCATTTACAGCTTCGTTTGTAGCTTGCGATTCTAAAAAAAGTGAAACAGGTGCTTCTGACCAAGATTCTACTAATGTAGAAGTTGTCACTCCTGCTGCTGAAGGAGATGCTTTAGCAAAATACACCGAATTGGTAGAAAAAGCTGTAGCTTTATATCCTAAAGTAAAAACCGGAGATGCTTCCGCAGTTCAAGAGTATACTAAAGTAGCTCAAGACATTGCAAACATGTCACAAGATCTTCAAAAAGAGTTGGCTAACATGACTCCTGAACAAGCTGCTAAGTTTGCGGAAATCAGCAAAAAATTCGCTGATGCTGCTGCTCAATAATTTAGAGAGTTCTAAAAACTTCATATAAAAGAGGTATCCTATTTACGGATACCTTTTTTATTATTCAAATAATAAGCCTATTATATAGTAATTCTGACAGTAGAATGAATGTTTGAGGTAGATTTTTGAACATTTCGGAAAAGTATGCACATAAATATGTAAATCATTTGCAAATCTTTGCGCATGTTGTGATTTTTTATATTACATTTGCACTCGAAAAGATAATTATTTACAATTTTTCGTCAAAACAGAAGGTAAAATGAAAAAAGTATTATTGTTCGCAGCAGTTGCTGCATTCTCAGCATCATTTGTTGCTTGTAACGGTGGTTCTAAACCTGCAGAAGAAGTTGCTCCTGCTGATACAGTAGTTGCTCCTGCTCCTGTTGTAGAAACTCCAGTAGACACTGCTGTTGTTGATTCTGCTGCTGTAGCTCCTCAAAACTAATCTTGAGGTCAACAAGAAAAAAGAGAACTCTTTAGGTGGTCCTAAAGAGTTTTATTTTTTTATAGAGATTCTTTAATGCTGTTTTTTCTTCAGACGAGTACGCATCAGCGTATCCCCGATTAGCAAAACTAATACCGAAAAGCCCATCAATATCCACAAAGGGTCTATTTGCATATCCGGAAGTTTAATCGAATAGTTATAATCCGCAAGATTTATTCCCGATAGCCTGAACACAACAACCGGAAGGGCAATAATGGCTAGTACTCCGCCAATCATAGCCAACACATTATATATAGCGTTCCGAAGAGATCTTTTCTTCTGCTTTTCGGCAGCAACAATATTTATTTGTTGCATCAGTCTGTTCTCGAATCCTTTTGAGGGTTCGGTAAAGCTCATCTCATTGAATAAGCCTTTAAGCTTGTCATCTTCCTGCTTTTTCATTCCGATATGAGTTTATTTATTTCAAAGTTCATAAATTTTCGGATACGGTGCAACTTCACCTTCACATTCGATACCCCCAGCCCGGTGATTACACTGATATCCTGTACCGAATGGTCATTCAGGTAAAACAACGATATCAGCAACGCATCCTCAGGCGGCAACATATTTAATACTTCGTCGAGATACCGTAGCCGTTCTTCGGTACTAATATCATCTATCGCATCCGATAATACCTCCTCACCTACTGCCGACAGATGATCTTCGAACGAAGTATGTATACTTTTATTCTTCCTTATCTCCGATATGGCAGTATTATAAGCAATCCGGTACAGCCATGTCGAAAATCCGGCATCACCCCTGAATTTATCGAGCGACTGAAATACTTTAATAAATATTTCCTGTGTTATATCCTCGGCATCATTCGTATTATTGACTATTTTAGCGACTATTGTAAATATCATCCGCTGATAGCGGCGTACCAGATATACAAAAGCATTAGTATCGCCTCCACGTATCAGGTTGATATAATATATGTCGTCTAACTCGGCCATAACAATATGACGCAGGCTGGTAGCATCGGTTACAAAAATAAAAATAAATTTATCATAGAAATTACCTATTAAAAAAAAATCACATGCATTTGTAACCTATCAGGAAACTTACCGTCAAAATAAGCAAACGAATGAATGTTTCACTTTTTAATACATAAATAATATGGAAATTCTTATTCCTCTAATAGTAGTACCGGTTTCAATTTTAGGCATATACCGTATATTCGAACTATACGCACGCCGAAAAGAACGTATAATGCTTATCGAGAAAATGCAATTCAATGCTAATAATGATCTTAATTTGTCGAATAATCTCAATCTGCCCATTCTGGGAGGCTTCAATACAAAAGTATCGTCATCGTGGCCTCTGCGCGCCAGCCTGCTGATGATAGGTCTCGGACTCGGGCTGATCGTCGCCTTTATTCTGGAATCGACCGTTACTGCATCTATGATGCCCGAATTTGCCAACTACGAATACAATGTACAGCACAATATAACAAATACAGTATCGGTCATTTACTTTGCCTGTGTCTCCTTGTTCGGCGGGTTGGGTTTGCTAGTTGCCTATTTCATAGAACAAGCTAAAGAGAATAAGCAAAAAGGCTGAATATCTTAATTTAGTTACCCTCACCACATTTTAAGAGCACCCTCTAACAGGGTGCTCTTTTCTTATTCTGTGCTTTTTATCTATAAAATAAAGATTAAAGCTATGGGATATTATTCTAATAAACAGATTGCCAAAATTACCGAGCCGAAAGAACTCACTCTGTCGGGCAATCCCAATTTCATTACAATAGAGAGTGTTAATGATACATCCGGTGATATTTTCTTCTCTGCGCAGATATCATGCAAAAATCTGGCGATGGGTGCAATACCCGATTATATTCCGGCAGACAGGCTCGAAGCACTAATCCGGACAGCATCTACTTTCACTATCAGACTGAAAGAAAGCAACACATCTTACACATTTCAGGGAACATATGACAAAACAGCTGTCAATAACTCGACATTTTACATAGCAAAACAGGGAGATATAATAGACAACTCCGATATTGTGCTGTCCGAAACACAGGCACTTGGAATTACAGCGCAGAACATAAGAACCTGCCTGCTAGCAAATTCATTCCTGCGGAACAATTATGAAATAAATATCATAAGCACCATATTTAGTGAAGAACTCATCTGCGACAATAGTTATGTAACCATAAAAGGGAAAGGTAAAGGGCCTCAATACAATTTCGATATAGAACTAGCGGAATTTGACGAGCCGCTCACATTGTTCGATAACGAAACATGGTTTATCACAGCAACTTTCACCGGATACCCCGACTCACTGATGCAAAACGATTTGTTCGGATATTCGTACCGTAGTCCCGACGATAGATACAGTATAGGAACATTCACGGGTGTTTATCTCGAAGAAACCGAACGTTATCCCGGAAGTGTATACGTTGTAAGACCACAGGACAACGGACTTACAATGGAAGAATGCAGGCAGGAGACTCTGAAAAACCTCGGAGAAACATTAAACAACAACGAGTATTTCAACATTTTCTACTCTGCAACTTATGACGAGACAAACAAGTATCTGGTATTAATCCGTAAAGCAGATACTCTGGATTATACCATCGCATTAAGCCTGAATCCGGTTTTCGGGACTTTGACCAATGGCAACAGACTAGTCGTAGATGTCAACCTCGAAACAAAAATAACCTACGCAACATCATCTGATTCTATTGACGGAGGTAAAGGCAACTATCGTATAGACCTCGATATCTATGAGAATACAAAAACTTTTTTGGGGAATAGCAAAGGAGAACTCTGTAACGAAGGGAATTACCTCACTACCCTGTCGAAAGCCTATTCGGGACAACCACTGTGGTTCGACCTCAATACACTGATGAATAAAAGAGCCGGATACTCACCTAATTTTCTTGACAATGACAATACCTGGGCCGATACCGGAACAATTTCTTCGTACAGATTTGTAGCCAAACGATCGGGCGAAGGCAGCAACCTCTCTGTTTACTATTCTTATCCTTTATATGTATTGAAAGGATACGACGCCTTGTTAAAAGACTCCGATATGGAACAGCCTGATAACGAATGGCATTATTATGCTATGAATTTCAGTCAGAAATTCAATGAGGCTTCCTTCGATACGGGAAAGGCACTGACCACAATGCAAAGCCGTACCCATATCAAAGGACAGGAACAGTATTTCAACTTTATAGCCCTTAACATCAATAAAGGGCCATACCTGACTGTAAATCCACCCCGTACGCTTCCTACATTCTGCCTGCATTACAAACTGTATACCCAATCAGGAAACTTTATCACGGAATATACTTCGCACGAGATGAATGAAAAAGAGTTTTACTCGGTCAACACTGCACGGCTCGATCTCGACCGTTTTCTGCCAACTGCCCCTAATCAGGCAGGAACAGAACGCCCCGTCGGACGCATAGACGTTTGTTTATCGGTATCGCATTATGACGAGAATTACAATATAAACATTCCGTTGACACCTGTTAGTGCTCCCCTAACCTTCCGTATTCTGCCCGAAAACCTACATACGGTAAATAACTTTGCTTTTCTGAACCGTTTAGGAGGATGGGATACCATGAATTTCGGAGGAACGGCATCCACCGATTTCAAAACCACGGCATCCACCATTTTCAAGACATTACAACCACAGGCAAAGCCTTACGCCGAAGTAGAGTCCGTCGTTGCGCGGTCGGTTCAGGAGCAAATCGTTGCCCAAACTTCTCCCGTTACATACGAGGTTGTAGAATGGCTCCGGCAAATGAGCGCATCGCCTGCCGTATACGAATTACGGACGAAACGCTATATCGTCGTGGACGAGATGAACCTGAAATACAATACGACGGACGACCTCTTCCAGATAGAAATGAAATACCATTACACCGATTCCTCTAAATAAATATACATTTGATAATGACTAACATAGAATTATATATCAATAACCGACTATGCGATATCCGCAATGCCGAAAATCTCGGTATCAGACTCAACCGTGTACTGATAAACCCTGTCGAGCTGAATACCAAAGATGCTCAGTACAGCTATTCGGTCACCATTCCTTCGTCGGCAACCAACGATGCCATTTTCGGTTTTGCCAATGTGGAGGAGACCAAAGACAAGTTTAACCACGACCACTCGGCACTGTTGTATGTAGACAGTATACTCGTTTTCGACGGGCGTTTCAGGTTGAGCGAAATCGACACCGACGGCAATTATAAAGGTAACCTGCTGATACCTGCAAAGAAAACCATCAAGGAAATATTAGGCGATACAAAAATGAATGAGCTGAAAACCAACTGGAAAATCAAATTCAACGAGATGGTAGCTAGCCTCAACTATTGGAATACGAAAGAAGGAACACCAGAATGTATCTTCCCGTACGTATTATACGGGCTTCTGCCCAAAGTTCCGAAAGATTCCAGTGGTAATTATTCCGACAAAACCCTGTGGGACGATACAGTCAGGCTGGGTATCGAAGACTTTCCGCCGTCTATCAACTGTATGCAGACAATTACGAAGATATTCGAATCGCTGAAAGACGATAAAGGGAAACCTGTAGGGATTGGAGGAACTGCCTTCGACGATCCCCGGTTGACCAACCTGTATATGTCATACAGCAATCCGACCGATTATGTGCAGGACTGGAACTGGGGCGATCTGGGAAAAGTACATATAAAGGGCAACTATCAAAGTATAAGAAATTAGAAACGCCGGATAAGAGGATATTTGAACGAAGTATTTATGATACAGATATAGACAACGACCATTTTCATACTGTAGACCTATTTAGTTGCAATAATACCCGTTTCGATGAAATATCAGATAGTGGCACTAATACCCAATACTTCGAGGTTACAGATACTTCGGATAGCAATTATATAAAAAAGAACTTACAAATATTGATTCCCCAAAGTGGTCTATATAAAGTTAAATTACGAGCAAATATCCAGCTTATGAGCGGAGAAAGCAAATCGGACTATTACGATAAAACAGAAAAACGAAAATGGTTAAATACAGGGGACCAAGATACTTTTTCTGACAAATTACTCGGTATCCACCTGCCTACCGTTAGTGTCAATACAAATAATTTTGAACGAAAAAGGCATGAAATACAAGTAATAAGAGACTTTGCAGATGACGATTTCGGATTTGACAATAAACTGATTGCCGGCTTTTATGACAAGCCTAATCTACCTCAGGATAATGTTTACAATAATAATGACCCTGAAAACTACCCTATATGGCATCCGCAAAGATACAATCCGATGATAATAGACCCTTCAGCCGAAGAGCGCCTGATAAACGGACTCCATTTTGGCAGGACAAACAGAAGCGGAACAAATGACCTGAATCCGGCTGAGATTAATTTTCCATTCAATACCATGTTTATAAAAAACGGTTTTTCATGGGATAAGACTTTCAGCCAGAAAACTAAAATACACTCAGCGTACCACAATCCTTATCTTTATCATTGGAATGGATCAGTAGACGAAGACCCGGAAAACGAAGAAGAGTCTGATACCGTTACCATAAAGTATGATCTAAAAGAAAAGTACAATACTGTAATAACAGGTATACCCGAAGAAGACCTATCATACATACAAGCCTCCGAACCTGATGATATTGTCACAGGCGAAGGTCAAGCCACATCTATAATCTGGTTGGAAAAAGGTGAACGAATTACCGTTTGTTGGGTTTCAGAATCCGGAGATAAACGAACTTCATTTTTCCGTCAAAGTTTAGCACAAGGCCCTATTGCTGTCGAAAACATGGATTTCGAACTGACAATCGAACCTTTCCGCACCGACGTAGAGTGGATAACCATAGATAACAACGGGGAAGGCACCGCACCGATGGACTGGAATGCTCCTTCCAACTTTCAACGTGAAGAAATAGACCTGATCAAATTCCTGCCTTCGGAACAAAAGGTAGACGAGTGGCTCGATAACTTTTGTAAAGCATTCAATCTGCAGCTTACACAGGACGACGAAGGTAACTTCGAACTGAATGTAAAGCAAAAGCAAGTACAAAGCCATTCTGATTCGGCAATAGACTTAGACAAAAAAGCAAGTATTACAGGACGTAGCAACCAGCCACTGGGATTACCTGCTGTCTTTGATCTCGGCTTTAAAATCAATGAAGAGGAACGTGGGTTTGTAGATTCAAAAAAACAATATACTGAAGGTAATAATGGAGGAGGTAAAATAGAAACAGGCAGTATAGATGGTTCTACGATTTCACAAACATCCAGTTTTTCATACAATTGGTTCAAAAATATAGATCAGGAAGATAGTAATAGAAAACAAACCCTAAAAGTACCTTTAATATCTAATCACGAAATATGGCTAGGAGACCCCTCTGATTATAAAGAAATGGTAAGTAAAGTATATACCAATTATGCTCAACGTTTCTGGTATATAAACCAAGAAGGAATATATGATCTGGGACCTATTTGGAAAACAGAGACAACACCTCTGAATGACGATAAAGCGTTGAACTTATATATACCTCAATTGACAGATACTCTATCAGAAGAAAGCACTCTTACTCTAAATTATAAAAACCAGAAAAACAGCATCTTACATACCTACTTCAATGTATTAGCTACAAATGATAGTAATTATACCGAAATTGAATGTTATCTCACCCCCGATGAATACGAAAGATTGGATGGAACCGCACTGGTAAAATTAAATAACGACTTATATTATATTGCTTCCATAGAAGGATACGACCCGATAGGAATAAATAAAACTAAGCTAAAACTTATTCGCAAATTATAAAAAGAATAGCCCTGATTAGGGCTATTTTTATTTTACTCGTTTATATGTTAATGGTACACCTTTATTGGGCAACATTAGTTGCAAAATTAATGTCTTATTGTCTTCTATCTTATATTTATAAATAGAATTCTTATCTATCATTCTTATACCAGTGCCATTAATTATATACTTCGTATTGATGGTATTACGCCCATCTGTCCATTGAAAATTATCTGAAAAAGTCTCCACTCCAGTAGAAAGTGTTGGTTCTCCATCAATATGAGTCAAATCCCATACCCCAATAATCGGATTATACTTTCCTTGATATTGAGCATAATGGGGATCGCTAGGATCATTCCAGTCACCATCCCATTCCCATTTAGTACTGACATATGCTTTGTATTTAAACACATTGCCCGAATAAGTAAGAGTCAGCACACCATTACTGATAGAATAAGTATATACCAACCCACTTATCTGTAACGATTTATCATTGATCTTATAAGCAGCACTCGAACCATACGAAAGGTCTTCATCATCATCGGGTTTTACGGTCGAAACAGACATAGTGCGGCTATCGCTAAACTTTGCCACATAAAAGTCGGAATACTCCGAACCGTTTTGCTCGTACAGTTGCCATTCGCCCGCAATGGGATTGTATTTCCCTTGATATTGAGAATAATGCGAATCATTGGGATCGTTCCAGTCCACAAAGGCCGTTTCCGTACCATTGTCATTATCGCTACTACATGCAGTGAAAAGAAAAACAGAAAGTAAAATGTAAAAGATATTTTTCATGCCAGTCATATTGTGCTGTTTCGTATGCCAAAGATAAGGAAAAGATTGTTAAAAATATTACTCTCTCCATTTTTCGGGTCTTCATTCCTTTTTAGTGTTTTTTGAAAACACAGCGGATACTTTCATTATTTATCCCTTCGTTGCATCCGCCGATACACTATTTTCGCTTATTTTCCCATACAATCACAGATTGAAGATTATTTAAAACAGCCTGATTTTAGGTTCATATTTTTGAACAAATAGGAAATCAAACCGTTATTAAAATAACCAACATCTACCGGACATATCTCAAACTTATGGCACACGCGTCCTATTCTTCGCATTCGCTGCTCCGCAAACGGGGAGAAGGAATCGCAAGCGTTTCTTTCTCCGAATTACTTTTCGACCTGATCTATGTATTTGCAGTAACGCAATTATCGCATTATTTCCTGCATCACCTCGATCTCACAGGCTTTTTGCAAAGTACGGTACTATGGTTCGCGGTCTGGCTAGGTTGGCAGCATACTACATGGATGACAAACTGGTTCGATCCTAATATCCGCAGTATACGGGGTATCCTGTTTATGCTGATGATACTCGGATTACTCGTTGCGGCAGCCTTACCCGAAGCTTTCGGCGAAAGGGGATGGATATTCGCTCTCTGTTATGTCATTATTCAGGTGGGGCGTACAGCAGCCATTTTGTTTATGCTGGGGCGGAAACACCAATTGACACCCAATTATACGCGCATATTCGGTTGGTTTGTTATTTCAGCTATATTCTGGATCGCCGGAGCATTTCAGGAACCCGAAATGCGTTTGATTTTATGGGCTATAGCCGTTCTGTGCGATTATACAGCACCGATGTTCGGCTTTTATTTACCATTCTTAGGAAAATCAGACCCGGCAAAAGACTGGACAATAGACGGGCATCATCTCGCCGAGAGAAGCCAGTTATTTGTTATTATAGCTTTCGGCGAAACAATCCTGATGTCCGGAGCCTCGTTAAGCGAAATAGAGGTATGGACTGCTCCGGTTGTCATGGCAGCAATAATATCGTTCCTCAGCAGTCTGGCAATGTGGTGGATATATTTTGACTCAAGCAGCGAAGCCGGAGCCAAAAAGATCATGAAAGTAGATAACCCCGGACTACTGGGGCTGAAATACCATTCCATCCATGTTATTCTGGTGGGAGCTTTGATACTTTGTGCAGTTGGCGACGAACTCGTTGTCAATCATCCGTTAGGACATATGACAGGAGGAGCCATATTTGTAGTAATAGTTGGTCCTATCATCTATCTGATTGCAAATATGGTATATAAGTGGTTTACATGCCGTATCATAGCTAAATCGCATATAATAGCAATTGTTTCATTAGCGATACTGATCGTAGTGAGTCCTCATCTTAATCTGATTATAGCCAATGCTTTGTCTGTATCCATATTGGTTTTTATCAGTATTTATGAAGTTATTGACCCGAAAAAGCATAAACCGGAAGAAGAACCGGAATAGATTATAAACTAAAAAACTTTTTGAACAATGGAAAATTACGAATTAATTAACAACACCGACGAGAAACAATACGAGTTTCATGTAGGTAAATATCTGGCAAAAATAGAGTATATAAAAACGGACACAGGCGAAATATACCTTACACATACCGAAGTGCCTACCGCCCTCGAAGGACAGGGAATAGGAAGCCAGCTTGTAGAAAAAGTACTGACTGATATAGAGAATAATCAGTTACGGCTTATCCCTCTTTGCCCCTTTGTCGCAGGATATATCAAAAAGCATCCCGACTGGAGACGTATTGTTATAAGAGCCGTCAACCTGTAATGCGTAACAAACTATAGAAATAAGATCAATTTATAACCGACTTACAATGGAAAAGAAAATCGAATACACCAATGGTGAACTCACCGTTATATGGAAACCTGAGCTCTGCCAGCATGCCGGTATTTGTGTAAAGATGCTGCCGGATGTATATCATCCCAAAGACAGGCCTTGGGTAAAACCTGAAAATGCCACGACAGAGCAATTGATTGCACAGATAAGCCAATGCCCCTCAGGCGCTTTGAGCTATAGGTTGAACAAGGATAAACCTTGATGCCTTGTCAAAATAGAGCATCATAAAAACGATCTATCCACAGCATTTACAAAATAGAACAAATTAACGCAAATAACGGTATCCAATGACCGAATATGCATACGCGACTGAACAATTTGCTGTGTTTTCAGTTAATTTAGTATGGGCATCGGTATTATGTTAAATTTATTTACTTAGATTTGCCCCTTGAATTGGATCATAAATTTTATGCAATATGAAAAAATTATTACTCGGCGTAGCTTTATTAGCTAGTACATTAGGAGTGTTCGCTCAATCAGAAAAAGGAGAGAAATCAATTATCGGACATGTAGGTGTTGAATCTAACCCCGGACGTTTCCTTATCGGAGCTCAGGGTCGTTATGTCATTGCAGACCATATCCGTATTGCTCCCGATGCATCATTTATTTTTCCAAAAGATAAAGTTACAGGCTTAGATATTAACTTAAATGCACATTATGTATTTGATGTTGACAATCAAGTATCTGTTTATCCTTTGGCTGGTATCGCTATGCAGAATGCCCGCTATTCGGGACATAAGGTCGATGGAGTAACAGTAACTTCATCAGACAGCTTTACTAACTGGGGATTCAATTTGGGTGCAGGTGGTAGCTATAACCTAAGCGGTAACACTTTCCTTAATCTGGAAATGAAATATACTTTCAGTGATGCCGACTGCTTTACATTTGCTTTCGGTTACGGAATCAAATTCTAAGAGAAAAGTAAAAACAAAAATAAAAAACGAAGACTGAGATTTCAGTCTTCGTTTTTTATTTTACAGAAATATTTTTTTATTCCTCCTCATCGTCATATCTGTCCAGTTCGTTTTCATAGAAAACAAAAGCCTGCTCGATTAAGCTATCAAGAGCCTGGTCATTTTCGTCCGAACCATCCAAAATTTCGTATTCCTCCGAATCTACATCCAGAATAAAGCGTGGTTTTTCGGTATGTACTACATACGTATTTTCGGGATAATCGTCATTATCAGCAATTAAAAATTTGGGTAATTTCATGTGATTGATATTTTATTATTTAAAATAATGGTAAACGCTTGCATTTTCCGGAACAGGAATAAATTCCCCTGTAAGATGGTCTATATTCATAGGGATAGGATCATCTAAATTCAATTCAGATAGTTCAGATTCCATATTTAATGAAAAGGCTTCTCTAAATTTAGATTGTTTTTTCCTTTTCATATTCTTAATTACCACTCCCCATGTCTCATAGAAATCACATCTGTCAACAGTATAATTATTTACAAATTGCCATTCGCCATCCTTTTTAAATAAAGGATTATAGCATTCATAATTCGCAATATACGGAACACCATCAACAACTATTGCATATATCTCTGTTTTATCTGTCCTGATTTCTTTTCCCGAATTAATATCAGTTGCATTAAAAGAAAGGATTAAATCTTTATCCTTCCGGATATTTGCAAAGATACATCCAACTGGTTCTTGATTGGCAAACTCTGCAAAATTTCTATAAATCCCATCCTTGAGTTTACCTGCTTTATATAAATTAATAGAAGATTTTTCAAATAAAGCAATATTATCAATATCAGTTTTCGAGTAAAAGAGTGTTGTATCGGATTCTGTATTCATACTTTTATCGATATGACTAAAAATTAAAGATGATGTAACGGACAGAAGATTCTTAGTCGGATCTAAGCTTTTGATTTTCACAATCGTGTCAACACTATTTATGGGATAATACCGTCCATCTTTATTTTCGTACAAGTTGAAGCGAAGATGACAAAAGCCTCTGGGTTCATTCAGCTTTCTATTATTCAATTCACTAAAATACAATCGCCGTAGCTGAAAGACTAAGGTTCTTTTACCTGATTTATCATCTGAAATTATTGATTTCATGATATTCTTCAATTGGATGTCAAAAGAAGGATTTTCTACCATAAATCGATAATTTTCATTTCCGAAGCCATCTCTCGTAAATCCCAAATATTCATTAAATGTCCGGCTATCAATATACTCAATCTGTGCGTAAAGTGAATTGGTCTTTTTAGTATAATTTTCAGGAATATCAATAGAGAAAGCTTTGGGTTGAGCCAAAGTAACTAGAGTAAAAATAAAATGCAACGGGATAAAAAACAAAATCTTCATAGAACTTTTCATAGAATAAATACAAGAACAAAGATAGCGATATACGGCTAATTACAAAGATGAAAGAGTTACTCAAAATAAGTAACTCTTTCAATTTATATAATAACTGTTCCGCTTACGGAGTTACTACCACTTCTGGAGCAACAGGAGTAATGACACTTTCGTCTTTCAGCAGCTTACCGATCTCTATTTCGGTTCCGGCAAGTACTGTAGTCCAGCCATTAGCGTCGGCATCACCTGCACCCGAAGCATAATTGAACGAAGTGGCACTCAAACCATTGTTACGTCCAAGCACTACGGCCCTACCCGACTTGTCGACTACGATAGCCATAAACTTACCTAGACTCAGTGCATCGCCCTGATTCATTGTATTATAATCGTATTCACTTACTGTGAAATTTACGGTATGAGTTCGGTATTTTCCACCATTGCCATTTACGGCAAGCTCATCAGACCACGAGGCGGTACCCTCCACAAAATTTACCTTATAGATAGAATCACCGGAAGCAAGTTCAATTTTGCTGATAATTTTATTATCATCCGAACCGTCAGGCGCTTTCTCGAAAGTAAATGTAGGATTTGCATCGTAGTTAATCAAATAAACAGCCTTCACTCCGGCAACTTGATACTGACAGTTTTCTTTACGTATATTAGCAGTTAATTTACAAGACATATTGTGTTATAGTTTTTAAGTTTGTAATAAATAAAATGGAAAGTTTTAATTGTAGAAAACAACTTCATCCTCAAACGGAATAACAAAGCCTAAGCGTAAGCGCCCGTCGATAAATATCTTACTGTCATGTGGTGCAGGGAACTGTCCGATACGAATCTCTTCGGTATCACTCAACAAATCTGTAGCCAGTAAGAAGTTAGAAATATCAACTGCAATCATCGTCTGATTATTCAAGCCTTTCACCGGAACAATTTCGACTCCCAGATAATGCAGGCTATCAGTTTCTACAGTGAAAGCAGTAGCAATAACCTGATTACTAACCGAAGCCAAAGCCATTTTCAGGCGCTGTAAGGTTTCGTATGCGACATAGATTTTTATTGTTCCGTTCTCTAAGCCTTTTGCCAATACATCTTCGGGGATAGCTGTATACACCTTTTCTACTTCCGCAATAACGTTCGCCTTGGTAAGAACTGCTCCGGTAACCTTAATTGCATTCGCACTGGCTGTTAATACTTTAACAGCTCCATCAAAATCATTCGGATTTACTGCGCTGTCGCCTGTGAATATCTTGGTTTCGATCTCGGCACTCAGTTCGTCTGCCAGCATTGCCATAGTCGCCTCTTCCAAAGCTTCGGGTAACTCGGTGTTTTTTGCTCCGGGTTTCAACATAATGTTGATACGCTTACGTTCAAGGTCATCAATACACTGTTCCAGATTGATTTTATATGTTTTGATCTGTACTTCCTTCTCACTCAATTTAAAGATCTGGTCGGGAGTCCATGCACAGTCTCTGCCATCAGGTTGAAGCAAAGTATTTTCGAAATTAAGCAGGTTGAGCATAGTGCTTTCCTTTACTCCGGTAATTACATCTATCTTTCCGTTCTCGATAAGGCGTCCTCCGAATAGAGCCTTAGTAAACCAATCCATGTTAGTACTAGGTTGATAGCTTAAAGGTGAAATATTATACATGTTTGCCATAAGTATGTTTTATTTTTTGTTTGTGTTATTTAGATGATTTATGCTTATTTTTTGATTTTGTGTTTGATCGAAAGTGACAATGCCTGTGCCATTTGCTCGTATCGCCTCATTTCGGTAAATTTTCGTTGAGACGAATTTGCCGTCAAGGGAGAAACGCTCGGCGAATGTTGGCGAAGCTTTTGTACTTCGGTATTAGCTTCTTCGGCAAGCCCTGCAAGTTCAGCCAATTTTGCCTCCAGATCCGCAATTTTAGCTTTCAGAATATCAACTGACTCCGCTCCTGTTTTTTTCAGAGTTTGAGGTGCTGTAACCTTTTCCGGATCAACATTACTTACCGATGCTTCTTTTGTTTCCACCAATTGACCTTCTCCGTCTATTACCAGAATATTCCCATCTGAGAGAGGATGCTCACCTGCCGGAACCTGTTCTCCATCTAATGTAGCAAAACCATCTTTGTCTACATATATTTCTTTTCCATCGGCCAATGTAAAGATTATACATATACTTCCGCTTGAAGTGGAATCTGCCTTTTCGACTGTCTGAATGTCTAAAAAGAATTGAGCGATTCGGGACAATAGTGTCCCCGATTTTTTAGCTTTTCTATTCATTTTCTCATGTTTGTTTTGATTTGTGTTTGTTATTAAATCTGCCTGTTGGATAAAAAAACCCTCCAAAGAGAAACCTTTGACATTACCTGTCATCACCTGAGTATCCCAATAATACTTGTCTTCCACCTTATAGCTGCACATTAGTGTACCTTTAGGTAAGGTATCGAAACCCAATGCTCTGGATTTATCATTTCCCGTATCTTCTACAATCCATAATTCTGTGAGATAATTTCCTTCAAGAGGGCTCTGATGCTGATGTGTTGTATTATGCAGGGCTATGCCGGTACGCATCATTTTTAGTGCGATCTTTTCTATCTGATCGGCAGAAAACCGGATGTAATATGCTCCGTGTTCAGGATCGTTCCGGTAGATCAGTTGGTCAGGACAAAGTACTACACCTGTCAGTACCTGCTTTTGGGTATCTTTATTCAGAAACACTCCGGCTTTCTGTTTTGCCAACGTTACAAAATCACTTTCGTTAGCAGGAGATTCGACAAACGAAATAGCATAGATACCGCTTTCGTCTTCGAGGCTCTCATTAATCAGGCAATTGTAAATAGGTATATCCATAATAATACTTCAATTTTTAGGTATAGATAAAAAGTTGAAGGTTTTTGACCCGAACCACATACTTTTTTGCCAAAAAAAATATTATATATAGCTTTACCCCCGAACAACTATTATATCTCATTCATGCTTAAACTTCTGGGATCTACTCAAACTTTAATCACTTCTGTTATTCTGGCAATTATCGGCTTGATCATTGTAAGCAGACATATAAATGGTCCCTCCCCTGAAAAGATAAAACAATATCAATCGATGATAGACAAGGATTCTAAAATAGCAGCAATAATAGAAAGGAGGTCTGAATTTGAAATGTCGGGAACTATTTATTCTCACTCATATACACATCGTTACAGGTTCGATATAGACAATGTCCGCTATGAAGGAATGTTTACCTGTAAAAATTCATTTACAGGCCGAGATTCGGTGTGGGTATATTACAACACCGATAATCCGGCAATTAATACCAGAGACCCATGGTCTGCTATTGCCGATGAAAATGGCAAAAAAGCTTCGCCAAAATCTCTGACTTATGCTATCGGATTTCTTATAACCGGATGTTTGGGGATAATAATCTCTTTAGTCGGTATTTTCAGAAGGAATAAATAATTAAAACCTCATCAACAACATGATTATAATAAAGATATTACAGATATTGGTCTTTGGATCGTGGATTGCTTTTATACTTTACTCGTATTTCAGATGGAGGAAAAAATTGGTTGAAGTAGCAGAGAAAAACAATCTGACCGTTACATTCGAGTGTAAAAAATGCCAGACTATACATAGATACCCCTATTCAGAATTTCTAAAAATAATAAGGAAAGTAAGAAACGAAAAGACTATAAGGTCAGGAAACAGAATATACAGACAAAGGGAATATAAATACGAATGTAGCCAATGCCAATCGAAACAATGGCAAAAACAAATAGATATAAACCCCTTTTTTCAGGAAAAGAGTAAAGCCGGGTTTTCTTCTATCACGTATAAATTTGCGGGAAATATATTCGGTTACAGCATATTGGTAGTTGTACTCATGGCACTCCTTTCGAACTTTATTGATTAAGAGGAATAAAAGTTCCGCTGAGATGATCTATTTTATATGTGACTATCTGTTTTCTTGACTGGTTATAGACACCTAAACCTATCCCTCCGCCTCTATAACCTCCGCTGCCTATTCCAATAGAAAAGCTTGGAGCAAAACCGACTCTGGAGACATTCTGCTCGGCATCGAAATACAGATCTCCATTATCCATATAGAGAGGCCACATTTTCTTATTGAATGAGATATATGCCTGTCCGCCTAACACAACGGCATAAAAACTCTCTGTATCTATCTTCTTAAATTTGCCATCACTCTTATTCTCTATCCTTATCTCTGCCGGAACATTTTTCTTATACTTTACTTCCATTTTTGTTATCGCCGGTTGCTGATCGGCAAAGCCTTCATAAGTATAATATACACCATCAGTATAAAGGCTCATTTTATACAACGGTAACGCACTCTTTTCGGTATAGTCGATATGGCGTACATCTTCGAGTGTATATGGCACATTATCAATATAAGGCTGTGTCAGCTTACCGGCTATAAACGAAATTAAAGCGCGCGACACCTCCTCTTGTAATGCTGCTGAGACATTCTTACTATCCCTGATTTCGACATTCGTATCAAGTGTACCGATAAAATAATACTGGGCATTGAGCGATTCATAAAGCGTAGCCCGTATATGTGACATTCCATTATTACCATTGACTTCGAACGATAAGTCACGCAATTGAAACAAT
Organism: Indolivaga macrotermitis; assembly: GCF_900128985.1. Taxonomy (GTDB): domain Bacteria; phylum Bacteroidota; class Bacteroidia; order Bacteroidales; family Dysgonomonadaceae; genus Dysgonomonas_A; species Dysgonomonas_A macrotermitis. Next base: position 19,450 of record NZ_FQUC01000016.1, on the reverse strand, counting down.
AAAACCCTGTTTTGAGCAGAAGTAGTTATTAAAGAGTTCAATACAGAGGATAATTCTATCGAAAAAGCCTGCTCAACAATAATAAACTGGTTTTGCGTCTTATTCACCCTGCTATCCAATAACGAGACCGAACTATAAAGGCTATTTTCGACAACAGGTGTCACAGCGGGTATCTGCAGGCTAAAACGTTCCCTTTGTTGAGCCCGAATATTCAGTACGCATAAAGCTAATATAATAAGTAAAGTTATCTTTTTCATAATTCCGGAATTGTGTTGATGATTCAAATATATAACTTAAAGTCAAAAAAACACTTCCTTATTATCTGAAAATAAATGAAGAAACAGTAAATTTGTTTATAAAATAATGTTTCTGATATGCGCACTCTATATATTCTTATTTTAGCTTCTGTCTTATTATATTCTTGTAGTACCGACGAAGGATACTATTCGTATCTGAGCCGTCCCGATGCTGCGGCAGAAGCTATTCAGCTAAAATTGAGTACAACAACTACGGACGCCGAGTTTTACTATCGTCTTCAGGCAAAAGAGATGTATATAGAATGGGGAGATAATTCGAAGCCAACCGAATATATTTTTACTGGAAACGATAATCTTCTCGATTCAATTAAACCTACCAGTAAAATATACAACAGTCAGGGTACATTCGATATTAATATCAAGAGCCTGAACTTAGTAAAATTAGACCTTTCGAAAACAGATAATGCTTCATCCAAAAATCGGTATAACTCCATATCGGAACTTATACTGACCGATTGCCGGAATCTGGAAGACCTTCGGTTTACAGGTCAGCCCATCACCACTGTAGACTTATCAGAATGTACAACTCTCATAGCTTTATACTGTGGTTATAACGAAGGAACACAATCTGTTACCGGATTAGAAAATCTCACTAAGCTAGAAACCCTGAATATCACAGGAAAACTCAGCTCCTCTACAATAGACCTGAGTGCAAACGTTTTATTAAAAAATATCACAGTAACCGCTTCAAATTGCGAAACCATCAACATAGGAAACAATCCGGTTCTTGAAACAGTTGTCTTAACTAATAACCTGTCGCTGAATGCCGCAGCATTAAACACCTTATTCGCTGCATTGCCACAAGTTACAGGAACAGAACACACGGTAACTCTAGCAGGAAATAACGGAGACTCGCTGTGTGACAAAACGATAGCTACACAAAAAGGCTGGATATTCAAATAAATTTAGCTATCTTTCGCCCGGATATAGAAATCACCCGTTCTATGAAACATTACAGAACATTATTAGCTCCCAAAAACGAAACATGGAGAGCTGCACTCGAACGATACACCCTATTCCTTGAAACCGAAATGCAGGAATATTTCGATACGAAAGATTACTCATATCACTTCCGGGACAATAGATCGTATGACCTCAACATACAAGAGACGGTCTCCCCTGCCCTCATTGCCGATTTCGAGATCAGGACAGGAATAAACGTGCCGGGCAGTTTAACCGATATGCTTTGCAGACATGGAGGATTCAGTATAGGCGAGGGATTGATCGATATTTTCGGAGGATATGAACAAGCGGTTTTCCCAAACCTTCAGCAAATGCTCGAAAAAACAGGGAACTCCTCATTTGCAAGCGAAATACCATCGGGCATGCTTAAATCGCTCAATGGATTTTATTATTTCTTTGGTATCAGTTTTCCGAACAGCGACGAAATGGCTTTCCTCTATTTCAGTAAGGCCGGAAACTTCGGTAAAATGCTTTTCGCTCCGGATAACAAAGAACTGGTTCTGAAAAAAATATTACCTGCCATGTTCAACGGATCTGCCGAAAAATTCACCCTCGACAGCCTGTTAAGCAATCAGATAGACCGCGTGATCACCAATGCACTAACTGTAAAAGGATACATAGACTGACCCGAAATCTCGTTACACAAACAACTTTCTTAAAATATGATAAAAAAGGTATTTTTTCTTCAAAAAATATTTACTGGAAATTAATAAAAAATAAGCTGAACATAACTATCTTTGTTTTGTTTTTCTTAGTATAAATAAAATGTAATCGGAATAGACTTTACGCTATAAATAAGTAACAACAAGTATTTAATCGTACATCTTGAGGTATAACCGGTTATCGTTATTTTACTTACAAAGCCTCCAAAAAGGTCTGAGACCTTAAAGGTTTTTTAGGTTAAAAAAGTATGGGTCAGAAATTTTAATGCATTGATTTGCTGAATTTGGTATGAAAAATAGAGTGTTAGTAGTTGCCGTAGTTATCACTATGGCGGCTTGTAAGAATGATCCGAATGAATCAACACGTACACAAAGTTCACCGGCAGAAACCGAGATACAAATAGCTACAGACTCGGTGCCGCAGGACACCGGTGCCGCTTTGCAAGTCATTGCACGTCACGACCTTTCGCCCACCGATCTTTACACCGATTATGACGGAGGAAACCAGCTTCAGGATTATTTCGTAATAGAGTTAATCGACAAAGCCACTTTCCTTAAAAATAAACAGCTTGCCGTTAGTTTCATTTCGGGAGACTCTACAACCTTCCGCAAAGTAAACGGCGAACTTAAACTGCCTTGCACAAATGGTTCGATTACATTTACCGACAATATCAGCGGAAATGAGAAGCATAAAGAATTCAACTTCGTGGGCGATGTGTCTACCCTGAATGTATATCTGCTATCGGGAATCTATTGGGAAGACTGGGATTATTTTTTCGTTGATAAACAAACCGGACAAACCAAACAACGGTTTTCCAACTTTCCGTACCTATCGGTAGACCAGCAATTTATTGTAAGCATCGATATCGATTCGTTCGAAGGGGCGGCATATATTGACCTCTATCAGGTAACCGACCGCCGGTACATCGACCCCCTGATAGGCATGTATGTAAAATCGTGGATACCGGTCAGCTCTATTGACACAATATATTGGAGTAAAGACAATTACCTATACATACCCGTTGTCAACAGCCGCGACTATTGGGAAGCCAACGGCAACTACTCGGGACTCGACCAGTATATCCGCCTGAAACCCGTTGCCTGACAACTCCCCTATCCCTTAAATAAAAAACCGGCATGTATTCAGCAATACATACCGGCATCTGTTTTATTCTGACAGGATCAAATCCCTACTGAACTCTGTACAGTGGTTACACTGCGCTGTGCACTGGCTATATCGACCACCGAAACTACAGGACGGAAATCGATACGCGAGATAGCCTCCAGTATCTTATCGTTGTCGGGAGCGGTAACCGAACCCACCATTTCGAGGTTGGTCAGTTGTCCGCCCTCTTCGTACATGCGGCGTGTCGCCACTTGTGGCTGGCTGTATCCCTTACTCCGGCTGAAATACCCTGTAAGGTCTTCGGGTGCAAGTTCGCGCCGCTCTTTGTTGATATACTCAATCAGTCCGAGGTTTTTGCGCGTCGAAATACGATTTACCACATACTCGTCGCCTTCTACTTCGATATTTGTACCCTCGATACGCATACCTCCCTGCGAATGGCGTTTGCCACGAAGCAAGCCCCCGTCTTCGAGATTGATCTTATCCAATTGCTTTTTGACCGTTGCAATCTGTATTGCTCCCTGTGCAGCAATAATGGCAGCAATAGGAATACCCAACAAACCTAATGACAATGCCTTAGATACTCCGGCTGCCACATCAGCCACAGCCTTAGGTATACTCATTACAATAGCCAAACGCTTTGCCCGTTTATCCCTCTTTTCAGCTTCCTTTTCCAGACGGGCTTTCTCTGTAGCTTCTTCTTTTTTGCGGGCTTCGAGTTCTTTGCTTACTTCTATTTCACGGGCTTTCTGTTCTTCGAGGGCAATAAGCCGTCCGCCTGTAGCTGTCTTGGCTTCTTCTTCCAATGCCTTCCGCTTCTCGGTCGAAGCTTGTAACTGCTTATCTATGGCTGTGATTGCCTCACCCACTTTAGCGGCCTCAGCCGTATATAAGTCTTTACTGGCAGTCATAAAAGACGACAGGTTTGTCATCATAGTCTGCAACTGACTACCGTATCTCGACCATTGCAAACCGATTTGATCGAGGGTTTCGGTAAGCCCTTTCAGCATAACCGAATTGCTCGTTGCCTGTTGCTTTTCTTCGAGTACATGCATTTCTGCTTTCTTTAGCAGGTATTTGTTGTCGTAATCCGATTTCAGGTCGAGAATCCCCTTATATTCTTCGAGGGACTTTTTTTGTGTGTCGGACAATGCTTGATATTCTGCCGATTCTTTATCGAGATTGACAAGGCTATCCAGATGGTCGCCCAATACTTCGGCATACATACCCCGAACACTTGTAAAGAACAGGTCAGCCGCTTCTTTCGAATCTTTTAGAGATTTATTCAGGTTATCTATATCTTCTTGTGTTTGTTCCAGTTGTGCACGGGTAGCATCCACATTGGTTGTGGTATCATTATTTTTAATAATATCTGTTTTGATATTTTTCGCATCTATAATAACTTTTTCCAAATCAAACAATTTATCCTTTTCTTTTATTAATTTTATCATTTCGTCCTGAACTACCTTAAGTCTATCTACATACTTCTTTTCATACTCTTCTTTCTGGGCTAATGTTACCTTTAACTTTTCAGCATCACTTGCATACAGTTTCTCCAGCGTTTCAAAATGCTGCATATATAAAACTTTAGATTCTGCGGTATATTTCAAAACTTCTCCACCGGATTTTTTACTGCTCTCCTCTATTTTTTCAATAGTTTGGCTTAAAGAGGTACGGTATTCTTGCTCACCTTTCTTCATTCCATCCAACAAACTTTGATATGCCTCACTTCGCTTAGCAAAACTTGCAATATTGATAGCTTCTATTTTTTCGGTTTTGGTTTTAATTATCCCGACCTCTTTATTTGAATCAGTCTGTATCTCTGCCAATTTTTTTGTTATATCTATTAAAGGAGTTAGCCCATTAATAGCTTTACTCAGATTTTCTATCTGAACATTTGTGTTTGTTAGTAAAGTTGATGAACTACTAAAAACTTCTGCGATCAATAACGATGTCTTAGAATTACTTATCTGTTGATCTAAGGTATTTAGTTTTTCAATTAATTTACTTATATCCTCATAAGCCTTCTTTAAACCATCTATTTCTATGATAAATATTTTCTTATTATCTCCCATCTTTTCTTGTATAGATAAAAAAGAAGAGGGTTCTATTTATCATAATTATGATATATTTGAACAGGTAGACCATTATAACTATTATAATTCCTAGATATATTTATTTTTTCCCCATCAATATGCGTAATATTCACATCCACAGGAGCATTCTGTGTAGCAGCGGGTAACGGTGCAGGTGCACTAGCTGTAGTATCGGCTTTAGCGATAGTTACGAAGTTTACATTTTGGAAAGCAATAACGCTTAAGGCAATAGCAATTACAGTAAGTACGATTTTTGTGTAGGTATCCGTTTTCATAATCAAAAGTGTTAATAGATTTATATTGTTTGTTTACAAATATAGACTATTAAACTTTTGAGAGGTTTAAAGAATAGGAGGAATTTGACCCATTAATAGCTTTACTCAAATTTTCTATTTGAATATTCGTGTTTGTAAGTAAAACCGATGAATTATTAAAAACTTCTGCAATCAACAACGATGTTTTAGAATTACTTATCTGGTTATCTAAAGCATTCAGCTTTTCAGCTAACTTACCTACATTATCATAGGCTTTTTCTATACCTTCAAGTTCTATAATAAAGGTTCTTTTCTTTCCTTCCATCTTTTATATTATAGATAAAAGATGGAAAGATATCATCTATCATAATTATAAACAATCTGAATAGGTAAAATACCATCCCCTTCTCTATTCCACAATTTCTTTCCATCAATATGTGTAATATTCACATCCACAGGTGCGGTTTGTGTAGTAGCAGGTAACGGTGCAGGCGCACCAGCAGTAGTATCAGCTTTAGCGGTAGTTACGAAGTTCACATTTTGGAAAGCAATAACGCTTAAGGCAATAGCAATTACTGTAAGTACGATTTTTGTATAAATATCCGTTTTCATAATCAAAAGTGTTAATAGATTTATATTGTTTGTATACAAATATAGACTATTAAACTTGTAAAAGGTTTATAGAAAATACAAAAACGGGATTCCCGAAAGAATCCCGTCTATATATTTCCTTTAGTTGCTTTTCCTTATTATTTCTCAACCTTATCCTTTAGAAAAGCCGAAACTGTTGATTTCCATTCATCCAACCACGAACGGGGATAACTCTCGTGTGTGGCTTCGGCAAACATATGTGCATCTTTTACCTGTGCACCTATATTATTGTAAATTCTCAACGATTCATCGACAGGTATATGCTGGTCTTTACCTCCATACAACAATAGTGTAGGTACTTTTATATCCTTTACAAACTCATCGGGATTCATACCGAAAGCATTAAAGCCATTGACCGCCCCACCCCAAAAAGTCATCAGATAAGTCATTGGCGTACCCATCACAGGTATCATCTTTCCCATACGTACCCCTACCGCATCGAACATCCTGCCATAAGGCGCTTCGAGAATAACACATTTAACAGGAAGCTGGTAATCGTGCATTGCCTTTGTAATAGCTGCCGCACCCATCGACATTCCGAGTAGTGAAATATTCGCAGGCTTCAACTCTCTCACGGCATAGTCGTAAGCCTCTTTTACATTCGCAGCTTCGAGATAGCCTATTGTCGATTGGTTGCTATACGAGTTGCCCGCTCCCCTGAAATTAGGTATCAGTACATCGTATCCCATATCGAGCAAGGGATATGCTTCGTGCAACATGCTTTCGGCATGGTCGGTATATCCGTGGAACAGGATAAATAAGCCTTTCGACACCGAATCGGTCTTTATCATCCATGCTTCCATCGTGTTATCCCCCTCAGCAGGAATACTCACCAATTGGAAAGGCCTATCAGGCACAGCATTACTTACCGGCCGAGGTACATCCATTCCGGTAAACAGCATACTCAGGGTACCCTGTTCGGCTACCTGTTCGGGCGTTTTATTTACAAAGTGAGTCATCGCATAAGCCTGTATAGCCGCAATGATATTGAAAAATACAAAAACAGCTATTACAATATATAACAGCCTCAGCAGAATTTTCTTCGTTCTATTATTCTTTGCCATGTATAAACTACGTATAAAATTATCCCCAAATACTGCCCTATACAGGCAGCTATTCTTTTTTCAGGGCATAAATATAAGAATTTATCTATCAAATAAAGTACGAATATGATAAACTCGATTATTGAACTGTTTCGCAACCAGGCACGCGAACACAAAACTATCCGCTCGTTTTATTACAACCGCAATTTCGAACTGGGTTCGGGTAACGAACTGCACCCCGTTTTCTGGCTCGAAGACCCTATATCAGGGCGAAACCAGCAACATGTATTTACCAATACGGTCAACTTCTCGGTACTCCTTATTCCCGAGGATGAAGCGGAAACCATACAATTCCAAAACCTCGCATTCTCCATCGGATTGAATATTCTGGAACGTATCAAAGCGGACGGAAACATTCCGGTAACCGTTCTCCCTACATGGACTTACCTCACCCTGCGTAATTATTATGATAATAATGCCTGCGGATGCCGCTTTTCGGTCGACCTTGTTCAACGTAACATGCAAAACCTCTGCCTGATAGAAGAACAATTCGATTCGGATAAAGAATTTGAAGAGAAGGACATCCTCAACCGTTTCGATATAAATATATCAAAGGGCGGATGCGAAACATTCGTGAATAAACTACCGGTATTCGACCTTAAAACATCAAAATAATGGACAGCACTACCCTACAACAAGTACTATCTGCCATTGCCGGAGACGTGCTCAGTATAACCCGTCAGGTATTTGACGAAAACGGACTGAGAGACAGCTCAATCCGGGAGAAGGTAGAAGTAAAGCTTTCGGCTGAACCTAATCCCATTATCCGTATACTGTTCGATGATTATCTCGACCATATCGAGAACGGACGCAAAGCCGGTTCGGGCGAAATGCCTTCTATTGACGAGCTTCGCGACTGGGCTATCCGCAAAGGGATCCCGACGACCAACGATGTACTTTTTGCAATCGCAAATGCTATCAGGCGCGACGGTATCGCTGCCCGCCCTATCCTATCCATTTTGGAGCAACGTCTAGATACTGCATTTGAAGACAAGTGGGCTGATGATCTGTTCGATGCTATAACCGAAGAGCTTACTGTCTTCTTTGATAGGTAATACTTAATCTCTTTTATTTTCTGAAAATTTATCTATAGTAAAAAAGCGATGAGTATAAACATACAAACAGGGATCGAAAACATTGCCGAATACAATGCCGGAGGTATCTCCCATATATGGCTGCTCAACATCAGCGACTTCATATCGTACCAGTTCGAAGATGACAGTTTGTACGATAAGGCTTTTGTGAATATGATCTTCAAAGAGAACCGTTTTCTGGAAGTGGGAATAGTCGACGAATGCAATTTCAGCGAAACTTATTCTTCCGGTATTTATAAGCAGGAGCTTAGTTCTTACATCCGCACGATCAATAAAAGTACTATCAGCTGGATACAACAGGCACAGAACGGACGCTTTCTGGTTGTTTTCCGCACAGTACTCGATACATACTTTTCTTTCGGATCGGATGGCGGTGCCAAGCTAACTTATTCCGAACAAAGCGGACAGGCAGGAGGAATAAACGGTATGCAGCTGAAAATAGAAAAAAGCTCTGTTCTTCCTTCATTCGAAGTACACCCCGATGTAGTCAAAACAAAAGTATTAGGCTCCGAACACAGCCAATATTTAGTAACCGAAAATAACGATGAAACAAATATTTTAATTGAAATTCCATGAGTAAGGATTTGAAAATAATAAAAATAAGTGATCTCCCCGAGAGTAAACGGGTGCAGAACACCTACTTCTTCGGGTACGATCCCGATAATGAGAACGACAAACAGTCGGTAAAAATTCCGTTTTCGGAGATTGCCCGTGCCTCTAACGAACGCCGCATAGCCGTAGTTATGGAAACGGATACACAAATCATTCCGGTCGGTGAGAAAATGACTCTTTACAGAGCAACAGGTAATAACCTGTCTGCATTATATATCAAACCCAATGATATTAATAATGATAACTGGATGTCGGTTAATATCGGCTCCGATATTCAGATAGATTTGAGTAGTTATACTTCTACCGATGCCATAATACGGATCGAAAAACCGAATACTGTCGAAAGCCAGAACAAAGCGGCAACAGTTTATTTATTCACCAAAGTAATAATAGAATAACCATGATTATAGAAATAAAAAGCAACGATACTACATTTATTTTTAATGATTCCCTGAAATGGGAACAGCAAGCTTCCGAAACATTAAATTATGTATCAGATAACGCTGAAGAAATACCCTCCGATACATGTACCTTATACAAGCTCGAAGAAACAACGATCAGTATATTTAATAACAGATATTTTGCTATAACACAAAACAATATAGAATAATGAAAACATTTGAATGGAAAGAAGAATACCTTAATTGGGAGAATATAAATGTTGCCGCAAGTGCTGTATATGCATCACTACTGGGAGCATCGGCAGGTACAGGAACGCGGCAAAACCCTTATACATCATGGCCAACTATGGGAAAAGCTGAATTAATAATCGGAAACGGATCGTTTAACATAACCTCCAATTTAGGATCAAACCACCTGATAATCGGGCAATCAATGGAATCTTCTATTATAAACCAATTTACGTTTGTAAGAGCAATAAATTACGCATCATATACACCTATTTTAAAACATGTCTGCGTAAAAAGACTAAACCCCAATAGCATCGGAACTATTCCGATAAAAGCCCAAAACTCAATTTTCGATAACCTCGAAATAACCGGAGGTTCGGTTTTCGGTTCGGGAAGTATTGTAAACTGTGTATTCAAAGGAAAAGCTTTTGTCAGATACAGTACTACTATTTTTACCTCCAACAGCACATTTATAGAATGTACAGATTTCAATGAAATACTTCGTACTACACAACCCTTACTTGTCAGATGTTCGATTACAATAGATAATACTACACTAAGTAGCTTCGCTACAAACTATGCTGCTTTTAGTAACTGCTCGTTCATCATTGGAGACGAAACAGAAGCTACAGTCTTGTCAGGAAATACTCCAGAAGAGCTAAAACAAAGCTTCATCGACAGGTGCGAAACTCAAGGGCTGACCATTCCCCAAATTGATTCTCTGGTATCAAGTGTACCGGAAAAACTCTCGCGATGGATTTTCACTAACGATTCTACGGACAATTCACATTATGTATTAGAAAACAGTTATTTACATCAGTTTTACAAAAAAACAGGAATCATATTCGGATTTTCACCCAAGTTTGTAAAGAACATTCCTATTACGACAGAAAGTACTAAGCCTGAATCATTTGTTACCGGAAGCTATAATAGCAAAGTTACGCTCAAACAAGATCATATCTCACTAAGCGAATCATTGTCTTCCACTTCCCGCATAGAGGCTTATGCCGACAGTAAAATCATCTGGCTGGAAGGAAAAAAGAAACTGAACAGCGTGCTCCTGAATCATAACCTGCCGGCTACTTCCGGAATTGATGTTGACAGTACTTACTCTATCGCTAAAGAGATTACTGCTTCAGGACAGATCAAACCGGGCTCTTACTATATTGTAAGGTCAGCAGATGGAAACCTGGCCCAGATATCTTATAATGGCAAGACATACAATACTTCAATTCTCACACGTACCAATATATTCTGCGGAGTCGAAGGTGTGACCGAATATACTGCTTCGAACGAAACTAAACCATCCATTTACGAAGTAGGAGATTTTGCAAACCATAAAACCCTACAAATAAGAATCGTAGATGATGTACCTACGACTAAAATAACATCAGGAAATGTCCTTGATGGATATTGGTATTATGTTGTACCTAACAACCTAGACGACACAAGCGGTAGAGTTACTTACAAAGGTGTAGCCCATCCTTGCTTCGATTCGTTTTTAACCAGTGATACATCGACAATCAGCGTTTCAGGTAACTGTCATTTAAGAAGATGCTGGAAACAAAACTTTGATTTTTCGACAGAAACCACGGACAAAACATTTTGGACCGGTAAACAAAAGCCTATTTATTTCGACATCAACCCCGAAGATATGCGTTGTTTTCATGCCGAACATACAGCTACAGCAAACGAAATGCTCAGCGACGACGAAACATATATAGCCAGCGGTCATCCCGATTTTTATTCCAACATCAGTGGTTCGAATGGGGTTATCCTGCCCACATACGATATTACGGGGTGCTTTATGCAGATACGGGTACCTATAACCACCTTAAACCCTATGTAATATGGCTGATTTTGAAAATGGTTTTCCTCCGTCCGGTGCAGACTTGTCGGATAAGAAAATAGACACTCTATCATTAGAGATTAAACCCGATGAGATTGATAAAGAGAAAACGATACATTCCATTTCTATCGACTCACAAAACGATTCCGGACAAATTACAGTATCAGTTAAAAATATATCGGTAAACTCACGTATAACCGGGAACGAATTACAGCAAGCTGTAACATCGGTCAGCCTACATACTGAGGGTTTGAAGAACAATGTCTTCTTTTATTTATAAAGACAAAAAACACTACTATTTCTTGCGTCGGAGTGCTTTCCGGCGCAAGTTTTTTATCTATACTATATAACAGAACACAAACCAAATTCAAGATTATGACACAACTTTTCATTAACTCATTTTTGAATAAAGATTACGATATCTTATTTCAAAAACTCCAGTTCGTTCTTATTCTCTGGGTAATTGTACTGGCAGCTATCATTATCGATCTCGTCTCCGGACTATACAAAGCTAAGCAGTTGGGCGAAATACATACTTCATTCGGATTCAGGCGTACAGTAAGCAAAGCAATACAATACTATGGGCTGATGGGATTTGCCCTGATGTTCGATATTCTGGCATCGTTATTCCTGTCACTACCCTATTTCAGTTTTGCTTGTTGTATATTCCTCGCATTTATCGAAGCTAAATCCGTACTCGAAAAAGCCGGAGAAAAAGACAGGCGGCGCATGTACGAAAGTTTCAAAGACCTGCTTTCGTTAATCGAGAACAAAGACAATATCCTGAAAGGAATAGAAAAAATAATAGATAATAAGCACTCATCTAAAGACACAAACAATGAAAATAACTGATAATCAGCTCAAGCTTATCTATCCTCTTTCAACAAAAGAGAACAGAGAAAAATACCTTTCTTACATCAATCAGTATCTCGAAGAATTCGAGGTCAATACTCCCGAACGAGTCTGCGCCTTCCTTGCACAGATCGGTCACGAATCGGGACAACTGCGGTATGTTGAAGAAATAGCATCCGGATCCGCTTACGAAGGACGTAAAGACTTAGGTAATACCTGTAAAGGGGATGGTACAAGATACAAAGGGCGAGGACTTATACAAATCACGGGGCGGGCTAATTATCAGGCTTTATCCGATGCTATGAAAATCGATTTCGTTGCAAATCCCTACTTACTGAAAGAACCTGTATATGCAGTATTATGCGCTTTCTGGTATTGGAAAGACAGGAAGCTAAACCGTTATGCTACATCCGGTGAAAAAGATTTTAAAACACTTACCCGCCGTATCAACGGTGGACTGAACGGATATCAAAGCAGGCTCATTTTATGGAATAAAGCAAAGGAGGTACTACTATGAAAAAGATTTCTGAACGATTTTATACGATCATCTGCCTTATTTGTTTATTTATAGGCTTGTTTACAAGCAGTTGTAAAACCAGAACTGTTTATGTCCCTGTCAATAACGAGAAGACGGAATACATATACAAAAGCTTCCGGGACTCGGTACACTTATACGACTCGATATTCTTAAAAGAAAAAGGCGATACCATTTTACTTACCAAGTACCGGTATATGTACCGAGACCGGATAAGAACCGACACTATTTACAGAACCGACTCGATACAAATACCTTACAAAGTTGAGATAGCCGGAGAGGCACAAAAGGTATATCCCAAATGGCTGATTATAATGGCCTGTATAGGAGCTGTTGCCATCGGGTATATAGGTTTCCGCATTTTTAAACAATAAAGCTAAGAAAGTTAAACGATGAATATGATTAAAATATTCATCGTTTTTTAATATAAAAATGACAATCCGTCTATTCCTTTTTACGTAATTTTAAAGTCTATAATCAATCAAAGAGTTATGTATAAAAAATTATCTACTTTACTTTTACTTTTTATATCGCTCACTTTACTGGGGCAGAACAATATAGGACATCCCAAACTGGTAGTGGGTATAGTAGTCGATCAGATGCGCTGGGATTATCTGTACAGGTATTACGACCATTACACGAATGACGGGTTCAAACGGCTGTTAAATGAAGGTTTTTCCTGCGAAAATACAATGATCAATTATGTACCATCATATACCGCTATCGGGCATAGCACCATCTACACAGGTTCGGTTCCGTCTATTCACGGTATTGCCGGAAACGATTTCACGATACAGGCAACCGGGCAGTCTATGTATTGTACCCAAGATGATAAAGTATTCAGTGTAGGTACTGCCGATAAAAATGCCAAAGCCGGAAAAATGTCTCCGTTTAACCTCAAAGCGACAACGGTTACCGACGAGTTAAAACTTGCAACTAATTTCAGGTCTAAAGTTATCGGGGTATCTATCAAAGACAGGGGCAGCATATTGCCTGCCGGGCACTCTGCTGACGCTGCATACTGGTTCGATGGCGAATCGGGCAACTGGATAACCAGCACCTGGTATATGCAAGAGCTTCCAAAATGGCTAACCGACTTTAATAACCGGAAACAAACCCAAAAGTATCTGGCTCAGGATTGGAACACATTATATCCTATCAATACTTACCTGCAAAGTACTAATGACGACAATGTTTACGAAAACACATACGAAGGACAAGATAAAGTAACCTTCCCTATTCCAACATCGAAGCTTATCAAGGATAACGGACTGGGACTGATCCGCTCCACTCCTTACGGCAATACCCTGACACTTGATGTTGCCAAACTTGCTTTAGAAAATGAGCAACTAGGACAACATCCTAACACCGATTTTCTGGCTATCAGCTTATCTTCGACAGACTATGTCGGACACCAGTTCGGGATTAACTCTGTCAAAACCGAAGATACTTACCTCAGACTGGATAAAGATTTAGGAGATTTTTTCAACTATCTGGATCAGAAAATAGGTAAAGGCAATTATACCGTATTCCTTACTGCCGACCACGGAGGTGGGCACAACGGGCAATTCCTTAACGATAATAAGATAGACGGAGGCAACTGGGACGAAGAAAAGATCAGAACCGACTTGAATGCCTACCTGCAAAAAAAGTTTGGTAAAGCAGATATGGTTCGTAACCTTTATAATTATCAGGTAAATTTCAATTATTCGCAGATAACTACAGATACCGATATGGATGACCTGAGAGATGCCTGCATCACTTACCTGAATACATTGCCTACGACAGCTTACGCCGTAGTAACAGACAAAGTATCGGAAGCTTCTATCCCTTCTGTAATTAAAGAGAAAATTATCAATGGTTACAATCGGGAACTTTGCGGCGAAATACAAATAATCTTAAAACCGGGATGGTATAGCATGTCAGATATGAAAGGTGCTACCCACGGTGCATGGAATCCTTACGATGCACACATCCCCCTAGTATGGATGGGATGGGGAGTTAAACATGGCAGCTCAAACTCCGAAGTGTATATGACCGACATCGCACCTACTGTTGCAGCATTGCTACACATACAAATGCCTAGTGGTACAATAGGTAAGCCTATTGTGGATCTGTTACACAAATAACATTCTGTATTACCGAAATACAAAAGCCGGCGAGAATTAATATTCACCGGCTTTTTCTTGATATATTACTAATATATGGAGAACTAATCACTCAACAGATCATCATACAGATTCTTTAATCTTTCTCTCAGGTACAATACAGCATATCGTTTTCTGGATAGCAATGTATTAACTGGAATACCGGTCGACTCAGAAATTTCCTTGAAGGAGAACCCTTGCAATTCAGTCAGTTCAAAAACCTCTCTTTGTAAAGGCGGTAACTCCTCTAATGCTGCATCCAGTTCTGTCCAGACAATAGACCGCAGGTAAGTAGTTTCGGGAGATTCGTCATCCAGCAGAAGAATTTCTGTAACCTCGGTCAGGAACTCATCGTCTTCTCTGGTCACAACAGGCATTTCCTCTTTCTTTTGCTTACGGCTCCAATCCGCTATCTGATTACGTGTAACGGCATATAACCACCCCGATATCTGATTGATCGGATTTACTAAAGGATCGACCTTCGACAATTGGTAAAATACATTCTGCAATATATCCTCACAGTCGTCCTTCGAAACCACCCTCTTACTGATGAAGCCTCTTAACTGAGCCTGATACGTATTGAAGATTTCTGTAACATTGTGCGATTCAGGCGAGCCGCTCATATTATTGCTTGTTATTGCGTGCATCGTCGTCTGAGCTTTCATCATCTGTATCGTCAGACCAGAAATCACGGTGCCTGTTCATCCGGTCACGGATATATTCCTTTCTTTCTTCGCGAGACATATTGTGCAGACGTTCATGTAAACGTCCGTGGTCTTCGTGTTTGCAGCGTTTACCGAAATGCCCGCGATGACCACCCGGACGCCCGAATTTTCCAAACAGAATGCGGGATAAAATCAATAACCCTGCTGCCTGCCAGTAATTAATAGCTGACCAACCAATGACTGACGGAATAACAGCATTCCACAATAACATCACTACAGCTATCACTGCCGCAAAAATAGCTATAAAAGCCAATCCCATTAATATAGATTTCCCTACGGAATGTCTTCTTTTTCTCATTGTCAAATTTCTTTTAATCTTTAAGTTAAATAATCACAGATTTATCCTCTGTAAGTCGAATGCATGCCTTCCTAATATTGAAGTCGCATTCGCCCCGATTATATTGTAAAGAAAATGACTTTTTTAGAAAAAAAAACACGGAATGAAAATTATTTCACTAATATTCAAGCAGATATATTATCCTCAAATTTCTCTAATTTTTCTTTTTCTCCTGCTAACCAAAGCACATCACCTACCTGCAATACCGTATCGGCTCCAAAGCTAACCATGGCTTCGCCATCACGGTCGATACTGATAATCATACAATCGGCTTTATCTTTGATTTTTGATTCCTTTATAAGCTTACCTATCAGTGGGCATCCTTCTTCCAATTCGTATTGAGATACTACTATCTGCCCGTTTACAGTGGCTGATTCCGGTTGATGTTCTTTATTATTTTTTTCATCCAGAGCAGTTATCAGATCCTGAAGTTCCTCATCTGTCCCTGCAACAACCAAACGATCAAAAGGATATAGCCTCACATTACCATCCGGTATATTGATACGCTGGTCGCCTCTGACAATGCTTACAATATCGACTCCCGTAGACTGTTTAAAGTTAAGTTCGGCAAGTGTCTTACCTACCCGTGGCGAATTTTGTGGAACATCTATCTTTTCGATATGTATATTTTTACTCAACAATTTGGTCTTAGCATTTTTCTCTACTGCCTTCTGGCTTTCTTCGGTAAGTTCTTTGTCATTCAGGTTACGGAAAAATTGTTTCTCCATCCTTTGAGACTGGCTCTTAAATCCATTAGAGAAAATCAGGAATGTAGCAATAGCCCCCGATACCAACAGCAAAATACCTGTAGCTCTCGGGAAAAGCGGAATAAGCACCATTAAAATAAGTACTACACAAAGCGCTATCCGCAAAGTCTCCAATGCAATAAGCGCACCTTTATTGAAGTTACTGTCTTTCCATAGCTTTTTAGCTTCCTCCGAACGGCTTTTCCGCCTCATGATAGACCTCATAAAAGGAGCCATCAGCAGTAATGTTACCAATCCGGCAAGAATATGCCCCCAAATACCGTGAATATAATCTATTACATAAGGTATTATAAAATTGTTGGAGAAGAAATACACTGCTAATGACAGCGTAAAATAAATAGCTACCGTAGACAATACATTCTTAAGAAGAATATTCCAATCCGTTTGATGATTTACCGTCTTCCGGTTCGATTCGGCATATCCAGTTATCAGCTTGCCCCATTTGTCGGGAATAACCTTTTCCAAAGCATGGTACACCGGTTCCGACAACTTTATACAATAAGGAGTGGTAAAGGTTGTAATTACTGATACAGCGACAATTATCGGATAAATAAAATCACTGATAACCCCCAGTTGCATACCCAAGGTTGCGATGATGAAAGAAAACTCTCCGATCTGAGCCAAGCTAAACCCGGCCTGCAAAGAAACTTTCAGCCCTTCGCCGGAAGCTACAACTCCCAGTGTTGCAAAGATTACACGTCCGATGAGCACAACAACCGTCAATAATAGTATAGGTACTATATATTCGGCTACAATTCCGGGAGCAATCATCATACCTACCGATACAAAGAAAACCGCACCGAAAAGATTTTTAATCGGCTCAATCAGATGCTCTATATGTTTCGACTCAATTGTTTCTGCTAAAATAGATCCCATAATAAATGCACCCAGTGCGGCTGAAAATCCAACAGAATCGGCAAACAGCACCATTCCGAGACACAGCCCAACCGCAACGATCAGCATTGTTTCGTCGTTCAAATACTTCTTGAACCGTTTTAGGAAACTGGGGATAAGATAGATTCCGACAACAAACCAAATCACCATAAAGAATCCCAACCGTAATATACTTTCGAGTAATCCGGCCCCTTCTACATGGTTACTTTTGGCGACGGTAGACAATAATACCATCATCAGTATAGCTGCCAAATCCTCTACTATCAGCATACCGAATACTATACCTGCAAACTTTTTCTTTTGCAGTCCCATATCGTTAAAAGCCTTTATAATAATAGTAGTCGACGACATCGACAGCATTCCCCCGAGGAATACACTTTCCATCTGTGTCCATCCCATCAACTGACCGAGAATATAACCGATAACGATCATTGACCCCATATTTACGAGGGTGGCAATGGACGCTGTTCCTCCGACGTCCATCAGTTTCTTAAAACTGAATTCGAGCCCGAGAGCAAACAATAGGAATATAACCCCGATCTCTGCCCATGCCGAGATATTGGACATATCGACAATATTGGGTATCAACCCGAAATGCGGGCTTATTAAAAAACCTGCTACTATGTATCCAAGTACAACAGGCTGCTTGAGCAGTTTAAATATAATAGTTACTATACCGGCTGTTATAAGAATAAGAGCCAAATCACTGACTAAAGGTGGTAAATGCGACATATATGTTATTCGTGTTTTTTTATTGAGAGGAGCGGATACTGTATCAGTTTGGCAAAACACAAACCGCTTATTTGCAAATATAAATAAAAAACGCAGAAATATGGAACAAAATTAACAAATAACGCCTATTTATGTAAATAAAGACATCTATCTTTACCACCCGAAAATAAACGTGAATATGTCGGAAACAGTAGCCGGATTCTTTTCTTTTTTTGTGCCGCTTTTTATGGTACTCATCCACTTTTGGTACATATCCCTGCCTGTTATCTGTGCTGTTGCCTTTCTGTATACTAAAACCAAAAACGAAGCCTTACGCCGTATTATCCGTATCTTTTTTGCATTCGTTATTCTCTCTGTTATCTGCACCGGAATTTATATACTGATAAGCAATTGAAAAAATATATCAGATAGGCTATTTGCTGAACTCACCGGGCTTAGAATGGAAATGTTTACGGAATAATTACTTATTTACGGACTCGAAACTCCTTCTCGATTCTTGTATCGCTCCGGTATTCTCCTTCGCCCAGTCGACCAACATTGTTAATGCGGGAAGCAGGCTTGTACCCAAAGGTGTAAGGCTGTATTCTACACGGGGTGGCACTTCGGGATATATGCGCCTGCTGATCAGCCCATCAGCCTCAAGCGAACGAAGAGTAACCGTCAGCATCCGTTGCGAAATATCGTCCATAGCCTTCTGTATCTCATTAAAACGCATAGTGCCGCCATCATTTAGTATCACAATAACCAGCATCGACCATTTGTCGCTCAGCCTGCAAATAATGTCCCTGATAGGGCAAAGTTCGGTTTTTATTTTTTCTTTCATTTTTATCATTCTCTAATCGACTCACAATCAGCAAAAGTTACATAAAGGTAACTATAGAACAGATCTGTAAGTTCTTGTTTCCGGTGCTTTTTATCTTTACGTTTGCAAAACAAAAGTAACAAACTTCTTTTTAGTAACTATAAAATTTGAATATTATGAGTAAGAAAGTAGCAGTAATAGCACCTAACCATAGGCTAAGCACCCGGCGCCTTGCCACCTTTCACAGTGGTAGGTTTCCAAGCACTCGCCACCGAACCGTACGTACACGTCTCCATGTATACG
>NZ_FQUC01000024.1 GCF_900128985.1 Indolivaga macrotermitis | reverse complement strand
AAATTATTAAATTAATTAAAGTCCAATATGAACTTTTTTTAACTGATTCTGTTTATGAAAGGTCAATGTGTTGATATGTTTTGGTTATAATTTTACTAGTATTTATTATGTGTTTGAAAATGTATATAATTTGTCAGTTTTTACATTATAATAAAGATACCCATCTTTGTTTTGGTATCTTCGTTTAGTAGGTTTTACATTTATATCGATTACTCAACTATCATTTATTGACCAGGATGGCGATAAAAATTGATGAGGGGTAAAATAGTTTACATAATTATTATCCGGAAATTGTTTCATATTTTAAGGTTATAAATTAGATATCGGTTTGAATTTAGGTACTAATGATTTCATAATCACCCAAGCTATAACATATGCTACCGCACAAAACGAAAATACAATAGTATAACCTGTTTCGATGCTTCCCAATACCTGATAGTGATCGAACAAAGCCCCTGCCCCTTTCGATACGATGACGCCACTTAAACCACCCGCCATCGTTCCGATTCCTGTTACCGAAGCTACAGCCTTATTGGGGAACATATCCGATACGGTAGTATAAATATTGGCCGACCATGCCTGATGTGCCGAACAGCCAATTCCGATCAGAATAATAGGTATCCACATGGAAATGCCTCCTAATGGTTGAGCTAACAGAACAACCAATGGAATGAGTGCAATAACAAGCATTGCTGTCATACGGGCTTTGTAAGGCTCAAATCCTTTTTTTATGAAAAATGCAGGGAACCATCCTCCGCAAATACTGCCTACCATTGTCATGCTGTACAGTACGGTTAGCGGTAACATAATTTGTGTTCCTTCCATATCGTATTGTATTTTCAGGTAGGAGGGTAGCCAAAACAAGAAGAACCACCATACTCCATCAGTCATGAATTTGCCGAAGAAGAAAGACCATGTCTGTTTGTAGGTAAGTAGTTTGAACCACGATACAGACTCTTTTTTCTTGATAGTCGGTTCTGCATTCTTTTCATTATTTTCCTCATCATGTATATAATCGTATTCCGCCTGCGTAATTTTACCTTTGGAAAGCATTTTCTCAGGCGACTCATAATATATAAGCCAAAAAATAAGCCATATAAATCCAATACATCCAACGATAAGGAATGCAGCCTGCCATCCCAAATGACCTGCTATCCAGGGTACGGTTAGCGGAGCCAGGATAGCCCCTATATTAGCTCCCGAATTGAAAACCCCTGTTGCAAGCGACCGTTCTTTACGCGGAAACCACTCACCTACGGTTTTTACGGCTGCCGGAAAGTTACCAGCTTCACCAATGGCTAACACAACACGCCCGAACATAAATCCGATGACAGATACAGGTAATATTATACCTATCAAAGAGAGTACAGGCGAAACAACTTCACCTATACCGATCGCAAAGGCATGAATGGCCGCACCGGCTGACCATAGCGTAATAGACCATGCATAGCCTTTCTTTGTTCCTATCCGGTCGATAAATCGTCCGGCTAAGATAACGGCTATAGCGTAAGTGAATTGAAATGCTGCCGCAATATCGGCATAGTCGCTGTTAGACCAACCGAACTCTTTGGATAATAAAGGCTGTAAAAGACTCAACACCTGACGGTCGAGATAGTTGACTGTTGTCGCAAAAAACAACAATGCGCATATCGTCCATCGGTGACGGCCTATTTTTTGATTTATATTACTCATTTCTAATTATGTTTTCGGTTTGAGCTAATCTCCGGGTTACACCCCGCTAAAAGCACTAAAGCCTCCATCTACAGGTAATACTACACCCGTAATGAAGCTGGCTGCAGGACTGCAAAGGAATTGTACTGCACCATTCAACTCGGTTATATCACCAAAACGCCCCATCGGTGTTTTAGCTATAACCTTTTTACTTCTGTCTGTCAATGAGCCATCCGGATTGATAAGCACTGCACGGTTCTGGTCACCGATAAAAAAACCGGGAGCAATAGCATTCACCCGTATACCATCGCCATATTTCAATGCCATTTCAGAAGCAAGCCATTGTGTGAAATTACTGACTGCCGTTTTTGCTGCCGAATAACCGGGGACACGTGTTATAGCAGAATAGGCGGCCATAGATGAAACATTAATGATAACACCACTTTTTTGTTCTGCCATTACCTTACTAAAAACCAACGAAGGATAAACAGTACCATTGAGGTTCAGATTAGTTACTTTTTCCCATTCGGGGATAGACATTTCAAAAAACGGCTGGTCTGGAGCTAATGTGCCTTTAGGTGTATTACCCCCAGCAATGTTCAGGAGAATATCTATATGTCCCCATTGGTCTATTACCTTTTGAGCAACATTTTCAAGACTTTCGATATCCAGTACATTACCTACAATACCGATAGCTTCACCTCCATTGACAGTAAGCTCTTTAATTCGCTCATCCAACTGTTCCTGCCTGATATCCAATGCTACAACTTTAGCGCCTGCATCAATAAAACTACGAGCTATACTACCTCCTAAGACTCCTCCTGCGCCGGTTATGATAGTGACTTTACCGGCTATGCTGAACATTTCATTCATAAATTATTGTATTTAAAAAGTATTGTTATTATTTATTTTTGCCTTAAATTGTTTTGTACTGTAGCTATTATACCTTCAACCTGACCCAGAGCCAACATTCGTCCGTGAAACGAATATCCCGGATTATAACCCTTGTCGCCATCATCCAGCATTAGTCGCCCATGATCGACACGCATCGGCAGTTTAGGATTTTCTTTTTCGAATATCCGTATTACATCAATCAGGTGACCTTTTCCTTCAAGATGATTGGCTTCCACAAAATCACCATTTGATAATATGTTTGTACTGCGCAAATGGACAAATTTGGTGCGGGATGCAAATTTTTTCGCCATTTCCGGCACATCATTCTGCAGACCGGCACTCAATGATCCGGCACAGAAGGTCAGTCCGTTACAAGGATGGTTCACAGCATTTAAAAGCCAATTAATATCCTCTTCGTTGGTAACAATCCGGGGCAAGCCCAACAGTTGGAATGGCGGATCGTCCGGATGGACGCACATATTTATACCATATTCGTCACATACAGGCATTATCTGTTCAAGAAAATATTTCATATTTTGCCGTAAAGCATCTTTGTCTATACCATCGTACAATGCCAGTAGTTTTTTAAATTTGGTAACAGGATGTTGATCGGCAGAAGTTATATTTCCATTTACGAAACCTTGTGTTTTTACGATAACGGTATCAACCAGTTTATCCTTTTCAGCCTGAGTTATAGTCTTATTCAATTCTTCAACTTTTGCCAGTATTTCAGGAGAATAGTCTTTCTCAGCCCCCTCCCTTTCGAGGATATAAATTTCAAAATACGCAAATCTTACTTTGTCAAAATAAAGTGAAGATGTTCCATCTTTCCATTTGTAATCAAGGTCGGTACGCACCCAATCAATAACAGGCATAAAATTATAGCATACAGTCCGTATACCCGCCTCACCGAGGTTGGCAAGACTAACGATGTAGTTACCAATCAGACGGTCGCATGCCTCCCCTCCGTATTTTATGGCTTCACTTACCGGTAGGCTCTCAACTACCGACCATTTTAAACCGGCATCTTCAATGTATTCCTTCATGTCAACAATATCTTCCAATTGCCATACTTCACCATTCGGTACATCATGCAGGGCAGTAACGATACCCTCTACTCCTATTTGCTTTAACATGGCAAGAGAAATCTTATCTTTCTTGCCAAACCATCTCCAAGTCTTCAACATAATTCTCTATTTGCTTTTTCCATTAATAGTTTTGATTGTTCCATCTGGATTATATTCCAGTTCTATGACTTTCATACTGCGAAGCCATGTCCTGCCGCCCGACGGTGCGGAATCGTGATGGAAAAGATACCATTTGCCCTTATATTCCACAATACTATGATGGGTTGTCCACCCGATCACCGGAGTAAGGATTACACCTTTGTAAGTGAACGGCCCGTAAGGATTATCACCTATGGCATAGCAAAGAAGATGCGTATCGCCTGTGGAATATGAGAAATAATACTTTCCATTGTACTTATGCATCCACGAAGCCTCGAAGAAGCGGCGGTCTGTGTCCCCTTGTGTTATTGGCTGTCCGTTTTCGTCCAGAATGACCACATCGCGGGATTCTTCCGCAAACTCCAGCATATCGTCTCTCAATCGTGCGACCTTCCCGCAAAGAGCCGGTTCATTATCAGCTGGGAAAGCCGCGGATTCCAACGCCTTATTATTCCGATATCGTTGAAGCTGCCCTCCCCAGATGCCGCCGAAGTAGATATAATATTCCCCGTTCTCTTCAAATACACACGGGTCGATACTGTAACTTCCTTTGATCGGGTTTTCCTGAGGGATGAAAGGCCCGTAAGGTTTGTCGCTGATGGCTACTCCCAAACGGAAAATATCATTCTGGTCTTTCAGTGAAAAGTACAGATAGTATTTACTGTCTTTAAATGCGACATCGCTGTCCCACAACTGACGTCCCGACCACGGTATATTTTCTGCTGCCAGTACCACGCCATGATCTGTGATGGGCCCATCCACTTCATCGAGAGAGAATACATGATAATCTTTCATATTGAAGTGGTCACCGTTGTCATTTTCGGCTATTCCACTTTCCCAGTCATGAGATGGGTATATATAGATTTTACCATCGAATACGTGTGCAGACGGGTCTGCCATATAGTCCTGAGGAAATAAGTATTTTGCTTTTTTCATTTAATTAAAATTTAATGATTTAATGTTTAAGTATTTAATAATTAATTGTTTGGTAAATTTGCCCCATCTGCCATATCTATGATTTCCTTAACTACAGCCTTTGCTTTATATTGGCGGTCGAATAATAATGGATAATCGATGCGTCCGCGTATCGGAAAATCGTTTTTCCACGAATCATTGTCTGTAACACCCCATAGGGTAATACGCGCAATCTTATCACTGTTATCCAAAAACAGTTTGAAGTAATCGCCCATCCGCTCAGTCCATATTGTAGAAACAGAATCCGGTAAATTTGTTGTATAAGGATTCATTTCCCTGTGATATGCAATTGTATCCGAGATATTAGCTCCCGTGTTTCCCCATGGTGAAGGCAGTGCGCTCATATCCAGTTCGGTGATATGAACTTTTACGCCGGTAGCAGAATAGGCGTCTAAGGCTGTTTTATATTCTTCCAGATTTGGATAATCCATCCCTATATGCCCTTGCATCCCCACACCGTCTATGCGAAGTCCTTTTTCTTTCAGCGAATTTACGAGTTTTACAATCGCATCACGCTTTCCTGTCTGCCACTCGTTGTAGTCGTTATAGTAAAGCTCCGCATCAGGGTCAGCAGCATGAGTAAATTCGAAGGCGAGAGGTATAAAATCTTCACCTATGATTTTATAGAATTTGCTGTCGCGCCACGAACCGTCATCGAGGATGGCTTCATTTACCACGTCCCAGCCTTTAATACGTCCTTTGTAACGGCTGACAACAGTTGTTATATGTTTTTTCATACGATCCGTCAGTACTTCTTTCGAAACGTCTTTTCCTTTATCATCGGTAAAGAACCAAGCCGGAGCCTGTGAATGCCATATCAGCGTATGCCCGATGATAAACATATTATTTTGCTCGCCGAATTCTACAAATTTATCGGCATCCTTAAAGTTGAATTCACCTTCTTTCGGTTGTAAGAACATACTCTTCATACAGTTTTCGGCAACGATGGAATTGAACTGCTCCTTTACAATCTTTACGGTAGCAGAGTCTTTTCCCCAGATCTGGTTTGTATTAAGGGCGGTTCCGATAAGGAATTTGTCCTTGACCGCCTCTCTTAGAGAGGGCTCTTTTACTTCATTCTCTTTCCTGTGTGGCGAACAGCTTACAATAGCGAACGCAATGCAAAGAGAGAGAACGGGTGTCAGTACTTTCATGATTTCTTTTGTTTTTATTTAAACGATATTTTATTTATTTCTTATTTAAATGCTTTTCTTCAATTTCCATATTTATTTTGTCAATCACGTTGTCTTCCAGTTTATATCTTGAAATAATAAACATCGCCAGAATGAGCAGCATCGCAGGTATTACGGCAACCAGCCATAAAATGCCCTGTTGAGCAAGAGCAGATTGCGATACGGCGTTATCTTTGTCAAAACCGACGAATCCCAGTACTATATTGGGAATAAAGAGGCCGATAGCCATCCCTAGTTGAAAAACAATTCCGATAATGGCATTTACCGTACCCGAAATACGCCGGCCTGTAGTATATTCTCCATAAGTGATTACTTCGGGAACCAGCGCCCACATATAGCCTGTAGCGACAATGATACCTGTAGATTTAATAAATTGCGCTACCATTATAATCCAGATTTGCGAGCGAAGCGCGGGAACTATCGATACAACATAGAGCAAAGCCATTCCGAGAATAGCGACAGACAGAAATACATAAAACATTTGCTTTTTACCAATCGCTTTTTTAATGGCTGGGACCAACGGCATAAAGATGAATGCCGGTAGAAAGCCTATTCCCTGGAACCAACCCGTGTAATTAGAAGCCTGTACATTGTATGTCATGTAATAAGCCCCTGCCGCATTGTAGATTGACATCAAGGCAAAAGCCGTAAAAACAAATAAAGCCACAATGCGCAACTGGCTGTTCCTGATAAATTCCATCCATAGATCGGAGATTTTTACTTCCGACGTTTTATCGGCTTCCATTACTATACGTTCTTTGCTTTGGGTGAAACAGAAAATCAATAAAGCCAAACCGATTAAGGCCAGTATAGTCATGGTGATAAACCATGCATGGGCATCGCCCGAGGTATTGTATGTCCGGGTAGGAGAGAGCGATTGCACGATTGTCGGGATACCGAAAGCCACAGTAAATCCGCCCAGGTTGGCAAGCACCATGCGGGTAGAGGTAAGCTTGGTCATTTCATCCCCGTCACGGGTAAGCGAAGCGAACAGTGCTCCGTAAGGCAGACTGACCACCGTGTAGAGCAGGCATAGCCCTATATAAGTGACAAAAGCATACACTGTCGATCCGGGAAAACCGTTCCAAAAACAGAGGACGGCAAATGCCATGAGCGGAACGCCGCCAATAATCAGATAAGAACGGTACTTTCCCCATTTGGGATTATGCTTATCTACAAATGCGCCCAACGCCATAGACCCGAATATATTTATAACAGGCGGTATAAACACCATTACCGCCACGGTTTCCGGACGTAATCCGACAACAGTGGTATAAAAAATGGAAACATATTGCATCACCGTCTGGAATACCAGATTCTGTGCAAAATCTCCGCTACCGAAACCTATTCGTTGCAGCCATGACAGCTTGTAAAAACCTTTAGTCTCACTTATATTCACGTTCATAATTATTTATTTTATATTGATATTGTTAGATTTATTCTGCGAAATCCCTGGCCGTATCCGGCGGCGATACGGATAGTTTTTCATTATTTTCCGGGCCGGTACCTATCGTGGTGTCGCCAACGTTCAGTGTATGCCTGTACACATTGGCTGTACCGCTGCTCTGATAGCCTTCGACACATAGTGCAACCTCATACATTTTCCCCAGTTCCATACCCAGTTTTTCCCAAGCCCTGAAATGCTCGCTGACGGAAATGATGCCTTCGGTCTTCTTATCGGCGCGAACACTCCAGTATTGCTGGAAAGTAGTGTAGCCATTGATTGAGGGTTGTTCTACACGCGTAGTTTCATAGATGTCATACGTGCCGCCGTCTATTTCGACAGTCCCTTTAGATAGTGATCCGGGCGGACGCCAGTTGCCCCAAGACTCGACAATATAAAACTCCACAAGCGGATCGACCGACCAACCGTAAACGCATAGGTATGAATTGCCGATTGGCTGATAATCGCAGCCATAGTTAAGGGAAATATCGCCGGTTTCATCGTGAGTCTTCGTACATTCAAATTTTCCCTGCGTTTTTGTGCAATCGAACTTCTTGCCTGTGCGGAACAGGACATTGTTGATATTGTTCCAGTAGCATTCGAATGCACCGCCTTCTTTCAGTATCATACCTACATCGCCTCTGTCGTACCAGAGTTCGTAGTCAAAGCCATCATTCACACCTTCGGTATTCACTGTAAGCGTATCGGGAGCGGCTTCCACAGGGGCTTGTGCCAAATTCTGCGCAGTGACTTTTACTCCCGTAAAGGAAGCTAAGACTACCATTACCAATATTGTTTTGTTTCTCATGCGTTTATTAATTTATTTATTATTTAATTGTTCTGTCATAAACGGGGATGCAGGCAATCCGGCCTTATTTCTCAGATTGACTTCTCCCGGATTATCAGCCCAAGCATAACGTACAGTTTCAGGATGTGCAATATAATCATTCCAAACAATTACTTTTCCGTTTTCGATTTTAGCTTTCGCCCACTGATAGCGTCCGTCTTTTCCAGCAATAGCAAAGCCTTTCAATTCATCTACCGGCATTAAATCGTCCGTCCCTTTTCGGAATGTCAGAATGATTTTATTTCCTGAAATTTCCTGCGATTCATAAGCCGGACCGTCGGCGATGGTTGTTCTATTTCCGTAAAACAGTTTTTCTGCTTGGAGTGCCATGCGGTACCCCACATCCTTTTTGTTCAGGGGATGGATGTCATTCCATTCACCTAAATCAATATTGACCGTCAGACCGACATTCGGGATATTCTGTGATAGTTTCAGTTGCACATCGCGCAGGTGAGCCATATTCCCGTCGGTGGGATAGGACTGAACCTGAGTGAAATTCGGAAGTTGGGCAATGATAAAGGGTAATTCGGGTTTGCCAAACAAATCCCTCCAGTTCTGTATCATGTTTTCCACTATTCCGTAATACTCGTTGTATCGACTGGTATTTGATTCGCCCTGATACCAAAGCACTCCTTTGAATGTCATGTTCTTCAGGGGTGCTATCATCGCATTGTAAAGCACGGTTGCCTTGTTTGAGAAGCCAACTCCTCCAGGGATCGGAAACATCCGGCAACCAACACGGTGCTTCCAGTTACCGAGCAAATTGAATTCTTCGTTATCGAAAACAATTTTGTAGGGCTTGTCTTCTACAAAATGCGGACGTCCGCTACTGAATACGCGGATTGTTATTGTGTTCTCACCTGCTTTCAGCAGATTCTCAGGAATCTGATAAATACGCGGCGGATATTGGTAAGTAGTATTTCCAACGAATACGCCGTTCACAAAAACCGAGTCGGAATCAATGATAGTACCCAGGCGTAATACCGCTTTCTTGCCGGCCAGATATGCGGGGAGACGAATATTTTTCCTTAACCAGTGAGAACCCGCGATTGCATTTACGCCATCGCTTCCCCATGAGGAAAACATATCGACCGTGTTCCAGTCGCTGTCGTCCAGTACGGGATTCTTCCAATTTTCTTTCAGCCCAGCGTCTCCTTCGTTCAACAATTGGTTGTACAAGCGACTACGCATGTCTTGCAAACTGTTTACGGCTTCAACGTATCCTTCCGCCTTGCAGATTTCCAGATCGCGCAGGTAGTGTGGATAATTCTTCAGGTACTCTTCACTTACCCAAGCTTCGGCAGACGAACCGCCTACCGCTGTATTGACTAGACCAACAGGAATTTTCTTTTCTTCGTAAAGGAATTTGGCGAAGAAATAAGGAACTCCCGTCATTGACATGACGTATTCCTTTGTTACTGGTCGCCATACGGTTGGTTTTATGTCCTTTTTCGGGCTTTGAAAGGCATAATCGTGTTGGAGTTTGACATGACGGATATTCGTGTTCTCGTAGGATAGTATTTCATCGGAAAACATATCCATTATCCGCTGTATGGTAGTTTCCATATTGGACTGACCGGCACAGAGAAATACATCGCCGAGAAGAATATCTTTCAACTCAATGTCGTTGATCTTCATGATATAAGGACCTCCGGCTTTAGCTGATTGAAGCATAATGAACCAGTTCCCTTGTCCGTCGGCAACCGTAGCGTAGTTCTTTTTCAGGAAATTCACTTCCACTTTTTCTCCCGGTTCCGCCCATCCCCAGATTTTTATTGGCTGTTCGCGCTGCAATACCATGCCGTCGGAAACAAGTACGGGCAACTTGACTTTTGCATTGACCGGAGAATTAAAAATAAATGAGAGAAAAAAGATAATACAGATGTTTATGATTTTATCCATGACAGTTTTTCTTTTAAAACTTAATATTTTGAAGATAGAAGTAATCGGAAGACTCCAAATATCGCTGTAATACAAGCGGTCGACGTCTATTTCCAAGGTGACGTAATGGCATCGTATCCGGAACAATGAGCGTCAATCGACTGGTTTCACCGATAAAGCCAGATTGAACCGTATCTGTTGCGATACCGCTATTCAGGATAAAAACATATTCTTTCCCCGCCATATAGGGAAAATAAATATTGATATTTTGAGCGGAAAATCCGCCGCATATGCAACAAAAAATGATTACTAAAACAGTCTTTGCCGATGATTTCATATAATATTATTTAATTATTTCCGACAAAGCTTGCTGGAGTGATACGCCAATCCTTGATCCAGGACTGATAGTTTACATCCTGAAAAGGAGAAGTTAAAATATTCGTATCTGTCGTTTCACCATACAAAAACCGTTTGATAAACTTATCCGCAGCGTCAACCTGGCTGGCGGGTGCATTACAGTGGTTGTGATCGCCCATGAAATCAAATCCGATACGGTCTTCAACGCCAAACTTTTTCCATACTTCGCGGGCAGCCATAGCAGAAACGTACCCGGACGGGTCGGCCAGCCATTCGATGGTGGCATTTCCCAAAATTAAAACGGCGCGGGGAGCGATCATGGCAATCAGTTCATGATGGTCGTGCGGCAAGCGGTCTGTTTTTCCTGCAAAATTATCTTTCATCGACGGCAAAAACCACGAATAATCTGTGTTGTCTATTTTTTCGACTTTTCCTATGGCTTCCGAAACTCGCCATGCAGCAGCGCCTCCTCCGCCTGGTTCCTGGGCAATAGTAAGCGCAATGCGTTCGTCAAACGCACCGCCGAACAAGGCTAGTTTTCCATAGCGGGAACAGCCGGTTATAGCAATGTGTGCCAAATCAATATTTATTTGCGACTGAATCAATTCCAAACCGTCAATGATACGGCTCGCGCCCCAGGACCAGGCAGCGTAGTGACCGCCTTGAATTCCGTACAAGTCGTAAAATGCACCGGTATTTGGTTTGCCATCGATACCTACTTGGCTGGGATTGTAATTAATTTGTATGCAATTGGCAAAGAGCGAAGCGGGCAAACTACCGGTAGCGCCACTAACCCCTATCACAGCGGGAAAGGGTCCAGCTCCGTCAGGTATATTTATGGTGGAAGACAAAGTAAGTGTTTTTCCGTTTTCAACGATTGTTACAAGAAGAAAATGGTCTTTGTGTTCTACGGGGATGAAATTATTCGCGTTAAGACGCCATTTCGGGTCTGACTGATCAATATTTAGCCAGTTGGGTTCTTGAATGGTATACACCGAATCTCGTGTCAAAGCCGCAGTGATACTTGTCGGGCGAGCAGGTCTGAATCCGATTTCATACTTTTCTATTTCCAATTTAATTTCGTTGCGCCGGCACGGCCAATCCTCCAAAGTATTGATGACCCCATGTCCGTCCGACCACTCAAATGGGTTCGGCAAGAGAACAACCGAAGGCGATTCATTGGCAGGCGGCAGAGAAGGTGCCGGATAACTTACTCCAGAGTTTTCAACCGAGTACACAAGGGGAATATTCTGGGCGTTCACTGCAATTCCCCACAGGCAAAAAAACATAGATACACAAAGCATATTTCTTATAAGTAACAGATTTTTCATGTGAATAAAATTTTAAAAAAATGTGTAAATCATTTATTTATTAAATATTCCCTTCTTTATTTCGGTATTTAAAATATTATTAATTAACATTTTATAGAGTCCATAAAAAGTTTAGATGACTTCATCATCCATAGTAGCCCTCTTATTGGGAGATTCATTCATGAATAAATATGTTTCCTGATATCCTCCCAGGTCAATTACTATTTTCTCAAAAACAATACTTGGTTCCAAGGGTTTCAGAACAAGAGAATACATGTTGTCTGATGCTGTCGGGAGTTTGAGCTTTACATGTTTTTTCACTACACGCCGGGCTACAGTGGGATAAAATACGCTATATACATTCTGAGGGCTTTCATTCAGATCGGCATTGAAATTAACAATCTGTTCTTCGCACCCTGTAAAACCCACACTATATCTGTGCCCTTCCGGATTATGAAATGCCAATGTTGATTTGACTATCACGTGCACCGTTACCGAATCAATTCCTTGAGGAAGTTGCATTCTATACAAAAGAGAAGCACCATCCACCGATTCCGTATAAGGCATCAGGGCTACCCCGCTCAAAGTACGTCCCATGTATGGAAATGTTGTCCATGCTGTTTCCTTTGCTTTCGTCGCCTTGAAGTAATGTTCGGCTTCCATAGAAACAACCCCGTTACGGGATGTAAAGATGTATCCGCCTGTCGCTTTTTCCGGATTTTCAATACGAAATATTTCCGGCATTGTATCTTTAGGAAAATTATCATTCCATGAAGTGTAGCCAATCTTCTTTTGTGTCATCATCCCTTTCCACTTGCCGTTTGACATAGTTTCGTTATATTCCCGACATAGTTTGGCATCCCGCTTGAATGTTTCTTCGACTTTATCAGCCCACTCATTAGCCTGAGGATTATTTTCCTTATATAACTTATGGTTCATTGCCTGGGCATAATACATCTCATAAAGATTGGACATTGCCTGTACCGGAAACAGGATCAATTGTTTATAAGCATCCTTATATTCAGGTTTAAGGGTAAAGTATTGGCGGAGTGCTTCCATTTCAAGTTTACAATATTCATCGGACACCTGCTTCCATTCTCCTGTTTCAACATTGTAGGTATTACGATCCAACATTTCGGGCGTAACACGTCCATTATATTTACTATATAAATTAAGAATGCGGGCTGCTTCGTCCGCCTGATTCTCACCGAATTGCTGCGCACAGAACTGACGCGTATGTTCTAATAAATTATTCACGGTAAAACTTTTCGGATTCCATGCCATGTCCAGAAACAAGGTGATAGGATATTCCATCGGCTTAAGATCACCGACATTAAGCACCCAGAGTTTATCCACCCCATAGCCATAAGTCAGTTGCATCTGTTCCCATAGATTCTGTATCGGAGTTACGTTTAACCATTTATAATTTCTGGGAGCGCCCACATAATCCACATGATAATACATACCCCAACCTCCCGGATGTTTCCTTTCCTGTTCATTTGGCAAACGTCGCACGTTACCCCAGTTGTCGTCACAAAGCAACATGATAACATCATCGGGTGCTCGCAATCCCATATCATAGTAACGTTGGACTTCCTTGTAAATAGCCCACACTTGGGGACGTTTCTCCGGCGCTTTACCAGTAACATCCTTTATTATCTGCCTTTGGTTTTTGATTATCTTTTTAAGCAGGTTGACATTTTGCTCATCTTGGGGCACCTGTTTGTCATCTTCACCTTCTTTGCCTCCCATGGGTGTATCACCGTCACCACGCATGCCGATTGTTATAAGGTCTTCCGTACCAACGGCACGTTCAATGCCTTCACGGAAAAATTTATCAATCACCTTTTGATTGATATTGTAGTCCCATACACCATATTCCTTTCTTTTTCTAGCCCACTCCTGATGATTACGTGCCATTGGTTCATGATGGGATGTGCCCATAATAATTCCCATTTCGTTGGCCGTCTTACTATTTTCCGGATCATCAGCATAGAAACTCCAACTCCACATGGCAGGCCATAAGAAATTACCTCGAAGACGGAGGATCAGTTCGAACACACGCGCATAAAATCGGTGGTCTCCATATTTTGTGCTGTAAGTATTATACACCCAACCGGTAAGGCAAGGCGCTTCATCATTCAAAAATATACCACGATATTTCACAGCAGGCTCTCCTGCTGTATAACTTCCGTGGGTAATAGATAAATTTTGCTGCTGCTCCACAGGAACATCCGCCCAATCATACCACGGGGATACGCCTATTTGTTCGGATAGTTCATATATACCGTATATTGTACCACGCTTGTCGCCACCGGCAATTACTAAAGCTTCATTAACTCCGGACAATGGATTATCAACTACTGTCATCAGGTATTTTTCATTTTTACCCTTTAGCTGTGTTTCGTCAATCTTCTTGTTTGCAACCAATTCTCTGATATAGCGGCTGCCGAGCGTGCCTACTATTATCAGCCTGTTTGCTTCAGGTTTGAACAATAAGGATGCTCGATTGCCCGATACACGAGCGAAATCAGCCTGGAGATTATTTGCGGCAATCACCACGCCCGGATCTTCACTCTCGTCTATCAAGATAGCTGTAGGTATTCCGCGTTCAACGAGTGCAAACCTGTCCGTTGACAGTTCACTAAATGTAATTCCCTTATTGTCTATTGCCCATATGTTTAGACTAAACAATATTGATAGCAATACAAAAATATTTTTTTTCATACTTAAATTCTTTTTCTTGCCGCATTCAACACAGAGAGGTCCTTTGCAGGAAAGCGGTATTATTATTTTCGTTATTATCATCTGAACATCCATCCTCGGCAAAATGGACCAAGTATGCACAGACAATATTTATTGTCAATTCTTTTTTATTTTGACCAAATGTATGTTTCTGGGACCAACTTGTACACCTGAAGCATTACTGAGACAGAAAGCGACTAATTGATCGTGCTCCACCGTCCCCGGAAATGATATGGATATGATAATTGCAAGCAGAAATATTATCTTGCGCCGGGTAAATCTATGCGTGGACTGTGGCATTTGTTAAAGCGTTATTTGTATTCGCTTTCGGGTGCACCGAGATAGGTCGGTTTCAAGCCGCCAAAGTCAAGCATGATTTTCTCAAACACAATTCCAGGTTCGAGAACTCTGATACGCAATGTATGATTGCCCGATTCTCCAAAATTGAGTTTCGTAGCGGACTTTATAATGCGGTAACCTTGCCAGTCGCCAAGTTCACCTTTATAGTGTCCATTGAAATTTACGACTGTTTCCGTGCCACCGTCCACTGAAAGAGCGAATCGAAGACCTTTGTTCGCATTGAAGTTCAAAGTAGGAGCAAGCCAGATGTTTGCAGTTGCCTCGCCGTCAGTTTGGGTTCGGACGTTATATTCGATGTAGATATTGTCAACATCCTTAGGATAAGCATTGGCAGGCATGGTGGTTACACCAGACTTTGTACGACCCAGGTTTGGAATTACTTCCCAATGTATCTGTCCGTTGCCGTTTGACTTCGCAAAATTCTCCGCTTCGATGGAGATGTATTTGTCTTTTTCAATAAAGATCTTTTCTTTGGGGACTTCACGCAGCACATATTCCACTTTTGGCATGATGCTGGTGGCAGGGTCATTCCATTGCGTATAACCGATACGCACCTGGTCCATCTGATGCGCCCATTTTCCGTCGGCAATATCTTTATTATAGTGCTCGGTAAGTTGAGCGTCGCGGGCAAAACATTCTTTCGCTTTATCGGCAAAAGCATTGGCCCGGGAATCATTTTTTGCAGCGTAAAAACCATTCATCGCCACTGCATAGTACATTTCGTAGAGATTGCAAACTGCGTTTACAGGGAAAAGCACCAATTCGTCGAAAGCATCTCTTGCATCGGCAGGCAACAGGTTATAAATACGGAAAGCGTCGATGGCAAGCGAACGATAATCGTTCAGCACCCGTTCAAATTCTTCGTAATTATCCAGGCTGTACGTTGTAGAAGTAAGTAATTCGGGTGTTACGCGGGTGGCGTACTGCGTGTGAAGATTCATCAGACGGGCGGCCTCTTTGGCGTATTTCTCCCCAAACTGTTCAGTGCACCATTGTTCGTTCCATTGTTCTAGATTTTGGGCATGGAAACGTTTGGGATTCCAGGCCATGTCCAGAAAAAAAGAAATGGGATATTCCATGGGTTTGAGGTCGCCGACATTTACCACCCAGATTTGACGTACCCCGTGCGTATAACACAGATTCATTTGTTCCCAAGTACGGGAAATTTGACTGACATTAAGCCATTTGCAGTTTCGCGGAGCGCCCACATAATCGAAATGATAATACATTCCATAACCGCCTTTCCTCGGTTTAGCGTCGATATCGGGTAATTTACGCACATTCCCCCAGTTGTCGTCGCAGAGCAAAAGCGTTACGTCGTCGGGCACACGCATTCCCCGGTCATAATAATCCTGTACTTCCTTATACAAAGCCCACGCCTGCGGAGTTTCTTCGGCTTTTTTGCCTGTCACATTCTGGATAATCTGCCGTTGGCTTTTCACGATGTTTTCGAGCAGTGAAAGGTTCGGCATGGGACTCATAGCTTCATCGCCGTCGCCACGCATACCTATGGTGACTATCTTTTCGTAATTCTTCATACGTTCCATTCCGCCTTTCCAGAATTTATCGAGAACAGTGGAATTAGTCTGATAGTTCCAACTGCCCGAACCGAATACTTTCCATTCTTCGTGGGCGCGTCCCATGGGTTCGTGATGCGAGGTACCGATGACTATTCCCATATCATTGGCCAGTTCTCCGTTGCGCGGATCATCGTAATAGAACATATTTCCCCACATAGCAGGCCAGAGGAAATTGCCTTTCAGGCGCAGAATGAGTTCAAACATGTGTTCGTACATCTTTGAGTTTACGCCGCCAAACTTTTCCTTACACCAACCCTGAAATGCCGGTGCTTCGTCGTTAATGAAGATGCCGCGATAACGTACCTGCGGTTCTCCGTCAGTATAAACACCCGGTTTCACAAACAGATTCGCCTGATGTCTGACAGGAACGTCGGCCCACCAATACCACGGAGATACGCCTATCTGACGGGAAATTTCGTAAATACCGTAAATGGTTCCTCGTTTGTCACTGCCTGCCACCACCATGATATGGTCGGCGAAGTTGATATTTTCATCTTTCAGCGTGGTGATTATGTATTTCTCGGTTTTCCCGCGTAACTGGCTGCCGTCTATTTTCCCTTCCGAAACAAGGCGGTCGATAATTTTCGACTGGCCTATTGTGCCTATCACCACCGCATTAGGTTTAAATGTCAACGGATGGTATCCGGTCACCCTGAAAATATCTTCGCACAAATCGCCCACAGCACGTTGTACGCCTTTGTCGTCCTCGTCTGAAATCACGTTTGCAGGCATTCCGTTATTCGCCAAAGGGAAATATCCGTCGACAGCTTCATTGAAAACAAACTTTTCAACGCCAAAAAAACTGGAATGCTCTTGTTGTGCAAGTTTACAGTCATACTTGTTAACTTCCTGTGCCGACAATGAAAGTATCGTTACAAGAAACACCGATAATAAAATTATTTTTTTTATTCTATTCATTTTATAGTTGTTTCTTTGTCTTATAAAACCGTTATTTCGACCAATTTCAGCGATTTGCTATCGGAACTCTCCATAGGTGTCCCCGTCAGGTTTACCAGCGTGCCGAACACGAGTACCTCCGCCAGCAAGTATCTTTTTGTTGTATGGTCATATATAAAGACGTAAAGGTCGGTCGAAAAGAAAAAAACCGCAGACTAAGCGTTAGCCTTGTCTGCGGCTTACAACCTTATTACCCTAAAACCTTATTAAAAGATCAATTGTATCCCGGATTCTGATAAGCTTTTTTGTATGCCTCGTCTCCTTCAAGCGCGTTGAGCTGGCCGGTAGGGATGGGGCGGAGGTAGTGCCACTTCTCGATCTTGCGCTCGTAAGTCTGTACCATGTGGTCGGTCGAGGGTGTTGATCCTTGTATTCTTCCGGCAATCTTGAATGTGCCAGCTACTTCTGCCCACTTCTGCGTGCGCACGAGGTCGAACCAGCGGACGCCTTCGCCGAAGTATTCGCGACTACGTTCAGCAAGGATGTAGTCGATGGTGATAGTGGCGGGCGTAGCGGCTGTCATGGCTGCGCTGTTGTCTTCAGTCTTTTCTTTATTGCCGTTGTTGTTCCAGCGCCATTTGCCTGCACGGGCACGGATGATGTTCACCAGTCCACGAGGGGTACCATCGTTGGCATAGATGCCACTGACAGCTTTTGTAGTAGCTCCTTTCACGGCTGCTTCGGCGGCGGTGAGGAAGAAATCAGAGAAGTAGGCAAGGTTCCACGGACGGGTGCTGGGGGCGTTGGGCTGTCCAAGACCACCGTTGTTGTCGGTGCGGTAGGGACCGATCTTCCAAAGTCCGGGGTAATATTTATTGTTGTAGTTAGCGAGCGAAATGATGTAGTCGGCACGTCCGGGGATAGTTCCGCCTACGCTGCTACCGTAGGTAAGTCCCTCGCACTCTTCGGCAGGCAGGAAGCTGAGGACAGCATCGCCCATACGTACGGGCAGGCCATTGGCGGCTGTCTTCGTTTCAGACTTATCAGTTCCTTTCGCCCAATTGGCACGCCATACGGTGACGAAGGTGCCGTCGAAGCGGGAGTCGTTGGTCTTGTCAGCAAAGGTGTTCTCGAATACGCCGATAGGAGGTGCCATGCGAGTCCACGGGCGGCCGAAGGCCTGTGCTACTTCACGCTGCAGGAGTCCTCCGCCCAAGTCTTGGTAGTTACAAGTGACGAACCAAACGATGCAATTTCCCGCTTTACCTGGGTCTTCATAAGAGAAACTAGCACCATTGTAGAATTCGCTAGTTTCGGTGTGGTCGGCATAGAGCAACACTTCGGAGTTGCGGTCATTGGAACCAAGGTGTACATCGTAATAAGTGGGCTGCAATCCGTAGGGACCAGGATTGGCGATGCCTTCAAGGGCGGTGTCATACGCCAGCTGGTAGTATTGCGCCGCGCTCTTGCCATCGGGGTCGTTGCGCGGAGTTTCGGGATAGGTCGGGATGTCTCCGGGGTTCTCCAGCCACCATGCGTAGGTGAGGTATGCCTTGGCAAGAAAGAAGCGGGCGGTGGTCTTGGTCACCGTACCGGTGCGACGCGGAGTTTCGGGTAGTTGTTCCACAGCAAGTTTCAAGTCGGGGAAGATGGCTTTAGTATAGACTTCGGGCACGGTGTTGCGTACGCTGGTACGGCTGGGTGTGCTGTTGAACTTCAGTTCGCCGGAGCCGAGGTCGAGGGGTACACCGCCAAAAGTCTGTACAAGCTGGAAGTAGTCGTAGGCACGGAAGAAACGTGCTTCGGCTATCAGAGCATCGGACACGCCAGCTGCTCCGCCGTTTTCAATCACGCCACTTGCGGTATTAATGTTACTGAAAGAGTTTACCCAAAGGACATCACTACGGCTGCTGGAGTTGGTGAGGGTGCCCACAGGCTGGCCGTCAGAAGTGATGGAGAGATCCATAGCCTTGTTGTTGCCGTCGCCGACATTTCCAACGGTGTATTCATCGGTGCCGTGTTCTAGTGCAGTGTAGTAATACCCGCCATAGATGTAGCGCAGGTGGGCGTACATAGAGGTGACACCGCCCTCCACACCGATCCTAGTAGTGAAGAACGTAGGGTCATAGTTACTGCGTGGTTGCTCGTCCAGTACGTCCGAGCATCCGGTGAGGAACAGCGAAGCAAGCACAGTTCCCAAAAGAAGATTTCTATGTATTATCTTTTTCATATCTTAATCTTTTTAATAGTTTAGAACGTTAAGTTAAGTCCAAACATATAGTTGGTAGTATTGGGCGCATTGCTGCCGACAACGAGCAGTCGTGATTTCAACTGGTTGGTCATTGCCTGATTTTCGTTTCCGTAGGAGTTTGGTTCTGGGTCGCATCCGCTCTCGTCGTAGTAGGGCGAGAAAAAGACGAACGGATTCTGTACGGTGGCATAGAAGCGCAGATTGCTGATGCCGCACTTGTTGGTGAACGATTTGGGTACGTTGTAGCCCAGCGTGATGGTGCGTATCTTGAGGTACGAGGCATCGAAGCGTCCCAACGTACTGCCATACTTTGCATAATCGCCACCGACACCTCCCGGCTTGGGGTACTTGGCGCCGGTGTTTTCAGGTGTCCAGTAGTCCACCTTCACATTACCGAGGCGTCCGGTCAGATTATTAAAATTGCTCGTGTTACCGTAGAGGGTGGAGATAAGGATACCGCCACTTTTGAAGGCACCCACGATGCTGAGGTCGAAGTCCTTGTAAGCCACGCGGGTGTTAAATCCGCCCTGCCACTTGGGTTCCATGCTGATAATCTGGCGGTCTTGGGTTCCGATGGCGCGTGTGGGCAGGCCGTTGGCGTCGTAGTCGCCGGTGTATTTTACCTTGATCATACCGGCGTTGCCGTCCGGCTCGGCGATTTTCCTCGCTGCTTCTTCGCTCTCTTGCCAGAGGCCTACTTTTTCGTAATCATAGACGACATCTATTGGGTGACCGACGAACCACCAGTTGGCTTCATCCCGTTCTGCGCCTGAGGCGAGCGACACGAGTTTGTTGCGGTTACTGTAGAGGTTGATGCCGGCATCCCAGCTCCAGCCGTTTTTGTTCTCGAAGATGACTCCGTTCAGTGAGAGTTCCCAGCCCTTGTTCTGAGTAGCGCCAATGTTGGCCATATACGAACCTACGCCCGCAGTGCCCGGTAGCGACACGGAAAGCAGTACATCCTTGGTGTTCTGCACATAATATTCGAATGTACCGTAGATGCGGCGATTGAGTAGCGAGAAGTCCAACCCGTAGTTCCACGTCTGTGAATACTCCCAGCCGAGGTTGGTGTTGGGCAGTTCGCTCACGTAATAGCCCGTGGCGTAGTCGTCGTTGCCGAAGTTGTATGGGCGCGTGGCGAGCAGTCCGAGGGTTTTATACGGATCAACAGCTTGATTGGATGTTTCGCCATATCCCACGCGCAGTTTTGCCTGGTCAAGCCATTTGAAACCTTCCATAAAGTTTTCTTCGTGAAGGTTCCAGCCAAGAGATACGGCAGGGTAAGTATGCCACTGGTGTCCCTTTGCTAAACGGCTTGATCCATCTGCCCGGAACGTTACGCTTACCATGTACCTATCGTCATAGCCATACATCACGCGGCCCATGTATGACATCAGCCCGTACTGCTGGTAGTCCTGATTACTTGGGTTGACGGTGATTTCGCCCGCTGCGTGGCCCAGATTGTAGTACTGGAAATATTCAGCCGGAATATCCCTTGCAGAAACGGCAGAGCGGTTGTAGGTGGTCTGCTCGGCGGAGTACATGCCCACGGCATTTATGCTATGCTTTCCGAAAGTACGATCATAAGTCAGCATGTTTTCCATCACCCAACTCGTGGTGAGCGAATTGCCGATGGAGGCGGTGGACGGGTTTGTCTCAAGGCCGTTGTTCACGCCTTGTCCAGTAAATGCGCCGTTATTGCCCATGCGGAAGTTCAAACCGAGGTTGATACGGTATTTCAGCCCTTCCACCCACGGGGCTTTTACTTCGCCGTAGATATTGTTGTATGAACCGAACGCTTTGTTCTGCTGTAGCCAGTGGTCGGCGAGGTCTTCTATTACGCTCTTGGTGATCACAAAGGCGTTGGCGTCTTGCTGTGTGCTGACCACTCTCTTCAGCGTGCCATCCTCATTATAAGGATTGATGAGGGGGCTTCTGCTAAGGCTTCCATACAGTCCCAACTGTCCGCCTTCGGTGACGTTGTAAGTGCTGTTCGTCACAAATCCCACCTTAATATATTTACCCACTTCCTGATCGAGCGAGCCGCGGAGCGAGAGACGGGTGTACGCTTGTGTGGGGATTACACCTTGTTCGTTGAAGTAGCCCGTAGAGAAACTGTAATTGTTTGTCTTGCCACCGCCTGTCACGTTGATGTCGTGACTGGTTGTAATGCCCGTCTGGTAGAGTAGTTCCTGCCAGTCAGTGCTCGTGTCTTCGGTTTCATCATGCATAGTCTGGAATTTATTTGCCGCCTTGCGCAGAGCCAAGAACTCCTCGCCGTTCATCATCGGGTACTTCTTGGCTATCTTGATGCCATAATATCCGTTGTAGATTACCTGCGCCTTCTGATCCTTATAGCCCTTATGAGTAGTGATTATCATAACACCATTAGCGCCGCGGGAACCATAGATAGCCGTAGCCGAAGCATCCTTCAGAATGTCTAAGCTCTTGATGTCGCTTGGATTAATATCCGAAATACTGCCTGCAAATGGAATACCGTCCAATACAATCAATGGGTCGTTGCTGGCATTCAGCGAACGTATACCACGAATACGTATTTGCATAGATGATCCCGGTTTGGAAGACGTTTGCTGCATCTCCACGCCTGCCACGCGGCCTTGCAATGCAGAGGAAAAATTGCCTGTCTGGATCTGACGTATATCATCGCCACGTATAGATGCTACTGAACCTGTTACAGCCTCTTTGCGTTGCGTGCCATATCCGATAACAACCACGTCTCCGAGTACCTTGGTGTCTTCCTCCAGCACAACTGTTAATGAAGGTTGCCCGTTCACCAGGATTTCCTGAGATACATACCCTATATAAGAAACAACCAACATCGCATTCCTGGGAACATTAAGAGAAAAGTTCCCGTCGATATCACTGATGATACCATTGGTGGTACCTTTTTGCGACACGCTGGCACCTATAATCGGTTCGCCATTTGTGTCTTTCACCACGCCCTTTATCACTATATTCTGTGCAGATGCACATACGGACATCAGACATAATAAAACAATAAACTTAAATTTGATATAATTCATAATATTAAAAAATAATTAACAACTTAGAAAATTTGGAGAAAGAAGATGAGCATGCAAAATCTCATTTTATTTAAGGCTAACTTGACTTTTCCATAGGCATTACTTCATTTATAGGTTAAACAATTTATATTCTGCTCCTTATTTTTAAGATGGTTCTACGCCTCTTAAAAGAAACATTACAAAGTTAGGATGGTTTTTTTACACAACTGCCCCAAATGTTGCATATGTATTTGAATTCATCTCACATATAACTTTTGTGTAACTTATTTATACTCTGGCGTCACATACCTTATTCTGTATTTTACCATTCACTTATTTTTTATTAGATTTGTTCTTCGCATAAGAAAAACAATACACATGAAATTTTTTTTGCTGATTATCATTATTAATTTAATGGGGATTTTTCCTACGTTGGCTGATAA
This sequence comes from Indolivaga macrotermitis, assembly GCF_900128985.1. Taxonomy (GTDB): domain Bacteria; phylum Bacteroidota; class Bacteroidia; order Bacteroidales; family Dysgonomonadaceae; genus Dysgonomonas_A; species Dysgonomonas_A macrotermitis. The sequence goes on along the minus strand of NZ_FQUC01000024.1, from coordinate 9,329 downwards.
TACTCGTATTTACGATTTAAGTCAGTTCAACTGCAACAAGATCAATATCGTAGCTCAAGACAGCACAGGCTTTGTATGGGTAGGTACTGATTATGGCTTGAACCGCTTTGACGGCATACACTTCATACGCTATAACCATCGGAAAGAAGACAAGTCATCCCTACTGAATAATGTTGTTCAATCGCTGCTAACCGATCGTGATAAGCGGCTTTGGGTTGGCACAAATAACGGGCTGCAATATTATGATCCTGACATGGACAGTTTCGTTACTATCCATACGGAATATGCTGTTTCCGTAACGGGCATAGTGCATCTGCGTAACGGTCAAATATGGTTCATCACTTCTGGACGCGGGGTTTGGGAAGTCGATGTAAAAACTCATAGCGCATTTCCCGTCAAGTGGCTTAATGACATGTATCATGAAGGTTATTACACCTGTATTTATCAAGATACCGAAGGGCGTATCTGGTTAGGCAACAACAAAGGGCTTGTTTGTGCCAACGTGGATACACGAACAAATCTGTCTGTAGGCAAGCTGATTTTAAATGAACAGGTTTCGGGCATTGGGCAGTCCGCGGACAGTACACTTTATGTGGCAACTTCAGTAAAGTTGTTACGACTGAAAGATATAGACGGAAATCCACACTTTGAGGAAATACTAAATACCGGTTCTACATATCTGGTAAAAATGTATATAGCACAGAATGGCACCATTTATCTGGGAACAAATGGACAAGGATTAAAATATATTATATCCGGGATGAAGCAGATACAAGCGGTAATAGGTGCCCAATTGCCGGATTATGTAGGAAAGAATGGTATGTGCAACATGATAATGGAAGACAAACTACATAATTTGTGGATTTCATACGCACACTTCGGATTAATAAAATATTCCAGGCAAGAAACGTCTTTCCGTCATCATGGCATACCTACAGACAATTTCCAGCCTATCACAGCCATCGTTTCTACACCCGATGCAATACTGTGCGGATTCATGTCAACACAAGCTCTCGTGTGTTTCGACAAAAAGAGTTACAGAAAAAAAGAAGTGCCTATTCCAACAAGTGTCCGGGCCATCTTTGCTGATCGTAATCAGACATATTGGATCGGTACATACTTTGGAGGTTTGTTTACTTGGCGGGTAGGCGACCCCAAAGTGACGCATGTACCTGTTTTATCCGGTGAATGGATCAACGCTATCGCAGATGACGAACAAGGTAATATATATCTATCAGTTTTTGGGAAAGGCCTGAAACGTTATCATCCGGGAACGCATGAATTATATACGTTTGAGAATAATGAAAAGAACGGACATAAAGAACTTCGCTTGAACAACGACTGGATCAACGTATTGCTACGCGACAGTCGTGGCATGCTTTGGATTGGTCATCATACCGGTATAAACATGTATGACACGCATAAGAAAAAATTTGTCACCTTGCCTTTCGATAATGTACCGTCTTCTGAAATATGCCAAGCATTGCTTGAAGACCATAAGGGAAACATTTGGATCGGAACCAAAAATGCATTATATAAATACACTCTAGGGAAGCGGACTTTGCAATGCTTTACCATTACAGACGGATTATCGAATGATGTAATCTGCAATTTACAGGAAGATGCAGAGGGAAATATCTGGTGTAGTACCCTTAACGGCATAAACCAAATCATGGACGAGGGGCAGAAAATCGTTTGCTACTATGCAGGTAACGGATTGCAAGACAATACTTATTATACGGTCGGATGTCGGGATGATGAAGGGCATATATATTTTGGAGGACATAAAGGTATAACAGATTTTGATCCAGCAAAGATTATGCTTCCCCATTTTTTTAAACCTGTCACAATCACCAATATGTATATCAATGGGAAGAAAGTAAATGTAACCACATTGTCGGGGAAACAGCAAGTAATCACCCGGGCTATTAATTTTGCCGAAGACATTAGCCTGAACTATTATGATAATACACTGGCTTTTGACTTGTCGACAATGGACTTCCGTCCGCCTGAAAATATATACTATGAGTATTGTCTTTCCGGATTTGACGGCAAATGGAATGCCACGGCATCTGGCAATCATGAGATTATATACCATAATCTACCTCCAGGAGACTATACGTTACAACTTCGCGCCTGTGAGAACAATGCGAAATCAGAAATGAAAGAGGTAAAAATAATGATTGCACCGCCATGGTATCAAACAGGATGGGCAAAAGCTATATATCTTCTGATCGTCGTTGCTATGATTCTGCAATTTCTTTATGTATTGAAAAAACGGCGCCGTGATGAAATAAACGAAGCCAAGTTGCAATTCTTTATCAATATTGCCCATGAAATACGTTCACCAATGACTCTTGTCATAAGTCCCCTTGAGGCTCTTCTTAAACGGGAACAAGACCCGATTACTCTGAAAGCCCTGACTACCATACACCGAAACACCAACCGGATTATTCGTCTGATGAATCAGTTACTTGACATACGTAAGATTGATAAGGGGCAGATGAGGCTTGTCTTTTCCGAAATGGACCTTGTCTCCTTTGTTCACGAGCAAATACAATATCTGAAAGATCAGGCAAAAAAACGAAATATTAAACTGACATTCGAACACTATGATGAAGATATCAAAGCATGGATTGACCCGCAGAACTTTGACAAGGTACTCCTAAACCTTTTGGAAAACGCACTGAAATATACGCCGGATGGCGGAGAAGTTACTGTCCGCATAGGCATTCCATCCATAAAAGATAAATCATCCTGCGTATGTATTGAAGTCATGGATACAGGGACGGGTATCGAACCGGATGAGCAGAAAAAAATATTTGAACGTTTCTACCAGATACAGAAACCGGCAACCGCCTCTCGTCTTACAGGGTTCGGCATAGGACTGAATCTCTGCCGCCTGCTGGTGCATCTGCATCATGGAACCATTGAAGTAAAAAACCGGACAGATCGAAGCGGAAGTGACTTTATTGTATGTCTACCGTTGGGTAATCAACATCTGCGCGAAAAGGAAATGGCTACCAACGAAACAACTCCGTTTATCTCGGAAGCGAGAAGTAATTACGCGGACAGCAAAGAAACCCCTGATGCTAAACAAAGGAAACGAACAAACTTTTCATTACTTATAGTAGACGATGAAGAAGAAATACGTAATTATATAACCGAAGAAATGGAAAAGTTATATCGGATGCACATTGCGTGTAATGGGAAAGAAGGCATAAAAATGGCATTGAAATACCATCCGGATATTATCATTTCGGATGTAATTATGCCCGAAATGGATGGCTTCGAACTGCTAAGAACCTTAAAAAACAATTATGAGACCAGTCACATTCCCGTAGTTTTACTTACCTCGAAAACCGAACACGTTGATCGTATAACTGCATTTGAGAAAGGAGCAGATATATATCTGCCTAAACCTTTTAATATAGATGAACTTGACGCTATAGTGGCTAACTTAATTAATAATCGCTTACGGTTAAAAGGGAAATTCGCAGGAAAACATCCGCAGGATAACAGTACAACCTCATTGGATGTAAAAGACAATGATATGGAACTGATACGGAAAATTATGGAAGTGGTTGACCGGCATATAGGAGATCAAGAACTTGCAGTTGAAAAAATAACACAGGAGATAGGGATAAGCCGCGCACAACTTCATCGACGTTTAAAAGAAATAGCCGGTATTTCAGCGGGTGAACTTATCCGAAACGTGAGACTAACCAAAGCTGCCCAGTTATTGAAAGAACAACAAGTAAATGTATCCCAGCTTGCATATGCAGTAGGATATACGAGCCAGTCAAACTTTTCCACTGCGTTTAAAAAATATTTCGGTGTCTCTCCAAAAGAATATGCCGAACAATTGGAAAAGCATGTCAACCAACAGGATGAGCAATTGGATATACTTCAGTACTTAATAAAGAAAAATAATAAGACAAAAAACGAATAATGAGTTTGTTGATTGCGAGCAAGCGTACGGATAACAGAACGCAGTGGGGTGTCCATACTTTTGCCCCGTTATCGCCTAAATTTGCTTTGTAGCCGGATATGAAGTGTAGCAACTCATGCCGGCGAAGCCTTTTGGTATGGAAAGTTACCAGTAACGGAATGGTCTTATTTCCTTCGTTCGATGATTATATACAATGGTCAAATGTTAAGGGAGAGTTTTCCAAGTATATATTGAACACAAAAAAGGGGCTGAACGCAAAAAGATAATTATCACGAATCACTAAAATAGTCAATTTCAGATAAGATAAAGAGAGAGAAGAGCCGGGATGTCTAATCTAATATCCGGTTCTTCCTCTTTTTTTACAATAACTAACTTTTCATCAAATGTTTAAGATTGTCATCATTACTAATCCGTTCTAATAAATCCGAAAGTTTGGATTTACTGGAAAATCGGAACATCAAAAGAATCCAAACTTAAGCCTGTATGCGATTGAATATCAGTATAAATAACCAGATTTAAGTTTGGATTACATTTTACCTTTTTGCGATTTTGTTGAGTCCTAAAAATGAAGCAAGACTATCGGAATCAGTTTTCCATTTTTTAGGGATATGCTGTTTGTTTTCATCTTCCAGCGTGGCTAATGCTTTAGATTCCTGCTCGGTCGTAATGTCCAGATAAGTCATTGTTGTCTCCAAGTTTGCATGTCCAAGTAAAAATGAGATTTGTACGATATTCATTCCATCTTCTAACCAGTGTGAAGCCTTTGCATGCCTGATTTGATGTGCATGTAAATTAATCGGAACATCACTACAAATATGATGTGCAAGGGCTGCATATTTTTTTAACTGTTGATTTACACTTTCGGGAGTCATCTTACCCATTACACCTTTATTTCTTGAATAAAACAAGTAAGCATCCGGATTTGGCTCTGTCGAATGAAAATCTTTCAAATATTTTTTCAAATGAGCCACAGCTTTCGGTAGAATATACAAAGTCCTTATTTTACGTCTTTTGCCAATAACCGTAATATAAGGTTTGTTTGCACCAAGATGCAACTGATTGATTTTTATTGATAAAATTTCATCTATCCTGCCTGCGGTACAGTAAAGGACAACCAATAAGACCAAATCTCGCTGGCCAGTTTTTGTTGAAACATCAGGTATAGACATCAGGGCTTTCATAGCCTCTTTACTCATACCTGTTACTTTTTTCCTAACAACTCTTTGTCTTGGAACCAGCATTGCATTTTGATATAGTGAAAGATATGAGATATCTTTTCCTGCCAGATATTTCAAGAAGGCTCTGATAGAAGTTAAACGAACATTACATGTTTCTCCGCTGCAATCTCGTTTGTTTTTCATCCATAAAATCCATTCTTCGATGTAATTGCGTGAAAAACATTTGCCTGTCAGGGATAGAGAATCAATCCCTTTTTCCTTTTCCAGAAAGTCGGCAAACAATGACAGTGTGATCGTGTGTCTTCTTACAGTGTGTGGGCTGCATGATTGTATTGATGCGGTATATACACAAATCCAGTCATGTATGTGTTTGGCTATCTGGAGAGCCTCATTGGTGACTTTCTTCATCGTTCTGTAGATTTGGTATTATTTGATCAAACGTATCTCCCGTAGCATCCTCAATAATATCCGAGAGACCCGGAACAAAAAAATAGTAATATTTGGTGCTTTCAACATTAGTATGCCCCATACTTTTGCTTAATGATAATAGTTTCATATGAGTCGTTAATCCCTGACCAATCCAACCATTAATGTTTTCCACCGCATAATGATGTCTTAATTCATAGGCTATTGCACTGGCTTTATTGCTTTCATACCAGCATATTCTAAAAATACGGGTTACCCAACTGCTTGGATAACCTTTATTCGACCTTGTCGGGAAAAAGAAAGTTCTGTCAGAAATTATTTTCGATATGGCGACATCATATTTTTTCATTAAATCCAGTATTGTATCGTGAAGTACAACAAAATGTTGATTGTAGCCTTTGGAGTATCTTATATTGACAACACCATTCTCCAAATTCACATCTTCCCTGCGCAACAATCTCGCTTCAGTAGTTCGTATTCCACTACTGTATAAAAGTCGGAAGAACACAGGGACTGTAATTTTTTGTATTTTCCCGATCAATCCATATTTAGCTTTAATAGAATCACATGAGTGAAAGAAATTTTGTAGTTCCTCTACTGTAAAAGCATGTGGTATATAGGTTCTTGGAATAGATTGGGGTGCTGTTGGTATATTTATATCTATCAGCCCTCTTGCCTTAGCATAACGCAAAAAACAGAGTACAGGATAAATTCTTGATATACACGAGTTAGTGGTTTCCGTATCTCTTTTTTTACACCAACGGTCAACCATTGTTTGGGAAAGTGCTTTTGCAGAAGGGTACTCCCTTACGCAATAGCGATCAAAATGGCGGACATTCAATAAATAACTGACGCTATCACGACCGGAAGCTTTTCTGTAAGCGATGTAACCATCTAGGATTTCTGATAAAAAAGATTTAAATACCATTGAACACCTCCTCTTTTATAGGAAAACATTTAATACTCAAAGCACATTCTTTCAGATGAATGAAATCAGCTCCCAGGTATGTGTCAAGAGATTCCGGAGATTGATGTCCCATGGTTCGACTAATAATAGGTTGCTCCACCCCATTTTCCAAGAGCGATGTTGCCAAGTGATGCCGGAAAAGATGAAAACCTTTTTTGTCGCACGGACGATTCCGTATATTAGCTTTCTTCATAATAGTTACACAAATTGTATACAAATTAGGGCTTTGTAGTCTTCTATATGGGACTTTTACCGTTAAAAACACTGTGTTTTCAGACGAATTGGGTCGTTGCTTTGTTATGTAGTCGAAAATGGCATTGCCAACAATCGCCCGCAATGGAAGAACCAGTGGCATTCCGGTTTTTTGCTGAATAATACGGATTAAATCACTCTCCCAATCTATTTGATCGAATGTAAGTGCTCCAATATCACAACAGCGTAATCCCGTATAAAAAACTAGCAAACCGATAGCTCTATTTTGCAGAGAAAGGGACGGATCGTTTTCCAATACAAACTTGATCTTTTCGACCTCTTCTTTAGTGAGATATTGTGTGTTCCTCCTTGTCTTTCGTGCTTCAGGCAAATAGGATGAGATTTTTGAGCATATTCCTGACGGATAGAAAGGGGCACAAATTTTAAACACACATGCTGTTTCTCTTTTGAAATGGTAACTCTGAGAAAGCTTGGTGTCGTTAATGAAAATATCAATCACATTCTTTTCGGTTATGCACTCAAGTGAAAATACTCCCTGTTTTTGTAATCGTGATAAAAAAGAGCATACTGAACATTCATAGCTTTTATGATAATGATAAGGTTCTGCGTAGTTCGATTTTATCACACTACGATACACATCTATAAGATTCTTAAATTCAGCACATAAGCCGTCATAATACGATGACTTATGTGCATGTATTGAACCGTCAGGTACTACAGATTCTAAGACAAACAGTTTGATAACCAATAACATATTGCGTTTATAATTCAACGTATGTTTGTTGGTGTACTTTTCAACACACGTTTGATAGACATCATCGTATGTTTTCCAATGATAATTTTCGGATTCTCTCAGAATCCACAGGCTTTCATTCTTGATATGTCTTATATACTGCCGACTGTAATTATGGTCTTCCATATAAGAAATAAGAAGAGGATACTTGGTTTTTAATTCTAGCAAGTCCATGAGATTTATTTTTATTAAAGTTAAAAATGGACTGCCAAGTTAAATATAAAATCCAAAGAAATGAAAACGCAAAACTCTAAAGATCTGATAGATAAATCAATTTGTTTGGATTCTTTTGATGTTCCGTTTTTCCAGTTCATTTTTCACAATCTGCCCCACATCCGTCTTAATCCGGGTATAATTCTCCTGAATTTCCTGCTCCATCGTATCAACCCCTTCCACATTCATAAAGTCGGTTAAAACAGGGATTTTCTGATACGCCTTCGTTTCGGCCGCCACTTTCGCATTATCCACTACAATTTCACAATGGAATATCTTTTGCTCGATCCGTTCATCGAAGTTATCCGATACAGCCCCGACAAACATGCCCTGCGTCAGGTTGGATATTTTACTGGCGGGAATCAAGCTATCTAACTGCGTACTGATTGATGTCGATTTATCCTGCCTGTTGATAGTCATGGATTGACGCTTCTGCAATACCTTACCGAAGCGTTCCGACAATGTTTTGGCCGATTCACCTACTACCTGACCCGAGAATATATTGCCGACCGTGTTTTGCACAACTTTTGACTCTTTATCCCCATAATCCCTATTGAGCTGCGAAAAATCCTGAAATCCCAGGCAGACAGCCACTTTATTACTGCGGGCAGTAGCGATCAGGTTATCCAACCCCCGGAAATAGATAGTCGGCAACTCATCGATGATAACCGAAGATTTTAGCATTCCCTTCTTGTTTATCAGCTTTACGATACGGCTGTTGTACAAGCCCAGTGCAGCCGAATAAATATTCTGCCTGTCGGGATTATTACCCACACAAAGTATCTTCGGTTCTTTCGGATTGTTGATGTCCAATGTAAAATCATTGCCTGTCATTACCCAGTAGAGCTGTGGGCTTATCATCCTGGACAGGGGGATTTTAGCGGATGCTATCTGGCCCATCAACTGATCAGCAGCGCCTCCTTCCCAAGCGTCCATAAAGGGAGACAGGTAGTTCTCTAACTGGGGATAAGAAGTCAAAATCGGGAATATATCCGCATATTTCTTATTCAGAAACTCAATAGCATGAGGGAAAGTGCAATACCTGCCATTTTCGTATATTTTGAGATACCAGATAATAGCCGCCAGCAGGATAATAGGCGATTCCACAAAGAAGTCCCCCTGCTTTTGAATCCACGTTTTGTTCAAATTTAACATTATTGTATACGAAGCTTCATACGCGTCCGAGATGTCGGTCATAAATTCCGGGGCTATTGGGTTGCACCGGTGGCTCTTTGCCGGATTATCGAAGTTGATGACATAGAATTTCGGTGTTACCTTATATTTATCCATGTTCTTCAATAATTCGTTGTAGGCAATAGTACTCAGGTCATCGAACTTGTAATCGTAGCAATAAAGGGCGAAGCCTTTGGCAATCTGCTGCTTGATAAACGAGTTGACTACGGCATATGACTTTCCCGAACCCGGAGTACCCAGCACAATAGTAGCCCGGAAGGGGTTGACTACATTTATCCAGCCCTTGTTCCACTTTTTCTTATAGAAAAAACGGGTCGGCAGATTGACCGAATACTCGTTCTCCATCAGGCGTGTTTCCTGCATAAAGGATTCGTTCTCCGTATTGAAGACATC
>NZ_FQUC01000017.1 GCF_900128985.1 Indolivaga macrotermitis | reverse complement strand
TGTGAAGCAGGAAACATATAGTCCGCATGCAGGAAAAAATTTCCAATGAAGGAATTACATTTTGCACAACAGTTAACCAAATAGCTTTCATCCATTGTTTTACTATATTGCTCCTTGATGATAACCCCATTGCTTTGCGCAATCTCAAGTTCCAATTTCGAAAATTCATCGGGACCTGCCGTACTTCTATTACGGTCGACTTCTCCCCGGACAACTGCAACTTTCATCTTCGAGTGGCATTTCCAGCAATAACCATCTATAATTGTCAGTATGGCATAGGTTAATTCTTTGTTGCATTTATCACATTTTTCTCCCATAGTTCCGGTTAATTGATTCTGAAAGGACAAATATAACTATTTCGAAATATTACCTCTATCGGTTTTTGTTTCTTTTTTTCGCACAGGCTCACGAAAACCTTAGGTTTGCATTATAATTATTTTACAAACTATAGTGAGTGCACCATACGAAAAAGTAGGATTATATACATTCCTATGCTTCTATTTAGGACTCATTTCTTAATAATTAGACTTTAATTTATTTATATTTATACTTATACTAAAGTGAAAGGAAAATGGTAAGTAAACCATACGAAAAATAGCCATTTTTAGGACTGTGCTTCTATTTAGGACTTATTATTATTCTTGAAAAGAGCAAATAAAAGCATTAAATCTTTGCTTCACTTAGCATCCTTATCCGCTCTTCAAAATAAAAACAGTGAATTACGAACCTATTATGATAGAAAAGTTGCAGAAGGAAAAAATAAAATGTCTGTGCTAAATGCTATCAGAGCAAAACTTATCTCACGCATGTTTGCTGTAATAAAAAATGATAATTATTACAGTTCTAATTATAATAATCAATATTCCAATCAATGATGCAGTGTATTCTTTTTTTAAGAAAATCAGACTTTTAGTTTAATTCAATATGAATTTACATATCTTTGCAGCATGAAATATTTATCTTTAATATTATCCATCAGTGTGTTGCTGTTATCAGTAGTACCTTGTTGTTTAGAAGATAAATGTTTGTCTGCTTATACCGAAACCGTTGAAACAAGCAATGATGATTGTAATAGTTGTGATGACTGCTCTGATAGTAGTTGCTGTTCTCCTTTTCTGCATTGCAATACTTGCTCTGGATTTCCAGAAGCCCGTTATAGCAATCTATTAAACGTAACTGTTACTTTAATATCTGATTGCGAATTAGAATATATTTTAAGAAACGATCTTTCTGATTTTATATCTTCAATCTGGCAACCGCCAAAAGCATAGGCTTACTTTTATTTTTACAGGTTATTTAGAATATGCCTTGCAATTTTTACGGTAATACATTTTTGTAATATCGTACCATCAAATCATTTATAATTGAAGATTTAAAATAAAATCATAATGAAAACAAAAATTATACTGATGCTATTCTTAGCATTCAGCCTTCCCAATATATTCGCACAAAATACACTCAAAGTCAAACTGATAGACTGCGAGACAAAAGAACCTTTAATCGGTGCGAATGTCGTACTTCAAAACACGACAAACGGAGTATCTTCCGATACCGAAGGATTAGCCGTACTTTCCAATATTCCGAACGGTAACCAGAAAATCGAAATTACTTATATGGGGTATGAAAAGACTATTAAAGAATTTACATTCCCGTTAGCTTACGATGAGGCTATTGTTATCAAGGTCGAACCTGACGAAGAAACATTGCAGGAAGTAGTTGTTTCTTCAACAAGAGGAACACGCACATTTAAAGATATTCCTACCCGAATAGAATTTATAAATACCGAAGAATTAGGCGAAAAAGGCGTTATGAAGCCCGGAGATATTCGTATGTTACTGAATGAAAGTACAGGTATTATGACACAACAAACATCTGCCATATCGGGTAACTCATCTATCCGTATTCAAGGTTTGGACGGTAGATATACCCAAATATTAAAAGACGGATTCCCCGTATTTTCGGGTGCTGCAAGCGGATTAGGCTTATTACAGACACCTCCGCTCGATTTAAAGCAGGTAGAGATAATCAAAGGTTCTTCTTCCACCTTATACGGTGGCGGTGCGATTGCGGGACTGATAAATCTCATATCAAAAACACCCGAAAAGGAAAGGGATTTTTCGATACACCTGAACGGGACAACAGGCAAGGGGCTTGATGTAAACAGCTTTTTCGGTCAGAAATTCAACAAAGTAGGTACTACTGTATTTGCATCGTATAACCGTAATTGGGCTTACGACCCGTCCAATGTCGGTTTTACGGCTATACCCAAGTTTGACAGGTTTGTACTGAATCCTAAACTATTTTTATACTTATCTGAAAATACAGATTTCAATTTCGGTATAAACTCTACAATAGAAAACCGTTTGGGTGGCGATATAAAATATGTAGAGGGTAAAGGGGATGATGAACATTCTTATTATGAAAGAAATAAAACGCAAAGGCATTCAAGCCAGCTTTCATTCGAACACCGTTTTGACAAACAAAACAAATTGAATGTAAAGAACAGTGTTACTTATTTCACTCGTAAGATTGAAATTCCCGATTTCAAATTTGACGGCGACCAATTATCGTCTTTCTCGGAAGTATCTTATATACATACAAAAGAAAAAACGGAATGGGTAGCGGGTGCAAACGTGTGGACGGATAAATTTACAGAAAAGAAACTGACCGATTTTCCTTTGCGTGACTACAACATGACTACTTTAGGCTTGTTTGTACAAAATAACACGAAAGTTACGGACTGGATGAGCCTTGAAAGCGGATTACGGACTGACTATGTTACAGATTACAGGTTTGTGGTATTACCTCGTATTTCCTCAAATTTTAAGATTACAGATAAATTTTCGTCCCGTGTGGGTGGCGGATTCGGATATAAAGCACCTACTATCTTTTCGGAAGATAGTGAGCGTATCCAATTTCAGAATGTATTACCGATAGATGATGATAAGAACAAACTGGAAAAAAGCTACGGGGCAAATGTGGATTTCACTTATAAAACGGGTTTGTTCGGCGACCAAGTATTTTTAAGTATAAACCAGTTGTTTTTTTATACCTACCTGAAAAATCCGCTTGAACTGCAAGCTGCGGAAAATAACCATTGGCAGTTTAACAACATTGACGGTCATGTAGACAGTAAAGGGGCTGAAACCAATATGAAATTAAAATACAAAGACTTCGGTCTGTTACTGGGATATACCTATACGGATGCGAATGTAAAGGAAGACGGCAGGAGCTACCAAAAAACTCTTACACCAAAACATAAAGTTAACTCTGTTTTGATGTATGAGGTAGAGGACAAATGGAAAATCGGATTGGAAGCCTATTATACAGGTAAACAAAAACTAAATGACGGCAAAACAGGTCAGGATTACCTTATCTGCGGATTAATGATGCAACGGATTTGGGAAAAATTCTCGATATATGCTAACTTTGAAAACTTTACCGACAGACGGCAGACAAGATTCGACACCATACATACGGGGTCGATAACTAAACCCGAATTTCGGGATATTTACGCACCATTAGACGGTTTTGTTATAAATGCAGGTATCATTATCAAATTGTAAGAATGAAAAAGACTATTTTTAAAATAGAGCAAATGGATTGTCCGAGTGAGGAAAACCTCATTCGGATGAAACTCCAGAATATAGAGGGGATTGCCAAACAGGAATATGACCTGAAAGGCAGAACAATGACTGTTTACCACACAGGCGATTATCAAACCATTGAACAGCAACTTGCGACCTTGAATTTAGGGTCGCACTTTGTTGAGAGTTTGGAAACAAAGGAAGAATTTCAGATAGAGGAAGATAACAAACAGCGTAAAGTCCTTTGGATTGTACTGGCTATCAACTTTGGCTTTTTCCTGATTGAAATGTCAACGGGGGTTATCTCCAAGTCTATGGGATTAGTTGCCGATAGCCTTGATATGCTTGCTGATGCTTTTGTATATGGATTAAGCCTGCTTGCTGTAGGTGCTGCCGTAAGTCGTAAGAAACGTGTTGCTATGATTTGCGGATATTTCCAGATATTTTTGGCTGCTATTGGCTTTATTGAAGTTATCAGGCGGTTTACAGGTGCAGAGGAAATGCCTGTTTTTCAAACAATGATAGGTATATCCGTACTTGCTTTGATAGCCAATGTTATATGTCTGCTTTTGCTTCAAAGGACAAAAAGCAAAGATGCCCATATTCAGGCAAGTATTATATTTTCTTCTAATGATGTGATTATAAATGCAGGTGTTATTCTTGCGGGATTCTTGGTTTGGCAGTTAGATAACCAGATACCCGACCTTGTCATTGGTAGTATTGTATTTCTCATCGTTATTAGAGGTGCTTTGAGAATATTGAAACTGGCGAAAAACTAAAAAATAACATTTAACCTGCAAATTATTTGTATATTTCTTTCTAAATAATTTGCAGATCTCATAAAGAAACGGACTGAAAAATCAGTCCGCATTACTATTGTTCTCTTTATCTTCCTTTGGTTTCAGATGTTCAAAAACATACCAACTGTCCTTATACAGATGGCCTATCAGATTAAATACTCCTGTCTCTCCGCACCTGTCGGCAAACTGCTTGGCTTCCGATATACTTTTGAACTCGCCCAGTTTCTTAAATCCTACAAATAGTTTATACATATCCTTATTGTTTTTATGTTTTTCTACTTCCGCCTGTAAAATGGCGTATACTTCGTTATAGTTTATCTTTTTCTGCTCTAATTTGGCGTTGGCTTTAAGCAACTGCTCGTCCGTTTCAGGGTTGAAGAACAGGTCGTTGTGCGTCATATAGTGTATGTACTCCGCTATTTTGCGTTCGACCTTTGTTATCTGCGCCTTAGCGGAGGCTACCTTCGACAGCAGGAAGTTAAATCCCGTCTGCAAGCCTGTCCGCTTGTCATAAGCGCAATGATATACCGTTACCTTCCGGCGTGGGTACTTGCAGACCAGCTTTGCCCTGCGCCATTCGATAAGCCAACGCCAGCGGTCTACCATATCACGGGGAATATCTATTTTGTGCAATACCTCACGGTTTCCGTCCTCGTGCCTTATCTCAAATGTGATATATACCCAGTGTTCTATTCTCAGTTCCTTTTCCGCTTTGGCGAGGTCTTTGGCGTCCTGCATCCGATCGTCTATTACCCGACTCTGTCGATTACTTCGTAATTCCTGTGCCATGATGCGTTTATTTTATTTTGGTTGGTTAGCTGTTATAGATTTGTTGTATTTCTTCTCCTATTTTTGCCAACGCTCTGCGCTGTTCATCCGTCAGGCGCAATATAAAGTCATCGTTGCTGTACCATTCCCCGCTATCTTCCTGCTCCCGGAAGCACCGCCTGTCGGCAGTGTCTACGATTGCCAGTATTACATCTGTTTCGGTCGGGGTCAGTCCGCTGATTGTGCAGGTCTTGTTTGTTTTATCTATTGTCAGTTTCATATTTTTTGATATTGCGGGCGGATTGCCCCGCCCTGATTGATACTATTTATTTATCGGTTGATTTTGATAGATTACTTTCGTCCTATTGTTATCGGAAACTGTCAGTTTTCCGTCCCTGTCCATTAGCCAGTAGAGGAAAATGACGATGGTGTCCTTTGAAATCACATGGTAGCCGTTGAACAGGTTCAGGATTACAACAGGCTCTTTCTCCTTTGCCTTAAATGCTTCTTCGCTTGTGGTATAGGCGTTCTCCCCGATACCGAAATGCGGGGAGTTGTTTACGGTATATTCTACGTTGCCGTACTCTTCCATTTTGCGGTATATGAATTGTTCCAGATCCCATATATCATGTATCAAATCGAAGGGATGCAGGGTTTCCAGTTCTTCTTTTAGCTGGGCGTATACCACCCTTAGCATCGGCTCGATAGTAAACCATTTGGTCGGGTTGGTTATCTTCCGGCAGGTGGCGGGGTCGTGTACGTCATTCAGGTATAAACCGTTTGTTTCAAGCGTACAGTAGCAGTCGTAATGGAATTGCGTGCCGTAATGCGTACCGCTCCTTTTTACGGACTTGTTGATGATTACCCGTATCTGGCTATTCTGTAACAAATAGATGTGGATACTCCACCTGTCTGTTTCAAAAGCTATTTGATAATGCTTGCTTTCGCCTGTTACCCTGTCGAGGGTATAATTCCTGCCCTTATAGGGGATTGTTATTTTATACGCTTTCATGTCGATAATTATTAAAAGAATGATAATGTTAATTGTACTGCTTTTCGTCCTGTGACTTCATCGAACAGGCTTTTAGCCTGTTTCAAAACGGATATGGCGTATTTGTCGGTCTTGCTACTGTCATTGTTAAGCCCTGTCATCATTTCGCTGAGGGCTGCTGTAAGACAGTCCTTTCTGCTGTCAAATATTTTTCCCCATACATTCAGCCCGTAGCCGTATCCTCCCGTACTGTAAGAATACCTCATGCCGTATGTCCATTTACCGTTTAAGCCCCGACCCAGTGTAATATAATTGCTTACTGCCCACCCGTCCCGATGGGGAAATGGTATTTCTTCACGCTCCAAAAAATCAGGTCTTTCCAACCAGCCGTATTCGTTAAATTCCTTCTTCGTGAAGCCGAATAACAAGTGCTTTTCGTACTCCCGTTTGTTCATCAGTAACTGGCGCGGGCTATCCCCGAAACTCTCATATTCCTCAATTATAGCCCTGTCGTTACGTCTTAATGCGTTCAGGTATACGGCTGCATTGTGGCGTTCTGTCCGGCAGAAATTAAGTTCCTGTATCTGTTGTAGCTTTTCGTATGCCGGTAATGATTTGTATTCCGTAGATTCCATAACTGTCTTGTTTATTAGTTGTTTAAATTCAATACACCTTCCAATTCACTACGCTTAACTTTGGAAAATATCCACCCCGCTTTTTTACTGTCCCCGCAGGTCAATCGGGGGTTAAACTTTCCTCCCATAGCGGATAACAGGTCTTTAATGGCTTTGGTATCTCCGAACAGGGCAATGGCTTTCTCCGAATAATCGACTATTTCAAATTGCAGGTTGCCGGAGGTTATTTGTAGGGTTGGTACTGTCGGTTGTTGCTCCAGTTCGTTAGGATTGGGGTTATTAACTTTGCCTGTCTTGTTAGCTTTGATATGAATATTATCGGGACATCCTGCTATGTATGAAAATTCTTCGATTATCCTTTCACGGTTATAGATTGGTTCTTTCTCTATTATCCAACCGTGATACTTGCTTTCGCCCAAGTAGTACCCGTCCCCCATAGAATATTTCTCACGGTGTTCGTAGTCTTCGTTATATTCGGCTAAATGGGCTGTTCCCTCAAAGTTGGACGCATGTTTGCGCATTTCGGAGAATATATCCCGTGTATGTTTCGAGAAACCTAATATTACAGTCCTGGCGGTAGAGGATGCAAAGTAGTCCGTCTGCGAATCGGATTCATCCTGCTTCAAACGACCTACGATAATGGCTTTTGCATCAGTTGGAAGGTTGTTTTTCAACCATTCACGACCGATAATACGGACTTCTTCCCCGTGTTCATTCTCTTTTCTTTCGGCTTCCCTTTCGGCATCCTCTTTAGCCTTTGCTTGGGCATAGAGTTCGGCTACTTCTGCTTCGGGCATAAATTCGATGTCCTTGTCATCGTAATACATCCCGATACCGAACTTTTGGCTCAAAGGTTTGATTATTTCTGACTGGTGAAAATCAAGTGTTTTGAGGTTAATTAAATGATAGTGATACCCGAAATCATTGTGTGTAATCTTATAGACTACATACCTGCTATATGAATAGCCTTCCATTTGTACTACCTGATTTACTTCTACCGCCTTTACTTCCGTATCGGTGGTTGTTCCTCCGAATAATGAATATAATTTTGTCATATCTGTAAATAATCTAAAGTGTTTATAATCTGTTTTGAAATATAACTTCCTTGTGTTATTATGCTTACAAGGCAATAAAAAGGTCTGTGACCTTTATTTGTATAGGTTAATGATTGGGATATTGTTTGCTTGTGCCCTGCGGACTGTATAAGCCGTACCGCTACGCTGTGGACTGTTGTAATAAGCTATCAGCAGGGAACAGTTCGCTATCATGTAATCATTACGGCGAAGGAAACAACCGTCATAATATTGGGAAGATAACAGGATATTCGATGTCGCCTTGTCAGCTATGCGGATATACCGCTGTCTATCCTCATTGCTGAAATACAGGTGATGCCCCGCATGGGGTACAGCACAGAATAACTGTATACCGATGTATTCTTTCTGTAATTCAAGAACGACTTCCGCTGCAAGTATATCAAAGCCGATTGCGCATCCTGTAATAAATGTGGCGTAGCCAATATGATACTGTTCACGGATGATATGTATTAATTCTTCTTTCAACAGTACAGGATTGCAATCCATGTTGCGATGCCCTGTAAAGGCGATTGTCTTTTGTTTATCAAATTCTATATTTTTCATACCTGTGATTTTTAGAAGATAAATACGGCTACTACGGCAATCAGAGCTACAAGAAATACTATCGCCAACAGGGAGAAGAGGATACCCACAGCCAGACGTATGATTTTAATCACGCTACGGACAAGGATATACACACCCGCCACCGCTAATAGGGACACCCCGATTTTAGCTACACACCACACGCAAATACCCAGCAGAGCCGCTCCCAACCCCAATTTTATGATGATTCCGGAGGCGAGGGAGTTTTGTTTCAATATGTTTTTTTCGTTTTTCATACTTATGACATTTTTTTTTCATGCGTCATCCATCAGGTCGGTCGTTTTTGTTTCATGGGGCAACAAAAGGTATTGCGGATTCACTTTAGGCATATTTTTTCGGATAAATACTACCCGGAACGAAGCGGAGGCGTGGAGATTTATTTGAAAACCCGGCAGGGTAAGAATATGCCGCTGTGAAACGCTATCATACCTTTGCCCCGGTGAACAGACGGCCGGACATGGTATGACATTAAACAGGGATGTGGAATAATTATGTGGAAAAAACGAAAAAAACATCTTTAAATAGTAGATGGTAAACAATATATGCTGTCACAGCATACTTAGATGTGGAGAATATATATGTCAAGTGTAGCCTGAAAGAAGCTACGCTTGGATATTTATCCGAGACTATTTCCGAAATATAGGTTATTAATGTAATTGTAGAATGCACAGTAATATAGTGTGTATTCGAATTACAAATTATATAACCAATGTAGGAAAGGGTCGCAGGATTTATTTTATAATTGAAAATAAACGGAAAACTTATAGCTGTTAACAATATAACTGTTTGAAGCAATGGTTATCAAACCGTTCATTAAAAAGTAAGTGTACACCTGCCGGATGTACTCTTACCGTCCAATCCGGGACTGTCTTTGAGGTTGGAATGAAGCCTTGCGGATGAAATACCCTGTGAGAACGGGTATTGAGGAAGCAAATGGCGAGTGGAAACAAAAAGAGGGTTACAGGATTAGCTTGCAAACGTTATGAAATAGTATATTTCCACTTATCTTTGCTTCAGTATTTTTATCGAATGGCAAAAAAGAAGAAAAAACACAGGGGGCATTACTGCCGGATTTGTGGCGAAATCAAATCCAATGAAGCCTTTAGCGGCAGGGGCCATGTAAAGCATATTTGTAAGGAATGTTCGGCATTGCCGCAGGAACGTAAAAACGAACTGCAACATATAAGCCAAATAGACCGGATTGCAGGAAAATATCCCCGTTCCCGGCAGGATTGGGAGTTTCTTGAAAAAATGTCGAAAAACAGGAAATATCCCGAAGCAAGGGAATTCGCCCAAATGATACTGGGGATGAGCCGCAGCCAGCCGGATACAGAAGGAGATAGCGATGATGACGAACCGGAAGACTGGGGACAGGAAAAATTGACTTTCTCTGAGTTTGACGAATTTGGAAGAGGGGATATCGAATCGGCAATAGAAGAAGATATCCGGGACTTTATTTTCTACGGATACGACTATCCGGATGAAAAGGACAAGCTGAAAATATTGAAAGACATATGTAAGAATATGGCTTTCGGGAACGGAAGCGAAGTAATCCTGAACGAAGAACTGAAGGGCCTGTTCGATTCCATACTGAAAGAAATCATGGATGATTTGGAAAAGGAAGAAGCCGGAGATTTGGAATAATTGTTATCTTTGCTACTCACAAAAATATATAGAATAAATAATGAAAGAATTAGTAGAAAATCTAAATCAGTTATTTGCAGATTTCGCAAAAGACGTGGAATTAAATGTAAACGGAAACAAGGCTGCGGGTCAACGTGCTCGTAAAGTGTCACTTGAAATCGAAAAAGCATTGAAAGAATTCAGAAAAGTGTCAGTGGCTGATTCACGAAAATAATCATGACCTTTTCTCAGGGAAAAAGGTTATTCCCCTGACGAGAATAACCTTTTCTGTTTTATTGATTGCATGTAAAAATATTGTATATTTTTCTCCAAAGAGTTATTTGATGCTATGAATTGAAGATCGGCATAGCCAAAAGTGATGCGGAATAAAGTATCTTTATCCAGAATCTCAACAATTCATAAGCCTTCGTGAGCTCTCCCTATTCCAATAAAAAACCATTCTTTACTAATATCACAGTTTTCGCTATTAGGATCCGGATAAGCTTTATGAACTTTCACTTGCAAAGGCATAGGAACACAATTTCCAAAAATTAAGGCTTCTCCCGGAACGGATTGTTTTATCTTAGTTATATAGTCTTCTGAATAATAAGGCAATACAGAGTATATATATTTCATATCCAAATCATTTTGTATGCGATGAATAATATAATTACCACATTGTGACAGGACCGTACTTGATAATTCGGAAGGTCTTTGAGAAGATATTAACAGATATAATGAGAATTTTCTTCCTTCTCTTGCAATACGCTCGAATATATTTTCTTTAAGAATATATTCCGCATCTTTTTTTATATATCTATGAGCCTCATCTAATATTAAGTGTATCGGTTGTTTTCTCCTATCATCTCCCTGCTTTCTTTTCCTATAATCGAAAATCATTCGGCTGACTACACTTGTCATTAATTCCAGAACATCTGTACCAACTTCACATGAATCTATAATTACTAACTGATTCTTTTTATTATCGATTGAAATCCCGAAGCATTCATTAAGATATTCTTCTTCATTTTTATATTCAAAACCAACATTTCTCATGAAATCACAATCTGGATTATTTAGGAAATAATCTAAACGGCTTATCATTGTTGAAGTAAATTCACGAATACGGGAATTACCTCTTGCTTCTTCTTCCAATAATACAATATCAACAGCCGTCTTCAAAAATCTATAATCAAAATATTCTCCTGGTATCAATCTTTTACTATTTACTCCCAAAGCGTTTTCTTCATTGATTTCTATCTTCGTCAAATAAGCGGACAACTGCCCGTCATTATTACCATAGGATATGCCGCAATGCCCATTGACATCGTTTAGGAATCTTGACAGATCTTCATTTTGACTAACTTCTTCAATAATGTCTTTACATTTAACTATAACTCCCTGAATAGCCGTTATTTTAGTTGTATCACTCTCTGCTTTTGATATTATATTCCTCAGTATGTTTCGTATTTTCCATTTAAAATAATTCATATACAATTCTGTACTGTCATCTCCCTGGAATATTTTATAGAATTTAAAACACTCTTGAAGTACTCTGTCCCAAAAAGGTTTTTGGGTCCTCTCCGAAGCCATTAGAAAGGCAAGCCATTCGTCAAGATTTAGTAAATAATAAGGTAAATGGAATTTTTCTTTGTCTTTTTCGATAATATTTGGTTTGTAAAAATTGCAAACGATATCTTTATTAAGCTTTTCAGAAAAAGCTTTATGATACTCTCCGTTTACATCAAAAAGAATTGTTTTAGCACCATACGCATGATTATGCTCTTTGCGAAATATTTGTTGTAGTATGTGAGCTATAGTATTTGATTTTCCACTTCCACTATTCCCTAAAACAGCAGTATGAATATTAAATAATTTATTGATATTCAGATTAATTTTATAGTTAATCATGTTTTTACTAACACCTATTTCAATATTTTTATGAATACCGTTATTTTTAATCTTATTATTTTCGTCAGACAATGGCGATAAAATGTATTGTATATCTTCTATTGTTACAATGCCAACATCGGAATAAATGGAAGGGAAAATACCAACTCCCATAAAGAAGTCATGAGTTTTATTTAGAGTTCCAATTGGTTTAATCACTAATTCTCTTGTACTATCTAAATTATAACTTGAAAACATCTTACTCTCTGTACTATGATCAAGTATAGCTATAACTTCACATATTATATAATCTCCTGTTGCATTTTGAGTTTTAAGGAAACTCCCGATATTACCAAAGTAATATATTTGTCCATTTAAGGATATTGTCGAAGTCTTTGTCGTATGAAATAGCTTTACTCTAAACTTGTCATACTCTACCGAAACTATTTTTCCGACATTCATTTAGATAAATTTTCGTTATAATAATCAATGAATTTCTTTAGTAGCATTTCTTGATTTTTTGTTGCGTCTATATTGGGAAAAAGATTGTCTACTATGTAATCGAAATAATGGACCATTGTGTCTTTGCCATCATTATTGATGCAACCCCATATCTTAAATATGCGGTTATCGTTAATTTTTGCGATGTCTTTACTGCTTATGTCATTCAATATTACCAAATTGATTGTTGAATTAGTTGCCAATGCTTGATATATAATATTATTTACATGTTCATCGCTAAAACTGTATCCTATAACGAATAAGACACTATGGGGAATTAATAACTTCTTTTGAAACTCTCTGAATAATTCAACATACGGACTTCCTAAACTTTTGTTTTGCTTGGTAGGTGTTGGATATATAAGTATATTGTTCTTGTCGGTCTCTAATTTCTCTGGATAACTAATTTCTCTGGATAACTAATTTCTCTTATTTTAAAAAATGTATTGCTATTAGAACCATCTTCCATCCAATTAACCGAGCCATGAATTTTATATAAATTAACCATATTTTCAACAGGCTCATATTTTTCAATGCTTGTATCCATTCTTTTAGAGAAGCTGTAATTGAACAATGCAGGATTGAAGAATTTATTTATCCCGCCTCCAAATCCATTGATGTAATGGATGTTTAGACTATCCAGGGCGGTTTCATTAAATAGATCGTTATTTGTTGTGAAAATGTTCAACCGGCTTAAATCTTTATTCCTGAGAGCCAGTTTCTGGTAAAAAGTTTGATAACTCAGAAGAACCTTCTTTGCTTCTTCCGAATCAAATCCGATATTGATTTTATTAAAGATTATACATTCTATTGACTTAATAAGCTCTGCGCATATTTTCAATTCTCTTTCTTTATCAGTATAATTATCCAGATATATTCTATTTGAATATAAAATCCCCAATATCTCTTCTAAATTTCCTTTATCACGGGATCTTTTATGTATAGATTTAAATTCTCTCCATATTTCTTCGTGATACTCATTTTTAGGAATAGAATTTTTTTTGTTTATCTGTGTTTTGAGGACTTCCCTGAAAAGCCCTTTCATATTAGGAATAGCATTACAGCTTGTTCCGGATCCAAGTAGGAAATGAATATTTTTTATATTAAAGAATTCAGCTAATCTATTTCGAATTTCTTTTAATTGGATATCTTGAAGAGTTAATCCATCGGAACCTTCCTTAATATTCTTTAATAGATTTGTATTTCCCTGATAAAAATTCAAATCATCCATAATTCTGTGCTTTCATTTTGTTTTAATATTTTTTATCTATTCTATGGACTGTGAGACTACTTACTTCTGTTTAATCTCCTTGCTGACAGTTTCCTCCAAATATTGTCTGCAAAATTTATTTCTTTATATGAAAGCCCATATCCTTTTTTTAGAATTTCCATGTTTGTTATCTTTAGGATTTCCTCAATACTTTTCTTTTGTCGCATCATTTTGTCAATCACAAAGAGTAATTTTTCATTTTCAGAACGATATGGAAAAAGTATCTTTTCGGCTTCGCTAGGCATCAGTTCCAGAACACCGCCTCCATAACTGCGGCCTACGATTTCAGAAAAGGCTAACGACAGTGAGTTATAAAAACTGGCGACAAATGCATTCTTGTTTGTTTGTTCTTTAGTAAATACCCTGTGCATCGTGTCAGTCGTATAGGCTTCCGCTTCATTCAATATCAAACGGGGGTACAGATTGTTCCTGCGAATAAACAATGCATCGGATAATTTAATCGAAGGAATCACAAACCAATTATCTCGGATGCTCGTTTTATAGCCTTTATTTATTCCGATAGATTCACCGTATTCTATATAAGATTTTGCCCCCGTATTTCCATTCAGTTTTTCTTTGGACGGAAATACTAAAAGATTGGCTTTCACATTAGCATGCTTGTTTCTCAGCCAGTCTTTTTTTGTAAAAATTACACCATTTACCTGAACACTTCGGCCAACCATTGGTTTGACAAATTCTTCGAGCTGATACAGTAAAACAGTGGATCGTGGAATTGTAAAATAGTTGTTGGCTCCTGTTGTAATTCCAACTTCAACATCAGCATAATTACTTATAGTCGGTATGCCCTTATCAGAAGCAATATTTTCAAGAAAATCAATTTCCTCCTGTTCCAAGAAATAGTATGTCCATTTTTTTGATTCAAAATCAATTCTCTTAGTCGGACTTTTAAGCCTGTTAACATCCAATGTTGCTAAATCAGACGCATCCCTTAATTCTAAATGTTCTATTAAGTGTAAATTGGTACCGTTTTTCTCACATAGTAAAAGTATAATTTCCTGCTGAATATCTGGAAAGACTAATTTCTCAAAAGAAATAATATTAATTTTGTTATAGAAATGTCCTAAAAACTCACGTAATTGCTGGGCATACGAAACCTGAAGCAATTCTGCAGGAATGACAAATCCGATTTTACCCCTCTCATTTAGAAGCAGGCTTGAGCCAACAACAAAGGATACCCACGCATTAGTAAGTTTTGAATATTTTAATCCTGCCCGCTTGAATATTTTATCAGCTTCATCTTGTTGTTCTCTGTCGAAATACTGGTATCGAATATAAGGCGGATTTCCTACAATCAAATCAAACCGGCTAATTACTTGATTACAATATAAATGAAAATCCGTATTGATTACTGTTGTGTTACGCAAGTTTATCCGGCTCGCTTTTTTAGCCTCAACTTCGTCAAATTCAATGGCTGTAACGGAATTGAACTTATAATTATTTTCTTTTAACTGTTCCAGAAACACACCATCACCGCAACTCGGCTCTAAAATATCAGACTCAATGCTGCCATTGATGCCCCACTTCAGTATAAATGAAGCTATAGGTTCAGGTGTATAGAAACCACCTCGCAATTTTTCGGCGGACGCATTCTTAATTAGCTTCATACAATTCTTTGATTAAAGGAATTAATAAATCATCATCGCCTAAATTATATAATTGCCCCAATAAGCGATTCAAATCGGTTTTTCCTCTCTCAAATCGACCTTGCAATGGAACTAGCTCCCTTTTGTTTCCTGTGTTCGCATCTATTTGGTCATGGGTTGTGATCAGTTCTTTCTGAATTGCTGCAATTTTGTCATGTAACTCTTTTTCCCGTGGATTAGAAAAATCTATCCTGCGAACAGGAAGATTTTTTAGCACTTTAGTTCCCCGTGCAATATATCCGCCTCTGAAAACCTCTCCATACAATGAACTGAACCACTCGAGGTATTTGGAATTAAGAATAGCCTGAATATAATAAATGGAGTATTGAAAATTTTCCGGGACTCCAACCACGCAATAACCGGCAGTTCCTCCCGAAGAAATCAAAGTTCCGTAAATATCGACAGCATATTTATCCCCGACAGAAAGGACTCCTACGATAATTTTTGATGGTAATCCGCAATTATCCAGACTTTGGTGACGTCCATATCTATGCCACTCATCTTTTGTTTTAGGAATGGGTTTTATGTCCCGTTTAGGATTATTTAATTTATTCTTGTACTTTTGGAGATATTTATAAGCAAAAGGGTATTCTTCTTCAAGAATTGCCAATGGGATTAACTCGACTATTCCATTCTTTCTTGTATAGGGATAAATAACTCTAGCATTCGGTTTAAATGTACGATAAGTATATAGGTTATCTTCTCCTGAAGACGTTTTGAAATATGGTTTGGTTATAGCTTTCTCTATTTTATTGCCGTCCCAATAATAGAAAATCTTATCTTCTTCAGTCGGTGTGAAAATATAAATATTATTAGCGCTGGTCTGAATACCATTAAAGATATTATCGTCTCCAACCAAATCAACCAACTTTATACTTTGAGCAACAATTTTATCATATGCATGAGTCAAGCCAGGAGATACTAATACCCAAGAATTCGCATTTAATTCATTTACTTGTTTCTCTGAATATTTAATTGATTCTGGTTTACGTATTTTCCAGTTATCCAAGTTCTTAATTTCCGTATATTGAAATGTTTTATGAGGCATTTTACTCAGAATAAGTAGGCAGGTGTATGTTGTTTTATCATTAAAAACCTGATTTACCCCAAATGATATGATTGAACTTAGATAGCCATTTTCAGTAAACAGTTCCCGAAGTTTTGTGCCTGCGCCTACTTTCGTAAACTTACTTGGTACGATATAACCTAAAACACCTTTATCTGTCAATAATCCCAGCCCCCGCTCAAGGAATAGGAAATACTTATCAAATTGCTTATAAGCGGAATCATAATATTTTTTATATAAGGGTAATTCAAGCGGAGTTATACTTTTCATATCTTCTGGTTTCATATAAGGTGGATTGCCTATAATTACATCGAAACGCAATTCGCCGAAGTCAAATGGATTGATAAAATCATGCTTTTCAATCTCAACTTGTGCAGGAGTTAATAAGCTATTACCAAAAAATATATTTGAAGACAGGTCGGGTAAAACGGGTTTTGTTTTATTGGTTGAATTAAGATCTTCATCTTCCAATAATTTCAATAATAATCCGAATTTTGTCGCTTCTACAGCATTAAAATCCTTATCAATGCCGAAAACACAACTTAGTAAAAGTGCGCGTTTGGTATCAAATGGTAGCTTATATGTATTTATATTGGTCTGAATAAGCTTTGATTTATTGTTACTTAAGTAATAGTCTATAAGAATGTCGTTCAGCGACTGGTAAAGTTCCAAAAGAAATGCCCCTGAGCCACAGGCAATATCAGCAAATCTAAACTGGAATATTTCTTTATCCGTTTTGCCTTTACATTTGAGGAAAACGGTATTTCTTAAAATATCACTGATAATAAAAGTCGGCGTAGTAACAATATCCTTATCTATATTCTCCGGCTTTTTAACCAATTCGACAATGCCATTCTGAATTACTAACCTTTCAGAAAGAAATATTTCGTAAATACGTCCCAACACGTCAGACGAAAAAACACTGAAAGAATAAGGGCTTTCTGGATAATACAATTGCTTAATAATAGTCCAAAAAACAGAGCTAATATTTACAATAATCTTATCTTTCAACAATTGATCGAATAAACCTGAATTGTATCTTTTATCAGCTTCTTGGAATTTTTTAATTAGCGCATCGAAATCTTTCGAATTGGCGAATTTCAAAAGCGTTTGATAGTATTCCAAATTTCTGTCTTCACAGACCCGGAGGAACAATATGCGGTTTAAATAACTTTGGACAATATCATTTAGTTGTTGTTCGCCAACCGTAGGTTCATATTTATGAATTTCATTCCCTAAAACCCGTCTCCATTCATTTATTTGACCTAGAAAAAGGTTGTCTACAGAATAGTGGTTGATCCTCTCCTCAATATTTTTCCACTCCGAATCAAAAGTGCCTGAATAAACAGATTCCCGTCCAAGCAATCTTTTAATTTCTTCAAATTTACTTTCATATTCAGTATAATGGTACTTTCTTATTATTGCTTTTTGAAAAGTATCTTCTTTCTCTACTTTTACAGAAGTATCATAAATTATAAGATATTCGAAATTAGATAAAACGGAGATTTTTAGCTTAGCTGTAAAACCATATCTGCGAACTTGTTTTGCAGTATCATTATTCGATTCGATAGAAACGCAAGGCTTCTTTGCTTCTAAAAAGAATTTTCTTTCGGAGAATAAACGGAATGTATAATCCGGCTTTTTGGAATGGTCCGATGCATTTGCTTTTAAAGCTTCCTCCAATATAACTTCCCGCTCATTAGTCGGCTTTCCTACATTATTCTTAATATCCCAACCAAGTAACTCAAAAAGCGGATCAAGGAAATCACTACGAAGTTGTGTCTCGTTATATCTATTTGTCAGATAGTGTGTTCGGTCTATCTGATATTTCTCAACAAGTTGCTTTATATTCATTGGGATTTATGAGCTTTTAAGTATTTTACTCTTTCTTCAGCAACTTTCAACGTTTGCGAAGCAACATCTTCATCGACCAGTTCATAAGCAATTTTTTCACTTAGATAATGAATCAGTAATTTCTCTCTATTCAAACTGAGAATATCGGCGAGCTTAATAATTTGTTCTTTTGTCGCTTTTCTTTCACCGCGCTCCACTTTACTTAATATCGCGGTATCAATATCAAGGAGAGCTGCTACTTGTCTGAGGAGTAAACCTTTCTTTTCCCGGTTTTCCCGGAGAATTTCACCTGTTGATTGATTAATATTCATATTTTGTTTGAAAAATTCATTTTGACATTTTTTGTCAAAATTAGTACTTTCTTTTATATAGTCAAAGTCCTATTAAGAAAGTTATTAACAATAAGTAATTCGGCAAAACTCCTTAATATTAGAAAAATGGAATTTATCATATATAGTATAAAAAAACTACATTGCGAATTATTAAAAATGGACACGCCTACAATAAATATGTTCCATTGTGGCAGAATAAAAAGGATAAGCATAAGCCAGAGATGTACAAGATATTGATATTCCTTTTTTATATTAAGCTGAAAATTAAATGAATATTTATTTAAAATTAAAGCGAACACTATTAATAATCATACTCAACAGAACTAATGAAAAAATCTTCGATAGTATTCTTAGAGAGAAAAGAATTTGATTTCTTGTGAAAATGTTCTTGTTATCCATAATCATTTAAATTTTATATTTCAAGGACTTTCTTTTAAGGCTCGTTCTGTGAGGCATAGGTCTTACTAGTTATTTACTGTAAATTATGGGTTCTGCAATATAATGAATTGTCTGTGCTCATCAAAGTTAGATTCAGAAATAAAATTGCCACCCATGGAAAAAACGAATATAAATACTAATACCCCAATAGTTTTCTGTAAAGGAAAAACAGCCCCCATTCATCTTTCAGTTGAGTAATTTTCTACTTATTCAGTTCCCTGTTTTGTCTTCCAGCTAGTTGATTATCTATTTGGCCGGCTGAATGGTATTTTAGACATTCGGCTGACTGGTATATCTTTTGATTATTCACTTATTTGCCTAATTGAATAGTTTGTCACCTGTCTCTCCTTCTATGGTAAATCCAAATGATGATAGCAAGGAACTTCAAAAGCTAAAGGACGAATTTGACATCAATCCGGATAGCCTAAGTGATGCTATTTTATTGACACTCAAAGATAAAGTTACAGAAAGACAGGAACAATACCCCTCAACTACAGAAAAAAATGCGGTTGAATATGGTCCTACATGGGATAATCGAAACAAGAATGTTGCTTATATGGAAGCCTTCGGACGTACTAGCAATATAGTATTCTCCTATCATTTGAAACAAGTTACTTTTTCAAGACTTCCCATATGAGTTTTATTGTTAATCTGAGTGACCTCCAGATAGGCAACCTAGTTTACTGTGCCTGTAATATAAAGGTTATACTTGGCATCATAATATGCTAAATCTTACGACAGACTGGAATGGTCAACCACTTCAGGAACAGTTCCTACGGGATTAAAGTGAAAAAAGATACGGTTCCTCTGTTGCTATTTATCGATATCATTCGACAGGGTACTAAACCGGCTATTTGCAGGTTTCGAAAAAAATGCAGAATTAAATGTAAAAGAGCAAGAAATGTCGCTTGAAACCACAAAACATTGAAAAATTCAGAAAAATATCTGTGATCATCGCAAGCAGTAGATTATTACTAGATTTTGATAAAATAGCTGATTCAATGAAATAATCATGATTTTCTCACGTGCAAAAGGTTATTCTTGATTTTATGAATAACCTTTTCTCTTTTGCTAATTGTATGTAAGGAATATTGTGTATCTTTGTTAAAAGAGCTATTTGAATCTATGAAAAGTAAAGCGGAATAAAGTTGTCCGGTTGTTTCCAAATCGTTACCCATTCCTCCTTTTTACTCCCCTTATCAATTGATATTCAATTAGATTCTATTTTTCTGCATAGTTAAGTTACAAAAGTGACACTCACGTAACAGACACATGTCACCTTTGTTTAGTTACTGTCACCCTTCTATAAGGACTGCAATAGCTGAAAAAAGAACGTTTTTTGTAACTACTGACGGGCATTAATATTTAAGTGGTTACTGTACTAGGTTTACCTGCTGCGGTGTAATCCAGATCAAGTCGGAAACGGGTATTGTTAGCTAATCCGGCTTATTTAAAAGCCAAATTAGTTTATTCTCGCTATTTGTTTTACGCCCCGTACCGTTCTCAGCTTTTTCATTAAACTGTCCAATGTATTGGTGTCTTGCAAGGTAACAGACAGATTTCCCTGAAACAGTCCGTCGTTAGATTCTATACTTATCGAGCGTAAGTTTGTTCCCGGTTCTTTTGATATAATGGAAGTCAGGTTGGTAACTATCCCGATATCATCAGAACCTACTACACGTAGTACAATAGTATAGGTCGAACCTGATTTTCCGGACCATCGGGCAGGTATAACCCTGTATCCGAACCGCGAAAACATATCGTGTGCGTTAGGGCAATTGGTGCGGTGTATCTTTATACCCTGAGAAGAAACGAAGCCGAAAATCTCATCTCCATAGATCGGATTGCAACATTTGGCTAAAGTATAATCTATACCCCGTAAATCCTTATCCAGAATTAATTCGTCGGTAGCGCCTTCTGTTCGCTGCGTTGACTTTTGGCTTTGTATCGTGAACTCTTCGGCGCTGATTGACTCATGTTTGTCATGTACCTCCGATTCGCGTTTTTCCTGATCGAGATATTGGTCTATTACAGAGTTTACATCCAGATCTTCCTGAGCGATCTTTATATAAAAATCGGTAACGGTCTTGAACCCCATTTTCTTGATCAGGCGCATCAATACACCTTCATCTTCGTCTATTTTACGATTTTTGAAACGGCGTTTTAATTGTTCCTTGGCAAACTCGACTTGCTTATTGGCCTCTTCTTTCAGCTTTTGCCGGATTTTGTTTTTTGCCTTAGACGTTGATACTATATTTAACCAGTCTTGCTTTGGAGTTTGGTTGGGCGATGTCATGATTTCTATCTGGTCGCCACTACTCAACTTATGGCGGATAGAAACATTTTTACCATTTACTTTCCCCGAAACGCAAGTCGAACCAATTTTCGAATGTATGGAGAATGCAAAATCTAAAACAGTAGCTCCTTTGGGCAGTTTGTGTAAATCGCCTTTAGGAGTGAAAACATATATCTCTTCGTCGTATATGTCGAGTTTGAAGTCTTCGAGTTTTTCATTCGAAGCCACTCCTTTATTTTCAAGGGTCTCTCGTAATGTGGTAAGCCAATCGTCTATATTACTTTCACTCTTTACTCCTTTATACTTCCAGTGCGCAGCCAATCCCCGCTCGGCGATTTCATCCATGCGCTTCGTTCTGATCTGAACTTCTACCCATCTCGATTGTGGCCCCATAACAGTGATGTGCAACGACTCATATCCATTGCTTTTAGGAATAGAAAGCCAATCTTTCAGACGTTTGGGGTTAGGCTGGTATAAGTCGGTGATAATTGAGTATATCTGCCAGCATTCCGCCTTCTCTTTAGGGAGGGGAGAATCGAGAATAATCCGGATAGCAAACAAGTCATATATGGATTCGAATTCGACTTTTTGCTTTTTGAGTTTATTGTTGATAGAAAAGATAGATTTAGTACGTCCTTTCATGTCATATTTAAGCCCGGTTTCTTTAAGCTTTTCTTCAATAGGGCTGATAAACTCTTGGATATACTTATCCCGTGCAGTTTTGCTTTCGCTTAACTTTGCCGATATATAGTCATACGTACCCCGGTCTGTATATTTCAGATACAAATCTTCGAGTTCGGATTTTATGTTGTATAATCCTAACTTATGTGCAAGAGGGATATATATGTATGATGCTTCTATGGATAGTTTCAACCGGGCGGCTTCATCAATGTCTGCTGCCGTACGCATCAGATATAACCTGTTGGCAATCATGATGAGTATTACCCGCATATCTTCGGCAAACGACAAAAGCAGCTTGATAAAGTTTTCAGACTCTAACGAATTCTGATTGGCTTCCAGATCATTTATCTTGGTCAGACCTTTTACAATGTCAGCAACTTCTTTATCAAATCGTTTTTCGATTTGCTCTATTGTAATAAGATTGTTAAGAACCGGCCGGTATAGAATATTTGCTATGACTGAAGCCTTTTTTAATCCTATTTCATTAATTACTATAAGCGCAGTATTGAGAACAATAATTAAATAAAAGTATTTGTTATTACCTTTCTTGTAGATACCATCCGCAATGCCTTTTTTTATAATGGTTCTCAGGAATCTGGCATCATCTTGTGATATCTGAAGATCCGCAGATTTGGCAGACAACTGATTCATCAAAGATTTCAACTCATCTTCCTGTGCTATTTGCTCCTTCATAGCCTTGTGTCTGTTTAATATGAAACTACCTAAATGAACTTTCTACAGTTTGTAAAAATACTGAATTTAGGAGCAAAATTATTGTTTTTGGATGCTTTTATTTTTATTTCACTATTTATTTGTCTTTTTGCAGGTATTTGTGGGCTTGAAAATCGAAAACATCTTATCTTTGACATTTGAAGCACAAGGGTTATTGCAGCAAAATATTTATTTATAACTAAATCTGGAGAACGGCGATGGAAGTCGAAAAAATAAAGAATCTAGAACAGAATAAGGCATTTAAACGATCTTTTTTTAGTAAATCGGTTTGGCGGAAGTATGCTCTTTTTCCTCCGGCTTTGGTGTTATTTGTAGCATTGTTCGGTGTAGTTTACCTATATAATATGGATCAATTGATTTCTTATTATTGTATTCCATTTCTTGTTGTTTTATTATTGGCAACTATATGGTTTAAATCTACCCGTAAGTATTTAATAAATCAAGAGTTGAACAATGGTGAGTCATTTCAGATATGTTTAGTACTCCCATTAAAGAAAGAAAAAGGGATTCAATATAAAGTGTTTACTCCCGGAGCGAATCGATTGAATAGATATTTTTTAGAAAAAAAACAGAAAGAACTGTTAAATGATCCCGGAAAATATCAGACTTTAGCTGAGAATTTGAAGGACCGGCAGGTTGTTGAGTTGGAAAATGAGGGAGTCTGTATTACCGTCGAAAAACAGAAGATGAGGTGGTTATCGCCAAGGCCCATGACAAATGTCGACGAATATATAGTTTACTATAAAAATAATATAGTCTCTTCAATCTCGAATAGAGATATGAGGAGATATTTGTGATAAAAAGCGTTAAAAAAATAGGTTTAATTACAAATTTCAGCCTAAAAGTTATGTGTTTACGTTTTTAACATATATATTTGCGCTATATTTACATAGTAACTCGGGAATTTGAAATTTATGCAAAAGATTCGCAACATAATCTTTAAAAGCGTATTAGCTTTATCGCTTATACTTGTTGTACCAGAATCAGTATATAGTAGTCCAACAAGTTTTCTTCCGATGGAAGATGCCCTCTCTGCAGCTCGAAATAGTTCTGGTGGCCAATATAATAGTGTAAAGCCATTTAGGCAATCATTTAATCTTGGAAGCCAGAGTTTACAGAGAAAAAGCTATATAAATTTTACAACTACAGATGTTTGTGCTTTTATATTGTTGGCAGGGATATATGTAATGTTTGTACGGAGGAATTCTAAATCAAGAAACGCTACTTTCTGATTATTGATTGTAAAAGGGAAGTTTAAAAAATAAGAATGGAGATAAAACGAAAGATTTATCTCCATTCTTTTTATGTATATAGTAGTTGGTGAGCCGGATAATTTTTTATTTTTGTAGAAACTACAAAAAAAACGAACCTTATGCATTACAAGTTCACAGATCAAGATAAATCATTATTAGAAGAAAAAGGCATCTCAATAGAGGAAATAGGTAAGCAAATTGCTTGTTTTGAAGAAGGAATATCCTTTCTTGAGATTACCGGAATCGCAACATTAGATAAAGGGATTGTTCAGCTGAATGATGAACAAAAACGGGAATTTGTCTCTTTGTGGGATGATTATTGTCAAACGAATTGTGATATTATGAAATTTGTGCCGGCTTCAGGTGCTGCGAGTCGTATGTTCAAAGATGTTTTCGAGTTTAAGGATCAGATTAACGCAATACCGGAAGCTGATTTTATGAAAACTTTCTTTGCGCATATCCGACAATTTGCCTTCTATTCAGATCTGAACTCTATTTGCCTAAAAGAGTACGGGAAAGATATACCAGCTTTACTGTCAGATGGTGAATATAAATCAGTGGTGAGTGGATTGTTGTCCGAAAATGGACTTAATTACGGAAACTTGCCGAAAGGATTACTTAAGTTTCATTCCTATTCAGAAGGAGATAGGACTCCGGTAGAGGAACATCTTGTTGAGGGTGGAATGTATGCTTGTTCAAAAGGTAAAGTTGTTAAGGTTCATTTTACAGTATCGCAAGAGCATCGGAAATTATTCGAGTCTCTTGTGGCTCATGTAAAGAGTGTGTATGAAAGAAAGTATAACATAAAGTTGAATATCAGCTTTAGCGAACAAAAACCTAAAACTGATACCTTGGCTGTAAATGAAGATAATACTCCCTTTAGAGAAGGCGATAAGCTGCTGTTCCGTCCAGGAGGGCACGGGGCTCTGATTGAAAACCTGAATGATTTGCAAGCAGATGTTGTATTTATAAAGAATATTGATAATGTAGTGCCTGATAAGTTGAAGGAAGATGAAGCTGTCTATAAAAAGGCATTAGCCGGATATTTGGTTTATGTGCAAAAGCAATGTTTTGAATATATGTCATTATTGGATTCAGGGGAGTATTTGAGAGAAGATTTATTACAAATGCTTTATTTTCTACAGAATACAATTAATGTTAAAAATCCGGAAACGAAATATTTAGAAGATGCAGAGTTGGTTTTGTATCTAAAATCTAAGCTTAATCGTCCGGTGAGAGTATGTGGTATGGTGAAGAATATAGGAGAGCCCGGAGGAGGGCCTTTTTATGCTGTGAATAAAGATAATACTATATCATTACAGATATTGGAAAGTTCTCAAATTGATTTGAATGATCCGAAGAAGAAATTGATGTTTGAATCCGGTACTCACTTTAATCCGGTTGATATCGTTTGTGGTTTGAAAGATTATCAAGGTCAAAAATATAATCTGAAGAGTTTTGTAGATACTGCTACAGGATTTATAAGCAAAAAGTCTAAAAACGGGAAAAATCTAAAGGCTTTAGAATTGCCGGGATTATGGAATGGAGCCATGTCAGACTGGAATACTATCTTTATAGAAGTACCTTTGTCTACCTTTAATCCGGTGAAGACTGTAAACGATTTGCTTAGGAGACAGCATCAGTCCAATTGAAGTGTAATTTTAATTATTGTAATAATTTTTTTGTTAAATGTATAAATTTCTGTACATTTGCAACTTCAAACAAAAGTGTTATATACCAGACTTTAAATGGGTAAAATAGCTTTAATAACAGGGATAACAGGTCAAGATGGGGCTTATTTAGCTGATTTCTTGATAAAAAAAGGATACACTGTCCATGGGATAAAGAGACGGTCTTCTTTATTCAATACAGAACGTATAGATCATTTATATCAGGATCCTCATGAAGAAAAGAGAAATATGATTCTTCATTATGGAGATATGACTGATAGTATGAATTTGACTCGCATAGTAGGAGAGGTTCAACCAGACGAAATATATAACTTGGCTGCAATGAGCCATGTTAAAGTAAGTTTCGATACACCTGAATATACAGCAAATGCTGATGGTATAGGAACTTTAAGATTATTGGAGGCTGTTCGTTTGTTGGGTCTAGTCGATAAGACCAGGATCTACCAGGCTTCTACCTCAGAATTATATGGTTTGGTGCAGGAGATTCCGCAAAAAGAAACAACCCCATTCTATCCTCGTAGTCCTTACGCCGTAGCGAAAATGTATGCTTACTGGATAACAGTAAATTATCGTGAGGCATATGGCATGCATGCTAGTAACGGGATTCTGTTTAATCATGAGTCACCATTGAGAGGGGAGACTTTTGTTACCCGTAAAGTAACAAGAGCTGTGTCTCGTATAGTTCTCGGACTTCAAAAAAAGGTGTTTATGGGTAATTTATCCAGTAAACGCGATTGGGGGCATGCCAAAGACTATATCAAAGCGATGTATCTGATCTTGCAACAAGATACTCCGGACGACTATGTTATTTCAACAGGAGTTACCACTACTATTAGAGACTTTATAAAAATGTCATTTTCAGAAGTGGGTGTTACCGTCGAATTTAAAGGAGAGGGTGAACAGGAAGAAGGATTTATTGCTTCAGTTAATGATGATATTTTCGTGGCTAAGGTAGGAAGCGAATATTTGTCAGCGATTAAACAAAGGGTTGGAGAAACTGTCGTAGGTATTGATCCTGCATATTTTAGACCAACAGAGGTTGATATTCTAATTGGAGATAATACAAAAGCTCGTACTAAATTAGGATGGGAACCAACCTATGACTTGAAAGGTCTTTGTGAAGATATGATGGTTAATGATATCCTTCTCATGAAAAAGGAAGAGTTCTTAAGAAAAGGCGGATATAAGATTTTGAATTATTTTGAATAAAAATGATCGATAAATCATCTAAAATATATATAGCTGGGCACAGAGGTCTCGTTGGGTCTGCAATATTGAAAAACTTAAAGAACAAAGGTTATTCAAATTTTGCATTGAGAACCCATGGAGAACTGGACTTAACTAACCAGACTGCTGTAGCGGATTTTTTCAACCAAGAAAAACCTGAATATGTAATTCTTGCTGCTGCAAAAGTGGGAGGTATAGTTGCCAACAATACATATAGAGCTGATTTTATATATGAAAATATGATGATTCAGAATAATATAATTCATCAGTCATATTTGAACAATGTAAAGAAATTAGTGTTTTTGGGTAGCACATGTATATATCCTAAGGAAGCTCATCAACCAATGCGAGAAGATGAATTATTAACTTCTCCTTTGGAATATACGAATGAACCTTATGCTATAGCAAAAATAGCAGGGATAAAAATGTGTGAGAGCTATAATATACAGTATGGGACAAATTTTTTGTCGATAATGCCAACTAATTTGTATGGGCCGAATGATAATTTTGATTTAGAGAAATCACATGTTTTGCCTGCAATGATCCGAAAAATTCATCTGGGGAAAAGTCTACAAGATGGAAATTGGGATACAATACGGCAGGATTTGAATTTGAGGCCAATTGAAAAAGTAGCGGGTAATGCTCCAAAAGAAGAGATATTAGCTGTTTTAAATAAATATGGAATAAGTTTCAAATCTGAGAATAATTCAGTTCAAGTTGAATTATGGGGCACAGGTACTCCTTTAAGAGAATTCCTTTGGAGCGAAGATATGGCTGATGCAACTGTGCATATAATGGAAACTGTGAACTTTTCAGATTTAAAGAATGTTATAAATAGTAAAGAAGTTAGAAATACGCATATTAATATTGGTACAGGAAAAGAAATTTCAATAAAAGAATTAGCTTTTTTGATAAAAGATAAAGTCGGATATTCAGGAGAGTTATGGTTTAATACAGAAAAGCCGGATGGAACTCTTCGCAAGTTGACCGATGTTTCAAAATTAAATTCTTTGGGTTGGAAACATCAGATTGAAATTGAAGATGGAATTTCATTAATGTATGATTGGTATAAGACGTATAAATTGAATAATTAACTGTTTAACTATAATTAATTGATTATGAAAAAGGTAAGTTTACTCATGTGTTTAGCTCTTGCTGGAGTATCTGCTACCGCTCAAGAAAGTGGTGTTAGTGCTGAAGCAGGAAGAAAAGCGACTTTTGCTCGCAATGGTTTTTGGGATAACTGGTTTGTTGGTGCAGGTGCAGGTGCAAGTGCATACTTTGGACCATCTGATCAACATGCAAGTTTCTTGGATCGTTTGACTGTTAATCCTCAACTTTTTGTAGGAAAATGGTATAATCCTTACTTGGGAGCTAGACTTGCTGCTCAAGGTGGTAAATTGCACATGTTCTCAGGAAATGAAGCTCAGAATATGTATAGCAGAACATATTTCAATGTTCATGCTGATGTAATGTTCAATGCAACTAACTATTTCTGTAAATACAACGAAAGCCGTGTTTACAACTTTATACCTACTGTAGGTGTGGGTTGGGCTCATGGTGATTGGAACGACAAACTATTAAAGAAAAAAGGTCCTGATGCTGTAACATTCAATGCTAGTTTATTGAATACATTCAGAATAACAGAAAGACTTTCTTTCTATGCTGAAGTAGGTGGTGCTTTAATTACTAATGATTTCGATAAAAGCCCAAAAGGATCAAAACGTTGGAATGGTATCCTTACAGGTGCTGCAGGTCTGACATTGAAAGTTGGTAAAGTTGGATTTAGCGAAGCTGTTCTTATGGATCAAGGCTTGATCAATGATTTGAATGGTCAGATCAATGCATTGAAAGCTGAAAATGACAGATTGAGAAATATAAAACCAGCTCCAGCTCCAGCTCCGGCTCCATGTCCTCCAGCTCCAGCTCCAGCTCCAGTTACTACTGTTGGTGCACCTAATGTTGTATTCTTCCGTATTGGTAGCGCTGTTATCGATAACAACCAAGCTATCAGCATCTACAATACAGCTGAATACTTGAAAGCTAATCCTAACGCTAAAGTTAAGATTGTTGCTTACGCAGACAAACAAACTGGTACAGCTGCATTCAACATGAAGCTTTCAGAAAAACGTGCTAAAGTTGTTGCTAAAGCTCTTATCGAAAAATATGGTATCAGCAGCGACCGTGTTTCTACTGAATGGAAAGGTTCTACAGAACAACCATACAAAGAAAATGCATGGAACCGTGTTGCAATATTCTTCGCTGAATAAGAATAGAATATTTACAATATTGATAAAAAGGAGTTGTCCAACTGGACAACTCTTTTTTATTTTATTCTTTTTGGAATATTTTCTACCCTTTATTCTTTATCAAACCGTAGAGATATTCTTCTGTCGAGTGCTCTGTCTATATCAGGAGCATCTGCTGAATAGGTTGCAAATTGATCTCCATATCCGATAGTCGATATACGTGAAGCTTCAATTCCGGATTTTAATAGATAGTCTTTAATTGTATTCGCTCTGTCTCGGGATAATTTAAGGTTACTTTCAGTTGTTCCAGTCCGGTCTGTGAACCCTGCAATTACAATTTGAGTCTCTTTATAGTACGCTAATATAGCAGCAATATTATTTAATTGAGGAAAAGATACATCAGTTAACTCGGAGGCACTACCATGTTTGAATTCTATATTATCAAACTTGAACCATTTTTCTTTTAATACTTCAGGGCTTATTGAGGAATATTCATCAGCCAAAAATCTGACCAGCTGGTCTTCCATTCCTCCTTTATATGCTTGAAGTTTTTTTCCATCAGGTAGAATGACTATCGTCGATACCTTTTCTAAGGCTTTAGATACAGTGTTAATAGTGCCTTCTACTACTGCAGATGTGGCTGTGGTGACGCTTTCCTTAACTTTGGTAGATGTTGAATCCTTGCAAGACTTCCACCAAAGGGCAAATACCAGACAAACAGCTAATAAAACAGACCAGATAACCCACGATGGCGTTGGTACTTTAATTTTATCGTCGGCTTCGGTAGATGCTATCTCAGGAAGAAAATTTCCAAGATAACTGTTGTCCGGCAGACTGAATATGGAGCAAAATTCTTTAGGAATAAGACCTATGTAATTATTTTTTTCGGAATTAAGACGCCCTAGTAACCCAACTATACCTAATCTGTATTCTGTTACTCTGTAGCCTAAGTCCCCTGCAACAAAAGGAGAGATCATTAAAAGCAGTTGGTCCGAGTTCGAATAAGAAATTCCATATTTAGATGAAATTAAAGAGGTAAATTCACCTAGCTTATCGCCAAAAACTGCATCCAGAAAGCGAAATCCGGCATAGCTTATTTTTTCGTCGGCATTTCCGGAAAATATAGCAAGTGTGTTATCTACAATATAGTTATTTTCTTTAGCCGTTTTAGATAGGGCTATTTGTATGGGAGTAGTACTGCCTTTAGCTAATAACCCTCCAAGTAAACAAGGGATAATTGCGTTAGCCGCATCTAATGTTTTACTTTTTTCTTCACAGAGAAATTCGGATGCCCTGGTTATAGCATTGTCTGTAAGTATATCTTTGAGGGAATTGTATATCCGTGACATAATTAATATCGTACAAAGTTAATTGCTTTTAGGTTGTATTTGACCAAAATTTATCTTCAATACAATATTAAACAAGATGTGCGATTTTTAGTTCTAAAACTCCAAGATTTTATCTATTAATCGTATTTTATTCATGAATCTTTCTCAACGAACTTCTTCTTGGGTTCAACAGAAATAACTTTGAACAGTTTATCTGAAGGTCTGATTTTTTCTGTTAATTTAATAGAGAATTTTTCGCCTTTTATTGTCTCCTGAACAGGTTTAAGATCAACCCGTATTTCATCTACGATTTGAGATACAGCTCCTGTTGTAGGTCCGGTTATTAATATTTCGTCTCCAACTTTAAGAGACTGTGTTTCCATAAGGAATTCTGCCACTCCTATATTTGAGAAGTATTTGATGCCTTTACCGATATATACCTTGCGTTTAGTTGCTCCGGAGCCATAATTGGTTGTCCATTCTCCTAAGCGTTGTCCTAGATAATATCCATCCCAGAATCCTCTGTTGAAAACAGTTGCAAGACGGGTATTCCAGCTTTCTACCTTTTCTTCAGTGTAGTTATCTTCACAATATGCTTTGACTGCTTCTTTATAGCACTCAACAACTGTACGTACATATTCGGGACCTCTGGCCCGGCCTTCTATCTTGAAGACCCTTACACCTGCATCCATCATCTTATTCATAAAATGAATAGTTTTCAGATCTTTGGGTGACATTATGTATTCATTGTCTATTTCTAGCTCAATGTCGCTTTCTTTATCTTTTACAATATAGCTGCGGCGGCATAACTGGTTGCAGGCTCCCCGGTTGGCGGATAAATCTCTTTCGTGTAAACTCAAATAGCACTTTCCTGAGACTGCCATACATAGTGCTCCATGAGAAAACATCTCAATACGTATAAGTTCTCCGTTAGGGCCTTTGATCTGCTGCTCTACTATATCTTTATATATATCAGCAACCTGATCGAGTGTTAGTTCGCGTGCCAATACAACAACATCGGCAAACTGCCCATAAAACTTCAGGGCTTCTGAATTAGTGATATTTAGTTGAGTTGATAAATGCACTTCTACTCCTATACTCCTTGCATACATCATAACCGAAACATCGGAAGCAATGATTGCCGAAACGTTTGCATCTTTAGCTGCATTAACAATTTGATGCATCAAGTTTATATCGTTATCGTAAATAATAGTATTTACTGTAAGATAGCTTTTCATGCCATGCTCCTGACAGATTCTGGCTATATTCTTTAAGTCTTCGGTTGTAAAATTATTGGAGGATTTGGCTCTCATGTTCAAACCTTCAATACCAAAGTAAATTGAATCAGCTCCACCTTGTATTGCTGCAGCCAGTGAATCGTATGATCCAACAGGTGCCATGATTTCATAATCAGCAATATTTTTCATTTCGATATATTCTGTTTTTAAAGAATGCAAAGATACAACAAAAACAGGTCTGTCGTGTTATCTGATATTCTTTGTTTGTATTGTTTTCTAATAAATATCATTTATTATGGAACGAGCGTTGTCTGGCTATTTTCTCTATCCGTCCCGACATAATAATAAGGAGAACGGCAGTCAGAATAAAACATATCCCGATAGCCAGATTTAGAGAGAATACTTCATTGAAAGCAAAAACACCTACTGCTACAGCGGTAACCGGTTCGAGAGCCCCTAATACGGCTGTTGATGTTGAGCCTATATATTGTACTGCGTATACCATTGCAATGCATGATACTACGGTAGGGATAGTGGCTAACATTATAATGTTTATAACAGACTCAGTATCCGGTAGTATTTGAATTCCTCCTTTGACTTGTGCTTGAATGAAAAAGAAACAGGCACTGATAGATAAAGCATAAAAGATTAGCTTTTCTCCTTGCATATTCTTTACCGGAGATTTATTCACAACTATAATAAATATAGCGTAAAATAGGGCGGAAAGAAGAATTATGCATAGTCCCCATACATTAATAGAAACATCTCCCTGATATAATAAGCAAACACCGGAGAATGCAACGACAATTGCCAGTTGAGAAATCCGTGAAATCCGTTCTTTAAACAATACAGCCATTAGCATAGCTACAAAAATAGGGTAGGTGAATAATATTGTAGAAGCCAGTCCCACGCTTAAAAAACTGTAACTCCAGAATAAGAATTGAGCGGACAATGCAAATAAGATACCTAATATGATAAGAGGGACGACTTCTTTTTTCGTCACCTTAAAAGATTCTTTCCGGAGAAACATAATCAAGGCAAGAAGTATTGCCGCGCACGAGAATCTATAAAAAAGAAGGGAATCGTAACTTACGGCTTTGCGTAACACCGGTAGCCCGAAAAGAGGGATAAGTCCATATGTCGCAGATGACACACATCCCCATAAATAACCTTTAAACTTCATCTTACTTTATCCTATTTAATATTACAAAGGTATATTTTCTTTCCAAGAAGGATTATCATCGGAGAAGAAATATATAAAAAGCCCCCGATTATTATAAGGTTTAA
This sequence comes from Indolivaga macrotermitis, assembly GCF_900128985.1. Classification (GTDB taxonomy): domain Bacteria; phylum Bacteroidota; class Bacteroidia; order Bacteroidales; family Dysgonomonadaceae; genus Dysgonomonas_A; species Dysgonomonas_A macrotermitis. The sequence continues at coordinate 59,906 of NZ_FQUC01000017.1, read as the reverse complement.
TAATCGGGGGAATCAGATATTTTTATTAAGATTTTATCCTTTTTTCAGAAAACAAGTCTTTAGAACTATACTTGATCCATCGATTTTACAGTCAACCTCTTCCGGATTTTCCGTTAATCTAATACTCTTAACTTTGGTGCCTCTTTTAATAACCATTGACGAGCCTCTTACTTTCAGGTCTTTTATAACAGTTACAGCATCACCATCAATAAGTTCGGTTCCATTACTATCTCTTGGAGTATCGTCTGTTTCTTCGCTGTTGCCTTCGTTAGTCCATTCATGCCCACAGTCAGGACAAACAAATACTGTTCCGTCAAAATAAGTATTCTCCATACTGCATAATGGACAATTAGGTGTTTCTGCCATGTGTTTATTCGTTTTTTATGTTTTTATACGGCGAAGATACGGCAAATAGGCTAAGAGACCAAATCAGGCACTGTATTGCAGAATTGCCCTAATATCACGACTTCTTTTTTCGAGGCCATACCCAAGCTGCAATACCTCCAATAATAGCTACAAGTGCTATTTTCCCAACTATTTTTATTATTCGTTTTTTATTTTGTTTCTCTTCTCTAGCTTCTTCCCTTTCTTGCGCTATTCGTCGCAAGCGATCATTTAGTTCCCGGTTTTGATCTTCCGCCGAAACAGTTCTGGTTCCTTTTGGCGTGACTACCGTATGCTTTGGTGTAGAGGTGGTATCTTGACCCGAAGCAGATTGGGATAATAAGGTTATTCCGAAAATAAGTATAAGTAAATGTTTCATGTTGTTTTTAATATAATATAGCGGCTAACTCTCCGAAAAGAATTAGCCGTTTTTTAATAAAAGATTATACAATTGAAATTATTGCTTGCCGCTTGTTGCAACGTCTTTGTTTATCTTTTTGACTAGTCCCTGAAGTACGGCTCCCGGTCCCAGTTCAATAAATTCTGTGGCTCCATCAGCTATCATGTGCTCTACAGATTGAGTCCATTTTACAGGAGCAGTCAATTGGGCAATCAGGTTTTTCTTAATGTTGGCAGGATCAGTTTCTGCTACAGTTGTTACATTCTGATATACAGGGCAAATCGGAGCTGAAAAAGAAGTTTCATTAATTGCTTTTTCCAGTTCTTCTTTGGCAGGATTCATCAATGGAGAGTGGAAAGCTCCGCCGACACTTAACTTAAGGGCACGCTTGGCGCCAGCTTCTTTCAGCAACTCGCAAGCTTTATCTATACCTGCATTCGTTCCGGAGATAACAATTTGCCCCGGGCAGTTATAGTTTGCAGGAACAACCACTTCGTCTGTTATGGTAGCACAGATCTCTTCTACTTTGTCATCAGATAATCCAAGAACCGCAGCCATTGTAGAAGGATTTAGTTCACATGCTTTTTGCATAGCTAAAGCACGTTTATAAACGAGTTTCAAACCATCTTCAAAAGACAACGCATTAGCAGCAACTAAAGCCGAAAATTCACCCAATGAGTGTCCGGCTACCATTTCGGGAGTGAATTCCGCTCCTAATGTTTTGGCCAAGATAACAGAGTGTAAAAATATAGCAGGTTGTGTAACTTTTGTTTGACGAAGGTCTTCATCTGTACCAGCAAACATTAAATCGGTGATACGGAAACCCAGAATTTCATTCGCTTTTTCGAATAAATCTTTAGCAACAGGAGATGTTTCGTACAAGTCTTTACCCATTCCTACGAATTGGGCTCCTTGCCCCGGAAATACAAATGCTTTCATATTAATTTGTCTAAAATATTATTTGATTGCTTTTCTACTAATTTATATATACAGAACTAAGAAACTGATATTCAATAAATGAAAATATATTGGGCTGATACCGGTCACTTTTTCTTAAGGCTGGCAAATTTAGTAAAAAAACACGAACAATGTTGTTTGTAGATATACTTAAGTGGGGTAAAAGAAAAAGAGTACACGTGAATTCACATATACTCTTTTACCTCTATCCGTTTTTATTTTATAGGGGTTGGAAATTTTCGCCAAAAGTACTCTCCAAAGTAGAAGCATACGTATAATGACGGGGTAAAAACCACCCGATATTCTGCATCACTCCCTTGAAATGATCTTCACTCTGAAAATCATCGGGAGTCAGGTTAAATACCAGTTGCTGTAAGAACTCTTCGCCCTCGGGTCTGTTAGTCAATACTATTTTCGGTTCGGTTTCTGTATATTGCTTAAGATACTGTTTTAATATCTTTCTGGTTTGTGTCGGGATTATATATTCGGATGGCTGTCCGACCAATATCTTAATATCTTCTTTTACGGTTTCTTCTGTCTGAACAAACCAGTTTTTAGATTCGGTATAAAATTCTCCTTTCAGGTAATAATTAACAAGGTTGCCATAAGTAAAAACCCAGTCGGGTTGCCCTTTTGATGGACTGAAAACAATACCAAGCCCATGTTCCATAATAAAATCAGGGACCATATGTTTAATGACATAGCATTGAAACTCTTTGCCGGATTCGGGCATATTCAGAACAAAGTAAGGAAATCCGTCAGGTCCTGCTATTACTTGAGGATCATTACATTTGAAGCTGGCATCGGCAACGTTGGATAAAAAAGTCTGTTGCCATTCCTGATTTCTAGACTCGTTTTCAGCAGAAAAGAGTTCACCTATTATTTTTGTCTTTTCTAAATCACCGTAATATACTTCTTTATCGCTCATTCTTTATTTTTTGTTACAAAACTAATAAAATAAAATTAGGAGTCGGGATTAAGGCAAATATCTTGATGTGAAAAGTTTCAAGTCCGATTTATGAATTATCTTTGAGTCTAAATCGATTAAATTAGAGTTCTCCGAATGAAAAGGTATCTGCTATTTGTCTCATTAAGTTATTCTTACTCGATCTTACGACCGATTCAAACCGAAATCCGAAAAAGAGGCGACGATGTTGCCTGGTTTATAGAAGATGGTTGTACTGTGAGATTGAGAGACGGTGAAAAGCGTTTATTATCCATAAAAGATGTGATGGAATATAATCCGTTAGCAATATTTGCCCCGGGTAATTATATTTATGATTTTTTCCCCGGAATAAAAGTCGAAGTCTTTCACGGGCTTTTCTTTAAACGGACAGATTATGGAGATCATTACCGGATAAGAGGCTTGTTCGATTTATACTGTGTCACAAGCAGTATGTTTATGCCCGAGTTTAAACGGCTGGAAGAAAAATATGGTTTCTTTAGAGTAGTAGAAACAGGCTGGAGTAAGTTTGATGCCTATGTAAACACTGGTGCAAATACTGATAAGGAGGGGATCACTATATTATATGCTCCTACTTTTACCGAAAGTTTATCATCTACAGTCGATTTATATAACCAAATAGAACGATTGCTGCAAGAGAAGGACTGGAAATGGGTATTCTCGTTTCATCCCAAAATGAAAACTGAAACTATAGAGCAATATAGAGCTTTGGCTGATAGATATGATAATGCATTGTATAGTGAGGAAGATGATAAACTGGGCTTATTTACAGAGGCCGATCTGATGGTTAGTGATACATCATCAGTTATTTATGAATTTTTGTGGTTCGATAAGCCGGTTGTTACCTATAAGAATACTTTTCCCGAGAACCATTTGCTGGATATACAAAATGCTAATGAATTGGAGTCAGCTATAGAAAAAGCGATAAGCCGTCCGGCTGATTTACTTGAGAATATTAGTAAGAAGATGGATGAAGTACATTCTTTTAGGGACGGTAAATCGTCAGCGCGTATACTGGATGCTGTAGATGACTTTGTTGAAAATTATAAAGGGAAAATAAAAAAGAAACCTCTGAACCTTTTCCGTAAATTAAAATTGCGCCGCAAAGCAGGTTATTTCCCGTTTGGTCCTCGTTACAAAGTTTCGGAATAGTCCGGATACTTCTGATTACTATTATTTTTTTAGAAAAGAAAATGTAACTTTGTGTACAAAATAAATTAAGGATAGATTCTGATGATTGAGAAAATAAACAAATTACTAGCCGAAATTGAGGATATTAAAGCCTCTAATATTCAGGAACTGGAGGATTTGAGAATTCGCTTTCTGAGCAAGAAAGGAGCTGTTTCGGCGCTTATGGATGATTTCAGAAATGTGGCGGCGGAAGAGAAGAAAAATATTGGGATGAGGCTGAACGAACTTAAAACAAAAGCTCAGGATAGAATCAACCTATTGAGAGAAAATCTCGAAAATAGCTCAACATCAGAAGATACTATCGACCTTACCCGTACGGCGTATCCCGTACAGTTAGGCAGCCGCCATCCATTATCGTTGGTGAAAAAAGAAATCTGTGATATTTTTAAACGATTAGGCTTTTCGATAGCCGAAGGTCCTGAGATAGAAGACGACTGGCATGTATTCTCGTCACTGAACTTTGCTGACGATCATCCGGCACGTGATATGCAGGATACATTTTTCATAGCCCGTAGTCCGGAGATTGTATTGCGTACACATACATCATCTGTACAAACGCGAGTAATGGAGAAACAACAGCCACCGATAAGAATTATCTGTCCGGGGCGTGTATATCGTAACGAGGCTATATCATACCGGGCTCATTGCTTCTTTCATCAGGTAGAAGCATTGTATATTGACAAAGATGTATCGTTTGCAGACTTGAAACAAGCCTTACTGTTCTTTGCGAAAGAAATGTTTGGAGCTGATACTAAAATTCGTCTGCGTCCATCCTACTTCCCCTTTACTGAACCAAGTGCGGAGATGGACATCTCATGTAATATCTGTGGCGGAAAAGGTTGTCCGTTCTGTAAACATACAGGCTGGGTTGAAATTCTGGGATGTGGAATGGTTGATCCTAATGTTTTGGAAAATTGCGGAATAGATAGCAAAGTATATTCCGGTTATGCGTTAGGTATGGGAATAGAACGTATTACAAATCTGAAATATAGGGTTAAGGATTTGCGTATGTTCTCCGAAAATGACTCTCGGTTCTTGAAACAATTCGAAAATGCCCAGTAAACAAATATATAGGCATTTCTAAAATATATGAAAAGATCAGCCTGTTTAGATAGGTTGGTCTTTTTTCTTAATGCAGATTATACTTTAAAGATGAAACCCATATTATATTTATTTTTCAGTTTACTCATTTTGACGTCTTTCACGACCGATAAAAAATTCACGTTAGAGACTAAGCCTAATGAAACGATTCTATTCGGTAGATTAAATATTTATAATGATGGGGACATCAAGGTTAAGGACATCTTTTTTCAGATGCGAAATATAGAAAAGGGTTCGAGCTATAAGGTCAGATTAGATCCGGAAGGATATTTTATACTGAAAGTACCAGCCGGAAACTATGAAATAAAACGGGTATGGTATAAAGAATATTTTATTAATTTACCTCATGGTTATTTAACTTTGGAGGCATGTGATCCAGATAATTTATATTACACAGGTAATGTATATATAAACTGGTCACCGGTGCATTATGATCGTAAAACTTCTCCGTATTTTATGGTAAGTACATCGTCTTATTATGGACTAGTCGGGGCTGTAGCAACGCTGGCGATTTCTTCGATATCCTCAACTGTGGAGCAAAAGAATGTTGATGTTATTCCGGCCATAGTTCGTGAAAAGCCAGAAACAACAGATCGGTTTTATATGCATTATCCCGATTGCCAGAAAGAGATAAAGTATAGTCCTGTAAACATTCAGGTTTATAATTAAAAAATTGAATATGTAATTTTTAGGTGTTGTTTAATTTATTCTTACTTAAATTTAAACATTTACTAAGTTTGAAGATTATAAGGTAGTACTTTTAAATGGAGATAAATTGGCAGGTATTGGGATACAGCTTTATCCATAAACCATTAATAATCGGAGGAAAAGCAATGGAGTATTATGGTTTGCGTAAAGCTGGGCTAGATATTGATCTGGTAATACATAATGATGATCATAAAATATTAAAAGAAAAATACCCAAACAATATAAAAAACTTGTATGGTGATATAGGAATATGTGAATACGGATTAGAAATGTGGAATCAAATATGTACATTCGATTATAGTTATCTAAAAGAAAATGCTATTGAAAAAGAGAAATATCTTGTAATATCACTAGAGAAAATATTATTTCTAAAAGCATTAGCTATGGAAATACCGAAATGTCATAAAGATTTAGAGATGATCGTTGAATTAATATTGAAAAAGGTATATAAAACCTAATTAAATTTATGCGTATGAAAATTTTAGCAGTATTATCTATTTCCTTATTGGCTTTGGTGTCTTGTAACCAGGCAGCGAAAGAGCCGCAAACCGAGAAAACACTCGAAACTCCCAAAAATGTAGTTGTAGAAAATATCCTAAGCCGTAGAAGTATCCGTGTCTATAAACCGGAACAAGTGGCTCAGGCGCAATTGGACACTATTATACAGTGCGGAATAAATGCTCCCAGTGCATTGAATAAGCAATCGTGGGAAGTGAGGGTTATTCAGAATCCAGAGCTCTTGGCTCAGATTAATGCGAAGTTTGTAGAGAATGCAAAAGGTAAGTCGCTGCCCGGTAGTGCATCTAAGGCTCAACAAGAAGGTTTTAGTGTATTCCACGGTGCACCGACTTTGATTATCGTAGCCAAAGATAAAAATAATGGAGCAAGTGAAGTTGACTGTGGATTATTTGCTCAGAACATTCTGCTGAGTGCCGAATCGATGAATATCGGAACTTGTGTAATTGGCAGTGTAGCAAGTGTCTTTAATAAACCTGATGCAAAAGATTTATTAAAGGCTATTAATTTGCCTGATACCCATGAGGTAATATTCGGAATTTCGGTAGGTTATAAGAATGAATCTCCCGAAGCGAAAAACCGGGATGCCAATAAAGTGCAGTATATAAAATAAAGATAAAAAGAATAGCCTCTTGACATCCCGTCATGAGGCTATTAAATGATCAACTAAAAAACTATCAATAGAAATGATTCACTATATTGAGTATGGCATTCTAAGGCTTTTCGGCCTGTTTTGTTACTGAGTAACGCCGAATGCTATATATTTTTACATATTTTCTACTATGACTTCGCTCTCTGTTTTCTTCCTTTTACAATAACGGCGGCATTGTTCACAGACACTGTAGCCCAAAAGCGTACCGATCATAAAATCTTCTTCCGGCGAAAGCTGGTCCAGAGACCTGTTTTTGCACAGTTTGTTTATTACAACAAGACATTCTTCTTTCCCGAAAAAGACATTGATATTGCCCTTTCTTAACCTTTGTATCATATAGCAAATGCCATTTCGTTCGAGTTTTGCTATCACTTTATCTTCCAGATTGGCTGAGAGTGTACAGAGAACCATGTCGCGTACTCCTTTCTTGAATTCGTAGATATGATGATTAAAAACCTGCATAGACTATATAAAAAGATTGATTAATATGGTGTATATCAAATTTGTTTTTTCAAATCTTCTAACCAAAGAGCTACTCTCTGATCTGTCAGGTTTGATTCATTATCTTCGTCGATAAGTAATCCTACGAACTGACCGTCAACTACAGCCTCGGAACTATCAAAAGTGTAACCTTCTATAGAAGTTCTTCCGATTAGCTGGCATCCTTTATTCTTGATTACCTCGTATATTTTACCTAAGGCATCACCAAAAGTGTCGCTGTAAGATACAGAGTCACCACAGCCAAACAAGGCAACTTTTTTACCATTAAGATCGGCATCTTTCACATCGTCGATAAAAGTTTCCCAATCGTCCTGAAAATCGCCCATGCCCATTGTTGATCCACCAAACAGGACAACATCATAAGGGTTGAAATCAGCAGCAGCCGAACTTACATCGTGTACGTCAGCCGAAGCAACATTAAGAGCTTTTGCGATACGGTCAGCTAAATCTTGAGTGTTACCGGTTGTAGAACCGTAGTATATGCCTATCTTTGCCATGTTTATTATTTAATTGAAAAGTGATAAATAATTTGGTTTTAATCTGAATACAAAGTAAAAGGGATTTCATTGTCTGTACAATACCAATAAATAATGATATTTGTTGGTTTTTCTACTAATAAATAAGGATAAGTGATTGTGAAACTATAGACTAACGGTTAAAATACAATAAATTACGATAAAAATATAACACTTTATATACCAATGACCATTAATAAACTAATATCTTCAGCATTAAATATCCGCGAGACCCAGATCGAAAAAACAATCGACCTGTTAGATAGCGGAGCTACCATCCCCTTCATTAGCCGTTACCGGAAAGAAGCGACCGGAGGACTTGATGAAGTACAGATAGCAGCTATCAAAGAGCATTACGATAAACTGACTGAACTGAACAAGCGTAGGGAGACAATCTTAAAGACAATTGAAGAACAGGACAAACTAACACCAGAATTAAAATCCAGAATCGAAAATTGCTGGAATGCAACAGAACTGGAAGATATTTACCTGCCATATAAACCCAAACGGCAGACCCGTGCGGAAATAGCCCGGAAGAAAGGACTCGAAGGGTTAGCACAGGCTTTGATGCTTCAGCAGCGTTTCGATGTGGAGTCTAAGGCTTTGGCGTATGTAAAAGGTGAAGTTAATGATGTGAAGGAGGCTATTAATGGCGCTTGTGATATTATAGCCGAATGGGTTAGTGAAGACGAATCGGCACGTAATACTATTCGTAATTTATTTCAACGGGAAGCATTTATTACTTCGAAAGTAGTTAAAGGAAAAGAGGAAGAAGGCGATAAATACAGGGATTATTTTGATCTCGAAGAACGTCTTAGCCGTTGTTCGTCCCATCGTTTATTAGCAATGAGAAGGGGAGAGGCCGAAGGCTTTCTCAAAATAAATATCAGTCCCGAAGAAGAAGATGCACTCGAACGCCTTAACCGCAAGTTTGTGAAAGGATCGACCGAAGCATCAGAATATGTAGAGGCCGCTGTGAAGGATGCATATAAGCGTTTGCTGAAATCGTCAATAGAGACCGAATTTGCAGCAGCATCGAAGGAGGTTGCTGACGAAGAAGCAATCCGCGTTTTTACCGAAAATCTGCGTCAGTTACTATTGGCTGCGCCATTGGGACAAAAACGGGTGTTGGGTATCGACCCGGGATATCGTACCGGTTGTAAGGTCGTTTGTCTGGATGCACAAGGGAATTTGTTGCATAATGAAGCTGTTTATCCGCATCCGCCACAGAATGAAACTCATAAAGCCGGAAATAAAATAGTACAGCTGGTTTCTACATATAAAATAGATGCTATTGCTATAGGTAATGGTACAGCCAGCCGCGAAACAGAGCACTTCATAACTAACCTCCGTTACGAAAAAGAGGTTCAGGTATTTGTTGTAAGTGAAAATGGCGCATCTATTTATTCGGCATCAAAAATAGCGAGGGAAGAATTTCCTGAATACGATGTCACAGTACGTGGTGCAGTCTCTATCGGTCGTCGACTTATGGATCCGTTAGCCGAATTAGTGAAAATAGATCCGAAATCGATAGGAGTAGGCCAGTACCAGCACGATGTAGATCAGACAAAGCTGAAAAAGTCACTGGACTTAACTGTCGAAAGTTGTGTAAACTTGGTCGGGGTCAATGTAAATACTGCGAGTAAGCATCTTCTGACTTATATATCGGGCTTGGGACCTACACTGGCACAAAATATCGTCGATTATAGAGCCGAACATGGAGCATTCAAAACAAGAAAAGAATTGATGAAAGTACCCCGTATGGGTGAAAAAGCATTTGAGCAGTGTGCCGGATTCCTTCGTATTGCCGATGCTCAGAATCCGTTGGATAACTCGTCTGTTCACCCTGAGAGTTATCATATTGTGGAAACGATGGCTAAAGATCTGAAATGTAATATTAAAGATTTGATCGATAATAAAGAATTAAAGAAAAAACTGGATCTGAATAAATATGTGAATGACAAAGTTGGATTACCAACCCTTAATGACATTATTCAGGAGCTGGATAAACCGGGGCGCGATCCACGAAAGAAGATACAGGCTTTTGAGTTCGATCCCTCAATTAAAACAATCGAAGATTTACGGGAGGGAATGATTCTGCCGGGTATCGTAACAAATGTAACTAATTTTGGTTGTTTTGTTGATGTCGGGATCAAAGAGAACGGGTTGGTACATATCTCGGAGTTGGCCGATCGTTTTGTATCTGATCCTACGGAGATAGTGTCTCTGCATCAGTATGTACAGGCAAAAGTTATATCAGTAGATGTTGCCCGCAAAAGGGTCGCCTTATCGATGAAAGGCCTCGACCAGTGATTATAATATGAGTGGTGCAAAAAGAAAGGCTGTATGTAATTAATATTGGCGAGATTAACCTTATACCCTTTTTGTCTTAGAAAAAACGCGCTATTGTTTCAAAAAAACTAACTTTGTGGTTCATAACATTAAATGAAACTAAACCAAATGAAACCAACGTTATTTGTACTTGCTGCCGGAATGGGTAGCCGTTATGGAGGACTAAAACAACTGGATGGACTAGGTCCCAATGGTGAGACTATCATGGATTATTCGATCTATGATGCAGTTAAAAGCGGGTTCGGAAAACTAGTATTTGTTATCCGTAAGTCTTTCGAAAAAGAGTTTGTAGAAAAAATAGCATCTAAATATGATAAGCATATTCCGGTTGAAATAGTATTTCAGGAATTGACAGATTTACCCGAAGGGTTTACAGTTCATGCCGATAGGGTAAAACCATGGGGTACAAACCATGCGGTATTGATGGGAAAAGATGTAATCAAAGAACCGTTTGCCGTAATTAATGCAGATGACTTTTATGGTCGTGACGGTTTCGAAACTTTGGCTAAATTCCTGACAAATCTCGAAGGTAGTAAAAATCATTATTGTATGGTTGGATATCGTTTGTGTAATACATTGTCGGAAAGCGGTTCTGTAGCACGCGGTGTTTGCGAAACAGATAAAGACGGATTCCTTACCAGTGTGGTTGAAAGAACTCATATCGAGCGCAAAGACGGTAAGATCCAGTATAAAGATGCAGAGAATTATTGGTACGAATTAGCCGAAAATACACCTGTATCGATGAATATGTGGGGATTTACACCCGAATATTTCCAGTATTCAGCGGAATATTTCGTTAAGTTTTTAGAGTTGAACCAAAGTAACCTCAAAGCAGAATATTTCATTCCATTAATGGTAGATCATCTTATTACAAATAAAACTGCCGATGTAAAAGTATTGGATACCACATCTAAATGGTTTGGGGTAACTTATTCCGAAGACCGTGATGGTGTAGTTGCTAAACTGCAACAATTGGCTGATAATGGAGAATATCCAAGCCCTCTGTGGAAATAAGGATAAATAACATGATATGAATAAAAAAGAGAGGCTAAACTTTAGTCTCTCTTTTTTTACTATAACTATCCTGTTCTCAAATAGTATCACTATGTAAAGCTTCCTCTCTTTTCAGTATCCTAACTTGCATCACAAACAATATCAAAGTAGTGACTGTAGCCAGAGAGTCTGCGATAGGGATTGACATCCAGACTCCATTTAGCCCGAAATACTGAGGCATTATAAACAATGCCGGAACAAGGAACAAAACCTGACGGGTTAAACTCAGCAGAATAGATTTTCCGGCTTGTCCTATACACTGGAAAAAGTTAGTCACTACAAGCTGAAATCCGACTAACGGAAAGCAGATAATAAGTATCCGTAAGGCATTAACCGAATCTTCCGCCAGAATAGGTCCCGGATTGAAAAAACTAACGAATATATGAGGAAAGAAGAATCCTAATATGAATCCGAAGGTAGTGATAGCCATACCTATTTTTATCGTATAAACGACAGTATCCTTTACCCGTATATAATTTTTAGCTCCATAGTTATATCCTACTATCGGTTGCATACCCTGAGTAAGTCCTATTACTACCATTACAATCAGCATCAATAGTGTATTGGCTATCGTATATGCTCCTATAGCCATATCTCCGGCATGTGTATCATCTCCTGCAGCTTTGCGGAGTTGGAAAATGATGAAGAAGATAACGGCAGATGCAGCTAACTGCATAAAGAACGGCGACATCCCGATAGAGGTTATAGACCAAACTATTTTTTTAGAAAGGCGTAAATTCTTTACCCGTAGCTTTATAAAGCTGCGTGGATTCATAAAATGTTGCATCACAAAAATAAAACCGACGACCATAGCTATAAATGTAGCTGTGGCAGCACCTTTGATTCCCCAGCCGAGATAATGGATAAAAATAGGTGCTAATATAATATTGGTAACTACACTGATAAGCATGGTTATCATCGCTTTCTTCGGGTATCCCGATGCTCTCATCATATTATTGAAGTTGAAGCAAAGTGACAGGAATAGGTTTCCCGGAAGGAAAATGACCAGAAAGTCGCGTGCGTAAGGCAATGTAACATCACTGGCTCCGGCATATCTCAATACAGGATCGAGGAAAAGGAGTAAGCCCAGTATGACGATACCGCTTAGTATAAGAGTCATAACGAAAGAGGTTCCGGCTATTTTTTCTGCTGTAACTATATCTTTCTTACCCAGAAATATCGAAATGCGGCTTGCCGATCCGGCGCCCACCAGCATACCTACAGCTGCGGTAATGTTCATAATAGGTAATACGAGACCCAGAGCTGATATTGCGTCGTCACCGACCCATAACCCGATAAATATACGGTCTATAACATTATAAAGGGAGTTGACCATCGTTCCCACAATGGCAGGGAGTGCGTACTGCCATAATAATCGTGAGATTTGTTTATTTTCTAATTCTTCAATATTTGCAACGTTTTGCATCGCAATGTAAAATTTAAAAAGGTGAAGAGCATCGGAGTCAAAAAAACGGAAACGCGATTCTGCCCCTTAAAAAACGTTCCGTGAAAAAATGTACTGATAGTTAATTGAGCTTTTATTTTATACTTTTAAAAGCTAATAGAAAAAAAAGAGTGAAAATGACTTGATAATCGTGATTATTTAAATCAATTTGCGACATATCATATATTCTATTATATTTAACCTAAAATTATGCCGATTTTAGAGGTGCAAAGGTATAAAAGAATATTAACTTATACGGAATGTAGCCCGTAAAAGATTAAAGTATAAATTAACACAAACCCAGGAAGTATAGAATTAGGATAAGACTAAAAACAGACACTATATAAATTTGAATAACAACTTTTAAAGTGATGGATTTATCATCCATAAACCTTAAAATTAAACCTAAAAGACCATTTAGATGAAAATCATACGCCCGCTCTATCTGCTTATGCTGCTATTACCTATAACAGCATTCTCCCAAACATCGAAAGTAACCGTAAAAGGAGTTGTGATGGATTCCCTTACGCAAGAAACAATACCATATGCTACAATACGAATAACGCCCGCAGGGAAGCCGTCGGTCTTGGAGAAAGCTGTGGTAACGGACGATGGAGGCGCATTTAACTTTGCTATGACAAAGAAAGGCGAGTTTGTTTTGAATATTCAATATTTAGGCAAAGAACCTGTTGAGAAAGCTTTTTCCGTAGGTAGCGGAAATACAGTAGATCTCGGGAATATTTTTTTAAGAGGAGATAAGACTACGTTGTCGGAAGTCGTAGTGTCGGCTCAGCGCCCATTGGTAAAAGTCGATATGGATAAAATTACCTATAGTCTGGAAGATGATCCCGACTCGAAAACGAGTAATGTCATGGATATGCTGAGAAAAGTACCGATGGTAACAATAGATGCCGAAGATAATATTGAATTGAAAGGGTCGACCAGTTATAAAATTTATCTGGATGGAAAACCCTCGAGTATGTTGGCCAGTAATCCTAAGGATGTACTGAAAAGTATGCCTGCCAGCTCTATTAAAAATATAGAAGTGATAACAGACCCCGGACCCAAATACGATGCCGAAGGACTTGCCGGTATTATAAATATTATAACCAATAAAGAAACTTCTATGGGAGGTTACACGGCTACTTTAAACGGACGTGCTGATACCCGTGGAGGATACGGGCTGGGAGGGTTTTTGTCATTCAAAAAAGGAAAACTAGGTTTTACGGGTAATTATAATTATTACGATTACAAAAGCCCTTGGTCTAATATGTCTTCGTCAAGAGAGTATTTTGGTGTCGAACAAAGGCATTTTGTTGAAACAACCGGACGTAATAAATATTCAGGGAACGGACAATACGGGGGAGGCGAGCTTAGTTACGAGATAGATACATTGAATCTGGTTAATATCGGATTTAGCAAATATGGAGGCGATGGCACTTCGAAGTCTTATGGAACAACAAAATATGCGGATGTGAGTAATATTACCCAACAGGAATATAACCAAAATGCAGTAAACGATTATACATATGGCTCTACCAGTGTCAAAGTCGATTATCAGAACACGTCGGCAAAAAATAAAGACAGGTTGTTTACCGCTTCATACCGGTACCAGACATCGCCGGATGATTGGGCATCCCGTGTAGCTTACGAAAATGTACTGGCTTTTAGAGATTTTGGAACAGATCAATACTCAGATGGGAGCACCAAAGAGCATACCTTTCAGGTAGATTATACAACTCCCTTTTCGAAAATCCATACGTTGGAAGCCGGATTGAAGTATATTATCCGTTTAAGCGATAGCCGTAGTGGACGGCAGGACTATGATCCGGAGACAGGTGTCTGGACAGATATTGCATCGTCGAATGATAAGTTTAAACATGAACAGGATATATTTTCCGCCTATTTAGGATATACAGCCAAGATAAAGAAATGGGGATTTAAAGCGGGTGCCCGTTATGAAGGAACAAATCTCGAAGCAAGATTCCCTCTGGATTCAGAACAAAATTTCAAGACAGACTATTCTAATATAGTACCATCAGCAACGGTTTCGTATCAGTTGGCTACTTCCCAAACAATCAGATTAGGATATAATATGCGTATATCCCGTCCCGGAATCTGGCAACTGAATCCGTATGTAAACTCTTCGGATACGACCACTATTTCATATGGAAATCCCGATCTGGATGCTGTTAAATCACACAACATCAACTTGAATTATAGCTTGTTTACGCCTAAATTCAATATGAATACCAGTGTGTCCTATAATATTGTAAACAACTCGGTTGAGGATGTAACACGGCTTGAAGGAAATACTATTATCAGGACTTATGGCAACGTGGGGAAAAAGCGTGAGGTTTCGCTCTTTAACTATGTAAGCTGGACACCTATGTCTAAAATCAGATTTACAGCCAATACATCAGTCGGTTATACAGATATCAGAGGATATGGTTCACCTGGCGAATGGATGACGAATACAGGTTTTACCGGTCGCCTGTTTACTAATTTTCAATATACTTTTCCGCAAGCATTTAAATTTTCGGCAGGATTTGGAGGGCGGACAGGAAATGTGAATCTATTAGGGAAAAGAAGTGGATTTAGTTATCATAGTTTCGGATTGTCAAAGAGTTTTCTGGCGGATAAGCTGACTTTCAATGTATCGGCAGTGAATCCTTTCCAGAAAGAATTGAAATTTACACGGAAAGAACACACTACCGAATACCTTGCAGAAAGTATAAACTATAATAAGAACCAATCATTTAACTTCTCTGTGTCATACCGTTTCGGAGAGATGAAGGCACAGATAAAGAAAGCTGCCAGAAGTATTAATAATGATGACGCGATGGGGGGCGGATCTGCCGAACAGTCAGGGGGCGGACAGCAATAAGAAAGCAGTTCTCTTCACTGTCATATCTAAACAATATACGTCAAGCTCTGTTAAATAGATAACGAATATTTATTATATTGTCCTAAATTTGTATTTAACAGAGCCCATTTATGGGGAGAAAAAAGCGTAGAGTATTAAAAATAAGTCTCACTATTATTTTATTTTTAATAGTTGGAGGGACTATTGCGAACTGGTATCTAAAGAACAAACTGGAGAATTATCTGAAAAGTGAACTCAGTAAGGAGGTTTATTTAGCTACCAACGGATTTTACGATATGCAGTTCAGCGACCTGTCAGTAGGGATTATTGACGGTTCTCTCCGGATCGAGAATATTCAGTTTGTACCCGATACAGCAACTTTCAAAGAGTGGGCGGCTAAAGACAGTTTGCCCTCTACTTATTTTAAAATATATGTTGGTTCTATTCATTTCGAAGGGATTAACCTGACGTGGAGATTCAATTACAAAAAGTTGAATTTCCGGTTGTTCGAGATTCAGAATCCGGTTGTCGAAATTTTTGATTCACAGTATTCGGATCGTTTTGAAAAGAAAACAAAAAACACTTCCAATCAAACTTTGCATGACCTGATTTCTCCATATATTGATGTGCTGACGGTAAAGAAAATGAATATGGAACATGCCCATGTTGTATATTCTTCATTCGATGGTTCGTCAACTTCCACTTATGCCCTGAAGGATGTGAGCTTTCATGCCTACGGATTCCGTCTGGATGAAGATTCTTTCGAATCCGGTAAGCTATTATACTGTGATAATTTTGATTTTACGACTAATCGACCTCAGGTGTTATTATCTAATAATCAGTTCGTTTTTAATACTGACAAGATAGAATTAAATACGGTAGACTCTATTATTAATATAGAGAATGTAGACCTGATTCCGCAAAAGCAGTTGTGGATACAAAATAATGAACTCCCCGAAAGTTATGTTGAATCGAGAGTCAAATCTATCCGTCTGGAAGGTGTATATTTTAATAGAGAGGATGCTCTGAATAATCTTAAAGCCCGTTTATTTGAGGTAAGAGATTCAGAAATCAAATACTTTAACTTACAAAAAGCAAATAAGAAAGATACTCTCGCTGAAAATAAGCAAAGTAAACAGAGAAAAGAACCGGCTGTTCTCTCCTGGACATTATATGCAATGGTTTCTCCTTTATTCAACAGCATTACTATAGATGAGATAGGAGTAAATACAGCCCGTTTGCAATATACGAACAGAGATAAGGATACGGTTGATATTTATACACTGGATAATTTTAATTTCGCAGCATATCATTTCATAGTAGATCCCGAAGCAGACAGGAAGCAAAGGTTTCTATATTCAGATGGCTTTGCGATAGATGCACGTGGAATACAAGGTAATGTAAATACAAAAAATCAGAATATAGAGGTCGACGAATTGTTATTGAATACCGTGCTGGGACGCTTTCAGATTGCCGGAGTGAAGTTATCGCCTATAACAACAAAAACGAAATACGATTATATTTCGGGTTCGATCGATTCTATAACAGTTTCAGGTATTCAGTACGAAAAAGGGATCAAAGCAAATCTATTTTCGGTAGACGCTCCTAAAATAGAATATGTGAAAATGCCTTCCCGAAAATCGAAGTCGGTTGACAATCCAGAAGATTCTGCGGTTGATGATCCTTTACAGAATCTGAATGTCATATCGCCTTTCTTTAATCATTTATCAATAGATAATGTAAGAATTAATAATGCGAATGTCAGGCTGCGGGATAAGTCGGTAAAAGGTGAGCTTAATTTATATTTGCCTAAAGTCGATTTTAACGCAACAAACCTGTTGATAAACAAAGAGACTATCGAAAACTCGGGAACATATTTTACTTTTGATAATTTCCGGCTTCGTTTCGAAAGGTTTGACAACTTATTGCCCGGCAAAGAATACCGGTTAAAAATAAAAGAAGGGCTACTGACAGGAATGAAAGGCCGCCTATATTTAAGGGATGTACAGCTTATACCACAAGAGAATACATGGACAAAAGCTCCGGATACATATATTGGCTTTAGTTCACCTTTCATTGATATTCGCGATATCAATTATAACCCATTCAAAAAGAAGCAGAAAATCACGTTTGGGTTATTTGATCTGAAAGCTCCTAGAATAAGAGTCGTTAAGACAGGGGATAGTGAGGTGGGTAACCGGACAAAAGGCTCAAAATCAGAGGAATTTGACCTGGCGGTTTTCAAAGCCAATGTGTCGGATGCAGCGGTTTCTTATATTGATAAAGTATTGAAAGACAGTATACAGGTGCTATCAAAGAATCTATATCTGGATAATCTGGTTTGGAATAGTTATCTTGGTATATCTGTAAATAAACTGGATATACTAACACCACAAGTAGATATTCGAAAATCAGGATTACAGAAAACATCTGTATCGCGAAAGAGTGAAAAGGGGAAAACGGCGAAGTTACCTCTGAAAATCAATAATATCAAGGTTACCGATATCGGTATCAATCTGGAACAACCCGATCTCGAATTTGGTTTTGCAACCCGCCAAATGTTATTAGACGGAATTGACCAGACTGGGTCCGTATTTCGGATGGACAATCTGATTATAGATGCTCCGGCAATTAAAATAGCCCAGACATTGAGGACATCTCCTGATTCGGGATTAAAATCAGATAATGATGCGGATTTATATGATCAACTGAGGGAGTTGGCTCCACTGATTTCTATTGGCAATTTTAATATATCAGAAGCTGCCATAGATTATAAAAGCGCTTTGGCAGGGAGAACGGATGTGCATCAAAAGCTAAATACAACGACCTTGAAATTTAAGGGGCTGGATGTGAATGCAGAAAAAAGAGATTTTAAACTGGATGATTTCGATTTCAAAACAGAAGATATTCATTTTCCGGTTGACAATGGTTACTATACGATGAAAATAGGGAATGTAGAACTGAGTAAAAGCAAAGGTCTGTTTCGCTTGGACAAAATACATTTGGACGCTGCTTTTCCGAAACAGGAATTTGCGTATTATCATCCCCGGAATAAAGACTGGTTTGATGTAAAAGTAGATAATGTAACACTGTCGGGAATTGATTTTACAACCTACTTTATGAGAAAAGAACTCAATGCGAGTTTATTAAGTGTAAAAAATGTAGATCTGCTAAATTATAAAAACCAGAAAATTGAAATAGAACATAATATTATGCCTTTTATATACGAAGGCTTATATAAAGTACCTGTTGTATTTAACGTAGATAGTCTGGATGTAACGAACTTCAATGTGGTATATGAAGAGCTGCCTAAAAATGGCACAGAACCGGGGAAGATTTTTTTTACGGAAATGAACGGACGCATATCCGATTTTACTAATAAAGCCAAGTATCAGAATCACCACATGACCTTATTAGCCGATGGAAAACTGATGGGTACAGGATATTTTACAGCAGAGTGGGCGATACCTGCCGATTCGGCAATAGATCATTTTAAACTGAAAGCTAAGTTATCGGATTTTAATTTACAAGATCTGAATCAATTGATTACACCTTTAGCACCTGCACGGGTTGAAAGTGGAATTGTCCGTGATCTTACTTTTTCTACTGACGCGACAAGTAAGGGTGCAACGGTAGATATGCTGTTCCTTTATAATAATCTGCACATATCGGTATTGAAGAACCAGAATGGGCTACTGATTGAAAATAAATTGATAAGTAGGGCTGCAAATGCTGTCTTGAAAAAAGATAATCCGGATATAAAAAGGGGAAAAGCCAGAAAACCCCGTCAAATTCGTTCTGAGATAGTGCGGGACCCGTACCATTCCACTTTTAATTACTTTTGGCAAATATTGCAGCCTCCTGTTGTAGAATCAGTGGGCGTATCACAAGGCAAACAAAACTTTATGAAGAAAGTCGTAGGTTTTGTGGGAAAAGTGAAGAACCTGTTTAAACGAAACAAAGACAAGGATAAACCAGAACCGGAGAAAGAATAAGAAGTTACTTTTTATTGTACAGTCTTCCCTGCCATGTTTTCCGTTCAGCAAACCTTTTCAATACTTTTGTTGTAAATTCGAAATTTTTCAAACCCCAATCGGGAGCTATAAGTAATGATTTTGGAGATTGCGAAACAAACCTTTCTATTATAAAATCAGGATTCAGCCGCTCGGCAAAATCAATACAAAGATTTATATAATCATCTACTTCAAAGAGATTAAACCATTCGGGATGCTCTCTATATTGCCGTGCCATAGCTGTACCCCGTATCAGTTGAAGCTGGTGTATCTTCAATGTTGTTAATGGCAGTTCAGACAATTTATCGGCATGAGAAAGAGTGTCTTCTCTGCTTTCTCCGGGCAGGCCGAGTATCATATGCGCTCCGGTATAAATCCCTTTTGCAGCAGTTTTTTCTATAGCATCTACACTTTCGGCATATGTATGTCCGCGGTTGATAAATTCGAGAGTAGAATTGAGTGTCGATTCTATTCCGTATTCAATCATAAGAAAGCACCGGTCTTTTAATTTACCGAAATATTCGAGGAGTTCCGGAGGCATACAATCGGGACGTGTTCCTATTATTATGCCTACTACATTAGGGTAATTGAGGGCTTCTTCGTATAGACCGATCAGTTTGTCTATGCTATCGTAGGTGTTTGTATATGATTGAAAGTAGGCGAGATACTTCATTTCGGGATACTTGTGCGAAAAGAAAGCAATACCGTCACGGAGTTGGTCGGTAACGGAACGTTGCTTGCCTCCGTAACCCGGACTGAAACTTTGGTTATTGCAATAAGTACATCCTCCTACAGCCTTGGATCCATCCCTGTTGGGACATGTAAATCCGGCATTGATAGATATCTTTTGTACTTTATAGGGGAAATGGGTATTCAGAAAATCACCGAATTCTTTATATGGTTTATTTATCATTGAATGTTTTAGCAAGAAATATGCAGCAAAGTTACTTATTTGTTCGATAATAAACATATAAGCCCCCCGATGTGTTTATTCTTTTTAAATTATCTTTGTTTCGTATGGCAGGCTATAAATAATAACCGGCAGATACTGGGATAAGTAAATCAAATAAAATGCTCATAGGATACATGTCTGTGATTGATAGAAAATTGAGGAGAAATCTGCGTATAGTCAGTGTGTTTGTATTGTTGTTGTATGGTACTATATTTACACAGTTGTATGGAGAAAAGCGTCAGGGAGAAGAGCCTGATTTTATACTGAAATCAATTTATCCGAAAGGGGCATTCCAACATAGTGATTTCTATAATACGCTCTGGGGGACTCATTACCGGGATATCTATCTTACTCCGGTGCGTGTACCAATTGTCGATTTGTTGATGACACATGGAGGGCTAAGTCTTGTAAAACAAGTACCTCATGCTAATGGACTATTTATGAAAAATGCTCAAGGAGAGTTATTTTTGATAAAGCTAGTCGGGGGATCAACCACATTCTGGCAATCGTCTTTTTTTCAGGATATATATAACAAAAAAGAGTTTAAAGAAACGTATCTCGATAAATTCATCGGAGATGCCTATACAATAACCAATCCTTATTCGTTTTTGGTAGCCGACCATTTGGCAAGCGATTTGAATCTGTCATCTTATAATCCTCATTTATATTATATACCAAAGAATGCAACTACCGATACCGTTGCAGATGGTACTTGTATTAGTGATAGGTTAGTTGCGCTGTATGACCTGAAGGCTTTTTCGCAGGATTCGACAATACGAACGACGGATGAGGTTCTGAAAAAGATGCGGGAAAACAAGTCCTATTTTGTAGATCAGGAAGAGTATATCAGAGAATGTTTACTGGCTATGCTGATCGGAGACTGGAACAGGATACCCGAGAACTGGCGTTGGCGGGAAAAACAGCATGGAGATAGTTTGGTGTTTTCACCCATTGTCATCGATCGTAACCATGCTTTTACCAAAGTGGACGGACTGTTTTTGAAGCCCATGCTTGGGGTTTTAAACCTCGGTAGTATATCGAATTACGACGATGAGTTCAAAAAAGCGAAAAGGAGTAATTCTCTGGGGTTGGCATTAGATGTTACTCTGACGAGCAGGAGCGGAAAAGATGTGTGGCTAAAGGAAGCTAAGTTGATCCAGAGTGAACTGACCGACGGCAAAATAAATGAGGCTTTCGATCGCTTTCCCGAAGAGATAAGGGGAGCGGAAACCGAAAAGATTAAATCGGATCTGAAAAAAAGGAAGTCTCAATTAGCCGAAATAGCAGGTAATTATTACGACTTTCTTCAAAAAACTCCGGTAATAGTCGGAACTACAGGTGATGACCATTTTGAGATAGAACAATTGTCAAAAGATTCATTATTGATTAGTATATCTAACGATAGTGTAATAAAGTCTCAGTACCAGAAAGTATTTAATGAACGCAGTTCGGAGATATGGATATATGGTTTGGACGGAGATGACAGGTTTGAAGTGAAGGGCGACCGGAAAAAATCGATACCCGTATTGCTGATAGGAGGAAAAGGTAATAATTCGTATAATGTAGAAGACGGTAATCGGATCAAGATTTACGATTATAAAAACTACAAAAAGGAGGCAGATACCTTAAACAATGCAAAGGTACTTCTGACTGATGTAGAGAGTGTACATCAATACGACTATCAGAAATTGAAGTACAGTACATTTGATTTTACTCCCATGGGTATATATGATTCTGATTTAGGGTTGTCGCTTGGAGCTTATGCCACATATACAATGTATGGTTTCAAAAGAGTGCCTTATACATATCGCCACCGTTTAGGGTTTAATTATGCCCAGGGGTTTTCGTATCTGGGCTTCTTCCCTCCGTTTGACGAACGATTCAATCTTATTGTACAAGCTTCATTAAGTACACCTAATAATTTCTATAACTTCTTTGGATTTGGTAACCATACGCCGGGATATAAAGATGAGAAAAATAGCTTTAATCAGGTTAAAATAGACAAATACAATATTGCGCCCTCTCTTTACTGGCGATTAAACGAAAAACACCGTTTAGTCGGAACTGCATCTTTTGAGCTCTTCCAGCTAAAAGATAAATACGATGAGGGACGTTATATCAATCAGATATATGAACATGGCGATCCGATATTCAAGAGCAAAACATTTCTGGATCTGGGGTTAACTTACGAAATAGGTAAGGAGCTATCGGAGACAGTTTCTAAAGTTCAATTTTCTACTACTTTGGGTTGGAAGCTGAATCTGGGCGAAGCAGACCGGAACTTTACTTACTGGAAAGCTAGTGGAGGTGTCAATGTTAATATCACAGACCGGCTTGTCTTTGCCACCGAACTGAATGGCAATGTTTTGTTTACTGATAAATATGAGTTCTATCAGGCTTCGACAGTTAAGCTGAGAGGATACCGGGATAACCGTTTTGTCGGGAAACAATCATATTATCAGTTTACCGACCTTCGGTTAGACTTAGGGCGGCTCGACAACCCATTTACACCGTTGGATTACGGAATATTTGCAGGATTTGACTACGGCCGTGTCTGGTATCCCGAAGAATCGTCAAAAGACTGGCATACTTCATGCGGAGGAGGTTTCTGGCTTACGTTTTTCAAAAAATATACCGGTAAATTTTCTTATTTCGGGTCAAAGGACGGAGGGCGTTTTTATATTAATTTAGGGATGGGTTTCTGATTAAAAAAATTATTTTCAATCTTTGATGAATGGCAGATTCACAGCTTTGAGATTATTTCAAATTATTGGTAAGCTTTTCTATATTCGAATTGATCTCAGCAACCATTTCTTGGTATAAATATAAATTCTCGTTGCTTTTAATTGTAAGAATCTGCTTAAGTAAATTATGGATGAAGTCTATCTGGCTGACCTAATCTGTACCGAATGACAATATATAGAAAAAACTTTATTATATTTATGAGCGTAAACGAAAACATAGCTTAAAAAGGTATTCAATGATTTTATTCTGATTTGGTAAAAATAGCAGCGATAAAATTATTGTTGAATAAAATTTAAACAGGCTCTAAGTTATTAACCAATAAAAATTTGTTGTTTCCAAAAAAAGATTTAATTTTGCACCCTGATTTTACTGCGACAAGGAATAAAATAAATAAAAAATAAAATATAATAGCGATGTCCAAGATTTGTGAGATTACAGGAAAAAAAGCTATGGTTGGCAACAATGTTTCGCACTCAAATAAGAAAACGAAAAGAAAATTCAATGTCAACCTATTTAGAAAAAAATTCTATTGGGTAGAAGAAGATTGCTGGATTAGCCTTAATATTTCAGCCGCAGGTCTTCGCACAGTTAATAAAATCGGTTTGGATGCAGCGTTGAAAAATGCGGCAGCAAAAGGTTATTTGAAAGCTTAAATTAAGAGGAGGACCTAAAAAATGGCAAAGAAAGCAAAAGGAAACAGAGTGCAGGTGATATTGGAATGTACAGAACACAAAGAAAGTGGTCTTGCAGGAACATCAAGATATATCACTACTAAGAACAGAAGAAACACCACTGAAAGATTGGAGTTGAAAAAATACAACCCTATCTTGAAGAGAATGACAGTACATAAAGAAATCAAGTAAAATAAGATAAAACCATGGCAAAGAAGACAGTCGCAGGTTACCGCGACCCATCATCAAAAGATGGTCGTAATTATGCAAAAGTAATCAAAATGGTAAAGTCTCCTAAAACCGGAGCTTACACATTTAAAGAAGAAATGGTTCCGAATGAATCTGTAAAAGATTATTTTGCGAAATAATCTTGTTAAAAATATTTAAAAGCCTCCTTTCATAAAACTGTTAGGAGGTTTTTTCGTTTTTCCTTTAGTAGATTTGTGTTGTATCTTCGGGATAGCACGAATGATTGCAAAATAAAAAGTAATAGATTTCAGGTATGGGTATTTTAGACTTTTTTTCGAAACAGAAAAAAGAAACATTGGATAAGGGATTGGAGAAAACAAAAGAAAGCATGTTTTCGAAACTGTCCCGTATTGTTGTCGGAAAGTCTAAAGTTGATGACAGCGTTCTGGATGATCTCGAAGAAGTTTTGATCACCTCGGATGTCGGGGTTGATACTACTCTTAAAGTTATCGAGCGTATCGAGGAACGTGTGTCCAGAGATAAATATGTAAATACAGAAGAGTTAAGCAAGATACTGAGAGAAGAAATTGTAGATCTTCTGACCGAGAATAATTCAAGTGATAATAATGATGGTTTTTCTATACCCTCAGACCAGAAGCCGTATGTAATTATGGTGGTCGGAGTTAATGGCGTAGGGAAAACTACAACCATAGGAAAACTGGCTAATCAATTTAAAAAAGCCGGAAAATCCGTTTATCTGGGAGCTGCCGATACTTTCCGCGCCGCCGCCGTAGAACAACTCGTTATTTGGGGCGAGCGGGTAGATGTGCCGGTTGTTAAGCAGTCGATGGGAGCCGATCCTGCATCAGTCGCATTCGATACGATAAGTTCGGCTAAAGCTAATAATGCAGATGTGGCCATCATCGATACTGCAGGACGTTTGCATAATAAGGTTGGCCTGATGAATGAATTGTCTAAGATAAAAGGCGTTATGAATAAGATAGTGCCCGGTGCGCCTCACGAGGTGTTATTAGTATTGGATGGTTCGACAGGACAAAACGCATTCGAACAAGCTAAGCAATTTACAGCGGCTACAGATGTTACAGCTCTGGCTATCACCAAGCTGGATGGTACGGCAAAAGGAGGTGTCGTTATCGGGATTTCAGACCAGTTTAAGATACCGGTAAAGTATATAGGACTGGGCGAAGGTATTGATGATCTACAGGTTTTTCAGCGAAAAGAATTTGTCGACTCCTTGTTTGGTCATTAATTTGTGTTACCTTTGAAGTTGCAATTTAATATATTGCATATATTTTGCGGACTAGAGATGTCTCTTAACTGAATGAAAAAGAATCAGATAGATGTTGTAACATTAGGCTGTTCGAAGAATCTGGTAGATTCTGAGATGTTAATGAAGCAATTGTTGGCTAATGGGTATACTGTGAAGCATGATCCCGAAAAGCCAGAAGGTGAAATAGTGGTTATAAATACTTGTGGCTTTATAGGCGATGCAAAAGAAGAATCGATTAATACGATTTTGGGGTTTGCACAAGCGAAGAAGAATAGGAAGTTAAGCAAGCTGTTTGTAATGGGTTGCTTATCTGAAAGATATATGGAAGAGCTTCGAACCGAGATACCTGAAGTCGATAGATTTTACGGAAAATTCGGATGGAAGGGGCTTATATCAGACTTAGGGAAGTCTTTCAAGCAGGATGTCGAATACGAAAGAGCACTTACAACACCCAGTCATTATGCTTATCTGAAAATATCAGAAGGGTGTAACAGGGCTTGTTCATATTGTTCTATTCCTATAATGACAGGACGGCATAAATCCCGTTCGATAGAAGAAATCGTACAGGAAGTGAGGTCGCTTGTCGGGCAAGGTGTTAAAGAATTCCAGATTATAGCTCAGGATTTGTCTTATTATGGACTAGACCTCTATAAAGAGATGAAGCTGGCAGAGCTTATAGAGCGAATATCTGAAGTAGATGGGGTAGAGTGGATTAGATTACATTATGCATATCCTGCGAAATTCCCATATGATGTACTTCGGGTTATGCGCGAAAAAGATAACGTTTGTAAATATCTTGATATAGCGCTTCAGCATATTAGTGACAATATGTTAACCAAAATGCGAAGGAATATATCTAAAAAGGAAACTATTGAGCTGATTAATAGGATTAGACGGGAAGTACCGGGGATACATATCCGTACAACTTTTTTGGTAGGGCATCCGGGTGAAACCGATGCTGATTTTGAAGAATTGGTACAATTCGTGAAAGACGTAAAATTCGAAAGGATGGGCGCCTTTCCTTATTCAAACGAAGAAGGCACATATGCTTATTCCGAATACGAAGACAATATACCGGAAAGTGTTAAGCAGGAAAGAATGGATGTGTTAATGGCTATCCAGGAGCGTGTAGCACTAGATTCTAATGAAGCGAAAATAGGTAAAGTATTACAAGTTATAATTGATCGAGAAGACGAAGACTATTATATAGGCCGTACGGAATTTGATTCGCCTGAGGTGGATCCGGAAGTATTGGTAACTAAAGATAAAGAATTGAAAATTGGGGAGATATACAATGTTAAAGTAACAAGTGCCGAGCCATTTGATATATATGCGGACATTGTATCGTAAAATTTAAGGTCACACGAAACCTGAGAATTTATGACAAATAAGGAATTAATAGCTGAACTTTCGAGACGGTTGGACTGGAGCCAGAACCAGACTGCATCTGTTTTAGAAGATGCGGTTTCGATTGTAAATACTAACTTAGCAAGTACTAATTCAA
Source organism: Indolivaga macrotermitis (assembly GCF_900128985.1). Classification (GTDB taxonomy): domain Bacteria; phylum Bacteroidota; class Bacteroidia; order Bacteroidales; family Dysgonomonadaceae; genus Dysgonomonas_A; species Dysgonomonas_A macrotermitis. The sequence continues at coordinate 32,937 of NZ_FQUC01000017.1, read as the reverse complement.
TAAATATTCAAGGTTTCGGACTATTCGAAACAAAGAGGCGGCAGGAACGGGTTTCTGTTAATCCCGTTTCAAAACAGCGTTTTCTGGTACCTCCTAAAATTACTCCGGCATTCAGGCCAGGACAAGTAGTGAAAGATAAACTGAAAAAACTGTCTGAAAATGAGTAATAAGCTAGCACTTCAGGATTTGGTAGACCTTCTGGCCAAGAAGTCTAAAATAACAAAAAAGGAAGCAGACTCTTTTTTTAGGGAATTCTTCCAGCTAATACTCGACCGTATCTTTGAGAATGACTCTGTCAAGATCAAAGATTTTGGTACGTTTAAGCTGGTAGCAGTAAGCAGTCGTGAAAGTGTCGATGTTAATACCGGTGAAAAAATAGAAATACGGGCTCATTATAAATTGAGTTTTGTACCCGATAAAACGTTAAAAAATTTAGTTAATAAACCTTTCTCGCAATTCGAAACAATTTTGTTGGAAGACGGAGTTGATTTTGATTCGTCTGATGACGCCGATTTGAATGACGATATAAGCGAGGATGATGAAAAAGAATATATCATTGATATTCCACAAGAGGAAACTGTGAGTAATAATCCGAAAGAAACAAAGATGCCCGAAGATAAACCGGAAGAGGCAAAAAAAGATATAGAACAACCAATTAAAGATAAGGTTGAAGGACAACCGGTAAGACCAACTACTCCGCCGGTTCAGTATCCGTCATTTAGCTCGTATTCATACACATATACATTTAGCTCGACGGAAAAGAAACCCGATTCCATCACAATCACCTTGCCTAAAGAGGACTTGGTAAGTGTTTCTGTTAATACAGCTCCTCCTGTAAAAGGGGATAGAACACCGACGCAGGATTATTCTATTCAGCCAGAAAAGCAACCCGAACCAAAGCAAGTAGAAGAAGTTAAGGAAGAGCATGTACCGCAGGATGTAGAGAGTAATACTGTGTCTGCTCCAATAAAAACGGAAGAGAAAAAACAGAGGGTTGTAGAGGAAATGCCTACACCAGATGTAGTAGAGAACGAAATTGTTACAGAAGCAACCCCTCAGGATAAGATAAAACCAGATACACGTAAGAGGGACTCGGAAAAGCAATATATTGAGCCGATCGTTCCATCGAGATCAGAATTGGAGCTGGATGATCTGATCGATGTTGATTCTGAAATAGAGACCGAAGACGATGTGACTTTGCCTCCGGCGAAAGTGTTGTCCAAGCCATCAGAAGAGAAACCTGTGGATGCTTCGGCAGCAAAATCAAACCCATGGGATTTGAAGCATATATCTGACGATGATAAAATCTTTACCGATGAAGATCCGGAGCGTCCGCTTCTACGGGATGATGATATAGTTATATCAGAAACGGATTTCTTAGATATTGAAGATTCCGACAATGCAGATAAGAATATAGAACCTGTTGTTAATCAGGTTGGAAATAATAAGCCTACAACAATCAGAAGTGTAGCATATTCCGAGAATATCGATGATGTAGAAATACCTTATCATGACTATTATGCCCCTACTTTAGGTGACAAGATAAAGAAGGTGTTACCATGGACATTACTGGGTTTGGTTGTCCTCGGATTTATTGCATATAACGTTATTCCGCTATTCAATGTAAAATACGATTATGAGAATAAACTGGATAGGTTGAATTTAACAACATCCGATACACTACCTCTGATCGACGAAGCGGATGATAGTATAGCTGAAACAAGTTCACTGCTGGATTCTTTGAAAACAAACAGATCCGCAGATTCGGTCAAAGTAACACCTGCAGCATTACCTGCTAACGTTGCGCCTGTTCCTGCAAAGCAAGATTCGGCTTCTAAAAAAACGCATGTACCGGATAGGGAAATATCAAAGAATTTAAAGATAGAGGTGATAAATAAGGCTCAAATGTATTTGCTTAAATATCCACCAAAGACACCTAAAACCGAAGTAGCAGCACGGGAGACTGCCGCAAATAAAACCGAGGAGGTAAAGAAGCAACAGTCGAAGCCTAAATACGATGTTATCAGAAGAGGGGTGACATTACGCAACCTTTCGACAAAGCATTACGGAAACGGAGACTTCTGGGTGTATATTTATCAGGCTAATAAAAGCAGAATTCAAAACCCGAACCGTGTTCCTATAGGAACCAATCTGGTTATACCCGATTTGGATGATTACGGAGTATCCAGTACAAAAGATCAGCGGGAGATACAAAAGGCAAAGAACCTTGCCGAAAGAATTTTAAGATAAAGCTTTATATCGACAAAATATATCTGAAAAGAATAAGGATTCTGATGAGTCCTTATTCTTTTTTTATTGAATATATGTGAATATAAACCCAATAATTTGTAATTTTACAACTTGCGACTTTTTATAAAAATCTATAGAAGAAAGTAGTATTGAGGAAAATCTGAATTATTACAAAACAGCAAATGTTTAATAGGTTGTGATGTGGTATTCTTAAAAACGGAATCTTCTTGTCTGAAAATAAAAGCAAGTAAGAGAAAGGTAATTAGATTAAAGAAAAGAAAATTATAATGAGTATCCTTGAATTAAGTGAACAGGAAATTGTTCGAAGAAACAGTCTAGAAGAAATGCGTCAATTGGGCATAGACCCATATCCCGCGGCGTTGTATGAAACCAATGCTTACTCACAAGAGATAAAACAGAACTTTGTAGACGATGCCCCCGAAAAACGGCAGGTGTCTATTGCAGGTCGTATTATGGGACGCCGTATTATGGGAAAAGCCTCTTTTGTAGAGTTGCAAGATTCGGAAGGGCGTATTCAGGTGTATATCTCAAGAGATGATCTGTGTCCGGATGAAAATAAAGATCTGTACAATGTTGTATTCAAGAAATTATTAGATATTGGTGATTTTATTGGAATCACCGGATATGTATTCCGTACCCAAATGGGAGAAATATCTATCCATGCAGAAAGTCTGACTGTATTGTCAAAATCACTTCGTCCGTTACCAGTTGTAAAAGTGAAAGACGGGGTGACCTATGATGGTTTTACCGATCCCGAACAACGTTATCGTCAACGTTATGTTGACTTGGTCGTTAATGAAGGCACAAAAGATATTTTCGTAAAACGGACAAAGGTGTTTAACTCTATGCGTAACTTTTTCAATGAGAAGGGTTACCTTGAAGTGGATACTCCTGTTTTACAGAGTATTCCGGGTGGAGCTTCGGCACGTCCGTTCATAACACATCACAATGCACTGGATATTCCCTTATACCTTCGTATTGCAAATGAGTTGTACCTAAAGCGTCTGATTGTCGGAGGCTTTGATGGAGTATACGAGTTCTCGCGGAACTTCCGAAACGAAGGTATGGATCGTACACATAATCCCGAATTTACCGTAATGGAAATTTATGTAGCCTATAAAGACTACAACTGGATGATGGAATTTACCGAGCAAATGCTCGAAAAGATAAGCCTTGATGTATTAGGAACAACCGAAGTAAAGGTAGGCGATAATATTATCGACTTTAAAGCACCATACAAACGGGTAACAATGATTGATGCCATCAAGGAAAAAACAGGTGTCGACATTGCCGGAATGGATGAAAACCAGCTTCGCGAAGTTTGCAAACAGCTGGGAGTAGAGCAAGACGAAACTATGGGTAAAGGTAAATTGATCGATGAGATTTTCGGTGAAAAATGTGAAGGAACTTACATTCAGCCGACATTTATAACCGATTACCCAATAGAAATGTCTCCGTTGTGTAAACGTCACCGGAATAATCCTGATCTGACAGAGCGTTTCGAGTTGATGGTCAATGGAAAAGAACTGGCCAATGCTTATTCTGAATTGAATGACCCTATCGATCAGAGAGGGCGTTTCGAGGAACAATTGAAGTTGTCTGAAAAAGGAGATGATGAAGCTATGTTTATAGATCAGGATTTCCTGAGGGCTTTGGAATACGGAATGCCTCCTACATCAGGAATGGGAATCGGTATGGATCGTCTGGTTATGTTGATCACAGGACAGCTGTCTATTCAGGAAGTACTTATGTTCCCTCAGATGAGACCAGAGAAGGTGGTGAAGAGAGATTCTGTATCTAAATATACTGAGGCAGGCATACCCGAAGAATGGGTTTCTGCTATACAAAAGGCCGGTTACTTGCTTGTTGAGAACTTAAAGGAAGTGAATCCTAACAAACTGCGTCAGGAATTGTGTGAACTCAATAAAAAACACAAATTGGGGTTGACAAATCCTAAAGACGAAGAAGTTCAATCCTGGATAGGAAAAATCAATTGATGCAAAAGGTACCTGATGTTGAACCAGAATATAATGAAATGAAAATTCCGGGAAGAATAGCTATTTTAGGCGGAGGAACATGGGCTACAGCTTTAGCCAAGATAGTTCTAACGAAAGAAACGCACATCAACTGGTATATGCGCCGCCCCGATCAGATCGAAGATTTTATTCGTATCGGGCACAATCCATCCTACTTGTCGAACGTACCGTTTAATCTGGATCGAATTACATTTTTTTCAGATATAAATGAGGTGGTTAAGAACTCCGATACATTGATACTCGCAGTTCCGTCACCATTTCTGAAAGGCCATCTGGAAAAGTTGGAAGTACCGCTCGAAGATAAATTTATTATATCGGCAATAAAAGGAATTATCCCACCCGAAAATCTGGTCGTTACAGATTATCTGACTCAATACTATAATATCCCTGCTGAAAATATGGCTATTATAGGAGGGCCTTGCCATGCCGAAGAAATAGCATTAGAGCGCCTTACTTATCCTACTATTGCCTGTCCTAATCTGAGCAGGGCGGCTATGGTTGCAAATATATTTAATAACCGTTTTGTAAAGGCTTCCACTTCTATCGATGTTAGTGGGATAGAGTTGGCTGCGGTATTGAAAAATGTATACGCTATTGCTGCCGGAATTTGCCACGGACTGAAGTATGGAGATAATTTTCAGGCTGTCCTCGTATCCAATGCAATTATGGAAATGGAACGCTTTGTGGATGCAGTATCCCCCATAAAACGGACGATATACGAATCTGCCTATATGGGTGACTTGCTGGTAACTTCTTATTCCAGTTTCAGTCGTAACCGTACATTCGGGTCTATGATAGGAAAAGGCTATTCGGTGAAAGCAGCCCAGATAGAAATGGAGATGATAGCCGAAGGCTATTATGGCGTAAAGTGCATCATGGAGATGAACGACAGTTACAATGTGGAAATGCCTATTGCCGACACGGTATATAATGTTCTTTACGAAAAGGCTCCGGCACGGGCTGAGATAAAAAGGCTGAGAGAGATTCTGAAATAAGAAGAAACTTTAGCTTCTCTGATAAATAAGACATCTATTAAATACTTACTTATATATTTATAAAAACTAGTTATGGAAAAGGTTATTAGCTTAAATTTAGATAAGGTTTTGTCCTTTGTAGGCAAAGCTGAAATCGAGAGTAAGGCAGCATTAGCAAAACAGTATAATGAAGTTCTCCACAAGGGATCAGGCAAAGGCAGTGATTTCTTGGGATGGTTAAACTTACCAACGTCTATCACTTCGGCTCATTTGGATGATATTCAGGCTACCGCAAACGAGTTACGGAAGTGCGAAGTAGTAGTGGTTGTTGGTATCGGAGGAAGTTATTTAGGAGCAAAGGCTGTAATCGAAGCCCTTTCCAATTCATTCGACTGGTTGCAAAAAGACCGTAAGAATCCGGTTATTGTATATGCCGGACAAAATATCGGAGAAGATTATATTTATGAGCTACTAGCTTATCTGAAAGGCAAATCGTTCGGTATTATTAATATATCAAAATCGGGAACTACAACAGAACCTGCTCTTGCTTTCCGTATTCTGAAGAAAGAACTGGAAGATTCGGTAGGAAAAGCAGTTGCTAAAACCCGTATTGTTGCCGTTACTGATGCCGCAAGAGGAGCATTACATACGCTGGCTAAAAACGAAGGTTACAAGATGTATGTAATTCCTGATAATGTCGGTGGACGTTTCTCGGTACTTACTCCTGTCGGTTTGTTGCCTATTGCAGTTGCAGGTTTCGACATTAAAAAGTTGGTGGAAGGTGCTGTGTATATGGAAAAGAATACAACACCGGATGTTCCGTTCGAAAAGAATTTAGCCGAGCAGTATGCTGTTACTCGTAACGAATTGTATAAGAAAGGCAAGAAAATAGAAATTCTGGTGAACTTCAATCCTAAACTTCACTTCTTTGCTGAATGGTGGAAACAGCTTTATGGCGAAAGTGAAGGAAAAGACAATAAGGGGATTTATCCTGCTGCTGTAGACTTTACTACCGACTTGCATTCTATGGGGCAATGGATTCAGGAAGGAGAGCGTACAATCTTCGAAACTGTGATCTCGGTAGCGAATGCACATCACAAAGTAGAAGTACCTTCTGACGCAGAAGATTTGGACGGATTGAACTTCTTGGTAGGTAAACGTGTTGATTACGTAAATAAAATGGCAGAACTGGGTACTCAGTTGGCCCACGTGGACGGAGGGGTTCCTAATATCAAAGTGGAAGTTCCCGAACTAAGCGAATATTATTTAGGTCAGTTGATTTATTTCTTTGAAAAAGCTTGCGGTATCAGCGGTTATATTCTGGAAGTTAATCCATTTGACCAACCGGGAGTAGAAGCTTATAAAAAGAATATGTTTGCCCTGTTGAACAAACCCGGTTTCGAAAAAGCGCATGAAGAAATTCAGAAACGTTTGTGATAAGATTAATTGAAATAGATCAGATGCTTATCCCAATAACATTGAGATAAGCATCTTTTAAAAATAATAATGACAGAAAAGATACACTTATTGGGAATGACTTTAGACGAACTCAAACAGGTCGTCCAAGAGTGTGATTTACCAAAATTTACGGCTAAACAGTTAGCCGACTGGCTTTACAAAAAGAAAGTGATGTCTATCGACGAGATGTCGAATATATCATTGACAAACCGGGCATTGCTGTCCGAAAAGTATGATGTAGGGCGCACTGATCCCGTAGAAAATCAACGTTCGATAGACGGGACGGTTAAATATCTCTTCAAAACGGATAACGGTAAGTTTATAGAGTCTGTTATGATTCCCGAAGATGACAGGGCTACACTGTGTGTGTCGTCTCAGGTGGGTTGCCGTATGAATTGCTTATTTTGTATGACAGGTAAACAAGGATTATCGGGACATTTAAAGTCGCATGATATAATCAACCAGCTTTTTTCGGTTGACGAATCGGATGATCTTACCAATGTTGTTTTCATGGGAATGGGCGAGCCGTTGGACAATTATGGACAACTGAAAAATGCCCTCGAAATAATGACTTCCGATTACGGTTTCGGCTGGAGCCCGAAAAGAATTACCGTATCTACCACAGGAGTTACACCAAAGTTGAAGCTTTTCTTAGAAGAAAGTAACGCACATTTAGCAATTAGTTTACATAGTCCGTTTGCTGATCAGCGATTATCTATTATGCCTGCCGAAAAAGCCTTCCCGTTATCGGGAGTGTTGGATTTGGTGAAGCAGTACGACTGGTCGAAGCAAAGACGGCTTTCGTTTGAATATATTATGTTCAAAGGGTTTAACGATTCTATTGAACATGCCAAAGAGTTAGTGAAGATTATCAGAGGATTAGATTGCAGGGTCAATCTTATCCGGTTTCATGCTATACCGAATGTCGATTTGGAAACTTCGACAAACGATGTGATGGTTAAATTTCGCGATTTTGTAACAAGTAAGGGTATTACCTGTACTATAAGATCGTCAAGAGGGGAAGATATTTTCGCAGCTTGCGGAATGTTATCTACCGAGAAGAGTAAGAAAGGAGAAATGTTATGACAGTGGTAAAAAGACAAGACATCAGGTTATCAGAATTTAAAGGGGGGCATTTTAGCCCCAGTGAAGACTTTGCAAAGACTTTTCCTAAAATGGCATCTTTGCTTCAGCAAACGTTGACGGTAGATTTTAAAATAAATCACGGACTACGTTTCAGACAATATATATGGACACGTGCCGACGGCTCGACAGTAGGTTGGGTGTGCCGTGTCGATCATTGCGTACCGCAGGGGCGTAATATTATCGACGAACATCAACTGTTAGCTAACGAATTGGGTGGAATTATCCAGACATGGGTCGACAAACCTTATGAAGTTAAGGCAGATACATTGATAAAAAATAATAACTTTACATTCTGTTTGTCCGATTCAGCTATAGGTTTCGGCGGATGGGAAGAAAAATATATCGAACAGTGCAAAAAAGAAGGTGTGAAGCCTTTAAATTCCGAAGATTTTGTGACCTTTGCACTGGAATCGAATGGTAATGCTACATTCTATCATAAAGAAACGAAAGATGTATATATATACCTGCATGACGGATATGCCCCGTTCGACAATACAATTGTAGAAGGGCAGCCCGAATATAGTATACATCAGCTGGATAAAGCGAAAGGCTTTGTCGAATATGTTGAGTTATTAGCCAGTCAGTGGCTTGATATAATAAAGTAAGGCATTGTGCCTTCATTACTTAAAGAATAAAAAACGAGAATGATAAAAGTTGGAATTACGCACGGCGATATAAACGGTATCGGCTACGAGGTTATCCTTAAAACCTTTGGCGATCTCCGGATTGCAGAGCTTTGTGTTCCTGTTATATACGGGTCAACGAAAGTGGCTGCATACCATCGCAAAGCTCTCGAACTGCCTCCCGTAACCTTTAACCTGATACAAAACGCACAGGAAGCAGAGATCAATAAAGTAAATATGATCAACTGTATTCCTGAGGACATTAAGGTTGAACTGGGTAAATCTACAAAGGTGGCCGGAGATGCTTCTTTAATGGCATTAGAGCGTGCTACCGCAGATTTGGCAGAAGGACTTATAGATGTGTTGATAACAGCGCCTATAAATAAAGATAATATCCAACAGGATAATTTTCATTTTCCGGGGCATACCGAATATCTCGAAGAAAAATTCGGGAAGAACGGTAATAAGTCTCTTATGATTCTGGCTAAGGATGCTCTACGTATCGCCTTGGTTACAGGTCATTTGCCTTTGTCACAAGTTCCACAGAATATAACAAAGGACAAAATCAAGCAAACGATACATATTTTTAATGACTCGTTGATGCGCGATTTCAATGTTGATAAGCCACGTATTGCAGTTTTATCCCTAAACCCGCATGCCGGAGAGAATGGGTTGCTGGGAGCCGAAGAAAACGATATAATCATACCTGCTCTGAAAGAAGCCGACGCCGACGGAGTCCTTTGCTTTGGCCCATATGCGGCCGATGGATTTTTCGGTTCGGGACATTATTCCTCTTTCGACGGAGTATTGGCTATGTACCACGATCAGGGATTAGTTCCATTCAAAACACTGGCAATGGAAGAAGGCGTCAACTTTACCGCGGGACTACCTGTTATACGTACATCGCCTGCGCACGGTACAGCATATAATATAGCAGGAAAGAACGAGGCTTCGGACATATCGTTCCGTGAAGCTATCTACATGGCTATCGATACTTTTCGTAACCGTGAGGCTTATGAGTCGGCACGTGTTAACCCTCTTCGTAAGTTATATTACGAAAAAGGAGGTGACGAAGCTTTGGATTTGACTAAAGAAGAACCTAACGACTGATTATGAATTATGCGATAATAGCGGCCGGCGAAGGTTCGCGCTTAGCTCAGGAAGGTGTAGCTTTGCCCAAACCATTGGTAAAACTCAATGGGATAGCAATGATTCAGCGACTGATCGACATCTTTGCAAAGAATAATGCAGACTCTATCAGCATTATTGTAAATGAAGAAATGAAACAGGTTCAGGAATATGTGAAGCAAATAAAGCTGAGTATTCCGTTGAATATTGTGGTAAAATCGACTCCCAGTTCGATGCACAGTTTTTTTGAACTTCGTGATTATCTTCGAAAAGGAAAATTTTGCTTAACTACAGTAGATACTATATTTAAAGAAGACGATTTCACCAAATACATACAAGCTTTTATTGCGGATGAAAACGCAGATGGAATGGTTGCCGTGACCGATTATATCGATGACGAAAAGCCTTTGTATGTAGATGTGGATGATAATATGAAGGTTACAGGTTTTCTGGATAAATCGGATTCATGTAAGTATATATCAGGAGGAATTTATGGGCTGACACCCAAAGCAATAGATACACTTGAGGCATGTTTATCGGGCGGGCAATCGAGAATGCGGAATTTCCAGAGGCAACTTATTACCGACGGGTTGTTTATAAAAGCTTTTCCGTTCCCTAAGATTGTGGACGTAGACCATGCTGAAGATATAGCTAAGGCTGAAACCTTCTTGAATAGCTAAAAACGGAAAGAAATCAAAAAGTAAATACCCCATACTAAAACAACATGTCTAAGATTAGATTAACAGGCGTGAAACGCCAGACTAAATATTCTCCTAATCACATAGGAAATGATGGTACTATATATAATATGACAGCCCAGTCACTCAGGGAAATGGGATATGAAGTTCAGGATTATACCGAATCCGAATTTGTATTGAGTGATATCAAAGATGATTACATTTTCAATATGGCGCGTGATAAGAGTACCATAAAATGGCTGAAGCAACTCGAAGACAAAGGTTCGGTAGTTGTAAATTCGGCTTATGGCATCGAAAACTGTACCAGAGGGAAAATGACCGAGATACTGATTGAAAATAAGATACCGCATCCCGAAAGTATTATTGTGGATTCTAACGAAGATCCCACCGAAAAGCTAGAGGCTATGAATGCCAATGCTTATTGGTTGAAACGCGGAGATTTTCATGCAATACACCGCGAAGACGTTGCTTTTGCCCGTAGTATAACCGAAGCCAAAGAGATACTGAAAGAGTTTGCATTCCGTGGTATTCCCAATGCGGTTATAAATGAGCATCTGGTCGGCGACTTAGTGAAGTTTTATGGAGTGGCCGATACCGACTTCTTTTTCCATTTCTATCCGTTCGATATCAGTCACAGTAAGTTTGGATTGGAAGAGATCAATGGAGCAGCCAATATGTATCCTTTTTCGGTAGCGGCATTGAAAGAAGCTTGCGATAAAGCCGGAGAAGTACTGAACGTAAAAATATATGGCGGAGACTGTGTGGTTGCTAAAGACGGGTCGTTCAAGATCATCGACTTTAACGACTGGCCCAGCTTTGCTCCCTGTAGAGAACAGGCTGCACCGAAAATAGCAGAATGTATTCATAAACAGGTACAAAAGAATTTGAAATAAATATTAGTCCGTTATTATTATCGATTAACGGGATTTAAAACATAAATAACCAAATTATGTCGGATCAAAATAAACCATCGTTAGAATCAACTCTAAAATCGACAGATACAGAAGAGTTTATCGATATTTATTTTTATCGTCCTATCGGATATCGTTGGGCGTTATTGTTCCAAAAGTTAGGAATTACCCCTAATGTTGTAACTATCGCCAGTATATTCATTGGTATAGCCGCAGGTGTTTGTTTTTATTTTGATGAGCTATGGATTTCCATATTGGGGATTTTCCTGCTTATCTGGGCAAATTCGTATGATAGTGCGGACGGGCAACTGGCTCGTATGACCAAAAACTTTTCTCCACTAGGGCGTGCTCTGGATGGATTTGCCGGAGATCTTTGGTTCGCATCTATTTATATTGCTATATGTATGAGATTAGAGCCTGTTTTTGGAGGATATATCTGGCTGTTGGCAATTATAGCTGGATACTTTCATTCGAAACAAGCCTCTATGGCAGATTATTACCGCAATATCCATTTGCTGTTCCTGAAAGGAAAGTCGGGAAGCGAACTGGATAATTCGGTAGAGCTAAACGAAAAATACAATAGCATCAGTGTTAAAGACGGTTGGTTTGAGAAGACTTACCTGTTTCTTTACCGGGCATATACTAAAGGGCAGGAAAGCTGGACTCCTGCTTTTCAGAAAATGTTTAAATCATTGAAAGACAAATACGGGGAAACTGCTCCTGAGCAATTCCGCAAGGATTTCAGGGAAAAAAGCTTACCTTTGATGAAATGGACTAACATTTTGTCGTTCAATACACGAGCCATTGTGTTGTTTATATCAATACTGGTTAAACAACCGTGGATTTATTTTGTATTTGAACTTACTGTCCTGAATGCGATACTTATTTATATGGTAATGAGCCACGAGCGTATTTGCAGGAAATTCGCACAGGATATTAATGCCGGAAAGTATTAATGCCGCAGACCTGTTTATTGCTTTTAGAAGTAAAGGGTCAGTAGTTTTACTTGCCATTATTTAAGATTTTTTCGTTTTATCTATATAATATAGAGCGCTATATTCTTGCTTGAAGTATACGGGTAAGACGAAAATAAATTTTGGTGTGTATTTTGTCACCTTTGTCACTTTTAGAGGTTTTAGTGTTTGATTAATAGTTCTTTAGTAAGGTGACAAAGTAAACAAAAAGTATACATGAAAGTAACAAAGAAGTGACACCTATGTGTACCTTTTTACGGATAGTATTTGTAAATTATGTTTGATCTGAAAGAAATTAAAGGAGTTATTTTTGACTATGGTGGCACCATAGATAGTAACGGAACACACTGGGCAGAGGTGCTTTGGGATGCCTATGTATCAGCAGAAGTACCTGTAACCAAAGAGCAGTTCAGGGAAGCTTATGTATACACAGAGCGCTTTCTGGCTGTAAATCCTGTGGTGGAGCCACACCATAATTTTAATGATTTGCTGAAGATAAAAGCCGGTTTGCAACTACAATATTTGGTTGAAAATAAAATGCTGACGGATGTTGATAAAACAGAATCATATTCACTTGCTATTTCCAATCAATGTTATACCTTTGCCAAGGATATTATTGAAAAAGAGAAACCTATACTCGAACAATTGCGCAAGCGTTATCCGATGGTGTTGGTTTCTAATTTTTATGGTAATGTTCAGGCAGTTATCGAAGATTTCGGACTGTTGAAGTTCTTTGATGAAATTATAGAATCTGCGGTAGTCGGAGTCCGTAAGCCCGATCCTGCAATATTTGGATTAGGAGTTAAGGCTTTAGGCTTACCTGCCCGCAATATCGTTGTATTGGGTGATTCTCATTCGAAGGATATTGTTCCCGCTACAAAGAACGGATGCCAGACAGTGTGGCTAAAGGGAAAAGGGTGGGGCGACGACGAAGACGGAGCTACAGCAGATGTGATAATAACAGACTTTATGCAGTTGAAGGATGTTTTTCAACTCGATTAAATAAGTGAAGAGAGTGGAGACTCTCGTGTACTTTGTTTTTGAAATATTATAGGGGTAGTATAATTCAGTCTCTAAAAATGGAAGTTTACTTTGGACCATCAGGTTCCGGTAAGCGGAAAAGCCCGGGTTGGGAGAATAAAATGGAGAACGGCCTTATACTAAGACTATTTTATTATATGCATTCCGAAATAGTTTGGAGTGCCAATATTTAAAGGATTGCCACGGGTTGTGGCGTATTTTAAACTAAAAATTAAAATGGAAAAAGTACAATTGAAACCGGCCAATGGTAAACTTGGCGTTCTTGTTGTTGGAGTTGGAGGTGCTGTAGCATCTACCTTTATCGCAGGTACATTAATTTCTCGTAAAGGATTAGGTGTTCCTGTTGGCTCTATTACTCAATTAGCTACTATGCGCTTGGGTAAAAGAGAAGAAAATCGTTTCCCAAAGATCAAAGACGCTGTGCCTTTGGCAGACCTTAAAGACATCGTATTCGGAGGATGGGATCTTTTCGAAGATGATGTTTATAAAGCCGCTAAACATGCAGAAGTATTAACCGATGAAGATCTTGACAAAGTAAAAGACGAACTAGCTGCTATCAAACCTATGAAAGCGGTATTCGATCAGAATTTCGTAAAAAGACTTCATGGAACATGGGTAAAGCAAGCTCCTACCAAATGGGAATTAATGGAGCAAGTAAGAGCTGATATCCGCGACTTCAAAAAAGCAAATAACTGTGACCGTGTGGTTATGATCTGGTGTGGTAGTACAGAAGTATTCACTCCACTAGGTGAAATTCACAAATCATTGGCTACTCTTGAAAAAGCCATGAAAGAAAACCACGCAGATATAGCTCCTTCTAACTTATATGCTTATGCTGCTGTTGCAGAAGGTGTTGCTTATATCAATGGTGCACCTAACCTTACAGTAGACATTCCTGCAATGTGGGAATTTGCAGCTAAACAACAAGTGCCTATCAGTGGAAAAGACTTTAAAACAGGTCAAACAATGTTGAAGACAGTATTGTCTCCTATGTTGAAAACCCGTATGTTGGGTCTTAGCGGATGGTTCTCTACAAATATCCTAGGTAACCGCGATGGAGAAGTTCTTGATGATCCAGGTTCATTCAAAACTAAAGAAGAGTCTAAATTGTCGGTTATTGATAATATTCTTCAACCGGACCTTTATCCTGAACTTTACGGAAACGTTTATCACAAAGTACGTATCAACTATTACCCACCTCGCAAAGACAATAAAGAAGGTTGGGATAATATTGACTTGTTCGGATGGTTGGGTTACCCAATGCAATTGAAAGTGGATTTCCTTTGCCGTGACTCTATCTTGGCAGCTCCTTTGTGTCTTGACCTTGTGTTATTCACAGACCTTGCTCAACGCGCAGGTATGAGTGGTATCCAAGACTGGTTGTCATTCTACTTCAAGAGCCCAATGCACGAGCCAAGTAAGATCGCAGAACACGACTTGTTTATCCAATATGTGAAGTTGAAAAATACACTTCGCAAAATGATCGGAGAAGAGACAGTTGACTTTATCGAGTAATATCCAATAGTTCAACTTAATATATAAAGAAACCGTAGATGAATAATCTACGGTTTCTTTTTGCTTTATAACTAAGTAAAGCAGGATAGCTAATATCCTGCTTGTAATTACTTAATCGTTGTAAGTCGGTAATATCGAGAATTCTTTTGCATATCTCAACATTTGCTCTGTATATCCTTCTGTATAAGATATTTTCACATCGGTAACTTTTCCGTCTTTATCTTTCACCAATTCATATACAGGATTGATAAAACCTTTGTATGGTTTCAGATTCAATGCTTTGTAACGTGCCAGCACTTCGTTGTGAAGTTTTGGATCAACTTTAACACCGAAGTTTTCTACAAGGTTTTTGGCTCCGTTAAAATCACCCTCCGATTTTACCCGTTGTATTTCAGCCAGAAGTTGACCGAATAGATTACGTAGCTTTGCATAATCGTTAACAACGACAAATGTTTTGCCATCACGTTCCTTAAATTCGACAACGTTTTCAGCCTTTCCTTTTTCGTAAGTCCAACGTGCTATTAGTTGACGGTTGCGCATATGTGCTTCTTCTACATTTTTACCGGGTTCGATACGGGTTAGCTGAGTCATAAGACCGTTCATCATAAAGCGATAGTACTCTGCTTTGTAAGCCTCGGCATCAGGAGTGATACCTAGTTCTACTAATTTAGCGTCAGGTAAGTAGTAAAGACCAAATAAGTCGGCACGTGCTTCTTCTATTGTTGAACCGTAAGCTTTAAGCGCATCAGGGTCTACACCGGGAAGTAATTGTCCTGATCCATGTCCTAATATCTCATGTAGGTCGGTATGAAGGATATCTGTTATAAATCCATAGTTATGCAGCAAGTCGAGCTCAGTCTTAGACCAAACGAATTCTTCGCTGAATCCGCTATGTTCTGCGGCCTTATCGTATGCTTCCATGATATTCTCTATGGTTACTGACTTAGAGCCGTAATCTTTACGGATCCAGTTAGAATTAGGTAGGTTGATACCAATAGGAGTAGAAGGGTAGCAATCACCACCTAATTGAGCAACTGTGATTACCTTAGCAGTAACTCCTTTTACTTTCTCTTTTCTGAATCGGGGATTAACAGGAGAGTTGTCTTCAAACCATTGTGCATTTGAGCTGATAGTTTCGGTACGTTTGGTTGCTTCTACGTTTTTGAAGTTTACAACCGATTCCCAGCTGGCCTTCATACCTAACGGATCACCATAGCTTTCGGTAAAACCATTGACAAAGTCTACTCTCGATAAAGAATCTTGTACCCACGCAATAGCATAGTTATCGAAGGTTTTCAGATCACCAGTCGTATAGAACGAAACAAGTTTATCTATCACTTTCTTTTGAGCATCGTTTTCTGCGACAGCTTTTGCTTTCTCGAGCCATCCTATTACACGTTCGATTGCAGGTGAGTAAAGTCCACCTACTTTCCAAACTTTTTCAACCAGTTGTCCGTTTTCTTTTACTAAGCGACTGTTCATTCCGAACATAATGGGTGTAGTATCGTTCGGATTCTTCATTTTAGCATAGAATGTTTCTACTTCATTCTGTGATACTCCTTCACCATAATAATTGTTAGCTGAAGTTTTAATGAGGTCTACACCGTCAGCCTGATTTACCTTTTTAGCCATAACTCCCGGATCGAACATTACAGGTTCAATCATCTTGAAGAAATCGTCGATAGATTGACCGGCTTTTACCGGAACTTTGTCGGCAGGCAGAGCCTTAACCTGAGTTTCGAAGAACTCTTTCGAAAATCCGGGCAGGAATTTCTCTTCACCATAATGGTGATGTATACCATTTGAGAACCAAACACGTTTCAGATATACTTCAAACTCTTTGTAGTCGTTGGAGGTCTTCTCTCCCTGATAGTTTTCGTAAATGGCTTCGAGTGTACGGCGTATAGCCAGATTGTACTTATTATTTTGATCGAATAAGATATCACGTCCTTCGATAGCAGCCTGCGAGAGGTAATAGATCATCTCTTTTTGTTGCAAACTGAGAGATTCGAACTCTGGAACCTTATACCGTAATATTTGCAGATCGGCAAATGCATCGACCTCATATGTGAAGTTGTCTTCTTGAGCTACGGTATCTTTTGGTTTTTCGCTTTTACATCCTCCCAAAATAACCGATAATCCTGTTATAGCCATTACTATAGTCTTTTTCATTGAAGTTATTGATTAATATATAATTATTTAGATATTTCTGAGTCTATATAATGATTTAGAACCATCCAAATCCGGAAATCCCGGATTTGGTGGCTCTATATCGTTTTCGTCAAAATATGGGTTTCTGAATTTTATCCACGTAAAACAAACAAAGGAGTATCAAGTTGAAATAACATTTTGCGTGATACACTTGGTTTGAACATTCGAGAGAAAATATTTCTCTTAGCGGTAGTTAGTGCAATCAGTTCGATCTTGGATTCGTGTACAAAGCTATCCATCGCTGTGATAGCATCTTGTCCGCTTATAAGCTTGTAGTCTATTGAGATATTCGGATATTGCTTATTGAAATAAGACTGGATTCCTTCGAGTTTAATAACAGACCATTTATCTGTTGTCTTGTCCTCAATATGAGTCATATGGATTTTTACATTGTACGTTTTGAAGAAGTCCATCATTCCGGCAAATGATACTAAATCCCGTTGACTAAAGTTTGTGAGAAAAGAAATATTTTTTACTTGTTTGAAATCATTAAACGACGTTTCCTCAGGTATTGCCAATATTGGAATCTCGGTCATCTCTATGACTTCCGCGGTAACACTTCCGATCAAGTCGGCACTTTTCTGATTTTTACCTCTTGTGCCCATAACAATCAAAGCGGGCTTATAATCTTTGGCGAATGCCACAATCTCTTCTTCGGGTAATCCTTCTTTCAGAACATAAGAATAATTGATGGAGGGAAATTCTTTATCAGCAATTTTCTCATCTATTTTATTGCATAATCTTTGAATATCTTTATTAACCCTGTCTAGTATATTCTGAAAATCGGCTTCCTCCTTACCCTGATAGGCAAAAGCCTCAGCCATTGGTAATGCTGTTGGGTAATAAGGGTTGAAATATACGTGAAGAATTTTGACTTTAGCATCTATTTCTTTTGCTAAATTGAAAGCTATCTGGCAAGCTTTGAGGGAATAATCGGAAAAATCGACAGGCACTAAAATTCTTCTACGCCCGTCATCTGTTTTGTAAGTTTCAGGTTCACTGTAGCTAAATAAGTTACGACTTTCTACTATATTTAAGGCTCTCGGTAAATCCGACTCTTTAATCTTTAAGCGCACCCCTGTCGGCTGGTTGCTATCATTACTACCTACATTTTCGACAGTAACATCGATTTTTTCACTTTCGAGTACTGTTTTCAATATTCTAGCCTTAGTTTCGGTATGTATGGCAAGTGTAACCAATTTATCGCTCATAATTCTTTTTTAGTTTTTTTCAGCATTTAACATCTCTAAAGCCATATCGAGAATACGGGTATCATCTAAAGAAACAATTCCTCCATAAGGACCTGATTCAATATGAATACCACAACTCTCGCCCTTCTTATAGTCATGTCCGCCAAAATAGTTGCGAACAGTCTCAACAGATAAATTCAGCTTCTCTGCAATCTGGTGTATACTACCATCAGGCAATCTGTCTTTAATCTTACGAAGCTCATTGTATTCAATCGTTTTCGTCATAAATGAATATATTAAGGTCAACACTAAAAGATAGTTGCATTAAAGTTAATTAATCCTTTTAAAAGAACCAACTAAAACCGAATATAAAGTTGAGTAGACTTATTATAAAAATTGTTATTACAATGATAACAATTGTCAGGCAGAGAATGTTTGCCCTTAGCCTCGAAAATAGGGGAATACGTAGTTGCTCAGGCGTGTGATGCAGTATTTTGATACGGCAAAACTGAAAGAGCAGATAAACCAGAAATCCAAGTATAGAACCAAGAATCATCCCTCCGATAATATCGGAGATAAAATGAACTCCCAGATATATGCGTGAATATGCTGTAATAAGTGCCCATGAGAAAATAACGCAGGTGAATCGCCTGTACTTGAATACCAATGCAAGAAAAGTTGCCACACCAAAGCCATTGGTAGCATGTGCTGATACGAAACCGAAACGTCCGCCACGGTAATCGTTTACAATGATCACGAAGTCTTTAAAATCAGGATGATGCGTGGGGCGTAACCGCTCGAATATATGTTTTACGACTCCTGCCGATAACTGGTCACATAGTGTAGCTAACAATACCATACAGAATATCAGGATAGCGGCTTCTTTCCATTTTACTTTGTAAATAAATACAAATAGAGCGACAATAACTAGCGGCACCCAGGTAATTTTGCCGCTGTATATCCACATAAAGCTGTCCCAGAATATATTGTGTACAACTTCATTCAACCATAAAAAAGCATCCCTTTCATAAGGTAATATCCCTTCTACAAAACGCTCAGCTTCTGTGTCATTGCCAATCATCCGCTAAATAATTTCTAATTTATCTTTCTGTATCCACCCGATACTGCCATTTGCAATTTCAATTTCATACCAGCTTCCATCTACTTTATTGATCACAACTTTAGTCCCTGCATGGAGGATAAATAACTCTTTGGATGTAGTATTGGGAGCGCTGGCTACAGGAGCAGATCCGGCCATAATGATGGCTGTATTACGATTCTCGATCCGGCTTTTTTGGCGGTAAGCGAATATATTCGTAAATATAACAACGACCAGACAGACTATTGCAGAGTAAAAACCAACCTTTTTCAGATTTAATTTAGGACTGAAAAAGAATACAAATAATGCAGCAATAAACAAGACAAAAAACAGTATAGCCCATTTTGCCCAGTTATTTGCGGTAGTTTGATTCTGGATTCCATCGAACCAAATCTGCAGGAAAAAGTTATCAGCAGTGAGTATCTTATCTTCTATTTTAGTCTGAGCATATTCTATATTGTGTCTTGTATCCCTGTCTCCGGGATTATATAGTAATGCGCGCTCGTAATTCAGTAATGCTTCAGGTATTTCATTTACTCTGAAATACGCATTACCCAGATTATAATATAATTCGGGTGATACTTTACCCTGTTCTTTCTGAACCTTTATTTCTCCTTCAAGCAACTCGATGGCTTTACGGAAGTTTCCGTCCTGATAAGCATTGATGGCTTGTTCAGAAACAGTCTCTGCCTTTAGTCCGAATATGGCAGTAATAATAAATATAAATGTTATTATAGGTTTCATATACGCTTTTCTTTTCATAGGTACCCGATTATTTTTTTACTTTTAGATTCTCCATTTCTCCGATGGCATCTACTGTATCTTTATATAAATCGTCCATGGCTGTGTCAGATTCAGCCGGTGCATAACGGGCAAATTCACAAGTATCTAATATAGATATAAATTTATCGATAAGATCTTCCGATGCACCGAACCTGGTTAGCTCCTGCTCTATGTTGTCGCGGTTGAGGTCAGCTACAGGGATAACGAGTTTATCGCTGAGGTAGCCCCATGTCGCACGCAATACCTCTTCGTAGAAAGGTTCTTTTTGATGAGACTGCAAATACTTGCCGGCAAGCTTAAGACGTTTAACCGCCACTTTGTTGGCTTGTTTGGTTTTCATCCTGATAACATCCGCATTTTCTTTTATTTGTTTACGGTAAAGGATGAAGAATACGACAAATAATATAAATGGAATGGTATACCACAGGTAGTACACCACCGATCCAAACAGGAATGTATCGACTTTAGATAAAGACGGAGTTCCGGTTTTCAGATATCTGATGTCTTGCTCTACTTTTACTTCCGACTGGTTGTTAAAACTAGTGGCACTGTTTTGTCCGGCATTCGGGTCTTTAGCTACATTCAGAGTATATTCGGGTGTAGATAAAGTTTTATACGAATTCGAATTATTATCGAAGTACACTAATTGAACAGGAGGTATCTTGTATGTACCCTGATATCGTGGTATAAACAGGTATTCGATGGTTTTACTACCTGTTAGCCCTTTGTCTGTATATTTCAGATCATTGGTTATCTTGGGATCGTATGTCTCAAAATCTTTAGGTAATTGAAGTTCGGGAGTCTTGATCAACTTCATATTTCCTGTTCCTGAGATTACAAGTTTTAGAGTGACAGCATCATTCGCTTTGATATTGGTTGAAGTGATTGACGGTGTCATGGTAAATGTACCCACTCCATTCGAAAAATTAGCAGGTTTTGTTTCCGGAAGAGGGGTAACGTTGATCGTAAGCGGAGTTGTTGTCATTACTTTTTTTACATCGGTCATGACATATTGAGGCCCGAAGAATGTCTGGACAGCTTTACCTGATCTGACGTTAAACACCATTTCGATTTTTCCCGATGGTATAGTAATCTTTCCCGAACGTTGAGGGAATAGAAGAGTACGGCGGAGATCTACCGAATAATAGTTCCGTCCGTTATAATGTTCCATAGTTAGCTGACGGGTAGGAGGCAGGTCTTGATCTTCGACCATAAAGCCTTCAAATTCAGGGAACTCTATTTTTCCGAGTTCAGATACCTGTAGAGTTGTATAGAAACGGAAAGTAACCACAAAGGCTTCCTGTTCATATACTTTCGTTTTAGATACGATTGCACGTATAAATGCATCCGAAGGATTGATTTTTTGTGCAGTAGAAGTAGACTCAGACGCTTGTGCTCCCGATCGGTTTCCTCCCTGTTGATTATTTTGAGCATTTTTATCGGGGGGAAGTACTTTTACCTGTACTGTATTTGATGTATAAGTTTTTCCGTTTACTTTGATTGTTGCGGCAGGCACAGTAAATGTACCTTCTTCGGAGGCTGTCAATGTATAGATGTATGACTCGGAAGAATCGGTCGTTGCTTTTCCGTTAATAATCTGTGTACTGTAGCTGGACGAAACGGCAGGACCGTACAGTATATCGAATCCTTTTATGGTTTCCGGAATAGTTATATTGCTACCTTCTCCTCCCCGGAGAGTATACATAAGCCGGAAGTTGTCTCCTTTGGCAACGGCATTGGGAGCTGAGGCCCTAAAACTAACATCTTGAGAGCTTATACTTAAGCTAAGTAATGATAAAATGAATAATACTAAATATTTTTGCATTGCGTACATACTTCTATTTCACAAATTAATCATCAGATGGCTAATTTTTCAATAAAATTATTTTTTTAAGCCCGGACAATTACCAGTCTTTATTTTGTCTCCTGTTATTATCGTTCTTCTGTTTACGGTCAGCAGCCTTTATTTGCTGGACTTTTTCCTGAGTCTCTTTTTCGTCTTGTTCTATTGCCTTTAGCAATTGTTGGATATTCTCCTGAGACATTTGCGGCTGTTGATCTTGTTTTTGATCCTGATTTTTATTTTGATCCTTGTTCTGGTCCTTATCTTTATTTTGGTCTTTGTCTTTGTTCTGATCCTTATTCTGATCTTTGTTTTTGTCCTTGTTCTGGTCTTTATTCTGATCCTTATTTTGGTCTTGTTTATTGTCTTCCTGATCTTTGATTATTTTTTGTACAGTAGCCAGATTATATCGTGCTTCTTCATCATTTGGGTTTAATCGAAGGGCTTTTTTGTAAGCCTCCATAGACTGCTTCAGATCTTTTTTCTGTAGTAAAGTATTACCTATATTATACCAGGCCGAACCCATTTTAGTCTGGTTGGAGTTTTCGGTTGCCAGATATTGTTGATATGTTTTTAGTGCATTATCCCAGTTGCCCTGTTTATAATAGGAGTTGGCTAAGTTATAAATAGCCTCAGGCGATGCTGCATTTTTCTCTAAAGCCGATTTATAACTCGCTTCGGCTGCATTATATAATTGTTCTTTGTAGGCATCGTTACCTTTACGAATATCCTTTCTTACCTGTCTTTGTGCAAACAAAGCAGATGTGGATATGAATATAAACAGTGCTATAATTATTTGTTTCATATTTTTCTCGAAAATCATTAAAGGTATT
Source organism: Indolivaga macrotermitis (assembly GCF_900128985.1). Classification (GTDB taxonomy): domain Bacteria; phylum Bacteroidota; class Bacteroidia; order Bacteroidales; family Dysgonomonadaceae; genus Dysgonomonas_A; species Dysgonomonas_A macrotermitis. The sequence continues at coordinate 10,203 of NZ_FQUC01000017.1, read as the reverse complement.
ATATGTCTGTATTATAGTGAAATAATAAGGAATACATCCTTTATTTAAATAACCTGATGCCTCTGAATATTTTGTTCTTCTTATCGAATATGCAAACTTCAATAATCAGTAGGATAAGCATACACCAGGCAAAAAACTGGAATTTTTCATCGTATTCGGAATATGTAACTCCGTCAACATTTTTTTTCTGTAATTTATCTAACTCAGCCTGAAGGCTTTTTAGTGCGTTATTCGAATTATCGGCTCTTACATACATGCCTTTTCCGGCCTGTGCAATTTGCTTACACATCTCTTCGTTGAGTTTAGATACCACCACGTTCCCTTCGTTGTCTTTTTTCATCTCATTGCTGGTCGACGAAACGGGAACCGGTGCTCCTTGTGCTGACCCGATACCTACCACATTGACCTGAATACCGACAGATCCGGCTTGTTCAGCCATTTGTACAGCGTTATCTTCATGTCCTTCTCCATCGGTTATAAGGATAATAGATTTATCTACTTCCTTTTCACTGGTGAAACTATTCATGGCTATGTTTATAGCACTTCCTATAACAGTTCCTTGTACAGGTACGAGGGAAGGGTTTATATTATCAAGGAATATCTTAGCCGATTGTATATCTGTAGTCATCGGTAGCTGCACATATGCTTCTCCGGCGAATACAACTATTGCTACTTTGTCATTTTTGCGTTCATCTATAATCCGCGTTAGTATCTGTTTTGCCTTCGATAGCCTGTCAGGATTAATATCACGAGCCAGCATGGAATTGGAGACGTCGATAGCTATCACAAGTTCGATACCTTTACGTTCGACCTTTTCGACCTTTGTTCCGAACTGGGGACGTGCAAGTACAACTATTCCCAATACGAATATGGAAAATACGAGCCAAAACTTCAGATAAGAACGTTTCAGTGATAGTTCGGGCATCAGGCGCTTAACCAATTGCAGGTTGCCCAACTTTTGAACAGCTTTTCGCTTCTGTATATTCAAGAATATAAATCCGGCTATTAATACTGGTAGTAAAAATAGCAGATACAAATATTCGGGATTGGCAAATCGAAACATATCTATTGTTTATTTTAAGATCTCAGACCTTTTTATTGGTTTTATAAGTAAAAGAACAATAATTTGCTGTATTCTGAAAAATGTATTATTAAATTACTGTTACTTATTATTACAGATGATACTTCATCAAGGAATATTCCGTAACCACGTACGGCGCAGAACTATCTCGAGGAGCAATAAGCCTACCGCTAATAAAGCATAAGGAAGGTATAGCTCTTGCTTACGGGTAACTTTATTTACACTGATGAGATATTTTTCCATTGAATCTATTTGAGCATATATCTTTTTCAGGCTGGTATTGTCTACAGCCCTGAAATACTCTCCTCCTGTCATTTCCGCTATTTGCGTCAAGGTTTTCTCATCGATGTCTACAGGTACATTCTGTATTCTTTCGCCAAAAGGAGTCATGACGGGAGCTGGAGCCATACCCCGTGTACCTACTCCGATTGTATATACACGTATGCCATAACTCTTAGCTAGTTCTGCAGCGGTTACAGGAGCTATTTGCCCACGATTGTTTGAGCCATCGGTTAGCAGAATTACTATACGCGATTGTGTTTGGCTGTCTTTCAAACGGTTTACGGCATTAGCCAAACCTAGCCCGATAGCGGTTCCGTCTTCGATCATTCCCGGACGTATCTCGTGCAAAAGATTTAGAAGGACTCCGTGATCGGTGGTTAAAGGGGCTTGTGTAAAACTTTCTCCGGCAAAAATAACCAAGCCTATTTTATCCTGCTCCCTGTCGGAAATAAACTCAGATGCTACTTTTTTTGCAGCCTCCAAACGGTTCGGTTTGAAGTCTTGAGCCATCATCGAACCCGACACGTCGAGAGCCATGACTATATCGATACCTTCCGATTGAGAAGTCTCCCATGAGTTTGAATTCTGAGGCCGTGCTATAACAATAATTACTAAAGCGATTGTTATTATTCTCAATATAAAAGGTACGTGTCTTAAGTGTACTTTAATCGAAGGTGATACACCTCTGAAAGCTCCGGTTGAGGACATTTTCAGAGTAGGCTGTACTTTTCTTAGTTTTATGATATACCATACGATAAGGGGTATCAGTAAAATAAGTAAAAACAGGTATTTAGGGTTTGCAAATTCCATTTTGTTCAGTATCTCTTATTTATTTTTATGCTCGTCTAACATGTCATCGTCAGAAATAGTCCAGTCGATAGGTGTTTCCGGTTCATTATTATCGTGTACCACTTTTTCGGGAATTTCGTTGACTACTTCCGTTACAGGTACTTCTAGTTTTGTCTGGTTAATGAACAGATAAGCATTTACAAGGCTTAAGTCATTTTCGTCAGGGAATGGTTTGTATTTGGCAAACTTAACCAGGTCTGCAAGTTTCAGTATTTGTCTCAAACTGTCAGACGAAGAGTCAGCCAACATAAAATTATTAGCAATCGCTAGAATTTCGTCAGATGTTTTCTCGAAAGCATTTACGTGATAACGGTCTTCAATATATTTACGGAGTATGTCCGTGATTTCTGTATAATACTCTTTTTCACGTCCTTGTTGCCATAATTTTTCAACTTTTACATGGTCTAAGGCATGTAGAGCAATAACGTGCGGAGGTTCAATAATCTGAGGTTTGAAATAGTAACCTTTTTCCTTCTTTTTCTTATATATGTAAATACCTATAATTATTGCGGCTATAAGCAATAGTATCAACAATGCACCGAGAATATATACTAAATAATCCTGCCATACGAAATCGGGAACCTGTACAGGCTTAATGTCATTTACCGCCAGTTTATCAAAAATAATCGAATCGTTAGGATTGGCTTTCAAATGTTCCAGATAGGCGTTGGTCGCCTCCGAAAGAGGTGGCGTACTGACTTTCAACCCAAAATCATTTGATTTGATTGTATCTTTACCATCGATTACCGGTATAAAGGGGATATGGTATAATGCCGAATCGAATGATGTAATTACATACTTTTGGGTAATTGTCATTACCTCATGGGCAAAAGTGGTATCCGGTTTAGGCATTCCCAGCACTTCTATTCCATTGACTAAAGAGTCGGGATATACAGGAAAAGCAATCTGTCTGCCCTTAGGTGCTATTACCTGTAAACTTATGGTTGCTTGCTGTCCGATTGATATTTCGTGCTTGTCAATACTTACTCTGGCTGTCGCTTTTTGGGCTTGCAGCGGAATTTGTATCAATGAAATACAGCAAAATAAGATTGTCAGTATAAACGTATTCTTTTTCAACATAAGTATTTTAGCGTAAAAGAGACCTTCATATAATTCGAAATGAGAAACAACTATCTCATATAATTTCTTTTGTGGAACAAAGTCAAAAGAGCCTTCACGTAATCTTCATTTGTATTGATCGATACATTATCGACTCTACTTTTGGTAAAGGCTTGTGCCACTTCCATCAACTGTTTCTGATAGTACCTGTGATACCGTTCCCTGACAGCCTTCGAAGACGAATCGATCCATGTTTCATCACCGGTTTCGGCATCTAACATTTTAATAAGCCCCACAGCAGGAAGTTCAGTTTCCAGTTGATCATATACCTGTAGTGCAATGAGGTCGTGCTTTCGGTTAGCAATGGTCAGGGCATTGTCATAATCGTAAATATCCAGAAAGTCGGATATTAAGAAAGCTGTACATCTTTTTTTGATGGCATTGGTCAAAAACTTAAGAGCCATAGCCATATCGGTATGGGTATTTGTCGGCTGGAAATCGATCAGTTCACGAATAATGTACAAAATGTGTTTTTTCCCTTTTTTAGGAGGGATAAATTTTTCGATTTTGTTCGTAAAGAAAATAACTCCGATTTTGTCATTGTTCTGAATTGCAGAAAATGCCAATGTTGCCGCCATTTCAGTAACAATATCCCGTTTGGTTTGCTGATGTGTTCCAAAATCAAGGCTACCCGAAACATCGATCAGCAACATGACGGTCATTTCGCGTTCTTCTTCGAATACTTTGACAAAAGGCTTATTGTAACGGGCTGTCACATTCCAATCGATGTCACGTATATCGTCACCGAACTGATACTCCCTCACTTCCGAAAAAGCCATTCCTCTACCTTTGAATGCAGAGTGATATTGTCCTGCAAAAATATTGCGTGACAATCCCCGGGTTTTAATCTCTATCTGACGTACTTTCTTTAGTAATTCGCTTGTTTCCATATAATATAATGTGCTAATGGTCTAAGATATGTAATGTGCCGCAGGTATTTTCTTCAGAGGCACACTGCCATACGAATAGTATTTACACATTGATCAAGGTACTTCAACCTTATTAAGTATTTCACTTACAATTTCGTCCGAAGTTGTATTACTTGCTTCTGCTTCGTAGGTAAGACCGATACGATGACGCAATACATCGTGGCAAACGGCGCGTACGTCTTCAGGTATTACATAACCTCTGCGTTTGATAAAGGCGTAAGCACGTGAAGCTAAAGCTAAACTGATCGATGCACGGGGCGAAGCTCCGAATCCGATCAGCCCTTTCAACGATTGTAAGCCGTTGTCAGCAGGGAAACGTGTTGCAAAAACAATATCTACAATGTATTTTTCGATCTTTTCATCCAGATATACATCACTGACTACTTTGCGAGCCTCAATTATCTCATCAGCCTTCATTACAGGTCTGAGGGCTTCGTATTCGTTCTGTATATTCTGGCGAAGGATTAGTTTTTCTTCTTCTTTTTTAGGGTAGTTAATAATAACTTTTAGCATGAAACGGTCTACCTGTGCTTCGGGTAATGGATAAGTACCTTCTTGCTCGATAGGGTTTTGTGTAGCCATTACAAGGAAAGGCTTAGGTAGTTTCATCGTAGTTTCACCGATTGTAACCTGACGTTCCTGCATAGCCTCAAGAAGCGCACTCTGTACTTTGGCAGGAGCACGGTTGATCTCATCCGCTAATACGAAGTTCGAAAAGATAGGCCCTTTTTTTACTAAGAACTCTTCGTTCTTTTGGCTGTATATCATTGTTCCGATAACATCGGCAGGCAATAAGTCTGGAGTGAACTGTATGCGGCGATAATCTGCTTCAATAAGTGAAGCTAATGTTTTTATCGCAAGAGTTTTAGCAAGACCGGGAACTCCTTCGAGCAGGATGTGCCCGTCAGATAAAAGCCCGATTAAGAGCGACTCGACCAAATGCTTCTGACCGACAATTACCTTGTCCATGCCCATAGTTATCATGTTAACAAAGGCACTTTTACTTTCGATCCGTTCATTCAATTCTCGAATATCAACTTGAGCCATAAGTAGAAAATATTATAAGTTATATTTTAGTATTTCGTTAAAAGCCTGACAAATTTATAAATGTTAAATGTCAGAATGAATATTTTGTCGTTAAAAAAGATTAAGCTGTATAGTCATTATATGTAATAAAGAAAAAACCTTGATAGATATTGGAATGCCTCTGATTTTTTGTGGGGCAAATTTAACCGAAAGTATGCTATGATAAATTGTGTTATATAAATACAGTCTATTCAAAAGGTTGTTGAAACTATATAACTTTAATTTGGGAATACAATATAGGGCTTATTTTCGATATATCTAAAAAGGATATTTGGGCTTGCCCTGTCGCAGAGGACTCTTTTTGGTTTCATTTTGTCAGCTTGATTATCAACAATAAGATTGAAGATTCCCCTGCTTGTTTTCTTAAATGCTTGATAATTCGTTTTATATGTAGATAAGAGTGTTAGGGAATATTTTTGTTTGTTATGATTTTTTTATACTTTTGCTGTACTTTAAATAATTTATTACTCAACAACACTTTTAGAACATTGAACAAGCAATGAAAAAGATCATTTTATTTATTTTTATGCTATTCTGCCTTGGGGCATTACAGCAGGTAGAGGCAAAAGGGGTTATTGTTTATCACAGCGGAGTACATCTGGAAACTAGGGATAAGTTACCTACCGATGCGGTGATGGATAATGGAACCCATGTAAATATTGGTATAGCATATGACCAATTCGGTTTGTTTTGGATGCCGGTATGGAATTACAGTGAGGCGCAATATGTACTTATATCTGATGATGAAGAAACGTATTGGGAAATCGATAATGATACCATAACTAAACTAGCTAAGGAATACAATATCGAATTAAGCGAAAAGCCAAGCCCTTCCATGTGGAATAAAGTTGGGTTGAAACCGGTTCTTGCCTTACTATTAGTCGCTATAGTATGGGGATATCTTCCCGGTAAGAAAAAAGAAAGCGAAGAATAATATATTCCGATCAGAAGTAAAGAAAAGGAGTCCGTTTACAGAAAATGTAACCGGGCTTTTCTTTTTGATTCGACTGTAAAATATCTAAAACATAATTTTGTATATTTGTATCGCCCATCAGCGATGAGGGTTATTAGGAATAATACATTAGAAAATATTTCATTAAATATATTTTAAACTCAAAAAGTTATGATTACAATTGACAAATTTAACTTTGCCGGAAAGAAGGCATTTGTGAGAGTTGATTTCAACGTGCCTTTGGATGCAAACTTCAACATTACAGATGATACTCGTATCCGTGCAGCTATGCCTACATTGAAAAAGATTATCGCCGACGGTGGTAGCCCTATTATAGCATCACACCTTGGGCGTCCTAAAGGTGTTGAAGATAAATATTCATTGAAACATATCTTATCGCATGTATCTAAGCTTTTGGGTGTGGATGTTCAATTTGCCAGTGATTGTGCCAGTGAAGAGGCTGCTATGAAAGCTGCTGCTCTACAACCGGGAGAAGCTCTTTTACTAGAAAACCTTCGTTTCTATGCAGAAGAAGAAGGTAAACCTCGCGGTTTAGCAGAAGATGCTTCTGACGATGAAAAAGCTGCTGCTAAGAAAGCTATTAAAGAAAAGCAAAAAGACTTTACTAAAACATTGGCTTCTTATGCTGATGTATATGTAAATGATGCGTTCGGTACTGCTCACCGTGCACATGCTTCTACTGCTTTGATCGCAGACTACTTTGATGCAGACCACAAAATGTTCGGTTACCTGCTTCAAAAAGAAGTGGATGCTGTAGAGAAAATCATGAAAGACCCTGCTCGTCCATTCACAGCGATTATCGGTGGATCTAAAGTATCTTCAAAAATCGATATTATCGAAAACCTTTTGTCTAAAGTAAACAACCTGATCATCGGTGGTGGTATGGCATTTACTTTCGAAAAAGCTAAAGGCGGAAAAATCGGTAATTCATTATGTGAAGATGATAAACTGGAATTAGCTAAAGAAATCATGGCAAAAGCGAAAGCTAACAATGTAAACCTTGTATTGGCTACTGATGCTAAATTAGGTGATAAATTTGCGAACGATGCTAATACTCAAATCACTGATGCTGACAATATCCCTGACGGATGGTCTGGATTTGATATCGGTCCTAAAGGTGAAGCTGAATTTGCTGAAGTAATCAAAAATTCAAAAACTATCCTTTGGAATGGTCCTGTAGGAGTGTTCGAATTCGAAAACTTCTCTCACGGATCTAAAGTAGTTGCAGAAGCTATTGCAGATGCTACTAAACACGGAGCGTTCTCTCTTGTAGGAGGTGGTGACTCTGTTGCTTGTGTAAACAAGTTCGGTCTGGCAGATCAAGTATCTTATGTATCTACAGGTGGTGGTGCTCTTCTTGAGTTTATCGAAGGAAAAGTACTTCCGGGAGTAAAAGCTATCAGAGGATATTAATCTATCTCGAAATATATAGTGAAAGAAAGCTCGCATCGTTATGGTGCGAGCTATCATTTTGCCCTACTTTAGCGTAAATACCACATTCACAAACGCATCATAATTCGGCAAGGAATTCACCGTATAACTCATCACCCCCGCCTCACTAATCCCCGTCACCGTAATACACGGATCACAATACGTCACATAATAATTCAACTGCGAACCTGAAAAAAACGGAATCACAGCCGGCGCACCCGTACTCTTCACCCTCGGAGAATTAAACCCCGCATAATACACATTATAAAGATTAATAGACTGAGTCCCCGTCAATAAACTCCCCGAACCATCCGAAGTAGGAATATTCACCGAAGGCATATACAGGAAGTGACGGTTATACAAAGTCAGACAAGACCACGAAAAAGTCCCCGGATTAGCAGGCATATCCTTATACAGAGAAACACACCTATAATCCGTATCATATACCATTAAGCCCGAAGCCGGACTAACAATAGCCAGTTTCTGAGCAGTCGTCATCCGAGGAATAAGTAACCCCTTATCATAATCATACCCATTAATATCCAGCACAGCCGAACTGTTCGGATTATCCGTATTCACCCCTATCTGAGCCGTAGCATTGATAGTAAAAGTGACACATATCACGATAACTAATAGCCTTATATTCAAATATTTCATATTGTTTCCATTAAAAAGTATACAAAAAGGTGTCAGTAAAGTGACACTTGTGTAACCCATGTCACTTTGTTTAAGCGCTAAAAACCAAACAATTAAATCTAAAAAGGTGACAAAAGTAACAAAAGTGACACTGTTTTCTTATTTTTTTATTCTTCATTCTTCATTCCTCATTCTATGTTATAGATAAAACTATTCGGCGAGTTGTTTGGAATTCAGCAAATCCGAGCGGGTCATTCTATTCGCCTTCAAAGAACAATCAACAATATTCGCCTCCATAGTAATAGGCGTCAGAGAAGTCCCATCCGCTTTATACGGAGTAACCGTAATCGTATACAATCCCGAATTATTATACGAATGCTTTTGCGAATATTCACTTTGCGAAGTAGTAACCGTTTGATTCACCCTAGCCGTTCCATCCCCGAAATACCATTCGAGTCTGGCCGGAGCATTTCCACCCGAAAGATCCACTTCCACAGAATAAGTCCGGTCATGCGCCGTACAGGCAAAAGGTTGTTCTTTAGGAATAATACGGATAAATCCGGCGGCAAATGCAGGAAGGCCAAAGGCTGCTTCATTCTTAAGGTAATTAGTAAAATATTTGATATTTGTACCCCCTTCGTCTGGGTTCATTACAACCGATAGATTTTTTGTTGGAGTTTCCGGGCTATTGACACTGACCTCGACCCCATAGAGGCGTTTATTCAGGCCTACTTTAACATTAACGAAACCTTTTCCCAAATAAGTCATAGAATTACCCGCTCTTAAGTTATCCCACGTTATGTTATAGAGGTCTCCTGTATTTTCTAGAACTCCAACATACAAGTATTTATTATTCGGAGAAAAGGTTCCTCCATATGTAATTAAGCCGGTCTCTAATACTTGTACATTAGAAATTTGTCCGGTTGCAGGATTAAAGATGGCAGATATAACCTGTCCTCCGGAATGATTAAATGATGCGATTTTCAGAAAATCAGAAGATACCACTATTTCTCCGGGGTAACGAACTGTATTAATCAAAGAGTTTGTGATTGTAAATGCAGGGGTTGTGGCTATACCAGTGGCTGTGACTGCCCAAACGTAGAATGTTTGCAGAGTACGGTGAAGCAACCAATAGTCTTTTCCGTTTGAATTAGGCACAGCCGCGATATTTTCATAAACAGATCCGGATTTAATTATATTGTTTTTGGAAGTTACTGCCCCTAATCCACCGCTCATAGTGATGTCTATAGTTGAATAGTTTAACCCGTCCGTTCCTCCTACAGCCGGAACAGTTACAACATAATATTCAGTTGTACTTCCTGGGCGAGGTATGACTATTCCGGATTGGGTAGCTGAGAAGTTTCCTAACAATCCGGTTCCATTTGTCATAATATCCCCGTTTTTATCATAAACCGTCGACCCATCCGACGAAAACAAGAGCTGTCCGTCATATGTTGAAACAGTAAAACAACCCTCACGGGTACTTAAAGGGCCAACAATCGGTTCAGGCATATTAGTTACAGTTGTAGCATCATCGGCAGTAGCATCATTTAATATATTGAAATTCAAGCCTGCATTATATCCAAAATACCACCAGCTCGTTTCCTTCTGTGCATAAGAATTTATCGAAAAGCCTATTAATAGAAGGCATACATATATCAGTTTTTTCATTGTTATTCGTTCTAATTAGAAAAATAAAAAAGTCAGAGACCTCACTTTAAGACAAACACCACCGTCAAAAACGAATCATAATCCGACTCCACCTTAATATCATACGTCATCACCCCATTATCATTAATCGAAACATTCCCCATCAC
>NZ_FQUC01000045.1 GCF_900128985.1 Indolivaga macrotermitis | reverse complement strand
TTATTCCATGTGATTTTTTCTTCTTTTACACCTTTTGTCCCGAGGCAGGACAACGCCAGAAACACCACGGCGAACAGCTTTGTCCAAAGTATATTAGAAAACAACCCCGCCGTCTTTTGAAAATTCAGCAGGATTTTATCTACTACGCCTATATCAATGCCCTGTTCCGATATGGCCTGGTAACAGAACCAGTAAATATGAATTACTACAAATAATATACTGATAGCCCGCATGAACTCCATGACTTTGGCTAATCCTCTTAAATCGTCTTCCTGTTGCATAATAAAATCAATTTGTTAATGAGTGAATTTGAAAATTAGCATATTAGCAAATGGCATTGTCGCTTTGCGCCAATTTTGGCTCCGCCGATTTTCAATTCAAATTTGCTAATTGCCTAATTTGCTAATTATAAACCGAATCCCTTGCGTCTTTTCTTTTTCCGCTTCATGCGGTTAGTGAAAGCAATCTCTTCGTAATTGTCCCCGTGCTGCTCCATGGAGAATATCCCGGCGATAGCTTCGCTGGCAGATTCTTGTCCGGGGGAATAACTGTTGGTATCAAATGACCTGTCCATACCAAAGTCCTTATCTTCCTGCCTGCTGTTCCCGTTGAACAGTTCATGAAAGACATTCGCCGAAAACTCCTTGCCCAAGCGGGAACCGTTGAATACCATTTTTTCCTGAAGGTCGATAAAGGTTACACCATAGATACGTTTATCATCGTTTTCACGGAATAATACGGATATACCATTTTTAGCGAGTTCCTTTTCAAAAACCTTTCGATCCGGTTTATTGGCTAAAAGCGTAGATATAATATTCCGGCTCCTGTTATATACAGCTTTCTCCTTCATGGATTGTTTGGAAAACGCGATCCGCTTCTGTAAAGCATCATAGCCGACAGCCTTTCCAATCAATGATGCCTTGAAGGGATTGCCGACCTTTTCACCTTTCCTGTCCAATGCCGAATAGACCAAGCCGTTATAGGCCTTGCCCCTAACCTCGCCTTTGACTTCTTCAACGGTTACACCATATATTGAAAGTACAGCCCGGTATTCATTGAGGCTCTGGAAGCGGTAGGACTTCATCACAGCTTTTACGACATTGGAAACCTGCTTCTTTACATCACCCGCTTTATAATCTACCCGTTTGAGAGGAAGATTCTCCGGTTGCCGTTGCTTCTCAGCTGGGAGCAGGCTATACTTTTTCTCCAACTCTTTACGAATGGTATCCGAACGTTTCTTTTCAAATGAATCGCTTATCTTTTTCCCGGTCTCGTCTACACGGACAGAAACGATATGTATATGTTTGCGGTCGATATCTT
>NZ_FQUC01000007.1 GCF_900128985.1 Indolivaga macrotermitis | reverse complement strand
AAACTGTCTTTAAACGGATTGAGCCCGGTAAAATACCGAACTCAATCTAAATATAGTTAATAATTTATTGTCCAACTTTGGGGGGGCACTTCAAAATTCTGACCGGCTTTTTATCTATATAGAAATGCTTAAATCAATTGAATATGAACAAAAAGAAAGTAAGAAAAAACGTGTCACTTTTGTCACCTTTGTCACCTTATACAATATATACATCTAATAATAAATACTTTAGTAAAGTGACAGAGTAAACAAAAAGTGACACCTGTGTATACTTATTTGTATAAGAATGTTTACTTTTTGTCACGAAACAAATCCCGGCTTAAAAGGCAGAGCTAATATATTAATTACTATTTTTGTATTTCAATAAAGTAAGAGAGTCATAATGCGAGCATTAATCCAAAGAGTAAAAGAAGCATCGGTAACAATAGATCATAAAGTAAAATCGAAAATAAACAACGGTTTACTTATACTTTTAGGAATTGAAGACAGTGACAACGCCGAAGACATTCAGTGGCTGGTTAACAAGATCGTCAACCTAAGGATATTCGACGACGAAAACGGTGTTATGAACCGCTCGTCAAAAGAAGTCAGCAGCGAAATACTTGTAGTGTCTCAATTTACCCTGTTCGCATCCACTAAAAAAGGCAACAGACCCTCTTACATCAGGGCATCAAAGCCGTCCATTGCGATTCCGCTTTACGAGCAATTTTGTACCGATTTGGAAGATCTGCATGAAAAGCCTGTTCAAACGGGTGAATTTGGAGCCGATATGGACGTTCAATTAATAAACAACGGACCAGTAACCATCTGGATAGATTCGAAGCAAAGAGAATAGCTTAAAATGCGAAATATGACTATATCAGAAGCACAGAACAAAGTAGACGAATGGATCAAGACATATGGTGTACGGTATTTCAACGAACTTACCAATATGGCTATCCTGACAGAAGAGGTTGGCGAACTGGCACGTATAATGGCACGCACGTATGGCGACCAGTCTTTTAAGAAGTCGGATCTCGACAAAAATCTTGCCGACGAAATGGCCGATGTACTTTGGGTACTTATCTGCCTCGCTAATCAGACAGGCGTGGACCTTACCGAAGCATTCAACAAGAATATGGAGAAAAAGACTTCGAGAGACAAAGACAGACATAAAAATAACCATAAATTAAAGTAATAAATCATGGCTACAACTAACAAGTACCAAGATGTTCTGAAACAATACAATACAGAACTGAAAGATGCTGATATTACAGCAAGAGTACAAGATATAATCGCAAAGAAATTTGCAGCGAACAATACCACCGATGTATATAAAAAACTATATACCTGTATTGACCTGACTACATTGAATACGACCGATACCCGCGAAGACGTGTGGAGATTCACTGAAAAGGTAAATGCCTTTGAAGGCACATTTCCCGATATCAGCAACGTTGCCGCCATCTGCGTATATCCCAACTTTGCCGAAACAGTTAAAGAAGCACTCACCGCACAAAACGTAAAAATAGCATGTGTATCTGGAGGATTCCCTACTTCACAAACATTCCCCGAAGTGAAAGTAGCAGAGACAGCTTTAGCTGTAGCCAATGGAGCAGACGAGATAGATATTGTACTTAATCTGGGACTATTCCTTGAAGAGAATTATGAAGAAACATGCGAGGAAATAGACGAACTGAAACATGCCTGCCGCGATGCACACTTGAAAGTTATACTCGAAACAGGAGCTCTTAAAACAGCTTCTTCTATAATGAAAGCATCTGTATTATCACTATATTCGGGAGCAGATTTCCTTAAAACATCTACCGGTAAGGTATACGAAGGAGCTACTCTGGAAGCCGCTTATGTGATGTGTACAGCTATCAAGGAATATCATGCTAAAACCGGCCGTAAAGTAGGTTTTAAAGCCTCTGGTGGAATCGCTACTACCGAAGATGCAGTGAAATACTACACAGTAGTAAAAGAAGTCTTAGGTGACGGATGGTGTAATAACGAATTGTTCCGTATCGGGGCAAGCCGTTTAGCTTCAAACCTTTTGGATAGTATAAAATAATAACAAATAAGCCGCTCGATAACAATGTTATGAGCGGCTTTTATTTTATAATTCGAGTTCATTCTCTTCATCATATTTCCTTCGTTTCTTACGGAGAACCAACAGTACAATACACGAAAATACAGCTAAAAGAAACACTTTGCCACCCCACTTATCCCAAGCCGGTATATGTACCAAAGACTTAAGATCTGGGATATGATTTTCCTTAGATATTACCTCTATTCCTTCTGCTGTAAGTAATTCATAATCCGATTCATTGATATATCCCACAAACTGGCCTTCACCTTCTATAAAAACAGGGATTACGAAGAAATCATATGTAGTATACTTATAGCCTATATCGAAATCTCTGCCATCGGACGAAATATAACGCCCATTCTCCGGTAGATCATATACTCTTATAAGCTTTTCATGAGAACCAAAAGAAACCTCAGCTGCCTGTACCCGGCAACCGAAAATGATAAACAACACCAACAAAAGGGAAATTGTCGGATAGGTTTTCATAGAATCAATCAGAATTAATACACCCTCTCAACTACATAATCTACAGTATGTAACAAAGAAACTTTCACTTCATCGTCATATAAGGTATCTATGATATCAAGAGCCTGCTTTTTGTAATAATCTATCTTATCGTAGGCATAATCTATACCTCCGTTATTTTTCGCAAAATCTATTAAAAGAGCTACTTTTTCATTCGAAAAATCAGCCTTCGATATAATGTCTATCATCTTCTGAGAAGAAGCTTTATCCGCATTCTTCAAAGCAAATAATAAAGGCAAAGTAACCTTTCCTTCTCTTATATCGTTTCCTGTAGGTTTCCCAACATTATCTGAGAAATAGTCAAAAATGTCATCTCTCAATTGGAAACATATACCTAAAGATTCTCCTAAACATTCAAATTTATCAACCGTTTTCTGATCAGCACCGGCAGACAAAGCTCCTATCCTCATGCATATAGCCAAAAGCGAAGCTGTTTTCTTTTTAATTACTTCAAAATACTCTTTTTCATCCAGAATAATCTCTTTTGCCAAAGAAAGCTGATTCAATTCTCCTTCAGCCAGACTTCTGCCTAAACCCGAAATAGAAGAAATAATCTCCATATTTCCGGTCAGTACACTCTTTATCAAAGCAGTGGAAAGAAAATAGTCTCCAGCCAATACTGCCATTTTATTATCATAAATAGCATTAACAGAAGGTTTACCTCTCCTCAATAAAGACTCGTCAACTACATCGTCATGAATCAACGAAGCTGTATGCAATAATTCAACTGTAACAGCCGAATGGTAGGCAGTCTCATTTATCTCACCACAAGCCTTAGCCGCCAATAACAACAAAATCGGACGTATATGCTTACCATCTGACCTCATTATATAATCTATAATAGCCTGAATTCTACCATTATCAGAAGATATCGATTCCTTAAAATAGACATTAAATCGTTCGAGTTCTGAAGCTATCGGTTTAGCTATCAAAAGCTTTTTATCCATATAACAATTAGTTGAAATGCAAATTTATAAATAATTCAGCTTTTAGAGCCATTTATTTGTAACTTTACAAAGAAATAGAACTATTTAACTAATATTTTCGTATGAAATTATTCCTTATCGATGCTTACGCACTTATATATAGATCATATTATGCCTTCATAAAAAATCCCAGAGTCAACTCAAAAGGACAAAATACATCAGCAGTATTTGGTTTTATCAATACTTTGGAAGAAGTTCTGAAAAAGGAAAACCCGACTCATATTGCAGTTGCATTTGATCCTGCAGGACCTACATTCAGACATGAAGCATACGAAGCTTATAAAGCACAACGACAAGAAACACCCGAAGATATTCGTCTTGCAGTACCTATTATCAAAGATATAATCAGTGCCTACAATATCAAAATACTTGAAATTCCGGGGTTTGAAGCTGACGATGTCATAGGAACAGTAGCAAAAAAAGCAGAACAGGAAGACCTAGATGTATATATGATGACTCCTGATAAGGATTACGGACAACTCACGAGTGAAAGGATTCATATGTACAAACCAAAATTTGCAGGTAACGGATTCGATGTTTTGGATTCAAAAGCAATTATGGAAAAATACAATATTGCCTCTCCCCTACTTATGATAGATTTGCTAGGTTTGATGGGTGATAGTTCCGATAATATTCCGGGATGTCCGGGTGTCGGGGCAAAAACTGCCGAAAAGTTAATTGCCGATTTTGGAACCATTGAAAATATATTAAAACATACTTCCGAAATAAAAGGAACCCTGAAAGAAAAATTAGAATCGAACAAAGAACAAATTCTTTTTTCCAAATTTTTAGCAACTATAAAAATAGATGTCCCTTTTGAATTCAAAAAAGAAGAATTTGAAAGAAAACCAATCGATGAAGAAAAAATAGAAAATCTTTTCGAAGAATTAGAATTCCGCACTCTCATAAATAGGGTCTTAAAAAGAGAAACAAAATCAACTCCCAAAAAAGACGAAGCTCAAGGCAATCTCTTCGCCGAATTTACGGACAATCTACCGGAAGAAAAAAAATATTCGAATCTCAACGAGTTGAAAGATATGGTTTATAACTATTATCTTATTGATAATGAGAAAGAAATGATCGAATTAAAAGATAAAATACTATCACAAAAATTTTGCTCATTTGACACCGAAACTACCGGAGTAGATCCAATAGACAGCGAAATTGTAGGAATGTCGTTCGCTATGGAAGAAGGTGAAGCATTTTATGTAGCAATCTCTCCAAAATTTGATGAAGCAAAAAAACAAATAGAAATTTTCAGAGATTTTCTGGAAAATGAAAATATTGTTAAAATTGGTCAAAACATAAAATACGATATCATTGTCCTCAAAAAATACGACATCCATGTAAAAGGTCAACTATTCGATACCATGATTGCCCATTACCTGCTAAATCCGGAGTTGCGTCACAATATGGATTATATGGCTGAAACCTATCTTAACTATAAAACCATACACATAGACGAACTTATCGGGCCAAGAGGTAAAAATCAATTGAATATGCGTAATCTCGAACCAAAAGCAATCAGGGATTATGCTTGTGAAGATGCTGATGTAACTCTAAAACTAAAAAATATTCTTGAAAAAGAAATAGAGAAAAACGAACTGAATAAGTTGTTCTACGAAATAGAACTCCCTCTTATATACGTACTTGCTGATATGGAGCATACCGGAGTAAGACTTGATACCAAAGCACTCAAAGAATCATCGGATACGCTTACCAAAGAAATGGGAGACATAGAACAAGAAATTTTTTCCCTTGCTAAATATGAATTCAATATTAATTCGACCAAGCAAGTGGGCGAAGTTCTGTTCGACAGACTCAAAATCATTGATAAGCCTAAAAAAACAAAAACAGGACAATATACAACGAGCGAAGAAACCCTCGAAAGCCTCAAAGATACACATCCGATAGTAGGAAAAATACTGGAATACCGCAGTCTGAAAAAACTGTTGAGTACCTACATCGATGCCCTACCCTTGCTTATTAATAAACACGATAACAAAGTACATACATCGTACAATCAAACAGTTACGGCGACAGGAAGATTAAGTTCGAGCAATCCTAATTTACAAAATATTCCTATCCGTGATGCAAAAGGAAAAGAAATCCGGAAAGCATTTATTGCAGACAATGATTGTATATTCTATTCAGCCGACTACTCTCAAATAGAACTACGGATAATGGCACACTTAAGCCAGGATCCACATATGATAGAAGCCTTCAACAGCGGAGAAGATATACATGCCGCTACAGCAGCTAAAATATATAAAATACCTATCGGTGAAGTAAGTAGCGATATGCGCCGCAAAGCAAAAACCGCCAACTTCGGTATCATTTATGGGATATCTGTATTTGGTTTAGCAGAGCGCCTTTCCATACCACGGTCTGAATCCAAGGTATTGATTGACGGATACTTCGAATCGTACCCGAAGGTAAAGGAATATATGGACAATATAATTGTACAAGCAAGAGAAACAGGCTATGTGGAAACTATCTTGGGAAGAAAAAGATTCCTTCCGGATATCAATTCCCGTAACACAACTGTACGTGGTTACGCCGAACGAAATGCTATAAATGCACCTATACAGGGAAGTGCTGCCGACATCATCAAAATAGCTATGAATAATATAGCAAAACGGTTCGAAAACGCGAATTTGAAATCAAAAATGATTTTACAAGTGCATGATGAACTGAACTTTAACGTATTTACTGATGAATTGTCGCACGTGGAACAAATAGTTATCGATGAAATGGAAAAAGCATATAAACTATCCATTCCATTAAAAGCCGATTCGGGTACAGGTAAGAACTGGTTAGAAGCGCATTAACTATATAACTAATTAATTTACTGATTCTTACATAATGTTAGAAGGATTTTCGGAATACGGATATATAGGTTTATTTCTGGCCAGCTTTCTGGCAGCTACTATTTTACCATTAGGTTCGGAAGTAGTGTTTGTTGCATTGATAGCCGCCGGATTAAATCCCTGGTTATGTGTAGGTGTCGCATCTACAGGAAACTGGATGGGAGGCATGACCAACTATTATCTGGGAAAATTAGGTAAAACCGAATGGATTGAAAAATACCTGAAAGTAAAAAAGGAGAAAATAGACAAAGTACAGAACTGGCTCGAAGGTAAAGGCTCTGCTATGGCTTTTTTCAGTTTTCTTCCGGTTGTAGGAGATATAATAGCCTTGGCTCTGGGTTATATGCGTGCAAATATTTATATAGTGAATATCAGTATGTTCGTAGGAAAATTTGCCCGTTATGTAGCTATTATGTATGGTGTAAACTGGATTATATAATGCATTGAACTCAATAACATATATATACTCATTACAACACCGGGTTATTGGTTGTGTCCGGAAACTGTTCCATTTAAGTGCTTTTTCGCCACAATATTACTATTTTAGAACGATAACTGCCTTTTGCTATTGTAGTTAGAAAAGTACAAAAAAGGTCTGCGACCTTAAGTAAAAATAAGTATCTTTGCCCCTCGAATCATAAATAAAAAATAAATAATGGCTCTACAGTGTGGCATAGTGGGACTCCCTAACGTTGGAAAATCAACTCTTTTTAATTGCTTATCAAATGCAAAGGCTCAGTCTGCGAACTTTCCTTTTTGTACAATAGAACCTAACGTAGGTGTAATTACCGTTCCGGATGAACGTTTAAATAAACTGGCCGAATTGGTAAAACCAAATCGTATTGTTCCCACAACTGTAGAAATAGTTGATATTGCAGGACTTGTTAAAGGAGCCAGTAAAGGAGAAGGACTTGGTAATAAGTTCTTAGCCAATATACGCGAAACAGATGCAATACTACATGTACTGCGTTGTTTTGATGATGATAATATCACCCACGTAGATGGCAGTGTAAATCCGGTTAGAGATAAAGAAATCATCGATATAGAATTACAGTTAAAAGACCTTGAAACTGTAATATCCCGCATACAAAAAGTAGAAAAACAAGCTAAAACAGGCGGCGATAAAGATGCGAAAAGAGCCTACGATATATTATTACAATTTAAAGAAGCTCTGGAACAAGGCAAATCAGCCCGTACAGTAACATTCGAAAGTAAAGAAGACCAGAAAATAGCTAAAGAATTATACCTGCTTACTTACAAACCAGTACTTTATGTGTGTAATGTAGACGAAGCAAGTGCTACAAAAGGAAATAAATATGTAGATCAGGTTCGCGAAGCAATTAAAGAAGAAGATGCGGATATATTGATCGTAGCAGCTAAAATAGAATCTGAAATAGCGGAATTTGAATCTTATGAAGAACGTCAGATGTTTCTTTCCGAAATAGGATTGGAAGAATCAGGTGTAGCACGTCTTATTAAAGCCGCTTACGACCTTTTAGGCCTTCTTACATACTTTACTTGCGGAGTACAGGAAGTTCGCGCCTGGACGTTTACAAAAGGCTTTAAAGCTCCTCAATGTGCAGGTGTCATACATACCGATTTCGAAAAAGGATTTATCCGTGCAGAAGTTATAAAATATAACGATTTTATAACACTTGGCTCTGAAGCAGCTTGTAAGGAAGCCGGAAAAATGAACGTAGAAGGCAAAGAATATGTTGCCGAAGATGGTGATATTATGCATTTTAGATTTAATGTGTAATACCGGAATAAAAAAAGCAACCAAAGCAGATTACAATACACTTCTTGCTATATGGGAAAGTGCAGTACTGGCTACTCACGACTTTCTCAGTGAAGAAGATTTTTTATATTATAAATCCCGGTTACCTATCTATTTTGATCATGTAAAACTATTTATTTACACAGAAACTGATAATACCATAAAAGGATTTCTAGGAGTGTCGGAAGATAAAATAGAAATGTTATTTATAGATAATCAGTACAGAGGGTCAGGTATAGGTAAAGCTTTGCTCGGGTTTGCAATTGATAATCTACAAATCAAAAAAGTAGACGTCAATGAACAAAATAAACAAGCTTTGGCTTTCTATAAAAATTCTGGATTCAGTGAAATAGATCGTTCGCAATACGACTCGGAAGGTAAACATTATCCGATACTATATATGAAACTGTAATTTCTCTTTTTAATTAATAACTAAAACAACACCAAACACATGAAAAAATTTATCCTTGCCCTCAGTTTTATAGCTGTATGCAGTTTTGGAGCACATGCCCAATTCGGAAGTAAAATCAAAACAGGTAAACTAACTGACGCAGCAACTAAAGCAGCAAAATCTTTTACTATTTCTGACGCAGAAATAAACGAATATTGTAACGAATACATCCAATGGATGGATACACACAATCCTCTATGTAAAACAGACGACAAAAGTGCAGGAAGAAAAGCCTGTGCCCAAAGATTAGCCGGTATTGTTTCGAATGTACCTTCTAATTACGTTCAACAATACAATCTAGATATACAACCTTATTATGTAATAGATGTAAATGCTTTTGCTTGCGCAAATGGTAGCATCCGGGTATTCGCAGCATTGATGGACGAAATGACCGATGATCAGGTTTTAGGAGTAATCTGTCACGAAATCGGCCACGTTGTAAATAAAGACTCAAAAGACGCTTTCGTTACAGCATTACGTGTTTCGGCACTTAAAGACGCAGCCGGATCTGTTTCGGGTTCTACTGCCGCAAAACTAACCGACTCACAATTAGGAGACTTAGCTGAATCGATGAGCAATGCTCAATTTTCTCAAAAACAAGAATCGGCTGCCGATGCGTTTGGTTTCGAGTTATTAAAACAAATGGGTAAAGACCCTTCAAATATGGCTTCAGCTCTAGGTGTTCTATTAAAACTTCAGGAAGAAGCAGGAAGTGCTGAACAAAGTAAATATCAAAAACTTTTCTCAAGCCATCCCGACCTGAAAAAAAGAATTGAAAATCTGAATAAGAAAAAATAAGATCTCAGATCTTTTTGTAACTCTACATAAATAAAATAAAAGGGAAATCTCGTTAATGATTTCCCTTTTGTTATTATTTTAAATATCCGATCGGATGATTTAGAATCAATGATTGACTTTCACTTAGTTTCAAAGCTTTTCTTAATTCAGCTTGATTCATACTGGCTCTGGGTTTAGTACCCAAACCCATTCCGGCACAGAATAATCCTATATTTTGCGACACAATACCTGCATCCACCTTACCCATATCGGTTATATGTTCCATAGTATTATATGCCGATGCTCTGTACTTAGAAGCATCTGCGACCAAATAAAGTACGCATGGAGGCAATGCTTCACCCTTTTTTCCTCCGGCTAAACTACGAAAATCTCCCTCTGCTATAAATTCCAGACTATTATTAGAAGCATCATATTTATAAACAGCCTTAGCAAGTGATACGTATATATCGATATCCTGGCTATTTTGAGCCGATGGAGCGGTCTTTTTACCATTCTCCCTATTAATACCATTCGCAGCCCATAAAAGGTTCGACAAATCGCCTAAATCGACTTCTTTATCAATGTAAGATACATTGGACTGTCTGAGAGCAAATGCTTCCATGATGCTAACTCCTCCTGTCTTTACAGGAGCATTCAACTGAATATTCTGGGCATATGAAGTAAAACACAAGCCCAATGCAAGTAAAGTTGTATAAATATATTTCATACCGGATTTTATTATTAAATAAACTTAGACTAGTTCTTCTATTTTTTTCAAAAACGCTTGCCGTTGTTCGTCAGTACCATAACTGGTCTGAGAATTATTATGCCAATTCGCATTACTAATTCCTACCGAATTCAACATATCCTTTATAAAAACATTCTCTATCGAATTTCTGAAATTATCGCCGGGACTTTCCGAAGTCGAGATAACTGTTGCTTTATTTATCTTGAGCAAAGGAGTCCATCCGTTTTCATAATTATGCGAAAAATTAACCAGCAGCACTTTATCAAAAAATCCTTTTAATATAGCAGGAATAGTTCCCCACCAAATAGGAAATATAAAGATAACTTCGTCTGATTTTTTCAGCATATTCTGGTATTTAGCTACAAGCGGATCAGCTGATTGACCTCTACTATAAAGAGCTAAATCAGCCTCAGTAAGAGCCGGATTAAAATTATCCTTAGGTAAATCAATTAGCTCATAAGCTTTATTTTCTTTATCCAGCTTTTGTGTTACTACATCCAGTATTGCTTTATTAAAACTACCGTGCCATGGATGGCTAAATACTATTGTAACCATAATGTTGATTGTGATTTTTATTTAAAATTTGACATCAATTAGGTCTCGCAGACCATAAAGTTTTTATAAAGTTATCTATTATCTTTTAAATAGCTGTGTTAAAAAACAAAAAGAAGCTATTCCCTACAACAGCTTCCTCATAAATTATTTCTGTATATATTACTGATATAAACTGTTACACCAATTTATTTTTGCGGTAATAAGATGACGAAACCAGTGCAAAGTAAACAGTACCTATTATTATGAGCGTGGAAGATAATCCAAACATCCACCCGAAATCGAGCTTTTCGATAATGTAGCCTCCTACCGCTATACCCAGACCAATACCCATATCCCAAAATGTGAAATAAGTAGCGTTAGCTGTGCCACGTTGGTTATGCTTTGACAAACTTATAAACATACTCTGGAAAGCCGGATTGATATGCCCGTAACCTGCCCCCAAAAGCAATGCAATAATATAATACAACACGGGATTATCACACACTACAAAAAGGCCAAAAGCCAGTATAAGCAGAGCACTGCCTACATAAATAGTACGGACTACCTTACCATCGTTGATAACACGAGCCGAAAGCAAACGTGCCAACAGGATGCCAACAGAAAGTATTATAAAGAAAATTCCGGCATTACCATCGTAACTTACCTGACCCGAATACAAGCCTATAAAATTAGATACCGCACCATAGCCAAAGCCCATAAGAAAAAGAAGAGCCACACAAGGCAATGCCTTAAGAAGAATGAACCTGTCCCATGATAAAGTCATCTTATCGATCGTACCAGAATGTTCTTTCTTTATAGGTTTGATGAAGAGTATTGTGATAAAACCTATTATACTGGCTGAAAATGCAGCCAGAAAAATAACATCGAAGGTATAATTTTTGTACAGCCATAAGCCCATAACAGGCCCAACAGCCATAGCAACACTCGCAGCCATACCATAATAGCCTATCCCCTCACCCCGACGTTCGGATGGCATAATATCTACGGCTACGGTACTACCACTAACAGTATTAATACCGAAAGCAAATCCGTGAAGTATACGAAGGATAATGAAGAAAAAAAGCATAGTTGCCACAACATACCCGGCAAATATAATGCTGAAAAAACCATAACAAATTAGATAAAGTGGCTTGCGACTGAACGAATCGACTAAAAATCCTGAAAATGGACGGATAAATAATGCTGCAATGGTATAAAGCGAAAGTACTATCCCTGCAGTAGACCGGCTTGTTCCCAGATTTTCCAAAAGATAGAATGGTAAGATAGGAACGAGCATGTAAAATGAAAAAAACATAAGCAGGTTGGATGCGAACACCAGAATAAAATCGGCTGTCCATAATGGCGGACGGTGATTATTTTGCATAATTAGTATTGTTATCTGATAATAGTTACAATTCGGGCATAAATATAGTTTACATATAAACTAAGAACAAATTATTTTCAGTTATTCATTTGTCCATATACTACATAAGCCATAGATTATACCTCATATATATATTTATTATACTAATAATCAAATATTTATAGTAAAAACAAGAGGCTATTCAAAAAATAAATTTGAATAGCCTCTTTTACATTATAGAGTTGAATACCCTGATTCTTATTTAGATTCTTTCAGTACCATATCGATAGTAATCGCTGTGGAAACCACAACAATCTTATCGGTATTTTCCTGATATTCTTCTTTTATCGATACATTGTATTTATCAGCTGTAGTGAATACTTCTTTCATCGCACCAGCCCATTTTTTGTTAATAGTACCGATAGGTGATTCATCCGGAGCAGATATAACGAAGTTCCATCCTTTCCAGTCTCCTTTAATCTGAGCAATTTTACTGCGTTTAGCATCCATAATATGGAATGTAGGTTTCAAAAACGCCCATTTTTGTTTGATCAGACCCAATAACTGATTGTGACCATCCAATACTGCAATCTCAGACATAAAGAAAGTCCAGCCTCTCTTTATTACTGCCAGAGTATTACCATTAACATCTACGATTTCGAGAAGGAAAGGCATCATAGCTTTACCTAAAATCAGGCGCAATAGTTTATGCCCTGTAGAAATTCTTTGTCTGATAAGTCCGATTTGGTTACCTTCTTGATTAAATACCTTATATTCAGCTTCAAATTTGAAGAAATTTACTTTCTGATCTATAAAATACTCATTAGTTTCGAAAAACTGAGGAAAATTATTATCCATAATAAATGTGTGTATAAATTACTGTTGTTCAATATGTGCGACAAAATTATAAAAAATCCTGATTCTAACCTGCTATATTTACTTTTATTCCTAATTTCTGTACTTCTGTTCCAATTTCACGTAATTTTTCAACAGATACTTTTTCTAAATTTTTCTCAGGTGTTTCTCTGTCAATGGTATAGATCATCACTTCCTTAGGCTTGGTTATCTCTATTATCTTCAGCCATGCCTCTATTTCACGGGGTGATGTATTATCTATACTTTTTCCATTATGAGAACCTTTTAAAAACATTGTCTGAAGAATAAAATTTCCTTCAAACTTTTTAAATAATTCTATCTGCCTTTCTATACTATAGCTGGGAGCAGCCGGTTGATCTATCAAACGAACTGTTTCTATAAATGCCGAATCGAGTTTAAGAATATTATTATCCACTTTTTTAAGAGTCTCAAATATACCCACTTTGTTTATATGCATAGCATTGGTCAGTACACTTATTTTAGCTTCGGGATAAAGTTTATTCCTTAAATCTATAGTATCGTCTATTATACCCGAAAAATGAGGATGTAGAGTAGGTTCGCCATTACCGGCAAATGTAATTACATCTATAGAAATATTCTCTTCCCTGAGTTGGTGAAGCTTATGGTCGAGAGCTGCTTTTACATCTTCACGTGTAGGAAGCGAAGTTTTGGTACGCCCATCTTCATTATATCCGCATTCGCAATAAATACAATCGAACGAACATACTTTTCCATCAAAAGGCAATAAATTGACACCTAACGAACTACCTAACCTTCTACTATGAATAGGACCAAAAACTATCTGATCGAACAATATGGTTGACATTATCTCTTTTATCTGAATAATTGTGCAAATATAAGTATTCTAAAACTGATAATCAGTTAATTACTTTTATTTAATAACAATAAATTAAATTATAACCTTTCTTCTGATTTTTTCCTTCTTACATCGCCCGACGATAAGGGAACCGATCGTGTAATAATAACCCGTGTACTTACATAATAAGTACTGTCGAAATCGAACCGGTCGAGTTTTGCCTTACTTACACCTAATTGTTCCTGAGAATTATCTTCGAACAGTGCAACAAGTGACGAATACGTTTTTACACGTAACGGTTTTTGATATATAAGTGTATATATTTTCATTCTATACAAGAATAATATAATATATTTGTAAATATCCTAATTCTATACAATATTAGAACCTTAAATCAATACAAATACATATCTTTCATTTTTTGTATATCCACATTTAGAACATTGGTCAGATAATTTTCGATGCTTCCATGATCTTTTTTTATCTTATCCAATCCAGCCTTCAGGTATTCGGGTTTAACTTCGAAAAACGGCTTTAAAGCGGGTCTTTCGGCTATATATCCTGCATACTTATTAGCCAGATAAATATTAGATTGCAGATAATTATCCATAATAACGTTTTCTTCTACTCCCAATGCCGATAAAATAAGAGCAGAGCCCATACCGGTACGGTCTTTGCCTGCTGAACAATGAAACATCAAAGGTACATTAGCTTCGTTTTGAAGTAAATCGAAAAACTTTTTATACTGAGCTACACAAGCCGAATCAGTAACAAGTATCTCATTCATTTTTACCATTATATTACTAGCCTGTTCTGTAGTCAAACCATCAGGAGAAGAAGCGGCAGCTAAAATATCGCCAGGAGAAATACTCAAAGCATAATCTTCTTTCACGGATGCAGGCACTTTATCGGGCCCTTTTTCTATTTCATCCTGTGCACGAAAATCAACAATTGATACCAAAGGTATATTATTCAGATATTTCAAATCGGCATCTGTAAGGTTATGAAGATCGTCAGACCTGAATATCTTACCCCACTTAACATATTTACCATCTTTGGTCTTGATACCGCCTAAATCGCGGAAATTATATCCACCCGACATAGGCAAATGTTCATCCGAAAATATAGCTTTTCCTTTTTCAGTTACTATCTGGAAATAAGTCCTTGCAGTATCATTCACTTGTAAATTAAAATTACCGCTACCCTCCCCTTCCAGGAAAGGTTTCGAGAAGTCTATTTCATCAACCGATTTTCCGGCAAAGACAGTCCATTTACCATCAGCTGTAACGTTTAAAGATGCATCTTTAGTTTCTATATCCCTCGTTATATCTATCAAATTACGTATATCCTCTCCCGAGTATTCAGCCTTAACCATAGTGTTGTTCCTATTATTACAGGCTGTAAAGATAAGAGAACTTACGGTCAGTGCTAAAAAAATCTTTTTCATATATAGTATGTATTTCTTTTAATATTCAATCTATTATTCTGCAGATGAAAAAACATCGCTTATAAATTTTTCCAATTTATTCTTTTTGATCAGATTCTCATATTTTTTTATCTCTTTATTTTCAGATAGAAATCCCTTGTTTTTATTATAATAATTAACAGCGGTCACTATTCCTGCATTACATGCTTTTACCCTGTCTTTCGAATAATTATTCTCTAAAGAATACTTCACCCACCCCATTATAAAAGGCATTAATAAGCCGGGAGTTTCAGTTGTATATTTAATAAATTCAATATGTATATCCACAGTCACGGTTGGTGATCCTGTTATCCATTTCATAAAAAATATGCTAGCTTCTTTTTGTCTATCCGCATCTAAAGCAACTGATCTCCAAAGATACCAATCAATTGTTTCGAGTATCTGAGGTTCATATTTCGAATAATCTTCAGGTAAAACCAAACTGTACTCTTCCGGTACATTATATTTTGGATTTTGAGACCAACAAATAAAAGCACTAACACAAAACAAAGTAAAAAAAACAACTTTTTTCATAGCACTAAAGATAAAATGAGGTTATTCACAATTGATATTATATTTTCTTTTTCTTTTTAAACCCAAAAAACTTATATGGTAGTAATAATAGGCTGTTAATAGTGTTTATTTTTTTATTCTTTATTTCTTGTTTTTTGAGTTATCAAATGCAGATATATCCCTTATCTTATAGTTATAAACATTCTTATAATATCCTTTCTATATAATTCAGTGCAATTTACAAACTTTATTATACATCTGTTGATAAAACTTGGAGTTTAAAAGTTTTTTCAAATACACTGTTAATATCTGTTGATAACTTAATGATATCTTAAGTGAAAATTTTCGTTAAATAATTTGGGTAATCTCAATAGATATTCTATACAAATATAGTTTTCAAATATGCAATTTTATTTATCAGAATTCTATCAACAGTTATCAACATTTTATTCACAAACCGGATGAAAAAATAAGTATTTAATTACTAATAGTTTAGTTTTATATATCTTAATATCAAATAATTAAAAATTATATGTTACTATAACTTTATTCAAATCAGCTTCTTATATTTTTAATACGGGCATATACGCTTAGGGGAAGGCGTTTGCCTGATTTTTCGGGGATTAGTAGCTCTCCATATTCCATAGTTTTGGCATTCGGAAAGTAATTTTTAAGAAGATTTTCGGCAATAACCGAAGAAAAGCCCATCGAATAAAGATTCAATATAAGGAAAGAGTTATCTGTTTCTAACAGATCCCTGCAGAGTGACATTAATTCTGCGATATTATCTTCCAGTATCCATCTTTCGCCATCGGGCCCGCGACCGTAAGCAGGAGGGTCGAGAATAATTCCATTGTATTTTTTGCCCCGCTTTACTTCTCTTCTGCAAAATTTTAGCGCATCTTCTACTATCCATCTTATATTATCGAGAGATGATGCTTCCATATTTTCCCTCGACCAGCTGATAACTTGTTTTACTGAGTCTACATGAGTTACATCCGCTCCCCCACTCTTTGCAGCTATAGATGCTCCGCCTGTGTAAGCAAAAAGATTAAGGACTTTCGGTTCATTTACTTTCAGAGATTTTACGGTATCGTAAATAAAATTCCAGTTTTCGGCCTGTTCCGGAAATATACCTACATGTTTAAATGAAGTAAGTCCCAACCTGAATTTAAGATGCATTTCTTTGTATTTATACTCGATAAACCATTGGTCGGGCATACCTTTTTTCTGTACCCACTCCCCTCTTTCATTACCATCTTGTGACGATTTTCCTTTCTCACGTTTAAAGCTTGCGGATGCCATGCTTTGCCACTCGCTTTCGGGTAATGTCTTTTGCCATACAGCCTGTGGTTCGGGTCGCGAAAGGATATATTTTCCAAACCGTTCGAGCTTTTCGTAGTCGCCCGAATCTATTAATTCGTAATCAGTCCAATGTTGAGGTTCTAAAAGGAGGAGCATATTTTTTTATTTTGTTGTAAAAGTATTAAGCAGAAACGAGGTTTTAAAGATATTTATTCAAAAATTATAACCTGCTATCGCTGTTTTATAAGCAAAACTAATAAAAAGGTATGAGACCTTGATAATTGTATAAATTAATTTACCTTTGAAAATCAACACTATATAATATTTCGTGCTATGGATAAATTTTTATATACCACTTTCGATTATGATTCTGATGAATTTTTGGAAGTCTTGGACGAATTACCATTCTGGTCAGCACCATTTGGTATCAGGTTATTTGATAGTATAACGATCAGGAAAAATATAAAAGCTTTGGATATTGGTTTTGGTGCCGGATTTCCTTTAACTGAACTCGCGATGCGTCTTGGTGATACTTGTAAAGTGTATGGAATTGATCCTTGGGAAGCAGCTACCAAAAAAGTACAGAGAAAGATAAAAATTTATGGTATAGAAAATATAGAAATAATTACGGGTGTAGCTGAAAATATACCTTTACCCGATAATTCGATAGATCTTATTACCAGTAATAATGGTATAAACAATGTTGCGGATCTTGACAAGACACTAAACGAGTGTAGCCGCATTACGAAGAGTGGGGGACAATTTGTACTGACCATGAATACTAACGAATCGATGATCGAATTCTATGATATAATGAGTGAAGTGTTATCCGAAAAAGGACTGAATAAAGAAATTGAAGATATGCACCGGCATATTTATAAAATGCGAAAACCTGTTGATGAAGTTTGTAAAAAATTGAATGACAACTCTTTTGAAGTAACGAATATTGTAACAGATAAATTCGAGTATAAATTTGCGGATGGAAAGTCTATGTTCAGTTATTTCTTAATAAACTCAAGTTTTCTTGGCAGTTGGAAAAAGTTGGTTCCTCAAGATAAGATAGAAGAGATATTCAAGGAAATAATTAAACATATAGATACTATTTCTGAGCGTGACGGATGCTTTAAACTCACAATTCCATTTGTTGTAATCGATTGTGAGA
Organism: Indolivaga macrotermitis; assembly: GCF_900128985.1. Lineage (GTDB taxonomy): Bacteria > Bacteroidota > Bacteroidia > Bacteroidales > Dysgonomonadaceae > Dysgonomonas_A > Dysgonomonas_A macrotermitis. The sequence goes on along the minus strand of NZ_FQUC01000007.1, from coordinate 199,134 downwards.
AAGCGTAAAATAGTAATATTTTTATATATTTGCCAGTAATAAACAACACTTGATAAGAGTTTTTGTCTGCTTTACCATTATGCAAAAGCGATAAAAATACACTCTTATCAGATACTCAATCAAATAATGTATTTATGAAATTAACATTTAGTATTTTATTCAGTTTACTTACTTTATGCGCATATAGTCAGGTAAAGTCTGAAATCAGAACAATCGGAAATTATTCGAAACTTTCCGTAACAGGACGCTGTGAAGTTATTTATGAAAATAAATCTACCGAAAGCCCTTATTTGCGTATAGAAGCAGGCGAAGACTATATGAAAAACGTAGATATATCGAGCCAGTCGGGAGAATTATCGGTAAAAAGTAACATCGGTAATTCGGGTGTAAATTTTTACAACGAAGAAGCAAATATTAAAATCTATACCAATTCAAAAAGTTTGGAAGAAGTAACACTGACAGGAAACTCTAAAGTGGTATTGAACGGTGATATGAATCTGGGAAAACTGAAGCTTTCGGTTTTCGGATCGAGCCTTTTGGTTACTCAAAACCAGATTGCCGGAAGTTCGGTGAAAGTTTATATCAAAGGAAATGGTATGCTGAAAGCAGATATGCTGCAGTCTCCTGAGCTTGAATTGTATATAAGCGGTTCGGGTAAGGTAGAAGTGGATGAGGTGAAGGCTTCCCGTTTTTCGGCTTCTATTTCAGGATCGGGAACTGTTACAGCTAAAGGCGGTGTTGCAAACCTGACTCACTTCAGAGTGAAAGGTAACGGTATAATAAAAGCTTCGGATGTGAAATCTGAAAATTCGGATAATGGTGTGAACGGTAATGGTATAATCCATGCCAACAGCTCGGGCTATCTGAAAGGACGTATCAACGGTAGCGGTCGCGTATTTTACAAAGGAAATCCTACAAATGTAGAACGTAAAGTATATGGTTCGGGTAAGGTAATGCCTGAAGACTTACCTGAAGATTAAAAAAGTACTAAATAGATTCTGATATATAAAAAAGGTAATCGTATGATTACCTTTTTTCGTTATTTCTTATCTAAGAAAGAGTGATATTTCTTATGAGCCTGTTCGTACAGAATTTCTTTTATATCCGGTATTTCTATAAATAGCGAAGTATCTACAGACAATTGTTTTTTATTTGCCGATTTTTTCCAGTTGCCTACTATCCTTCCATTGTGTGCCAGAACAGGATAAAATATGCCGTAGGTATTGAATGCTTTTGAGTAATGCTCCAGATCTAAAACGTTTGTCCTGTTCTTATAACTGATCAGATATTCGTCGTAAGAGGGTAGAAAGTGAATAGAATCGTCTAAAACAGGCTGATAATCGACCGATCTGTGGATAATAAGTTCCGAGCCTTCGAATTTTTCAAAAATAAGGTCTTTTTCGATCAGTTTTACTGCTTGTTTTGCTTCGGAGATAAGCAAGCCCGACCACCAGATAAAATCGTTCATACTGGCCGGAGAATGGCTCAAAAAGTATCTCGAAGCCAGCCTTGCCAAGGCTTCTTCTTTGGTTAGAGTATTTGTTGCGGGTGCACGTTCATCAATTAGGGCATAGGTCTGCTTTTTATTCTTAACAGCTCCGCTGCAAATAAGGCCTTCAGCTTCGGCACGCATCAGATAGCGGTTTATTTCGGGAATATCGGAAGGAATATTACGCTGTTCGAATTCTTTTTTAATTTCTTCTTTTGTAAGGTGGTTATTTCCTTCTAATAATTTCTCGATCAGGTTAATAGCTTTCAAGTACTGCTTTTCGGGTATTTCCCATTGTTTACCTAACGATATACATGCCGATATTATTCTTTTAGAAGATAATTCGACCATCCACCTGATATCTTCATTGGCTACAAAATGCCATGTAGGGCGCATAACATGTGTACGCAGTATTTTACCTTCATTAAAGGCTTCTTCTATGGTTTTGTCAGTAGCTGAGCCGAGCCTTGACCCGATTGCCCATTTGGCCATAGTATACTCCTGCGCCTGTATGGCTCCCATATACTGAACCAGTTCTTTTATATCCGTAATCTTCTGGTTGACCAAGTGCTGGCTCTGTAGCCTGATATTCCTTATTGTTTGCATGTCGTGGTGTGTTTAAATTATTAGCTTTACTTAAAAACCTGCAAAAACTCGTCTTTATAAGTAGGGGATATTTCTATTTCGGTGTTATCTTCGAGTACTACATAGCCACCCGATCCTTTGTGGTATGATTTCACATAGGTCGTATTGATTATATGCGATTTATGAACGCGGATAAAGGGGTAGGGTAGTATTTCGGTAAAGTGCTTCAGAAAACGGCATACCATTTTTTTAGTTTTATCATTCAGATAAATATCGGTAAAGTTTCCATTACCTTGCAAACGGACTATATTTTCCATTTTTACAACTTCAAACCCTTCGAGGGTGGGTAATATTACCTGCTGTTTTTCGGGTTTTGTTTCCCGAAAATTTTCAACAATGATCTTATTCCGGTTGAATGTTGTTTTATTGATTATTTGTTCGTGTACTTTGTTTACGGCCACTATCAGTTCTTCTATACTGATGGGTTTCAGCAGGTAATAAGCAGCGCTCTGATTCAACGCCCGGAGCGAATATTCTGAAAACGCCGTAGCAAATATTGTTTCGAAGCTGAGGTCTTTACAGCCTTCCAGTACATCAAAAGCATTACCAAATGGCATTTCTACATCCAGAAATACGAGTTGAGGTTCTAATTCATGTAAAAGAGGTATAGCTTCTCTGCTGTCGGTGGCTTCTCCGATAACTTCTATCTGCGGACAGTATTTGCCCAGATAGGTTTTCAATACTTCCCGCGCTGCCGACTCATCTTCTACTATTACAGTTCGTATTTTTTGCATACTATGTGCTTATTTTTTAGTTAAAGGAAACCGGAGTACTACTATTACACCTGTTTCGGGAGCGGCTTTGTCTATAACTTCTATAGTAATGTGAATATTATAGAGATTGTTAAGCAGCCCGATCCGCTCCAGAGTATTGTTCTGACCTCTCGATTGATGCTTTTTCTGATGTTCTGTTTTTATTTCCCGGCTTTTCTTCAGCCCGATGCCATTATCTTCGATAGTTACCTCTAAATATCTGTTTTTATTTTCGAATTTCAATTTTAGTAAACCATCTGATTCGCGGTAACGGAGCCCATGCCAGATAGCATTTTCGAGATGAGGTTGTATAAGCATATTGGGTACGGTTACAGCATCTGTATCTAGGGTTGAGTCTATTTCTATAGTATATGAAAATTTGTCTTTGAACCTGAGGTGTTCCAGATCCAGATATTCTTTCATCTGCTCAATTTCGAGCGAGAGCGGAATAAAGTCTTTATTCGAATTCTCCATAATGTTCCGCATCAGCTTCGAATAAGACGAAAGGTATTTATTGGCTTCCAGCTCATTGTTCTGGGCTATAAATTGGTTGACACTGTTGAGGCTGTTGAATATAAAATGGGGGTTCATCTCGCGACGGAGCGATTGCAGGGCTATCCGCTTATTTTTCTTTTTGATGGAGTACAATGCCCTTGATATGACTATCAGAAAAACGAGTATCAATATTACAGAGCCTATAAGTATATAATTGGTTATATTTTTCTTACGGATCAGTTGTTCCGAAAGCGCCCTTTCTTTTTCGAGTTGGCTTATTTTATCTTCGGTTGCCTGAAATCTTTGTGCATCTATTAACGAACTATCCGCTTTGATAAGGGTTTCGAGCTTATTCATAAAATCGGCATATACTGATAAGGCTTTTCGGCTCTCTTTATTGGTCGTATAATAATCTGCCATTAATTCGGTAGTATGCTTAGCGTCTATTGTATGACCCTGTTCTATAGCTATTTGATAAGCTTGCTGTAACGATGAAATTGCTTTGCTTTTATCTTCTGCGTCGAGATATACGGATGAGAGATTTTGAAGTTGCTCTATTTCCAGTGATGCATCATTCGATTTTTGAGCCTCTTTCACCATTTTCTTATTTATTTCAATCGCTTTGTCGTAGTCTTTATTATCAACATATATTTTAGCTATATTCTGATTTATTTTGATAACATCCACCGGCTCTTTTACTTCTTTCAGAGCATAGTTGAGGTTTTCTATGGCTTCCACTTTGTTGTTCATCTGAATATTGACATCTGCCATTTGCTGATAAGCGGCAGCCCTGTCTTTGGTATTTGCTGTATTTTCAAGCAGGTTCAGGTTTTGTTGTATATAATCGGATTGTATACGTGGATTAGAACTGTTTGCAAGCCGTTGGGCATCATTTTCATTGAGGCTTTTTTGTAGTTGGTTCCGCGATACCTTTCCGGCATCATTATAACTGGATATTGCTTTTTCCACTTCATTCTGAGCCTCGTACATTTTTGCAATTTCCCGGTCTATTTCGGCTATCTTATCTTTGTTTTTCAGTTTTTCATACAGTTTTTTTGCCCTGTTGAAATAGTCTTCGGCTCTCGTATAATCTTTTTTGGCGAGCATTTCCTTAGCTGTCTTTTCATAGCCTTCGGCAATTTTGATATCCGATTCACCTTGCTCCAATGAACGCGAAAGGTCATACGAAGCATTTTTCTGCAGGTTACTTTGTGCAGAAATGGTATGGGATAGAGCTATCAGTCCTATTATTATGATTGTCTTATACATCTATTCTTTTATTGTCTTACGACTCCAAAGTAACGATTTTTTAAATATTTACAACCCATATTTCACCAATTGAAAGTTGAGGTTCACCCATTCTCCCCGAAAACAGATAAAAATAGGACATACATTTGGTTCAGGAATCGGAAGGTCACAGGTCTTTTTAAAGTTACTTAATAACACCGATTGGTAATTGAAAAGCGTTCTTTTAAGTATTTGTGTAATTTACTGCGCGCAATCAGAGATTGCTTACCCATTCTTTTGGCCTAAGCCCCAAAAGAAGGCAAAAACTCATTGGCGCTTCGAGCCTTCGCCTATCTGACAACGCTTGTCGCCGAAACTAAACAAAACTCGCCTTTTTGAGGCTCAGACAGAGTTTAGTTTTAACGGCTACCTCACTGGTCAGATAACGGCTGTACTCTGTATGCGCCTTTGCTTACGCATGATTGCGCTTTCTTGCGTCCGTCAGGCTCTGACATCGGCGTAAAGCACGGGGCACCCGTTGTGAGAAGAAAGCGTTAAAAGACAAATAGAGGTTATCTTAAACGTATTTTATTTGTCTTAGCTTTCGAACACGTAACGGGTCGGACTTGCAGGCGCAGTCTTGATCTTTTGCTTCGTTTTGCATCAAGGCAAAATGAAGAACAAGCCTTTAGGCGCGTTAGTAAATAGCCGAAAAGAAAGAATATTTTCAACTACTGATTCATATAAATAATATGTATAATAAACATTGATTATGAAAAAGTTAGTATTATCACTATCAGTTTTACTATTTACAATCTTGTTGGGAAGTTGTAATTTATCGGCATCTAAAAAAACGGTGTCTGATCCGGTAGAATTAACCGTAACGGAACTACCGGAAGTATGGGAAGTAAATGAATCCCAAAGGAGTAATGAAACAAAAATTCAGGTAGCAATACTACTCGATGTGTCGGGCAGTATGGATGGATTGATAGAACAGGCCAAATCGCGCCTGTGGAATATCGTGAATACACTTACTACTTTGAAATACAAGGGAGAAACTCCACGTATAGAAATAGCCTTGTATTCTTACGGTATGAGCAGCAGGCTTGCCGATAATAATTATATGAGGCAGATAACTCCATTAACTACGAATCTCGACTTGATTTCGCAAAAGCTTTTCGAGTTGCGTACAAGCGGGTCGGAAGAGTATTGCGGTACTGTGATCAGCCGTGCGACGAAAGAGCTGGAGTGGGGGACTAACGATGCTGATATAAAGCTTATTTACATTGCAGGCAACGAAATATTCGAACAAGGTCCTATTTCTTACAGAACAGCCATACCTAATGCTTTGGAAAAGAAGATTTATGTGAATACCATTCATTGCGGAAATATGGAAACCGGTATCCGTGACCTTTGGCGCGACGCTGCGGAAAGGGGTAGGGGCAAGTTCTTCAATATCGATTCTAATGCCCGGGTAGTTTATATAGAAACTCCTTATGATGACGAGATAAGCAGATGTAACGAACGACTCAATAGTACTTATATCAGTTATGGCAGACGTGGTTCAGAATATCAGGATAATCAAATAGCACAGGATAGGAATGCCAGTTCTATATCGAAATCGAACTATGCAGAGCGTGCGGTAAGCAAATCGTCAAAAATGTACGATAATAGTAATTGGGATCTGGTGGATATGACCAAGAATAATAAAGACGCATTAAGTAAAGTTGCTAAAGAAGACCTGCCTAAAGACTTGCAAGGTAAAACTACAGCCGAACTGGAGAAACTGATTGCCGAAAAAGAACAGGAAAGAAATTCGATACAAAAAGAAATAGCAGAATTAGCCAAAAAACGTCAGGCATATATTGACGAGAAATCGAAAGAAGGTAACAATAATTCTGATCTGGGGATAGCTATTAATAAATCTATTCTGGCATTTGCTACGGAAAAAGGATATACAGCTGAGTAATGTTTTTACTAACGCGCCTAAAGGCTTGTTAGTAAATGATAAAATATTTCAGAAATTTATCTATAAAATAAAAAAGGGTGAATGAAATATTTTGATTATAAGTCTATAAAGTCTCAGATGATAGCACAGGAAGAAGCAGATAAAATAAAAAGGCAAAAAACAGTGTCACTTTTGTCACTTTAAAGATATTAATTATTTAATTTACAGATATTTATAAAAGTGACATATCTTCTACAAATGTAACACTCGTGTATACTTTTATGTATAACTATGTTTACTTTTTGTCACCATTTGATTATCGGTTTATATAAATAAAATATAATGAAAAGATTTATATTCAGCATTTTAGTAATAGCTTGTTTTACAACAATATCAGCACAGGTAGGTACAAGTGCAGGCTCATTCAATTATATTCGTTCGGCTGCTTCTAACCGTTCTGTTAATAGTTTTTCGATGCCCGCAGAGACAAATTTCATAATAGAGGATTTTGTAAATTACCATAAACACAATATAACCATCCCTCAGGAGACAGATGTGGCGTTAAGTATCGACTATGATAATTCGATATTATCAAACCCCGATGAGCTGGTGTTGCAGATTGGTGTTGCCACGCAGCCGGCCGAATATCACCGTTGCAGTGATAAGCAGGTTAATGTGGCTCTGGTTATTGATATAAGCACATCTATGCGCGGGCAGAAGATAGAGGTAGTGAAGAAGTCTATGCATAAATTCATCAATGCACTTAACGAGGGCGATTATCTTTCCGTTTCGGTATTTAGTACCGATGCTTCTGTATTACTTCCCACAACACGACTGGGAAAAGACCGTAAGGAAATACTAAGCCTGATAGACCAAATTTCGGTAAATGGTATGACCAACCTTAATGCCGGAATGGAATTGGGTTATACAGAAGCTCTGAAACGTCATGCCGAAAATACCAATTCGCGGGTAATATTACTTACGGATGGAGAAACTAACCAAGGGGAGATTGATCCCGAAAAAATTGTACAAAACTCGAATCGGTATACAAAACGAGGTATTAATATTTCGACTATCGGGGTAGGGCAGTCTCTTGATTTTGACCTGTTGAGGCAGTTGGCGGATGAAGGCAGGGGCACGAACTATTTTCTTGGCGATAATACCGAAGATATCGATAAGGTATTTACCGAAGAGCTGGGTTCGCTTTTATACCATATCGGAAACAATCCTAAATTGACAGTGAATCTGCCCGAAGGATATGAGATATTGCAATGTTATGGCTATAATCCCAAAATGGAAGGTAGTGGTAGTGTCGACTTTGAATTGAGCGACCTTAATGCCAATTCTACCCGGGTTGTGTTGATAAAGCTTCGCCGGAATACAAAATGTGAAGATAAATCACCAATAATCTCCGTTTCTCTGACATACGTTAAAGGAAAAGAAACAATCTCCGTTCCTTGTTCGCGTAAGCTTTCGATAACTTCAAAGAGTATTACTAACCCCGAGGTAGGTAAAAACTATTCGATCGCATTCATGGCAGATGCGTTGAAATCGGCTGCCCGTGAATATACCTCAGATAATACCGACAAATCTAAGTCGATATTGAATAATGCAGTTTTGCTCTTGAATAATTCGGAATACAGGTACGATGACGATTTTAAGCGCACATTTGATATTATCAAGAGTTATGCCCCTATTATTGATGAGTGTACCGAGAAAGAGTTTATTAAACCAAAGATTGTTATTTGATGAGAAGGAAAACGAGGCGATATAAGTAAACCTTATATCGCTTCTATATTGAAGCCCAGTTTACGAAGGGTCATGCGCGAATCCCTGTCGTTTACATTTTTAAGAGTATAAGCTAAATATTCCCTACGTAATGGATAACTGCCTCTTAAAGTACTGAACTGTTCAGGATTATTCAAAAGCCTTTGATAGTCTTCCAAAGGATTGTATGTTTTGAGTATGGCATGTTCCAGTTTATTCCCTTCAAGGAGGCTGTAGTCGATAACCGGATTTTCTATAGCCGGAGCCGTTACTTTCTTAATAGGATCGGTTGGTAATGACCAGAATTCGGCAATCGATTCGAGAGACATTCGGGTGGCATTGGCTTTTCCGTCTGCCGAATATCCGGCAATATGTGGAGTTGCAATATCTACCAGTTTCAGGTAATCAAGGTCGATATTTGGTTCCTGCTCCCAACAATCGATAATTGCACCCGATATCTTCCCGTTCAGTATGGCTTCCTTTATAGCTTCGGTATCGATAATACCGCCACGGGCAGAGTTTATGATAATCGGCTCTTTGCCAAGAGTATCAAAAAATACGGCATCAGCTAAGTGAAGGGTCTTATATATTCCTTCTTTGGTTAGCGGCGTATGGAATGTAATGATGTCGGCTTCTTTTTTGATTGTTTCGAGACTGACAAATTCGTCATTTTGTTCGGCTTTCTGTCTTGGCGGGTCGTTTTTGAGCACGCGCATTCCCAGTGCTTCGCAGATAGCAGCCACCTTTTTGCCGACATTGCCTACCCCTACAATTCCTATTGTTTTGTCTTTTAGCGAAAAGCCTTTCTTTTGAGCAATAGTGATCAGTACCGAGGCTACATACTGTTGTACCGAACCTGAGTTACATCCGGGGGCGTTTTTCCATGTAATATCGTGACTGTCGCAATAAGCGGTATCTATATGGTCGTAACCAATAGTAGCCGAACATATTAACTTTACATTCGAACCATCGAGAATCTCTTCACCGAAATGTGTAACAGTACGTACTATCAGGGTATCGGCTTCTTTAATACTTTCTTTTGTAAATTCAGCTCCGCTGAGGTAAGTTATTTCGCCAAAAGCTTCTCCCACACCTTTGAGGAAAGGGATGTTTTTATCTGCAATAATCTTCATTTAGTTAAATCGTAAAAACTGTTTTCAATAGAGGCTATGTTATCCGCTCTGTCGTTCAATACCAGATTCCCTTTGTTGAGGATCAGATAATGCGAAGCTATACCTTCCACATCATCAAATCTGTGCGAAGAGAAAAGGACTATTTTGGATGGGGATATTTCTGTTATTAATGCTTTTATCTTTTGATGTTGGTTCGGGTCGAGACCATTAGTAGGTTCATCCAGAATAAGTATATCGGGATTGTGTATCAATGCCTGAGCTAAGCCCACACGTTTTTTGTTTCCGTATGACAGGGCTCCTATTTTTTTCCTGTATTCGTCCTTCAACCCGGTTGTTTCTATCATTTCAGATACTCTTCCCTGTATTTCTTTCTTAGGTAGATAAAATGCAGCAGCGTATTCGAGATATTCACGTACGTACATATCTTCGTATAATGGGTTGTATTCCGGCAGGTAGCCGGTCTTTGACTTGATCTTTACCGGATTTGCAGAAATGTCTTCATTATCATAGAGAATCTTTCCTGAGGACGGTTGTAATACTCCTGCCAGAATATTCATCAATGTAGTTTTTCCTGCACCATTGGGTCCAAGGAAAGCTGTGATTTCTCCCTTCTTCAGGCTGAATGATATCGAATTAAGAGCTTTCTCTTTTCCGTAATCCTTTGATATGTCGCAGATTTCTATCATTGCTTATCTGCCTTCAGTTTGAGCTACGTTCTGACGGTTCCTTTTCTTTCTGAACATGTTAAACAATTCTTTAATTGTTTTGGCTTCTTTAGTATATACAATACCTATTCCCTGAGTCATAGGAGCCTGTTTGTAGTACCTGTCATTGGTTTTATTGAAGGCTTTCAGCTTGATTGAGCGTGTAAGTGCATATGCTACATCGAAATCGCCGATAAATGAATTGTCAGTAGATGTCGATTGGTCGGTTCTGTATCCCAAGTTGGTATTGAACTCGAGTTTATCATCAAGGAATTTACGGGATACACTTATACTCATATCCATGTCGTTGAAAGTACCGTCATTAGATGATATATTTGTCCCGATAGTCCATTTTTCGCCCAGCATATTACCAAATAGCATATTCAATCCGCTCGATAATGCATTGGATGCAATATTGGTGAGCATACCATCGGCAATATTTCCACCTGTTCCCGGTGAGCTGGAATAGAATGTACCCATTATGAGCAGATAGGCGAACTGTTTCACTTTTTGCTCGTCTGTAGCTATAAGGCTGCCGACACGGCTCTTCAAATCGTCGGATGCATCGGGCAGGCTAACATCATAGGTAAGGTTCATCTTATCCATATCACCGCTGATACCCAGCACGCAGTCGGCATTCACTTTTGTAGCTCCATTGGCATCGTTGGCAAACGAAACATCGAGAGTGGAGAGATCGGCTTTCACCCTGCGGAACGCGGTTATATCGAAAGTAGTATTCAAGGGGTCACCTACGAATCTCAGTGTACTTCCTTCCCTTATTCGCAGGTTGAGCGTTTTGATACTTTGTAATTTAAGCCGTACGGAGCCATCAGAAAGGGTGTAATTCCCGAATGCTTTCATATCTTCCGAACGCATATCGTATGTGAAATCGATTAATCCCGAACCTTTGGCCTGCATGGCATCGCCCGTTATAGGGTCTATAACGACTCCGATAGTCATATCGGGAGTAAGGGTAAGGTTTACTGCCAGTTTTATAGGTAGTACTTCTTCTTCGGGTTTAGGCGCTTCCAGTTTTTCCTCTTCCTTCGGAGTGTTTATGTATACTATACTCTGGTAACTAAGAGCCTCTTCATTTTGGGGTATCTGAACGTTCAAGAATGAATTTTTACCGTTTCTGAGGGTCATTTTCATATCAATAAGTTCGTCAGATCCTTTGATATTTATGGTTCCACTGGCATATACTTTTCCATAGAATAAGCTATCTGTACGGGCAGCTGTATTCAGTACCATCAGGTTGTTCAAATTCATACTGAGGTTATACTGTAAATCCTCGAAATTTTTGTGAGTAACGAGAGCATTTACACGGGCTTTATTCCGGTCGGAGTCTTCGATAACCAGATTATTGAAACCGATCTTATCCGGAGTTATTTGTATTGTATCGGAGATAGTGTAAGTTACATTGGTATAGTCGATACCTATCCGGGCATTATTTACGCCGAGCCATCCTCTGACTTCCGGCGCTGATATTTTTCCGGTAACCCTTAATCCGGTACTTATACTACCTGATGCCTTGTTGATCATATCTGCCATGAAAGGTTGTACCCATCCTATGGATAAGCGGTCCAGATTAACCTTTAGGTTCAGAGAGTCCTGAGCTGGGAATACATAACCGGCGACTTCACTTTTCGATTTTGCGTTTTCGAGGTAAGCTCTGAAGGCAATTGCTCCATCAGAATCGCTCCATTTACTTTGCACTTTAAGATCGCCCAGTGTATCATTGAATACAATAATATCTGCCAGTTGGAGGTTATTGGTATACAATTCGGGCTGCTCAAGTATATTCGTCAGTTTGATATTACCATCGGCAATGGCACTTATGTTATCGACGTCAAATGCTTTGAGTATATGCCCCAGATTGGCATTAAAGAAAGATACATTCAGGGTATCCTGTTTCGAATTCGATATGGCACCATCCATACCAAGATAACGGTTCATGGTGCGTCCTTTTCCTTCCATGAATCCGAAATTGGATATGGTGGTTCGTTCTCCCTCGTTATGAATTTCGGCAGGAAGAAATGACAGTATCAGTTTTCCTATCGACATTTCTGTCGGCAAAAACTTCAGGCTCGAGATAAGATTTCCGCTCTGTGATAATTCGAAATTAGCCAGGGTGTGAAGGGCAATATCCAAATTGAGATCGGTACTGTCGCGTTTAGCTGTCAGATACGCATTTATAGTATCCGACTGTATTTTGGTATCTAGGTTGAAATCTATACCACGCCCTTTTTCGTATAAGTTCAGAAATCCTTTCAGAGTTATTAAACTGTCGTTATTAGCTAGATCAAATTTCGTTCCTCTTATTTTTATATTATCATATTCTATCATCGGAATATCAGCTCTAGCCATAATACGGTTTTGCTCCGTATCTACTGTACCGTCTATGGTCATCGGGGTAATAATATTAGCCGGAAGGCCGAGTATCTCACCCAGGTTTTCGGTATTATTGATGATTGCGCTGAATTTGAAGTTGTTATGCTTATTCTTTGCCGTGAGCTTTATCGACTTTTTGAATAATCCGGGCAGATAAGAATACATCAGGTTATTTACCTGATCGGGTAATTGTACGAAGTTATAATCGCCTGTTATACTTGCACTCATTTGCGACGAGCTGAACTTGATAAATTTGTCTGTCGGACTATTCGCTCCGGCCTGTAATGCAATTACTCCCGGTTTGAAAGTCAGGCTGTCCCGCGAAAACAGGAAGTCTTCGATAACCACATCAGCTTTGATATCGTTCATATCGAGACCTACAATATTCCCTTTCATATGGAATGTCAACTCCGGATTTTTCCAACCCAAACTGTCTATAAACTGGTCTATTTTGAGCTTTTCTACATCCAAATCCAAATCGATCTTAGGAATCCTGTCCTGGGTCATATCGGCTTTTGCTTCAAACTTACCTAAAGGCAGATCGCCTTTGATCCATCCTCCCATTTTCGAAGCATTATAGTAAGCTGTGAAAGGTACATCCTGATAGGTCTGGTTATTGTATTGTATGCTGCTGACTTGCCCTTTGAGATCGGCCGACAAAGATTGTCGCGGACTTTGTGACGCGTTTATATTCACAAAGGCTGATACGCGCCCCAATTCAGGCATTTCCATCAGAGAACCGGCATTGAAGTTCTGGGTTTGTAATTTGGCATTTACTTTGAAATTCTCAAATGTAGTATCCACCGACCCATTCGCAACCATCTTTAACGCACCTTGTTTAGCCCATGCCTCCGCATCGATATTCAGGTTATCGAGGCTACCTTTAAGAGTTCCGTTCATACGGATGTTTCCCAGTGTTTTTAGAATATCGGGAGCAATGAAAGTCGAATCTCCCACTTTAGCAAAGTCTGTTATATCAGCAGGGGTGATTAAGAATCTTTCGATAGCTAAATTGAATTGGGCTTTGTCATAGTGCTCGTAATCAGATATAGAAGCAGTGGCTCTCAGGTTGGTTTCCTCCCCGTATTTAATCACAAGGCTATCTACATTTAATGCAGGTAATTTTCCGTTGACCGAACCCCGAAGTTCTATATTATTTCTCAGGTGCTTTAGGTCGGGCATGAATGGGAGCAGGTCTTTCGGCGATAGTACCGCAGGTTCTGTAACCAGAGCGAATTCATCGGTATCGAGATTGTATTTAGCCGAAGGTATGTTCATTTTCGATGCAGGCAGTTCGAGCTCGGCATCTTCTATATAATATGTCGATTTATCGGATGTTATATTTGCTTTCAGATTCTTGATATCTAATCCCGAATGTTCTTTAAAAGACAGAGAAGTCAATATAATTTTCAGATCTTCGGGGTCGGCAGATGGTATTTTTAAATCGCCGTTCAAGTCATATACATGGATATGCGATGCATTGAATTCGTTAGGAGTAATAGTATCCGACAATATATCATACCGGAGTTTACCGTTGCGGAGTGATATATCTTCGATATTGATCTTCAGGCTACTCGATGCTGTATCGGTAACTGTAGTATCACCGGCGAAAGCATCTATAAGGAACTGGAAGTTAAAATCGGCATCCGGATTTTTTTGAGAAACGTTTATAGTAAAATCGTCTATATCTATCGCATTGATCTGCAACTCGCTTTTTAGTAATTTCCACGGGCTGAGGCTTACTTCGAGATTCCGGGCATAAAGCAGGGTGTCTTTTGACTGATCTTCGATATATACACCTTTCAGGTTGACATTATTAAACAGTTTGAGTCTGACCTCGTCAATACTCAACTCAGTTTTGAGAATCGGTTTTAGTTGGCTGATCGCATAATCAACAACCTTTTTTTGTACCGAAGGGATTGATAATAATCCATATAGAGCCAGATTAAGCAAAATGATACCCAATATTACATAAAGAAGTATTTTGAATATCTTTTTTATTACGCTTTTCTTCTTAGGCGGTATATTTTTCTCTTTTTCTTCGTTCTCCATATAAAATCAACGGATTCTGAATGCTGTTATAAAAATTGGACAATAACGAGAGATTAACAGACAATCAAACGAGTGCTGCCTTCCATTCATCTTCTTTAAATCCTACTAATACGGTATTGTCAGTAACAATAATGGGTCGTTTTACTAACATTCCATTTGTAGCTAACAATTTGATGAGGTCTTTTGTTGAGTCGTTTTTAACACGTTCTTTTATATTTTGCTCTTTATATATTTTTCCCGAAGTGTTGAAAAACTTATTCAGAGGTAATTTACTTTCGTCTATCCATTCCGTTAGTTCTGCTTCAGTAGGGTTATTTTCAGCTATATTACGGCTTTCCACGTCCAGATTATTCTCTTTTAGCCATTTTGCTGCTTTCTGGCAGGTACTGCATTTCGGATATTGAACAAATAAAATCTTTCCCATTGTCGTTTTGTATTGCATGAATAAAAAATTCAGAGAATTATGTTTTAACACAAAGGTAAATTTTCTTTTGAGAATTTGTTCGTATCCGGTAAGATTAGTGTATAGAAAGTATTTACCGTGTAATTGTTATAAGTAATATCCATTGAAAACTCCGGTAGTTCTAAAATCACTATATATAGTTATTGTGCACTTTTGGAGGAATGCCTATCTTTACTAAGATATTGTACACTTTTTAGAGTATACGCTCAACAAATACTATCAAATGGAATACGATGTTATTGTAATCGGAGCCGGACTGACCGGACTGTCACTTGCTTTTTTTCTTCAGCAAAAGGGAAAGAAGGTGATAGTGCTTGAGAAAATGAATCGCGCGGGAGGAGCTATGCATACACATTCCGAAAATGGTTTTATCTACGAAGAAGGTCCTAATACAGGAGTATTGGGAAACCCCGAAATAGCCGAACTTTTCGAAATGCTCGAAATAAAACCTGTTGTCGCAGATAAAAAAGCAGAAAAGCGTCTGATCTATAAAAACAAGAACTGGTATGCCCTGCCTTCGGGTCCGGTAAGTTTCTTAAAAACCCCTTTATTTACACTAAAAGATAAGATTAAAATAGCATTCGAACCTTTTGTTAAGCGGGGAACAGATCCCGACGAATCTGTGGCTTCTATAGCATCGAGGCGGATAGGGCAGTCTTTTGTCGATTATGCAGTCAATCCTTTTATATCAGGGATATATGCCGGAGATCCGGAGAAACTGACCACCCGTTATGCGTTACCTAAGCTATACAAACTCGAACAGAAGTATGGCAGTTTTATTGGTGGTTCATTTAAGAAGAGTAGGGAACCGAAGAATGCAAGAGATAAAAAAGCTACCAAAGAAGTCTTTTCCGGAGCAGTAGGTTTCGGTTCGCTTATAGAAGCTCTCGTAAACAAAATAGGTAAGGAGAATATTGTTTGCGGAGCATTGGACATTAAAGTAAAAAAAGTAAGCGATCGCTTTGAAGTAACCTTCAATAAAGACCAAATAAAGCAACAATATTTATCCTATAAGGTTATATCTTCGGTAGGGGCAAATGCTTTACCCGATTTGTTACCATTCATATCACCTCTGGATATGAAAAAGATGACGAACCTTACTTATGCAAAAGTAGTACAGGTTGCTGTAGGAGTGGAGCGCAAAGCTATTAATGACAAATACGTTTCCTTCGGGGGACTGATCCCCCAAAAAGAAAACAGACAGTTGCTGGGCGTACTTTTCCCTTCGTTTTGCTTTCCCGACAGAGCACCGCAGGGATATGCTACATTAGCTATTTATCTGGGAGGAACCCGTCATCCCGAACTTTTTGATTTGAGTGACGAAAAGCTGACGGCTATTGTGCATGAGGAACTGAAGGATTTGTTTAAAATACCGTCATCGGCAATTTGCTTTCTTAAGATATTCAGGCACCGGTATGCTATTCCTCAATACGAAGTTTCTACTGGTGAAAGGCTGGCTACTATTGCTAAAGTGGAGAAAGATCATGACGGATTGTATATTGCCGGTAATATACGAAACGGCATCGGCATAGCCGACCGGGTAAAACAGGCATATGATATTGCAGAACAGCTTGTTTGGAAGACAGCAGTACATTATGTCTGAATATACCGGAGATTGTTAAAATGCGATAATTTTCAGAATAGAATATCTTTTCGTTTTTGAAAAAATGCGCGTAGCTAAGGGCTTTTCATATTTTCGCTCTATCTTTACGGCTAAAATTACCTATGGAAATAATAAATCTTTCGGCTCAGAATTCCATTTTGGGTCGTTTTGTGAGCGAGATCCGCGATGTAAATATTCAGGGAGATCGGATGAGGTTTCGCAAAAATCTCGAAAGAATAGGCGAAATAATGGCTTATGAGATCAGCAAAACCCTCGATTATAAAGAGCAGGATATCCAGACTCCTCTAGGAGTGGCTCCCTCCTTCCTTCATACCGATCCGATAGTTATCGGGACAATTCTCAGGGCAGGTCTTGGTTTTCATCACGGATTTTTGAATTATTTCGACTATGCCGAAAATGCTTTTGTATCGGCATATCGTAAGTATCGCGAGAATCATCAGAGTTTTCATGTCAGTATAGAATATATAGCTTCGCCGCGTTTAGAAGGAAAAGTACTTTTGCTTACCGATCCGATGCTGGCTACCGGAGGAAGCATGGAGCTATCATACCACGCTTTATTGACAAAAGGAAGCCCCAAGCATATACATATTGCTACGGTTATTGCCAGTCAGGAAGCTATAGATTATTGCAAAGAGAAGTTTCCGGATTCGAATACTACTATTTGGGCGGCAGCTATCGATCCTACCCTGAATGAAGAATCTTATATCGTTCCCGGATTGGGCGATGCAGGCGACTTGGCTTACGGCGAGAAAGATTCATAACTAATAAAAAAACTTAGTAAAGAAACACAAGGCGGATAACGGAATAGCTTTGTGCTTTCTTTGTTTTACGCTATAAAAGAAAGGAATAACAATATGTCACTGAAATATGGGATAATAGGCTCCGGCGCTATAGGCGGGTATTTCGGAGGAATGTTGGTAAAAGGAGGACACGATGTTCATTTTTTATTTCATTCGGATTACGATTTTGTTGAAGAAAATGGGCTGAAGGTCGATTCAATAAATGGCGATTTTGTGTTGCCTGCAGTTAATGCTTACAGTAATACACACGATATGCCTCCGTGTGATGTTGTATTGGTATGTCTGAAGACAACTAAAAATAAGGAATTAAAGCATCTGTTACCTCCCTTGTTGCACGAGAATACAGTAGTGCTGCTGATTCAGAACGGAATGGGTATCGAAGCCGATCTTCAGAAATTATTTCCCAATCTTCATATTGCGGGAGGGTTAGCGTTTATCTGTGCTACTAAAATGGGTCCCGGACATATAGCCCACCTCGATTACGGAAAACTCAATATCGGTTCTTATTCCTGTCCTGATAATGCTGTCTTACAACAGATTTGTCAGGATTTTGAAAAGTCGGGCATCGAAACCGAAATATTAAACTTACAAGAGGCGCGCTGGAAAAAACTGGTTTGGAATATACCTTTCAATGGGATGACAGTAATTATGAATACAACTACGGATGCTTTGATTGCCAATGCCGATATGCGGCAATTATTGCACCGTTTGATGATAGAAGTAATTGAAGCCGGCAACCAATGCGATCTGGCGGATAACCCTATTCCTCTTGACTATGCAGACGAGATTATACATATGACCGAACATATGACACCTTATTCGCCCAGCATGAAAGTCGATTTTGACTCGAAACGGCAGATGGAAATCAACTACCTGTATACTCAGCCAATAGAATATGCTGCACGTGCAGGTTATAATATGACCGGTACAGCAGTGCTCGAAAAACAGTTACGGTTTATCCAATCAACATATTTAATAAAGTAAAGAAGACAAAAGACCTGTATGGGCATAGAAAAAGGAATTTTTAAACGTACCGAATTGTTGCTGGGCAACTCTTTAATGGATAAGATAGCTTCACAACGGGTTATTATTTTCGGTATCGGAGGTGTTGGCAGCTGGTGTGCCGAGAGTTTAGTGCGTTCGGGTATCAGGCATCTTACTATTGTAGACTCAGACCGTGTATGTGTAACCAATATCAACCGCCAATTATTAGCGACAACTAAAACCGTAGGGCAAGTAAAGGTAGATGCTCTGAAAGAACGCTTACTGGAGATTAATCCGAAAGCAGAGATAACTCCTCTTCAGCAAATATATAGCGCTGAAACCGCCGATTCGTTTCAGTTGGAACAATACGATTATATTATTGATGCTATCGACAGCCTGAGCAATAAGATGGACTTGATGGTTCGTGCAACAAAGACCAAAGCTGTCTTTTTTTCGTCTATGGGAGCAGCCCTGAAAATGGATCCGACAAAAATACAGGTTGCCGAATTTTGGAAGGTAAAAGGATGTCCTTTAGGTGCGGCACTTCGCCGTAAGTTTAAGAAAGTGGAAAAACCCCGCCGTAAATTTCTTTGTGTGTTCAGTGAAGAAGTTCTGGATAACAAAGGAGCTAACGAATCGTGCGGAACCGAGGCTTGTCTTTGTCCCAAGTCGAAGAACGGGCCGGGCGACCCCGATCTGGTTAACCACGAATGGTGCAGTATGAAAGCCCAGATCAATGGAACATTGGCGCACATAACAGCTATTTTCGGCTTTACCCTTGCCGGATTAGTGATGAAAGATATTTGTAAGGAATAAAATATATAGGTACTTTAGAGCCATAATCTGAATGCCTGAAAATGAACCGGAAATACACAACCTTACTTATATCGATTGCTGTTTTTTTAATGGCATATTCGCAATCTGTTTCTGCAGTAAACTTTGATTACGAGCAATTTAAAACTTATTTTGGAAATATAAGCTCCGGTTCGTCGCATGAACTGGAACTTCCTTATAATGAATTTACGAAGGACTTATTCCATTCGCCGACCGAGAAAATATATGCAGTAAACTGGATTCAAAACTACTGCGGCAACGACCTGTTTGTAATACACCGGATAGACGAAATTCAGAATGCGGATTATGTATCGATCGTACCATTCAAAGACAGTAAGCCACTATACAACGATTTACAGGAGATAATAATCGAAAATGCTCCTGAAAGTGATAAAGGCATCTTCAACCAGTATTTTACTTTCGAAAATAATACTATTGTAACCGATATATTCTGGTCGGAAAGGAAGTATGAGATACCGGTGGCAGTAAAAGCAGAGGTAAAATTCGAGATAGATTCATTAGGAAAACCTTTCGCTATAAAGGTGGACACCTGCCTGTTTTCTTCCCGGTATTTTGATACGGATGAGTTGTTGACCCTTCCGGCGGTAAAAGCCGGATATCCTGTAAAAAGTGATCCGTATGTACTGACAATAGCGAACTGGACTCAGGCTGTTTCTCCATTTATTTCATCCGGGATTCAATTGCTTTTTTATCTTGAGCAATTTGACAATAAATTAATTACAGTGCTGGAAACTAGAAACGGAAAAGAAGAAATTATTGATACCTACCGGATAGGGGAGAGTAGTGGGAGAGGCAAAGAGCATGCTTCGAAGATAGAACATATTGCCATTAAAACATCCGGCGGAAATATTCATCTTACATCTGACGGATATTTTATTGGTTATTAATGGTCTTTTCGGGCTCAGGCTCATAAATAAAGTACATCTGGGATGATAACAGATCGGTGTATAATCCCACATAGAAATTTTCTTTGTACTTGAAAATAAATGCTTTGAACAGATAATCGTCTAAATATTGAGAATGAATCAGTTCCGTTTTTTCAGGACTGAATTTTTTACTTGTTTTCAGAATCTGTTCAAAAATTATCCGGTCGCCAGCATTTCTGTAGCTGGCATCGATACCTTTCCACTCCTGATCTGTATTTATGGCTGGTTTTAAATTCTGTATTATACTTTTTGCCCTTTTCAAATCGTTACTTTCCGTACCGTTGGGTGTAAAAATGAGTTTGAAGGTTTTATCGGGTAATTCTTCTATTCGGTAGGTACCCAGATCATGATCCATATATCTATTGATTTGCCCTATACTCATAGAAGAATAGTACCGGGTTAAATATAACTGTATCTTGTTTTTGTCAATAACTTCATATCTCCCTTCTATGGTAGGGTAGCTTCCGAATCCACACCACGAAATTTCCTTAGATGTAAATATCCCGTCATCCGAAAAAACGATTTTATTTCCGAATGCCTTTTGTTGTAAAATAGTGTTGGGAAATGAAAGAATGTAATCATCAGGCTTTTGTATCTTTTCTCCGATGAGGTGGTCAGATTGCCATGTGCCTATTATCCTTGTATTTTCCTGTGCCTGCAATATTGCTGCAAGCATAGAAAACAGTAACAGTATGTATTTTAGATAAGTCATTGGTTTCCGGTTTCTGAATTTTTATAAACAGCAAATATTTCCGGGTCAGCACTATAGAGTGCAATGTGGTTTTTATTCTCATATTCGAAAACAAAAGCCGTTATATAATACCAGCCTATATTTTTGGTATACACAAGGTTGGCTTTATCCGGATCGAACTGTCCGTCTGTAATAAGGCCTTTTCGCAATATTTTCAGGCTTTCAGTTTCTCTGTTTTCCGGATCGAGCGTTACCCATTTTAGATTAGATTCTCCTGTTGATATCTGAGGTAAAGAATTTACCTTTTGTGAATAAACCCGTCGTAGATCGTCATCAATGCCATCCCGGCAAGAGATAAGCCTGAATCCGCCGGGTATAGTATCTATCATAAATATACCTAAGTCGATATTTACACGTTCATCTACGTTTTGGCACATACCGTTTATCGAAATACTATCTGCATATATCCGTATATGGTTTTCGTCTGTTACATTGTATCTGCCATAGGTTTGACGGAAACAATCATTTCCGCATGGAGCCGAATAGTAACACATAAAAGTCCCGTCTTCTGCAAATTTCGCATTATTTCCGTAATGGAAACGATACTTCTGATCGTCTTCATAGTGAATTGTTTCGATATTAAATTCGTCGATTTGGTTTATTCCGATCAAGTAATCGATTTTCCATTCGCCGGCTATCATATTAGTTCTGTTTTGTGCCTGAATGCTTAGTGTTGCTACAAGTAACAGGGGTAAGATTAGCTTAATATATTTCATTGCGTTGTTCTTAGATTCATAAATATAGTGTTTTTTCGGGCAACAGGGTAAACCATAAAGATACACATTAGAAATAGCCTGCTTAATTTTCAAGGGTTTGCTTTGCAATAAAGAGGTTTGAGAACTTATTTTCTACTATTTTTTTTATCTTTGTCAGTCTGGCTTATAGTAATTCTCCGGAGACGAAAGCCGAACGAATAAATTAGACGAACAAGACTTAAAAAATTATACAACTGTGTCAAAAAAAATAGCCGAAACCCCTTTAATGAAACAATATATGGAAATCAAGGGAAAACATCCCGATGCTATACTGTTGTTTCGAGTGGGCGACTTCTATGAGACTTTCTCGCAAGATGCTATAGATGCTGCCGAAATATTGGGAATAACGCTTACCCGAAGGGCAAATGGTACAGCACAGCATGTTGAGCTGGCAGGGTTTCCGCATCACGCATTAGATACTTATCTGCCTAAACTAGTCCGTGCCGGAAGGCGGGTGGCTATATGTGACCAACTGGAAGATCCGAAACAGACTACCAAGCTGGTTAAGCGTGGTATAACCGAGTTGGTGACACCGGGTGTATCTATCAATGATAATGTTCTGAATCATAAGGAGAATAACTTCCTGTGCGCGGTTCATTTTGCAAAGAAAAACTATGGTATATCATTGCTGGATATATCAACGGGAGAGTTTCTTCTGGCTGAAGGAAATAAAGAATATATAGATAAGCTTCTGGCAAACTTTTCGCCTAAAGAGGTACTTATCGAGAGGGGAAATAAAAAGCAGTTCGAAGAGTACTTCGGTAGCCGTTACTTTACTTTTGAACTCGATGACTGGATCTTCACTGAAGACACAGCCCGTGACCGTCTGATCAAACATTTCGAGACTAAAAATCTAAAAGGGTTTGGTGTAGAACATCTTACAGATGGAGTTATTGCTGCCGGCACAGTACTGCATTATCTGGATGTGACCCAACATACTATGATAGGCCATATAACCACTTTATCGAGAATAGAAGAAGACAGATATGTACGCCTCGATAAGTTTACGGTACGCAGTCTGGAATTGATTTCTACAATGAACGAAGGCGGAAAATCGTTACTCGATATCCTCGATAAAACGATATCGCCAATGGGAGCACGTATGCTTCGCCGTTGGTTGGTATTCCCGTTGAAAGAAGTTAAGCCTATTAACGACCGTCTGGCTGTAGTAGAGTATTTCTTCCGTGATCCTTCTCTGAAACAGTTATTAGAAGAGCAATTACCTCTTATCGGAGACCTCGAACGTATAATTTCTAAAGTAGCAGTAGGGCGTGTTACACCACGCGAAGTAGTACAGCTTAAAGTTGCTCTGAAAGCAATCGAACCTATTCGCGAAGCCTTCATTAATTCGGATGAACCAAGTCTGAAATCGATTGGGGAAAAGCTTAATCCATGCCCTATAATCAGGGAGCGTATCGAAAAGGAAATACAGAACGATCCGCCCGTATTACTCAATAGGGGAAGTGTTATCCGGGAAGGAGTTAATCCCGATCTGGATGAGTTACGCAAAATTGCTTACTCTGGTAAAGATTATTTGCTTCATATACAGCAGCGCGAAATCGATACAACAGGTATTCCGTCTCTGAAAATCAGTTTCAACAGTGTATTCGGCTATTATATTGAAGTGCGTAACACCCACAAAGATAAAGTCCCTGCCGATTGGATACGTAAGCAGACGCTGGTCAATGCAGAGCGATATATTACACAGGAACTGAAAGACTATGAAGAGAAAATTCTGGGTGCGGAAGAAAAAATCCTCTCACTCGAAACAACTTTATACAATGATTTGGTTCAAAGCCTGATAGACTATATACCAACTATTCAGGTAAACGCCAATCTGATAGCCCGGACCGATTGCCTGCTTTCGTTTGCTAAAGCAGCCGAATTGAATAAATACATTCGCCCGAATATTGAAGATTCGGATGTATTGGATATTAAAAACGGACGCCATCCCGTTATCGAAAAACAGCTACCTATCGGAGAGTCTTATATAGCCAACGATGTCTATCTGGATAGTAATAAACAACAGATTATTATTATAACAGGGCCTAATATGGCGGGTAAGTCGGCTCTGCTTCGTCAGACAGCATTGATTAACCTGATGGCTCAGATAGGCTGTTATGTACCGGCCGACTCGGCAAAAATAGGTCTTGTCGATAAAATATTTACCCGTGTGGGGGCTTCGGATAATATTTCGTTGGGTGAATCCACATTTATGGTCGAAATGAATGAGGCCTCTGATATTCTGAATAACTTGTCACCTCGCAGTTTAGTCCTATTCGATGAGCTGGGGCGTGGTACAAGTACCTATGATGGTATTTCTATAGCTTGGGCAATTGTGGAATATATACATGAGCATCCTAAAGCAAGAGCTAAAACATTGTTTGCAACCCACTATCACGAGTTGAATGAAATGGAAAAATCATTCAAGCGTATCAAGAACTACAATGTATCGGTCAAAGAAGTCGATACAAAAATTATCTTCTTACGTAAATTGGTTAAAGGGGGTAGCGAGCACAGTTTCGGTATACATGTGGCAAAGTTGGCGGGTATGCCTCAGAGTATAGTAAAGCGAGCCGATACAATACTTAAGCAACTGGAAACAGATAACCGGAAGCAAGGTATATCAAAACCTATTGCAGAGATAAATGAACAGCGCGAAGGCTATCAATTGAGTTTTTTCCAGTTGGACGATCCTGTATTGAGTCAGGTGCGCGACGAAATAAAGTCCCTGGATGTTAACAACCTCACCCCGGTTGAAGCGTTAAATAAACTGAATGAGATAAAAAAGATAGTGTCCGGCAAGTAAGGTTTACAAGAAACTGTTTTTCTTTAATAAGTTATAGAATTTCAGGTAAGAAGTTCTGATATCTTTTGTATTGATATTAATATAGTTACTGAAAGCAGAAAACACCCCTAATCCTAAAGGTATGGTGATAAGTGACTGTGCTACATAGTCGAGGTCTACATCCGAACGTATCTCTCCTGTTCTCATGGCTATTTGAATAACATTCCGCCAACCGTTATATTCTTTTTCTGTCAGTGAATTTACCTGTTTATTAAATTCGGGATATAATTCTGTAGCCTGAAAAATGAATTTATACAAGTAAAAATCTGACATCTTAAAGGGTACAACTTCCTTTAATAGATTTTGATGGCTCTGCCTGCATTTAATAGAGGCATAAATAGTATCGAGCAACGTCCGCTTTTGGTCTTCGGGTATTCCCGTATAGCTCGAAAATATAGGCAGAAGATAGGTGTCGACGATTTCTTTGAAGATATCTTCCTTACTTTTGAAATGATGATAAATGGCTCCCCGCGAGATTCCGGATGCTTCCTGGATCTGTTGCATCGTAACACTATCGAAGTTCTCATTTAAAAATAAGCTGAAAGCTTTATCCAGTATCTTCTTTCTGGAAGGGTTCATCGGTTTTTTCACAGAGTTTTAGCGTTATGAGTATATAAAGTGTTGTACAAATTTCAAATTTAAATAATTTTGTTAAAAAAGAAAGAGTTATATGAGATATGTTTCTTAAAAAAAGACTTTTTAGTTATGTATTATTTCAAAAATGGCATAAACTTTTGTATAACAGAAAAGAACTCTTATCTTTGTGCCGAATTTTAATCAAAATATAAAAGAAATCATGTATTTAGATTCTGAAAAAAAGAAAGAAATCTTTGCTAAATACGGAAAGTCTAACACTGATACTGGCTCACCAGAAGCTCAGATTGCATTGTTTTCGTACCGTATTTCGCATTTGACTGAACACTTGAAGTCAAATCATAAAGATTATAACACTGAACGCTCTCTAAGAATGTTAGTTGGTAAACGTCGCCGTTTATTAGACTATTTGATAGAAATTGATATCACAAGATATCGTGCTATCATCAAAGAGCTTGGTATCAGAAAGTAAAATCTTTCCGAACGAAACAAAAGTTACTACCTTGATACTATTCGGTAGTAACTTTTTCTTTTTAGGGATAACTTTTATTATAAAAATTAACAATACCGCATAGAAAGCTAGATGCTATTTACCAGTTTTCCGTTCTTATTATTATTCCTCATCACTTTTTTGGTATATTATCTGCCTTTTTTCAAAAAGTATCAGGTATCCGTATTGGTCGTATCCAGTTTGATTTTTTACGCATATGATCAGCCTTGGTTTACTTTATTGCTTTTGTTTTCGGCAAGTATCAATATATTGACGAGTTACTATGTCGTATATGGAAATGCTAAATACCGGAAACTTGTTGCTACAACAGGTATTGTCCTGAACTTAGCCGGTTTGGCATTTTTCAAATACAGTCCTTTAATATCACACAGTTTATTTTCTCCCGATAGTTCTATCGGGCATTTTCTGCTGATGATACCATTGCCGATCGGTATTTCGTTTTTTACATTTGAGGGAATCAGTCTTGTAATAGATGTCTGGAGAGATAAAAAGGAAGGAAAAACAGCATCATTCGTTACACCTTCGCCGGCGAGGCACGCACAACGGACATTATTCTTTATCTCTTTTTTCCCTCACCTGATAGCAGGTCCAATACTGAAAGCCCACGATTTTTATCCTCAAATTTCGGATAAAGCATTTAAAAATATAGCATGGGAAAATGCCTTTAAAACTCTCATTGTCGGATATTTTCTGAAAATGGTTGTTGCCGATAATCTCAAGAATTTTACATTTTGGATCAGTTACCCGTATTTCGAAGCGTATTCGACAGTAGACCTGTGTACTATGTTGTTTGGCTATTCGATACAGATATTTGCCGATTTTGCAGGCTATTCATTAATAGCGATAGGTTTAGCTAAATTGTTCGGATACGATTTTCAGACCAACTTCTATTTCCCCTATATATCAACCTCATTCAAAGAATTCTGGAAAAGGTGGCATATATCTTTGTCTACTTTTTTGATGCAATATCTGTATATTCCTTTGGGCGGGAACCGGAAAGGAAAATTCAGAACATACCTTAACCTCCTTTTAACAATGGTATTGGGTGGTCTATGGCATGGAGCGGCATGGAGTTATGCGACGTGGGGATTGTTCCATGGCGGAATGCTTGCTATAGAAAGGTTGATAAATGATAATGTAAAAATAAAGCTGCCTAAATCGGTATTGATAATCAAAGGTTTCTTTGTATTCATTATGGTAACCCTAGCCTGGTTGCTGTTCAAATTACCCGATTTCAGCCATGTAATTAAATATTTTCAGGCAATAGGTAATAATACAGCTGTTCAGAGTACCGTGAAGATAAATATGTACATCATACTATATTCTATTCCGGTTATAGTTTATCATTTGCTTTATTTATATAAAGACTCTAAAGTATGGAAAGCTGTTCGATCAAAAGAATTTGTTTTATATGCTATCCTTTTGTTCTTTATCATAACAAATAGCGGAACAAGCGGATCGTTTATTTATTTCCAATTCTAAGTAGGGCTACAAACCTATTTATATAGTAGCAGCAGACAGTTTTATTAGTATACCAAAGACTTCTTGTTGCTTAATTATCTTGAATATGGTAAAAAAAACATTGCTATTATTTTTTATACTTTTTGCGGCATATACACTCGTTGTAGTGTATGTTGCAGATCCTAACAGGTATATATCAGAACATCAATGGCAGGATAATCAGATCAAAACGCAGAGATATCTTTTTTCCGATACGGATTCGATAGAAGCTATCATTGTAGGGTCTTCACTTTGTGAGCGTTTATATATGAACCAATTACCTCATTTCTACAATCTGGGGTTGTTAGGTTTGAGTTCGGTTGATGGTTTGTTCACTGTAGTAGAGAAAGGTGTGTATCCTAAATATATCTTTGTTGAGATGAACCATATAGACAGATCTTTGAATGAAGAACTGAAAACTTCTATATCTAACCCGTTGATGACACCTTTGCGGCATTATATCCCTTCATTGAGAGACGGAAAACAACCGATGAGTTTTATCGCTATTCCTTATGGACAGAAAGCTACTGCTTATGGAGTGTATCTGTTGCAAACAGGGCTGGGGAAAATAACCGCATCTGATGAAAGAGGCAAGGATACTTTAGAACATGTGGATATGTTGTCAAAAATATTACCACAAGCTATAGAATATCATTCGAAGGTTCCCGAAAATTTAGAGAAAGATACACAAGCTTTAAGAAAGTATGTGGATGAGGTTATATTGCATGGATCGACTGTTGTTTTTTTCGAAATGCCGGTACAGTACCAACTCTGTGGGCTTAGCCGTGGAGCAGCCATCAGAGAGCAGATGTACAAAACATTTCCCCGGGACGAGTTCCATTATATAGATATGCCCGACTGTAACGATTATACGACCACAGACGGGGATCATCTGGATGCTCTTTCTGCTGAGAAATATACAAGGTATTTCCGTCAGGAAATAGATAGTATCAAGTCTCTAAATAAATAAGCTATCGGGCTTACTGTTCCTTATTCTTTTTTGGCTCAGCCACTTCTTCAATAATCGTATTCACATGGTAGTGAGGAGAACGGATTTCGATACCTGCGTCTCCGAATACGTCCTGAATGTTTTTCTTCAATTCCGAATATATGTGTGGCATCCTGTCCGCTTCACGAGTATATACATTCAATTGGTAGGATACGTAAAAATCATTAAGTGCTTCTTGCTGAATAAATGGTTTAGGCTTTTTCATTACCAGTTCGGTACGTTCGGCCACTTCTTTCAGCAATTCGTGCACTTTTGTCCATGGAACATCATATCCTATAGTTACAGAAGTATAAAGTATTAAACCGTATTCGCGGGCTGATTGCGAATAATTTACTGTTTTTGAATTCATTACAGTAGAATTCGGAATCGTAATCAACTCATTCTTAGGGGTTCTGACCCGCGTAACCAAAGCAGTTTTTTCGATTACATTACCTACACAGTCATCCATCTTTACCCTGTCCCCGATTCTGAACGGACGCATGTAAGTAATAACCAATCCGGCGATAAGGTTACCGATTACAGAGGTCGATCCTAAAGAGATAACTAAACCGGCAAATACCGAAACTCCTTGAAATACAGTAGAATCAGATTTGGGCAGGTAGGGAAATATCAGGATAAACATAAATATATACCATATCACGCAAACGATATTATAAGTAGGATATGCCCAGTCTGCATAAAATCCACGTATTGTTATTTTACTTTCCGCTACCTGCGCTGCAATAGACCGCATGAATTTCTGGGTATACCTGAATATTACAATGATTACTATTATTGTAAATAGATTAGGCAGAAAGCCGATAACACTGCGGGCAATCGATTTCAGAGGTATTACTACATATCCCCACAACTGGTCTGCCCATCCCATTGTCGAAGGGAATACCTTGAATAAAGCCCAAAGACCCCAGTAAAGCGAGAATATTATGATCAGGAAACGTAAAATTTTCAGGCAAAGAATAAGGAAGTATACTTCTTTATTGGCATCGATAAAGCCCATAAATCCCTTTAGCTTTTTTCCTCTTTGTAGCCATATTATAGCCCGTACACGCCTTGTTCCCTGCATAATAAGCCATATTACGAATACTTGCAGGGCTATAATAAGTATTGTATAACCTATCTGTATCGCAATACGTTTCAGGCTGGTTTCGTCCTTCCGTTTATGGATGGAGTTCACTATCTCATTCAAGTAATTTTGGGCCAATTCTGAACGTGTGGTTTTCAGGAAACTGGCCTGTAGTGTATCGACACTCATTATAATGTCTCCGTTATACACTATATTTATCAGCCCGTTCATATCCATAAGCTTTATCGAGTCGGCTTCGAAAAACGGATCATCTTCAAGCTTTAATATTCTTTCGTTGATAGCTTCGGCCCTTTGCTTCGGGGTAAAAGATCCGATATTACCGTATATAAAAAATAAAGTATCCCGGAATGGCACAACTGCTGCTTTACCCGGAGCTATTTGTGCTATTTGTGTTGTATCGACTTTTGCGACCTCCACTTTCTTTTTAGTCTTAGTGTTCTTTTTTTGAGAAAATGCGGGATTCAGGCTCAGAGCTAAAAAGCCTATCACACAGATAAAATAGAAATAATACGAATTCCCTTTATACATAAACTATCTATGATTTAAACTGAGCAAATATAATTATTAAATATTGGTAAAAACAATGGGGCAGGACTACAAATATTATTATTAACAAAAAATCGATACATTTAATCTGTTTATGGCGTTATTATAGTAGTATAACAATAACCCATTATATTTATCTATAGGTAATAGTTGTAAGACAAAGTAGCAAACATTCTGTCAAAACAATAAATAGGTATGAGACCTTAAGTCTAAAAACAAAAAATATCTACCTTTGTTATCTTATAATGGGAAAGAGCTAAAAAACTAGTTATGGATATGTTCAATTACAAAAGACGTCAATCGTCTGTTACTCGGATCGGAAATACACCTCTTGGGGGAGATAACCCCATCAGAATACAATCGATGACCAGCACTAATACAAATGATACGGAGAACAGTGTAGAACAGTCGATACGTATCATCGAAGCCGGTGGCGATTATGTAAGGCTTACGGCACAGGGAGTGCGAGAAGCAGATAATCTGAAGAATATAAAGGAAGAGATCAGAAAGAGAGGTTTTTCGACCCCTCTTATCGCTGATATACATTTCAACCCACGTGCTGCAGAGGCTGCCGCAAAATATGTAGAAAAAGTGCGCATCAATCCCGGTAATTTTGTGGATGGCGCAAAAACTTTTGACGGGAAAGAGTTAACCGAAGAGGAATACGCAGCAGAGATTAATAAAATACGGACAAAACTGACCTCGTTCCTCAATATTTGTAAAGAGCATAAAACGGCAGTACGTATCGGGGTGAATCACGGATCTTTATCCGACCGTATTCTTACCCGTTATGGAGATACTCCGGACGGAATGGTAGAGTCGTGCATGGAGTTTCTCCGTATATGTATCGAGCAGGATTTTACAGATATTGCTATTTCGATGAAGGCTTCAAATACTGTAGTGATGACCCGCGCAGTACGTCTTCTTGTAGAGAAGATGAATGAAGAAGGGTTGGCTTTCCCCTTACACTTAGGTGTTACTGAGGCCGGCGATGGCGAAGACGGACGGATTAAATCGGCAGTAGGTATAGGAGCTTTGCTTTCTGACGGAATTGGTGATACTATCCGTGTGTCTCTTAGCGAAGATCCCGAATATGAAGTACCCGTAGCTAAGAAGCTTGTTAATTATATTCAGGAAAGAGCTAACCATCCCGAAATAAAAGCAGCGGCTTTTGCCGGATTTTCTCCTTTCTCGGCACTACGTCGCGAGACTTACGCTGTAGGAAATATTGGAGGCGATAACTTACCTGTTGTTGTATCGGACAGGTCTAACGGAGACTTTGATCTGAATGTGCATTTCATGCCCGATTATATCTATATCGGCAAAAACCTGACTGAGCGTACACCGCGTGCAATCCCATTGATCATAGATGCTGATGCATGGAACGGCGAAAAAAATACATATCCGGTATTTAATAAAACGAATCTGGATAAGGCAGCCAACTCACCTGCCGATATTAAGTTTGTGGAATTAAGCTATCCGGACTTGACCGATAATGTAGTTTCTGTATTGAAATCGGATAAAAAACTGGTCGTTATTTTATCTACCGATCATAAAAACGGGGTAGGAGAGCAACGTGCATTTATCCATAAACTGATGAATAATCATTGTGATATTCCGGTTGTATTGCAACGGAAATATACCGAAAACGAACCGGAAGACTTGCAGATAAAAGCTGCCGCCGACTTAGGAGCAGTACTGCTTGATGGTTTTGGAAACGGGCTGATGCTGCAAAATACAGGAAGTATCGCATTGAAGAGCGTAGATGCTTACGCATACGGAATTCTGCAAGCATCGCGTGTCCGTACCAGTAAGACCGAATATATTTCGTGTCCCAGTTGTGGCCGTACCTTATTCGACCTGCAATCGACTGTTGCACGTGTAAAAGAATCGACTTCACACCTGAAACACCTTAAGATAGGGGTGATGGGCTGTATCGTTAATGGCCCCGGAGAGATGGCCGATGCCGACTATGGTTATGTAGGTGCGGAAAAAGGAAAAATCTCCCTTTATAAGAAACAAACGTGTATCGAAAAAAACATCCCTTCCGATCAGGCAGTCGAAAGGCTTGTGCAGTTGATTAAAGACAATGGAGACTGGAAAGATCCTGAATAATTGTCTTTTAAGAATGTTAAATTAACCGCAATGTATTGTATTTATTGAGAAAACAGACTTTTAGAGACCTTAATATTTTATAATACATTGTGTTAGTTAGATATAAAAAGTGTATTTTTGGCTCCAGAATATACTTTTCAGAATAATTAAAGGTTGGAAACCTTAACGTAACGTATTAATGAGATTCGGTAGTTTAGTACTCATCATATTACTCGGTTTAGGCTTTTCTTTGACCGTTCAGGCTCAATGGGATGCACAAATCAGTCAGTATTGGAGGACAAAAACTTTCTTTAATCCGTCTTTCGCCGGAGAAAAAGATTCCATACAGGCATCGGTTTTACATCGTATGCAATGGTTAGGAATTACCCACGCTCCCCGTACGTTCGTTATCAATGCCGACATGCCGATCCAGTTTCTGGGACGAAAGCATGGAGTAGGTGTATTAGTTACGACCGAATCTATAGGGTTATTCAAAAACATGTTTGTCGGAGGGCAATATGTATTCAAAAAAAGCTGGAAAAAAAATACACTGAATATCGGAGTACAGGTCGGTATGCTCAATATTGGGTTCGATGCCTCAAAGATACGTATTCCGGAGGGTATGACAGACTATGATCAGGATTTGCCTACGGCCGAAGCCGAAGGAAGGACTCTCGATGGGGGAGTCGGTATATCGTGGGTTACACCCAAGTATTATGTAGGTATATCGTCGACCCATTTGTTGCAGCCTACATTCGACTTGTATGACAATGCTGTAGCCGATATAAACAGGATTTATTATTTTACCGCAGGTTACAATCTGAAATTTCGCCGGTCGAAATACGAATTTCAGCCTTCGGTACTAATAAAATCCGATACAAAGGTGACACAATATGATGTTACAGCCCGGATTGTATACAATAAAGTGTTTAATGGGGGTGTGACTTGGAGAAAAGACGACGGTTTTGTACTTTTGCTCGGTATGAATATATACGGATTCGATGTCGGCTATGCATATGACCTCTCGACCTCCGAGATATCCAAAGCCAGTAGCGGTAGCCACGAGTTTGTAATACGTTATACCATGCCTATCAGGCTTAATAAAAAAGGACAAAACAGCCACAAAAGTGTACGCATACTTTAACGCTGAAGATATAATAAAAAGACCGGAGAAGGGTCTTAAAGAATGATTACATACGATACGTTATGATAAAGGGATCAGGATTCTCAATAAACTATATGAAGAAATCTTTTTTTGCTGCCATTTCAGCCCTGCTTCTACTCTCGTCGTGCGGAAAACCCGGAGGAGCGGGAGGCGTAGGAGGTGAGCTTGTTGGTGCAGGCGGGTCGTCATGGGCAGAACCGGCACCTTACGGAATGGTGCTTGTCTCTCGCGGACACATTGCTATGGGGCCTTCCGATAGCGATTCGTTGTGGGGGCAGACAGCTAATGCCAAAGGTATATCGGTAGATGCATTCTGGATGGATGATACCGAAATAACCAATTCCGAATATAAACAGTTTGTGTATTGGGTACGTGATTCTATTATCCGCGAACGCCTTGCCGATCCATCATTCGGTAACGATGAAACTTATAAAATTACCGAAGACCGTTATGGCGATCCGGTAAAGCCTTACCTGAACTGGAAGAAGGCGATTCCATGGAAACGTCCTGACGAATTTGCCGAAATGGCATTACTGAGTGTAACACATGTCAATCCTATCACAGGCCAGAGGGGAATTGATCCCGATCAGATGAATTTCAGATACGAATGGTTTGACCATACCGAGGCTGCTAAGCGCCATAACAGGCTGAATCCTGCCCAGCGGGTTCTGGACACAGATGTAATAGTGGATCCTAACCAGATGGTAATGATCTCGAAGGATACAGCTTATCTTGACGAGAACGGCAAGCCTGTAAATATGACTATCAACAGGCCGCTTAGTTCGTTATTCGATTTTGTAAATACTAAGATTGTAAATATATACCCCGATACAACAGTATGGGTAAACGATTTTAATAATGCTTATAATGAGCCGTATATGAGAATGTATTTTTCTCATGCCGGTTATAACGATTATCCAGTAGTAGGAGTAACATGGGAGCAGGCTTCCGCATTCTGTGAGTGGCGTACCATGTTTTACAAGATGGGAATGGGTAAAGGAGCAAGAGAAATCGAGCCTTACCGTTTACCGACCGAGGCCGAATGGGAATTTGCAGCACGTAGTGGTAAATCAGAAAATAAATACCCGTGGGATTCCGAAGGTACCCAGTCCGAAAAAGGATGTTTCCTTGCCAACTTCAAACCGGGTGAAGGTAACTATACTAAAGACGGTAACCTGATCACATCCCGAGTAGGGACTTATTCTCCTAATATTTTCGGGTTGTATGATATGGCAGGTAATGTTGCTGAATGGACATCCACCCAGTATACAGAAGCAGGAAGCAAAGAAATGAGTGACCTGAATCCTGAAAACAGATATAATGCAGCTATCGAAGATCCTTATGCTATAAAGAAAAAAGTAGTGAAGGGTGGTTCGTGGAAAGATGTCGGACGTTTTATCCGTGGCGATATGCGTGATGCCGAATACCAGAATCAACCACGTTCGTATATCGGTTTCAGATGTGTACGGACGCAGATCGGATTCTCTAAATCAAAAAAATAAGGTTGTAGACCTTTTATATAAATTACAGACCAGACAGTTATTCGATATACAACATGGGAAAGAAATATAGAAAATATAAAAACTTTGTTGAAAAATACTTAGCCAGTAATACAGGAAAGCGTTTTTTTAACATAGTATATAGCGTAGGTGCTGCGATCGTTATTTTGGGAGCACTTTTTAAGATATTACACTTATCTTATGGTAATCAGATGTTGATGATAGGTATGATTACAGAAGCTATTGTATTCTTACTATCGGCGTTCGAAAGTCCCGGTAAAGACTATAAGTGGGAAGAAGTGTATCCTGTTTTAGCAGAGAGCGCCGATTTTGTACCTAAAGCAGAAAGAGATACAGTCAGAGCTGCTTCTGCATCATCAGGTCCTGTGGTTCAGGTAGTAGGTGGCGGTAACAGTGCCGGAGTACAATCTACCGCAGGCGGTGGTTCGGTCAATACAAATGTTGGAACTGGTCCGGCTGTTAATACAAATGCCTCTGGTGCCGGTTCAGCGCAACAGGGTGCAACAGGCCCGATAATAGTTGGTGGCGGAATTATTGGCGGCGGTGGTTCTGTAAGCGGTGGTGGCGGAACTGTTAGTGGTGGTTCAACCGGTGGAGGATCAGTCGGAGGATCATCTGTAAGTGGCGGGGGATACGGTGGAACAATGAATTCCGCAAATGTAGTTGGAGCATCTGAAGAGTACGTAACACAACTCTCCCAGATGTCCGAGAATATGGAGAAGTTTGCAAAAGTCACAGAGTCGTTAGGTTCGATATCCGATTCTCTTCTGAAATCGTTCCAGACAATTATAGATAATTCAGCAGGTATTAGTTCCAATACGCAAGGCTATGTTAATCAGATAGAAGCTCTGAATCGTAATATAACAGGTCTGAATACGATTTATGAAATACAGCTCAAAGGCGTTAGCGGACAGATAAATACAATAGAACACATTAATGCCGGATTGGACCGTATCAAGAAATTGTATGACGGATCGTTGGCCGACAGTTCTATTTTCAAAAATGAAACGGAAAAGATGGCTCAGCAATTGGCGGAACTCAACCGGGTATATGCGCGTCTGTTGCAGGCAATGACCAGTAATATGAATATGGGAGGAGGCTTTACACCTCCGGCAGGAAATACTCCGCCGCAACCCTGATATTTATTATAAAATTTACTAAATATTCGTTCTATAAAAACAATATATGGCATCAAATAATCCAAGGTCACCAAGACAAAAAATGATAAACCTCATGTATCTGGTGTTTATCGCCATGATGGCCCTCAACGTATCGTCTGAGGTGCTGGATGGTTTTGACTTGGTCGAAGAGGGGTTAATACAGACAATAAAGAGTACTGAAGAACAAAATAATATCGTTATTGGCAGGATTGAGAATGTAAATGCTCAAAATCCGGTAAAGGCGGGTGAATTATACAGGCAAGCTGATAGTTTTGTCAAAGAATCCGACCGGTTGGTCAGCTATATTCAAGGTCTGAAACTACGGATTGTACAGGAAGCCGATGGCAAGGACGGTAAACTCGAACAGCTTGACCACAAGGAGGATCTGGATGCAGCATCTATTGTTATGCTGAAATCGAAAGAAACAGAAGGATCGAAGTTGAGGACAGCAATTAATAATTACCGGGACGATGCTATGAAACTGGTTGCCAATCCTTCGAAAAAGAAGATCATTAATGATAGGCTGAACACAAATGTGCCGAAGAAAGGAAAACTGGATAATAAGAATTGGGAAGAGACCCTCTTTGAGAAAATGCCGGCAGCGGCAGCAGTTACTCTACTGACCAAAATACAAAGCGATATACGTTCGGCTCAAGGTGAGGTTCTTACCGATCTATATGACAATATCGGGGCGAAAGACTTCAGGGTGAACCTGTTGGAAGCACAAGTTGTTCCCAATTCGGAGTTTGTGGTTGCCGGAGGTTCGTACGAAGGCCGTGTGGTAATATCGGCAATGGATACAACCAAGAATTTTACTTACAGCATTCCTTCTATCGATCCCGAAACAGGATATTTTAAAATAGCAGCCGGAGCTGTAGGCGTAAATAAAGTTTTTTCGGGAACGGTAAAACTGACTTCGCCCGATGGTACTCCGATAGAACGTTCATTTGAAAGCAAATATCATGTGGTTCCACGTACCACTACTATCCAGATGGACGAAGCGAATATGTTGTATGCCGGAGAAGAAAATAAGCTGACAATATCGGTTCCCGGTATGTCTAACGATCAGTTACGATCGACTATCTCGGCAGGTAGTATAACCAAATCGGAAGGAAAATGGGTAGCTACACCGCCTAAAGGATCGACTTCGGTAAAGATTTCAGTATATAACGGAGCTACGTTTGTCAGCGATCAGGAGTTCAGGGTACGCGAGTTACCCGACCCGGCTCCTTATATCGAATATAAAGATGCAGGAGGGGTAACCAGACGCTTCAAAGGTGGACGTATTGCAAAAACAGTTATAGTGAATGCTGATGGTATAAAAGCTTCGATTGACGACGGGTTACTCGACAGGCAGTTCACGGTAATAAGGTTCAGTACTGTATTTCTTGATGCGATGAACAATGCCATTCGTGAAGTCTCGGATGGGAGCAGGTTTACCGATAGGCAAAAAGCACAGATACGCCAGTTGGCTCGTGGAAAATCGTTCTTTATCACAGATATAAAAGTGAGCAGAGGTGGTAGCGAGCGTGATCTGAACTCTATAGAAGTAAGAATAAATTAAGGTCTGTAAGACCTCAATATACAATATATGATAATGAAAAGATTATTTCTGACAATCACTATAGCAATTTGCGGTTTGCTGACAGCGGTATCGGTTCAGGCTCAGGAAACATTGAGAGAACGTATTGCCCGCCGGCAGAATCAGCAATCGGCCGATCCTCAGCTTTCGGTAAGGGCACAGATTAAAAATCAATCTCAGACACAGGAGATAGGAAATGCTCCGTGGATGCGCGAAATTTACCGTTATCTCGATTTGAATAAAGAGAAAAATGCGGCACTCTATTATCCGGTTACTCCTATCGGTAGTAGGTCAAACCTCTTTACGCTGATATTTAATCAGTTGCTTGCTGGTAATCTGACTGTATATGAGTATAGGATTGACGGTGTGGAGATTTTTACCGACGAATATAAAAGGACTGCAAAAGATATATTAGACGGTTTCGAGATATTGTATAGGGAAGAGAACGGCAAATTTATAGTGGAAAATGTAGATATGCCAAGTAACGAAGTTCTGGGATATTACATAAAAGAAGCCTGGTATTTTGATAAGAACAATTCGGTAGTAGATGTAAAACCTTTGGCTATATGTCCTGTAATGTTCCGTCAGGATGATTTCGGGGATGGAAGTACCCGTTACCCTATGTTCTGGGTTCCGTACGAAAATATACGTCCGTATGCAGCCCGTATGCCTATTATGACATCGAGTTTGAATAATGCGTCTACACAGACTATCAACGATTTCTTTGTCAAGCATAATTTTGAGGGCGAGATATATAAAGCAACCAACGTTAGGGATATGTCTTTAGCACAGTTGTTCCCGGATGTTGCAGAACGTAAAAAAGAAGAAAAGAAAATAGAATCGCAACTGAAACAATTCAATGACAGTTTGTGGGTCGTGAATGATTCTATCATTGCCGCCCGGGCAATGGCGACAGCTAATAATAAGAAGGGCAAGTCGAAAAAAGCGACAACAGGAAACGCTTCTAATAGCGGAGGAAGTGTAGAAACTCCTAATCGTGCTGCTGTTCAAAAAGAAGCGCAACAACAAAAATCATCGCCTACCCGTAGTATGCGTAACAGAAATAGAAATTAATGAAAAGGCCTAAAAAACTGATATTTTCAACCAATAACGAACACAAACTGGAAGAGGTAAGAGGTATTCTCGAACCTTATTACCAGATATTGAGTCTGAAAGATATAGGTGATGATACCGACATACCCGAAACAGGCGATACTCTCGAAGATAATGCGATGATAAAGGCCGATTATCTGTGGAATACTTACCATCTTAATTGTTTTGCAGATGATACAGGCTTAGAGGTCGAAGCTTTGGATAATGCTCCCGGAGTGTATTCGGCGCGTTATGCAGGAGAACAAAAGAACTCCGCTGATAATGTAGATAAGCTGTTGAAGGAACTTGAAGGGAAAGAAAACCGGAAGGCACGTTTCAGAACGGTTATTGCTTTGATTCTGGATGGTAAACGCTACATATTTGAAGGTAAGATAGAAGGTGCAATAATTGAATCGCCAAGAGGAACTTCAGGCTTCGGATACGATCCTATTTTTATGCCTGATGGATATGATAAAACATTTGCGGAACTGACTCTGGCTGATAAAAATGAAATAAGCCATCGGGCGAGAGCTGTACAGCAGTTAGCCCTGTTTTTGAGGAAATAACTTCTCAAAACCGGAAAAAAAACAATACTAAAAAAACAACACATACTAAGCAAGGCTTACCATGTTCAAATGGAAAGATTTCTTCTATTTTTCTAAAGGAGACAAAATTGGCATTATTCTATTGCTGATACTCATAGCCGTTTCCGGTATATTTTATGTAGCACTCCATAAATTTGTTCCTCCGGATGATTCTTATATTGTAGAAACTGAGCAGATAGAAAAAGATTTTGTTCAATTTGAACAGCAGCTGGAAGTAATTCCTGCAATAACTGATGATGAAAACGAGGAAGACGCAGCACCCATTAAAACTAAAACACCTAAAGCTAAACTTACCAAGTTGCAGGACGGGCAAACTATTGATATTAATGCCGTATCAGCTAAAACCCTTACGCGTATACCGGGTATCGGAGATACTTTTGCAGAGCGAATAATCGAATACCGGAATGCTTTGGGTGGTTTTGTTCAGCTCGAGCAATTGAGGGAGATTAAAGGTATCACAATGAATAAATATAGCCAAATATTACCTTATATTGTTTTAAAGAAGAAACATAAAATGTTCAATATAAATGCCTCCGAACTATCACATCCTTATCTAAATGAAGAACAAGTTAAGGCTATTAAAACAATTCATTCACTAGATGAACTTACCAATAATGAGCATTTTACGATTAAAGATGTGGAACGGTTGAGGCCATACCTTGATCTTAAATAGAAATCAAAGTCTTTTTATGTTCTTATTTCGAAACTTTACTCCGTAAGTATATATATCGAGTTGTCATGATAAGTAATAGCATCAGGGATATTGATGAAATTATCAGTAGTACTTTCGTTAAGAACAAGACATAATATCCGGCATTTTCGGTAAGCCTGTATTTTTGAATAGAGGTTATTCGTTCATTATTTATCGTTTGTCCATAGGTTTTTATAATTTTTAAATTGGGATTATTCTTTGTTAATTTCAGTTTGGAGAGGAGGTACCTTTCAGGGTATATTCTGTAGTTATTTGAATCGAGTTGATATGTAACAATTTCGTTCGGCACATAAAATTCTATAGTATCACCGGTCTTTATTTCGAATGGAGATCGCTTATTCTCATAGATATAGTTAAAAAGAAGTTGATCAATCGAAATATTATTATATTGTGTTTTTATCCCGTAAATAATAGGATCGTCTTTTAGTTTGAAGTTATTGTAAGTTGTCATATTAAGGTGCCCGTTTCTACTGAAGCCCGAAAGGGATATGTCTTCTGCTTCTTCAACAATACCTTTTTTGTAATTCATATGGTCGGTTTTTAAGCTTGTTGCTACCAATAATATTGCAAAAGGCATACATAATAAAATGGCTGATACAGAGAACCAAAGTATCCATAGACGAATAAGCCCTACGCTTGCTGTAACATTTTTTCCTACTATTTGTAAAAGATAGTTTAGAAGAATATCAAATTGAAAGAAAGATGACGGCTTTATTTTTTTAATATGCATTATATGGTATATATTGAACTAATACACAAGTTACATAAATATATTAATTACTCTGACGAAATATCTTCATATCCTGGGCCGGATTGCTGGTTATAACAAAAGAAGCTGCCTAATCAGACAGCTTCTTCTCAATATATTGTTTTTTTCGTTACGAATATTTAGGTTTACGACCGCCTTTACGGTGTTCCTTTTTTCCTGAGTCGGAGAAAGAATTGCGCTCACCTCTATCTCTGTCGCTTCCTCCACGGCGACTACCGCCACCACCATTACCTCCGTAAGATGGTCTGCGTTCGCGACGTTCTGCGACAGCACCTCCTTGAGCTACTTCGACAGAAATACGGCGTCCGTTTTCTTCCTGACCTTTCAGGCTGCTGATCACTTTCTGTGCATCGCCTTCGGGTACCTCGAAGAATGAGAAGTTCTGCATCAAGTCGATACGTCCGATACGTACTTTTCCGGGAACGAAATCATTGATAAGTCCCATCAACGTTGCAGGATTTACATTATCAGTACGTCCTATGTTGATAAACAGGCGCGAATAACCTTTTTCGGCACTGCGTGAACCTCCTGCACCTCTCGATTCGAAACGGTCTCTGCTGTTGCGTGCACCACCTTTGTCTTCGCGGGAATACCTGTCGGAAGGAGTTTCGATCTCTTCAGCATCACGGTAATAATCGATCAGACGGTTAAATTCGAGAGATACTACACGCTTGATAATATCTTCTTTCTCCAACCATTCCAAACGACGGTATACTGAAGGCAGAAGGCGTGCGATTTCGTCTTCGTTTACTTTTACCTTTTCAATCTTATCGGCAAAGGCGAACAATTGTTTTTCGCAAATATCATCTCCCGAAGGGATGGTCGATTGCTCGAACTTCTTGTTCATTATTTTTTCTATCTCACGTATTTTTCCTTTTTCTTTCACGTGGGCGATAGCAATAGATACACCTGTTTTTCCGGCGCGGCCTGTACGTCCGCTACGGTGGTTATACGATTCGATATCGTCAGGCAATCCGTAATGTATTACGTGAGTAAGGCTGTCTACATCCAATCCACGTGCGGCAACGTCTGTTGCTACCAGTAATTGCAGGTTTCGTACACGGAATTTCTGCATTACATAGTCACGTTGAGCCTGAGAGAGGTCACCGTGAAGTGAATCTGCATTGTAACCGTCCTGGATTAATTTATCGGCAATTTCCTGAGTTTCGCGGCGTGTGCGGCAGAAAATGATACCGTATATATTAGGGTAGTAGTCGGCAATACGTTTCAGTGCCAGATATTTATCGCGTGCATGTACCATATAGTAAACATGCTTTACGTTATTAGAGCCCTCATTTTTACGCCCGATTGTAATCTCTTTGGGTGCTTCCATGTATTTCTTTGTGATCTTGGCGATCTCTTTAGGCATGGTTGCCGAGAATAACAACATTGAACGGTCTTGAGGAACTTTCGAAAGGATTTCATCGATACTTTCGGTGAATCCCATGTTCAACATTTCGTCTGCTTCATCCAGAACCACGTATTTTACGTTTTCCAGTTGAACTGTTTTGCGATTGATAAGGTCGATCAAACGTCCCGGTGTAGCAACGATTATTTGTACACCACGTTTCAATGCTTTGATCTGGCTTTCGATACTCGACCCTCCGTATACGGGAAGTACTTTCAGGTGGTCTATATATTTCGAATAGTCAGCTAAATCTCCTGCTATCTGCAAACAAAGCTCACGGGTAGGAGCGAGTATTAAGGCTTGTGGTACATTATGTTTTACATCTACTTGTTGTAATAATGGTAGTCCGAATGCAGCGGTTTTTCCTGTTCCTGTTTGTGCCAGAGCTATAACATCTCTGATTTGATCTAATAAATAAGGAATTACTTCCTCTTGTACGGGCATCGGGTTTTCGTAACCCATTTCTTCTATTGCTCTTCTGATTTCGGGAGCAACACCTAATTCTTCAAATGTCTTCATTAAAAATTTAAAAGATTTTCCTTTGGAAACAATCTTCCTGTACTTCTCTCCACCTCACATATATAATAATACACGACTAAGAAACCAGAGAAATCGATTCCAATGTTATTTATATTCCTTCAACAAGGAAAGTCCTCAACCCTCAACGGCTGCCAAATCTCCTGTTTTAATTGTTCTTATGGAATATAAGACTCTTAGCCCCTTTACCTTTGGTGATAGATAACACTATTTGTTCAGATTCTCTTTGTAGAAAATATATAGAATCTTAATTCTTATAAAAACTGGCGCAAAGATAGTGATTTCTTTTGGATTATGCAATATTCAATATTAGACAGGATAACAAAATAGTCAATTGTTTTTACATAATGTTTTTTGATTTATTAGTATGCTGGATGTGGATGTGCATCTCCTAATATTTTAAAGTACATAACTATCCTGAACTATTAAAATTCGGATTGATTAAAAAGCCTTAATGCCTGAAAATAATTATCAAGTAATCCATAGAAAGTTATTTTCCTGCCAGAGGAAGGATAGAAAATAAGTTTAACTATACAACGAAAGTCGAAAAAACAGCAGATTAAAATGAGTGATGACCTACTGTTTTTCTATAACAAAGACTCTTTATTTTCTCGAAATACGAGATGTGTTGCTATTGGGTATATCGTTACTGATATTCCCAACATTCTTACATTTCGGATATTGTCATTGTATTCAAGGTTGGATCGGTACCCATTTTTAAGCCGCCGGAATTTACATTCTGAAATATCAATACAAATATTCTTTGGTTTTTCTGCATTGGAAAGAAGCCTTTACAGCTGTTGGTCAACTGGATACCAGATGTCGTAGTCATGTAAGAATTTATACATTTAACAATAGAGAAAGCATTATCGTCTGGTGTTTGATTTACTCCCGCTAGCTGAATTTCGAATGTTCGGCCATTGGCTTCTACTAACGTATTTTCGTCTGAAACGATGGACAAGGAAACCGAATAAATTCCGTCGCGTGGCGCTGTAAATATACCCGAAGTCTGGCTGAAACTGCTATCAGTATCGATAAGTTTTGTCCAGTTTTCCAGACGGCGCCCTGCGGCATTGGCCGAGCCGGAGGTAATTATCTTTCCATCACTGTTCTGTACGACAACAAAGGCTTTGTTGGCATGTGTTTGCAAAGTGAACCATACCGTACCATCCGAATATTCGATATTTTTATTTGCGCCGTTAGTGTGGTATCTTATGGCTCCTGCTTTGGCCGCAGAAGCCGAAAGGTCGGTGTCTCC
The DNA here is from genome assembly GCF_900128985.1 of Indolivaga macrotermitis. Taxonomy (GTDB): domain Bacteria; phylum Bacteroidota; class Bacteroidia; order Bacteroidales; family Dysgonomonadaceae; genus Dysgonomonas_A; species Dysgonomonas_A macrotermitis. The sequence goes on along the minus strand of NZ_FQUC01000007.1, from coordinate 155,379 downwards.
GATTCCTAAAGCATTATCAGTAGGAAATTTAACAGACCTGAGATCCAGTTTTACTAAAGGATCAGTAGTTCCGAAACCAATATATCCATTGTCATTTATGGTAAAGAGATTAGCATTATCACTGTCTGTAACTTTAAATCCGGTAGTTGCAGCCGAGTTTCCGTGTGTTTTGATTTTCAGTGCTGTATTTGTTTCCGGATCGGTATTGATACTTATTTGCGAATACGTTTTAGTCGAAATAAGGAGAACGAGCAGGAGGTATATATATATTATTTTATAATTATTCATGTATATATTATGTTTAAAATTGAGATAAGATATATAGTAGAAGTGTATACATGTAAAAGCTGGCTTTTTACTGGCCTATAATATTAATTGTATTAAATCCAGATCCTAGCCTTAATGTTCGAGTTGCACCCAGATTATGCCAGATGAAAGGCATAACCTTCTCGTTTTTCAACATTTTGAATGAGGCGGTAGCCTGAACACCCGGAACGACATTTCCTCCTTCAACATAAGTACTCATATTTCGTAGGATTTGCTTGGTGGTACCTTGTTCCGATAATAGATACCACGCTCCTACGATATACGTTTCCGGATTGGTGTTTACTGCTTCGGAGAAGTAGATAGAGAAGGTAAATGTGTAAAACCCGTCGTGTGGAGCAGTAAATGTTCCGGAGACGAAGCTTCCAGGAGCCTGATTTACTATTTCTTCCCAATTGGAAAGATGTGTAGTAATTCCATTTGGAAAACTTCCGGCTACTGTCTGATTTTCGGCACAAACTATAACCCTCGGTTTTGAGGACTGTAAAACGACCCATTGACTTCCATCCGAATAATGCAGTTCTTTTTCCCCAGGTACATATCTAAGTGCTCCTCCTTGTACAGTACTAGCCGACAGAGTTGTGGTACCGATACCTATCATATTATTAGTTCGTGCCGGATTACGTAAATCGAGGCGCACAGTGGGTGACTGAATACCAATACCTGTTTTACCGTCGTTTAACTGGGTAAGCAGGCTTACGTTATTACTATTCGTTATTTCCACCGTTTTTTTGCTGGCAATATCCGAAGATATTATTTCGAGCGGGGCAGTAGGTGTCTGTGTATTGATACCTACTGATTGAGCCTGAATATCTGTTGTCAGAACAAACAAGGCGACTATCTGAATTAGTATGTATTTGAAAATTCCCATAGATTAATTTTCTATTATTGTAAGATTATTGTATCCTCCGCTTTTCAGACTCCTGTTTCCTCCGAAGGTTTGAAGAACAGAGGCTTTCAACACTTCATTAGTATTCATGGCAAAGCTTCCGGTACAAAGTACAGATACCGGCAGGCTCTTAGTGCTAGTCGTATTGAAGCTTGAGGTACATTTTATAACTGAGGAGAACATTCTCCAGTACACATTAAAGGACGAGAACTGAGTTATTTTGTCATCGGAAAGCGTAAGTACCAACGAAAAGGTATATATTCCGGAGCGGGGCGCCGTAAACTCGCCGGTAGTAGTGTTGAAGCTGTTTGTTAGATCAGTTGTCAGGTTCCAGTCGCTGATTTCACTTTCGACATTGTGGCTAAATTGCTGTACGGGGTTCAATACATCTGCTATTACGTAGGCTTTTATCGGGTTAGATGCTAACTGATGCCAGTCTGTACCATCCGAACAATAAAGTAATTTGGTTTCGTACTTAATGGCTCCTTCGTTTGCAGTAGCTGCAGTTTGGGAACTTTGTCCGATACCGATTATGGAATTGTCGATACCATCTCGTAAATCCAAAGGAGATACTGCATTATGTACACCGGATGTTATAATATAACCGTCGTTTCGTACTGTAAATATTCCTGTATTATCGGAGTTTACAATATTCAAAGCGTTAGTTGTAGCGGTCGACTCCCCCGATTTTATATGCAACATGGCTTCAGGCGTATCTGTGTTAATTCCAACCTGAGCATAGGTTATTCCTAAGTGGAATATGCCTATAAGTAATAAAAATTTCTTTTTCATTGTCATTTATTGAATTGTTGTTTTTAAATAAGTTGTTTTTTCTTTTCTGTAACAATACACAGTAAAGTGCATTCGCTGCACCCTACTGTGAGTGATATAGTTGGCTTATGGGCAATATTTGACTTACGGTAGTTTTCGAACGACAACAAAACAACAATGTACCGACCGGCAGCCAATAGCCCGACCAACAGATATTAATATATGAAAATGCGAGTTTCCTAATGTGCAGGGTATGGTATTTATACACCATTAAAGTGTTTTCAAAACACATTTTAAAAAAGTAAGAATGACACAATGCATTCCTGCTATATAAAATTAGAGCGAATAAAATTTTGAAATAAAAAAAAATGTTGTTAGAATCAGATGCGCATGTTAGCGTGTGCGTCTCTCTCTCTCTCTCTCTCTCTCTCTCTCTCTAATATTTCAGCACACAATGACAAATCTAAACTGTTAAAATTCAGACAACTTATGGAGTTCCTATATGTGAAAATATTTATTGTCATTAATAGTATGAATATCCTTATACGAGATGCAAATATAAAGATTAGTTTTTTATTATGCAATAAAATGAAACAGCGGCATTTTTCGTTAATCGAATTAGGCCGCTATTTTTATAAAGGGTTGTTTAGTTAAGTAAATATAAGGAATGTCTGTTGTTTTACTTTTTACATCTCTGCTATAGTCAGAACGTTAAGTGAACCGTCTGTCGACATAGTAACTCCACCAGGTAGTGCGTAAAAATAAGCCCTTACATGAAGTGTTTCACCAGCTGCCAGATAGTACACAGTTTTGTTGACATTGGTTATATTCAGATTGACAACGGGACTAAGAAAAGGTACTGTACTTTTTAAATACTCGTTGTTACCGGAAGCTAGTATTAATTCATATTGGCCTCCGGCATTCATATTCGTATTGGAGAAAACACCGGTAACAGAAATGCTGTATATCCCATCACGCGGAGCTGTAAAATAGCCTGTACTTGCATTAAAACTATTCGTTCTGTCATAGATTGATGTCCAATTTACAATGTTAGTAACTAAAGCTGTACCACTTGCAGGATATGCTGTTTGTCCTGATGAATTCTGAGCGATAACCATAGCTCTGTCCGGATTTGCTTGTAGCCTAAGCCAATCCGTTCCGTCTGAGTACTCCAGCGTTTGCTCTGTATCATTGTACCGGATGGCACCAGCGCCTGCATTGGCCGCCGTTTGTGATGTATATCCGATACCTAAAGCATTTTCGGCCGCTAAAGAAGCAGATCTTAAATCGAGTTTGACCAGTGGATTAGGTACTCCAATACCGATATAACCATCATTACGGACCTGAAAAGTCTCGGTATTGTCCGAATTAGTTATGATAAAAGCCTTGCCTGTAGTTGTCGCAGATGATGACACTACATCCAATAAAGTGGTTGGCGAATCGGTATTAATACCTATTTGGGCATATCCGGTAAATATTATAGAAAAAAGGAATATGACGAATTGAAATCTTCTCATAAAACAATAAATTAAAAATTGTTACTGGGCAAAAATAGATAACCGGTTAAAACCCCTGTCGCTTTCTACACCAAATACTCTCATAGCTCTTGTGCCTCCCAGATTATGCCATACTTCGGGCCATACAGTATCTCCCCTGTATAGTTGTATTGTTCCGGAGCAGGTGAGCCCGGCTTGCCCTGTACCTGTTTCAGAATAAGCCTGGATGCATTTCAGGGAGTTCCCATTATCGGACACCCATCGTCCTTCGATGTAAGTATTAGTCGATATAGCCGTTCGAGCAAAAGACAGAGTAAAAGCTACTACATACATTCCATCTATAGGAGCTGTGTATACCGAGTTGGTTTGATTGAATGCTCCATGGCTGTCATATACCGGTTCGTAACCTGTCAATCGGGTAGTCGTTATGTTGGGGTATGAACCTGCGTTATAGTCGTTGGGCGCGATCACACAAGGGCGAAGGGCATTTGATTGCAGGCGGAACCATTGTTCACCGTCGGAATAATGCAATTCCTTTGTCCCGTCCATATACCTGATTGCCCCGCCTCCTACCGCCGAAGCCAGATTATTGGTTGTTCCTATCCCAATTACAGGATTTTCGGATGTACCCCGTAGATCGAGCCGGACAGATGGAGCTGTTTTACCAAGTCCCAATCGTCCATTGTCGAGAATGGTAAGTACTTCTGTACTTGAACTGTTTGTGATTTTTAATGTATTTTCTGTAGAGGTATTACTAAAACCTTTGATCTCTAAAGTAGCTCCGGGTGTTGATGTATTTATACCTACATTTTGTGCATTAAGATAAAATGTAGGTATTAAGATACATACCCATAAAACGAAATATCGATTTGTTATATCTTTCATTATCTTTTTTGTTGATTTTAAAGTTCGACTATTGTCAGGTTACTATATCCGATCTTTATATTTTTAGATACACCCAGGTTATGCCATAGAGAGGTTGTGACAATCTCATTCAGAGCCAGATTGAAATTGCCACTACATTGGACACCGGCAGGGATCGAGCCTCCTGAATTAAAGGTTGTAAGGCATTTTATCTGTTGTCCACCCGAAGCAATTAGTGAAGATTGCAGGTAAGTTTGGGCATTAATTGCCCCGTCATCAAGTGTAATATTCAGCGAAACAGAATACAATGATGCCCTTTTAGCGGTAAATACTCCGGTTGAAGAATTAAAACATCCCGTAAGGTCGGAAATTGTCGTCCAGTTCACAATACTGTTGGTAGTATTATTGGCAAATGTTTGCGAGGCACTCCCGATATCAGCAACCACAAAAGCTTTGATATAATCAGAAGCTAAGGCATTCCATGTAATTCCATCGGATAGATACAATGATCTGGCGGAGGTATCGTATTTCAGAGCACCGCTTTGAGCTGTAGATCCGGTTTGGCTACTTTCTCCGACTGCCACTATTGCGTTATCGATACCATCGCGCAGGTCGAGTAGTACGGATGGGGAAGCTACTCCAGAAGTGATAATGCGTCCATCGTCCCGTAAGCTGAAAATTTCAGTTCCTGTATTGTTTTTAATACTTAGACTCTTTGTGGAAGCCGAGCTTCCGATGGAGTGGATATCCAATGCAGCTTGTGGATTTTGGGTGTTTATTCCTACTTGCGCGTAGCATATTCCGATGGTGAATACACCCATTAGTAAAAGAATTTTCTTTTTCATTTTAGTTTGAGTTGTTGGGGTCGCAGACCCTTTTGTTGTTTTTAGAGTCGCAGACTCTTCTGTTGTTTTTATAAATAGTTGTTGATTTTTTATGTAGTGCTTGTAGGGGCGAGGCTTTGCTCTGCCAGATAAAAGCCTTTTGAACACAAAGGATGCAAAGTCGAGGCAACAGGTAAAGCAGAGCCTTACCCCTACGGGAGATCGTAAAATATATTTGTGTCTTTGCGCCTTCGCGTATAAGAGGTTATCAACTATTTGAAAATAAAGCAGCAAAGTGCACACACTGCACCCTGCTGCATAAATCAGTTGGCCAAAGCATAATCTGTTATCCCGGGTAGTATTCGAACGACAACAAAACAACAATGATCCTACCGGACACAGCTTGCCCGGCCAACTTATCTGGAATTGGATATATACGACAAATGATACGGAGACATAAAAAAATGCCCCGTAGTTTTGACACAATAAAAGTTTTTGTTTAGTTAACGCCCTGTGATGCGTCTCTCTCTCTCTCTCTCTCTCTCTCTCTCTCTCTCTCTAATATTTCAGCACACAATGACAAATCTAAACTGTTAAAATTTAGATTGTTTACAATGTTTTGATGTGTGAAAATATTGAGTTGCATTTAAGTGCTTAATAAGTCTTTATGCGGCAAATATAAGGATTGTTTTCGATTATGCAAAACGCGACTATACAAAGATAATCGCGTTTATATTCGTTATTTAATTACAAATACTACATTCATATATGTATCATAATCCGATTTTCTGACTATGCTATATGTTGCTTTTCCGGTGTCGTCTATATGCGATATATTTAGCACATTCTTGTCATAATATGTGATATAGTAGTGCAAGTCTGTAGCCGAGCTGTAGTATGGGATAATAGAAGGTGCACTGTTGCTTTTTGCAAGAGGAGAACCGAATTGCCTGATATATTCAGCATAAAGGTCAAGAGGAGTGCTTACGGTTCCAGTTGCCGGAGTTGCAATATTTATAGAAGGCATATAAAAAAAACGGGTTTCGTTCTTGGTCATGCAGATCCATTCCGGAGTAGATTCGCTACCGAGGTTTACATACAAGCATTTTTTGTCTGTGTTATAAATCATCAGGCCTGCTGCCGGAGAAATAATTGCCTGAATCTGAGAATTGGTTAACCGGGGAGTAGTAACCCCTTTGTTGGTTGAGTTGATCTCCAGTTCGGCACTGTTGTGTGGAGTCTCTATGTTAATGCCTATCTGACTATAGATATTATTAAAGCCGGATATTAAGAATAACAGAATTACAAAATGTCTCATCTTTATATATAATTATTTAATCTCGTTTTACATCGCGTCTGATCATGCGGTTGGATATGATACTGCAGTCGACTACATCGAATGTTTTTTCGCTTACCTTATCCGCATCTTCATAGACTATTCCGTCTCCATCATCAATTCCGGGGATGACACTTACCGTATAAGTACCTGTTGAAGCATAAGTATGATTGTAGGAGTAGGTTCCGCTGGCACTGCCGGCAGGCAGGGTTTCGGTTATTATAGTTCCGTCTCCAAAGTTCCATTTGAGAGTGGCTAACCGGGCTATACCTCCCAGACTTACTGTTATCTTATAAGTATTACTTATTCCGGCACAGATAATTTCTTTGCTTTGTACAGGTTCGGACTTGAAAAACGAAACAGCAAAAACGGGAAGCCCGTAGCGCCCGGCTGTTCCCGATAATAAATAGTTGGCTAAAAGAGCTACTTCTCCGTTTCCCGAATCGGGGTTAAGCACTATGTACAGGTTACGGCTATTATATGCTATTCCGTAAATTCTGCCATCAGCACCCATCTGAACGCAGCTTATATCATTAGCCAGCTTAGTTACCGGTATGGTAGCGACGGATAGATTTTCGATATCACTTACTTTTGCCAGATACAGCCCGTTTGCCGATCCGTATTCGACAGTGGTAACATATACGTACTCGCCACTTATCGAAAATTCGAGGGCATAGGGACTACCGAATTCGGTAGCTGTGCGCTCTTTTATATTTGATACAGTTCCGGTCGATCTGTCAAAATCTGCTATTGTTAGCCATGATTTGGTTCCGGCAGCATATAAATGGTCGAAAAAAAGAAATTTGGAGCCGTCACTATTAAATTTTAAATATCCGATGCCTCCTCCTACAGGATAAGGGTGTACTCCGACACTATGCCCGGTTGTATAAACGGTGGGTTCTGAAACGCCCGAGGCAGAAATCTGCCAGACTAATATAACATTTCTGAACCGGGACACTAACCAGTAATCTGTTCCGTTAGTGTGCTGTATGGCGGCAATATTTTCTGCTACATCAGTTTTAGTATATCCGGAGGTCCCAAGGGATAAGTTGATATTCTTTCTTGCAGGGTCAACACCGCCCAGCCCGCTATTCAGTGTCATGTCCACTATCGAGTAGTTTATCCCGTTACGTGCCGCTGTAACATCCGATACAGTAAATACATAGTAAAGGTTTCTGTTACCCGGAAATGGGACAACTATACCCGAGCTGGTTGATGATGAGTTACCTAATAATCCTGAGCCATTGGCCATTATTGCGCCGCTTTTATTATAGATGGTACTTCCGTCGGATGACATCATAAGTTCGCCGGATAACTTATCTGACAGAGAGAAACATCCCTCGGTTGTAGTGAAAAATCCGGCAATGGGTTTCGGTACATTGTTTATAACACCCAGATTAGAAGAAGTGAAAGACTGTGTTGTGTTGAAATCCAATCCCGCTTTTGCTCCAAAGTGCCAGATGTTTGTATTCTTTTGTGCTACGGTATGTAATGTCAGGGTGAGTAGCAAAAGTAGTAATCCTTTTTTCATCCGATAGTTTATTTAATTACAAATACTACATTCATAAAGGATTGATAATCGGCTTGTTTAAGTACGTCGTAACTTACTTTACCATCATCGTCAATTACATTGATCTTGATTACAGCAGGATCATAATATGTAATGTAATAATATAAATCGCCGGCCGAGGGAAAATAAGGTATAGCACCAGGGGCACTGATACTCTTGGCATCAGGAGTTCCAAACTGATTTTTGTATTCAGTGTATAAGTCAAGGCTCCGTCCGGAGGCAGTTGCGGAAGCATCGATTGCTACTGAAGGCATGTAAAAGAAACGAGTTTCGTTTTGGGTAAGGCATATCCAGATGGGCGATGCTTCGACGCCGACATTCTGAGACAGACATTTCTTGTTTGTGTCATAAACCATTAATCCCGGCGCAGGTGAGCTTATAGCCTCTTTTTGTACTGTTGTCATCCGGGGGATGAGTAGCCCTTTGTTATTCTGAGGACTTACGATGTCTAGTGTTGTACTGGCATGAGGTGTGGTAGTGTTTATTCCCACTTGTGCCTGCATGGATATTGTCACAAGCAGACAAGCGAAAAACAATTTACTTTTTTTCATTGTCATTTGTTTGGTTGTTGAGGTCACAGACCCTTTTGTTGTTTTTATGTAAAGTGATTGTTTGTACATAGAGTATTCAAGATGCATGAAGCGGGTATTGTAGTCCGGTGATAGGGATAGTTGGCAGGCAGGCAAGCTGCTGTCAAGGTTAAAATCGAAACGACAACAAAAAAGTACTGACTTGATCCGACATAGCTTGCCCTGCCAACTTATCTGGAAGTGGATGTATACGACGATTTGAACGAAGGCATAAAAAAATGCTCCGTTATTTTGACACAATAGATTTTTTTGTTTTGTTATTACGCTAGATGCGTCTCTCTCTCTCTCTCTCTCTCTCTCTCTCTCTCTCTCTCTCTAATATTTCAGCACACAAAGACAAATCTAAATTGTTAAAATTTAGAGCCTTTATATTGTTTATATGTGTGAAAATATTCGCCACTGATTGGAGTACAATAATTTGTTTGAATGGCAAATATAGGAAATAATCTTGAATCTCCATATAATGATTAAAAATCAGTATTTTTGTCGCTGAAAAAATCATGTGTACGAAATAAACAGTTTTAAATATATGAAACGTATAACATTATCAGTATTATTTTTAGTAGCGGTTTCTTCGTTCGGAGTTTATGCACAGAAGAAAGAGAAGAATAAGAAAAGTGATAAACAGGAAGTAGCAACAACAGTTGCGCCTTTAGTTTCTAAGAGCGATACTCTGGCCTATGCATTCGGGGTCTCTCTTGCCGAAAACGGATTGGTACAATATCTTCAGCAATTAGGAGTAGTGAGTGATACTAATGCTATTTATGGAGATTATAACAGCCGTATAGAGGCAACAGCTGACGAGGACGAAAAAATCCGTCTTAAAAATGAATTAACAGCGAAAATGGATTCAATAACAGCTGCGGACAATTCTAATCTGGAACAATTATTGAGAGGAATCCGCGAGAAACTCGAAACCAAAGATGTAAACAAAGCATACACCACAGGTTTGGAAGTTGGCGGACAATTGCTTAACGTATCCGGACGATTTTCGGAACAGGCATTTGCAGGTACAGATGAGAAGTTGAATAATGCAGTGCTGTTTGAGGGGGTAAAAGATTACCTGTCAAAGAACTCTCTTCGGGTAGAGGATAGCAAGCATATCGTAGATAGCAGAATGGCGGATATGACAGCAAAGGTCAATGAAGAAAAGAAAAAGGAATATGCCGAAGTTATTGCAGCCGGTGAACGGTTTATGGCCGAGAATGCAAAAAAAGAAGGGGTTGTAACTCTTGAAGACGGCTTACAATATAAAATCCTTACAGAAGGAAATGGTCCCAAGCCGACAGTCAGTAACGAGGTAAAGGTGCATTACAAAGGTACATTTATAGATGGTACTGTATTCGATAGCAGTATCGATAGAGGTGAGCCAATTACTTTTGCATTAACAGGAGTTATCCAGGGGTGGACCGAAGTTTTGCAACTGATGCCTGTAGGGTCGAAATGGGAAGTTTATATTCCTTATAATTTGGCTTACGGCGATGTTGACAGGGGAACAATCAAACCATATTCTAACCTGATATTTGAGATAGAATTACTGGAAATCGTAAAATGATTATCTAAAAGGTAAAAAAGAATAAGAAGGATACGGTAAAATAGCCTGTTCATTTAAATATTCATAAAATAGGGAAGGATGATTGCGAATAGCTTTCATCCTTCTTTATTTTTTAATAAATTGGTCATAAATTTGCTTTTTGAGATTAATTGTAACGATACCAGACTATCAATAAAAAAATAATCAAAAATATCTTTTTGAATCGAATTGTTGTGAAAATTAAGGATATTGCCATAACTAAATTGCTTTTTATCAGCTCGCTGCTTGTATCTTCCGGATGTTCGAAACAACCGGAAATATCTTTTTCGTGCGATAGGGACAATGTGGGTAATTATGTCCTGCGGTGGGAAGTTTCTCCCCGCGATGCTGCAAAGAAGATTAAGATATATATGTCTGATGATGATTCTGTTTTTAACGAGCCTCCTTTGCTCGAAGCCGATATAAATGATTATGTGGCAAATATTCCGGCAACAGATTCTGTCTCCCGTAAGTTTTTTAAGTTGAGGGTAAACGATACTTATTCGCCTGTTATATCCAACCATTATTTCAGGATGGATAATCTTCAGAATTTTAGGGATATCGGAGGATATTTTACTTCGGATGGCCGTCAGATAAAATGGGGAAAATTATATCGTTCGGGCGATTTTTCTGCATTATCATCGAAAGATTATCAGACATTAAATGCTTTGGGTATTAGAACTGTAGTCGATTTCAGGGAAACCGAAGAGCACGAATCCAGTCCCGACTTGTTCAGGGGACAACAAATGATATCTATACCGATCGCTTCCGGAAACCGGTCTTATATACGCGAGCGGGTACTTGATGGCAGTTTCTATAGAGGAGATGCTATAGTATTTACTCAGGATATGTATAAGATCCTGATCCAGCATTATTCCGACGAGTATGCCGAGTTTTTCGATTTACTCTGCGATGAGAGTAATTATCCGGTAGTATTTCACGGCTATTTAGGTAAAGACCGCACAGGTTTGGCCAGCTATTTTTTACTCAGAGCTTTGGGGGTTCCGGATGATACGAATGTGGATGATTATTTGTTCTCTAATTCGTGCATAAGCGAACAACAGGTTATCGGAGAAGCCCGTTTCTTACCGGAGCGTATGCAGGAAGCAGCGACGGTAATCTGTAAGGCTGATTTGTCTTATCTTGATTATGCAAAGACATGGATGATCAGTTTGAATGGATCGGTGGATGAATATATGGTGCACCGGCTGGGGCTTACGCAGGCAAAACGGGAAAAACTTCGCCAAATCCTTTTATATCCGTAAATGGAAAATTTTACTCTTCCCTGCTTGGATTAATGATTATATCACCTCTTTTAATCATATCAAGAAGGCTCTGTTTATTTGCACTCTCTTCTTTCAGTATTGTGACTTGATCTTTTAGTATTACAATTTGGTCTTTCAAAGATTGAATATATTCGTCTTGATTATATGAAGCTGCAGGTTCGGCCAGACGGGCATCCGGCAAAGTATTGGAATAAGCCGTTGTTGATCTTGGGTTCAGAAGCATTTCCCCTTCACCGGTAAGCAACCAGTGAAGATTAACCTCAGGATATATTTCCCATATTTTCTGAAGATTTTTATAGCCAGTATCTGTTCCTACCCGAATTACTTTTGCAAATATTTTCCGGGTTACACCGACCTTGTCTTCAAAAGAAGTAACGCTCTTACTGCCAAGAGTTTTAATCAATAGATTTAACCTATCCCCAAAAGTCATAGTGTTATTTTGTGGTAAAATTCTCCCAAATATTAACTTTAATGGAAAATTTTACTTAAATTTGTATTTCCATTAACTTTACATATTACAAAAGTAACCAAATTCGTGAAAAAATGGCAATAGATAAGAAATACTATTCTTTTATGCCTGGATTAGATAGAATTGCAAAGTCGGAATACAACAAGATTCAGGCTGAAATAATCCGTTTTCTTGGCTGTTCGAAGCAGGACTATTACAGGAAGAGAACTTGTTACCCTAATATTCCTGCACATATAAAAGAGGGGATAGAAGCTATATTCAGGCAATTTGATATTAATGCACCCGATCAGGTTTGGGAGATATGGGACTCTGAGATGGAATAGATAAAACCAAACTTAAAACAACAACAAAACTTACACATGGATTCCTCTGTCAGTATAGAATATAACGATACGTCAGTCATAATTGATTGTCGCAAAGTTTTTTTGTCTTTTGACCGCCGTTATGCAGCCAAAGGTTACCCTATCCCTTGCGAAATTTACTTTAAACCCACTACAGAACTGATAGGGACAATCAGTTCATCGGGTATAGTGACTGTGGACGAAGATTTTTCGCGCTACAGCCAAAGGGAAAATATTTACCGGATATTGCTTATTCCTACCGAGAACTATAACGAGGAAAAGATGATAGACGTACTGTCGGAATCTATGTTATTATATGCACCGAACTGATCGACCCTAATATATATATCCTTATTAACCTTAGAGAAACACATCTATTTCTCTACATTTATTTAATTAGAAAAGCAGAGGCACTATAATCAACCGGTGCCTCTGTTATTTTATTTCTTTGACTTTGGGTATAATGGGGCAATTATTTATTATAGCATAATGTGTTGTATTTTCTATAATCCTTTTAGGTGAAGGTTTACTGGTTGTACCATCAAGATTATGTACATGGTATTACAGTTCTGTCTATGAAACCTTATTTTCGTTTTTTGCTTCCAAAGAATGAACTGATCAGCTGTTTGGCTAATGGAACAACTACCGAAGCGGCTATTGCCCCCCACATTTTGTTCCGCTGTTTCGTAGCCTGTTGGTCTTGCTTTTCCTGAGCACGGGCAGTTTTTTCTTGTTCTTTGCGGGCTTTCTCATCAGCCTTATCTTGTACAACTTTGTCTTTTTCCTGCTGTATACTGTTTAGCCGTTCGGTGAGTATTTCGTATGCAGACTCCCTGTCGATACTATTGGCATAGAACCGGTTTACAACAGAAGAAGCAACGATGGTTTTTCGTTCGTCTTCGGTTATTGGTCCGATCTGTCCTTCGGGAGGTAGGATAATCGCTCTTTCTACCGGTTGAGGTGCACCTTTTGCGTCGAGGAAAGATATCAAGGCTTCACCTGTTCCCAGTTCCGAAATAGCTTTTTCGGTATCGAAATCGGGATTGGCTCTAAAGCTTTGCGCTGCGGCTTTCAGGGCTTTCTGGTCTTTAGGTGTATAAGCGCGCAAGGCGTGTTGTATGCGGTTACCTAATTGAGAAAGTACTGTATCGGGAATATCGGACGGACTTTGTGTAATAAAATAGATACCCACCCCTTTGGAGCGTATGAGACGCACCACTTGTTCTATTTTTTCCACCAATGCCTTTGGAGCATCGTTAAACAGCAGGTGTGCTTCGTCGAAAAAGAATACCAGTTTAGGTTTTTCGGGGTCTCCGACTTCGGGGAGAATTTCAAATAGCTTTGTCATCATCCAGAGAAGGAAAGTCGAATAAACTTTGGGGGAATTCATCAGTTTATCGGCAGCAAGTATATTAATAACTCCTTTGCTTCCTGCTGTCTGCAAAAGGTCATCCAGATTGAGGCTGGGTTCTCCGAAAAACATGTCGGCTCCGCCTTGTTCCAATTGTAGCAATCCACGTTGTATGGCTCCGATGCTGGCCGCCGATATATTTCCGTAATTGGTGGTAAATGTGGCTGCATTGTTTCCTACATACTCCAATATTTTTTGTAGGTCTTTCAGGTCTATAAGTTCGAGAGACTCGTCTTTGGCTATTTTAAAGATGATGCTCAATACGCCGCTTTGGGTATCGTTGAGAGTGAGAAGGCGGCTAAGAAGAAGGGGCCCCATGTCTGCAACAGTTGCCCTGACAGGTGTACCCTGTTCTCCGAATACGTCCCAGAATTGTACGGGGAACGATTCGAATATAAATCCTTTTTCTTTGAGGTTATATGACTCGACCCGTTTTACAACGCTTTCTTTGTTTCCTCCTTCATTCGCCACTCCGGAGAGGTCTCCTTTTATATCCGAAGCAAATACGGGAACACCCATTTTACTGAAGGTTTCGGCTAAATTTTGCAGTGTCACTGTTTTTCCGGTACCGGTGGCGCCTGTAACAAGACCATGCCTGTTAGCCATTTTGGGGTTTAGATAAACTTCATTGGAGCCGGAAATAGCAATGAAGGCGTTTTTTTCGTTATCAAACATATTCTATATAAGTTGTGTATATAATTGATATGGATTTTTAGCAAAAATAAAAAATACTTGATAGATCGGCCTATTTTTTAATTATTAAATAATTATGACGATAAATTATGGTTTAATGCACTTATAACAATATCCTATGAATAAAGATTAGAAATGGTACAATAATATATTGTAATTATCACCTATAAAAGAGATTTTATTTAGAATTCAATTATGCGCTATTTGTCTAGAGTGGTATATTTTTGTTGTGCAAACATATAAACTTAATACACTATGAAAAAATTATTATTCTTATTCCTTACTCTTTTTATTTTCAGCGGTATTTATGGACAAACATCAACTATAACAGGAGAGCAACAAGTATGTCCCAATACGGCGTATACCTATACCTTTAAATTGGCAAAACCCGTAGTTTCTAATAACCTAACTGTGTCTGTTACGGCTATAGGAGGCAAAGTGACATCCAATAATCAGGAAACAGCTAATTTTAATATGACTAATGGCGTTCAAACTGTTTCATTTTCTGTGAAATGGGATGATAAAGGGTTCAAAACCGGACAAAAATTAATGGTTAGTACTTCAGAAGGACTTGCTGACCAGGATATTTATGTAGCAAGCTTTGTCGGTACACAGGCTTCAGATTATGGATATTATGGATTTAGGTGTGCAGGGCTGGATGCTACCAACAAAGTAATAAAAATTCCGTATGGTAGTTCGGGTACTTTAGATTTAAATGTAAATACTACAGAGACATTCTATTACAAAATGACCAAGGCCGAATTTAAAACATCAACATATGTTTGGAAAATTGGAAGTGCTGAGAGCGAGGGTGTTTCGTGGAAAACTTTACAATATGGAGCTTCTGATTTAGATGGGACAACTATTTCGGTTTATCCGGTTATTAAAGCATGCAATCGTACAAGCAATGGTTCAGCTGCAACTTTTAAGATTGAACGTTATGTGGATGCACAATTAAAACTTACCTCGAATAAAATTGCATGTAAAAATGAGAATATAACTTACGCATTAGTAGGTGTGCCTGCGGGAGCTAGTATCCAGTGGATAGGAGGAACAGGTATGACCATTAGTAGCGGACAAGGAACAACTACGGCTGTGTTTAAATCGCAAGGTAGCGGATATGCTAATGTAACTGCCAATGTCTCTTATGCCGGAAAGAGTTATACTTTTAAAAATTCTGAAGTTTGGGTAGGGCTTCCGGTAGAGCAAAATATACCTATCTTAAATTTAAAGACAGGACAAGCAACAGAATTAACCGTAAATTTTGAAGGTCTGGATGCTACCACTACATATAAATGGACCCGGGTATCGGGCGATGTATACTTATCTTCGAATATAGGCAGATCGATATGGATAACACCATGGGATAATAATTATATAGTACTTAGAGTAGATGTGACTAATAAATGTGGAACTGGTTCCGGACTATACCAATTTAAAGCTGGTTCCGGAGGATTGGGGGGTGGAGGCCTTAGTTCTTTGAGTTTGAAATCTCTTGAAGTTGATGCCGGATTTACACCACAATCGGTTAAGGTTTATAATCTTTCTGGTGTATTGGTTTATTCCACCAGTAATGCTGATGGTTTTGATTTAAGCACTACAACATTGTCAGAGGGAATATATATATTGGAAAAGTCTGATGGCAAAACTAAAGTCAGTGAAAAGGTTATATTGAAAAGATAAAAATTATTCTTTTATGCTTAAAAAGCCCACTACAATTAAGTGGGCTTTTTTTATGAATAGTAGCCAATGACTACATTAAAAAGAATAAACTGTATTTTGAGAATGGAAAAATATTTAGAACCGCCTATGCAACATTTTGTTAATCTGTGCATCTTAATAACAGAAGGATTAAATTATTAGTGTTTTTAAATGAAGTTTTATAAATATATATTAGCTCTGATCATAACCATTACAGGAGTCCTTAACTTTACATCTTGTAGCGATGACGGTTATGATTTAGGAAACTTTACAGTTTCTTTGGCAACTGTGAATCCGATAGATACAGAAACCGGAACTTATTATCTGACTTTAGATAACGGAGCGACTCTATGGCCTGCGGCTTCTAATGTAAATTACAGTCCTAAGGCGAATCAACGGGTGGTAGTGAATTACACACTGCTTTCGGATCAGGTCGGAGAATACGATCATTATGTTAAGATCAACGGGTTGGATGAGATATTGACTAAGGATATAATAAATCTGACTCCCGAAAATGAAGAGGAAATTGGTAATGATCTTATCAAAATTCTGGACATGTGGACTGGTGATGATTATCTGAATATCCATTTCAGGATTAATATAGGAGGCTCAATAACTCATACAATTAATCTTGTACAGAATCAGTTGGAAGAGTCCGGGTCTCAATCCGAAGAGAATGTGATAGAACTGGAACTAAGGCATAATGCTAACGGTGATACTGAAAAGTATAGCATAACCAATTACGCTGCATTCGATCTACGTCCGTTCAAGGCTACAGGTGCCGGATCTGTTAAACTGGTGATTAAAGCGAAAGAATCCGAAGAAGATTCTAAAACATATACTGTAACCTACAATTTTAATGGGTCTACAGCAAAGTTAAATAACAATATTACAGGTATGCCTGATATGAATACCTCATTACTTAAGTAATATTAGGCAATTTGATAATTACTTTTTGATTTTCCTAGAAAAGAGATCTCTGTGAAGAAATCTCTTTTTTGTTTTTTAGACATTATCACTACCTTTGATTAATAAATACGCTATTACTATATATATGAAAAAGCTGATTTACTCTCTGGCTGTTTTATCCGTTACATTTTCGTGCAACAGAGCACAACCAACTAATACCACAACCGAAGAGGTTGCAAAGGCTGATACAATAGAAACAGTAGAAGATAAAACAGAAGAGCCCGTTGTAGAAAAGGCATCCCGTGAGTCATTGGAAAAGTATTTTACTAAAGACGGGGAATGGATTCAGGTGAAGAATGCTTTGTCTGCCGATCAGACCGGTTTGTATGTTTATTTTCAGGCTCCGGATGATGTTGCCCGCAATCTGAGACTGCGCATACAATATGGCGATGCGGCTACGTATAAATTTACAATTGATGGTAAACTCTATACATATAAAGCCAACCGGTCGAAAAGTTCCGATAGTAGGTTTGTTGAAGGATCGGGATCATTTAACTGGTACGATGATGGAGTTAAGAGAGATGACCTGAAATTTTTAGAAGCGTTAGCGTCTTCAAAGAATGTCGAATTCAAGGCAAGTGGAGCAAGCATCACAATCAGTGAAGAGACGAAGCGAAACATCCAGCGTACACTTGACTATTTCGAATCTATGGATGGACTTTTACCTAGAAGTAATATGGTAAATATCAGACGCCTGTAAATTTATCTATAAGATAAGGAAAGAGTAGATACCGAGAACAGTAAAAAAAGAACAAAAAGAGTGTCACTTTTGTCACTTTACGTGGATCTTTCTGTTGATTATCAGTATTTTCGCTAGGTGACAAAGTAAACATAAACGAAACACATTTGTATACTTTCTGTAGACTTATGTTTACTTATATAACTAATTAGGTTAAAATCAGAATATTAGTATTCAAATAATATATGGCAAAAAATAAACTGACCCTGATAAAAGTCGGAGGAAAAATTGTAGAAGAAGAAGCTACACTGAAACAATTATTGAATGATTTCTCTCAAATCGAAGGTCATAAAGTCCTTGTTCATGGAGGAGGACGTTCGGCTACAAGGATAGCTGAGCAATTAGGTATTGAAAGCAAAATGGTAGGTGGTCGCCGGATAACCGATGCCAAAACGCTTGAAGTAGTGACTATGGTTTACGGAGGGTTGGTCAATAAGAACATTGTAGCCGGGTTACAGGCGTTCGGAGTAAATGCCTTGGGACTTACAGGTGCCGATATGGATGTGATCCGTTCGGAGAAACGTCCGGTAAAAGAAATCGACTATGGTTTTGCGGGAGATGTAAAAGCTGTAAAAGCCGAGACTCTTAAGATGTTGATCGATAAGAATATTGTGCCTATCATGGCTCCTTTGACCCATGATGGAAAAGGACATATATTGAATACCAATGCAGATACTATTGCTGCCGAAACAGCTCAGGCTCTATCGGAATATTACGATGTTACACTAGTGTATTGTTTCGAGAAAAAAGGGGTTTTGAAAGACGAGCACGATGATGATAGTGTAATACCCCAATTGGATAAGGACTTGTATAAAAAATATGTGGATGAGGGGGTAATTACAGGAGGAATGTTACCGAAGCTTGATAATGCTTTTCGTTCTCTTGAAAAAGGTGTTACTGAAGTAGTAATAACTCTGGCCTCGGGAATCGGGAAAGATACCGGAACCCGTATTGTAAATTGATATGTTTATGAAACATCTGTTTTTTATACTCTTTACATTATTGTCTTTGAATAGTATGGCTCAATTGAATACTAAAGAAAAAGCGCTGATAAACAGCGGAAATGAAATAACACCTTTCCGGGTGCTGAAAGTAACCGATAAAGAGGATTCTTTATTCTTGCGTACACCTTGCGTAGATTTTGACCTTAACAGGGATAAGAAAGAAATAGCTCTGTTGATTGCCCGTCTCAAAGTTACTATGGCTGAGGAATCGGGTGTTGGTATTGCGGCACCTCAGGTTGGAATAGGACGGAATTTGTTTCTGTTTATGCGGATCGACATTCCTGAGCATCCTGTTGTAGCAGCTATTAACCCGAAAATAGTTAATCGTCCTGAAGAAACTGTTTGCTTTGAGAGAGATGGTTGTCTCTCCATTCCCGGTATCAGTGGCAATTCGGTACGTTATCCATGGGTCGATGTGGAGTATACCAACGAAGAGGGGCAATTGGTTCGTGAACGTTTACAAGGATATAGCCGGCAGACAGATTTTACGGGTGTGATCTTTCAGCACGAATTCGATCATTTGCAAGGAGTACTGTTTATAGATAAGCTTTGTCCTGAGCTACCATAATAAATGTCTTTTTTTAATAAATGACGATCTAAAATTCCGGATATTTTATTGCTTAAAAATAGAATAACTTTTACATTTGTACAGCCAAATAATCGGGATGTAGCACAGTTGGCAGCGCGCCACGTTCGGGACGTGGAGGTCGGACGTTCGAGTCGTCTCATCCCGACTGAAAACACAGAGCCCTGAAGCATATAGATGTTTCAGGGCTTTTCTTTTTAAACATTAGCTTTGCCCTACTTGTTAAATAAGTAAGAATGTTGCGATACATTTTCACTGCTACTTGTATCGCACTTAGATATTTAACCTTAAAAAAAACTACTATTATGAAATCATTAAAAGGAAAAGTTGCAATTGTAACAGGTGGGGCATCCGGTATAGGAGAAGCTATTGTCAGGAAATTTGTAGAGGAAGGAGCAAAGGTTGTTGTTGCCGATATGAATGAAACATCCGTGAAGAATATTATAGATAATCTTGAAGATCAAGGTCTCGAGGCATTGGGTGTAGTATCGGATGTTTCGAAGAAAGCGGATTTAGGGAAACTTGTATCTGAAACTATCCTCAAGTTCGGGACTATCGATATTCTGATAAATAATGCCGGAATATTAGACAACTTTATGACTGTCTCGGATTTGGATATAGCTTTATGGGAAAAGGTAATGGATGTAAATGTAAAGGCACCGACAATGCTTTCGCAGTTGGTTATAAATTATTGGCTCGAAAAGAAGAAGCCGGGAGTTATCATCAATGCAGCTTCGGTAGGAGGTATGTTTGGAGCCAGAGGTGGAGTGAGCTATGTAACAAGTAAGCATGCTATTATAGGGTTGACCAAAAATATCGCTTCTGTCTATCGCGAAGATAATATAAGGGCAATAGCAATTGCCCCCGGAGATATAAGGACTAATATCGGTAATACATTGAAGAATCCGAATACAAAAGGGTGGAATGCTTTGGTTCAGTATGTGGCTACCGGACCTACCGGAGAAGCGGCAGACATTGCCTCAGTCGTTGCATTTCTGGTAAGTGACGAAGCTAAGTTTGTAAACGGAACAGTTGTTACCATAGATGGTGGCTGGACCGGAGCTTAAGTGAAATACCATAACCTGAATATTATGCCTTCAAACTAATCTAATTTGGTTTGGGGGCATCTTGTTTATTCCATATATTAAAACACTGTTAACTCTCTTTATATCTATTTTATCCTAATTCTCGGAACGGGTGAACAGAATCCCAACCTTAATGTTTATTAAATAGTTTGTATTTTTCTTGTGCAAAAATGCAAACTCCATTTTACAATTCACTATATTTGTGTTAACAATTCGAATCATACATTAAATACTTTTTACTAGATAAAATAACAAAATATTATGGACTTGATTAATCAAATTATTGAGCGGGCAAAAGCTGATAAGCAACGTATTGTATTGCCTGAAGGAACCGAAGAAAGAACTCTGAAAGCTGCAGATAAACTGGTTGCCGATGGAGTGGCGGAAATAATACTGATCGGTAATCCGGATGAAATAAAGAAGCTTGCATCTCAGTTTGGACTGGTTAATATTGATAAAGCAATAATTATCGATCCAAAAAACAATACAAAGAAACAAGAATATACAAATCTGCTTTTCGAATTACGTAAAGCAAAAGGAATGACTCTGGAACAGGCTGAGAAGTTGGCCGAAGATCCACTGTATCTCGGTTGCCTGATGATCAAAAACGGTGATGCCGATGGTGAAATTGCCGGAGCTGAAAATACAACCGGGAATGTTCTGCGGCCTGCATTACAAATCATCAAAACTGCACCGGGAATAAGTGTTGTTTCGGGAGCTTTCCTTATGTTTGTAGAAAATAACCAATATGTACCTAATGGTATTCTGGTATTTGCCGATTGCGCAGTGACCCCTAATCCTACAGCTCCCCAATTAGCCGAGATAGCAGTAGCGTCGGCTCATACAGCCCGCGCGTTGGTAGGAGAAGAGCCTAAAGTGGCAATGTTGAGTTTTTCGACTAAAGGTAGCGCCAAAGATCCAATGGTAGATAAAGTGATCGAAGCAACTAAATTGGCAAAAGAAATAGACCCATCTATCGCAATTGATGGAGAATTACAGGCAGATGCCGCCCTTGTGCCTTCTGTGGGAGCAAGTAAAGCACCCGGAAGCACAGTAGCCGGAAATGCTAACGTATTGGTATTCCCGACACTCGAAGTAGGGAATATTGCATATAAGCTGGTTCAGCGTTTAGGTGGAGCGGAAGCCGTTGGCCCGATCCTTCAGGGAATGGCTGCTCCTGTGAATGACTTATCACGGGGTTGTTCGGTAGATGATATCTACAAACTGGTTGCAATTGCTGCCAATCAGGCAATTGCAGCTAAAAAGAAGTGATGTGTCGTGTAAAGTGATGAAAAAGAAATATAAATAATACCATATGGCTGAAATAAAAGAACCGATAGAAGGTTACGGGTTAAGCAAAAAACAGGGAGAAAGAGCTCTATTCTCTAGAATTGGCGTAGTCGGCTGTGGCCGTGATGGGCGTAGTATTGTTAATTTGACAGCCCAATCGGGTCTCGAAGTTGTATTCATTGAAATATCTCAGGAAAAAATTCAGGATGCACTGTCCGAAATAGAACATAGCCTCGATACAAAGATCGAAAACTGGGGATTGACCCAGAGCGAAAAGCGTGCGACAATGGGGCGCATTACAGGTTCGCTGGATTACAATGACCTAAAAGATTGTGATTTCGTAATAGAATGTATCCGTTACGAAGCGAATGGAGAGCGTAGTATCGCTTTACGTAAAGAAGTCTTCCGCAGACTGGAAGAAGTTTTGGCTCCCGATGCTGTAATAGCAACCAATGCAACGACTGTAATTATCAGTGAATTGTCTGCTGATCTTGTTCATAAAGAAAGATGTGTGAGTATCCATTTTCCGATGTCTCATAGCGATGCCCGTTTATTAGAAATAGTAAAAGGTATCTTTACTACATCCGAAGTGTTGGAAAAGGTGATTCGCTTTGCACACCTGATAAAGCATATTCCGGTCGAAGTACGTGAAAGTAGCGGGCTGGTTAGTATGCGCCTTATGGTAGTGATGTTGAATGAGGCTTGCCATATATTGATGGAGAACCTGGCATCGCTCGAAGATATAGACAAAGAATTTACCATTATATACGGGCAACGTTATGGAATATTTGAGTTAGCCGATCTTCAGGGAATCGAAAAGATTGTTATGCTGATGGAAGACATGTTCCGCGAGTATGGAGATAAGAAGTACAAAGCATCGCCTATCCTCTGGAGGCTTTATCATTCTAAGCAGTATGGGGTAAAAGAAAGAAGAGGTTTTTACATCTATGATGAAACCGGAAAACGGCTTGGTGTTAACAATCTAATTTAACTGGAAGATTTTTATGAAAATATTAGTATTGAACTGTGGTAGTTCTTCTATAAAATATAAGCTTTTCGATATGGAAAGCAAAGAAGTTGTTGCTCAAGGAGGGATCGAGAAGATAGGGCTGAAAGGCTCGTTCCTTAAGTTCCCGCATGGCAAAGACAAAGTAGTGCTCGAAGGAGAAATTCTTGAACATAAATCTGGTATCGAGTATATACTCGGAGTTCTTACCAGCGAGAAGTATGGCTGCATCAAATCATTGAGTGAGATCAATGCAGTGGGTCACCGTGTAGTTCATGGGGGCGAAAAATTCAATAAAAGTGTACTGATTACCGATGAAGTTTTAGCAAAAGTTGTAGAGTGTATAGATATAGCACCTTTGCATAATCCGCCGAATCTGGCCGGTATTTATGCAGTAAAAGACCTGATGGGAGACATTCCTCAGGTAGCGGTATTCGATACAGCTTTCCATCAGACTATGCCTTCTAAGGCTTATATGTACGGTGTTCCTTATTCGTTATACGAAAAATATGCTATCAGACGTTACGGTTTCCATGGAACCAGCCACAGATATGTATCACGCCGTGTATGCGAATTTTTGGGAGTTCCATATGAAAGCCAGAAAGTAGTGTGTGCCCATATCGGAAACGGAGGATCGCTGGCTGCTGTTGCAGGTGGTAAATCTCAGGATACAAGTATGGGGATGACTCCTGTAGAAGGACTATTGATGGGTACACGTGCCGGAGATGTAGATGCCGGAGTGTTATCTTTCATTATGGAAAAAGAAAATGTAGGGCCTCAAACAATGTCTACAATTGTAAATAAGTTCAGCGGATTGTTAGGTATATCAGGAGTGTCATCCGATATGCGTGAAATACGTGAGGCGGTAGACTCGGGTAATGAGCGTTCGAAATTGGCTTACGATATGTTTACCTACCGCATCAAGAAATATGTAGGAGCTTATGCTGCTGCCCTTGGCGGAATAGATACGCTTGTATTTACAGGAGGTATTGGGGAGAATAGTTCTATAACCCGTGAAGATATTTGTAAAGACCTCGAATTTATGGGTATAAAGCTGGACCTGAATATTAATAACGAGATACACGGGGATGAGGCGATAATCAGTGCTCCCGACTCGAAAGTGAAGGTTGTGGTAATTCCTACTGATGAGGAATTTATGATCGCTTCCGATACACTGGCTATTGTAAGTGCATAAATAGTAAGCTATTTGCAACAAAATTCCTAACTTTGTCCCAGATTGGATATATGCAAAGAATAATATTTTGTTACAATGGCAAAAGATACGACATATTTTTTTCCTCCCGAATGGTATAAACAAAGCGCCATTCAGTTGACCTGGCCGCATTTCGGTACAGATTGGAATTACATGTTAGAAGAAATAGTTGCGTGTTATGTAAATATAGCACGCACTATACTTAAATACCAGCAGCTTATAGTTGTATGTAGAGATGCGTCTGCTGTGAAAATGCAGTTGCAGGCTGATGACTCATTACTCCGTAACCTGAAGTTAGTCGAATTACCGACAAACGATACCTGGGCGAGAGATCATGGAGGCATTTCGGTATTCGAAGGAGAAGAGAGACTCCTGCTCGACTTTACATTTAACGGCTGGGGGTTGAAATTCGCCTCTAATTTTGACAATCAAATCAATAGGGGACTTTTCCAGAAAGAAGTTTTTGCCAAAGATGTAAAATACGTCAATAAGAAAGATTTTGTGCTGGAAGGAGGAGCTTTAGAGTCTGACGGCCGGGGAACTTTACTTACTACATCGGAATGTTTGCTTTCGCCAAACCGCAATTCAGCTTATTCGAAACACGAAATAGAGGTGTATCTTATTGAGACCTTTGGATTGAAAAGGGTTCTGTGGTTAGATTATGGGTATTTAGCCGGAGATGATACCGATAGTCATATCGATACACTAGCCCGTTTTTGTGATGAGCATACTATTGCCTATGTGAAATGTGATGACCCCTCTGACGAGCATTACGAAGCTCTGTCAAAAATGGAAGATCAGTTAAAAACATTCGTCGATTTTGAAGGAAACCCTTATAACCTGATCGAATTGCCGATGGCTACCAAAGTGATAGAAGACGGAGAGCGGTTACCGGCAACTTATGCTAATTTTTTAATTATGAATGAGGTTGTTATAGTACCTTATTATAATAATCCGAAAGACCAAATAGCTAAAGAGCAATTACAGAAAGCGTTTCCGACAAGGGAAATTATTGGTATAGATTGTTCTGCGATTATCAAACAGCATGGTTCGTTGCATTGTATAACCATGCAATATCCCGAAGGCTATTTTTAAAATATAATGTTCAGAAAAACGACAATAATATTCTTATTCTCCCTATTTTCAATATCAATTCTCTTAGCCCGGAAGGAGAATGCTTTTGCAAGAATAGATTCTCTTATCAATGCCGTTTCCGAAAAGCCATTTAACGGGATAGTTCTTATTAGCTGGAGTGGGGAAGTTGTTTATCAAAAAAAGCAGGGATATTCGGACTTAATAAAACTAATACCTGTCGAAGATAATAGTCGGTTTGTTATCGGGTCGATTTCGAAACAAATGACAGCTGCTATGGTCTTGCAAGAATATGAAAAAGGAAAGCTTCAACTCAATGATCCGATAAAGATGTATTTACCCGAATTATCTCAGGAGTGGGCAGATTCGGTAACTATACATGACATGCTTTGTCATACACATGGTATTGTAGACTACAATAGGCCTTCTTTATTTCCGGCGGGAGAAAAGTTTGCATATTCCCAAATCGGATACCAGATATTATCTGAAATAGTAGAGCGGCTGAATAATGATAACTTTAAGAATTTATCATTACAATTCTTTAGAAGCCTCGGCATGTACCAGACTTCTTTTCCGGACACCGATTCTGTATATCTGGTAAAAGGCTATTATGAAGAAGAGAATAGCAATATAAAGGAAGAAAACAATAAAACAGAATATGTTCCCGCAGGAGGTTTCATCTCAACAGCAGGAGACCTTTTAATCTGGAATAACAACTTGTACGGAGGTAATATTCTGAAAGAAGAAACTCTTAGCCGGATGTTTACCAAACAGCCGAATGCTATAAGAAGTCATCCGATATTTGGTGAGACGGATTACGGATATGGGATAACTGTTGATACCACAAATGATATCGTTCAGTTAGGACAAACGGGATATGCTCCAGGTTTTGTATCTATGGATTTTTATTTTCCGGAATCTAAAATCGGGGTGATTATCTTGGAGAATATAGCTTATGATGTAGATGATATAAAGAAAACATTTTTCTATCACACTCAGATATTAAATATTGTGAGGAAGGATTTAATTATGAATAAATAAAGATTATGAAAGTAGGAATCGTACAACAATCGAATACTGCTAATATAGCAGAGAATGTAGATAAGTTGAAATC
Organism: Indolivaga macrotermitis; assembly: GCF_900128985.1. Lineage (GTDB taxonomy): Bacteria > Bacteroidota > Bacteroidia > Bacteroidales > Dysgonomonadaceae > Dysgonomonas_A > Dysgonomonas_A macrotermitis. The sequence goes on along the minus strand of NZ_FQUC01000007.1, from coordinate 129,143 downwards.
CAATATAAAAAAGTTGGCTGCACAAGGTGCTGAGCTGGTTGTATTGCAGGAGCTTCATAACTCGCTATACTTTTGCCAGACGGAAGAAACATCTGTATTTGACTTGGCAGAAACTATCCCAGGGCCATCGACAAACGAGTTTGGTGCTTTGGTGAAGGAACTGGGTATTGTTTTGGTTTTATCCCTGTTCGAAAAAAGAGCTCCGGGGCTTTATCACAATACTGCTGTTGTAATTGAGAAAGATGGTACAATAGCCGGAAAGTATCGTAAAATGCATATACCTGATGATCCTGCATATTACGAAAAATTTTATTTTACTCCCGGAGACCTGGGCTTTAAGCCTATCGAAACATCTGTAGGTAAATTAGGAGTACTGGTTTGCTGGGATCAATGGTATCCGGAAGCTGCCCGTTTAATGGCATTAACAGGGGCTGAGGTATTGATTTACCCAACGGCTATAGGTTGGGAATCAACAGATACTCAAGATGAGAAGAATCGCCAGCGTGATGCCTGGGTTATATCACAGCGAGGCCATGCTGTTGCTAATGGACTTAATGTCGTTTCTGTAAATAGAGTAGGCTATGAACCTGATCCGTCAGGGCAAACAAACGGGATACAATTTTGGGGAAGTAGTTTTGTTGCCGGACCTCAGGGAGAGATACTCTGGCAGGCATCGAATGACCGGGAAGAAACGCAATTAGTAGAAGTAGATATGAAACGATCGGAAGATGTACGCCGGATATGGCCATTCTTCAGAGACAGACGAATTGATGCTTTTGATGAGATAACAAAACGCTTTATCGATTAATTTTGGGGATATTTTACAATATAAGTATAGTTTCAGCGTTTTTCTTTTGCAAAGGCTCTTAAAAAATTCATGGAAAATATTAAATTATTCAATATTCTTATAATTGCGGTGGCATGTGTGATATCTATCATTATAGAAATGATGGTATTACCCCGTATTATTTTTATTGCAAAAAAGAAACGGCTTTTTGATTTACCAGACAAACGAAAAAAGCATAGTGAACCTATCCCGCGTCTGGGTGGAATTTCATTTACTCCGGTTATTTTATTGGTCAGCCTTTTTTGTCTGTTCATTCGGTTTACATTTCAGATATGGGACGAAGAGCTTTTCTTTTTCCGCATTCCTGAAACCATATTATTGGTTTGCGGACTGCTGATTATTTACCTGCTGGGAGCAAAAGATGACCTTGTTGGTGTCAGCTTTAAAAAGAAATTTGTTATTCAATTTATAGCATCCCTCTGTATTGTTTGCAGTGGTGTATATATAAATAATTTATATGGGCTTTTGGGTTTTTATGAAATACCGAACTGGATTGGTTTTCTGTTAAGTATCGGTTTGATCATGTTCACGACCAATGCGATTAACCTTATCGACGGGGCAGATGGTTTAGCGTCTGGTATCAGTGCTATAGCATTGCTTGTATATGGAATAATGTTCAGTATGTACGGAATGTGGACTTATGCCGGTATTGCATTTATAACATTAGGTATGCTGGCTCCGTTTTTCTATTATAATTTTTCTCATCCTACCCGGAAAATATTTATGGGCGATACAGGTTCGTTGACGTTAGGATTCCTGTTAGCATTTATGATTCTAAGGATAGCTAAACATCCGACAGCATATGAGATTGTACCAAACGGATTACTGTTATTGGTTCTGGCAGCTTTGTTTATTCCTCTTTTCGATGCGTTTAAAGTAATGGTTGTTCGCATCGCTATGGGAAAAGGCCCATTCTCGCCAGATAGAAATCATATTCATCATAAACTGATCGACTTAGGATTCTCCAAGAAAGTAGCTGTCTTTTTAATTGTAGCTGCCAGTGCTTTTATGGTTGTTGCAAACTGGATATTATTGTGGTATCTGGATTGTAATGTGGTCTTGCTTCTGGATTTAGGATGTGGTGTTCTTGTCAATGTATTTATATATAGAAGAATACGTCGTAAACAATACAGGAAACAAAGGCAACAAGAGGAAGAATTGCTGGAGTTAGACAGCTGATGCCAATGTGTAAATGCTGATTCTGCAACCCTCGCAATTCAAGAGTAGTTTTGCACAAATTTCGATAGTAGACCCTGTGGTCACAACATCATCTATAAGAAGAATATGTTTGTTCTTATAGATGGTTTTGTTTTTTATATCGAAAATACCTTCTGTATTTTGCCAGCGTTGAAACCGTGAATTACGGGTCTGTGAAGGATTGTTGATAATACGTATCAGATTATCATCATTAATTTCGATTCCAGTTTCAAAGGAGATCCCTTGTGCCAGCATGAGAGATTGATTATATCCGCGTTCTTTTAGTCTCTGTGGATGCAAGGGAACAGGTACAATATAATCGATGCCTGTAAGCTCATTGCTTGTCTTTATATCTTTTCCGCAAAGCCTCCCCATATAAATGCCCAGACCGGCATTTCCTTTATACTTAATTTCGTGTACTATCTTTTGGGTAACACCCCCTTTGACATAATAAGCAAATGAAGCGATTTTCACATATGGAAATCTTCCGGCAAAAAACTCTTCCAGCTGATTGTTTTCAGTTTTACAGTGTTCGGTATATGGTATGTTTGTAAGGCAGTCCAAGCAAAGAGATTGTTCGCCTTCTATCAGCCTTTTCCGGCAATAAATGCATAGGCGGGGAAAAAATAACTCAAGAAAATGAGTCAAAATAGTCTTCATCATTGTTTGTGTCTAGTATTTTCGAAAGGCATCGCAGAATCTGTTCATAAGAATACCCTCTCCCCAAAGCGAAACGGATAAGCTTATTCTTTTTATCATAGTCATCTTTGGCTTTTACCGATTTAGCTTTAGTAGTAAGTATCTTTAATAATGACTCTTCAAAATGAGCTACTTCGAATTCAGAAAAAGATATGTTGATAACTTGCTCCGATATCTGTTTTCTTTTTAACTCGAATACGATTTTTGTCCGTCCCCATTTATTGAATAGCATTTTATCCTTGATAAAGCTCCTGCAAAAACGCTCTTCATTCAGGTAGTTTTCTTTTTTTAGCCGGTCTATAATTCTTTCCATAGGTTCATTTTCAACTTCCCATAGGGTGAGCTTGCGACGTACATCCGCTTCCGCCCTTTCTGCCTTCGAGCAATATGCGGCCATTTTTACTAATGCCTGACTTTCCGAATATTTCATACGACCTTTGTTATTTGAGAAGCTACTATACGGTCGTTTCCCGACAGATCTTTAATTACACGGATATTTGAAAACCCTTTCGCGGTAAGCATATCTTTGGTGTCAATACCTTTTTGCTGATTGATCTCGAAATACAGTTTTCCGTTGTCATGCAATAGTTCTTTCGCTATATCGGCAATCCTTTTGTAAAAGAGCAGTCCGTTATTATCAGGTACAAACAGGGCGGAATGAGGTTCGTAGTCCAGTACATTCTTATTTATTCCGGTTTTTTCCGATTCTAAAACATATGGTGGATTGCTCACTATTATATCAAACATGGTGTCGGTGGGGTATTCTTTTAAAACATCAACCCTGCTAAATTTAACATCAACCTTGTTTCGGGAGGCATTTTCCCGAGCGACACCTAAAGCTCCTGTCGAAAAATCCCATGCATGTATATTTGCCTCAGGGAGGTATTTTTTTAATGCAATGGCAATGCATCCACTACCTGTACCTATATCGAGAATAGTAAGACGGGGATTTTGATTTTCGGATAAGATTAACTCTACTAGTTCTTCGGTTTCGGGACGTGGAATCAGTACATTCTCATTCACAATAAAAGGCAACCCGAAGAACTCGGTTTCGCCCAATATATATTGTATCGGTTCCGATGTTAGCAAACGTTGTATAATCTTTTGGATTTTTACATATTGAGTCTCTGTTATTTTTTTACTTTTGTCCGATAATAATACGTGCAAAGGATAGCCCGTAACAGATTCGATAATAATACGGGAGATACCTGCGATCTCGGTATCGGGATATAGTCCGGATAAGGACGATTTAATAAATTGGATGATGTCGGACATATCAGCGAAGAATAAAGTTTATCGGTACAAGAGTAAAAGAACAAAAGTAAATATTTTAAAATAAACGGCAAATCCTGTATTTGGGCGAACGAATCTATCTGAATAAGAATGTATACAGACGAATATTATATGCAACGGTGTTTACAGCTTGCTGCTAACGGCAGTGGGCACGTTTCTCCTAATCCGATGGTGGGTGCAGTTGTGGTTCACAAAGGAAAGATCATAGGCGAAGGTTATCACCGTGAATATGGTAAAGCTCATGCTGAGGTAAATGCTATCAATAGTGTGAAAGATAAAAGCCTGCTTTGTGAATCGACAATTTATGTGTCGCTCGAACCATGTTCGCATTATGGAAAGACTCCACCGTGTTCGCAACTGATAATAGACAGCCGTATTCCCAAAGTAGTGATTGCGACACTCGATCCGTACTTTAAAGTCTCGGGACGTGGTATAAATATGTTGAAAGAAGCCGGAATAGAAGTAAAAACAGGGGTGCTTGAGGCAGAAGCCCGCAACTTAAACAAAGGTTTCTTTGCCGCTCAGCAGGAAAACAGGCCTTATATATATTTGAAATGGGCTCAGACCAGAGACGGATATATTGATCGTGCCAGAGTAGAAGGAAAACCGAAGATACCGACGCCTATTTCGAATACTTATACCCGTATGTTGGTACATAAAATGAGATCTGAAGTTGCCTCTATTATGGTGGCTACCAATACTGCAGTGAATGATAATCCGTCGTTGACGACCCGCTATTGGGCCGGCAGGAATCCTGTGCGGCTCATTCTGGACCGCTCTTTGCGCGTACCATCCGATTATCAGGTGCTCGATGATAATGTCGATACTATTGTGTTTTGTGAAAAAGCTCCCGAAAATAATAACCGGAAAAGGACTTCTTTTGTAGAAATACCTTTTGGAAAGGAAATGATTCCCGTAATTATGAGGGAATTACACAGCCGGAAGATTAATTCGGTTTTAGTAGAAGGCGGTGCCCTTCTCCTGCAATCTTTTATCGATGCAAAAGCTTGGGACGAGGCTTATATCGAAGTCGCCGATATTATATTTGAGAGCGGTGTAAAAGCCCCTCGGATCGATGGTGTTCTTATAGATGATAAAGAGATTGGCTGTTCGCAGGCAATACATTTAAGTAATGTAGAGAAATATAAAATATTATAAATATTGGTTTTCTGCGAGTTTAAGTGGAAAATCTTTCTATTTTTGCACATTGATACTGTATAAAAACTGTATAAACAAAATGAATATAAAGTATATAATCTATTTATTTCCCAGCCTGTTTCTTTCTTTTTTATTCTCGTCATGTAATGATAGTAGTAGTACAACAGATTACACTTCTTCGTCGAAAGATGCACAGATATATTCATTTTCTATGGTTGCTCCTGTTCGGCAAGTGTCTGATTCTCTGGAGCAGATCGAACAAAATAGCATATTTGCAATAGTCAATAAAACTAAGTTTTCGATAGATCAGGTTAGTGGATCTATATATAATCAGGATTCCATGCCTTATGGAACTATCCTTGAGAAGGTGGCATTATCCCTTACATTCAATTCGACGTACGGAGTATCTAAGGTTACTATCTTTAGCCCTGACTCGATAAACGGATATGACTGGAATCTGTCGGATTCTGTTTTTGTTGGAAAAGCGCCTATGTCTTTCAAAGTAGCATCTTATGGAGGAACATCCAAAACATATAACTTCGATATACGTATTCATAAAGTAGATCCCGATACTATCTTGTGGGATAAGATGTCTTCTTATCCGGCATCTATAGGAGAGTCTAAAACCCTGTTGGCAAAAGATGAGCAGGATGTACCTTCGTTCTTCACATATACAATTGTAAACGGAGCTGCCAAGTTGTATTCAACAGCAGTGAATTCTATAGTATGGAAAGAACAAACTTTAACAGGTATGCCCGGTACATTCAACCCTAAGAGTATCTCGGTATTGAATGATGTGTTTTACGGAATAGATAAATCCGGTACAGCGTACAAATCAACTACAGGAACAACCTGGTCGAAACTGACATCCAACAAGGTGGTAGAATCAATATTGGGAGTGTTACCTGCCGAGAACAGAACGGATGATCAGCTTTTAGTTACATTTGAGGAAGATGGTAGCTATTACTTTGGTAAAACAAAAGATATGCAGACTATAACTCAGGTCGAATACCTTTCTGTTTCGCCGGCTGATAATACTGTGCCTGCAAACTTCCCGTTGAAGGGAGCTTCTGATTATACCAATTTCTCCACAACGAAAAATAGCCGCATGCTGATTATTTCGGGAGGAGTAAGCCAGTCGTCGGTTAATTTGCCTACAACATGGTTGGTGAAGAATACCGATCAGGGACTGGAATTAAGTCCTTATTCGAAAAATTCACTTTTCTCGGGAACAGGGGTGTCGCTGTTCGCTTATGACAGTAAGATGTATGTATTGCAACTGAATCAATTTTATATATCGACAGCGTGGGGCGAAAAGTGGGAAGAAGCACCGTCAAAACAGATGTTGAGTTCGCAGATAACAAAAAGAAAAGATCAGTCTGTTATAGTAGACGATCAGAATTATATTTGGATATTCGGAGGAGTATCCGAAAGTGGTACATACCTCAATGATGTATGGAGAGGACGGTTAAATAGTCTTATCCCCTGATCATCAGTATTTGCAGGTTTGAAACCTTTAACTAAATGAAGCTAAGGCAAAATAAAGAAAAAGTATGTGGCATCTTATTGTTATTCGTAATTCTTATTTTCCCTCAAAAGGGTTTTGCTCAGGAATATGAATATGAAATAGGAGGCACTTTAGGCACGTCTTTTTATATGGGAGATGCCAATAAGTCAAAGCTTTTTCAGAGCCCTCATTTAGCGACAGGTGTGATTTTCAGGTACAACCGTAATTTCAGGTGGGCTTACAAAGGCAATTTTCTGATAGGAGGGGTTTCGGGAGATACCCGCAAATCGGGAAATGTATTTCCGGGAGGAGAGAACGCTTCGTTTAGCCGTACATTTTATGAGCTGGGAGGACAGGTCGAGTATAATTTTTTTCATTATAGCGATAAGTACCAGTATTTGGGTACCAGACGCTTATCTCCTTACCTGTTTACCGGATTAGGGGTAACGTATGGGAGTGGTGATAAGTCTTTCTTTGGGGCTAACCTGCCTTTGGGTATCGGACTTAAATATAAATGGAAGGAAAGGCTGAATGTAGGTTTCGAATTCTCGTTTCGGAAGCTCTTTGGAGATTCATTTGATGTGACATCCAAAAGCGACGGATTTAATTTGGAAGACCCCTACAAGATAGAGAGTAATTTTTTTAAGAATAAAGATTGGTATGTGTTAACCATGTTTTCCATAACCTGGGATTTCGGTGTCCGTTCCAAATCGTGTATAAACAGTCTGTATTAAGAATTAAAATATAAAAAATGGCTTTTTTAGAGGATATAAGTAAAGAAAGGATCCCACAGCATGTTGCTATCATAATGGACGGCAACGGGCGTTGGGCTAAACAGAGAGGCCTCGATCGTACTTTCGGACACAAAGAAGGAGCCGAATCAGTACGTGCAATAACAGAAACAGCCGCCAGACTGGATATCAAGTATGTTACATTATATACTTTTTCGACCGAAAACTGGAACCGCCCAGAAGAAGAAGTATCTGCATTAATGGATTTACTGGTCGAGTCTGTAGTTCATGAGACTCCGTCACTTCTAAAAAACAACATAAGGCTCAAAGCTATCGGCGATATTCAACGCTTACCGGATACTACCCGGGCTGCACTTGATAAATGTATTGATGATACATCTCAGTCTTCGGGGTTAACCATTGTATTAGCTATCAGTTATTCTTCGAGATGGGAGATAACCAATGCCGTACAACATATCGCTGAGGATTTCAAAAACGGGCTGATAAAAGATATTGATGAAACTACTGTATCGGATTACCTTACTACCCGGGAAATACCAGATCCCGACCTATTGATCCGTACCGGAGGCGAATTCCGTATCAGTAATTTTCTTTTGTGGCAAATAGCATATGCCGAATTGGTTTTTTCGGATGTGTTATGGCCTGATTTCAGAGAAGAGGCTTTTTGTGATTCTATTCTCGATTATCAGACAAGAGAAAGACGTTTTGGAAAAACAAGCGAACAAGTTAAGGGCTAATCAGAATTAAACAAAAATAAAAATATGTTCAAAAGAGGTTTATTTGCTTTATCATTCTCTCTATTTGTCTTCAATTTTGGAGCAAAGGCTCAGGTTGCGGACTCAGTTTCGGTAGAAGCCATTAATAAGGTGTTAGCAAATACGACACAGTCTTCGAAATTACCGCTTCCGGTAATAACATACTCTCTTACTCCCCAGAAATACGAAATTGCAGACATTACGATCTCGGGTTTAAAGAATGCGCTCTATGAAGACTATGTATTGATTAGTTTTTCGGGTTTGTCGGTTGGCGATAAAGTAGATATTCCCGGCTCGGAGATAACCAATGCGGTGAAACGTTTTTGGAAACAAGGATTATTTTCGGATATAAAGATTACCGCGACAAAAATAGAAGGTGATAAGATCTGGCTGAACCTTGAGTTAACAGACCGTCCACGTATTTCCGATATCTCATTTACCGGAGTAAAGAAGGGCGAAAGAGAAGATCTGGAAAGTAAAATAGGTGTGGTAAAAGGAAACCAGATAACACCTAACATGGTAGACCGTGCCAAGAGTATAATCAAAAAATACTTCGAAGGAAAAGGTTTTAATAATGCGATTATAAACATCACCCAAACAGAAGACCTGTCTAAAGAGAACCAGATTATTTTGGGTATCGATGTAAATAAAAAGGAAAAAATCAAAGTTAACAATATTGTTTTCGAAGGTAATGAGGAAGTCAATGCCAAGACATTGGAAAAGGCGATGAAGAAAACTCGCCATAAACATACGATGTCTGCAAAAATCAGGAACTTCCTACGTTCGACAAACTATGTTCCCGAGAGCTATGAGGAAGATAAAGAACACCTTATAAGTAAATACAATGAGCTTGGATACCGTGATGCCCGTATCTTGTGGGACACTGTATATAAGTATAATGATAAGAAAGTAAACATCGATATAAAACTGGAAGAAGGGCAGAAATATTATGTCCGTAAGATTAACTGGGTTGGTAATACCGAGTTCTCGACAGACCAGTTAAATATGGCTTTGAATATGAAAGCCGGAGACATTTACAATCAGAAAAAATTGAGTGACCGTTTGGTTGCAGATGAAGATGCTGTAGGTAATGCCTTCTATTATAATAACGGTTATATATTCTATCAGGCCGATCCTGTGGAAGTGAATATCGAGAATGACTCGATCGACCTCGAAATCCGTATTGTTGAGGGGCCAAAAGCAACTATCCGTAAAGTCTCTATCTCGGGTAACGACCGTCTATATGAAGATATTGTCCGCCGTGAGTTGAGAACTAAACCCGGAGCATTATTCAGCCGTGACGATTTGATGCGTTCGCTCCGTGAGGTTGCCCAGATGGGACACTTCGACCCAGAGAAACTTCAGCCGGATATTCAACCCGACCCGGAATCGGGAACTGTGGATATTGCTTATCCGTTGGCATCGAAAGCCAATGACCAGATCGAGTTCTCAGCAGGATGGGGACAAACCGGAGTATTGGGACGCTTAAGCTTGAAGTTTACGAACTTCTCATTGAAAAACCTGTTGAATCCCGGTTCTTATAAAGGAATCATACCTCAGGGAGAAGGACAAACATTGCAGTTGAGTGGACAAACCAATGGTAAATACTATCAATCCTATTCGATTTCGTTTACCGATCCATGGTTTGGTGGCAAGAGACCTAATTTCTTATCAGTAGGAGCTTATTACTCTGTGCAAACAGGTGTGAACAGCAATTATTACAACAACAGCTATTATAACAATTATTACAGCAGTTATTATAATTCGGGTTACGACAATAGCTATTATAACAATGCGCTTGACCCTGATAAGTCGATCAAAACATTGGGTCTTTCGGTTGGTTATGGTAAGCGTTTGAACTGGCCTGATGACTATTTCCAGATAGAAGCCGGATTGTCTTACCAGTTGTATAAAATGAAAAACTGGGAATACTTCCTTGTTCCTAACGGATCGAGCAACAATATCAGCTTGTCATTAACCCTGTCACGTAACTCTATGGACCAACCTGTATATACCCGTCGTGGATCACAATTCTCGTTGAGTGTACAGGCAACTCCTCCATATTCGGCATGGGACGGAAAAGACTATGCGGCAATTGCTCTTAATGAAGATGGAACAGAATCGGGTGAAAAATACCGCTGGGTTGAATACCACAAATGGAAATTCAAATCAAAAACATTCGTATCTCTGATGCCTTCTATCCAAAAAACTCCGGTATTGATGACCCGTGCCGAGTACGGATTTGTAGGATATTATAACAAACATAAGAAATCGCCATTCGAAACCTTCTATATGGGGGGTGACGGTATGTCGGGATATTCATCGGGATATGCCACAGAAACAATCGGGCTCCGTGGTTACGAAAACGGATCTATCGGATATTACTCTAGTGCCTACACACGTCTGGCTTTGGAGTTAAGATATCCTCTGATACTCGAACCTAGTTCTACCATCTATGTACTTTCGTTTGTAGAAGCAGGTAATGCGTGGGATAATATTAAAGACTTTAATCCTTTTGATCTGAAACGTTCTGCCGGATTCGGTGCGCGTATCATGCTTCCTATGATCGGGCTTATCGGTATCGACTGGGCATACGGTTTCGATAAGGTGAATGGCAGCAGGCAATATAGCGGTAGCCAGTTCCACTTTATTATCGGACAGGAATTCTAATTTTAACACTATTTGGGTATCTGTAAATAAACTATTTGGCGAAATAAGCGTCTTTTATGTATAAGCACATAAAATTTCAGGAAATATGAAGAAGTTAGTTTTATTATTCGGGCTATTCGTAGCATTTACGGCAAGCAGTTATTCGCAAAAGTTTGCGTTGATAGATATGGAATATATTCTAAAGAACATAAGTAGCTACGAAACAGCCAACCAGCAATTGGAGGCTGTATCGAAGAAGTGGCAGTCGGAAGTAGAAACTGCGCAGCAACAGGTTCAGAATATGTATAAATCATATCAGTCGGAACAAGTTTTCTTATCGGCAGAACAAAAGACCAAAAAAGAAAATGAGATTGTAGAAAAAGAAAAGGAAGCACAAGAGTTGAAACGGAAGTATTTTGGTGCTGACGGCGAATTGTTCAAAAGACGCGAAGCACTTATAAAACCTATTCAGGATGATATCTATAATGCTGTAAAAGAAATTTCGGAAGCCAAAGGATATCAGTTGATTCTGGACAGGGCATCGGCGAGCAGCGTGATATTTGCATCACCCCGGATTGATATCAGTAATGAAGTTTTAGCGAAACTCGGATATTCAAAATAAATTATTTACATTTGTGCGTAAATAATTGAAAGTAAAAGTAAAAATTATAACAAGAAACACGAAAAACTATGTTTAAGAAACTTATTATCCTTTTGATCGTTATAGCGCCTATGGCTGCATTTGCTCAGGACAAGCTGGCATACATCAATACTCAAGAGGTATTTACTCAGATGCCTGAGATTAAAAATGTTGAGACTCAACTAGGAGCTAAACAAGAAGAGATCAAAAAGAACCTTTCAGCTATCCAAGCTGAGTATGATAAAAAAATCGAAGAATTCAAGGCTTCAGGTCAGGCTACAGATGCAGTAGCACAAGATCAGGCAAGACAATTGCAACAAATACAAGAAAGATACGAAACATATCTTCAAAACAGCGATAAAGAATTTTCTGATTTGCGCCAACAATTACTAGCACCGCTACAACAAAAAATGCAGGCTGCTATCAAATCAGTAGGCGATAAAAACGGATTTACTTATATCATCGAAGTTGGTGCTGCACCTTATATCTCGGCAAGTGCTGTAGATGCAGGTAAATTAGTAAAAACTGAACTTGGCATCAATTAATTTGTAAAGCCAAATTTACTATAAATAATAAGGGTGGCCTATGTAAATGTGCCATCCTTTTTCATTTTTAATCATAATTGAATTATGCATTTTAACCGGATTTTATTTACGATATTAGCTGCATTGCTGATATTTACGTCGTGTAATCAGTCATCTGATCTGAGCAATGCTATTCCAGCGGATGCGAATTATATTCTTAGAATCGATACTAAATCTCTTGTTGAAAAATCTCAGTACGATCTTTTCAAGAACCCTACCGTTCAGCAGGGTCTCAATATGTACAGGGTTTTCTTGAAAGATGATGCAAAAATTAAATTGCTGGATGATTTCCTGAAAAATTCCAATGCTCTGGGCTTGGACGTAAAAGGCGAAGTGTATGTATTCTCTAACCTGAAAGTGTATGGTGTTGTTATAGGTGTTAATGATGCCGATAAGCTGAAAGAAGTTGTTAGCGGATTGTATCCCGGAAGCGATTTGAATGTCACTAAAGATGGTAATACCTATTCGATAACTCCGGGCAGCGATGGCGCTATTGCATGGAACAATAAACGTTTTGTTATACTGGCAGACATACGTAATGCATATAACGATCCGGGCAATGCTGCCGATGCGTTGGATGTTAACCAACTGTCTAAAGACTTGTTGGTACAAGGTGCCGATAAGAGCATTAATTCGAACAAAGAATATGTTGAATTTGCGAAAACTCAAAAAGATTTCTCGGTATTCTTTTCGATGAAAGGCTTGGATAAAATGGAGTCTCTGGGGCTGTCTTATCTTCCTTACGGATTGTCGTATATGGATCCTATGAAAAAGATGCTAAGCCAGTTCGAAGGTGTATCTACCGGAGTTAACGGGTCATTCGAAAAAGGAGAAATTGTTCTGTCAAGTAAATACTATTTCGAATCTGCAGAATCTGAAAAGAAATTTAAGGATCTGGCAGCCCAGATGTCGGGAACGATAAAGGGCGACCATCTTAGGTTTATAGAGTCTGACCCTGTTGTTGCTTTTACAGCTAATGTTAAGGGTATGGGCGTATTTGACTATCTGAAAACACTGGGAATTATATCCAAATTGGACTCCGACAGCCGGGATGCTAAAGTTAAAGAACAGTTACTGTCCATTCTTCAGTCATGCGAAGGAGATGTAACTATGGCTTTAACGTCTTTCGAGAAGAAGAATAGTAATACAACTCAGCCCGATGTAGTGGTTGAAGATACAAAGATAGAAGGCGATTCGAGTGTATTGGATGAAGAGCTCGTATTCGAAGACGGATCTAATACTCTTGACAATGTTTCTCCTAAATTCTATGTGATGGCTGATGTTTCTAAGCCGGATGATATCAAACGCTTATTAAGTGATTTGATAAAAGAGAATGAATTTGTTTGTGAGAATCTCGAAGAAGGAAAATATCTGGTGGATCTGGATGGCGAGAAAGTATATTTTGGTGTAAATAAGAATACTTTCTTTGCAACCAATAATAAATCGGTATATGATAACCTCAATAAAGACGGTTTGAAGAATAATTATACTGAATTGGTCAAAGGTAAATCTGTTATATTCTTTGGTGACTTTGCTAAGCTTAAAGATCTTTCGGGCATAGACAGATCAACCGCTCAGTTCCTGCCATATCTGTCACCTTTAGATAAATATCAGTACACAGCTAATACTTCCGATCTGTCTGGTGAAGGTAAAGTAACCTTTGTAGATAAGGACAAGAATAGCCTGGCTGTTATCTGCGACCAGATAGACAAAGCGATAACAAACTTAGGCTCTATGTTCTAAGAGAATGGAAAAGATTTTTCTCAATAATACACTACCTGACATATTCTCGTCGGAAACAGACCTTCGTTCTGAAATCTGGAAACACAATGTTTCTTTCGAACGGGGAGGGCGCTATCTGATAGAGGCCAGTTCCGGTACAGGAAAAAGTTCGCTCTGTAGCTATCTATATGGCTACAGGGCCGATTATTCCGGCGATATCCTGTTTGATAATCAGAAAATAAGGGATCAGAAAGTGTCTTTTTGGGATACTATACGAAGCAGGCATCTAAGCTTGTTATTTCAGGAACTGTGTTTGTTCCCCGAATTGACAGCTTTAGAAAATGTTTTGCTCAAAAACAATCTGACCAATTACAAGTCTGCTGCCGCTATAGATGATATGTTCGACCAGTTGGATATTGCAGGAAAGAAAAATACACTAGTCGGTAAAATGTCGTGGGGACAGCAACAGCGGGTAGCATTAATACGCTCGTTATGCCAGCCTTTCGACTTTATTATACTTGATGAACCTATCAGCCACCTCGATGACGAAAATGCCCGTAAAATGGCCGAATTGCTGCTGCACGAGTCGGAGGAACAGAATGCAGGTATCATCGTTACTTCTATAGGGAAACACCTTCCTCTCGATTATTCTAAAGTATTGCTACTATGAAACTGGTCTGGAAATTACTTCGGGAGAATATCAGCAAGGCCCAATTAATAGGCTTTGGTTTTGCAAATCTGATCGGTTTGAGCATCATACTGCTGGCTATTCAGTTCTATATGGACATAAGCCCTGTATTTAGCGAGAAAGACAAACTTTTCAAAAAAGACTATGTAACTGTATCAAAACAAGTGGGTTTGATAAGTGGACTGACCGCTCGGTCTGGCGGCTTTTCGTCTGCAGAGATAGAAGATTTGGAGAAGCAACCATTTGTAAAAAAAGTGGGAGCTTTTACTCCGTCCCAGTTTAGTGTATTTGCCGGATTCAACAACCAGAATATGGGAGTGGGCTTCAATACCGAAATGTTCTTCGAATCTGTTCCCGATGATTTTATTGATGTAAAATCTGAAGACTGGAAATTCTCACCGGAAGATACAAGTGTACCTATTATATTACCAAAGAATTATCTTGACCTGTATAATTTCGGCTTTGCCGAATCCAAATCAATGCCGAAGCTGACAGAAGGGCTGATCGGATTGGTCAATCTTGATATTACTATATTTACCAAATACAAGGAGCCAAAGCAGATGAAGGGGCGTATAGCCGGTTTCTCTAACCGGATAAATACGATACTTGTTCCGCAGTCATTTATGACATGGGCTAATGCTCATTATGGAAATAATATGGAAGTACATCCTGCAAGGTTGATTGTAGAGATAAGCAATATTGCTGATCCTAATCTCGACAGCTACTTCAAAACGAAAGGCTATGAAATAAGCGGAGATAATACTACTGCCAGCAAAATGGCGTTTTTCCTGAAAATAATAGTAGGGATAGTACTGATTGTGGGGGTCGTTATATGCTTCTTATCGTTCTTTGTACTCGTCCTGAGTATCTATTTGCTATTGGAAAAGAATATGAGCAAACTACGGACATTGAGGCTCATTGGCTACAGTAAATCGTATGTAGTGCGCCCTTACGAAATTTTATCGGTGGCACTTAATTTTATAATATTGGTTTTGTCTTTGGCTGTGGTGTTGATAGCCAGAGGTAAATATCTGAATGAGATAAACAAAGTTCTTACCACAATCGAATTGGCATCACCTGTTTGTATTATCGGTATAGGTGTGGGTATATTTGTCTTACTGTCTCTGTTGAATATTCTTATTATCCGGCGTAAGGTAAGCTGATAGAAGAATTGAACAGAGCCTTTACAACCACTTTTTCCTCCTGAAATAATATAAGATAACACCTGAAGACGCAATCATCAGTATAATGGCTATAATGTAGCCGTAATCCCAGTGTAGTTCGGGCATAATATCGAAGTTCATCCCGTAAATACTTGCTATGAGGGTAGGGGGCATAAAGATCACCGATATAATGGTAAACATCTTGATGATTTTATTCTGCTCGATGTTAACAAACCCCAGAAACGTATCCTGCAAATAGTCGAGACGGTCGAAACTAAACCGTATATGTTCGAGCAACGAATTAATGTCTTTTACAACGATAGTCAGTTTGGCATGCAATTCGTGAGGGATGAGTTCGCTTTTCAGCATATTGGATACCGCCCTTTGCTTCTCGATAATGTTTTCGCGAAGCAGCATAGTTTTTTCCTGCAGGTCTTTTATTTCCATCAAGAGTTCAGCATCTGCTTCTTCCATGGTGAGGCTGTTACTGAGGATGGTAATTCTTTGGGTCATCTCTTCGATCATATCAGCATCCACCTCTACACGGGTTTCGAGCAAGGCTACGAATACATGGTATCCGGTAGGATAGTTTTTGGGGCTGGCGGATATTTTCTTTACCGTTTCCTGAAACGAGGTCAGATCTTCGTCACGTACGGTTATCAGTATATTGTCTTTGAGTATGAACGATACCGGCTCTCTTTCGAAATTGAGCCGGAGGAAGTTGAAGTTGACCACAAGCGAATCACTCGTTTCCATATAACGCGACGACATCTCGATCTCGATCATTTCTTCCTCTTCCTGAATATAAATTTTCAGGTAGTCTTCGAGTTCGTTTTCTATTTCCTCGTCTACATTATTAAGGTCTATCCATAAGAAATTCTTGATAGGCGTCGTTTTCAAGAATTCAATGCTCCGGCTTATACGGATGACATTGTCTTTGTGGTAAAACAGTCTTACTTCTGACATAATACTCCGTTTTTCTTCGTTATTTTCTTATTCTCTTCTCCTGATTCCCGAATTTTCGCCTCCGGCAGGCATATGATCTTGAGTCAGATTGGTCAGATATATAAATTCTTCAACTGATAATTGTTCGGGCCTTTTATCAAATATCGGATCAGTGTATATCTCGTTATCTTTACCTAAAATAGGTTTCATCGAATTGCGCAAAGTCTTGCGGCGCTGGTTGAACGATGTCTTTATAACCGTCTTGAAAAGCTTTTCGTCACAATCGAGCGATTGCCTGTTGTTCCTTACCAGCTTGATAACGGCAGATTTAACCTTCGGTGGCGGATTGAATACTGTTTCGCTTACGGTGAATAAGTATTCTATATCGTACCATGCTTGTAGTAACACACTCAGTATACCATAAGCTTTTTTTCCGGGCTTGGAAGCTATGCGCTCTGCAACCTCTTTCTGCAACATGCCCGAACAGCAGGGAATCTGCTCCTTGTAATCGAGTACCTTAAAGAATATTTGTGATGATATGTTATACGGATAATTACCGATTACGGTAAACTGGCCGGGATAAATATCAGAGAGGTTCAGCTTTAGAAAATCAGCTTCAACAATACGGCCGTTCAAAGCCGGAAAGTTTTCCTGCAAATAAGGAACCGATTCGCGGTCTATCTCTATGACTGTGAGGTCTATATTTTTTTCTAACAAAAATTGTGTCAGAACACCCATGCCGGGCCCGACTTCTATTGCCGGAATGTTGCTGAAATCGTCTAACGTATCAGCTATTTGCCGGGCAATCTGCAAGTCTGTCAGAAAATGTTGACCCAAAAATTTTTTCGGTGTTACTGCTCCCATCCGTATTTATTATAAATCGTTATCTTTGTGACGTGCAAAGTTAATCATTTTATCCTATAGATAAGAGAAATAAGGCTTTTGTGTCTGTATTTTCCTGTAAAGTGTACAGATGCTTTTGCGCATGAATAGACAACAAATTTTCATCCAAAAAAATATTAGATGGAGAATACTACTACTCAGGCAGAGGGAACGAGGAAAAAAGAATCGTTGATATCTAAGGCACTGAAAATTACTATACCCTTGATATTGGGTGTTGTTATCCTCTGGTTTCTATACCGTGATACGGATTTCGATAAAATGTGGTTAACCATCAAAGACGCTAATTTCGGAATATTGGCATTGTCTTTGATTTTCGGGCCTTTAGGAAACACAATCAGAGGTATACGCTGGCAATTGCTGATGGAACCATTGGGCTATAAGCCTTCGAGGTCTACGCTTATTTATTCCGTATTGGGAAGTTATGCCGTGAATATAGCTATTCCGCGTGGAGGAGAGGTCTGGCGGTGTGCAGTGGTTGCTAAAGGGGAGAATATCCCTTTTACAAAGGTGATCGGTTCGATGCTGCTCGATCGTGTTGCAGATACCTGTACCGTTGCATGTGTAATTCTGCTAGCTTGTTGTTTTAATGTCGAAGTATTTTTGTCGTATATACAAGAAAACCAAGCTTTGTCAGCATCTATCGAGAAATTATTCGCTTCGCCATGGCTTATAGGAAGTATTATGGGAATAATCGTACTATTAGTTTTAACCTTTACGGTATTCAAAGAGAATAAGATCGTAAAAAAGATAAGTGGCTTACTTATTGGCTTGTGGAATGATATGAAAGCTATCTTCAAGATGAAACAGAAAGGGCTTTTCCTTTTTTATACATTTAGTATATGGGCTTCATACTTCTTGTACTTTTATATTACATTCTATGCATTTGATTTTACCCGTCATTTAGGCTTTACCGCCGGATTGATCGCCTTTGCTTTGAGTAGCCTGAGTATGGCTATTCCTACCAACGGAGGTATGGGTGTATGGCATGCTGCGGTGGTATTGTCATTAGGCTTATATGGTGTAACGAAAAATTCGGGCGAAGCTTTTGCTTTTGCAGTATTTGCCATACAGTCATTGTGGATAGTTGTTTGCGGGTTGTTCAGTATGTTTGCCCTGTCTTTGAAAGACAGTAAAAAATGAGGCGGCATTTATCTGTCTTTATCTGTATTCTGGTTGCTTGTTCGTGTATAAATAAAGAACGGGCAAAAGAGCAGGAACAGCCATCGGAAGAAAGTATCGAGATAAAAGACGATACAATCCCGGCTGTTATAAATGTGCCTGAAATACCGAAAGAAACAGAGAGTACAATCATTGTAGATGAAGATTACTATCGCCGTACACTGAAATCGGTAAAAAAACCTATAGTTGACCCGAAAAAATACCATCTGGAAACGTTTACCCGTTTGAAAGACGGACAAGATCAGTTCACCTATTACCTGCTAAGAGAGGTATCTTTCGATAGTGGTTTCAAAACTTACCTGATAGCTGAAGATTATGACTCGGAATGGGCGTGTTGGCTTGTCAATTATACCCCCGACGGTAAATTTATAGATGCACTGGAAGTTCTGTATGATAATGCCGAAGGCGCATGGCAAACAAGTACTCTTATAGATATGCATAAACCGATGATATACGTTACGAGATACGATGCTTATGCGACGCCCGAATCGAGGGATGAAGTAATAATGATCACATCAACCGGAAAGTTCGAAAAACGATAAAGATTGAACCATGAGAATACTATCGGGCATATTATTGATAATGTTTACCCTCACAGCCAGTTGTCAAACGGGAAATAATATTACAGATAAGAAGAATATGAGAGAATTGTCGCAACTGATAGATACCGAAGAGCCGGGAATGGACATTGTGCGGGAATGGTATAAAGAAGCAACCAATAAGGTTGAAATATTGCCCCGTGACCCGAAACGGGCGGAACAGGCATTATACGAAACTCAGGTAACTACCCGTTCACCCATGGGAGCGATTATATACGAAACCGGGGGGATACTGATCAATAAAGGATGGCTTCGGGTTTTGGGTTCGGGACATAAGCGGCTCGATCGTAGTTTGCCCGAATGGAACAAAGGAAAATCGTATAATGAAGCAGGAGAGCAACCTTCTTTCTTATTAGTTGCCGATGATGTATTGGGCGGTTTTTTTGCTTTGAACGGAGGTGGCTTATCTCCGGAAGGAATAGGGCAGATCTATTATTTTGCTCCTGATACGAAAGAATGGGAACCTCTGGAGTTGAGTTATTCTGCTTTTATTGTGTGGTGTTTTCAGGGGGATTTAGATATGTTCTATCTGGATTCGCAGTGGGATGGCTACGAAAAAGATCTCGAAAATATATCGGGAACACAGGCTATGTCATTCTATCCTTATCTGTGGACTAAGGAAGGGCAGGATATAAATAAATGTTCTCGTAAAATTGTGCCTGTACAGGAAGTCTGGGATTTATCTATACAATAGAGAAGTTCTTTGAGAAGATTGGTACAATACAGATCATACCTGAATAAAAAGTGACAAAGGTGACACCGGTTGTTACTTTTTTTATTTCTGGTTGAATGTAAGTGTTTTGTTTTGAATGGTTTAATGAAATGTGAACGTAAAAAAACATTAAAAAGTGTCACTTTTGTCACCTTTTGGTTGTTAATCATTTTAGAGCAAATAGTTTAGTGAGTAAACAAAGGTGTACAACCATGTCACTTTCGGGTCACTTTTGTGTACTTTTGTTTTAAGAAATAGAATGGTAATTAGCGGCAAGTGTTGTTTTATTTACCTCCATAATAAACAGGTCTGAGACCTTATAATAAACATATCGTATTATGTCAAAAGAAATTTTAAAGTTGAAACCGGAGAATGTTTGGAAGCATTTTTATGAGTTAACACAAATTCCCCGTCCGACAGGCCATACGAAGGCAGTTGAGAAGTATGTGGTAGATTTTGCCAAGTCCTTAAATCTGGATGTGAAACAAGATAAAGTAGGCAATGTTTTGATAACCAAACCAGCATCGAAAGGGATGGAAAACGCTCCTACCGTAATATTACAGGCGCATCTGGATATGGTTCCGCAAAAGAATGCCGATGTACAGCATGATTTTCTTAAAGACCCGATAGAAACGGTTATCGATGGTAATATTGTAAAAGCCAAGTCTACAACACTGGGAGCCGATAATGGTATCGGGGCTGCCGCTATATTAGCGGTGATGGAAGACAATACACTTGCACATGGCAAGATCGAAGGATTCTTCACTATAGACGAAGAGGAAGGAATGGTTGGTGCTTTCGGATTACAACCCGGATTCCTGACAGGTAGTATAATGCTTAATCTGGATACTGAAGAGGAAGGCGAACTGTGTATCGGTTGTGCCGGAGGTATCGACGAGAATATAACATGGCAGTATAAAGAAGTTGAAGTTCCTGCCGGAGATGTTGCTGTAAAAGTAAGCCTTCGTGGATTGAAAGGTGGTCACTCGGGAGGTGAAATACATTTAGGGCGTGCCAATGCGAATAAGCTTATGTTCCGTTTCCTGAAAGATACGGTAAGGTCATTAGATGCCCGTCTGGCTTGGGTAGATGGCGGATCGTTGCGTAATGCAATACCCCGTGAAGCTTTTGCTATATTAACTGTACTGCCCGAAAATGTAGATGCCCTGCTCGAACTGGTTGATGATTATAACGACTTGTATAACGAAGAGTATGCTGATGTTGAACTTAACCTGACATTGAAAGCAGAGAAGACAGAATTGCCAAAGACCGTTTTACCGGAAGAAGTGCAGGATGATGTGATCAATGCTATAGTAGCATGTCCTAACGGAGTTATCGGGATGTTGCAATCATTTCCGGGTATAGTGGAGACTTCCACTAATATTGCTTCGGTTAAGTCGGGCGAAGGAAAAGTAGAAGTGAAATTCCTGACCCGCAGTTCGTCTGAAACCAAGAAAGAAGCTTTAGACTCGATGATCGAAAGCCTTTTCTCATTGGCGGATGCTAAAGTAGAAGCTGTGAATGCTTATCCCGGCTGGCAACCCAATGCCCATTCCAAAACATTAGAGGTGATGAGAAAGATCTTTAATTCTAAGTTCGGAAAAGAGCCTGTTGTACAGGTTGTTCATGCCGGATTGGAATGTGGTATAATCTTAGACAGTACACCCGGATTGGATATTGTTTCGTTCGGTCCTACCATTATGAATCCGCACTCGCCGGATGAGTTTGTTGAGATAGATACAGTAGAACGCTTCTATGACTATCTGACAGCTATTCTGGCAGAGTTGAAATAAAATAAGGTCTCAGACCTTTTTATGGGTTTTGTAAGTGAAATAACAATAGGTAGTTATATGCTGAAAACATATCATTAAATACTTACTGTTACTTAATATAACCATATATGCCGAAGACACTTCTGTTTCTGATAATATCAGCCCTTTACCTGATCCTTATTTCGGTAGTGATTTATCCTTATTATAGTGATAAAGGGGAGATGGGTAAGTTCCTGTTGATTATTGCAGGCAATGTAATAGTGATTCTGGCTTTGGCATATCTCTTTAAAAGACAACAAAAGCGGAAAAAGTGATTTTTCCGCTTTTACTTTTATTATATAGAAAAGTCTTATTTCAGGAAGTCGTCAAAGTATCGTGTTATATGTTCGTGCAGATGCACACGGTCGCGACCGATCATATTGTGTCCATGCCCCGGATATACGAAGAAATCGGGATGAGTTCCTTTCTTGATAGCCGATTTCAGGAACTGCAAACTGTGCTGCATTACTACCGTAGGGTCTTCGTCTCCGTGAATAAGCATCAGGCGTCCTTTCAGGTCTCCGGCTTTGTCTACCATACTGGTTTCGGCATAACCTTCGGGATTCTCTTTAGGGGAGTCCATATATCGTTCTCCATACATTATCTCATAATATTTCCAGTTGGTGACAGGTCCTCCGGCAACCCCTACCTTGAATGTTTCGGGATGGCGTAACATCAGATTGAGAGTCATGAATCCGCCAAAGCTCCATCCGTGAACACCTATGCGGTCTGCATCAACATATGGCAGAGATTTCAGATAGTTGACTCCGGTCATTTGATCCTGAGTTTCTACTACTCCTAGTTGGCGGTGGGTTATATTCTCAAAGTCGATACCCCTGTTTGCCGTTCCACGATTATCGAGAGTGAATACGATATATCCTTTCTCAGCCATATAGATATCCCATCCACGCACTTGCCCCATCCACGAGTTATCAACCAGCTGCGAGTGCGGACCTCCGTACACATATACTATAGTTGGGTATTTAACGGAAGGATCGAAGTTTAAAGGCTTTACCAATCTGTAGTAAAGGTCAGATTTTCCATCATCTGCTTTAAGCGAACCTAAAGTGATTTCGGGTAGTGTAATATCTTTGTATGGATTCTTTGCTGCAAAAGCCTCATAACTCTTGTTCCTTTTAGTGTCAGTAATGGCAATTTTTCCGGGGTTGTACTGAGATGTATATCTGTCGATAAGGTATTTACCGCTTTCACTAAGTAGGGCAGAATGTACTCCGGCTTCTTTCGATAGCTGTACGGTTTTGCCATTCTTTAAACTAAGCTGATATATATGCCTTTCGAGTGGGGTTACTTCTGTTGATACATAATATAAGTAGTTTCCTGTCACATCAAAACCTAATACATCGGTAACATCCCATTTGCCGGAAGTGATTTGTTTCTTCATATTCCCTGATGTGTCGTAAAGATATAGGTGATTGTATCCATCCCTTTCACTTTGCCAGATAAACAGGTTAGGGTCGTTTTTCAAGAACAGGACAGGATGTTCGGGCTCTACGTACTTAGGGTGTGTCTCGACAAACAGCGTTGCGTCTAACTTTCCTGAAACGGCATCATATCTAACTACTTTACATGTATCCTGACCTCTATTCAATTCTGCCAGATAGATATACTTCTCATCGGGGCTCCATGCTATATTTGTCAGGTATTTCTCTTTAGGAGTACCGGTTTTTAAGAATGTTGTTTGTCCGGTCGTGCGGTTAAATACCCCAACAGTTACATGATGGCTTTTCATTCCGGCCATCGGATATTTGATGTCTTTCAGCTCAGCAATTCTGGTAGAAATATCGACAAGAGGATAGTCGGTAACCATTGTCTCATCCATTCTGTAGAAGGCTAACTGATTCCCTGTCGGAGACCAGAAAGTACCTTTGCTAATACCAAACTCATTGCGGTGGACAGCTTGTCCGTTTACAATACCTTTATCGGTATCCGCTGTGATAGCGGTTTCTCTGGAATCAGTATCGAGAATATATAAGTTATTATCTCTGGTATAAGCAATAGCCTTGCCTTCTTTGGAGAAGTCGTTGTTAGAGGCATCTTTGGGTAATGAGAATGAAGCTTCTATCGTTTGGCTGTCTAAGTTATACAAATAGCTGTTGCTCCCTCTGGTTAGCATCATTACAGGCTCTTCTCCGTATGGGAAACTAATGGTGCCGAGGGTTGCCAGAGGTTCTTTTCCTATTGAAGAAATACTCTTGTTTATATTGTCTTTCGATATTATTACTTTCGATGTCTGTTTTTCGTCGATCGGTAATGTTACGACAGAATCCCCTTTTACCTGAACCGGAGTATCCGCCCACCATTGTACTTGTGAGGGGGATTGCACTCTGTATTTATTAAACGAATTACCACCTGGTATCAAATCTTCTAACGAAAGTGGCGGCTGATTACTTTGAGCCATAATGGTTGTTGAAATTAGTAAAACGACAGTAAACAACAAATTCTTAAACATTCTCATATCATTACACGTTTATTTGATAACAAAGATAAAACATATATGTGTTATTGAAGCTTTTGAGTAAATTCTTCAATCTGCAAAAAAAACTCACCGATGTTAAAAAAGATGAAAAAATGCAAGAATAATCTAATGTAAAATTCTATCTTTGCAAATTGAATTTCTTCGACAAGATAATATATTTAGGCATAATATTTGTTGATTATTCTATGCTGGATTTAAAAAAGAATATTGTTTATGTTATTTTCCAATATAAAATATTTGTGTTTTTTTAGTATTCTGTTCTTACTGCTACAGTCGTGTACAAAGAATAGTGATACGAATTTTAAGGTAGAAGGAAAGCTGGATAATCTGTCAGCTACCCAATTGTATGCAGTACGTGAGATATCGGGAGATTCGGTAGCAATAGATACTATAGTTGTTAGTAATAGTGGAGAGTTTACTTACAAAGGAAAAGTGGAGGGGCCGACTTTGGTTGATCTGTTTTGCGGAGAAGGTAAAGCTCATATTACCTTTTTCCTCGAACCGGGATACTCTGTAAAATTGAAGGCGAATGTTGCCGATTTTGGCTTGGCTGAATTGAAAGGAGGACGGGTAAATGACGATTTGATGTCTTTTAAAACGGAAAACCAGAATTTATTGCAAGCCCGGTCAAGAATATTAAGTAAACAAAAGAATCTGGATCCTGCCGAATTGAAGAATGTAAACTTTCAGTTAGCAAGATGCGTCCGCGAATATGTTGGGAATAATCCGACGAAAATGGCTAGTGTAGTTTTAATGGACGATTATTCTATAAACAATGTATCCCCCGAATTATTGGGCAATGATATAGAACTCCTGAAAGGAGAAGCAGCCGATTTCTATCTGACAACAGCCTTAAGAAGTTTTTATGAAAGAGTCAAAAAGTCAGAAGTAGGAGCCGTTGCCCCTGATTTTACACTGAAAAGTTCGAAAGGAGACGATGTCAGCCTGAAAGATTTCAGAGGTAAGGGTAAGGATGTTTTACTGATGTTTGACCTGAAATCTACCCCTCAGAATATTAAGTATTTTGAGATGCTTAAGGGGGCTCAGAAAGAATTGAAGGATAAAGTTATTTTTTTGACTATTGTTATTGATGTCGATGCCAGATATCCCGAACCCGAAATCGTAGATATTGCGAATTCTTTAGATTGGACAATCCTTTTCGATGGAAAGAAATGGAGTTCGAATATTGTAAAGAAATACCATGTAACTTCCACTCCGTATATGATATTAGTTTCTCCCGAAGGTATTATTGAGGAGCGGGATGTTGATATGAGGTCTCTGTACACAAGATATAATATAAAGAGCAAGACTAATTCAGAAGAGTAAATTTTTTAGCTTTCCAAAATATCCTTTTTTTCTATTATATTTGCTCCAAACAACATTTGTAACACAAATTTATGCTGGTAAAAGTATTTGGAGCAGCAGTGCAAGGTATAGATGCCACACTAATCACAATAGAAGTTAATTGTTCGAAAGGGATAAAGTTTATGTTGGTCGGCTTACCCGATGCTTCGGTCAAAGAAAGTCACGAGCGTATTATCTCGGCATTACAGGTTAACGGATATAAATTCCCCAGACAACAAGTTATAATAAATATGTCTCCTGCCGACATCCGGAAGGAAGGGTCATCTTATGATCTTCCTCTAGCTATAGGTATTATGGCTGCATCAGAAACACTCGAAACCGGGAAGTTAGAGGAATATATGCTTATGGGAGAGTTATCTCTCGATGGTACTATTCTTCCTGTAAAAGGGGTTTTACCTATTGCGATAAAGGCGAGGGAATTAGGCTTTAAAGGATTAATTGTTCCCCGGAAAAATGCACGGGAAGCCGCAGTTGTTAATAATCTGGAGGTATATGGAGTAGACAAAATCACAGAAGTAGTAGATTTCTTTAATGATAAGATTACTCTTACTCCTGTCGAAATAAATACCCGTGAAGAATTTTTGAAGAGGCAATTCGAGTTTGAATTCGACTTTACTGATGTAAAAGGGCAGGAAAACGTAAAGCGTGCTATTGAAGTAGCCGCAGCCGGTGGACATAACTTGATAATGATAGGTCCTCCGGGAGCAGGAAAGTCGATGATGGCTAAACGAATACCGAGCATATTACCCCCTTTTACACTTCAGGAAGCATTGGAAACAACGAAAATCCATAGTGTAGCCGGGCGAATGAATTCAGATACATCCCTAATGTCGGTACGTCCATTCCGGTCGCCACATCACACTATTTCGGATGTAGCTATGGTTGGGGGAGGAATCTATCCGCAACCCGGAGAAATAAGTTTGGCACACAATGGAGTGTTATTTCTGGACGAATTGCCCGAGTTTAACCGCAGTGTTTTGGAAGTATTACGGCAGCCATTGGAGGATAGGCTTATTTGCATATCCCGGTCAAAATTCTCCATCGAGTATCCGGCAAGCTTCATGCTGGTGTCTTCAATGAATCCTTGCCCTTGCGGGTATTATAACCATCCCGAAAAACAATGTGTATGTTCGCAAGGAGCTGTTCAGAAATATCTGAATAAAATATCCGGGCCTTTACTCGATAGAATCGATATTCAGATAGAAATAGTGCCTGTTCCATTCGATAAAATATCAAATGCAGCAGTAGCGGAAAACAGTGAAGCTATACGTAACAGAGTAATAAAAGCCAGAGAGATTCAGGCTGAAAGGTTTAAGAAAGAACCTGAAATTCATTGCAATGCTCAAATGACATCTAAACTGATGCGTAAATACGCTGCACCTGACGAGTCTGGTCTAAAGTTACTAAAACAAGCTATGGATTTGTTTAATTTGTCGGCCAGGGCATACGACCGTATCCTAAAAGTGTCGCGGACAATAGCCGATTTGGATGGATCAGTAAACATTTTGCCAAATCATTTGGCTGAAGCAATTAACTACCGCAATCTGGATAGAGAAAATTGGGCCAATAAATAGGTTTATGTAAAGCTTTTTATTATATTTGCCTAATATGTTAATGAGGGAGATGTTTTTACCTGTTTGTTTTAATGGTTATTTTTACAGACTGGTAATAGTATCTTTTTGTTTGTATCATTATAGAGTAATGTGAATTTATGAAATTTACAGAATTAAGCAATACTATCTTCAGTAATGTAATTGAAGATTATCATAAGACAGATAACGTTGATACTCCGGTGTCTAATCCTTTTGAGGTAAAGACTATAGAGTATTATCTGTATCTCAAAAATTGGATAGATACAGTTCAATGGCATTTAGAAGATATTATCCGGGATCCACAGATAGACCCGGTAGTTGCACTCGGAATCAAAAGAAGGATTGATAAATCGAATCAGGATCGTACAGACCTGGTTGAACTTATTGATAGCTATTTCCTTGATAAATATAAGGATGTAATTGCTTCACCCGAAGCTAAAATTAATACCGAGAGCCCTGCATGGGCTATTGACCGCCTGTCTATTCTGGCATTGAAAATATATCATATGGAACAGGAGGTAAACAGGCCCGATGCAAGTGAGTCTCATCGGGAACAATGTCAGAAAAAGTTATCTGTTTTGCTCGAACAAAGAAAGGATCTCTCAGAGGCAATTACCGATTTGCTCGGAGATATTGAGAATGGGCATAAGTACATGAAAGTGTACAAGCAGATGAAAATGTATAACGATCCGGATCTGAACCCTGTATTGTACGAGCAAAAAGGAAAGTAACTCGTTTCGGTTTCAGAATAATGTATTATAATTAATAATGGCTAAAATATTAATAACCAGATTGTCATCTTTTGGAGATGTGGCAATGTTGGTACCTGTTGTCTTTTCTGTAGCAGCACGTTATCCGCAGGATAGGTTTATCGTGTTGACACGTAAATCCTTCGCCCCGTTATTCGAAAATCTGGGCTTCAATATCAATGCGGTTACTTTTGATCCGTCTAATCATCATAAAGGCTTTTTCGGAACACTTATGTTGCTTAAGAATGTCTTAAAATATGGGTATTCTCATGTTGCGGATGTTCATGATGTTTTACGTACGAAGCTTATTCGCAGATGTATGGCAATGCTCGGAAAAAAGACCGCTTATATAGATAAAGGAAGGGCTGAAAAGAGACAAATGATTGTCTCCAAGCAACTTTATCCACCATTGACTTCAAGTTACGAACGTTATATGGCGGTTTTTGAAGAAATAGGGTTTCCGGCAGAAATGGTTTTTAAGAATTTCTTTGAGTTTAAAGAAAGGTCGTTATACCCACTCCGTGCTGTTGTTAAAGAAAAAAACTGTGCATGGATCGGAATTGCACCTTTCTCAAAACACGCAGAGAAAATATATCCTCTGGATAAAATGGAAACTGTGCTTAAAAAGTTATCCGAAAATTTTGGTGCTAAAATCTTCTTATTCGGTTCAGGACCTCAAGAACGTTCTGTATTGGAAGAATGGGAAGGTAAATATGAAAATGTAATATCGATATCTGGAAAGCTTAACCTGATAAATGAGCTTCTGCTCATATCATATATAGACGTTATGATCTCAATGGATTCTGCTAATATGCATTTGGCATCATTGGTCGAAACACCTGTTGTTTCAATTTGGGGAGCTACTCATCCAAACTTAGGTTTTTACGGATTCAATCAAGATCTAGATAACGTAATACAAACTGATATCGAATGCAGACCTTGTTCGGTATATGGAGAAGTTCCTTGTGCCCGAAAAGACTTAGCATGCCTGAATGCGATAACTGAAAAAGAGATACTAGAAAAAGTTGCCGAGATACTTTTTAAAGGTAAAGGTAGTAATGAAATAGAGCAATGAAAATTGCAATATTATCCCCATTTTATCCTTTCCGCGGAGGAATGGCTCAATTTAGCGGGCGCTTATACGAAGAGCTTTCTAAAACGAATGAAGTACAACTCTTCAACTTTACAACTCTTTATCCGTCTTTTCTTTTTCCCGGTAAAACACAATATGTTACAGACGAAGACTCTGCAATACCCGTGAAGAGTAAAAGGCTATTAAATAGTGTTAACCCCTTTTCATATTATATTACAGCTTCGGCGATAAATAAATTTTCGCCCGATATACTGATTATTCCTTATTGGATGTCTTTCCTCGCTCCGGCTCTGGGTACGGTTTGCAGGTTTATAAAAAAGAAGACAAAGATCATAGGACTTATCCATAATGCAATACCGCACGAAAAACGTTTCTTTGATAGACCATTCGCTAAATATTTTTTCTCGCAATGTGATGGATTTGTAGCACTGAGTAACCTCGTAAAAGATGATTTAAAAGCTATTGTTCCACAGAAACCGGTATTGGTAAGCCCTCATCCTATTTACGATCATTATGGAAATAGAATAGACCGTGCTGAAGCATGCCTTAAATTAGGGGTTGATAAAGATAAAAAGATTCTTCTTTTTTTCGGTCTCATCAGGGAGTACAAAGGGCTTGATATCCTTATCGAATCTATGGCTTTGCTGGATAATAATTACCAGCTGGTAATAGCCGGCGAATGTTATGGTAGTTTTCAAGGTTATCAGGACTCGATAGAAGCTTCTCCTCTGAAAAATAATATCAAAGTGATGCAGGAGTATATTCCTGACGAAAAAGTCTCGTTATTATTCTCTGCTGCTGATGTGTTGGTTCTGCCATACAGAGATGCAACACAAAGCGGAGTTGTTGCTGTAGCCTATCAGATGGAGACCCCTCTTATCGCAACAAATGTAGGAGCATTGGGAGACTCTATACGGAAAGGGTCTACCGGTATCATTGTAAATGATGTTTCATCTATATCCTTAAGTGAAGGTATAAAAGGTTACTTTGCTGAAGAGGAAACGAATCGCGAAACTTTTACAAAGCATATAAAAGAAGAGAAAAAACGGCTTTCGTGGGCTGTTTTCTCTGATGAATTAACACTCTTTGCTTCCCGGTTATGACTGTGTAATCGAAATTATAGCAAAAGAGTTTTTGCTTATCTCTGACGAATCAAATTGATAAATTCTTCGCGGGTTTTTGCTTGATTAAATGCTCCTGTAAAGTCAGAAGTTGTAGTAGTCGAATTTTGCTTTTGCACACCCCGCATTTGCATACACATATGCTGGGCTTCTATTACTACCATTACACCTAATGGATTCAGTGTATTTT
This sequence comes from Indolivaga macrotermitis, assembly GCF_900128985.1. Classification (GTDB taxonomy): domain Bacteria; phylum Bacteroidota; class Bacteroidia; order Bacteroidales; family Dysgonomonadaceae; genus Dysgonomonas_A; species Dysgonomonas_A macrotermitis. Next base: position 98,733 of record NZ_FQUC01000007.1, on the reverse strand, counting down.
GTAGGCAATCTTTTATCTGTGTTGTAAGACGTTCTTGTACCTGTAACCGTCTCGAAAATACATCTACAATACGAGGTATTTTACTTAGACCTGTTATATAGCCGTTCGGAATATAAGCTACGTGTGCTTTACCCCAAAATGGGAGCATATGGTGCTCGCATAATGAGTAAAAATCAATATCCTTTACGATTACCATTTGTTTGTAATCTTCCTTGAAAAGCGCTTTTTGAAGAATTTCTTCCGGATTTTGAGAGTATCCGCTTGTCAGAAATTGCATCGCTTTCGCTACTCTTTCGGGTGTATCAAGAAGACCTTCACGGTCTGTATCTTCGCCAAGCAGGCGGATTATATTTTTGTAATTATCAGCTAATATAGATGTAGTCTGATTAGCAATAGTGCTATCTGTTGATGGCATTTCTCTTTTTTTAAGTTTGATGCAGGATATTTGTACTTGAGTAATAATATCTGTTTCCTGCTATTTTATCAAAAGTGAGTTTATTATGTGCTTAGTTGATGGCTACTTTTATAACATCTTCAACAATACGCATTTCGCGGCCAAAAGATAGTTTGGCTTGCATTTCGGACAAAGCTTGTTGAGCTTGCTCATGATTCTTGAAATTTCCGGCTCTGACACGCCATACCGGTGAAGCATACGATACCACGACATCCATATTAGGATATGCCGACTGAACTGCGTTTTTACGAGACTGAGCTTCGTTTTTTGACCTTTTCTGGTCACTTCCCGAAAATACTTGTATACGGTATCCCTTTGCTTTGACAAAATTCTTCGATCCGTTATTATTTTCAGAAACGCCGGCTAATTGCGATTCGAGTTCATTAGCATTCGATACCGATGAGCCTGCGTTAATAGTTGTTCCAACCAGGTTTTTGATTGCGTCATCCTGATAAATAACAATTTTACCTTGTCCTCCTTTAGTCGTATTCAGGTCATTAATAATGGATTTATTCTGAGCACCGAGTAATAGACAACTGCCGAAAAAGAAAAATAATATATAAGTTAGTTTATTCATAATGTTTTTATATAAATATCTGCTGTACAAGTTTAAACAAACATGTAAATGTATAAGTTCGGATTTTTCTGTCTCCGTGCAGATATAGCGGGCACTTTAGAAAAAACTTTTATAAAGAATATAACAGAGAGCCATTATCCATAACTCTCTGTTATCCTTTATTTATGATTAATTAAAAGCATCAATAATAGGAGTAAACTTGTCTACTTCAAGAGAAGCACCGCCGATAAGTCCACCATCAACATCCGGGTTTGAAAACAGTTCTTTTGCATTCGAAGCATTACAGCTACCTCCATAAAGGATAGATGTGTTATCTGCTATTTCTTTGCCATATTTTTCAGCAACAGTTTTGCGGATAAATGCATGCATTTCCTGAGCTTGAGCAGATGTAGCCGTTTTTCCGGTACCGATTGCCCATACAGGTTCGTAAGCAAGTACTATTTTAGAAAAATCCTGAGCTGAAAGAGTAAAAAGAGCATTTTCGATCTGAGATTTTACTACCGCTTCTTGTTTGTTTGCTTCTCTTTCTTCAAGAACTTCACCTATACAGAAGATTGGAGTAAGTTCATTAGCCAATGCCAAAACCACTTTTTCTTTTAGTGTAGCATCAGTTTCGCCATAGTAGGTACGACGTTCAGAGTGGCCTAAAATTACGTATTTAGCACCTGTTGAAGCAATCATAGCAGCCGAAATCTCACCGGTGTATGCACCCGAAGCTTTGTCTGCGCAGTTTTGTGCAGCGATACCTATTTTTTTGTCTCCAACTGCAGCAACTGCATTTGCCAAGTGAATGAACGGAGTACCAAGTACTACATCGCAATTTACTTTGTCTCTGTCGGCTAATGCCACTTTTAATGCATCGATTAAAGCCAAACCTTCTTGAAGATTCTTATTCATCTTCCAGTTTCCGGCAACGATATTCTTTCTCATAATAGAATTTATTATTATATAATTATAAAAAAATGAATAATCATTTATTCTGATTTGTTCTTCTGTTCACCTTTCGGTGTGATACTCTTTCTGTGATAAAGAACAGCATCGAGGATTTTCACAACTGCCAGAGGAATGAAAAATAGCAGAATAAGATTTGCTATATCCCTAGTCGTCGGAGCCTGATTGTTCTCGGGATGAGCTATCGGTAATTCCTCTATCGGTCTGTTCAATTCTTTTTCGTTGGGTACCTTCTTATCCCCCCATTTATTTATTATAATACCATCCTTTATCAATAATAGCCCGGGATTAGATCGTGTAATAGTCTTCAGGGTACGCTCGTCGGTAAGACAAAAATCGAAGTTCGTAATATTGTCATTTTCGAACTGTATAATTGTATCCCTCGGGGAAGATGTCAGGCAATAAAATTTGTACTGATGATCTTTTGCATAGTTATTTACATCTTCAAAGTTATCCAGATTATTGATCCGCATATCGGTGAGTGAGTAAGCAATCATCAGAAAGATATAATTGCTGTCCGAAAGAACTTCGTTTGTGATGTCTTCCTCTGCTTCTATTTCCGTCTTGTCTTTATTCAGATAAAGGCGATTGATTGAGAAATCGTGTATAACGGGTTCTTCACCCTCTTTGATGAGTTTATTATAACGGTCTACAAATATCCATGTTGAGTCTTGCCACGGATAATTATCTTCGGTAAATTCTTTCTCTACACCATCCTTTTTATAGATAAAGGTATTTTCATATACAGGAGCCTTGTTTTCTTCAACGGTCATCAGTTTAGGAATATTAGCTCCGATCTTATATGGACGGAAGTCTATCAACGGTTCGTTGATAGTATTGAATATACAGAATACAATACCACCGGCAATGATGTATATTGCTACTAACCAGTAAAATTTACCGGTAAATATATTCATGATCTTTTCGTACCAGAACAGGGTGGTAATGGAACAAGCTAATAGAATAATATTCTTGAAAAAAGTTTGCCAGTTGGTAATGATAAGTGCATCGCCAAAGCATCCGCAGTCTTTTACCGGATTGGTAATTGCCAGATATAGGGTTAGCGGGGTCATGAATAGCAAGACTATAAAAAGTAACCGCGAAGTCCACTTTCTGTATAGCCCGAATAGCATAAATATACCCAGACATAGTTCACCGGCACAGAGTGCAATGGATATAGGTAAGGCAAATTGGTGCAGTTCGGAAAAACCGAATGAAGTCATGTAGTCCTGAACCTTATAGGCTGTACCCAAAGGATCGATCGATTTGACAAAGCCTGAGAATATAAAGGTTGCCGCAAGTAGTATACGTGCTACCTCTACAATCGCTTTTTCTATCATTGATTTTGTCTGCCCCATAAAGATTGTATGATAATATGTATGTGGATTATTCTTTGTCTTCCGGGTAATTTAGTTTAATCAACCCGAAAATAGAATAGTTTATCATATCCATGTAATTTGCATCTATCCCTTCAGAAACAAGTGTATGGCCTTCGTTATTTTCAATTTGTTTAGTCCTGAATAGCTTGACAAGAATAAGGTCTGTATATGAACTTATACGCATGCTTCTCCACGCTTCTCCATAATCGTGGTTTTTGGCAAACATCAATTCTTTGCTTTGTTGAGCATATTTGTCGTATAAGGACATCGCCTCTTCTGTTGTGATGTCTACACTATCGGTATGTTGCAATTCCAATTGTATAAGCCCGACAATGCCATAGTTGACAATGCCAATAAATTCGGAGTTAATACCTTCATCGACTTTACTGATGCCTTTTTCTTCGATACTACGTATCCTTTTGGCTTTAATGAGTATTTGATCAGTAACAGACTGGGGACGTAGAATCCGCCATGATGCACCATAATCAATCAGTTTCTTTCTGAATAAATCCCGGCATGTAGCTATGATGTGATCAAATTGTTGTTCAGTATTCGGCATCTCTTTTCCTTATGATAAACTTTTTGTATGTAAACACTTATACCATTATTTGCCTGTTAGAGGCTTTAAATATCCTATTTGTACAAAGGTAGGAAAAAAAACAAAAGCATAAGGAAAACCCTATGCTTTTCTGTATATTAAGTAAGTACTCTGATACTCAAATTATGAAACCCGTAAAGTTTTGCCTAAGCGAAGAGTTTCTCTTGATGACATGTTGTTCAATGAACATAATTTGTTTACAGATATACCGTGTGCTCTCGCAATTTTGCCTAAAGTGTCGCCCTTCTTGATACGGTAGTACGATACTGTTCCGGTAGCATACTTGTTTGTTGATTTTGCAGACGAACGGCTTGTATTAGCTACTTTTAGCTTTTGCCCCGGAGTTCCTAATGTGCTTGTTACAACCATGAACTGGTCTTTATGGCATACCTTATTTTCGAAATCTATTACGTCTGTAGGATCAATCGATCTCCCTAAGAAGCGTAGCTCGAAGTGTAGGTGCGATCCGGTAGACCGTCCGGTGTTTCCTCCTAATGCGATAGGGTCTCCGGATTTTACGACATCATTGTTCGAAACCAAAAACTTAGACAAGTGTCCGTATACAGTTTCCAGCCCATTGGGATGCCTGATCACTACATAGTTTCCGTATCCTCTTCTTTCGTATTCAACTACACGGATCTTACCATCGAATGCCGCATAAATAGTATCCCCGATCTGAACTTTCAGGTCGATACCGTGGTGCATTCTTCTGCCGCGATGTCCGTAATTTGAAGTTGTGTAGCCTACTGTAGGCATTGAGAAGTTGGAAAGGTCGACCGTGTACGTCGAAGGTATTGTTTCTAAAGATCCGTATATGTTAACATATCGGTTATTCCATATACTACCGTATAAGTCGTCAGAAGGAATTTCGTCTGCATCCATTATACGTTCTTCTTGCGCCTCTTTGATTAGTGATAAATCTCGCTTAATTTTTATACCGTCCGCGTAGAGGTCATTCGACGGTTTGCTGTGCCTTTGCTTGTAAGTAAGCTCTACTCTGGCAGCATCATCTTTGTGGCCTTCGGCCTGCGCAAAAGAGCACAAAGGGATAATCAGCAGCGAAGTAGCTAATGTACAGGCTTTGATTGTTTTCAAACTCACGTTAAATAACTTTTTGATACATTAATGTTGAACTTATATTTCATCATTTGAATATAAAAACGATAATACAGCCTTCTTATATTCAAAGATTTCATTCTCTTTAAAAAACCGGGCGAGTTCAACTTTTGCCGCTTCTACTGAATCGGATGCGTGCACAATATTCTCCTGAAAGCTGATTGAATAATCACCTCTGATAGTGCCTGCTGTTGCTTCTCGTCCATTTGTTTTACCTACGAGGGCTCTTACTACTGCCACTGCTTCTGCACCTTCCCAACATTGAACAATAACGGGTGATGCTTTCATGGAATTCTTAACCCTCTGGAAAAACGGTTTGTCTTTTAGATGTGAATAATGATCGCTCAGAATTTCATCATCCAATTGTATCATCTTTGTACCTGTTAGTATTAAACCTTTTCGTTCAAATCGCGAAGTTACTTCTCCGATCAAACCTCTCTGCACGGCAGAAGGTTTAAGTATAACAAGTGTTTTCTCCATAAAAATGATACTACGTTTATATACAATTTTAACTGTTTCTCTTACATACGAATTATTCAAAGATAGTGTTTTTATTTTGTTAAAAACAACTGTAAGTCCTGTAACTTTCATGTATTTAACAATGTCCTTTTTTCTCATTAAAATATAATTAACTGATTTTTAGCGATCTAATTTGTTATCGAAAAACGAATAAAAATGAAAAGTTCATTACATTAACGATTTTTATTGTTTTTTTATCGTTTATTGTGTTATACGGCTTAAAATACTTCTTCGTTGGTCTTGATCCTAGCCATAATCGTCTGAAAACGGCATATATTAAAGGAAATTATAGGGTGTATATTGTTCACTTTTATTAGATTTGTACAAAAATTGCATTATCCGGATAAAAAAATGAGAAATCTGATTATAGCCGATGCTCAAGATATTACCCGTTTAGGTCTTAAATATCTGACGAATGACATCAAGGGAATAGATGTTGTTCACGAAATAACGGATAAAAATGAGCTTTTGAAACTACTGTCCGACAATAGCAATGCAATGGTAATTCTGGACTATACTCTTTCGGATTTCTCATCACTGAATGAACTTCAGATTCTGCACGAAAGATATCCCCAAGCCGATTGGTTATTGTTTTCTGATGAGTTGAGCGATACGTTCCTTCGTGATATGCAAGCCAACAGGCTGCCTTTTAGTATTGCTCTGAAGTCAAATGAGGTAAGCGAGATTCGCGATGCCGTTGTGTCTACCTTAGTTGGCGATCAGTTCTTGTGCAAACGCGTGGATAATCATATCCGTACATTAACACGTTCTTTGCAAGATTCGTTGGACAATCATCTGACAACGACCGAAAGAGAAATACTGAAAGAAATAGCTTTGGGTAAAACCACAAAAGAAATAGCTGCCGATCGTAACCTTAGTTTCCATACTATTATCACCCACCGTAAGAATATCTTCCGTAAGCTTGAGGTGAATAATGTACATGAGGCAACCAAATATGCTATGCGCGCGGGTATTGTTGATGTGTCGGAATACTATATCTGATCACGGTTCTCTGTCAGTGCCTTGATGTTTCGTATCAGCCCGTTGTATTTGGCTCGCTTAACTGCTGATCCTTTGAATATCCTTTGGTAATCTCCTACTTCCATCTCCTGTAAAGATTTGTAATCCATCGCAAGAAACTCCGGATGAGGAGTAAATTCTTCTGTCCGGTGAGGCTTCGAGTACCTGTTCCACGGGCAGACTTGCTGGCAGATATCGCAACCGTACATGCGGTTGTTCAATAGAGGCTTAATAGTATCATCTATCTCACCCTTATTCTCGATAGTCTGGTAAGATATACATTTACGGGCGTTCAATAGATGAGGCTTTTCGATCGCACCGGTAGGGCAGGCCTCCAGACAGCGGGTGCATTTTCCGCATGATAAGTCAAGCGGTTTATCATATTCGAGTTCCTGGTCCAGTATAACTTCTCCCAGAAAGAAATACGAGCCTTTCTTGGGGATAATAAGCAATGTGTTCTTGCCGATAAATCCCAGTCCGGCTTTAGCAGCCCAGTATCTTTCCATTACCGGAGCGGTATCGCAGAATATCCGGCCTTGTGTATCCGGCAATAGCGATTTGATAAATGAGAACAGTTTGCCCAACTTATCTTTCATTACATCGTGATAGTCCTTGCCGTAAGCATAGTATGCGAACTGAGGGGCGGCTTCGGATTGCCGTTCGTGAGGGTAGTAATTGAGGGCGACACTGATTATGGATTTTGCGCCGTCAACAAGCAAGGTCGGGTTTATCCGTTTATCCGTATTATGGGCGAGGTAATCCATATCTGCCTGATAACCGTCTTCGATCCATTTATCCAGATGCGATTTGTCTGTATCTCCGATAGGTTCTGCGCGGCAGATGCCGCAAGCGTCAAAACCGAGCGAAAGGGCATACTCTTTGATCTCTGTTGAATATGCTGCTTTATTCATCTTAATATTTGGTGATTCGTTTTATTCCGAATTTATCCTCGACAGTCGGGTCAACAGCTATTTCACGCTTCGTTACTTTGTTCTTGAAGATAACGAAATCATGGTCTTTGAAAGACTTCATTTTGGTTTTTTTATGGGCATCCTGACCGAAAATAAACAGCTTGCCTTTTACAGGTTTAGCTTCCCATACTTCCGATAGTTTATATTTATCGATCAGGTAATTTCCGGTAGCAGCAGTAAAAGCGGCATATCCGATACAATTGGCACGGCGCAGAAGTACTGTTTTATTAGGATCGTTTTCTTTGGCTTCGAGCGAAAATTCCAATGCTTTACTTGTAATCTCCTGCGACAGGTCGATAATAGACTCTATGTCATTCGGAGCATCCGATATATTATCTTCAATATACATCGCAAAGTTCTTATCCTTTACTTTATAGTTCTTTCTGCTGCCATCTTCCTTGTAACTGACCGCAACGCGATAAAGGGCACCTCTGAATATGAAAGCAGCAATGAATATTGCGATAATTATAATAAAGAGTTTAGCAAGAAATTTCTTTTTACTTTTTCTCATAAGATTTAATCGTTCTTTTAAGTAGCTGTTACTTATATAGCTTCAAATATATACAAACAAAATAAAATAAAGGGTTGAAGGTGACACAAAGTATACAAACCTATACAAAAAGGTGTACACGGGTGTCACCTTACAGTTTACTTTGTTGCCTTGGTAATATGTTGTCTATCAATAAATAGAGTGTCGAAAGGGTGACAAAGGTGACAAAAGTGACACATATTTTGTGTTTTTTTTCTGTACTCATTGGATAATTTTTTTCTTGGTTCTTTTTGTTATAGATAAATATTCTCGGGCAGGTTCTTTTGTTTATCTTTATCGGGTTTACAAAAATACACTGATTATGAATTTCGAAATTGATAACGCGGCAATAGAGGCATCTTTCGATAGGATTGCTAAAGAGATTCTGACTCAAAAGGCTTTATATGTTAATGAGACTGTATTCAGGTTTACCGAGATAGAGTTTTATTACTTTAACGAAGGTCATCATCCCGACGAGTATACTCATGAACATAACCGTATAGGGGGCGAGTGGCGTTATCACAATCAAGGTATAGATATTACTTTGGGGAGTAATGATACGACAGATGGAGGGATACTTATTCGTGGAGTTTGTTTCAATGGAAAATACGTGAATGGTCCGAGAAAAATATGGCAATCCATTTTCGAAGCTTTTGGCAAAGTTACATCCCCGACAACCTTTCAATTGAAGGATGGAGAAAAAAGGGATATAGAAATTATCAGAACGTTCCGTCAGTTGCCCAACAAGATAGAATACCCCGAGTTCCTTAATAAACATTACAGGTATCTGGTGGAGTTAGACAATCTTGACCTGACGAATACTATCAAGAATAAAATACGTCAACATCATAGTATTTTGAAGTAACTTAATGTAGAAATATGAAAAAGTATAAATTATATCAGGTCGATGCGTTTACCGAAAAGCTATTCGGTGGAAACCCGGCTGCTGTTTGCCCACTTGATGAGTGGTTAGATGACGATCTTTTGCAAAAAATTGCGATGGAAAATAATCTGGCAGAGACAGCTTTTTATGTGAAACAGAGTGATGGTTATGAAATCCGGTGGTTTACACCCAGTGTAGAGGTAGACCTGTGCGGGCATGCTACATTGGCAGCAGCATACGTTATATTCCATTATGAAGACTATGAGGGCGACTCTATCAGATTTTATTCCCTCAGAAGCGGAATACTGGCAGTAAATAGAAAGTATGATGAATTGATACTCGATTTTCCTGTAGATGAGTTCCGGAGTACATCTGTAACGAAAGAAATAGAAAACTGTTTCGATAAAAAACCGGTTGAGGCATATAAAGGAAAATCAGACTATATGCTGGTATACGAAAAAGAATCAGATATTATTGAGATTAGGCCTAACTTTGAGTTTATCGCAAAACTACAGGCTAGAGGAGTAATAATAACAGCGAAAGGGGAGACTGTAGATTTCGTGTCCAGATTTTTTGCCCCTCAATCGGGAGTAATTGAAGACCCCGTTACCGGATCGGCTCATACAACTTTAACTCCATATTGGGCCGGAAAGCTGAATAAAACGGAACTCACAGCAATGCAATTATCAAACCGGAAAGGTCATTTGCGATGCAAATTGTCAGATAAAAGAGTAGAGATAGGAGGGCGAGCCCAATTATACTTTAAAGGCGACATATATATTCAGGACTAATTTTTACCTCGGGATTCAAAAGTTACCGGAATTACTGTAAGTTTGACGTAAGAAAACCAACACTAAATATTACTATGTAAAATGGTATTTAATCTTTTGCTGCTACTAAGTCTTATTACTGCTAAAGATCAGTTTGTTATGAGGGTTATTGATTTCGGCAATCAACCAGTAGAAGGCGTATATGTCAGGCAAGGAGATGGCTTCTGGCATTCCGACAAAGATGGAATTATACATATTGGACGAGATAAGTTGACACCCAATGACACCCTTTATTTTTCTCATTTGAGTTATAGGCCTGAAAAGTATTTGTTTCACGACTTAAAATTCACGATGGATACTGCAACTATTTATCTGGAAGATGAATTAATAGCCCTGAAAGAAGTGGTTGTATCTGAGGTTTTTGATGCTAAAAAATACATGAAGGAGGTTATAAGAAAGATACCCGAAAACTATTCTGATCCGTTTGATGATAATTTGGTATTTGATACAGAGCTGTTATATAAGAAGATTGGTGAAGAAAATACAGAACAGTTGATTGATTATAAGGGAATAATACAGCTTAATCAAGAGGAAAAAGATTTATATATAGCTAAAAAACCAGAGAGGGAATATGTATCGGATGAACTTAAGCAAAACGTATTCTTTATGAAGCCGTATGATTTTTTGAATATTATTCCAATCCAAAAACATGATGTAGTACGATATTATAAATCTTATAGTTATGATAACTTTGAGCATATAAACTATAAAGGAAGACAATCATTAAAAATTTATTATCAAGACAAGAAAAGAAATGGATACCTGATTATTGATGAAGCTACACAGGCAATATTATATGTAAGTTATTCAGTCGAAGCAACCGGCCTTTGGACTGTTGGAACAATGAAAAAGAGAGGTGTTGTAACTACAGGCATTAGGAAATATCATGTAGAAGCAGAATATGTGCAAAATAAATTAGGGAAATATATTTTTGACTCGGGTAGGGAGAATGTTGATTCCTATTCAAAGTGGAAAAAGAATTCTGTTTCTAATACTTATGACGTTTACCTTAAGAGGAGATCTGATTCAATACAATTACCTGTAAATAAGAAGGTAAAAATAAAGGAGATATTTTAAAAATTGGCAATAAAAAAATAGCAGAAGGTTCGATCATTTACCCAGCAACCCTTTGCTTACATTCCATCTGAATTGTAATAACCTGAAGCCTTTAGCCGGACGTAATGTCACGGTATAGCCGATACATAAGACGAACGAAGCCGCCCATTTAATTATTTCGGATATAATACGTTTCCGGAATTCTTTTTCTGATACCGACTTGGTTCTCATCCGTTCGCTTTTCCCAATAGCGTAAGTTACCCGGTGAAAAAAGTCATCGGTCATTTTACTTGCAGGAATATGATGGTATATCGGTATGTTGGGGAAATAATAACAAGTGATCCCCAAATTTATAAGCCGGTTGATCATATCCTTATCTTCCGCCCCGATAAGCGATTTTCCTTTCCGTCCCAGTTCGGTTTTATAATAACCGTATCTCTCGTATAGTTCTTTTTTGATGATGGTATGTCCCGTCCCCGGATAATTCTTAGCACTCAGGGTCTTTACCTTTTTACCCTGATCGAAATATCCGCCTATCAGCCGCTGTGTATAGTACGACATCCATTTAGGCTGCTCTACCTCATACACCGGAATAACGGCAGTACCTATAAGTTCAGCCTGCGGATAGTTTTTCAGATGTTCCGCCAGTCGCTCAAGATGTTCGGGTATGATGGTTTCGTCATCGTCCACAAAGATGATGTATTCGCCCCGTGCTTCCCTGATAGCACGGTTTTGAGCAGGAGCAATGCCCTGTTCCATTTCTTTAAAATACCTGATCTGCTTTTCAGGGTATTTCGATATAAATTCGTTGCAGATTGCAGCCGTGTTGTCTGTACTGTTGTTATCGACAATCACGATTTCATAGTCCTCGTTCGGATATGTCTGGTCACAGGTCGACTGTAGCGCCTGCCCGATATACCTGTCGCGGTTATATGTGGAAGTTACAAACGAAAACTTCATTACTTCTCTTTTCGTACAAATGTGAATACAATACCTCCCAATAATAACAAGATGAGCAAACCTGTACTGATTGATGCCACAGTACGGGCAGTATTGTATTTATGGGGAATAAATTTGAATTCGATCTCGTGTTCTCCGGCAGGTATGCGTATAGCCCTCAGAGTCCAGTCGGCACAGTAATGAGGAACTTCCTGTCCGTCGATATAAGCCTCCCAGCCATTCTGATAATAAATTTCTGATAATACGGCAAACTGTTCAGTCTTAGCAGACGATTTATATTTGAGTATATTGGGCTTGTACTCTGTCAGTTCGATATGTGCAGTAGAATCCGGAACAAGATTAAATCCTGAGAATTCTTCCTCATATTTTTTATTCAATACAGCAGTTTTAAGAGGGTCTAACGTATTCAGCGATTCTATTTCCTGATCGGGTGTATCCACAAAGTTTAATTCCTGGACAAACCATGCATTCCCCATCGCATACGGGTTTTGTAATGGAGGCTGGTCGGCACTGAAAATAATATATTTGGCATTCAGCATATTCAAAGCTGTATTTGCTTTGAAAGAACCGATAATAGTATCTATATTCTGAGAATCGAATGATCCTATAATATGGTTAATCTCCGGTTGCAGGCGGTAATCGATCAGCTCCTGATAACGTTTCAGTTTAGCAGCATGGTATCCGCCTATCGATTTGTGATAATACGATGTCTTTGTCTCGGTAAACGGATTGTTCAGGTTAAGAACCCGGTGCGACAATCCTTTATCCTGTAATATTGCTTCATCGACAGCCGTTTTAGGGAATGGCTGACTCACATTATAGCTCGATTTTGGAAGAAATTTATCATTATCCAGATATCTTTTGTCTACTCCCCATAAATCAACCAGTACCAATACCACCAGCGCTAAAGTAGCATAAAATGCCATTTGTTGTTTGTTTCCTTTCGCCTTCAGGGTAGCAAACAGTACGACTCCGGCTAGCAGGATAAAGAAGAACGAACGCAAAGCGTCGGATGATAACAAGTCTTTACGGTCGGCCAGCAGCGCTGTGTAATACCAATCGGGAACCTGACTGATCCATTGGGTATCGCTTTCAGTAGAGAATGTCAGTCCGAAAATTCCCGGAGCAAGCCACAATAGCAAGCTGATTCCTGCGGTAATTCCAGCCGATATGTAAAGCGAACGGGTTTGTTTCTTTTTATCTTCTTCTTCCAGAAATTCTTTTACTCCCCATATGGCAACCATAACCATGGTGAGAGCCGGAATAACCAAGGCTGTAGATACCGCCCTGAACTTATTATACATCGGGAAATGGTAGAAGAACCAGTCGTTAAAAGTTTCGAAGTTGTGTCCCCATGAGAGGAAAATGAAAAATACGGTAGCAGCCAGAAGTACCCATTTTACAGGGTTCTTAATAGTAAACATACCTAATAAGAAAAGGAAACATACGATTGCCCCGATGTATACCGGGCCCGAAGTAAATGGCTGGTCGCCCCAGTAAGTCTGTGCCTGAATACCTTTGGCATCGAGTTGTGCCCCCGGAGCATTTGCCCTGATCGCCTTATAAAGGTTCGAGTTAGGAGATAACAATCCGCCCGAAGCACCACCGTTAATATCGGGAACGAGTAGAGAAAGTGTTTCCATTTTTCCGTAACTCCATGCAAAGGCATACTCTTTATCTAGTCCCGATGACTGTTTCTCGCTGTTGGTCGGTTTCGAGAGTTCCGATTGTCCACGGATACTTTCTTTAGACATTTCGTAGTTCGAATAGATATTGCCGAGGTTACACAGTACCGCAACTAATACACCTGCGGCTAAAACCCCTGTCGCTTTAAAAAATCCGCTGAGGTTCTTTTTTCGGATATCGTTGATCAGTAATCCTATATATAAGAAAGCACATAAAAGTCCGGTATAATATGTTATTTGCAGGTGGTTGTTTTTGATCTGCAGCGCTAAACCGAACGCCATCAGCAATCCGCTCATCAAATATTTACGCTTGAATGCCGCGACCATGCCTGCAATAATCAGAGGCATATATGCAATAGACCATGCTTTGGTAACGTGCCCAGCATCCAGAATAATGATATTATATGACGACAACGAATAGGCTATTGCCCCCAGTATCGCAGGCAGAAAACCCACACCCATAATACAAAAGAGGATGTAAGCCATCAGCATCCCTGTAAATACAGCTCCGGCAGTGCTGCTGCCCAGCGCTTTCAGCGGCATTTCGAGATAATCGAGAAAGTTGGGAGCTCCGCCCCACACCCCGATCTGATAAGAAGGCATGCCCGAAAAAACCGTACCGGTCCATGCCGAAGATTGTCCTTCGTTATAATAATATTGACTCAGTTCGCGTCCGGTGCCTTTAAATTGTTGCACGTCACTTTGGGGTAGCACCCTTCCTTCGATAAGAGGGCTGAAATAAACGAATGTAACGGCTAAAAAGCATACAATGGCAAATACATGCGGAAGTATTTGTTGGAGGACCGGTTTCTTCTGTTGTATCATATTATTTTGCGGTTTTAGTATTGTGTCGGGTCAAAGACCTTATTTCTTTTTTAGTATATAAATAAGTGAACTGCTTTGTCTGGTGTTAAACAGGCTTCTGAGGAAAAACCATCCGCCTTTGATCAAGCCGAGCAGGCTACCGGCAAAAGTACCCTTGTTCTTTTCGCTCAGCATTGAAATATAAAAGGGATCAAAAGGCATTCCTTTTATTTTGACCAACTCAAAATGATGTTTTGCTGCAAACTGTTCGAAATCATCGGGCGAAAAGTGCCATAAATGACGGGGAACATCGTATGCAGCCCAATCTGCCTGATAGTACCGGGCATCAACTGATTTTTTATTGGGCAGTGCAATGAAAAGCACACCATTGTCTTTCAGTATCCGGTGCAGGTTAGCCATCGTCTCATTCAGCTTCTCCAAATGCTCCAATACATGCCAGAGGGTGATTGTATCCTTAGTCTTTGCGGGGATTTCGAATAGGTACTCCGAATCCTGAATATTTAATCCGAACTTCTCATGGGCATATTTACGTGTCGGTTCAGATTTTTCGATACCTGTCACTATCCATTTATGATGGCGCATAGCATCGAGGAAATAACCTGTTCCGCAGCCTATATCGAGCAATGTGCCTGCCTTTACAGCTGCGCATTTCTGTACAAACCTGACTTTAGAACGCAAGGAAATTTTGCGTGCCTGATGATACAATGTATTGATAATACCTTTGTGCGAATCGGTATGCGAAACGTATTCGGGAGCATCGTAATATATACCGATCTCGGATTCAGCCGGAAAGTCCTGAGTGAAAGCAAATCCGCATTGAGGACATTGGTAAACCGAAAAAAAGTCCTTCGAGACCAAATGGTCTTTGCATTTAATCGATTCGGAACAATTGCTGTTTGTACAAACCGGACAAAAATCAGTATGTATTGTGTTCATCGGCTACAATAAATAAACTATTCGATAATTGTTATCCGGCATAATTAGGGTAATAAGCCGTTCATAAAATTAATGAGATAAAAATCATCACGAGCGTTGCAAAGGTACTAAAATAGTAAAAAGAAACAATTTGTTGATACAATAGAATGTTGTGATTTCGTTACTTTTAGGATTTGTACCGGAGCTATTTATTGTATATTATCCATATATTTTGTTTTAAAGGGCATATTTTCATTTTTTTTGCTTTTCCTTTTTCATTAATTGCTTAGTTTTGCAAGTTGAAATATATAAGGCTGTTTCCTTTTTTAATGAAGAAAACTCATTTCTGTATATACACTTTAATTTTCCTGTTATTTTCATCACCATTTTGGGGTGCCCAATTATCGAAGAGTGTTGAGAAAAGTCGGAGCGATATGCTCTTGGCCGATACTGTCATTCCTTCTGCCGGAGTTGCGGATTCTTTGCCTCACGACAGTATAAATGCAGGTACAGCCTTACAGGATACGGCTGCTCAGGATACTGTGCCGAAAAAAGCGGCACTCGATGCCCCTGTTATTTATGAAGCGAACGACTCTATCGTATTCTCATCAGGCAATATGGGATATCTGTATGGAGACAGTAAGGTCGATTATCAGACCATGTCTATCAAAGCCGAAAACATCTCGATGAGCATGGATAGCAGTATTGTGCATGCCTCTTACGGGCTCGATTCGGTAGGGCAGGAGTTTGGTTATCCCATTTTTTCGGATAATGGAACCGAATATGAGATGAAGAATGTAAGCTACAACTTCAAATCGAAGAAGGGATATATCCGGCACGTAATTACACAGCAGGGCGAAGGATATATAGTTGCCGACAGAGCGAAGAAAAATGCTGACGACACATTCTTTATGTGTGACGGAAAATATACGACTTGCGACGATCACGAGCATCCGCACTTTTATATGATGTTGACTAAAGCCAAAGTCCGGCCTAAAAAGAATGTAATAACCGGTCCGGCTTATCTCGTAATCGAAGACTTGCCCTTACCCCTAGCAATACCATTCGGGTTTTTCCCCTTTTCGGAAAAATATTCATCGGGGGTTATCATGCCGTCTTATGGCGATGATATGGATAGAGGGTTCAATCTGCGTGACGGAGGTTACTATTTTGCCATCAACGATAATTATGATCTGGCTCTTACCGGAGAAATATACACAAAGGGATCATGGGGACTATCGGCCCGCTCTACATATAAGTACCGTTACAGGAGAAGCGGTTCATTCAACATGAATTACCTGTACACTAAGATTGGAGATCGCGATATTCCCGAAAGCTTTAGCGAATCCAAAGACTTCAGCCTGAACTGGACTCACTCGCAAGACCCTAAAGCAAATATGTACCGTACCCTGTCGGCAAGTGTAAGCTACCAGACATCTACATACAGCAGGAACAGCCTGAACCAGATTGCGAATATGGAGACAAGCGCAACCCGTAGTTCTACGGTAACGCTAACCCAGACATTCCCCGATTCGCCTTTCACCATATCGCTGAATGCAACAGCGAATCAAAATGCGCGCGACTCTTCAGTATCAATGACCCTGCCTAACCTGTCGGTGACGATGAGGCGTATCTATCCGTTTAAACGCAAGATAATGGTAGGTGATGAGAAGTGGTACGAAAAGATTTCGCTCGACTATTCTTTTGATTTCAAGAATAGTATCAATACCAAAGATGATAAGCTTCTTAAATCGTCGTTAATAAAAGACTGGCAAAATGCTGCACAGCATAAGGTAAGCACAGGAGCCACATTCAGCCTGTTTAAGTATCTGAATATCTCGCCTAACTTTACATATCGCGAACGTTGGTATACTAAAAAAATACTGATGGACTGGGATCCATCGCTTCAGAAAACTGTTACCAGCGATACAACTTACGGTTTCCATCGGGTGTACGACTTTAATTATTCGGTAAGCCTGCAAACCAAGTTGTACGGGTTTTACGAGCCGGTATTCAAGATAGGTAAGCTGCAAAAGATCAGGCATGTATTTACACCATCGATCAGCTATAGCGGAAGTCCCGATTTTAGTGAAGCCCGTTACGGATCATTCGAGCGTTACAGCTATTATAATGCAGACGGAGATTTGGTGGAGAATATATACTCGCCTTACCAGAATAATATATTTGGCGCACCTTCGGCCGGAAAGCAGGGTAATATCAACTTTAGTTTCGATAATAATATCGAGATGAAGGTCGGCACCGATAATGACTCAACGAAGATTATTAGCCTTATTGATAATTTCGGGGTTAGTTTCAGCTATAATATGGCTGCCGACAAGTACAAGTGGAGTGATATTTCGACCAATACCCGTCTGAAGCTCAGCAAAAACCTTACGGTAAATATCAATGCTACATTCGACCCTTATACATACGGATTGGATAAAAACGGTAATCCGGAAAAAAGGAATGAGCTGAGAATAAAGAAATACGGAACCTTAGGACGGTTGAAGAGTACCGGATATTCCATCTCTCCATCAATCAACCAAGACACTTTCAAAAAGTGGTTTGGCAAAGGTGATGACAAACCGAAGAAAGATAAATCGAAAGACAATAATCTGGATGATTACGACAGCGATCTGGCCTCCGAAGATACAGAAGGCAGAGAGGAGCGTAAAGGAAGTATGTTCGATAAGAAAAAAGATTCGGGTACATATGACGATGACGGTTACCTGAGATCGGAGATCAAGTGGAACCTGAGTTTCAGTTACGGAATGAATTACGGTTACGGCGATTTCGATAAAGAAAAAATGGAATATAAGGGTAAAATCAGGCATAACCTGAGTTTCAATGGCTCGATACAGCCAACCAAAAACTGGAACTTTTCGTTTACATCGGGTTATGATTTCGATGCCAAGAAGATTTCGTATATGAACTGTAATATCAGCCGTAACCTGCACTGCTGGAATATTTCGGCATCGTTGGTTCCTTTCGGAAACTATACTTCATATTTTGTTACACTCAGGGTCAATTCGTCTATGTTACAAGATCTCAAATATGAGAAGCGAGGCCGCCGCACCAGTTACGATCCTGCCTGGGATTGATGTCCGGTGTGATATTTATCTGTTTCTCTAAACCGAAAGCGTATGAAAATCCTGTTGTTAGGCGAATATAGCGGACTGCATTTGACTTTGGCAGAAGGCCTCAAATACTTAGGCCATCAGGTAACGGTAGCTTCGGACGGAGACGGTTTCAAGAATTACTACAGGGATATCGACCTTTTACGCAAAAGCTCCGGTTTATGGGATACAGCTGTAGGTCTTAAAAGGATAATAGCGAATCTGCCTAAATTCAAAGGATATGACATAGTTCAGATTATCAATCCTTGCTTTACTACACAAAACATAGAGGTGAACCTGAAGCTGTATAGGTATCTGAAGCGGCATAATTACAAGGTATTTCTGGGAGCATTCGGCGATGATTATTATTGGCTTAAAGCCTGTCTCGATAAAAAATTCAGGTATTCGGAGTTTAATATCGGAGACCATGAGAATAATCTGTCTTATAACCAAAAGATCAGACACGATTGGCTCGAAACAAAACGTAAAGATGCCAATATAGAGATAGCCGAAACCTGTAACGGAATAATAGCCTGCCTGTATGAGTATTTCGAGGCTTACAAAGACCAGTATAACGATAAACTAGCTTATATACCTCTGCCCGTCAATACAAAAAAGATTATAAGCCGCCCGATTCCCATAACTGACCAAATTAATTTCTTTATAGGAATAAATAAAGCACGAAGCGAATTTAAAGGTACCGATATGTTGTACCGGGCGCTGACAAGTTTACAAAAAAACTACCCGGATGATGTTCGCATATTAAAAGCCGAATCGGTAGATTATTCCGAATACTTGAGGCTGATAAGTGATGCGCATGTAGTACTCGACCAGATATATTCTTATTCGCCTGCTATGAATGGTCTATTAACTATGGCTTTGGGTAAGGTATTGGTAGGAGGCGGCGAACCCGAGATGTACAGCTTATCGGGTGAGGATTCCAATCGTCCTGTTATTAATGTATATCCGGCAGAGGAGTCTATTTATCATTCGCTGGAGAGCGTAATCCGCCAAAAGTTCGATCTGCCTACATACGGGCTCGACAGCCGGAGGTTTGTCGATACTCATCACAACTATATAAAGGTTGCACAGCAGTACCTCGACTTTTGGGGTAGCAAATGATTGTTCTACTTAACAGGAGTCACTTCATATCCCATTTCGGACAGACGGTTTAACAACCCGTCTTCACCGGCCAGATGCAGACAACCGACCGCAATCAGCGACGTTTCCGATTTCATTATAGCGGGCAGTTTTTCGAGCCAGTTATTATTCCGTTGAAGATATAGAATGTCTTTTTCTTCCGGATCGCCAGGGCAACTAAGGTCTTCTCTGTCCATCAATTGTTCTAATCCGGTAAGATCACCCTTTCGATACAAACTGTCAAGTTCCAGAATATCACTTTCCAGATGGTCGGATGTTATGGTACAGAATAATTCCTCTATTTGCTTATCTAAGGGTTTCAGGTAATACAGGTACCGGATTTGTTCTTCCAGAGTTTCCAGAGCCAGCACAGGCTTACCTTTTTCGCGGGCATATGTTTGGAAGTACGTATCCATATTCTCGGAATCTTTATTTTTCGGACTCACTTTATTATAGACATTGATAACGTAGAGGTTCGATAATGTTACCGGGCTGATCATCTCGACCTGTGATAAAGCTATCCCTAAATCGTTACGAAGAACCGAATCTAATAGCTGGTATCTTTCTTCTGTTAATAGTTCCGAGTATGTTTTTCCGTCAGGGATAATCGATGCTGTAGCCATTGCAGCCATATCGGCTTTCACATTGTCCATGTCCATTTCTCCAATAACCTGCCCTGTAGAATTCATAGCCTCTTTCAATCCGGGAATACTATCCAGAAAAGAATCCGAGATAATATGATTTGTCCCTACTATATATGAAGGGCCCGGTAGATCTTTACCGGATATTTTCCATAA
The DNA here is from genome assembly GCF_900128985.1 of Indolivaga macrotermitis. Lineage (GTDB taxonomy): Bacteria > Bacteroidota > Bacteroidia > Bacteroidales > Dysgonomonadaceae > Dysgonomonas_A > Dysgonomonas_A macrotermitis. The sequence continues at coordinate 78,412 of NZ_FQUC01000007.1, read as the reverse complement.
TACCGAACCTGTAAATTCTGCTTTCTGAGCATTTACTGCAAACAGAGAAGAGCAGATGAAGTATATAAATAGAATGGATAACCGTATGTGGCTCATTTTTTTAATATTTAAATATTTGGTGTATTAATAATTATCTCTTTCCAGTTCTTCAATTTCTTTTAGAGACTCTTCGATCCGTTTAGTCTGCTTCCGGTAAAACCTCCTATAAATGAACCATAAGAGTGCGACCATAATAATTGTCCATACGGCAGCTACTATATAGAAGAGAATTTTTCGGTCATCGGCAAGAGAGTCGACAAGCGGATAGAAGAAAGACCCCATGAATATGATCATAAATATGAGGGAAATAAATACCTCGATCTTTATACAGAGTTTGTATTTGAGAATATATTTAGAGCATACCAAAATGCTATTATTCAGAATATCGACCTTTTTCAGAGTCCATATTTTATATAACTGCCATACAAATCCCAGCAGGCAGAACGCTATAAAAAAGTACAGCGTGAAGGCGGAATATTGAAACAAAACAAAAATCTTATTATGTATGAGTGGTATACCTGTCAGGGGTAAAATTACTATTGCACCTATCAGCTCCCACAGACGTAGTTTGTTTAGGGCTGTGCGGCCATTACTTTTAAGCATAGACAGCAGTTTGTCATCAGTAATCGACGGCAAATCCTGCTGGTTTTCATTCCATACTTTTTTTAAGTTGTCCAAATCCATTATATTCTGGTGTTATTTTGATGGATAGCTCCCAAAAAGAGCTATTCGTTAGACATTTTCTTAAGTTTATCTTTTATACGGTTCAGCTTTGTCGCTACATTGGTAACGGTAAGCCCGGTAATATCAGCTATCTCTTTATACGGTTTCTCGTCAAGATAGAGAAGGACAAGGGCTTTCTCTATTTTGTCAAGTTTATTTATCAGCCTATATAGTTCTTTAATATTCTCATTATCATCCGGAGTATCAGATATATCTATATTGAGTGCCGAATAGGTGACCGATCTTTTACTGCGGCGGAAAAACGTAATACATGTGTTCAGCGAGATACGGTATATCCATGTCGATAGTTTACTTTCTCCTCTGAACGAAGGGTAGGCTTTCCAAAGATTAAGTAGTACTTCCTGATACAAATCGCTGCTACTTTGGTCTATATCTGCATAGAAAGAGACAACCTTATAAATAATACGCTCGTTGAGGCGTACCATTTCCATAAAATCTTTCTCTAAACCCTTGTTATGCATTATTCAGTGATGGCGTATACGATAAAATCTTATATAATAATATATGTCGACCGAAAAGTGACTAAATCACACCGGTTCTTCAAAAATAGATATAATTAAGATACTTTCTTCAGTACTAAATGAAATTATTAGTTACTATTGTGTTCCGGTGAGATTCTTGAAAATAATATCTATCTTTATGTTTTTCAACATATAATCGAGAGAGGTTTATGTAATTATTTCTTCGAATATTGAGTTTTCACAAAAAATGCCCAATATTTGTTTTTTAAGGAAAAAAAAAGCTATATATTTGCAGTCCAAAAAATTAGTAATTAATAACAATAAAAGTAAATACAAAATGACAAAAGCAGATATCGTTAACGAAATCGCAAAAAACACAGGTATTGATAAAGCAACTGTGCTAACGGCTGTAGAATCTTTTATGGAAGTGGTTAAGGATTCTCTTAGCAAAAGCGAAAACGTTTACCTTAGAGGTTTTGGTAGCTTCGTAGTGAAAAAACGTGCACAAAAAACAGCTCGAAACATCTCAAAGAATACTACTATCATCATTCCAGAGCACAATATCCCTTCTTTTAAGCCGGCTAAAGTTTTTGTCAACCAAGTTAAGAAATAATAACTGAGTATTAATTTATAAAAACGATAGATCATGCCAAGTGGTAAAAAAAGAAAGAGACATAAAATGTCTACACACAAGCGTAAGAAAAGACTTAGAAAGAATAGACATAAAAAGAAAAAATAAATTTCTTCTAAACTTTTGTTAGAAAGATTTACAAGAACAAACTTAAAAACAGATTTCAGATTTAAGTTTGTTCTTTGTGCATATAATGAATAGAAGCAGACTCGTACAGATGAGTTTAAAACATATATATACAGTAGAAAAAGAATGAATAGTGAACTTGTAGTTGATGTTCAACCGCAAGAAATCTCTATTGCTGTACTGGAAGATAAGAAATTAGTAGAACTTCAGAAAGAAGCAAGAGACGTTTCGTACGCGGTAGGTAACATTTATGCCGGCAGGGTTAAAAAACTGATGCCGGGCCTGAATGCTGCATTTATAGACATCGGATACAAGAAGGATGCATTTCTTCACTACTTAGACCTAGGGCCACAATTCAAATCTGTAGACAAATTCTACAAACAAGCATTAAACGACAAGAAAAAATTTCCGCTGGTGTCGAAGATGACACTTGAGAAAGATATCGACAAGGATGGCAGTATAAGCGATATACTGAAAGTCGGACAGGAAATATTGGTACAGGTAGCAAAAGAGCCTATTTCGACCAAAGGTCCCCGCCTTACATCCGAGCTTTCATTTGCCGGACGGTTTCTGGTACTGATCCCGTTCAACGATAAAGTATCGATATCACAAAAAATAAAATCGAAAGAAGAACGGGCACGCCTTCGCCAGTTGATTCAGAGTATAAAGCCTAAGAATTTTGGAGTAATAGTCCGCACCGTAGCCGAAGGGAAAAAAGTAATTGAGCTGGATAATGAGCTGAAAACTTTGGTGAAACGCTGGGAGGAAAACTTACCGAAAATTCAAAAAGAAAAGCTGCCAACCCTTATCTATGAGGAAACAGGCCGTATCGTAGGATTGTTGCGTGATGTATTTAATTCGTCCTTTCAGGACATTCACGTCAATGACAAAGAGATATTCAGCCAGATCAAGGACTATATCAGTATTATAGCTCCTGATAAAAAAGATATTGTAAAGCTTTATACAGGCGATCTACCCATCTTCGACAGCTTTGCCGTAACCAAACAAATGAAAGCATTGTTCGGCAAAACTGTAACTTTCCGTAATGGAGCCTATCTGATAATAGAACATACCGAGGCATTGCATGTAATAGATGTAAACAGTGGTAACCGTTCGAAAGTATTGGAGGCCGGACAAGAAAATAATGCCTTCGAAGTAAACTCGGCAGCGGCCGAAGAGATTTCACGGCAACTTCGCCTACGCGACTTGGGAGGAATTATAGTAATCGATTTTATAGATATGTCGGAAGGCGAGCATCGCAGCAAACTGATCTCGCGAATGCAGGAATTGATGGCTAATGACAGGGCAAAACACAATATATTGCCATTAAGTAAATTCGGGTTGATGCAGATTACCCGTCAACGGGTCCGCCCCGAAATGGTAGTAGATACAACAGAGACATGCCCTACATGTTTTGGAAAAGGTGAAATAAAACCGTCGATTTTATTTACCGATTCATTAAGGTCTAAGATCAGCTATTTAGTAAATAAGCTGGAAGTGAAAAAATTTACCCTTCATGTACATCCGTACATAGCAGCATATATAGAAAAGGGATTTCCTTCGTTAAAATGGCAATGGAAATGGCGTTATGGATTCGGGTTCAAGATAATACCCGACCAAAGCCTGGCATTTCTCGAATATCATTTTTATGATAAAGACAGGGAAGAAATAGACCTGAAACAGGACATCGAACTGAAATAAAAACAAGAAACGGATGTGACTAAAGCAATCACATCCGTTTTTTATTAAATATTCATATTAAAGCCTGAAACCTAATCCAACGCGGAAAAGAGCATAATCTTTATACCAATGAGGCTTATCTTTATCAATTAGAGAATACCTTAAATCAGCATTAATAAAATATTTTTGGCTAAGATAAAATTCACCTCCTAATCCAAAACTGAACCCCAACCCGGTTACATGTCTAGCCTTAGGATCCGAAGGGAATCTATGATTCGATATAATCAGCCCGGCAACCGGATAAACTAAAAGTCTCTCCTGTAAATGTATAAGATATTGAGCATTAACCCCGATATCCAAGCCCATGTAACTATCTTCAGGAATATATATCATTGCATCTGCACCTAAACGGAAATCCTTTACTAAAGTGTATTTGAATTGTGTCCCAATCCCCCAGTTTGCCCTGTCGGACTTATTCCGATAACCAAGGTCAACGGTTAGCGACGATTTTTGAGCTTGTACTGTCGTTATACTAATAAAGCATAACAGAATAAAATAAAAGAATCTGTTCATGGAATTAAACTTTATGGTTTAATAATTGTAAATATAGTTCTGTTTTCTAATTGGTTTGGAGTCCATACCGAGTCGTTAAATGCTACTATTGTAGATTTTAGTACGGAATTTTTTCTATATATCTCGGACCTAATAGTGTCCGTATCATTCTCATCCCATTCTATATAAGTGTATAGAATATCTCCATCGTTACCTTTACAGTTTAATCCAACATCAATACTATAATAACTTCGATTACTTATTGGACTTGGGGCTCCGATCCCAAATCCATATGGATTATCTAAAATAGCATTGGGAGCCATCATATGTAAGTATTCAATAGCTTCCATTCTTTCTCCGTCTACTAAATAATAAATTCTTATTTTCTTGGCATTAATAGCCATCTCGCTCTGTGGATTAAGCCGGTCATTCCCATCCTTATCTAAAAGATAAAAACTTTGTCCAGCTACAAAGTTGAAAGCTTCACCATTTTCATTTTTACTACAGGCAGTAAAAATATAAAATATTAAAACTGTAAAAATGTATTTCTTCATAAATGTTGTGTGTTGTTAGGGTTGTAAAAGAAAGGAGGAGTAAATAATATGTTATCTCTCCTCCATCTATTCTAAGGTTTAATAATTGTAAATATAGTTCTGTTTTCTAACTGGTTTGGAGTCCATACCGAGTCGTTGTATGCTACCATTGTGCAATCAAAGACTTTACCCTTTTTATATATCTTTGATTTGATAGTATCAATATCATTCTCATTCCATTCAACATATGTATATAAGGTATCGCCATTATTTCCAGATTGATTTAATGCTATATTGATATAATAATGACTTTTATTATTTGCTGAATTTGGAGCAGTTATTCCAAATCCATAATTTAATGTAGGAAAATTCAGCATTAGAAAGTATCTGTTTGCTTCTATTCTCTCCCCATTTACTAAATAATAAATATTTATTTTTTTAGCGTCAATAGCCTTCTCGCTTTGTGGATCAAGCAGATCATCCCCATCCTTATCTAAGAGGTAAAAACTTTGTCCTAGAGGTGGAGGTAGGACTTCTGGGGTATCATCACTACATCCGATTAAAGCAAAAAGTATAATTATGTAACTAGTGTATTTATTCATAACTTGTTATGTGTTTTGTTAAGGTTTGATATTATATACCATATCATTTTTTTGATTAAAATTACCATTAGGTGAATTCCAGTCATTTACTCCATACCATCCGTTAAAATTCTTCCCAGTAGTAGTATATTGAGAACCCCATCCCCAATTCATATGAAGTTGCAGAGTGGAGTGTGTACATGTATTGCTTTGGATAAATCCATCGCATACCCAAGCATGTCCAGCTTCTCCTGAAGATTTTTCACCTCTTAATATTACAGGTAATCCGCTTTTCAGCTGACTTTGTACTATGTTGGAGTTGAAACTTCCATATGTAGCACTGCTATATCCAAAATTCTTTTTGAATACAGATTCCGCTTTTTTTGTATCTGTGAAAGAACCATCACATCCATAATCCATGTGTAAGGCATCAGTTAAGCCCAAGTCCCTGATTAAACGGGAGGCTTCACTCCCTCCATGATAAGGGAGCATTTTTGCCCAATTATATGTACTTGGGTATTTATGGTAATACATTACCTGAGCCATCGCAATAGCCACACAACCAGCGGGTACATGCCATCCTCCGTCACAGAGAATTGGAATTGAATCATTGAAACCTACTCCTTGACTCCATGCTGTTTCTAATAATGGGCCAACCACAGTTGAAGATATCGACTCAACCGGGCAGTTTGCACTATTAGAGCATTCGCTTGTATTTAAAGCTCTTGTGCTGGTCGATTTTAATGCGACGCAAAGCCGTAGGTTAGGAGCTTCAGAAGATTGTGTATTCGATTCGCGGATATCTTGTATATAATCCTTTGTGCCGGACATCCATTCTACCAAGCCTCCCGGTAGCTTATCTGTGTCAATATCAAAACTACCCTCCGTGGAGAAAGCTAAGACCGGTTCAGCCCGTTTATCGGCTGCAATAATTACAAATCCGCTATTGTTTGCATAATTTACAATGTAATAAGAGGGTTTGTCTGTATCACCTATGGGTACAGCACTCTCTACATCCAGATAAGTGGTACTACGGGTTGAAGTTCCGGGGTTTGTTACATCATACTCTAAGAGTGTTGCCATGGAGATAGCTTCGCGCATGTCTACAAAGTTTGTGTCTAAGTCTGTTTGGCTACTTTCGTCCACCATACTGTTATCGTGGCTACACGATAAAAATACAAATGCAAATAAAAAAGGAAACAATTTTTTCATGATTGTCAAATTTGTGTGTTGTTTTAAATGTTATCTGTGTATATAGAATGTTTCTAAAAGCTGTGTCTGCTATTTGTATGGTATTTGCAAAGTTTTGTATCGCAAATATATAAAAAATATTTAAAAGTGTGAAAATGTAGACTATTTTTCGCTTCTGGGTAATAAAATGTAAACTTGAGATCTGATCGGTCGCTTTTCTCTTCTTTTATAGGTATCAACAAACTTTATCAACAAAAAGTAAGCTTTTAATACTTTTTCTAATAGGTCTTTTGTCTAAAATTCCTTACTTTGTAATACGATGAATGACGCTGTATTAGAGAAACTTAAAGTTCTTGCCGAGTCGGCTAAATACGATGTGTCGTGCTCCTCGAGTGGTACTGTCCGTAAGAATAAAGTGGGCACCTTGGGTAACACTGTAGGAGGCATGGGCATCTGTCATAGCTTTACGGAAGACGGACGGTGTGTGTCGTTGCTGAAGATTATGCTTACCAACAATTGTATCTATGATTGTGCGTATTGCATCAACCGGAGGAGTAACGATATACGGCGTGCTACGTTCACCGTAAATGAGTTGGTCGACCTGACAATTCAGTTCTACAGGCGAAATTATATCGAAGGCTTATTTCTTAGTTCGGGAGTTATTAATAATCCCGATTATACGATGGAACGTATGGTGCGTGTAATAAAAGAATTACGGACTATTCACCGCTTCAATGGCTATATCCATATGAAAAGCATACCCGGAGCCAGTCAGGAGTTGGTAAACGAAGCCGGATTGTATGCCGACCGTATGAGTGTCAACCTCGAAATACCGACAGAGCAAAATCTGAAACTTCTTGCACCGGAAAAAGATCATATCAGCGTATTCCAACCCATGCGCTACATTCAGCAGGGAATGCTCCAAAGTATCGAAGACCGTAAACGTATACGTTCGACTCCCCGTTTTGTACCTGCCGGACAAAGTACCCAAATGATAGTCGGAGCAACCAATGAGACTGATAAGGATATTATTCGTTTATCAGCATTACTCTACAAGCGTCCGAGTATGAAGCGTGTATACTATTCGGGCTTTATTCCCGTAAATAGTTACGATAAGCGTCTGCCGGTACTGGCTAGCGCTCCTTTGGTAAGGGAGAACCGTCTATATCAGGCCGATTGGCTGATGCGTTTCTATGAGTTCCGTGCAGATGAGATTGTTGATGACCGTTTTCCTAACCTCGACCTCGATATTGATCCTAAGTTGGCATGGGCACTGCGGCATCCCGAAATGTTTCCGGTTGATATTAATCGTGCCGATTATTCGATGATCCTCCGTGTGCCGGGCATTGGTGTGAAATCGGCAAAGCTGATCGTTACTTCACGTCGCTATGGCAGGTTAAATGCTTCGCAGTTAAAAAAGATGGGTATTGTAATGAAGAAGGCTCAATATTTTATTACCTGTAACGAGTTACCTATGTATACAGTGAATGAAACGACTCCTGAACACTTGAGAAAAATATTGACCGAGCCTAAAAAGCGCAAAGGAGATGATGATCAGCAGATGAAAATTATTTTTCCCGACTAAATACCTCATTCTTTAAAATGCTTGTTTTCTTTTATGATAAGACATTTGAGGGCTTGTTGACTGCCGTTTTCGATGCGTACAGCCGCAAGACCTTTCCCGACAAATTGTTGGGAGAAGGAGATATTGCCCCTTTGTTTATGGATGACAGTTATACAGTATTGACTCAGGAGGATAAGTCTGTCAGGGTGTGGACAGCGCTCGAAAAGAAACTGTCTAAACTGGCCTGTAACATGATTACCCATGCATGGCTATCGGAAGCCGAAGGTTGTGACGATCTTCTTTTCCGGTATATCCGTAAAGCAATAGACAGCAAAGTGTCTATCGAGACCAATTTTGGAGATAGTGATGTTCTTGAGATTCATCAGATAGCCCGTAAGGTGAGCCATGAGGCACAATACCTGCGTATGTTTGTCCGTTTTCAGAAAGCGGCAGATGACATATTTTTTGCTCCCGTTTCACCCGTTTATAATGCTCTGCCGATTGCCGTAGACCATTTTACAGACCGCTTTGCCGATCAGAAATGGGTTATTTATGATCTGAAACGAAAATATGGTTATTATTACGACTTAAAAACTACTTCCGAAATTACTTTAACCGACGACAATCACCTGCTCAGCGGTAAACTGGATGAGAACCTGATGGCTGAGGATGAGAAGCTCTTTCAGGAGCTATGGAAAGGGTATTTTAAATCTATGACTATTAAAGAACGAATCAATCTACGCTTACAACGCCAGCATATGCCAAAACGTTTTTGGAAGTATCTGACTGAAAAACAATAACGACTTTTATTGATTATCTTTTCTGAAAGTCAGAAATTTATTGAATGTAAATTGCCCTAAGGCTATAATTATAGTTACTATTAGTTTTGAAATGGACTGTATTGTTTTTTCATCAAGCATATTTATATGTTGATCTTTGAAAAAGGATATAAGGTTAACAGTTACAGGAAGAAGGATCGTGCCTATAATTAACCCAATTAGGCCAATAAATAAGAAAGACATTCCACGCTTCAACATCTTATCCTTTACTTTAAAAGTAAAGTAGGTATTTAATAAGAAATTATTAATGATAGCTGCGACTGAACTAATGATGTGAGCTAAAATATAGTTGAAATCTAGAAGATCGCGTAGGATAAAGAATAAAGCCCAGTCGATAATAGCTCCGACTATGCCGACAATCGCATATTTGATAAACTGTTTAAAAGTGTTGGAAATAGTGTACATCGTTTTTTTGAGTTTGCAAAGGCGAATGTAAGTATTATCTCCCTTTATTTCTAGTTTTGGGTCTAAATTTCAAGAAAGGTATTCTCTGCTTCTTATTATTCCTTATATCTTAGTATATTTGTACTCTTTTTGACAAAAATTAAGATGGCAGAGACCGTCTTCCGCTATATTCGATCTTGATTATGAGTAAGAAATTTAATAGAACATTAGTTACATCTGCACTTCCTTATGCCAATGGGCCTGTGCATATCGGACACTTGGCAGGGGTTTACATTCCTGCGGACATTTATGTAAGATACTTGCGATTGAAAGGTAAAGAGGTACTGTTTATCGGAGGGTCTGACGAACATGGTGTACCCATTACTATCCGGGCAAAGAAGGAAGGAGTAACACCACAGGATATTGTAGATAAGTACCACGGAATAATCAAGAAATCGTTTGAAGAGTTCGGAATAGCGTTCGATATATATTCTCGTACGAGTTCCGAAATTCATAAAAAAACAGCTTCCGATTTTTTCTTGAAACTATATAACAAAGGCGAATTCGAAGAAAAAACGAGCGAACAATATTACGATGAAGAGGCTAAGATGTTCTTAGCCGACCGCTATATTATGGGAGAATGTCCACATTGCGGTAACCCCAATGCTTATGGGGACCAGTGCGAATCGTGCGGAACATCATTAAGCCCTACGGATCTTAAGAACCCAAGATCGACGATTTCGGGTAAAACACCTGTGATGAGAGAAACAAAACACTGGTATCTACCTCTTGATAAGCACGAAAGCTGGTTGAGACAATGGATACTAGAAGATCATAAAGAGTGGAAGTCGAATGTATACGGACAATGCAAATCGTGGCTCGATATGGGATTACAACCCCGTGCCGTAAGCCGTGATTTAGATTGGGGAGTGCCTATTCCTCTCGAAGGAGCCGAAGGCAAGGTGCTTTATGTCTGGTTCGACGCTCCGATCGGCTATATCTCAAACACGAAAGAATTACTACCTGAGAGTTGGGAAAAATGGTGGAAGGACGAAGATACAAAGCTGCTGCACTTTATCGGGAAAGACAATATAGTGTTCCATTGTATTGTATTCCCTGCGATGTTGAAAGCCGAAGGTTCATTTATTTTACCGGAGAATGTTCCCGCAAATGAATTTTTGAATCTCGAAGGAGATAAAATATCTACTTCGCGTAACTGGGCGGTATGGTTACATGAGTATCTCGAAGATTTCCCCGGACAGCAAGATGTACTCCGTTATGTTCTTACTGCAAATGCACCTGAAACTAAAGACAATGACTTTACATGGAAGGACTTTCAGGCTCGTAATAATAATGAACTGGTAGCCATCTTCGGTAACTTTGTCAACCGGGCAATGGTGCTTACCCATAAATACTTTGAGGGCAAAGTTCCTGCTTGTCATGAACTGACCGATTATGATAAGGATACATTAGCCGAGTTTACAAATGTAAAAGAAGAGGTAGAGAAATATCTCGAAACATACCGTTTCCGCGATGCTCTGAAAGAAGCTATGAATCTGGCACGTATCGGAAACAAATATCTGGCTGATACCGAACCTTGGAAGACTGCCAAATCGGATATGCCCCGTACCGAAACTATCCTCAATATTTCGTTGCAGATAGCGGCTAATCTTGCAATTGCTTTTGAACCGTTCCTGCCATTTAGTGCCGATAAATTGCAGCATATGCTGAATGTCGAAACTCTGGCCTGGGAACAGTTAGGTAAAGTGGATATTCTGCCAACGGGACATCAGTTGAATGCAGCAGATTTACTGTTTGCTAAAATAGAAGATGAAACTATCGAAAAGCAAGTTCAGAAACTTTTAGATACCAAAAAGGCCAATGAGGCTTCAGAATATAAAGCTGCTCCCGTAAAACCATCAATACAGTTCCCCGATTTTGAGAAGGTAGATATTCGTGTGGGAACAGTACTGGAGTGTATAAAGGTTCCTAAAGCCGACAAATTATTACAATTCCTTATTGATGATGGTATATCTAAGCGTACAATTATTTCAGGAATTGCCCAGTGGTATAAACCTGAAGAATTAGTCGGTCGTCAGGTTTGTTTTATCGCTAACCTTGAGCCTCGCAAACTGCGTGGGATCGAATCGTGCGGTATGTTATTATCAGCCGAAAATGCCGACGGAAGTTTATCGCTTATACAGCCATCTGCGCTAATTACTCCGGGAAGTAAAGTAGGATGATATACCGATTATAACCAATAAATAACAAAGGCTTACTCTTATAGGGTAAGCCTTTGTCTTATAATGAGAATAATGATTTAGTGATTGCAAACTTTGCTTATATCCACAGTAAATTCTTCTTCTTTAGCAGGCATAAACTTCCCTTTCATCTTAAGGAATTCAATTAATTCAGGTATATCCATACCTTCCGCCGAGCAGGCATAAAATCTTTGATCTTCTCCAAAATTATCTTTAATAGATTGAGCCAAAGATTCTTCGGTATAGCTGTTACCATTCATCATATGTAAAACTTCGTGAGCATGTTTTTGTTCCATATTCATAACCTTTTTCTATATTGATAATACAAAGATAGAGGTTTGCCTTCCAGAAGTATGTAACATATGTTACATCTAAGGATAAATTTTTATGAGCACAGTTATATAAATTATACGGTTTGCTCTAACTTTTTAATCGTATTATCGCCCAGTTGGGTCTTAACCTTAATATGCTCTAAAACAGCTTCAACAAAAGCATTCTTCTCGAAAACACCCCGAACCCGTTCAAAGTCGATTTTCTGGTCTCTTTTATTTCCATCCAAACCAAAACTAATGCGTGTAGGAAGCGAAAATTCTTTCTTGGCGTCATCATATATCATTTTGTCAAGAGAGATCACAGCGTCTTTCCATTTCTCTACAATATCAATAATATCTTTCGCGGTAATTGTTTCAAGGCTAACTTCGAAATACGTTTGTATCTTATCCCATGCCCATGTCCACTCCAGCTCGTAGTAGTTTTTATGAAGTTCGGCAAATACCTTATTTACCTCTTCCATTTGAGTCAGTTTTCCAGCTTCTATATCATCAATTAAGTCATCTATTTTTGTGCTGGGAGCAAGTAGTCCTGCAAGATCTCTCCATTGGAATAATCCGTCGGTAGTGGTCGGATTTAATGCTTCCCTTATCTCTTCGTTGCTTTTGCAAGCACAATTTTTTAAACGAGAGATAATAGAGTTCCCTAAAAATTTGGTGATCGCTATATTGTAATATTTAATTCCCCTTTTTAAAGATGTACCATTGATCCGACAACTTTGATAAGTATATGTTTGAGACGACTCACCTCCTGTTTCCTGGAGTGCTTTCAGGGCTTCTATTCCCTGAAACATCTTCTGAACGGTATAAGGGCTCAAAAGGTTGAAGTTGATTTGATCCAGTTGATTAGGATCTTTACGTTTGTCCCGTTTCGGAAATTTCTGAGCGTCGCGGATTGTACCTACACTTCGTAAGTTAACACCGGGAACAAGTACTGTCTCGTCATTATTCTCAATCAGGTATGAAAATGGCATTTTTGAAGTATCCGAATTCCGGTAATGGCGTCCCATTACAAGAGAAAATGCTCCGATTCTGGCAGGCCATAAAATGTACGAATCGCTGGTAGTTTTACCACCACGTTCCATTACTCCCTGATGAATTGGACCTAACTTATACATATGGTTGCTTTGATTAGAACCCGATCCTGCATTCATGAAAGAAAACATGCCGGAAATAAGCAAAGTGGATTTATGATGGGTAACAGTATAAGGCCCTGCAAAGATGGCACATGCTTCGCCATTCTCTCCCTGACAATTACTGAAAAACAGGGAGTCACTGGCAGAATAAGTATGACCTAACTCACAAGCTTGTCCGATAAAGCATCTGGCAAGCATCGTTCCGTCTTCAATACGTGATCCTGAACAGATAATGAAATCTTTGATCATCACATTATAGCCGACATGTACCGGATCGTATTCATTACTGTTTATACTTCCGTTTTCAATAATACGAGATCCTTCAATAACAGCACAATCTCCTATACGTACATTTTTAATAGTTCCGGTATTGGTAATGCGTACATTTTTGCCGATAGTACCTATATCAGAGGTAACTTCGTTGACATAACGTTGTACGATTTCTTCCATTTTCTGAACCAGCAGAGGACGGTGGCGATAAAAAGAGTGTATATATGCAAAATGAGCACTTAGCTTATCATTAATAGATACTTCGCGACCGCCGGTTTCGTTCAAAACAGAGGCCTGTACACCATTACCAAAAGAGGTTCTACCCTCGACATACATCAATTCCAGATTTTCAATAAATGTATCGTCATCAATTTCGTAATTGGCTATATAATTATGTACATTGTTTATAAGTACATTATTTCCGATAGTACAATTGTGCAGACAAACATTCTTCAATCCCGAATGTTTTTTCAGACCTCCCGGAAGATCGAATTCGGACTCAAAGTAGCCTAACCGGATATCCCCGGAAAAGTTGACTTGGTGAATATATTGGGTATCGAAATTAGGATGAACAGTTATTATATCCCAGTTTTGGGAGGTGCAGGCTTGAGCCTGTAATTTTTCTATTTCAGAGACAGTTAATTTTCTATATGTCATATTTAAGGGTATAAACTTACACTTCTAACGCAAATATCATAAAAATATTTTCAGATTCTTACTTTTTTTGTACCTTGAATTTTAAAAACAACACAACCCATACTGAACTATGGAACAAATATTACATTATGTCTGGAAACACAGGCTATTCCAAAACGATCTGACTATGACAGACGGCACTCCCATTGAGGTTTTGGATGTCGGTTTATATAATACGGATCAGGGTCCCGACTTCTTCAATGTCAAGATAAAGGTAAATGATAATGTCTGGGCAGGCAATGTAGAAATACATACTTCTTCCGAAGAATGGAAACACCATAAGCACGATACCGATAAGGGGTATAACTCAGTAATACTTCACGTAGTAGAGCGTGCAACATGTGAAATAAGGAACGAAGATGGGCGGATTATTCCTCAATGTGAGATCAAATATCCGAAGCACATTAAAGAAAATATCGATTTCCTTTTGAGCGCCGATGTATCAGTTCCTTGTTGTAACTACCTTCGTGATATACCGTCTTTGCATATAAACGGTTGGATCAACTCTTTGATGCTCGAACGATTAGAACGTAAATCCGGAGATATTATCCGTTTGTACGAACGGCTCGAAAGTTCGTGGGCAGATGTCTTTTATGTTATCCTTAGCCGGTCTATGGGATTTGGTCTCAATTCGGATGCATTCGAGAGGTTAGCTTTGAGCCTTCCCTTGAAATATATATTGAAACAGGGGGATAATCTGCTACAGATCGAAGCTCTCCTTTTCGGACAGGCAGGATTGTTATCCGAATCGGATAAAACGGATAGTTACCTCGAAAGGCTAAAGCAGGAATATGATTTTTTACGAAATAAATATTCCTTAATTCCGCTAAGTAAGGAGATATTCCGGAACTTACGCAGCCGTCCTACGGGGTCGCCTGTAATACGTATTGCCCAGTTGGCGGCCTTACTGCAAAATATTCAGGGTGTATGTGCCAAAGTATTGTCGAGCAAAGACGTAGGGCAGATACGCCTTTTGTTTCAGGTTAATGCATCAGAATACTGGCAGACACATTATTTTTTCGGAGAAGAATCTCCCCGTAAAAATAAATATATAGGAGATGCCTCACTGGATGTGATGATTATTAACGCCGTAGTGCCATTGGTTTTCTCATACGGGAAGCGTATTAACGATGAATCGTATATAGACCGGGCTATCGGTTTTCTGGAAACAATTAAACCAGAATCGAATTCTATTATAAAGCAGTTTGCCAACTATGGATTAATGAGCCGGAACGCATACGACACACAGGCATTGATACAGCTTAAGCGCGAATATTGTGAGAAGCGGAAATGCTTGTATTGCAGAATAGGCTATAGGATACTCTCGGGTAAATGAATGTATTATTATTTACAAAAATCAAAGTATTTCAAATCTAAAGACTTACTTTTGCTGATCGTTCTGATTCAGAAAAAGAGAAACAAGAGGTTTCTTATCACAATTCACAACAATAAGGTTAGTTGATGGATGTAAAATCGTTATTTAGAAGGAAAGATATTAGTAGGGGAGGATACGGCGAAGAGATATCCGATTATGGGTTAAAGAGAGTTTTGGGTGTTAAAGACCTCACATTATTTGGTATTGCAGCTATAATCGGCGCAGGTATTTTCAGTACAATAGGGCGGGCGGCTTTCAATGGTGGTCCTGCTGTATCATTGTTATTTGTGTTTGTGGCTTTTGCCTGCGTATTCACAGCTCTTTGTTATGCCCAGTTTGCGTCCATGATCTCTACCAGCGGAAGTGCTTATACCTATACATATGCAACATTGGGCGAATTATTTGCCTGGGCTATCGGTTGGGCTCTGATACTCGAATATGCTGTCTCTAATATGGTTATAGCTATTTCGTGGTCGGGTTATTTTACTACTATGCTCGAAGGTTTTGGATTGCATTGGCCACACTACCTGTCTATTGGCTATTTGTCTGCATATGAGGCATATAAACAGGCGCTTTCGGGAGCAACAGATTTACCGTCTAATGTTTTATTGGCCTCCGAAACATATCGTACCGCGCCCGTATTTATGGGAATGAAAGTCCTTGTAAATATCCCTGCCGGAGCAATTATTGCCATATTAAGCGTTCTGGTTTTTGTCGGGATTAAAGAATCCAAGGTTGTAAATAATTTACTTGTATTTCTTAAAATAGGAATTATACTACTGGTTATTTTCGCAGGGTGTTTTTTTGTAAAGCCCGAGAACTGGTCGCCATTTGCCCCTAATGGTATACAAGGCGTCCTCGGTGGTGTAGCCGCTGTATTCTTTTCATTTATAGGGTTCGACTCGATATCCACCACTGCCGAAGAGTGTAAAAACCCACAACGAGATATGCCCCGTGCCATGCTTTACTGTCTGGCGGTCTGTACTGTATTGTATATAGGCATAACACTTGTATTGACGGGCATGGTCAATTTTAAAGAACTGGGTGTGGATGATCCGTTAGCTTATGTTTTCCAGAAAGTGGATATGGATATGATTGCCGGAATCGTTTCGGTTAGTGCTGTCGTAGCTATTACCAGCGCCATATTGGTATTTCAGATAGGGCAGCCCCGTATATGGATGACTATGAGCCGCGATGGCCTTCTTTGGCCCCGTTTCGGAAAAGTACATCCTAAGTACAAGACTCCTACATTTGCTACTATCGTTGCAGGTATTCTGGTTTGTGTTCCTTCTCTGTTTCTGGATATGCAATTTGTTGTCGATCTGACAAGTGTAGGGACATTCTTTGCATTCATAACAGTATGTTCGGGTGTTCTTTATCTTGATTATAAAGGTTATAGTAAAAAGGCCAAATTCAAAGTACCGTATATCAACGGGCAATATATCGTAGGTCTTTTGTTTCTGGCAATGGCTGCCTTTTTCCTCTTTAAGATGGACTATAAATCAATCATTGAGGAAAAGCCCTTGCTACTTATATTCTGGTTGACATGGATCGGGTTATCAATTGCTGCCTACCGGTTCCGGTTCTCATTATTACCGACAGTGGGTATACTGATAAACTTATACTTAATGACCGAGTTGGGGTGGTCTAACTGGTATATGTTTTTGATCTGGTTAATTATCGGTTTGATCGTTTATTTTCTTTATGGACATAAAAAGAGTAAATTAGCCGCCTCAAATAAAGAATAAGATGATTTCATTTTTAGACCTCAGAGAAACTAATTCGCAGCATCTGTCAGAGATTGAAGAAGCTATACTGCGTGTAGTACGTTCGGGATGGTATATCTTGGGCAAAGAAGTGGAGATGTTTGAGTCATCTTTTTCCCGATACTGCGGAGCTAGATATTGCATCGGGGTGGGAAACGGTTTTGATGCTATATCTTTAATAATCGATGCCTACAAACAACAGGGAATATTCAGTGAGGGAGATGAAATAATTGTTCCTGCCAACACATATATCGCAACTATATTAGCTATCAGTGAAAATGGTATGACTCCTATTTTGGTAGAGCCTGATATAAATACATATAATATCGACCCCCGAAAAATAGAAGAAAAAATAACCAACCGTACTAAGGCAATACTTACAGTCCATCTTTATGGACAGCTATCACCCATGAGGGAACTGAAAAATATAGCCGAAAAATATAACCTGAAGCTAATAGACGATGCCGCTCAGGCTCATGGAGCAGTTTGCGATGGACAGAAAGCCGGAAATTTGTGTGATGCTACCGCATTCAGTTTTTATCCGACTAAAAATCTGGGAGCATTGGGCGATGCAGGGGCTGTGACTACGAATGATACCGAACTACAACAGATAATAAGGTCATTGGCCAATTACGGTACGACAACTAAATACATTAATAAATATAAGGGAAAGAATTCCCGTTTGGATGAAATACAAGCAGCGGTTCTTTCTGTAAAACTAAAATATCTGGAAGACGAAATCTCTGCGAGAAGGAATCTTGCAGGACAATACTTGGATAAAATAACAAATAAATCAATAGTCTTACCTCTTGTTTCAGATATACACCAACATGTATTCCATTTATTTGTAGTGCGTTGTACGGAAAGAAACAAATTGCAGCAATATTTGTTAGATAATGGAGTCCAGACTCAAGTTCATTATCCTGTACCTCCTCATAAACAGGAGGCATATAAGGAGTGGAATGGTTTGTCGTTTCCTGTTACAGAGCAAATCGCCGGAGAAATATTGAGCCTGCCTTTACATGTTGCATTACAATCGGGAGATGTCGATTTGGTTTGCGATGTATTGAACGGTTTCCAATTGTAATTATTTGTTGCCGGATCGAACAATAGATATATTTAGTTAAACAGTAATATTTAATTAGTTACTTAAAATCTTTGATAAAAGGCCGGTTTCCGGTTAAATTATTAGACACACTATGGGTACAAACAAAAAGCATAGAGTTCCCTTTGGTCCATTAGGTATTATAATGGCTATCGGGGTGGTGTACGGCGATATAGGTACTTCGCCTCTCTATGTAATGAAGTCGATCCTGGAGGCATTGCCTGATAATCAGTTGTCGAGACCCGATTATATAATCGGTGCTGTTTCTTGTGTTATATGGACTTTGACTATTCAGACTACATTAAAATATGTAATACTTACCTTGAGAGCCGATAATAACGGTGAAGGAGGTATATTGGCTCTGTATGCTTTGATCAGACAAAAATTCCGTTGGGCATACATTATAGCTGCGCTCGGCGCTGCGACTCTACTTGCCGATGGAATTATTACTCCGGCGATGACTGTAATAACCTCTATGGAAGGGCTGAATAATATTGTACCCGAAGTACCTATTGTTCCGGCCACATTAGTTATCGTTATCGGACTGTTCCTTATTCAACCATTGGGAACAGGTTCACTCGGTAAATATTTTGGAACCATGATGCTCGCTTGGTTTATAATGATGGGTATAGTAGGAGCGAGCCATGTCATCCACGATTTTAGTGTATTCAAAGCATTTAACCCGATGTATGCCATTCGATTCCTGATACATGCCCCTCACACAATGTTTATACTGGGGGCGGTATTCCTTTGTACTACGGGTGCCGAGGCTTTATATTCGGACTTAGGGCATTGTGGCTTAAAAAATATTCAGATATCATGGATATTTGTGAAATCGATGCTTATCATTAATTATCTGGGGCAGGCGGCATGGATTATCGACAATCCGGGAATCGTTCAACATGGTATCAATCCTTTCTTTGCAATGATGCCTTCGTGGTTTAGTTTTATCGGAGTACTGATGGCCACAGCTGCTTCTATTATTGCGAGCCAGGCATTGATAAGCGGATCGTTTACAGTTATCAGTGAAGCAATTTCTCTGAATCTCTGGCCTAATGTGAAGATAAAGTACCCGACCAACATAAAAGGGCAGATGTATATTCCTTCGATCAATTTTATAATGATGATACTTTGTATTATTATCATATTGATGTTCGAATCGTCGTCACGTCTCGAAGCTGCTTATGGTTTGGCAATAACACTAAGTATGTTGATGACTACCATGCTGTTATTCCTTTATTTCAGGGAGACGCGTAAGCCTCTGTGGTTTAGCCTTCCGATATCGATTTTCTTTTTCGTGATTGAATTTAGTTTCTTTGTTGCGAATATGCAGAAATTTGCGCATGGCGGTTTCGCTTCGATATTCATAGCAGGTATCATATTCTTTATGATGTATTCGTGGTTTAACGGACGAAGAATCAAAAGGCACTATACTACTTATGATCAGATAAATGAAGCGTATCTGAACCATATCAATGAAATTAGCGAAGACTCGACTATACCCAAAAGTGCGACCAATCTGGTTTATATTACCAGTGCCAATAATAAAAATGCACTTGAGAGTAAGATCACCTATTCGTTATTCAATAAGTTCCCGAAGCGGGCTGATACCTATTGGTTTGTCCGGATCAAAAGAACAGATAGCCCCTATGAATTTGAGTACGATGTAAAAACTTTTGTTCCCGGTAAAGTCTTCCGTATCGACCTTCGTATAGGTTTTAAGGTAGGAGTCCATGCCGATAAGTATGTGAGGCTGATATGTAATAAGATGGAGAAGGAAAATCTGGTAAATCTCGAGTCCAGATATCCATCTATGCATGGAGCACGGGGCGATTTTGCCTTCTTTGTGGTAGATCGTATTTTCCGTAATATAGAATTAAGCGCTGGACAGCAAATTATACTTGCCTTCTATAATTTAGTAAAACGACTTAGTACATCCGATACGCAAATGCTCGATCTCGACCCGTCTTTTGCTGTTGTAGAAACTGTCCCATTGGTAAATGTTAACCACAAAGATGATATTTTATCGAAATTACTTCATACATCAGAATTTGGGGGGAATGAACAGAAGTAATGGTCTGTCTTTAAATAATCAGACCGTTAAGTAATTTGAAATAATATTCGATGGCTTCACGTATCTCATCCAGAATGATATATTCATCAGCAGTATGTGAGCGTGCTGACTCGCCGGGCCCCATTTTTACTGAAGGAAAGTTCATTAGAGCCTGATCCGACAGGGTAGGAGAGCCATATGGCTCCAAACCGGCTATAATAGCCCTTTGCACAAAAGGATTTTCCAAAGCTATTTTCGACGAATTAAGCCTGAATGAGCGTGGCTTTACTTCACAGTCGGTATATTTATTTATAATCTCGAAAAGTTCCTGGTTAGAATAGCATTCGTTGCTGCGGACATCTACAACAAAAGAGCACGTATCCGGCACTACATTGTGTTGTGTGCCTGAACTGATCATGGTAACTGTCATCTTAACCGGGCCTAGCAGATCGCTTGAGTCTGCAAACTCATGTTTTCTAAACCATTCTATATCTTTAAGCGCTTTATAAATAGCATTTATGCCCTCGTTCCGCGCTGCATGGCCCGACTCGCCGTGTGCAGTACAGTCAAGAACCATTAATCCTTTTTCAGCTACAGCCGGATTCATTCCGGTAGGTTCTCCTACAATAGCAAAATTGGGTTGAGGTATGGATTGCAAAGCTAATTCCACACCGTTTTTTCCGGAAACTTCTTCTTCGCACGAAGCCAGAAATATAAGGTTATAGTCCTGAGGTTTTTCCGTTAACATGAAGAATGCATGTAATAGACTTACCACACTGGCTCCTGCGTCATTACTGCCCAAGCCATATAGGCGGTTATCATCAATAACAGGCTCAAAAGGGTTTTTAGTCCATGCTGAAACCGGCTTCACTGTGTCGATATGCGAATTGAGTAGTATAGTTGGTTTTGTTTCGGAATAGTCCGGAGACTTTATCCAGATATTGTTGCCAATCCTCGAAGGCAAGTGGCCTTTTGCACGGATATACATTTCGATCATATCCGCAACTTCATTTTCCTCTCTGCTGAACGATGGGATGGAAATCATTTTTTTCAAAAGCTCTACTGCTTCGTAGTACAATTCGTCTATATCTTGAGCCATTGTCGGTATGGTATCTGTAGAATTAATAATTAGATAAACCGATAACAAAGGTAGTGAAATATTTACTCGAACTTCCTTATCTTTGTTATCAAAGAAAACTTAACTACAATACAATGGTCACTATCCCTATCGAAGAACGCGAATTTATAGAAGGAACAATCAGAAGTTGTAAGGAATGTTTTGTCGGTATGATTGATACCGAAGGATTTCCGTATGTTATCCCAATGAATTTCGGGTACAAAAACGATGTGGTATACCTGCATTCGGGACCCGAAGGAAATGCCATCCGTTCATTGACTCAAAATCCGAATGTGTGTATAACTTTCTGTACCGATTCGGAAATAACACACCAGAATGAAGAAGTAGCCTGTAGCTATCGTGTACGGGGTAGCAGTGTGATTTGCAAGGGTAAGGTCGATTTTGTGGAGGACTTTGAAGAGAAAGTAAATATTCTCGATATTCTTATGGAACAATACTCTGACCAGAAATTTAAGTATTCCGATCCTGCTGTACGTAATGTCAAAGTATGGAAAGTAGAAATAGAAAAAGTTTCGGGACGGTTGTTTGGAGTTCCTTACAAAGAATCCCATCAATACAAATAAGAAATGAAAAAGATAGGTCTATTGTCTGATACGCATAGCTATTGGGACGAAAAATATAAAATTCATTTTGCCGATTGCGACGAGGTATGGCATGCCGGTGATATAGGTACGGTTGGTTTAGCATTGAAGTTCGAGGCTTTCAAACCATTCCGGGCAGTGTACGGCAATATTGACGGAGCAGATTTACGTGCTGCTTATCCCGAATTTCTCCGGTTTACCATTGAAGGTGTAGATGTTTTGATGACTCATATCGGAGGTTATCCCGGAAGATACGATCCCCGTGTAAGGAATATTCTCCAGACCAATCCTCCGAAGTTATTTATCTGTGGACATTCGCACATACTCAAAGTGATGTATGATAAGAAGTATACCTGTCTCGATATAAATCCCGGTGCGGCAGGTAAATATGGGTTTCATAAAGTCCGTACCCTGCTTCGCTTTATTGTCGAAGACGGTAATATCAGAGATCTGGAAGTAATAGAATTATCAGATTAGCCGTATATTATTTAAGAAAATCACAAACTAAATCAAATGTTTTTATAAATTGCCCGGTAACCTGTTCTTTTATGTTATTCAGTGCGGGGAACGGATCTTCGTGAGTATATTTATAAGGAAAGTCCAATACATCGACTTTGATAGGTATATCTCTGTTCACACCTTGCAACGTGTTGATAACTTCGTATGCCGGAACTACGGTGTCTTCGCTTAATGTAATAGCATAGATGCGGTCGCTCATCTCTCTGAACTTTTGCTCGCGATAC
Organism: Indolivaga macrotermitis; assembly: GCF_900128985.1. Classification (GTDB taxonomy): domain Bacteria; phylum Bacteroidota; class Bacteroidia; order Bacteroidales; family Dysgonomonadaceae; genus Dysgonomonas_A; species Dysgonomonas_A macrotermitis. The sequence goes on along the minus strand of NZ_FQUC01000007.1, from coordinate 55,634 downwards.
CGGGTGAGAGTTTTATAATTGAGCATGCTCCGGAAATTAACTCCTTCCGGGTGAATCTCACTGAGATAATGACGCAGCACTTCGTCACGCTTCATATGGCTTTCCAGGTGTTCCACTATGTATGAATACAGGCTTACGTTTGCTTCACTGTCCAGTATAAACTTCGAAACAGGCGACAGGCGGTTAAATACAGCTCCTCCGCAGAACGAAACAAAACGGGAATTGGAGAAGTAAGCGTCTTTATTAGTCATCATCAGGATTTCGGAAAGAAAACTACCGATGGAATACGAGAAAAGATCTATGCTTGTATCTTTATCTATAAACAGATGCTTATCGTTTTTTATCTCCGTAATAAGGTCGATTACATCGTAGTAGGTTTGGAGCCCCGACCATATAAACCGTTGAGGCTTATTGTGCAACCGTGTACTGATCGCCACATTGGAGAGGCTTGAACCTATAACATCCGGATGTCTTTTTTTCCGGAGTTGGCTTATCGTATACATCTCGCGGGTATTGCTCCAGATAGCCGGAGCCCGGTTCATATGGAACGCAATAGGAAATAAGATGACGGATTTCCCTGTTTTTTCGACTATATATCTGGCCCAAGGCAAATATTTATTCCAGTGTTTTTCGTTGAATCCATGAAACATTAATACCACGCCTTTTGTTTTAGTTTCCGTTTTAGGCATGATTATGTGGTATCTGAACTTAATATTTTCAAGGATTTCGGCATCCCTTTTGTTCAGCATATCCTGAATCACATCAGGTTCACAATCGGGTTCAGTTAGCGGATACTCGTATTCATCGAGATTTCCGGCTCCTCCCGGAAGAATAAAACGGTATTTTGATTCGAAATTAAAATTTCTCAGTATTGTCTTATCATCAATATCGACTTCGTTTTCATCGTAAGATTCGATATCTTTCAGATGATTATATAAATCAACATATTCCATAAAAAGTATCTATAGTTGTATTTTATAAGTATCGTATACAATGCCTCTCGCCCCGAAACCTTCTTTTTGCGAAATCAGACCTTCGTTAAGGATATTTCCGCCTTGTTCGGTTGATGTCCCGAAGTCAAAATGTTTATTTAATGTTTTAGCCCGGGTGATGAGATAATCGAAGAGCAGATCCAATGCTCCGAGCTGCCTGCCTTCATCAGACGCAGAGATGTATTGAGCATGTATTACCTGCACAGACTCGAAAGTAACACATCCGGCAATAACTTTACCTTGGTAATTTACTTCAAATAGCCTTATTTCGTTATCGAACTTCGATTTTAGATATTCAATTTCGGATAAGGTGTGTACCGGTTTCACAGAATGCCTTTTCATCAGATTTTCTTCGAGTACCTGCCAAAACATAGTAAAGTTATTACTTTCCGATATACTTAGACCTATGTTTAATGCTTTTTTTATCCCTCTTTTTCTCAGCTCAGTGTAGTTAATTGATGCACCGTTGTATATGCATGACGATATATTACGGGATATTAACTCCCCTTTATTACGGAATAGGGCATACAGGTCTTCTTCTGCCGGAAACTGATGATATATATGTGGTATAGGTTTGTATATAAACTGTTTGAAACCTTCTGTTGTAAGGAATAAACGAAGTGAGCCGAAGATGTCCAGCATCAGAGCTGTAGTCATTGATTTATCAGTTATTATACCTCCGTAGGTTAGCCCCTGATGGGAATATAAAGTACTGTCATTACCTCTATTGGCTGGTAGTAATGCTACTATTTTATTTTTTTTGAGAAAAAGGAGAGAAAAATCAGTAATCCTATCTTTGTGGTATTCAACGAAGTCTCTGTAGAAAAGGAATGTACTGTTTTTCGAAGAAGCCACAAAGTTATTCCAGTCAGAATATAGTCCTTTATTATAGATTGCTGGTGTTATTTCCATAAAGCTGCTTATAATCACTGTATTTACGAATATAATCCTCTTCGGTATATACCTCGGATGTAAGAACAAGGCAAATTGCCCCCGATGAATAATTAAATTCTTTGGTCCAGATACCCGGCAATATATGAATTCCTTGCATAGGACGATTCATATTTACGACTCTTTTTTCTCTGCCATCATCGATTTCTACATCAAAACTTCCTGATGCTGCGACTATGAACTCATGGCAATGTTTATGAGCATGCATCCCCCGTTTTTTTCCGAAGGGGATATCATATACAAAGAATATCCGTTTTACATTGAATGGAATATCAACCGAGTTGTGTATCGGAGTCAGATTGCCGGCTCTGTTGCGTATTACCGGTAAGTCTATAATCTCACAGTCTTTGGAATTGTTATACTGAAGTTCCCGGTGTTGAATCAAAATATCAGGTTGGGGTATCTCCGAAACTTCATGATCGTCTTTGATGTATTTTTTGAAAGACTTAAAGTTTCTGATATATTCGGATTCATCGTATTTTCCGGATGATATAACTAAGCATACCGAGTTTGTTGCGAAGTTATCTATACAACGCCACATTTTAGGCGGAACATAAAGTGCTTTGTGGGAACGGTTGAGATGATACTGTCGGTTTTCTTTTCCATCGTTGAGGGTGACATCGAAGCTACCCGACAGGGCAATTATGATCTCATGCTGGTTTTTGAATGCGTGGCTACCCCGTTTCTGTCCTCCCGGAACATCATATATCCAGTATACACGGGCTATTTTGAAAGGAATCTGTCCGCCTTCTTCCAGAAATGAAAGATTACCCCTTGAATCTTCTTTTTTAGGAAGATCCAGTAGATATTCGGTTATTTTTATCTCTTTAGCCATGGCTCAGGATTTAGTTTGGTGGTTCCCTGCCAAAGCTGGAAGTGAAGCTGTGAACTGCCTGTATCCGAATCCGTATATATCTGGCCTAAAGCCTGTCCGGCTGTAACCTTTTGCCCTTGTTTAACACTTATCTGCTGTATATTTCCGTAAAATGTATAATATCCGCCATGGCGTACGATAATGCAATTATTGTAACCCGGAAAGGCTACTACACGTGTAACTTCCCCACCGAATACCGCTCTGGCCTGTGCACCAGCCTTGGCTTGTATGTCGATACCTCCGTTATTGGTTGTTACCCTGAATTTACTGTGCTGATGCGTTCCGAAACGGCCAACAATACTATATGTTCCGGTAACCGGCACAGGTAGTTTTCCTTTATTGGCGGCAAAATTTGATGAGAGGGCAAAGTTTTCCTTAGTTACTACGACTTTAGTCGATGTACTTACTTCTTCCACTTCGGGTACACTGGTATCCTTATCCGGTTCGGTTCTCGATTCTGTTTTGGTCTCCGGTTTTGTTGTAGTGGCTGTACTTTTCTCTGAAGCTGCTTTTCGTTTAGCTTCAGCTTCGGCTTTTCGTTTTGCAGCAGCTTCCCTGCGGGCTTTTTCTTTTGCCAAACGACGGGCTTCCCGTTCCTGACGGGCTACTTCTTGTGCAATAAGCTTCTCTATCTGGGCATTCAGATTGTCAGCCTGTTTTTGTTTTGTACTTAATATGTCCTGTAGCTCTTTCTGCTTTTTTCCGGCATCGTCTACCTCTTTTTTATGCGTTTCTTCTTCCTTTTGAAGGTTTGATTGTTCTATCTCGCGGGATGACAGCAAAGCTAATTTATCGGCTTTTGATTTCTGGAGGCTTTCTCTCTTTTCCCTCAAAGTTTCTTGCTTTTCCCGTATGTCTATAATTTGCTGATTGCGCCAGTCAGAATAGTCTTTCAGATATTTCATCCTCCGCAATGATTCGCTTAATGATTTTCCGGAAAGAATGAAAAGCAGTTTATTCATCCCCTGCTTTTTCAGTACTACACTTTCCATTGCTTTGGCGTACGATTTTTGTTGATCTTTCAGTTTGATTTCAAGATCTTTTATTTCACCTTCGGTGATGGTCTGCTGCTTGGTTATAGCATTAATTTCCTGCCCTAGAAGAGATATTACCTGCTGCCGTGAGTTGATCTGCTCTGATAACATACTGATTCTGTTAAGCAGGGTAGAGGTACTCTTTTTAGTTTGGTCCAGTAGCAATGTGGTGTTTTCTATTTCGCGCAAAGCTAATTTCCGTTTTTTTTCCAGTTCTTTAATTTGATTTGTCTGGGCAAAAACAGATAGGGTAGAAAATAATAATATTACAGACAGAACCAACGTTCTCATTTTATATAGTTTTTGAGAATATCTAAGATTGAAACTTTTTCGTATTTAGATGGAAGGCTCCTGTCGATAGTCAGACTTTTGTTAAACTCCAGAGAAGAGTATGACATATTTAATTTCACTTGTTTCTTCTTAATATTTACACTGGCCTGCATGGAAGATGGATATATAAAACCGCTTTCTTTGACAAAGTCGCTATAGTTCCATGATAACGCATAATTATTGTCGGGACTTGTTATCTTGGTAGATGATACACGGTCGTTGGCATCTACCGAAAAATGGTACTGAAAGCCTTTCCGGTCGCTTGTTAGCAGATAATACAAACCTCCTTGCATGGTTATGGTATATGAGTCATAGTCTTTTTTCTCTATGGTATTCTTTCCCGGAATAAATAGAGCATTGGTAAACAATGCCTGCATATTGTTGTAGTTGAACTGGATATTCTTTTGTTTTTCCAGATTATGGATACTTTCTACTGCATATTTTTTTGATAACCGGTCGATCACGTATACCGAATCGGGAGTTATATTGACTCTGAAAACTTCGGAGTTGATAAATGGTGCCCGAAGTGATAATTGTATTTCCTTGTCTTTAATCAGTTTAATCTGGCTGTTGACCTTCATTCCCGAAGTCTGATTCCCGGTAATTAGCTCAAGTGCTACTTTTCCGCTAATTGTAGTATAGTCAATCTGGGCAGCCAGCGCATCATCCAGCAATTGTTCCTGAGTTTTAGAAACTACGGAACCGTCGGTGGATATAATATTTTTCTTGCTCTTACAACCAACAAAGGCTACAAACAAGGCAAGTATAAGTAAGGATTTGTAAGCGAAAGATGTTTGGCTGCGAGTATTCATTTATATAATTATTTATTAGCAGATTCAGCTATATATGTTTTTGTTTCAATTTTCTTGTCCAGAGTTTTTGAGTCTGACCCTTTTTCTTTGGCTTTTTCCCAATATTCGAGTGCTTTCTCTTTTTCATCGGTCATATACAACACATCTCCGTAATGTTCGAGAACTTCGGAAGATATGTCTTTTTCTTTCTCTTCGCTGTATTTTACGGCACTTTCGAGATAGATCTTTGCAGTTGTATATGCTCCCTGCACAAACAGAACCCATCCGTAAGTGTCGAGGTAAGTAGGGTTTGTCGGTTCAGCCTTAATAGTAATACTGCTCATACTCTCTGCCCTCGAAAGGTCTTTCCCTTTAATGGATAGGTAATAGCTGTAGTTATTAAGTACACCCAGATTCTGCGGATTGTATTTAAGGGCTACTTCGTAATCGATAAAAGTACTGTCCTCTTTGTCCAGCTCGTGATATATGTTTCCTCTCTGGCTATGAAACTCAGACAACAAGTTAGCGTTCGACGGATCGGCAAATTCAATTCCTTTATTGATCGTTTCCAGTGCTTGCCTGTATTCTTTCTTCTGGAATTCGCCGATTGATTGGTAGAAGTAGAAAAGCGGTTCTTCGGGCAAATAAGAAATTGCCGATTTACAAACACTTATCAATTCGTCAATACTATCCAGGTCGGTCGATTGCAAAAGTTGTTCCCATCCCGTCGGGTTAGTAGGATCTGATTCCGCATAAATGCGGTACTGGAAGTTGGCCTCTTTTTTCCTGTTTTCAACCATTAGCAGGTTTCCGTATAACAAGTTGAATTGGGCTTCCTGAGGATATTCCACCATCAACGAATCCAGTATTTTATTTGCCTGTTCCAGATCTTGCTTATTCTGCTGTAAGATGGTTATGTATTGAGTCAGAATACTAAGCTTGGTATCAACATCCATTTTAGGATTGAATAGGGATGACATTAATTCCTTTTCGGCGGTCTCCTGATCTCCTGTGGTCTGGTAATAATTTGCCATGGAGGTAATAAGGAAAGGATCATCGGCATCTATCGTTTTTGCCTTGTTGAATGAAGCCAGAGCTTCTTTGTTCTTCCCGTCCTGCATATAAAGATTCCCTAATAAAACGTAGTATCTGATGTCGTTAGGGTTCTTATCAATGTATTTTTGTACTTCGGCATAGGCCTTTTTCTTATCATTGAGAGCCGAGTAGAGTTTAAACTTTTGGAGTGTGAATTTTTCATTCATACCCATTGTCCGCTCAAGGTCATTCAGTGCCTCGATTGATTTATTGAAATCTCCGTCGAAGCGATATACTTCCGACAGGTACATATAAAGTTCTACCTTCATCGGATTATCTTTTATCAGCTTTTGATAAATAGCAGCAGCTGTTTTAAAGTCTTGCTGTTCGATAGAACTTCCTGCCAGCGCCATATTATAAAAATAATTATCGGGGCTGTATTGTACTGCTTTCTTATAATATCTGTAAGATTCGTCTTTGTTTTTCAGAGAATTGAAGAAATTACCCATTTCAAACAATACATTCGCGTTTGTAGAGTCTATCCGCATACAGTATTGTAAATAGTCGTATGCAGCAGAGTACTGTTCCAGTGACTTGGCAGTCATTGCATCATAAAAATAATTATCGAATTTCCGGCGATCTTCGGTCGATAACCGATCGGGAGTATTGGACTGGGCTGAAATACTGATTACTCCGGATAAGAAAGCAAATAGCAGATATATCGAAATTTTGTTTTTTTGCATAAAAGTCAGTTTGTTGAGACGGTTATTTTCCAGTATGACCAAAACCTCCTGCACCACGTTCGGTTTCATCCAGACTGTCGGTTTCTGACCATTCTACACGTGCATGGGCAGCTACAACCATTTGACAAATCCGTTCTCCGTCTTTAATAACAAAAGCTTGGTTAGAAAGGTTGACTAAGATTACACAAATTTCACCTCTGTAATCGGCATCGATTGTTCCGGGTGAGTTTAAGACAGTCAGTCCATGCTTTAAAGCCAATCCGCTGCGTGGACGTATTTGTGCTTCGTACCCTTGCGGTAATTCAATGTATAAACCGGTGGGAACCAATGCTCTTTCGAGAGGTTGGAGTGTTATATCAGCATTGATATTGGCTCTTAAATCTAATCCTGCGGAATATTCGGTTGCGTATTCGGGTAGTGCGTGGCGTGATTTATTTATAATCCTGACGTTCATCGTTTTTTTATCTAAGTCATTATAATCAAAAAGTCCGGAAACTTATTTCCTGCGAAATTAATTATTTCTTTATCAAAGATAACCGAAAAAACAAAAATCTTAACGTTTAATGAGATTTAGCAGGCTTAAAATAGGAAATATTCATTATTACTACCGCTGCAATGATTAAAACTATGCCACCCCATTGCATAATACTTATCTCTTCACCCAAAACCACCCGTGCCATAGTTACCGATACGGGTAATTCTATAGATGCCAGTATGCTGCCCAGGCCTACACCTACAATGGGCATCCCTTTGGTAAATAAGAGCGGAGGCAGTACTGTTCCGAACAAGGCAATGATAATACCCCATCTCCAAAGGACATTGATATCGAATTGGTTATATAACGAGTATCCCCAGATAATAGTTACAATAGATACCGATCCTATAAGCATATACAAACTGCGGCTTAATGGAGGGTAGGAAGATGCTATATTGTTAGCGACTAACAGGCTGCACGAGTATGACAGGGCGGCCATCAAACCCCAGGCTACTCCTCTCCAATCGAGGGTGATATCGGAGGCTAATAGATTGGTTGCTAAAACTGTACCGATAAGTATGACAACTATTGCTATCATCTTGTTAGTGGTAGGCTTGGTTTTATTAACAAAAAAGTCGATTACCGAACCTATCCATACCGATTGCATTAACATGACAATACATACCGAAACCGATGTGTAATTGAGAGACATATAATAAAATGAGCTTGTAAGCCCAAACGGTATTCCTCCTAAAATAAGTTTCCATTTCATTTTGCCGGGTAATCTGCGGGCTAGGGCAGTCGGCTTTGCTATATTCCTCACTACATTCATGACCAACAGAGCCAGAAATCCGACAAAGGCTTGGGCGAAAGTAAGTTCGCCGGTTGAATAACCTTCTTTTCCTCCTAATTTTACAAGGACAGCAAGCACACCATAGCATGCCGATCCTATAGCAACTATGATTATACCTTTTATTATCTTGCTATTCATGTTTGTTTATTTAAATTAAATAATGTGTTTTTCTTTCAAATCGTTAAACAGCCCGTCACAGGCATCTTCAAGTAGATCAAGTACCAGTTCGAAACCATCGGCTCCGGAATAATAAGGGTCGGGTATATGATCGTAAGTATATTTTTGGGAGAAGTCGACCATACGACGAACTTTCTTTTGTGATTCTAAATCGGGGCTCAGTCGTATAATATTACTATAGTTACTGTCGTCCATAGCAATGATAAGATCAAAATTATCGAAATCGTCTTCGGTGAACTTACGGGAGAGTGAGTCGAAATCATAACCCCTATGGCTTCCATGGTTTCGCATTCTTCTGTCAGGCAAGTCTCCGTTATGATATCCTGATGTTCCGGCAGAGTCTACTTCAATCCGGTCAGACATATGATGATCAGATATGATTTTCTTCATAATTCCTTCTCCGGCCCGAGACCTACATATGTTCCCGAGGCAGACAAAGAGGACTTTATAATTTTTCTGATTATCAATATTTTGCATTTATATATTATTTTTGGTTTACTATGTGGTTTACATAATATGTAATCCACTATTACAAATATACCCTATTATTTTGAAATACTTTGTCATGTTTATTTAATCTTACTTAACTAAAACATGTTAAATATCAATTTCATTGTTATCTTTGCCACTTGTTAAAAAAACAGATTGTATATCGATGGATAAAGAAATATTTTTACAGTTCGCTGAATCGTTAAAGTTAGTTCGAAGAGCAAGGGTAGAGGATTTTATTAAAGATAAAAATGTTGATGATATTTATACAGATTTACTTCCTAGTAATGCAATTATCAATAAATTAAATTTACCTAGAACAACGCTTCTTGTTGGAAGGAAAGGGACAGGAAAATCTACGATTTTTCAAAAATCACAAAAAGACTTAATCGAGAACAAGAAATGTATCTCACTATATATAGATGTTAAATCTTTATATGATAACTCAACACCTACAATTTCTGATGAGATACCTAAATTCTCATCGGACGAAACGCATAAATGCCTATTATATAGCCATCTAATCAAATTGATAGTACTTGAAACCAAAGCTAAACTTGACGATTTTGTAAAACAATCTATTCTTCAAAAAATATTGGGATTTGAATATGAAAAGATTCAAGAAATAGAAAATGTTTTAAACAACATAGAGGAATCCATTATAGATGTTATCAAAAAAGTAAATATTTCTCTTGTGACTTCATACAAAAATACTCAAGAACAAAAAGATGGTGAAGAGTTTAGTTGTAATGTAGAAATTTCCAAGAATCCTAGTTTATCAGTGGGAAGTAAAGAAACTTCTAATGGTTTCTTAAAAAAAGAATTTGAATCGAAACTTATTACATATTTAGATATACGAGCTTGCCTTATAGACAATTTATTGAGGATAAAAGAGGCATTACAAATTGACCATTTATATATATTTTTAGACGACTACTCTGAGATTAATGAAGAGGCTCAAAGAATATTTATGGATTGGTTCATTGCCCCATTAAATAATCTCTCTGCTGACTTTGTTAAATTCAAGATTGCTATATATCCGCATCGTTTTTATTATGGGAAATTAGATAACTCTAAAATAGATGAAATTTCTCTGGACTTTTTTGATGCATATTATACTTTTGAGAAAAAAGTTGATATTTCAAAAATGGAACTTTTAGCACTAGATTATACAGACAGACTAATAACTAAAAGATTTAATCTTTTCTTTTCTTTTCAAAAATGGGATACTTTTTTTTCAATTAGTAAAGGTGAGTTAGTTGATTTACTTTTTAGTGTTTCATTTAATAATCCAAGAAAAATAGGATATATACTCTCATATTGTTATGAATCATGCCTTATTCATGGAGTTAAAATCAATAGAGATGCTGTTGAGAATGCAGCTTTACGCTATTATAATGATGTGGTTTTGAAATATTTTATTGCAAATAATTTTGTGACAAAACCTTTTAACGATAAAATATCGAATGAACATCAGTTTGAGTTACTTTTTAAGATAATAGAAAGACAAAAACTCAATATTTCTACTGCATATAGAACTAGAATGAAAGGGAAGCCTGGGAATCATTTTATTATTAATACTAATCTAAACCATTTATTAAGCAATTTGGAATTAAATGGTTTTTTGTCTACCTATAATTGTACCAAAGACAAAAATGATGAATTGTCTACTATCTATTCGTTGGATTTTGGCTTATGCAAAAGACACAATATTAATTTTAATCGAGCATATACAGAGAAGTTGATTAATTATTTTGCTTTACCTCGATTCAATATGAATATTCTTGTTCTTGATTATTTTAATAAAACACAAGTCATTAAATGTTCACAAGGGCATGAATTTCCATATAAAATGCATAATACTTTAAAAAGTTATAATATGAAATGCCCGACTTGTTTAGAAAATGATATTATAACAAGGTGCGAGGTTGTTATTTCAAATGAAGAAATTAAAGACAGGCTTAAACTTATTGAAAACAAAAATATACAAAAAACTACTTTTGATGAATTTATTTTGTTGGATTATTTGCGAACAATAAATAAATCTGTAACTATATCTAAAATTTCCAATTCTCTTGACCGAAGCGAATTGTCAGTAAAGATTCTTCTGTCAAAATTGCAGGAAAGAGACTTGGTAAAAGAAGACATTGAAGTAAGTCGTGCTTTAAGAAAAGACCATTATATGATATCCAATACAGGTGGCAAATTTGTAGATAGGATAAATAATATTATTGAAAATAAAATTAAAGAACAAAAAATTACAATATAAGTTTTCTATATGGAAAACTCTTTTTTCACTCTTTGCACAGTCGCACTTCCAAAGCCTGTCAGTTTAGCAATATTCCGAACAGAATAACCACGTTTAAGTAAGTATATAACTTCTGAATATTCTTGCTTTTTTTGTTCTGTTGTTTTGATAGAGCCTTTTTTGCGTCCAAGTTTGCCCCCATTGGCAATATAAGTTGCCCGTCCCGAATTTAGGCGATATTGAATGTTTTGGCGTTCGATATTCGACATTTCAGCCATTACAGTCAAAATGATTGATGCGATTGGGTTGATTTGTTTGTCTTCTGTAAGTGTATTGATAGATAAATTTTGCACGTAAACATTCACACCATTTTCGTGTAAAGCTTCCAATGTTTTCAACACCTGTAAAGTTGAACGTCCAATGCGTGAAAGCTCCGAACAGAGCAAAGTGGATATTTTTTCAGAGATACAAAAATCTATACACTCCATCAATATGGTGCGTTCCTCATTTTTCTTCGCCCCTGATATATGTTCTGTAAAAACCTTTACTATCTCGAAGTCGTTTTTGTTTGCATAGTTGGTAAGGTCGTTTATTTGGCGGTCTGTATTTTGTCTGTCAGTTGAAGAACTTACACGAGCGAAAATTACGGCTGTTTTCATATCTGTATCAATTAGTATTATATTACTAATACAAATGTACGGGTCCTTTTTGTGTTATCAAAATATTCTTTAATAAAAATGATGACAGTTAAAGATGTAATCATTAATGAATTGTAGATTTATTTGATAACACTCATGGATTGATAACAAAATACATTATTAAAGAATAATTTTTATCTTTGTATTAGCTAAAAGGCAAGGTGTTGTTGTATTTAGCTACTTCTTAGATTTATAACGTATGTCGTAAAAGCTTTGGGAATCTTCAAAACCACTACATTTAAGGATTCTACCCTCAGAGCAGATGTGATGTATGTACCGATAGGGTGCATACATCGGTGTCTGTTGGTAGAGGGTTCGTAGTGGTTCCTGAAGATTAATAGCATCGGTGTTATGCACTTTTTTATGGGAACAATTTATTTATGCCTATTACTACCTTTCATATCTATTATATTCATAAATATAATAAGACCTTATACATTCATTTTTAATTACAAACATTTACCATATCCATAATAGAATAATGCTAAATATATACCATTTAGCATTATATCTATTTTGTGTAGAATAAATTTTAACATTATAAATAACTAATTCTCAATTTATGAAAAAGATTAATTCTTTATTCTTTGTGTTTATTGCACTATGCTTACTACTGTTTAATTCTTGTAGTTCTGACTCTGATGATGAAGATAATATACAAACTAATGAAACTACTATTATACAAAACTGCATTAAAGATAAATTCTTTATGATTGAAGATATTGCGTATCATTTTGTTGATGATAAAAATGTTGATGTATGGAGTAATATCGCTATTGAGGATGGAGAATATTATTATCAATATAAAAGGCATACATATAAGGTATATATTGATAAATCATATATTGGTATTGATAATGTAATTAAGCCATTATTATATACATCAGAAAATAAAGAGATTTACATTTACGACAATAAGCAAAACAAAATAAAGGGTATTATAAAACCTGATTATTTTAAACCTGAATCCAAAGAACCGAATAATCCCCAAGAACCTGAAAAACCTATAATTAAATTAGATACTATTGATTTTAATAAAGAAAGATTTGAACAAATAGTATTCTCATTTGATGAAAAGCCCAATGGAGCTTCATCTACATATAATCCAAAATCGACAATGAATATATTATTTGGATATAGTAGTAATACTAACAGTAATAGCAATAATATAATTAAAATCAAAGGAATATTAAAACAAGTCCCTAATAGCTATAAAGAATATAATATAAGCAAATATGCATACGATTTCTATGATTATGTCATGAATGACAAAAGCCCTATTATTATACAATATAAAGATGACAATAAACAATTTTCTGATACAATCCAAAGACCAAATTATATGTGGTGGCAATATACTCTATTGAATAATCAAATTATGTATCTTGATTTTATCGGGAAACATGCATATTATAAAGGAAGATTTAATTTTGATTTATCAAAAAATACAATGTCATGGACTGACGCAATAGATTTAGAAAATGGATATATAAATCTTAATGCAGATAAGTTGAAATATACAGATGTCAAACTATCAGAAAGTAAGATAGAGGTATGGAATATTAATACAGGTGAAAAATATTACAAAAAACAGGGAGTATTAGATATAAATTTCAATGATAGTTTTAAAATTCAATTAAATAGTGATGATTTTTCTATTGAAGCAAAAGAAGATGCATTATCTATGCTATTAGCTAAAAAAGGAAAAAACAATGAAATTAAACAAATATCATTTATTGGTAATGGTGTTTATAATACCATTGATTATAATAGATTTTTGAAAAATGTTACTAAAAGAGAATGGACGATTGATGATGAAAAATTAATCTTGAATATCCATACTAATACACATCAATCTAAAATGATTATTCCTATAAAAGATTTTATCAATGAATAATTTAACTGCTATCACAAAAAATAATCTATATTTTTATCTATAATTAATCATTAATAATATGAAAAATTTAAAACTTATTTTAATTATTATATTGATGTTATTAATCAATTACTCTTGCTCTAATAGTGGTAATAGTTCTTCTAACCCTACTAATGGATATTATTCCTTTAATGCTAAATTGAGTGCCTTAAAACCGCTTAATATTAAACTGAAATTATATGAAGATAAAACTATAAAGATGACTATTGATAATGGATGGCAAGAATGGGGAGGTAGTTGGGATTATTATCATAATGGAATAAAAGTAGAAACATTGAGAGGAGATGTACTATTTTTAAGAGATGGATATGTTTATGATGGCTACGACAATGAAAAAGCAAAACATGATGGTACACCATATACAAAGATTACAGATACTCAAACAAATGCTAATAATCAGGAAAATAAACCTCAATCAAATATCAATAAAGAAACAACTTCATTATATAATTGGATTTTAGGAAATTGGTCTGCTTATATTGATGGAATGGGTATAATTAATCTTACAATTAGAGATAATAATACATTAAAGTTGAAAGGCATTGAGGGTACATATTTTATTAAAGATAGTGAACTTTATGCAACATTAGGAAATGAAAATATAACTATGCACTTGAATAGCTATGATAAGCTAATCAGCATTGGTAATGGATATTCATTTAGAAAAGATAATAATGAGAATAGCATTAGTAAAGAGTTGATAAATAGTACTCCGCAAGAAGATAATAGTAAAGAAATTACTACAAGATTTGTTGATAAAAAAACATATTTTCATTCTGAGCCAAATAAAGAAAGTGTACAAAAAACATATTTGGTTGAAAATGATTTAGTAAATATATTAAAAGAAGAAAATGGGTTTGCTTATGTTGAATATGTGAATATGGAAGGCAATACGACAAAAGGATGGCTTAAATTATCCGATTTATATATACCATAAATAAAATATCTAATTAAAAAGGTTGTTTGAAGAACAACCTTTTATTTTTTTTATAATCTTTTTAAAGCGAACGCACGTAAGATAATCTATTTTTTGCACTAACATTTACTTAATATATTAGCTATTAATTGAGTATGTTAAAATAGAGAATAATATACAATTCGGAACACATTGCCGTACGTGTCAAGTTGCTTAAATTATTCTTGCTTTTTCAACTCATTATTTACATATTCACGTATAATTTTAGAAGAATTTTTCTTATATAAATCCAATTCTTTTTTCAAAATATCAATTTCAACTTGAAGTTTATTATTGTTATCTTCTTCTGATAATGATTGAAGAATACTTGTTATAATATGTATTCTATCCTCTTTTTTATGCTTAATTGATTGCTCAATTATTTTATCCTTCTTCATTAAATTTGCCATAATACTATATTAATAAATTATTATTGAGACAAATATAATTAATTTTTAGGAATATCTATATAAATCACTCATTAGAAGGTTTATTTGGAATATTTTCCCATGCCATTTTTAACGAATTACTAATTTTTTTGCGTGTTTCTTCACTCCTTTTTTTACCATAATTAGGGTTGTTACAGCCCTGTTTTTTGATGGACATCAAAGTTTTAGTTGCCTCTGATGCCTCACGAAATAAACGTTTTGCCATGTCTTCTGTAATTATTATTATCATTATTTTTAATTTTGTACTATATTAAACTATATTTATATATAATATAAATATTATACAATTTGGAAAAACACCTATACCATGGCAAAAACATATAAAGAAAAAGACGGTAAGATTATTCTATTTTACATAAAGGAGCTTGATATGAATCAGGTTTTGAAAAAGTTTAGAGAAGTCAACTATAAACAAGAAATTCATATCCCGAATAATCCAACACCTATTCAAATGTCTTTTCTCAAAGAAGATATTAAACGAAATGAATTAAAAGATAATCTGATAGATAAAGACGAAGATAAATTAAAAAAGAAAATAGAATTCCTTATACATATTCTATGTAAACGATGTATTAACAATAAATATGGTTGGGCAAGGCTGAATGCTTCTGCTATGCAAAAAGTGTTGGGAAATGATTATAAAAAGATTATAAATGCACTTCAATATATGAATATAATTAATGTTGATAATCGTTATAGTATAGGGAGGCATTCAATGGCATATCAAATAACCAAAGATTATATAAATAGGGTTGGAAAATACTACACAACTCATTTAACATTGATAAAGTATAGGGATGAAATGGACCATTTGTTAGAAAAAGAATACATTAAATTCTATAATACATTGCCAATTGAGAAAAAGAACCTATGTGATAGCTATAATAGAATTTTAAAAAATTTAAAATTTAAATATATTAATGAAGCAACCGAATATATAAATACTCGCCCATACATGAGTAATTTTCAAAAAGCCTATTATTACAATATATTAGATAAATACATAGAACATAATAATGATGATTTTAGAATTCAATCAATAGATGATAATGATAGAATTTATTCAATATTAAGTTCAACACCAAAACCATTTAAAGATTTTCTTAATATTAAATTTAGTATTGATATAAAGAATTCACATCCATTATTGTTTAATTATTTTATTTATGATTATTATAAATTTATAAATAAAGATATTATAAATTATATATTATATCACTATCAATATGATTATACTACAAAATCTATTAATCAGATTAACAGATATATAAAAAATCACAAAAATGCAAAATTAGACAAATTACCCAAAGACATAATCAAGTATATATATTCTACTTCAATGGGTGTGTTTTGGGATGATTTTACGGAACTTTTTAAGGCTGATGGATTGGAACGTAAGGATGTAAAGATAACTTTGTTTAGAGAGGTTTTTTACTCCAAATCAAAGACAACCTTACATAAGAAGTTTGCAAAGACCTTCAAAAAGATATACCCGACTGTTTATAGGATAATAAATGAACATAAACCTAATGATGACAGAACCAAACTAAGCCATGAGATGATGAAATTGGAAAGCGATATCTTTCACAAGATACTCACTAACCTGTACAAAAAGCGTGGTTGTGATGCCTTATCAATACATGATGCCATTGTTATTTTAGATACAGATAAGGTTAATCGATACACCCCTGATGATATAGAAAAGGTTATAGAGAAAGTGTATGATGAATATAACCTATCTCCGACCTGTTCTATTGAGTTTTTTGAGCCAAACCGAAGAAAGACGCAGCTTGATATGGATAAATCCCACCAAGGCGATTTATTTAAGTTTACAGACAATCTTTCTGTATCTGATTCTGATGATAAAGAATTATTAAGAAAATTGGAAGAAGGGGAGGTAGATATATATTATAACAATGGTGGTATTGTTGTTGATGAAGTTTAATATAGTTCAACTTGTATTTTTAGAAATTTTTAAAACCAAAAATTTTTAAAGAGAGCGATAGAGACCATTACCCAAGTTCAAAAGTACCCCATAGTTTAATAGCTTTTGCTTACATGGATACACGCCTCCCGTCCGTACGGCATGAGGTTATTCAGTTTTAATTTTCTGATAATCAGCAGTAGCATAAAACCAAATATTCCTATTCGCTTCTATAATTCGCTTATCATCAAATTCTTTAAGATAGGTCTCGATATTCGAAACATCCCGTCCCATATTCTGAGCTATGAGGCTAATAGAAACTCCCTGATGGTATAGTTGTGAAGCATAGGAATGTCGGGCAGAATAAAAGGTTATATCAGTGCTTAACCCTGCTCTTTTAGCTGCTTTCTTCAAATTATGGTTAACTAAATAATTAACATAAGTCATCCGACTAAATTTGGTTGCTTCATCCTGTCCTATGTCGAAAACACCAAATATATAATTATTCTCATTATATGTTTTGACCGATGGAAGAAACAAACAAGCAAAAGAGTTGAAATCATCTAAATCCACAATTATTTTAGTTGGTTTCTTCGTCTTATTTCTTAAAAGATTAATCTCATAATAGTGTTTATGTACTTTGTGAGCTTCTGCATAATCTTTACCATGAAGGTCATAATCCTGCAAATACTTCTTTTCATCTAACATAGACAGCAATTTAAGGTCTCTCCATCGAAGATTTGCTAAATCTATCATGGCTAAGCCTTGCATTATATAGGAACAGAGAAATAGGCTCAAAGCAACTCCTTCACTATCAAGTTGAGGATGAAGTTTATTATATCCCTCTTTTTTGAAATAGTCATTCCAAAATTTCCGAACTGTTTTATCTTCAAAATCTTCTACTTCATCTCTTCTTGGATGGACAGGTTCACAATCATGTCGTAAAGCTTTTCCTTCATGAAAAACATAGTTCTGATAATAAAGTTGATAAGTATTATCCAAATGTACACAACGATAGTTTTGTGTAAAATAATGCAATAAACAATTCATTTCATCAAGAGACAAAGCTCTTTTCTTGGTTCTCCTATCTAAATTCTGTCCAAAGCCATTAAACGGATTATTATCTTTTAGAATAAATCCTTTATTGATAGCATGATTAATAGATGCTTTTAGGCAACAGAAGTGTTTATATATACTTGTATCTCTTTTATTTGTTTTTCTCAGAAAAGTTTCAAATTCTCGCAACCAATCCCGATTTATTTCAAATAATTCATAGTCTTTGGTTGGTGAAAATTTCTTGATTAGGTTATATAGTGTTCTATATCCTGTTGAGGTATTATATTCTCCTTTTTCTATTTTGAAATATTGTACCCTATCATCAATCAATTCTAACAAAGTTTTTCTTGAAGGTAGAGGTTTAGATATTTCTTCTACAAGCGTTTTTGCTGAATAGGGCTTTTCCGTCCTTTCATAATCCAATACTACTTCTTTTAATAAAGATAACTCCTTATTAATAATAGAATTAAGTGTATTGCTATATGGGTGTTTGCTCCTGACTTCTTCTTTCTCTTTATTCCAATCCTTTGAAAGACAAGATATTTTTATGCTTTTGTATGCTCTTTTCCCATTATAACACACTCGCAACATAATTGGATGTTCGCCATTTGCTAAGGTTTTGGATGTATAAAGAATTGCAGAAACAGTAGCTTTCATATATAAAATTAGTTTACATTGCAGTTTACATAAAACCAATAAAAATATAAATTGGTTTACATTCCAAATGTAGTAACTAATTTTTATATTATTAATAATAAGATTATTATAAATTTAAATAAAAACATTATTTGTTTCCGAGGCAGACAAAGAGTATTTTGTATTTTTCTGATTTCATAATATCTTATTGACAATTTGTAAGTAAAAGAGTCTGCAAAGATACGATTTCTCAGAGAAATAAATCCGGTTTAGCCTGTTTCTCGAAATATTTGTCGACAAGTCGCGATATTGCGTAGTTGTCCAGTTGGGATTTGTCTATCTTAATAAACCTATCCTTAAGCAATGTATCATCAGTAATATCTATCTTATAGAATTTAGCGTAGATAATGCGGTGTGATAATATATGCTTTAAAGTAAAGCTTACAGGGCGGATAGATATATTACCTGCGTTTTGGAGAATATCCGTAAAAGGCTGTGTTTGCTGTAATTCTTCTAAGGTAAGTTCGCTACCTGTTTCGATAAGAGGAAGTTCGTATAGATTCTTCCAGATGTCATTTGCTGTACGTTTTTGTATGTATGTGTTGTTTTTGTAATGAATGTCCAAATAATTAAAGAACCGTTCTTTTACTTTGGTCTTTCCTTGTTTTACAGGATAACTGCTCACTTTACCCTGAGCGTATGCCATACATTTGTCTGATAAAGGACAATTAGGGCAATCGGGAGACTGGGGTACACACTGTAATGCTCCGAAATCCATTATGGATTGGTTGTACAATCCGGGTTGTTTTGTATCTAATAACTCGTTGGCGAGCTCAGTAAACAATTTTTTTCCTGTAGATGTATCGATCGGAGTATCTATGGCAAATAGCCGGGATAAAACCCGGAATACATTACCATCTACCACTGCATAAGGAAGCTCGAATGCGAAAGAGCCGATCGCCGCGGCAGTATATTCTCCGACTCCTTTCAAAGATAAAATATCTTCATACGTTCGGGGAAAAGAGCCTTTAAAGTTGTCGCGAACTTGCTTAGCCGCTGTATGTAAGTTACGAGCCCGGCTATAGTATCCTAAGCCTTGCCAGAGCTTTAATACCTGATCTTCGTCTGCATCTGCTAATTGAATGATATCGGGAAATGTATCTACAAACCGTATATAATAATCGTATCCCTGAACCACCCGTGTCTGTTGCAGTATTATTTCCGAAATCCAGATTCGATACGGATCTTTAGTTTCACGCCAGGGCAGATCTCTTTTGTGATGATTGTACCATTCTATAATTGTTCTGCTTATAAATTGTGAATCTTGATTCATAGATAGTTACTTCGTTGATGTTATTGAAACAGATTACAAATATACTTATAATGACGTTGTGTTTATAGAAATGATCGATATTCAAGAAGTTTTTATATATGTAATTTTTTGAAAAAAGCCTCTTTGAATAAATATTTTATTTTACTTTTGTAGTGCTTTTAGAAAAGCAGAAAGACTCCGTAGCTCAGTTGGTAGAGCAAATGACTCTTAATCATTGGGTCGAGAGTTCGAGCCTCTCCGGGGTCACTTTTAATGATGGCAATAAGCGTGTAAATGAATAGTTTGCACGCTTTATTTTTTTATGTACTTAGGAGAGTACTCAGGAAAACACATAGGAAGACGAAGTATTTTATTTACATTCAAAATTATTATAAAAAAATAATTCAATAATAATTTGCGTATGTGAAAAATTATTGAATATATTTGCAACGAATAGTTGAGCCGAATTCATAGAAAGTATGAGTTCGGCATTTTTGCGCTTATATATTTCCCTCATACTTTCTTGTGAATTCCTATAAAATACTTTGTCTGGTAGCCTTCAAAAACAAAAGGCATTATGACAAGTACTATAACCATTTCAAGTTCTGAACTACTTAAACGATTAATTTCGGTTAGTAAAATCATTTCACCTAAATCGACTCTTCCTATATTGGAAAATATTCTATTGAATATCCAAGATGGAAAAGTAAACATTTCGGCTGCCGATTACCAAGGCAGAATGAATACTTCAATTGAAGGGATATTAACAGATAACAATATTTCTATCTGTATTGAACCTAAATTGATAATAGAAGCATTAAAGACATTACCGGAACAACCTATTACGATCATAATTGACGATAAATTAGGTATCACGGTTAAATACAAAGGGGGCAAATTTGAATTAGTTGGTAAAGCACCAGATGAATATCCTAAAGATAAAAGCACCAACGATACAACCAAACTTTCGATCTCTGCAAAAGTTCTTCTAAACGGAATTGAAAAAACTTCCTTTTGTTCCGCTAATGATGAGTTAAGGCCTGTAATGAATGGTGTATATTTTGACGTATCAGCTGGGCGTATCAATTTTGTTGCTTCTGACGGTCATAAATTAGCATTACTAGAACATGCAGACGACTCAATAAATGAAACTATCAATATGCACAATCCTAACAACAAAAAGGATATTCTACTTGATTGCATTTGCCCCGACTGTGCAAAAAGATATACAAGAACGGATTTCTTCATTAAGGCTGAACCTTATTACTGTATTCTATCTAAAAAAGAAAGGAATGGCTTCTTTTCTGATTATTCAGACGAGAGAATTCATAAGACAAGGCAGGAAATGATTCATCGACGTATCACACCTAGAGGAATGTTGCAGCGGTTTAATTGTGTATCAGGAAAGGAGGCTACCAAATGAATATAGCAATTTCAGTAAAACAGCCTTGGGCATACTTACTATGTGCTGGTATAAAACCAATCGAAAACAGAACATGGCCATTACCTGAAAAGCATAAAGGTGAACGTGTATTCATTCATGCGAGTGCTAAACCAGTTGGACAATATTTTAATGAAGGTGTATTTACGGCTGATCAGCTAAATTACTTAATACAGTCTAAAAAAATAAATCTAATTGAGAAGGTTCAACTATCCGCGATTATTGGTTCATGTCGCTTCGTTGATTGTGTTGTTAATCATCCGAGTATTTGGGCTGAAAAATCAGAAGTTGGTCAAGATGAAATGACAAACGAATGGTTTAAGCCCATATACAATTGGGTAGTCGCTGATCCTATACTATTCGATGAACCTATTCTAGATGTAAAAGGTAAACTTAGTTTCTGGGATTGTACCGAGTATATCAATAGAGAGGGGGTGGAGATATGAAACCGAAAACAAACAATGTTAGATTTTAAATAAGATTATAAGTATGGCAGCAATATTGAAATATGAATATAACGGTGATTCCATAGAAATTGAGAACATGGAAACAGGCATGAGTTTACAAACATGTAATGAGACATTAGAGGATTACCAAATTTGAACTCAGATCGTGCTAGATAAACAAGATGTTGAAGAACTCATCGAGTATCTACAAAAACGACTTAAAGAAATGGAGTAAGCTATGGCAAGACCATTGAAAAGAGGACTTGATTATTTCCCTTTCGATATTGATTTCTTCGAAGATGAAAAGATAGGTGCGATATCGGGCGAATTCGGGATTAAAGGAGAAATAGCAACAATAAAGCTGCTGTGTGCGGTATACCGTAATGGGTACTTCTTACAGTGGAATGAGATGCTAAAGATGAAACTCCTTAAAAACCTGCCCGGTGTCAGTGCTGAATTAATAGACCAGATTGTGAGTCGCTTAGTCAAGTGGGGGTTCTACGACCAATCTCTGTTTGATTCGGATAAGATTCTAACAAGTGTCGGAATTCAGACCAGATATTTTGAGGCTATAAAGAGAAGAAAGACAAATGAAGTATTTCCTTATTTATTGGTTAATGTTTGCAATAACGGAATTAATGATAACAATAACTCTATTACTGCCGACAATAATACACAAAGTAAAGGAAATAATAGTACAGTAATAGAGAAAGAAAAACTCTCTATCGAGAGTAAAAAGAAAGCAGAAGAATTGAAGCGCCTTGATCAGGAAACTAAAGCTAAAGAACAAATCAAGAAAGCTAACGCAGCTAAAGCTGCTACAGAAAAACGTAAAGATGAATTTTATCAATCTCTTGTTCCATATGTTCCGAGATACGGTAAAGATATGATTCGTGCTTTTTTTAATTTTTGGTCTGAACCAAATAGAACCCAGACCAAAATGAAATTTGAATTACAAAAAACATGGGATCTGGCTTTAAGGCTAGGCACATGGAATAACAGAGAACCTATTTATGGCAAAACAGCAAAAGAAATACAACAACCGGCAGGACCATCCGTCGTCGATTGAGCTTGGAAAGTTACAGCCTCAGGCAGTAGAACTTGAAGAAGCAGTACTGGGAGCTTTATTGATAGACTCAAAAGCTTATCTCGATATCGAGAATATACTGATTTCGGAAGACTTCTATGTCGAATCAAATAAAACAGTATACAAAGCGATCATGCAGTTGTCAATGAGTCATAAGCCTGTAGATATGCTTACTGTAGTAGAAGAATTACGTAAGTCTGGAGATCTTGATGCGATCGGAGGCCCGGTATACATTGCCCAGCTCACAGATAAAGTCGCATCAGCTGCCCATATAGTTTTTCATTCCCAAATAATCAGTCAGAAAGCAAGAGCCCGAAACCTGATCCGTATTACATCAGAAATAACAGCAATGGCTTTCGATGAGACTCAGGATGTAGAAGAAACAATTGAGGAACTGGAGAAGTCTCTAACGGAACTCGTTTCCAGTTCAAGTAGCTGCCAATCGGTGCCCATGGGTGAAGTATTAACAGAATCAATGGAAAAGGCATCAAAGACTCAAGAGTTGAGAGAAAAGGGCATAATGCTATCTGTAACTACAGGTCTTAATACTCTTGATGAGATTTTTGCCGGAGGATGGTCTTCTCCTGATCTGATAATCATCGGAGCTAGGCCTTCAATGGGTAAAACTCAGCATGCATTGGCTTTCGCTAAAGCAGCAGCTGCAGCAGATAAAGATGTTTTGTTTGTCACTATTGAGATGAAAAGGACACAGCTGGTCAACAGGTATCTACTTGAGGACGATCGGATAAATGAAAAGCATTTGAAATCAGGACAAATGAGCCATGAAGAATGGTCTGCAATCGATGAACGGGTCGGGCAACTGTGGAACTTAAAGATGAATATTGCAGATAGTCACAATATCCGCTATCTGAATAATATCAAGTCTGAAGCGCGTCGCATGTACCGTAAAGGTAAATTAAAACTGATGGTTATTGATTATTTGGGCTTAATACGTACTAATCTTAAATTTCAATCCAGACAGCTGGAGATCGGATATATCACAGGTGAACTAAAGAATCTGGCAAAGGAATTGGATATCCCAATCATCTTGCTTTCTCAGTTGAACCGACCGCAAAAAGGTATGGCAGTAAGAGAACCCCAATTAGACGACTTACGTGAATCTGGAGATATCGAACAGGATGCTGACATTGTACTCTTCATCCATAAGCCTGACTATTACAACCCCGATGTACAAGACAGCAAAGGTGTTCCATGGAAAGGCAGAGGAAAACTAATAATATCAAAATATAGAGAAGGAGCGCGTAACCAGCCTGTTATATTTCATCATGACAAAAGATATAAGAAGATTTGGGATAACGGAGTCAATCAAGCATCTGCAGATGAATATATTCCTCCTGTTATTGCTCCCAATCAGGATTTTTTGAATGAATCAGAAGATACACCTTTTTAATATTGAAGTAAGTAAAGATGGCAAATCAAATTATAAATAAATATATATCCGAACGGTATGATCGTTGGCTCGATTATGCTCTATATCACTGTACCCATTCCGGTATGGATGATGAAGCCATCGATGTACTGAATGAAGTACTGATAATGTTGATTGAGAAATGCGAGACCAATGAGCAATATATGCTAAAACTGTATGAATCCAAGAAGGGCCAGTACCGGGAATTAGATTTCTTTGTCTTGCAAATGATAAAATTAAACATACAATCCCCTACCTCACCTTACAGGCACAAGTACAAACCTATTCCTTTAGATTCTAATGTTGATATTCAAAGATTAGATCTGATCGATGATGAAGACATAGAGCAGGACAAATCAGGTGATATTCTCATACAGATGCAAAAGGTAAGAGAGATTTTCGACAATCTTCAATTATCGGATAAAGCCAGGAGAGTATTCTCTTGGAAGTTCTTCGAATGTAATAAGTTCTCGGAATGGGAAGGATCTGAAGACAAGAAAGAGCTGTATGATATTTACAATGGAGTACTCGAATTAATCAAAAACAAGTTGAATAATAGAGAGTTATTTTGAGATATAATCGACTAATGAAGAATATAATATAACAGTGAATAGGAGTTACCGGGTTGGGATAAGCTTATAACAAAGAGGATATATTGTATATCCTCTTTGTTAATTTTGGTATACTATTCTTCAACAGCGTACAATATCCAAGTACTTTCAGTGTTGTTAGAATAGTTTTTCATTATTTCCTTGACAAAACCTCTTAGCTTAGTCCTTCCATTGTAGAACATAATTAGCCCGTTCCATGTTGATACATCCGGTAATTTTACGAAGTTTCCGGTCACAAAATCATATTCGTATGGTTCAAATAATTTAGATTGAATATCCTTGTCTGTATAAAGCAAACTTTCGTCTTTACGCCATCCTCCGGGGCTATCCGCATCTTTTATCCATATAATACCCGACCTGTTACTGGTTGTACTTGCAAATATCAACTTATCAGTATTGATACCGATTAAACTTTCGTTTAGTTGAATCAGAAAAGCAGGGTTCAAAACAGCATTAAAAAAACGAATATCGCCTGTAATATTATTGCCAGGTTCAAACATATAATCATCATAATACCTGTAATAAGTATCTTCTTCTGTCATAGCAATTACAAATACGTCATTATCTGATGATTTATCCTTGCTGCTATTCCCTCTCTCCCAACATAGCAACTCCATTCCAACAGCATCGGCACGGTAAGGAGAAATAAGGTTCAATGTATTATCGTCAAAATTCACATAGTCAGTAGAATATTCGAAAGTTCCGTTTATTTCAAACCTTCCGTTAGCTGATTCATAATCTTCCATATCATAACCAACCTGAACCGATGTATAGGCAAACTCCTTACTGGCTTTTGTTAAAACATCCTTAACCTCTCCGCTTTTCAGAGTCAAAGCAGTGACATCCTTCTGATATAAAGTATCACGAGGTGAAAACGTAAGCGTATAATCCGCTAAAACATATTCATACCCATTTGCATACATCCAGTTCATGAAATCGCTCATAGATGTATGGATATTGGCATTATCGAGACCTCTCAGAGTTTCCGCAGCACATATTAATGGCTTATAACTTAGGCTTGTATTCCAGTTGATAACACATTGATACGAATATTGGTTATTTGTCATTCTAGCTAGTAGTTTATTGGCTAGAACTGTAGGCTCTATAACATCAAGAGCCAATTCAGAGCCTTTTGACGTATATACTATCCTGAAATCGTTAAACTCTGATATATAAGAACCTCCAAAATTTTGTTCATTCGGATCACCATTACTACTGACATTATCAACTAACATAGTTAGTTTGTCACCAGCTACCAACGGCTGGCTTAATGTTATTGTTTGTTTAACAATCTTGCTATAAATTGCAAAATTATTAGTTTGTCCGTCTTCGCCAGTTTCCGTTCCCCTGCTTTCTAATTCAAACTGTTCTTTATAAATAGGATTATCAAAATCATCATTCTTTATTATCATCAGGTAACCCACATAATCCAAATCAGGACGAGAAGCAACATTATTCCAGTGTCTTAACATCTTAAAATCAGCAACAATAGAAGGTTGCACAGTGCTGGCAGCTTCAAAGAAGTAATTATCTTCACTCCAAGCCTGCGAACTTTGAGTTTTCATGTCATGCTCAGCCGTACCAGGTGTTATCTCACTGCTCGAAAGATATATGTACGGTTGCGTTCTCGATTCGGTGGAAATAGTAAAATTATATTCTAATCCTACAGGCATCTCGTAATTACCCCTGTTTTCCATCGTTACACGGTCATACTTCCACTGCTTTGAGCTTTTAATATCAGCAACCGGAATATCATACTTAACTTTTCCGTTCGAATTTACATATTCGGTCAACTTAAGATTTAATGTTTGTATTTTTAATACTGTATTCGAAAATTCCAATTCAGGAAAACTCAGAACCTCTACTTTTTCTTTATTATAGACTCGTCCCGATGCCTCCCTTACATAAATATTCAACTGGACATTTCCTCTCAATTTATCTATGAAAAATACCCCTTGTACAAATCGTTTAGCTATACCGGTTAGTTGTAAGTCAAAAGTAGACTCTTTGACAACACCCGATGTTTTTTCCCGGATCTGTGCAACTTCAAAATCTGTGTCGCTATGAACGAAATCTGTAATATCGAATTCTTTAAAATCCTGTATAGTTATACCATAATTCTTTTTTACACCCGGCATATATACCGAAGCCAATATATAAGATGTTTTTTCCAGTAGTATATCCCATATTTCATACAGTGCATTATCAATGCTATCATATTCAGCAGGAACTTTCCAAAATCCTAAAGTTTCATCAGTAGCCGATCTGAACACTAATACGGCATCACCGAATATACAACCTTCATACATAAAAGTTTTACCTCCGGTATCGCTTCTATAGAATACAAAATCTATATGTATTATAGACCAGTCGTTGTCATATACATAAACGGGATCTCCTGATTCTCCTTCAATAAAATATGCGCCTTGAGTATATATAGCCTTATCACCGACAAACATATACGGATCACTCAGTGTGTAACGCAATTTTGGAGGAACAGGATGTATCGATTCAAGAACCCCGTTTCTAACCTGATGCATAGGAGGTCTTCCTACTTGCTTCCGGTAATTTACTTCTTCTCTTACCAAAGATGATCTTAACGCTTCAATTTGACTCATAATTATCTTTTTAGACTGTTTATTCTTAAATTGTAAGACATAGATCTGCTTGTCTTATTCTGGCTAGTTATCAAATTAGTTATTAAGCTATTTGTTTTATCAATAGCAGATAGTTGCCTTTCATTTTCCGCAATCACAATAGTTTTATTCTCAACAAACGGAGTAGCCATCTGCTGTAACGATATATTAGCAACGGCTTTATGAAAATCTGGCATAACCTCGGATCCTTTAGGAAGATCAACCAAAACAGAGTGAGAAGGTGTTTTATACATCTTACCGTCCGGAGTAACAACAAGTTCAGATCGACCGCCATCACCCACAACCGCAGGCCCTCCTTCGTGAAAGTCAGTACCCTTTGCATATTCAGGTATCGGAGTAGCCAATACAGTAGCTATCTGGGCAGCACCTAGAGCCGCAGTAAGCAAGTTTACAGGAATAGCAGCCAGAAACCCTAGTTGTGCTGTATTTTTCATTATAGCACTCGCAGTATTTATCCCGATAGTAGCAATAGACTGAGCCTTTTCGAACTTCGCCTGACGCTGATTGATCTCCTTCCTTCGTTCTTCCAATTCCGCTTCACGTTTTTTCTGTTGTTCAGCCAAAGCAGCCTTTCGAGCTTCCGCCTGTTCATCGGAAATTGCCCCTGATTCAGCCAGTCTGTCAATCTTGTCCTCCTGATCACTGTAATATTCATCGTTCGCTTCCGACTCTTTATCTATAGCAGCCAATTGACGTTCTGTTTGAGCGGAAAAGAAAGTCGAAAACAGGGTCAAAGCCTCAGTCAATAGTTCCTTTCTTTTTTCAGCTAACCTCTTTTCTATTTCTTCCTGTTGTTTGGCTGTATTTTTCTGGTCTTTTACAATTTCCTTATTTATATATTGTTGGTAAGCAAGTTCAGCATCAAGAAGCTTTTGGTTCAGGTCTTTTCTCTGATCAGCTGTCAGATTCTCGGTATTCATTAGCTCCTTTACAGCGTCCATTTCCACCTGCATGCGGTCTAAGGCAGCCTTTCTGACTATACGGGTACGCTCAGTCTCGTAATCCCTGGCTGAAAGTTCTTTATTTAAGTATGCCAATTCCGCAACATCCAGTGCTTCTTCTTCGGCTCTGCTGATCGCTTGAGCTTGCAAGGAAACATTCGCTTTCAGGTCTTTCATCAATTGATCAGCGTAATCCTTATTGATCGTTTCTCTCGCTTTAGTAGCTTCTTGATCTATCTTTATTCTTTCGGCAGCAGCTTTAGCATTAATCAGAGTAACACTAGCTTGATAAGCCTTTTCGGTCATTTCACCTTTCTTCAGGTTTGATATCTGGTTTTTAGCCTGTTCTTCGATTAAATTCTTTGAGTATGCAACATATTCTTCCAGATAACCTATTCTCTCTTCATAAGATACCTTACTATCACTTAATAAAGTTTTATTAGCATCAACAACTTGTTTTATTCTAAATTCCTCAAGATCCTGAATAGCCTTCTTTTCCGCTTCAATACGTTTATCGACATTCTTATCTCCAGTATTATTGGAATCTTCCCCATCATCTGTCGGTATAAAAGTTTCACCTTTGACTCTATTGGTTAAGTTAATCCTTGCAACTGATTTACTGGCTTGTATCTCCGCATTTGCGAAATTTTTGGCGATCTTTCTAGTTAATATATCGGAGTTTTTCCCAAGATCATCAACAGTCGTATTAAAAGATTTTTTTAATCTGGAGAAATCAACATCTGTAAAATCCAATCCTTTTTTTATTCCGTCTACAACTTTCCCTATTATTCCGGCACTATCTATTATGATATTAGTTAGGTTCTTGAATCCACTGATAGTTGATATTATGGTATAATTGAAAAAATCCTGAAGAGTTTCAACTACAGCAATAACATATAGTATTACCTTTCTTAATCCATCGAAAGTATTCCATAGATCAATTATTTTATTGATAGCCTTCTCTAGCCATGCATTTAATGCAGGAAGAAGAGTATCTGCTGCCTGAGAAAGAGCATCTGCAGATGATGATTTAATCTTTGACCATAAGTCATTCACCCAAAGCAGCTGATTGCCTACTTTTAATTGTGCATTTTGGACTTTTACATTTGCTATTTGTGCTTTATCAGCTGATGTTAATGCAAGAGTACCCTGTTTTTCAAGTTCTTGATTTACAATATTGAATGTTGCGGTAGCAAAATCGCCTGTTTTTTTAAACTCTGCTTGTAATCTACTGGCAGATATCCCCAAATTATCCAATATCAAAGATGATTTACGCCCTATACCATTAATTATAGAGTCAGTAAGATAATCGACACTTTCACCTGTTTCCTGCGCCCGTTGTTGAGCGAATTTCAACAAACTACCTAATCGATTCAATGGAATCTGAAAATTCTTGGCTCTTACAGATGCTTGCATCAATTGAAGATCATTAACGGTACCTTTAGTTTCTTTTCTTAAATTATCAAGAAGCCCGGGTTTATTCAATTTCTCGAATGCTGTATTTACTCCTTCAGCTTTTGCAGCTAGATCTATACTTTCAGATACGAATTCTCTTACACTTCCAATAAAAGCTTTTATTCCGTCAACAGCTTTCGTTAATAGATTGCCTCCAAAAACAGCAAGAGTATTACCGAATAATGATCCTAAGGAAGAAAAACCCTGACGAAAATTACCTGATGTTATCTGGTTAAATGCTCTGACAATAGATTCAGTATAGCTACCGACATCCCTTTGCGATCTTCCTGTTAATCTTTCTAAACTTCCTACCTCTCCCCTAACTAGTCTTAATCTTTGTAATAATTCTTGGCCTTCAAGAGATTCTCTGGCTTCTTTGCCCATTTCATCCCATTGAATGGTCAATAATCGAAGTGTCGCTCTTAACTGATTTAACGAGCCTTCATGTGCTCTTTCTATCGCTATTTCATTTTGTATTCGCCTTCTGTTTTGAGATAGTTCTTGTCCGTAACGAATTAATTCTCTAACCTCGTTTGAATTTGAATTAGCAACACGATTTCTAACACTATCTATCTGCCTTAAAGTCTGTATCGTTTGATTCTGCGTTACATTTATCTGTTTACTTAATGTTTCATACCTATTTATTGCATCAACTAATGCTTTATAGGTAATAGCTGACTTTGACAATGCTTTTTCCAAATCCTGAGCAGGCTTAAGTAGCTTCACCATTTGGTTATAAGCTTTCTCCAACTCTGTCTCTAAAGCCTGTAGCTGTTTAAGGGCTTCGGGATCTACCAGATCATCAATTCTTTCTGTATTATTATCTGCCATGACTCTGTTTATTTAATGTTTCAATGTATTGGTTATAGTTTTTAAGATAGATCGCAAACTCCGAAACAGTAAGCTTCTCCTTTTGTAGATGAAATCCTGTATATTTACTTACAGCTATAAGCATTTCTGTATAATATTCCGGCTTAGGCTTATCTCCTTCGGTTTTAGATGACAATGACTCATATCTCTTCAATAATTCATGAAGGGATACAATCCGTCCTTTCAATTTGCCTTCTATCTGTTTTACAACCCTGTCTATTTCGTTTTGATCCGGATTTTCATCGATTCTGATATGGTAAGGCTTTAAATATTCAATCGCATCTTCGAATTTTCCACCCGCAATAAGATTAGCCGACAATCGCAAACATTCAATCTGAATCTTCCTTAGATTTATCTGTCTTATCACATTAAGCGTTGCGGCCATCTGAGTATTGCCTGATAGTTCAGCAAACTCTACAGTTAACATGGTGCGTGTAACAGATAGTACATCCTCCGGAACATTACCTTTTATGATTAATGCTTTCAGGTTATCATTACATACCACATCGATATATACCGGCAAAGGACAAATTTCGCATCGGTCATAGATGTGATACGATTTCTTTAACTGCTCCCCGCTGGCCGTCTTTTTGCCAACAAGAGACTTTATCATAGTAAACTGTGCCTTCAAATTCATAGATAATGTAATTCGTTTTATCGTTTATAGCCTCGGTCACCGCCATCTGTCTGATGTTATCAAGAGGTCCCGACTTTCTTTTAATACACGTACAACCCATATTATTTCTTCTTCAGTTTTTCTTTGATATACTTGATTATAGCCGGGTGAATCCAGTTTCTATAGAAGAATGCTTTCGATTTAGGAGCCAACCCGAATACGGCATTATTGTATTTAGCATTAATATCCGAAGCATCCACATAAGTAGATCCTATAGAATAATCACTTGCCGAAACGGTGATAAACATGGAATCCTGAAAAGGACCCGTAACAATAAGATTAGGCGTATCACTGTTTTTATCCGGATAAAGCTGAACATTGGAAAACCTCATTCTGCTTGAATGTTGCTGCTCTAATCCCTGCTTCATCTTCTTATATGCCTGAGCTCTTGCAGGAGTTTTGAAATACGGATCATTAAGATAACCCGGAGTAAATGTTTCTCCGGCTTTATTCCTGCCTAACAACATCTGATCCCTGTTTAATGACAACAGGACATCCTTATTGCTATCAGCGACCTTCTTGGTAACTTCATGTACGCCTTTAATGGCGTCACTGTATCTATCCCGTATTTGCTTGACTGTTCCCATAATTAAAAAAGGGAGCTGTTATTGCTCCCCCTTCTTCTCTTTCTTTACCTTCGGAGGACTAACCGAATCGAAGGCATCACTCAATAAATCTTCAGGTATATTTTTATGACTCTCTTTCGCCCATTTCAGGAATTTATCCCTATCTCCCTTAAATGACTTTATAAAATCGTCAGATATACTTGTAGTGCCATTCGAATATGTCAATTTCATGTCAGCGAAGTGTATTTATTCACACCACCCAATCCTATGATATCCTTAGCAGCCAAAGATGTTGCGTCAAGAATACGATATTCACCGACCGGCGTAAATGTTAGCAATCCTGTTGTCGAGTTAAAGGCGACTGAAGTAGGAGCGGCACCCGTTTTATCTGCAAACAGGGATTCATCAGCGAACTCAGCCCCATATTCCAATGTATAATCAGTACCTCCGCAGGACGATACTACTCTTGCAGTTCCCGATGTAGTTCCCTTTTCAAGGGAAACTCCTACGATACCGTCAGGTATCTCTCCCAGTTCAAAGGCATGCAGGTTTGGTTCTTCTATCGTTTTATAGTTCACCCCATAATAAACGATTAAACTAAGATTATATACATCAGTGTTCGATGTAGCTTTAGTTCTGCTGATAACAATATAAGAAGAGAATCCTGCAAATGAAGCAGTATCACCCTCCTGAATAAGAGTTCCGTAAACATAACCGTCTTTATCTATGCGGATAACCCTTTTCTTTTGCTGATTTAATGGCATAAGCGACTTATACAGGCAATCACCCGATCCCGGCTCAAATCGATATGTTTCATTTAGTGCATTATACCCTGAAGGTACAGGGCCCGCAAAACCTATCTCATTTGTTGCCACATCACCTCCACTCATGGTGTTCTCAATGAAACTTTTTAATGGGGTTAATTTACCCGAATTAATATTAGCTTCCAGTTCAGCTAAAAATAAGGCTTTATCTGCCGGAAATCTAGCTTTATCATCTGTAACGAACATACCTACGGTATATTCTTCTTTCTTGGAGCACTTTTCTATTCCGGAGAACACTTGAGGTTCCTCTATACATGTACTCTCTACTGTTCCAATTATAGCCATTGTATTATTGAATTAAATTTTTAAAATTTTCAAGAACCAGTTTGTTCTCCAGTTCTATTTCTTCTTTGTAAGATTCACAATCACTTTCATTGATAATTAACTTCAGATTATGCAATTCAATCACATCCAAATGATCCGTATATCGATTCTCTACAACCTCTTTATTCTGACCGGTTGTAAAAACCTCAAAATAATCATGCGAAGGCTTTATAAATCCATCACCCCAACTAACATAACGACGTTTCAAGCTTTTAATGAATGCCTCATAAACGGGTCGTAAAACAGGATCGAATACCTTATTATCCCTACCTCCGGTTGTCCACTCACTAAATGTACGGGCAACAATAGCGATAGATAGATATACAGAAGTTCCTGTGTCGGTCTTGACCTGCTTAAATGTGTTGTAATTGATTATAGCCGGGAATTTAAGTTTCTGACCTTCTGGTATATTATTCAATTGATTTAGTATAGTCGATATCTCATCGGGAGTACCCGGATAATACCACAAATGAAACTCATCATCAAATAAGCAATCATCGACATACGCATACTTAGACAAACCATCGATAAAAGACTTATTCTTATTCAATGTCTCTTTTGTCCTGTATACTGCCGAACCTATTATTTTATTTACCGACAAGATCATATGTCTAAAGCATTGATGGGT
Organism: Indolivaga macrotermitis; assembly: GCF_900128985.1. GTDB lineage: Bacteria > Bacteroidota > Bacteroidia > Bacteroidales > Dysgonomonadaceae > Dysgonomonas_A > Dysgonomonas_A macrotermitis. The sequence goes on along the minus strand of NZ_FQUC01000007.1, from coordinate 21,721 downwards.
TCAAAAACGCCGCATATCCTTACATCCAATCCATTAGCATAGACTTTATAATCAGCCCAGTTCTTTAATAGAAAGTTTTTGCGAAAACGGAATACCTGAGTACACATATCATTCCATGCATTAATCATTTTAAACTGATTGTCTTTCGATTCTGAGAATGAAGATGCCTCCGATATTTCCCCCTTGGGAGTTGTTTTACTTCTGGAATCTTTCATTGCATAGAAATAAACATAGTTAGCTACCGGTGAAAAACCGTATTTTCCTTCTTTCCTGAATAAGGCATCCTTCATATTTATCCATATCTCATTATTAGGATCTTCATATAGGCCATCAATAAATGCACTATATAAATCTTCTCCTAATATGAGTGATAAGCATTCCGGCTCATATTTAGCAATGAAGTAATTCAGGTTACTTTCTCCGACTGATTGCATAAGGCTTCCCAAACCTTCCCTATCATTGTATGATATATTAGGAAGGTTTAAGATTCCCTGGAAATATGTCTTATCAAGTAAGATCATTTCTTCTCTTTGATTTTCTTCTCTAATGATTCCACTTGGGCAGCTGCTTCACCCTCTATTTTTACTTTGCCCTGAGCTTTTAGTTTTGAGGCGATTGGAAGTGAGACATATTTTTTATCTCCTTTCTTATGGAAACTGGTATCTTTAACGAAAGTTACTTCAACAACATCTGATAGACTGATGTTTATACCTTTAGCTTCATTTTCTTTGCTTACTACTGGTCTTTTCATATCATTTTTAAATTATGTAGTTACTGTTTCCGGAGTTTCAATAGCTTCCATGATAGATGTATATTCTCCTTTCACAAAAGCAATCAGATAGTTCGACTTGATATACGCTAAGAGACGCTTTTCACCAATCATAGTAACCATGTTCTTAGTAAAGTCGTCGTTTTCCCATCCGATCTCAATGGTAAGACTGATATAGTCACGGATATTCAAATAGCTGAAGTCCCCAAGAAAAAAGAATCCCTGATCAACGCTTGGAGAAGGAACAATACGAAGTCCAGATATTATTTCACCGTTACCCAAAGAGAAAGGAGGGAATAGGTACTGTCCATTTACATCCTTTGTCAGATTCATGTTGGCCAGATCAATAGGATTTACCCTAACTAAATTAGGCCTGAAATTCATCTTGGATACTGATACAACCTGTGTATAAGCAGCTACGATTGCATCAAAGTAGTTAGGTTTATCAACAGATAATCCAGTTAATGTAAATTCTGGAATTGTAGTGAATACACCTAATATTTCACCATCAGCTCCAGTTCCAAATAAAATACCTTCTTCTTCGGCTAATCCTATTCTGTTTATAATTTCAGTTCTTATTTCAGCAACAAGCTGCGGTAGGTCAGTTATTGTTTCCTCTGTCAATTTAACAGTAAGTGCAACCTTACCTGCGGTAACGGTTATCTCTCTTACTTTTGCTGTCATAGACGGTTTCAATCCACCTTCAGGAACCCAAGCAGCATCCCCTGTGATGTCATACAACTCGCCATATGTAACAGATCTTGCCCCAATAGTTGCAACACTTGCATAATCCCTGATATCGCTTTCTGCTCTTACAGGAGCTGAAATAGATGGATCAACTACCACTCCTGAGATAATATTACCTCCCGAAGTTGTTACAGGTGCAGCTGCTTTACGATCAAAAAAGATTCGAAATTGTTTTCTTTTCCCATTATCGGATGCCTTACATGCGCCCTTAAGATTTACAACTTCACGTCCTTGTGAATCTTTTCCAATAAATCCTTCAAGCTGTTCCCTGATTTGTGTATCAATACTCTTAATCTTGACACTTCCATCTTTCCCGGCTTCCGTAGCAGCTTTTAGGCGAAGCAAAGTTTTATTTACTTCTTCTTTCAGTTCGTCAAGCTCTTTCTTATCAAACTTATCACCGAAATCTTTTTTACCGAATTCTTCAATTTTCTTTTCGGCAGCATCAAATCTCGCTTCTAAGCCTTTCAGATCAATCTCTCCACCTAAGTACTCTTTTACACCTGAGCCTATAGCACTTTCAATGGATGCATCAAGCCCCTCGAAGAATTTAACTTGGTCTTCGGTAAGCTTGGATTTGTCTAATGAATCAATAATTTTCATTCTACTTAATTTTAATTATTAAACTTTATGCCTTCGAAGAATCCATTTCCTTTGGCGGCTCGACTTTCATTGTCTGGCTTCTGAGAACCTTTGGTTTCATTTACCGATTCAACTTTAGCAAGTGCCCAAGCTTTGGAGAATAATCCCTGAATAGCTGATTTTTTATTTATAGGTAAGTCCTTTAACTCGGATGTAATCTTTGATATTAATTCTTCATGAGCATTATTTATATCTTCAGAAGACTTAAGACCCAAGTATTCAGTTTCTCCATTACACCCAATAGATACAACAGAGATTTCATAGAGGATAACCTCTTTGACCATGAATATATCTCCTATCCATTCACATTTATTCCATACATATTCATATCCAAATGAGAATTGATTTATTGAACCTGATTCTAATTGAATTAAGGCGCGATCACCCAACTCAATAGGGTCAACTTTCGCTTCAAAATAAAGTCCTTTATCATCTTCAATAAGTTTAGTAATGCGCGCTATCGGTTCATCCATCTTATGCATCCATAAGAATACAATCTTATCATTGGCATTACTATCCGGGCCTCTATCCGCTATTGATTTAGAGAAACATCCTTTTATAAGCATATCATAAGCTTTATCTACATTTCCGAATATGGCAGCATACCCACTTATGATTCTACTCTCTTTATCGAAAGAATAATCTTTTACTTCTATCGATTTATATTGTTTACCAATAGGCTTATTAGTTTTCATTTTCTATCTTTTTTGCAGGATTAATATCTAAATATTTTGATAATTCAATACGAGCTTCATCTTTACTTATCAGTCCGTTATTTACCAGATTTACAAAAGAGGTAGATACTTTAACTAGGGTTGATGATTCAGCTTGCTTATCGATTTGCAGACATGCAACATGTGAATAGTCAATCTTTATAAAAAGACCATCAGGGCAAAGCGCCTCAGTTAATGTTTCTGATATGTTCTCTGAATCTGGTATTATTAAATCTTGGTATGCCGATTTTTTAGCTGCATCTTTATTGTCATATTTACTATCAGCAGAAAACATGCTTGGATCTAATCCTATTGCATTAGATATCGATGATTGACATGCAGTATCTTCTTCATGAAGTTTTAATTGTCCTACATCAAATGATAATGGTGTCCATTTTATTTTTTTCTGCGTAACCCAAACAGAAAATAGCTTATTGACAATTCCATATTTAGATTTAAAAAGATTATTCAGCTCTTCTTTATCATTTTTTGTCATTGCTGCATTTTGGAACTCAGTACTATCGTCATTACTGATGATACCTTTAGGACCTCCATGTTTTATCAATGTTCCACGCCCGATAATTTGAGCCATCCAGTTATTCACTGAATGAGAAAGGGAATCGCTCTCTGATCGATATTCCAAATCAGAATCTACACCATTAAATACGATCTCTGAGTCAGATATAACGAAATAATCTTCTTCATCTAGATCTATATTTTTACCATTCCAGTCTATATAAGTTTTATTTATAACTTCGCTGATGTCAGATTGCATCCATAATTTTCCGGTAGTATTCTGATGAAACAACTCCGGAGGAATAACCATCATTGACAAGGGTATACTGCCTGATGTAGCTCTCAATGTAAATATTGGACAGTATCCGAATAATTTAAGAGTTATTTCTACCTGCTTGAGAAATTGACGTCCACTTTGAAATAAATTAGGCTTTAACAATAAATCCCTGATTTTTTTTGCCTCTTTTGTTGATGGCTCATTCCCATCTTTATCCTGTATATAAAACCTTCCATTTTTAGAAAGATTTCCGCATCTATTTAGAACCGTGCTCAAAGGAGTACATACTGTTAAAGCTATACGTTTATGAGCATCCAAAGACAGATCAAAATCTACCTTATTATTATTTGATGCATAATGGGATAATCCCGTAAACTCAGACAGTAATTTATTTAAGTACCAATCATTCCCATCAACATCTTTTCCAGAATAGGCGGCTTGATCTCGCATCTGTTTAATATAGATAGGAGTTCTTATACCTTCAACTGTAAATGGATTCCGAAATGACAATACTCTACTCATGTGAATATATTATATGACTTACTTCATTAATATATAAGTTGGGTTCTTTTTTCCTATTAGAATTAAAGCTTCATCGGTGCCATAGGATTTATTTCAAAATACAGGAGTAAATAGAATGTTTTATTGTAATTTGGTCCATATAAACTTCAAAACTTAAAAAAAATGGTAAGACAGGAATGTATTAGAGCATAATAAAGCCCCGAAGAATATCCTCGGGGCAATTGGCATTATGGTTAAATTACAATGCAGTTAAATAGAGCTGCTCTCTATATTCATCACGGGGCACTATCTGCTTGTACTTCGCAGAAATAAAAATTTCCAGTTTGCAACCTGAATACTCTTACTTTCATGCCCCTTTCTCAAATTGGTTTTGTGAGTATTGCGGGACTCGAACCCGCTTGTATAACACTTTGGCTGTACTTAACAATTAATCATCCTACATCTGGATAAACCGAGAAAGTTACACTTACTACTTAGCGTCTAACCCATCCGCCAAATACTCATTTGATATAATATATAAACCGAAATAAATTTTACCAATTAATTTTAAAATCGCGAATATCAGCCATAAAGTCATTATGTCCGATCTCCCACAGGTATAGATCAGCAATGTCAGTACCGGCGGTTAGCTTATCTAGTATTTGCGCCTGAAAGCCCCAACCGGTAACATTATTACCCATAAAGCTGTTTGATAAAGCCACATTATCCGTGTCGGTTGCGCGCAAGACTCCTCCGGATGAAGCGTAAAGTGTAACGTTAGCGCCCAGTGCAGTCAATGCACGGGTTATAAATTGTGCCCATCCAACAGTAGTTCCATTGTAGGAATAACCAGCAGCAATAGAGTCACCGATAACAGTTACATTCTTTCCTTGCCACGCATTACCGAAAATGGGTTTTAACAACTCATAGGTTGCATAAAACAAACTATCAGCCATCGCTGAACTAGCCGATAAACCCGGATGTAATCCATCATCGCACCACGATTTTAAGTTGTTGTAATCGACATCATTCACGATGTTAGACGAATTGAGAGTGTATCCCATTCTTGATGCTAGATCGATAAAAGGAATATTCCTATTTTGACATACGGCTTTTTGTGTCGCAACCAAAGCTTTTAGCGCTCCGTTTCCGGCGCTTCCATCTGTCGTGAAGTGTCCGACGAATGCGTGACGGGCTTTCGGTTTCAATGCAAAAATTTGGTCGATAGCCCTGTTCAAAGACCCTACGAACGTATTCGTGTTCCGCATTGAGATTTTGTAAGTATCATCACCGCCGCTTCCATCTTTAATAATGTTCGACTCGGGGATCATCAAAGTCGGTATCTGAATCTTACCGTCAGTTCCATACGCCTGAGCATCGGTCAACTGATTAGCCGCAATTTCAACCTTCAAATTGTCTGTTTCTACTGCATCTTCGGAATAGACTTTCTGTAAAATAAGACCTTCATCAGAAGCGGCAACTGTGTCGTAAGTGTTTTTTACAGCGTTAATCCGGATATACTTTACACCAAGTCCATAAGGAACATTAATATATGCGTATGTTTTCGGATTGCTTCCTGATGCACCGATACCCGGTCTATTTAAAGGCTGTTCAGGCATATTCGCCGGCCATGGTATAAAGACCTGATTTTCGTCACATAGACTAAATTCGACACAACTATACGTTGTTCCACTAACAGTCCATGAATTCCTTCGATAGGGAGATAGATTCAATTTATATAATCCCGGTTTTACGGGAAAATAATAATCGATATAGCAGTAGCTTGCACCCGCCGTATTACCTGCCGGAACAACTACTCCGTTAACATCAATATTACGATCTAGTACTGTCAAAGGCGTGGGTATTCCTTCGAATAAATTAGGATTAGGGTCTCCACCACTAGGGTGTGATACTATTCCCTCTATTTTAGTTATCTCAGCTTTAATATCAGTGCCGAAATCAAGGCTCTTTAAACTAACCCCGTTGACATCTACCAACGCATCAGCTGTGCCCGTTGCCCCTGACACCTTTTTTAATGATATAGTTTCACGGCTATCGAATACCATTGAAGGCATAGGCATACTAGCAGCAGCAACAACGAAGGTCGGAGCGGCTGATATCGCTACATACCCACATAGATACAAATCCTGATTGGGAGTCGTAAATCTATATTTTTGCTTGTAATTAGGATAGCAATAGTATGCTGGTGTTGTTGCATACTGCATTGCTCCGGAAGAATTAGCAGCCACTAATACCCACGAGGGCATTTCCCGTTTTACCGGGCTACCCCCATTCCACGCTACAAGATTGCTATTTGCATCGATATTGTAATATGGAGGTTCGCCGAAATTCGGAATGTAATTAGCATTACCGTCTATTTCATATGTGGTATTAGGCTCTAACTTATAGATAGCCATATAACCGGCTATATTGGCTGAACCGTCACCACTGGCTACCGGGGCATTACCATTTGACGGGGGATTTGAATTGAGTCCATTAAAAAACCAACGATGAATACCCATATATGCAACCGTTGTCGGGACAAAAGAAGCTTTGAATGATGCTGTCAAATCAGTTTCGGATGTATTGTCGCCTGATGCCGGCATATAATAGGCTGCCGGTGAATTATTGGATGCTATCTTATTGGCTTTGGTAGCTAGTTCCGCAGCTGTGACTTCTCCTGTTTCACCTCTAGAAGGTTTACCTGAGTCCACGCCATCTACAAACCAGTTACCGTTATCTCCTATTGTCATAACAGGAGAATTTCCCTTTAAAAGTGCAACAGGCACCTTAACCGGTTCGTTGGTCGAATTTATACCCGGAGTATATAACCCGTCAATAGATGTAGCCTCCGATAGGCTATTTATATCTATTATTTCTATTTCATCCTTTGTTGCCATAACTTATATGTATTCCTGTATTTTCATCTATTCCCAGAACTACACCGGCAGTAGCGCCTAATACCTTAAGTCTTGGGATGTTTATTATATCATTGTAAAAATCTAATTGCTCAACTTCAATTTTATACACATATAAAGGATACATGTATAGTATTTTGGTTATTTGCGGAGTCGCTCCTTCACTCCGTACATAACTATCCCCATCTACCCATATATCAGATAGGGAGAATGCCAGATTTAACTTCTCAGCAGCCCATACAGGCACACCGAAACCGTCACCTATCGTTAGTACGTCTTTCTTATATGGAGATGCCGATAGTTGAGTTTCTTCACCTCGTTGATTCCTGAAGCTCTCATTGTTAACAAAGAATGTTGTTTCAGAAGGCATAAACGCCCCTTCTACTCTCCATTCAAATACTTTGTAAGAATCTTCTCCTTCTATAAATCTAGTATCAAAATTATCATCTCTGTTTGTGTATGATATATGTACAGTATCAATCAAATCATCTGGATCCAAAACACAAAATACCGATCTGTCAGCAAGGTCATTATTACGGTAAAATTCAAAAGAGTAACGTCCTACAGATAGACCGGATATGAGAATTTCGAAGATTGTATAATTAATTTCGTCCTCTTCATAAGTATATATGGCCGTAGGTGTTATTACTTCTTTCTCTCCGGTTGTAAGATTAGTAAGGAATAGATTTGGCGATATAGAGTCTGTTATAGTATATTGTACTCGGATATTATCAGTAATGGAGAATTTCTGTATATAATACCGCTCTATCTCAAATGGAGTTCTCCAATTGTGATAAAAACTAAGCGAGCTGTATTTGGATACTTTAAATATTGCCATTTAAATTATTATTAAGCATAATTATACTAGCTTATTGACATAAAATATTTATTAACATCAGCCAAAATATCAATAGTTATATTATATTCATCTTCTAAATTGAATGATTCTAATTTTGCAATAAAGCTACCATATGCTTCAGTATGGGATTTCCTAAATACAAAATTACCCATGCAATTAGTCGTATTTATAGCTCGTATCTCAAACTTTCTTTTAGGCGTATATAATATTACATTTTTATTAGTTGTATCTCTTATATTAAATCCTTCTTCAATATATATTGATGCATCATATACGATCCTACATATAGGATAATCGATGTCACATTTAGATATTATGTTATAAACTTCATTTATGCATAATGATACATCAGAGAATATATAAGCTTCATTAATATATATTTTATTTTCTTTTTTAAAAGCTGTAACAATAGAAAAATCATTTAGAGCTTTTATAAACATTATTGTATCCATTACCAATCTTCTTTATTTATATTATCTTTAATACTTCCAGCTACTGTCTCGAAGAACTCGGCAAGTATAGTCATACTATCGGGCGCATCATCATGAGCATTACCGCCCTCTTTCTTATATGAAGTGAGCCCTTTCATAAACCACCAATAGTCAGATCCTTTTTCGTACTCCGATTCAGCGAGGAAATGACAATGTGCTTTTATCCAACCCGATTTCATAAGAATACGCGTCTGTTTAGTCTTGGTTGTCGGGATAGCTTCTATAATACACCTATTGTATTCATCATTCTCTTTGACTAATCGTTTGACATCATTCGCAAATATCTTACCGCCATTGTTAGATTCGATGCGCATACGATCCGGAGAAATGTCTATAACCATTTGCGCCAATCTAGGGCCGGTTATTTCAACAGCATCTTTGGTAAAGAGTATATCTGTAATGAATAGCTGATCACCGAACACACTGGCAAATGGTGAACTGAAATCGTCATTACCTTCATCGGCCACGTCGGTAGCTCCGATCTTACCATCAGGCACACGCCCTTCGATATCTGCTTTTTTGAATCGCTTGAGTTCTGATTTAGGAAAGAGTAATCCTTTTAGTTCAACAGGGTTCTGTTGGTATTCAGCCTCCCATATGCTATCATCTGTTTCCGCTCTCTTATCGAGATAATACTCAGTTGTATGTACATCTTCACAGAATGAGCGATCGTTCTCATCAAGAGCTGATATACGGATAATTTCATGGTAATAATTACCTTCTCGCGATTCTTCGAGTCTGCCGAGAACGTCATTCGCAGACCAGCGTGTACCGATATCAATAGTACAGCAGTTACCCTCTGTTCTTGAATCGTGTGTCCCTTGAAACCAGCTCCAGACCTTTTCATTATTATTATCAGACAGGGCATCTTCAAGAGATTTATACAAGTCGTCTGTCATGGCAAGCATAGACGCACCAAAACCAATAACAGTACCGCCAACACCGGCACCGAAATACGATACTTGTCTTGCCCCTTCTACGCTCCAACCGTGTACATTTTGTTTGTCTCCTTTGAGTTTTATCTCCGGGAATATCTCGTTGAACTTGCGAGAACGGACAATATCACGGGTATCGTATGATAGTTTATTATATAATGGATCGGCGCAACAGTTACGCATGACAGATTCTTCTGGGAAGTGTCCGAACATCCAAGAAATAAAGAGAGAAGATAGATAAGACTTACCGGCACGGGGCGGCATACTCACAGCCAGTCTGTATATCGTATTATTGGAGAAAGCAAGATAAACACACATAAACGCTCCGGCAACTTTCTTCAGGAAATGCCGCTTAGCAAAAAACGAAGGGTCCATATATAAGCAATAAGCCCAGAATTCGCTCCGGGCTTCTCGCTTTCGCAGTATGATGGCCGCTTCAGCTTTTCTTATGAGTATATCTCTGTCACTCAGTTTTGCCATCTATAATGTTTTGCAAGTCTTCGTCTGATAGGTTTTCAAGGTTGCTCTTAATGCCAACCTCTCCGGATAGTTTATTCTCTTGTCGGTTCTTCCAGTTGTCTGGGTCACGGTTGGTTTGAAAGTGAATAATGGCTCCAAGACTTGGAGGATAGTATTTCTCTACAACAGAATGTTCTTTTACTTTGACGATCGGTTTATCGTTCTCATCCTTACGTCCGGTATCTGCCGTAACTGTTTTCTTCTCCTGTATAGTATAGCCTTTGATAAGCTTCACTAAGGAGCGCTTACACTCTATTAGTAAATCTTGGGTTAATTTATCCTGAGCTTTTTTTATAGCCTCTGCAAAATCTGCGTTTTTTGACTGCCATTCGTAGTATGTACGTTCAGATATATTGACTGCCTGGCATATTTCGGCAATAGTATAGCTATCCTTGCTTATCAATTCACAGATACTATTAACAATCTTTTGATTATACTTTGCCATAGAGTAATTGCTTTACCCTAAAATATAAAGAGGAGCTACTTTTTCGGTAACTCCTCTTTTATCTTATATAGAGATAACATGCTAAAATAAATGTTTACTCAACCTTTTATTTAATACGATGGTATCTTCTTTGATTTCTGGTCTATTATTCTTCCATTCGAGCCAATCAAAATGAAGACGAACTCCAAAGCAATAAGATATATTGCGAATAATCAAGCCATCAAATTGCCTATCATTATAAGCGTTTGATTTAAAGGTATCACCTATTTTATATTTACCATCGGCAGCCATTGGCAATGTAACGACATTATGATTAGTATATAGTGCCATAACTCAACCCTCCATCTTAGCCATTGCATCTGCCATATTGATGCAGTTTTCTAACTCATTCACTACTGCTTTTAGTTCTATATACTTCCTCTTGTCTACTGGAGTAGCTAAACCTTCCGGCTGTTTCTCAATTTCCGCCAGTTCTTCTTTCTTTCGAGCAAGCCTATTCTCCAAAACTTTCTTGTATATCATAAGTGGTGTTTCTTTCATGCCGGCAATATTATTTACCGTCAAAGTTATTATTATTTTTTATATGACTCATTAATTATAACAGGAACAGCATTTTTCCATGTTATACGATGGTGCAATCTCCGGTGAGTTTCTCCCATTGGTAGTATTCGACAGCAAGATGGTGAATATATAACAGTATAGAAGCTTTTAATGTATGTTCCGGAGTCAAGATAAAGCTCTGTCATTCCTCCGGAATTAGATTGTGTGGTCAACTGGTTAATTGCTATGTTCGATAAAGTAAGAAAGACATTGCCCCGGCTCTGTACATTGGTATATGTATTTACATCTTCATTGATCCTACCTATAAATTGAAAAGGTCGATCTGTTGAACATATAAAGGTGTTCATACACTTTCGGAACAATTTCCTACTTTTACCAAATGAACCGTTTTCTCCACCAATAAAGTCACCATTCTGAGACATCGCTATACTCTTTATGTCGATTGCTATGTAATAGTCTAACATAGCATCAAATATTACATCCAGATCTTTAATAGCTTTATGAGTATATTTACCTTTCGAATTGAACTTATAAGAGAATGCAGTGTAATCATCATCGCATTGCATAAAGTATTTTATTCCGAGGTTATTTGCAATATCAAAACAAGCATTCCTGGCATAAACAATTGCTCTCCGATCTTCGAAATTATCTCCTTCGTCAAAAGTATCAGATACAGCTTTTTTATCGAATACTATCACTTGTTCACCATATGTCTGCTTATAAACTTCAGCCTGAGTGTCTTCATTATCAATAATAATAAAAATACGTCCTGTATAACCGCACTTTCTGAGAGAGTTATATGTATGCACCTTATTAGGGCGTCCATGAGTTAGAATGAATACGGCAAAATCTTTATTCTTCATGGTCAATGTCGTATTGTTCGTCAATATCTTGAGTTAATTTTACAAAGCCTTTTGATATGGCCGAATCGAAATCAATTATTACCAGAGCCGAATCCTCCATTAGTTCCTGAACATCTTTATCTGAGTGAGCGTAATAATCAGCTATCTTTTCATAATTAAAGACGATATGTCTGGCCGCTGCACATATAAGGAACTTCTTATCTTCTGAGCTTAGGTTCGAATCCTCAACATTAGAAACAAGCTCATTATATTTATCCAGATCAAATAGGTCTGTGATAGCCGGCTTTTCATTTTTAGGCAGGTATTGAGGCGTTGTTATCTTATTTGTGTAAAGATCATCACCTGTTTCTTTTTTATCCGATGATTCGGTGGCTCCAATGCCGACAGAAGATAAATCAATACTGAACTCCCAAAGGTCTAAATCTTCCGGAGTGAAATCTTCCATTACAGCTTCTATGTCAAAGACCGATGTATCGTTAGTATAATTATCGGCTAGCGCCAATGCTTTACGTCTTGAATCCTCTGTCTTGAGGTCTGTTCTTTTGATGGCGATTAGTTCTGTGCCGTCAGACTCTATAACACGAACTTTTAAACCCAACTCCTGTGCCTGTTCATATACTCCATTACCGGCAATAATACAGTTTTCATTATCAAATAGAATTGAACGCCCGGCTCCACAATCTTCGAGACTCTTTCGGATAAGCCGTTTATTCTTTTCTCCGTGTATACGGTAATTCTTAGGATCAAACTTTAATTTAGACATGCCTTTTATCTGTAAAATATAAAAGACGGAGATTGATTACTGTTTTACATCTTGTATTAGCATGACAAAGGAATGTTGTTAACTCATCAATTCGACGATTGAGTGCATCATGGTCTATATTCATAACTGATTAATTATTATATAAATATACGAAAAATATCTCAAAATAACTCTCTATTATTCAACTTGTTTTTGATTAATTCGAGTACTCCATTGTAAATATCATACAGCTCTTTCTTATCTTCAGATACCTTCACTCACAACCAATAACTGAGCTTTATGTATATTTCGAACATCTCTTTCCAATACAGCTCGAATAAATTCGGATTGAGGCATGTCTTTACTCTGCATGATCATATCTATACTATTAGTTATGATACAAAAAAAAGCCTATCATATAAATGATAGGCTGGGCAAATAATTATTAGTTGTGGAACTATTGTTTAACAAACTAAACCAATCAATGCTCATAATTTCCTACTGATAACTCAAGCCGTTTTATCTGCTCGTTAAGAATTCTTAGCCTTTCTTTATAAAAACATGTAGGCATATTATCTCCTACCCATAACCTCCATCCTCTAATTTCTTGATGAATATCATAATATGTTGATGGCAGCAGATAATATGGATCATTGAAGTCTATCAATATTTCTATTTTTTCTTTTATATCATCCATGTCAGTTATTATTATTTATATAGTAAATATAATAATAAATTTATAAATTTTGAAGTGTATTAATATTTTCTTAATTCCTCCAGTAACTTTTCCATACCTGAAATAATCTTTGCTTTTTGTTCATCCGAAAACTTACCGGGGTTTCCATTTGCATTTTTACCCGATAACTTTCGAAGTATTCCGGATGTATATTTTATATCACAATACTCCGGAAGGAAACTGCGGCATTTTATGTATTTTATTTTCTCTGTAAATTTATCTATTTCTGCCATTTTCATGAATATTATATGATTTATACCAGTCAGACATCCTTTTTATTAATCCTTCTATTCTCTCTGTATTTTCATAGTAATCGACAATATTATCGATATCGTCCACTATTTCAAAAGAGTTGCCTTCTACCTTAGCTAAAAACCTGGGAGGTCTGCTATGAAAAATATAAACGGATCCCGGGTCCGCCCTAGGATTTTGAGCTACCATAAATTTGGGTAATTTTGCCATAATTATATTTCTTTCGCTTGTGAAAAATCTCTATCCTTGAATAAGGCAGACAGACCGGTTATCTGCTTCAATCTTAACAACTCATCCGCATCCATCCCGATATTTTTTAATATCCACGCGTCCGACATTCCGGAGCTTACAAGTTCGGATACAATATTACTCATTAATTCTATAGAATGCGACCCACGGGCCCGGTTATGGCGAATGGTAGACGCCATTCGGTTAGAAACATCCTTTTCTATTACTACTACAGGCATCATGCCATTTTCACGGTCGTATATATCCCTATGCTTCATCATCACGGTATAACGGTGAAAACCGTCTACAATCTCGTATTTATCTATATCCGGAAGATAGTAACAGACAATGGGCATCGTATAGCCATCTTCCTTGATAGACTGATACAATAGTTTCATTTCAGGTGGTGCAACAGCATTTGGGTTATAACTGTTAGCCTGAATTTTCTCTATAGGAATGGCCCGGACGTTGTATACCGGACTTTTGTAGTTACTTTTATATGTAAATAAATCCTTCATAATAATGCGTTGTATTTATTCATGATAGCCTTTCGGCGTTCATTTTCATTTTTTGTGAGAGAAAACCCCATATACTTACACAGGTGATCGTTTTTCATGATACATATACACATGCGCTTGTATGTGGGTATCAGATTAAAATCTTTACTGTCGATGTCGTCAATATACTCCATCCGTACAGGTTTTTTATCCGTGTTATAGTTAGAGTCTGAACCTATCTCTATTTCTATTCCGGCATTATGCAGGTCCTGTATCGTTTCATCGGAAAGAACACCGCCCCGGGTCTGCCAGAACTTCATAGAAGTTTCGAGCTTCGACATGTAATTTTGCTTGATTTCTTCCGGTAGTGTATCCAGTAGGAAATACATGTAGCTTTTCCATGTATGCCCGGCCGGTAATGTTATGGATTTCCATCCCATGGCTGTAGTACCTCCGTATATCCCGGTGAAATTAACACCATTCACCCGGCTAACAAGTTTACCCCATGTATGAGGCTCTATCGTACGGTACAATTTCAGGCTATCCTGAGCAGCTGAAAGAAAAGGGCTGGCAACGCGCATAGCATCGATAGGAACTCCTGCCTGATAATACAAGTCATATAATCGATTGTACATCCAACCGAAACGCGCATTTGCGGTCCATATATCCTCTGTTATCCAGTCATAGATAGGGTAAGCATTGTAGACGTTGCTGTACATCTCTTTCGTCCATTTCATGCCGTTATAGTTCCGGTAGTTCCTGTCGCTGTGTATTGCGCGCCAGCGATGAAGGCTTTCCTGTGTACGAATACCAATCAAACAACAGGTTCGCTTAGCTTTTTTCTTTTCATGCAGCCAAAGACCGAACTTTTCCTGAAACTCGTAATCCCACATATTTTCATTGAAAAAAGGAAAGTCTTTTTCTATTAAACAATTGACAGGCTTTTGACTTACCCATATGTCTGACATATCCGGCTGCCATGGGCGCCAGTAGTCCTGATGCATGGATGTACAGGTAGTTACTTTGAACGGAACGCATATCCGGTAAACCTCCAAGATGTCAGAATTGGAGGCAAGCGTTTCGTTAACGTATTCCGTAGTCATCTCATACTGCGCCTCATAATCCATATGGAAAACACCTAATTTCCGGTCCGGACAATTATTCCGGATATAATCGATACATAGATTGAGCAGCACGCCGCTATCCTTTCCTCCGGAAAAAGATACATACACATTATCGAATTCCCGGAATACATATTCAATTCTTTTTATGGTTGCTTCGTAGACTGTCATTTCATTATTAAATCATTATCACTGTCCTTATCCTTATAGAATTTTCCATCAATAGTATAATAATACACGTTCTTATTACCTATTATCACAACCAGGGGGAAAGTACTGTTATCCCTGTCGAATAGCAATATCTTTGCCTGTTTACCACTTTTGGTAACAACATCTATTCCGGTTTTAGCTTTTTCAAGATCAAACTTTTTATTCATATAGGTATAATTTTCAGCTAATATAGGAATAATATCCAAATCGGAAGAAATATCCTCTTTCGTTTTACCCTTAAAATACTCAACCATACCTATTTTCTTATCAATATTTTTATCGATAAGTGTTTCAAGTCCTACATTTCCGGTCAAATCCCAATACCGGCAATCATATTCTTGACCGGTACGAGCTGTACGGGCTGTAGAATGTTTCCGAAGGGCGTAATCCCAGATCTTATCAAAATATATTGTATTGTTCAGGTGTTGAAGATTTAATCCCTGAGCTTCTTTCTGGTAACTCAACACCGTGGCTTTAGCGAATCGTTTTTCGCAGGCTTCACGACTCGAAATATACTTACAGTAGATAATCGTACGGCTTTCGTCGATCTCTTTAAACAAACCTTCCAGCAGCTTAAACTTTTCTTCTGTACAGCAATAGACATGCTGCATTTTTTGTGTCATCTCAAGAAAAATGTTGTTATTCTTCCAGAGCAGCATTTCATCATTCAGGTACTTATCTTTTAACCGTCTGTATTCCGATAGGCTATCCGCATCAATATTATATCTTAGTTCTGAGTAATTCTGCCTTATGCTGAGATTTAAATCACACTCAAAAACATAATGACGTATAAGGGAATATAGATAATCAATATTTTCATAACCGGTTATAAACTCTTTTGTATATTCCTTATAACTGCCAAATCTCTTGGTTATGGTCGTGTATTCACAGAATGTGTTCTTGAATTCCGTGATATCCATGTTCAGGATCCTAGGGCTTAAGAATTCCATTTGCGGCCATAGATCGAGCAGATTCTTGCTTAAGGGAGTACCATTAAGTATTAGTTTATATTCAACCATTTTACTTAAATCCAATAACCTTTTTGTTCGCTTGGCGTTCGCATTCTTTATTTTAAGGCTTTCGTCAACGATAATAAACGGCTTTAAAGAATGTTCAATTCTGGATCGGACATCCAAATATATACGATCGCTCTGGCTGATACTCTCAACACCGATATATTCTACCGGAGCCTGGAATCCGCCCCATTTACTCACTTCATCAATAACAGAGGGTAACCCGTCTTTAGGACGAATAGTCCGTAAAGGCGCTATCCATACAATCAAATCAATATCCTGGATACTATTTGCTAATTCTATAGCGACACGTGTTTTCCCGGTTCCCGGTTCCATAAACAACGCACCCACCCGCCAGTCAGATAGGTGCGTTATGGCCGATTGTTGATTCGGGAGAAGGTTCATTTTTCGAGGTCAGGGATTGAGTTATCGGAAACAGGAGATTGCTTGTCTGGTACATGCCGTGTAACTATCGTATCATACTCATCCGGTTCAGGATCACACCCTAGCTTCTCTCTGTAGAGCCATACAGGAATAACCACATGACCTCCCAATTTTTTATTTAATGTAAAATTTCTACATAGCTTTTTAGGAAGCCATATTTCTTTTTCATTAAAATAGATAAGATAAGCTCTAATAGTTTCGCCGTAGAGCTTATCGAATTTTATCCTTACTTTAGTTTCCATAGATATTCTTCATATCTATAGTTGGTTCGAGTAATCTGTCTATTTGACAATTACGGCTTATGTACTTTTCAAAAGCGTAATCGTCTTTTTTCTCTGTAACCGGCAATGTTAGATAAAATTCACCTATCTTATGTGTGTGGGAGTCATTTCCCTTGTATACTTGGACAATGGGCATCCATGAATAACCTTTAGAGGTTATATTTTCATCTTTTATCCATAAAAAAATCTGTTCGTCACTTGGATTTAAATGCTTGAATAGTCCACTATCGTTTATTTGTTTGCCGGTTGCAATAACGGCTGTACTGCTTAGTGTAACCATTTCTGGTATTTCGATATTTGGGGAAGCCTCAAGATCGGATTTCGCATTCTCAGCTAAGATTTCGAAAGTTTCAATCTCTTGTAGAGCTTCTTCTATAGAGGATAAGACATTATTTATTACCTCTTCCTCCTGGCTCTTAATCCATGATAGCGGCTGACTTGGGCATTCAATCCGGCAACTTACTTTAAAGTCACCGTTTTCGTTTTGCCAAATATAAGTCTTGGTGGACATTTTTTTTGTATTCCAACCTGCATCATTTAAATAAATGCGTTTAATACTTCCTTTTATCCATAAAGTTTCGCCTAGTTTTTCTGCGAGTAATTCGATTGTTATCATAATTGTTCTGCCTGTTTTTATGCTGCTGGCTCCGCAGTTCTGATTAATTGATATGCAAATATAGATATAAAATTATATATATGCAAGTCTTATTGATAAAAAAAAGAGGAACCAATGAGTTCCTCTTTTAATATATTAATAATAACAATAGTTTAATATCATTGATTGCGAGCTATCCAGCCTTCGAGCTTTACACATTTATTTCCATAAATCGTCAAAGTATCTCCATTTATTTTATAAGTAGATCCTGTATTTAAAACTCCGGTTTCCGGTACCCAGTATGAACCACTATTATATATATAATAACTCTTAGAATCATAGTGCAATATTTTGCCTAAATACACCATATAATATTCAGGGTATAACTGTTCTTTAGGAAAAATACGGAGTTCATCTGTAGGTAATCCTGCATCATCCAGTACAGCCCAAACGCCAAATAAACGGGCATCGTATCCGGGTTTATCATCGTCCTTACTACATGATAAAAATAAAGTAACGAATAGTAGTATTGATAGTAGTTGTTTCATTTGTTGGTTAGTTTAGTTTATTATCGTCTAAGATCGCTATTAATTTGGATATTGATGCTCTTTCAATCAACATGACAGATATATATGCTGACATTAAATGTGAAGTTACAATAAGTAAATGACAATATGTGTCTTGAGATGTATAGTCGCAATTTACTACAAACTTATGAGATGCAACATCATTAATATTAACTCTACCTATAGAAGCTATGTCACAACTAAGATATCCGATTATATGATTATCATATTCTATATGCTGTTTCTTTGCCTCTTGGACTATTTTAATGAATTCTTTTAAATAGTTTATAAATTTAATACGGTCTTTTGTATTTAAAATAATAGAGGATAATTGACCGAATCCGAAATAAATATTAATCCAAACTTCCTTCATCTTTGGGTCAAAACTTATTCTAGATTCAAAATTAGATATTTGCTCACCTTGTATATACTGCATTGCATCAAATACCCCGAGTTCGACATTATTCATGTTATAGTTGTAATGTTTAAGTTTGCATAACAAAACTAAACATTACTTTCTATTTTCCTTTTATTTCTTCTAATAATTTTTCGATATCGGATATTGAATTGATTTTATATACATCTCCGTCATACTCAATATAACCCAATACACCTTTTTTTTGCGTAGTAAATAACTCTATAAAATCTACATTGAGAGCATCGGATATCTCTTGCAACCTGCCGATCGTTGGATTTCCATTTAGCGATTTAGACAATCCAACTTCTGTAATATTAATTCTTTCCGCAAGGTCTTTCATCATTATCCCCTGCTCTTTACAAATTTCTTTTATTCTAAGATTCATAATTATACGCTTTGTTTAACTGCAAAAATAATAATAAATATATAATATGTATAAGTATTTAATTAAAATATACGAATTGTATAATATTTAATATTTATTAACTATATTATTGTTGCATGTAATTATACAATGTGTATATTTGTAGTATCAAAATTAAACAAATCGTATAATTTAAATATCACACATATGAAACCTCGATATAACAAAAGCAAAATCATGAAAGAAGCTCACCGCTTAATGAGAGTAGAAGGCTATACAAGATCACAGGCTTTAACATTGGCTTGGGACAAAGCAAGAAGAAGCGAGTTCTATTTGATTATCGTAAAAAGAGAAGTTGCTTCTGATTATGTATACGATGAAAACAACTTCGCTAATACATTGATCAATGATTATTCAACTTACGGATATAAAGGAGATTAAGATTATGAAAGCAACAATAATTGAAATTGAATATATGCCGACCCCAAACGCAACGGGGGTTGTTTTTGAGACCTACAGAAACATGACTGTATTTCAGGCTATAGCGAAGTTAAAGAGGTGGTATAACGAAGCGATCATCTATAATGTAAAAGCAGAATATTAACAATATCACACACGACAATGGAAACAATAGACTTTTTGATATACCCAGAAATAGATGGTAATACAGCTAAAGCACAGGCAATAATAGAAAACGGCAAATGCGTGAGTTATAAGCTTCTGTTTAAAAGCCCGAGACGATTCTATTATTCATTTATAAACGATGCTGATGAAGCTTTCAGAGAGCAGTATCCTGAATATTATTAAACTAAACTATCATGAAATTACCAAACCTAATTATAAACAAGCTAAAGGCCTCTGGCTTTTCAAATACAGGCGACAATAGATCGTATAATATACGTTCGCTTAATAACCTATTACAAGTAGGTATGATAGATTTTATATTCGCATCTGCCAGTGATTACGCACAAAGTTCTAAGGCGTTTTGGTATCCCTGCAAAGATGGCAAAAAGAGATGCACAGCGTATAAGGTCAAGATACTTGACAAGTGGTATTACGGTCACTTCATGCCTAAATCGCGTACATATCGTGACTGTATGGGTGGTAAAACTACTGACGCTATAAAATATAGCGAGATAGATCTATATGATGTCCTTTGTCGCGTTGCAAGGCTTATAAGCATCAATAAAGAAGGCTTTGATTTTTTGAAAAATCAGATAAATAAACACGGTGCGTGCGGTTGCACTAAGTGTAATGGTACCGGTATAATACCTCAATTTATGCATTATGCTCAAGGTGTATGCTTTGAATGTGGTGGCTCTGGCATCAATTCAAGCATACTTAAAAGCTATATTCAATCGAACGTACAGAAATAACCTTATAGCTATGAAAAGAGAATTATCATTTACCGACCTAGATCAACTGTCAATAGATCATCTACAAGCAATGCTTGACCGATCTAACCTGTCAGAAGAGAACTGCAAGCGTATAGCTTACGAAATACACATCAGAAGCATAGAACTACCTAAAGAATGGGAATTAAATAATTAAATATACAGTTATGGAAACAAAGATTTACAAGTCAACAGTACAGTCTCTCAATCAATACCGTCTTTAAACTTGCAAATATATCCCTTACTATTTTTAGCCTCACCTGTCTGTGAAGATAAGCGGGGCTTTTTCTATGTCCATACCTTTAATATAAAAATACTCAGCCTCTTTATATTTTAGGATAAATAACCAGATGAAAATAATCTACAACAACATTTTACCGATAAAAGGGTATATAGCCATAAACCTTTTCGGGATCATCTTTGCCCGAAAAGAGTATAAACAGATATCGGATACTATTCTCAACCATGAACAAATTCATACCAAACAGATGCAAGAGCTTCTATACCTATTCTTCTATTTGTGGTATGGTATCGAGTGGATTGTCCGCCTGATCCAATACCGGAATGCTAAAGCCGCTTATTACAATATATCATTCGAAAGGGAAGCATATAGTAATCAGGTTGATCTGGGATATTTAGGTGTCCGAAAAAGGTTTGAATTCATAAAGTATTTATATATAAATAAAAGCAAATGAAAGAATCAGTTCACGAATTAATATCACCATATCTACCGGCCATATATAAGGCTCTGTTTTCGTATATTATAGTCTTACTGGCTGTAATAGCAGATTTATGGTCCGGGATAAGCAAATCAAAGGCAAAAGGTATATATACCCATACTTATGGATTAGATAGAACCTTAGATAAACTAAGAAAAAGGTACAATCTATTATTAGCCTTTAGTCTTGTGGATTCACTGATAATAATCTCTGAGATTAATCCAAGTAACATTCCATATGCAACTATAGGAGCTGCAATTATCATGTGTCTGGTTGAAATCAAATCGATCTTCGAGAAAGACGAAGATAAAGGACGCTATAAAGAAGCTGCTAAAACCGCAGCAGAGCTATGGAAAGGTATAAACAAAGAAGAACTAGCTGATAT
>NZ_FQUC01000031.1 GCF_900128985.1 Indolivaga macrotermitis | reverse complement strand
CTTCCTTCATACAGGAATACCTGCGCGGGCTTGCCATACGGGTCTGTACCGATAGACGCTTTATTTTGCACAATCCTGCCATGATTATAGAAATAATCACTGTTGTAGATACCGGATTGGGAGCTTTGGATGAACAAATCTTCCCCGAAGTTCAACTTCTCCTTTCCTGTATTTTTCTGCAACACAATCAAATCGCTCCCGACTTCCGTTCCTGCGTAGTCGGTGAAGAGGTTATTAGGCAGGCGGATAGCCGATACAAGGTTTGTATTTTCCATCAGCCATTTACGCACAGGTTCATTATTGGGAGAGTTCATTACTCCCTGCGAAGTAATAAAAGCCATAATACCGCCTTCCCGTAACGATTCCACGCCCTTTACAAAGAAATAGTTATGTATCGTCTTTGTCGATTGGCGCATAACTTCGTCTTTATTCTTCGAAAATGCAGCATCGAATACGTTTATATCCCCGAAGGGAATATTGGAAGAAACCATATCGAAATAATTGTTATACCTGTTCTCAATGGTTTCAAAACCTTCTATTTTAACTTTATCATTCGGGTGCAGGTGTGATAACAGCTTTCCGGTCAATATATCCTTTTCAAAAGAGAACTTCTCGGCATTGCCATTTGAGAATGCTTTTGAAAACTCACCCATGCCAGCCGATGGGTCAAGGAAACGGTTTATTTCAATACCACTGTCTTTTATAGCATCTGCAATAGCTTGTACTATTTCGGGAGGTGTATAGAAGGCTGTGAGTACGGAATTCTTGATGCTGCTGAAGTATTGCCTGTATTCTTTTTCAGATGGGGTGTTATCCCTGATTACCCGGTGTAGTTCCGCTACTAGCGGGAACAGTTCCAGTTCTGATTTAGCCCATGCAGAAGTATCAGCCAGGGAGTTCGCGGGGTTCAGGACGCATTTCAATCCTCCGAATCCCGAATAGCCCTGCATTATCTGCTTTTCATCATCGGTAGCTGCCCGACCGTCCCTTTCGAGGGCAAGGACGGTACGGATGGCTTCGATATTGGCCCGGAGATGAGCTTTCTTATTATAGCTCATTGTCTTCCAGCCATAAGTCAATAAATCCGGTTAGCTCTGTATAGAGTTTCCCGTATTCGGGCGAATAGGCAAACTCATCGGATATAGGGTATTGCAGGAACAGGGACTCACATTGGGATAAAATGCGTACAACATAGTCTTTTGCCTCACTTTGCGGGACAATATCTGCAAATTCGTTCCACAATACATTGACGATTGTATCATGCTTGGAGAATAGTAGTCCCCTGAACAGGGTTAAGTTCGCCAGCTCTTCGGCTTCGGCCTGTGATGATCCTTCTTTGATAGCATTGGAACAGGCTTCGGATGCTTCATCAGCTCTGGTTTTGATAAAATCCATATCGGAAGCCAAATGCGGATGGCACTCTTTGAGATAGGATAGCAGGGTTAGACGGTAGTAGGATAGTTCTAACGGATTGTTATTATTATTTTGCTTCTTCATAATTGTTTTTGTTTTAATGAATAATCCCTATCTTTGCCTCACTTCAGATTTTCCATATGCGTTTTACACGGAAAGTATGCCGGGAGGCATATCGGGTTAGATGCGGATAATTTGGATAATTAGCAGGCGCTTGGGAGGGATACCCAGGCGCCGTTTGTTGAGCCGCAGGCTCTTTTACCGGTTGTTACTGCTTTTTCTTCGGCGGCTTATTGCTTCTTTGCCTGTTATCGGGAAATACAAACTTTACTTTGTAGTCCTCATCAAACGCCAGATGGGCGTCGAAGAACTTCCCGGCCTTACTCTTAAAGCCTTTGACCAAAGGTGTTTGCTTACCGGATAACAGGGTTTGTATTATATCATCAGATAGCTTTTTTGCTGCGAGTGATGTAAATACCATAAATCCGCAAGCTTCATCGCTGCATTTAACAACTTTAGGATAGAAGATAACTTCCTTGCTACACTTCGGGCAGTTCATCGATTGATGCTTCGGCAGCGACAGTTCCGTATTGAGTAATTCCCCGGTAATCTGTGCGGCATATACTTCTATTCCCTTTTTGAAATTTCCCGCGTCGGCATTGCCTGCTTCTATTTTAACAAATGTATCCTCCCACATGCCTGTCATTTCCACATCGGAAATACGCTTGTCTTTTACCGCATTATATACAGCCAGCCCTTTCTCTGTCGGGACAAGGGATTTCTTTTCCCGGTACATATAATCCCGGGAGAATAATGTCTCGATAATCGCCGCGCGGGTAGCTGGCGTACCGATACCGCAACTTTTCAAAGCCATACGCTGTTCTTCGTCTTCCAACTCTTTGGAACAGGTTTCCATCGCAGCCAACAGGGAACTTTCGGTATGGAGGGGTTTGGCTTTGGTCAGTTTCTCCAATAGCTGGATTCCGCTAATGTGCAGTTCCTGTCCTTCCGTCAGTATGGGAAGTTCCTTATCCTGCTCTTTACCTTCTTCTTTCTCACTAAATACGTCCCGCCATCCGGCTGTTTTGGTAACAGAGCCTTTGACGGCATAAAGGACGCCGGAGCAATTCAACAGAATGGCAGTCTGGTCTTTGACGCATGGGCCGGAGAATGCTTCCAGCATACGCCCTGCCACCATATCGTAGACCTTGCGTTCGTCATAACCGATATCTTTCGGGATATACCCGGTAATCAGCAGGGCATGGTGGTCGGTTACTTTCTTTGCGTCTACCGGACGGATGTTCAGGTTCATATCCGCCATCTTTTTGGCATAATCCGCAAATACACTGTAACCGGATAGTTTGGCTATCAGCCGGGGGATTTCATTAAAAATATCATCGGAAATATAACGGCTTCCGGTACGGGGATAGGTAATATACTTCGATTCATACAATTTCTGGGCTATGGACAGTGTTTTATCGGCAGAGAACCCGTATTTGCTGTTGGCTTCTTTTTGCAGTGTGGTCAAATCATACAGCAATGGCGGCTCCTGCTTTACTTCTTTCATCTCGACACTCTGCACAATTACGGTTTCCTGCTGTTTTTGCTTTTCAAACAGCTCTTTGGCTATGCTGCGGGATTCTATCCGGTCTTTCGTAAAGGCAGAGAATGCATGGTTGCCGTATGAGGTATCCAGGCGCAACTCCCAGAAAGGAACAGGTACAAAGTCCTTGTTTTCCAGGTAGCGGGAACATACCATTGCCAGTGTCGGTGTTTGCACCCGCCCCAGAGAGAAAATCCCTTGTCCGGCTGCGATACTCAATGCCTGCGATGCATTGATACCTACCAGCCAGTCGGCTTCGCTGCGGGATTTGGCGGCATGGTACAGGTTATCGTAATCCGCGCCCGGCCTCAGGTTGTTCAATCCGTCCTTAATGGCTTTTTCAGTAAGAGAGCTTATCCACAGACGCTCGAACGGTTTGGTACAACCTAAATACGAATAGATATACCTGAAGATAAGTTCCCCTTCACGTCCGGCATCGGTGGCGACAATTATGCTGTCGCATTTATCGAATACGGATCCGATAGTTTTTAGTTGTTTCAATGCCCCGGGGTCGGATTTATAGCCTTTACCGGACTTAACCTGCCGGGGGACTAAGCGGAAAGCATCGGGGATAATAGGCAAGCGTTCCTTCACAAAGCCTGTGATCCCATATTCTTCGGGCATGGCAAGTCCTACGAGATGCCCCAATGCCCAGGTGACCATGTAATTATTTCCTTGCAGGTATCCTTCTTTTTTATTGGTGGCTCCGGCAATAGCCGCTATCTCGCGGGCTACGCTCGGCTTTTCTGCTATTATAGCTATCATGTTTTTTAATTTGAAAATAAGTTAATGAGTAAATTTGAAGATTAAATAATGAGTAGATTAGCCAATTCTCAAATATGAGAATGGCATACTCTTCCGGATAACCCGTGACTTGTTATTGAATTAACACATGGGCTAATATGCTAATTGGCTAATTTACATATTGGCACATTAGAATTTCATTCCTCTGGATTTTACAACTTTCTTTTCTTCCTGTTTTTGCTGTTGCTTCTCAGTAGGTTGGGTCTGCCCCTGTTTGAGCGGTTCTTCATTCTTCTTGGTCGCTTCATTGGTTTTGCCTTCGGAGTTAACGGCGACCTGCGCCTTGCTGTTGTTGTCGGGAGTGACTTCCGCTCCCTGTTTCTTAGCCCTGTCGGGATTCCATTTAAAGAAATCCAGCTTCTCTTTCTCGGCATTTACCTTGATATAGGCATTGAAGGGTTCGCCCTTCTTATCAAGCATCCCCGTTACATAGATGGTTTTGTTTTCCCGTAAGCTTTGTTGCTGTTCTTTACTGAGTTCGACGCCCAATAATTTGGCAGGGATACGGAATTTTTGCTCCTGCGGATGGGACTGGGTTTGTTTATCCTGTTGTTGCCGCTCCTGGGATAGTTTGTTGGCATTATCGAATTTAAACTCAAGGCTTCTCTTATCAGCATCGATCCGGACAGTCGCGTTAAATTCCTTGCCGTTTTTTGAGGTCATACCTTCCAGATACACGGCTTTGCCCTCCGACAGGTCTTTCTTCTGCTGCTCATTGAGGGCAACGCCTTTGATTTCATCCGGTATCTTTATCCTGTCAGCTCGCACGGCTACCAGTTCGTTGGTTAGTTTGTCTACGGACAGGAATGCCTGCATTTTCTGGCCTTTGGCGGGTTCTATCTCGACTAAACGTCCGGCTTGTCCCGTCTGGCGCAGGTTCTGCTTATCTTCTTCGCTCAGGCGCGTGCCGTATACATAACCATCCAGTTGCGGTTCCTTACGCACGGCATGGACGACCAGGCCCAGTTTGCCGTCTTCGGCCTCCCGGAGCGACAGGCGGGCGTCGGTGCGGATAACCGTATCGCCGATTTCAGCTTTGATGGGTAACAGCACCGGGGTTTTCTGCCAGTTGAGCATTTTATCCAACGAATTTTTATCGATCATATCTTTGGTTATCCCGAGCTTTTCGAACTGGGACCAGTCGATACGGGATTCGTCGATGGCCTCATATGGCTTTTTAGCGAAGGCTTCGGGCAATACCCGGATTTCATCTATAAACTTTTTATTGGACGGGTTTTCGGGGTCTTTGAGCATATCGCTCAATACGTCTACTACATTACCCAACGCGTTCAGGGGGACTTTGAAGAAATGGAAGTGTGTAGGGTCTTTACATTGGCTCAGGAAATTGGACATAAAGTTTTCCAACGCGTCGCCGTGCTTGTCGATCTTCAGGAAATCGGGTTCGTTCTTCTGTTCGGGCTTGACGGTACTGGGAGTGCCGTCTTCATTCAAGCCTGTTACTGCCTGTAACTTGTTACTGTCCTTTTCTTTTACCAGAAGGACTTCCCGGTCTTTTAGTTTTTCTTTCATAATGTTGGATAATTTGGATAATTAGCAGAGGCAAGCCTCTTTTGTTTTTACATGGTCTTCCACAACCGGCAGACCTTCTATTTCGGAATAAATCCTGAAAAATCCAGGCGGGATAATTATTCCGGGGACGAATATATGACTAAATAATGAAGCGGATATCGATTTGGGGGCTGGTGGTAGCGTTTGTCCGGTCATGTCGTCCTTTTTTTGAAAACCGGTAAAAAAAAGCGTCTTGCTGTCGCAGCAAAGCGCTCCCCAATAGTGTTTAACTGATAATTGCAAAACTGCAAATATGAATAATGAAAAAAGGGTTATTGATATACGGTTTCTTCTTCATCCCTATTGCCCGGCTTGTCCCGCTCCTTTTTGTCGATAAAGTCCCGCACGACCGACTCGTAATAGAACAGTTTGCCTCCAACCCTGATAAATGGCAGTTGCCCGGTGGTCCGGTAACGCAGCAAACTTCGCGGGGTCAGGTTGAACATGACGCACAGGTCCTGGTTATCCAGTATCGTCTCGCCGTTCAGGCGGTTTTTGGCTTTCAGCAGTTTCAGCACCTCATCGATGCGTGTGTGTAGCTGCTCCATGTTTTTATCGAATTTGGTTTCTTCTATTTCCATAGCTATCTACATTTTTGTTTCAGACAGGGCAAAGTTCCGCTATTTGAAAAAGCCGTATTCAGAACTTGGGTGAACTATTTTTTACATTGGTATATTACCGGTTGGATAACAACGGTTTAATGGGATAAGAATATTTGTATATCCTTCCTGTTGCTTGAGAGATGGGGATTGGAGGTAAGGAAACTACTGGTAATTTCGTTTTTGTGGTAAAATAAGGAGGTCTTTTCCCTGGGTTATTTGTATTACCCAAGTTGGGCTAAATTTATATTATATTACTTGTATAAAGCCTATTAGTAGAAGTTAATCAGATTTTATTCTTCGGGTATTTCGATTTTGAAGTAACGCTGGAAAAATAGCGTGGACATCATGTTTTTTAAACAAGGCACTGGTATGCCCACAAATGAAAAACGATAATCCACGCTATATATAGATACAGCGATTTGATTCTCATTTCTCTCCCATTTGTTTTCAAAAGTTACCAGTTTTTGTTTAAAGAGTAGAGTCAGAAACAAATTGATCCTGATTAAATATGATTATTCTATCAGGTAATTACTTTTTGTCTTTTTTCTTATTTTCTTTTTCCATCCTTTTTAATAATAAATCCTGTAATCTGTTTATAAATGCCGTTTGTATTTTGCGGAGACATAATTCAATAAATGTGCGGGACGGGTTTGTGCCCAGTTCAATATTGAATACATTTTCAAAATAGCAAACAACCTCTTTCAATGAGGCTTTACCATGGTTGAAGACTTTAGCCTCTATCAACGCGTAAATCAACTCTATCAGGTCGGCCTTATTGCCGGTCCACGTCAGCTTTTGCTTTGGCTGGAAAAGGCTCTTGAGTCCGTAATCCTTATCTTCAAGTTTATCCAGTTCTTCCCTTATATAGGATTCCAGCATGTCATTGGCCAATATCTTGGCTACCTTAAAGTCACAGTTGGTTGAGAATAGCGGGTCTCTTTCAAAATAGAATGTTTCCAGATTTAAGAGAACTTCCGGATTTTGGCCTCTTAAAAAGAATACCTCATCCATAAAGGTGTTGCCGGAACGGTAGTAATGGTAGAAATCCCTATTCTTGTTAAAGTAATCATTAATATTCTCCAACTCTTTCCTGAAATATTCCTGCCGGACTCTTTTGCCGCCTGTCGGGCGGTTCATCTCCAGGTTATTTACTTTCCTGTAGAAAATAAGGTTGCTGAAAAGCCCGGGCTTATGTTCCTTGAAAAACTTGATTTCCTCTTCTGTACTCTTGAATTCATACTCTTCGACGACAAATGATTTTAATCTCCGGAATATGTCTTCCAACAGGAAGATTCCGTTTTTTGTTTTTGCCGGGTTGTCGTTCAACCGGCCGCCATTCTTTTGTAGATAAAGCTCTACTTCTTCTTGTAATTTTTCTACAAATTGTTCCATAAAAACACATTTTTTTTTAATAAACAATAAATTATTAAATTAATTAAAGTCCAATATGAACTTTTTTTAACTGATTCTGTTTATGAAAGGTCAATGTGTTGATATGTTTTGGTTATAATTTTA
>NZ_FQUC01000010.1 GCF_900128985.1 Indolivaga macrotermitis | reverse complement strand
GGCTCGCTCCCGATCTTCGATACTAAACTTGTTACGCTTCTTCTTTTCCATAAAATAAACCCTAAAAGTTTGTCTAACTTTTAGGGTTCACTTCATTTCTGACCGGCTTTTATTATATATACGAAACAGTTACCTTAATTTATAACGAAAGCACTTTTAGATCCGACAGACCTTATACGCCTGTCTATTTCAAGAAGTTTCTTTCCAAATTCTTCTTCACACTCACTTTCCAGGGTCCGGTTAATTATCCGGTCATCATAAGACATACGTTCCAATCTGAAAAGCACTGCATTAAACTCGTCACCCGTAACAATCTTCAACGAATCGAATTTAGCATTAATCTCATCTCCTATATATCGTGCATCCTGACATTCGGGATATATCTCTTCAGGCACCAATACGAAAGGCTGCAAATCACTTAATTTCGTCGTATTTTTAGGAAAAACATACCCTTCGGGCAAAATGCCATTAGCAAATTCCAGATAATCTTTTTCACGGAACAACTTGGATTGTACAAGAACACTCAATGCTGATGCGGCATCCTCGCGGACAGACACTACAGAGGGGAAGGGGGTTATAACATCAAAATTCCAGTAATAATCATACCTCTCGATAAAAAGGTCGTTTGTCAGCTTAAACGGAGCTTTAACAACATCTCCCGGCTCAAACTCATAATCAAAGAGGTACGCTTCCGTTATTTTTTCCAACTGCTCATCGCCTTTCTCTAAATCTTTTTCGTCAAAAAAAGCATTATATCCCAAAAAGTAATTACTGAGTGTCGGATTTAAGACAACTGCCTGATTGCATCGCTTAGAAAGAAAATCAACAGACTGCCCGTCATATTTGAGATTATGCACACCCGATTCCAAAGTTACGGATACACCCGCCAATGGAGGTATCTTATACTCAGTTTCGTCTACAGCAACTACAATTTCGTGAGCTAAAGGGTTATCTATCCAAAAATCCTGAGTCGATTTCAACTTATTGTCGCAAGACGAAAATAGAAGTCCTGTAAAGAATAAAAATGCAAAATATACGTTTTTCATAAATCAAAGGTATAATAATTAATCACTAAACATTCCTCCTTTAGCGAAGGTTAAATACCGGAAGATAGTCCGAAAAAGGTTATAAACTTAATTACCGGTACAATATATAAATAATAACAAACTCAAAAAAAAAGTCGTATCATTGTATCCCTTCAATTTACGTAATATTAAGCATCATCATTGATATGGACAGCATCAGGAAAATAAAACGTACGGGGCAGTTAGTTTCCATTCTGACTAAATACGGCTTTGAAACACTCGTCACTCAAACCGGAATCAAGAATTTTATTCCTGACAACTATATCAATAAGAGTGAAAAACGCAAGGAAATATTTTCTTTAACCATCTACGAACGCATTCGTATGGCATTAGAGGAACTGGGGCCTACCTATATCAAGCTGGGGCAATTACTCAGTAACAGGGACGACCTGTTCCCTATCGAATTGATAGAAGAATTGCAAAAACTTCAGGACGATGTACAAACTAAAGATATAGGCCTGAAAGCGACCCTACAGAATGAATTAAAGATCGATCCCGACGAAATATTCTCGGATATCGATTTAGCTCCTATAGCCGCAGCATCCTTATCACAGGTCTATACTGCAACATTACAAGACAGCGGACAGAAGGTAATTATCAAAGTAAAAAAGGAAGGTATAACTCCATTGATCGAAGCCGATCTGCTTATCATGAAGGATTTCAGCAGGTTACTCGAAACATATTACGAAATAGCACGGCAAACAGGTATCAGCTACATTATCAAAGCATTTGAAAAATCGATCTTAGCCGAACTTTCTTTTACGCAGGAACTGAATAACATAGAACGGTTCCGCAAAAACTTCGCAAAAACCCCCTCGATACATGTTCCGCAAACCTACAAACAGTTATCGAATGATAACATCCTCTGTATGGAATTTATCGATGGCATCAAGATTTCGGATAAAGAAGCTATCGAAGAAGCAGGATTATCGCCTAAAAGTATTGGGCTGGATGTTGTAGAACTCTACCTGAAACAAATTATCGACTTCGGCTTTTTCCATGCAGACCCGCATTCGGGTAATATCTTCGTTCTGCCTTGCGGCAAAATAGCTTTCATCGATTACGGATCTGTCGGACGGATGATTCCTCAGGACAAGGAACTATTAGCCAATCTTATAATCCACATAATAAGGAAAGACACGAGACGCCTTATCCGGATTATCAAGAAAGTAGCTGTCGAATATAATATCCGGAATGAGATTCAGTTCGAACGGGATTTATATGATTTTCTGGACATGATGGATAACTCTTCCGTCAAAGACCTTGATCTGAAAATACTGGTGAAGAGATTCAGTAATATTTTATACGAGAACCGGATTATTTTACCCGAATACATTTACCTACTTGCGAGAGGTATCGTTATTCTCGAAGGAATAGGCCGCGAACTGGGACTCGAATCGAGCATAATCGAACACGTGAAACCATATGGGCGAACGCTAATCAAACAACGGCTGAATCCCGAATACATATCCAACCGATTAATGGATAAACTTTATAGCTGGAGCGACAGGCTGGAAGAACTTCCCGACGATTTTCATACACTCATACAGAAGGTCAATCACGACGATCTGAAAATCAGCCACAATATTAACGGGCTAAATGATATAAAGAACACCATAAACCGGCTTGTTCTGGCAATCATAGCATCATCTGTCGCCATTGGTTCGTGTATCCTGATTCTGGCAAAAATGCCTCCTCTTCTTTGGGGAGTATCCGTATTGGGTGTATTAGGCACGCTGTCGGCAAGCACGCTGGCAACCCTTGTTATACTAACGATATTAAGAAATAAGAAGGAAGATTAAGGTTGCTCACAAACTCTCGATAGAAAGCAGTAAGCTATACACACAATATGTCATTTTGTTCAAGCAGAAAAACAATAACACAAATAGCAAAACAACGTTATTTTTCCTAACAAATAGAATCTTAAACAGATGTATTTATAGCTCAAAAGAATGCTAAGATCAAAAAAGGATAGCAGTAAACCTGTTAAAACCTGACAAAAACACAGTAAAAAAGTCTGATTTTACTTTCTTACCAATGTTATTTACCTTAATTTTGCGAAACAAATATTGACAAAAGAAATATTCTATTGTTTTTATTTATATCTACGTAATCAACAACCATTAAATAACTAAAAAACTATTAAAACTTATGAGTTGGTTAATTAATTCCTCCATTGGACGAAAATTCATCATGGCTTTATCGGGTTTGACCTTGGTGCTGTTCCTGCTCTTCCATATGAGCATGAATTTAGTCTCGATCATCTCTATCGATGCCTACGAACAAATTTGCGAATTCTTAGGTACTAATTGGTATGCAGTGGCAGGTACAGTAGCTTTAGCAGGTCTGTTTCTGATTCACATTTGCTACGCTATCGTTCTTACTCTGCGCAACCGCAAGGCAAGAGGTAACGACCAATACGCATCTTCGAATCTGAGCGATGTTCCATGGTCTTCAAAAAACATGTTCGTGCTTGGTCTTGCCATCCTGGTATTCCTATTGGTGCACTTGTACGACTTTTGGTTTAAAATGATGTTTGCCGAACTATTCCACATGCATGACATCGTTGTACTGCCCGAACAGGTAGGCAACCACATGCTGGTTGTTTTCGCGAATCCAATTAAGGTTGCTCTTTATCTTATCGGTATTGTTGCAATCTGGTTCCACTTATCGCATGGTATCTGGAGTATGTGCCAATCGTCCGGCTTAAATGGAAGAACTTGGTTACCACGTTTAAAATGTGTAGCTAATATCGTATCAACAATAGTTTGTATCGGTTTTGCTATCGTTCCACTTTACTTCTTTGCAAAAAGTCTGCTTTGTACTTCGTGCATGTAATCAATAACCGCTAAAAGAAAAAATTAGATATGGCTACTATATTAGATCCAAAGAAAGATTCTAAAATCCCCGAAGGTCCATTGGCCGAAAAATGGTCGAACTATAAAGCTCACCAAAAACTGGTAAACCCTGCAAACAAACGTCGACTCGACATTATCGTTGTAGGTACAGGTTTGGCCGGCGGTTCGGCAGCGGCATCTCTTGGCGAAATGGGATTCAATGTGTTGAATTTCTGTATCCAGGATTCACCTCGTCGTGCTCACTCTATTGCAGCACAAGGAGGTATCAATGCTGCTAAGAATTATCAGAATGACGGGGACTCTGTTTACCGTCTGTTTTATGATACAATCAAAGGTGGAGACTACCGTGCACGTGAAGCTAACGTTTACCGTATGGCCGAAGTTTCTAACAATATCATCGACCAATGTGTGGCTCAGGGAGTACCTTTCGCCCGCGAATACGGCGGTTTACTTGATAACCGTTCTTTCGGTGGTGCTCAGGTATCACGTACATTCTATGCAAAAGGACAAACAGGACAACAACTTCTACTTGGCGCATACTCTTCATTGAGCCGTCAGGTACAAAAAGGAAGTGTTAAACTATATACCCGTTACGAAATGCTAGACCTCGTTATTATCGACGGCCGTGCACGTGGTATCATTGCCCGTAACCTTGTAACAGGTAAAATCGAACGTTTCTCTGCTCACGCTGTAGTTGTAGGAACAGGAGGATACGGAAACGCATTCTTCCTTTCTACCAACGCTATGGGATCTAACGGTTCGGCAGCTATCCAGGCATATAAAAAAGGAGCTTATTTCGCGAATCCTTGTTTCGCACAGATCCACCCTACCTGTATTCCTGTACACGGCGAATTCCAGTCTAAACTGACTTTGATGTCCGAGTCGCTTCGTAACGACGGGCGTATCTGGGTACCAAAGAAAAAAGAAGATGCAGAAGCTATCCGTGCAGGAAAACTGAAACCAACTCAAATCAAAGAAGAAGACAGAGACTACTATCTGGAGAGACGTTACCCTGCATTCGGTAACCTGGTTCCACGTGACGTAGCTTCACGTGCAGCTAAAGAAAGATGCGACGCCGGATTCGGAGTAGGTTCTACAGGTTTGGCTGTTTATCTTGACTTCTCGGCAGCAATCGAACGCCTTGGAAAAAGCACTGTAGAAGCTAAATACGGTAACTTGTTCCAGATGTACGAAAAAATTGTTGATGATAATCCATACGAAACACCAATGATGATCTACCCTGCTATCCACTATACAATGGGTGGTGTTTGGGTTGATTATGAATTGCAAACTTCAATTCCCGGATGTTTCTTCATCGGTGAAGCAAACTTCTCCGATCACGGAGCAAACCGTCTTGGAGCATCAGCGCTTATGCAAGGTCTTGCCGATGGTTATTTTGTATTACCATATACTATCCAGAACTATCTTGCTGATCAGATTACAGTTCCACGTTTCAGTACAGATTTACCCGAATTCCAGGAAGCAGAAGATGCGATCAATAAAAAGGTTGCAAAACTGATGGCTATCAAGGGAGAACATTCGGTTGACTCTATCCACAAAAAACTGGGTCACATTATGTGGGAATATGTAGGAATGGGCCGTACAAAAGAATCTTTGGAAACTGCGATTGAAAAAATCAAAGAACTAAGAAAAGATTTCTGGACTAACCTTCGTATCCCGGGAGAAGCAAATACTCTGAATGTAGAACTGGAGAAAGCTTTACGTTTGGCCGACTTTATCGAAATCGGTTATCTGATGGCTGTTGACGGACTAAACAGAAATGAGTCGTGTGGTGGTCACTTCCGTGAAGAATATCAGACTCCCGAAGGCGAAGCTCTTCGTGACGATGAGAACTACTCTTACGTTTCATGCTGGAAATATATGGGTGAGGATCAAGAGCCTGAGCTCGTTAAAGAACCTCTTGACTACGAATTCGTAGTTAGACAACAACGTAACTATAAAGCATAACCGAATCAGAAAAAGAGTAACAAAATGGATAAGACAATAAATATAACACTGAAAGTATGGCGTCAAAGAGGTCCTAAAGAAAAAGGAGCTTTTGAAACATACAAACTGGATGGAATCTCAACTGAAAGTTCATTCCTTGAAATGTTGGACATCCTCAACGAAACACTCATCAATAAAGGACAAGAGCCCGTAGTATTCGACCACGACTGCCGCGAAGGTATCTGCGGTATGTGTAGTTTGTATATCAACGGACACCCTCACGGACCGGATGAAGATATCACTACCTGCCAGTTGCACATGCGTAAATTCAAAGATGGGGAAACTATCACTATCGAACCTTGGCGTTCGGCAGGATTCCCTGTGATCCGTGACCTGATGGTAGACCGTACAGCTTTCGACCAAATCATTCAGGCAGGAGGTTACACTTCTATTAATGCAGGTGGTGCACAGGATGCAAATGCAATCCCGATTCCTAAAGAAGATGCTGACGAAGCTATGGACTCTGCTTCATGTATCGGTTGTGGTGCTTGTGTTGCAGCTTGTAAGAATGGTTCGGCTATGTTGTTCCTTTCGGCTAAAGTAAGCCAGCTTGCACTTCTTCCACAAGGTAGGGTTGAAGCAGCAAAACGTGCTAAATCAATGGTTGCAAAGATGGACGAACTTGGTTTTGGTAACTGTACCAATACAGGAGCCTGCGAAGTTGAATGTCCTAAAAACGTTTCAATCAGCAATATCGCCCGCTTGAACCGCGAGTTCCTGAAAGCAAAATTCAGAGATTAATTATCACTGAGATATATTCCACAAAAGCGGCTTCTAAAATAGAAGCCGCTTTTCTTTTCCAATATATTCATTAATTTCGCATTACAAATTTAGTAACAAAAACTACTTTGCCAATATCAGCCAACATACGGGAATACATCGCTTCTATTATTACATTGGAAGACTCCGAATGGGAATCGATCGCAAATGCACTTGATAATAAGACATTAGCTAAAGACGATTTCTTTCTGAAAGAAGGCCAAGTATGTAATGCTATCGCTTTCATAAACACGGGAGCTCTTATTTATTATAAAGACCTCGAAAACGGTGATCAGATGACTACCGACTTTGCTTTCGAAAGAGATTGGGTTACGGACAACTATAGCCGGCTTAATAATTGCCCTTCTCTCTTGAATATAAAAGCCATAGAGGAAACCAACCTATATATAATAAAAGACCACGACTTATCAGAACTTTACTGTAAGGTTCCTGTACTGGAAAGATTAGGAAGAAAAGTCACAGAACACTTCTTCCTGAAAATGGTCGGGCACAATATAGATCTGCAAACGCTATCGGCTAAAGAACGGTATTTGAAATTACTAAAAAGCCATCCCGAAATCTTTCAGAGAATCCCCCTGTATCATATTGCCAACTATCTGGGTATAGCAGCCAAATCTTTAAGCCGCATCCGGAGTGAAATTTTCAACAACAGGTAATTTGGTAACAAATGTGGAGCAATAGAGCCACCTTCTATTCAGACCTTTGCATACATAACAATTGTAAATGTCAGAATAAAAATGAAAGGACCACTTCTATTAATCGGATTACTAGCCATAGCCTCCAACCTATTATCGCAAAACCAGACGCCGACTGTTACACCTACTCACTCTGAAGTAAAACAAGCTCTCGAAGTCGAGAGCCTCGTACCCATGTTCTTCTCAGGAGGGTATCATGTAGGAGTGGGATACCGGTATGAAAGATTCAGAGTCAGAGCCAGTATTATAAACGGAGGCAGTTATAATGCCGAAAAGGCGGGTATCAATAACAACTCTTCCGAATTCAAACGGTTTTACAAAACATCTCCCGGTATATTCTTTGGATATAATGTATGGAAAAACCTTGAAGTATATACTTATGCCGAATTCCATACATTCACCATACAACAAAAAAGCACCAAATACGAAAAGGATTTATACAGTACCGATTTTGGAGGAGGAATTGGCTATCAATTTTTCATCGGGCGTTACTTCTATATACAACCTGCCCTGCATATCTATCTGAGGAAAGACAAAAGCTTAGACTTTGACGGTACAAAATACAATATTCCGAACACCGATTTCTCCCCCGTAATCCGGCTGGGAGTAAGGCTCTGGAGTAAATAGAAATCCACGTTTTTTAAAATAAAGTACAAAATTATATATACAAAAGCCTTGCAAATCAAAAAACATTTATAACTTTGTGATATATCATAAGCGTCAAAAATGGCAAATTGCGTATTACAAGTCCTCATTCTTGATATTCTGCTCGTCGGACAGGATAAATGAGAAAGGTATGTGTAACGCAGATTACATGAATTGTAGAAGTATATAATGAATCAACATAGGCCTTTCTCAGTAATGAGGAAGGCTTTTCTTTTAAAAACATATAGCAATGGGAATCGAATTACGCAGTTCGTCCAGTACACAGGGACGAAGAATGGCCGGAGCAAGAGCTCTCTGGAGAGCCAACGGAATGAAGGAAGAACAAATGGGCAAACCGTTGATTGCCATAGTCAACTCTTTTACTCAGTTCGTACCTGGCCACGTCCATTTGCACCACATAGGACAGCAAGTAAAAGCAGAAATAGAAGCACTTGGATGTTTCGCTGCCGAATTTAATACAATAGCAATCGACGACGGAATCGCCATGGGACACGATGGGATGTTATACTCCCTACCCTCACGTGACCTCATTGCCGATAGCATCGAATACATGGTTAATGCGCACAAAGCAGATGCTATGGTGTGTATCAGTAACTGTGACAAAATTACCCCCGGTATGCTTATGGCTGCCATGCGCCTTAATATTCCTGTTATTTTTGTCTCAGGAGGACCTATGGAAGCAGGGGAACTCGATAACAAACACCTCGATCTGATCGATGCAATGATCAAAGCGGCCGACAGTTCGGTATCCGATAAAGAAGTAAATGCTATCGAACGGGCTGCATGTCCTACCTGTGGATCATGCTCGGGAATGTTCACGGCTAACTCAATGAACTGTTTGAATGAAGCTATAGGATTAGCATTACCCGGTAACGGAACTATAGTAGCCACTCACGAAAACCGTTTGAAATTATTTAAAGATGCAGCCAAACTGATTGTCGAGAACGCTTATAAATATTATAGAGACGGGGACGCATCTATATTACCACGTAATATTGCAACAAAGCAGGCTTTCCTCAACTCTATGACTCTCGATATAGCAATGGGTGGATCTACCAATACTATCCTGCACTTATTAGCCATTGCACACGAAGCGGAAGTAGACTTCACGATGGACGATATAGACAAACTGTCACGCAAGACGCCTTGTCTTTGTAAAGTTGCACCTAATACCGACAAATACCACATACAAGATGTAAACCGTGCAGGGGGTATCCTCAGTATTCTGAATGAACTGGCTAAAGCTAATCTGATCGATACTTCGGTAAACCGTGCAGATGGTCTGACATTGGCTCAGGCAATCGAAAAATACGACATCACCAAAAAAGAAATAAATAAGGACGCTGAAATCCTCTATAAATCGGCTCCCGGAAACAAGTTCAATCTGGTAATGGGATCGCAGGACAGCTATTACCCGACATTAGATACAGACCGCACAGCCGGATGTATCCGCGACATGGAGCATGCCTACACAAAAGACGGTGGGCTTGCTATACTCAAAGGGAATATCGCCCTCGACGGCTGTGTTGTTAAAACAGCCGGAGTAGATGAGAGTATATTTAAATTCTCGGGCACTGCTAAAGTTTTCCATTCGCAGGATGCTGCTTGTGAAGGTATATTAAGAGATCAGGTAAAATCGGGCGATGTAGTGGTTATTACATACGAAGGTCCTAAAGGGGGCCCCGGTATGCAGGAGATGCTCTACCCTACTTCATATATCAAATCGAAACATCTGGGTAAAGAATGTGCGCTTATTACAGACGGACGCTTCTCAGGAGGGACATCAGGCCTTTCCATCGGGCATGTTTCACCCGAAGCCGCATCAGGAGGTGCTATCGGTCTCGTTAAAGATGGCGATATTATAGAAATAGACATACCAAACCGTTCTATAAATGTCAAAGTCAGCAACGAAGAACTGGATAAACGTCGCAATGAAGAATTGGCAAAAGGCAATATGGCATTCAAACCGAATCGTACCCGTACAATATCAAAAGCATTGAAAGCATACGCAAGTATGGTAAGTTCGGCTGATTTAGGTGCAGTAAGAATAATAGAGTAATCTTAGAATGGAAGTAAAAGGATTACACCATATAGCTATTAAAGCAAATGACGTAGATCAAACGATTAGC
This sequence comes from Indolivaga macrotermitis, assembly GCF_900128985.1. GTDB lineage: Bacteria > Bacteroidota > Bacteroidia > Bacteroidales > Dysgonomonadaceae > Dysgonomonas_A > Dysgonomonas_A macrotermitis. The sequence goes on along the minus strand of NZ_FQUC01000010.1, from coordinate 160,162 downwards.
TTCTACACGAATGTCCTTAACTTCACGGTGAGACATGAGTGGTCGATTCCATCTTTTAATCTAAAAAGAGGAGTTATGATGAAATCATTTGACGAACAGTCGTACATCGAGATTTTTGACAAAGAAGCTAATATTGCAGCACAAGGACGCCTCCGTATGAATAATGAGGAAATTGTACAAGGTTCAATTTTACATATGGCATTTACGGTAAAAGATGCAGAAGCCATTTATAATAAAGCAATCTTATTGGGTGCAAAGTCTATACTATCGCCGATGTCCGTTGATTTAGGTGGGACCCCAACTATTATTGTACGTAACGCTTTAGTCGAAGGGCTTAATGGTGAAATCATCGAGCTATTGGAAGAGAATGACTTATAAATTTGCTTCCGTATAGATAAAAGCCTTAAAGCTATATTTCTCAAATGAATATATGAATATGACAGCAAAATCGTGGACGTGGCAACACAAGGGAGAACCGACCGAACTCGTTTTAGCAGAGAAAGAGGTTCGTACTCTGGGTAACGACGAAGTTCTCATACAAAATTGTGTAATCGGGCTAAACCCTGTAGACTGGAAACTGATTGAATGGGGACATCCGGAATGGCAACCGGGATTTGTTCCGGGAGTAGATGGCATGGGGATAATCCTACAAACGGGAAAGAAAATGTCTCATCTCAGAACCGGAACAAGAGTATGCTACCATACAAACCTGTCGAAAGACGGAAGTTTCGGTACACATACTATCGTACCGGGACATGCGCTAATATCTGTCCCCGACAAAGTCAGTGATATTACGGCGGCGGCCTTTCCCTGCCCTTCTCTTACTGCATGGCAGGCTTTCAGTAAGATTCCCCATCTTGCCGGAAAAACAGTACTTGTCAGTGGTGCAGGAGGTTCGGTCGGCTACTTTTTGACGCAACTCCTACTTCACGAAAATGCAAAAGTATATGTAACGGCAAGCCCGAAACATCATCAGGAGTTTTTACAGATGGGAGTATCCGCAGCAATAGATTATAATAGCCCCGATTGGAAAACGGAAATGCTTGATTCATTACACGGTAATTTATTCGATGCAGCCTTCGATACAGTAAATGGGTTACACGCCTCGGGACTAGGAACAATGCTAGGTTATTACGGGCACCTCGTAGCTATACAAGACCGAGTCGAGCAGAATCCTGTACGGGCTTTCAGCACTTGCATTTCGTTGCACGAAGTAGCATTAGGAGCATATCACAAATATGCATCGCCGAAACAGATAGCACAACTTATCGAAGACGGAAAGATGTTACTTGATAAAATCGGAGCAGGAGTCTTAAAGTTAAGAGAAAACTCGGTCGCAGGATTCGACCAACTACCGGCACATCTCGCTGAGATGAAACGAAATCATAGCCAGACCAAATATCTGGTATCTATATAAACTGAAATTTATTATTCGCTATATAAATTTAAAATCATGGGACAAGAAATAACAGGACGGGAAGCACTGATCCGGTCGCTTATACAAGAAGGGGTTGATACCATCTTCGGATATCCGGGAGGTGCAATTATGCCCATATTCGACACCATATACGATTACAAAGAGCAGATCAAACATATATTGGTACGTCACGAGCAGGGAGCAACCCATGCCGCACAGGGATATGCCCGTACATCGGGCAAAGTAGGAGTAGCATTCGTTACATCGGGCCCCGGAGCCACCAATACCGTTACAGGTATTGCAGATGCAATGATAGACAGTACTCCGCTGGTAGTAGTTACCGGACAGGTAGTATCATCACTACTGGGCAGTGATGCTTTTCAGGAAGCAGATGTAGTAGGTATCACCCAACCGATTACGAAATGGGCTTATCAGATCAGACGGGCGGAAGATATCCCGACTGCTGTAGCACGAGCGTTTTACATAGCTTCATCAGGACGTCCCGGACCCGTAGTTTTAGATATCACCAAAGATGCCCAAAACGGCTTATTGGATTATCATTACGAAAAAACAACTTTCATAAGAAGTTATCAGCCCAAACCCGAAGTCAACTCAAAAGAGATTGAAGTTGCCGCACAAATAATCAATGATGCGAAAAATCCATTAGCACTGATCGGACAAGGAGTTATACTCGGGGAAGCAGAAAAAGAGCTGGTAGCATTTATCGAAAAGAGCGGTATACCTTCGGCATTTACTGTACTAGGCTTATCGTCATTGCCTAGTGACCATCCACAGAATGTAGGTATGCTGGGAATGCACGGCAATATAGGTCCTAACCTGAAAACAAACGAATGTGATGTGCTTATCGCTATTGGCATGCGTTTTGACGACCGTGTAACAGGAGACCTGAATACATATGCTAAGCAGGCAAAAGTTATCCATTTCGACATCGATCTTGCCGAGATAAATAAGAACGTAAAAGCCACAGCACGTGTTTACGGAGATGTAAAAGATACATTACCGGCTATTACCAAACTTATCAAAGAAAAAAAATATCCCGAATGGCTAAGTGAATTCAGGGCTTGTTACGAAAGAGAATACAATGTTGTGATCAAAAACGAGCTTTATCCCGAATCCGGCAATTTGAAAATGGGTGAAGTTATTAATAAAATATCCGAAGCAACAAACAATGATGCCGTACTTGTAACCGATGTAGGACAGCACCAGATGATGGGTGTACGTTATTTCAAGTACCAACAGACTCGGAGTGTTGTAACTTCGGGAGGGTTAGGTACTATGGGATTCGGGCTTCCGGCAGCTATCGGTGCTAAAGTAGGAGCACCCGGCCGTACTGTTTGCCTGTTCGTTGGCGACGGGGGTATCCAGATGACCATTCAGGAGCTCGGAACTATTATGCAATATGATATCAACGTAAAAATAGTAATCCTTAATAACCATTTTCTAGGTATGGTTCGTCAATGGCAAGAATTATTCTTCGACGAAAGATATTCGGAAACAGTAATGAAGAACCCCGATTTTGTAAAAATCGCGCAAGCCTATAATATTCCTGCCCGAAAAGTAGATAAACGGGAAGATATAGATGCTGCAATAACCGAAATGCTCAATCATCCGGGGTCGTATCTGTTAGATGTTGATGTAGAAGCAAAAGGGATGGTTTACCCGATGGTTCCGGCGGGAACTTGTGTCACAAATATTCTGTTAGGAGATGAGTAAATTACGGTTGCTTATACAAATTCTAACCATCGCCGGACTCGCTTCTTGCCAAGAGAATAAAAGTCCATACGAAATCCGGAATTTGTATATCGAAACCCAGAATTTACCTGCAGGAATAAAAAATGCCATTGAAAAGAGTCTCGAAAACCGGCGGGATACTGTCTATAATTATGCAAGTACCGAAGGACAGAAAGACTCTATTATATACAAATTCAATATGGCAGAGACATTACCTGAAAGTAACCTTTTGGATGGTACCCGGAAAATAACTGTCCTTTTAAGCAATGAGAAAGACTCGGTAGGCAACCCGTTATATAGAGTGGAACTCTATAATTCCGAAAAATCGGAATGGAAAAGAGTCTGGAATTTAGGAAATACACCTTTTCGCTCGGATACCATTGTTTCGGATGCACATATCGAACAGGTTCTTCTCAGTAGTTTAGATATCAGGTATTGGAAAGGCTTGCCATAGGATAGATTTTATATTTAATAATATGTTATTAAGATCAAACAAATTATGGAAGAAAAAACATTATATACAGTAACCATTTTTTCCGAAAACACAGTAGGCTTACTCGGTCAGGTAACTAGTGTTTTTACCCGCCGCCAGCTGAATATCGAGACCTTGTCGGTTTCACCTTCGGCACTGCCGGGTATTCATAAATTTACGATTACGATCTTTACCGACCGTGATATGATCGAAAAGGTTGTAAAGCAAATCGATAAGCGCATAGATGTACTGAAAGCATACTTCAACACAGATGAAGAATTGATACATCAGGAAATTGCCCTGTATAAGCTTTCTACTCCCGATTTTTTAAAGATGGGCACGGTAGAACAGCTAATAAGGAAATATAATGCCAAAATTCTTGAAATCAACGAAAATTGCGTAGTATTGCATAAAACAGGCCATCACGCCGAAACTCAGGCTCTCTTCGATGAGTTGAGCAAAACAATCGGGGTATTACAGTTTATCCGTTCGGGACGGATAGCCATTACCAAATCGAAAATAGAACGCCTGAGTGATATGTTGAAAGACATAGAAAGAAAACAAAACAGACTTAATGAATAAGCATTCCCAAATGGAGAAAACAGGGACATTCACTTATACAATAGACGCTTACTTATCGGATTTCCGGGGAAAGGCAACCCTACCTATGCTGGGTGGCTTTATGCTTCAGGCAGCGACACAGCATGCCGAAGAACGTGGATTCGGATACTCCTCGATGATCAGTAAGCAACGGGTATGGGTTTTGACCAGAATGAATATCCAGCTATCTGAATATCCGTCGAACGATACCCAGATTAAATTACATACATGGGTATCGGATTTGAATAAACTATTTACCGAGCGGTGTTTTGCATTCGAAGACCAGAACGGGAATTATTTCGGGTATGCCCGCTCACTTTGGGCATCTATCGACCTGCAAACCCGTCGTCCGACCAATGTACTGGAGTTGGAAGGTTTGTCTGATTTCAGAACCGATAAGGAATGCCCAATTGAAAGTGCCGGAAAGCTACCACTATCGAAGGATGCCGGACATATCACGGACTTCACGGTCAAATACAGCGATATAGATATCAACAAACACCTCAATAGTATGAAATATATCGAACATTTTGTCGACATATTTCCTCTCGAACTTTATCAGCAGAAAGAGATAAAGGGCTTCGAGATCAACTATATCACGGAGGGTAAATATGGCTCGGAACTCGGTATATTCGAAAAAGAAATATCCGAAGGTGTATATATGCTCGAAATGAGGGACAACGACCGCACTATCTGTTCTGCAAAGGTAACATGGCAGTAAAAACAGGGAGCACGTAAAGTTTTTATCTATTAAAGAAATGCATCCTCGAATAACCGGAAAGAAAAATAAAAATGAATGTAACTTATGTTACGTGTCACTTTTTTGCATCGAAACGACTGTCAGATAAAGAAATAAAAAGGTGACAGGTGTCACTTTTTTGTCACTTTTCATGTAACTTTTGTTTACTTTGCACTACCATTTATCACTTTATGCGGTTTTTCGATTAAAGAATGTATCTTTAAGAACTAAATTAAAAAATGAGTATTAAAGAAATCTTATATAAAAGTTCCTTCATCCGTAATCTCACTTATAAAATTAAGTTAGACAGGGCAAACCGTAAAAAATGGATTCAAGGGGACAATATTAAGATCGACAATCAGGGGCGGTTCTATAAGGTAACCCAAAAAGTGATCGGAAATAATAATACAATCATTATCGGGAAATACACAACTGTATCTAATGCCCGGATCGTAATAGTTGGCAACAACAATACTATCCGCCTCGGCAACGGTTGCGGCTTCGAAGGCGGAGTTCTCTGGATAGAAGGCTGCAACAACCGGATTACTCTGGGGGACCGTGTAAAAGTAATGGATGCCAGTTTTGCCGCAATTGAAGACAATCAGTCTATCACGGTCGGAGACGATAGTTTGTTCTCCTATCAGGTAGAGGTCAGAACCAGCGATTCGCATTCTATTATAGATACCGAAAGCAACAAGCGGATAAATAAACCTCAAAGCATATTGATAGGTAAACATGTCTGGGTGGGTGCTATGGTATCGATATTAAAAGGAGTCACTCTTGGAGATAATTCTATTGTAGGCACCCGTTCTATCGTTACAAAGGACGTTCCTCCCAATACTGTTGCTGCGGGTATTCCGGCGAAAGTTATAAAGACAAACGTAAACTGGTCGTATGACCATATAAAAGACTAAATAAATAATTCATATATTTCTAATCAAAAAATTAAAAAAACACGAAATGGCAGAAATGAATTTTGGTGGAGTTACCGAACAGGTAGCTACCCGCGAAGAGTTCCCTTTAGAAAAAGCAAGAGAAGTTCTTAAAAACGAAACTATTGCTGTAATCGGCTATGGAGTTCAAGGTCCGGGACAGGCTCTTAATCTTAGAGACAACGGATTCAATGTAATTATCGGTCAACGCAAAGGTGGTAAAACCTGGGAAAAAGCAATCGCTGATGGTTGGGTTCCGGGAGAAACACTATTCGATATCGAAGAAGCTGCAGCTAAAGGAACAATCATTCAGTACCTGTTATCGGATGCTGCCCAAATCGAAGTATGGCCTCGACTTAAACCTCATTTGACAGCAGGTAAAGCATTATATTTCTCTCATGGTTTTGGCATCACCTACAAAGAGCGTACAGGTATTATCCCTCCTGCTGATGTAGATGTTATCCTTGTTGCTCCTAAAGGATCGGGTACTAGCCTTCGCCGCATGTTCCTTGAAGGACGCGGTTTGAACTCAAGCTATGCAGTATTCCAAGATGCTACAGGACGTGCTAAAGAACGTACAATTGCATTAGGAATCGGTGTAGGATCGGGATACTTGTTCGAAACAGATTTCAAACGTGAGGTATATTCTGACTTAACTGGTGAGCGCGGAACATTGATGGGTGCTATTCAAGGTATCCTTCTTGCTCAATACGAAGTTCTTCGTGAGAACGGACACTCTCCATCTGAAGCATTTAATGAAACTGTAGAAGAGCTTACTCAATCATTGATGCCTCTTTTCGCAGAAAAAGGAATGGACTGGATGTATGCAAACTGTTCTACTACAGCTCAACGTGGAGCATTAGACTGGATGGGACCTTTCCACGATGCAACAAAACCAGTTTTCGCTAAACTATATTCGGAAGTTGCTAACGGAAATGAGGCTCAACGCTCTATCGATACAAACTCTAAAACAGACTATCGTGAGAAACTGGAAGAAGAACTGAAAGCTCTTCGCGAAAGCGAAATGTGGCGTACGGGTGAAGTTGTAAGAAAACTTCGTCCTGAGAATAACTAATTTTATTCTGATAAATAAGATACTGAAAACCTGTATCTAAAGTACAGGTTTTCTTTTCTATTAGTTATTTTCCGAAAAGCTTTTTCTTCCAGAACTTGCATATATAAACAAAAAGCAGTAATATTGCATCCGATTTCGGGTTAACCGCCGAAAATCAGGTCCTATAGCTCAGTTGGTTAGAGCATCTGACTCATAATCAGGGGGTCCCTGGTTCAAGCCCAGGTGGGACCACTTATTGAAAATGAAGCACTTATGAATATATTTCATAGGTGCTTTTTCTTTTAGGTGGAAACAAAACGAATAACAAAGTTTAACTATTTGCATCGAATTCTATTACAGTTACCCGTACGTCAGTTGGCGCAATCCTCAAAACTATCGAATGCGACTACTTTGCGACCAAAATCATTATAAATTATTAAAAAGGCAACGATTTATAATTAGTAATTACAACAAAGAAATATTTAAATAGCTGATGCAAAGACACATAATTCAGTCGCATTTTTCCGCAAAAGTGGTCGCATATTTTATTTTTATCTCAATTTAGTTCTATACTTCCTTAGATTTATATAATTAACATTGTAAATAAATGTTTACATTTGCAAAAGTTAAATCGGTTAGATTCAAAGATTATAATTAGCTATCAATGAAAAATATTCGTACAATATTAGAAGAATCAACAAATGGAGTTTGTTATAATTCCTACAAATATTGTGCAGATGAAGAGTTAAGAGTTCCTACTCTTAGTTATGAGGAATCACAAACATTTTCAATTTTTAAAGATAGATATGGAGAAATTGATACTTCTTTGAAGAAAACAAAAGATGTATCAAAATTAGCACTGACATTATCAGAACAAGAGCCTTTATTTCGCTATTTTTTAGATGGGTCAAGAAGAGCGTATAAGGTAGATGATATTGAAATAAACAAAAGGATATTTCCAATCATGGCAGGACAAATTGGAGTTGCTTGTTGTGAAAGATTAAGTCCTCGAAATTTTAAATGTAAAGCATTAGACAATGACCTCGTAATGTCTTTGCCATCTGAAGCTAATCCTGAGATACGGAATGCAAATTTATTTTTCAATAATTTGAAAGATAAAATAAATTCTGTAGAAAGAGTTAAAAGAACAGGTTTAAACTTCTCAAAAATACTGAGCTATTCTTCGAAACAAACAAATAGTACAGAAGATTCAAAGTATGAACATTTGGGCATTGCTACAATTCAAGATGAGATGATAAACAGTGAGAAAAAAATCATTTCAGACTTAACTACTAAAAATCATCTAAATGAATGTTGTTATTTAATAAAAGATGGTTCTCTGCAATATAGACCCCAAAAAACTTCTGATATTAAAGAGTTAGCAAAAATCAAAAATAATTACAGGTGGGTTATTGGGGTATCAAAATTATTTAATCCTGAATTTAGTAAAGATAAAAGTGGAAAAAGTAATGCTGCTGCATTAGCTAATTTACAATTATATCATAGGACTCCTGCGTTTATGTTTCAACATGATAGAGAAAAATGGTCATTCTTGGGAGATTACACCTATAGTGTTTGGTATGTAAGAATTAGAGAAAAAAGCAGAACAGAAAGTCCATTTGCAGGAATCGTGAAAGTCGAAAAAATTCTAATAACCGAAGAAGAAATTCAACGGGGAATTGACTCTGAATTAGTTGATATATTAACCGCAAATATTATCAATGAACGAAATCCTGTCTGTTATGGAAAGGATAGTAGGTGGGCTAATCATCTTTATCCTGTTTATCTGACAGAACGATTTTTAAAAAGTAAATACCTTAGTGATATTCATTTCCTTAATCTATTTTAAATGAAACAAATTGGAAAAATAATAGCAACTGAAAAAATTCCAACAACAGTTGACGAGTTCTTCTTTTGGACTGACAAAGAATTAATAATACGACCTTTTGACGTTGTTAAAGTTAACCATATTAAGGAATCTACAACATTTGGAGTTGTAGAGGAAATTTCTCATCTTACTGATAGTTCAAGTTTTTTAGCAGGATATATTTCGAGTGATTTTGGTGATGTAAAATATGAACCTAAATACACTGAAAGAATAGGGATGAATTATGTTAGAGCAAAAGTTGTAGGTAATACTAAAGGGTTTTATACTCCTGTATTAGATGGTGCAAGTGTTAGTATTGCTACTGAAAAAGATGTAAAGGAAGCTCTTGGACTAAATGAAATAAAAAATCCATTACCTTGTGGATATCTTGAAATGTATGAAGAACCTGATAGCATTACTATCCCTGTTCATTTTAATTCGCATTTTCTAATTGGTCCCGAAGGTGCACATCTCAACATATCAGGTATTTCAGGATTAGCTTCAAAGACGTCTTACGCCATGTTTTTAATGAAAGCCATACAAGAACAATATTTAAAGTCAGACCAAAATGAATCTGTTGCTTTTGTAATGTTTAACGTAAAGGGTCGTGACCTTTTAGCGATAGATGAAGATAATGATGACCTTACAGAGGAAGATAAAGATATATATCGAATGTTGGGATTGACGCCTAAACCATTTGAAAATGTAAAGTATTTCTATCCCTACTCTAAAGATATAGTATCATCAACATATGGAAAAGATGTAAAAAGTCAAATGCAATTAGATAAGGCTTTCTTATATAAATATATTTTTGATGAAGATAAAGAAAATATAGACTTACTATTTTCAAATATTGATGACCCGACTCAGACAATGGAATCAATAGTCAATTATATTGCCACAGGTCAAGGAGCGTTTAATGGTATTACTAATTGGAATGAGTTATTATCAGAAATATATAATAGCACAAAGGCAGGGAACGCAGGCAAAAGAGATAGTGATTCAATTTCTGTATTAAGTTGGCGTAAGTTTTATAGATTATTCAGAAAAACTATTGAAAAGACAACTATATTCTCAAACTCTATAAACAATCAACCTAATAGTAAAGAGACAAGGTTATATTCTTCTATTTTAGATATACAAAAGAACGATATTCATGTTATTGATGTTGCTAAACTTGATGAGGATACGCAAGGTTTTGTTTTCGGAGATGTTATGAGGGCTATTTATGAGTTAAAATTGGGGCAAGCAAATGATAGAAGTGAGGCTGAGATTCCTTCTAAAATTATTGTATTTATTGATGAATTAAATAAATATGCATCAAAAGATGTACCTAAAAGCTCTCCAATTTTAAGGCAATTATTAGATATCACAGAAAGAGGTCGTTCTCTTGGTATAATTTTATTCTCGGCAGAACAGTTTAAGAGCGACATTCATGATAGGGTTAAAGGAAACTGTGCTACCCATGCTTATGGAAGAACTAACGCAATAGAATTATCAAAATCTGATTATCAATATGTACCTAAAGTCTATAAATCTATGCTTACAAGATTAAAACAGGGGGAATATGTTATACAAAATCCTGTTTTTAGGTCACTATTAAATATAAAGTTCCCTAAACCTATCTATAAACAATTTAAATAAATATGAATACAAACTTTACGCCATCAATAGGAAAAGATGTTATTGAGTCTCTTACAATTGGGATGTATGAAGATTCCCGTTTTATTTATAGAGAATATATACAAAATTCGGCAGACCAAATTGATAAGGCGATTAAAGAAGGACTAATACAATCATCTGAAGGAGAAATTCATATAAATATTGATTATGATACAAGGTCTATATCGATAGAGGATAACGCAACAGGTATTATATCTACAGAAGTTCAACCTATTTTGCAAAATATAGCCCAATCCACAAAAAAGAGAGGAGTAGATAAGGGGTTTAGAGGTATTGGACGTTTAGGTGGCATTGCTTACTGTGATGAACTAATTTTTGAAACTTCTTTCAAAGGTGAGAATAAAAAGTCTATTCTCACATGGAATGCTTTAGAATTAAAAAATATCATCAATAACCGAAATATAAAGGAAGATGCAATATCTGTTATTAGGGAAGTTACTACTTTCTCAATAGAAAAAGAAGACTCTGATGAGCACTATTTTAAGGTAATACTTAAAAATGTAACAAATGATGATTTATTAGAGAAGGATTCTATAAAAAAATATCTTTCGATGGTAGCTCCTGTCCCATTTGCTACAAAATTTATTTATAAAAGTAAGATTTATAAAGAACTAAAAGATGTAGGTATTTCATTAGATGAATATAAAATCTATTTGAATAGCGGACAAGATTGCGAGCAAATATTTAAAGGGTATTCAACATACATTTATAAAGGTGATGAAAATAATAGTAGAAAAGAAGATGAAGTTATTGATATAGAAATATTTAAAGAATATTCGTCCGATGGTAAGCTTTTGTTTTGGGGATGGCATAGTATCTCAGAAAAAAATCAATCTTTAAACCAAATAAATTTTATGCGAGGTTTTAGACTTCGTAAATCTAATATACAAATAGGAGATGAATATACTTTGCTAAAGCTTCAGCGTGATAGGCGTTTTCATTTCTATTTCTTTGGTGAAATTTATGGTATTCATGCAGATTTGATACCTAATTCAAGGCGAGATTATTTTACTGAAAATAAAATATTTTTTGAATTCGAGCAGAAATTGAAATCTTTTTTTCATACTAAAGTTTATAAACTATGTTATGTTGCTTCCGAGTTAAATAGTTCTTTAAAAAGAATTGAAAGTTTGAAAATATTTGAAGGAGAATATCTTCAAAAGCAAACTGATGGATTTACTGATAGAAAGGAGCATGAAGAATTTGTTGAGCAATTAAGAGTAAAGCAAGAAGAAGCAGAAAAAGCTAAAATTAAAATAGAAAAAATACAAAAAGAAGCAGATGAAAAATCTGTTATTCCTATTCAACGGATATTAACAAGAGTTATTCAGCCTGAAACAACAAGCATTAGTACGACTCTAACGATTAGTGAAGGAAAGCAAGATAAAACTAAATTTAGAACAGATAAATTGAGTCGATTAAGTAATAAAGAACGTAAATTTGTCGGAAAAATTTTCACAATCATTCGAGATGTGCTTGACAATGGTAGTGCTGAAGATTTGATTTGTAAAATAGAAGAAGAAATAAAATGAGTAATAAAAGAAGAAATATTCTTCTTATAGAACCTAAATATAAGAATAAATATCCCCCTATTGGTCTAATGAAAATAGCAACCTATCATAAAATGTTAGGTGATAATGTTATGTTTTTTAAAGGTGATTTAAAAGATTTAGTATTAGACCAAATGACTGAAGAATGTATCCATAAGCTAATAAAGATTGACAACGAACAAGATTGGAGAAGGAAACATTCAACAATAAGGAATTATATCAAAACTAAAAGAAACCTATTCTTAGAGGATTTAAACATTGAAAACTCAAAATATAAATCTCTAATAGTAAATTGTATTACATATTTTGCTGCGGTATACTATAAGAAAGATTACGACAACTTTCCCAAGTGGGACAGAATATACATAACTACCTTATTCACATTTTATTGGAAAGTAACAGTAGAAGCTATACAGTATGCTAAAAATTTAGTAACCAATCAAAAAAAGATTTGGGTAGGGGGAGTACTTGCATCTTTATTATATGAAGAACTTGAACAAGAAACAGGTATAAAGCCGTATAAAGGATTGCTTGATAAACCTGATATTCTTGACCCTAATAACAAAAAAGCGAAAGGCATTATTATAGACAATCTACCTCTTGATTATTCAATACTTGATGAAATAGAATATATCTATCCAACAGGAAGTGCATATTTTACTTATATGACAAAAGGTTGCACAAGGAAGTGTGTGTTCTGTTCTGTACCAATATTAGAGCCAACATACAAAGCAAAAGTTGATACCATTGACAAATTTTCTGAAATAAATGAAATATATGGTGAACAACAGCACCTACTATTGATGGACAACAACGTATTAGCTTCTCCAAGATTTCCTGAGATTATAGAAGAAATTAAAGAAATGGGATTTTACAATGGAGCAACTTATATTGAGCCTAACCAATTAGAAATTTCTATTAGAAATCTCAAGAAAGGAATGAATGATAAAGCATATGTTCGCAGATGCTATTTTCTATTTCATGAATTATTGAAAAAGCTGAGAAGTAATACTCAACAGACTTTTTACAATACTTTAGATGAATATAATCTAATAAAAATAGAGACTATAACAAAGGAAGGTGTTTTAAAAGCCTATGAGAAGCTAAAAGATATATATGAACGATATAGACCTCAGAAGCCTAAACAACGCTTTGTGGACTTCAATCAAGGTGTAGACGCAAGGTATATTACTGAAGATTTAATGAAGCTAATGAGTGAAATTCCTATTCGACCTTTGAGAGTAGCATTTGACTATTGGGAAATAAAAGATAAATATGAAAATTCTGTAAGGTTAGCAGCAAAATATAATATAAAAGAATTGTCAAATTATATCTTGTATAATTTTAAGGACACCCCTGAAGATTTATATAACAGATTACAATTTAACGTAGAATTAGGAGAGGAACTTAATATACATATATACTCATTTCCAATGAAATACATTCCACTATTTGGAGAGGAAGCAAAAGACAGAACCTTTATTGGTTCTCATTGGAACAAAAAGTTTATTCGAGCTATCCAATCTGTTCTTAACGTAACCAAAGGGATTGTTGCTCCTGGACGAAGTTTCTTTACTGAAGCTTTTGGTAAAAATATGAACGAATTTTTTGAAATACTTTATATGCCTGAAACTTATATTGTTTATCGACATTTGTTCCGAGATTTGGGCTATACAGAAATGTGGCATACTCTTTACTATTCACTATCTGATGAAGAAAGAGAACTTACTCATTCTATTGTAATATCTAATGATTTTAAAAACTATCTTCAATTGACAGATAATCCAAAGATATTGGAGTTATTAAGGCATTATACAATAAAAAGAGAGGATGTTAATGATGTAAAGAGTAAAGATTTGAATTATTCTAAAATGAAACAATATTTTGATAAGCTTATTAAGGACGACCAATTTAAGACTCTCACATTAACTTATGATTTCGAATAACATCTATTATTAATAAGTAAGTGTTCACAATTAAGCAGCATATACTTATTTCTTACAATCAAGATATAGTAGTTGTTTATATGTGAAATAAATATGAACACTTACTTAATGTATCACTAATTGCTCTATCTTTGTTTTATGCGAGATGAATTTAAGATAGGTGAAATCTGTAAGAGAAAAGGTCTTACTTTGAAACAGCTTGCAGAAGGTGTAAATATCCACCCTGTGAGCTTTACTCAGGCTCTGAGTGATAAAGGCAATCCGACCTTCGAAACATTATCCAAAATAGCTTCTTTTCTGCAAGTTGATTTATTTGAACTATTTAGAACATCCACACCTATAATCGAGCTGCATAAATGGGAAATATATGATTCTCACAATGTTGTTACTTTTCGAAAATTAGATGGGGAATATGGAGCTTTTTCCAATATGTCAAAACAATTTGGAATAGAGCTGTTTGGTGTCCAATTTGTAGCATCTGAAATGCTGTATATGATAGCAGGTTTTAAAGATAAATCTATTCAGGAGGAGCTTCTTAAAGAAAATAATCCTACCAAAGCTAAACGTATCTTTCGTCATGGTGTTTATCTGAAAAAGCATTGGCGAAAAGATTGGAGTAGCTTTAATTTTGAATGGATGAAATTCTGCCTTGTTCAAAAATATGCCCAAAATCCTAAATGGGTTGACCTACTTAATTCAACCAATGGCAAAACTATCATTGAAGATTCGACCATGCAAAACGGTATTTCGTCCTCTTATTGGGGAGCAAAAGACCTTCTTAGACGTCATATTATTTCAGAAAAACGAAGCTCTCTAAAAGTAAAAAAAGTATCAAAAGAAGAAATTAATTTTGAATTGGATAAAATTTATTCAACTGTTGGAGATGGGTATTTTCAAGGAGTTAATAATATGGGAAAACTTCTGACCATTCTTAGAGATAATAATGGAAAGTTAAATTATACTCTTCCAAATGACATTCATATTTTAGGTAATAGAATTTCTTAAAAGCTCAATAAATCATAAGCCTCCATTAATTCCTCTGAACGCAATCCAAGATATTTTCTTGTAGTCCTGACATCTGAGTGATTGAATAATTCAGAGAGTTTCACTAATGCTAATTCTGCATTATTACCTGCATTATTATAAACTTGACGACCAAATGTTTTCCTCATAGTATGAGTAGAGAAGTTTTTAATTTTGAGATTGTATCTCACTCTAATTTCCTTAAAAACAACATTAATTCTTTGCACTGAATAGACAGAACCTTTTTGACTTGTAAAAATAAAATCATCGGTTGTTTGAGGCTTAATTTCTTTATAACAAGCTTGGATATGCTTTTTCAGTTGGTCATTTATTTTGATGGTACGTTGTTTTTTAGTTTTCTTCTCAATAATGTTTAGTGTATTAGTATTGAGTATATCGCACCATTTCAAATTTAAGAGGTCAGAAATTCTGACACCAAAGAAACTACCCAAAGTAATCAATAATGAAAATTTATAATTTTGGTCTTGATACAATTTAGATATTAGCAATATATTACTATCCCACTCTAAATAATCGGCTGTTGTATTTTGAAATTTCTTACTCATAATAATATTCAGTTTTGTCGGTTAATCGTTGTTAGTGAATGCCTATTTTGGTGCGAAATATCTAATCGTCAGTTTATCAAAACATTATCTGTTTCTCTTATAAGGGAAGTGAATATTTATCCCTTACCCTCTGCTCATAATTTTTGCAACATTCTACATTATCATCAATTACATCTATCAGTTGGTCAATATAAATGCCTTCGATAAACTTTACTTCTTTCAGCCTGTTGGATAGTAGTTTTATATCAAACAGGTCTGAGCCTTCATTGTATATTATTTCAACGATACCTTTATGTATAAATCCGTCCACATTGAAACGCAGACCATTTTCAATAGCTACAAACTTATGACTACCCCATGACCAAAAGATATTTAGATTAGATTTTAATATCGACAGTAAATAATTTGCTGTTTTCATAACTAATTTATTATAAGATTGTTATTAAATTCTCATACCTAAAACTTTTCCAAGATTGGCTTTCAATGTCAAAGTAGGCTTGACAATTATAGTATCTTTTTGGTACTCCATACCCATGGATATTATTGACAACAACTTTTTCAAGTAGTGTACCCCATGCTTCCCTGATTGTTCCATCTTTCTTTCTATATAAAAAATGTGTGACTCCATTCATCATTTTTAGCTGCAAAAGTTCTATCATTGAAGATGTTGTTAAAGAATCATTAAGATTATATCCTTTAAGTACCATCGTTTTTGCTCTGTCCAATATCATAAGTTGATTAATATTTGTTTTCATATCTTGATATATTATTCGTTTAAAATTTCTTGGTTATGTTTTTAGGTTGTCCCCATCCGTTTAATCTATATACAGCTTTAACTGCATCTTCAAAATATCCATAATCCTCAATATGGCGAGCAGTAGAACCTGTTTCCGTAACCGTTGTATATTGATACACACTCCACATATTACGCTTATGACAGAAATGATATAATCCAACTTTTTCTTTCATTTATTTATAATGCTTTATTAATTATTTACACTGCAAATATAATGATATACTATTACATTTTGAAATAAAAACAATAAAAATGTAACGGTTTAGTGAAACTTTAACACTTTTTTGTAGTAGTATATGGATTTGATAGGTATTTTTGCGAATGATAAACCATTACAAAATATAAAATGGAAGAACTCAGGATAAAAGAAATACTAAAACAACAAGGAAAGACTATGCAAGACCTTGCTGATATGATAGGCATAAACAGGGTAAACTTATCTAATAGCCTGAATGGGAATCCAACTTTGGAGCGATTGAAGCAAGTTGCTGATTCTCTAAATGTAAGCGTTAAAGACCTGTTCAGGGAGACCAAGAAAGAGGGTATTGAAATATTCGGGTTAATCAAAATCAATGAAGATATTTGGATAGTCGATAATTTTCCAACATTGGAACAAGTTTTTAGTCAAGTAAAATCATTACAAGAGAAAGAATCTAAATAAAAATATTATAACTTTGTAACAACTATATTTCAAAGCGTTGATGATGTAGTTATTTATTAGAATTTTAAAGAATGTATTAGTTCAATTTAATCCTTTTCTTTCAGAAATCGCCAAATTTCATCACAATTACAAGGATTAGCAGCTAAATACTCACATTTTCATATATGGGAATGTGAGCTATTTAGTTTGTCTTTTAGTCTGTAATTGTGCGTGTTTGGCGATACGTTGAAGGAAGATTGATTGGCAGCTAAGTAGCTTCACATTCTCTTTTTTTATAATATCCTATTTGAAGCTAATAGGTATTAAGAAATATTTATTATGCGTACAAAATGTTTATTAATTAGTTTGGTATTCTTCTTTGCTTCATGTGGACCAAGTACTCCCGATGCCCAAATTTATGACATTCAAGACCATACATTAGGTCTAAGTTGTAAAATAAAAAATATTTCAGGAGGGTTCAGAACGAGATTAGATGCGATTGTTAAAGTAAAATTTGATGATGGGACTACCGAAAAGACAAGCAGTTGTGTATACGACTTAGATGCAGGAGATGTGCAAGAAGCTATTTTGCAGGTATCAGTTGCAAACCAAAGAAAGAGAATTATATCTTGGGAAATTGTAGACAGATAAGGTTATGAAATATAAATTATATTTACTGTTTATAACAACTTTAATAATCATTTCTTGTAATAGTAAAAAGAATGATGCCAATACAACAGAAGAACCCGAATCATCAGTAAGTGATAGTATTATTTTAGTAAATAATATGGTAGAACAAAAATTAGATAATGTTATTGGGATATGGACTTATACTTTTGATAGAAATGATGGTATGGGTAATATAACCTATGAATTAGGATTTTTTGATGATGAAAATGGTTATTACAGACCTTGTTATGATGATTGTTCTTTTATAGGTAAATATAAAATTGAAAATGGTATTTTATATTTTAATGGTGAAGAAAGTGGTGATAATGTAGACCCCGAAAATATTAATAAGATTAATGTGAAATTTACTATTAAAGGTTCTACATTAGTAACAGATAACGGTGAAGTATATATTAAAGATGAAAATGAAGAAGTTATAGCTTTACGAACTATTGAAGATAATAATGTAGCATCAAGTAAACCAACAGTAGAAGATATAATAAATGTGTTGCATAAAAATTTATTCGTATATAAACATAGTGATGGTTTTTATGTGTCATTTAGTTTTGATTATAGAGGTTTAGATGGTGATGGTAATCCTACATTCCTAACAGAAGTATCAGAATTTGTACCGAATAATAGTATTCCAACTTCACCTGCTGATGTTATTATGCAATCATTTAATCAGGTTCGATATTTACGGATAAATAAAGGAATACACTTTGTTGTTAAAGAACATCTACAAAATGATTATCTTGTATTGAAAAAGAAAGATAGTCACGATAATTTAAGATATTTTAAAATTTCAATATATAATATAATAAGAAATGAAGAAGGTAGAATTAAGGAAGCTGATGTATATGCGAGCACTCAAGGTAAAATTAGATTATCAATGATGCCCAAAAATTACAGAAAACGATAAAACACAAATATTAAATAATTTGAATGGTGATAATCAGAAATGGTTATCAATAGTTTTTTACTATTTTACTATTTGTGTAGAATAAGGGTTGCCATATCAGCAACCCTTATATTTTTAGAAAATTTTTAAATATAAACATTGGATAATTCACACACCGCTTATTTATATAGACACCAACTGTTTAATGTGTTTAACGTGCTGAAAATATGCGGTTTATATTTACGATTAATGAAACTGCTTAAATCAGAACGAATTGTAGTAGGTGTCAAAAGGTACTCATTTATCACCATTATCAACAGGTTTATTTGGAATCCCTTGCCAATATTGCTTCATTTTGGTGCTGATTTTCATTTTTGTCTCCTCACTTCGTTCCCGTCCATAGTTTGGATTATTAATTCCTTGCTTCTTTACCGACATTCTTGTCTTAGTTAATTCGCTCGCTTCTCTAAATATTCGTGCCATATCATCTGTAATTATTATTTTCATTATTCTTGACTTTTTTCTTTATTGAACTATATTTATATATAAATATCTGATAAAATGGAAAAAGAAACTTTCAACCCCGAAAAAATCAAATTGAAAAGAGGAGAATTCTTGCAATACTATATAGATGGGCTTGATATTAACTACATAATAAAGAAACATAAAGAATATAGTGTACTAACACAAGATGAAAGAGATTTCTATGAGCAATATAATTCTAAACGAGCAGAAGCTAATAATGTTAGCCATGTTGTTCCCCAATCTTTGACATGGAAAGAAATTGAAGAAAAGATGAACCTAGCAGCAAAAAACTTCTCTGATGATGTTAAGGTAATAAACATTGAGAGAAAACTTAACCGAAAACCAATAGGAAAGCAGCATGAGCTAAAATTACATCACAAATTTACTTATCTGATACATTTATTCTGTTCCCGATGCACTAACAACGAGAATGGACAGACTAATATCAATGCAGAATTATTGAAGAATATTATCGGTGATGAGTACAATTTAGCTCTTTATACATTGAATAGAATCGGATTAATATATACTATTGGCGGTTATGTCATTGGAAAGAAATCAAGTGCCTATCGTCTACAAAATGACTATGCTCGTTCTATAAAAGTGAAGCCATCTTCCCATGTACAAGTCAAAAGATATATTGACAAAGTTACTAACAAGATTGAAGCCCATAAGAAAGCCAAATTTCAACGATTGGCAGATAGAGATAAGTTCATAGTTGAAAGGTATGATAATTGTTTATCAAAGCTTAAAATGACCCGAATAGATGAATGTAAAGATTTTATATTAACAGGAAAAATATATGAGGATAATAAACCTATGCAAAAGGAATATTACAAGAATATATTTACAAAATATATCATTCAAGAAAACGGTACTTTCAAAATATCTGAAATTGATAATGACAATCGTATATACCATATTCTCACAAATACACCAAAAGATTTGAAAGAATATCTAAATATAAAATTCTCTATTGATATTAAGAATTCACATCCATTATTACTAAATAAACTATTACTAATTTATTATATTGATAATGAATTATTTAATAATATTGTAAATAAAGAAATTAAACATATCAATATAAATACTATACTTATTTCTAATAGTAAACCATATACCCATTATGTTTCGGAGAATATTCATAATGATTTAATATACAATAATATAGAAGAGTCGTTGGATGACACTAAAAATATTCCACTCGATGTTAGAAAATACATCTGCAAGACTTCGCAAGGTCAGATGTGGGAGGAATTATTGGATGCTTGCGATGCTAAGGGATTGAAAGCTGATGATAGAGGGGAATTGAAAGCTCAAATGTTTGCGGAGGTTTTCTATTCCAAGACCCGAACAATCACTTACAAAGAATATGGTAGCGTCTTTAAGTCTATCTATCCGAATGTATATAAAGTAATTAATAAATTAAAACCGAAAGGAGAAGAAACAAAGTTAAGCCATCTTATTATGAAGATAGAGAGTGAGCTATTTCACCAAATTTTGGAAAGAATATATAAGCAAACGGAATATGACGCTATTAATATCCACGATGCGGTACTCATCCTTAATACCCCGAGTAACGAGAATTGTAAGATTGATGGAATAGAATCCATAATGAGAGATGTCTACAACAATTACAGCTTATTTCCGACCTTTTCTATTGACCGATACAACTAAGAACAATAGCTCAAATAAGCTTAATATAGTTCAAATACAACTGCTTTTCTATTTTGGAAAATATTTGTGTGTCGATAAACAGGGTGTAATCCAAGTTCAAAAGCACCCCATAGTTTAATAGAGTTTACTTGGATGGATACCGCTTGCCTGCGTCCAAAGGGGTGAATAATTACATTTCTTCTTTTCGGTAACGTTCCAACTCTTCAATATTGAAAGTATAGGGTTTGACCGCAGTAGATATAGGCTTGATTTTTCCTTCAAGAAGAGTAGTTAACTTTCGGTCAGTAATTTGAAGATACTCACAAGCCTCCTCTCGAGAATATACCTTTTTATTGGGGTCAAATTTGAACTTACTGTCAATATAATCTTGAATAATTTGATTGATTTCTATTGAATTATCCTCTTTTTTCGTTTGGACTGTTGATGCAATAACAGTAGATGGAGTTAATTGCATCTCAGATATTTTATTTTCCACATAGTTCTTTAGAAATCTGAATAATGGGATTTTCTCTTTTGAAGTATTAATTACCATCATAGACATATTGGTATCAATAGATGAGACTTTTGGTTCTTTCAATTTAGCCTCTTCTTCCATAATATAACTCTCAAAGCCTTTAATATAATCATCTATAATATAAATACAGTCTTGAAGTTCGGTTTTTACATATATGATATTATGAGAATACTTTTGCAATAGCTCATTAATGTAATTATTGAAAATTGATGAAATTTCAATGTTACTTTCTGCACCAACACAGCAATTCCATAATTTGTTTTTATTCATTTTCACCTATTAGATTAGTTAACAGTTTATTACTCGCATCTTTAAACACGGGGAATTTTTCATTTCTATGAACATACCCTTGTGTAACAGTTGTTGTTCTTTGTGCCATCATATCTCGAATATCATCGTAACCATAACCTTCTTGTCGGGCGTGGGTAGCCCATGTATGACGAGACCAATAAAATGATATATTATCAATATTTAGTTTCTTTGCAACACGTTTGAGAGCCTTCCTTATTCTCCCAAGTTCTTCCTTTATTTTATAAAACCTTTCTTCTCCACTGATTAATTCATAGAAAGGGAAAAGATAATTACTTTTGTCCTTTGATAAATTTCCATGTTTATCAAGAATAACTTCTAACAATGGATTAATGAAAACGTAAGTATATTCAATATTTCTTACAGTATTTTTTGTTTTATTACGATTGAAATATATGTACTTATCTCCTATATCATCAATCAATATGTTGTTATATTTTAAATCCATAATATCAGAGAAATTCATGCCTTGACAAAAATAACTAAATAAAAACAAGTCAATAGCCAAAATCTCTTTTGTTACCTTATTATCTACGTTGGATTGATGATATTCATATATTTTCTTGAAATCGTCCCATGAAAGCAGCATATCACGGGGTGTATACTTAGGAATAACATATTTATTCCTTCCAAATGGAAAATCATCTCTTCTTGCAATCTTTTTTACATCAATGGCATAGTTATAGACAGCTCGTAATGGACGCAAATAAATACCAATAGTTGCACTTCCTTCATTGAATGCCGATTTTGCATATTTTTTCAGAAACTCAGGGGTAATATCCCTAAAATATAATTTAGACTTGTACCTTCTTAAATGATTTAATGCACATGTATATGCATCAACAGTTCCATGTTGCTTATTATCTTTAAGATTTTGTATATATTCTTCATAGACCGAATAAACATCTTTAACCGATTTTGTTTTTGAATTGTATATCCGAGAAAATTCATCAAAAGAGAAAAAATCCCTTATTTCATCTGCTATTCGATTTGCTTCTGCAAACTTCTTTTCTGCATCCCTACGAATGGTTAGTAATTCAGCCTTGCGACTTGTGAATAATCCTTCAAACTCTTCTTTGGTTAAATAATAAGGCTTATCTAATGAGAAATATCGTGGTTGACGTGAATATGTTACACGTATTTTTAATGGATAAAGATTTTCTTCGACATCCTCTCTACCTATCTGTTTCTTTGTCTTATCTGTTATAGCTTTCTTTGTATCTAAAGCAATAGCTACGTTTACTGAATGTTTCATTTTAAATTATATTGGTGGAAACAAAACGAATAACAAAATGCGTAAAAACCTGTCAAAAGTTGATACATTACAAAGATACGAAATAAGATAATTGTTTGAAAATTAATTTTTTATGATTAATGTTGTAAATAGATGAAATTTGTAAAATCAAACTCATAATCAGGGGGTCCCTGGTTCAAGCCCAGGTGGGACCACAAAAGCCGAAGTCAACATCGGCCAAAATTAAGAAAAGCCTTCTAAATATTTAGTTTAGAGGGCTTTTTTAGTTTCTATAAACTTCTCTTAGGTCATCTTTTAGACCTGAAAAAGCCAATCTAAAGTCAAAAACCGTTACTAAAACATTACTATTTTGGGAAGCTATTTTTAGTAATGGATTTCGTTGTAAACATCTCATTTACTATCTATTGCCGTAATTGGCTGTCATTCTTCAAAACGAAAAAACAAAAATTTGTAATTAAAATTTGAAGAATTATGAAGTCAACATTCAGGACACTTTTCTATGTGAGAAAGAATCAGCCTAAAAAGAATGGTAAATATGCTATTATGGCAAGAATAACTGGATATTCCAACTAGGAAACAGATCAGTAGTTGCGCCGGGCAAAACAATACACGCCCTGCAGACCAGAGTAATGGTTTTATCTTAATTAGTAATAATAGATTATGTTGTATTATAAGCTGATAATAGAATTATTATCAGCTTATAATTGTTATAGCCTACTTCGAATTTAAAGAGCTACTGGCAAATAAAGAATTGGTATTAATTGATAATATCTTGTAATGCCATCTTTATAATTAAGCTTTTTTCTTTTTCTTCTTAAAAGATTTTCTAATCCAGATATAATACCCGGTCAATGGAAGTGTACCACCAAGAAATGCCGCAACGAACGTCAGGATACGGGTCAGCATACCACCCCAGCTTCCGACATGTACCGAATATATCCATCCCCGTATTTTACCCGAGTTATCCTGATCTTTGTACAATTTAGTATCTGTAATTTCTCCTGTTTTCGGATCAAATATATACCGGTCTGAACCTCTTTGGTTCCCCCATGTATCAAAGGATATATTAGCAGAATTCTTCGATACGCTAATCTGCTTATTTGTCGGATTCTGAACTGATAATTGGTCGTATACCTGTTGCCATACAACAAAATCAACAGGAGCAGACTGTCTGTTACCTCCTCGTTCGCCTCTTTCTCCTCTTTCGCTTTGTCCTTCATGTCTTAACGAATCCGGACGCTCTTCTCTCGAATCATTTACAACTACAGTTGCATTATTCCGATCACCTCTATTTCCTCTTCTCTCTTGTCTTTCGGAGTCAGGCTTCGGCATAGGTTTTTCCTCATTCGTTGCCAAATCATGGTCTCTACCACGACCTCTGTTATGTCTTTCTTGTCGTAATGAGTCGGGCATACCACCCGAAATAGTATCATTTTCAGCAAAACGGCCTCGTCTTTCAGGATTCTCTCCTCTTCTCTCATGCCTTAGAGAATCAGGTCTCTCTCCTCTCCTTTCCTCTCGGTTTCTTTGACCTTGACCATTTCTACCTCCGTCCCTCTTCCTTTCATTCTTTAAGGAGTCGGGCTTTTCTACAGACTTATTATCTGTATTCATCGCGATATTACGATCATGCTTGCGGTCGCGATCCTGCCTCTCTGGCATTATTGAATCTATTCTGATCGAATCTTTCTTTTCATCTCTTCCCGGTCTGCGATCACTGTTTTCATCTGCCAATGGGCTTTGTTGCTGGCCTCCGCCACCATGACCTCCTCCTTGTTGCACTTCTACACCAAAGACTTTATAAAAACCTGTTCTGTACCAAGAGAAAGACCATGTGAGGCCGGTAAGAGCCAATGCTAATAATATGATCGCAGCATAAATTCCTCCGGCAAGATGGAGGTCGTACCAAAATCGTTTATGCCCTCTCGTCACTGATACTTTCAATCGGTTTTTCAATCCTTTTATCGTTTTAGGCACCCAAATAACAATACCCGTTATCAGAATAAACACAAAGATCAGAGTACTTGTACCCACAATCATTTTGCCCCAGAAAATTCCTCCATCGGGCTTCATCGAATCCAATAACCATCTGTGTGTTCGAAACATCACACTGAAAAATGCAGTCCGTTGGAAACGTGGCTTTACTTCTCCCGTATATTGATCTACATAAACAGATGCTCTACGAGGCTTAGACAAACCCACCTGATAAGCCTTACTTGGATCTGACGGTATGCTTACACTCGCAACCGAGACGCTATCGGGTAATGTTGCCGCCACTTTTTCCAGAAGCTCATTTATAGGTAATGGCTTTTCTTTCACCTGCTCCACAAAATAACGCTCGGGATAGCAAAACTCCATTATCTCATCTTCAAACACTAAAGCAGCTCCCGATAAACAGATAACGGATATTATCAACCCGAAAGGTATTGAAAGCCACAAGTGTAATTTGTGAAATATCTTTTTCATCAATTTGGATATATAATTGTTATTTAAATTTATTTCTAAGATTAGGGGTTACATATATTTGCCTGAAGGCATCTATCATACCCGGGATAGGAATAGTTCCATGATTTTCATCCGGAAATACTTTTGAATAATATAAAAGTCCTTTTTCTTTTCCTTTAGGAAGTGTTTCCTCTAAAAAAACATTGGCAACACTAAAATGTATATATCTATTGTCCGGACGTTTTCCTCCGGCAATTCCGACATATAATGTTTTATTTGAAAATTGTTTTGTTTGCAGAATATACTCTGCATCCTTTGCTAATTTTGCATTATCCCACCATAAAGCAGGATCAATAGCAATATAAGTATCGAATTTATCTGTGTATTGAAAAAATACACTCAGAACGAATAAGCCTCCGTATGAATGTCCGAAGAGAATATTTTCCCCACTAGTTTTATAGCCTAAGTCTATAAGCGGGCGAAGCTCTTCAATAAGAAAACGGGCAAATGTACCGGCCCCTCCTCCTAACTCTTTATCTCCTTCTTCACGCGTTCCATCGCGACGATAGGCTGACTTTGTAGGTGTCAGGTCACGTGTCCTGTCTGTATTAATTATACCTACAACAATACACTCCGGCATCAAAGAGGCACGTTCTGTAAAGAATGACTTATGTACAGCGGTCAGACTATGAAAAAACGATTCTCCATCAGTCAGATAAATGACCGGATATTTCTTATCAGAACTATTCTTGTTATAGGAATTTGGGAGGTATACCTGATATTCTCTTTTCTCTTGCAGAAGGTTGGAAAACACCTTATACTTTTTACCTATACAAATATCTTCCTGGGCAAAAGAATAGGCTGAAATAGAGAATAATAAAAAAAATGCCCAATAATATATTCTCATGGAATGATGGATTCTTCAATTAAGATAAAACTGACGATACAAAAAATATACCGCCAGTTTTACATTGCACTTTATAAGAACTGATTAATTACTAGTACTTGCACTTGTCAATTTACCCATTGCGCTGATAGAAGCGGCTTCTACTGTAATACCTTTAGTAGCCTTGGCAGTTGCTGCATCAATCACATAAACAGAAGGATTGGCAGCATTTGTAGCTGCTACAGCCACGTATGCTTTTCCATCTTCGAAGTATGGAGTACTTCCGAATGAACTAAGAACATCTGCACCCGGTAATCCGGTTACATTAGTTAGCTTTTTGTTTGCAGCATCATAGATAGCCATCGTATTTGCAGTATAACCTGTTTGTGTTAGAGGACGGTCATACATCAACATAAGGAAGTAATTTCCTCCTATATACCAACAACGAAGGAAGGAGTTACCTCCTGCAGCTTCTTCTATATTAAAATAATAGTCAGAGTCGAAATCTTGTGCACCTGATTTGATGCGTACTACACCTGCAGGCAATGTTGTTTTCTGAACATTTGCTGTCATTGTTTTGGCAAAACTTGGAGAGAATACATATATGTCGCCATTATCATCAGCCCATATAGTTTGATAATACTGAGACTTGTTACGTCCACAAGCATAACTGATCTTATCAGTTTTTATTAATGTCGGGTTCGTAAAATTCTGGTCATTATATATAGCCACCCAAGCTTCGTTTGGATATTGTGTCCATTGCAATTCACCCTCTACATAAGCACTACTGTTAGTACCACCGGATTCTGTTTTAACCAGTTCAGGATACTTAACATATGCTCCGTTATTAGCCTTAACTCCATATTGGCTTAACCCCATCGGAATTACAGCCGAGTAGATTTTATTATTAGCTTCCAAAATTCCAGCTAGTGTAACATACTCTCCAGTACCTACATAGTTTTCAGCTTCAATCGATTTTGTTGTATAAGTCTCCGCACTTGTATTCAGGTAAGAGAATAATAATCCTTGTGCCAAGTATCCATTTTCGTCCTTATACTCTTCTCCAAGGTCTCCGGCTGAGGATGTTATAATATAATCGCCGTAGATACCATAAGAAGTGAAACGCTTGATCTGATATTCATATTCACGTTTCTCTACTTGTCCGCTTCTATTAAGCTGATATGATGTAGTAACACCTGCATCGCCTTGATTATAAACCAACCGGTACAAATATTTATCCTTGTAATAAACCCAATATGTTCCGGCCTCTGTTTCCAATCCATTGTTTATATAAGAAACAGTACCGGCATCCAAAGATGTAGATTCTAACAAATAGTTAGCACCATCAGCCGATGCTGCTGAAATCACATAAGCGGTTGTATCCGTTTCAGCCGGAGTAACTGGTTCAGTGGGATCACTATTGTTGTCATCACTACAAGATACAAATGACGCGCTGGCAAACAATGCAACAGAAAGTGCCCATACTAATTTTTTCCTCATGATTTACTTTAATTTATTTTGTATTTGATTACGTTATTAAATAGAATTATTAATTCTGCTTGTGTTCTATTATTTTCCTCCAAGATATATCCTGAACTTCCCGTAAAAAGCACGTCCTGCTTTTTGAAGGCTAAAGTTGTCATATAATTTTTCATTTGTAAAGTCCCGGCATTCGAACGACAAGTTATAACGTCCGTTCTCAAGACTATAAGCGACACTCAGATTATGCGAAAACTGAGTAGGTACGACTCTTTTATCCCGGCTTCCCTGATTCTCAAAATAAAGGGGAAATTCATGCACATACATATTATCGTATGTAAAAGTCAATACATTACCCTTCTTTCCCAGATTATGCCAGAACAGGGTTACATCCGAATTGGCAAATCGGTACGGAACATTAGGCATGCGCACGCCATAAGAGGTACTTACCTGATCCGACCCTGCTTCTAACGTCTTCACATTATCCCGCGTATCAATTTGCGTGTAAGTTCCAGTTACATTAACCCAATCAGAATAACCATAAGAAAGAGAAAGGTTATACCCTTTGGTCTCAACTTTTCCATGATTCTGATAGGTTGCATAGCTCTTTGCCGCAATGGTATTTTCTTGTACACTGCGTTGGATATAATCTTTTGCATTACGGTAGATCAGACCACCTTCGCCATATACACTATGCTTACCAAATCGGTGACTATAGCTTAAACTGAAATTGAAATTGTCACTATTCTCGGGTTTCAATGTAAACTCTCCATGTTCAAGATCTTCATCACCAAACATTTCTTCATTAGTTGGTAAACGGTATGCTTTCTCGTACGAAAGTTTAGCCTGTATAGATCTCAAAAAGAAATAAGTTCCGGCGGCTCCGTATCCAAAGGAACTAACATTGCTTGTATTCCTTACATAATTATCATTACTGGTAGAAGTCGATACTGGTCCTGCAACATGTTGATTATAATATTTTCCGAATACCGAAACATTCCATACTTCCGAAGGCATAAGGAGATAAGAAAGACCACTGATATTTTTGTTCGTTTCTTTATCTATTGCATATGACAATGGTGTACCACTGGAACCAGCCGTACCTGTGTTCTTGCGGCGGAAATTGTTAGTCACATGACTGAATGTAAAACGGTGTATACCTAAACGGTAGTTAGTTGTAAATGTACCGTTCCAGTTATTATTCTCAGATTCAGAGTCCTGATACTGGACTTCACCGGGAGCAGACATTTTTTGCTTTTCCCCTTTCCAGTTATATTTATAGCTGGATGTATCGACATTATTAACTATATTCTTATTATAATTAGCTGTCAATGTTACATCAAGCCCTTTTGTCAACAGATCACGCTTACGGTATTCCAACGACGGCATAATGGAATGTCCTTTGGTAAACTTCCCTCCAAATACAATTTTTTGAAGTACACCATTCTGTATCTCATTATAAGAATGCGAATATGTAAATCCAAGCATCAACCTGTCAGCCCACTTCTTATCCACAACACCAACTTTACCTATAACAGCTTCGTTATGGTAGTTATCATGAAACCGTTTCACATGTTGTATATTTTTATCGCTAAATTTCGATCCATCTGTATAACTTGGTCCTAAAAACTCTTCTACTGCAACATCTACCTTGTAGCTATTATCTGAATAGTTTTGAAAAGCATTGATTTCGTAAGTAAATCCGTTTTTAAGAGTCTGACCGAAATTCACGTATGATTTATGTGTATTGAAAGAACCATACGAATAGGATGCATCTAAAAACCAGCTTTGCTTATTCCTATTGGTAACAACATTTATAATACCCGCCAAAGCGTCGGTACCGAAACCAACCGGAACTACACCCCGATACACTTCGATACGCTCAGCATAGTTTATTGGAATTTTATTCAGTCCTAATGAACCGCCTACACCTTCCTGAGGTATTCCATCAATAAAGACCTTTATATGCTTTCCTGTAAAACCATCCATCATAAGACGCATATCAGAACCAACACCTCCCGACTCACGGATTTTCATACCGGGAGCCTTAGCCAATGCTCCGGCCAAATCCAATGTCGTGTTATGCAATGCTTTAGTATCAATGGCGATTGCGTTGTAAGCAGATTCCCTTAACCGGTTTACCGCATTTGACTGAACCACAACCTCATTTAAATCAGTACCGTTTGACGATATCTGTATATCTAGCACTATATTTTTTCCGGATACAAGCTTTATTTGTTTTTCGGTCTTTGTATATCCTACCGAAGACACAACTATGGTATAGTTACCGGCAGGAGCCTCAATAGTATACATACCTTGCTGATTTGTAGAAATGGCATAGTTAGTACCTTTGAGATGAACTGTAGCAAAATCCACTATTTCTTTATTAGGAGTAGTTATCTTCCCTGATATCTGCACTTTAGCCGACTGGGAATACATATAAGGAAAGCACAATAAAAGAATAAGCCCCACACTGACTTTTTGACAAAAATCTTTCACAATTTTTAGTTATTAGTGATAAAGAATATTTATAACATTGTTTTAGACCTGCAAAATTCAAGAAAAAAGGATAGATAGGCAATCATTATTATTAGGTAAAATACCCCCGGATAATACCTAGATATGATTATGTATTTCGGGATAATTATATTCCATTGAGTTTTTCAAGACAAAAAAGGCCTGCAATATCTCATGCAGGCCCTTTAAGAATAAGTATACAATTTCTAAAAGATTAATCTTTCAGCAGAGGCAATCGGTTTAAGATATTTTTGAGCTTGATTGCAACCCGGGGCATCGGCTCTGCTACTGTCAAACCAACAACCTCATATTCAGAAGATATATCATTAATCAGGCGTATTACCGCATCGATTTTCATTCCGTCTGGATCTGTTCCTACAGCAGCTATTATCTCCGCCGGATCCAGTACATCCATATCGAAATGGATTACAACTTTAGACACGCCTGTTCCTTTCAGCCATTTTATCACGGCTGAGCTATCACCGGCAACTTCCGTTGGAGATAAACCTTGTATACCCAATTCATGCTGTCGTTCCTTCATACCTTCATCCCAGGAACGAATCCCCACTATCAGAGCTTTTGAAGGATCGACTTTACCGGGAAGCATTTCTATAATTTTCTCGTCGCCTATACCTAAACAAGCAGTCAACGCCATTGCATGGTATCCCTTATAATCATCATAAGGGAGAGTTACATCCGGATGAGCATCTATCCAGATAATAGCAACATCATCCCGGTATTTTGCCACCAAAAAAGAAAAGGGAGCTACACTAACAGCACAATCTCCTCCTAGAGTTATTATTTTATCCGGATTATTACGACTGATAATTTCAAGTGCAGCCTCTGTCTGCTCCACAATTACACGATATGCGCTGATTCCGTTTTCAACGGCCCTGTCATTTATATCAAGCGAAACCGGTACTTCTTCTATTTTTTGTGTACTCGCCGGAGCCAGAAAGTTCAATAACCGGGCGCCCAGATAATAACCCTGTGAAGCATCGTCCGCCGGAAGGTCGGACATCCAATGAGCTACAATACCACCCTGCCACTGAGGATATATAAGACGAAGTGTAGATGTTTTATTTTTCATATCTTATTTAATATTACAGGTTTATCTTTTCTCTGAAATTATAGAAAATTCTCCTTTAATCAAAAACTATAAATTCTCCCATGCCTGATATTGTCCCGATATAAAAAAACAAAACCGGGGAAATTATCCCCGGCTTCATTTTTCAAATTTTATAAAGGCAAACCGTAAAAATCAATCTATTTTAGCCATTATTTAATAGCAGCAATACGACTGATATATTTTCCGATAATATCGAATTCCAAATTAATTACCGAACCCACCTTAAACTGGTGGAAATTCGTATGTTCGTATGTAAAAGGAATAATAGCTACCTGAAAGGTGTTATCCGTAGGGTTACATACAGTAAGACTCACACCATTAACTGTAACAGAACCTTTGTCTACAGTGATATATCCTTTTTTTGCCATCTCCTTATCATACTCATATTCAAAGGTAAAGTACCAACTGCCATCGGCCTCGTCTATTGCCGTGCAACGTG
The DNA here is from genome assembly GCF_900128985.1 of Indolivaga macrotermitis. Lineage (GTDB taxonomy): Bacteria > Bacteroidota > Bacteroidia > Bacteroidales > Dysgonomonadaceae > Dysgonomonas_A > Dysgonomonas_A macrotermitis. Next base: position 128,377 of record NZ_FQUC01000010.1, on the reverse strand, counting down.
CAGTCTGATCAACATGCCCTTGAACGATATGCCCATCCAGACGGCCATTCATCAGCATACTGCGCTCTACATTTACCTTATCTCCTACTGCCAAAAGCCCAAGATTAGAACGATCCAAAGTTTCCTTGATAGCGGTAACTGTGTAGGTATCTTCTGTCAAATCAACAACAGTAAGGCAAACTCCGTTGTGCGCAATACTCTGGTCTATTTTCAATTCCTTGACAAAAGAACAAGTAAGTGTTAAATGCACATTTTCGTTTTCCTTACGTATACCTTTTACCAAGGCCGCATCTTCAACAATTCCTGAAAACATATGCTTATATTTTATGTTTATTCAACCTAATTTAGCCTAAGAGGTGCAAAGATATAAAATAAAAACCATAGAATAGCATTAAAAAAATAATATCAAAATTAGTATTTGATTATTAGACTAATAGTGTATCTTTGTGTGTTAAAACGTATATTCACATTCTATTAATTAAAAACAACTAACGAACGTAAATTAAAACGTAAACCAATAAATAGATGAAAAAATTCAGTCTTATTTTACTTTTTATTGCTATTACCATTTCGGGGATATATGCTCAACCAAACCGAAAATACCGTGATGCAGGAATTTTGTTTGAAGTGAGTAATAATCCGAACTGGGGATACGGCGAACCGGTCATCACTCATGTTCAACCATTTTCATCTGCCGACAAAGCAGGACTGAAAAGAGGTGATATCATTATGGAGATAAACGGTATGGCAACATATCTGAGAAACAATGTAACGATCGCCAGTTGGTTGACAGGAGGAACAGAGCGAAACATGACCCTGACTGTCAGAAATATTAATACATACTTCAAAGAGTTCCCATTGGAAACAGAAGTCAGAACTGTTAATTCATTAAGCGAATTCGACCTCGCATCTGCATACTCTTTCTACAGTATAGAAACTACAAACGACCGGTCATTTACACTTCCGGCTAGAGTAGATCCGAATACGAACGTTGATTTTTCTGATTACCACACATTTGACTTTATCAACGAAGGCACATCAGTACCCGATGCCGATCACTACATCAACCAGCAAATAGAACAGGCGCTTATCGAAAGAGGTTTAGTGAGAGATACTAAAGACCCCGATATCATTGTACAATCATACTACAGTTATCAACCCAATGTGAAATACAATGCTTCAAGCAGAAGTAAAAATCAAAAAACATGGAGATACGATAGTGAGATACGTCAAATGGTACAGGTTCCTATTCTTTCGGCTGAAGACCCAAATGCCGAAGCTAAAGGTGAGTATATACTAGAACTGGGAATAAGGTTCTTCGACAGAAAATTCATCAGCACAGAAAAGATGACCCAGATATGGGATTGTAAAACGACTGAATATCTGACAGAAGATTATGCTCTTACAGAATATGCCCGCCTGCACGCTCCATTAATGTTGATGCAATACCCTTACAGTGTAGCAAAAACCACAGCTAAATACATTGTCAGCTTCAAGAGCTTCAATTATACCGGAATGAACTTCGACAACAAAGACCTGAAAACGATTACTACCGTCGACGAAAACTCCCCGGCCTACAATGCCGGAATACGCGCAGGTGCTGTTATCGAGAGCATCAATGGCGTTAACTTCAAATATACAAAAGACGAAATCGACAACGGCTACAGACGTTTTATCATTGAGTCTATGAAGTTTAGAAACCCAAAAACACGTTTCATCGATGCTAACGGATTCCCCGATTGCATGCTTTGGAGTGTCAATAAATATGCCGATGCGGCAAACCTTTTCAAAAAAGAGAGCCTTTATATGCCATGTTTTAGCTATCTTTACGCCTTCCAAAAATTTGTTTCCGAAAAACCTTCGAAATCAATTCAGGTGGAAATAAAAGATGGAAGCAGCAAAAAATCAATAACTATTGTACCCGAATTACAAACATCGGTTACAATAAAAGCGCTCTGATTAAAATAAGAAAACATTTATAAATATATCAGAGGATAGCCGGTATCGGTTATCCTCTGATTTTGAAGTAGAATATGATTACAGTTTCAAATTTAGGTATTCAGTTTGGTAAGCGGGTTTTGTTTCAGGACGTAAATCTGAAATTCACTCCCGGAAATTGTTATGGAATAATAGGCGCAAACGGGGCAGGAAAATCAACCTTCCTCAAAATCCTGAGCGGAGAGAAAGATGCAACCCAAGGCTCATTCTCGATGAACCCGAACGAGCGTATGTCGGTACTGTCACAGGATCACTTTGCATATGACGATCAAACCGTCCTGAACACAGTGCTGCAAGGGCATACCATCCTCTGGGATATTATGATAGAAAAAGACACCTTGTATGCGAAAGCAGACTTTACTGACGAAGACGGGATCAGAGCTTCCGAACTGGAAGAAAGATTTGCGGAACTCGAAGGCTGGAACGCTGAAAATGACGCAGCTACATTACTTAGCGGACTAGGGATCAAAGAAGAACTACACCAACAAATGATGCGGGATATGAGCGGACAACAGAAAGTCCGTATCTTATTAGCACGTGCACTATTCGGTAACCCCGACAACTTATTACTCGACGAGCCCACCAATGACCTGGATATAGACACCGTTATGTGGCTGGAGCAATACCTGTCTAATTTCGAAAATACAGTATTAGTGGTGTCTCACGACCGTCACTTCCTCGACTCAGTATGTACACATACAGTCGATATAGACTTTGGTAAAGTAAACCTATACCCCGGTAACTATAGCTTCTGGTACGAATCCAGCCAATTGGCACTTCGTCAACAAGCTCAACAGAATAAAAAGGCTGAAGAAAAGAAAAAAGAACTCGAAGAGTTTATCCGCCGTTTCAGTGCCAATGTGGCAAAATCGAAACAAACTACCAGCCGTAAAAAAATGCTCGAAAAGCTGAATATTGAAGAGATCAAGCCATCGTCTCGTAAATATCCGGGTATCATTTTTACTCCCGACCGTGAGCCGGGTAACAAGATTCTGGAGATAAAGAACCTGAAAGCATCTATCGAAGGTACAGTTCTTTTTGACAATATAAACCTCAATATCGAAAAAGGCGACCATGTGATATTCTTATCCAAGGATCCCAGAGCAATGACTGCCTTCTTCGAAATCATCAACGGATACCAAACTCCCGAAAACGGGTCTTTCGAATGGGGACAAACCATTACCGAAGCCTATCTACCTTTGGATAACTCGGAATATTTCAAAATAGACCAAACCTTGGTAGAATGGCTATCTCAGTTTTCGGACGACACCAGCGAAATATACATCAAAGGTTTCTTAGGACGTATGCTTTTCTCTGGCGAAGAAGTATTGAAAAGTGCCAAAGTATTATCCGGAGGTGAAAAGATGCGCTGCATGATTGCCCGCATGATGATGAAAAATGCTAACTGCCTTGTATTGGATTCACCAACCAATCACCTCGATCTGGAATCAATACAAGCATTCAATAATACATTGAAACAGTTTAAAGGAATTATCCTGATGTCATCTCATGACCACGAGTTTATCCAAACCACTTGTAACCGTATTATCGAATTGACTCCTAACGGAATCATCGATAAGTATATGGATTACGACGATTACATCGTATCTCCTGAAATCAAACAGTTAAGGGAAAAAATGTACTGATAAATTCACATTTACATTATAAAAAATAGCGTCCTGATTTAATACTCAGGGCGCTATTTCTATTTCATCCAAAACATTAAAATAGCAGCAGAATCCCGGTCAGGATTCTGCTGCTTTACGCATCACTGCGATCCATTAAATATAATAATAAAAACTAGTCTCTTAGCAATATCATGGTATCCTCATTATTCGAATATCTTCACAGTTACAAATCCGGAGCCATATAATAATTGATATTTTAATTTTGCAAATATAAATACATTTTAATATATACACATTACAAAATAGGCATAAAATATAACTGACAAGCAAATATAAACGACACATCAATCTGAAAATTAGGTTTTATACCATATTTATTAATTCAAAGAATATAACTACCTTTGTTATCGAAATTTGAGGAGCTTAAAGGTCTCGGACCTTTTTTGTCACTTTAGATAAAACTGAAAACAAACAACAGGTAAAACAAGTCATGGAATACAATTTCAAAGAAATCGAAAAGCGTTGGCAGGAATTTTGGACTAATCAGCAAATTTACAAAGTAGTAGAAAACAAAGATAAGCCCAAATACTATGTCCTCGATATGTTTCCTTATCCTTCGGGAGCAGGGCTACACGTAGGGCATCCGCTGGGATATATTGCTTCTGACATATATGCCCGCTACAAACGCCTCCAAGGTTTCAATGTATTGCATCCCATGGGATACGACGCATACGGATTGCCGGCCGAGCAATATGCAATTCAGACAGGGCAACATCCGTCGGTCACTACCGAGCAAAATATAAACAGATACAAAGAACAGTTAGATAAGATCGGCTTCTCTTTTGACTGGAACCGCGAAATACGCACTTGCGAACCCGGCTATTACAAATGGACGCAGTGGGCATTTATCCAGATGTTCAACTCGTACTATTGTTACGATGAACAAGAGGCACGCCCTATTGATGAACTGATATCCGTTTTTGAACAACAAGGCTCAGCAGGTATGAATATAGCTTGCAGCGAAGAATTACTGTTTACAGCCGATGAGTGGAAAGCCAAATCTGATGTAGAGAAACAAGAGGTATTACTGAATTACCGGATCGCTTATCTGGGCGAGACGATGGTAAACTGGTGCGCTGCACTGGGGACAGTATTAGCAAACGACGAAGTTATAAACGGCTTATCCGAGCGTGGCGGCTATCCTGTAGAACAACGCAAAATGCGCCAGTGGTGTCTGCGTGTTTCTGCATATGCACAACGCTTGTTGGAAAGCTTAGATACTATAGACTGGAGCGACTCACTGAAAGAAACCCAGAAAAACTGGATAGGCCGTTCGGAAGGTGCCGAGATGAAATTCAAGGTAAAAGATTCGGATATCAAACTCGAAATATTCACAACCCGTGCTGATACCATCTTCGGGGTTACATTTATGGTACTTGCTCCCGAAAGCGACTATGTTGCCATGCTTACAAAAGCGGAGCAAAAAGCCGAAGTGGACGCATATCTGACTGCAACTAAAAAACGTACGGAACGTGAACGCCAATCCGAAAAGAAAGTTTCGGGCGTATTCTCCGGATCATATGCTATCAATCCATTAAACGGAAAAGAAATTCCGGTATGGATAGCCGATTATGTATTGGCCGGATATGGAACGGGAGCCATTATGGCTGTACCTGCTCATGATAGCCGGGACTATGCTTTCGCAAAGCATTTCAATTTACCTATTATCCCTTTGATTGAAGGATGTGATATCTCGGAAGAAAGTTTTGATGCTAAAGAAGGTATTGTCATGAATTCAGACTTCCTGAATGGACTAACCGTAAAAGAAGCGATTGCAAAAACGAAAGAATACATCAAAGAAAAAAATATAGGTCACGTAAAGACCAACTATCGTCTTCGTGATGCAACTTTCTCGCGTCAACGCTATTGGGGCGAACCATTCCCTGTATATTACAAAGATGGAATGCCTCAAATGTTGCCTGTCGACAAACTGCCTTTGAAACTTCCTGAAGTAGATAAATTTCTGCCTACCGAAACAGGAGAACCGCCACTAGGCAATGCTGTTAAATGGGCTTGGGATACTGTAAAACAAGAAGTGGTAGACAAATCGGAAATAAATAATACCACTATATTTCCGCTTGAATTGAATACAATGCCCGGATTTGCCGGATCGTCGGCTTACTATCTTCGTTATATGGATCCACATAACAACGAGGCTCTTGTTGCAAAAGACAAAGACGAATACTGGCGCAGTGTTGACTTGTATATCGGGGGAACCGAGCATGCTACAGGGCATCTGATTTACAGCCGTTTCTGGAATAAATTCCTTTATGACATCAAAGTAGCTTGTGAGGACGAACCATTCCGCAAGTTGATCAATCAAGGTATGATTCAGGGACGAAGCAATTTTGTATATCGTATCAACGGTACTAATAAATTTGTTTCTCATGGACTGAAAGACCAATACGAAACATCGGAACTTCATGTCGATGTAAATATCGTGAATAACGATATACTGGATATTGAAGCATTCAAAGCCTGGAGACCCGAATTTGCTTCTGCCGAATTCGTTCTGGAAGATGAAAAATATATCTGTGGATGGGCTATCGAAAAGATGGGGAAAAGATATCACAATGTCGTAAATCCAGATGATGTAGCAGACAAATATGGAGCAGATACATTAAGAATGTATGAAATGTTCCTTGGGCCATTAGAGCAATCTAAGCCCTGGGATATGAATGGTATTGATGGTGTACACAGATTCCTTCGCCGCTTATGGAACCTTTTCCACACGGGTGAAGAATTTACTGTATCTGACGAAGCACCAACTAAGGACGAGCTGAAATCGTTGCATAAACTGATCAAAAAAGTAAGTCTGGATATCGAGAATTTCTCATTCAACACTTCGGTTTCTGCATTTATGATCTGTTCTAATGAGCTGACTTCTCTGAAGTGCAATAAAAGGGCAATACTTGAACAGTTGGTTATAGTTATCGCCCCATTTGCCCCTCATATAGCCGAGCAACTATGGCACAATCTGGGACACACCGGCAGTGTATGTGATGCTCAATGGCCTGTTTGTAACGAAGAGTACCTGAAAGAAGATGTTGTCAACTATACAATTTCTTTCAACGGAAAAGCTCGTTTCACCATCGAATTCGCAGCAGACGCAGCCAACGACGAAATAGAAAAAACAGTTTTGGCTCACGAGTCTTCACAAAAATGGCTCGAAGGCAAAACTCCGAAAAAGGTAATTATCGTACCGAAGAAAATTGTAAATATCGTTCTCTGATATGCCGAAGCAGTACCTCAAGAATTTCTATTGGAAGGACTACCTTAATATAACTTTAGGGCTTGCATTATATGCCATAGGGCTGATAGGTTTCATTCGACCCGGAGGAATAGTTACCGGTGGACTTGCCGGTATCGGACTTTTAGTCGAATATGGGACCAATGGCAAGATACTCTTACAGGAAACATATTTTGCAGTAAACTGCTTGCTGCTAATTGTTGCTCTCAAGATTTTGGGTTTCAAGTTTCTGATTAAAACAATCTATGGAGTAATAACGCTTACTGCCATGATGACCGCCCTGACTATTATCATAAAAGAGCCCATCATTTCCGGCGAGCCATTGCTATCGGGTGTAATCGGTGCAATGATGTGTGGTAGCGGTATCGGATTGGTATTCAGCGCCAACGGTAGTACGGGAGGAACCGATATCATTGTAGCCCTCATTAATAAATACAAGAATATCGCCTTCGGGCGGGGAATGTTACTCTGCGACTTCATTATCATCTGTTGCTCTTATATTGTATTTCAGGATGTCAACAAAATAGTATACGGACTGATAGTAATGGGTGTAATGACTTATGCCATAGATATGGTTATCAACGGTTTCCGGCAGTCGGTACAGGTACTTATTATATCCGAGAAACACGATATAATTGCAAATGCTATCAATAAAGAATTACACCGGGGATGTACTATGCTCGACGGAATGGGATGGTACACTAAAAAACCGACTAAAGTAATAATGGTGCTGGCAAAACGCGCCGAATCAGTTGAACTTTTCCGCCTCATCCGGAATATCGATGAGAAAGCCTTCATATCACAAAGTACTGTTAGAGGCGTATATGGTGAAGGCTTTGACAAGATAAGATAAAAGGGATATCAGGTATATATCTATAACATATACCTCTTATATTATATAATATGGAATTTCAACCCTACATGATAGTGCAGGTGATATTTTTTGTATTTGTAGCTGTTTTTTTAGGCTATGAAATACAAAAGGTGAAAGGGTTGTCTCTAAGTGACCGCAAACTGACTTATTGTACACTGATTATTCTCCTAGCCGGTATCTTACTCCGGTCGATTAATCTGACATATCCTCATGGGATCTTTGTCGACGAAGCCATGGGAGCATACGATTCGTGGTGCTTGGCTCACTTTGGGGTCGATAGCAATCTGGCATCTTATCCGGTATATCTTAAGTCCTGGGGAACCGGACAGAGTGCTTTATATGCTTATTTCGCACTTCCTTTCATCAAGATTTTCGGGCTAAATATTGTTGCATACCGCCTGCCAATGTCCATTATCGGGTGTCTTGCTCTGATAATTCTTTACCTGACTGTAAAAAAAGGACAAAAAAACACTCTCGCAACGCTTTGTATTACTGCATTTCTGGCAATTAATCCGTGGCATATCATCAAATCGCGCTTCGCTGTAGATTGTAACATTTGCCCCGACCTTATACTTATAGGCATTTGCCTCATCATATGGGGCTACTATAGCACACAAAAAAAACAATTGTGGTTTTATCTTGGTGGTTTTATTATGTTATCGGTCAGTGCATATGGATATGGCATCAGCTGGATGGTTCTACCCTTTATTTACCTACTAACTATTTGGTTTCTGTATAAAAAAGGAGGAATAGATATCAAGAAAATAGCAATTGTTTCTATTACCTCAGCCATAGTGTTGCTTCCACTAGTACTATTCGCCTTCGGATTATTCCTGAAATGGGATCAATTCTCATTAGGTTTCATAACTATCACACAATTAAGCGCTGACAGGCATGATAATACAACACTCCTAGGAGCGAGTAATATCCCTGCCGAAATTATCCGGTATACAAAATACGCTTATAAAATCGTAATTACAGGTGTCGATAATCTCAATGCCAGTTCTCTTCCGGTATCAGGTGTATTTTACAACATTATCTCTTTACCATTTCTTGCATATGGCTTATACAAAAGCATCAAAGCTAAAGATATTATGGGACGGATATTTCTAATATGGCTCATCTCATGCCTTCCTCTCTTATTGCTGGTAGAGCCCACTATAAACCATTGGAACCTGATATGGTTTCCCGTGATATATTTCACCGGATATGGCATTTTCCGATTTGCTGAAATATCCAGAACAAATCTGTTTATTATAGGTACAATATATATTTTATCATTTGGATTATTCCTGCGAAATTATTTCGACAAAAACATCTACAGTCCTTTCAACTCCTATATGTTTGAAAAAGAGATCCGCTTTGTCGGCTCAAAACAATTTAATAAGATTTATTATCCACAAGATATAATACACAGTTTTACTCTTTTCTATAATCCGGTAGATCCATATACATTTGCAAAGACATTTGTTTCGAATGGGAATGATTTGGCGCAAGCTGTAGCTTACGACAATATTTCGTTCGGATTACCTGCCGAAATACATTCACAAGAAAAAACCGCATATGTGATATCAAACGCCTCATTGCCATCAATTGACCTTACCGGGTTCAATATCGAAAAGGGTATATATTACAGTGTATTATGGTCTAAATAACATAAAGATTTAAAAGATGATTTTTCAAGATTATATGTATATACAGATATTGTTTTTCATTTTGGCTCTGCTTTTTATAGGCAGAGAAGTATGGAAAACAAGATCATATCCGGAGAAGCAAGATAAGACGCATTTATATATCACACAACTGGTTCTGGTTATCGGGATTATAGTGCGCCTCTACAATCTAGACTATATGGATGGAGCTAATCTCGACGAAGCCATGGCGGGATACGAAGCATGGTGTCTCGGCAATTTCGGAATCGACAGCCATATGACCTCTTTCCCTGTATATATGAAGGTATGGGGCAGTGGAATGAGTGCATTATACATCTATATGGCAGCCCCGTTTGTAAAACTCTTCGGATTGTCGGAAGGAGTATTCCGTCTGCCTATGTCCCTGCTAGGTTCATTTGCCATACTATTTTTCTATTGGGTGTTGCGTAAAACACAAAAAGATACACTCCTCACCGCTACTATGACATGCATATTGGCTATCTGTCCGTGGCATATCATGAAAAGCCGTTATGGACTGGATGCAATGGTTGCCCCCGATTTGATTTTAATCGGTGTTTGCTTTATTATTTTAGCCTGCTACCTTACTGTCAATTGGCAACGATGCACCGCCTATATCCTCGGATTCGGGATACTTGCATTATCCGCGTACGGGTACGCAGTGTCATGGGTTGTATTACCGGTACTGGTTGTGGCTCTCTTCATATACTTATTAAAGAAAAAACTGATCACCACAAAACAAATAGCCGGGTCTATAGGGGTAATGCTGCTTATTGCATGGCCTTTAATCTATTTCGCTGGAGTTATGTATCTTGGTTTCGGAGAAGTAAAAGTCGGTGCTATGACAATTCCCCAACTCGAATTCAACAGGGCTGATGATACCGGAACATTTATCCTCAGCTCTAACAATATACTTAATGAAATAAAAATCAGCATACCTGTCATAGCTAAACTGATCTTACTGGGAACGGACGGAATCAGTAACGAAATAGCAATACCTTATTTCGGGGTATTCTACAATGTCATATCCTTACCCTTACTGGGTTACGGAATCTGGTATTTTTTCAGATCAAAAGACAGAAGTAACAGCGAGGATATATTATTTATAATGCTTGCATCAGCCTCCGTGTTACTTATCCTGATTGGAGCCAGCCTTGTTCACTGGAATCTATTATGGCTACCATTCTCTATATTCTCAGGATATGGTATTTATTACTTCACCAAATCATTTTCACCAGCCAAGGGCTTATTCTTATCAACATTCAGTATTCTATTTCTGCTTTTTCTGCTGGCTTATTTCAATGCTAAAACATTTAAGCCGGGATTCACTTACTATTCGCATATGATCAAGCAAAGTGTACTCTTTGTCCGAGATAAGGATTTCGACAAGATATACTATCCCCGTGATATTGTTCACAGTACAGTTCTGTTCTTCGATCCTGTTGACCCATATACCTTCGCTAAGACAGTCAAGAAGACAGGCGAATCAATACAAATAGCAGATTCGTATGCCAATGTAGAATTTGGGTTACCCGAACAGATTATCCCTCAGAAAAATACTGCTTATGTGGTTTCGAACGCCATGGTAGGAAATATCAACCTCGAAGGATTTAATGTCGATAGAAATGCCTACTATACAATCCTTTGGAATAAAGACTAAAGATGGACATAGCAGGTAAAAGAATAATTCTCACCGGAGCATCATCAGGCATAGGGCTGGAGTTACTCAAACGGCTATCGGAATACGGGAATGTGCAAATTATAGCTGTTGCGCGGCATATTGAACCAATACCTGTCAAGGAAGGAATTATCATCCCCTATTCTGCCGATTTAAGTAACAAGGAAGAGATAGACCGACTATTCGTTTTTGCAAAAAGTATCTTTCAAAACATAGATATCTTTATCGCAAATGCAGGTTTTGCCTATTTAGAAAAAATAGAAATACCCGATTGGAAGCACATCGAACATATTTTTGCTCTGAATACTATTTCACCCATCTACTCTTTAAGTAAGCAAATCGAATTTAATGGCAAAAGCTCAAAAAGCTTTTTTGTATGTACATCATCAGCTGTATCAAGTGTTCCTCTGCCCTACTATTCATTGTATTGCTCCACAAAAGCAGCTATCAGACAGTTTGTCCACACTTATCAGTACGAAAAATCGTCAAACGTACATACACTTACTGTTTATCCGGTGGCGACACGTACTCCATTCTTCGAAAAAGCTAACGGGGATAAAGAGCCTCCTTTGCCCTTTCCTACACAAAGTGTAGAAACCGTAGCAAAAGCTATTATCCGGGGTATCGAGCAAGAAAAAAAATCGGTATATCCTTCTTTCTTATTCAGGATATTTAACTACACAGGGCACATCTTCCCGTTCATCTTCACCATCTATTCATATCTGGAAAAGAGAAAAATAGGACGTAGCGGTATCTTATAACCTATTCTTTCCTTACATTTGCACTTAAGACTTACTTCTTTGCAAAAAAGCGATAATTCATATAAACAGATTATCAGGTCGACCAGTATATTCGGCGGCTCGCAGGTGATTACCATTCTTATCGGAATTGCCCGCAACAAACTCATTGCATTACTTCTGGGTGCAGCTGGCACCGGACTTATCAGTGTCTACCAATCTATTCTCGATACCATAAAGTCTATTACCGGATTCGGGATAGAGACAAGCGGAGTACGCGAAGTCGCAAAGTCGGCAGAAGAGCAAGAAAAAACGGAACTCTATAAAACTATTTCCACTGTAGATACATGGTCGCTGATTCTTGCCGGCCTAAGTGCTATTGTGTGCATACTTTGTGCCTATCCTATCGGACTATGGCTATTCGATAATACCGAACATACGCTAAAAATAGCTATCCTGTCGGTCAGTTTATTTTTTATGGTACTTGCGGCAGGGCAAACTGTAATCTTACAGGGATTACGGCAGATAGGCTATATGGTGAAATCTGCGATTATATGGAATCTGACAGGACTGATAGCTGCCATCCCTTTATACTATTACTGGAGAGCAGAGGGTATTATACCGGTTTTTATCGTTGTAAGTATCGGGATGTTCTACAGTGCATATTATTATCGCAGAAGGCTGAATATCCCCAAGATAAAATTATCATTCGGCGAGGTCAAAGCAAGAGGAGTAGAGATGCTCAGGCTGGGTTTCTTTATTGCATCGGCAGCAATACCGACAATGGTCGGCTATTTCATTATCCGTGCATTCCTTACAAACAATATAGGGTTAGAATCAGTCGGGTTATATCAGGCCGCATGGAGTATTACCAATGTTTATTTATCGATGATCCTGAAATCAATGGGATCCGATTTTTATCCCCGCCTTTGCAGTGTAATCGAGAACAAAGAAGGATCACGCAAGCTGATAAACGAACAAACCTACATAGTACTTATACTCTGCGTACCGGCAATATTGATTTTATTATTGGTCTCTAAACTGGCACTCGCTTTGTTATACTCATCTGAATTTACAGGAGCAGCATCCGTTTTAAACTGGCAGATACTGGGCACATTCGCCAAATTATTATCGTGGCCTTTAGGCTTTATATTGCTGGCTAAAGGCAAGGGAGCCATATACTTTGCTACCGAAATGTTGTACCTCCTTGTTTATCTCGGCTCTACTTATCTGCTGTATCCTTACTTCGGATTCGATGCCGTTGGTATAGCTTATCTGTTAGGATATGTGATATATCTTCCTGTGGTATTCGTTATCGGAAAGAAGCTCACCGGATTTAAATGGGCTAGCGAAAATCTGACATTCGGAATCTTTAGCTTTATTCTAGTTTTATTAGCTTTTGTTATAGTACAATACAAGCCGGAATATAGTATAATTGCAGTTGTGCCGATGCTGGTTCTTTCAGCAACCGTCTCTTTTATAAAACTGAACAAGGTATTTCCATTAAAATCGGTTAGGAATAAATTAAATAAGAACAAGAAATAATTGTATTTTTGTCCGAAATAGCAAGTAAGAAACATTATATGTTCAGACAATCCGTATTCGATCGAAAAAAACATACTATCCGCACGATTCTTCTGTGCTGTATTGGAACTTTTATCACAGCCTGTGCCAGTATTGGCACACCCTCGGGAGGAGATTATGACCTAGATCCTCCGAAAGTTGTAAAAGTAACTCCCGAATTTAATGCCACTAATGTACAAAAGGGAAGAGTGGAGATTATATTCGACGAACTTGTACAACTCGAAAAGCAGGACGAAAAAATAATCATCACGCCTCCTCAACAAAACTTTCCGAACATACGTGCTGTCAACAATCGTGTAGTTGTGGATTTACGTGACACACTGCTTGCAAATACAACATACACTATCGACTTTACGGATGCGATAGTAGATAACAACGAAAAAAACGTTCTCGAAAACTTTGCCATCTCATTTTCTACAGGTGACGTGGTAGACAGTCTATCCGTGTCGGGGAAAGTCCTTACCGCCGATAATCTCGAACCGGTGTCGGGGATGTATGTAGGTATTCATTCCGACTTGTCAGATACAGCCTTCATCAAAAAACCCTTTTTACGTATATCACGAACCAATGAACTGGGTAAGTTCACTATCAAAGGTATTGCACCGGGTAAATACAGAATATATGCGCTGAACGACATTAATCGGGATTACCGGTACAACGATCCGGGAGAAGCTATCGCTTTTCTAGACGAAGTTATAGTTCCTTCGACCGAAGCCGCCAGCCGCCAGGACAGTATTTTCGATATTAAGCATATTTTTGACACTATCAAAACAGTACATTACACCCGCTTCTTGCCCGATGATATTGTGCTAAGATCTTTCACCTCATCATTCAAGAGGCAATATCTGCAAAAAGTCGAACGCCCATCTGACGATGTACTGAACATCTTCTTCGGATCGGCTACTCAAATGCCCAAGATAGAACCATTGGATATTCCGGCTGGGATAGACGAATGGTCGGTACTGGAACGTTCCGCAGGAAACGATACCCTGAAATTCTGGATCACCAAACCGGCGATTGTCCAGATGGACAGCATCAACCTAAAGATATCGTATTATATGACCGACTCGTTGAACCAATTACAGCCGGTAAGCGATACTTTGAGTTTCGTAAACAGGCGTCGTAAACAGGACGAAAAAGAACGGGAGAAAAAGGAGAAAGAAAAAGAGAAACGGAAAAAAGACGGAAAAGAGGAAGAAGAGAAAATCGACTTTCTCAACATAAGTACCGATATATCACAGGCTTTTGATGTATACAAGAATATCAATATCGAATTTGACAGACCCATTATCGATCTGCAAAAGAACCAGTTGAAATTAAAAGAGTTGGTCGACTCTACTTATCAGGACAGAGATTTTGTACTAAGCAATGATACTCTGAGCCCCCGAAAATATATAATACAATATAAGTGGAGACAAGGCAGTCAGTATAAATTCGAAGTAGATTCGGCGGCTATCCACAGCTACGATGGCCGATGGAACAACAAATTCGAATCAGGCTTCAAAGTGAAGACCGAAGACCAGTACGGTATCATCTCATTCTATCTGGAAGGTGTACCCGACAGTATTCCTGCCTTCATCGAGATACTCGATAAATCGGACAGAGTAATACGAAAAGCCAAGGTCTCATTACCCAAAACATCCGTTCCAAATCTCGATCCCGGTGTGTACTACGCCCGTATAGTAATTGACAATAATGATAACGGTAAATGGGATCCGGGTGAATATACCGAATCGAACAAACGCGAACCCGAAATGGTTTATTATTATAGCAAAAGCATTGATTTGAAGGCATATTGGGAGATGGAAGAAGATTGGACTGTGAACAAACTGCCACTCGACAAGCAGAAGCCACTCGATATCACCAAAAACAAACCAAAAGACAACGACCGCAAGAAAAAAGAGCTTGAGCGTCGTGAAGCAAATGAGAAAAGGCGCGGAAATTCGCAAAACAGTTCGAATACAAATAGTACTACTAATAACAGTAACGCTACTAACAATTATAATAACACCTATCAGTAAGCATCACTTACTAAACAGAATACGCTTATGAAGAAATTTTTTTACATATCGGCTCTCTTATTACTGTTACCGCTGCTTGGTATACAAAACGTAGCGGCACAATGCTCGATCAACAATAAATACTTTCAGGCAGGAGAAACACTCCAATATGACCTGTACATAAAATTCGCAGCTACCATCAAAGGCGGATATGCAAAGCTAACCACGCAGAATGTGAGCTATGCAGGTAAAGATGCGTATAAAATGACGCTTGTATCAGAGTCCCAAGGATTTGCCCGAAAGATGTTTGAGTTAAACGATACATTGGCTTGTGTTATGACCAAAGACCTTGTACCTCTGGCATATATGAAAGATGCGCATGAAGGAGGAGATTATACCAAAGAACGGATGGGATACACCTATGCTAACGGAAAAGTTAAAACACGGAGTATCAGACATAAAAACGGAGAATTCAGGTTTGATGAAACCATCGAAAACGATGCCTGTACCTATGATCTTATGAGTGTGCTCTTCTATGCGCGTACCCTCGATTATTCGAACATGAAAGACATTACCGAAACTAAAGTGCGGTTTATCACCGGCAAGTCAAATGTTCATATGCGCATCATTTACAATGGTAAAGAAAAAGTAAAAGCCAATGACGGAAATAAATACAATTGTCTGAAACTGACTCTGTATATAGCGGACGAAGCATTCGACAACGGGAAAGAAGCGATGAAGGTATATATAACTGACGATGACAACCGTTTGCCCGTAAGGCTCGAAACCAAGCTGAAAGTTGGTTCAACCCGTGTTATGCTAAAAAGCTATAAAGGAAACAAACATCCGGTTAATATAGCTAACTAAAAGTGAATCAACTTGTCTGCAAAATATCTAATTTGTATCTTTGCAGCCAGAACAATACATCAATACATTTTAATTATTAAATATGTCTATACAATTAGTACCCAACTTACCGTATTTGGTAGCCGATATTAATCTGGCAGATTTCGGTAGAAAAGAAATAGAAATAGCTGAACACGAAATGCCCGGTTTGATGGCACTTCGTAAGAAATACGGTACTCAGAAACCTCTGAAAGGTGCAAGAGTAATGGGATCGTTACACATGACTATCCAGACAGCAGTACTCATCGAAACCCTGAAAGAACTAGGTGCAGATGTACGCTGGTGTAGCTGTAATATATTCTCAACTCAAGACCATGCAGCAGCAGCAATTGCAGCAGCAGGTATTCCTGTTTTTGCATGGAAAGGCGAAACACTCGAAGAATACTGGTGGTGTACAGAGCAGGCACTAAGCTTCCCCGGAGGCAAAGGCCCGAATCTGATCGTTGACGACGGAGGCGATGCTACACTTCTTATCCATATGGGATACAAAGCCGAAAACGATGCAAAAACCATCGACCGCAAAGGCTCTAACCACGAAGAGCAGGTAATACTTGACACCTTGAACCGTATTCTTAAAGAAGATAACCAAAGATGGCACCGCACTGTTGCCGACTGGAAAGGTGTTTCGGAAGAAACTACGACAGGTGTACACCGCTTATACCAGATGATGGAACGCGGCGAATTATTGATTCCTGCCATCAATGTAAACGACTCCGTTACTAAGTCGAAATTCGATAATCTATACGGATGTCGCGAATCTCTTGCCGACGGTATTAAACGTGCAACCGACGTAATGATTGCCGGAAAAGTAGCAGTTATCGCCGGATACGGTGATGTAGGTAAAGGATGTGCACATTCTATGCGTTCGTACGGAGCGCGTGTAATCGTTACCGAAATAGATCCTATCTGTGCGCTTCAGGCTGCAATGGAAGGATTCGAAGTAACTACAATGGAGGAAGCTGTAAAAGAAGGCAATATCTTCGTAACCACTACAGGAAACAAAGACATCATTACTATCGAACATATGAAAGCAATGAAAGATCAGGCTATCGTATGTAATATCGGACACTTCGACAACGAAATCCAGGTAGAGAAGCTGATCAGCTTTGCCGGAATCAAACATACCAATATCAAACCTCAGGTCGATAAATATACATTCCCTGCGGGAAATTCGATCTTCTTATTAGCCGAGGGACGTCTGGTTAATCTTGGTTGTGCAACAGGCCACCCTTCATTCGTGATGAGTAACTCGTTCACTAATCAAACACTGGCTCAAATCGAGCTTTGGCAAAAAGACTATACAGTAGATGTATACCGCCTACCTAAACATCTTGACGAAGAAGTAGCACGCCTTCACCTTGAACAAATCGGAGTGAAACTGACTAAATTGAGCAAAGAGCAAGCCGATTATCTGGGAGTCCCTCAGGAAGGCCCATTCAAGCCTGAGCATTACAGATACTAAAAAAAGGATTATAGAATAACCTATATCATACAAAAGCCGGTTTTTATTAACATAAAAGCCGGCTTTTACTTTATCTGGAAAACCAGTTTTTTATCTAACAATTTAGCAAAACAAGCCTCGAATTTTCGCAAAATAACACATAAAGTATCAAAAAATACTTAAATTTGCGACATACCCTTATGTATACAGATGTACAAAACGGCATACAACTTCACATCATTTTACATTCCGGCCCAATAAGCCGTTAAAGAACCAGCCCACAACTTATGAAGAAATTAAAAGACATTCTGTTTTATGCAGTTATTATCGGAGGATTTTCTGCACTTATATACGGTATTATATTTTATGGCAAAGCTCTTGAAGAAGGCCGTGGTATTGTCAGCAATATTTCAGAAAAAACCCCCTTTCAGGAATTTATCGGTTCGCTACTCGATAATTTACATCATTCTATTGGCCTACTTGTCCTCCAAATAATTACGATAATTATAGTATCCCGTATATTCGGATGGGCTTTCAAAAAAATAGGGCAACCAATGGTCATAGGTGAAATACTTGCAGGTATAGTTCTAGGGCCTTCCTTGCTTGGATTGTATTTTCCGGATGTATCCGGTTTTTTATTCCCAGCCCAATCGCTAGGCAACTTAAATATTCTCAGTCAGATAGGACTTATTCTATTTATGTTTGTAATAGGTATGGAACTCAATCTGAAAGTATTACGTAATAAAGCCCACGAAGCTGTCGTTATCAGCCATGCCAGTATAATTATACCTTTCGCTCTCGGAGTTGCATTGGCTTACATCATTTATACGGCGCATGCCCCCGATCATATCGAATTTTCTTCATTCGCATTGTTTATTGGTATATCAATGAGTATCACTGCATTTCCGGTATTAGCCCGAATTATTCAGGAAAGAGGGATGCAAAAAACCAAACTCGGAGCCATAGCAATCACCTGTGCCGCTGCCGACGACATCACAGCATGGTGTATACTGGCTGTGGTAATCGCTATTGTAAAAGCCGGTTCGGTAGTAAGTTCTGCTTATACAATCGTACTGGCTGTAGCTTATGTCGCATTTATGATAAAAGTTGTCCGTCCATTTCTTCAGAAACTGGGGAAACGCTATCAAGCGGATAAAGAAGTAAGCAAAACACTTATAGCTATATTCTTTGTTGTGATGCTTGTATCAGCATTTGTTACCGAAACAATAGGTATACATGCCCTTTTCGGTGCATTCATGGCAGGAGTAATGATGCCTTCGGATATGCAGTTCAGGAGTAAATTTGCAGGAAAAATAGAAGATGTTGCCTTAGTGCTTTTCCTTCCCCTATTCTTCGTAATGAGCGGGCTGCGCACCGAGATCGGATTAATTGACGACCCCGAACTGTGGCGTATCACCGGACTTATTATTCTGGTCGCTATTGTCGGTAAGTTTGCAGGAAGTGCCATTGCCGCCAAGGTCGTCGGGCAGAGTTGGAAAGACAGCCTTACCATCGGCTCGCTGATGAATACCCGTGGATTGATGGAGCTCGTTGTGCTCAATATCGGTTATGATCTGGGAGTGCTTAATGCCGAAATATTTGCCATGATGGTGATAATGGCTCTCGTCACCACATTTATGACCGGGCCATTACTAAACCTTATCAATAAGATATTCAAAAAAGAAGAATCAGCCAATCTGTAATAAATCAGCAGTTGCTCCCCAAAATCCGAGACTCTTATTTCTCTTTTTCGGGGAGTAACAATTTACCCCATTCATTTAATCCCCAGAGAACCTCTACAAGCCGGTCTCCCCGCTCTGTCAGTGTATATTCTACGCGTGGAGGAAGCTCTTTGAATATTTCTTTTGCAATAATACCATCAGACTCCAGTTCCTTGAGTTGCTGGTTAAGAACCCGCCTGTCTACTTTCATTATCCCTCTGAGCAGTTCACTCGGTCGTTTTTTACCTTTATTCATCTGCCAGATAATAGGCACTTTCCATTTTCCGCTTATTGCATTCACAGCTAATTCGAGCGGACATACCTTTTCTGTTATTGTTCTTTTATCTGATTTCATCCGATTGTGACTTTTTTATCCCTATCGCATAAAGATATGCGTACTTGTATTACTGAAGGGAAATGATGATTTTTGTTTCTGATAAAAAATAAAATAAATATACTCATATATAATGAATGCCCCAACCCGTAAAGGAGCCAGATCACAGAAAGACATCCCTCAGGATATTCTGAATCAATTAAACAAAGGTCTTATCGAATCGGTTAACCTCACCGAATGGCTAGCAATAGATCAGATCATTCTTATACATAACATACTACAGCCTGATTACGCTACAGCCTGCGAAGAAAGTATAAACGGCCTGAAGAATAAAACAGTCACGCATAATATCCGGACGATTGGAGAAGTCCTGCTCAGGAAAACAATATCGGAAAATGACGACCGGCTTTTCGGTAAGCTGAGTCCCCACCCTTCTGACATGGCTCGTTGCTGGGCGGCTTACATAGTAGGACTAAACGAATGTATAACAGTCGAAGAAAAACTGGAAAGAATAAAACCCTTTGCTGCCGACACACATTTCGGGGTACGCGAAATAGCATGGATGGCTATCAGGCACGAAACAGAAAAACACATCGAAAAAGTTATCCGCATCTTTACCGGATGGGCTGTAAACAGTGATGATAATATCAGGAGATTTTCGTGCGAAGCTATCCGTCCCAATGGGGTTTGGTGCAAACATATCGACCGCCTGAAAACCGAACCCGAGTTGGCTCTACCCATTCTGGAGAAACTGAACTCAGACCCTTCAAAATACGTTCAGGATAGTGTTGCCAACTGGCTGAATGACGCAAGTAAATCAAAACCCGATTTTGTAAAAAACCTTTGCAGAAAATGGGCAGCAGAAAGCACATCCAAAAGTACATCTTACATCATCAAACGAGCACTGAGAACAGTGAATAAATGAGGTTTCGGGGATAATTAACCGGATTATAGGGGTCATAAACCCAATTTTTACTACCTTTAATGACTATAATACTTTTATTTATCAATTAATCCGAAACAGAATGAGTACTATACAACTCAATAAAATAGGCTTCCTCAAAAAAATAGCCAACTACGAAACTACTCCCGAATGGAAATACCTGGGAGACCGCCCCGCCATTATCGACTTTTACGCCGATTGGTGTGGTCCTTGCAAAATAATTGCCCCTGTACTCGAAGAACTCGCCAAAGAGTACAAAGACCAGATTTACATATACAAAGTAAACACTGAACAAGAATTTGAACTAGCTGAACTTTTTAATATCCGCAGTATTCCCACCCTATTACTTATCCCGATGGACGAAGAGCCTCAAATGGGACAAGGAGCTATACCAAAGCACGAGCTCAAAGATGCCATCGACCAGTTCTTATTGAAAAAGGGTTGACCCTATTTATGGAATAATGGCAATTTACGACTCTATTAACTAATAACCGGAGTCGATATAAACGCCTTTACGCCATGAAATACTTTATACTATCAGTTATTCTTCTGACATGCCTAACAGTCTGTGCCCAATCCGGCACAGTTACCATTTCGGGAATCGTTACTGATAAAGAAACAAATGAGCCACTCATCAGCGTTCCAATATTATTGGAAGGTACAACTACCGGTACCCTGACGAATATAGACGGACGATATACACTGAAGGTTCCCGAAAACGGCACATTAATTTTCAGATATGCCGAATATAAAAGTATGGAGGTATCAATAGCAGAAACATCATGTATTGATATTGCCCTCGAAGCAGTTCCCAAAATGATTCTCCAATCTTTATTTGCATCCCCAAAAGAGTGATCAATCCCTCTTTGTCCAACATCTCAATAAGTCTGATCGACACATTATTAATAACAAAAGAAAGCGCTGTTTACCAAAAACTTAAATAACCCCAGCAAAACACAACCGACTGATCGGCTTATACAAATTAAATATAATCATCTGATATCCAGATAAAATATTAACTTTGGAAACAACAACACTTTTTACTATGAGACATCTTATCTCTATACTCATTATTCTCTTTACGCACACAAGCTTGTTTGCACAGAGTGATACGATTACTGTTTCCGGAACAGTAATAGACGAACAAGGGGAACCCCTTATTGCATGTTCTGTGATTTTAAAAGGCACAACTAACGGCACCATGGCCGATATAGACGGAAAATACAGTATCTCTGCCCCGAAAGATGCCACACTGAAATTTTTCTTCATCGGATTCAAAGGTCAGGAAATAGAGATAGAAGGAAGATCTACTATTGATATCACATTAAAGGAAGATGAGTTGACCCTTACCGGATGCCCTGTTTACTCTTACTCGACATACCAACACAAAAATGACTTATCAACCAGCATATCGGGAACAATTGACATATTTTCCGGACGCCCGAATACAGTAGAAAGCCTTATCAATGGATTTAATAAGAGTGCATATTATAATCCTTTCTCGGGTATCAATATCAGAGGCGGAAGCAGTATAGCCGGCAATGATGTGATGTACGTAGTAGACGGAATACCGGATGCACCTTTCAATCCAGCCGATGTTATCAGATACCAGATTACCTCAGACCCTGCTTCTTCGAGCGTTTTCGACACCGGGATGGCATCGGGTGGAATCATCCTTATTACAACAAAGAAAGGGCTTAATTTCACCCCTCTTGAAGCTGATGTATGGGTAGGGCTACAGCAAGCATCGTCAACATTGCCCGGATTCAATAAGAGCAAGTATGACGATAATTTGAGAACAGGCTTATCTCAGCATTATTATTTAAGAACCACAAAAAGGTCTAACAAATGGAATAGCGTAGAAATGAATACTTCCTTTTCGTATGACAATACAGAGAATACCGTCAGGTCGTCGAACAGCGAGCATCTGATGGCTCAGGTAAATACAAATAAATACATATACCGGTCGTTAAAACTGGATCAGACATTATTTTATAACCGTTATTCGGAACGTCATGGACTATTATACGATAATAATCCCGGTAAACCTCTGGAAGGATCGTCTGCGGGAGTAATTATCACTCCCTATAAACCCTCTGACCGCATCTATTCGGCAACCACATTAAGCGCCAGTCCCCGGAATTTCAGATTCAGATCAACCTTTTCGTACGACTATACCGACTCGTCAGATAAATCGGCTACGGGATATGATTCTTTCATCAATATATACAACCCAGATTACGATTACAGGTCGGTATATAATGGACGAACCGAACGCCTGATGTGGAATAGTACAGCAAGTTACTCCCACTATATAAATGGACATAACATAGGCTTTACGGCCGGTTACACTTATACTCAAGATCGCTTACGGCCATTAAATGCAGATGACTCTGGAAACTATTCGTACACAACAGGAAAAGATATAACCAATAACCTGATGGGGCTATTTACATACAATTACTGGGATGGAGGACGCACATTTACAACTGCTATCCGCCGCACCGAATCTTCGAAACTGAAACCCGATAAAGATTTTGCCTATTTTCCTTCCGTTTCGGCTGGTTGGAATATAGTGAGGGAACGCTTTTGGGATTGTGATTTCTTTTCGATACTAAAGCTAAAAGCCGCATGGGGTCGTACAGGAAGCACCAGATCCATATCGCCTTTCAGCTATGAGCGAAATGTATATTCCAATCTGAAATGGACTATCACCGATCAACGCAATATCGGAATAAACACATCTTTTTCAGACAGGTATATCTATATAACAGCCGATTATTTTTATAAAAAGACATATAACCTGCTCGAAGTAGTACCTTCTGCGGCAGGCACAATGATAACATCCGGAAAAGGCCAACTAATCAACCGGGGATGGGAATTTTCGGCAAGTAACAGGCTTATTTCCAACAGTTATTCGACATTGGTTATCGAGGCCAGCTATAGCCATTATAAATCAGATGTAAGGCATAACAGTAAACAAGACAATGATCCGTATTTAATACTCGGAGAATACAACACCCCCAGAAATATTTATAACCTGCATATTAAATACGGAATCGGGAAATTCGATCTCGCAATGCTGTTTCATGGGCTATCAGACCTGAAAACAGGCTATACTTACGGCGATGAAACAAAAACAGATTACTACGGGCTGAAAATGCTCAATGTATCTTACATGCTTAAAGACAGATACAGCCGAAAACCTCAAATACGGCTCTATTTGAATGCCGAGAACCTGCTTACCAAAGTGAACACCGGCAATAAGAACGAGCTATATAACCCGCTCTATCTCTTACCCGTAAACAGGGCAATCAGTGCCGGAGTAAGTATCCAATTATAGGATTAAAGTAATAAAACAACACCCTTCCATCATGAAATACCTTATCTGCATACTTATTTTATTTGGGCATATGAACCTGTATGCACAGACTGACATGATTACAGTTACCGGAATAGTAAAAGACAAAGAAGGAGAACCCCTTATCGGATGTTCTGTGATTTTAAAAGGTACACCTAACGGCACTATGGCTGACATTGACGGTGACTATAAAATATCCGCACCTTTAAACGGCATATTAGAATTTAGCTATGTAGGGTTTAAAAGCCAGACGATAGAAATAAACGGAAAAAAGCGCATCAATGTTACTCTGGAAGAAAACGAGATAATCTGTAGTCATCCGGTATATATTTACACAAAAGAAAGTTCACAGAGCGACATGTCGACAAGCCTATCCTGGGTAGGTACTCAATTCTCAGGACGCCCCAACAACGAAGAAAGCCTCCTCCAAGGATTCAGCAGGGGGATATATTACAATCCGTTCTCAGGTAGCAATATCAGGGGAGGTAGTAATATAGCCGGAGGTGAGGTTTTATACGTAGTAGACGGTGTCCCGAATGCACCGTTTAATCCTGCCGATGTAAGAAGTTACCGGATCACTTCCGATGTTGCATCATCATCGGTATTCGGAACGGGCATAGCATCCGGAGGTGTAGTACATATCACCACACGGAAAGATTATTACGAAAACAGTCCACTCGAGGCAGACACTTGGATAGGTCTACAACAGGCTTCTGTAATGTTTCCGAGACTCGATAAAAAGAGGTATGACGAACATTTGCGGACAGGGTTTACTCAACATTACCATATCAGAAGTTCGCATAGGTTTTCGAGAGTAAACCTAAATGCCTCGGTTTCGTATGACAACACCGAAAACACGATCAGATCATCTAACGACAGTCAGCTAAAAGCTCAAGTCAACGGAGAATTTTTTCTTCACCAATATGCAAAAATCAGCCAGCAGCTCTTTTATAACCGCTACTCGGAACGCGATGGTATAATATATGATTACAATCCTGATAATTCTTCCACAGAATCATCGACCGGAGCAAATATCATCGACCACAAACCGACCGACCGCATTTACTCTGCCACAACACTCGAAGTACGCCCGTGGAACAAAATCCATCTAAGATCGCTTTTATCGTACGATTATATAGACTCATCCGACAAAACCCTTGCCTCTGCCGGATATAACTATTACAGTGTGTACAATCCCGATTATGACTATCGCTCAGTATACAACGGACGCTCTCAACGCCTGATGTGGGATAATACGATAGGTCATTCCATCTATATATACAACCACAATATTAATCTGACAGGTGGTTATATACATACCCAAGACCGCCTACGTCCGCTTAGTACAGACCTTTCAGGAGATAATCGGTATACAACCGGCAAGGAGATAATAAATACCTTATCGGCACAGGCCGATTACAATTATAAGAATGGTGCACGCACTCTCACCGCAAGTATCCGGCACAGCGAATCATCAAAACTAAAGCCGGATAAAAGCTCGGCAAACCTTCCGGCTCTCTCAGCAGGATGGGATATAATGCGAGAGGATTGGGTGTATTCGGAATTCTTCTACCGGTTACGACCTAAAGTAGCATGGGGACGTACAGGGAGCACCAGAGCTATTTCTCCATTCGGTGACGATAAGGATATTTACTCTAACCTCCGATGGATCATAACCGACCAACGCAATGCAGGTATTGACTTAACTTTAAAAAGGAATAATTCTATTTATATAACTGCTGATTACTTTTATAAGAAGACATATAATCTGCTCGAAGTAGTACCTTCTGCGGCAGGCGTAATGATAACATCGGGCAATACCCAGTTAATCAACCGGGGATGGGATTTTTCGGCCAGTTACATGCCTATAAATAAAAATAAAATATCTCTTTATTTTCAAGCCAACTATACCCGGAACAATCAGGCAATCAGACACACCCCAATATCAGCGGATAATGATTCGCACCCGATTCTCGGGGAATATAATACCCCCCAGAATATCTACAATTTTCATTCAAAATTCCAGCTGCATCAAAAATTTTATTTCGCAATGCTGTTTCATGGAGCATCAGACCTAAAAACAGGCTATACTTACGGCAACGAAACAAAAACAGATTACTACGGACTGAAAATGCTCAATGTATCTTACATGCTTAAAGACAGATACAATAGCAAACCTCAAATCCGGCTCTATTTGAATGCCGAAAACCTGTTTACCAAAGTGAATACCGATAACAAAAGCGGATCGTATGACCCGCTCTATTTGTTACCCTTCAACAGGGCTATCAGTGTTGGAATAAATGTTTCGTTATAATATGCTTATTTATTGTTGTCCGAAACGGGATGTATCGACGCTCTTCCGTTCCTTATTCTTATATCCACCAAATTTGTAGGTGAATGACAAGGTTAAAGCTCTCGAATCTTGTTGCACATTCATCTTTATATCCTGAGTTGCATATTTCAAACGCATTTCGGGAGACCATGTATCGAATATATCAACAGCTTTCAGTCCAAGTTCGGCTTTGTCATTAGCAAATACCCATTTGAGTCCGGCATCAACTTTCCAAAGTTCCGAAATACTTCCGGGACCTTGTATCGACGGGCTAATATATGCTCCCGACAACTCGGCTTTTATATTCGGCTTGTTCGAAATATTGAATGTATTACTCAGAGATGTATACATTATCCACTTACTATTGTCGAACGAAAGGTCATGAAAACGTGTACTCTTTGCCCGGTTATACATTCCGATAACGGTCAGGCGTGAACTTACACGGTCGCCAACTGCAAAAGGTAATGTAAGATTAGCTCCGAAATCCTGCTTAAAATCAAAATTCATTGTTTTATATATTAATGCCAAACGATCGGGCGACTGGTAAGGAAGCTGTACAAAATAGTTGTCGGAATGCGAACCATAAAGTGTCAGCACATATTTACTTCTGAAGATATAGCTCAACTGTGCAGTATAATCGTTAGAAGGATGCAACGATGGATTTCCGTGAATTTCGGTATAGCCATTCAGATAACTTATTGCTCCTTGCATTTCCCAGTAACTCGGATAATCCTTATCAGATGATACCGACAGTTGAAGAATATGCTCGGGCGCCATCACGTAAGTAGCTTCCAGCGAAGGGAACAGCGACCATTGGTCAAAATCACCCATTTTATAATATTCGCCCGACAATGACGCCGAGAGAGAAAGTTTCTCGGTCAGTTTTTTCTCAAAGCCGACATACAGATTGTATGTATATTCACGCAGGCTACCACTTGTATTTCTGTCCGAAATATCGGTTCCGGTTACAGTTGTATAAGTCTGGCCGCTTTTATCCGATGCATAAGTAAAAGCACCCCCGTAATTCAGGGTCCAGTCCTTAGCAAGGCTATGGTTCTGGTCGGCATACAGTTTCAGGCGGTTTATTTCCTGAGACGAATGTGACATGAATTGCTCGTTTTCGGAGCCTCTGACATCATCAAAGTCCTGCATCGTCTTATCGGTATAATAAGTATAATCGACACCCGTAGTCAAGCCAAATCCCGAAGAATAAGACAATGCCATATTGTGCATCTGCTCTGGACTGTCATTTGTTTTCCGGTTTACCGAATTAGAGTATGTACCATTCGACCGTTGTGTGCCTGTATATGACGGAATCAATTGCGAAGTATAAGTGAAGCTGAGTTTATCGTTTTCGGAAAGCTTATACTCAGTACCCAAACGAATATTATGTATCTGCACATGGCTTTTCATCCGGTTAAATTGCTCGATATCATAAACCGTTCCATCCAATAAATGATTTGAGTACAATTCCATACTATTCGTACTTTGTCCGTTTGTAAACGAATACATCAGGTCTGCCGAAAATCTGAACGACGAATACATCAGTGTCGCGCCCAGATTAGCACGGTCGTATGTACGTTGTGTATAAGAAGTATTTACCTGTCCCTGCCACGACGGATGTTCCGATGTACCACCATCTAAAACCAGATTGATAGCAGCTCCGCGCACATGATACTGTGGAGGCGCGCTATACATAACTTCGGCTTTGAGTATCCTCGATTGGGGTGTATTCTTCAGCATTTCAGTTAATTGCTCCACAGTCATAGTAGTAGGCTTACCATTGAGAATAACAGTCAGGCTATTGGCTCCCGCCAGCACAAGACGCCCGTCTTGTTCCCTTACGCCAGGTAGCTCAAGCAACGATTCATAAGCATTACTCACAACTTTACCTTCGAGTAAGCGTGGCATATCGTACGACAACTTACCGTTCTCGACCGCCACTGCCGGACGGTATCCCCGAACGGTTACTTCGCCCAGTGCATGTGAGCGGTCGTCTAATGTGATAACACCAACATCGGGAGTATCTACTGTCACTACCTTAGTATCATACAGAAGATGTTGAACAATCAAACGATAAGGTACAGAAGCCGGAGGCAGGGAAAAGTAGCCCAATGTATCGGTCATGGTAGAAGCCAGATATACCGAATCGGGGGTTTGTTGTACAATAGTAGCATAATCGACAGGATTGTTTGCATTATCTACAACCCGCCCTTTAATAGTTTGCCCGTATAATCCCATTGAGGCAATTACAAAAGCTAAGATAAAAGAGATTAGAGTTTTCATATTATTATATGTTTGTTTATTGTTTTCATAACTTTATGCAACAAAGATGAAAAACATACTTTTCAAAATGGGTTAACACTTGCTTACGAAGTCTTATTTAGTCTTAACGGAACATTTTTAACCGTCCTTACCGGCGAACGGTAGATAACGGTTCAATGACGGTAATAAGCGCAGTCCATAAAAAGACATATCCATCTAATAATTAGCATGATAATACATTTAGAACATATAACCGTCTATAAATATCCTGCAAGCCGTAGTCTACCGCCCACCGGCATGTGTATATATATACACATGCCGGTGGGCGGTAACGGATGCAGTCGCTTTTTCAGGGTAGTAATATTAATTTACAGAGAAGATAGCCCGCTTCAAAAAAAGCTTAATTCTTGATTTATAAAATTATTAACTATATTTGCCCTACAAACAATCTATTACAATCTCTGAATGATTCAAGTTTTCACACATAAGAACATCGATAATTATCTAAATTTTAACAGTTTAGATTTGATATTGTGTGCTGAAATATTAGAGAGAGAGAGAGAGAGAGAGAGAGAGAGAGAGAGAGACGCATCACAGGGCGTTAACTAAACAAAATTTTCTATTGTGTCAAAATAACGGAGCATTTTTTTATGCCTTCGTGTACTTCGTCGTATATATCCATTTCCAAATAAGTTGGTTCGGTAAGCTGTACCGGATAGAATCATTGTTGTTTTGTTGTCGTTCGAAAACTACTCCGGATAACCATTTACCAATAAGCCAACTGCCTATTGCAGCAGGGTGCAGTGTATGCACTTTGCTGCTTTACTTTCAAATGATCAATAAATTCTGTGCTGAAAATCAACAACTCTTTATAGAAACAACAAAAAGGTCTGTGACCTTAAAAACAACAAGAGGGTCTGAGGCCCTAACAACTCAAATTGAAATGACAATGAAAAAGAAATGTTTGCTTCTGCTGGGTATATTCTCGTTCGGATTATCCCATGCACAGGTAGGAATCAACACACAAAGTCCCCAAGGCATATTGCACATCGACCCCCAAGAAAACACAACAACACTTTCGGGCTACGAGGATGATGTAATTGTAACAAACAGAGGTTATTTAGGTATCGGAACAATGCCTGATAGCAGATTACACATCAAAACCGAAGGAACCGTGAATAACCCTATTCCCGGATTTATACTAAAAGACGGAAATCAAGGAGAAGGCAAGGTTCTGACTTCTGAAAATACTTCGGGAGACGCTACATGGAAAACTATTTCTACTTTATCCGGAAAATACTGGACAAGGGGAACCGGAGTCGACCTCACACTTCCTGCAGGAAAAGGAGGTAACAACCCAATATATAATTCGACAGGTGCTCAAATAAACCTGACAGAAGGCAGATGGGTTGTCTCTATCATCTTACACGCAACGACTTCCCATACTATTTTCGAACCTCATATCTCAACTATTTGCACAACATTATCCGATGCGCAAACATCGGGAAACCTCTCAGCTGTTGCCAGTTCTGACCTCGAAAGTTCACCAGTCGCCAAAAACATATTATGGGTTGGCGGACCTGCCGGCAATATGGTAGGCAAATTAGTCATAAAAAACACTCTCGCTTCAAAAACTTATTACATAATGGTTGGAGACATCACGAATCTATCAGGAGGTACAGCAGGAACCATTTATTACAGCATAGGAATGGGATACGGTGAAGATAGTGTTTCTGCATTCCGTATTCCATAAACAATGTATACTAAAAGTAAAACAAGACAAATGAAAAAATTAATTTTTATATCAATTATAGTGGCAAATAGTTTCTCTTATGCCCATTCTCAAGTGGGGATTAATGCATTAAATGCTCAGCAGGGAACATTGCATATCGACGGAGGAGCTGATAATAATGCAAGCGGATTACCTTCTGCATCACAAGCAGCAAATGATGTCTTTATCAACGCAAACGGTTTAATCGCATTAGGACACATAACACCGGTAAAACGTTTGGATATCAGCTCTAAGGAAACCGGAGTGACACAACCTCAGACGGCAATACAAATCGAAGATGGGAACGAACTGGAATACAAAGTATTAGTATCCGACGTAAATGGTTTGGGAACATGGCGCTTTCCGGGCGAAATGGAAACAGTAGAAGGAATATTACCCAAAGTAGGCATCAGTAATACAATAGAAAATAGCCTAAAAACATATTTCAATATCAATATAACATTGTCAGTAGGTACATGGGTTATATTCACGAATCTTGTCGGCGAAACTACAGCTACCGGTAATAACTATAATAATGCCTGCTGGCTAAATTTTATATTTTGCGATTCTCAAACTACAGCAAGTGTCTCCACTGATAATATAACAGGACGTTATACTGCCGATTATTTCTACGAAAATACCCCAACACTATTTAATGGAATACACATTATACAAAATCAAAGTTCAGGAGATAAAACTTATTATTTGTTCGCAAACACATCCGAAGCACATAATCTACCCACAGCTACTACATTTATTAAAAATTTCGGCTCAAGTGACTATCCCCAAAATAGGGTAATAGCCTTACGTATAGAACAATAACTTTAATATCTAAAACTTTCATGAGACATTTATATTATATTTTTATTTTTCTGCTTGTAATAAACACCTCTTTATACGGTCAAATAGGTATTAATACAGAGCAAATTAGCAACAATCTAATTTTACATATTGACCCTAAAGCAAATAATGACACATCTGGTAGCCTGACTTCTGGTATTACAGATGACGATATTGTTGTTTCGAAAGATGGTAAGGTGGGTATCGGCACAATTACCCCTCAAGCCAAATTCCATTTAGAAAGCCTGACTACCGGCTCTATACTGCGCATCGATGATGGAGCACAGCAAGTAAATAGAATTTTATATTCAGATAACACAGGAAAAGGATTATGGAAAGACTATACCCCTATAGCTATTCTCGGTCAATTCAGTACGGTCAATACATCCATACCTCATACAACAAGTTCTATATTTGTAAATACAGGTATAACTCTTGACTTGCCTCCAGGCAGATGGCTTGTACTTGTAACGATCATATTTGATGTTGTATCTACCGGTACTACAGAAAGAGCTTGGTTTAAAAGCACATTCGCCGACAGTTCAACTCTCGGAACTTTATCTTCAACATCCGACATAGAAGATTACTCAACATCCACTACCGAAAAAAGATATTTCTCCGGTTTAGCATGGGCTGGAGGTGTTGGTAATCTAGTAGCTAATCTGACTATAAAAAATGACTCAAACACAACCAAACAGTACAATCTGTTATTGGGTAAACTGGACTATGCTGGATCAATACCCTTAACTATAAATATCGGGATGTCTAATAATTTTAGCAACATTACAGCATTTAGGATAAAATAATATACAAGAATAAGGGTATAGACTAAAATCTATACTCTTATTTAAAATATTGCTAAATTAAAAACATTCGCTATATTTGCCCTACAAACAACCTATTACAATCTCTGAATGATTCAGGTTTTCACACATAAGAACATCGATAATTATCTAAATTTTAACAGTTTAGATTTGATATTGTGTGCTAAAATATTAGAGAGAGAGAGAGAGAGAGAGAGAGAGAGAGAGAGACGCATCACAGGGCGTTAACTAAACAAAATTTTCTATTGTGTCAAAATAACGGAGCATTTTTTTATGCCTTCGTTTACTTCGTCGTATATATCCATTTCCAAATAAGTTGGCTCGGTAAGCTGTACCGGATAGAATCATTGTTGTTTTGTTGTCGTTCGAAAACTACCCCGGACAACCATTTACCAATAAGCCAACTGCCTATTGCAGCAGGGTGCAGTGTATGCACTTTGCTGCTTTATTATTTCAACACAAAACAACCTCTTATTATAAAAACAACGAAAGGGCATACAAACCCTGAAAACAACAACTCAAATAGTAATAACAATGAAAAAATGTTTCTTCTTAATGCTTTGCCTGATAGGGATATTTACAACACAGGCTCAAGTAGGCATAAACACCAGTTCGCCTCACCAATCGGCAGCCCGGCTCCGGGACTCCTGGTATATGATACCACGCTGAAATGTATTGCACAGAATGCCGGTACAGCTGCATCTCCGGCATGGGTATGCCTTTCTCAAAAAGATGCTCAAAACGGTTTTTTCTATATGCCAACCATTGCGGTAGATGCTTCGGCTGTTGTCACAGGCAAAACAATAGACTTGTACAATGAATACATGACACAATTTACAGCACCTATTAAAAATCCGGCAGCACCTGTAAATATTCCCTATTTCACGAGCCGCACCGACCTGTATTATTACATCACAAGCTATGATACCGATGTGCTTGAGAATGTGTCGATCAATGATAATGGCGTGATGACGTACGACATCAAAGCCGAATCGGACTATGACTCTTTTATGACCGTAGTATTTGTTGTCAAATAAGAAGCTAAAAACTTAAAACCAATGCGAAAAATAATATACTTAAGTACATTAATTGTACTTACACAACTAAATGCTTTAGCCCAGAAGGAAACCGCTTGGTGGCACTTCGGATTCAATAGTGGATTTAATTTTAACAGCCTGAGCAATGTCACTGCAAGTGATGGCACTATAGTAACCGATATGCCCGAGTCTATATCAGGGCCACTGTATACCGAAGAAGGATGCTTTACCCTATCTACCTACGACGGACAATTATTAATGTCGTCAGACGGAAGGACTGTTTACGATAGGAATGGAAACGTAATGACAAACGGCACAGGTTTACTCGGAGGTTCATCGGCAACGCAATCGGGGATAGTAGTACCAAAACCGGGAAGCTTGACCCAATATTACATCATAACAGTGCCACAAGCACTGGCTGCCGGGGGTGTCTGTTATTCGGTTGCCGATCTTTCTCTAAATGGAGGACTGGGAGAAATAACTTCGAAGAATAACGTTATCCTGTCCGGTACAGTATACGAGAACATCGCCGCAGTACCAAACACAAATGGCAAAGACTATTGGCTGATACACCGTACTGCCCAAACATTTTATGTATGGGCAATAACATCTGCGGGTATATCGGCAACTCCGCACCAAACAATAACAAGTAGTCTTATAACAACTGTAACATCATCTTATGTTGGAGAAATTATAGTCTCGCCCGACTATACTAAACTTGTCACTTGTACGTGGGCCGGATACCAGATTATCTCATCCGATTTCAATCCTGCGACCGGACTTATTTCTGACATCAAGGTTCAAAGCTTTCCGCTTTATCCTTTCGGAGGATCATTCTCGTCCAACAATAAATATATCTATGTTGCAAGCGGATATAACGGAAGCGCCAGAGCTTATGTCAATACCTGGGACAATTTGAGAGCCGGAGTCGCATTTACTGCATTATCCAATGGTATAACCAATTTAAGAAGGGGAATGGACAACAGATTATACGGAACGTCTGCTTTGGCATCTGCAAAACCGACTAAAAACATATATGTCGTACTGAATCCTGATGACGGGGGTACTAATATTAAATATTTTCCCGATTACCTGAAAGGTACAGGGTACTTAGGTTTACCTACCTTTGCTGCCGGATTCATCCG
This sequence comes from Indolivaga macrotermitis, assembly GCF_900128985.1. Taxonomy (GTDB): domain Bacteria; phylum Bacteroidota; class Bacteroidia; order Bacteroidales; family Dysgonomonadaceae; genus Dysgonomonas_A; species Dysgonomonas_A macrotermitis. The sequence goes on along the minus strand of NZ_FQUC01000010.1, from coordinate 93,978 downwards.
GATTATCCCCAAGGAGCAGCCTTTTGCCTGCACCGCACATAACCGTACTTACAGCGTAGAGGTCGATCTATCGGGAGGGAATGCTCCTTCGCAGCTTGTATGGAACTTTGGAGACGGTACACCAAATATTACTCAAACCGTGAATTCAACACAGAGTAAATACTCTCAGGTACATTCGTATCCCAATTCGGGAATCTACACCATTACCATAACACCTTACAAAGGTGACGGGACTACGATAGATGATATCACCATGCAGGCAAATATTGTGAACTGTACACTCAAAAGTAACCGTATGACACGGTCGGAATTATTGAATTCGAAACAACAATAACTTTTATTTTAGAGATGAATAAGATATTTATAATCATATTTTGCTTACTGTTTACAACCCTATCTGCATTTGCCCAGATAGGAGTAAACACCGATGCTCCCGATGCCTCGTCCGTGTTAGACATCAGTGCATACAGTAAAGACAAGGGATTCCTGATTCCCCAAATGACAACCGCCCAGAAGACAGCCATATCGAGTCCTGCACCGGGTTTGATTGTATATGACACTAATTACAAATGCATATCCCAATACAAAGATACCCCGTCAAATCCTGGCACTTATGAGTGGACTTGTATAACCATATTCAACAGGCACTTCTTTTACATGCCATCGATCAATATATCGACAGCCAATGCTACAGGCAGCCTGTTAACGGGAACTCAAACTATCGATTTATACAGTGTCTATAATACAGGATTTTCGGCTCCGGCAATTAAAAGCACAAGTGCGCCGGGTTCGATCCCTTTTTTCAACAGGGAGCAATTATATTATTACGTTACTTATGCCGACCCTTGTGTTACAATAACAGGAATCAACGACTCGGGAATATTAAGTTATACCGTAAATTCGTTACCCAACTACGACGCATTTGTTAACATCGTATTTATGTTGAGATAAATAAAAAGGAGGAATACCTCTGATATTCCTCCTTTCTTATATATTTTCGTTTATTCTTCCCGATTATTGCGGAGGACGGTTACCTCCACCCATTACTTCCTGCAAAAGCATTTCGCGGCCTTCGTAATTTACAGCCATCAGTTTTCCCGATTTTTCGACAAAAGCAATTCCCTGAGGCGAAAAGCGGCTTATATTCTCGTAAGCAGCGGCAGTCACCACTCCACGCGAAGTGATAAGAGCATATTTATCTCCCTCTTTTACGACCACCAAGCCAAATTCGGGCTGGGCGAATAATATTTTACTGTAAACAGGTGCTATTACCTTACCCTCAGCAATATAAAATCCGATTTTTCCATCCTGATGAAGTAGATATCCAACCGGAGAATCGTATTCGATATTATCATATACAGCATCCAGAATCATACGTCCGCTATAATCCATCAACCCGATTTTACCGGCAGACTTTACACAATACATATTACGTTCGGTCATTATATCGAATTCATCGTACAAGGCAGGAACAACCAGATTTCCCTTCATGTCCACCAAGCCCGATTTACCGTCTTTCTTAATCATAAGAAGGTATGGCGAAAATGCTGCGATATCGTCATAAACAGCAGGAATAAGTACCTTACCGAATTTATTGATAAGACCCGATTTACCCTGCGATTTCACTTCGCACAAATAATCGTCCAGAAACTCGAAGTTGGTATAACCTATCGGCAATACAAGTTGGTTCATACGGTCTACAATACCCCACAGGTTCTGATCCCTAACAATGTATAAGCCATCGTCGAAATGTTTTACGTCTTCGTAAGCCATAGGTATCATAACCATACCTCTGGGAGAAATTACTCCGCATTTACCATCTTTTTTTGCGTAGAAGAAGTTATTATCGAGAGCCGATATTTTTTGATATTGAGGTTTTACCCAGGTCTTTTTACCCTCGGCAATCCCATACTTGTCTTTTTTTTGAATGATCTCGTACTTTTGAGAGTAAGAGTAAGTGTTGAAAACTGCAAACGTTAGTAGTGCAAGTAAGATTTTTTTCATTTAAATATGCGAATAGTTGAAATATAAGTGTCAATTATCTATAGAAATAATACTATTTTGATAGTTATACCACCTCCCTATACTTTAAGCTAATATACTGATTTATCTGATTACAGGAAATATCACAACAAATTTAGCACTTACTTCTTTATTTCACAACAATATAAGCAACAATCATAGATTTTGTCTGTTAAAAATTTATATCCTTTATATCGTCCGCTCCCAACCATTATGTAACATACTCATACTGATACTTAAATTTCAGTACATGAAGTATTTTTAAACAGTTTATAATATAATTTCCTAAATTTGCAGATAGGTATATCAGATGTCTGTACTGGAACGGCTCCCTAAACAGATATAAAAATCTGATATATAAATATTTAAAAATAAAAGAATAAATAAACGGACAATATTCCGTAAAGAGTATTAAAGATGGAAAATAACCTGTCTCAAAATATAGTTTTTTCGAAGAATGTGGTCGAATTCGTAGCAGTAGGCGTACAGTACTGCTCGTTTTTGGAGACATTTGAAGAACAAACTTCTTCAGAGTTATCAAACAAGCTCACCAAGCTATTACCCCTCCTCTATCTGAAAGCGACCCTGCTTCCGGAAGTTGAGATAGAATATGACATTTATCCTGAAGTGAGTGTGACCGAAGACGATTACGAATATATCGTTAACCGGCTCTACTCTACATTTAAGAGTAATGATACGTATCTCGAAGTTTTTCTCGAAGATATGAAATACAGCGACACACCTATTTCGGCAAGTATATCGGAAGACCTTGCTGATATTTATCAGGATATAAAAAACTTTGCCGCGGTGTACGAACAAGGCCTCGAAGAAAGTATGTACGAGGCACTATGTTCCTGCAGCGAAAACTTCAGGCTTTATTGGGGGCAAAAACTGGTAAATGTCCTACGGGCATTACACTCTATCCGATATTCAATGAATCCCGAACAGGAGGAAGATGACAGTCTTCCCGAAAACATGCAAGCCGAGTGGTGAAAACAATATCGAAAGAACAGATAGCAGAACTCGAAACCGCCGTTTTTCCGGGACGTATTATCGTAATACAATCAGAAGCGGAAGCTGTAAAAGCCGTTTCGTACCTCAAGAAATTCGACATCCTGGGTTTTGACACCGAAACCCGTCCTTCGTTTACCAAAGGCTTGATTCGCAAAATCGCGCTTATGCAGATATCGACTCCCGACACCTGCTTTTTGTTCCGGCTCAACCTGATAGATATACCCGAATGTCTCAAAGAGATACTGATAGCACCCGATATTCTAAAGATAGGCCTATCACTGAAAGATGATTTTGCGGCAATCCGCAAACGGATACAACTGGAGCCCCAAAGTTTTATCGAACTGCAATCTTACGTGAAAAAATTCGGGATCGAAGACAATGGATTACAACGTATCTATGCAATCCTTTTCGGCGAACGCATCTCGAAAGGACAGCGGCTCTCGAACTGGGAAGCTGATATTCTGACCGATGCTCAGCAAAAATACGCTGCACTCGATGCATGGGCTTGCCTGCAAATATATAACAAACTGGTTAGGCTCGATCCTGATCTTTCTAAAGCATAATGCATATCATATGAAATATAAGAGAATTACCCTGAAACCGAAAAAAGAAGACTCGTTACGTCGCTTCCATCCATGGATATTTTCGGGAGCTGTAGCCCAGAAAGATCCGTCTCTTACCGAAGGTGAGATCGTAGAAGTATACACAGCCGGAGGCGAGTATATAGCTACGGGACATTATCAGATAGGAAGCATCGAAGTCAGGGTATTGAGTTTTAGCGAAAGGGAGATAAACGATTCATTCTGGGAAGAACGGCTTTCTGTAGCTTACGATATGCGCAAAACAATAGGTGTAGTATCCGAATCCAACAACGCATTCCGCCTTATTCACGGTGAAGGAGACAACCTCCCCGGATTAATTATCGACATATACGGATATACAGCCGTAATGCAATCCCACTCGGTAGGAATGCACGAAAACCGTAACGATATATGCAAAGCCCTTGTAAAAATACTGGGCGATAACCTGAAAAATGTATATTATAAATCGGAAACAACTCTACCATATAAAGCCGATTTGGGAGCTGAGAATGGATATTTGTTCGGAGGAAAAGAAAACACCGATGGCATAGCAGTTGAGAATGGATTGAAATTCCATGCCGACTGGCTCAAAGGGCAAAAGACAGGCTTTTTTGTCGACCAAAGAGACAACAGGGCTCTTTTAGAAAAATATTCTAAAGACCGCCGTTTACTGAATATGTTTTGCTACACAGGAGGATTTTCGTTCTACGCAATGCGCGGGGGTGCAAAGCTTGTTCATTCGGTAGACAGTTCGGCTAAAGCCGTAATGCTTACCGAGAATAATGTACAGTTAAATTTTCCCGGCGACGACCGCCACAAAGCTTATGCCGAAGATGCTTTTAAATATCTGGCAAACATGGAAAAAGGAGAGTACGACCTCATCATCCTCGATCCACCGGCTTTTGCAAAACATCGGGGAGCAATCAAAAATGCTTTACAAGGTTATAAACGGTTGAATGCCGTTGCTTTCGATAAAATAGCTCCGGGGGGAATACTTTTTACCTTCTCTTGTTCGCAGGTTATAACAAAAGATGCTTTCCGTCTGGCCGTATTCAGTGCTGCCGCCCAATCAGGACGGAGCGTTAAGATACTGCATCAGCTGACCCAGCCCGCCGACCACCCTATCAACATTTACCATCCGGAAGGTGAGTACCTGAAAGGACTAGTATTGTATGTCGAATAAAACCATATCATCCACATGAAACAGGCATTATTAATTACGGCATATAAGAATCCGGTGCATCTGAATAATCTGATAGATGTATTCGACGATAATTTTCCGATATATATACACATCGATAGCAAAGGTGCCTTTACTGATGAAGATATAAGAAACTTACGATCAAAGCCTAACGTAAAATTCGTATCCCGTGACTATAAAGTTCAGTGGGGCAGCATAAACCATCTAAAAGCGATATTACAACTTTGCCGCGAAGCTGCTAAAGATATTTCTATCGAATATGTACATACAATAACCGGACACGACTATCCTATACAATCTCCTGCGGAAATCACCCGGTTTATGGAAGAGAACAGAGGTACGGTCTTCATGGAAGTAAATAAACTACCCTACCATGCGTGGTATAAAGGAGGCTTAGACCGTCTAATGTACTACCACCCGCATGACCTGATAAACGTACGCACCGAGCGCAATTACAAATTGAAAGAGCGCCTTATCAAGTTACAGCAAAAGTTCAGGATAAACCGTAGTTTCCCAAAAAGCTTTCCAAAAGATCTTTACGGTGGACTCGTATATTGGTCGATACCTACTGACGCTATGAAGTATATACTCGATTTTTCAGACAATAATCCTTCTTTTCTCCGCCGGTTCAGGTTTACTTATTGTTCCGAAGAAATCTTCTTCCAGACTATAATCATGAACTCTCCTTACAAAGACAGAGTGAAATCGAATAACCTGCGGTTCGTAATCTGGCAGGAACGGAACGGTAATAATCCGGCCAATCTGGATGAAACCGATTATGAGAATATTTTAAAGTCCGATGCATTATTTGCACGTAAATTCGAATTTCCGGTATCACAAAAACTATACGAAATATTGAAAGAGAAAATCTCAAACAAATAATATACAAAAAGTCTGTCACGAAAGAATTAATCATAAAAACGTATAAATAAAGAAAAATATCTACCTTTGGGCCGGTTTTGGTGTCACTTCGTACATTCGTGCGTAGTGGTGAAAAGGGAACCGGGTGTAAATCCCGGGCAGACCCGCTGCTGTAAGCTCCACCTGAAATCTTTGAATAAATACTTAAATACCACTGTTATACCGGATATTAATAATACAGACCGGTTGCTAACGGGAAGGAAATTCGAAGACGGAGTAAGCCAGAAGACCTGCCAATACCATTTAGAGCTATTGCTTTCGGGAAAATAAAGCTGATAGAAACACAGAGGAAGATTAAAACACATAGTATTTATAATATGAAGAAATCGTACGAACAATTTTCGGCTCGTCGCGAACTGCTTGATAAGCAATATGACGAAACGTATGTGCAAAAGCAGCACAAACGAGGAAAACTAACCGCACACGAGCGTATTCTCTTGCTATTCGATGAAGGAACTTTCGAAGAAACCGATGCCTATATACCACCTGCCGAAGCTTCGTTCGGTAAAACAGTTAAAGCATTCGGAGACGGAGTAGTTACAGGATTCGGACGAGTCAACGGACGCTTGGTGTACGCATATTCGCAGGACTTCAATGTACTGGGAGGATCTTTAGGATCGAGGCATGCTGCCAAGATCGTAAAAATCCAGGATATGGCTCTCAAGACCGGATCGCCGGTTGTAGGGCTTATCGATTCGGGAGGTGCCCGTATACAGGAAGGTATCACCGGACTGAACGGATATGGCGATATATTCAAACGCAATGTATACTCATCAGGTGTTATCCCCCAGATATCTGTAATCATGGGTCCGGCCGCCGGAGGTGCGGTATACTCTCCTGCATTGACCGACTTTATATTCATGACAGCCGACACCAGCTACATGTTCGTTACAGGACCTAATGTAGTGAAAGAGGTTCTGAATGAAACCGTTTCGACAGAAGACCTCGGAGGTGCTTCCGTACACAGCACTAAATCGGGTGTAGCCGACTTCGTCTACAGTGATGACGAGAACACTATTCTCGGAGTAAAAAGGTTATTGTCTTTTCTTCCGTTAAATAATATGGAGAATCCCCCATTGATAAAATCGGATGATACGGCAAAACGTGTCGAAGACCAACTCAGGAATATTGTACCCGAAGATCCCGATAAACCCTACGATGTAAAAGAGATCGTAGAACTATTGGTCGACAACGGCGACTATATGGAAGTAGCCGAAAACCATGCATCGAATATTTTCACAGCCTTTGCCCGCATGGATGGTCAGGTTGTAGGTATCGTAGCCAATCAGCCTAAAGTGATGGCCGGTACATTAGATATCGATTCGTCGATAAAAGGCGCACGCTTTATCAATATATGTAATTCTTTCAATATCCCGATTATAACATTGGAAGATGTACCCGGATTTCTTCCCGGAACCGATCAGGAGCACGACGGAATTATTCGCCATGGAGCGAAGTTGCTATATGCTTATACATTTGCATCCGTACCTAAAATAACTGTCATTTTGCGTAAAGCCTATGGAGGTGCCTATATTGTAATGAACAGTAAAGGTATAGGCGGAGACTTTGTTTTCGCATGGCCAACCGCCGAAATTGCCGTAATGGGACCGGACGGAGCTATTGCCATACTTTACCGTAAAGAGCTTGCCGAATCGGAAGACCCTGTTATGCTGAAAAAAGAGCTTACCCAGAAATACCGCGAGGAAGTAACCAACCCTTATATAGCTGACGAAAAAGGCTTTATCGACGAAGTTATCGATCCGGCAATGACCCGTTCGAAAATTATTACCAGCCTGAAAGCTTTGGATAGAAAAACAGAGTACCGTCCTAAACGCAAACACGGAAATATGCCTCTGTAAAAGACAGGTTATCTAAATAATGAAGAAGGATGAAAAATAAAGATAAGATAAAATCGATACTAATAGCCAATAGAGGCGAAATTGCTATACGTATAGCCCAAACCGCCCGTAAGATGGGTATCACCCCGGTTGGTATCCGTACAGTGAAAGAACCTAATGCTTATTATCTGACACAGGTCGACAAGGTGGTAGACTTTCCCGACAGGGAGAAAAACGATGTCCCTGAGTTTCTCGATATCGAAAGCCTTGTATTACTTGCCAAACGTAATAAAATAGATGCTATACATCCCGGATACGGTTATCTGTCGGAAAATGCACAATTCGCTATCCGCTGTACCGAAGAAGGAATTATATTTATCGGCCCCTCACCCCGTATTATCCAGAATATGGGAGACAAGGTTATTGCTAAGGAAATAGCAGCAAAAGGCAAAGTTCCGATGTTGGGAGGCAGTAACGGAAGTGTAGACACTCTGGACGAAGCTATCCAGATTTCGAAAGAAATCGGCTTCCCGTTGATTATTAAAGCCGTTGCCGGTGGTGGCGGACGTGGTATGCGTATCGTACGTAAACAGTCTGAAATAAAACAAATGTACCATTCGGCATCTACCGAAGCTCTTTCGGCATTCAATAACCCGTCTGTGTTTATAGAAAAATATCTCGAAAACCCGAAACATATCGAAGTACAGATAGTAGCCGATACACACGGTAATGTTATCCACCTATGGGAACGCGAATGTTCAGTGCAACGCAAGCATCAGAAGCTGCTCGAAGAAGCGCCTTCTCCTGCACTAGACGATAAACTGCGGAAGAAAATCACCGATGCTGCCGTATCCCTTGCCCGCGAAGCCGGATATGTAAGTCTTGGAACAGTAGAATTTCTACTTGATAAGCACGGGGATTTCTTCTTTATGGAAATGAATACCCGTGTACAGGTCGAGCATCCTGTTACCGAAATGATCACAGGATTAGACCTGATTGAGCTTCAGATACGTATTGCCAACGGCGAAAAACTTCCTATCACACAGGAAGAAGTTAAGTTAAACGGATGGGCTATCGAATGTCGTATCAATGCAGAAGATGTGCAATCTAACTTCTCGCCTTGCACAGGTATGATTAAAGCTCTACGCTTACCCGAAGGCGAAGGTATACGGGTAGACAAAGGCGTAGTTGTAGGATCGGAAGTCACCCCATTCTTCGACTCTATGATCGCAAAACTGATAGTGCATGCCGAAGACCGTAACGCAGTTATCAAACGTACACTGGAGGCTCTTAATGACTTTCAGATAAAGGGGATCAAAACAACGATCCCGTTTGATAAAGCCGTTTTACATAACGAGATCTTTTGCAATGGTAATTTCGATACTTCATTTATCGAGAAAGATATGGAATCGACAGTTCATGTAGAGAAAGACGAAGAAATATTTGCTGCTCTGTTTGCTGTATCCCAGTACGGTAAGCAAAACAAGCCCATCACTGAACAGAAAGAAGATATAGACTTATGGGCTTTACGCAACAGAATCAATAACATGTAATGAAAGAATGCATATGAGTACTAATAATAAAACACTTATAGCTTTAGATAAAGTTTCGTCCAAAGAATATCCTATCACAATAAGCGGGAACGGCAAATATGCATTCGACTCTAAACAGTTAGATGCATCTATCGAGACTACCGACGATGGTTTTTCTGTTATGACTATAAACGGAATAAGCTATCCGATCGAAATAGTATCACGCCATCAGAACGAATATGAGTTGCTGGTCAATGGAGTAAGTTATCTTTTTTCGGTCGAAACACCTTTCTCACTCGGACGCAAAAAGATGCTCAGTGCCGAAGCAAGTGAATCGACAACTATCAGACTGAAAGCACCTATGCCGGGTAAAATACTCGAGGTACTTGTTAAAACAGGCGATTCGGTCAAAGCAGGAGACACTCTCCTTATACTCGAAGCCATGAAGATGCAGAATGCTATTCTGGCAAGCACCAAAGGAACCATTAAAAAGGTACTGGTAAAAGAAGGTGACACAACCAGTAAGAGCGACCTACTTATCGAGTTGGAAAAAGATATGTAAAGTATGTCTCTGATATATAAAAAAAGAGGTGAATCTTAATTCACCTCTTTTTTTTTAGTTCTTATTACTATATCCTTGTACTTCGTACCAGACTTCCCCATTGGGATTTCCCGAAGTCGTATTTCTTATTTTAAATTGCTTATTTACAATATCTTTCTTTTTGAGTTGTTCAACGTCAGCCCTTTCTACTTCCGTACCATTAATATAGTATGTAGGTTCTTCGCCCCAATCATTATCAGGAGCCTGTACTGTTTCTGCAGGTTTTGGCTGGGCAGAAGTATCTGTATATCCATAACCGGAAGCATTCATTGTACTATTACTAAGAGGTTTTTTACGCAGCGCCGCACGGTTCGCACCTGTCGACAATCTAGATGACATCGATTTTGCAGTTGTCGTTTGGCTTTGTTTCTTCTTTAGCTCATCTATCATCTCTTCTACAGCCAAAGCCGCTTCCTCTATACTCTTATATTGTGGCTGGCGTTTTTCATACCCTCTTTCGCTGTATTTTCTATATTCCTTTTTGGGGTCAGCCTTAGATTCGTTTACTTTTGAAGGCGCAGGAGTGATAGCTCCGTAATTAACAGTTTCATCTTCCATACTGTTAACATTCACCGGCCTGCTGTTTATTCTTATAGATTCATCTACAGTAAGAGCTTCTTTTTTAACAGCTCCTGCTGCCACAGCCGGAGGTACGCTCGAAGACCTCACCGGTACTGCTACCGGTTCTTCGGGCGAAGAAGCATAATTTACAGGCTCTTTCTTTACCGGACGTGTTATTACCGGATCAGAGTTATCGCTCTCAACTCTTGAAGGAGCTTGCGATGCATTGTTATCATATGCGCTTTTACGTATAATAACAGGAGTATCACTCACTTGATTCTGAGTTGACACTGTTGAGTTTGAGTATGTTCCGGTTTGTCCTGATTCTTCCTTTTGTGCTGCCGTAGTATCATTCTTAGCAGGAACTTCCTCCTGCGTAGTAGCTGCACTACTTCGCTTATATACAACCAATCCGTCTGAATTGATGTAGAAGTTGCTTGATTGCTTAATCTTATTCTCGAATTGCTCTTCATTATTAACATTTGTCTGATTGCCTGTCGTATTTTGGGCAAAAAGAGTAGATGTCAAAGCCAGCGAGAATAATATTATAGAGAGTTTTTTCATATTCCTTGTTTCAATACGGTTGTGCCTTATTATAAAAAATACCTATACGTTGTTGTTCTTAGAGGATTAGTTCGCACAGTGTCTTTACTAAATATCCAGACACACTTCCAGCCTACAAAGCTAGAAATAATGTTTGAATTAACAAAGCATTGGATTGTTAAGAATGCTCAATGTCTCAGATTCAGTGGTGTTTACGCCACACTTGATACGAATTGATCATATTTTGCCATAAGATATATGCTCCGGGTCCGATAGATGATATCGGATTGAGATACGACTGAGCCATCCATATAGCAAGGATTGTGTTTTTCTGGCCCAGCCCCTGCCCTCCGGCCACTGTATCGTCATACTTCCGACCGAGTTTCCGGCCGGTCAAAAACTGGCCCGCACATACAACAAAAGCCAAGAAGAATATAAGACATACAAGTAGAAAATGTCCTTGCCCTTCTGTAAGCAGAAAAAGGACAGTACGCGCTGTTACTATAATCAGGGCAATATTCCACAAATAAAAAGACATTGATTTTTGCTTACGGATAAAGCTGTGTGTACGTGGTGACACCTGGCTAATTACAATAGATATAATGAATGGCAACAGCAAAAGGACAAAGATTCGCTGACCTATTTCCCAGAATTCGGCTATGAACGACATTTCCCCCTGATTGTTCCCGATCAGGGTAAACAGTACAGGAGCAACTACAGCTACCGCCAGATTACTTAAGAGGCTATAAGCCGTAAGACTCGACATATTACCATCGAGCATCCCTGTTATAACCACAGCCGAAGTGGCCGTCGGAGCCAATACACATATCATTACACCCTGAGCCACTATAGGGTCTACTAAAGAGGATAACAAGCCGTATACAACAACACTACCTATCAGTTGTATACCCAGAAGCCAAAAGTGCAGTTTACTAAACCGGATCGTACGGAACGACAGGTTCGAGTACGAGAGCAACAACATAAAGAATATAAGGTATGGGGTCAAAAATCCCAACTGGCTTAATACCGGATAAAAAACAATGCCGATAGACATAGATATCGGCATCATATAGGATTTAATATTCTTCAACGTCATGATTGTCTTTCTCTAAGCGCAGGCAAAGATACGAATAAAAGCCCTCAACCGGCTTCATTTATAAGAGAACCATTTGATAATTTCTTTCATGCTCGGTTTCTTTCCGTACATCAATATACCCACCCTGTATATTTTGGCTGCGAATTTGACAACCAGCACAATGGATATGTAAAGAATAGCCACAGATAACACCTCTTGCCAGAGCGGCACGCCGAAAGGTATACGTACCATCATTACGATAGGCGATGTAATAGGGATAAGCGAACACCAGAACGCCAGCGGACCGTCGGGATTTTGTATACTATATATACCGACATATAGGGCAAATATAAATATAAGGGTCACAGGCATCACAAATTGCTGGGTATCTTGTGCATTGTCTACTGCCGCACCGATAATAGCAAAAATAGATGCATAAATAAGGTATCCTCCAACAAAGAAGAGCAGGAAACAGATCAAAATCTCGATCCAGTTGACAGAGAACAGTAATTCCATATTAGTCAACATCGGAGCTGCATCACTCATCCCCGAAGAAGTGAGCCAAGTTCCCGCAGATGCCGACACCACACCCAACAAAACAGCCCAGATAAGAAGCTGAGTCAGCCCGACCAACCCTATACCGATAATCTTACCCATCATCAGATCGAACGGGCGAACCGATGATATCAGCACTTCCACAATGCGGTTGCTTTTCTCTTCCACAACACCATTCATTACCATAGCCCCATACATCAGTATAAACATGTACATCAGCAGAGTGATTACTCCTCCGATACCGGATGCTATGGCTGTTGAAGTTTCCTTCTCCGCACCGTTTTCATCCCAACGCATAGTAGTTACACTCACATTATTCCGGCTTTGTGTTATCTCCCTTATTTCGGTTAGAACCTTCGGGTCGATATTGTCACGGCTGGATAGAGTAGAAAGCTTTTCGGACTTTACTACTTCCGAAAGGGTTGAATTAATATAACTGAGCAGCCCGATAGGTGCTTGTTTCTCCGAATAGAAAGTAATGGCTTTCGGATTAACGGACAAATCATCGGTGACCTGAAGAATACCATACAATTCAGACCCGCCTTCACTAACCAGATGCCCGGGATTATGATCGGTAATATCAAACTTGTATTCGTCCGACGATTGCAGGTGAGACGCATATTTACCGGTAGGATCGATAACAGCAATATGCTTAGCCTCCGAATCCTTGATTCCGGATAGCCAGATAGGAAGAAATATTACGCCGATAAATATAGCCGGCATTAGTATCGTTAATATCAGGAACGACTTTTTCTTGATACGGGTCAGATATTCCCTTTGTATAATCAGTTTGAGCGCTTTCATTTGTTTGTTACAGTTTGAATGAATATTTCGTTCATCGATGGCAGAATCTCATTGAATGAGACAACCTCGTATTTACCGGATATCTCGCCGATAACCCGGGAGTTCGACACGTCCTGCGATTTTTTGATACGGACGCCGGTGATGCCCTCATTCATTTCCTGTGCTTCTACCGAAAACAGCCCCGAATCGATATCAAAAGAATTACCCTTAACAACCACATTAAATTCGTCGGTCTTATACTTTTCTTTAATGTCTTTTACATTGCCTTGCAGCACTGCCTGCGATTTATTGATAAGTGTGATTTCGTCGCAAAGAGTCTCCACCGATTCCATATTGTGGGTCGATAGGATAATCGTTTTGCCTTTCGCCTTCAGTTCTAATATTTCCCTTTTCAACAACTCGGCATTCACAGGGTCAAAACCACTGAAAGGCTCGTCCAGAATCAAAAGCTCAGGGTCATGAATAACGGTAGCGATAAACTGTACCTTCTGTTGCATACCTTTCGATAATTCTTCCACCTTCTTGTTCTTCCATGAGGTAATATCGAATTTATCGAACCAGAAAGCTATTTTCTGTTCCGCATCACGTTTGCTTAAACCTTTCAGCTGGGCCAAAAATACGGCATGTTCGCCAACCTTCATTTTCTTGTACAATCCTCTTTCTTCGGGCAAATAGCCGATCTTATAAATGTCCGATGCCTGCGACGGATGCCCTTCTATCAGTACCTCCCCACTATCAGGTGCAGTTATGCGGTTGATAATGCGTATCAATGTAGTTTTGCCGGCACCGTTGGGTCCCAACAAACCATAAACACAACCTTTGGGCACTTGCAGGCTGACTCCGCTCAGGGCGGTATGCTCTGCGTATTGCTTTACTACGTTTCTTGCTTCAAGATATATCATAAATGTCGATTATAGTAAGTTGAGTATTTTATATAATGAGTCCATGCTTTCCCTAAAAAATCACAAAGTAAACAAACTTATACACCTTGTGTATACTTTGTGTCACTTTTTTGTTTAGGCTGTCACCTTTTTATCGAACTAAGAATCAGCATCAAACATCATATAAAGTGACAAAGGTGACAAAAGTGACACTGTTTTTGAATATTTTTTTATTCTTAATTTTCAGTTTTTCATTTTTAGCTTTTAGCTTCAATATATCAAAGGCCCCTCTTTATATATAATAGATAAAACACAATACATCCCCCTATGATTTCCCTCAACAGGTTTAATATTTCGATGTATTTGTCTAAAGATGTAAAAAGACCTGACACCTTGAAAATCATCAGAATTCATTATCTTTGACCATCCACACGCTTTTTATGAATTATGGGGATGTTCTTTTTTAGTATCTTTTTCGCTCTGCCTGCTCTTTGGTTTATGTGGTTCCTGTATTCTACAGTAAGGGAAAGACCTGCCCACGCCGACGAGTGGATGAAGGAAATACGGGGTGGATGTGATATGACCAAAAAAGAAGAGGAAATAATGAGCTACCTGTCGGAAAAGACCCGGGGTGAGCGTTTTTTTTACGTCCATTTCTTCAAGCTTAGAGCCTTTTATTTGTTCTTACAATATCTCCGGGCTGAACTACCAAACCATACGAATGAACGCTATATCGGGCTGGAAGGCTATCTAGACATTTTCAACTATACAATATACGTACTGAAGGTAGCACTCAAAGTAAAGCTGCCTTACCATACCAAAATAGCCGAAATAGAATCGAAAGTACCCGACGAGATAAAAAAGGTTATAGATTCACTTATCCCTCAATTTTCTGGACTGAACGAAGAAGAAAACAGGAAACTGAACGAACATGATTCTGAAAGATGGAAAAACTTTTATCAAGCTATAGAGGCAGAATATACTACGATTGAAACATCTGAGACCAAGCATGAAGATATAGAAACAGGATATACAGCAGTTGAAAAATTTATTGCGGATATCGACACTTTAATCAAAAATAATGGAACTGAAGTTGCACAACGGGAGATACACCTGAAAGCTCATAAATTTTTAGTGACAAGAGACAAAGTCGCTTCACTCCAATATTACATTCGCTACTTCTGTTACGAAACCTTATCAAGCGATCATAACTTTAAATACAAGCCGGTAACAGCTCGTGACAAAAAAATATTATTCGATACGCCCGAACAACTCAAAAAATTCGAGAAAATACTCAGCCAGTTGCAGCAGAAAAAGAAGCGAAAATCATATCTAAACTCCTCTTTACTGAAAGTCGAAAATATCTTTATTAAAGAAAAAAGGCGAATTGTTCTGGATACCGATGCAATACAATCCGCACGCAATGATTTAGCCGGAGTAGTAGATATACTAAACGAATATCTCGAAGAACCCGAAGCGATAGCCGATAACTCTCAAAATATACAGGATGTACAGGAGACGGAAAACACGTCACCAGTATTCAATACCTTACAAACCGAATTTCTAAAGTTGTTCGAAGCTAACAACTTCCATCTGGAATACGATGAAGTCGATAATTTCGTTCATTCAAAAGGAATGTTCAAAAGCCAGCTGATAGAGGGTATCAACGAACAGTTTTACGAAGAACTCGACGACCTTCTGATCGAAGAAGACGGCGATCATTATACCCTTAACAAGGAGTATTACCAACACCTGATTTCGTAAGGCATCTAAAAAAACCAGTAAATGTAAAGTACTTATATGACGCAAGAAGGAACTAATAATCCGGTTAATATAAAACCAAAAGAAGCAACAGCGATAATAAATTCACTGACAGGAGGAGTTGTACCCAAAATAGGGGTACAGCATATTACTGTTGGACGAGCCGATGAAGTAGACACCTTCATTCAGGCGCTGAACGAAGTAAAAGCCGGACACAGTATGACCAAATTCTGGATCGGTGACTTCGGTTCCGGAAAATCCTTTATGCTGCATCTGCTTACCACCGTAGCGCTAAAACAAAAATTTGTTGTGGCAAATGTCGATTTCACTCCACATTCGCGGTTGTACTCCAACGATGGCAAAGCTCAGGCTTTATATACATCGTTGGTCGACAATATTGCCATTGTTTCCAAACCCGAAGGCGGTGCTTTGTCCGTCCTACTTGAGAAGTGGATAGAGCAAGCCATTATGCAAACCGCAACAGAAGAGAATATCCCATTGACCGATATCCGTAAACCGGAATATGCCGGAAAGATACAAAACACGATTATAAAAACGACTAATGAGATAACCGAAGTAGGCGGTTTCGACTTCGGGCTAGCCATTGTGAGGTATTACGAAGGATTTATCAACGGAGACGACATTCTGAAACGAAATGCCCTCCGCTGGCTCAAAGGCGAATACAAAACCAAAACCGAAGCCAAAGCCGATCTGGGAGTGTTGGATATAGTGCACGACCGTAACTATTACGATATGCTGAAAAATCTGGCAAAGCTGGTCGTTAAAATCGGGTACAGTGGATTCGTCATCAATTTCGATGAAGTCATCAACCTATACAAGATCAATAATTCGGGGATGCGGCAAAAAAACTACGAAGCCCTGATGAGTATGTATAATGATTGCTTTCAGGGAAAAGTAGAGCATCTTTTTCTGAATTTCGCCGCAACCACCGAGACTCTGGAAGACAAGGACAGAGGCTTTTACAGTTACGACGCACTGAAAACCCGTTTGCAGGTCAACAAATTCGAAACGGCGCAAAACCGCGATTTCGCCCAACCCGTAATCCGGCTCATGCCACTGAACCATAACGAGATATTTGTTTTATTGAAGAACCTCAAGGAGATATTCGATTTCAATTACAGTGTCAAAGTAGATTTTTCGGACAAAGACATTCACCATTTCATGGAGGAAATGTATAACAAACCCGGTGCGGCCGAGTACCTTACACCCCGCAGTGTGATTCGCGATTTTCTGAATATACTGAATATACTCCGCCAAAATCCGGAAGCAAATAAAAAAACGCTGATACAACAAATAACCATTGCCGACGAGCGCCCTCTCGATCTCGAAGAAGGACAAAAGCAATTGTACGAGAAAAAAGCAAGGCAGATAACTAAGCAATACAAATCGATGAACTTCAGTCCCGAATTTACCGATAAACTATTGGAGACACTTCTCGACGATGAAAATTGCCTCCGGGTAGTCGCCTGTTCGTTTAACAACAAGGCAGGCTCGCTTATCGCGACAGAGAAACGCCTTGTGTTTATCAACAAACAGGCCGATATAGTAGAATCCTTTCCTTACAGCCAGATTACTGAAATGAGCTATCAAAAAGGCGCTCAGAACAGTACCTTATATCTCACCAGAGATAACGACAAGCTACATATCGACTTTATACCGAATGTACAGATCAAACCCCTGTTGGCATTTCTCGAAGCACAGATCGATATACTGGAACGTAAAACTCTGGCCGCCGAACTGGGATATTGGATCAAGCAGATGCAAAATGCGGAAATTAAAGAGCATCTGATCAAAATGGCACGTATTGCATTTATCATTCAGGAAAAAGACCCGCAAGCCAGCGAAACATTCTTCATCCGTCATTTCGAAGCTTTGACCAAGATGCTGCAACAATACTATATTCTCGAAAATTCGGGTCTGAACAATCCCGAGACATTAGATTCCATGACTAAGATAGAAGAAGCCATCGGCACATCCCATATTGCGTTCGAACAGGAGCTGACCAATATATTCCAGATGGATATGATGGACATAGATGCACAGTCGGAAGTATATATCGAGAATTTAAGGAACAGAGGACTTTTAGATTAACAGGAAAATAATGGAAGACGTACGTAAACTAACCGTATTAGGAGACGACCTTATCGAAAAGGTAGTGGATGTAACTCCCGAATATCAGCAACGGATCGATACATTCAAGTCGAGAATCGACCTGAATAATACTTCTTCCATGCAATATGGAATAGCGAGCCAATATAAATTGGGCAGTTTTTCAGAAGCAGTATTGAAGCAAATGCGTTCGAAAGATGCGATAAGCATAGATACTACCCTATCCACTCTGGTCGACGAATTGAAGAAATTCGATAAATCGATAAGCCGTTGGAAATTCAAATATCTGTTCGAAAGCAATAAAAAACGTATTGTCCGTATCAATAGCGAGTATAAGAGCATCGAATCGACAGTTGCTAAAATTGAATTACAAATCGAAAAGCAGTACCAGACTCTGGCTGTAGACCTGAAGTTGCTCGAAAAAATGTTTTTTCAAAATAAGGAATGCTTCGAAGAACTATCCTTATACATATATGCCGGAGAATTATTGCTGAAAAAAATAAAGGAAACACAACTTCCCTTACTGAAATCCGATCCCGCAAAACAGTACGAAAGTTCCGTACTCGAAGAACAGTCACTCAGGCTCGAACGCCGTATCCACAATCTTCGATTGAGCAAAGTAGTAGCCATGCAACTGGCTTCGCAGATACGTCTTATACAAAGTAACAATACTGTATTGTTAGACAAGTTACAATCGTGCCTCGTAAATACACTCCCGTTGTGGCGCAACCAAATGATACTGTCGCTGAATGTGGCAAACTCGCAACAGGCATTAGAAGCCCAGCAGACGATCACCCGGTTTGTAAATAAAGTACTACGGAGAAATAGCAAAACCCTTCGTCGGTCGACTCATACCATTGCCCGCGAAGGCGAACAAGGTGTCGTAAGCCTTTACTCACTGCAACGTATCAATAATGATTTACTAACATCGGTCTATGATGTGCTTAATGTACAACAGGAAGCCCGAAGAGCCAGAGGCGATGCCGAAAACCAGTTACTGGTCGCTGAGCGCGAACTCTCTCAACTGGCGTCCGGACTTCAATCATGATCTTTTGTCCGGTATTCGGTTACAGGTTTCACAACCTTTCTGAAAATCTGCCAGACAAACGACATTCTGTACCTGATAAAAATGAAGAACCGGGTATAAAGATCATAAGTATAAAAACACTTGTGGGTGTATAGCCGGACGGCCGTCCGGTTCAGAAGTTCTCCCAGATATGCACGGCTATATGCTCTGAGGCAATAAATATTCTCTTCGGAATATTGCTCTCGTAAAATACCTTGTCTTTCTCCGAAGTTTTTCTGCCATTCGGGACGGTAGATAGTCCGTAAAGCCCGGTAAAGCAAAAAACCATTGCACGACTTCCAATAATGCACAGCTTCAGCATTCAGCGAGAATTGCCGGGTCAGGCTTTTCAGTAAGCCCTTTTCAATATAGTATGCATTAATCTCAGACTCAAAAGAGTTGTGCCTGAAGGTTAGCGATTCTTGCCCGTGGCTGAAAGTATAATGATAATGAGCTTCGTCCGAAAACCGGAAACTCTCCATATATTGGATATATTCAAGCAAAAAAATCCGGTCTTCTATAAAGAATATATCCTCACGAAACCTGATACCGTGAGACTCTATAACATCCCTCCGGTACAATTTACAAAAAGGATATCCGAAGTTCAATAACCGTTGCTCATTGAATACTTCACTTAATCGAGATGAATTATACTCTTTCACCTGAAAATTGCACTTGATCGACGAGCGTCCTTCCGACTCTTCAATACAATCCTGAAAAACGATCTCCTTTTCAGCAATCTCACCATCTTTGAAAAACGCTTTCAGGTACCGCTCTCCTACCCAATCATCTGAATCGACAAAGCAAAGATATTTCCCCGAAGCCTTTTCAATCCCCCTGTTACGGGCATACGACACACCCCTGTTTTCCTGATTCAGAACAATGATTCTATTATCCTTCAGAATGAATTCTTCGCATATAGACAAAGTCAGATCTGTACTTCCGTCATTAATAATAATCAATTCGAAGTCGTGTAACGTTTGCGAAAGCACGCTACCGATACATTTCGATATAGTTCGCTCTGCATTAAACACAGGTAATATGACAGAAACCAGAGGCATATTCGAAGTCTTTTCACAAAGGTAATAAATAAAAAACAGAATCATTATAGTTAATTTTTCTTAACGAAAAGAAATTAATAAAAACATAAACACCTAATAAACAATACATTGAAACGAACACAATACAAGGTAGTATTATTTTTATGGTATTATGTATTGCATAGTACTAAAATAATTACATATATTTGCAATACATAAAACAAGGTATAAGCATAAACTAAATAAAAATGTCATGAAAAAAGTAGTTGAAGTAAATATAGGAGGTATCAACTTTACTATCGAAGACGACGCCTATATAAAGCTAAAATCTTATTTAGCAAGGTTTGAGGCAACATTGCCCACCGAAGATGCCAAAGAAATAATGGAAGATATCGAAATACGGGTATCAGAATTATTTCAGAAAGAAATAAAATATCCAAGCCAGGTAGTGGACGAAAAAATGGTAGATACCGTAATCGAATGTCTGGGAGAAATCGATCAGGCAGGAGCAAACAATCAAACCGGAAATAAAGAAACAAATACAAACAATTCAAATAATAAGAAAATGAGATCAGAAAAAAAATTATATCGCAACCCTGAAGATAAAAAAATAGCAGGTGTATGTAGCGGCTTATCCGAGTACTTCAATATAGATGTAACCCTTATGCGTATCATATTCATCGTAGCCTTGTTTTTGTATGGGTCTACACTATTAATTTATATCGTACTGTGGATTGCTATGCCCGAGGCTTTGACTGTAAGCCAGAAGATGGAAATGCGTGGCGAATCGGTTACCGCCGAAAATATCAAGAACTATTCGGGTAACAAGTAAATACAAACTTACCCGTTAGTATATGAAGAAAATTGTAGTCAGTTACAAAATTGTAAAATTATGGAACCAATAAATGTAGATAATATAAAAGCCCAGATGAGGAAAGGTATACTCGAATACTGTATACTGAGTATCTTATCGGAAGGAGATGCTTATGCATCATCCATTATCAGCGAACTGAAGGAATCCGAGATGATCGTGGTGGAAGGAACACTGTATCCGTTGCTTACCCGCCAGAAGAATCAGGAACTACTTACCTATCGCTGGGAAGAATCGACACAGGGACCTCCCCGCAAATACTACTCGATCACCGACAAAGGAAGAGCAGTACTGGCAGAACTCGACAATGTATGGGCCGACCTTGTTAATACAATAGCACGTATACGCAAAAAATAAAGGATATGACTATCAAAGATCTTTTTCTGGGAATAAGGCTATGCACAAGATTCGATTACAGCGCAACAAATAGCACAAAAAGCGGTATTCAATTTCGAAATAGCAGATTCAATCATTGCATTATCCCCTCCGGTTTATAACACCGGTAAGAAATGGGATGCTACCAGCTTCGAAATAATTATTCACAGTCCGTACTATAAACATGTAGATACAAAAGGATTATAATACAGAAGAAAGATAAAAACAAAATAACATGAAAGAAACAACTAAAGTCAGCATAGGAGGATACGCCTTTACACTGGATGTAGACGCATATGAGGAGCTGCAAGCATACCTCGAAAACCTCAAACGGCATTTTTCGACCAAAGATGAAGGTGCTGAGATCATTCAGGACATAGAAGCCCGTATGAGCGAACTGCTCCAGCTGAAAAATGCCAAAACAGATGGAGTTATCACACTCGAAGACGCGAAAGATATCATCAAGATAATGGGTAACCCGAAAGATTTTGAAGATGAATCAGCTTCGGATAACCCAACGTCAGATACTGCCGAAGACGACAAAAGACCGGCTTCTATCGGCAAAAGGTTCTATCGTGATACCGACAATGCCATATTAGGCGGGGTATGTAGCGGTATCGGGCATTACTTCAACCTCGATCCGGTGATGGTACGTGTTATCTACCTTATATTACTTTCCGTATCCAATCCGTTATCGCACAAAATCAGTGCATTCTTCTTTCTATTATACTTCATCTTGTGGATAGTGATGCCTGCAGCACGCACTTTCGCCCAGAAACTGGCAATGTCGGGTAAGACTCCTACTATCGAAAATATACAAAGTGGTAATCTGCCGGTAAAGAAAAAAGGAGCTGCCGCAGGACGCGTATTGATCAAAACACTTAAGATACTTGTCGGACTGATTTGTTATTTAACCGGTATCAGCATTATTCTTGCAGGTGCAGCAATGTTCTTTTTCGCTCCTGCAACAGGGCTACCAACCTTTAATGAATTAACTACAATACTCGGGTTCAGCAACGCCAATCTTGGTATAACACTTATACTGGTCTGGTTTATCCCAGCACTTATTATTATTTATATAGGGATCCGCATTATGATAGAGTTTACCTCGCGTGACCTGATCATTATAGGCATTGGTTTTGGAATATGGGTGGTTGCCTGTGGCTATGGTGCATCTGTAACAACACATATAGCGCAACAGTATAAGCACCAGTCATCGGAGAGCCAGATTATACAACCTCAAACCCAGGCCGATACCCTTTATATTAATATCGGTAACTTGTATAAACAAGCCGATCTGGTAGGAGCCTCTAAATATACATATAAGCTGGAAGGGAATCCCGATTCGTGGTTTTTTGTACCATCCATCAGAGTAGTGGAAGACACCACAGCACAGAATTTCTCTATCGAGATTAATAAAAAGGCATTTGCTTCAAGTAAGCGTAAAGCTAAAGCTAAAGCGGATAAAGCCAAATTCGATGTACAGATGCAGGATTCGCTGGTAACTATTAATCCACGCTTATACAATAAGAAAAAACAGTGGGACCGCGAGTATTTCAACATAGTGATCACCCGTCCTAAATCGAAAGAAGTCAAAATAGACAGCCGGTTTCCCGACTCCAGAGATTTCGCAAAGACTTCCTGGCACTACGGATGGTCTCCGAATGATTTCGATTTCGACTTCGATTTTTAAAAAAAATCATCCGCAAGTGTAACATTTCCCTATTGACGGCAGTCTTAATTAAAGGGAACAGAAATACAATATTCACGTAGGTAAGACAAGAGGTTCTATACCTACTCGAAAATTACAGGTTAAGACCTGAACTTCAATTAACTCAATGTTGCCGGATATCGGTTGGGAAATTAATATCCGGCTTTTTTCCAAATTATATTATCAAACACAATCAGGTACGATTTTTTCGTATCAGGTGTCTTACATCTAAAAAATAAAGGAATGAATACAATAATTGCAGTTATTTCGGCCCTGTTTCTTGCTGTAACGAGTTATATTTTACTTCAACAGGAAAACGTATTGAGCCAGGATTCGGAAACCGAAATCTCAAATGCTTTGATCTGCTCTCCTGATAGTATTAAAAATAGCATCAGTGTAGAGTACAAGCACGATTCTTTGACCGGTTTCACTATTAATTAATAGAATAGAAAGAGTTCAACAAGTGTAAAGAATAAAAACTCATACTGTAAAATTTATTTACAACAAGAAGATAGCAAGACAAACACAGATCATTGACTTATAGCATTTTATGTTTTTTGGCACAGGTTTGGAATAATTTGTAACAGAAGCAGAAATAATTTCAGAAAAATAATAATTAAAAATAAAAAGTCATGAAAACATCAGTTATCGCAGTAGTAGCAAGCTTATTACTTTCAATCAGTAACATTTTTACAGGAACAACGTCTAATCTTTATAAAAATACGATAGTAGACGAAAACAACAGAGAAGTAACCACAGTATATAGCGGAGAAGATGGAAAATACTTAACTCCCGTGAAACAGTATACAACCACCCGCGACGATGCAGGAAACATAACAGAACGGAAAATATGTGTATGGAATGGAGTGTCACAATCATGGGTAAACTCTAAAAAATACATTTTCAAATGTAATACCAACGGAGATGTTGTCGTACTGGGATATATCAAATGGAATGCCAATTTCAAACAATGGGAAAAAGACATTACATACACCGTTTATCAACAGAATATAGAGGAAGAAAAGTTGGTGATCAATAATATAAAAGGAGAAGAAGCCCAAAAACTTCACGCAGAACTCAATAAGTAATTTATAACAGGGATAAAATCAATCTTAGAAAAATAACAATAAAAAATAAACAGTCATGAAAACATCAATTATAGCAATAGTAGCAAGCGTATTATTTTCAATCGGTAATGTATTTGCAAGTACAGGTTCAAATATCTATAAAAATGTTACAATCGATAAACAGTCCGGCACTCAGGAAACAATTACATACAAAGGTGAGAACGAAAAACACCTGACTCCTCTCAAACGTTATTTCGATATCAACGACCAGTCAGGGAATACAGTAGAACGTGTTATCTCAAAATGGAACGAAACTTCCAATAAATGGGAGAATGAAGCTAAATACATTTATCTGTATAACCCGGATAATCAGGTTATGGCTATAGCTTATACAAAATGGAAAAAATCTTCAGAACAATGGGAAAACAATACAGCATATACCGTATACGAAAGAAACCCAGAAGACAACAGTCTATCTATCAATTACGTGAAAATTGATAACAGTATCCCTACAAACTCATTTGTAACTCAACGATAATCAATACTTCTTTAAATAAACTCAATTTACTCACCGGACATTAGTTGTGAAACCAGTGTCCGGTTTCGTTTTATATATTAAGTAACAGATAGTATTTAATGATATACTTTTAATTTATAACAGTCTTTGGTTGTTATACATACCAAAGCAATAAAAAAGGTCTGAGGCCTTATTTACTCTACTTCATAATTTTGAGGAATACTATCCATTATCTCAAACAGCTCTCCCACAGTAGAAGCCCTCAACATAGCTATACGGGTCTTTTTGAAATCGGGAATCCCTTTGAACAAATTACTCGAAGCCAGATGCCTGCGGCTATGTATAATTCCGCCCCGCTCTCCTACTTCTTCTACATTTTCCATGATATACTTTTTCAATATATCTATATAATAACCAAAAGACTCGGCAGGTAATTTTTCACCCGTTGCCAGATAATGCTTCACTTCTTTGAATATCCAGGGGTTGCCTATTGCCCCACGTCCTATCATTACGGCATCCACCCCCGTTTCATCAAAACGTTGCTTACATATTTCGGGAGTAGTTACGTCTCCATTTCCGATTACCGGAATATGCATCCGCTGATTATTCTTTACATCGGCAATCAACGACCAGTCGGCATCACCCGTATACATCTGGCTGCGGGTACGCCCGTGTATAGTAAGTGCCTGTATACCTACATCCTGCAACTGTTCAGCAAGTTCAACTATGATTTTCGATTCGTGATCCCATCCTAACCGCGTTTTGAGCGTTACCGGCAGTTTTACAGCTTTCACTACCTCCCGGGTAATCTCCACCATCAGTTCGGGAGTTTTCATCATACCCGATCCTGCTCCCTTACCGGCCACTTTTTTTACAGGGCACCCAAAGTTTATATCAATAATATCTGGGTTGGCCTCTTCACATATCCGGGCCGCCTCAACCATTGCATCTACCTCTCTGCCATATATTTGTATGGCAACCGGACGTTCGGTCTCACATATAGTAAGTTTCTCTTTTGTCTTATTCACATGCCTTATCAAGGCATCACTCGACACAAACTCGGTATAAACCATGTCTGCCCCAAAGGTTTTGCATAGTACCCTGAAGTTCATATCCGTAACATCCTCCATCGGGGCAAGGAATACAGGATTTTCTGCAAATTGTATATCGCCTATTTTCATTGATGTAATTTTCTTCTGCTCATAAACAGATTCTATTTGAGGTGCAAAGATATTGCCTTAAGATGAATAATACTCTATTCTTGAGTTAAAAATCGATACAATACAGTCGATCAGTAATCAACTTCAGATTTAAACCAGAATCTCATAATAACTTTGCATCAAAACAATAAATATAAAATAGATATGAAACGATTATTATTTCTGGTTTTAGTACTAAGTATAGCAACCGGAGCTTTTGCAGGAAGATGGGGCAGAATGGTAGAGATTGATGCAAACAATTTACCATCGACATCGAAAAACATTATCTCAAAATATTTCAAAGGGATATCGGCTGTAACATTTGCAGCAGAATGGCCTAACAATTATGGCGTACATCTCAACAACGATTATAAGCTAAATTTTTATAAAGACGGTTCGCTCAAAGATGCGGAAGCTAAGAACAAGCCCTTACCGATGAGCATACTGAAAGAGTTACCTCGAGAAATACATTCTTATATCTCGTCCAAATACGGTAATTGGGCTTTAACCGAAGTAGAAGTGAAAAGCTCTAAGATAGAAGTAGAATTGGAAAACGGAAATCTGGAAGCAAAACTCAAATTTAGCAGAACAGGACAATTGCTTAAAGAAAAAATAGACGATTAATTTTTATTTCTAACTAATCAGGTACTTTTTGTTTTCGGTGCAGAGGATATTCTCATATCCTCTGCATTTTGCTCTTATTATATAGAATTTTCAGAAAAAAAATCTCAAAACACTTGTTTCTATTGAAAAAATATTACTTTTGTACCAATCAAAATAAACAAACGATAAAATGAATCAGTTTTCATTTGCATATTTCTTCTTTTTTTACTTTTACTTTAGTAGGTAGAACAGGATTTTGTATGCATATAGAAAAATGAAACTAGATATAGAATCCTGTCAGATATGACGGGATTTTTTTTTGGTACTAAGTTCAAATAAAAATAGAATAACAAAATAAATTCGAATGAAACGAGTAGCTATTCAAGGTGGATTAGGAGCATACCACGGTATTGCCGCAGAAAATTTCTTTGTAGGGGATGAGGTAGAGATTGTGCCTTGTACAACATTCAAAGATATTTTTACAGGTATCAAGAAAGATCCTAATCTGATTGGTATTATGGCTATCGAAAACACCATTGCCGGAAGCCTGTTAGGAAACTACGACCTACTGAAAGAAAGTAAGCTGCCTATCGCTGGAGAATTCAAACAACGGGTTTCTCACTGTCTGGCTGTTCTGCCGGGACAGACTATTCACGATGTGAAAGAAGTAAATTCACACCCTATTGCATTGATGCAATGTGTAGATTTTCTTGAAACAATACCGGGAATAAAAGTAGTAGAACATGAAGATACAGCTTTAGCAGCCCGTGATATTGCCACAAAGCAATTGAAGGGAGTCGCTGCGATTTGCAGTGTGAGAGCTGCCGAAATTTATGGATTGGAAATACTGGCGAGGGGAATTGAGACTAACAAACACAATTTTACTCGCTTTCTTATTTTCGGTAATAAGTGGATAGTAGACGAAATACAGAAAGACGAAGTGATCAACAAATCATCTATCGTATTTACTGTGCCTCACAACGAAGGAAGCTTGTCGCAGGTATTATCAGTCTTATCATTCTACCACATAAATATGACTAAGATACAATCGCTGCCAATTATCGGGCGCGAGTGGGAATATCAGTTTTATGTAGATGTGAAGTTCGATAATTACGAGCGATACCAGCAGTCACTGGTAGCTATCCGTCCACTTATCAGCGATCTTAAAATACTGGGAGATTATCCCGAAGGAAGACAAAGCGAAAACTAAGAACTATCAACCATATACCTATATGAGTGCAAAACAAATAATACCGGCTCAACGCCTCGGTTCGGTCAGCGAATACTACTTCTCTAAAAAACTACAGGAAGTAGCTGAAATGAATGCAGCAGGTAAAAAAGTAATCAGCCTAGGAATCGGAAGCCCCGATTTTCCACCTTCCGAAGCAACCATCGAGGCTCTCTGTGATAATGCCCGCAAATCTGATGTACATGGCTATCAGTCTCACATCGGCATCCCCGAATTGCGCAAAGCTTTTTCTGACTGGTATAAGAAATGGTATCGTGTAGACCTTAATCCAGCAAACGAGTTACTCCCGTTGATCGGCTCCAAGGAAGGGATAATATATATATCACTGGCTTTTTTGAATCCGGGAGACAACGTATTGGTTCCCAACCCCGGTTACCCTACTTATTCATCTAACAGCAAGTTAGTAGAAGCCAATATCCAGACATACGATCTGGATGAAAATAATAACTGGCAACCGGACATTGATGCTCTGGAAAAGATGGATTTATCCCATACCAAACTCATGTGGGTAAACTATCCGAATATGCCGACCGGAGCCAATGCCACTATGGAACTGTTCGAGAAACTGGTTGCGTTCGGTAAAAAACACGGTATAGTTATTGTCAACGATAACCCGTATAGCTTTATACTGAATGATCATCCGATAAGCATACTCGAAGTAGAAGGAGCTAAAGACATTTGTATCGAGCTGAACTCTATGAGTAAAGCCCACAATATGCCCGGATGGCGCATGGGCATGCTGGCATCCAATCCGCAGTTTATCCAATGGATACTGAAAGTCGAAAGTAATATCGAAAGCGGAATCTTCAAGCCTATCCAGATGGCGGCAATCGCAGCATTAAACAGCGAAGCCGATTGGTACGAAGGAAATAATAAGGCTTATCGTGCGCGCCGTATAATTGCCGAAGAAATAATGAATGTGCTGGGTTGTACCTTCGATCCCAAACAATCGGGAATGTTTCTTTGGGGAAAAATTCCGGCAAAATACAAGAGCGGCGAAGAGGTTGCCGATAAACTATTGTATGAGGCTAATGTTTTCCTCACTCCGGGATTTATATTCGGCAGCAACGGCGAACGGTATATCCGTATTTCGCTTTGTTGTAAGGAGGCTCAGTTAGAGGAGGCTTTGGAGAGGGTGAAGAAGGTAGTTTAATGACAGATAGATATGGAGAAGACAAAGCATATTTTGAAAAATGGAGAAGAACTAATTGTAAGGGGAGCCCGTATAGAGGATGCTGCCGAACTAGTTGCCGTTGTGAAAGAATATGTTGAAGAAAGTGAATTTATCCCTTACGAAAAAGACGAATTCAGCCTGTCGGTAGAAGATGAGCAAAAATGGATACAATCCTTCTTAGATAGACCGAATAGTTTACTTCTGCTGGCCGAGATAAACGGTCATATTGTCGGAAATATCAGTGTAAATGGAATTGAGCGGAAGATGATGAGCCATACGGCCTGTATCGGTATAGGAATGCTGAAAGAATACAGAGGAACCGGTATCGGTTCGGCTTTAGTCGACATGGTTGTAAAATGGGCGAAAGCCAACCCTTTGCTCGAAATTCTTTGGCTGGAGACTTATGATTCTAATGTACAGGGTCATAAATTATATATCAAATATGGATTTGAAGAAGTAGGCCGACATCCCAACTTTGTGAAAATAGGAAATGACAAATATGTGGCAAACATAACTATGACATTAAACGTAAAATAATAAACAATTAAAATACATACAACGATGAAACTAGAATCAATCTTACTACCGGGTGTAGACCCAACACGTCCTTTAGTAATTGCAGGACCTTGTAGCGCCGAAACCGAAGAACAGGTAATGGAAACAGCCAAAGAACTGGCTGCCGATGGTATCAAAATTATGCGTGCCGGAATCTGGAAACCCCGTACTAAACCCGGAGGTTTTGAAGGAATAGGCAGCGAAGGACTTCAATGGCTGAAAAGGGTAAAGCAAGAAACCGGTATGTATGTATCTACCGAAGTAGCTACACAAAAACACGTTTACGAAGCATTGAAATATGGAGTGGATCTTCTTTGGATCGGTGCCCGTACAACAGCTAACCCATTTGCCGTACAAGAGATTGCAGAAGCTCTACAAGGAGTAGACATCCCCGTATTGGTTAAAAACCCTGTAAATCCTGATCTCGAATTATGGATCGGAGCATTAGAACGTTTGAGCAATGTCGGACTGACTCGTATCGGTGCTATTCACCGTGGGTTCAGCTCTTTCGATAAAAAGATCTACCGTAACCTGCCTCAATGGCATATTCCTATCGAATTGAAACGCCGCTACCCTGATCTTCCTATCATCTGCGATCCTAGCCACATCGGAGGTAAACGCGATTTGATCCAGCCTCTGTCACAACAGGCTATGGATCTGGGATTCGAAGGCTTGATTATCGAAACTCACTGCAATCCTGATTGTGCATGGAGTGATGCTGCTCAGCAAGTAACGCCTCCCCGCTTAAAAGAAATTCTTGCGAATCTGGTTATTCGCGATGGCAATAAACAAACCACAGAAGACCTGACAGCATTGCGCCGTCAAATAGATGAACTGGATGACCAATTACTGGAACTGATAGCTAAACGCATGCGTATCTCTCAGGAAATAGGCACTTTTAAGAAAGAGCACGGTATGACAATAGTGCAAACCGACCGTTATGATGAAATTCTTTCTAAACGCATTGCTCAGGCAACCGAAATGAAAATGAATCCTGAATTTATGCGTGTTATTCTGGAAGCTATCCACGAAGAATCAGTACGTGTACAACTGGATATATTGAATAAATAACCAGCACTTACAAAGCTAAAAAGGGGCAGATAATAATTATCTGTCCTCTTTTTTTATCCTATTTATAGTTCCATTTGGTGGTTTTTCCGATATTCTCCGGGAGTCATATTCTTTGCTTTCTTAAATACACGGTTGAAATAAGGCACATCCCTAAACCCCGACGCGATACAAATTTCTGAAATGGAATCAGACGTCTTTAATAACATCTGGCAAGATGATCCTATTCTGTATTCAGTCAGAAAACTAAAGAAAGGCTTATTCGCCATCTTCTTAAAAAAGACACAAAATGA
This sequence comes from Indolivaga macrotermitis, assembly GCF_900128985.1. Lineage (GTDB taxonomy): Bacteria > Bacteroidota > Bacteroidia > Bacteroidales > Dysgonomonadaceae > Dysgonomonas_A > Dysgonomonas_A macrotermitis. The sequence continues at coordinate 63,170 of NZ_FQUC01000010.1, read as the reverse complement.
AGCCTTTTCCATTCCTGCAAATTGAGCAATTTCATCCAATGAAATATTGTGTTGATAATTGTTCATCACATACAAATATATAAGCTGCATCTTTCGGGCTTTCTTATCTTCCATGACCGGACGTCCCACAATATCAGCAGTATCAGGAGAAGCTATCAGATTCAATATCCTGATCAGAGACGAAACCCTTTCGGCATGACTTTCGGATGCCATAGATGTCATTACCGTTTGTAATTTCGTCAAAGTTTCTCCCGAAAACGAAATTGCGTTCTGCTTTTGCCGTATCTTCCTGATTACATCAGACAATTCAGGAAAAACCCGATAAGACTCTTCGAGCAATTTATCATAAAAAGCAATAGTTATATTCTCTATCTTGCCCTCGCTATCGTGTATCGATTCATCAAATGTCCAGCAATGCGGTATATGGGGAGGTATCAGTATAACCTCACCCTCTATAAACGGCTCTATAATATCTCCGATTGCCCGTACACCTCTTCCGGTAATAACATACGAAAGTTCCCACGAATCCTGCTGATGCAAAGTAATCTGGTTATCCCATCTGATATGGACATGGTCCAGAAAAAAGGATCTTCCTTCTGACTCGAGTGTAGGTCCATACTTTATATTTCTCTCTCTTTTCATCTAAAATCACATTCAATACAAATATAAGACAAGTCTATCCAAAAATAAAACAAATAACATTGCAAGATTAGTCTTATTTTTGCAAATAAGGTCGCCGACCTTTTTACACCCAATTTATTCAATATAATCTTTTCTTTTATAATTATGACTCGATCAATAAGTTTAGCAGAATCCAAACCTCACTACGAGATACTCGACGGATTACGTGGTGTAGCTGCTGTGCTGGTTGTCCTTTTCCATGTTTTCGAAATACACTCGGGAGGAGACCATACCAAACAAATCATCAACCATGGGTATTTAGCTGTAGACTTTTTCTTCCTTCTATCCGGCTATGTAATAGGTTATGCCTATGATGACCGCTGGGGAAGGATGACTTTAAAAGACTTCTTCAAGCGCCGTGTCATCCGTTTGCAACCGATGATTATAGTCGGCTCCCTTATCGGGGCATTGCTGTTCTATTTTCAGGATTCGCCCGACTTAGGCTGGGGAGGAATATCCGAAGTACCCATATGGAAAATGCTACTGGTGATGGTAATCGGATTCACGCTGATACCGGTTGGCAAAGGATTAGATATTAGAGGATGGAACGAAATGCACCCGCTTAATGGGCCGGCATGGTCTTTATTCTTCGAATATATAGCAAACATACTTTATGCACTTGTTTTCCGTCACTTATCAAAGGTAGTACTGGCTATATTAGTTGTAGTGGCAGCTGGGTTTACCATTCAATATGCTCTCACGAATCCTAATGGAGATATTATCGGAGGATGGACTATCGATGATCCTACTCAATTGCGAATTGGATTCACCCGTCTTGCTTTCCCGTTTTTGGCAGGACTATTACTAGCCCGTATCGGAAAATTACGATATACTAAAAATGCGTTTCTTACAGCAAGTATCCTGCTGGTTATCTTATTGGCTATGCCCCGTCTCAATAGCGACATCTTGTGGGTAAACGGATTATATGAATGTTTTTGCCTTATCATCATGTTCCCTCTTATTGTTTGGCTGGGCGCAGGCGGAAAAGTACATGGAAAGAAAGCATCCTTACTTTGTAAATTTCTGGGAGACATATCCTACCCTATTTACATCACCCATTACCCGATAATATACATATACATGGCATGGGTTACAAACAACGGCTATACGCTGGAAGAATCATGGCCCTACGGATTATTAGCCGCTGCTGTTTGTATAGTTGTCGCTTATTCGACTATGAAGTTATACGACCTGCCGGTCAGAGAGTGGTTACGTAAACGCTTTTTAAAATAAATGATAAATGGGAATACCGGGCAACTTGATTGCAGATTTCTATCTGCATGCAGGGAGCTTGGCTCCCAATAGCTATCAGTCGACGATAAAGGCTCTCAGCTTCGTTGAAAGACTTCCGCGCGTACAAAAGATAGCCAATATTGGTTGTGGAACAGGCTTACAGACAGTAATACTCTACGAAGCCACCCATCAGCCTATTACAGCCATCGATTTTATACCGGAGTATATCCAATCGGTAGAGCATGAACTAAAACGGCAGAATCTGGACAGATACATACATCCGGTATTGGCTTCGCCCGATAATCTACCGTTTATGAACGAGGAGTATGATATTATCTGGTCGGAATATCAGGCTAGCAAGATTGGTTTTAATTATGCCCTCAACGAATGGAACAAATTTATAAAGAAGGATGGCTATATTGTAATATGTGCTTATTGCTGGCTTACAGACAATCCGCCAACAGCAATAATTGATTTCTGGAGAAAGAATGAGAATGAAATAGCACCTGTCACAAGCAGAATTGAACAGCTAAGAAAAACAGGTTTTTTACCTGTCTCTTATTTCGTGATGCCCGACGAATGCTGGTGGAACCATTATTGCCCGTTGGAAGACGGTTTTGAGAGTTTCCTGAAAAAGTATCCCGACGACCCTTTCGCACAACAATTAATTCAGAATATAGATAAAGAAATAGATTTGTATGAGAAGTTCGGCAAGCATTACGGATATGCTTTCTTTATCGGGAGAAAAACAGATTGCTAAAATTTGTAGAATTACTTAAGATATTTACAGTTTGTGTTTTATGATGATTTTATTTTTGAATATTAACCTTAAATAATCCATACAGCCCTTCGGTCTGGTTCTTACCTGAAGGGCTATATGGATAAAAATATTATTTTATTGCTTTTTCATTTTCTTAATCGAATAATTATCATTCTTCGTCGACTTCTGGAGCATTAATTTCTCTTCGCGTTCCATTTCTTTCATCTCGTCCATATTATCCAGATATTCCTGCATTTTCTGTTCTTGCTTTTGCAGTTCTTCGGATGGAGTTTCTTTTTGAATTTCCTTTAACCGGATTATAGCAGAAGTAGCCTTATTTTTAGCGGCATTATAGTCATTCTTATCTACATCCGAAAGAATCAGGTCGAATGTATCTGTTGCCTCAAATAATGCTATCAGCTCTTCTACCTTTTTATTTTTATGCTCTTTAATAAGTGCTTTATCTTTTGTAGCCTGTATTTTCAAGTTCTTCTTGACGTTATTCGAATCAAATGTTTCTGCATCTATAAAGTTTAATTCAACCGGAAAATCGAGGTTTTCAGCGCTAGTTCCATTCAGTTTTATTTTCAAAAGAGCTACTTTGTCTTCTTTGGCAAACACATCGTTAAATGCAATTGTCACCCTACGGTTTTCCTCAACAAAAGGATAACCGTACACCTTCTCACATGTAGTGTTAGGAGGTAATACAATAGTAATGGTACTGCTTTGTGCAACTACATTCAGTAGTCCGTCTAACTCTTTTGCAAAAATATCAGCTATCTTATCGGCTTTGTCAATGTAGTAGTAGTTTCCACGGCCCGATTCGGCCATTTGTGTCAATAAGTCTTCATCATACTCAGCTCCAAGACCAAAAGTAGAGAGAGCAATCCCTGACTCCTGAAACTTAGATGATGCTATTTTTTTCAATTGTGCAGGATCGATTATACCCTCGTTAGCCAAACCATCGGTCAACAAAAGCACACGGTTCACATAGTTCGATTTTTTCGTACTTGCAACCTGCTTGTAACCTTCGAGGGTTCCTCCACTCAGGTTGGTTGAACTCCGAGCATAGATTTCGTCTATCTTTTGTATTAATACTTCTTTATTTTTGACCGGCTGCGAAGGAGAGGTAACTTCGACAATATCATCATAATTGACTATCGATAGTATATCTTCGGACGACAATTGCCTGACTACAAATTTGGCAGCTTCTTTTGCATAAGTCATGGCATCACCTTCCATCGAACCGCTTCTGTCGAGTACTAATGCGATATTGAGGGGAACACGTTTCTTCTCTGTTTTTTTCTCTTTACCTGCTACCTTTACCGAAATATAAAGGTACGTGTCCTTTTCGTTCTTATCCCAATACTGATTATTTGCTGATAGTTCCCATGTAAGAACCCCTTCGTCGGAGATATTTTCGGTAGTCTGACCATCGTCACCCGATGGATTATTCTTGTTTCTGTTAGAACAAGCTGTTGCCAGGATTAGCGCTAGTAATCCGATCGATAGTAAAAGTGTTTTCTTCATTACGCATGGTTTTTGATTGTACTTACCTAAGTAGAGTAACAGGCCGCGTAATTTCCATAAAACGGATCAACAAAAAAGTAAAAATCACTCAGATTTTTTATTTCTTATATATGGCCAGCATTTGTTGTAGTATATCATTAATTGTTTCCATCGGCAAATCTTCATACGGATTGATCAACAATATTTTCATTCGGGCTCTTCCCTCCTGTATCAGTGCCGGATTATTTACCAAAGCTCCCTCAACAATACCTATATAAGGTTGATTAAGTTTTTTGTGTACCCAAAGATAACAGCACATCTGTTTCTTATACACAAAAAAGGGCATTTCGTATTTCCACGATTCCGATATATTCTCATCAAGGTTAAGGATGTGCTGTCTCAGGAATTGCAGGCAAACATTAATATGATCATTATGTTGCAAAAAATAAGAATCTATAGGTCGTAATTCCATATATTCTCCGTTTATATTTTGTTTTTCAATTAGTGTGTCGAATTCTCTAAGGAATATTAAGGAAGCCTTTTCTGTATATCTTTATAACGTGTATATTTATGAATATTATCCGGCCTTTTCTCTTTTTTTTATAATGAAACCAATACATTCCGGATGTGCGTATTACAAAAATAAAACAGCTACAATACGGCGCAGAGTATTGATTTCATTTTATTGTTCTATCATAATTTGTCTTTCAGAAACTTACCTGTATACGATTTAGGTTCTTTGATCAGTTTCTCGGGAGTTCCTTCAAATACAACATGTCCGCCTTCTACTCCTCCTTCGGGACCTATATCAATTATATGATCGGCGCATTTGATCACATCCATATTATGCTCTATAATAATAACGGTATGCCCTTTCTTAATAAGGGAGTCAAATGCTTTAAGCAAAGTATTCACATCGTGAAAATGGAGACCCGTAGTCGGTTCGTCAAAAATAAACAGGGTAGGCTCCGTCTTATCTTCACCCAGATAAGAAGCCAGTTTTACGCGCTGGTTCTCACCTCCTGACAAGGTCGATGACGATTGCCCCATCTTAATATATCCCAACCCTACTTCCTGTAGAGACTGGAGTCGTTTTACGATTTTCTTTTCAGTACTGTTTTTCCCTTCACTGAAAAACTCGATTGCTTCGTCTATAGTCAGCTCTAAAATATCATAAATGCTCTTGCCCCGATATTCTACATCGAGTATTTCCTGCTTAAACCGCCTTCCTTTACATGCTTCACATTCGAGAGTGATATCTGCCATAAACTGCATCTCGATGGTCGTCTGACCTTCACCTTTACACTCTTCGCATCGTCCGCCTTCTACGTTGAAAGAAAAGTACGCAGGTGTAAAATGCATCTGTTTTGCCAACTGCTGGTCAGCATATAACTTTCTTATCTCATCATATGCTTTAATATAGGTTACGGGATTGGAACGAGACGATTTCCCTATCGGATTCTGGTCTACCATCTCTACATTCTTAATCAGTTTCAAATCACCTTCCAATCCATTGTATTGAACGATCTGCCCACTTGATTCTTTATAGACCTTCAGTAACGCATTATAAAGCACCTCGCAGATCAAAGACGATTTTCCCGATCCGCTGACTCCGGTCACTACAGTCATTACATTCAGCGGAAATTTTACATTTACATTCTTCAGGTTGTTCTGACGGGCACCCTTTACTTCTATGTAATTATTCCATTTACGGCGTTGTTTAGGAACAGCTATTTTCTCCTTACCTGTAAGGTATTGCACCGTATAGCTTTTACTTTTTGAATCGAGGTCGGTAACAGTACCCTGATATACGACCTCACCACCCAGACGTCCTGCTTTAGGGCCTATATCGATAATATAATCGGCAGCGCGGATAATTTCTTCATCATGCTCTACAACAATCACTGTATTACCTAATGCCTGCAAATCACGCAAAACATTTATGAGCAGATCGGTATCACGCGAGTGCAGACCGATACTCGGTTCATCTAAAATATACAAGGAACCGACAAGACTGCTACCCAATGATGTCACGAGATTTATACGCTGGCTTTCCCCTCCCGAAAGCGAGTTGGAAAGACGATTCAGAGTCAGATAACCCAAACCTACATTTTGCAGGAATTTGATACGGTTATTTATTTCAGTGAGCAGACGCTTAGCTACAGCTGCATCTGTTTCGTTCAGTTTCAGATTATTAAAGAAGTCCGACAAGTCCGTAACAGGCATCAATACCAAATCGGCAACAGTCCGGTCTCCCACTTTTACATACAAAGCCTCTTTCTTGAGCCGGGCACCTTTACAGGCCGGACAGGTTGTTTTACCCCTATAGCGGGCGAGCATTACACGATACTGTATCTTATATTGGTTCTCCTCCAGCATTTTAAAGAAGGCATCTATCCCGAATACTCCGGGTGCTCCGTGCCAAAGCAGATCTCTTTCTTTTTCGGTCAGTTCGAAATACGGACGGTGAATAGGAAAACCTTTGGGAACAGCAGACTGTATAAATTCTTTTTTCCATTCGCTCATCTTTTCACCTTTCCAGCAAAATACAGCATCTTCGTAAACCGACAGGCTTTTATTTGGAATAACCAGATCCTCGTCTATACCTAATACCCTACCAAAGCCTTCGCATTCGGGACAAGCTCCTATCGGATTATTAAAGCTGAACATCATTTCGGTTGGTTCTTCAAACTGGATACCATCCGCTTCGAATCGTTTTGAGTAGTTATATGTCTTGGTTCCTTTTTCGGTATAGTAACGGACAACACATTCGCCTTCTCCTTCGAAAAAAGCAGTTTCTATAGATTCCGAAAAACGGTTCATAGTAGCTTTATCCTGCGATACGCTTAAACGGTCAATAACAAGTAAAGTATCGGCATTGCTGACTTTTTTCTTCGATTCCAAGAGTTCGTCTATCCGCACAAACTCACCTTTGACCTCGACTCTCGAGAACCCTTCTTTTTGAAGGATATCCAGCTGATCGGCAAACTCACGGTTGTCTCTGAGGATAATACGCGAAAGGATAGCCAGTCGTGTACCTTCGGGGAAGGTACGCATCTTATCTTGTATATCTTTTACCTGATGTTTCTTAACCTCTTCTCCCGAAACAGGAGAGATAGTCTTTCCAATACGGGCAAACAACAGACGTAAATATTCATATATCTCGGTAGAGGTTCCGACCGTAGATCTCGGGTTACGAGAACTCACCTTTTGCTCAATAGCAATAGCCGGCGGTATACCTTTTATATAATCGCATTCGGGCTTGTTCATCCGCCCCAGGAACTGACGGGCGTATGATGAAAGACTTTCGACGTAACGTCTCTGACCTTCGGCATACAATGTATCGAATGCAAGCGACGACTTACCTGATCCCGATAAGCCGGTGATAACTATAAACTTATTGCGGGGAATCTCAACATCTATATTTTTCAGATTATTTACACGTGCTCCCTTTATAATAATATTTTTTCCTTCTGACATACATATGGATTTGGAGGCACAAAGTTACAAAAAATACATCGTTTAGAGAATCTTACTTCATGTTCTCTGCATAATCGATTCCGGATATTAACTTCCGTATAAAAAAAATCGCCTTGAAAATACATTCAAGGCGAAAAATATAACTTGCTATTTTATCATTCCCACTCTATGGTTGCCGGTGGTTTAGACGATATATCATAAACTACCCGGTTTACCCCTTTTACCTTATTGATAATCTCATTCGATACCTTAGCTAAAAATTCGTAAGGAAGATGTGCCCAGTCGGCAGTCATTGCATCCGTAGACGTTACCGCACGTAAAGCTATAGTGAATTCGTATGTACGTTCATCACCCATTACTCCAACCGATTTTACAGGAAGTAAAATAGCCCCGGCTTGCCATACCTGATCGTACAGATGATATTCATTCAGCATACGCATGTATATATCATCGGCATTTTGCAATATCTCCACTTTCTCGGGAGTAATATCACCAAGAACACGGATACCTAATCCCGGCCCGGGGAAAGGATGACGTTTGATCAGGTGCTCCATCATATTCATCTCCAACCCTACACGGCGAACTTCGTCCTTGAATAATAAACGGAGAGGTTCTACTAACTTCAGATTCATTTTTTCGGGTAATCCTCCCACATTATGGTGCGATTTTATCACAGTTCCGGTAATGGAAAGAGACTCAATAATATCAGGATAAATAGTACCCTGTCCGAGCCATTTAATATCTTTCAGTTTGTGGGCTTCCTCATCGAATACATCGATGAAACCTTTACCTATAATCTTTCTCTTTTGTTCAGGATCACTAACGCCGGCTAAAGCCTTATAAAAACGTTCTTTAGCATCTACACCGATTACATTTAGTCCAAGGTGCTCATAATCTTTCAACACTCTTTCGAATTCTCCTTTACGCAATAGGCCGTGATCAACAAAGACACACGTCAGGTTTTTGCCTATTGCCTGATTCAGAAGCACGGCCGTTACGGAAGAATCAACACCTCCGGACAATGCCAGTATGACTTTGTCATCACCCAGTTGCGCCTTTAATTCAGCCACAGTAGACTCTACAAACGATGCCGGAGTCCAGTCCTTTTTACATCCGCAAATATTCAGAAAATTGCTAAGAATTCTGGTTCCATCTGTTGAATGGTACACCTCAGGATGAAACTGTACACCCCATGTTTGTTCTCCGTCTATTTTATAAGCAGCCGCCTGTACATCTTCCGTACTGGCTATAATTTTAAAATCGGCAGGCAATACAGTAATAGTATCACCGTGTGACATCCATACCTGCGAACCTTCTTTGATTCCGTCAAATAATAGATCGTTATTTATCGTAACCAGATGTGCACGTCCATATTCACGTGAATCTCCTTTTTCAACTTTACCATTAGAGGTATGAGCCAAAAGCTGGGCACCATAGCATATTCCCAAAAGTGGATATTTTTTACGGATATCATTCAGGTCTGTATAAAATGCATCCTTGTCGTTTACTGAAAACGGGCTACCCGAAAGGATTACTCCTTTTACAGTAGTATCATCTTGGGGGAACTTGTTGTAGGGAACTATTTCGCAGTAGGTATTCAATTCGCGGATGCGTCTGGCAATCAATTGAGTGGTTTGTGAACCAAAATCAAGAATAATGATTTTTTCGGTCATGGATTTTGTTTTATATTAAAGTAAAGACAGTTACCGATAACTTCAGGCAGTTTCTGAACCTTGATGCACACAAAGATAAAAAAAGATTATCAAAAAATATAAAACTCTGTAACATCTGCCTTTCATATTTCGTCTTACAAGAAAAGAACATACAATGGGAAAGAAATCAATAGTATATATTTGCTTTTTTATGTTGTTGGGGTTTTCAGCCTCAGCCCATAATGTAGATGAGTTGATGACCTGTTATTCGAAAGTGCCGAAAGCCGAAAATGTAAAATTGCGCAAATTCTTATTTTCGATGATGAAAATGGTTTCGACAAACGATAGTGAATCGAAAGTTTTCCGAAAGGTAAGTTCGGTTCAGGTATTGGATTTAAGCGATTGCACATCCGGTGACAAAAAAAGATTTGCAAATGATGTGTCTAATATGAAGATGGGCGATTATGACCTGCTGATGAGAGTAAAAGACGATAAAGACGACGTCTATATTCTATCTAAAACCAAGAAGAAGAAAATTCGCGAATTATATATTGTATCGGCAGGAGGCAAAGAACCATCCATAGTAAAACTAAACGGCAAGTTTTCGTTTGACGATTTAGCTGACCTGACGAAGGAATATGGTGTAAAAAAGAAGAAGAAATAAGGTATCAGGCCTTTTTATTGCTCGGGTAAGTATAAATATAACTGATAGTTATTCATGAAAACATATCATTAATACTTACTTTTACTTAATCAAAAAAGAAGTTCAGTTCCCGGATGGATTCATCTGCATTTAAAGAAAAATATATACCCTATCATCAGAAGATGTTCAGAGTAGCATACCGCCTTGTAGAAGACGTATGTGATGCCGAAGATCTTGTGCAGGAGGCGTATATCAAAATGTGGAACAAAAGGGACGAACTTGCTCTGGTCGATAATGCAGAATCATATTGTGTTACAATTTTAAAAAATTTGTGTCTCGATTTTCTTCGCTCGAAAGCCCGGCATCCGTCACAATCATCCGAAGGTTTGCAGTTGGCCGACCAGTTAGAGACGGTTTCGGACATCGAGCATAAAGAAGAAATAAATTATATTGAAAATATAATGAAACAATTGCCTGAACAGCAACAACAAGTAATAAGGTTAAGGCACTTTGACGATTGCTCGTCTGAAGAAATAGAGGAGATAATGGGACTGACCAGCGTTAATGTCAGGGTACTGTTATCAAGAGCCAGAAAAAAAATAAAAGAACTGTTTTATAGTCAATATGGACATGAAGAATATAGATATTAAACATATAGAGGAACTTATCACTTCGTTTTATGGAGGTACTACTACCCTCGACGAAGAAAAAATTCTACTGGATTTTTTTAAATCGGAGAATGTACCCGACTGGATGGATATAGAGCAGAAAATGTTCATGGAAATCTATAGCAGGAAAAACGAAGAAGCTCCTTATCATCTCGAAAGCAGACTAATCTCTTTAGTTGATAAGCTTGATAAAGAAGAGAATCGCACATCTCGCCCTATCCGCAAATCAATACATATACATTGGAAATGGGTATCAGGCATTGCCGCCTGTATTGCTATCATGATAACCGCCGGAATATTCCTCTACAAAGGAATGGGGCAACATCAGGAGTACGCAGTTGTAGATACTTATTCCGATCCGGAAGATGCTTATCGTGAAACTCAGAAAGTAATGCTACTGGTCTCCAACAAATTAAACAAAGGGCTTCAGCAAGTAGAATCCATACAAGATAATGTTGACAGAGTAAATAAGGTAATGAATAAAAATAATATACGGTTATGAAAAAGTGGGTGGTTATATTAGTCTTACTCGTATTGGGAATCTCGCCCCAATATGCTCAGAATAAAGTAAAGATAGACGTAAACTTAAGTAAAATATCAGAAGAAGTCGCTTTGGGACTGGAAGGCCTAAAGGAGGATATGGCAGGCCTACAAGCCGAATTAGAGGGATTGAATATAGACGGTTTGATAACATTAAATCTGGATACAGACGAAAACTACTACAGTTACTCGTATAACATAGGCGACCAGAAAGATAACCAGAGTAAAGCTTCATCTTCCAATCAAAACAGGGATGTTTTCCACGATCTGGCAAATACTAAAGGGATAGAGGTGGTTTATATAACAAAGTCGATGCTGGGAATGATGAATAATATGGATATGCCCGGAGTAAATATCGGAAAGATAGCCGGTAAACTGGAAACCTTGCAAGTATATTCTGCCGAAGGGCGTAGCGCATCCAATACATTGCGGGCAACTACCGACAGGCTTGTAAGATCGGGCAACTATGAGACATTAATGTTGGTAAAAGATGAGGATTCCAAAACAGCTTTCTATCTGAAGAAAAACTCTAACGATAAGAAATCGGAATTACTAATGCTGACCGAAGACGGATCGGAAGTTAGTGTAATACGATTCTTAGGAGAGTTCTCCCTAAAAGATATCCAGAACCTGACAAAAGAACAGACCAAAAAAAATAAAAAGTAAGGAACTAAATCTTTTAAGAAGAAGTATTGGATGCATGAAACTAACCTAGTATTTCTCTCTAAACATTTTTAGAAGCTGTTCGCTCCTTTGCCTCCCTGCCTGATAATTGGGATCTAATGTAATGGCACGTTCAAGATACTCTTTAGCTTGTGTTACATATCTCTTATCTTGTCGTTGTTTTGCCCAAGCCCAGTAAGTAAAACTCATAATTTTCCGATTAGCATAATCGTTGTTTAAATTATATTTATCGATTATTGACTGAAAATCAATTTTACCGTATTTATGAAGCCAAAAGAATATTTTGGGAATATTTTCTGCTACACTCCCTCTCATAAACTCAGGTAAATAGCTGATATCAGCGTATTTCCTGACAGCATCGTCAAATAATGAGAATGATTGAAATAATTTAATCAGGTTGTTTGTCTCGGAAGCCATTAATGCTAATGCAGAAGCCTGATAAGATGATATAAATGGTAAAAGCTCTCTGGTTGTTGTCGATGAATTATAAAGCATACTCAAAATATCAAAACTCTTTTTCGCATATCCTTTATATTCAGTATTCGAGAAGAAAGACAAGTTAAGAGCTGTTTCATGATAGATAATGCCTTTCCTTACTGTATTGATTTCACTAGCTTTCGTTGAATAGTCTTTCTCAACCTCTTTTAGTTTGGCTTTTAATTGCTCTTTATCAATAATTTCCATTACATCCTCTAGCTGATGCTCAAAAGTTTTGATTATCGATATATCCAATTTTTGAATTTGTAAGATTGAAGTGTCCATTTTATCTCTGATTATTTTCAGAGGTAAAATTATACATCAGGTTGACTACGAAGCGATGACTTAAGTTAAGGTTTTGAATTACTTAATATTCTTTTCCTAATTCTACTTAAACTCTCGGGCTTTATACCCAAAAGGTTCGCAATATATTTTTGTGATATACGCTGAAATAATTCAGGTTGCGTTTTAATCAACTTTTGAAACCTTTCCTCAGGTTTATCAGAAGATAACGACATCGCTATCTCTGTTGCCCTTTGTGCAACCTGCTCAGCCATTAATCGCCCAAATGTTTCATACTTGTTACACTCTTTATATAGTTTATACAGATTTTCTTTATAAATAATGAAAACTGTAGTTTCTTCCAATACCTGTAAATTCATTACAGAATTGCAGCAGTTGGTAAAACTTTGAAAATCTGTAATCCAATGCCCGCTAAAAGATATGTCACAGGTATTTTCTTCTCCATCCTTAATATGAAAATGTCTGATTGTTCCTTTTTCTATATATCCAATAAAATCACAAGCTTTCCCACTTTCTAATAGAAAATCTTTCTTTTTGAAATCTCTAACTTCAAAATATTTGTCAATTAGCTCCAATTCATTTTCTGTCAGTGATACTTTCGACTTGAAGTGTGCTTTCAATTTAGTGAACATAACTTTTCATTAATTAGTTTTTTTGTGTCAACCTATTTTATTTTAGGACGGGTAATACAAAAATAAGAAAAAGGAGCTATTCCCAAAGTCGGGCAAGCTCCTTTTTCTATGCTTTTTCTTCGGGCCTGTATACCCAGAAACTTTTATTCTACTTTTGAGACAGTATAAAATTAAAACAGAACAACTCCACCTGACGACTCCATCTTAATAGTAACAGAACCATCCTTTCCTACCACTACTTTTTCATTGGCAGCAGAACCATCCGGCCGGTCACTTATCATATTCAGTTGCTTACCTGCCAGCCATGGCAAAGATAATTTAAGAGTCTTAGCCGACTTTTCAGCATTGGTAGCAGCTATATACCACTGATTACCGGTACGGCGAGCCATTACAACATATTTACCGGGATATCCATCAACGAAACGTGTTTCGTCCCAGGTTGCCGGAACATATTTAATAAAGTCCAGAACATAATCAGGTTGTTCATCTAATATATTAGGCGTAATTCCTAAATGTTGTATTCCCGACTGATAGATAACAGCCGTTGCCAACTGAAAAGCATCCGTTGTTACACGTTTCGATCCTTTTTTCTGATCCTTAGACAATATTTTATTCAGATACAAAGGTCCGAAGTCCATTGCAGCTGTTGTGTTTCTTGTAAAAGGAAGTATAGTACTTGTAAAGGCCTCCATATCGGCGTATTTCTGCTGGAAAATAATATTTTCGGAACCTAATACGGCTTCACTCGTCATATGGTTGGGGTACATTTTTTCCCATCCACGGGGTAAAGTCGCCCCATGAAAATTTACATGGATACCACAACGGTTTGCATCGGTAAGTATATCTTCGTATAGCCTCATAGTAACTTGCTTGTCTCCACCGAAGAAATCCACTTTAATCCCCTTTACTCCTATCGATTGCAGCCAGGCCATCTCACGCTGACGCGCCGGAGCTGTATCCATTCTATCCTGAGGGGTCTGAGGAGCGTCGTTCCACGAGCCATTCGAATTATACCAGAGGATAATACCAACCCCCTTCGACCGGGCATAAGCTACTAATGAAGGTATCCGATCCCTTCCTATTTGTGTATCCCACCAACCATCGACCAGAACATACTCGATATTCATTTTCGAAGCAAGGTCAATAAATTTAATCTGATCATCATAGTTAACACTATTATCCTGCCACACAAGCCAGCTCCAGCAAGATTTTCCCGCTTTATATACCTGAGTAGGTTCTATTACAGGTTTTACCACATCATATGATATAGTTGTTTCTACAATAGGTTTTAAGGTTTCGCCAACTGTAATTGTTTTCCAAGAGGTAGTCAATGGTAATGCAGCCGAAACTCCCTGTTCTCCTATTCCTGCATTCTCTTCTTTTTCAGGAAATGAAATCATATATAATCCATCACTTGTACCTTCACTCAGTTTAGTTCCCACATAATTACTGGTTACCCCTGTTTCAGAAATCAAAACCCAACCATCATTACCTCGGTGGAATAAGGCAGGAAAAGTATATCCCAATCCGTAAGTAGATTTTCTTCCAACCGGTTCGTCTACTGTATATTCTTCTTCATAACTTGGTTTTGTCGCTTGCCAACCACTTCCCCAAGGTGCCTGAGGAGTAATAAATGTTGTTGCAGTTTGAGGTAATTTAAACCCAGTATTTTCTTTTAGTACAATACAACGGACTTTATTCTTTGATGCTACCCGATAAGATTGAGCTATATTATTGTTACTTACATTGAATATAACCTGTAGTGTATCAACACCTCCATTAGTATAACTGCATATAAGCTGATTTGCCTGATATTGTATAAGGCTGGCTTTACCATGAGGCAAGATATACTCTTCATCAATTTTATTTTGGACTGAGTTTACAGGTACTAATGTATTTGCAAAATCTCCGATACTGGTTTCAAGCCCTAGTGGAGAATCTTCGAGCATGACTTTATCCTGATAACGTACATTGTAAAACAACTTGTTATCGGACGTTTTAATTTCTACTTTCAGCATTCCATCGGGACTGCTTACTGTTTGGGCGGATAAGAAAGTGGACACCACTACTAATCCTAAGGTTAAAATGTTTTTTTTCATGGCATGGTAAAAATAAGTGTTCACATTACAATAATACAAAGAAAAACTAAAACATATGAGAACAGGAGTAAAATATCTTTTTTTTAGAGTATAAAAATATCGCCCTGTCATAAAATCAAATGACAAGGCGATAAGAATTAAATTGAAAGTGATGAAAAATTAAGGGGTTTTATTTTTTATGTTGAAATAACCACGAAGCAAGTTCTTTTTCCTGAAATGCATTCTCCCAACTATTATGGTTAACTCCCGGATATTCGGTATACTTAACCTCACCACCCAGTTCAAGCAGACGTTTATTAATATTCCTTGAATTATTGACCGATACAACCACATCCGCATCACCATGGAATAACCACAAGGGTGTATGTTTTGCATATACCGGAAGCTTATCCAGATCACTTCCCCCGCAAATAGCAAAAGCTGCGGTGAAAGTTTGAGGCATACGCCATAATAACTCAAGTGTACCCATTCCTCCCATCGAAAGGCCGCCGATATAAACCTGACGGGTATTTACAGAACCCGAAGAAACCCAGTTTTGAATCAGGTTCATCAAGGTAGACATAGCTGCTGTCGGTTGATCGGTAAGTCCGAAAGTCATAGACATTTTTCGTCCAACCTGATGTCTTTCAACATTTGACCAATAACTTTCGAGAGGACATTGTGGCGCTATTACAATAGCAGGATAAGTTGACTGGAAATTATCGATAAGGAATTGTTTTCCATGTGTCAACTGCTTCTCATTGTCGTTACCCCGCTCTCCGGCACCATGCAATAAGATTACCAGCGGATAAGCTTTAGACTCATCATAGTTTTGAGGAAACATTACCTGATAAGGCAATGTAAAGCCGTTCGACATATAGCTTGCGCTGGTAAACTGCGCAAAGCTATATATTGAAACTAATAGGAAAACTAAACTAAAAAATACTTTTCTCATATTTTGTGTATTCTTGATCTGTTAAAGGCTTGTGACCTTATTTTGCACCTTGCATAGCCAGAGCATTATTAACCTTCAATACATTAACATCGCTGTCTACCACAAATGGTGCTTTTAGTTTGATATTACTGGATGATGCTCCTATACGAACCTCGTATTGCCCTTTTTCTACCACCCAGGCAGACAGGCTCTCATTGAAAGAAGCAATATCCTTATCTTTCAGCTCAAATGCAAACGACTGTGATTCGCCCGGTTTAAGAAGTTTGGTTTTCCCGAATGTCCTCAACTCCTGAACCGGTTTATCTAACTGCCCCTTAGGTGCAGCAACATATACCTGTACAACCTCTTTACCTTCGCGGCTACCCGTATTCTTAACATTCAAACTCACTTTCACAGTATTGCCTTCACGGCTAACTTTCAAATCCGAATATTCAAAAGTTGTATAAGACAACCCATAACCAAACTCATACAATGGTTTGATATTGAACTTATCATAATAACGGTAACCTACATAAATACCTTCTGCATAATCAATTTGAGTCGGTTTCTCAACAGGCGTACCCGGGAAATCTTTCGCTGCGACATCTTTATAGTTTGCAAGGAAAGTTGTAGCCAGTCTTCCCGAAGGATTCACTTTTCCACTTAAGATATCAGCAACAGCATTTCCGCCTTCCAGTCCGGGTTGCCATGCAAGAAGTATTGCATCCGGTGCATCCTTCACTTCTGTAAGTTCTACAACTCCTCCTATATTAAGGATAAGCACTGTTTTCTTTCCTTTTGCCTTAAATACCTTAGATACGTTCTTGATCAAATCTTTTTCGGTCTGAGTAAGATAATAATCACCTATCTTGTATTGGTCATTAGTAAGTGTACGGTCTCTGAACTCGCCCGATATACGACCTATACTGATAAAAGCAACATCTGTTGTTTCAGCCTTTTTCTCTATCAAAGACATATCAACAGCCATTTCGGGTATGGCAATAACCGGATCTTTAAAAGTCTTAGGCTGTGGAACTTTAGGTTTTTCCACCTCCATGTATTTTTTATATACATCTACCAATTCCGTATCCAGAGTGTATCCGGCATTAGCAAGCCCTTCTACCAGCGATACAGTATATGCATTATTCACTTCACCGCTACCGGCTCCTCCGGCTATAAAATCGTATGAATTGAAACCAAAAGCAGCCACATTCTTCACATCCGTAAGAGGAAGTGCATTATTATCGTTTTTCAACAATACCATTCCTTCTGTAGCTATATTCCGCGACACTATTGCATGCGCTTTTAGGTCGGGTTTGTTTGAAAATGCTTCTTTTTTGAAACGAGGAGTTTCCAGTATCAGTTCTAAAACACGCTTAACATTTCTATCCAGAACTTTTTCGTCTAAAATTCCGTTTGTAACAGCTGCTACAATCAGGTCTTTTTGTTTTTTAGTTCCGGGCATCAGAAGATCATTTCCGGCAATCATTTGTTTAACAGGATCGTATCCTCCAAACCAGTCAGTCATAACCAATCCTTTGAAGCCCCAATCATCACGAAGTACAGTAGTCAACAGGTCTACACTTTGCGAAGCATCAACTCCGTTGATCTTGTTATAAGAAGACATTACTGTCCAAGGTTGAGATTCTTCGACTGCGATCTCAAAGCCTTTTAAATATATCTCACGCAATGCGCGCTGGCTAACTTTAGTTTCCAGACCTTGTCTTTCGGTCTCAGAATTATTAGCTGCAAAATGCTTGATAGAAGTTCCTACACCATTCGATTGAACACCTTTTACCATAGCAGCCGTCATTTTTCCTGAGATGAGCGGGTCTTCCGAATAATATTCGAAATTACGTCCTGCCAGAGGATGGCGGTGTATATTTAATGCCGGAGCCAGAAGCACATCTACTCCGTATTCGCGAACTTCGTTACCGACAGATTTTCCTGCTTCCTCCACAAGTTCGACATTCCATGAAGAAGCCAAAGCTGTTTCGATAGGATAAGCTGTACAATAGTAAGTATTATCATCATTATCACGGGTTGGAGATATACGTAATCCTGCAGGACCGTCAGCTACAACAATAGCAGGTATACCCAATCGTTCTATAGCGATAGTTGTTCCCGCAGCTCCGGGTACAATTTTCTTAGTTTCACCTACTACGGGAGCCTGACGTTCTTCATTCCCTTCGAGACCTTCCATCCCGCTTCCGACAACCAATAATGCTTTTTCTTCGAGTGTCATTGCAGCAATAACACTATCTATAGGGGCTTGCCCCAGTTGCGGTGCCGATGATGTGACATCTTTACACTGTGTAAAGAGTATACCAACAAGGAGCACCCATAAAATAGAATAATTTTTTTTCATAGTTTTTATCTGTTTAAATTATTAAGGAGAGGACTTATCCCCTCCTTAATATACTTGTCATCAAAAACTTAAAATCTATATTTAATACCAAACTCTGCTGTAAACGGACGGATATACGTTCCTGACACGACAATACCGTCGGCTCCTACCTTCTCATCAACCTGTTCGTCAGTAAGTAGGTCTGTTCCCGAAATGGTTCCCTGAGCACCACGTTGATTCAATAAATTCACAAAAGTTGCACTGAAATCAAGATTCTTGTTGAAAGAATAATTCAACCCTGCGAATGTTTCCCAACGACTTGCCAATTGTAATGAGTTAGACAAATTGGCATACGTTTTACTGAAATAACGTGCACTAGCCCAAATGCGAACTTTCTCCCATTGGTAGCTTGGGTCGATCTCGATCAAAACTTTAGAAACCTTATTTACGATTTTATCATTGAAACTATAATCAACATTTCCACTTGCAAATTCTACAGTTCCTGCATAGTTTTTATACTTAGGAGATTGAACAGTCAACAAGAAGTGCAGGTTGAAATTCTTGAACGGAGTTGCAACTACGTCTGTAGTCCATCCGATTGTTTGAATATCATATTTTACTGCTGCACGGTTTACCTGACTGATATCGTTAGGATTTGTAAAGTTTACAGTACTTCTGTAATTATCTTTCTGAATATAAGTTGCTTTAGAAACGACACTTACCATCGGGTGATTGTAGAATAACCCCAATGTAGCTCCCGGTATTTTAGAATGTTTCAGGTCAGGATAGTTACCTGCCGAATAGTTTTCCAAGTGTCCGGCTTGCTCGTTATAAGTCAATTCTCCTAGCAGGCCGAACGATCTTGTCATTTTATAAACGGCACTAGCCATGAAAGCTTTATTCAGGAAATTTTCATCAATATCAGTCTTTTTGTTATCCATATACGGAATACCACTTACAATAGTAGTCTTATCAATATAGTTACCCCTCAATGCCTGGTATTCAAGACGAGCACCCAAATTCAAAGTAAATACATCCGATATTTCCCATTTGTCTGTAGCAAACAAAGCTGTTTTGGTTTCTGTACCGTCATGATATTCGTTACCATCACTGAAATAAGTACTTCCGCTTGCACCAACAAGACGTCTGGGGTTAGCAGAAACTTCCTGATAGAACATGGTTGACTCTGATAAAAATTTATTGATATCATAAACCCACGCATTCAAACCTACATTCCAACTATGTCTTCCCGATTTTTTACCTACTTCGAATGTTGAAGTAAGAGACTTGATAGGAGTCTTTCTGGATGCGATAACCATTACTGTTTGCACATTGTTTCCTGTATATTCTTCTCCGGTATCCGCATAAGTATATTTACCCGCCTCACTGCCGGAAACACCTGTCATTACAGGAAGAAATGCTCCTGTTCTGGCTGAGTGTGCACGAACAATATAATTGAAGTACAATCCGTTATCAAAATTATTTTTACCTATCAAATCAATTGTATGCGTTTCAGAGCCATAATCATTCAACGCATCCCGTTCAACCCGTTTTCCCGAATAAGAATCTAATAAATCATATGTCTGACCTGATACATACGAATCTCCTCCGATTTTGAAACCATCCAGTTCCTTAACCGATCCGTCTTTTTTATAGATATAAGGAGCTGATAACTGAGTAGACATACCTTTAGAACTGGCATACTTATACATCAGTGCAATAGAACCTTTACCATTACCGAAAGTATAATCTTTGCTCAATGCACCTTTCAATAATACAGTCTGGTCGCTGTAATATCTCTCGGTATATTTATTCTTGTACGTACCCGGGTCAAAGTTGATAAAAGTTCCCAGCGAGAATTTGAATCCGTTTCCAAGAGGCCCGCTTACATTAAAATCCTGTTTGATCAAACCAAAGTGATTAGAACCAAGACTTCCGCTTCCTCTGAAATTATCCGTTCCTAAATTATCGTATGTATCCATAGAAAAACCTACATCACCAACATGAATAGCAGTTTGTCCAAGATCTCTTACCTTAACCCCATTGGTCATAGCATCCATACGCCACGATTTGTAAGGGAACTCAGGCCAGTAGAAGTATACAACAGGCAGGTTATTTTCCAATACGGTTGTACCACCTACAGTAGCAGGTAAACCAACATTTACTTCACGGGGACCCGAGTTTGCAGATGCTGCGTTAAGCATCATGTTACGGTCGCCTTCTTTTACCTTCGTTGTATCTTGCGCTGCTTTCTCCTGAGCATTGATACCTCCTACAAAAAACCCACCCAAAGCTAGAATAAGAGATACTTTCTTTACTGATTTTTTCATTCTATATATTGTGTTTTATGGTAAATGATTTATTTTTTTGAATATTTCGCTGTACGTGCATCTTTTATCACACCTTTCCAGTTAAGCCCGTAAGCGAAATCATATACATTGCCTTCTGTATCTTTGTGACATTCCATATCATAAGGTACATCTTCAGCTTGTTTTTCTACAGTAGACATATTTGCAGGCATTTGTACCGGCAATAATCCCGATGGTTCATATTTACCTGAGATAATATCCAATACAGGTTGTTCTCCTATTCCGAAACGGGCTACGATACCATCAACACGATGTTCGAACTCATTAAATACCATCGGACGAGCCAAATTCACGACAACAATCACCGGTTTTTCTCCCATTTGATTTTTTGTAGTCAAGATTGTAGACAGATCCATTGTATTCGATGCCGTAACTGTTTTACCTTTATATCCACGGTCTTTGATGGTAGGGTCAATAACCTTGTCTCCGGCTGCGATACTATGGTCACGGGCATCAACTGCCGTATAAGTAGAATATTGTAAAGAGATAGGCACATACCCATTACCACCTTCTTTTCTGTCATTCAGGTCATAACCTCCCCCATCGTTATTACTGTATGGACTCGATACAAATACTATGGCAAAGTCTGCTTTTTTAGGGTCTTCTGTTACATTGTAATATTTCTTCACCATATTGATATCTACCGGATAATCTAAAGAAGGATTAGACCAGTCTCCCCACCAGCTCTTTGTAGAAGGATAATAATTCTTAGGAATATATACTGTTTTCTTTTCTTTGATAGGTAAGACTTTTGATTTGTTCTTCAACATCACAACGGATTTTACCTGTGCATCATAACCGGCTTGCATAAAATCGGGGTTACCCACAATTTTTGCAGTTTCCAGTGGATTCAAATACGGATTTTCGAATAGACCAAGGCGGAAAATATTCTTTAAAAGACGAACTGCCGATTGCTCGAAACGGTTTCTCATAAAGTTTTTGCCATGCTCTTTTATCCCCATATCATAAGCTTCGATGATAGGCCCCATTACATTGTTTCCTCCGAATTGATCCATTCCGGCCATTAGTGCGATGTAATGTCTTTCGGCAATAGACTTATCTTCTACACCCCATGGTTTACCCATAAACTGATCCGGTGTTGCGCCTTCGTCTCCTGTTATAAGCCAGTCGGTACACACAACACCGTCGTAACCATATTTTTCTCTCAACAAGTCAGTTACAATATATTTACTAAAACCATTCGCATAGTTGGTACCATCTTTAGCCTGATTATAACTGATAGTGTAATATGGCATTACAGCTGAAGCCATACCCGTACTTCCCTGCAATTTGAAAGCACCTTCGGTAAACGGTCTCAAGTGAGTTTCGAAATTATTTCCGGGATATACGGCAAATTTACCGAAAGCCCAGTGTCCGTCACGTCCACCCTCTTCAGGGCCTCCGCTCGGCCAGTGTTTTACCATTGCATTTACGCTCTTGTATCCCCAACCGTCTTTTATTTCATCTTTTCCGGTTGAAGTCTGGAAACCATCAATGTATGCTCTTGCCATATCTGTTGCCAATTCAGGGCTTTCGCCGAATGTCATAGAGATGCGGTACCAACGGGGCTCTGTTCCTAAGTCTATCTGTGGAGACAAAGCTGTTCCGATACCTAATGCACGGTATTCCTGAGCTGCGATGTTCCCAAACTGTTTTGTAATGGATGGATCGAATGTAGCCGCCATTGCCAGTCCGTCGGGCCATATAGAGATAGCACCACCTGCTCCGGCATTAAACTCAGCTTTCGTGTTTCCTGCTGCCTGACCCGAATGACGAGGATCTGAACTGGTATTACAAGGAATTCCCAATCCTACACCTTCCACCCATGCCTGCATTTCGTTGTTCCAACGGGCAGCAACTTCCGGGCTTTCAACTTTCGTAATAAGAACATGTCTTAGATTATCGTCTTTTAAGAATACCTTCTGAGCATCTGATAGCGCCCATGCCTGAAGTCCACTTTCTGCAAAAATTTTTCCGCCATAAGTTCCGGCTCCAAAACCACTTGCTGCCGAAGGCAACGATTGGTGTCCGCTGTATAACATCAAACCCGCAATCTGTTCTACAGTCATACGTTTAGCCAAGTCTTTGGCTCGTTCATCTGCCGGTAGGCGCCAGTCTTCGTATTTGTCCAGTTTTCCATTTTTGTTCAGATCTTTGAATTTTAATCCATTGACCGTTATTATTTTCACACCAGAGTTCGGTGAGTACCCGAGGGTCGCCCCATTATCATTTTCTACGATGTTGAAGGTAGAACCATTTTGCCCCTGCGCTGAAAGAGATGCAAGCAACGCAAAAATTCCGACTAATGTTTTTTTCATAATTTTTCAGTTCGTTAAACCTGAGGTTCGCTTTTGATTAGACCAAATTGATTTTGGCTATGTTATTTTTAAATAGATGTCGTTTTTAGACCACACAATCCGGGCTTTTTGTTAAATAAAAGAAGGGAAGAGGTGTCTCATGATCTTAAATCTTATAATTCTGTAAGCAGGTTGAAATTAGCATCAAGCAAAAAGCGTCCCACAAACTCAATGATGCGTTTTCAAACACATTGATGTGTTGATTAGACGCAAATATAACGATAATAAATTTTTATTTCCAAATCTAAAAAATGTGCAGGAGGTAGAATTAGACGATATTAGGTCAATAAATCGAGTGAGAATAAGGACTTTTAAAAGAAATATGTTTTACAGCATAACTATACATGTGTGGTTAAAATATGCTAAATACCTAGAATTTGTTAAAGGGTTATTGTACCTTTGAAAATCAGAAAATTTTGTGTCTCAAATGCCTACTGATAAACATACTAGCAAAAAATCGTATGCAGGTTCTAAAGTTCTGCAAATCGATGGCGATTCTCTCCAGCAAGGAGTGTCTGTTGACTGTGTAATATTTGGATTTCATGATGGTAATATGAAAGTTTTACTAAACAAATTTTCATATTATACCCAATGGATGCTACCGGGTGGATTCGTCGGAAAAGAAGAAAGTATAGATACTGCTGCCGACAGGGTACTGAAAAACAGGACAGGTCTAGAAAATGTATATTTGAAGCAATTCCATACATTCGGAGATTGGAAGAGGACTAAACTACCGGAGAACGAGGAGATGCTTATTCTGCGTGGCTTCGAAAACCCGAAAGACAGGGAAAAACATTGGCTGATGCAACGGTTTGTCAGCATTGGTTACTATGCACTGGTCGAATACTCGAAAGTCAAAATAGAAACAAATGAAGACGAGGAAATTGCATGGTTCGATCTTAAAGATATCCCCGAACTATACTCAGATCACAACGAAATCTTAGAAAAAGCATTGTATACACTACGTATACGCCTTTCTATATCTCCTATCGGCTATGAACTTTTACCCGAGAAATTTACAATGACAGAAATGCGCATTATTTTCGAGACAATACTACAGAAGAAACTCGACAGGCGTAATTTTCAGCGAAAAATGCTGGCTGCCGGACTTGTATATAAATTGGATGAAGTAAGTAAGAAATTTGGAGTAAAAGATTCGGCTCTATTTTCTTTTGATAAGGAAAAATACGAAAAGGCATTAACCGACGGTTTTCTTATCCTTGAATAAACCTATAGCAACCCTGCATTACAATTTGCGATAACCCCCTTTAATACACATATTCACAACAATATCAGTTACATCATAAAACATTTCTTATTTCATATTTGTTTTAACAAAAAATAATTAACCGGGCAGAAAATGCGGATATCTCATATTCAGAGATACCAGAATAACCGGTAAAATACATTCGAAAAAGAAAAACAGTATGAATATAAAAAAGATAGCTATGGTTATAGCTGCATTATTGGTGATCTTTATCGCAATTCTAGTAATCAGGACTTTGACTTATCCTTTCCTTAAAACAGATACTGTCCAAGAGGGACAAACTCCTGAAACTCCATTAACAGAAAAATCAATCAAGCGGTTTGCCGAAGGAATACGTATCCCTACTGTCAGCACAGAGGTCTATGAGGACACATACTTCAAACCTTTTGATGATTTCAAAGTATACCTGCCTAAAGCATATCCCGAAATATACAAAGCAATGGATACTATTACAGTCAATAAATACGGGCTGGTCTTCCATTGGAAAGGAAAAAACAGCGATTTGAAACCAATATTATTCCTTTCGCATTACGATGTAGTTCCAGTTATCGGTTATAATCCCGAAACAGAAACTGCAAGTGATACCATATTTCGTCCCGGAGATGCAGTTATCCCTCCTGCCGACACTATACAATCAAAATGGGACTATTCGCCATTTTCCGGAGCAGTAGCCGACGGGCGTATTTACGGACGGGGTACACTTGATATGAAATGTATGCTATTCTCACTATTTGAAGCAGCAGATACACTTATCGCACAAGGGTTTCAACCCGAACGAGATATCTGGTTTGCATTCGGACATGACGAAGAGGTCGGAGGCCGCCAGGGAGCTATCCAAATCGCCGAATATTTTAAACAGCAAGATCTGACATTCGACGCCGTTTATGACGAAGGAGGAATTATTGCCGCACCAGGATCTGCGTTAGAATCTATACAAAAGCCACTGGGATTGGTCGGTATCGGTGAAAAAGGATTTCTCACTCTTCGGATAAAAGTCCACGGAATAGGAGGACACGCATCTATGCCCCCTGCCAAAAGTTCGCTGGTATATGCTGCCGAGATAATAGAAAAATTAAATAACAACCAGATGCCTTCTAAAATTATATCTCCTATTGCCTCATTCCTTGACAATATCGGAGGCGAAATGAATTTTGCATCACAGGTAGCTATTGCCAATCAATGGGCTCTGAAACCACTATTGATCAGCACATTCAGTAAAAGTCCTTCTTCAAATGCACTGATTCGCACAACCACAGCTATCAGTATGGCAAAAGGTAGCGATGCTGCAAATGTATTGACTTCGGTTTCAGAAGTAACTGTTAACTTCCGGATTCTTCCGGGCGAAACAGTGGATGATGTAAAAAAACATGTTGACAAACTCTGTGAGGGTTATAATGTAGAAATTGAAACTATTTCAGCCCGTGAACCTTCTGCTATTTCATCGTTGGATACAAGAGGTTTCGAAATTATCAAAAAGACGATGGCCGAATTATATCCCAAAGCCATTGTATCGTCATATATTACTATCGGCGGAACCGATGCATACAAGTACCAATCGGTAAGTGATAATATCTATCGTTTCATGCCGCTCAACTTAAGCCTATCAGAACAACGATCGATTCATAATGAAAACGAACATATCACTCTCGACAATTTTGCAAAGATGATATGGTACTTCAAAGAACTGATGACTAAATATTGATTACCAAAATATAAAAATGGGAAAGACAGCTCACAAAAGAGCTGTCTTTTTATATTATTGCCCGGAATCTATTCGTTTTAGAATGATTTGTATTCACATCCTTATACAGAAGTTCTTATCTTTGTGTAGAGTACAATAATTATTTAACTTTCATAACGACCTGCTACCATGATAAAAACTCTGTATCTGTCCATATTCTTGACAGCAAACCTACTCCTGTCAGCACAACAACCGGCTCCGAATTGGGAAAACCCCGAGATATTTGCTGTGAATAAAGAAGCAACCCGGGCAACCTCTCTACCATATGCAACAGAAGAACAAGCAATCGAAGACAATTATACATCTTCGCCATACTATAAATCATTAGATGGCATATGGAAATTCTTCTGGGCACCGAAACCCGCAGATATCCCCGACGGATTTTATAAAGAAAATTTCGATATCAGCCAATGGGGCAATATGCCTGTCCCCGGAAATTGGGAATTCAACGGATACGGGATCCCAATGTACGTAAATATTGGTTTTGGATTTCCCAAAAATCCACCCTTCATTGACCGGGAGGATGCGCCTGTAGGAGTATACCGCCATACATTTGACATTCCCGAAAATTGGGATGGACGGCGTGTTTTCCTTCACTTCGAAGGAGGAACTAATGCAATGTATGTATGGGTAAACGGACAGGAAGTCGGTTACACCGAGAATTCTAAAAGCCCTGCCGAGTTTGATATAACACCTTATATCCGGAAAGGAAGAAATACACTTGCTTGTGAAGTACATAAGTTTAGCGACGGATCATATCTCGAAGATCAGGACATGTGGAGATTAGGAGGAATCAACCGGAGTGTATACCTATATAGTACAGACGAAACCCGCATATTAGATTTTTTCGCCCATCCCGATCTGGACAAAAATTATAAAAACGGCTTATTCAGCATTGATCTGTCATTGAAAAATTATTCCGACAATGTAAAAACACAAAAAGTGGAAGTCGCAATTTTAGACAAATCGGAAAAAAGGGTATTATCAAAATCTCACCTAATCGCCATACCTGCCGGAGATATAGCGCAAATAAGCTTATCCGGATCAATATCTTCGCCCCTCAAATGGACTGCAGAAACCCCGAATCTATACACACTTCTGATCACTTTAAAAGATGGAAACGATAAAATTATAGAAAGCACTTCAACCAAAATCGGATTCCGGAAAATAGAAATAAAAGACGGCCAAGTATTCATCAATGGTAAAAAGATATATTTCAAAGGGGTAAACCTGCATGAGTTCAATACCAATACCGGTCAGGTTGTGACCCGGGTAGAAATGATACGAAACCTACAGCTAATGAAAGAGCTTAACATAAATGCCGTGCGTACCTCCCACTATCCGCAGCAACCCCTTTGGTACAAATTATGTGACCAATACGGTATCTACCTCGTAGATGAAACCAATCTGGAATCTCACGGATTAGGCTACGGACCAGACAATGTCGCAAATAATCCCCAATGGCACGGAACACATCTGGACCGTATACAAAGACTGGTCGAAAGAGATAAAAACCACCCATCTGTCATATTCTGGTCATTGGGTAATGAGGCAAGTAACGGCACAGCCTTTTTCGATATGTATGACTGGGCAAAAGCTCGCGACAATAGCCGTCCTGTGCAGTACGAACAGCCATTCAATTACCGCAATACATCCAATAGCGCACGTAATACCGATATCCTTGCTCCTATGTACCCTTCATGGAATTCGATGGTAGAAGATGCAAAGAAAAATCTGGGACGCCCGTATATTATGTGCGAATATGCTCACGCCATGGGAAACAGTATGGGTAACTTTCAGGATTACTGGGATCTTATGCGAAGCAGCAAGAATATGCAGGGAGGTTTTATATGGGAATGGTACAATCATGGATACAAAACAAAAGACGAACAAGGCCGTGAGTATTTTGCCTATGGTGGAGACCTGAAAGGTTATAATAAAATGAATGATGGAAATTTCTGTATGGACGGAGTAATCGCTCCCGATCAGACTTACCTGCCACACACCCATATCGTAAAAAAAGTATATCAGAATATCCTGTTTAAAGCGAAAGATTTGAATAACGGAGTGATAACTATTATCAACGACTTCAAATTCACGGATCTCACCTCCAAAAACTATTCATACAAATGGGTATTATTAAAAAATGGAGAGAAGGTAGCCGAACAGAATTTCGAAGCAAACGTTTCTGCAGATAGTCAAAAAGAAGTGAAACTAAACTTACCTAAACTTTCTTTCGATACAGGTGTGGAATATTTTCTACAGGTATTCGCTTATAATAAAGAAAAGACCGATTTTCTTCCTGCCGGATTCGAAGTAGCCAAAGAAGAATTTGCTTTCAAAGACAATAATTATTTCACTCAAAAGAGCTATTCAGGCTTATTAACAGTAGAAAAACCTGACGGAAAGATCATAATCAAATCAGGAACACTCACCTACGAGTTTTCAACTAAAGACAATAAAGCTCTCATAAATATGACTGACAACGGAAACCGTATTTTTAACGAACTTCCGCGCCTCAATTTCTGGAGAGCACCTACCGATAATGATTTCGGAGACGGATCACAATACAAACTGCGCCTATGGGATGCAGCAGGATATAATGTGACATATACATACAAAGGCATACTGAAAACGAGTGAAGGAGCTTCTTTATCATATCTTGCAAAATTGCAGGGAATAGAAGCACAGGTAGAACTCACGTACATAGTGAGTGAAAACGGAAACCTGACCATCAATGCGCGTTACAAAGCCCTCTCGGATGATCTGCCGGAGATGATGCGATTCGGTATGTTGATGACCCTTCCTAAAAACATGGACGAATTTACCTGGTACGGCCGAGGACCTTGGGAAAACTATGTAGACCGCCATTACGATACCTTTATGGGCATCTGGTCCGGAAAAGTAGAAGAACAGGCATACCCATATTTCCGTCCGCAGGAAACAGGTAACAAAACCGATGTCCGTTGGTTAACCCTACAAAATAACGAAAAGAAGGGTATTCGTATCGATGGTTTACAGCCTCTTTCGGTAAGTGCAACCAATAACAAGCCCGAAGATTTAGACCCGGGTATGACCAAGAAACAACAACACGCATCCGACGTTTTACCCCGAAACGAAGTCGTATTATGTATCGACTTGTTTCAACGGGGAGTTGCCGGTTTAAACTCATGGGGAGCTACACCTCTCGATCAATACCGGTTCAAAGCAAAAGAATATTCTTACAGTTACACTATCAGTGTGATAAAATAGAAAAGCAAAAGCCCACAGAGATATTAGTTCTGTGGGCTTTTTAATATTTTATCTAATTCTATTATTGCTTCAACTTGTCCAATTCTTGTTGAAGTCTTTCAATATTTTTGTTCTGAGTCTTCATCGCTTTATCTTGTTCAATAATATATAGTGTAAGTTCTTCTATTTTCTTTAATAACTTGATTTGGAATTCATTTACACTCAAACCATCTTCCTGCATTTCTTTTTCGGATGGAATTTCGGGCAGATGTTTATTCTCACTTACAAATTCTTCTATGGCAGATAATGGTTTCAGATCATAATCCTTATCGAAAACATAATCGGCTCCGGCATTAATTTCTACTTTTACCTCTTTGGCTCTGATAGTTCCGGCAACATCCAGCTTTTCTTTAGGAGTTGAAGTACCAATACCCACATTACCATTTGTAATATAGTGGTCTCCGGTTCCGGCTACTCTAATATGGTTATCAAGGGTTGTAGGTATTGTAAAATCCGGAATATCAATTGGTGTAGGGGTTTCATGTATTTTAATCTGATTCAATGTAGTAACATCATTTACTCTAGCCCGTAAATAAGTTAATCTAACTTTGTATGTACTATGATATTTGACATCTACATAAACAGGGATTGCTCTGTTTTTCTGATTATTATAACTAGTAGATAAATCGTAAGGTTCTCCTAAAGTAACTTTGGCATAATGATACATTCCTTGTGAATCAATCAATTTCACCACTGGATCACCCTGTGCTCCTTGACTATAACCTATTTCCACAGTATACTTCTCATATCCCGTTCCATAATGACTATTAAATAATTCAACAATCAATATTCCTGTAGATTGCCAATGGTATGAGTTATAACCAATAGTAGCAACTTCAAAACGCCGTGCCTGCGCCTGATTTGCAGAAATAGCATAAAGAACAGAGGTTTTTATTCCATTCTGATCAGTATGGATCTGTCCAGATAAAGAAACACAAGCAAATAACAATAAAAAGGAGAATAATACTCTATAAGTTTTTGATGAGTCTGGAAAATTTTTCATTTTTCAAGTGTGTTAATAATTAAGGTTAAATGAATTGACCGCAAATATAGACATTCGCTCCAAATAAAAAAGAGCAATTGGTTTGCTCTTCTATAAATTTATTTGAGAATAGACTCTATGATTTTCGGGAAATGCTCGTATTCGAGTTTATGCACTTTATCAGCAACATCTTCGTATGTATCTCCGGGAAGGACATCGCATTTAGCCTGAAAGATAATACCTCCCTCGTCATAATTCTCATTTATATAATGGATAGTGATACCCGATTCTTTTTCTCCGGCTTCAATCACAGCTTTATGTACATTATCGCCATACATACCTTTTCCTCCAAACTTCGGTAAAAGCGCAGGGTGTATATTTACAATCTTATCAGGGTAAGCTTCTATGAGATTTTGGGGAACTTTCAGTAAAAATCCGGCTAAAACAATAAAATCTATTTGGCGCAATTTCAGATATTGGAGAACTTTGTCACCCTCTGAGAAATCATTTTTCGAAAAAGTAATAGATTCCACACCCAACTTTTTTGCTCTCTCGTGTACATAAGCATCAGGTTTATTTGAGATTATAGTATCAATTGCACAAATACCTCTCTCTTTGAAATACAGAACAATATTCTCGGCATTAGAACCAGATCCGGATGCAAAAATAGCGACACGCAGCATAATCGGGAATTATAATTTTGCACACAAAAACATAAAATGTGCAGTTTTAACGAATTTTCTAGGCAAAATATTTGTATCGTATTAGTAAAATACGTTTACTTTGCATCGACAAAAATAGAAATAAAATTTATATTAATAATTAAAATCAAAAAGTTATGTCTGACGTAGCATCAAGAGTTAAAGCTATTATCGTTGATAAATTAGGTGTTGAAGAAACAGAAGTTACTAATACTGCAAGTTTCACTAACGACCTAGGTGCTGACTCGCTTGACACTGTAGAACTTATCATGGAATTCGAAAAAGAATTCGGTATTTCTATTCCTGATGACCAAGCTGAAAAAATTTCAACTGTAGGAGACGCTGTTTCTTATATTGAAGCTAACGCAAAATAATCTTTTTTCCACTAATAACAAATTATGGAATTAAAAAGAGTAGTAGTAACGGGTCTGGGTGCAGTAACTCCGATTGGTAATGATGTGAAAACATCATGGCAAAATGCCATCGACGGAGTTAGTGGAGCCGGCCCCATTACTCAATTCGACGCATCAAAGTTCAAAACCCAATTTGCTTGTGAAGTAAAAGATTTCGATCCTGGTAAATACTTCGACCGTAAAGAACTTCGCAAAGCAGACAGATATACCCAACTTGCAGTTGCTGCATCAGAAGAATCGATTGCCGATGCCGGTCTTGATTTCGAAAAAGTAAATCAGGATAGAGTCGGTGTTATTGTTTCTGCGGGAATCGGCGGTATTAAAACATTCGAAGAAGAAGTAGCAAACTACTTTACTCATATCGAATTAGGCCCTAAATTCAATCCGTTCTTCATCCCTAAGATGATATCGGATATAGCATCAGGCCTTATTTCAATGAGACATGGCCTTCGCGGGCCAAACTTCGGAACAGTATCAGCATGTGCTTCATCTACCCACAGCGCTATTTCGGCATTTGACATTATCCGTTTAGGAAAAGCAGATGTAATGATAGCTGGTGGTGCAGAAGCAGCGATAGCCATATCCGGTGTTGGCGGATTCAATGCCCTTACGGCTTTGTCTACCCGTAACGACTCTCCGGAGACAGCTTCACGCCCTTTCAGCGCAAGCCGCGACGGATTTGTGATGGGAGAAGGTGCTGCCTGTTTAGTACTTGAGGAGCTTGAACATGCCTTAGCTCGTGGAGCTAAAATATATGCAGAAATAGTAGGTGGCGGAATGTCTGCCGATGCTTATCACCTTACAGCATCTCACCCTGAAGGCTTAGGTGCTAAACTGGTAATGAGAAATGCACTCCAAGACGCAAATATGGATCCAAGTGAAATTGATTATATCAATGTACACGGAACATCAACACCTGTAGGAGACCCTTCGGAAATCAAAGCAATCAAGGAGGTATTTGGCGATCATGCATATAATATGAATATAAGTTCAACCAAATCAATGACAGGTCACTTGTTAGGTGCTGCCGGCGCAGTTGAAGCTATATTTTCTACACTCGCCGTTCAGAACGACATCGTTCCTCCAACTATCAACTTTACAGAAGGAGACGAAGACCCTGAAATCGATTACAAATTGAATCTTACATTCAATAAAGCTCAGAAACGAGAAGTTAGAGCCGCACTTTCAAATACATTTGGATTTGGTGGTCATAACGCATGTGTAATTGTGAAGAAGTTTAAGAAGTAAGAAGTGCTTAAGAAACTATACCGAACTGTAAGGCTTTTTCCTCAAAAACGGAAAGAGCCTTATATTTCTTTCTACAAAATACTTAATTTCTATCCGTATAATATAACATTGTACGAGCAAGCCCTATTGCATAAATCTTCCTCTATAAAAATGAAGGACGGACGCTGGATAAACAACGAACGCCTCGAATTTTTAGGGGATGCGATACTCGATGCCATCGTTGCTGATATCGTATTCAAAGAGTTTGAGTACAAGAAAGAAGGCTTTCTTACCAATATGCGATCCAAAATAGTTCAGCGGGAAACACTGAATAAGCTGGCCTTGGATCTTGGACTGGACCGTCTTATAAAATCCTCGGCAAAAACAGCAAACCATAAAACCCACATGTACGGAAATGCCCTCGAAGCTCTGATCGGGGCAATATATCTGGATCAGGGATACCGCGTGGCAAAACGCTTTGTACACGAGAGGCTTATACAGGCATATCTGAATATAGAATCTGTAGCACAACAGGAAGTCAATTTCAAATCGAGACTAATAGAATGGGGTCAAAAACACAAAATTCCGGTAGAGTTCAGATTAATAGAGTCGTTTGTCGACGACAATAACAACCCGGTTTTTGTTACAACCATCTATATCTACGATATCGAATGCGGAACAGGTAAAGGTTTTTCGAAAAAAGAATCGCAACAGAAAGCGGCGGAAGCAACCTATCAAAAAGTCAATTTCGATAAAGATTTCATGAAAGAAATCCTTATTCTCAAAGAAAAAGAATTACAGCTAAGAGAAGATAATCAGGAAGAAAACATAACCGACTCCGAAGCTAAAGAATAAAAGGTCAGAAAGAACATTTTTCTAAAACCACATACTTAAAGCCATTTTTCTCGAATACCTGATCGGTTTCGGTAAAACCAAACTTTTTGTAAAAATCAATTTTCTCAACACGGGCATTACACCATACTCTGGGAAATTGAAGATCCTTTGTATAATCCAATATCCAGCGTACCAACTGAGATCCATACCCTCTATTTTGGAATTCAACCAGTGTAGCTAATTTACGAAACTGCAACTCCTTCGTTTCCAAATTCAGGAAAAGAGAAACAATACTTACCGGCTTATCGTCTTTATAGTATCCAATATGTAACCCTTTTTTGTCATCGGGAAGAATAACTGAATCTTTGGGTTTATCGGGATACATTACCTTATGTCTTATTTCCAGAACCTGATCGTATGGGACTTCATTTATCATTACAATATAGCTTTTTATGAGAACGAAGATAAGATTCTACTGCGAAAGAATGTATATTTGTATTGTAGAAAATCATGAAAAGTATGAAAAAAGCTTGTTTTTTGCTTCTTGCACTTATGATAGCGACTTGTTCTTTCGCCCAATCGCTAAACCTGAAAGATATTACATCGGGAGCATATCGCCCCATGAATGTACCAGCGACAGTTTCGTCGGCTGATGGTGAATTTTATTATCAGCCTAATAACGAGCGGACACAAATAGTCAAATATTCATATAAAACAGGCCAACCGGTTGCCACAGTTTTTGATGTCGCTACGGCCCGCGACTGTAATATATCCAACTTCGAAGGTTACCTGATAAGCCCCGACGAAAACCGCTTACTTGTATACACTGGCAGTGAGCCTATATACAGGCGTTCTTTCAAAGCCGACTATTATTACTTCGACATACGCCGCAACTTGGTCAGAAAACTGACAGAAAACAAAGGAAAACAACAATCGCCTGTTTTTTCTCGTGACGGACGGATGTTAGCTTACGTTTTAGACAATAATATATGGCTGGCCAAATTCGATTACAACACCGAATCGCAAATAACGAAAGACGGATCATTCGGGAAAATCATCAACGGAGCCACAGACTGGGCATACGAAGAAGAATTTTCTATTACAGAACTAATGGACTTCTCGCCCGACAATCAGCTACTGGCCTTTGTAAAATTCGACGAAACGCAAGTCCCGGAATTCTCATTTCAGTATTTCAAAAGACAACTTTATCCGACCCTCACCTCCTTCAAATATCCAAAAGCAGGCGAGGCTAACTCAAAGGTCGGATGTAATATATTTGATATAGAATCAAAAACAATACGCGAGATTAAGTTTCCGGCAAATACATCATTTGAATATATTCCCCGGATAGTTTTCGCACCCAACTCGCAACTGGCAGTAATGACCCTGAACAGGGAACAGAACGATTTCAACCTCTATTTTGCAGACCCACGTTCGCTTATAAGTAAACTCGCATTAAAGGAGCAAAACGACAGATACATTAATTACGACTTCTTGCACTCTATCCATTTCATAGGTGATCAGTTTACATATATCAGTGAGAAAAGCGGATACAGCCATATCTATTTATATTCGATGGCCGGTGTGGAACAAAAACAGCTAACTTCCGGCAACTACGATGTGACTGAGATACTTGCTTGTGACCCTGTGTCAAAAACAGTATTCTATCAGGCAGCAGAAGACAGCCCGCTACAAAGATCAATATACAAAGTAGATATCACAAAAGATACCAAAAGCAAGCTTACTCCTAAAGCCGGATATAATACTGCAAAATTCAGTTCTAATGGCAAGTATTTTATAAACAACTGGTCTGATGCCTCAACCCCTAATTTAGTAACACTAAACGATGCGTCAGGAAAAGAGTTACGAATATTGGAAGACAACAAAGCCCTGCAAAGCAAGGTAGCCTCTTCCGGAATCCCAAAGAAAGAATTCATCACTGTAAAAGGAGCAGATGGAACAGATATGAATGCTTGGATTATGAAGCCGGCTAACTTCAGCCCATCGCAAAAATATCCATTACTTATGGTTCAATATAGTGGGCCCGACTCACAGGAAGTATTAGACCGCTTTAATATAGACTGGGTACATTATCTCGTCAATCAGGGGTATATAGTTGCTTCTGTGGATGGAAGGGGAACAGGTGCCCGTGGACAGGAGTTCCGCAAATGCACATACATGAACCTCGGGATCAAAGAATCGGACGACCAGATAGCCGCTGCTAAATATTTCGGAACGTTATCATACATCGATCCTGCCAATATCTCAATATGGGGCTGGAGTTATGGAGGGTATACTGTACTGATGAGCCTCAGCCGCAGCAAAGGTGTCTTTAAATCAGGAATTGCAATTGCTCCCGTTACCGACTGGCGTTATTACGACTCGGTTTATAGCGAAAGATATATGCGTACTCCTCAGCAAAACCCTACAGGTTACGGACACGGATCTCCAATAGATCTGGCATCCAGCCTATCTGGCAAATTGCTACTCATACATGGAACGGCTGATGATAATGTTCACTTCCAGAATACCATAGATTATACTTCCGCTTTAATCAAAGCTGATAAACAGTTTGACTTATTTATTTTCCCCGATCTCAATCACTCTATTTTAGGAGAAAACAACAGGGCTTATTTATATCAAAAAGTTATCAATTTCCTCACCAACCAGTAAAAAATCTTATTTTACCATAAATACCTAACAATAAGGCAGAGAACCCAGACGGGTTCTCTATTTTTAATCCCTTCTCTATTGGCAAAAAGAAATATTTTCCAAATATGGCTTGTTATATTGTACTCTATAGCTGAATAATAACTTTAATATATTACTTTTAAATCTCTTTTATATAAACAAAAGGTAAAATCAGTTGTTTATATAAAACCAAAAGTTGACAACGCTAAGACTAAAAAAAGAAAAATTGACATTTAGGCATGTCACAAAATGGTTATTTTTGCTATAACATGGCCTAGGAATATTTCAAACATATATGATAACAAAAGGCATAAAAAAGTATCTGATCAACCCCTCTTTAGGATTGATTACTGGAATACTTTACATTATCCTGTTTTGGACAACTAATAATGTCCTTTACTCGCTTAGCATATCTATAGTATTTTCGATACTTATAGATATAGCGTTAAGACTATACACAAAGGCAAGTGTTTGCGGGCTTATTTTTCTATTCAATTCTATTGCATTAGGTATAACACTGATAGTCAAATTATTGTCTGACTTGCAAGATTTTCCGCCGGTATTTTACCTTGTGCTTTACTTTGTTACGTTTACAACAATACTCTTTATAAGCCGATTATCCAAAACATATATCAGCCTCTATTTAGGGAAGAAAAAAAGTATTGTACAAAAAACATTTTTAAGCGAAATATTTGAAATAGCCAGATTAACCCAATATACAATAACACTCTACCTTTTTGCAATACTGATCTTTTCATTCTTAAAGCCTCAAAAATATTTGTGGGAAGCCAGCTTAACCATATACTGTATTATACCCATAGCCATACTCGTGACTATTATAATCTATGAAGAAGTAAAAACCCGGAGTATAATCAAGCAACTAAGAAAAGAAGAATGGCTGCCGATCGTAAATGAATCAGGCGAGGTAACAGGACGGATAGCGCGTTCGGTTTCATCGAAAATGAAAAACAGGTTTATGCATCCGGTTGTCAGAGTAGCATTGATCCATAACGGAGAAATATATCTCCAGAAAAGATCAGACTCTGCCCCTCTTGATCCGGGAACCTACGACCATCCTTTCGAAAAGTATATGCTATTCAATCACGAGATTAATATAGCTGTCCGCAACAGTATATCGAGACTATTGAATATGCAGGAATTACCGTTCAATTTTCTTATCAAATATGTTTTTGAGAACGAAAACACCAAACGGTTAATATTTTTATTTGTGGCACGTATCGAGACCGAAAGCCAATTAAAAAGCATAAGCCTCCTTAATGGTAAATTCTGGACAACCAAACAAATTGAAGAAAGCTTTGCCGATGACAAAATATTCTCGGAATGTTTTCAGCTAGAATACGAATATCTGAAGAATGTAGTAATCCAGGCCGAACTTGCGAAAAAAGAAACAGTAAAACAATAAACAAATAGCTATTCCAATATAAAAGCCCCTGCCTTAATGTAGAAAGGCAGGGGTTCTTTTTTTCTCAAAGAAATATACCTAATCTATGGTATTTTCATACTTATTAACACTACATACCTTTGTCTCAATAAAATTATTGAAACAACGCAGCTATGGAGCTTACAAGATTAGACAAAAAGAGAAGAAACGAACGCATTTTAGGAGTAAGTCTCCATCTCAGTTTTTTAAAAATAAAAACGCAATCGGTTTTCATGCGATGTTGTTGATTTATCAGTTTTCAGTAACAATAAAATTCAACATCAAATAAAAAACCGACAAATGAAAAAAATAATATACTCAGTATTCGCACTTTTAGCAATAGGATCATCTACACTTTTCGCACAGAAAACAATCTCAATAAAAGGAAATATTCATGACCACGAAACTCCTCTGGCCGGAGCAATAGTCAGAGTAGAGGGTACTAACATCAATACAGTAACCGACGAAAACGGAAACTATGAGATAAATACTGCTCCCGGAACATACACTCTGGCTGCAAGCTATCTTGGCTATTATCAAAAAACAGCGAACGTAAGGCTTGAAGAGAATCAAGACGGAAAACAAGATTTTGAGTTATCATCCAAAGAGCTGGGTGAGGTTGTGGTATTAGGCTCACGCGGTGGCGGACGCTCACGTCTCGAAACTCCGGTTCCTGTAGATGTTATCGACGGACAAACTTTGAAAGACGTTCCTCAGGTTTCACTTACACAAATACTCAATTATGTAGTTCCTTCTTTCAATTCAAACACACAGGTTATCAGTGACGGAACCGATCATATCGATCCTGCCACATTAAGAGGGTTAGGACCCGATCAGGTACTCGTATTAATCAACGGGAAACGGCGCCATACCACTTCCCTTATCAATATAAACGGAACAGTGGGTAAAGGATCGGTAGGAGCCGACCTGAATGCAATTCCAACTTCAGCTATTAAACGTATAGAAGTTCTTCGCGACGGAGCAGCAGCACAATACGGATCTGATGCCATTGCCGGAGTTATCAATATTATCCTTGAAGATTCGACCGACCAGCTAAAATTCAATGCTTCAACAGGTGCTAATATATCCAGAAATTCGGAAGGGGATATTGACGGGGAAAGAGTAGATGTAGATGCCAATTACGGAATCAAACTCGGAGATAAAGGAGGTTTCCTTAACCTGGCCGGGGTGTATAATTACCGTAAACCAACCAACCGCCAGAAAGAATTTACAGGAACAATATTTACCGACTATAACAGACCCGACCTTTATCCTAATCCTACCGGAGCGGATATCACAGACGAAGAATTAGCACGTAGAGGTGAAACCAGAGCCGACTATGTTTCGCGTATCGGACAATCGGAAAGCAGAGGGGGCGCATTATTCTTCAACAGTGTAATACCGGTGAAGAATGAAACCGAATTTTATGCTTTCGGTGGATTAAACTATCGTCAGGGAGAATCTACGGCATTCAGACGTCAGCCGGCTCAGCTTACCCAAAACATTTCTGAAATATATCCCGATGGATATTTACCTTTAATCGTAACCAACAACTACGACAAGTCACTTGCGACAGGTATAAGAGGGAAAGTATCGGGATGGAATGTCGATTTTTCAAACACCTATGGCAACAACAAGATAGATTTTACAACCGAAAACAGCTTGAATGCATCATTAGGAAAAAGTTCTCCTACCAGTTTCGATGCCGGAGGATACAGCTTTACTCAAAATACAACCAACTTAGATATAGACCGTAATTTTGCAGATGCCTTATCGGGTGTAAATGTGGCTTTCGGATTAGAACACAGATATGAAAATTACATTATCCGTCAAGGAGAGGAATCGTCTTACCGCGATTACGGAAAAGCTACACAGATAGGAACTGATGCCGATGGCAATCCTATATACGTATCGGATATCAATGGATCGGTTCAGACACTGTTCGCCGAAAATGGTTCTGCATATGCAGGCGGAGCACAGGCATTCCCCGGATTCAGACCCGAAAATGCAGTCGATGCACGCCGTTCTTCTTTTGCTGCATACGGCGATGTGGAAGTAAACTTTACTCCTCAATGGTTAGTAGCCGGAGCTTTGCGTTTCGAAAACTATTCGGACTTCGGTTCTACATTAAATTGGAAACTCTCTACCCGTTACAAGTTTAATGATATACTTTCGGTTCGGGCAGCAGCCAATACAGGATTCAGGGCTCCATCTCTTCATCAACGTTACTTTAGTGCAACATCCAGCGTATGGACTGACGGGGTAATTGTACAATCAGGAACATTCACTAACGATAGCCGTGCAGCCAAATTACTGGGTATACCTAAACTGAAAGAAGAAAAATCATTCAGCGTGAGCGGAGGCCTTACAGCCAACTTCGGAAAGTTCAAAGCTACTGTCGATGGTTACTTTATCCGCATCGATGACCGCATTATCTATACAGGACAATTCACAGGAAGCAATGCGGCTGAAGCATCTGCCCAAGACAAAGAAATATATCAACTACTGTATCAGGTAGGAGCATCATCAGCCCGTTTCTTTGCCAATGCAATTGATACTGAAACTAAAGGAATTGATGCAGTACTGACATATCAAGATCAGTTAGGAAAAGGAAATCTGAGAATAGACCTTTCCGGAACATTCTCAAAAACAAATGTTGTAGGAGATGTACACTCGTCAACCATACTAGCCGGAAAAGAAAACTCTTATCTGGACAGGGCCAGCCGGATTTATATAGAATCTGCTACTCCGAGAGTGAAGGTAAACCTTTCTTTGAACTATAGCCTCGACAAATGGTCATTCCTGCTTCGCAATGTCTACTTCGGATCAACCGATGCAGCCACCAACATAGAAGCAGATGCCCAGACATACGATCCGAGAATAATAACAGACCTTGTTGTAGGATATGATTTCAATAAAAACCTGAAACTAAGTGTAGGCTCCAACAACGTTTTCGATATTTATCCTGATAAGAACAATGCAGGGAATAGAGGTGCAGGATACTTTATCTACTCGCGTACAGGCCAGCAATTCGGATTTAACGGACGCTATGTTTTTGCCAGAATTGGTTTGACCATATAATCTATGATAAATTAAACTGAACAACCGCCGGATTATTTTATCATAATCCGGTGGTTTTCTTTTACCGACAAACAAAATTTGAGACTAAAATGAAGATCAAAATACTCTCTCTGCTTTTATTAATAAGTATTTTACTGCCTTCTCAAAACATTACTGCAACATATCCGAATGGAGCGGTTGTTACAGCACATCCTTTGGCATCGGAAGTCGGCATAGAAATATTAAAAGAAGGAGGTAACGCTATAGATGCCGCCGTAGCAGTACAATTTGCGTTGTCTGTAGTGTATCCCAATGCAGGAAATATCGGGGGTGGAGGATTTATGGTTTACCGCTCGGCAAAGGGAGAGACGGCTGCTTTAGATTACCGCGAAACCGCTCCTGAAAAAGCCCATCATGATATGTATCTCGATGAAAACGGAAATGCAATTACAGACAAGAGTTTATACGGAGGTCTTGCCGCCGGAGTACCAGGCACTGTTGCCGGAATGGTGGAAGCCCATAAAAAATATGGAAAATTAGCTTGGAGCAAATTACTTGAACCGGCGATCGAACTAGCCAGAAATGGGTTCCAGATAACAGATATGCAAGTCGACGAACTCAATCGAAACCAAGAATTCTTCATCAAATATAATCCTGACGGATGCGCCCTCATCAAAAATCAGGGCTGGAATAAAGGAGATACCCTGAA
This sequence comes from Indolivaga macrotermitis, assembly GCF_900128985.1. GTDB lineage: Bacteria > Bacteroidota > Bacteroidia > Bacteroidales > Dysgonomonadaceae > Dysgonomonas_A > Dysgonomonas_A macrotermitis. Next base: position 21,466 of record NZ_FQUC01000010.1, on the reverse strand, counting down.
ACAACCCGATTTGGCTAATACATTAAAACTGATAGCCGAAAAAGGATGTGACGGCTTCTATAGAGGAGAGGTTGCAGACAAAATAGTTGCCGAAATGCAACGGAGCAATGGAATCATCACCCACTCCGATTTAGAAAAATACAAAGCTGTATGGCGAAATCCGGTAACAGCCGATTATAAAAACTATAAAGTTATATCAATGCCACCCCCTTCGAGCGGAGGGATAGCACTGATTACATTACTGAAAGCTATAGAAAAATATCCAGTCAGCAAATGGGGATTTCAGGAAGACTCGACAATACAACTTATCGTTGAAGCAGAGCGCCGGGTATATGCCGACAGAGCTGAATATCTGGGTGATCCTGATTTTTTTAAAGTTCCTCAAGAAGAACTTCTCGAAGCTAATTACATCGTAAGGCGGATGTCCGATATCGATTTCACCAAGGCAACTCCCAGCTTCGAAATCAAACCGATCGGATTCATGCCATACGAAAGTGATCAAACCACTCATTACTCTATAATCGACAAAGACCGTAATGCTGTTTCCATTACTACAACCCTCAACGGATCATACGGATCGAAAGTTGTAGTCGGAGGAGCCGGATTTCTTCTGAATAACGAAATGGACGATTTCTCCGTAAAGCCCGGAATCCCTAATATGTACGGTTTGGTCGGCAATGAAGCCAACTCAATTCTTGCAGGAAAACGTATGCTCAGCTCGATGACGCCTACTATTCTCGAAAAAGAAGGTTCTCTATACATGGTTGTCGGAACTCCTGGAGGATCAACAATTATTACATCTGTTTTTCAGGCAATTATCAATAATATCGAGCATGGTCTCAGTGCGCAGGAATCAGTATCAGCGCCACGTTTCCATCATCAATGGCTACCTGATGAAATACAAGTCGAAGACGGAGCAATATCGGAAAGTACCCGAAAGTATCTCGAGACAAAAGGGTATAAGATCACTTCCAGAAAACCATTCGGAAGAATTGAATCTGTAATCGTTAAACCCGACAATACACTCGAAGGAGGAGCAGACCCGAGAGGAGATGATACAGTGGCAGGCTATTAAAAAAGAACAGGAGGTAAAATTTGGCAGTTTTATCTCCTGTTTCTTTTAGAAAAAAAAGCCACTGCTCCGATTTCACTAATTAATGCTTACCTTCGTACCATCTATCAAACAATTATAAACATTATGGGAAATTTGACAGGTATCAAAAATTTACTTTTCGATTTTGGCGGGGTTATCGTCGATATAAATAAAGAAGGAGCAATAAAACGCTTCAAAGAAATAGGAGTCGACAACATAGAAGAATATCTGGGCGAGTTCCGTCAGAAAGGGATATTTCTTGGTATTGAAGAAGGTACCATAACCAGACAAGAGTTTTATGACGAATTACGTAAAATGACAGGGAAAAATATTTCCGACAAAGATATAGATTCGGGATGGCTTGGCTTTTTGGGAGGTATACCCGAATACCGTTTCCAGTTACTCAGAGACTTACGTAAAGATTATAATCTGTATCTGTTAAGTAATACCAACCCGATAATAATGGAATGGGCACATTCGGATACATTTACAACAACAGGCGAAACCCTATCGGATTTTTTTGATGAGACATTTATGTCATATAAAATAGGACATACAAAACCATCGAAAGAATCATTCGAAGCTGTAATTGCTGCCGGAATCAATCCCGAAGAAACATTATTTCTCGATGATGGACAGTCAAATCTGGATGCAGCCGAAAAGTTCGGATTTAAAACATATCTGGTAGATCAAACTCAGGATTTAAGAAAAGTTTTCGAAAAATAAAGGAGGCATACATGCAGATTCTGGATGCTGAAAATAAGATAAATCACAAGCCGTTAGTAGCCACTATCGGCTTTTTCGACGGAGTCCATACCGGACACCAGTTCCTGATAGAACAGCTAAAAGCAGAAGCACTCAAAAGGAATTTGCCGTCGGCCATTATTACATTCCCGGTACATCCGCGCCGGGTGCTAAACTCCGATTACCAGCCAGCCTTACTATGTGGATTCGAAGAAAAGATCAGACGCATAGAAACTACCGGCGTTGATTACTGTAAAGTTCTCGACTTTACAAAAGAAATGTCTATGATGTCGGCACGGGACTTTATACAAAAAGTACTAAAGGCAGAACTTCAGGTAGACACACTCTTGATAGGTCATGACCATCGGTTCGGACACAATCGTGAAGACGGATTTGAAGAATATAAAGAATACGGAGCCAAAGTTGGGATGACAGTTATCCAAGCCGAAGAGCTGAGCCCGAGTGTCCACGTCAGTTCATCACGTATACGGCGCCTGTTAGGCGAAGGCGATATCGAAAAAGCCAACCAATTGTTGGGCTACAACTATACCATATCGGGGCAGATAATAGAAGGTTTCAAAGTCGGGCGTACCATAGGCTTCCCTACTGCTAATATCAAGATATGGGAAGACTTTAAGGTTGTTCCGGCATTCGGTGTATATGCGGTAGGAGTGCATATAGAAGACCGAAAATATGGAGGAATGCTCTATATAGGCAAACGCCCTACCCTGCATAATGGAGATAATATCAGTCTCGAGGTTAATATCTTCAACTTCAACGAAGATTTATACGGAAAATATCTTTCGGTAGAATTTGTAGAGTTTGTCCGTCCTGATGAAAAGTTCCCGGATCTGGAAACATTAAAAAAACATATTTACCAGGACAAAGTAAATGTGAAGAAGATATTGGATAAACGCAAGCACCAAAGCGATAGTGGCAGCTGATAGCAACAAAAAATTAGCCGCTTGTTGATAAACCGATCAAAACTTTCGATTATATATAAAGGTACTCTTTCTTCAAAAAAGAGTACCTTTATAGCATAAAAGATTAACTAACGTATGCAACCATATGTACATTTACATGTCCATTCGCAGTACTCTTTGCTGGATGGACAAGCAAGCATTTCGCGGATTGTGGACAAGGCTAAAAGCGACGGAATGAAAGCCATAGCCCTTACCGATCATGGGTCGATGTTTGGGATCAAAGAATTTTACAACTACGTAAAGAAAAAGAACGGGCCTGTTTTTGCCGCTATCAAAGAGATCAAAAAGGATTTGAAAGAAGCCGAAAGCAAAGGTGACCAAAAACAGATAGAGGAACTTACACAAAAACTAAAAGATGAAGAATCCCACTTGTTCAAGCCTATCTTAGGTTGTGAGTGCTATGTCGCACGCAGAAATCACAAGCTGAAAGAAGGTAAGCAAGATATGAGCGGATGGCATCTTGTTGTTCTTGCCAAGAACCTGACCGGATATAAGAATCTGATAAAACTGGTTTCTCAAAGCTGGACCGATGGCTTCTATATGCGTCCCCGTATCGATAAGGAATTATTGGAGAAACATCACGAAGGGCTGATAGTATCGTCTGCCTGTCTGGGAGGAGAAGTTCCGAAGAAAATTACCAATGGGGATATCGAAGCCGCGGAAGAAGCCGTTCTTTGGTTCAAAAACCTGTTTGGCGAAGATTATTACCTCGAACTTCAACGGCATAAAACATCACGCCCCGATTCAAACCTCGAAGCATATCCACTGCAGGAAAGAGTAAATAAAGAATTACTCCGGATCAGCGAAAAACTGGGAGTAAAAGTGATAGCAACCAACGACACCCATTTTGTAAACGAAGAGGATGCCGATGCGCACGACCGTCTGATATGTCTGAGCACAGGTAAAGACTTTGACGACCCGAAGCGGATGCGGTATACTAAACAGGAATGGCTGAAAACAACTGCCGAAATGAATCAGTTGTTCGGCGACGTTCCTCAAGCGTTAGCAAATACTTTGGAGATTGCAGACAAGGTAGAATTCTATTCTATTGATTCGGATGCATTGATGCCCTTCTTCGATATTGATCCTTCGTTTGGAACTGAAGAAGATTACAAAACAAAATATTCCGAGCAGGACTTAATTACCGAATTCGGAGAAAAAGAATACCATCGTTTAGGAGGATACGATAAAGTAATCCGTATCAAGCTCGAAGCCGATTATCTGGCACACCTTACCATGATAGGAGCAGAATCGCGCTATCCGAACATGAATGAGGAAACTAAAGAGCGGCTCGATTTCGAACTCAGTGTGATGAAAACAATGGGATTTCCCGGATATTTCCTCATAGTACAAGACTTTATAGCTGCCGCCCGTAAAATGGGAGTAGCCGTAGGACCCGGTCGTGGATCGGCAGCAGGATCGGCAGTTGCTTTCTGTCTGGGTATTACCGATATAGACCCGATTAAGTATGACTTACTTTTTGAGCGTTTCCTTAACCCCGACCGTATCTCGATGCCCGATATTGATATCGACTTCGACGACGACGGACGTGGCGAGGTATTACGCTGGGTAACCGACAAATACGGACAGGAGCGTGTAGCACACATTATTACATACGGTACAATGGCAACCAAATCGGCCATTAAAGACGTTGCCCGTGTACAAAAATTACCTCTATCCGAGTCGAACCGCTTGGCTAAACTCGTGCCGGATAAAATTCCGGATAAGAAAAAAGTCACACTTCGTGATGCTATCGAATATGTACCCGAACTGAAAGATGCAGCTAACAGTTACGACACAGTAATGCGTGATACGCTCAAATATGCCCAAATGCTTGAAGGTAATGTCCGTAATACGGGAGTACACGCCTGTGGTATAATTATCGGGCAAAGAGCTATTTCGGATGTAGTTCCCGTAAGTACAGCCGAAGATAAAGAAACCGGCGAAACAATGCTTGTAACGCAATACGAAGGTTCTGTTATCGAAGAAACCGGATTGATAAAGATGGACTTCTTAGGGCTGAAAACCCTATCTATTATAAAAGAAGCCATAGAAAACATTAAGCACACTACAGGAGAAGACATAGACATAAGCACCATATCGCTCGAAGACCCGAAAACCTACGAGCTTTATAGTCTGGGAAAAACAACCGGAACATTCCAGTTCGAGTCCGCCGGTATGCAAAAGTACCTGAAAGAACTACAACCCAGTAAGTTCGAAGACCTTATTGCGATGAATGCTCTGTACCGTCCGGGTCCTATGGACTATATACCATCATTTATCGCCCGTAAACACGGTCAGGAAGAGATCAGTTACGACATTCCTGTCATGGAACGGTATCTCAACGACACATACGGTATTACCGTATATCAGGAACAGGTGATGCTTCTGTCCCGTCTATTGGCCGATTTCACCCGTGGTCAATCAGACGAGTTGCGTAAAGCAATGGGGAAAAAGCTTATTGATAAGATGAATGCCCTGAAGGAGAAATTCCTTGCCGGAGGTAAGAAAAACGGTCATTCGGAAAAAACCCTCAATAAAATCTGGGCCGACTGGGAAAAATTCGCCTCTTATGCATTCAATAAGTCACATGCCACCTGTTACTCATGGGTAGCCTATCAGACAGCATGGCTAAAAGCGAATTATCCACCGGAATACATGGCCGCCGTACTCTCGCGAAATCTGTCGAACATTACAGAAATCACGAAATTCATGGACGAATGCAAGGCCATGGAAATGAATGTACTCGGACCCGATGTAAACGAATCATTTCTCAAATTCTCTGTCAACAAAGCAGGTGATATCCGTTTCGGGCTGGCTGCCATAAAAGGAGTAGGCGAAGGAGCTGTAAACAATATAATAGAAGAAAGAACCAAGAACGGCCCGTTCAAAAACATATTCGACTTTGTAGAACGTGTCAACCTTACCTCTTGCAATAAGAAGAATATAGAATCACTGGCACTAGCCGGAGCATTCGATAACTTCCCCGAAATGCACAGAGAACAGTTTTTCGTAATGAATGGCAAAAGCGAAACATTTATTGATCTCCTTATCAGGTACGGAAATAAATATCAGGTGGATAAAGCTCAGGCTACAAATTCTTTATTCGGGGGAGACGCTGCTGTAGAGATAGCACATCCCGAGATAATAAAAGCCGAACGATGGTCTGATCTGGAACGCCTCAACAAAGAGCGCGAACTGATAGGTATCTATCTGTCGGCTCACCCTCTCGATGAATTCGCCATTGCCCTAAAATACGGGTGTAATGTAGGTATGGCTGACATCGAAGACAAAGATGCCCTCAAAAACAAGGAGGTCACATTCGGGGGATTAGTCGCCGGAGTTCGTGAAGGGATTACCAAAACAGGTAAGCCTTACATGATCATCAAGATAGAAGACTTTACCGGTAGTGGCGAAATTCCGCTATTCGGCGATGACTATATCAATTTTGCAAAATACGGACGCCCGGGACTTTATGTATATGTAAAAGGACGGGTACAGGGAAGGCGTTTTAACGAAAACCAACTGGAGTTAAAGATCAATTCGATACAGTTGCTTCCGGATGTAAAAGACTCGATGATCGAGAAAATAACCATCACCTTACCTATTCACGAAATGAATGCAACGATGGTAGAAGAACTGTCGACACTCACCAAGAACAATCCCGGAAATTCACTGTTATATTTTGAAGTAGTAGACGGCGAGAAAAACATGAAAATCGAGCTTTTCGCCAGAGGTATTAAGATCAATATAAGAAAGGAGTTAATAGACTATTTGGAGCAAAACGACAATGTCCTGTTCAGGATTAATTGATATTTTACAGATAAAGATACTTTAGTTATCTTTGTATTATAGTAGAGAAATAACTAAAAAATAAATTAAACAAATGGCACTAGAAATTACAGATGCGACTTTTGAAGAAGTCCTAAAATCAGACAAATTGGTGGTTATCGACTTTTGGGCAGAATGGTGTGGACCATGCCGTATGGTAGGCCCAATCGTAGAAGAACTAGCCGGAGAATATGCCGACAAAGCAGTTATCGGTAAGGTAGATGTAGACAATAACGATGAGATTACATCAAAATACGGTATCCGCAATATCCCTACAATTTTATTCATTAAGAATGGAGAAGTAGTAGATAAACAAGTAGGAGCTGCTCAAAAATCAGTATTGGTAGAAAAAATCAATAGTCAATTACAATCATCTATCGAAACTAAAATCATATAGATTTCATCAAAAGCGTTCACTTAAAAAAGTGGACGCTTTTTTATTTATTAAAAATTCTCTTCCTTTATAGGCTATAGAAATAATACTACACCTCAAGAATAATGAATATAAACACCACTCCAGAAGAAGAGAAAAGGATATTTCTGACTATTATCAGCCTACTTATAATTATCTTTTTATCTTCTGTTGGCATTGCCAGCACTTATTTTCCTGACAGGGATGGATTATCCGAAATGTTCCTATTAACAGGGATTTTTATAGGTATACCAGTCTTCATGTGGACACTCACATCTATAGCCCGGCAATGCTATACAAAAGGTAGTAAAACATACTTCAAACTCTCCTTTATAACATCACTTATGAAATATATCCTTATCCCGTACTTGATAATTGCATCGGGGATTCTCTTTTTTCTATATAGCATGGGATCCGGACGGCCTTTCAGATAAATACCCTTAATTATGGAAGAATCGAAAAAACTAAAAAGACTCATTATCGTTTACCGGATCATTGCCATTATCCTTATAGCCTTCTTCATATACAAGTGCCTGAAATTCTGAAACGGAATTCCTCAACAGGATAAGTATAAGAATATCCTTAAGATTCATTGATATACATATCAACAAGCCAATAGGCCTCGAATCTGAAAACCTGACAATAGGTACAAAGAAGAGGTTATTAGAAATAACCTTTAAGAAGAAAATCTAGGATAGATTGAAGCAAGAAAGACCAGAATTACGCAAAATCATTACATAAAAGGGCAGAACACAGCGAATAAACAGAATTTAAGACCTTAAAAAAGAATAATGAAAGGCTTTAGTTCCATTCAATTAACTATATTTGCACCTTGATTGAAAAAGAAAAAGTCACATTTAGCGTGTTGCGAAGGCAATAGCTAGTCTAATTATCTGATCGTGAATATGAAAAAATACAACTTAGTCAACAATGTCTTCGGATGGTTAAGTTTTGTAATAGCGGCCGTTGTTTACCTGATGACAATAGAGCCTACTGCCAGTTTTTGGGATTGCGGCGAATTCATCACTTCCGCTTATAAACTCGAAGTAGGACACCCTCCCGGCGCTCCTTTTTTCATGTTGACAGGTAAATTCTTTTCACTCTTTGCGTCCGATCCGTCGCAAGTAGCTATGATGGTTAATGCCATGTCGGCTTTACTCAGCGCATTGACTATCTTGTTCTTATTCTGGACAATTACACATCTTGCAAAAAAACTGGTCTACAGTGATACCTCCAAAGAAATGACTATGGGCGAAATGATCACCATCATTGGCTCGGGTCTTGTAGGAGCTTTAGTATATACATTCTCAGATACATTCTGGTTTTCAGCCGTCGAAGGTGAGGTTTACGCATACTCGTCTATGTTCACCGCTCTGGTATTCTGGCTGATACTAAAATGGGAAAACAGAGCCAATCAGGAAGGTTCTGATAAATGGCTGGTACTGATTGCTTATATGATGGGGCTATCAATAGGCGTTCACTTGCTGAATCTTCTTTGTATCCCTGCTATCGTACTGGTTTACTATTTCAAAAAAGCAGAAAAACCAAACTTTAAAGGTATATTATTAGCACTTATAGGCTCAATTGGGCTCATCGTCGTACTTATGTACGGTATTATTCCCGGATTTACCAAAGTCGGAGGTCAGGTCGAGCTGTTCTTTGTAAACACACTTGGCTTACCTTACAACTCGGGAGTATTCGTTTACCTGATTCTATTATTCGTATCCATAATATGGGGCTTATACGAAACCCTATCGGCTAAAGGTAATCTTCAAAGAGCTAAAATAGCGTTTATACTAAGTATGGTTCTTTCGGGAATCACATTTATCGGATCCAATTGGTTACTGTGGATTGTACTTTTAGGCGGACTAATCTTCTTCTGTGTGAAAAGCAAAAAAGTTACTTTCCGCATGGTAAACACTTCGCTACTATGTCTGTTAGTAATACTGATAGGATACTCTTCTTTCGCACTGATACCTATCCGTTCGGCAGCTAATACCCCGATGGATCAGAACTCGCCCGAAGATGTATTCTCCCTGACTGATTATCTGAACCGCGAACAATACGGAGATTCTCCCCTATTTTACGGACGGACTTATGCTTCTGACGTAAAACGCGATTATAACGGCAGAGCTATTGAAAGCTCCAAGAAAAAGAAATTTGACAAAATCGTAAAAAAATCACCGGACGAAAAAGACCGCTATTTCGTTGCCAGTGAATCACCTTCTTACGATTATACAAATACAATGCTTTTCCCCCGTATGTATTCTGATGACCCAAGGCATATCTCGGGTTACAAAAACTGGGGAGGAATAACCGATCCTAAAATTCCGCCTACATTCTTCGAAAATGTACAATACCTATTCTCTTACCAGATCAATTTCATGTACTGGAGATATTTTATGTGGAACTTCTCCGGCCGTCAGAACGATATTCAATCAATGGGTGGCATCAGTAACGGAAACTGGATTACAGGTATCAGCTTTATAGATGAACATGTTTTGGGCTTAGGGCCACAAGATAACCTTCCACCCGATATTGCAGACAACAAAGGGCACAATGTTTATTACATGTTACCTCTCATATTAGGAATCATCGGGATAATATTCCAACTGTCGAGAAAAAAAGAAGGAGAACAACAGATGTGGATCACCTTCATGCTATTCTTCATGACAGGTCTTGCCATAGTCCTTTATCTGAACCAGAAACCATACGAGCCTCGCGAGCGTGACTATGCATATGCAGGGTCGTTCTATGCTTTCAGTATCTGGATAGGACTGGGTATTGCCGGAATATGGACATTAGCCAAGCGTTATATCCCCGAAACAGCTGCCGCAGCAGTAGTATCCATTATCGGACTTTTAGTACCGATCCAGATGGCATCGCAAAACTGGGACGACCACGACCGCTCGAACCGTTATACAGTACGCGATTTCGGGATGAACTATTTGCGAAGCGTAGCTCCAAACGGTATAATATTCACCAACGGAGACAATGATACATTCCCTCTTTGGTATGCACAGGAAGTAGAAGGTTTTAGAACAGATGTACGTGTATCTAACCTCAGCTATCTGCAAACAGATTGGTATGTAGACCAGATGCGCCGTCAATCTTACGATTCGCCTCCTTTGCCGATCGAATGGGACAAAGCCCACTATATCGGAGACAAGGGTCAATACGCATATGTAATCACTAAAGAGCAGATAGAAGCTTATCTGAAGCAGCAATTAGACCAAGGGTCAAGTAACTCATGGATGAGTAAAGTAGGTGAACAAAACTATAATCTGGGAGCATACTATGACCAGAGTGCATTTACCGATACTGTTCCTTTAGATGAACTGATGAACATACTGCGAAACAATTACAGCTATGTTCCTAAAAATCCGTTCATACAAGGCGACAACGAACTCGTTGTTCCGGGTAATCTTCTCTATATGCAAGTCGATACCAGTAAAGTAGACTGGAAAGCATTGAACAGCAAGCCTCTGCCATTTATGTTTATCAATCTAGGAGGAAAAAGCGTTATTTACCGTCAGGAACTGATGATCATGGAAATGCTGAATAATATCAACAAAGGAAATTGGGAACGCCCTATCTATTTTGCAACCACAGTAGGCTCCGATATGTATATGAACCTGAAACAAAGAAACTTCTCTCTTGAAGGTATGGCATACAGAGTTACTCCAGGTATTGTGAACGAAACAGGTGTAAATACCGAGGTTGCATACGACAATATGGTGAACAAGTTTAAATGGGGAGGAATTGAAAATCCGAAAGTATATCTGGATGAAAATAATACCCGCACAAGCAAAACATTCCGTATTATGTTCGGAGAACTGATTTCGGCGTTAATAGCAGAAGGCAAAAAAGACAAAGCATTATCAGCCCTTGAGCACTGTCTTAAATCAATTCCGGCAGCTACAGTTCCTATGGGAGGAGAATCGGTTTCATTTATTGATTTCTACTATAAACTTGAGCAACCTGAAAAAGCTGATAATATCAGAAAAATAATACAAGACCGTTCGGAACAATCATTAAACTGGTATAATCGCCTGAGTCCTTCGCAAATGAATAACAGTACTGCCGACATTCGCGAGTATTACGACAACATGCTCCGTATAGCTATGGTTTATCAGCAAAACGGGAAAACAGCAGAATACAAAGCAATGATTGAGAAATTGCAAGGATATGTAGAAAAATATTTCCAGAACAGGGCATCAACATTAGGAAATTATGCTCTTAAAAATCTAACGGACGTCTCTATTCGCGGATACTATATGGCCGAAGAAGGATCTGATATACAAAAACTTGAAGAGGATCTTTCACGCAAATCGATGCAGTTGATGCAACAATATAGTCCTGCATTATTACAAGAATATGCAGCGCGAAGCAACGAATAAGAAAAAATTGCATCTAGTATAAAGGTCGGGAATTTTCTGACCTTTGTAACTGGATGTTATTTATATAGTTTAAAAACAATGTTCATAGAGCAACCACCCTTCTTTTACAGGTTTCTCTTTCCGGGAGGAATATGGAGAATGCCAAGCAAAGAAGAAAAAGTAATATACCTCACATTCGACGATGGCCCTATACCGGAGATTACTCCCTGGGTACTTGACCTATTGGATAGGTACAATATAAAAGCTACTTTTTTTTGTGTAGGAGATAATGTCAAAAAGCACCCTGAAGAATACGAAGAAGTATTGAGAAGAGGGCATACCGTGGGCAACCACACATTTAACCACGTACAGGGTATAAGAACACTTTCGAAGAATTATATTAAGAACACGGAAAAAGCTGCGGAATATATCAAATCTACTTTATTTCGCCCTCCACACGGACATATGAGACTTCCCCAGTTTTTCAAATTGAGAAAGGATTACCACATAATTCTATGGGATGTCGTGACCAGAGACTACAGTAAACGCCAGACTCCGGAAGAAGTTCTTGATAACGTGAAGCATTACGCCCGTAACGGTTCTGTTATAGTATTCCATGATTCAGTAAAAGCTGAAAAGAATATGAAATATGCTTTACCTCTGGCTATCGAATGGCTGAAAGAACAAGGCTATGTTTTTAAAACAATAGAAGAAGGACTGGCTGAATATACGCCTGAAACTATCGAAGCAATAGCGACGAATCACCATAACTCAGAAAACGATAATCGTGAGTTAGTGCGTGATTATAGATAGTCTTCCAATCACCTTTTACAAAAGCAGAAACCAATAATAAGAGAGTGCTCTGTGGCTGATGAAAATTAGTGACTATACCTTTCACTATTTTAAATTCGTAGCCCGGAGCAATTATTATTTGTGTATCAGCCAACAACACCTTCATCGAATGACTATCCAGATAATCCAAAATATTTTGTAAAGCCTGCTCTTTAGTAATAGTAGAGTTTGTTTCTTCGTACGGCTGCCATTGCTTCACTAATAGATATCCGGGAGACGGGTCTTTTTCCAATGCTGCACCGATATGGTACAGGCTTTCGATAGTGCGCACAGAAGTAGTACCAACAGCGATAATATTCCCCTGATGATTCAATATATTTTCGATAGTCTCACGACGCACCGAGATAAATTCTGAGTGCATCTCGTGATCACTTATCAATTCACTCTTAACCGGCTTAAAAGTACCTGCACCTACGTGCAACGTAACTTCATCTGTCTTTATTCCTTTCTTGTTGATGTCAGCAAATACCCTTTCCGTAAAATGTAATCCGGCAGTAGGTGCTGCTACAGACCCTTTTATTTTAGAATATAATGTTTGATAAGTTTCTTTATCTTTTTCTTCCGTATCGCGGTTTAAATAAGGCGGAATAGGCAATTCGCCACACGAATCGAGTATATCGGCAAAAGTAAATTGCGAATTATCCCATGCAAATTCGATTATATGTGTATTTCCAGCCGAATGTTTACGTTCTACGGTTATCAGCACCTCTTGTCCTCCGATAGTAATACTTTTCGATAGTTTACCTTCCTTCCATTTCTTAAGGTTACCAACCAGACAATGCCATGAACAACATCCGGTTGATTGAAATACCAGATTATAATCATGCGGCTCATACGGATCAAGGCAAAAAATCTCAATCTGTGCCCCTGTGGATTTTTGAAAATACATCCGAGCCTGAATAACTTTCGTATTATTAAAGATCATCAGGCTATCCGATGGTAAAAAATCAGGAAGAGTAGTAAAAGAACTATCCGTTATCCTACCCTCTTTATAAACCAGTAGACGAGAACTGTCTCTTTCCTCCAAAGGATATTTAGCGATACGATCATCGGGCAGGTTGTAATTGTAGTCTTTAATATGTATTTGACGAGGGTCTAATGATTCCATCTGATAGGGTATAACCAATATAATTACTAGAATAAAGACAAGAGTTAATAATGTCTCTCTTTTGTTTGTCCATCAAAATTACTCAACTTTATACGAATAAAAAAGTATATAGAACACAACAAACGAAATTTCAGAAACAGGGTTAATTGTTATAATTCCTAAAAGCACAGCAAAGAGCCATGTCCTTTCTCTTGTTTATCCGTCAAAATTATTCAACTTTGCACGAAGTATAAAAGAGATTTAAGGTCACAGGCCTTTTTATTATTTTGCAAGTATATAAAACGCATCATGAAGATAGGTGATAAAGTTCGCTTTCTGAATACAACAGGAGGTGGTATAGTAAAAGGGTTTCAAGGTAAAGATGTTGTAATTGTTGATGATGACGGATTTGACACCCCGGTACTAATCCGCGAATGTATAGTTATAGAACCTGCCCACGATACTCAGGTCAGGCAGTCTGTTAAACCACAGAATGTAACGGAACCAACACAGAAAACTTATCAGGAAAAACCCGAAGAAGACACTCCTGTTATCGAAACCAAAGAGGGAGACCTTATTACAGCTTGTCTTGCCTACCTGCCATTAGACGAAAAGAGCCTTTCGACCACTGCGTACGAATGCTATCTGGTGAACGACAGTAACTACTTCCTTTCATACAACTATATGAGCAGGAATGACCATGGATGGGTCAGCCGCGCCGCAGGGTTAATAGAGCCTAATACAAAAATATTTCTGGAAGAGTTTAATAAAACCGATCTCAATGATCTGGAAAAGATCTGTGTACAATTTATAGCTTTCAAAAAAGATAAACCTTTCAGTTTAAAGAATCCGTGTTCAGCCGAAATCCGGTTGGATACCGTTAAGTTTTATAAGCTGCACAGTTTCAGGGATAATGATTATTTCGACGAAAATGCGATCATCTACTACCTGATGAAGAAAGATCTGGTTGAAAAAGAACTTACCATAGAGCCGGAAGTACTAGCTGTGGCAATGAGGGAAAAGCAACAATCGGAACGTCCCAGAATACAACCCGCAAAAAAGAAAGAAACCTCTCCTATTCTCGAAATAGACCTGCATATCGATGAACTTGTTGACTCCACAGCCGGCTTGGAAGCATCGGATATACTCGATTATCAGTTGAGTAAATTCAGGGAAATAATGGACGAGAACAAATCGAACAAAGGACAAAAAATCGTTTTCATACACGGAAAAGGAGAAGGTGTACTCAAAAAAGCGATTCTCGACGAACTTAAGAATAAATACAAACACACCTACATACAAGACGCATCGTTCCGCGAATATGGTTTCGGAGCAACTATGGTTACCATAAAATAATTTTAAACCAACATGCGAGACTTTTAACAACAACATAAAATGAATAAAAAGATTTTAAGTTTAGTATTGTTCGTATCAATACTATTTTCGGGGTGTGGAACAACAGGAAACAGCCTTTCGAGTGCATATAACCTTACTCAATGCGAGTATGAGTACAAAAACATTTCGAACCTGACGGTTTCGGGAATGAATCTGTCGAATGGCATTTCGGCAACCAATTTGCCTAAACTTATTTCGATTCTAGGAGGTACCGCATCTTCTATTCCTATGAACTTTACTCTTAATCTGGATATTAAAAATCCGAATACAGCAACTGCAGCTCTTAACGGATTGCAATATGTTATCAGTATTGATGACATTCAGTTCACCACAGGACAAGTGAACCAGGCATTGAATATTGCCGGAGGCAGTACACAGACATTGCCTTTGAATATTGGTGTTGATCTGGCCACATTAATGACTGGTGATTCGAAAAATGCAGTTCAGAATATTGCTAAGAATTTCATTGGAATAGGTTCTCAGCAGTCAAATGTGAAAGTACAACTGAAACCTACATTTGTAATCGCAGGACAAAGCATTACATCGCCGGTAGCTATTCCGGTAAGCTTTACATTCGGAGGTAAATAAGACTAACTCAAAAATACAAATAAAGCCGGCTTCATTTTGCCGGCTTTATTTATGTCTATCATCTTTACTCTTTAGCCCGGAAAGCGAAAAAGCTCGATCCTTCAACCTCTTTTCCAACATTAACCAAAGTAATACCGGTAACCGCTCCCGGATTAGATACCGATCCGGCAATGAGATAATAATCTTTCGATCCGGTAGTTGTATTATTGATAACATACCTCCCGACTAAAACACTTTTCCCATACTGCCATACAATATACTCGTAATAAGTACCTCCACCTGAGATATCAGTAGTAGGAAACCCGTTTATACCTGAGTTGTATAAAGTAGTATCATCAGCCAATGATGTTTTAACCAATATCCGGTTTCCATTCGAAGCCATACCAGGTGTATCAATTTCCACTATCAAGGCATAAAAGATCGCCCAGCTACCCGAATCAAGGCTGATTTTAGCTTTTGTATTCACAAAGGAAGTTTCACTACCTGAGATGCTAACTCCCGAAGTATCCCACACACCCTGTGATGCACCGGGAACATAATCTTCCCAATAACCGATACCTTGTGCATTACATGTCAAAACCCGATTAGTCAATTGCAACCCATCTTCGAGCCTGAACTGTGGATTAGGTGATAAAGTAGTACCGCCTGTCACAATATGTAATTTCGTTTGTGGAGTAAGAGTCCCGATACCGACATTACCAGTATTCGTAACTGCGACATCATCCAATGCCTGGGAAGCAGAAGGTGTTGTGCCGTCTGAAGGATTATTCCTCTTCGAATCTATCTGCAATATCAGATTATTTGCTACATAATCCGTATTAATCCCTATCTGAGCATGTGTAAACTGTGATGTTATCATCATAACTATAAATATAGCTATTACTCTTATCCTGAATAAAAATAGTATATCTTCCATATCTTAATTATCTTTCATTTTATAAGCAATAATAGTGTTGCCTTCTACCCCTCCTTTTGCAAAATTCATCAGAATACTGTCGGTAGGAGAATTCACCTTTGATGAATATGCCAACACATAGTAATACCGCTTGATAGCAGATGTTTGATTGTGGATGACAATAAAACCATTCAACTGACCATATCCTATAGAATAAGCAACTCCCGAAGCATACTTTGGGCCTACAATATCGGCCGAATAACTTCCTCCTGCAATATCCGAAAAGGAACTTCTTATCCAACACCGATAAAGTAAGCTCGTTGTTTCTGAGGTTTGGAAATTCAACGACATCGAACATGTAACAAGCCACATTCCGGGATTGAGGTAAATATATCCCTGAGTATCAGTAAATATATCCACTGCAACATTTATTGTACTCAACAATACATTTATCCCGGAACCAAGTTGAGCATATACTGTCTGCACTTCCCCGGCATATGCCCAGACAGACTTTCCATTAGCATCCGACCTTAAAACACGGGCATTAAACTGTGACCCATCCTCTATCTTAATAGAACCATTATATTGATCAGAGGTTTTGAGATGAAACTGAGCCTGCGGAACAGCATGTCCGACACCTACATAACCGCTATTAGAGATAAAAATATCATCTGACGTTTGAACCGACGTAGGTGTACCAGTGCCATTATCACCCGACGAATCGATATGTAAAACTCCTGACAAAGGATTAAGGGTGTTTATAGATACCTGCCCATAAATGATTCCACCTAACAGCAAGAAAAGTAAAACAAATATATTTTTCATTACAATACTATTTTCTTTCGTTATTTATAATTCGCGAGGAATGCGATAAGCTACAATATTATCTTCTCCCCAACCTCCTCCAGGACCTCCTATATAAAGTCCGGCAGGAGCTGAATTTCCATTGTATTCTATATTTCCCACCATAAAATAATATACTTTGTCTGCATTAGATTTATTATTGATAATAACAGAACCTGTAAGAATACCAGAATAGTAGCCTGTCCAGAACTGACCCGACACAACACCGAAACCTTCTAAATCCAAAGTTCTAATATTATTCAATGGTTGTCCATTATTTGCCAAGAGGGTTGGATCCGAAAAAGTAGCGCTCACTCCAAATTGATCACTCCCATAATACGCAGTAACGGTAGCGGTTCTGGTTGTTATAAACATTACAACCAGAACAACCCAACGCCCAGGAGATAAAGTTATTGTGGAATTTGTCGCATAGAAATTAGGATTCGTTTCAAGATTCAAATTAGGAGAACTGGTCGATCTATTAAACATCACAGCATCAAAGACGACGAGTTCTTTCCACGTGGCAAGACCGGTATCATCAATAGCAGTGAGTATCTTCCCTTCACTTTGATTTCCATCTTCAAGGATAAAACCAGTTTCGGGAGAAGTGGCAGTACCTTGTGTTTTGATATGTATCCGGGATACAGGGTCAACCGTTCCGATCCCGACATAACCATTGTCTTTTACTACCACATCGTCTCCACTCCCCGAAGTACCGGAAGTATCCGCCTGAGGGTCGATATGGAAAATTCCTTGCGGATTTTGCGTGTTGATTCCTACCTGTGCATGGGATATCCCGAACGAGAATATTCCCAGCAGAAGCAAACATTTCTTTTTCATTGTCATTTCAATTTGAGTTGTTGGGGTCGCACCCCCTTTTGTTGTTTTTAAGGTCGTAGACCTTTTTGTTATTTTTATAAAGAGTTGTTGATTTTGAATGTGGTGATTGTAGGGGTAGGGTTCTTCTTTGCCCGATAATGTGTACTTTATCACAAAGGGCACGAAGTAGGCGCAAAGGGCTCTATATTGTATTTCAGGACAATGGGTAAAGCAGAGCCTTACCCCTACAGTACGTCTTTGAATAAAACCTTTATGTCTTAGTGCCTTTGTGTTTAAATGGCTATTAATTGGTTGAAAGTAAAGCAGCAAAGTGCATACACTGCACCCTGCTGCAATAGACAGTTGGCTTATTGGTAAACGGTTATCCGGAGTAGTTTTCGAACGACAACAAAACAACAATGACTCTACCCGGTACAGCTTACCGAGCCAACTTATTTGGAAATGGATATATACGACGAAGTAAACGAAGGCATAAAAAAATGCTCCGTTATTTTGACACAATAAGAAATTTTGTTTAGTTAACGCAAGTGATGCGTCTCTCTCTCTCTCTCTCTCTCTCTCTCTCTCTCTCTCTCTCTCTCTCTCTCTAATATTTCAGCACACAATATCAAATCTAAACTGTTAAAATTTAGATCATTATTGATATTTTTATGTGTGAAAACCTGAGTCATTCAGAGATTGTAATAGGTTGTTTGTATGGCAAATATAAGGAATGTTTTGATTTTAACAAAAAAAGATAACTTTATCGGATCTGTGATCCAAATAGTAAAAAACAGGGAGGTATACTATTCTTCAAGTCATATCCTCCCTATTCTCCAATTTATTTATCGCATATTTAATCGCTTCACTATGATTTTTGAGGTTCTGGGATCGCCTGTTCCATAATCAGTTATCTGCATATAACCACCGGATGCATTACCGGGTCCAAACCCCAATCTATTTATCAAAGCCAACCTTTGTCCTTTTTGAGCCTTGGTAGCCAGAGCGGTAAAGAATGCAACAGCGTCGTTCGTTTCCGTAGTAATATCCATATAAGCTTCGTATTCATCAACAATATTATTATCCAGAGTCAGTCTAAAGTGAGAAGTAGTCATGGCCTGACTACTTGGTGCAGTTGAATACTTGCCATACCATCTGACTTCGTATATATAGTACCCATCGGTAGGTACGACAAACTCAGATCCTGTTAACGGAATGGTATAGTTACTGTACGCTATATTCTGTGTGGGTAAAGATATAATAGCCTCTATACTGCCTGTAGATGGGGCAACAGACAGCCAATTTGCATTTCCCGAATCATCGGAGGTAAGCATTCTTCCCTCTTCCTGATAACCGTCTATAATCCGGATAGGATAGCTTGCATTCCCTTTATCGATACTTAATTTTGCCAAAGGATTGTGCATCCCGATTCCGACATTCCCTCTGGCATTAATTACTACATCGTTTTGAATTTCCACACCAGATGGAGAAAGGCTATTATCTCCACTTCCGTCTACAACGACTAGCATTCCGGTCGGCATATTACGGGTGTTGATACCTATACATTGCGCATACGACACACAATAGCAAATCATTGTAAATAACCCTATTATAATGTATTTAATCATATCCACTGTTTTAAAAATTCATTTGTAATTCTTTTACTAAAATTCGAGGAGTAGTCCATTGACGTGTTGTTTGAGTCATCACATTGCCCGGTCCTTCTACAGAATGTATATATAGAGCCAGCTTGTCATTAGCATTGGCTGTAGAATACAATGGAATATAACTTGTTATAGCCGATGATCCTATAAAAGGAGTCTGATACCTGAATGAGTCTACTGTAACCCCGTTTCTTTTCAGTATCAACACTATACTGATACGCGAAGCTGTTGCATATGCTGCACTATAATAAGACCACCAACGTATTTCGTACGAGAAAAAGCCATCATGCGGTACCGTAAATTCACTATTCGGCACCAATTGCTCCGATCCAGCAGGTATTGTAGAGGCAGGTATATCAATAATGGGATATACGGTTCCCCGGGGAGGCTGGACTTTTGTCCACAGAGCATTTCCATTACTATCCGAAACCAAAACTTTACCTGTGGGATCACTGGTATCTGTAATCTGTAAAGGATACATACCGGCTACGTTTTGGGTATTCACTTCAAATTTCGCACCCGGGGTTATCGTTCCAATACCGACTTTACCATCTTCTGTGATTACAACATCATCTTGTTGCTGAATATTAGAAGGAACGGCGTTATCCGGATTGGTTGTTGTCGCTGTATAACGGGCATCCAGATGAAACAGGGTATAAGGTGTTTCGGTATTGACACCTATCTGCGCCATTACCGGTAAAGCCGTTAAAATTAATATACCAAGAATATTTCTCATATATCCATACGTTTTACAGTTATCTTACTCGTTGTCCAAGGGATTGTAGTATTGTTTTGTGTCGACTGTCCTGCCGATGCCGGAGAGATTCCGGGACGAACACTGATTGTTACGGTTTTACCCACATCAGCAGCAGTTGCATCGAAGTATAGGGGAAAATAGGCTGTTAAACGATTCCCAAGAGATGTATTAATTGTATTATATGTTTCATACTGATCCATGGTAGTTCCATTTACATTTAAGTAGAAATGAGTAGCAGTAACAGCTACCGCCCCCGAAGTCACAGCCGAATAAGTAGCCCACCAACGGATATCAAAAGCATAATATCCTTCTTCCGGTATTGTAAAACTCCAACCGTTTATTGCGGTTATAGCTGCCGGAAATGTTTGTGCCGGAAGCGATGTTGTTGAATATACCTGTCCTATTTTTCCCTGATATTCATAATCCTGCCATGTAGCCTCTCCATTAGAGTTGATGGCAGTCATAACCCTATCCTTTTTCACATTGGGGTCTACAATTTTCAGTACAGATTTAGGATTCACAGCAGTGGCTCCATCTTCGATAACTAATTTAGCAGAGGGATTTAGTGTCCCGATTCCTACATTGCCATTACTAAGTATAACAAAGTCATTCAATTGTTGTGTTACTGTTGGGGTAGAAGAGTTGTCACTCTTCCCATCAATGTGGAAAATTCCCTGTGGGTTTTGTGTGTTGATTCCTACCTGTGCATGGAATATCCCGAACGAGAATATACCCAGCAAAGGCAAACATTTCTTTTTCATTGTCATTTCAATTTGAGTTGTTGGGGCCTCAGACCCTCTTGTTGTTTTTATAAAGAGTTGTTGATTTTCAGCACCGAATTTATTGATCATTTGAAAGAAAAGCAGCAAAGTGCATACACTGCACCCTGCTGCAATAGGCAGTTGGCTTATTGGTAAATGGTTATCCGGAGTAGTTTTCGAACGACAACAAAACAACAATGATTCTATCCGGTACAGCTTACCGAACCAACTTATTTGGAATTGGATATATACCACGAAGTAAACGAAAGCATAAAAAAATGCTCCGTTATTTTGACACAATAGGAAAATTTGTATTTTAGAAAAATTCTGTTTAGTTAACGCAAGTGATGCGTCTCTCTCTCT
>NZ_FQUC01000002.1 GCF_900128985.1 Indolivaga macrotermitis | reverse complement strand
GGCTCGCTCCCGATCTTCGATACTAAACTTGTTACGCTTCTTCTTTTCCATAAAATAAACCCTAAAAGTTTGTCTAACTTTTAGGGTTCACTTCAGGATAGGTTCCGGCTTTTTTATTGCTATTAAAGTTTTTGATATTTAATGCTTTATAGAACCTCTTTTTGAATAACAACGAATTTGTGTGCCTATATTTGGAACATAAGGAAAAAAGTTCTACTTTTGTATCGCTTTAGAAAAAGCGCGAGTTTGTCTCATGGTGTAATGGTAGCACTGCAGTTTTTGGTTCTGCCTGTCTAGGTTCGAATCCTGGTGAGACAACTATAAAGCAGATAGTAAATTTACTATCTGCTTTATTTTGTAATTATATGAACTATAAATAATTGGTATTCCCTTCTGTGTTATTTGTTTAAATGTTTGATAAATAGTAGACAAGTGTTCGTAGTCTCTTTGTCCTTTATTGTAGATATCTTCAATTTCATTCAGCATTGTTTGTTTTATATCATATTTCTTTTCTGGATATTCTTATTTATTGCAATAAGTACTAATGCAAATACCACATTTGAGAGAAAATAAATGATACAGCTACTTAGCGGATCGATACGAACTATTCCCATTAATAGCATTGTCCAGCAATTGGCAATAAAAATTTCTAAAGAGTATTGACCACACAATATTATAGGACGCCACTTGGTTATACTGTCGGGTAACAAAGAAAGTAGTATAATAACTGCCGGGCAAATACATGAAATTCCCCAAAACTGAAATTTGGAGGATGATAACGAAATTATGCCGACTATCACTAGTAAAAGAGTGAATACACAATCAATTATTCTAATTTTATCTTTTATGCTATATACATATATTCCTAAACAAAATATATAAAATCTACCAATAAAGGCGTCATGATACCAACTGAAATGAAAATAATATAAAAATGCTGCAGAAATAAATGCTATTACGAATAAGGCATACCATTTCCATTTGTTAATAATCTTGAATAATAAAGGAAAAAATAAATAGAAAAACAATAGCGCACTCAAATACCAATTACTACGTATTGCTCCAATCCCATAATAACTCAATGTTGTAAATAGTCCGAACACATCTATTATTGTTGGAAAGGTGTGTGTCTGAACACATACCACGCACAAATGTACTATTGCCCAAATCCAATATAAAGGTAAAATCCGAGTAAATCTGTTCTGAAGAAACATTTTTAGAGTCTTGTTATTGTAGGAATAAGATAACCCTAATCCACTGAAGAATAAAAATAAATCAACACCAATATAGCCTTTTGAAAAAATGGGAAAAATAGGAAGTGTTGGAATTGCACAATAACAATGATAAAGAACAACAAGTAACATAGCGATACCCATATAGAAATAACGCTGATTTAAAATCTTGTTTATTATCTTTTGTTTATTCATAATTGATGCAAAGGTAACAAACATTTTAGAAGTAGATTACTAATATAACACAGGCTATTAATTGATAACTTGTATTATTTATATTGTTTTGCGATACATAGATTATTACCCTTAATCAGATAAGACTGAATTCTTGGGAGTACATACTATATACTCCTGCAAAAATATCGGTTGATGGAGACAGGTCTATACAACAATATCTAATTGCTATTTTCAAGTTGCAACCTCAATGTCTCCCAAACTTCTTTATGTTTAGATATAATCATCAGGTGTCCACCATCTTTTACAGCATAGTTCGCATTTATAAAATAGTAAGGTAAAATTTTATCATTCTCACCATGTATGTGATATAAGTTAGAAAGAAGATATGTGTTTTTCCATTTAATTATTTTATCAATGGCCCATTTAAGAAAAAGAGGATTTGTATCTAATAATATTTGTTTGAATAATTGTTGGTCAGAAGTACTAGTTATTCCAAATATATAATTTATGATTCTATTACTCTTTAAAAATATTCTTGAAGGAATTAGTTTATGTAGATTTAGTTTTCCGATAAAACGATAATAGAAAGGTATTTCATTCTTATTCTTTGCAGAGGATATTATGATAACTTTCCCTGCTTCAATTTGTTTTGCAACTTCAATAGCCATAATTCCTCCAAAAGAAAGACCGATAAGCACTGGCTTTGTGCCCTCAATTTGTGAAAGAAGCCGCATTGCGTACCTTTCAAGACTATCGTCTTTCTCGACAGGAATCCATTTTATAAAATGTACATTATAAGATGAAAAATCGAGGTGCGAAAAAGCTCTTTCATCTGCACCCAATCCACTAAATATGTATATGTTTTTATTCAAGGAATCTTTCTTTATTCAGCGGTTTAAATATAGCTGTAAAATCTAATAAGAGCCTCCAATCTTCCATAAAATCATTAGATAATTCGGTCATGTGCTTAACCAAAGAAAAGACTGTGTATCGTTGAGGTACACAGCCTTCTTATATTAGAGAGATATAAGGAATAAGGGATAAGGGATAGGTCTGTACAAATCTTTCCCTTGTTTTAATTAGCTTTAAGTCCTAGAGCTTCTATATAGTCTTTTTGGATTGTATTGTTCTTAAACTTTACACTCTCAATAAGAGCCTGCATGGTTTTCCATGATTCTTTCTGATCCGGGCGTGCCTCTCTTACTTCCTTAAAAGATCCTCTGGGAGCTTCGGCGAATGCTATTATCTTATCCCAACCGTCAGGTGCTGTAAAGCCGACAAACGAAGAGTTATTGATCTTCTTATATGGCCAGAATGTCCAACCGATATTATTATCTTCCATTACTTTACAGAACGAAGACATCCATTCATTTGTATTATGCCCTATTTCGCCCATATACATCGGCAGATTTACACTATCTCTGAAGTTTATGATGGACTGGATAGCTTCTTTAGTAGGATCGCTTCCGTAGCGATGGCATGTATACATTATTTTGTTGTCGAATTTAGAGTCTGTGAACGGTTTGAAATTTCCGTTCCACTGTGATCCACCTAACAAGATTATATGATTGGTGTCTACGGTACGAATAGCTTCTACTGCTCTTTTGTATAAAGGTTCCAGTTTAGAATTAAGCTCTTCCATATTAGGGAAATAGGGGGCAATAGGCTCATTCATTAACTCATAACCTAATATTATGGGTTCGTTCTTATAATAATCGGCAATTTTAACCCAGATATCACAGAATAATTTTTGAGAAGGTTCGCTTTCGAATAACCAGGGATATCCGAAGCTATCATCGATATTGTCGCCTGTTTGTCCACCGGGAGCATCATGCATGTCGAGAATTAGATATAGATTTGCCTTTTTACACCAGCTAATAAGAGTATCTATACGGGCAAAACCATCCTGCTGTCCGGTTAATCCCATATAATCTTCATCCGTAAATAGTTTGTAATGAAATGGCAGGCGAATAGTATTAGCACCTGTAGACGCGATGAACTGTACATCATCAAATGTTATATAATTGTCTTTGAACTGAGTCCAGAATTCACGGGTAAGGTCAGGGCCTACCAGTTCGCTGAACATCCGGTTTATGCGTTCGGGCGAATTGGTGGTATTAAATCCAAACATATAACCTTCTGGATTGAGCCAATTACCCAGATTGGTACCTTTGATAAAGAATGGCTTGCCATCAGGAGTTATTAGGTTTTGTTCTTTCACTCTGATGAATGAATCTTCCGATAATTGGGATTTGGGTTGCTCGCTCTGGCAACTCACTAAAAAAACTAGGATGAATAGATAATAATAGATTTTCATGTCCTGGAATTTTATTAGATTAATATTTAACTCTCTATTTCTTTTATTATAAATATCTCAGTTTTATTCCGTTAATAAAAGGTTTTCCCAAAATACCATGAAACTGTATGGTAATGTTTTCTCCTTTTTCTACTTTCACAATGTATTTCTTCCGGATAGCATAATATTTACCGACAGAATCATCGAGAGATAAGTTGGAATCCACAATCAGATCATTTATTATAATATCAAACTCATTCCTGATTTGATTATTGTTATCAGTTGTACCTAAAGTGTGAGCAATGCTTGCACCTGTACCGGAAATATCAGCAAATAATAGTTCTACTTCATATTCCCCGTCCGGAACATCAAATTTATATTTATCCGGAGTCATTCGCATTGTTTGATATAGCGGATTGTCATTGGTGCCGTTTATTTGTGTCAACGTTGTTTCTACTTTACCGCCAATGTATCCCCAGCTGCCTTCGGTATACGGTTTATCAGGAATCCACGTAAGCCCCGTTTCCGGAGAAGTGTAGCTCGCATTATTACCTATATTTATTGCTAATTCTTTATTGGAGAAATTTTTTCTGTTTAGATATTCCGGTATTACCGTAAATGATATAGGTAGTCCTGTTCTTTGCTCTACTCCTTTATATACACCTTTAGCTTCTATATAATGGTCTCCGTCGGTAAAAGGTACATTCCAAACTGCATTATAGTTATTGATACCTTTTATTCCTAACGATCTGTCATCAATAAAAAGTTCGACCTCAGATAAATTTGAGTATACTTTAATTGGCTGGATCACATCTGTTCCGTTTGCTGAAATTCCGGTTCGCTTATCCCAGTCATACGATGCTATATGTAACACTGGAATATCCTGACGAAAGTTTGCTTTAAAGTAATAGTACACATCTTTAGGAGTGCGGTCGGCATATACCAAACCTTTATTATTGATGCGTGGCATAGACTCGTCACGCTGAGCCGACCCGAAGTCGATAAAGTTCCAATAGGTTGCACCGGCTATATAAGGCTCCCTTTCTATTACCGGTAGATAGTGCTCTATATACTCCTGTTGATATTCGATACTGAAATCGAATCTTTGGGGTTGCAAAGAATGGATTCTACGGTCTGACCCTGCTCCATATTCACTGATGATCTTTGGCTTTTTTGGGTAGTCCGATGCCTGTTTCTTTATAAATGCGTCGAATTGCGATAGGTTATCGGAATACCAGCCTTGATACAAATTCCAGCCGACTACATCTACAATATCTTGGAAGCCCGCTTGATTATATGTTTCGCTGCCGTGAAATGCCATAACGCTGTATCTGCGCGAATCTTCTTCTTTTAAAACGTTTTCTAACCGGCGTGCCAGAGCGAGTTCGCGTTTTACTAAAGCGTCTAATTCTAGGCCTTTGTGTTTACGTTGAGTTACCAGTAATATTTCATTCATGTATCCCCACATGATAATTGAAGGATGATTGTAGTGCTGGCGTATCATTTCCCGAAGTGCGGTTTCGCAATTATCACCAAAGCTCTCCTCTTCCGGGATAATATCTATAACAGGTATTTCCTCCCAGACCAGTAAACCCAACTTATCGCATTGTTCAATAATGGCTTTATCCTGAGGATAATGAGAAATCCGGATGAAATTGGCTCCCATATCTTTGATCAGTTGCATATCTCTACGGTGGGCTTCATCGGTCAGAGCATTGCCTAATGGCATTTGATCCTGATGACGGCATATGCCTCGCAACTTATATGGTTTTCCGTTTAATGAGAATCCTTTCTGTCCATCGAAACTAAACCATCTGAACCCTAAGGGAGAGCGTACAATGTCGAGGATTTTGTTTGTCGAAGCCTCTTTTATCACTGCCTCTACTGTGTATAGGTTAGGCGTTTCGGGACTCCATAGCAGGGGCTGTTCTATTATATATGTATTCGAAAATGTTTTTTTCTGCCCCGGAGTTAAAGAGTATTTTATATCTTCTGTTTTAACAATATTCCGGTTAATGTCCACTACTGTATAACTTACTTTTATTGTTGCTTTATTAGGCGCATTGTTGACTACAGTACTTTTAACGGTATATGAACCCGATTTTTCTGAAACATTGTCTGTGTCAATATATATTCCGTCGGATCCGTTATCCGACAGATCGAAATGCTGTTGAGGAACGGACACTAACCACACATCGCGGTAGATTCCTCCGAAAATGCTGAAGTCTCCTGATATTGGAGGGATATCCGCTAATGAATTATCGACCTTGACTGTAAGCAGATTGTTTCCCTCTCTGTTACAAAATCCGGAGATATCGAATGTAAAGGAAGTATATCCGCCTTTGTGTTCGCCTACCAGTTTTCCATTTATATATACAGTTGCCGACTGATTTACACCCTCGAACCGTAAGAACAGATTTTTATCCTTCTCTTCTTTTGATAATGAAAACGATTTACGGTACCAGCTAACTCCTCTGTAATAATCTTTTGATATATATGCATCGGTATTCCATGTATGAGGGATTGATACTGTTTTCCAGCTATTGTCGGAGGACATTGTCCTCTCGTTTTCCATTTTTTCTCCTTTGGAAAATTGCCATCCGTCATTGAATGATTTGATCTGCCGCTGTGAAGCGACAGATACAGAAATCAATACAAACAGAGGTAATATGAATATCTTTAAGTATTCTTTCATAGATCGTAAATTTTATTATCCGTCAGGTTTTGTTTTCTTAGCAGTGCTTCCAGAAAATAGTAGTCTGCATAATTTATCGGCACATCTATTTCGCTGTTTCCGGGAAGATGTCCTGTCGAATGTAATAACAGAAATCCTTGTGTCGTACCCGGTTCTGCTCTATAATGTTCTATGAGGTTCATTAATATCTGATCTGCCCATGCAATATACTGATTTTTATTCTTATCACTATACTCAGACAGTTCATAAAGTGCTGATGCTATAATAGATGCAGAAGAAACGTCTCTCGGTACATTGGGTATCCGGGGATCGTCAAAATCCCAATAAGGAATTAGATCAGAAGGCAGGTTAGGATGAGAGAATATAAAATGAGCTATACCTTCCGACTGTTTTAAATATTGGGGGGTTAGTGTATATCTATATGACATTATGAAGCTATATAAGGCCCATGCTTGTCCTCTGGCCCAAGCTGAAGGGTCTGAATATCCCTGAAAAGTTTGCTTAAGTCTTACTTTTCCGGTTATTGTGTCATAGTCGACTACATGAAAAGATGAATAATCGTCGCGGAAATGATTTTTCAAAGTAGTATCTGCATGAGTAACAGCAATGTTGTAAAATGCCGAATCTCCGGTAAGGCGGGTTGCCTCGAACAGTAATTCCAAATTCATCATGTTGTCTATAATGACCGGGTATTCCCATACTTGGCGATTCCAATCCCACGACCGGATAGAACCTATTTTGGCATTGAACCGTTTTGCCAGTGTCTTTGCAGATTGTATTACTACATTCCGGTAATGTGGATTGTTTGTGAGTTTTAATCCGTTTCCGAAAGAATTATACATTTTAAATCCAAGATCATGCGATGTTTCATCGAATTGTTCTATTTCGATGAGTTCAGAAAACTTTTCAGCTTGTTTTGCCCATTTACTATCTTTTGTATACTGGTACATAAGCCAAAGGGAACCGGGAAAAAATCCCGAACACCAATCCCGGGGACCTACAAGTTTCAGCGTTCCGTCCCGGTTGATTGTACGAGGTGTTACCTGATCATCTTTAGTTCTATTTTCTAATGCTTCGTCGACACATTTAAGTGCATACTCGAATTGATATGATGCGAAGTTGAACATTTCCGGTACGATCTGATTCGTTACGGAATGCAAACTGTTATTTTCTTTTCTTTCTTCTTTTGATTTATCCCGGTTGTTTAGATTATAGGCGCTCGCTTGTTGTATAACAATGGACAGGATAAAAATAATAATATACAAATTCTTCATTTTGGAATATAGTTTATGAAAACTTCCGTTCTGGCTTTAGTACGGATTTATTATGTAAGGCAGGTTTCCCTTAGAGACAATACTTATTCTACGAAAATATCCAGAATCAGAATCTGCATTTTTTTCAATATTGAAATAGTGAATATTTAAAAAAATAAAAACCTTGATTTGTAGGTGTTTGGTGTTTGAATGATACTTAAAAAAGTGGATAATGAGTAATAAACTATACTATAAATAAAGAACCTATGATACTGTTCATAGGTTCTTTTATATACTGAATCTCTTATTCTATAGTTACCATTCTCGTATTTGCTGATTCTGATTTGACTGCTATAACCGTTCGTCCGTTTCTTTTTTCTAACATGATGTGGGCTCTTCCGTTTACGGCCTGCACCTTGTCTGATGCAGTTGCGGTTCCCATATCTTTTACTAAGATACCTTCGCCTACCGAATCGAAGAAAATATACTCTTTGGAATCTAGAACGACAATACCATTTGAGTCTATGAGTTCTGCCTCTATCCAATAAGTAGAGTCATCTGATTTTTTAACAGAGACTTTAATATCTGCAACTTTACCGAATGGACGGGTTTCATAATCGAATTCAATTTCGTCATTTACGGTAGTCTTGATTTTATTTTTCCATCCTATTGCTTGCACGGTATTTTTTCCTGCCGGAAATGGTGTGTGCCAGCGGAGTCCTGCTGCCGGAAAATCCTGAGAGTCTCGTTCTTTTATGCCCAGACTTTTTCCATTAAGGAATAGCTCTACCTTATCGCAGTTTGAATACACTTTTATTGTTTTTAATTCACCGGGTTGCCCCCATCTTGTAGGCCAGCTATGCCCGTAGATATGTAGCATGGGCTTCTCAGTCCAATACGATTGAAATACATAATAAACTTCTTTAGGGGACATATCCCGTCCGACAACCCCTTTCTGATTTACATAAGGAATGGGATTATCGGGGCGAACCGGAGTTGAAAAGTCTTTGAACGGCCAATATGCTGTACCTGTCAGCCATGGCATATTTTCTTGTTCTTTCAGATGCCACTCTATGATGTCTGTAATGTAGGTTTCGCTCCAGTCTGATTTTTCTTTTGTTGCTTTTGCAAAATCGGCAAAGGCTTTTTCTTTATCTTCCGCCTGATCTAATGATGCATAATCGTATTCTGCGTGACGGCCTGTATGGCTATCGCCTCCCCATTCGACATGAAGAAAACGGTTTACTTTCTCCATTTCCATATTCGATACTGATTTGTAATCGGTATAAATACCTCTGTACCAACCCGCCCATATAGAAGGGGAATAAACATCTACAATGTCACTGCAAAAATCGCATCGGCGGATAGATGTCAGTCTTGTATTATCCAATTGATGCGAAAGGGTGTGTAACTCTTTCATGAAAGACCGTATCTGCTCTTTGTCAAACTCAGGGAAATCATTTGGCCAATCATTTTCGTTCCCCATTCCCCACAGAATTATAGACGGATGATTACGGTGTTGTTCAATCATATTTGTCAGCATCCGGCGGGCTTGTTCTTTATAACGGTCTCCACCCAAACCACCTCGGCACCATGGAATTTCTTCCCAGACCAGAATGCCTAAGCTATCGCATAGGTTGAGAATGATACGTGACTGCTGGTAATGGCCTAGGCGTATAAAATTAACACCCATGGTCTTCATTAACTTCATTTCCTCAATCATTTGTTCTTCAGTCATAGCTGCACCTACTCCGGCCTGATCTTCGTGGCGATGGCTTCCCCGAAGTAACAAACGTTTTCCGTTCAAAAAGAAAGGGCCTTTTTCTTTGAATTCGAAGTTTCGGAAACCAAACTTTTCTTTATATGTAACCTCTCCGGCCTGAGAGGTTAGCTTTACTTCGCAAGAATATAAAGCCGGTTTATCCGGTGACCATAAAAATGGTTTGGGAATATTCAGGGATAATAACTCTTGTGGAGAACTGGTATTTACTGTTTTAGTATCTTCCTTTATAAGTTTTCCTTGTGGATCGAATATCTTTATGTGTATATTCGCCGTATGTGTATCGGAGAAGTTGTTAAAATCGGTAAGTATTGATAATTTACCTATTTTCCCTTCTTCATCAACATTAGTATTTGTTTGCAGGTTTCTTACCGATAAAGAAGGGGTATAAACCAGATTAAGGTATCTGTAAATACCTCCGTACAGGTTGAAATCGGACAGGTCTGACGGTATTAGTTCTGTATCGCGGCTATTATCGCAACGGATTATTAGAGGAATCTTTCCTCCGAACCGCTGCGAATCTTCCATATTCCGGAAATTCTCAATTGCATCTGTTATATCTACTTGCCATTCGTCATAGCCTCCGGTATGGCTGCCAACCTTTGTAGTGTATATATATACTTCGGTTTTTTGTCCGGCTCCTTCGAAGTGCAATATCGTTCGCCCATTATTGTAAGGATTATCAATATCCAATAGTGTTTTATACCATCCCGGCCCTTGATAGTAATTAACATCGGGCTCTACAGCATCTGTAGCGTTAAAACAATGGGGTAGGGAGACCTTAGTCCATATTGGAACCTTCTCCGAATCATTCCGTACCGGTCGCACAGCTTCCCATACATTACCCAGATCCTGACGGATAAATTCCCATCCGTCATTTAATCTTGTCTTGTTCTCGTAATTGACCTGAGAAAAAACAGTTATAGCCCAAGTAAATAAACTAAAGGCTATAACAAATCGTTTATATCTATCTTGTAGCATAATCAAAATAAATTTTCGTTATGTTCAAGTTTCTGTTTTCTGAGCAATGCTTCCAGAAAGTAATAGTCAGCATACGACAACGGTACATCTACTTCCGAGTCCATTGGTTTAGATCCGGTACTATGGAGAAGTAAGAAGCCTCTATCCGATCCTTGTTTTGCTAAATAATGCTTGCTGAGATTCTCTATGATCTTATCTGCCCACTCTTTATACTTATCCCTGTTGGCTTTGTCATATTGACTGAGTTCGTACAGTGCAGACGCTGTTACCGTAGCGGCAGACACATCCCTTGGCTCATTGGGGATATCCGGAGCATTATAGTCCCAGTAAGGAATCAGGTCTTCCGGAAGATTAGGGTTATTGAAGATAAAATTAGCAACATGTTTTGCCTGATTCAGAAATTCGGGTAGGTGGGTTTCCCTATAGGCCATAGTATACCCGTAAATTGCCCATGCCTCACCTCGTGCCCAAGTCGATTCGTGAGCGTATCCCTGATGTGTATTCTTTTTCAAAACTTCCCCGGTAATAGAGTCATAGTCGATTACGTGATATGTACTGTAATCACTCCGGAAGTGATTCTTCATTGTGGTTTTCGCATGATTTACTGCTATATGATAGAAGATAGAATCTTTACTCTCTTTGAATGCCCAGAATAGTAATTCGAGATTCATCATATTGTCTATAATTACAGGGCATTGCCACTTGTCCGTATTATGATCCCATGACCGAATGATTTTGGCATTTGGTTTATATCTTGTTATCAGGGTGTAGGCAGACTCTAAGAGAATGTCCTTATAACGGGTATCATGAGTAAGGCGAAGCCCGTTGCCGAAACTGCAATACATTTTGAATCCCATATCATGTGTGCCGCCATTTATCTTTTCACGTTCTATGGAGTCTGTGAATTTACGTGCCAGAACTTCCCATTTCTTATCTTTTGTGTATTCGTACATATACCAAAGTGATCCGGGGAAAAATCCCGAACACCAATCTTTAGAGGCGACCATTCCCAGGGTTCCGTCAGGCTTAATGGTACGGGGCGATACCAAACGTTTAAATGCGGCAGTAGAATCGTTAGATAAAGCCTGATCTATTTCGGTTAAGGCAAAATCGAATTGTTTTTCCGCAAAGCCGAAATCCTTAGCTACAATATCCTCTTGGCTTTTAGTACTCTTACAGGATAGAAAAGAGATTATTATTAAATTTACAATCAATATATATTTCATAGAATCTGTCTTTTAGTAGTTAAACCCATATAATAATCGGTTGATATCCGATACTCCTTGTGTTGAATATTTCTTATAAAGATTCCGGTAATCTGAGTGAACGGGAGAAATGGAAGATATACGGAACAGCTCGTAGCACAGGTCTTGTTGAGCTTTATCCCAGCCGCTTATCTGCTGGTAAGGCCACTCCGAAATTGTTTTCCCCAGATAAGGTGTAAGAAAATCCACCGCTTTATACAACGAGCGTCCATCTGCGGATTCTTGTCCGATAATATTTGTACCGAGATTTTGAGCAGTTGCAAACATATCTACCATAAACTGAATGTTATATACCGAATAATGGAAGGCTAATGTACGTCTCAGTTCGTGAGGTTGTTTTCCATCCGGCTCTATTTGTGTAAACATTCTTTTTTCGGGAAAATCGTTTATTATTTTAAGTGCCGCTTGTTTATTGCCTGAAAACAGCAAGTAAGTAGTCAATTGTATATCGTATGCCAACCCGTGATTGTTGGTCGCATCACGTTCCGCTATAGCCTGATCGGCTGTTTGCCACCAATCGGAAAAATCGGTGAACCATTGTTGTAATCT
Source organism: Indolivaga macrotermitis (assembly GCF_900128985.1). Lineage (GTDB taxonomy): Bacteria > Bacteroidota > Bacteroidia > Bacteroidales > Dysgonomonadaceae > Dysgonomonas_A > Dysgonomonas_A macrotermitis. Next base: position 650,747 of record NZ_FQUC01000002.1, on the reverse strand, counting down.
CTTCTTGTCTTGCTTTGTATAGCTTTTCGATGTCTCTAGTAAAGGGATCGCGTTGAGCATTTTTACAAAAGAATAACTGTCGATCAAACCTGCTGCACGCTCTTTATTGTCATTGGTGCCGGGAACAAACTGGGCATATTCCAACTGAGGGTTCATCTTGGTATCCTTATTAATAAACCATACACGAAGCAGTTCAACGGCTTTTTTCGCATAACGTTCTTCTCCACTGTAATAATATGCCAGAGACAGGTTGAATACGGATGTAGCCATAGTTCCCAATGGATTACGGTCATACTTTTCCAGCTCTGGGTTAGATTGCCCGTCTTTGTGTATATAGGGTAGTCCGTCCGGTTTTTCAGGATCCGGCCAAACATAACGGCTCAGACTTACATAATCGTGCTTATTCCCACTTGGAGCAATGCCCTCTTTATAGGTTACCGAGTAATCCTTACCTTTTAATGCCGAATCTGCTTGTTGGAGCAGGTTCTCATAAGCAGGTTTATAGTCTTCGCTATTCAGTTGTAGTTTGATGTTTTTCATCTTACTGTTGTTCCACATCCACTGCGAATGTAGAGGTGCTGAGATAGCTAGAACGACTATTAGTATGGTATATAACTTTTTCATAGTGTCTTTACGTTAATATATTACAAGTTATTTTATTATTAAGCCAAAGAAGCAGATACTCCCTGATTAAAGAAACCTGCTTCTCCGGATTTTATTTTAAAACTCTATTTTAAATTAACTGTCACTTTATAGTTTTGTGAGAATGCCCTGACCTCATAATCATTTGTTTTACTATTGGTTATATTGTCAGGATGTGATATTTCTCCAATGTTAGGATTAAATGTTGATACGATAACAGGTGCTGATGATACTTTAAGGGCTTTTACATAAATGTTCTTTATTCCTTTTACGGCTTTAGGCCAATCCATCTTGTAAGTACCGTTTGTATCCGGCTGTACAACATTGTTATTTTCGTCAACTATTTGGAAATCTACTCCTAATACAGGGGTTCCTGATACGTAATAATATGTAACCACGTCATACGAGCGTACCCGTTCGCTATGGAATTGTACAGGAATAGCCTGTACATCTCCTGCCTTGACATTGAATACTACATCATTTTTTAGTTTGCCCCAGTCCTCGAATCCAATATAGTATATATGTTCCATTGCAGGGTCGGTTGCATCCCATTTATCATCGTCACTACAGTTTGTAAAGGTGAAGCTGAGTGAAATAGCTGTAAGTATTAATAGTATTTTTTTCATAAGTCTGTTTTTTACCAATTAGGATTTTGTTCTATTTTTCCATTAGACATATTTATCTCGTTTAATGGAATTGGATATAAATAGTCTCTGGCCGGATTAAAGGTTCTGGTATTAGCTAATTCTATTACATACATATCAGCCTGATCCGAGACTTTTGCGCCATTTAGTGTACCATTGGCATCAGTTAATCTGGATGCTAAGTCTTTGCGTTGTTTAGAGGTTTCTGAGTCTACAAACTTTGCACCAACAAGCGCCACCGGAAGTACTTTCTCGGCAATCTTCCAACGGATAATATCATCGTATCTCAATCCTTCGTCTATAAATTCAACTGTACGTTCGCGTCTGATTTCGTCGATCATATTCAGATTATTTGCAGTTACAAAGCTGTTAGTCAGTTTTGCATTGAATCCGGCTCTGCTTCGTAAAGCATTTACTGTTTCATTCAACTTCTCGTCTGTGATCGACCCATTGTATTCATACAAAGCCTCGGCATATGAGATCAGAATTTCGGCATAACGGATTATCATATTATCCACAGTTTCTTTATTCATGTTTGTCCATTCACTTAACATAAAGCCTTTCTTGATAGAGTAACCATTTCCGCTTTGGTTAGTAAATGGAATATATCCGGCTTTGTAAGCGTCTTCTCCCAAACTGTATACAGTCATTTTCAAACGGGGATCCCGATTCTGTAATGCATCGTCATAACTTGTTTCATTGGTAATCTTCAAAGATGACTTTTCACGAGGAAGGCCGTCCTCGTATAGAAACAGATCTACCATCTGCCGGGTTATCGATACACTGTTCTCCATTGTGCGCGAATGTGAGTGTACTGTGGTTCCGCTATCGCCGTTGGGTCCGTATACTTTTACAAATACATTTTCGGGGTTATCAGGACCTTCGCCCTCAAAATAAAACAGTGTTTGATAATTGGAGAATAAGCCATGTCCTTCTTTCTTCAAAGCTTCAGCTGCATCTATCGATTTTTTAAGGTGTGCTTTATAATCGCTGCCCAGACTGTGGTACTTAGAATAAGTGCCTTCGTACAATCCAATACGTACAATCATTCCTAGTGCTGCCGAACGGGTGACACGTCCCCAGTCCGATTTAGGTAGTTTAGACTTAGTGGGTAACCACTCTGCTGCAAATTCGAGGTCTTTGTAACACTGTTGTATAACTTCTTCTCTGGGTGTCCGTCCAGCGTACATTGCAGGATCGGTAGGGTTCTCAATCGCTTTCAGCATCATCGGTGCATCTCCGTATAGCTTTACTAAAAGGAAATGGTAGTATGCTCTGAAGAAATATGCCTCTGCATCCCAGCGGTTCAATACAGCTTCATCCAATGCTGCACCTTGCGATTTGGCAAGTATATTATTCGCTGTAAATATCCGGGTATAGATATTGTTCCAGTCATTATCAGAGGTGTTGGGTACATCTCTGTTCCCGGCAGATACGCTATTGGGCGATGTTCCTACTATTTCGTCCGAACGGCTGTCATGCCAAGTGTTATTCATATAGGTAAAGCCTCTCAGCTCGTCATACATCCTGTTACAAGCTGCGCGAACATCTGTTTCCGATTTCCAGAAAACGACATCTGTAAACTCAGTTTCAGGGAGTTTGTCTAAATCGCATCCCGAGAACCCGATAACAGATATAAGTATAAGTAAATATATTTTTCTCATGATTTTAAGAATTTTGAGGTCACCGACCTTTTTATTGTTTAGACGAGTGTGGATACATCACGTCATAATATCTTTAAATACTAAAAAGTAAGATTTACGCCAAAAGACCATGTCCGGAAAAACGGATAGTAATTTGCTTTCGCATCATTTCCTACCTCCGGGTCGAAGACTTTCAGTAAGTCTGAGTGCTCCCATATATCATCACCTGAAACATACACGCGTAGTTTTTCTGCTATCGATTTCTTTATAGGGATATTATATCCGAATTGTATATTTTTCAACCGTATGTAAGCTGCATTTTGTACCCATTTGTCCGAAGGATTGTAATTAAATGTGTTCTGATTGTACAGGCGTGGCCAAAATGCATCTGTATTATCGGGGGTCCAGTAATCGCGGTGAATAGTCCATGGCATATTGGCAGTACTTTGGAATGGAGCCAAAGTGTTTGTATCTATCAGTATCTTACGTTTTGCAACCCCTTGGAATAGCACAGATATATCAAAGTTCTTCCATTGGGCACCGATATTGAACCCGAATAAGTAACGTCCGTTGGAATCTCCGAGGTATACTAAGTCTCCCGGGTCTTCCGGTGTTCCTCCTCCGGGGCCAATGATATGGTCGGCCTTACCCTGAGCTACATATTTTACATCCCCTCCTCCTACGTTGGCATCATTAAAAGATTGGTATCCGGGGTTGGCTGCTTTGTATGCCAAATATTCATCTCTGCTAGACCAATAACCGTCTGTTTTGTATCCCCATATTGTATTTAGAGCATACCCTTCGATCAGTTTATTACTTCCCGCCTTTATTGTCCTTGAGTTATTTAATTTTATCAATTTGTTTTGACTATCTGAGACATTGAGCCCAACCTGATAATTGACTTCTCCAACTTTATCTTTCCAGCTTACCTGAATTTCCCATCCCCATGTTTTCATCTGTCCGATATTGCCTACAGGAGGTTTTACCCCTACAAGGTTAGGTAGATTGTAGTCTATCAACATGTCATTATTTCTTTTCCAATAATAATCGGTTGTAAGACTGAGCCTGTTATTCAATAGATTTAGATCCAGACCTATATTGGTCGTTGATAATATCTCCCATGATTTAGAAATAGACGGAAGTTTTTCTTCATAATAGAATTTATCACCCATCAAGGTACCGTCTTTCAGTACGGCCAGATAATCGTACAGACCTTGATCACCGATACCTAGTTGCCCCCATGATGCCCTGAATTTCAGGTTGTCAATCAGAGGTATATTAAACCACGATTCTTCATTGATACGCCATCCGAATGAGAAAGAAGGAAAAGCTTTCCATCGGTTCGAAGGAGCCAGACGAGAACTTCCGTCGTAGCGGATATTGGCTTCGAACAGATAACGGTCGGCAAAATTATAATTGATTCGTCCAAAGTAAGACATCATAGCCCAAGTCTCTATCTTATCACTCAACTGGGTATTTGTAGCCAAAGACGAATCATATCCGTTGAAGGTCGGGAAGTCATTTGAATTAAGGCTCTTGGCTATTGCGTCCATCTCGTCCTTACGGTAGTTTTCGTAAGTTGTACCTCCTAAGAAATTGAAAGTGTGCTTGTTTAATTTCAGATCGTAGTATGCTAATGCCTCGAAATTATCGTGGAATGCGTAGTTTTTCTTTTTCTCTAATGAGTTCGGATTATTAGCAGAGAACCGTACTCCTGTTCCTACTCTGTCGTACCAGATTAATGTTCTTTTCGAAATAGTATTGTTATAATATCCGGCCTGACGTGATGCGCTTAATTTGAAACGTAACCCGGGAACAAGGTCTTTTATATTTAATTCGCCTTTGCCCATGTATGCTTCGTACCGGCTTTCATCGAGACCACCTTCTTTCATCAACTGAATAGGATTAACCTGAAGGTCGCCATTATAGGGATTGGTTTTATAGTTAATGTCTTCTTCGGGGTTAAATATAGGTTGGCGTCCACGTACACGGTACAGCCTTTCTAAGATATCTTCTGCTTTGTAAGGGTTTGTTTCTATAAAGTTTCCGTTATAGCTAACATTAATTGCTACATCTACATACTTGTTTAACTCTGCACCCAATTTTGCGCGAAGATTATAACGCTCATTTTTGTCAGGACCGTATTTTAAAATACCATTTTTTGTAAAGTAATTTCCCGATATCAGGTAGTTAATATCTTTGCTTCCTCCCGATATTGATACCGAGTGGTTTTGTTGAGTGGTATAGTTGCGCGTGCCGGCCTCGACCCAGTCGGTTGCCTGAAATAGATCCCAACGGCCATTCGTGTTATTGGGGCGGTAGTTGAAGTTAGGATTCCCGATCCATGATGACTGTTCCTCATTCCATTCCGGTGTACCGCTTGCCTGAATACGAGACTCGTTGATAAATACCTGTTCTTCCCATGCAGACAGGCGCTTAGGCATATTAGTCGGGTTATTTACTGCAAAATAACCATTATATGAAACGCGGGGAGTACCTGCCTGACCTGTTTTAGTCGTTACCAGCACAACACCTCCGGCTGCACGTGCTCCGTAAATCGAACTGGCAGCTGCATCTTTCAATACCGAGATATTAGAAATGTCATCCGGATTCAGTAAGGTTAAGTCGCCTTCGACCCCATCGATAAGTACAAGGGCAGATACGTCATTTATGGAAGAAAAGCCTCTGACTCTCATTCCCGACGTTTCGGAGCCGGGTTTACCACTGCTTCTTAATACGGCAACCCCCGGCATTTCACCCTGCATTGCCGCCAGTACATTCGATGCCGATTTGGCTGCGATGGTCGAACCGTCAACTGAGGCGATAGCTCCTGTCAGATTTACTTTTTTCTGTGTGCCATAACCTACGACTACAATTTCGTCTAAGGCTTTACTGTTTTCAGCAAGTAGAATCTTCATGTTGTTTGTAGCCTTCACTTCCTGAGACAGGTAACCGATGTAGGAAATTACGAGACTTGTACCTAAGGGTACGTTAATGCTAAAATTACCATCCATATCGGAGATAGTACCCGTAGTCGCTCCTTTCTGAACAACCGATACCCCGATTAAGGGTTCTTCTGTCAAAGCATCCAGAATGACGCCTTTAACCGTTGTTTCCTGAGCAAACATGCTTAATGATAAAAAGAGGGCAAATACAGCCAAAAGGACCTTTTGGCATCCTGAATAGAGCCTTGATCTGCTTTTTTTCATGAAATATTAAATTTTAAAGTTCAACAAATAACATCAGGACGGAACAATTTTAGATTCAGACCATTTGTAGCATAGTTATGGGTTAGATAGCATGGTATTAAAACAGGTCTGCGACATATAGTTGAACATTTATTCAATTTTTGGTTTTATCAATGTTCCGGACTGATGTTGCATAGGCTAAAGTATTCAGAAATGAAAGTTTCCTGATTCCTATTACAGAAATAGTGAATTCCTAAAAAGGTGTATTCTTTGATTATTAGTTGTTTGCGTATGTGTCTTGCTCTAAAAAAGTGGATGAGAAGTGGAGCGGAAAATTCTTTGATTGGTTTATATTTCGGACAAGATTCATATATTTTAATCAAGCCTGATTTTAAAACCTTTTGTTAAAAAAGATTTATCTGTTTTTATGTGAAATATTTTTATCTTTGATCAACTAAGACCTGAAAAGCCATGAGATTTTTCACATTAACTGTAATTTTGATCTTCCTGCCGATTTGTACAATCCTAGGTGAACCTACTTTAAATTCTTTATTCAAGGAGCTGGATGAAAAGATAAAGCATAAGGATGTTTATATTGAACTTAAGAACTCAAGAATTGAGAATCTTAAAATAGAGAAAAGAAAATTGAGCAGTTCTCCTCTTCTGAGTTATGCGCTCAATCAATCGCTATACAGTGAATACAAATCTTATATATCAGATTCGGCCATATTTTATCTGAATGAAAACCTGAAGATAGCCGAAAATCTGAACGATCAGAGCCGGATCAATGAAACATCTATTGCTTTAGCTTATCTCTTTACATCATTGGGCTCGTATAAAGAGGCTATTGATATCGTTGCGAAAGTGAATCCACATTTATTTGACGAACGGCAAAAGGTTGCATACTACTCTACCAGCCGTTATATCTATTCGGGGCTTACTCTTTATACTCAGGATATGAGAAATAAAGACAGGTACAGAAAGATATCGCATGCCTATGCAGACACTCTATTAATGATTGCTGATAAAAATTCGGAAGAATACCTCAAAATACAGGAGATAAACCTTCGTGAAAAGAGGGAAATCAACCAAGCTCTGTTGGTTAATGATAAGCGATTGGCTTTGACCAAAGAAGGAACACCCGAGTTTGCATATGTTGCTTTTCATCGGGCATTATTGTATCGTTTCTCTGAAAATCATGACATGGAAAAACGCTATTTGTTATTATCGGCCATTTCGGATGTCAAGTCGGCGATAAAGGATAATGCTTCTATTACGATGTTATCTGATATATTGATGAAGGAGGGAGATGTAGACAGAGCTCACTACTACGTCAGGTATTCTTTGGATAATATAAACGATTATAATACCCGTATACGAAGTTCGGAAATACTAAATATCCAGGCAATAATAGATAAGGCTTATCAGCAGAAAAATGACGAACAAAAAAAGACGCTCAGTATTTTTCTTATTGTAATCAGTGTACTATCGGTATTGCTTATTATATCTGTCTGTTATGTCTACAAACAGATGCGTAAAGGGATTATGATCAGTAAACACCTGAAAGAATCCAATTCTAAATTGAATCAGCTCAACCGGAAATTGTCGGAAATGAACAAAAAACTATCCGATATAAATTCTGATGCAGTTGAAGCCAATAAGGTCAAGGAAGAATACATTGGATATTTCCTGAGCGAATGCTTAAATTATATAGACAAGCTGGACTCTTTCCGGAAGATGGCTAATTCCAAGATAAAAGATAATAAGATAGACGAACTCTATAAGAGTACGAGGAATAATGAACTTAAGGATAATGAGCTGAGAGAGCTGTTTACCAATTTTGATACAATATTCCTGCATTTGTTTCCCAATTTTATAGAGAAATTCAATTCCCTGCTTTTGGATGAAGAGCGGATTGTCTTAAAAAAAGGAGAAATATTAAATACGGAACTTCGCATATATGCTCTGATCAGGCTTGGAATAAATGATAGCAATACAATTGCAAATTTCTTGGGATATTCGGTCAATACAATATATAACTACCGCGCTAAAATGAAAAACAAGGCCAAAATCGCCCGTGAGGATTTCGAGGTGGCAGCAAGAAGAATCGGAACGTTTAGCCGGGCGTAATCCGGTGTGTAGTTTGGTGTTAAGAAGGAGATAAAATAATATAGTTGTAAATGAAATTGTCTTATTTAGTTAAGATAAAGAATTATCTTACTGTGGCTCTACTACATTGCCTTCGTTATTGTATGTAGTCACTTTCATGTTATATACGAATTGCGCTTTAGAGTTACTTCCGGCGGATAGAGACCTTGTACCTCCGTCCAGGACTTGAACTTCTATATCATATAAATAATTGCGCCTGGGTATTGGCAGATCAGCAAAAAACTCCTCTGCTGTTGTCGAATTATTCGGATGAGTATAGATGTGCATTTGAGGAGCTTTATCGGCTTCATATACATAAGCAATATTGGAATATTCGTTAGCGTTGCTTGTTTCCAGTAAAGGAGACTCTGCTGCAAAATTGAAATATGCATTGCTCGGAATACTATTTCCCGTATTGTTAACAATGTATGTGTAATTAGCTGCATTTGCAATAAGGAAGGTGTTATTTGTGCTTAATGTAGGATTATCAGGAAAAGTGAGTGTTATCCTATATTTAGCACAAGTTCTTACGGCATATACAATGGCGGGGCTATTGGTATCGTTATTGAAATCAAAATCGAGAGTTTTACCAAACATGCATAACCCGTCTTCCGGGTCTAAGTTGTTTGTTTTATTTACAGCCGGAGTCGTTTTTTCTTTCAGATCAGAGATGGTTGTTAATGACTGTAAACTGGAATTTCCATAATTAGTTATTACATAAATATCCTTCCTCCCCAGTTCCGATAATTCGACAGGTAGTGTAACTAATCTGTAGTCGTCTACATCAGAGAATCCTGCATTAACATATTTATGTGTTATAATATCTGATGATGGATCGGTCAGTAGTATAGTAATGTTTTTTATCGTTTGCTCACTTTCCAGATTATCTTCATCTATAACCGCTGCTTCAAATCCGTTTTGCCTAAGTTTTATAGTCGCCATTTTTGGCGTACTTTCTTCGCTGACATTGTCGGTACAGCCAGCGGAGAATATTAAACTTAACGATAATATGTAATAAATAAATTTTCGCATTTCTATATCAATCTACTTCCCGTACACAACGACAAACAGTACTTCCGTAATCATATCTCTGGTAGCTTCCATAAAGGACTTTGTCCCAGTTTTCACGAAGAGACAAGTCTACATAGCCTGCATCATACCAGAAAGCCTTTACCTGAATGGCAGACTCGTAATAGAACCAATTTTCTTGAGTAGGCATAGTCGGGAACGGCCAGGTTGCTGCCGTAAAATCCATTGGTCTCAGCATAATATCTCCAGGCGTGAAAAATTCGTCGATAATATTTAATTTTTTATCGGGTAACGCATCCTGCCAGTTATTAGTATCCTGATAAACAGAAGCCGATAAGTCCAGACCGGTTAGTTCTTCCAATAGAGCCTGAGCTTCTTTTCTGAGCGATACAGAATAATAGGGCAGTGCCGACTCCGGGTGATTTCTGTTGTATCCATCTGTATCCCATGTATTACACATCCATACATTGTATGCGGCATCTAGTGTTGCCAGAAAGGACATGAGTTCGCATGAATTCATTAGTCGCCAGCCTTCGCCGTACTTCTTCTCGCAATAGTAGGGCGGATCGCCTTTGTATATTGTAGGCCCTTGTAGGTCAGGATCGTAATAGTTGACTACGTCGTTATATGCTCCCTGAAGCCCGTTTGACATATATTCGTTTTGAGCCATTATCTCGATCTTACCACAGTCGGTTTGTATGATCAGACTGGAGTCGGTTGGTGTTACCGGAGGAATTACAACCTGATTGCCTCCTTCAAATAGGTATTTGTATTTGTCCTTTTTCCAAGGTTCTACATAAACCCTTATTTCCACACCTCCGCTTGTTTTTACATAAGCATTGATTATATAATGGTAATTTCTTATTACACTGTTATTGGATAACTCAGGAACTGTGCGTCTTTGTTCAGTTATGCCGGCTTTACCCTGATCGCTAAGTATAGCGAAGGTCTGATTATTAATGTTCAGTTCAGTATATCCCGTCCCGTTGTCTGCAATGAGGAACTCAGGAATATAAAAGGTAGCGGCACCAATACTATCGTTGGCATAATTGAACCCGGTAAGTGTCGCCGGATTTGATGTCTCTTTGTCTCCTGTATAATAATTATCATAAGGAGGAAGAGAAATATTGGCGGCAACATTATTTAGGCTGACCGAACTTATAGTGTTCTGAGGTATAGAGCTACCGGATACTTTTTTACGGAATATGACTTCAACTTTGGCAAGTGCCCGTATCAATTCGACTTTATTTGTAGGTAACGGTAGTGGTAATGGTGCACTTTCTGTACCTCCGCTAACAATAGTTATGTCATTATAAATAGCGGACATAAGAAAACGTCCATCCTGACTGGTTCCATCAGGAATAAAGTCCGGATTATATTTTATACTGGTGAACTTGGCATTTGTACCGAATTCACTTTTATTAGTGATATTGGCGAGGGCAGAAACAAAATCACCGGGATATACAGTTTCATTAGCAATAAAATAGAAATCATATGTTCCGGGATTCATTTGTACGGCTCTGCTCTTTTCATCAAATCCGTTCGGAAAATATAGCTTTTCATTAAAAGCTACGGCTCCGGTCTCTGAATCGAAGAGAATCATACGTAACTCGTCAACACGATCTTCCCAAAAGGTTTTATCTTCGTTTATACTGGATGAGGCAGCCCTGATAGATAGCGAGATATTAGCTTCGCCATTAGAGCCTCCTTTACCTGAGTCTTCGTTGTTGCAGCCGGTAAGTAGAAAGGCTGTTATAATGCCGATAACAGCAAAATATGTAAACCGGCTATGTATATTATTCTTGATAAATCTCATCAGTTTTTTCTTTTTCGATAAAATTACATTTCTGTACTATAACTATGCACAAGCCAGTTATTGACCCATATTTCCATTATGGTATAAGTACCGCAAGAACATTGGTCTTTTGTTGTAAATTTAATCGTAAAGTCGTGGTCACAGTTTAAGTTTACTTCAGGATTTTTCAATAAAAGGGTTCCTAGTAAGCTTCCTCTATATAGCTCTGTGCCATCAGCTTTATTCTTTATTACAATAGTATTATTGTAACCTGTTTCAAGTTTTAATAAGGTGAATTCGGCTTTCAGTACTCCCGCCTCGGAAGTTGTTACCGCTTCATGTTTTATTGTATCGTCTTTGGCTATAGTCCCGTTTACATTCATCGAACCATTGTTCGATTCTATGCTGATTTCATAATCGTCCGGACTCTCGGCTAAACCTTCAATAGTGATTGTTAGTCGATTTGTAACCTCAAGAAGATTTACCGGAACTTTGACGGATACCGGTTTAGAGTTTTTAGCCTCAACTAATATCGAAGGCCTTTCGCCATAATAGACTTTTACCCCCTGTATAGATGATGCTAGGTTTTGTATACGCTTTAAACGAAACAGCAGGTCACTCTTTTTGGTGACACCGTCTTGCAAGTCGTTTACATCAAAATATGAGTTGTCGATACCAGACCAAGCTAAAACAGTGTATAAACCGTTGTAAACCTGAATTTTTTCTGTATAGCCATTGGCTAATTCGATATTGTTCTTTTGTTGATGAGATACCAATACTCCGTTCTCATCAAATACACATAAAGTAATATCGTTTATTTGCTCGGGATAAACTGTATCCAGTTGGCATGATGTCTTCGAATAGAAATAGACATTAAGATCACTGATACAATCTTCGTAGCTGTCTTTTATACATCCCGATAAAAGAGTCAAAGCAATAGCTCCAGCCAATAATATATATTTGCAAGATAATTTCATCTTCTCAATTTTTCCCCGAATCATAGTTAATATTTATATTCTAACGGGAGTTATAAAATCCCGTTAGAATATATGAGGGTTTTATTTAGAATTCAATGTCGTAAGAGTGTACAGTCCATGCTTTAGCTGTAATCTCTACGGTCATATAAGTCTGTTCAGGAGTCAATGGGTCAATAGGATCTACCGGTAAGGTTGGCTCTTCGGGGCCTGGTTTAGGATCCGGATTGTTTGGATCTAGAGTGTTAGGGTCTTCCGGATACAATGGATTCCAGTTATAAGCAAGTCTCTTGAATCCGGTGATATTGATGTGATAGATATTATTTCTTACTACCGGAGAGTTTAATGGTTTTTCAAGATCATCAGGGTTCAACCATGCATAATTGAGCATTTTGCCTTCTACATATGTTGCTACTTTCTGATTTTGCACACCCAGAGGTGGTGTTTGTGCAGCTGCTTTAGTAGAATATATCAGACCGTTTGAATATCCTACGTAGAATGTTCCGTTAGTAAGAGTACCTCCATCAGTAATAGCGTCAGCGTTAGGTGTGAATTTTGCTCTAACAAGTACATATGCCGTATTACCTTTTCTGTAATCAGTTGTTTTCAGGGTACCTTCTTTGTGAGTGTTTTCAAATAAGAATTTACCTTTTAGAGATTTGTAGCCATCAGCAGCTGTAGGGTTTACAGGTACAGCTTCGGGTGTAGACAAATCGGCATATTCATAATAAGTAGTCGCCTTATTTGCGTATTCACCTAATACAGGAACATAGTCAGTTCCCCATGTGTCATAATTGGTTTGGGTGATCCAGTGAACTTTATTTGTGCCTTGAGCTACAGAGTAAGTAACGTTGGAGACACTACCAATTACGTTTCCATCTTCATCTTCAAGATCATGGCTTGCTCCGCTGGCTATAGTTACAATTACGCGAGATGCTATACGTGTAACTTCGATAGGGAATTTGTTGGAGATTCCACTAACTACATCTTGTACAGGTATATCCGGAGCAATAAATACAGTCGTAGCTGTTTTTCCGGTCATTGTAACTAAATCATAGTTTACTCCGTTAACTGTTTTAAGCTGAGCCAGATCTGTGATGTCAACCAGTTCATCTTCTGCTGTAATAGTTGTTCCAAGAGGCCCCGGATTGTTAAGTACAACATAGATTGTTTTGTATCCGGATGTGGTTCTGAAAGGCTGACTTGGTGCTACAGAAGTTCCATCTGTGGAAATATCCGATCCGGTGAATCGTTTAGCTTCGACGGTTCCATCTGCTGATTGCAGATATATATCAAGTGTTTCAATCAAATCTTCACCTTCGTATTCTCCGTCTTCATTGTAGTCGCCGGGAAGTGCTCTTGTCTTAGTTGAGCCAGGTAATGATACCGATAGATTGACATAAGTTTCTGCTCCTGTCTGGCCTTGATTCGAGTTGTCGTTTTTGTCATCGCTACATGAAATGAGTACAGTAGCGACCGTGAGCGTAAAAAGAATCTTTCTTAAATTCATGATTTTTATTATTTAAGCAAGTGAGTTAAATATGTTTAATATTTATAGTGTAAAACAGTGTACTTGATAAAAAGTTCAAACCGATGCCTGTATGAAAAAGACATTAATCTCATGTTTTTATGATTAAAAAGTAAAGGATAAAGAGTCGATTTATTTAAGGTCTTTTCTATCAGTATTTTTACTTTTGGAATAATGTTGCCTTTTTTGCTAAGCTGAGAAAAAAGAATTTCGAAATTTATACAGATCACTATCTGTTTTTGATGAAACACATATTGTAATAATCTATATTTTTTTAGAAGAATATGAATTTGGTTTTGAGAGTATAGGTTTAGTTAAAACCTATTGTAAATGCGCAGTATGCCATATATGAATAAAAAAGCAGGACGATTTTCCATACGTATGTACGAAATTATATTTGTTGAATGTGATAATATTTGTTGATTTGCGTTAAAATAATTAAAGAATAAAGTTCAGCTCTGTAACAATCCCTTAAATAATATTATTAATATGAAGTAGAACCATAAAAAACGCAAAAAATTCCCTTAAATCTGTATCTAGCTGTCCTTAGTAGTATCGTTTATTAATTTATCTTTTTTCTAATGCCTATTAGTGTGTAACTAAAGATAGCTATATGTGTATAGATAACCGTTTGTAATAGCACTCGTTTTTAACCTCTTACGAATTTGCACTAAATTTAATAATCATTTAATCTACAACAATATGAAAAGCATATTGCCTAAGATCCTATTATTTATGACCATAGGCTTTTTCCTTGTTCAGTGTTCTGACAACAGGGATGAGTACTATGAAAGTCCGTCGTGGGCTGAGCCCCCATTGTACGATGTCCTTCAACAAGAAGGCCGGTTCACAAGCTACTTAGCTTGTGTAGACCGTACATTGTATGCCTCATCGCTTCACGGTAGTGGCTTATTTACATGTTTTGCCCCAAATGATGATGCATTTAAGTCTTATTTAACTGCTAACGGATACGCAAATGTTGGCGATATTCCTCAATCGGTGGTAGAGCAGATTGTAGCCTATTCTTTGGTGTACAATTCTTATAAATTTGAACGACTTTCGGACGTCCTATCCGGAGGATGGGATACTCTGCAAAGTATCAAAAAGCGGACACCGTACTACGAACCCATATACCGAGAATGGAACGGTTCTGATTCGATCTGGGTTGTGGACGCAAACGGAGACGGATCTTTCAATGCATCCAAGCCAAATTCGAAGTATCTGCCTTTTTATCTGGCCCGGTATTTCGATTCGCGTACTAAACCTCTTACTGCAGCAGATTATAATACATTTTATCCGGCCAGCCAGTATACAGGCCGAAATGTACAAAATGCATCCATCCTGGTTGCTGACATGATTGCAGGAAATGGAGTCGCTCATGAGGTTGACCAGGTAATAGAACCTCTTCCTAATCTTGAAAGGATGTTGAATAACGATAATTATTCGATGTTCAAAAATCTGGTACAAAGCAGAACCGCTTCGGGTGGATATAATTTTATCCAATATCTTGAGACCTCAGGGATTAACCAGTATTTCCAGGAATTGTATCCTTCTAAAAATATCGATCAGGTTAAAATTAAGTTTTACGGTACCAGTATACAATTGAATACTGAGAGTTATGGATCGATAGATAAAGAGGCTGAGACGAACGGTTTTACCTTATTTGCACCTAATAATGCTGCTGTCCAGAAATTTTTCGATGAAAAATTAAGTGACTATTATACATCATTCGATAAAGTGCCTGCCGATATTTTGTACTATTTCATTAATGCACAGATGGTAAAAGAAATGGTATGGCCGGGTACTTATAAAGGTCAAATGAATGCAGCGGGAGATTATCTGAATGGTGCCGGTTCAAGCGGATCAGACTTCGATAGAAGTACATTCAATGATATAAAACCTGCCAGTAACGGATTTTTTTATGGATCGAGCGATTATATCAAGACCCGCTTCTTTGAAACGGTATTTACCGAGATTTTACTGAATCCCAACTATTCGCTCTGGAAGCATGCTTTTGATAAATATTTTGGTTCTTCATTGTATGAAGAGTTATTAAGGTCTTCAATGAATGGATATTCATCGGCGAATTATATTGTATTATTACCATCAGACCAACTGATAACAAATGATGGATTTACATGGGAATGGATAACTTCGGCTTATGGATTCTCTCATTCAAATACTTTGGTTGTAGCCGATACCCGTATGCAACGTTTGGTTCGTTCACATGTGTTCAAAAGAATAAATAACTCTGATATCGACACGCGTTTGCAAAACCTCGATGGTAGCCCTAGCTTAGGATACGATGGATACGGTTATGCTGTAAATGCGAATGGAGATATGATCCGGTTCAAAAACGGAAAAATTCAGATGTTAGGTAACTACGATGAAAATAACTGGGTTACTGCCACATTTAAGAAATCGTTCTCTAACGGAACAGTATATACAATCGACAAGTTATTGCAGTATTCCAGAAATACGACTTTGTCTACATCTGTTAGTGGATGGGAAGAGCAACCTATGTTGACCTACATTCAGCATGCGGCTGCCGAGAACCCGAATATATCTATTTACAATGATTATATCACAGAATTGTATACACAAACAACGCTGGCTTTTACCCTAAGTACGTCTTCTATGTATACAATATTGATGCCTAATAACGAGGCGATGCAGGAGGCTATCAATGCCGGTGTTCTGCCTACAATCGAGGAGAGCCGCGAGTCTGTAGCCAATCTGCAAAAAGTAATCAATTTCGTGATGTATCATATTCTTCCCGGAAAAGTGTATCTCAATGATGGATATAACAGAGTGTTGTTATCTACCGGCGAAACTCAGGCTTATGATGTTTCGGCTACTATGTACAAGATTCTTATCACATCGACCTACTTAAGAACAGAAAAGAGCGGTGGGAACTTAGTATTCAAGACTCAAAACAGTGGAAGTGTAAATACATCGGCTTCGGTTGTGAAGGGAGTTAAGCGTAGTAATCTTTTCGGGGCTAAAGCTGTTTTGCACGAAATTGATAATTATCTGCAATATATACCGGAAGAATAATAATTACCCTAAAATCAGATAATCAATGAATAGAAAAAATTCAATCATATATCTATTGTCATTTCTGTTTCTGATGACAGGGATGGCGGTACATGCTCAGGAGAGTGTGCTTATAAGAGGAAAAGTTATTTCTGCAACTGATAAGGAGCCGATCATTGGCTGTTCTGTTGTGGAAATGGATAAAGATAATCGTATTGTCTTAGGTACCCAGACCGACCTGGATGGAAATTTCAGTATGAGAATTACTCCTAATCCGGGACATAAGCTGGTATTTACAACCATTGGGTTTAAATCCAAAAATATAGCACTTTCCGCAGCGTCAAGAGAAGTGAATTGTTCACTGGAAGAAGATGCCAAAGGCTTGACTGAAGTTGTAGTTACTGCTAAAAAGAAAGCTAATGCCGGTCCGTTTGCAATTGCAGAACGGGATATGACTTATGCTTATAGTAAAATTGATGCATCGGAAATCGAAGATCTACCGGTTGCTTCTATCGATGAGGCTTTACAGGGACGTATGGCCGGGGTTGATATTACTGCTACTTCCGGAGAGCCGGGAGCGGGGATGTCTATCCGTATCCGTGGAACATCATCAATAAACTCCAGTTCCAATCCTTTGATCGTTGTTGATAATATTCCGTACGATGTAACTATATCTTCCGATTTTGACTTTGCAACGGCGGACGAAGAAAGTTATTCGCAGTTATTGAATATTTCGCCTTCGGATATTGCGGAGATCTCGGTATTGAAAGATGCTGCAGCAACTGCTTTATACGGAAGCCAGGGTGCAAATGGGGTACTTTTGATCAAAACTAAAAGAGGAACTTATGGTCCTCCCCGTATATCATATTCGTTCAAAGGAATGATGACTGAGCTGGGGTCGCCTATCAAAACCCTGAATGGAGACGAATATGTAACAATGATACAGGAGGCATTCCAAAATTCGGGAACTCCTATAGATTTGTCTTCTTATCCTCAGTTTGCCCGTGACCCTAACAATCCTTATTATTATTATAACTACGGACAAGATACCGACTGGGTTGATGCTATAACTCAAACGGGATGGACACAAGATCATAACTTGTCTATATCAGGTGGGGGTACTAAGGCTCTGTATCGTATGTCGTTAGGGTATTATAATAGCAGCGGTAACGTTATAGGGCAATCATTGGATCGTATAACAACCAATTTCAACCTGAATTATAATATTTCGGAGCGCATGCGTGTTAGTGCCGATGTTTCTTATACCCATTCAAAAAACAATAAGAACTTCATGACTGACTTGTTAGAATCGACCTATACGAAAATGCCTAATCAGTCCATCTATGAGTATACTGATACGGGTATAAACACAGGAAAATATTTCTCTCCATCCGAAACTCCCCAAGGTAGTTTTACTTCGGCAGATTTGGACAAATATAAGAAAGGAATTTATAACCCTGTTGCGATGGCTGAAGAAGGAACCTGGGATGTTGTAACGGATCGTGTCAGACCTAAATTTTCTCTACAATATCAGATTGTTCCCGAACAATTGATCTTGGATGCAGACTTAGCATTCGATATCAGTAGCGAAAAGAATAAAAAGTTCTTACCTCAGATAGCTACCGGACGCCCTTGGTATGAAGCTACATCGAATAGGGCTGAAGATTCGGATCTGGAAGCGTTCATCGTAAGATCATATACAAGGCTTTCGTATAATCCTAAACTGAACAACGATAAGCATAGCTTATTTGTAGGAGGACAATTCTCTACGTATGATAAGCAAGTAGAAGGATGGGGGCTCGTTTCTGCCAATACGGCTTCAACCGAGGTTCAGGATCCTTCGTTGCAATCGCGCATAATATCTACGGCTTCGTCCCGTACACAGGAACGTACAATGTCGGCATTACTGACAGCTCAGTACAGTTTCCTTGACCGGTATATAATCAATGGGGTAATACGTATGGACGGAGACTCGAAATATAGCGAGAACCATCGTTACGGATATTTCCCTAGTTTGTCGGGACGCTGGAGGGTTTCGAGTGAACCGTTCATGAAGAAATTTGAATTTATTGATGACCTGAGTTATCGTATCAGTTATGGCGAGAGCGGACGTGCACTGGATAAAAACTACCTTGCTTATAAAAAGTATGGATCATATGGCTATACATATTTAGGTATGCAGGGGATTTATGTTTCAAGTATGGAACTGGAAGATCTTCGCTGGGAGAAAACCTCAGAAATCAATACGGGTTTTAATTTAATTGCTTTTGATAACCGTATTGATATTGACTTTAACTGGTATAAGCGTACTACAAATGACTTGTACTTCGACAATGCAGCTATAGCCAATACTTCCGGATTCGATAAAATCTCGATGAACGTGGGTACGATAGAAAATAAAGGATGGGAATTGAGTGTCTTCACAACTCCGTACAGAAGTAAAGATTGGAATGTAAATTTCAGAATGACATTGGCTCATAATGATAATATCATTACGAAACTATCCGATAATATATCGACCTCCACTACACCGACTGCCGAAAACGGTAAATTTATGACACGTATTCAGGAAGGAAATCCCGTGGGATCATTCTATGGCTATAAATATGCGGGTGTCTATTTGAACGATTCGGAAACGATAGCGAAAGATAAAAACGGAAATGCTATCTATACTTACGAAAACGGACAAAAGGTTCCTGTAAAAATGAAATTCTGGTATCCAACCGTAGGGTATGAATTTGAGGCAGGTGATGCGAAATATGTCGACATCAATAATGATGGAAATATTAATGAACAGGATATTGTATATCTGGGTAATGCTAATCCTAAACTTACGGGAGGATTCGGTCCAAGCGTGAAATTCAAGAACTGGTCTTTGGATGCTTATTTCAATTTCCGTTATGGATGTGATATTATCAACTCTACAAAGATGTCGATGGAATCGATGTATAACTTCGATAATCAGAGTAAAGCAACTCTTCGCAGATGGCGTGCTGCATATGAAAATGCGGCGGATGCACCTTCCGATCTTTTGCCGAGAGCATTATACCGTAAAGGTTATAACTGGTTGGGATCAGACCGTTATGTAGAAGATGGATCATTCTTGCGCTTCCAATCGTTGACCTTGAAATATACATTTGATAGAAATGTGATTCAAAAGTTGGGAGTCTCGGCAATGAATATATACTGCACATTGTATAACCTGTACGTATGGACTAATTACTCGGGTTTAGATCCCGAAGTTAGTTCGAGAAGTAGTGACCTGAACAAGATCGGTTATGATGAGTCAAAAGCTCCTAGGCCTAAGACTGCGGCGATTGGTATTAACTTAACATTCTGATCTGGTATCAATAATTTGAAATAGATAATATTATGATAAAGAAAATATTAACAATAATAGCAATTTCACTTACGTTGACATCTTGCTCAGACTGGCTCACTCTTGAACCTGTAGATGAAATTGTTGGGTCTAAATACTGGCAAAGTAAAGAAGATGTAGAGTCTACTGTAATTGGTTGTTATTCTTCTTTGCTGGAGGCCGAACTGATGTATAGAATGTACATCTGGGGTGAGCTTCGCGCCGATTTGACGACTGTGGGAACATCAGCTAACTCTTCTGCAGCTAATATAGTGAAAGGTGAGATTAGTACAGAAAACGGATATTGCAATTGGAGTACCTTCTATAAGACGATCAACCAGTGTAATGATGTCTTGGAAAATGCTCCGGCTGTACAAGATGTGGATGCATCATTTTCTGATGAATTATTAGCTCAGTATGAAGCTGAGGCTTTAGCATTAAGGGCTATGATGTATTTCTATTTGGTTCGCTCATTCAGGGATGTTCCTTTTTCCGAAGATGCTTCATCCTCTGACCTTCAAGATTTCAACCTGCCTAAAACCGAAGGAACTAAAATCTTAGAACGCCTGGTTTCTGATTTGAAGACTGCGATTAATAATCTGCCGTTGAGCTATGGAAACAATGATTCGAATAAAGGGCGTATAACCCAATGGTCGGCAAAAACTCTTTTGGCAGATATTTATCTGTGGCAGGAAAATTATCAGGGATGCGCTGATCTTTGTACTCAGATTATAGGTTCCGGCCAATATTCTTTGATCCCGGTATCAAAGGAAAAAATTGAAGTTATTAATGGAGCCAGCATTGATAGTGTTTACCATGTGAGTGAATCGGATGTAAATTTATTATTTGATAAATTGTACGTTACGGGCAATTCTATCGAAAGTATATTCGAAATACAGTACCCTAAAACACATGAGACATTGACCGATCCATTTTATACAATATTCAATGGGCAAAGGCCATTCTTCACACCAAACATAGAGGTCGTATCAGAGAATATTTTCCCTGAATATACAGGCGATGACAGAGACGTATATGATATCAGAGGAAACTCTTTTTCGTATAAAGGATCTTATATCTGGAAATGGGTAGGATTAGAACGTTCGTCTTCAACGGCTATGCGTCCGTTACGTACATTTCCTCATTGGATAGTATATCGTTATCCGGAAGTTCTGTTAATGAAGGCTGAAGCTCTGACTCAATTGGCAAAATCCGATAACGATCAAGCTAAATTGAAAGAGGCATATGGTTATGTAAAACAAGTAAGAGAAAGATCTAATGCTATTGAGACGCCCGAAACCCAACTTGACAATATGGGTGATATAAGTGCAGCGTCTTTAGAAAAATTGATCTACGACGAACGCGGTCGTGAGTTTGCGTTCGAAGGAAAACGCTGGTATGACACTCTACGTCATGCGAAACGGGATAATTTCTCGGATGCTAATTTTACTTATTTGCAACAGATGGCCATAAATGCAGCTCCGTCTGACAAATTGGCGAGCCTCTTGGTAAAATATCGTAATGAATGGTTCTGTTACTGGCCGATACTACAATCGGTAGTTGAAGCTAATCCTAATTTGGTACAAAATCCATATTATGCAACAACATCAAAATAAATAAGCCATGAAAGCAACAAATTATATAAAACCGGTAAATATTTACTTAGCAACCCTGTCGCTATTTATAGTGGTGGCAGTGGCATTGGGCTATTCGTCGTGCAGCGACGATTTAGACGGGAAAACATTTGTAGTTTCAGACGAGATAATGATCGATGAATATATCACCCAAAAAGATCCGACAATGTCTACCTTCCTCGAGATAGTAGATAAAGCAGGATTCAGAGGGATGATACATGCGTATGGAACTTATACATGTTTTATTCCTACTAATGAGGCTATTGATGCTTATGTGAAAGAAAAAGGAAAATCGTCATGGAGTGAATTTTCCGATACAGAGTTGGAAAATATGGTCAAATTCCATATTGTAAACGACACATTGCCAACAGCCGATTTTGTTGATGGACGTTTGCCGAGCCCTACAATGTTGAAAAAATACCTGACTACAGCAACCGAAGCTTCAGGTTCAACAGCATTGATCAGGGTAAATAGGCAAGGTCTGATCTCTGAGAAGGATATACGCTGTGCTAATGGATATATCAATAAAATAGACAAGGTATTAACTCCAAACGAAATAACCCTGTCTGGTGAAATCTCAAATCTACCTGATACATATTCATTATTTAAGACTGTGATGAAAGAAACCGGTTGGCTCGATTCTTTGTCGGTTTCGAAAGAAGATGAATGGAAAACCGTATTTCTACAGAGCGATAAAACTTTTGAAGATCAGGGTATCACCAGTAGAGCCGATTTGATTAGTTATCTGTCTAGTGTTCTGCCTGATGTAACATCAACGAAAACCTTGTTGTGGACATATGCGGCATACCATTGTTCGAAAGGGTTGTACTATGTTGCAGACTTAGGTTTGATAAGTGCTTTGCAAACGGGTGCACCTAATCAGGTGTTGACATTCAAAAACAGTAATGGCGAATTATTGGTCAATGAATATATAAATGTGTCGGCAGGGACTACCGAAGAAGGAATACCGGTTCTTAAAAGTTCTACATATACCGACTATAGCTGTGACAATGGAGTGATGATAGATCTTGGAGGTTATGTAGGACCGGTTATCAGGCCGGCAATGGCAGTGTACTGGGATATAGCAGAACAACCTGAAATTGTTAAACTGAAAGAATTCAGAAAGAAAGGCGTTGGTCAGGCTATAAATATAGCATTAGACGAACTATCTGAGATGAAATTCGATATAAGAAATACAGCTTATACTGCTATCCAGTATTGTACAGAGTCTGCATATAATTCGAAGACAGCTTATGCTTATTACGATAACCTGCAGTTCAATTTTAACCGTATCACTTCGGTATCGATGAAAACTCCTTTGTTGACAGAAGGTACATATAACGTATGGTTATGTTGGAGACGTGCCGGATATGGAGATAAGATCAAAACCATATTTGAGCAGGATGGTAAAGAGGATCAGACGTTAGCTAATATTATAACATTAGATGAGTATTTCGATACAGCAGCTGCATCGGAAGGATTATTGGCTTCAGGGATGAAACGCTATAGTGCAAAAGAACGTAACAGTACTATGAATTCAAGATTATTGGGAACTATCGTTGTGGAATCGACCGGACGCCATTGGCTGAAGTTTGAATCTATCAACCAGGCTAAAGCTTCGAATGTATGGTTGGATATGATCCATTTTATACCTGTGGATGACGACCAGTTATGGCCTCGCTTCGATGTTGAGGGTAACGCGATCTATAAAGGAGCTGATTGCGAAACTATTGCACCAACAAACTTAGCTTGTTCTGCCGATAATGATGTACGATAAAATCAAAAGCATTATACTTATGAAGAATTTCAGAATAATATATATAGTAATGTTAGTTTTTGTTGCAGGATTTATGTCCTGTAGCGAGAACGAATGGGATGATCATGTTGGAGGTTCCGATGGTGCAATAAAAGCAGATTTATTGCAACAAATAAAAAGTAACCCCGATCTGACAATCTTTGCCCGTGCCATTGAAAAAACGGGATATAATCTCTTGTTGGAGCAAGCGTCCAATTTTACGGTGTTCGCTCCTCAGAATTCGGCATGGAGTGGTATTGATACAAATAATATAGAGTCGTTAAAGAAGATCGTAAGTTATCAGATTGCTTACGGGAAGAATATTTCGACCGATGCTGTCTTTATGAGCAAGCTGAAAATGGTGAATACAAAGTATGTACGTTTCAATAGTTCGTCTCAGACATTGGAAGGGGCAAAAATAATATCGGCTGATAAGGTTGCCGGAAACGGAGTGATACATATTGTAGATAAACCATTTGAGCTGAAAGACAATGTGTTTGACTATATCCTGAGCAATTTCAAGAACACCGAGCTTGTGAAGCATCTTGAAAGTATGAACACGAAGGTGATGGATGAGGAAAGAAGTGTTCAAACCGGAGTTAATGATTTAGGACAGTTGGAATATGATACAATCTGGGTAGATGTGAATCCTTTTTTGACTGAATATCCGATCAATAACGAAGATTCGTTAGTGACATTTATTCTGTTAGAGGACGATGGCTTCGATTATCTGAAGAGTAAGTATATGCCTTATTTTAAACAACAGGTAGATTCGCTTACTGAACCATTGGTAAAAGAAAATATTTGCCGTGATATGGTTATCTCTCTCAACAAGGTGGTTGATCTGACAGCGGTAGATACAATCATAAATGTTGACGGGGTAAAAGTTCCTATCAACGGATCCAATATTAAGTCTACATACGAAGCATCTAATGGTCGCGTCTATGTAATCTCTAAAAGTGATATTTTATTGAAAAATAAAATTCAATCGATAAGGATAGAAGGCGAGAATTATTTGTCATCATCTTCAAACTCAAATTTATATGTTCGGTTTAGAAGATGGGCCAGCGGAGAAAGAGATATTATGCTCAATTGCCGTTTTGTTCAGACAGATAATGTTACTTTGATCGGTTCGCAAGGACAGGATTCGATTATCTCCGAAAATAAAACCTTCTTTTGGGATAATAATACAGCTTCGTTAGCAAATGCACAGAATTTCCATATCCGCTATCAAGCTCCTGTTAATTCGGTGGATTACGAGATCCATTACGTAGCTTATGATGATATAGACTGGCATTACGAAGATACTAACCATATATTCAGATTCGATCAGAAGTTGTTTATCTCTATGCCGGGTCAGCCCGAGTTAGCATATACTTCGGCAAATGGAGTAGCTAATAATTATCTGGGAGACTTGATGTGCTTTGTCGCTCAGGATACAGCAGGTATTTATAAAGAACGGAAAATGACGAAATGGAATTTAGGTGCCAACACAACTCAGTACATAACTACTGCTGTTAAAGGGGACGATGCGAGTATAATGAGTGTGCCTGCATCGGGCAATTTAACGATGTGGCTATGTAATACTGCTAAGACTAATGCTACCCAGTCGCAAGGAATGTTGTTTTTAGACTATATTTTATTAGTCCCCAAGTTACCAGCCGAATAATAATCTTTAATTGAGAAATAATATGATAACATATATAAAAAAATATATACTATTATTGGTAGTGTTTTCTCTTTCGGTTTGCGGCTACGCTCAGGATCAGGAGGAGAAAAAGGAATCAGTTATTACCGGAGTAGTATTAGAGTCGGCTACCGGAAAACCTGTTCCGGGAGCGGCAGTCTCTATTCCGGGCATTGCATCTTCGATAACTGATGATGATGGACGCTTTGATCTATCGAAGACTATCGATGGAGCTGTCCTGCAGATCCAGATTCCGGGATATGCTACCCAAAGGGTTGCTGTTAAAGGACGTAAAGAGATTACAGTTTTGCTATTTGATGATACATTCAAGTCGTCGGATCGAACTATTAATACTCCTTTCGGAACTGCTAATATCTGGGAAACAACAGCTGCGGTTTCGCCTATTTCCGTAGAGAAAAGTTATAAAAAAGGATCGGTTGGTGTTGAGAGTATATTGCAGGATGAGGGCTTAGGTCTGAATAGTGTTATGCGATCCGGAGCACCGGGAGCAGGAGGAAATCTGTTCCTGAGAGGATTCACATCTCTGAATGCGACCAATCAGCCGTTGATCATTGTCGATGGTATTCCATATGAAAACTCAACAATAGGTGAATCTTTGGTTGGTGGTCATATGATAACCCCATTATCAGGACTGGATTTGAAAGACATTGAAGCAATAACCGTACTGAAAGACAATACTTCAATTTATGGTAGCCGTGGTGCGAATGGTGTTATTCTTATAACAACAGCAAGGGCTAAAACTCAGGCTACATCTATTGATTTTTATGCTCATACCGGAATAAATCTTACGCCGAAAAATCAGTATCGGATGCTGAGCGGATGGGAGTCGAAAGCTTATTTGTCGGAAATGTTAGGTTCGAGCGGACTTTATACTCCTTCCGAAATACAAGCTCTTCCATTTATAAACCAGGAAGTACCTGTAGTTGAGAAATGGGGAATAGAAGGGAATAAAGATTATTACAGGTATAATCACAATACAAACTGGCAAGATAAAATCTTCGAAAATAGTATGACCAATAATCTGGGAATATCTGTTAAAGGAGGAGATGATATTGCTCTGTATGCATTGTCGGTAGGATATACCGGGCAAGACGGTATTGTTAAAAATTCAGGCTATACCCGTTATAATACACAGTTTAATACGCAGGTGAATATGTCTTCGGATATAAAACTGAATGCTAACCTGAATTTCTCGTATGCCGAAAAAGACCTGATGAATGAGACTCTAAACAGGGATCAGAATCCTATTTATGTAAGTTTGATCAAGTCTCCGTTTATGGCTTCCAATGTGTATGACGAAGCAGGGGCATTGTCACCTAAGTATGAACAATCGGATATCTTTGATGTATCCAATCCCTCCGCATTAGTCGATGCACAAACATATCAGAAGAGTAAGAATTATAGATTCTTCGGAAATCTGGAAGGTGTGTTTAAATTGAATAATGATTTTACGATAAATGCAATTTTCGGTTTGACCTTTGATAAGGTTCGTGAGAATGTCTTCCTACCTTCCAATGGTTTGCATCATGAGATGCTTCCTACAGCAGAAGTGACAAACGAGATGCAATCGATGGTTGGCCGTTATCTGCAGTATTACGGGGATGTACGGTTAACTTACGCTCATAATTTCAATGTCGATCATAATCTTACAGCCAGAGGAGGACTGAGATATCAGTCCAATAATTCTGAGTATGATCAGGTTTGGGCATATAACTCTGCGAATGACAATTTGCAAACGGTAGGTAAGGGTGATATAAATCTTACGCAAAAAAACGGAAGTATCGATAATTGGAAATGGTTATCTTATTACTTAAACGCTGATTACGGATATAAAAACAAATATTTTGCATCGTTTAATATGGCTCTTGATGGCTCTTCGCGTATCGGCAAAGAAGCATCCGGTTTGAAGATGTTTGATAATGTATTTGGTCTTTTCCCGTCAATATCGGGTGCCTGGCTGATTTCGTCGGAAGATTTTATGGCGGATGTTAATAAGATCGATTATCTGAAATTCAGATTAGGTTATACCCGTACCGGAAATAATGATATAGGTAATTATACTGCTCGTTCGTATTATGATTCTCAAAACTTCTTAGGATACTATGGGTTTGTGAGGGCCAATATTGCTAATCCCGAATTGAAGTGGGAGAGTAATACGAAGCTTAATGCTGGTATAGACCTGGCGTTATTTAACGAAAGATTGCAGCTTAGCGCGGATATCTATAGCAGTAAAACAACTGATATGCTGATGTGGGAACAATTAAATGGAGCAGCAGGTATCAGTATGTATGCGAAGAATGACGGAGCTATGAAGAATACAGGATTCGAATTTGGAATCAATGGCCGTATTATCGATAACCGCGACTTTAAATGGGACTTAGGTGTTAATATCGCTCATTATAAGAATAAAGTTACCGAATTGTCTACTGATGAAAAGCTGACAGAGATAGCCGGAGGTTATGTGCGGACAAAAGTAGGTTCTCCTTTAGGACAATTCTATGGATACAAAACCAATGGTGTGTATGCAACAACAGCCGAAGCTACCGCTGCAGGCTTGAGCAAACTGAATGATAATGGAACTCTTACTCCCTTTGCTGCCGGTGATGTTCGGTTTGTAAATGTAAACAGTTCGGATAATGTTATCAACGAAGATGATATGACTGTTATTGGTGATCCTAATCCGGATATTTTCGGAAATATTAATACTGCTTTCTATTATAAGGGCTTCCAGCTGAATGCAATATTGACTTATTCTGTCGGAAATGATGTCTATAACGCATTACGCCGCGATTTGGAGTCTATGCAGGGATACAATAATCAGACACAATCTGTCCTGAATCGTTGGTCATACGAAGGACATGTGACTAATACTCCACGGGCTGTATGGGGCGACCCTATGGAAAATTCACGTTTCTCGGATCGTTGGATTGAAGATGGATCTTATTTAAGAATGAAAACTGTGACGTTGTCGTATGACTTCCCTATCAAGGAGAAGTTTATTAAGACTTTGCAAGCTTACGTAACGGGTAATAACTTGGTGACATTTACAAAGTACTTAGGTTATGACCCTGAGTTCAGTGCAAGCCAAAGCCCATTGTATTACGGAATTGATACCGGGATGAGCCCGATAGCCCGTTCAGTGCTGTTCGGAGTGAAGATAGGTCTATAAAATATTTACGAATAGAAATTAAAAGATAAAATATTATGAGGCTATATAAATTATTAACAGCTGTGTTTATAGTTTTGCTTACGACTTCTGTATTGACCTCTTGCTCGGATATGCTGGATGCAGAATTAGAGAATGCGGTAAATCCCGAAGATAGCTATAAGACTGCTGATGACGCGGATAAGGCAATCTTAGGCATATATTCCCAATTTATGAAATTGGCAGACCGCGTTATTGTGCTCGAAGAGTTACGTGCCGACTTGATGGATGTAACGACTAACGCTACTCCTGATTTGGTGGATATAAATAATCATACGGCAACCGCTTCTAACAAATGGTGTGAGATTGCACCATTTTATGAAGTGATATTGAACTGTAATGATGCGTTAAGTAACTTTGATAAGATGTTGGCAGATAACAAGCTGAGCAAAGCCGATTATAGTTATCGCTATGCCGATGTAATGACTGTACGTTGCTGGGTCTATCTGGAGATGGCTACACATTTTGGTGATGTGTATTATGTGACTGATCCTCTGGTAACTATAAAAGATCTGACAGCAGATAAGGTGCCTGTATATCAGTTTGACCAGTTGGTACAGGAGTTGATTAAATGTATGACTAGTGTGCCTACATTGGACTTATCTACAGATTCGCCATTGTATAACCAAACATCTGATGGATACTTATTGAAGTTGTTTTTCCTAAATAAGAAACTGTTATTGGGCGATCTTTACCTTTGGGCAAATGACTACGTACAGGCTGCTACCCAGTATAATAATTTCTTTAAAGAGGCAGAGACAAAAGAGTATAGCAGTACCCCATATTATGCCTATAAATTGGATACCTGGGTTTGGGATGCATCAAATGAACCTCGTTTCCAGGTTTGCTACCAGCGTTTTAAAGGTGCTGATCTAAATGCATTTAGAAATAAATGGAAAGAAATATTCTCGAGATCTTCTACGGACACCGAATTGAATAGGGAAATGATCAATATGGTAAGTTATGATACCAAATTTGCGCCGACGTATCCATTGATAGAGTTGTTTGCAAATACAGGTCAGGGTAAATATTATCTTAAGCCTTCTTCATGGGCTATAAATGGTCTTTGGGAAGCTCAGGTACAGAGCAATGATTTCGTTTTTGACGGTCGTGGACGTGAGTCTTCTTTTGACTATGTGAATGGAGAACCAGTTGTTCTGAAATATCTGTATGATTATTATGCTCAAACTACCGATGATAATAAGACAATCCATTTGTCATATAATCAATATTCAACAGATCAGTATTCGAAAAGCGGGAAATGGTTTATATATAGGGCCGGGCTTTTACACCTGCGCTATGCGGAAGCTGCAAATAGGGCAGGGTACCCTGATATTGCATATGCTATTATCAATAATGGTATTATTACTAATTACGATTGGGCGAAAGAGGATGGTACTCTTCGTTCGGATAAAGAAGGTGTTCAATATACAGGCTATAAGCCATTGAATGATACAGATGCATCTGTACCTTATCCGGAACCATTTTATTTGGATGCGCGTAATAACAGTAGTCCATTTGTGACTTACAGGTCTCCTTGGTATCAGAATGCAGGATTAAGAGGTCGGGCAAGTTTAAAAAATGTAGAGAAACCCGATTGGGTAATGACCAAAACAGACTCTATTAAATGGATGGAAGATGCTATTGTGACCGAAAATGCCCTTGAATGTGGTTTTGAAGGTAACAGATGGGGAACTTTATTGCGGATAGCGATGAGAAGAGATAAAACGGGTGAGAACGGTACGGCTTTCTTGAATAAAACGCTGAATGAAAAGTTTCAAGCTGCCGGAAAATCAGCACCGACATTATCTTCCAGTAATTGGTTCTTGCCAAAGAATGAAAATGTAGAACAATAAGTTTAAGAGAGAGAAAGGTATTAAAAAAAAGGATGATTACCTCCGGGAGCCAAAATAGCTTTCGGGGGTAGTTTTTTGTATATTGTATCGTTTTGGTATTGAAAAATAGGGCATGCTTTATCTCTTTATATTATAAAATTGTTTTTTCTTATTCTGCGTTCTTTTTAATGACTTAAGATACAAAGTCTTAATTTTTGAGATGCAAAAAATATTTGCAAAGCTATTGTAGGATTCAAATTCTTATCTTATCTTTGCAACGCATTTGAGAGAAAGTGTAATCTGAAAAAATGGTGTGGTAGTTCAGTTGGTTAGAATACCTGCCTGTCACGCAGGGGGTCGCGGGTTCGAGTCCCGTCCATACCGCAGACGCAAGTCGAAAATCAAAGCAAAGGTCTGAAAGTCAATACTTTCAGGCCTTTTTCTTTTTACCCGTTGCCCACGAAAAACAGCAAATTAACGCACTATTCACGGTACAATTCGTGGGCTTTTTAAATATCCTGTTTTTGCCCACGATTAGGGTTTCTATTCGTTGATTTTCAGAATTTTGCATAGCTTTCAAATGAACTGTAACAAGTAATTTTGTAACAGTAAAATTTCAAGCCCATGCATGCAATTCAAACAACGTTCAGTTTGCTTTATGTTATCAGAAAGCATCGGCTTCTTAAAAACGGAGAAGCCTCTATTTATTTACGTATTACAGTAAATGGCGAAGTCGCCGACATCACCACTAAACGTAGTGTCCGTCCTGAGATGTGGGATCAGCGACGGGAATGCAGTCTCGGAAAACTTCATCGGGACAAAGAGTTAAACCATTATCTGGAAACTATCAAAACTCGTCTGTATCAAATTCATCGGGAGTTTGAAATTGACGGTAAGAGAATCACGGCAAGAGCTTTACGGGATAGTTTTTACGGAAAAGACGAAGACAGCAAGACTCTTGGTGATGTTTATCGGGAGCATAATAAAAAATGTAGAGCATTAATAGGGATCGATTATTCTCGTTCTACAGTAGAAAAATTCGATATATCTCTTTCACACCTTATTGAATACATACAATATCAATATGGTAAAGATGATATTTTGCTCTCTGAGCTCAGTGGTCAGTTTGTAACGGATTTTGACTTTTATCTAAAGACAGTTCGCAAATGCCAGAATAATTCCAGTATCAAACATCTAAAGAATCTGAAAAAGGTTGTCCGGATAGCTTTGGCTAATGATTGGATCAAGAAAGATCCCTTCTTCGGTATTCAGTTCAAACACGAAGAAACTCATGTTGAATTTCTGACGCAGGAAGAACTCGAAAGAATTATGAATAAAGAATTCGAACTACCCCGACTTGAACTTGTGCGGGATATTTTTGTTTTCTGCTCCTTCACAGCATTGACGTTCATAGATGTCAAAAATCTGACTCCAGACCATTTGATGAAAGACAATAATGGTGCATTGTGGATACGCAAACCTCGTC
Source organism: Indolivaga macrotermitis (assembly GCF_900128985.1). GTDB lineage: Bacteria > Bacteroidota > Bacteroidia > Bacteroidales > Dysgonomonadaceae > Dysgonomonas_A > Dysgonomonas_A macrotermitis. Next base: position 619,099 of record NZ_FQUC01000002.1, on the reverse strand, counting down.
AGAAAACAGGTAATATGAGTAACATTCCTGTACTTTCGGTTACTAAAAAACTGATAGACAAATATAAAGATCATCCAGAGTGCATAAAAAAAGGTGTGCTATTACCTGTATTGAGTAACCAAAAGCTCAATAGTTATTTGAAGGAAATCGCTGATCTATGTGGGATTAAGAAGAAGCTTACAACACACGTCGCCCGGCATACAGCGGCCACAATTGTATTTTTAGCCAATAATGTTTCTATGGAAAATGTGGCTAAAATATTGGGGCATTCCAGTACAAAAATGACACAACATTATGCGAAAGTACTAGATAGCTCTATCATGCGTGATATGGCAACAGTAGAAAAATGTTTCGCACATTCGGAACAATAACAAAACATAGAAGCGATGAAGACCGAATCAATATCAATTGTCAATAACAAAGTCATTATTCCTTCCGGGCTTAATGAGATATGGATGACAGCTAATCAAATAGCCAATCTATTTGAATGCTTTATTTCGAAGGTAAACGCTAATATCCGCGCGATACTTAAAAGCCAGGTACTTGATAATACAAAAGTATGCCAAACTTATTATTATAAAAATGGAAATTCCGTAGAGCTATATAATCTGGAAATTATTATTGCTCTGTCTTTCAAAATTAAATCCCATAATTCGGAGATATTTCGTAAGTGGATATATGATACGATTATCGCAGAAAGGATCAGGATTCCTTTTCTAATGACTGGTAACTGTTTTTCTCTTAACTGACAATTCAAATCAGACACAGTGTAATGATGGTTATTTCAAATGAAGTGTTTGATTTTAAGTTTAGCTAAAATGTTTAGATATTCGGATTCTAAAATAACGTACCTTATGCCAAAGTGTTAGATCAAACTAGCTAATCAATGCGATAATATTAATTTTCTGACAATTGACTAAGTATATAAAGAGTTATAACAAGATGGTTGATAATTTGTAAAATTAATAGCTCTCTTCTGTTTTCTTATAAATTTAATTATTTGATATAATACCGCTTAAATTTGACCCTTTGTATAATAATTGAAGGTTCACAAAGAGGAAGATTTGAAAACATGTTTTTATGAAATTTAAACAACGTCTACCTTCATTATATTTTCAGAAAAAAACATGTTTAACTTTTTAGCTTTTAGTATCTTTGATCTTACATCAAAGTAAACTGAAAAATCATGTATCTTTCAAATATAAAACTCTGGAATTTTAGAAAATTTGGATCAAATGAAATATTTATTGACCTAAGTCAACCTAATTTAGATTTAAACTTCTCTAAGGGGCTGAACGTCATAGTTGGAGAAAATGATTCGGGTAAAACAGCAATAATAGATGCAATAAAATTAGTTTTAAGAACTCATAGTTTTGAATATATAAAAGTAGAAGAGAGAGATTTTTATCAGGATCGAAAACACTTGAGAATTGAGCTTCTATTTAGTGATTTAACACCAAGTGAAGCAAAAAATTTTACCGAATGGTTAGGATGGATTGGTAATAATGAATCTGCAGAACCATACCTTAGACTTGTTTATGAAGGTAAAATGAAAGATCAAAGAGTATTAGTTGGGGATATTAAGGCCGGAGTAGATGATGAAGGCAGTGTGTTGACTGCAGAAGCTAGAGAATATTTAAAAACTACATATCTTAAGCCTTTAAGAGATGCTGAGAACGAATTAATTGCGAAGAAGAACTCTAGACTATCACAGATATTATTGGGAGATGAGGCTTTTAAAGGTAAAAATAAAGATCATGAATTGGTTAGAATATTCAATGATTTAAAAATTCAGTTAGAGAAATATTTTAAAGGGGAATTTGAAATCACAAATGGTGATGGACAAGTCATCCATTGTCCGCAAGAAGGCAAAGATATTAAACAAAAAATAGACAATTATATTCGTTTGTTTTATGGAAGTGATATTTACAATACTCTCTTTGAAGCAACATCTAATGATATGAAAAGTGTTTTGGAGAAATTAACACTATCACTGGCAAACGATTCTCATCCTGGTCTTGGTACCCTCAACCGATTGTTCATGGCTGCGGAATTATTACATTTAAATAAAGCTAAATGGACAGGCTTAAGATTAGGGCTTATAGAAGAACTTGAAGCACATTTGCATCCTCAGGCACAAATGCAAGTAATAGAAACATTACAAGAAGAAAAAAATATACAATTAATTCTGACTACACATAGTCCTAATCTCGCATCAAAAGTAAAACTTGAAAATTTAATTGTTTGTGATCAAGGGCAGGCTTATCCTTTAGGAGCTGATTATACAAAATTAGAGAAAACAGATTATTCTTTTTTGGAAAGATTTTTAGATACGACAAAGGCTAATTTGTTTTTTGCTAAGGGTATTATTTTTGTAGAGGGATGGTCTGAAGAAATACTTATTCCAGCTTTAGCCAAAAAGATAGGGTTGAATCTCACAGAAAGAAAAGTGTCTGTAATTAATGTGTAAAACACATCATTTCTTCGTTATTCCAGAATATTCCAAAGAAAGGATGGTGTTTATCCAAAATTCAAAATTCCAGTTGCGATTATAACTGATCTTGATGTAGATATAGATGAAGAAAATCTGCCAAGTCCTATTCCTGGAAAAACAAAAAAAATATATAAGAAAGATGTAAAGGAACAGAAATATAATGGAGATACTGTTCATACATTCGTTTCCCCTCACAAGACGTTGGAGTATTGTCTGGGAATAGCACAAAAACTTAACCTTATTTTATTTGTAGCTATAAAAAAAGCTGGGAGAGAAATGACAGAAGCTGGTTATACAGGGAAATTAATAACTCAAACATGGAAAGAGTATACTGATGGGAAAGCTGACGATATTGAAATTAGTAAATCTCTTTATAATGATTTCATCGGCGATGGGAAGAAGATATCTAAAGCTATTATAGCCCAATATTTAGCATGTTTTATAGAGAAAGAATGTATAACAAAGGATATGCTGGAAAGAGAAACTTCAATTAAATATTTACTTGATGCGATAAAATATGCCACAGGAAATTAGTATCACTGATGATGATATATTATATGCCGAAAAGATTCTTTTGAATGGCTCTAACTTTGACGATGAAAGAAGGCTGTTCATAAAAGATCTGGGCACTCTAGATCTGCAGGCAGTTCATGGAAGTGGGAAAACGACAGTTCTTCTAGCAAAATTACTTATATTAGAAAGGAAATTACCTTTAGACAATGGTTGTGGCATTTTAGTTATTTCTCATACAAATGCAGCAGTAGATGAAATAAAAATAAGAATTCAGAAATATTGCCCTAAGTTATTTTCATATCCTAATTTTATCGGAACAATACAAAGTTTCGTTGATGGATTTTTAGCAATACCCTATTATGCTCAATGGAAAAAACATAAACCAGTTAGAATAGATAATGATATTTTTAATGAGCAATTTAATCATAAATATCCAATAAAATATAGATCAGGATTAGAACATCGTTTTGGAAATAGATATTCTTCTTTCATTGAAGAATTTACTATAGTAGATCAAACGATTAGCCATTTCTACACAAAGGAGCCAATAATTATTCCGAATTTAGGAGTGACAACACCAACATATGTTAATCTAGTAAAAACGAAAAAGGAATTATTAAACACTGGAATTTTGAACTTTAATGATGCGTATACATTTGCAAAATCTTATTTGGAAAAACACCCTCAATTAAAAAATTTACTACAAAGAAGATTTTCCTATGTGTTTATTGATGAAATGCAAGATATGGATATTCATCAATATAATATTCTCGAAAATATATTTTATGACAATGCAAATAGTAAGTCGAGATACCAACGTATTGGAGATAAAAATCAAGCAATCTTTAATGGCGATATCCGATTTCATAATATATGGGTTGATAGGACCAAGCTTTTAACATTGAATGGTAGTCACAGGTTGAGTGCTAATATTTCAGATTTGGTTAATTGTTTTGCATTACACAGACCTGATGGATTCAATGTTATAGGTTTAAATCGTTGTAACATTAAGCTCTATATATTAAAATATTCAAACGAAACGATAAAGAATGTGATACCTGAGTTTATTAATTTAATTAAAAGAATAAAAGATCAAAATATAGATTTTGCAAATATTATAAAAGAAAAGAATGATAATGGCAAATATAAATATCCAATTAAGGTCATAGCATGGAATACTATTTGGAAAACAGAAGAAGATAATAATGACGTAGATAAAATAAGATTAGCTGATTATATTGATTTTAGTAGTCAAATTCATAAAATAAACATTGATTATCCTAATTTGAAATCATATCTCGTATTTTATGACAGAAAAAAACACACTCTGAATGTTATAAGAACATCTATATTGAATGCTTTACTAAGAATACTAAGGCTTGAAAATTCTACAGATTCTAAAAGTCGAAATTATACGCGAAATACACTGATAAATAAGATAAAAGAATATAGTGAAGTAAATAACATTCAATTTCAAGAACAATTTTCTCTTAATCTATACAATTGGTCTATTGATATTGTCAAAGGTAGAACGTCAACTGTATTGGAAAATATAAAGACATATATTCCAACTTTTTTAAAAGTATTCAATACTCAGATAGTTAATTCAAAGAACTTTATTGAATCGGAAGATTTAGGAGAAGTTATAGATTTAGAAACGGAAACTCCTAATACTATTAAAGATGAAGATGTTGAAATCGAAATATCAAATGTGCATGCATCGAAGGGACAAACTCATTCTGCAACATTATATTTAGAGTCATATTATTATAGATCTTATGAATCCGAAAGATTATCACCCCAATTTTTAGGAAATCCAATAGTCGTTAATAATAATCTAGGAGTTAGGATAAAGGAATCGGCAAGAATGGCATATGTTGGATTATCAAGACCTACTCATTTATTGTGTATTGCGATTCATGAAGATCGGTTTAATCGTTTGTTTGGCGAATTAAATAATCAAAATGATAAATGGGAAATAATTAATGTTCAATAATATAATAGTATGCAAAATATAGAACAGCAATCAAGCAATCTGAAAGTATATATATCCCAATTTGATATAAATAAAGCTATTCCATTGTGGATATTCTTTTTCAATTGTCAAATGAAAACAGAGAGTAAGTTTATTCGATTACCCTCTATAGTCAGACAAATGACATATTTAATAAATTTGAGTTTATCCAATTCTAGAAAGGGAAAGGACTCTATTTATAGTTTTTCTGAGATCGTAGAGATGCTGGATAATATTGAAAAATACTATAAAGAACAATATGATTTCAAAGAAGTTGTAGATTATTACGGAGAAACTTATAGAAAGAATTTAGTGGCACAAACGACCTACCTTAACTACTTTCTCAACGCTTCTTTAGTATATGTTGAACAGGTAATAGAACGAATTCAAGGAACCTTCTCATCTCTTGAAGATTTTATTTCTGAATCTATAAACATTAGCATAAATGATTTAATAACATTTTATTTTGAAACGACACAAATATCAACTCTAAAATTCATGGAATGTTATTCCAATTTTATCAGTCAAGATGTAGATAAAAATGCCGATGGCACATATTGCTATCCTAGTTTTGAAAATGAAAGTGATACCAAATTTATATCTTTCGATCTTGTAAATCAACAGACATTTTCGATTGATGATTATAAAAGACTAGATAAATCTAAAGTAAAAAAAATCTTATCCTTATTATCACTTAAACAAACTTCTAATTTGGATTATTTATATTATACTGACTCATGTGAACTGTTGAATAAACCAATAATACAGCTTCCAAATAATCGATATGTTTTGTTTTTTAATAATCAATTGATCATATCCATTTATAATCTTCTATATAATGTATGTAAAGATAAGTCTGGTAAAAATAGTGATAGATCAAGAGCAATATATTTAGAGGAAAAGACTATAGATGTTTTCACGGATTTTCTACCTCAAGATGAAATTAAAATATTTACGAATTATTATATTAATGGAAAAGATAATGAAAAGGATATTTTAATCTTTTATCGGAGAACCGCATTTATAATAGAATGCAAAGCTGATCTATACAAAGAGCCTTTTCGGGATGTAGAAAAATCGTATAAAAGAACAGAGCGGGAATTTAAAACATCTATTCAAAAGGCATATGACCAAGCGTTGGAAGTCCAATCTGCAATTTACAATGGAAAAGAATTAACTATTTCAGATAAAAATAAAAATGAAATAGAATGTATAAAAACTAATAAGATTGAAAACGCTTTTATCATCCTAGTAACACAGGAGCGTTTTGGTCAAATACAATGCGATCTTGGTTTGCTATTGGAGAAGGAAGGAAATGCATTTTACCCATGGTCTGTTTCAATCGATGATTTAGAATCAATTTTATTAACAATATCAAGAAAAGAAAATGCAGTCGGAGAGTTAATAACATATTTGATCAATCGTGAAAAGTTGCATGAAAGATTAATATGCTCAGATGAATTGGATATTGTAGGTTATTTCATAATGCAACGACAGGTTTTTATTCAACATTGTAATAGAGACGAAATATATATCACTTCTCCCGATGTTTGTCATCTTTTTGATGACCTTTATTATCATGGAGGATTTGGTTTTAAGAATGAGTTGTATTTGGATTCTAAATTTGAAGTTTCAATACCAGCTTTTGTAACTTCTGAATTATGTAAGAAACTTAAACTAAGAACTCCTAAAAACATCCAAAAATTTAAAAAGGAGAATAATATTGATAATGAGCGAATGAATGAGTTCAGGAAAGAATTCTACGACACTACAGAAATTCTTGAAAAATATCCTGAAAAGAAAGATTTATTAAAACAAATACTAGGAATATAATTTTCTATTATATAATTACTTTGAAACATGTCTATAAATTGGAATAATATAAGACCCTTAAACAATAGTCTCAATGATGGATTTGAAGAGTTAATATGCCAGTTAGCGGAACAAGAGGATCTAAAAACCAAGAAACATTTTTTTAGAATAGGTAAACCTGATGGCGGAAAAGAATGTTATTGGGAATTAGAAGATGGATCACTTATAATGTGGCAAGCAAAATATTTTACAGCCAGTTTATCTACTACCCAATGGTCTCAAATTGAAAAATCTATAAAAACAGCGATCGATAGCCACCCTTTTTTATCTAAATATTATATATGTTTACCCATAGATAGACCTGATGCTAAAGTAAAAGGTCAGAAATCGATGTTAGAAAAATGGATGTCAAAGGTCAAAGAATGGAAAATACACTCACAAACGGTGCTTGGAAAAGAGATTGAAATTATATATTGGGGAAATTTTGAGTTAGTCGAAAGATTATCAAAAAAAGAACATGAAGGCCTCAAATATTTTTGGTTTAATCAAGAGGAATTTTCAGATGACTGGTTTGATTATAAAAATGAAGAGAGTATTAATGCTTTGGGAGCAAGATATTCTAAAGAATTAAATTTTGAATTACCTATAGCTAAAATATTTGATGGGCTATCAAGAGACAAAGATTTTAAGACACAACATGATACTAAATACAATAAGCTATTAGAAAATTACAGAAAAATTCGTATAGCAATTGATAATGATACTATCAAAACATTAGTAAAACAATTAGATGAAGAAATTAAAAAAATCCGTATTCTCTATGAAAGTATTGAATTTCTGAATAACGACTTAATATCATACGACAAGTTAAACTGTCTGTTAGAGGAGCTCTCCACTATATCTTCTAACATTGAAGATCAACTGGAAGAACTTAGGGATAAACAGGAAAAAGGAAAAGAGAAAACAGACTATTATAATCGCGCTTATAATCACGAAATTAGTGGAATCCGAAATTTTGGATATGAATTACATGAATTGCAATCCTTTTATAATGGAATAACTTGTAGTTTATCCAATAATCCTTTTCTTATGATATGGGGTGAGGCCGGATGTGGAAAATCTCATTTGCTAGCCGATATTATCAACAAAAGAAAAGAAAAAGGACAACAAAGCTTACTCATTTTAGGAGAACATTTCTCTACAAAAGAGCTTCCATGGACACAAATCTTAAATAATTTTCTACGGAAGCAAAATATTGACGAGTTAACATTTTTAGGTGCATTAAATGCAAAAGCAGGAAGTAACCAGAGTAGAATTATAATATTTATTGATGCTTTAAATGAAGGAGAAGGACGAGATATATGGCCTAAAAATTTAAAGAGCTTTATTAAATCTATAAAAAGATACCCTTGGTTAGGATTAGTTGTTAGCATAAGAGATTCTTACTTCAAACTAATAGCCCCAGAGAAAGAAATAAACTTAGATTTAATTCAAAAGATTCAGCATGATGGTTTTGCAGATAATGAATATGAAGCAGTAAAATTGTTCTTTAAGTATTATGATATAACTCTTCCATCTACACCATTATTGAATCCCGAATTTCATAATCCCTTATTCCTAAAGTTATATTGTCTTTCTCTTCATGAACAAGGTTTACACGAAGTACCTTTAGGATATGAAGGGATAACAAATATTATAGACACTTTTTTATCTAGCATTAATTATAAACTTTCTAAACCTGAAAATTTATTTTTTGATGAAAATCTAAATTTGGTTAAACAGGCTGTTAATGATATCATACTATATACGATAGATAATGAAGTCGACTATGTACCCTATCAAGAAGCAAATAAGATTATTAATGAGTTATTTAAGGACCAATGTTCTAAAAGAGAGCCTTATTTAAATAGACTGATATCAGAAGGAGTATTTAATAAAAATTTACATTGGGATGAAAAAGGTAAATATTTCGATGTTATATATTTAGCTTATCAACGCTTTCAAGACCATTTTACTGTTTCTTCCTTATTAGAGAAATATTTAAATCTAGATCATCCCGAATCTTCTTTTAAATCAGGGCGACTATTTGAGATAGTGAAAGATTCTAGATCATTGTATCGTAACCAAAATTTGATTGAAGCATTATCTATTCAATTACCAGAAAAAATTAACAAAGAGCTATTTGAACTTATACCAAGCCTAAAACAATATGATTTAATAGCTAAAGCTTTTATCCAATCTTTAATATGGCGTAAGGTTGAGAGAATTAGTGACGAAGTTAGTTCTTATGTTAATGATGTCATTCTTTATAATGACCATCTCTTTGATGATTTCTTTGAAACAACTCTTTCGGTTTCCGTAAAACCTAATTTTTATTTTAATGCTGAAAGAATCCATTCATACTTAATGCAATTTTCACTTAGTGAAAGAGATTTAACATGGACAATCTGGCTCCAAAATAAATATAAAAATGAAAAGTATAATATCAGTTCTATTCAACGACTAATTGATTGGGCTTGGGATGAAGAAGAGTTATCATATTTAAGTGATGATTCTATTCTTCTGACAAGTACGACGCTCAGTTGGTTTCTTGTAAGTGCAAATCGATATTTGAGAGATGCTGCAACTAAGGCACTAGTATGTATTTTAAAAGATAGAATGCATTTACTTCTTGTATTATTGGACAATTTTAAAGATGTAAATGATCCTTATGTGCTAGAGCGATTATATGCAGTCTCTTACGGATGCACTCTACATTCAGTAGATAAAAATAGTATAAAGAATTTAGCCGAATATGTATATAATCAGATCTTCATGCCGAAGATAGTATACCCTCATATTTTACTTCGTGATTATGCCAGAGGAATTATAGAATATGCATTATATTTCAATATAGAAATTAAAATCGATACAAAAAAAGTTAGACCTCCATATAAAAGCAAAAAATTACCATCTCGCTTTCCCTCAAATAAAGCTATAGATAATAAATATGAACCTAAAGATGATACTGGTAATTATACAGGAAAACTTTGGGGTTCAACAGCGATTCTCCGTTCGATGACAACAGAATATGGACGAGGAACAGGGGGATATGGAGATTTCGGACGCTATGTATTTCAGAGAGCACTTGATGATTGGCAGGTAAATTATAATGGATTAAGCAATTACGCTATACAGCGAATCTTTGAATTAGGCTACGATCCTAAACTTTTTACAGATTTTGATAAAAGACAAGGTTCCGGTAGGCATGCTGGACATAATGAACGAATAGGGAAAAAATATCAATGGATTGTATTCTATGAACTATTAGCAAGGGTGTCAGATCAATTCCCTTTAACAGATGAATCTGATTGGGATAATCCAAAGTCAACAATATTGTATGATGGACCATGGTATCCCTATATTAGAGATATTGATCCTACAATAATTATTAGAGAAAAGAAGTCTGACAAGTATGAAAAATATCCACCTCAATGGTGGTTTAACCGTGAACTCGTTTTTGGTACATCATCTAAAAAAGAATGGATAAAAGACAGGAACGATATTCCTAAACCTGAAAATATTATTGAGGTTATTGATCAGCTAGGAGAAAATTGGATATGGTTAGAAATTCATCCTGAATGGAATGAAGAAACGCCTATTGGGGAAAATAAATATGATATATCATATAAACGTTTATGGATGGAGATTCAAAGTTATCTCCTTCCAAAGAGCGATATTAATAAGCTTAAACGCAATTATACTGAAATTGATAGATTCCCTAGTACAAGAAGTTTATATCAAATATTTAGTAGAGAATATTATTGGTCACCAGCATTCAAGTTCTTTAATAAACCATATTATGAAGGAGAAGATTGGAGTGAAATAACTAAAAACAGATATAAAAATGCAATAACTAAAGTGCGGAGAACAACAGAATTCTTTAATTGGGAAGAAGAATTCGATTGTTCAAAAGAAATGGCTATACAATATTATTATCCTTCACAAATTATAGCGGATGGATTAAATCTAAATTATTCTTCTAACGATGCTGAATTTATTAATGATATAGGAGAACTCATTTGCTTTGACCCTTCTGTTAATAATAAGGGTATCTCGGGACTTTTAATAAAGAAACAGCCCCTATTAGAATGGCTTGATAAAAATAGCCTTGTACTTATTTGGAATGTATACGGCGAAAAGCAAATTATTGGGAATTATTCTCGTAAAGAAGATCACATTGGAAGACTTAATATATCAGGATTATATACTCTTGATAAAGATGAAAAGATTAGAGGAAGAATAGCAGTTGAGGAAGAATAGCAGTTAGATATAAACTAGATATGTTTGTCTTCTTAAGGAGCATTATGAATAAGTCGGGGCTTCCATGTCAAAAAATCGACTTCAATATTTGATCTTTTTACAAGAGAGAATATCAATGCTTTACCAAAAGTCATATTGCTCTTTTTTGCTATAATTGTCTTTATTTGTTTCTTTACGATTCTGGTTAGCATCTATATACTATACCTCCCTCTTAAGTCTTACAATATAATAAAGATGAAATGAAGATGATTATTTCCTAAGTGACTGAAAATAAGCAGTTAACTTGTGCATCTTCAAAAGAGCGCCTAATAAATAAAATTAGCTTCAATAGATTGAATGTTACTTTTTCAACTTCCGAGTTAAGTCTTTGATTTGTCGCATTTTGTCTCTGTGATAATTCTTTTCATGACTGTATTTAGAACTATTTTTGTAGTCTAAATTCATTAATATGAGACGAAGTACTTTTAAAATTCTTTTTTATATTAAGAGAAGTAACCCTAAGAAAAATGGGAAAGTAGCCATAATGGGCAGAATTACCATAGATGGAAAACGTTCTCAATTTAGCACAAAGCTTGAAATTTATCCCGATGAGTGGAATAATGAATGGGGAAAATCAATTGGTAATAATGCAGAAGCAATCGCTATTAACTCTATGTTAGATAAGATCCGTGGAAAGATAGTCACGTACTATTATAAATTAATGGATATAGATGGGTATGCCAGTCCCGATAAAATCAAAAATATTCTATTGGGTTTCGAAGAAAAGGGTAAAACTATCATCTATTACTTCGATAAATTCAATGAACAATACAGATCAAAAGTTGGAGTGACAGTTAGGAGAACTACTTACTTAAGATATGAATTAGTAAAAAAACGATTATCAGAATTTATGGAAAAAACATATAAGGTAAAAGATATGCCTTATCGAGAAATAACCACCGTTTTTATTCAAAATTTTTATCAGTTTCTGCGAAGTAAATATAAATCAGGAAACAATAATGCGATGAAAACCATCCAACATTTGAGAGCTATATTCTTTTACATAAAAAATAGCGGAGAGTATTTTCCTGATCCATTTGCTAATTTTAAAATTAGTTTTGAAAAAAAGGAACGGTCATTTCTAACAAAAGCAGAATTGATCGCATTGTATAATAAAAAATTGCCCTCAGAACGGCTGGAAAGAGTTAGAGATATTTTTCTTTTTTGCTCCTTTACTGGTTTATCGTATTCTGATCTCCAGAACCTGACTAAAGAAAAAATTAGAACAAATATTGATGGCCATCTATGGATTATGGCTACCAGGAATAAAACCGGAATTCCATATAAGGTACGTTTGTTAGATATACCTATAGCTATTCTTAAGAAATATGAATATTTACAGGAATATGGGGAATTATTACCCATAATCAGTAATCAAAAAATGAATGAGTATTTATCCGAAATCACTAATATTTGCGGTATTAACAAAAGAATAACGAGCCATTGTGCCAGACATACTTTTGGAACCCTTTGTCTTACAGAGGGAATGTCAATAGAGAGTGTCTCTAAATTATTAGGGCATACGAAAATTAAAACAACTCAGATATATGCTCAGATAACTGATCAGAAATTGAGTAATGAAATGGATAAATTAGCAAAAAAACTGAATATAGCTAGTTCTTTGAAATAACTGAAGTCGCTAATGCAAGCTATAATTTAGGATTTTGAACCTTAGAAACAAATATAAATCGGCTCAAAATTAACTTCGCTAATAATATAGCATACAGATATTTATAAAATAAAGGCTTGGCGCGTGGGTTCGAATCCCGTCTTTCGCTTATGCAAAATAGAGCAAAACAAAGCAATTACAACTCATCTTTCACTCTCGCATTTTTCCTCATCCCGTCTTTCCCCTTATTTTATTATTGTAAATATCAATACATCAACATATTGAGAGTTTCTGTATAAAAACTCACGATAGATAGTATTATAATTTATTTAGCTAAGCAATTTGAGGAAAAAGAGTGAATTATAAAAGAGGAAATGATGCGAAGAGTTGGATTTGAACCTATTACTTTTCTGTCTGTAAATAGGATGCCTCATGTCTTATTTTGGCTATGTAAAAGTTGTTGTTGTTTCAACAGGTACATCCTATTGTAATAAAAAGCCACAAAGTAAATTTGTGACTTTTCTCTTTTGTCTAAGAACTATTTAGAGTGTTTCTTCGAATAGAGATTTATATAATTTTTGTAGAAATCATCTATTGTTTTAGGATCTGATTTAATAACCCTATTGTTGAGTTTATCTTCTATTTCGGAAAGCTTGTATAGGCAGCGGCCACGGAGTTTATGATAGGATATAGCATTTTCTGTACGTAAGCGCTGCAACGTTCTTGTACTTATTCTAAGTAAATCAGCAACCTCCTGACTATCTAACCAAATATCTTCTTTGTTCTTATCTGACACTTGGCGTTTTAGGATATAATCAGTTAATATTTCAATTTTATCAACTAAACTTTTGAATGCTTTACTCTCTATCGTTATAACCTCCATATTATTATTACTTTAAGTTATTGTTTTTTAATAATTTGACATCTTCTGATCGATAATAATATTTATCTCTCACCCGGATATAAGGAATAATATTCTTTCCTCTATACCTTTGAAGTGTACGGAAAGATATTTCTAAGAACTCACATACTTCGCAGTTATTCCACCATTCTTCAAGATCAAAAGCATCTTCATTTGGAAGTGTATTACATGGAGGTTTATCGGATATTTTTCTGGCTCTATCTGAAAAGTGATTATCATGAGTGTTAGATTCCATTTGACTATATTTTTATTGATAAGTCTCTTAATACAAAGAAAAATGAAATAGATTTGTTATAGGCTTTTTCTTTATAGTGGGTCGATTATTCTATTGAGGTGTTAGGATAGTTCCCTTTCGATTAAGAAGTACAGAAAATATTTATTATTTTTTGTGTTATGCTTATTAGCTAAGTGTTGTATTTTCTTATTGAGGTTATAGGAAGCTGAATTAGTGGCACCATATCTGAAGTAATTTAAGATGAAAGCCATATTGTTATACACCATTGTTTTAAACATTAGCATTTCATTAATCTTATCATCCTCCACAGCTTTCAACCACACCTGTAACTCTTTCTTTATTTTGAGAATATCACAACTTCTACCTCTTTCCATAATATTTCTGAAAGACAGGCATTTCATATATGCTTTTTCTATAACAGGAAATTCTTCAAATAAAGCTTTTGCCCGATCAGACTGGATTGCTGTCCAACTTTGAGGAAACTTACATAATAAGGAACGACTCCAGGCTAATACTTGTAGAGATGTTTCGCCGTTTCTAAGGCTTTTCTTACAATATATGTATGCTTCTTTTGGATGTGTCTGTTGCCGGATACGGACCTCTTGGCAACACCACAAGAGATATCGAATAATACTGAATTTATCTATGATAAAGCAAGCATTAACAAAAATATCATTACATAATTTTGAATATTTATTAGATATAGACAGGCTACAGGTTACAGTTTCAACAGCACTACAAGCATCTTCTTCAGATAAAAGTAAATTTCGTATATCTGAATAGCGGCAACCATGAAGCATTAACACTATTTTCCCTGTTTCTTGATTGCTGATAATCAAATGATGCTCATCTTTAATTCTTGTTTCATTGATTCCTATTGATTTTCCTAGATTCTCGGATTTAAAAATGAATATATTCTTTATATCTTTTTTACTTTCTGGTAACAAGTTTCGGATAGATGTTTGATCCTTACTGGATCTCCATTCAGGATAATCACTCAAATGATTCTGATACCAGCGATATAGGGATTGAGTATTTATTTGGAATAATATAGAAAGTGTTGGCAGATTACAATAAAAAGTATCAATGTGCTTCTTTTAAAAAAGACGCAAAATGATGCGTTGTCTTTATACCTCTGGGGTGTAATTGGTATGTGTTGGAATAGTATTTATTGATACCGGATTGCTTCCATCGACGCCGATATATTTTTAAATAAGTAGGTTTATCTTTTAGTGGAAAGCTTAGTAGTCCTATCGGATTACAAAAACCATCTAAAACAATGTTTGGTATTCTTCGTAGGCATTGAGGGATCATTTCCTTTTTTTCATCAAAGCGGATATCTATCCTGTCTTTATACTCTTCAATTGCTGATAATTCGAAATATGTCAGAATATCACTAGGAAAACACACGCTTAATAGTTTATCAATTAAGTCTTTCATTACAAAATATTTTAGAAGAGGTAGCAAGCAAAGATACATTATTCAATAAGAAAATTGGTATAACACCTCAAATTGATTTCGAGCCGTAATATACTTTATCGAAGCAATTCGAGGCCAAATCAAAGCCACTCCCTACCAGATAAAGATATACTGTTTCTGGATCCTTCATGATTATTTTTATTTGTAGTAAATTTTAATATTGATAGTTATGGAATTAAAAATTATTGGAGAATGCACTTTAAATAAAATCTCAGATGAGATTAAGCAGTTATTAGAGAAAAGTCGGAAATTAAGATCATCTCAAAAGGAGAATAAGTATTTGGATAACCAAGATGTATGTTTATTACTAAACATTTCACCTCGGACTCTTCAAACTTATAGAGATAAAAGGATTTTGCCATATATTCAAATAGATAGAAAGTGTTATTATAAGCTTGAGGATGTAAATCTATTTATTGAAAAAAACATGAGTGTTACTAAATAAAAGATGAATTATGAATAATAATGATATACTAAAAGAATCATCACCAGAAATAAATGATATACTTCTGGCTATAAAAGAGATAAATGAAAATATTGAGATTGCAACTAAAAATTATAAATCAACATTGAAGGATGAACAATTCCTGAATAAAAAGCAGGTTTGTGATTTACTTCATATTTGCTCTCGCTCTCTACAAAATTACAGAGACAGGGGGATTTTGCCATTCTATAAAATTGGAGGAAAACTTTTGTATAAGATGTCTGATGTACAAAAACTTTTAGATAATAACTTCTATCAAGCATGGGAGTAATTTGCCTGTACAGTGAAATATCATAAAGAATATTTGCTCAACTTGAAGTCAAGAATTCAACAGAGGCTATACAATAGATGAATAACCAAAAGAAGATGGTGAGAAGATAATTGATAAATCAAATTGTGTCATTTCCTATCCGGGAAATAAAAAATCAGGTTTAATTTGAAAACAATATTTTCTTATAATTGTCCAGTTAGATTTCCTATATTTGTTCTTCATAATATAACTATAAAATGAATCGGATAAAGGAAGTATTACAAGAAAGAGGAATCAAGCAAACATGGCTTGCAGAGAAGCTCGGCAAGAGTTTTAAAATTGTGAATAGTTACGCTTGTAATCGGATTCAACCTCCATTGGAAACTTTATATCAGATTGCGGAGATACTACAAGTAAGTGTGAAGGATTTGATTGTTGATAATAAAGAAGAAAAATAGATTGGATTATGGCAAAAAATAATACTGTGGAAATTGGCTTTGAAAAAGAAATTTGGAAAGCAGCAGACTTATTAAGAGGAAATCTTGATGCTTCTGAATATAAATCTGTTGTGCTTGGACTGATTTTTTTAAAATATATTTCAGATCGTTTTGAAGGTAGATACCAAGAATTGAAAGAAGAAGGAGATGGCTTTCAAGAGGATAAAGATGAGTATACTTCTGAAAATATTTTCTTTGTTCCTCAAGAAGCAAGATGGAATGTTATTTCAGAAGCTGCGCATACTCCAGAAATAGGCACAGTAATTGACAATGCAATGCGTTTAATTGAAAAAGAAAATAGTCGATTAAAAGGAATACTTCCTAAAAATTTTGCACGACCAGAACTGGATAAGAGGAGACTCGGAAACGTCGTTGATTTATTTACTAATATCCAAATGAAAGAACATGGGAGTAGTAAAGATATACTTGGAAGAGCTTATGAGTATTGTCTTTCAAAGTTTGCGGAAGCAGAAGGTAAATTAGCAGGAGAGTTTTATACCCCTGCATGCATTGTTCAAACGTTGGTTGAAGTTCTTAAACCTTACAGTGGTCGAGTATATGACCCTGCATGTGGCTCTGGAGGAATGTTTGTTCAATCGGCAAAGTTTATCGAAAAGCACCAAGGAAATATCAACGACATTTCTGTATTTGGACAAGACAGTAATCCAACTACATGGAAAATGGCTCATATGAATTTGGCTATTCGTGGCATTGAAGCTGATTTGGGTAAATTCAATGCCGATACTTTTTTTGATGATCAGCATTCAACATTAAAAGCTGACTTCATTTTAGCAAATCCTCCATTTAATCTTAGTGATTGGGGGGCCGATAAACTGCAAGATGATGTTCGCTGGAAATTTGGTATTCCTCCTGCAGGGAATGCCAATTTCGCATGGCTACAACATATGATTCACCATCTGTCACCAAAAGGGAAAATCGGAATGGTATTAGCGAATGGTTCTTTATCTTCACAAACAGGAGGTGAAGGCACTATTCGCGAAAACATTGTTAAAGCTGATTTAATTGAAGGAATAGTTGCTTTACCGTCTCAATTATTTTATACGACAGGAATTCCAGTATCTCTATGGTTTCTAAATCGAGATAAAAAACAAAAAGGAAAAATTCTTTTTGTTGATGCTCGTCATATGGGGATAATGGTAACCCGTAAACTCCGAGAACTTTCCGACTTTGACGAAACAGAAAATGGAGAAAAAGGAGATATTCAAAAAATAGCTGATACATTCACATTATTTGATGAAGGTAAATTGGAAAACGAAAAAGGATATTGTGCTGTTGTTACCTTAGACGATGTTGCAAAGCAGGATTATATTCTTACTCCAGGTCGATATGTTGGTATTGCAGATCCTGAGGATGACGGTGAACCATTTGAGGAAAAAATGATACGTTTAACAAGTGAATTATCTGAGCTTTTTGGTAAATCCCATGAACTGGAAGATGAAATTCGAAAACAACTGAAGAGTATTGGGTTTACTATATAATAAAAGATTCATATTCTCTTCGGTTTTACATAATCACTCTAAAATTGAAGAAATATGAAAGAAAAACTAATCAACGAAATTGAAAATGCAATGTCTGGAGTTTTAACATTTGAGCAAACAGCGCAACTCAGCACCTCGTTATTACAAATCCTTAGTAAGTATGATGTAGTTGTGGATGGGGAAACTGTACATGAAGATTTTGCCTCAAATGCGAGACTCCTTGAAATTTTCTTATCGGCGAAACAGGTTGAAGGGTGCTCTATCAAAACAATTAGGTACTATGAGTCAACCATTCGTCATTTATTTAATGGCATGCCGAAAAATGTCGCTGATTATACAACAGAAGATATTCGAGCTTATTTAGCCGTTTTTCAAAGCAAACGTAAATCCAGTAAAGTTACAATAGATAATATACGTCGTATCTTTTCCTCCTTTTTTGCATGGTTAGAAGAAGAAGATTATATTTTAAAAAGCCCTGTAAGGCGTATTCACAAAGTAAAAACGGGCACACAAGTAAAAGAAGTGCTGAGCGACGAAGCATTGGAAATGCTTCGTGATAATTGTAAACATATTCGCGATTTAGCAATCTTGGATTTACTGTCTTCGACAGGAATGCGTGTTGGTGAGCTTGTAAAACTTAACCGAAACGATGTCAACTTTCAAGAAAGAGAATGTATTGTCTTTGGAAAAGGGAGCAAAGAACGAATGGTCTATTTCAATGCTCGGACTAAGATTCACTTACAACAATATCTTAAATCACGAAAAGACAAAAATCCGGCATTATTCGTTTCATTAGCTAAACCTCACGATCGACTACAAATATCAGGAGTGGAAATGCGTCTTCGCAATATTGGGAGGAAACTTAAAATCAATAGAGTACATCCCCATAAATTCCGACGAACACTTGCAACAATGGCTATTGACAAAGGAATGCCTGTAGAGCAAGTTCAGCGATTGCTTGGTCATGTGAAAATAGATACTACCATGCACTATGCCATGGTAAACCAAACCAATGTAAAACTATCTCACCGTAAATTTATCAACTGATTATGTGGACTTATAGCTCAACATATAAACATTCTATATATTTTTCTAAATTTCAGCATATAAATGATAATTTAGAGCAGCAGGCACTGGCCATATACAGGTCTTGGTTTGTTGATTTTGAGCCGTTTAAAGGTGGAAAATTCGTTGGTTCAGAGCTGGGAGAAATTCCGGAAGGGTGGAGAGTTGGAAAATTAATAGAAATAGCTGATATAATAATGGGACAATCTCCCCAAGGTAGAAGTTTCAATGAGGTTGGAGATGGAATTGTCTTTTATCAAGGACGAACAGAATTCGGAGATAGGTTTCCTTCGATTAGGTTATACACCACTGAACCAAATCGGTTTGCAGAACCTCTCAGTGTTTTGTTGAGTGTAAGAGCTCCTGTTGGCGATATAAATATTGCTCATAGAAAATGTTGTATTGGCAGAGGATTGGCTTCAATTAAGAGTAACAATGCCCATTACTCTTTCATATTTTATACTATGCAGTCACTAAAACCTCTTTTAGATAAATTTAATGGAGAAGGAACTGTTTTTGGCTCGATTAATCGTAGTTCGATAGAAAATATGACGATAGTTATTCCACCGAATGATATTATTGAAAGATTTGAAAGGATTACACAGAAAATCGACATGAAAATTCTTAATTCTTTTAATGAATCGAATAATCTAAAAGAGCAAAGAGATATTTTACTACCCAAATTGATATCCGGCGAGTTAAAAATTAACGATTTACACAGCTAAATTCTCATTTATGGAAGAGTGGAAAAAGTATAAATTAGGAGATATTATACATCTAATTGGAGGAGGCACTCCAAAGACAACAATTGATTCTTTTTGGAATGGAGATATTCCTTGGCTATCTGTCAAAGATTTCAATAATAGTGAGAAATATGTATATCAAACAGAAAAAAGTATCTCTAAACTTGGATTAGAAAAAAGCACGACTAGACTACTTCAAAAAAACGATATTATAATTTCAGCTAGAGGGACAGTTGGAGAAATAGCCATGCTACCTTTTCCCATGGCTTTTAATCAATCTTGTTATGGCATAAGAGGTGATTTGGATATAATAGATCAAGACTATTTATACTATTTGATGAAATTTAAACTTGCTGAAATTAAGTCTAAAACACATGGTAGTGTGTTTGATACAATAACAAGAGATACATTTGGAAATATAAACTGTTCGCTTCCTGCATTTAATATCCAACAAAAGATATCAAATATTCTCTCTTCCTTCGACGACAAAATTGCTTTGAACAAACGGATAAATGATAATTTAGAGCAGCAGGCACTGGCCATATACAGGTCTTGGTTTGTTGACTTTGAGCCGTTTAAAGGTGGAGAATTTATTGATTCAGAGTTGGGGGAAATTCCAGAAGGATGGGGAGTCGGAAGATTGTCTGACGTTGGAAGAATAGTTGGAGGAAGTACTCCTTCAAAAAGTCATTCAGAATATTATACTACTAATGGAATTCCCTGGTTAACACCTAAAGATCTTTCGATGACTCAAGCTAAGTTTACTTCACGAGGAGAAATAGACATAACAGAGATTGGATATAAAAGTTGTAGTACTAAATTATTACCTAGAGGTTCTGTATTATTTAGTTCTCGTGCTCCTATTGGATATATAAGTATTGCTCTAAATGAAATTTGTACTAATCAAGGGTTTAAGTCCATTGTGCCTAATAGGGAAATAGGAACTGCCTTTATTTTCTATTATTTGAAGGCTAATACTTCAAAAATAGAATCACAAGCTTCTGGTTCTACATTCAAAGAAGCTTCTGGTACATTAATCAATTCATTGTCAATAATTCGCCCTCCATTAAAAGTCATTCATAATTTTAACGAAATAATGACCCCAATTTTTTTTCAGCAAGAAAAAAATGAAGGAGAAAATGAAAAATTATCCAAATTGCGTGACACACTTTTACCCAAATTAATGTCAGGGGAGCTAAAAATTACTGATTTAAACAGCTAAATTCTCATTTATCTAATATGGAAAAAATTATAAAAAGGGTTAATCGAGTATATCACGAAGGTCGGCAAAGTGACTCTCCTTTCAGAGTAAGATATAATCAGAAAGATTTCGATATTCTTGCTATAAGCTTTACAGTTCAAGATAAGAAAAGGTATTTTGTTATTCCAGTCAATAATCTACCTGATAAAGATTCTATATACTTTAAATATAATCCAAAAACAGGAGGTATATTTTGGAGTCCTGAAAATATTATAAACAAAATCAAAGAAGTAAATTTTATTTAATAAATGGACGAATATAAAATATATAGATTAAGAGAATTAGTTTCAATAAAATATGGTAAAGATCACAAGGCTTTATCTGATGGAAACATTCCTGTTTTTGGTAGTGGAGGGATAATGAGATATGTAAATCAAGCAATTTATGACAAACCATCAGTACTAATACCTAGAAAAGGCAGTTTGAATAATATTATTTATTCAGACACGTCTTTTTGGACAGTAGATACAATGTTTTGGACAGTTGTAAATGAGAACATAGTTAATAGTAGGTATTTATATTATAATCTATGCAGATTTGATTTTGCAGGAATGAATGTCGGGTCTGCTGTGCCTTCATTAACAGTTCCTGTTATTGAAGCTATAGAATTAAATCTGCCTCCCTTATGTATCCAAAAGGAGATTGTACGCATACTTAAATCCCTTGACGATAAAATAGCCCTCAACAAGCGGATAAATGATAATTTATTCTTTACTATAATCTTGCCGTTGATTAAATTAGCTGAAGTTCAGCCGTTTATGGATTATGATAAAAAGAGCGAGGAAACGAATAAAATAACAATGCTAAAAAAAGAACCTCAATACCGTCTGGCTTCTTGATTTAATGAATTCGAAATGTTTTGGATAAAAGAATATATTCATAAAATGCCAAGTTTCAATACATTTGAAATGCATATAGCGACAATAGAGAATAATATTGAGGCCAATCCTTCATTGTGCATTGAAACCTGCAAAAGTTTAATAGAAGGAATATGTAAAACGATTCTGACAAACAAAGCCCTTACATATAAAGAAGATGGTAAATTTCAGGAACTTGTAAAGCAAACGATGAATTCCATGGTGATTTCGTCAGATTGCTACAAAGACGAACTATGTGAATTAGCGAGACGAATTGCATCCGTTGCCCAAAAGATTGCAGAAATCAGAAATAATTCGGGGTTCGCCTCACATAGCCAAGACATAAAAGCGATTTCTGTAAACTTGACTCTCTCTCTTTTTATTTATAAAATCACAGATGTAATAGGAGGTTTCATTTTACACTATTACATCACACATAATAATCCGAAAAAAGATAACCGGATTCATTTCGAAGATTGCCAAGAGTTCAATGAATACTTCGATGAGGAGAATCCTTTTGCAATAGGTTTGCTAACACTATCTTCTTCCGAAGCTCTATATCGACAAGATTATGAGGCTTATAAAGAAGAATATTTGTATTATCTGGAAACAAAGGACAAAAATTAAGCAATAAGAATATGTCATTCACAGAAAACAGTTACGAGCAAGCGCTTATAGAGTTATTCCAGCAACTGGGATATGAGTATCTATATGCTCCTCACATAGAGAGGGATTATTGTGTCCCATTTTGGGAAAATCAATTGTTTCAGAGCCTTACAGATGTAAATCCATCGAAATCTCTTATAGCAATTGAAGAAGCTGTTTCAAAATTAAAAAATATAGATACAGGAAATCTTGCCAAAAGGAATGAGCTTTTTACAGACTATCTACAACATGGCATAGAGGTTTCTTATTATAATGGTAAAGAGCAAAAAAACGAGATCGTTTATCTGATAGATTATAATAATGCAGATCGTAATACTTTTCAGATAATAAATCAATGGACGTATGTTGAGAAATCTGAAAAACGTGCTGACATTATTATTTTTGTCAATGGACTTCCTTTAGTAATTATTGAGATAAAATCCCCATCTCGAGAAAATACGAATGCTTCCGAAGGTTATAGACAACTGAGAAATTATATGCAAGAAATACCTTCTTTATTTGTATATAATGCTTTTTGTGTAATGAGTGATATGAGTTGCACTAAAGCTGGAACCATTACAAGCAAAGAAGACCGTTACATGGAGTGGAAAACAAAAGACGGTAGTTATGAGAGTACAGAATATGCTGACTACGATACTTTTTTTGAGGGTATTTTTGTAAAAGATCGATTACTTGATATTATAAAAAACTTTATTTGTTTCTCTAAAGATGATAAGGGGGAAGCATTTAAGATCTTGTCTGGATATCATCAGTATTTTGCAGTGAATAAGGCTATAGAAAGAACAAAAAAAGCTGTAGAGAGTGATGGTAAAATCGGAGTATTTTGGCACACACAAGGTAGCGGAAAATCTCTTTCTATGGTTTTTTATGCTCATTTACTTCAATATTCTTTGTCTCAGCCAACCATAGTTGTAATTACAGACAGAAATGATTTAGATGATCAACTTTATACTCAATTCTCTAAATGCAAATATTTTCTACGACAAACACCTATTCAGGCTCGAAATAGAGAGCACTTAAAGCAATTGCTTTTAGGAAGAGAGGCGAACGGGATCATTTTTACTACTATGCAGAAGTTCGAGGAGTCAAGTGAGCCTTTATCTTTAAGAAAGAATATTATTGTAATGACCGATGAGGCTCATAGGGGACAATATGGCTTCGAAGAAAAAATTGATCCTAAAACAGGTAAAATTTCTATCGGAACGGCTCGTATTATTCACGACTCTCTTCCTAACGCATCATTTATCGGATTTACAGGAACTCCAATTTCCACTAAAGATAAAGATACTCAAGAAGTTTTTGGTAATTATATTGATATCTACGATATGACTCAAGCTGTAGAAGATGGTGCTACGCGTCCGGTTTTCTACGAATCGCGAGTAATAAACCTTAATCTGGATGAAAAGACTCTCAGATTAATTGATGAAGAATACGAATTATTGGCAAAGGAAGGTGCCGAAGAAGAATTAATCGAAAAAAGCAAGCGCGAATTATCACATATAGAAGCCATATTAGGAGCTCCTGAAACCATAGATTCTCTATGCCGGGATATCATCAAACACTATGAGGAAAATCGGCAATATGAATTAACAGGAAAGGCTATGATTGTTGCTTATTCCCGGCCTATCGCACTTGATATTTATCATAAAATATTAGAAATAAGGCCAACCTGGGCAGAAAAAGTTAAAGTTGTCATGACTGGAGGAAATAAAGACCCGGAAGAATGGAACGCAATTATTGGTAATAAATATTACAAAAAAGAACTCGCCAAGAAGTTTAAAGATAATAATGATCCTTTAAAAATTGCCATCGTAGTTGATATGTGGTTAACCGGTTTTGATGTTCCTTCACTTGCCACTATGTACGTCTATAAACCCATGAGAGGACATAACCTTATGCAGGCTATAGCACGGGTAAATAGAGTTTTTGGAGATAAATCCGGTGGCTTGGTTGTGGATTATATTGGTATAGCAAAAGCGTTGAAAGATGCAATGCGTGATTATACCAGACGGGATAGAGCTAACTATGGGAATCAAGATATAAAAGATACTGCATTTGTTAAATTTAAGGAGAAGCTCGAAATATGTCGTGACATTTTTCACGGTTATGATTATAGCAATTTTCAAAGAGGAACCGATCATAGCAGAGCACAGCTTATAAAAGGTGGGGTAAACTTTATTATAGCGCCTGATAAAGAAGAAAAAAAAGAAATATTCTTAAAAGAATCTAAACTGCTGCATGATGCAATTACTTTGTGTCGCAGTTTATTAAATGAGAAATTACGATTTGAAGCTGCGTTTTTTGAAACAGTTCGTACTTTACTTTCTCGAATGATAGGAAAAGATAAGGTTTCAAAGAGAGAGGTCAATGAACGAATCAGTGAATTGCTAAAGCATAGTGTAAAGAGCCAAGGTGTTATCAATCTGTTTTCAGACATAAAAGCTGAGTTCTCATTATTTGATACTGCCTTTTTGGATGAAATTTCCAAAATGAAAGAAAAAAATATTGCTATTGAATTACTGAAGCGTCTATTAGCAGAAAGAGTGGCAATGTATAAACGAACAAACCTTGTTCAATCTGAGAAATTTTCAGAGCTATTAAATCAAGCATTGTCTAACTACCTGAAAGGTATGCTCACGAATGAGGAGGTTATACAAGAGTTGTTGAAATTAGCAAAAGATATAGCAGAAACAGAATCTGAAAAGAATAAGCTTGGTCTTAACGCTGAAGAAAAAGCATTTTATGATGCACTAACTAAGCCTAGGGCGATACAGGATTTTTATACAAATGATATATTGGTACAGATGACAAAGGAGCTGACTGATATGCTTCGTAAAAATAGAACTATTGATTGGAGAAAAAAAGAATCAGCAAGAGCTGGAATGCGCAGACTTGTAAAACGCTTACTAAGGAAATATAAATATCCGCCAGAAGAGTCTGAAAACGCAATGGAAATTGTTCTCAAGCAATGCGAAGAATGGACAGATAATGCTTCCGAAATAAATAATTCAATAATATATGAAGATACACCTCATTATGCAATAACAGACAAGAACAAGTATTTACAACGGGTTGCAGAACCTCCAATTAAGTATAAAAATGAAAATGAATAAATAAATGGCTAAAAAACACACGAAAATAGCAATTGCATACGATTTTGATGGCACATTAGCTCCCGGGAATATGCAAGAACATTCTTTTATTCCTAAATTGGGAATTAATAAAGGAGCTTTTTGGAGTGAAGTAAAAGAAAAAGCTGAACAACATGACATGAATGAAATTCTAGCTTATATGCATTTAATGTTGAAAAAAGCAAATGAAAAGCAAATACAAATCACTCAAAAAGCTTTTGAGGACTATGGAAAGGATATCGTTTTCTTTAAAGGTGTAGAAGAATATTTTGGAAAAATTAATGCTTATGCAAGGACGAAAGGATTAGAGATAGAGCATTATATTATCTCTTCAGGACTTCGAGACATATTAAAAGGAACTAAAATACATAAGAATTTTGAGGCTGTTTATGCTTCCGCATACGAATTCGACGTAAATGGAGTCGCTGTATGGCCAGCTCTAGCTGTTGATTACACAAATAAAACGCAATTTTTGTTTCGGATCAATAAAGGGATAAAAAATTCCTGGGATAATTCGAAAATTAATAAATATATAAAAGAGGAAGAACGCTCAATGCCTTTCTCTCGCATGATTTACATTGGCGATGGAGAAACAGATATTCCTGCAATGAAAATGATTAATTATCAAAATGGAGCATCCATTGCTGTTTATAATCCGAATATTAGAGCAAAGAAAGGAAAACTTAGCCCCAAACAAATATGTCAAGAACTTCTCGTTCATAAAAGAGCTACCTATATAGCTCCTGCTGACTATAGTGAGGGTAGTGAACTATACAATCTATTAACGAGTATAATAGATAAAATAGCTTTGGATCAGGAATTGAAAAGGTATATGCAATCGTAAATAAAACTCATAGAAATATCTGACAATGTAAATGAAATAAATATTTCATCTTATGACAATTAAAGAAATCATAA
Organism: Indolivaga macrotermitis; assembly: GCF_900128985.1. GTDB lineage: Bacteria > Bacteroidota > Bacteroidia > Bacteroidales > Dysgonomonadaceae > Dysgonomonas_A > Dysgonomonas_A macrotermitis. Next base: position 592,309 of record NZ_FQUC01000002.1, on the reverse strand, counting down.
AACAGCCAGAAGGAAGACGTTTGGAATTCAAAGAAGTTCTCCCCGAAAATGCTGAATTAGCAAATACAATCATAGCTTTTGCTAACGATGCAGGAGGTGAATTATATATTGGAGTCCGAAATAATCCGAGAGAAATCATCGGGCTACCAGAGGAAGAACTTATGAAAATAGAAGAGCAAGTAAGCAATATCATATTTGATCGTTGCTATCCTGCTATTATGCCTGACATTACTTTTCTGACAGAAGAGGAAAAACATATCATACGAGTAACTATATTTCGAGGTAGTACTCCACCATATTATTTAAAGGATAAGGGTAAACTAAAAGGAACATACATTCGAGTCGGTTCTTCCAATCGCTTGGCCGATGAAGAAATCATCGCTGAATTGGAACGTAGAAAACGAAACATCTCATTCGATAGTGAATTGATTATGGACAAAGCTGTGAGTGAGTTGAATCTTGAATTCTTTAAGCAAGAGTATCAAGACAAGACAGGCGAGGCTTTAGATATACAGACTCTTCGAAAACTCGAACTTATTAAATCTATAAATGGTACAGAGTATCCAACCAACGCTTTAATATTGTTTTCTGATGATGACCTTCGCAGATCACTATTTCCTTTTGCCAAAGTTGAGTGCGCAAGATTTAAGGGTATTAAGACCGAAGAATTTATTGACCAAAAAAGTATTTTAACCAATATCGCTACGCAAGCAGAAGAGGCTTATAACTTTGTCCTCCGCCATATAAATAAAGGAGCAGTAGTCGAAGGTGTTTATACAATTTCACGTTGGGAATATCCCGTCAAAGCAATCAGAGAAGCAATTAGAAATGCCATTGTACATCGGGATTATTCACTCACCGGAAAAGATGTAAAAGTAGCCATCTATGATGATATGGTAGAGATCACCAGTCCGGGACTTTTACCTCCTTCGATTGATTATGCAGCAATGGAGAGTCGTCAAAGTGATGCCCGAAACAAAATCATAGCTCCCGTTTTCAAGCGGATGGGAATCATCGACCAATGGGGTAATGGATTAAAACTCATGGCTGACGAACTAAAAGAATATCCTCAGATAGAGTTTCGTTGGAAAGAAACAGGATTATCTTTCCAAGTGCAGTTTGTAAAACTGGACTATGTTGCGGAGCAAGAGTTACAGCAAGAGTTACAGCAAGAGTTACAGCAAGAGTTACAGCAAGAGTTACAGCAAGAGTTACAGCAAGAGTTGTCTAACCAGACTATGTATTCTGATGTCCTTAGTAAAATAATGGAAACACCTCTTTCCCGCAAAGAAATATCAGAAGGATTAGGGCAGAAACAAGTTTCCGGACAGCTAAATAAAATATTATCAAAACTGGTAGAAGATAAGTTGATCGAACATACAATTCCAGATAATAAGAATCATCCCGAACAAAAATTTAGAATAACTAAACGCGGAAGAATCTTTTTAAAGTTAGTAACAAAGTAGATAAATATTTCATTATCTTTACGACATAGTTCATTGACAGAATGCATCAAGCTGAAAATCACAGAAATGTGCACAATGCCAATTCGTGGGCATAGATTTTCAGACCTAGCTAAGATATTGATTGGATGGCAAATAACCAGTTGGTTCATCTTCCATCCATACCGCCAAAATAAGAGGTAAAACATCGTAGAGTCCTGAAAGTTTATGCTTTCAGGACTTTTTTTTATGATTTAGATAGGAAGTAAAGATTGGCTTTTCCTTATTTATAGTAAGTCCCGACTGATATGAAACCCTTAACTTAAATAGATAAATAGTTTGATATGGAGGAATATATAAAAGCAAAGATTATTGCTCTTGAAAAACAAGCTTTGGAGCAATGGAATAATGGTAACCCTGATGGATTTATTGATTTATCTTCTGAGGATATAATATATGTAGACCCAGCTTTTGAAAATAAACTTGAAGGGAAAAAAGCTCTGGAGGATTATTACAATACCATAAGAGGGAAGATTAAGATCGATTTGTTTAAAATGATAAATCCAAGTGTACAATTGGTTTCGGAAGTTGCTGTTTTGATATATAACTATGAAGCACACAGAGACGGAAAGGTATTCAGAGTGAACTGTACCGAGGTTTATAAATCAGATGCATCTGATCAGTGGAAAATTATACATACTCATTGGTCTATTATACAATCGAATGGTTTCTGAAAATAAAGCTAACGAATATGTCGATTTATCTAATGATAAGTTACTTGTAAATTCTCCGAAGTTAGTCTTTTATGTTGACTAGAAATGGTCTGTGCATCTTAGTGATACCGATTTTCCTGTCATTGAATATAGAATACTTTCAGAATAACTAAAATTACCTTATGATCTTTACGCCTTTAGGTGCATTTATTTCCGATACTATTTTCCCATTACCGTCTTTTGTATGCTTGATTGTTAACACTCCGTGTGGTGTCGGAAATGTCCCTTCGACCCATTTGAGATCGCCCAGATGCGGTTCTATTTTAATTACTTTACATCCCGGTTCAACTATCTTCACACCTAATATGTGTTCGGTCATCCAAGCGGTGGGTCCTGATGCCCAGCCGTGACAAAAACTATGTCGGAATCCGGGATAACAATATGCACCGAAGTCCCCGTGAATATCTTTCTTTCCCGGAGGAGTCAGCTCATCCAACCGTGCAGCATTTTCCAACCAATCCATATTGAAATCTTCCCAGAAAGTTGTTGCACCCATATCCAGCATTCCTCCCCAAAACTGGCGGATAATGTCGATGGCTTCCTGGTATTCTCCTGCTTTTGCCTGTGCTTGCAGCATATAATATCCATAGAAAGTGGAAAAATCTTTAGCGCCTCCGACCGACACTACCTCTTCGCATGCTTTTTTTGCATCCATTATTCCGGCTATTGCCATTAATGAGGCTGCCTGTTTCAGGTTGTTATGGCCTTTTATGTAGCGGCTCATTTTGTCGGTACAATCTTTGGCTTTTTTTGCATAAGCAGGCTCATTCAATATATAGCATAAATTCTCGGCGTCCTTCATCGCCCAAACAATAAGGGCACGGTAGCCGGCTTCAACCCCTTCTTTATTAGGGGAAGACGGCCAGTCAAGGAAACGGTTTTTAGCCAGTTCTTCTTTACCGCCTGTTTCGATTTTACTGTCTATCTGGTCAATTAATCCTAAGATGTAATCTTTGTGTTTCTTCAAAAAATCTAAGTCACCGTTGTGTGTATACCAATCATTATGAATTATCAGATACCACAAGGAATAAGCGCTCATCCCGTTCATCCATCCGGGTAAAGGATATTGTTGACAGGCCAGATCAAGGGTATTGGGAACTACATCATTATACCCGAACACCGACATAATAGTTGCTACTTCGGGATGCATATCTCCCAACCAGATAACACGGTCGCGCTTAACCCCGTCCCATAAAAACTCCTGCATATTTAGATGCACGGTATAGGCGCCTGTCAGCCAGATCTGGTTCAACCGCTCATCACTACTGTTGAATGAACCAAGGTAGGGAATGTCACGATAGCGAAGTATAGCACGGGCTTCTTTCAGACGTATGGTAGTGTTTTTCTGTAGCAAGTCGATACGGACAAAGCGAAAGCCTGTGTTACCAATCTCGATCATTCCGTCACGGGGTATCTCCATGAAAATGTCCCGTTTGGCATGGTCATCGGTAGAATAACCGACTTTCCATTCGCTATTTGACGTTTGGCTGTTGCACTCTCCAACTGATTCACCGAAGCGGATGCGTACCAGTGATGGTTCACGGCGAGAAGAACCTCCCATTAATAATTGCAACCCTCCGTGAAGCTCCTTTCCGTAATCGAACATTATAGATGCCGTATCGTTTTCAGTACTTGTCATCACGCACATATTGCGTTTTCCCATTTCGGGCTGACTGTTCCCCGGTAACACTAAAACCTCTTCGTTACTTATCATTTTCCCGTCTGCATCATTTTTCCATATAATCCGCAAAGGAGAAATATATACCCGTGTCAATTCATCTTTTTGGGTCTTACCTCGGTATTCACTACCAAATACGGGAGGAATGTCGGCTTTTGACATTAAGGAAAATCCACTGAATATGAATGTTAAAAGGACTAATCGTATAATTTTCATCGGTATATTCATGGGTGATTTATATTATTCTATTATAGGTTATATGTTCCTGCCTTTGTAAAAGTGGCTTTTATGCCGTCTTTGATGATAAAATCGACCTTGTATCCGGCAGGAATCTCAATCTGATTGGTTCCGTCTTTCGTAAGCTTGAGTTTTATTTTTCCCTCTTTCACCGGAAACTCAATGTTTGCCCAGCGGAGATTCATCAAATCAGGATGAATAGTATAATGGTTAAAGTCTTTGTCTGACTGACTGAACCCGGCTATGCCATTAAGTACTGCTACTATCCCGGGAACTCCATTGGCACCATGGCAAAGACTCAAACCGTAAGGACGGCTGTAGAAAACCAGCTGCTCGTTTTTTGATTTTCTGTACGAGAAATTTTCAGGGAAACGTGTATGCCCCTGATCGAGCCAGTCTCCGAAAACATCAAGAAGAAAATTCCACATTTGCTCTACTTTTCGTGCCTTTGAATAAGCAATGAATTCATACCCTTTTTCAAAGCTTACGTAATCTTTATAGTATGGTATCGTGGGAAGCATGGCAAACATGGCAAACAGGTTTTCATACTTGTCTTCCGGAAATATATCTGCCAGTATAGCCCAGTATTGCGCATGGTGCGAAATTATCTTGTCCAGTTCTCCATTTTTTGTATATCCGTTGATAAATACTCCCTGTCGTTCATCCCAGAAATGCTTAAAGATACTATCTTTTAATGATATAGCTTTAGCACGGTAATGCTTTGCTAATTTTTTATCGCCCCATTTTTCGCAAAAGTCAGCTCCAATTTTATAATTATAATAAAGCATTATCTGGGCATAGGTAGGTGTACCTTTTCTGTCGGGTCTACGCCTTGTCGCCCATCCGGGTACAAATCCCCAGCTCACACCACCTACACTGGCGGAAATAAATCCCCGTTCGTCTTGCAGTGTTTCATAGAATTGTAATAACTGTTCTATGCGGTCACGATATGAAAGGATAGTATTGAAATCACCATACCTCTTGTAATATTGGTTGAAGCCAATAAGGGCATGCAACGGATAATCAGGAATTCCCATGTCATCCTTTGTCGGATTTAAAGGCATAAGTGCTACGGACAAACTATTTAGCGATACCTGCTTGTCTGCAAAGATATAGTCACCACCGAATGTACTCAGAACAGCATCCATAGACCACGGAAGATAATCGCGCTTGATACCATCCAGATAAAATCCGTGAGTGCTTGTGTGAAGTGTGGCTACTGATGCCTTCCATATATTATTTATCCGTTCATCGTCACATTCGAATGTCATTTGAAATTCGACAGGCCACATTTTTGCTACAAACGAAACGGCCGAAACTTCGCATTCTTCATCACTGGATATCTTTACATATCGGATTGCCCGCTCGGGAAGCATAATTTGTTGCCTGTTGCCTGTAAGAACGAATGGTTCAATAGGCTTTTGCTCAAATAATTTGGTGTCTTCACATAATGTTTCTTCGGGGCTTTCACCGACATATACTGAGACTGTTCCGCGACCTTTCGCCGTAAATGTAACTTTTCCGACTTCAAGATGGAAAAAGTCAATCAATACAAACCCGTTTTTATGGATGATGATGTTACCGTCATTTACAGAAGCATTTCGTATGGGGAGTATGGATGCTGGTTTTATTACCACATCTGTTTTGGGTTCTTCCATCGGTCTTCTTCCAGATGTTCCAAAAACGGGTGAAGATTCGGCAAGATTCCAGTTTATACTATCGAGGCTTGCCTGCCAACCGTCAGAAGTTATCTGTCCGTTAACAGATACTTTTACTGATGGTAAATTGTTTTCAGCAATTACTTCCAATAATAAGATGGATTTTCCTTTCGGTAATTTTATAGAATTAGTATTGCCTGTTAATTCCTTTTGTTTTATGGAAGCTCTTACCTTACCAGTAGATTCCCATTGTATAATGGCTTCCAACGGTAGATTTATCTCTTTACGAAACCAAGTCTTATTTACAGGCTCATAAAATTTACCCGGATAACCGACATTGACACACCTTTCTGCGGATTCTTTTATCCGTTTCTGTTGTAAGTGTGCGCTTAATTGTCCGGGATACCAGATATATTCTCCTTTTCTTGCTTTTTGTGTCTTTTCGGCTATCACAACATTAGGATCAAGCAAGGGATCATATTGTATACTTTGCGATTGCAGTGATAATCCCATCAAAAGAAAGTATATGCAAAAGACTATTGTTTTAGGTCTCATCGTATTAGTTATTAATTTTTTCAAAATATGGTAATCTACTCAAAGGAACATCGATTGTTATTATTTGCTCGCCCTTATGTATTTTACCCAAATCGTCTTTCCATTGTCCTTTCGGCAACTTAACACTCCTTTTGTTTTCTTTGGTAACAACGGGAGCTACCATATATTTATCACCCAGCATAAACTGGTCTTTGCATTCGGCAAACCCTTCGTCCGGGTACGAATATTCCATGTGTCTGACAATCGGCTCGCCTGTCTGTGCCGATTCTTGTGCACATTGGAGGATATATGCTCCCATTTGTTCGTGCAGATGTGCCATATTACGTACTGTCGCAAGATTCTCGGCATTAAGTACTCTCCATGGAGCAACAGAAAATTGCATCATCGGCATCATCGCATGTACTTGTGCGGAACGTACTATTAAGGTTTGGTCAAACTTATCTGCTTTCAGATTGATGAAATTTTTTATCTGCCCGCCTCCTATCATATCAGGACATGTATAAGCATATCCCATTAATCCTGCCGCTATCATTTGTGGAATCAGCGATTGTACGGCATTCCACGAATAGCTCTTATCACCCAGACGTTGCACCAATGGTTGTCCGCCCATTTTCCATCCTGCGCGGTATTCGTTAACAGGAAACTCTAATCCGATTTTTAACCACTCTTCAGTATGATCGACCGATACAGCGTCTTTTCTATAACTTACCAAGTCTTTGTTTGTGTAGAAATTGTTGTCGCCTGCATCGAACTTGAATCCATCGATTCCGTATTCTTCTTGCATATTCTTCAATACGGATATAAAATGCTTCTTTGCTTCGGGATTGGTAAAATCGTAACAGGCGCTTTGACCATTCCACCAGTTGATGATAGCCGGTTTTCCGTTTTTATTTTTTAATAGGTAGCCTTTGGTATTTAGCTCTCTATATTCCTGACTATCGGCAGATACAAAAGGACATATCCAAAGCATGACTTTAAAGCCCATATCATGCAATTGTTTTATCATTCCTTTCGGGTCGGGGAATTTTTCTCCTCTGAAATCAAAATTGCCATAATACCGCTGCCAGTTATCGTCAATCATTAGTACACCGGGAGGAAGCCCGTTCTCAATAATACCATGTGCATATTTGAGAATATCCTCCTGATTCTGGTTGTACATCAACTCAATCCATGTGTTATATTGGGGCATAGTGAAAAAGAGTTCCTCAGGTAATTGCCCTCCGGGGTTAAAATGTTTTTGGCAAGCCGCTAAATAGGCATCTCTCAATGTAGCTCCGGCTTTTAGGACAGAAATGTTTTCGAAATCGGATTTAATGGTTATTTTGCCAGCAGAAACAGAAAATCGGAACGGCTTGTCGCTCCAGACGTATCTTCCTTTATTGGATAATAATAGAGGTACAACCTGATTGTTATTATTTTGTGTCTCTAAATTATATTCGTTCAATGGCTGAATATAAGGCATACGCTCACCATAGGCAACAACACCTCCCCACCAGTACTCATCCGAAGGAAATGAAATTGTTGTTATATGCTGCGCGGCAATAATATTGCAGATTAAAATAAGAGGAAGAAATAGTGCTTTTTTCATGGATATTGGGTTTTCGGAATAAAAGACAAAGATGTATAAGCTTTCCGGAAAGGGGTATCTCTCATGTTGCAAAAGATATGAATCATGTTGCAGAAGAGAAGTTCAGGTCATTTTTTTCTACTTTTAATTTTTATATTTGTGTAGTTATCCAATCGACTAGATGATAAAGTCTTTCCTATTATTAGCCATTATTTTATTAGCCTCGGTACAGGTTCCGTCGCAAAATATAACCATGTCCGGTATTCCGACTCAGGATCAAATACCGACTGGAGATATTATACGTACCTATCAGGATTCTGAAGGTTATATGTGGTATGGCACTGCAAGAGGGGGGCTTTACCGCGACGACGGATATACGGTGAAAGTATTTCGTTCGAGCCTCGTAACTCCTGATCTGCTTGAGAGCAATAGTATAACATATATTACTGAAGATAAAGAACACCGCATTTGGTTCGGGACAAAACGAGGTGCTTATATTCTTGATAAAAAAGACTATAAAATTACTCCGCTGACGGACGATAGAATAAAGAGCAGGGTAATTAATACAATTAACGCGACTTCCGATGGTTTGGTCTGGGTATCTACCGAAAACACCTTGTATAAATATAACATGCAGAAAGAAATAGTGGGAACTTACATCTTAGGAAAAAAAGACACTTTTCGCTCTGTACGCATATATAGTTTTTATGAAGACCCCAACAGGATAATCTGGGTTACTCAATGGAACGGAGGGATTTTTCGATACGATCCTGAAAAAGATAGCTTTATTTCTTATCCATGGAATTTTCCCGAAAGTCCGACTTGTATTCTGAAAGATGTTTCGTCTCCTTATTATTGGGTAGGCACTTGGGGTAAAGGAGTTGTCCGGTTTGATCCGAACGAAAAAGTACCGCAGAAAGTGTTTGTTTTGCAGGATATTATGGAAAACGGATGCAGTATAGATGAAAGACAAATAAATAGTATGGCGCAGGACAGTGTATACAATTACATTTGGACTACAGCTATGGATGATCTGCATACATACAAAGTTACGGATAACTACAGTTTGCAACCGGTTGAAGTCTCAGCGATCAAATCTTCCGGAAAAAAAATAATGCACGACATAAGAAGTGACCGTTCAGGCTATTTATGGGTATCGGGCTACTATCCACGTTCATTTATAATATCTTTTCAGTCCGAAGCTCCTGTTGTTTATAAAATACCGCGGATAAAAGAGGAAACGGGAATTCCTGCTACTCCGGTAAAAATAATATACGATAAGGGACAATATTGGATGTGGCAAATGCGTATCGGCATATGCAACTATCAGACTTCAAATGGTAATTTTCTGCCTTACTATGCTGAAAATCTATTGCTGTATCTCGAAAAATCCGAAAGTATGGATGGCATTTATGCAATTAAAGGTGCAGCTTCCGTAGTATTGATTCAAAATAAAGGGAATAAGATAACGGAATCAACTGTTTGTATTTTGCCTTTGAAGCAACATGAGAGCATTCGCACATTGCATGAAGATAATTCGGGAAACCTTTGGATAGGAACCGGTGATAATCTGTTTCGGTATAAACTAAAAACCAAAGAAACGGAAGTTGTATGGGAGAATACGGGAATCGTTAATGATATTGTTTCTTCCATAAACGGTAATGTATATGTTGCAACTGAATCAAATGGTTTTCTTAAACTTGCTCCGGATGGGAATAAGCAACAATACCATCCGCATGACGAAGACAATTATGTAAGCTTAAGTATTACAGATGATCAAAGTATTTGGGCAAGAACGGAACAAAACCGCATATATTTTTATAATTCGAAGGACAATAGTTTCGATCAAAAGACATTTGAATATGACTTGACCAATGAAGTTATATATGAAATGGAATGTGATAGTCGAAATAATTTATGGATATTAACCGACCAGAAAATTATTGTATATAATCCGGGAGAGGACAGTTATCGTCTGATCCGTGCAACCGATCCTCAGATTCATCTGGATAATTTCTTGTCTATGTATAAAGATGATGAGGGAAAAATGCATGTCGGAGGAAGTGGTGGTATATGTGTATTCCCCTCTCTTGATCCACCCGAAAAAATCAATGATAAAACACATATCGGGTTGACTGATATAAAGGTAAATGGCGTTAATATATATCCGGATAGCAATTCTATTATATTAGAACCTCATGAGCAAAATATAGAATTATTCTTTTCTACATTTAATCCGGTGAACAGCGGTAAAGTTCGATTTGCTTTCAGGCGCAGAGGGCAAGAATCATATTGGAACTATTTACCGGTAGGACAAAACAATATTTATCTGACCGAATTACCCAAAGGAAGATACGACCTCGAGATAAAAGCAACAGATGAGAACGGTCTCTGGAATAATCATACCCTGATTCTACAGATCGAACGTCTGCCTGCCTGGTACGAAACTTGGTGGGCTTATATGCTTTATACTGTTGTTTTTCTTGTAATTCTTATAATTATGATCCGGAGGTATGTCGAATTTCAAAAGAAAAAACAAGAGACTGCAATGAAAGAGCATATTGCTCAAATAAAATATCGTTTCTTTACTAATGTCAGCCACGAATTACGTACTCCGTTAACTCTGATTATTACTCCTTTGGGAGCACTTATCCGTAAGGTATCCGATCCGGTAATCAGGAAGCAATTGGAATCTATAAACAGAAATGCTTACAATCTACTGATCTTAGTAAACCAATTACTGGATTTCAGAAAAGTAGAAATGGGTGGAGAAACTTTATCTTTGACTAAAGGGGATATAAATGCATTTCTTGTTTCTGTTTATGAGAATTTCTTGCTGACAATAAGCGAAAAAAAACTGCATTTCGAATATCACTCAGATATCAATTCATTATTTATTTTCTTCGATCATGATAAGTTGAGGAAGATAGTAAATAATCTGCTTTCCAATGCTATAAAATTCACTCCTGAATCAGGTGAAATAAGTTTGAGACTGAGTGAGAAACAGGAAGGAAACAAAAAATACGTTATCATCAGTGTAGCGGATACAGGAATAGGAATTCCGGCTGATGAACAATATCAAATCTTCGAACGCTTCCATCAAGTGGGTGCAGAACAAAGTAATACGGGAAGTGGTATAGGGTTACATATTGCTAAAGAATATACAGTCATGCACCAAGGAAGGATTAGTGTACAAAGTGAAGTTGGTAAAGGATCAGTTTTTACCGTCTGTATGCCGGCGGACCTGATGTCAGAGAATAAACTCATACATGAAATTGATGAAGCCGAAATAACGTCAGAAGATTTAGATAAGTCAGGGAATGTAATTTTAGTTGTAGATGATAACGAAGAGTTTCGTTCATATATGAGTGAAGAATTAAGTCACTATTATACAGTTTACGAAGCAGCAAATGGGATAGAAGGCGAAAAGACTGCGATAGAACAGAATCCGGATATTATTATTACAGATCTTATGATGCCCGAAATGGATGGAATGGAATTATGCCGCAGGGTTAAAAACAATATAAATATATCACATATTCCGGTTATGCTGTTAACAGCCAATGATAATCTTGAAAATGAACGAATGGGCTACAAAGAGGGGGCTGATGCTTATATCGGGAAGCCGTTCCATTGGGATATTCTATTATTCCGTATCCGGAATTTGCTTGAACAGAGACGGGAACGACAAGAAAGTTTCGGACGGTCAATCAAAATAAATACCGATCAGATTACTATTTCATCTGCAGATGATAAACTGTTACAACAGGCTCTTATATTAATAGAAGAAAATATAAGTAATTCAGAATATTCCATAGAAGATTTAAGTAACGATATGGCTATGAGCCGTACAACGTTTTATAGGAAAATTAATTCCATAACAGGGCTTACTCCTACTGATTTTGTCCGGAATATACGCCTGAAAAAAGCTGCAGAGCTTTTAAAACGACAAGAGCTGACAATTGCAGAAGTTGCCTATAATGTCGGATTCAGCACTCCTGCTTACTTTACTCAAGCATTCAAAAAAGAATTCGGAATGCTTCCCTCTCAGTTTAAATGAATCTATATATTATAGGAGACGGCTTCGATCTTTATCGTTTTTGTCTGATTGTGTGTTATTCACTCTTTATCCACTTCCACTCCCAATATTCAACCGAATAATCTAATTCTTGACTATAATCTACCTCCTCAGTAAACCAATCTGTGTCTTTTCCCCAATTTATGATATCGTTAATAAAGTTTTCTTTGCACAATTCTTGGTTGTTTTTTACGAAGTTTTTGTTTACTAATCCTTTCTCTAACCATTCCAAGAATATTTTCCCTAATTCATATTTTGTTCGATTTTGTACAATTTCTCATATTCTTCTACCGAAACGCAGAAATCTATTGTTAAATAATTGTCTTTATTCGAATAGCGGGTAAAAAAATTCTATTGTATGAATCAGGTAAACAACGGATAGCAATACCAATATTCGTACTGGTATTGCTATATTTAGTATTTATTTTGTCTTCTAAGATATCTCTCAATTCAGATGCTAGTTCGCCAGCATGCGCACCTGCTGTGTCAGAAACAATGGGGAAATTCATAATACTCTCGTTTCTGCTTATAGAGAAGGTATCACTTCTTTAATACTTCCGTCTTCATTAAATTCCATTTTGTCTATACATACTTCTCTAAAAGTTCCCGGATAAGGTTTCTTCATTCCATCAGGACGTGAAATCCGGTGATAAACAATATAGAACTCGTCTTTATCAGGTATCTGTAATACTGAATTATGCCCAGTTCCAAATATACCTCTCGCTTCATCTTTCTTGATAACAATATTATTCTCGGGTATTGTCAACGGGCCCAAAGGTGTTTTAGCGGTTGCATACCTTACTTTATAATTAGGGCTACCGGTGTCATCTTCAGACCAAAGGAAATAATAGATGCCATTTCGGTAAAACACATAAACGGCTTCACGGAATGTTTTGTCGGGAGTCAATACTTTAAGAGTGTTTTTCTTGATTGATATCATATCCTTGTTTAGTTCAGCTGCTGCCATATAACCATTGCCCCAATAAATATAGCTCTTCCCTGTTTGAGGATCGCTAAAGACATCAGGGTCTATTTCCTGTCCACGATTTATACCATCGGGTTTAAAATCGATAAGTGGTTTCCCTGAATCGACAAAAGGCCCTGTCGGATTATCCGAAACGGCAACCCCAATCATCTTACGCCCACCGTCTTGTCCGCCACTGAAATAGTAATAGTATTTGTAATCATTCTTTCCTACCTTCTTTTCTATAATGCAAGGTGCCCAAGAATTACCATTCGCCCACGATACATCTTTTCGTAAATTCAAAATTACACCTTCGTCTTTCCAGTCTTTCAGATTATCTGACGAGAACGTCTTGAAATAATATCCTCCCCAACCGTCGAAACCGTCACTGGTGGGGTAGATGTAATATTTATTGGTTTTATTAGAATAGAGTATTTCGGGATCGGCGAAATAACCTTCTAGTACTGGGTTTTTGTCAGTAGGCATTTCGAAGTCTTCGGGAATACCCCATTTGTCGGTTAAGGCTTTCAATTCTCGCCGGGTTACAGGTATCACGGAGCCATGGCGAGGATGAAAATTCATCGAAATCTCTTTATCTATCGGCTTGAATACATCTAAATCCTTACTCTCGCAGAACTGGTATTTACCTTTCATATAAACATCATACATCAATATGTAGGTGTCGCTGTTAATTAGCTTGAACACTCCCGAACCTTCCACAGCTTCGCGTGTCTGTTGTTTATAACCGGGTTGTTCTAACCACTTGCCCGATGCAAGAGAGTCGGTGATGGCTAATCTGATGCCGTTACCATGACCTTCGGTTTTGTAGAACATATAGAAAAGGTCATTTTTATTGATTATGTCACCATCAATGCATGATTTCCCGTTTTTAGGGAAGAATAATTGCTTGGGTTCTCCTATCAGGTCGGTGAAATCTTCATTTGCATAAGCATAATAAATAATATCAGGACCGGAGCCATGCTGCATCGACCAATAAACCATATACTTTTCGGCACTGGGATCATAGATGGTTTGTGGAGCCCATACCCGTTTCAGGTCTTCCTGTCCGGAATATTTCTGCTGTATGTTGACAACCGACGATGTCCAATTTATCAGGTCGGAAGATTTCAACAGCACCATAGCACGGTTTGAGTCCCAACCTTTGGATGAGGTCATATCGGTAACTACCATATAGAATGCTTTGCCATCCTCTGTTCTCAAAATGTGAGGATCGCGTACACCTCCAGTAGAGCTGATTTGTTTTGAATCCAATATAGGAGTATTGTTGTTTAATGCCAGATAGTTATACCCGTCACGGCTCACCGCATAGCATACAGCTTCATCTTCTACAGCATTGCCTTTGAAGTAAGCAAACAAATAACCGGCATAGTCTTTTTCGGCAATATTAGATTTGATCTGCTGTGCGCTTGTTTTAATACAATACAGCCCGAAAAAGGTTAAAAGAATAAGTTTTACAGATGTTCTCATTGTATATAGTTCTGTTTAATAGAATAAATTTGTACAAACTATGGGATATGAATTCAATGGAGATTAAACAACTTTGTTTAATCTCCATTGAGAATATGCATAGGGTTGGTATGACATTCTGTTTAGGCTATCACAAATATAGTAAAAATGGATCTATATTCATTTATGCGACGAAATCTGTTGTACTTCCCAGTTAATACCCAAAGGATTGTTACGCATTCTCCATACTATAGGGATGCGGGGATTGTCTAGTATCCATATCTCACATCCTTCCACATTATCTATTACATGGATCAGATTATGGCCCATTGTTTTCTCATTTGTATCTAAAACTGAGTATTTGGTTTGGTTATAAACAAATGAGTTATGCTCTTTCAACTGTTTGTATGCCGCCTGCGAGAGTATAGCTACAGTTTCTTCGGATGGGAGCTGTACATGTTTACCATCTTCCGGTTGAAGAAAGCTAAGACGGATAGCTTCTGCTACCGATTTCTTTCCCATACCATAACTGCCTGATTGCCATTTAAGATTACGCTCTATTCCCCAATTCATATACAATGTGTCTCCTTTCTCTTCGAAAGTGGTTTCATATCTTCTCGTCTGTCCGTGAAGGCTATACACAAATACAAGGGAATCAGCAATGATATTCTTCGCCAACAGGTTTCCTACAGGACTTATACACAACACAAATAATAATATAATATATTTTTTCATCTCTTCTTGATTCCTTAATTAGACAATAACTGTTTGCCCCATTCGCTTGGCTTTTCACCCATAATCAATATAAGTTCGCCACCATCAGTTATGTCCTTGTGACGTATGGCCGAGTATGGGTATGTGTTCCCATTTAGAGTAACAGTCTGTATATACTTATTTTTATTTGAAAGACCTTTGGTTGATATTTTGAACATTTTTCCATCTTCCAATTTGAACGAAGTTTCTTCCAGTAAGGGTGTATTAATAAGATAATAGTCTTGTCCGGCATTAGGATAAAGTCCTGTCATGTGGAAAGCAAGCCATGAGGACATAGCTCCCGAATCGTCGTTACCCGGCAATCCGATAGATCCATCGTTATAGTTTTTACGGATGATTTCATGAACCCGGTCACTGCTTCGATGCGGCTTCCCTATCCAATGATAGAGGCACGGTGAAAGGAAAGACGGCTCGTTGTTAACATTAAAGAACTCTTTGTCGAAAAAGATATCCAAACGTTCTTCAAACTTTTCTGCACCGCCACATTTCTCAATCAATCCGGGAACGTCGTGTGGAATACTCAACGAATATTCCCACGAAGAGGCTTCGTAGAAGAACATATCCCACCAGGGGGTATACCACGGCCCTTCGAATGTTACCGGAGTATAGGTAAAGGTCGGTTTTTGTATCTTAGACTTGCCGAAAGGTATATTGTCCAGCCAGTTGCCTTTTTCGTCACGTGGCATAATAAAGCCTTTTGCTCCGGCGTGCTCATAACCATCGCGCCACAAATTCTTCCAATTGCCCGACTGTTTCAGGTAGTGATCATATAAATCTTCTTTACCCAAGCCTTTGGCGACAAGTGCAATTGCATAATCGCAGTAAGAATATTCGACAGTACGGTTTCCTGCACGAGGGATACCATAGGGAATGTAACCAAGTTGCAGATAAGGTACGAGTCCGCCACGTCCTTCTGCTTCCCCATTACCTCCCGGAGGTACGGTTGCATCTTTTAACATGGCTTCCAGTCCCAGTTCATAATCTATCCCTTTCAGTCCTTTTACGAAAGCGTCTGCTATCACTATTTCAGCATTTGAGCCTCCTTGTGTACGTCCGTTACTGTTTCCGCTACGTGCATCGGGCATATAGCCATCGCGTTTGTATATGTTGATGAGCGAACGTACAATGTCTGTTTCCCGTTCGGGGTCTATCAGTGTTATCAGGGGCGATGATGTCCGGTAAGTATCCCAGATAGCGTAGAAGTCATCATAATACGGTTCGTTATCTGTCCAGAGCGGATTTTCGCCGCTGCGATCCACAGGCATCAGCATAGTATGGTAAAGGGCTGTATAAAACATGCGCTTGTATGCATCGGGTGTACGGGGTGATATTTCGATCTTCCGGAATAACCCTTCCCACTGATCCAGTAATTGCTGATGTACTGTCTCGAACGACCAGTGAGATATCTCAGCATGTGCATTCTCTCTTGCTTTTAGCGAACTGAGGAAGGAAATACCAATTTTCAGTTGTATCACATTGTCGGAAGATTCGAATTGAAGCAAAGCTCCTGTTTTCTGTTGGGAATCGTATTGATACTTGTCATTTGTGATTTTATTGCCTTTCCATGTGGATGTACGTACGAAGGGCTTGTCGGTTTCGGCATAGAAGTAGACTGTATATGCACGTCCATTATTCCATCCTCCGCGTATGCGGGTATAACCCATAACTTCCCTGTCGGATATAATCTGTATCTCTGAACCTACAAATTGTTGTGCTTCGCGGGCATCCGGTACAGAGCTTTCTCCAAGGAAGAAGCCTGCATCTATGGCGAGTGATTTCAATGAATCGGCAGGATAAGTAAATCGGTAGAACGAAGCCTTGGGGGCAGTGGTTATTTCGGTTTGTATGCCTGAAGCCTTGAATTGAGTGGAGTAATATCCTAATTTGATGGTTTCATCCTTCCGGTAGTCAATATGCTGGATGCGATCCATCCCTTCTCCAAAAGGCATAACCAGAATATTTCCATATTTAGGGCCACCTCCCGTTCCGCTGACATGTACTTGCGAAAAGCCATCGACTTGTTCGGGCATGGGTAACCAGCCACTATTCGGACGGGCTGTGCAGTCCGGTGACGGTTTTACCATCCCGAAAGGGCAAGACGGGCCAATAAAGACCCGTCCTAAGCCTTCGGAACCGATGCGAGGATCGACATAACGGTTTAGAGCTGTTTCTTGTGCAAAGCTGTTTATGTAAGAAAGTAGTAAAACGGATAGTACGAGTATATTTTTTTTCATCAGTCTTGTCTTTAAAAGAAAACCTTGTACTACAGTTGATATGATGGTCAGATGTAATACAAGGCTCTATAAGTTTTAAAATAAAACGATTTTTTTAATATCCCTTATTTTGTGACCAATTGGTATTAGTATTCAGAATATATGTCGGAACAGGGAAAATACGACGATAAAGCTCTGTTTTGGCACCCGGATTGATAACGTGTTTGTAACCCCAATCGTTCTCAAATTTGCCATAACGGATAAGGTCGTTACGACGCCAGTTTTCGTCAGCAAATTCGCGGGCACGTTCGTCAAGTAGCTCGTCCAATGTAGGATTAGCTGTAACTAGTGGTGCATTGACATAACTACGTATCTGGTTCATCAGTGACATAGGGGTATCGCCATTGGTACTGGTTGCGCCGCGCAGAATGGCCTCGGCTTTCATCAATAATACATCGGCATACCGGAAGATAGGCACATCATTACTTTGGTTACGGCTTTGTGAAGCTGTTGTATTCAGATCCATGTAAAATTTGATGGAGCGGTAGCCTTGTGAACGGCCGCCATGCGCTGTATTGTCAACCGGCATAGTTTCATCTAAACTGTTCAATGTGATTACTTTTGTTAACGTTACTTGCTGATCACTAACTATCCATGGAGTGGTGGTCGCTTTGTAAGTACTCGCATTACGAATATATAGTGGTCCGCCAATAATCTGATCGTTACGGGCATCCCCTGGCAGATTAAATTTGTCTACGAATTCGGTGTTGATCGCAAAACATCCACCTACGCTGCTTGGTAAGTTTACACCATAGAATTCGGTATTTCCATTGCGGTGTGTCCAGAAACGGGCGTAGGTCATACCTTGTTGTGTTTCGCGGTCGAAAGGCATAGCATAGATGAAATCCTTGATATGCGAACCATTTTCGGGATAAAACTTGGTAAGGTAAGCGTCGGACAAATCGAATTTGCCGGATGCAATAATGTCGTCACACACTTTAACCAGATCATTCAGTTTGCTGTTACTTACGGATGGAGTATATGTAGCTACATCGCTACTGGTATAAACCGCCCAGTTCAGATAAAGTTTTGCCAGTAAAGCATCAGCCATCCATCGGGTAGGCTTGCCATAAGTAGAAGCATCTACTTCGGTAGGTAACAGGTCTAATATAGCTAATAATTCCGATTCTATATATTCAGCTATCACGGCGCGTGGAGAGCGGTCTACTGCTTCATCTGCATCCAGCACGTGATCCAGTAGCGGCACATCACCATAACTATCCATCAATACCCAGAAATAAAAGGCACGGGCAGCCCGGATAGAAGCGGTTACGTCGGCTTCTTCCCCTCCCATTTCTGCAATCAGGTTATTACAGGTTGTAATACCTGCTGTGAAATTCTCCCAGTAGCCGATTGCTGCATCATCCGGAGTCCAGCTATGCAAGCTCATATGGTTGTAACGACCATTGTCGTAATAGTCTGAACCATTGAAAGAGAAAGACATTGTTTCGTCCGACGACAAGGTCTGGGCGTGATTATAGTCGCGACCCAACGGTCCGCGCATAGCGTAATAAGCATTAGCTGCTTTGGCTTCTGCCGCCAGTTCCGAATCGGGGAATTCCGTGTATTGAGACTTAATATCTACATCAAGATCCGTACAGCCGGCTACGAGAGTCAGCAGTGCAGCCGACATAAATAATTTCAAATATTTAGTTTTCATATTCATTGCATTTTAGAAGTTGACATTAACACCGAACATAAAGGTACGTGTACGTGGATAAGTCTGACGGTTGTCGATACCTGGTTCTATGCCACCCAGACTTACTTCAGGGTCGATGCCTTTGTAACCGGTAATAGTGAAAACATTGTTACACGTAGCATATAAGCGGAGCCCTTTGATATATTCGTTCATATACCCGAAGTTGTATCCCAAAGATAGAGATGACAGGCGCACATAAGTACCACTTTCAAGATAGCGGTCGGATGGTGCATGAGAGTTATAGTCGGTTACCGGATTTTCATCTGCGATAGAAGCCAATACGTTTTTACCGGCAGTCACATTACCTATATTATTCAAGTAGGCACGCGATGCATTCAGTATCTTGTTTCCGAATACTCCCTGAACGAATGCAGTCAATGTCCAGTTCTTATAAGTGATCGAGTTGTTCCATCCTGCAGTCAGTTTTGGTTGTGCCGAACCTGCTTTTGCACGGTCGTCATACAATGGGCTGCTGGTTGTTACATATTCTCCGGTTGCATTATCGATATAACGGCCGTCGGCTTGTTTGGTCACATTACCATCATATCCGCCCTGATCTTTATATAGCGCTTCGAGGCTGCTTTCGCCGTATACATAGAAGTGCGAAACACCGTCTTTTACTCCTGCCCATTTCCACAGATAGAACTGGCCTATAGGAGAACCTTCCATTACACGCTGGTTATTTGCTGTAGCAAAACCTGCTGCATCGACATTCCCTTTGTCTAAATAGTCGACTGAATATGAACTGTTAGATAATTTAACGACCTTGTTCTTGTTGTGCGAAAGGTTTATTGAAGTTTCCCACATAAAGTCTTTTGTTTTTACAGGTATTGCATTGATCGTAAGTTCGATACCCTTGTTGCTGATTTCGCCCACATTGGCTGTCAGCCAGTTGTACTGATATTTGGTTGTCGAAACGGCATAATCGGCGATCAGGTCTTTCGTACGTTTGTCATAATATTCGATTGTTCCGTTCAAACGGTTCTTGAAGAATCCGAAGTCTATACCGATATTAAACATGCCTGTACGTTCCCATTTCAGATCGGGATTAGCATTGCGGGTAGCACCAAGTATATGTATTTGTTCTGTTTCGCCCGTTGAGGTCAGGTTTTCGTACCAGCCTGTCGCTCCATAAAGTTGGGTAGCTGTAAATACATCAAAGCCTAGTGAGTTACCGCTTACTCCATAGCCTACACGTAATTTCAAATCATCAAAGATATTCAGGTCTTTAATGAAGTTTTCTTCAGTAAGACGCCATGCTCCGGATATAGAGGGGAATGTAGCCCATCGGTTGTTTGCTCCGAAAGCAGAAGAGCCATCACGTCGAACAGTTGCCTGAAGTAGGTACTTGCTGTCATAAGAGTAGTTGACGCGACCATAAAACGAGATCATGCGTAGAGTAGAAAGAGCCCAGCCTCCTAAACCGTTCTTGTCGATTTTATTAGCTAAGGCCATATTGTGGTAAGTCAAAGCATCATTGTAATAATCGTAGGTAGTCACTTGGAAACCGTCGTTATCGTTCGATTCTTCCCACGAGTAGCCGCCCATTAAACCTAGTTTATGAACTTTGTTAAATGTTTTATCATAATTGACGTAGGTTTCCATTACTTTCTTTTTGTTTGTAACGGACGAGCGTTGAGCCTTACCGTTCATGCCGCTGGCTATTAAAGAGTTGGTGGTGTTGTAATTGCTGTAAGTATATTCTTCGTTCTGATAAGCCAGGCTGAAATTGTAAAGCAGCCCGTCTATGATTTTTAATGAAGCTTTGGCATTTCCTTGTAGGCGCTTACTTTCGGTATCATAGATATTTTCATTAATCAAGGCTGCCGGGTTATAGTTTTGCGAAATACTACTGTTTTCGTACCAACTACCATCTGCATTGCGGACAGGAACTAGCGGCGAATAATAATACATGGCATCCAATACGCTTTTTCCCTGTCTTCCGTCGTCGCCTGTTGGGATAGTGCTGTTGTTGGTTACACTACCATTGATACTGAATGAGAGCGTAAGACGGTCCTTCAATCCGGTAGTCTGTACAAAAGCCCGTCCGATGATGCGATCTGTGTCTGTACCTTTGATAACACCCTGACGTTCCATATAGTTAATGCTGGCATTATAGGCCGATTTGTCTGTACCTCCACTGATTGATAAATTATGGTTGTGACTGAATGCTGTACGTTGTACCTCGTCTTGCCAACGGGTATCGGCTCCCAGATCATTGAACAGTTCTATACCTCCCGATTCAGCATACTTGCGAAGTTGTGAGGCATTCATTACATCGTAATTCTTTAAGACATTGTCGATTGCCACATAAGCACTATAGTTGATACTTGTATGTCCGGCTTTGCCTTTCTTGGTAGTCACTATGATCACACCATTGGCAGCTTTCGATCCATAGATGGCAGTTGCAGTTGCATCGCGCAATACATCTATACTCTCAATATCATCCGGTGCGATCAGCGATAGTGACATACCCGGAATACCGTCTATTACATAATATGGCTCCATAGCTGCTCCGGTACGTAAGGTCGAAGCCCCACGTAAAGTGACAGTGGGCGAAGCGTTGGGGTTACTACTTTGCGTTATAGTCAGTCCCGGAACTTTACCTTGCAGAAGTTGTGCCGGATCGGAGTAAACACCTACGTTCAGTTTTTCTGCTCCTACTGTAGTTATAGAACTGGTTACATCTTTACGGGTCATGACACCATAACCAACTACCACGATTTCATCGAGAGTTTTAGAGTCTTCTTCCAATGTGATGTTGATTACATTCTGACTTACTTTTATTTCTTGTTGAATAAAACCAAGAAAAGAAAAGACAAGGGTTTGCCCTTTCTCTGCTTCTATTGAATATTTACCGTTATAATCGGTCATAACACCGTTTGTAGTACCTGCCACCGATACGTTGGCTCCCGGCAGGGGATCACCTGTCTGGTCAGAAACAGTACCTGAAACCCTGTTTTGGGCAAATGCCAGGGTACTGCTTATCAAGAACACAATTAGGAGTATCCTCCGGGTAAATGTTCTTTTTCTTCTTATATGTACATTCTGCATAAAATTGAGATTTAATTAGAGACTTAGTTTTCTTTATCTGTATTCATAAATTATTTCGGGAGTATAAGAGTCTGTTTAGATTTTGTTCAATAATAACTTCGGGGCGACATTAAAGCCTTCTGTTATAGCTAAACCAAGAGAAAGTATTATTCTTTATTCTGTTACCTCAGTATCTCTCTTATGTTTGCAGCCAATTCATCATCCCTTTTTACATGTTGGCTATCCATAGTGTTTAATAATCTTCTATTATAATGTTTTTTTTTACACATTAATATCGGGTATTAGTTAATACTGTTAGGTGAATATTATTCGTTTGGTTTAAATCTCTGAAAACTTTATGTTTATTGGTGAGGTGAAACTCAAGGAATCGATCTCTATTTAACTGTTTTACATCATTTCACTAGAGTTTGGACAGACTCAAGGTACTATTACCTGTTTACAGGTCTTTTGTCAAATGTTATCATATATTGTTAAATATTGTTACATAAGCCGTAGTTGTTTTAATCAGTTATTAATTGCTTAAGGGGAAAGATGAAATGAATTTCATCACGTTCAGGTAGTACCTTACTATTATTAATAATAGGCGTAGGTCAAGGTAAAAAATAAAAGGTTTTTTTTCATGGTATTTTAGGTTTTGATTACTGCAAATTAAAAACAATAATATTGGGTGCAGGGGGAAAATGATGCAAAAGAAGGGGAAAATAGTATAGTTGGCTTCTGGTTATGGAAAGGGAAGTTTGGAATTAAAAATAAAGTTGTACCTTTTGTTTCATAAATTAGCCTATACGAGAATTTTAAAAGCCAGGGATTACAATGAAACGATTCTTCTTGCTGGCCCTGATAGGGTTACTCCAAGCATTGGTGCTTTTCTCTCAGAATACTAACCGGTTTTTCGACCAGTACAATTTCAAATTTATAACTGAGAGTAAAGGACTGCCATATAGTTTTGTGAGCGATATTTTTAAAGATTCCGAAGGGTACATTTGGGTTGCAACACATCATGGGATAGGCCGGTATGATGGCTATGAGTTCTTGAATTACGATATGCAATCTGAGCCTGTACGCCTAAAGAATGATTTTATACATAAGATATGCGAAGACAATTACAAACGGCTCTGGATTGTCTCGGAAGGAGGAATCGATATACTCGACCTCAATACTTATTCTTTGGTTGAACTTCCTCTACTAATGGATAGTCCGTTACACCAACTGATGAATGAATATGTGCGTACAATATATAAGGATAAGCAGGGTAATCTATGGATTTCGGGCAGCAAAGATTTATGGTGTATAGAATTGGACGATAAGGGAGCAGTGAAGGCATATTATTGCCTCAAGAATGCCGGGACATCGCCTATACATACGATCATAGATACAGGTTGGGCTATTTGCGCTGGTATAGATAATCAGGTTTGCCGTGTTCAAAAACAATCTGGTAACCAATTGATTGTTGAACCTTTATCCGGTAACCTGACACCTTTTAGCGCAGACTGGCGTATTTCCTGTATGCAGGACGATGGCGAGTTTTTGTGGATTGGCTCCAACCGAGGTATATTTAAGTATAACCACAATGAACGGAGACTGAAAAGATACCGCTACTCTACGCATCGTCCCGGAATGTTGAGTCAAGCCTATATAACTGATATTAAACTGACCGATCGGGGACATTTGATTGTATCTACCCTCAATGGATTGAATGTTTACGACCGGGCTACAGATACCTTTTCTTTCATCCGGCAGACGAGTGAGCGGAATGATGCTACAATTAACTGTAATGCTATTAATTGTCTGTTCACCGATGGTGAAACAATCTGGCTGGGTACTGAAACAGGAGGAATTAACCTTCTTACTCCAAAGCGTCTCCAAACCGAACTGTGGACATGCGGAACTTCTTCTATGAATGTAGATACTCCCACTCCTGTAAATTCAGTGGCTGAGGATAAGGATGGTAATCTCTGGATGGGATTAGTCGAACGGGGATTGATGAAATGGAATAAAGAAACCCGGGCTTGCACTCAATTTCTTTTTTCACCAGATGACATTACTACTATCAGCAATAACACTATCAATGGTATACTGATAGACTCTGACGATTATTTGTGGGCATATACGTGGGGTGTAGGTATTAATGGGATAGACTTGAATATTTCTAATAATCGTACATTCAAGCGCTATACCCGTGAAACCATCCCAGAACTGGAAGGCGACTTTATTAGTAGTGCCTGCGAAGATATGGTCAATCACGGAATCTGGTTTGGTTCTACACGAGGGATACATTTTTATGATAAGCGCAAAGGCTCTTTCACCAGAGTATTATTCGACCAATCCGATAATGAGTTTGAAGCTATCCATGCACTATTGATAGATCGTAAAAAGCGTTTGTGGGTAGGGACCACACAAGGAGTGTTTATCGTAGATTTACCATCTTTTGCCAGGTCTAATAGGCACTTCGATTATAAATATCTTAGATATAAATTGGATAATCCGGAGTCTACTCAATTAGAAAAGATAAATAGTATATTGGAGGATAAGAACGGCACAATCTGGCTGGGAAGCAATGGGCATGGTTTGTATCAACTGACAAGCGATAAGAATAACCACTTCGTCTTTAAGAACTATACCACAAGGCAGGGATTGTCTAACAATACTATTATCGGTATGGCTGAAGATGCACAGGGGAACTTGTGGCTGACAACAAATGATGGTATCTCGCGGTTGAATATACAGTCCATGACATTCAGTAATTACACGCAAGCCGATGGGTTGCCTGCTACTCAATTTTATTGGAATGGTATCCGTTATTCGGCTATACATGACTTTATTTATTTGGTAACTATCGATGGGTTAGTTATTATCCATCCTCAGGATGAAACTTTATTGCCTTCCGCTTCTCGGGTGAAGTTGTCTTCACTGGTTATCGGGGGCAATATCATTTATCCGTCCAGTGGGGATTACCTGAAACAAAACATCACTACAGCTTCGGATATTTTCCTGCACGAAAGGGAGAGCCGGTTTTCGGTTGGTTTTACAATACAAGACTATGCCAACAGTAGCCGTATCCGCTTTGCATATCGATTGAAAGGATATGAAGAAGAATGGACTGAGACCCAGCCCGGAAACTATATGGTTAGGTATACGTCCGTCCCTGCCGGAGATTATATATTGCAGGTACGCGCTACAGATGGATCGGGGCGTTGGTCGGATGAGGTTACCGAAATAAAAGTCCATATAACTCCTTATTTTTATAAAACTATCTGGTTTTATCTATTACTTATTGTTGCTATCAGTTTGATCATTTATCTGTTCTATAAAAGAAAAATACGTACTTACAGGGAGCAAAAGGCACGGCTTGAGAGAAAAGTAGAACAGCGAACACAAGAGCTGGCCGTGCAAAACAAGCAACTGGAGGCAATGGCCAAACATGTGCGGGAAATAACAGAAGAGAAGATAGTCTTTTTTACCAATATTACCCATGAGTTCCGTACTCCCGTCACTCTTATACATGGTCCTATCGAACATGCCATGAGAGAAACACAGGATCAAAAGGTAAAAGCACAGTTGGAGATTGCCGAACGGAACTCACGCTACCTGCTTTCTCTGGTAAATGAACTGATGGACTTCCGGAAACTGGAAATGGATAAAGTAGTATTGGATAAGCATCCCGAGAATTTTGTCAATTTCCTGTCGGATTTGCTTTTACCTTTCAGGGTTTTTGCTCAGGAAAGGCAGATTAGTATTGATTTGTATTTCCGTCTTGATAATCCTTATCTTGTTATCGATGCCGGATATATGCGTAAAGTAATGATAAATCTGGTATCCAATGCTATCAAATTCACACCGGACAATGGACGTATCAGCATTTTTATAGCATCCGTCAAAAGAAAGGAGAACGAAAATTCGCTTTATATAAGTGTTCGCGATACAGGTCATGGTCTTGAGACAGAAGATATGGTGAAGATATTCGATCGTTTTTACCAATCCCCCAAAGTTCGGAAATATCCTGTCTATGGTCAGAGCGGTACCGGTATCGGACTTTTTCTTTGCTGGAAAATTGTGGAATTGCATGGAGGAGAAATCTGGGCGCGTAATAACTCTGGTCGGGGAGCTTCGTTTCGTATATTGATGCCGTTGGTCCATGCCGAAAATGTAAAACAGGTTGACAAAGAAATATCCGAAGTGACTGATGACAGTTGTATACCGGATATACAGCAACCGGCAGACAGTACTAAGAAAGCAACTATTCTGATAGTGGAAGATAATAAAGATATGCGCTCGTATATCCGCATGCTACTTGTCAGGGATTATCGGATATTTGAGGCCGGAGACGGAAAAGAAGCTCTTCAGATTGTACAGAAGCATGCCATTGATTTGATTATATGTGACCTTATGATGCCTGTAATGGATGGTATGGAACTATCGCAGCGTATCAAAGAAAATCTGGCAACGTCTCATATTCCGGTACTCATGCTTACTGCTGTCCGTTCCGAACTTCAGGAAAAAAGAAGTTTCGAGATCGGTGTCGACGAATATCTTTGCAAGCCTTTCGATGAGGAAGTGTTACGGCTTCGTATCCGTAATATTCTCAATCTGAGGAATAAATATAAAAAGATGTTTTCGGCAAGCAGTAATGTCGAAGAACTGCATATACAGGAAGAATCCAGAGATAAGACATTTATTACAAACGCCGTTAACCTGATGAAGGAAAATTATGCTGAATCCGAATATAATCTGGAGCGGTTTGTCCGTGATATGGGATATAGTAAAACATTAGTAAACAAAAAAATGCAGGATCTGACAGGGCAGCCTATCGGGCAGTTCATGAAGAATTACCGGCTTAATGTCGCACAAAAAATACTACAGGAGAGGGCAGGAGATGTCAATATTTCTGAGATAGCCTATGCTGTAGGTTTTAATGATCCCAAATATTTTACAAAATGCTTTAAAGAGTTCTTTGGATATCTGCCTAGCTCTAAGCTTAATAAGAAGTAACCCTCGATAATTAATAGAACGATAGTGTTATGTTATGGGTTTTTTTACAAGAAAAAGCCCGTACAGATTCAATAGCTAAAAAACGGGGAAAGGATTTTCAGCTTTCCTATTTTCTACCCAATCTTTCCTATTTTCCCCCACTCATATAAGGTAATCCTCTATTTTTGCCTATCATACTAAACCGAGGAATACCATGAAAATCAAGCACTATCTACTAATTCTGTTTACTACCTGTTGGTCGGTTCATTTATTAGCTAATCCGGTAAACGGCCTGCTTGAAAGAATTGATAAAGGAGCATCAAAAAAGTTTATTATAGAAGTCAAAGAGAATACGAGTGATTTTTTTGAACTTGACCAAAAAGGAGATAAAGTTGTTGTCCGTGGCAATACCTATGTTAATATAGCGACCGGTATCAATTGGTATCTGAAATATTATGCCGGAGTGCATCTGTCATGGAATGGGATGCAGGCAAAACTTCCTCAGGTACTTCCGCCTGTATCTCACAGAGAGAGACGTGAGACATCACTCTCATTACGTTATGATTTCAACTATTGTACTTACTCCTATACAATGGCTTTCTGGGATTGGGAGCGTTGGGAAAAGGAAATAGACTGGATGGCGCTACATGGTATCAACCTGCCTCTGGCAGTAGTGGGACAAGAGTGTATCTGGTTTAATATGCTTCAAAAACTAGGTTACAGTAAAGAAGAGATAAACAGTTTCATTTCCGGCCCTGCTTTCCTCGCATGGTGGGCAATGAATAATCTGGAAGGGTGGGGCGGACCTAATCCCGACTCGTGGTATATACAACAGGAAGCACTGCAAAAGAAAATATTGGGGCGTATGCGCGAATATGGGATTAAGCCTGTTTTTCCGGGTTACTCGGGAATGGTTCCGCATAACGCTGATCAAAAATTAGGGTTAAATCTGACAAAGTCCGACTTATGGAACGGTTTCACACGTCCTGCTTTTTTGCAACCTACCGACCCACGTTTTGCTGAAATAGCAAGTTTATACTATCAGGAACAAGAAAAATTATTCGGTAAGGCTGATTTCTATTCTATGGATCCATTCCATGAAGTGGAGGATGCCGGTTCGGTAGATTTTGATGCAGCAGGCAAAGCTATAATGAAAGCTATGAAGCAGGTGAATCCAAAAGCAACATGGGTGTTACAAGGATGGACAGAAAATCCCCGGCCGGAAATGATTGAGAATATGAAAACCGGTGATCTGTTGATATTGGACTTGTTCAGTGAATGCCGTCCCATGTGGGGAATTCCTTCTATCTGGAAACGTGATAAAGGATACGAACAACACGATTGGCTTTTCTGTATGTTGCTGAATTTTGGAGGCAATGTAGGACTTCACGGGCGGATGGATCAATTATTAGACAATTTCTATCTTACCAAAAATAATCCGCTGGCTGCTCACCTGAAAGGGATAGGGTTGACTATGGAGGGGACAGAGAATAATCCGGTTATGTTCGAACTGATGAGTGAGTTGCCTTGGCGCCCCGAAAAGTTTACAAAGGAAGAGTGGTTAAAAAATTACACTTTTGCCCGTTATGGTGTGAGAGACGAAAAGATAGAACAAGCATGGATGTTACTCGCCAATAGTATTTATAACTGTCCGTTCGGCAACAACCAACAGGGACCTCACGAGTCTATCTTCTGCGGACGCCCGTCGTTAAATAACTTTCAGGCATCCAGTTGGTCGAAAATGCAAAACTATTATGATCCTACTGTTACAGAAGAAGCTGCAAGGCTTGTGCTTGAGGTGGCAGATAAATACCGTGGAAATAACAACTTCGAATATGATCTGGTAGACATAGTACGCCAATCGATATCCGACAAAGCGCGTATTACGTACAATCGTACTATTGCCGATTTCAAGAGTTTCGACAAACGGAGTTTCGTCCGTCATTCGCAAAAGTTCTTGGATATGCTTTTGTTGCAGGACAAACTATTAGGGACACGCAGTGAGTTTCGTGTAGGTCGCTGGACAGCACAGGCGCGAAGTCTGGGTACTACACCGGAAGAAAAAGACTTGTATGAATGGAATGCCCGTGTGCAAATTACAACTTGGGGCGACCGTATTTGTGCTGATGATGGTGGACTCCGTGATTATGCCCATAAGGAGTGGAATGGTATTCTGCGCGATTTCTATTATAAGCGTTGGGAGGCTTATTGGCAGACCTTGCAAGATCAATTAGATGGTGAACCCGAAGTGATATTGGATTACTATGCGATGGAAGAACCGTGGACTTTGGCTAAGAATCCGTATACAGTTGCTCCCGAAGGAAATAGTGTTGATGTAGCTAAAGAGGTATTCAATAAAATATTCAACCATGAATGACACATCATTAAATAAGAGATTACTCTCTCTTGATGTACTGCGTGGGATTACGGTTGCCGGGATGATTCTCGTCAATAATTCCGGGGGCAAATTATCTTATGATTCTTTGCAGCATGCGGAATGGAATGGACTGACGTTTTGCGATCTGGTATTCCCGTTCTTCCTATTCATTATGGGTATCTCTACTTATATTGCACTCAATAAATTTAACTTTCAGTCATCTTCCTCACTGGTTAGGAAGGTTTTGAAACGCACCCTTATTATTTTGTGCATAGGCTGGGCTATACATTGGTTCGGATACATCTGTAAGGGAGATTTCTTCCCTTTCGGACATTTACGACTAACAGGTGTATTACCGCGTATCGCTTTATGCTATTGTGTGGCTTCTTTTATTGCATTGTATGTCAATCATAAATACATCGGATGGATAATCGGGATATTATTGGTAGGCTATACTGTACTGCTTTGTATCGGTAACGGATATAACCCGGATGAAACAAATATATTGGGGATTATCGACCGAAATCTGCTGGGATCCGGACACCTGTACTATAAAAGTATCATAGACCCCGAAGGGCTTACCAGCACTCTACCGGCAATAGCCCATACTCTGATTGGTTTCTATTGCGGAAGGCTGATACTGAAAAAAGATACATTGGAACAAAGAACACTGCAACTGTTTGTTGTAGGCTTCATACTTATGGCCTTCGGCTTTTGTCTTACAGAAGCAATACCTCTGAATAAGCGGATTTGGTCGCCCTCTTTTGTATTGGTCACCTGTGGATTGGCTGCTATGCTTCAGTCTGTACTGATCTATTTTATCGACATGAAGGGGAAAACACGTTGGTGCCGCTTCTTTGAGGTCTTTGGAGTCAACCCTCTATTCCTTTATGTACTAAGTGAGGTAACTGCGATTGTCATCGGAGCAACAGGTGTTAAACCTGGTATTTATGGAATTGTGTATCTATTGATACCTGACCCCTATCTGGCATCGGCTGTTTATGCCCTTGTTTTTACGTTGGTAATGGGTGCATTCGGCTACATATTATACAAAAGAAAAATTTATATAAAAATATAAATGAAACAAACAATCTGCACATATTGTCCTATACTGCTGATAGCTATATTGCTACATTGCCTGATGTCTTGTAGGAGCGGAAGTAATAGTGAGGCGGAATCGTTGTTGAAATACGTCGATACACGTGTGGGGACAGCTCCCAGCATAACTCATACAGCCGGTAAATTCGGAAAAAAAACGGAAGAATACGGACAAACGCTTCCGGCGGTGCTAGAACCCAACGGTATGAATTTCTGGACCCCTCAAACCCGTGATACAGAACTAAAATGTGTAGCTCCGTATTATTATACAGATACGTTGCTGCAAGGTTTTCGCAATTCGCATTGGATTGTGGGCGGATGTACTCAGGATTATGGTTCGATGACACTTATGCCTCTTTTCGACAATCTGCGTTGTCAACCTCTACAAAGAGCAACCCGTTTTTCGCATCAGGACGAAGTGGCAACCCCCTCATATTATTCGGTCTTTTTACCCGATGAGAATATTCATACCGAAATGACAGCCCGTTCGCGTTCGGCAATTTACCGTTTCACATACAAAAAAGCAGGCAAAGGATATCTTGTTGTAAACCCGAATAGTGATGAAGGGCAGGGGTATATCTCTATTGATACCATCAATAATCAAATCTATGGATACAATCCCGTCCATCGTATCTATCAGGGGTTGGGTAAACCCGCAGGATATAGCGGACATTTTGTTATCCAATTCAATAAGAAGATAACAAACTATGGTACGTATAGGGGTGACTCTTTATTTACCCATGCTACTCAGATTGACAAGGCTCCACGAATGGGTTTATTCATAGAATTTGATGTAGAACCGGGTGAAGAAGTTTTGATAAAAGCGGCATCCTCCTTTGTTAGCAGGGAAGGAGCAATCCGCAACCTGGAAGCTGAAATTCCTCATTGGGATTTCGACCGGACTCGGACAGAATTAAGTCGTATATGGGAACTGCACTTTTCCTCGATAAAAGTGGAAACGGAAAACCATACGGATAAAGAAAAATTTTACGGAGCTTTTTACCGGGCTTCATTTCTTCCACGCACATTCAATGATGTGGACGGGCACTATCCATCTTTTGCAAAAGGTGAGCCAATACGGCAGTTGCCCGAAGGTGAAACGTATTATGAAGATTTCAGTATGTGGGATACTTACCGTGCCCTGCACCCTCTTATCAACCTGATCTATCCGACCAAAGGTGGAGACATGATGCAGTCGTTGGTACATAAATACGAACAAGGAGGTTGGCTTCCGGCTTTTCCTTGTTGGAATAGTTATACAGCTGCTATGATAGGCGACCATAGTATTGCGGCTATTGGTGATGCTTATAGTAAAGGCATCCGCAACTTTGATGTAGAGAAGGCTTATGAAGGTATGAGAAAGAATGCTTTTGAAATCCCGTCCGATATCGATGAATATAAAGACGGCATGGGACGTCGGGCACTGACTTCCTATCTGAAATATGGCTATATCCCTCTTGAAGATGCTGTGCCGGATGCATTTCATACACAAGAGCAGGTTTCTCGCACGATGGAATACGCTTATGATGACTTTGTGCTTGCTCAGATGGCAAAATCTCTGGGTAAGACGGCAGATTACGAGAAGTTGATCTTACGGGCGACTAATTACCGGAATGTAATTGATCCTCGTACCGGATATGCTCAGGGACGGCATGCCGACGGAACTTTTCTGGATGAGAATAACGCTTTCAGCTTTGTTCGTTTCATTACTGAGGGAGCGCCTTGCCATTATACATGGTATGCTCCACAGGATCCGTATGGATTAATGGAATCTATGGGGGGAAAGGCTAATTATATTGCAAAACTTGATTCCATGTTCAGCGAACAACGATATTGGCACGGAAACGAACCTTGTCATCAGGTCGCCTTTATGTTCAATTATGCAGGTGAACCCTGGAAAACCCAACAGGCTGTCCGCCATATTATGGAAACGGAATATTTGAATACACCGGGTGGTCTTGCAGGTAATGACGATGCCGGACAGATGTCGGCTTGGTATATGTTTGCCGCGATGGGATTTTATCCTGTTTGTCCCGGTACACCTTATTATATGCTTGCCAGCCCTTCGTTTCCAAGCCTTACCCTACATCTGGAAAATAAAAAGACATTTACAGTGAAGGCTTTAAAGGCATCGGAAAAGAACATCTATATTCAATCGGCAACATTAAACGGGAAGCCTTATACACGTAATTATATAACCCATCAGGATATAATGAATGGAGGTACAATGGAATTTGTAATGGGTGACAAACCGAATACCGGATGGGGAACCAGACCTGAGGATTGCCCGCCTGATATGATAATGTAAAAATATAAAGAAAGGAAAGACATGATGATACATCTCAGAAATACGATATTATTTTTATTTCTCCTGTGTTGTTCTGCCACATACTCTCAGGCTTTTTACAACATAATGGATTATGGTGCTGTATCTGATACTACACGCTTATCCACAAGTGCTATCCAGAAGGCTATAGACGATTGTTCGGCTCATGGGGGAGGTGTAGTATGGGTTCCGGCCGGGGACTATCTGATTGGTACAATCCAGCTGAAAAGTTTTGTCAATCTCCATCTCGATGCCGGAGCTACCATATATGCCAGCAGGAGGAGCGAAGATTTCAGTAATTTTATCAGGAATATTGGTGCGGCTGATAATGCCGAAGCCGAAATGCTGATAGGTGCAGTCGATGCCCGTGATATTTCCATTACGGGACAAGGTATATTACATTGCCGGGCTGAACGTGTCGGCTACCGCCGGGAACCGAAGACAGTAGTGACAGATTCTATTACTGCCCGTGAAATTGTAAATGCCGGCCAGTATGGAGTCGACTATCAGAATAAATTCAGGAAAGTACCTCCGTACCCCGGAGCAATTAATTTTACCGGATGTACTAATGTGCAAATTCGCGGCATACAGATTATCGAATCCTCTTTTTGGTCTGTTCACCTGCAATGGTGTGACAGAGTGTATGTTGACGGTATATATATTATGTCCGACCCTCATAACGGAGTCAATGCTGATGGTTTGGACATCGACGGATGCAGCAATGTGATGGTCAGCAATTGTCGGATTGATACAGGGGATGATGCTCTGTGTCTGAAAACAACCCGGCAGAATGGAAGAACACAACCTTGTCAGTATATTACTATCAGTAATTGCATATTGACTTCTTCATCTGCTGCCCTTAAAATAGGAACCGAATCGCATGACGATTTTGAGCATATCACGGTATCCAATTGTGTTATCAATCAAGCGAATCGAGGTTTGAATATAATTGTCCGTGACGGAGGTACTGTCCGTAATGTAGTTTTTTCGAATCTGACTATTAATACTGTCCGGAAAGAAACATTCTGGTGGGGAAATGGCGATCCAATCTGGTTTACAATACAAAAGCGTGGAGATATCCCATTTGCGGGAAATATAGAGAATATTACACTCAGCAATATTATTGCTCATGGGCAAAGTGGTATCCGCATGGAAGGGTTCAGCAACCGGATGAAAAATATACGCCTTCGTGATATTCAGCTATTTATGGAGCCGGAGAATGCTGTCGACAAAAGATCCCGTAATGGATTCCTGTTTTATGGAGTAGATGAGCTGTCTTTAGTCGATTGCTTTGTGAAATGGAATAAGGAGAAACCCGAAAAAGAATGGGAGAGGGCTTATTTCTTCCAGAATGTTAATGATTTATCGCTTGTCAGGGTGAGAGGAGATAAAGCTCCCGGAAGTAGTTATGATGCCTTCGGATACGAAGGTTGCGAAAATGTAATCATAGAAAAGTAATAACAAAAAGTAAAATATAGATGAAAGTAAAAGTATTTTTCATTGCCTTATGCAGCATCTTCTTGCTGGGAGCCTGTACAAGTCCCAGAACAGAGAAGACTATCTATAATATTATGGATTATGGAGCTAAGGGAGATGGCAAAACAGACGATGCCGTAGCTATACAAACGGCGATTAACGAATGCTCGCAATCGGGTGGAGGAACAGTAGTCGTTCCGGCAGGACACACGTTTATGTGTAGCCCCTTTGAATTGGCCTCTTTTGTCGAACTTCATTTGGAGCCAAATTCCCGTTTGCTCGCTAATCCCGATGAGGTGGTATATACACAGAGCGCTTTCCGCGAAAACCGTGGTGAAGGTATGATGTGGATTTACGGGAAAGATATCAAACAGGTCTCTATTACAGGTACGGGCACTATTGATGGGAACGGAGTTGCGTTTATGGGAAAAGAATTGGAAGACTCTTATGAATTGAAGCCGATAACCGATTTTGATCCCCGTCCGCATGTCCTGACCTTGATTAATGTGGAGAAAACAGTAATCAGGGATATTACCATCCGTAATAGTGCCTATTGGACTGTTCACCTTATTGGCTGTAATGATGTTTCTATTGATGGTATCAGTATTCTGAACGATCTGAAAATACGCAATGGTGATGGTATCGATATTGATCATTCAAAAAATGTGCGTATTTCCAACTGCCACATCGAATCAGGTGACGATTGTATCTGCCTGAAAAACCGCAGGGAGTTTGAAGAATATGGTTCTTGCGAAGACATTGTAGTAACAAACTGTACAATGGTTTCCCGTTCGTGCGCTATTAAAATAGGTTCGGAGAATATGGATAAGATAAACAATGTGCTGTTCAACAACTGCATAATCAAGGATAGTAACCGGGGAATCGGTATTCAGAACCGTGATGAAGGCACTGTAACTAATGTAATATTCTCGAATATGATTATTGATTGTAAGTTTTTCTCCGATGTATGGTGGGGGAAAGCCGAACCTATCTACGTAACGTCTTACCCACGAGCTATAGGTAATCATAAAGATGCCGGATGGCGCTTTCCTAAGGGTGCGACCGAGGGACGCTGTGGTGAGGTAAGCAATATTTATTTTACTAATATCAAGTGTATCAGCGAGAATGGTGTATTTGTAGGAGGAGACACCCCCGAAAAGGTTAACAATATCTATTTCAAAGATATAAATCTGCTATTACATAAACGTACAGCATATGAGGGTGGTGTATACGACAAACGTCCCTGTAACGGAGAAGGTTTTATTCATGACAAGACCTATGGTTTCTATATGGATACTGCATCAGATATCAGACTCGACGATTGCATCGTTACTTGGGGAGATATACGGCCCGAACATGCGGCAGAAGGTATTAAACAGATAAATGTTCGTAATCTGAAGATCAACAATTAAATCAAAGCTTATGAAACAATACTTTATACTCATTTTGTATCTGTTGTGTGGACTTTCGGCCTGCGCTCAGCCTACACTTGAGCAAACAGGTAGCATTTATTATGCCTATCCTACACCTGCCGGAGTCTATACTCCTGTACCGGAAGGGTATACCCCTTTCTATATAAGTCATTATGGGCGTCACGGCTCCCGTTGGATGACAGATGATAAACGCTATACCGAAATTATCAGTGTTTTCGATTCGCTTTATCAATGTTCGGGATTAACACCACTTGGTATAGATGTTCGCGAACGGCTGCATAAGGTATGGGAAGATGCACGGGGGCGTAGTGGCAGCATTACTCCACTTGGCGAACGTCAGCAAGGCGAAATAGCAGAGCGGATGTATCGCAATTTTCCTCAGGTATTCGAAAATGAAGCATATATAGATGCACGCTCATCTACATCTCTGCGTTGCGCCATAAGTATGAGCTACTTTATGCGACGGCTGAAAGAGCTGAATCCTACATTACGCACCGATCAGAGGGCTTACAATCGTTATATGGATTATATTGCTTATACCTCCCCCGAAGGAGAAATTTTCTCGTCCGAGACAAAACCGGCTCCGTGGAGGCGTAGCTTCCGCGAATTTGAACGGAAGAATGTTCAACCCGAACGTTTGTTGGCTTCATTATTCGTAAATCCGGATGCTATAACCCGTCGGGACGCCTTTATGCGTGGAATGTATTGGATCACTGCCGATATGCAGAACGTAGATATAGATGTTTCTCTTTATGACATTTTTGAATACGAAGAATTAGTGGGGATTTGGAAGACTGTAAATGCCCGTATGTATGTGTGTAATGCCAATGCCCCTCTCAATGAAGGACTGATGCCCGATTGCGCAATCCCCTTACTCAGCAATATATTGGAAAGTGCAGAGGCTGCCATAAAAGATGGTACTCCTGCCTCGCATCTCCGTTTCGGGCACGATACACACCTTATCCGTTTACTTGCCCTGATGCAGGTGGAGGGGTGCAACAATCGCGAGTCGGATATGGAGAAATTTCATTTGGCATGGCAGGATTACCGTGTTGCCCCTATGGGCGGCAATCTGCAAATAATCTTCTTTCGTAATAACGAGGATGATATTCTGGTGAAATTTTTACTTAATGAAAATGAGGTGAATCTTCCTATCGAAAGTAGTACTAATCCTTACTATTCATGGAAGGTGGTTAAAGCTTTTCTGGGAGAACAAGTAAAACACGGTATGAGCTAAATATGCCGGAATACCATTCAAGAAGAATAATTAAAAAATCAGATTATGAAATCTCTCAAAATTATATTTGCCGCACTTGCTCTTTCAGTAGGGGTAACTGCGCAAACCAATGAGCTTATTATTCAAACTCAAAAGAAGGGAGCCAAAATACAACCGACCATGTATGGCTTGTTTTATGAAGATATAAACTATGCCGGTGATGGCGGATTGTATGCCGAATTGATAAAAAACCGTTCGTTCGAGTTTCCACAGCATCTGATGGGATGGACTACCTTCGGTAAAATTACGTTGCAGGATGACGGTCCTTTCGAACGTAATCCCCACTATGTGCGCTTGTCTGATCCGGGACATGCTGAAAAGCGAACCGGGCTACAAAACGATGGCTTCTTTGGCATAGGAATGAAGAAAGGGGAAAAATACCGTTTCTCGGTGTGGGCACGCTTACCTCAGGGAGGGGCGAAGTCGAAAATACTGATAGAGATTATCAAGACCAATACTATGGCAGAGCACCAGGCTTTTGTCACACAGGAATTGGAAATAACTTCCTCTGAATGGAAGAAATATGAAGTTATTCTTACTCCCGAAATGACTGAATCAAAATCAACACTCCGTATCTTTTTGGCATCGCCTACAACAGTTGATCTAGAACATATTTCTCTTTTTCCGGTTGATACATACAATGGACATGAGAATGGTTTGCGTAAAGATCTGGCACAGGCTTTAGCTGATATCAAACCAGGTGTTTTCCGTTTTCCCGGAGGATGTGTTGTTGAAGGGACAGACCTTGATACCCGTTATGAATGGAAGAAGACAGTGGGACCGGTCGAAAACCGTCCTTTGAATGAAAATCGTTGGCATTATACTTTTCCCCGGCGTTTCTTTCCCGATTATTACCAGAGTTACGGCTTAGGGTTTTATGAATACTTCCTGTTGTCGGAAGAAATAGGAGCTGAACCTCTTCCTGTATTGCATTGCGGATTGGTCTGCCAATATCAGAATAAAGACATGCTGGCACATGTCCCTGTTGATGAACTGGATTGTTATGTACAAGATGCTCTTGATTTGATCGAATTTGCGAATGGAGATGTGTCTACAACCTGGGGTAAACTTCGTGCTGAAATGGGACATCCGGCATCATTTAACCTGAAATTTCTGGCAATAGGTAATGAACAATGGGGACCCGAATATGTAGAACGTCTGGAAGTTTTTGTAAAAACAATACGGAAAATTTATCCCGAAATTAAGATAATAGGCAGCTCGGGACCTAAATCTGATGGAGAGGAATTCGATTATCTTTGGCCTGAAATGAAAAGGCTGAAAGTGGATCTGGTTGATGAGCATTTTTATCGTAACGAAGATTGGTTCCTTAGTCAGGGGGCACGTTATGATAATTACGATCGTAAAGGTCCGAAAGTATTTGCCGGAGAATATGCCTGCCATATCCGTAAGAAAAAATGGAATCAATTTTATGCCGCACTTCTCGAGGCTGCTTTTATGACAGGTATGGAACGTAATGCGGATGTAGTACACATGGCTACCTATGCGCCTTTGTTTGCTCATGTGGAGGGTTGGCAGTGGCGTCCCGATATGATCTGGTTCGACAATCTCAATAGCGTATGCACAGCGAGTTATTATGTGCAGCAAATGTTTGCTGTGAATAAGGGTAGCCATACTTTAACGTTAACCATGGATAAAAAGAGTGTAACCGGAGCAGAAGGTCAAAATGGTTTGTTTGCTAGTGCTGTATGGGAAGAGGCTGACGGTACATACATTGTGAAAGTGGTAAATACATCCGAGATACCCCAACCTGTTACTTTAAATTTTGCAGGGCTCGGGAAGAATAATAAACTTAGTAGTGGTAAATGTATTACATTGCATACTAATGATTTATTAGAAGATAATACATTGGAGAACCCAAATGTAGTAGTACCCGAAGAAAGCAATGTGAAAATTGACGGGAATATACTGAATACCCAATTAGGCGCCCATACTTCTACTGTATATAAATTCAAATTGGACTGATACGCTACAGCAGTGGTGATAACGATATTCTTATTGACTGAATTATGAAAAATAAAATACTGATTTGTTGTCTGATAATGCTTTCAGTGGGAGCAACGGCACAAAAGAACGAATGGCAGGATCCCGAAATCAATGCGGTTAACCGGGCACCGATGCATAGTAATTATTTTGCTTATGAATCGGCAGAAAGCGCCACAAAAGGGAGTAAAGAACAATCGACCAACTTTATGACCTTAAATGGTGTCTGGAAATTTAATTGGGTACGCAATGCCGATCAACGCCCGACGGATTTCTATCAAACGGCTTTCAATGATAAGGGCTGGGATAATATGAAAGTACCCGGTGTATGGGAACTGAACGGTTATGGCGATCCGATATACGTAAATATGGGATATGCATGGAAAAACCAGTTTAAAAATGATCCGCCCAGATTTCCGAACGAAAATAACCATGTAGGTTCGTACCGTAAAGAAATAACCATTCCGGCTGATTGGAATGGCAGGGAAATATTTGCACATTTTGGTTCGGTAACCTCTAATATTTATTTGTGGGTGAACGGCAAATATGTAGGATATAGCGAAGATAGCAAATTAGAGGCTGAATTCAACCTGACTTCTTATCTCAAACCCGGTAAAAACCTGATAGCATTCCAGGTGTTCCGTTGGTGTGATGGAACTTATCTGGAGGATCAGGACTTTTTCCGCTTTGCCGGTGTGGGGCGAGATTGCTACCTCTATACTCGTAACAAAACATATATACAGGATATTCGTGTAACTCCCGATCTTGATACACAGTACAAAGATGGTACCTTGAATATAACCCTTCAGATGAAAAATAGTGGAGAAGTCACCCTTGATTTGAAAGATATGAAAGGAAACCTAGTCTCTACCGTAGAAGTAAAAGGTTCGGGAACACTATCAGCCGATATGCAAGTAATTGCTCCTGCTAAATGGACGGCAGAGACACCTAATCTGTATACTCTTACAGCCACACTGAAAAGTGGAGGTAAGGTTTTGGAAGTAATTCCTGTGAAAGTAGGATTCAGGAAAATAGAGATGAAAAATGCACAGATATTGGTGAACGGTCAGCCTGTATTGTTCAAAGGGGTTAACCGGCACGAAATAGATCCCGATGGAGGTTATGTCGTTTCGCGCGAACGCATGATACAGGATATCAGCATAATGAAGAAATTTAATATTAACGCAGTGCGTACCAGTCACTATCCTAATGATAATCAGTGGTACGACCTTTGCGACGAGTATGGTTTGTATGTGGTAGCCGAAGCAAATGTGGAGTCACATGGTATGGGCTATAAAGATAAAACATTGGCTAAGAATCCGGTCTATGCAAAAGCGCATCTCGAGCGTAATCAACGTAATGTACAACGCAGTTATAATCATCCTTCCATTATATTTTGGTCACTGGGGAATGAAGCCGGTTTCGGTCCAAACTTCGAAGCATGCTATAGATGGGTGAAAAATGAGGATAAAACCCGTCCGGTGCAGTATGAAAAAGCGCAGACCAACGAGTTTACGGATGTTTTTTGTCCTATGTACCTGGATTATGCCGGATGTGAAAAATATCTACAGGGAAATATTACCAAACCGCTGATACAGTGCGAATATGCCCATGCAATGGGTAACTCGATGGGAGGATTTAAAGAATACTGGGATCTGACCCGTAAATATCCGTCATATCAGGGAGGTTTTATCTGGGATTTTGTGGATCAGTCGGTTCGTTGGAAAAACAAAGATGGCGTGGAGATATACGCTTATGGCGGAGACTTCAATTCTTATGATGCCAGTGACCTGAATTTCTGTAATAATGGGCTTATCAGTCCCGATCGTGTTCCAAATCCGCATATGTACGAGGTAGAACGCATCTATCAGTCGATATGGACAACGTCCTCCAATCTGGAAAAAGGAGAAATTAAAATTTATAACGAAAACTTCTTTCGGGATTTGTCGGGATATTACCTTGAATGGTATTTGCTTGCCGATGGTGAAGTTGTACAACAAGGTATTGTAAACGATTTGGATGTAGCTCCCCAACAGACAAATGTAATGAGGCTGGACTATAAAATGGATAACATTTGTAAGAACAAAGAACTGTTACTAAATGTGTCTTATAAATTGAAGAGTGCAGAAATGCCCCTTCCTATTGGACATACAGTTGCAAAAGATCAATTAGTAATTAGACCCTATTTGTTTAAAAAATTGGACGTGAATAGTGCAAAACAGGTTAATATAGCTACAGTATCTCCTGTGGTGAAAGAGAATGATCGAAACTTCTTAATTATAGAAGGAGAGGAGTTTATGATTGATTTCGATAAGAAAGACGGTTTTATGTCTAGATACATGGTGGAAGGTCGCGAATACCTTTATACAGGTAGCAGGTTAAGACCTAATTTCTGGCGTGCCCCTACCGATAACGATTTTGGAGCCGATCTGCAAAATAAATACCGTGTATGGCTGAATCCCGAGATGAAGCTGACAGAGTTGAAGCATACAATAACAGATGATGTGGTAACAATATCTGCACGTTATGATATGCCGATTGTATCTGCTCAACTCCTCCTGACTTACACAATCAATAACAAAGGAGCTGTGAAGGTTGTACAAAAGATGATTGCTGGTAAAGGTACTGATGTTCCGGGTATGTTCCGTTTCGGTATGCAAATGCAAATGCCAAAAGAGTTTGATAAGATCGACTATTATGGACGTGGGCCTATAGAGAATTA
Source organism: Indolivaga macrotermitis (assembly GCF_900128985.1). GTDB lineage: Bacteria > Bacteroidota > Bacteroidia > Bacteroidales > Dysgonomonadaceae > Dysgonomonas_A > Dysgonomonas_A macrotermitis. Next base: position 550,413 of record NZ_FQUC01000002.1, on the reverse strand, counting down.
TCAGGATCGGAAGAGTGCAACCGACTTAGGGCGTTACCACCAGACTGTAGCCGAACAATACTATCCTTATGTCCGTCCACAGGAAACCGGAACAAAGAGCGATATTCGTTGGTGGAGGCAGCTAAATACCGGAGGCTTTGGTTTAGAGTTTGTCGCTGATGCACCTTTCTCTGCTTCTGCATTAAACTACAGTATAGAGTCTTTGGATGACGGCACAAGTAAAAAACAAATGCACTGGCCTGAAGTGAAACCGGTAGATTATACAAATCTCTGTATTGATAGTGTACAAATGGGGTTGGGCTGTGTAAACAGCTGGGGGGCAATGCCGCTCGAACAGTACAGGCTTCCGTATCAGGACTATGAATTTACATTTGTTATGTATCCACTCAAATAAGCTGTATTTACAGACAATCGGAATGGATAAAAGTATTTTGTAAATAACAAATGGTGGGTTATAATATAACTCGCCATTTGTTATCTATATAAGATAGTTAGCCTCTGATCATAGTTAATAACATCTTGAATTTTTCTACAGCATACAAAGCATGGGTAATATTTGCCGGCATAATAATAGATTCGTTTGCCTTGACAATAAAAGGCTTACCATCTATCTTTATTTCAACTTCACCGTCGAGTATTTGTACAAAAGCATCGAAAGGTGCTGTGTGTTCACTCAGTCCTTGTCCTTTGTCGAAAGAAAACAGTGTAATGTTTCCAACTTGATTCTTAAGTATCTGTTTGCTGACTACTCCACCTTCGGAGTACTCTATTGAAGCAGCCATATTTAATACGGTTGCTTTGGGATATATTTCTTTCATATTTAGACTATTTATCTTGATTTATTTACAAAGATACATAAGTTGTATGAGACAATTGGATAACTGAAATTTTTCTGTGGGCTTCTAAGATCCTTCGGGAGTTTAGGTACAAAAAAGTACGGATGTTCTGTCAATAGAACATCCGTATCATTCTAATAAGAAAGTCAGCGATTTGCTTTACGCATTTTTACTTCTTCGATCAACTTAGAAAGGGATTTTTCCTTTTTTCGTTTTTCGTGTTCCGAGGCAGAAAAGTGCCATGACTCCCGTTGAAGTTTCATATAGCTCTCATACACTTTATGATCTAATATGCCACCGTTTACCGCTTCTAAAACGGCGCAACCGGGTTCATTTGTATGCGTGCAATCTTTGAAACGACACGATTTTGCATAGTCGGAAATATTAAGTATTTCGCCAAGAGAGTCAGGATTGTCAATAGCCAAACCAAATTCCCGCACACCCGGAGTGTCGATTAAAACACCCGAACCGTCCATCAATACCATTTCCCGGCGGGTAGATGTATGTCTCCCTTTTCCCGTGGATAGGCTTATATCGGATGTGAGCAATGTCGAGCCTTCGCAAAGTGCGTTCACCAGAGAACTTTTTCCGACGCCCGAAGAGCCAACGAATACCACCGTTTCACCTTCCGATATGGATTCCCGTAGCCGGAGAATTGTTTCGGGTTGACGAATACTTGTGAAAAATACAGGTATCTGACTGATAATGTGTTTAATTTGTCCATCAACTTGCTGTTTGTCAAAAGGGAGATCGGCTTTGTTGAGAACTAATATTGGTTTGATATTCTCTTCCAATATCTGAGCCATAAAACGTTCTGCCCTCCTAACATTAAAGTTATCATCAAGGCTTTGCACTATAAAAGCCTTGTCGACATAAGAAGCAATAGTCTGCTTATCGGCCACCGTTCCGCTTTTTTTTCGATATAAAGTCCGTTCACGGGGTAGTATATCGATGATGATTCCTTTGCTTTCATCGAACGGTTGAAAAATAACCCAATCGCCTACGCAAGGTAATTCAAAGCCTGATTTGCTGTACATCATATTCCCGGTTAGTTCACATTGAAACAATCCTATTTCGGAAATAATTTCATAGCATGTCCGATGTACAACGGCTACCCGTCCATGAGGCAAATTCTCATGAATTGATTTTTGTTTTAGTTGGTCTAATTTTTCATCCCAACCATAAGTATTTAAATAATTCATTGTTCTACTTTTTTTGCGATATAAAATACATAACCATAGAATTCTTTATACTTGTGGTATATTTCCGCATCGTAACGCTGGAGTTCTACGAATTCTTCCGCCATTCTATTTCCTGCATATTTATCGAGAAACATTTCCTGTGCCTTGATCATTGGAGTAAAATAATGATCTGTCCAGCATGTTTCGGGCAGAATAAAGGTAGCAACAGGCATATACCCTGCTTTCTCTATCTGGGCTATTTTGTTGGAAATCGTATTCATTTCGGGAAAATGCGGCATACAGTAGTGCTCAATTTCCGCAGGACGTTTCTTAGTAAACCACGAGCTTTCAGTTACGGCAATATATCCTCCCGGTTTCAGGAACTTTCGCCACTCGTTCAATCCCCGTTCAAAACCGATATTATAAATGGCTCCTTCACACCAGATTAGGTCTAACCCCTCATTCTGAAAAGGGAGATCGTCCATTGAACGGACAATACCCTTCACTCTATCCTGAAGATTCAGCTCTTTGGCATTACTGTTGAATCGGTCGATAAATGACGGAAAAATATCAAAACCTGTAATCTGTCCCGGTGCCTGCTGAGCCAATACCATTGTCTGGCCGCCTGTTCCGCAACCGATGTCGGCGATAAGGGATTTATCGGTCAGGTTATCTATAAAACTCAATGCTTTCAGGGTTGCTTCGGGACTACCGGGCCCCTGGCGTTCTGTATTTAAAAAGAATTCACAGATTAAATTAAAATCGAACTCGTGAATAGTTGTGATACTTTCGTTACTCATTGTTGTAATGTATATAGCATACACTGAAAAGCATAATAATACTTTTGACATTGTACGCAGATTAAAAACTAAAATTTAATAATAGGAAATTACTCTCAAAAGGAGTTATCCGAGAGCAAACGAAAGGACAATCTGTACAGGAAATACAGATTGTTTATTAAACCAAATCCGATTTAAATAAATTAAGTGTCATAGTGCAAAGGTACTAAAAAAATAATTAGAGAGAAAATTTGTGATATTTTCTCTCTCTAATAGTAAGATTCAACCTGTTCAAAAAACAAAGTAAAATCCCCAATATCACCCCGATTAATTATTTTCTTGGTATATCTTTGGCTTTGGTTCGAAAGATGAGCCGTTGGATATTTTATTACAAAACAAAACTATTTTACCTTAAAGAGCCATCTTGTTCCGGCTAGTATAGTATGTGTATCTTGATTACTCATGGAATTGAATTCTCCCTGAAAGTTTGTATTTGAATATGCATACGCTATATGAAAGCGTAAATCTTTGACCTTGTCTTGCGTAAACGGATAAAATTCGAGAGCGGCTTGTATCCCTATACTCTCATAGGCGTTGCTATCGTATTTTTTATCGTAACGTTGATTCCATGTTCCTTTTATAATGGGTTTCCATTTGCCAAAATCATATTTAAGACTCAGTGCAACGGATTGATCCTGTACGTAACGCGAACCTAATTCCGTACTATCTACAATAGACCCATAATCCATATCACGATTCCCCCGGAAGTAGTCAAGTTCTGTTGTGAAGTTTCCTAAGTTCAGTTGTGTGCCAAGTGTAAGCCAATTGTAGAATTTTGATTTATTGTGCTGAAATATGCCGTAACCCCATCTTGTCCTCAGTTTTTTGTCGAATAGATCACCCACCCAAAGGAAATTTGCGGCGAATGCTTTGTTCTTATATTCTTCGCTGGCAAACTGCGGAGCATCTGAATTTACAATTTGAAGGTTTATCTCCTGACTGGAAAATTTATAAGCTATATTTACTCCGGTTTTGTACATATCTATATCTCCATTAACCATGGTCGATTGATATATATCTGCACCATTATAGTCATATTCGAATGTTCCTAACTGCATAGATTGTTTCCCCGCTGTAATAGTCCAGTCTTTACCTATATCGAATGCAATCCATGCCTGATCGGTTGCACTGGAATAATTGTCGCGAAGGAGAGGGGTTTGCGGTTTATTAAATCTGTGGCGGAATCTGTAACGAATACCGGGTATAATTTCGCCTACCAGCCATAGCCTGAAAGTTTGTGTACGGAAACTGGCATTATCTAAATCGCCATTATTGAACTGTGCCTGTAAATCTATTCTGGTATCTACCATTATATTCAGCATCTCGTCATTCCACAAAAGTTTGTTCAGTATATTTTCACTTTCCTTATGCTGGGCTTGTACTCCTATGCTGATGAGAACAGAACAGATAATTATATATATTTTCTTCATATCATCTATATTTTGATACAAAAAAGTGTGGGTTAGATAACTAACCTACACTTCTTTTTTAGATATATGTTTCACTTTTGGATACTTTTCCAAGCTTCTACATATTCGTACATGGTTTCGGCAAGTTGTTTGCCTATAATGCTGTAGTCTGCATCTTCCAGATTCGCAAGGGAAACACGTACCGACCATTCGGGACCGGCAAACCCTCCTCCGTTGAGCAGTACAACAGACGATTTTTCGGCCAGACGGAATACAATATCTACGGGTTCGAAATTCTTTTCGAGGAAAGTAACAAAGTCCTTACCGTAATTCTTCATAGCCCACTCATGGATATCTATCTCACAATAATATGCAGCCCGTTCGGGGTCTTGAAGGATAGGAAATTCCATTCCATCCCATAGTAATTTGTATCGATGTTGGAGCAGGTCTATGCAATCCTGTTTATACTTATTCTCTTTATCAAGTATGGCAAATGCAGCAAATAATAACATTTGTATTTGTTGCGGGGTAGATAGTCCGGCAGTATGGTTCAATGCTACTTGGCGACTGTCGGCAACAAGCCTGTCTATGAACTTTAGTTTCTCGGGATGTAGTGTCAGGCTTTCGTATAATTTAGCTAATTTATTCTTTTCTTTTTCGGGGATGGCAGACAGCATATCATCGTAGATATTATTTTCGTGAAGAGCAATAACACCTAAACGCCATCCGGTTGCTCCGAAATATTTAGAGAAAGAGTATACACAAAGCGTATTTTGTGGAAGTTCGTTCATTAAAGAAACGAATCCCGGAACAAATGTACCATATACGTCATCTGTAAGAATCATAAGATTCGGATTCAGATTTTTAACGACTTTAACAAGATATTTGCGGCTGTGATCGGAGATTTCGACTGATGTCGGATTACTTGGATTCACAATAAAAAATGCCTTTATTGCTTTGTCTCCTAATTTATCCAGTTCTTCATCAGGATATTGAAAAGTAGAGTTTCCATTCTTGTCTTTTGCCGATCCATGTATATACGTTACTTTGAGATCATATCTGGCCAGTTCGGGAATTTCAAGATATGGAGTGAAAACGGGTACTCCGAGGGCTATTTTGTCCCCTTTTTTCAATAAGCCGTTTTCGACAAGTGAATCGAACAAATAACACATAGCGGCTGTTCCTCCTTCTACTGCAAACAGATCGTATTTGCCTTTGTGTGTAGGAGCATTGCCACACATCTCCTGTACGATATAGTCGTGTACAATAACTTCGGTTTGCTTAAGCATTCTTACCGGGCTTGGATATTGGTCTCCGATTATACCCTCAGTTATTTCAAAAATCCATGCTTCGGGGTCAAATTCATGTTTATCTATTGCGTATTTATACAATCCAAGTAAAAGATCTGCGCCGGGCAGTTGTTTGTTTTTATTCAGAAAATCTTCAAAACGTTTTGCAATACCTGATTTCTGAGGAATACCCGAAAGTCCCGAAGGTTTGTTCATTGCACGTTTGCTCTCTTCTATACCGAACTGTCCTAACAAGAAGAAAGCTTCACGAGGTACAGTTGCAGTCCAGTTAGGATTTCCACGTCCTGCATTTAACATCGCTCTTGCAGGCTTTTTCTGTTGGTCTGATGCTAGTGCGATTAAACTATCTTTTAATTCGAAAGGACTTAATTGTTCCAGTTCATCTTCGCGTTTACGAGATGTCTTTAATTTTTCTATATCCATAATATTTCTTTATTGATGTGAGTAAATATTTCTGAAGAGTTTTATCTTAACTCATTAATAATACGATGACTACCCCCCAGATAATAAGGAGCGTATTTCCTATTGCATAGGTTGTCGTATACGAAAGAGCTGGTACTTTGCTGTTAATGCCGTCTTGAATAGCTCCAAGGGCAGCTGTTGTAGTACGTGCTCCGGCACAGGCTCCTAAAGTAATGGCCGGATTGAATTTAAATACAAATCGTCCTAACATCAAGCCGATGAACATAGGTACAATGCTGACAAATATACCTGCGACAAAAAGACTTACACCGGCGGCTTTTAGTCCTGTGATAAAATCAGGGCCGGCGTTGATACCGACTACTGCAATGAAAATGTTTAATCCGAGGTTGTTCATTAACCAGATAGCAGGTTCGGGTACAGCACCGAAGGTAGGACGCAGGGAGCGAGCCCAACCAAAAATGATTCCCATAATCAAAACTCCTCCACTGGCGCTCAGGCTCAGAGGTATATTTCCGGTACGGATGGTGAGAGAACCGATAATTCCACCTAAGAATATACCGAGACCTACATACAGCAGGTCGGTTATATTGGTTGGACGTTCGGGGTAGCCTAAGTATTTAGCAAATCTGTCGACATCAGCTTTACGGCCTTCTATCTCGACAACATCTCCTCTTTGGAGTTTTACATTGTTTAATTTGGGTATATCGGCTTTTCCTCTGTATATTTTTCTGATTATTACGCCATGACGTTCCTTATAAGTTTTCAGGCTTTTTAGCGTAATTGAAGTAATGTCTTTATTGGTTACTATTACTCTTATTGCCTCTGCCTTGAAGTCTAAAAGCTCAACATCTGCAACTTCTTTTCCTATAGCATTTTCATCTGCAATAAGCGTGTCTATAGGACCATTCAATACAAGACGGTCTCCTTTATTTATAACAGTTTCGGCTGTAGGTTCTTGTATTATTTCTCCATTTAGAGGTCTGATGCGTTCGATGTATACAGGCCAGCCTCTGTTAACTAATAAGGTCTCTACTTCCTGCGCAGTTCTTGGTTGGTTAAAGTGGTCACTGCTAGCTTCTATTACTCTGAAGGTAGTGCCGTCATATGCATCTTCCATCGAAGCATCATTGTCGCCTATATCTCCACCTAGAGACTGCTCGTATTCTCTTACCTTTTTGTCGAAATCTTTACCAAGAAGTTTTGGCCCAACTGATGCTAAGAACCAAGCAGTTCCTGCAGTTCCGAAAATATATGTGACTGCATAAGCTACCGGAATCTGGTTGATAATGGATGTTTTCTGCTCCGTACTGATTGATAATTGATTGATAGTGTCAGTAGCTACACCGATAACGGCTGAGATTGTATTAGCACCGGCTAGCAGACCGGCCGTATTACCCAGATCGAAACCTGCTACCAGAGCACATATCCACGCTACCACTAAGCAGCAAAGGCAAATTATAACGGCAAACCCTATTTGTGGTAGTCCTTCTTTTTTCAGACTATGTATAAATTGTGGTCCGACACTATATCCTACGGCGAATAAGAATATTAAGAAAAAAGTTGATTTTACTGTTGGTGAAATGGTTATTCCTAATTGTCCAATCAGAACTCCCATTAGTAGTACACCGGTAACAGAACCTAAACTAAAACCTTTTATTTTAACTTTTCCTACGGCGAAACCTAGAGCCAGAGTTAAAAATATGGCGAGCTCAGGGGTGTTTTGTAATGTTTTTATAATCCAGTCCATACGTTTTTTATTTAATCCTAACCTAATTTAAGGGTCTTCCTATATGGGTAAAACAAGCGGATAGTCATTTTGTTTTTTATTTATCAGTATAGGGATGTTTTTTTGAGTTGATATAATAATTGAAGGCTGTTGAAATTTGAACGTGAAATAAGAAGTAATATGTTAGAGGTAATCCATTGATTAATAGAAAAGAATACCTATCTTTCGGTAAAACCACAATTAAATTGAAATCATGAAAAATCTAAGCATTGTCAGCTTAATTTTGTTGCTGGCAGTAAATGTGTGTGCGCAACCATCTTTGGGGCTGAAATTATGGTATGACCGTCCTGCTGACTTATGGGTGGAGGCTTTGCCATTGGGTAACGGGCGTCTGGGTGCCATGGTATATGGAAATCCTGCTCATGAAGAATTCCAGCTTAATGAAGAAACTATATGGGGCGGTTCGCCATATAATAATACCAATCCGTTGGCTAAAGATGCTTTGCCAGAAATCAGGCAATTGATATTTGAGGGACAAAATCTGAAAGCTCAGGAAATGTGTGGTCCTGCCATATGTTCACAAGGAGCAAACGGTATGCCGTATCAAACAGTCGGATCATTACATTTCGATTTTGAAGGAATGGATTCATACCACGATTATTATCGTGAACTCGATATAGAAAAAGCTATAGCTAAAACAACATTTTCGGCTAATGGAGTGAAATACACCCGCGAAGCTTTTACATCTTTTACCGATCAACTATTAATGATAAGGTTTACAGCTTCGGAGAAAGGAAAAATAACTTTCACGACCCGTTATACAAGCCCTTATAAAGACGCAAGGAAAAGTGTAAATGAGAAAATGTTACAAATGGACGGAAAGGCGTCGGATCATGAAGGCATCGAAGGGAAAGTACGTTTTACATCTTTAGTGAAAGTCGATAATGATGGAGGAAGACTGGAAGTATTGTCAGATAGTACAATCAAGGTAATTGATGCGAATAGTGTAATCCTTTATGTGTCAATTGGTACTAATTTCAAAAATTATCAGGATGTAACCGGAGATTCCGAAAAGACTGCAATAGAATATTTGAAAAGGGTAGGAACAAAAACTTTCGAAAAGTATTTAGCAGATCATTCTGCCTATTATACAAAGTTTTTCGACAGGGTTTCATTAGACTTAGGTAGTAATGAACAAGCTACAAAAACAACAGATGTAAGAGTTAAAGAATTTGCCACTACATTCGATCCACAGATGTCTGCACTATATTTTCAGTTTGGCCGTTATCTGCTTATTTGTTCATCTCAGCCGGGGGGACAACCAGCTAACTTACAGGGAATATGGAACTATCAGTTACGGGCACCATGGGATGGAAAGTATACAACAGATATAAACGTGGAAATGAATTATTGGCCTGCGGAAGTTACTAATCTGGCCGAAATGCATCAACCTTTTCTCCAACTGATCGAAGATGTGGCTCTGACCGGAAAAGAAAGTGCTGCTATGTATGGTGCGCGGGGGTGGACTTTGCATCACAATACCGATATATGGCGTTCGACCGGGGCTGTAGACGGTCCTAAATATGGGGTTTGGCCGACTTGTAATGCTTGGTTCTCGCAACATTTATGGGATCGGTATTTGTTTTCTGGTGATGATCGTTACTTGAGTAGGGCATATCCGATTATGAAAGAAGCTTGTAAGTTTTATCTGGATTTCTTGGTGAAGGAACCTGAGAATGGCTGGTTGGTTGTTGCTCCCTCGTATTCACCGGAGAATGCTCCTAATGTGAAAGGAAAGAGGGAATGGGTTGTAACTGCCGGTTGTACAATGGATAACCAGATGGTTTTTGACCTGTTTTCGAATACAATACAAGCAGCTACAGTATTGTCGGAAGATAAATTATTTATTGATTCTTTACAAAGCGTAGTGAATCAGCTTCCACCTATGCAGATTGGAAAGTGGGGACAATTGCAAGAATGGATGCAGGATTGGGATAACCCCAGAGACCGGCATCGTCATATATCCCATTTGTGGGGGCTCTATCCCGGATATCAGATAAATAAATTCGAAAGTCCGGCATTATTTGAAGCAGCTAAGACTTCACTGATACATCGGGGCGATCCTTCGACCGGATGGTCTATGGGCTGGAAAGTTTGTTTGTGGGCAAGGCTGCTTGATGGTAATCATGCGTACAAACTTATTCAGGATCAGTTAAAACCTACAGTCGATGAAAAGGGACAGAATGGGGGCACATATCCAAACTTGTTCGATGCACATCCTCCTTTTCAGATAGATGGAAACTTTGGCTGTACGGCCGGTATTGCCGAAATGCTGGTTCAAAGTCATACAGGATCAATACATTTGCTGCCTGCAATTCCTGAGGTTTGGGCTAAAGGAACAGTCAAAGGTTTGAGATGTAGAGGTGGTTTTGACCTACAAGAACTTACATGGGAAAATGGAAAGGTTAAAAAAGTGAAGATTAAATCGAATGTAGGAGGAACATTGCGTATTCGTTGTGCTGATAAATTGCAAATGAAAGGGCAACCGTTGAATATAGCCAATGCTGAATTGGCGAACCGATTGCTGGAGACACAAAAAATTAAAGAACCTTTGATTACAGCAAATGCTCCTGTAGTTACACCTTCCTTGTCTGACACGTTTTTATATGATATTGATACCAAAAAGGGAGAGGTTTACGAACTGGAATATTACCAGTAATCATTGCTATATTAAAGAACGGGTCTATATATATGATTATATAGACCCGTTTTCTTTGTGGCTTATTTTGTTTCACTCTTAAGAAATTGGATAATCTCTCCGGTAATATGATTTACTTTTTCTTCAATATTGAGAGATAGTGTGTCCGGATCATTAAAATCAGGATTTTCGATTAAAACCACTTCTAGAACGGAATATTTAGGCATCAATATCTGATCTTTATTCCATTTTGTAGCTTTTAGAATATCCCAGTATTTTCTTTGGGTTTTAGCATTTTGACCCATTAACCATAACTCAAATCTGATTTCAGTATGATTAAGAACTATTCCGAAACGTAACTCTTTATTTCTTAGAAACTCATCGAAGAAAGCAAAATATGTATAATCCATATATCCCGGTGAGACATTTCCGAATGTAAATTGTTTATCTATTCTCTTTGATAAATAGGACTTTAAATGTAATATGTATTTTACTAATCCCGTGTAAGCCTTTTGGATATCTCCTTTTCCTAATTGTGTCTTATATATGGATACATATTCGTTTAGTGTTTTTGTCATAATATCAGATTTATTAGAGTTCCAAATATAGTTTTTTCGTTTTTGTAGAACAAGGCTTTTGATGATCAGAAATAAAAAAAGGAGGCTGTTAAAGCCTCCTTTTTTATATAATAAGTTGATGTCGTTTAGTTCAACCAACGTGGGTCACCTATCTTTCTAGCTTTTGTATCGCTATCAATTATAGTGAAGTCTCCCTTATCCGGATTTTGGAAGAGCTCAGTGGTCTTTTTGTTGAGGTTGGTCAAGTCATCAATTGGAGCAGTAGGTGCTGTCGCTCCGGCAGCAACAGTCCATTCCAAATCACTTGCCCGGAAACACTTATCAAATGTTATCTTGCTGGAACTACTTCTCATACCATTTACAGTAGATCCCCAACCTGCTCCAAATATTGAATTCTTCACAGTTAATCCTCCAGGAATATCTTTGCCATTATAGTCAAATAGATAATTACCAGATCCCTTAGGAGAATAGCATACTGTTACGTTTTCAACCAAAATAGAAGTAATACTTGGACCTTTTGCTCCTACAAGGAATTTCTCGGCATGTGATATTGTAGAATTGGTAATCTTGACATTTGCTATAACCGAATTGTCATTGTCGTTGTTGACAATACCATATCCTCCGATAGAATCTATTACACAATTATTGATAGTAATATTATTGATCGTTGCTTGAGTCTGTGACCTGATCACTCCACGTTTGTATTTTATAACACAACTTTCGAATGTCAGATTTTCAAGAGTCGCATTTGACTGATTAAAGTTGAAGACGTATGTTCCTCCATAATTGCCAGAATCTCTAGGTTTGGTAGGACCTTCAGTAAAGAAGACTTTCTCGAACCTAACATTACTTACAGTAGAAGATGATGGAACTACGAAATTGTTATCAATAGCCATTACTGCATTTCCGCTAAAAGTTAGACCTGTAATGAATGTAATATTTCCTTTCAGTTCGATAGCGTTATTTATGTTATATACAGTACCTCCTTTTAGAACAATAGTTGCACCATCAGGATAGTTGGTATTAATGTTGGATATATATTCAGGAGTTATAAGGTTCAAACTTTCCTCGTCGCTTAGTCCTCTCAGGTCGAATACTTCTCCTTCATAAACTTGTGCAGCCGCTGTTTTGAACTGTCTTTTACCTTTATATATCATTTCTCCATCTTCCAGTACGTATGTATATACAGAGTAAGATGTCGCGGGATCAAGCTCTGATATAATCATTTGCTTTGTCTGATTGTCATCGTCAGTAACATCAATTGTTGATACTACTTCTCCTTTCTTTCCTAAGCGGATTTCGAATTGATCATAGTTAATATCATCCCAAGTTATTTTTACTTGTGTATCGATAATATCGGCATCCGTGAGAGCTTCAATACTTACCGGATAATCTTGTGTTGTTATATAGTACGAAGTATAATTAGATTCCAGACCTCCCCCAACGGATCTCATCATTACCTGATAATTTGTATCATATTCAAGATCATCAAAGGTGAAAAAAGTGGTATCTGTTGTTACTGTTCGGAGAGTAGTTTTAAATGTATCGGTAGACAGTGCCAGTTCAAAAGATTCTGCCCCTTCATACTTATCCCATTTCAATGTAAAATAAGTACCCGAAATAAAAGTCTCGTTAACCTGAGGGCGAAACAAGCGGTCTGCTGACAAATCATCATCATCGTTACAGCTTGCAAAGAAACTTGCAAAAAGTATGGATGTTATTGCCATTATGCTATATTTCAGTATTTTATTCATAATGTATATTCTTTAATTTATTGATTTGTTACAAGCCCGTAACCATCATTAGTCAAGTATTCACTATTAGCTACAGTCTGTGCTCCAATCGGTAACAAAAATGGTACTGCAGAAACACCGCTTTCGTCTGTATATCCTCTCCATGAATAAATGGTATAATTAGCGCTTTGGTATCCGGTAATAGTTCCATCTGTATTTTTCATTTGGTTATAGAGACTCTTAGCCCAGTTTATTTTAGCGTAGGCACCTTCATTTCCCGCATTATCCAAAACGTCAGCATCCACTACATTGGTTGGAACTTTGTCTGGATTATAATAATCGTTAAGGAATGTAATGGTTCCATTGCTTCTTTGATAGTACAATTCGGTTGCGTAGTCGGCATATTTGGCAACTTCCGGATCATTCATATTCAGTCCATAAGCAGCTTGTCCAATATTGTTTAGGATCTTTTTAGTTTCGACGATCTTTTTACCATAGATATTCCAGCGACCAAGATCGAACTTACGAAGACCTTCTCCCCCGAATTCCCATGCGCGCTCATCAACAATAGCATTGAAGAAACTATCTTTGTTAGTTAGCTTATTTACATAGGCAGTTACTTTCTCTGAATGATCTCCTGATGTAAAGGCACGTTCACGAACCCTTATAAGCATGTTCTTGGCTAATTGAGTGGGACCATTTAGTTCATTCTCAGCTTCGGCCAGCATCAATAATACTTCAGAATATCTCATAACCGGCCAGTTGATACCTGTACCTTTAGAAGAGCTTGCCCCTGGACTAGAAGCTAACCAAAGCCTATTCCATTTAGCTACATCTAACTCTGTGGATGCTTTTGCTTCTTGTTTAGTATCGCTGGAGTATTTTATCTTAGATATAGTAGCGTCACGACGCACATCTTTACGGTCAAATGAATAGTAATATGCCGGACTCAAACCTACCTGGATGGTTGTAGTGCCTTTAGAACTGGCTGTTACAGTGACGCCGATACACCAACCTACATCACCTCCACTATTAGTATCTCCAAAGCCTATTTCAAAAAGGATATCGTCGTTTAAAGGCTTTATCCATTGACATTGGTTCTTAAATATCTGTGCAAAATTAGAATTCAGTGCACGATCTTTCAGATTAATCAACTTCTCGCAATAATCTTTTGCCAGTTGATAGTATTCTGTGGAAGTACGCGCTGTTTTTTCAACTCCGTTATAGGTATATGTCACAGCCAGGGCCTCATCACTTGATATATTTAAGTAATCATCCGCGCGTTTCATCGAACCATCTATTGTTGTACCGTATCCTGCACGGAAAAGAGCCATACGGGCAATCATTCCCAGAGCAAATTCTCTATTCGTCCGTTCTAAACCGGTTTCTCCCATTGCATCGGCAAAATACATATCTCCTTCACAATTGACAAGGTCTTGTATCATGCCTGAATAAATGTAGTTTTTATCAGTCTTAGGGATATCCAGTTCCATTCCTACTTTGGCTGCTTCCCTGAAATAGGGAACATCCCCCCAGAAATTGCATAATAAGAAATATCTGTAAGCACGTAAGGCATATGCTTCACCTAATAACATTTTCATATCGGGTTCATTAGCTGCACCACTGGCCTGAATACCTTCTATACATTGGTTAGCCCGGTCTATAGCCAGATAACAGTCCTGCCAGGCTTTGTAAACATCTTGAAAATTAGCTAAACGACCAGCTTGAAGGCTCCATATATCCCGGCGGGTACCATCGGGGCTAGCGCTGGGAACAGTAACCTCGACATCGGTATTTTGCATCCATACGGCCGACATACGTGATGTGTAAGTATCTTGGGTAAATAAAGCATAAACTCCCAATACCGCCTTCTGGGCATCGTTCGCATTGGAGAATACATATTTGGGAGTAAAAGTCGAAGGAGAATCTACATCCAGAAAATCACTACAAGAAGTGAATCCTGCCAGTAGGCTCAGACTTAACAGTGTTGATAATGTATATTTTTTCATCGTTTTTCTTTTTATGATTTAGAATGTAAGATTCACACCGAATGTATAAGAAAAGCTCTTTGGATAAGCAGAGTAATCTACACCAGGAGTTAGGTTTGATGAAGACGATCCTCTTATCGGAGAATATACTTCAGGGTCATATCCTGAGTATTTAGTCCATACCCACACATTGTTTAATGTACAGTAAATACGGAATTGCTCACACATAAATTTACGGGTTATAGTCTTTGGTAATGTATAACCAAGTGTAACGTTTTGTAAACGTAGGAAAGATCCGTCTTCAATAGCCCATGAGTGAGGCACAACAGTTGCATTCCCAAATGAGGCCGGAGACCAGTATTGTTTAGCATTAGCTCCTTCGTTCATTTCAGCTAAAGTGGCCAGATCGGTTACTAATGTTCCGGTATTTCTATCCAAATATGAGTAACGGTTATTGGAATTCATGAAAGACAATAGGTTGGACTGATAATTACTGGTTCTATATTGTTGCGATGTGGCAATCTTATTTGCATTATAAATATCATTACCATATACAAAGTTGAACATCATGGTAAAGTCAAATCCTTTATAACCTGCGTTTATCCCGAAACCTCCGGTAAAATCCGGGTTAGTGTCACCTATTATAGTACGGTCATTATCGTCTATAATCCCGTTTCCATCTAAATCCTTAAACTTTATGGTCCCCGGACGAACCCCAATTCTGCTTCCGGTCAAACCTTTTAAGTCAGCAACACCGTCTTTAAGAATATAAGTTTTGCTCGATTCGTCGTAAGATGTAAAATCATTTGTTGTATAGTAACCATCTGTAACCCATCCATATATTTGACCGACAGGCTTGCCTACCATTACATGATAATCATTACTTCCCTTTAGGTCTGTTCCTGCCCATCCTGATCCAAATTCCATAAGAGAAATACCTTTGGCAATCTTGTCGACATTTGATTTATTGAACCCAATGTTAAAGTTCGCATTCAGATAAAAATCTTTTTTGTTAATTATAAATCCGTTAAGGGTGACTTCAAACCCTTTATTTGTTGTTTGGGCTGTATTTTCTACCGTCGTTTCGTATCCAGGGGCTACAATCGGTCTTTCTATCAACAGGTCTTTTGCTGTATTTTTATAAAATTCTATACTACCATTTAACCGTTCCCCCCACAGTCCAAAGTCCAAAGCTAAGTTACGAGTTATGGTCGTTTCCCATTTCAAATCAGGGTTTGGCAATTGCTTGTTTGCTGAGGCATAATAGGTATTTTGTCTGTCACCTAGCCCATAGGTCTTAGTATCAAATAGTCCATAGTTAGGCTCAAATAAAGCATCTCCGATGCGGTTATTACCAGCTTCTCCATAACTAACCCTCAATTTTAAATTTGAGAGG
This sequence comes from Indolivaga macrotermitis, assembly GCF_900128985.1. GTDB lineage: Bacteria > Bacteroidota > Bacteroidia > Bacteroidales > Dysgonomonadaceae > Dysgonomonas_A > Dysgonomonas_A macrotermitis. The sequence continues at coordinate 534,296 of NZ_FQUC01000002.1, read as the reverse complement.
GCTAAGGAATTTTTAATCCCTTCCATAAATGGCTCTTCGATAACACGCCAAGCTAATGCTCCGGCAGGAAAATATCCCCATTGATTGCCTTTAGCAAATTTAGTCGAACCATCAGCTCGTAAAGTCAGCGTAGCCAGATAACGTTCTTTGTAATTATATCCGGCACGTCCAAAGAATGAGGCCAAATTATCATCGCGGTTAATATAGCTTTTAATACTTTTTGTCCCGATAGAAGCCCCCGAGCTCATATTCGCAAATACTTTTTCAGGGGAAAAGTCTACACTGAAGTGAGTGCCATACATATAGTTATAATTAGATCGTTTAGATACTATTTCTTGTCCGACCATAACATCAACTTTGTGGTCTTTATTGAAAGTCTGGTTCCATGATAAAGTATTAGCCACACGTAGGGTTGTCCTGTTTGTTTTAGTCCATTCAGCTAAAGGTAAACCACCTACATAAGAAGCATTGGAGGTGTGTTCTCCCCACCAGTTTTTCTTTTCGTCGAAACGATACTCGTATCCGGCTTCAATACGATAGGTCAGACTTTTTAGAATATCCCAGTCCAGACTTCCTGTAAAGTTATACGTCTTTTCGTTTTTCCGTTGCCAATACCAGGATGCTTGTTCGCTCAGAGATACATTACTGTTTAGCCATTCTTGATATTCTTCATCTGTCATTGAACCCGGATCTACAATTTTTACACCATCGAGTCCAAGGGTAGCAGGAGAGTTTACTGCGCTGGTTGTACGTACTTTATAAGTACTTCCTGATGTACCTGAACCATTCGTTTCTGTGTCAATAACACGAGCATTGGCCGAGAATCGTAACGTTTTAGAAATTTCGTGGCTTAGCTTGAAATTTACGTTTATACGCTCATAGTCATTATTAGGCATTAAACCGCCATTTTTATTCCATGTCGCACTTAATCCGAATTTTGTTTTATCGCTCCCACCATTAATACTAACATTGTGTTGGTATGACAATACACTGGCTCCAAACATGTCTTCTTGCCAGTCGATACCATCTTGGTATTTATAAAGGTCATAATCATCGTAATAACCATATCTTTGGGTTACATTTTTCAAACCATCGTCTCCATCAAATAGTGCAAGTTCGTAGTTCCACATTACGTACTCGTAAGGATTCAGAACTTTCATCTTTTTTGACAGTTTCTTAGATTGGAGATAACCATTGTACGAAACTGAGGTCTTTCCTCCCTTTGCTGATTTTGTTGTGATAATTACTACCCCATTTGCACCTTGTGATCCGTAAATTGCAGTTGAAGATGCATCTTTTAATACGTCAATAGTCTGAATGTCTGCTGATGCTATATCATTAATGTTAGATACAGGGAAACCATCCACAATATATAGTGGAGAGTTGTCTCCGGTAACAGATCCACCCCCGCGTACGCGGATAATCATTTCGGCATCCGGTGAACCATCGGTAGAGGTGATTTGTACCCCCGCTAAGCGTCCTGTAAGAGCTTCTGCTGCACTTGTTACCGGAACTTTAGCCAAAGTTTCTCCCTGAACGGAGACAACAGACCCGGTAAGGTCTCTTCTCTTTACTGTTCCGTAACCGATAACTACTACTTCATCCAGTTCAGAGGAGTTATCTTCCATAACTATTCTAATGTGATCACCTGTAATAGGAACTGTTTGGTTTTTCATTCCTATATACTTTGCTTCCAGTGTTTTTGCTGTTGTCGGAACCGATAATGTGAAGTTTCCGTCCAAATCTGTAACTGTACCGACAGAGGCTCCGGTCACTGCGACAGAAACACCTATCAAACCTTCACCGCTGGCGTCCACAACGGTTCCTTTTATCTCCTTCTTTTGTTGGGCATAAATCGGTGTGTGCCCACACAAGAGTAATAGCGAGATAAAAAATAGAGACAAAAAGTTGTTGATTGTCTTTTGCATGTTTTTTAGATTTATAATTTATAGCTAAATGGTTTTGGTTAACGTTTTTTCTTAAAAATATTAAACGTCTAATTTTAGTGTTCTCTAGGATTCTCCAGTTCAAATCATATTCTTCTGAGTGTTTTAATTTTTAATTGAAAGTTATTTTAATAATAATAGTATTTAGTTAATAAAAAATGTTATTGGATTTCATGTTGCAATGTATGTATGTTTTCCTACACAAAACAGCGTTAAAATATCTTTTAGAGGGGGTCAAATTGACTAATTAGAGCTTTCTTGCTGCTTGTTATGGGCTGGTTTTACTATCTTTTATTAATTATAAGTAGTTTAATATTAATTGTTTATGTGGGTTTGATTGTCTGCCCTTTTCCGTAATGCTGAATAATTAATTGTTCTTTGTTCTATATGTATAAAAGGAGATGTCGGTCAATCTTTGCAGTGGGTCTTACCTCCGAATAGGTGTCTGCTTTTCAGAACTATTAACATAAAGAAATAAAAAAGAAACCATATACACAAATTCTATGTATACGGTTTCTCTATTTTAACACAAACTTTTCTATCTGGATGTAGATATTTCACAGATAGATCTATTTGAAATAATTGCTATCCATTGCTGTAAACCTTACCTCTTGCATATCTCCAGATATTTTTGAGTTTCCTTATTTTAGGGAAGGATGGTTTCCGGTAATGGGTGAACATAATTCCTAATAAGACCAGTGCGCCGAATAGAGTATACCAACCATAAATATCTTTCCAACTTAATAACATTGCCTGTTTATATACATTTCCGTACAATGCACTTGTTGCCATGCTTTGAGCTTCTTCTATAGAACGGCCGGCCTCTATCGCATTGTTGAATACATATCCGTATAACGAATTGGTAGTCGGATCTACAGTATCCATACCTAAAGAAAGTAGCATTACATTCTTCTCTTGGATATGATGCCATAAGTTGTGTGTAATGCTATCGGCGATAGGCATGCCAATTCCTGATCTTACGAAGCCGAGAATACATAAAGTTGCAAAAAAGTGCGGAAATGGTACTCTGTCGGCAGCATATAATACTATTGCTATATACAACACGATATAACCGACTCCGTATAAGAAGTAAGGTACATAAAGATCTGCTTTTGCAACTGAGTGCTGGAAAGTGAAGTATAGAATGAAATGATACAATACGAGGCAGGCGAACCCTCCGAAAAAGGCAACTTTATAACCTCCTCCCCGTACGTGCAGCCAATAATAGGAAAGGACTGTACCCAGTACTATGCCAACAACTACAATCCAATTCAGAGAATTGATATGTTGCATATTATATTCCAGAAATCCACCCAGATAGGCGTTCATTATTACTGTATTTGTACTGATGAATAATTCGAGAAGGAACAGCAGAACCAGTGACTTTATTACGTTTCTGTATGCAAATGCTTCAGGCATGATGAAAGGACGTTTCAATCCTGTCATACGTTGAATTGCACATATTAGTAAAATAATGCATGAGCCCGTTGCTATACGGATATATCTGGAATAGAACCAATCGAGACGCTCTCCGTATTCAGCTATGAAAGAAATCAAGAAGATTACAACTGTCCATAAAAGCATTCCTAACCAGTCGATCTGATAGAGAGGAATCCTTTTCATCAGAAGAATTGGTCTCATCAGGGTGAAGATAATTATCATGAACGATAGTTGCAGGCTGACTATCAATACATACATGTATTTCCAATTTAGAGCATAAGAAATATCTGCATTAACGAGCCCTGAAAATTGTATAGAGCCTAATATTATCATATAGATAAACGGATAGAATACACTAAAATCGCGGGTCGGTGTTATAATCAGATTGATAGACGAGAAACACTCGAATGTTCCCATCATACGGAAGAATCCCAGAATAAAGGAAATCAGAATCAGTATGAAGACATTGCTGCAGTACAGCGCAGTAACGTTCCCAAGAATAACAACTGACGAACAAACCAGTAATATTGTACGGGATGGAAGTCTGAACTTAAAACGGAATAGCAACGGAAAAACCATTGTCAATCCAATCATGGAGGCATAAAAGATCATTTTTATGTCTTCGTCTGTAAGGGCTTTCCCACCTACGGTTTCGTTGATATTCGCCAGATAAGTACTGTTTGAGAACTGAAAAATAACTGCACCTAACACTAATATAATAAACCGTAACTTGTCAGGAACAAATTCCTTGAAAGACATAATACGGTATTTTCCTTGTGGCATCATGGGTTTACTTATTTCGATTGAATATATACTTCGGCACTCATTCCGGCTTTGAGTCTCTCCAAACTTTCAGTGGCATTCTCTCCGGTCAGTTCGATACGGATAGGTATACGTTGTTCTATTTTTACGAAATTACCGGTAGCATTATCCGTAGGTACAAGTGAAAATGCCGAACCTGTAGCCTGAGACATTGCTGTTACTTTTCCTTTGAACCTGACATTAGGCACAGCATCAATAGATACATCAACATTATCTCCGACTGATATATTCTTTGTTTGTTTTTCTTTGTAATTTGCAATTACCCAAACATCAGAATCGTCAACTACGCTAACCACAGACTGACCGGGTTGTATTAGCTGTCCTACCTGTAAGTCTTTCCGTCCTACTATGCCGCTACGTGGTGCTACAATAACAGTATAAGACAAGTTTAACTGAGCAATATCCAATGCCGCTTTTGCCTGCTTGATATTTGCTTCGTTCTGGGATAAACGGTTTGTTTGTTCCTGTCCGACAAGGGCTGTTGATTGCTTTTGACGTACAAGCATATCATATTTTGCTTTCGTGGCATCATATTCGGTCTTCATTCTATCGTATTGATCCTGTGTGACAGATTCCTGCTCCAGAAGATTTTTATATCGTCTGAGGTTGGTAGCGGCATTCTCTAACCGGACTTTAATCTCTTCAATACCGGCATCCGATACGGATAGATTGTTTTGGGTTGTACTTATTGTAGATCCGGTAATTACTTTTCCGGCTACTGCATTGGCGTAGTTAGCTTCGGCCTGAGCCAGCCGATATAGGTATTCGCTATCGTCGATGATGAGTAGGGTATCTCCTTCATTCACATGTTGGTATTCGGCGAAACGAATTTCTTTGATATAGCCCTGAACCCGCGAGTTTACGGGTACAATATGCCGCTTAACCTGTGCATTATCTGTGTATCCGGTGTCGGAAACCTCGATAAACTGTGCAAAAACCCAGATTACACCTACAATTATAAGTGCAAGTATTGTATAATTGAATATTCTGAAACGGATGTTTTTTCCTTTTTTATTGTTATTCTGATTTTCCATTTTGTCGATTATAATTTTCCGATTGTACGTTGTAATTTATAATAATTGTAGATGATATTTATTTTGGCATTTACTACCTGTAACTCTGCATTTAACTTGGTATTACTGGCATCTAGCATTTCTGTTATCAATACAAGATCATTAGTATAACGGTTGTTGATAATCCTGTAATTCTCATTAGCAAGTTGAAGGCTTTTCTCGAATGTATTCAGCTTTTCGAATGACTCTTTATAACGTGTCGCATCGGTATGTATGGCTGTTTCTGTTTGTTCGGTTATGACATTCCGTGTATCTACAGCCATTGACTGTTGAGCTTTTGCAAGCCTTACATTCTTTTTAGTCTTGAAAATCGACGACAGATTATATTTGATTCCTACACCAACATACCAATAATTCAGGTTTTTATTGATTGGCGGAACTTCTATTGTAATTGGTCCGTCCAGATAATTGACTGCAACAAGAGCTACAGATGGTAAATAATCAGCTTTTGCCAGTTTTATTCCTTTCTCTGCTATATCTATATTTACTGTTGCTGTTTTTAATTCCGGTAAATTATTTTCAGCAATCAGCATCATGTCGTTTGGTGTCGAATTTACCAGATTCATGTTGAGAATTGTAGTATCGGGCATGATCTGTGTATGATAAGGCAAGCCTAAAGTAACAACGAGATGATGATTGAGGATATCAGAGTTGTTATCTATCTCGATAAGAGCCAGATTATAATTCTGCAAGGTCAATTCGTGGCGGGTTATGTCATTATTTAATGCCATTCCTTCACGTTGTTTAGCTCTGATCTGTTCGATCAATAATCGGGTTTGCTCAATGTTTTTTATATATACTTTTCTCTGATTAATGAGTTTGTACAGATCAAGATAATAACCGGTAAGTAAGAAACGAATATTCATCTGATCTTTTTCGTATGCCAACCGGGCAACTTGTTCTTCCAGTTCGGCTTTGGCTATACTGTTTGAAATAGCACCCCCTGCAAATACTACTTGAGATGCTTCGAATGCGAAATTATTGCCAAAGTGTGGCATTGCAGCGCGGGTTATATTTCCAAAATCCCTGTCCAGAAGGGTTGCATCTCCCAGATAAGATAGTGCCAGCGATGCATCCAATGAAGGTAATCGTAGATTGCGTGCTACGTCTGTAGCCCGCTTTGCTGTTTCAATTGCAGTTTGCGATACTTTTAATTGTTTACTGTTCTCGGTTGCCAGGTGAAACATCTCATCAAGAGTCAATGTTTTGCTGATTTTTTCCTGAGCAGACAGTCGTTGTGCACACAGCAGCATGCACATAGCTACCGTGAGCAAATAGAATTTACTCATATTAAAGTTATAAATTAAAAAATGAAAAAATTGTGATGTTGTCGTATTACTGACTAAAAAAAATCAGCTTACCAGCCAATGCGAAGAAGCAGTTTTTGATAATTTTTCTTGATAGACCAGAACTTCTTGTAGAATAGTATTTGCATAAATAAAAAAGATCTCTGTATGAAATCTGGGTGCAAAGGAAAGTAAAAAAAGAATAAGTTGTAACCCTCGATAAATGTTAAATAATGCAAATTTTCGGAAGGTTTGTATTCGAAGTATATTAAACCTGTGGAGTAATAAAATCCAGACCAAACAAAAAGATTCCCGGATTTGTTTTAACATAGATATAATCAATAGTTAATCAGGAGCAACCTTTTTTAGTGAAGCGGATAAGCACGAAGTAGCTATAAAAGAATAGTTTAAATTAGGTAGAATTATATCCGGGAAATAACAGTTCCCGGATATAATCGATTGGAAACAAACTTGAAAACGACAGTCAGTACAAAGTTTTGTATATTTATATATAACCATTTTAAATAAATATATCATGGATAACTTAATACAAAAACCACAATTCAAATCGTTGTATGATAACTTTATCGGTGGAAAATTTGTCCCTCCGGTAAAAGGAGAATATGGAGATGTGATTTCTCCTATTGACGGGAAAGTATTCACAAAAACAAGTAAATCAACAGTCGAAGACATTGATCTTGCTTTAGACGCGGCTCATAAAGCATTTGAAACATGGAGCAAAACTTCACCTGCTCAACGTAGTATTATCCTTAATAAAGTGGCGGATGCAATGGAAGCCAATCTGGAGTATATTGCTGCCGTAGAGACCGTTGATAACGGGAAAGCGGTTCGTGAAACTTTATTGGCAGATGTGCCATTGGCTATTGACCATTTCAGGTACTTTGCAAGTGTTATTCGTGCTGAAGAAGGTTCTATCGCAGAGCTCGATGCCGATACAGTATCTATTATAGTGCGTGAACCGATTGGCGTAATAGCCCAGATTATTCCGTGGAATTTTCCTTTATTAATGGCTTGCTGGAAACTGGCTCCGGCATTGGCTGCAGGAAACACTGTAGTTTTGAAACCTGCGTTCGATACTCCGATATCTATTATGGTACTAATGGAGATAATCGGAAATATTCTGCCTCCGGGAGTAGTGAATGTTATCAATGGTTCGGGTGCTAAGCTGGGTAAACCTCTGGTGACTTCGCCACGAGTTGCTAAAGCAGCCTTTACTGGTTCTACCGCAGTGGGGCGTCAGGTAATGCAATATGCTACCGAAAATATTATCCCTGTTACTCTCGAATTGGGAGGTAAGTCTCCTAATGTATTTATGAAATCGGTAGCCGACGCTGACGATGAATATTTCGATAAGGCAATCGAAGGTGCTGTATTGTTTGCTTTGAATCAAGGGGAGATATGTACCTGCCCGTCACGCCTGTTGGTTCACGAAGATATTTATGACAAGTTTATGCCCCGTGTATTGGAGCGTGTGAAAGCGATTAAAATGGGTAATCCTCTGGATAAAACCACGATGATGGGTGCTCAGGTTTCGAAAGCCCAGAAAGAAACAATACTGAATTACATAAATATAGGTAAGGAAGAAGGAGCCGAGCTACTCATTGGTGGTGATGTTCAGCATTTGGGCGGTGACCTCGAAGGCGGTTTCTATATTCAGCCGACTCTGTTCAAAGGGAATAACAAGATGCGTATTTTCCAGGAAGAGATATTCGGCCCGGTACTGTCTGTTACGACTTTCAAAGATACGGCAGAAGCTATCGCTATTGCTAACGATACGATATACGGTTTGGGCGCAGGGCTTTGGACAAGAGATGCACACGAAATATATCAGGTGCCGAGAGCAATACAGGCAGGGCGTGTGTGGATAAACCAATATCATGCTTATCCGGCAGGAGCACCTTTCGGAGGATATAAGCAATCGGGAATCGGTCGCGAAAATCACAAAATGATGCTCGACCATTATAGTCAGGCTAAGAATATGCTGATATCTTATAACAAGAATAAACTGGGATTCTTCTAATCATATAACGGGTTCACAGACAAATAGTCTGTGAACCCGTTTTTCTAATAAATAATATGGTAGAACGTATTATCACAACAGATCAGTCGAAAGAAGTTATTCGCCGTTTGACGGACGAATTTGGTGATCTTGTCTTTTATCAGTCGGGTGGATGCTGCGAAGGCTCCCGTCCCATTTGTATGGCAAAGGGCGATTTTTATGAAAAAAGTAAAGATGTCTTATTCGCCACAATCGAGGGATTTCCTTACTATATGGACAAAGATGTATTTGAATACTGGCGGTACAGCCAGTTAACTCTCGATGTCGTAGATAGTGCTTACGGAGGTTTTTCCCTCGAAAGTGACTATGAAAAATCATTCGTTATCCGTTCGAGGCTTTTCTCCGAAGACGAACTAAAAATGTTACAATAAGACATCCAGATCGATCTCGTTTTCTAATCCTACCTGATCTGTGAAATACTTATCGTGGCTCACAACAACTAGGCTACCCGAATAATCTTTTACGGCTTTGATTAATACTTCCATGCTGCTTATATCCAGATTATTGGTTGGCTCATCCAGAATCAGCATATCGGGTGCTTTATTGGCTATTACAAGAAAACACAGAGATAACTTCATTTTCTCACCGCCACTCAGTACCGAACAGGGCTTGTCCCAAGTGTCGGAAAAGAACTGAGAATGTGTTAGGAATCTTTTTACTTCACTTTCCGGCATATCGTTGTTGTATTGTTGTGCCTGCTCATAAACAGTTTTAGAATCGTTGATCAATGAATAAGACTGATCGAGGTACAGAAAATCGAAGTCTGCCAGTTTAAGTATACCCTCTGTGGTCTGATACTGCCTTGTTATCAGTTTGATAAGTGTTGATTTTCCCGATCCGTTTCTACCTTTAAGCTGAATTCTGTTACCACTGGTTATGGTGAAGCTTAAGTTTGTTTCCCATATCTTATCCTCGTTATAAGAATAATTTATTGCGATTGCTTCTGCCAGTATCTTCCCTTTATGCAACTGTGAATCTGCTACGCTGAATCTTAGATTCTGAGTATTATCGATGCCTTCTTTCAGTTGTTGTATCGACTGTCCTATCCCTGCTATTTTTTTGCTGTGCTTGTCTGCCAGATTGGATGAAGTTTGTTCTGCTGCACCTTTTCTTGCATTGGCTACAATCCGCGGTATAGACTTCTTTGCAGTCTGCCCTTTGCCTCTCGATTCTATTTTCTGCCTGCGTTCAACAACGGCCTGTTGTATCTTCTTGGCCTTCTTTAGTTCCTGTCTTTGCGAATCCAGTTGTTTCAGTAGGGCGTCTTGTTCTGCTTCTTTCTGATCTTCGTAGGCATCATAATTACCCGGATAAAAATTTATGCCTTTTTCGGTCAGTTCATACATGTCTGTCAGTAGGTTGAGCAAATACCTGTCGTGACTCACTATCAGTAATGTAGCCGTAGTGTTTTTTATCCATGCATATAATGTCTCTCTTGCAGCATAGTCGAGATGATTGGTTGGCTCATCCAGAATAACGAACTTTGGCTGATGCAGCGTTATGCCCGAAAGGAATATTTTTATTTTCTCGCCGCCGCTCAATTCTTCCATTTTAGAGTTGAGGCTTATTTGCTCCATATCCCAGTATGATAAAACGGAGATAGCTTTATTCTCTATGTCCCAGTCATCATCCAGAATATCGAAATTCTCCTGAGAAGTGTCACCTGCGCTAATAGCGTTCAATGCACAGAGTTTGTCTTCGATTCCCAGAATACGGGCTATTGTCCAACTGTTATATACATCGACATGTTGGGGTATATTGTAAGGCTCAGCCCCGGTTTTTATTTCGGGATATTTCTCATAATCGGTTATGGCCCGTAACAGGGTTGTTTTTCCTGTTCCGTTTCTTCCTATCAGGGCGATTTTCTGCCCTTCGACAATCTGTAAATTGATGTTCCTGAAAAGAACCTCCCTGTCGGGGTGTTCATAGGTAAAGTTTTGTATGTCTACTATTTTTGTCATAGCTCAATTTCCTTTTGATTGTTTAAAAATTTGATTATCAAATTGAGCCTCAAAAAAGTCTGGATACAGGACGGACACGTCAACATCATAAATGCCGAAAAGAACCGTTCCTCTACAAAATTATTTGATATAAATGACAGACTAATATCCAAGTGAGGATATTAAATTCAATAACTGGTTATTGAAAGATGAAACCCAATTTATGTAGTGGAGGTTTCTTATCTGTACATTTTTACGGATTTAAGTGAATACTGATGCAAAGATAGGGTTATTCCGGTGAATTCTCCAAATTTAATCTCCTAAAAAAGCCTGTATCAGATGGATAACAGACTACAGCAACTGCAATGCTATTTCAGCACAAGCCTCTGCATCGGCCAAAGCATGGTGATGGTTGGTCAGGACATAGCCGCAGTCGGCTGCTACGGTATGTAGTTGATGATTGGGCAGATATTTCAACTGACGGCGCGATTCGGCTAATGTGCAATAAAAGCGGTAATCGGGATAATCCATCTGGTAGGTTTTGAAAACGGCTTTTAGGCAGGCTTCGTCAAAACCTTTGTTGTGGGCGACAAATGGCAGGTCTCTGATCAACGGTTCGGCTTGTGTCCATACCAAAGGGAATACTGCTTCTTTCGCTGTATCTTCGTACGTTATGCCATGTGCATTTGTATTTTGCAGGCTGTAATAATTTGGTTCGGGTTGGATAAGGCTGTAAAAGCGTTCATCGATAGTACCGTTCCTTACGATCACTATTCCGACACTGCAAACACTGGATAATTGTTCGTTGGCTGTCTCAAAATCTATAGCTGCAAAATCTCGTAACATGGGTGTTTTTGATTATTTTTTACTAACGCGCCTTTAGGCTTGTTCTTCATTTTGTCTTGATACAAAACGAAGCAAAAGATCAAGGCTACATCCCTCGCCGACCCATTAATGGTTTGCCGGTTAAACGGGATAAAACTCGCCTCCGGCTCAAACAACATCCCGTTTTACACCGCCTGCACCGAATGGGTGCCCCGTCTGCGAGATAAATGCCGGAAGCCTGACGGCAGATATGCAAGCATCTGTGATGCGCGCAGTCTCTACATTTATAATAACAAGATAAAAATACATATTCTGTTTCAGATATGTATACTAAAAAAAGCAAAACCCTCAGTAATGTGGGTTTTGCAAAATGAAATAGTGTCTGTTTTTACTATTGATTGAACTGAATAACTATTTTTTCGAATATGTTCGACGATAAGTCAGCTTTATATGCTTCTTTGGCATACCCACGATCATAGGGTTGATGTGTCAGCGGCTGTTTTTCTGAATGGCATTCATCAGGAGACAGATATTACGAGTGTACTCTTTGTGGCCTGCGTGAAATTGTACCAAGGCCGATTGATAAAAGAAATGGTTTACCTGTATACTTTCGTCGATACATGACAGTTTTTTTGCAAAGGCAGGGTCCACGGTTTTTTGCAGAGATTCTATCAATCCGCGTGTATGTTTATGGCGTGATAAGAGCAGGCCGAGTAAGTCGGTCAATTCACATTCGGGATCGGTATAGCTCTCGATCTCCTCCTCAGACATCCATTGCCTAAGCCTATTGAATGATTCGTCCATCGACCGGTTGTTGTGTTGTTTATTTTTATCTGAATAAGCAAACATAGTTTTGCACGATTTGTCTATACAAATATATGTAAGATGCAGAGCATAAAATATTACTGTAAAAGGATATTTTATACCGCTGACAATGAATATATTTGCAAACCGATAAATAATTTAATCCTGTATTTTCGGATAAAATATACTATCTTTAACAAGGTTTTATTTTAACAGAATAACATATGGAAGCAACTGCAAACAAGAAAATTATACATCACGGACGTAATATAAGATTGGGTAGGAACTGGAAAGGGGTAAGTCAAGAGACGTTAGCCTTTAATCTGGGGATGAGCCAGAAACAGATTTCGGAAATAGAATCCAAAGAAACTGTCGATGATATTATTCTGGAACAGATTGCTGCTTCTTTAGTAATTCCAGTCGATTTCTTGAAGAGCTATAATATGGATGAGGCAATTAATATGCATAACTTAACCTTGCATGATAATGAAATTACCAATACTTCAGCTGAAGGCTCAAAGGATGTTGTTACTCAACAAAATGTCGAAGAACAAAATAATTACAACTACCCGATAGACGATATAAAAGACCTTTACAACAAACTGATAGACGAAAAAGACAAGCAAATACAACGCTTCGAAAAACAAGTTGACGACTTGCTAAAGCAAGTAGAAGAGCTGAGGGGAAATATCAAAAAATAAACATAAAGCCTTCCGTCACAGGAAGGCTTTATTCATAATAAAAGGAATGTTTTCCTCTTCTTCTTATGGAATAAAACCCGGGTATGTCTCTATTTAATACAACAACACCTCTGTTAATACCTGAAATTGTATGACTATTTGTATGCTTTTATCTGCTCTTATGACACTATTTTCAAATTCGGATTGGAAAAAGTCCGGTTTCTTTAAGGTTAAAGATAAATCGGAATATACAGTATATCTGCAAGCCAAGACGTCTCACCTGTTGTCGGAAGAGGATACCAAAATCCTGATTGATATTTTTTCTGCCCACGACTGGGTAGAAAACAGGAAAAACCACGAAGCAACTATTGAGCAATATGTGTTAAACTCGCACGGATATCATTATTATGTACACAGTTATTTTATTACAATAACCCATCCCGATAAACGCGAAATGAGGTTAAGGATAAATAGTGGAGGTATATGCAAAGATGAATTTCTGATTCAATATCCGGATGGTAAGCCTTACGGTATTTTCCGGCCGGAAGGAAAGCTGTCTGTTGGTGATATAAACCAAATAAAAGAACTTTTCTTTAAGTATAATACAGAGTTCAATAATGTTGAATTAATAGAAAATGAGCGGGTAGAAATCAGCTCTATCTTTAATTTTCAGAATGTTTTCCCTTCTCTTCATATTCCGCCTGTGTTATTGAGCGAAGAGGAATCAAAAGAATTTATCCGGTTATACAATTCCGGGTGGAGTAATAATGCTTATTCGTTTGAGGGAGATATGTTTATGCGTATGCGTGTGCGTGAGTTTCGCGATTTTCAAGGGGTTATATCGTATGGGGGTACCCCTCTTTATCCTACCCAGATTCAATACAAGGAATCGGATAGAGAAGCTATCAGGAATCTGATAAAAAAAGCTCTGGATGGTCACAATGGTGAGAGAGCAGAGATGTCGGAAGACTTAACCCAAAAGATGCATTATCAGTATAAGGATGGGATGCCGGACGGAATTATAAAGGTTTGTTTATTAAACGGAAACTTAATTTATGAGGTACTTTACGATAAAGGAATACTCATTAATTATGTCAGATATTCAGACAATGGGGTGAAAGTACAGGAAGTGTTTTTCGATGCAGATAATGGTTTGCTAAACCGGATTGAGTATGATATGGATGGGAATGTAAAGGATAAAAAGGAGTCAGTTTTCCGGCAGTTTTACAATAAGTTAGATAACTATGAATACTTCTTTGATAATAAATAATTTCTCTATAGAGAAAATGCAAATGTCCGATTTGGATAAAGTAGCCGGTATGCAGACTGATGCTTTCGAAACAAATCCGGCGTATGCTTCTATTTTCAAAAAGTCGCATTTACGGGAAGGGTTGGACTGGCTTTTCCGCACAAGCCTGTATTTGCTTAATTGCCACGAAGTATTGACAAGAGTGATTAAAGACAGCCAAACCGGCGATATTATAGGTACATTCACACTTGTTCCTCCCGATAGTAAGAAAAACGGGTTGCGCGATTATCTGCAACTTGGGATTCCTGCATTTATTTTTAAATTCGGATTTTCTACTTTGCTTAAAATGATGCGTTTGGGAGACTATAATAAAAAGGTTCTGACCGATTCTATCGGAACAGATTCATACTATTACCTGTCGATGGTGGTTGTGAAAGACGAATATCGGGGCAGGGGAGTCGGTTCTTTTGCTATCGGTCGTTGTCTCGACGAATTACAACAGATCGTACGTAAATCGGATTTACTGGGGCTGACTACCCAATTGCCCGAAAATGTTTCTTTTTATTCACGACTTGGCTTTGAACTGGTCGACGAAGGCGAAATCCGTTTCGGTGGTGCTGAATATTATAATTACAATATGAAATATGTTTTTTCTTAGCTATTTTTAGGGACTGCTTACACTTTGAATTTATGGAAAAACTGAAAACAATACTTATCGCTTTATTACTGATTTCTTTATCGTCCTGTTCTGCTAAACAGGAAAAAGAAGTGGAGGATTCTTATATCCCTAAATATACGACAGCCGGAGTTTACGAAAAAATCCGGGCAATAGCCAACGATTCTGTTCCAGCTGATAGTGTAGAGGCTTTCTATAAAGAATGGAACCGCACTATAGAGCCTAATTCAGCTGAATATATCGGGCAGAATGACGGAATGAAAGAAGTGTATCAATTGTATAAAGATATTTATGCAGATGACAATCTGAACCGCATATATGGTATTGTTGGAAAAGAAGGTAATCCCCGATACTTTGTTGTACAGAATTTCATGATCTATACAGTGCTTCCGTCGAGGTCTTTAGAGCAAGATGATATAGGGAAAGGGATGAAAGACGAAACGGTTATTATACAATATATAGAGAATTTCAGACCTCCTACAGGTTTACCGGATAGTGAAGTGCTTTATGCAACCGAAGAATATAAATACGGGGTAGAAAATGTTTTAGCAGAGAAATATGATGAATGGGTGGCTTCAGCTTTGCCCGGAAAAACTGCCCGCAAACTGAAAAGGCTCAAAGACCTTCTGGGTGAAAGAACACCTATCAATGCTTTTAGGGATAGCGGAAACTGGTTTATAGAATCTCTCCCTTTTGTGAAAAAGGTATATTTTAATAAGAATCTTGATCTTGCCAGAGTAGATTTTATGGTAACCCTCTGTTGGGACTGTCAGGAATTGAATGAAATCTATGAAAAAAAGAATGGTACGTGGGTGTATAAAGGAGGGTCACCGTTGTCTGAAAGGTAATATGTATATCGCTATATTATAGGATATTATTTGTGCTCGGAACAGATAGTCCTGAGTGTTTTGTTTTTCTGTTAGTAAATATTAACACTAAATATTTTTATTTTGGTTGTGCGCAATCTAATTTTGTGAAACCAAAATAGAAAAAGTAATGATTGATTATTTAAAACTCGAAAATCAGGTATGTTTCCCGATATATGCATTATCCAGACAGATAACAGCATTGTATCGTCCGCACCTCGATAAGCTGGGTTTAACTTATCCTCAATACTTGGTTATGATGGTGCTTTGGGAATACAAGTCGAGAACGGTAAAAGAACTCGGGGAAATGCTTTTTTTAGATAGCGGCACCCTTACTCCTCTGTTAAAGAGAATGGAGGCTTGCGGATTGATAAACAGAAAACGGTCTGAAACCGATGAACGGATTGTCAATATCGTTATCACTCCAAAAGGAATGCAGCTGAAAGAAAAAGCAACCGATATTCCCTCCAAAATTAAAGAAGGATTACAAGCTGACGACGAGCAGCTATCGCAACTCAAGAATCAACTCAACAAAATGATAGACTCTGCGACAAAATGTAAATACGATTCATCAGATAAATAAAAAGAAAATGAGTATATTAGAACAATCCCGCTGGCGGTATGCCACAAAAAAATTCGACCCGTCGAAGAAAGTAGATGAAAAGCTCGTAGCCCAGATAGTTGAGGCAGCACATTTGGCTCCTACTTCATCGGGATTACAGCCTTATAAATTGCTGGTAATAACCAATCAGGAATTAAAAGAAAAAATAGTCGGTATAGCATTCGACCAACAACAAGTAGCCGACTGTTCTCACCTTTTGGTTTTCGCAGGATGGGATAATTATACCGAAGAGCGTATCGACCACATCTATGGTATTACAACCAAAGAACGCGGACAGGCTCCCGACAGATATAAAGCATACACCGACCGGTTGAAGGCTGCATACCTGAACCGTCCGGCATCGGAAAACTTCGACCATATTGCGCGTCAGTCTTATATTGCTTTCGCATATGCCATAGCTATGGCTGCCGAGCTTAAAGTGGATGCTACACCTATGGAGGGTTTTGATAATGCTGCTTTAGATCAGCTTCTGGGTTTGAACTCTAAAGGCTTGAAAAGTGTTACTATGTTACCCTTGGGCTATAGAGACGAAACGAATGACTGGCTTGTTAACCAGAAAAAAGTAAGACATCCTCTATCTGAATTTCTTATCACGATAGAATAAACTATACAATACAAGTAATAACAACTTAAAAAAATTACAATTATGTCAACAGTTACATTTAAAGGAAGTAAAGTTAATGTAGACGGTCAAATTCCTGCGGTAGGATCAGTAGCACCGGATTTCACTTTGGTAAAAAGCGATTTGTCAGAAGTAACATTGAAAGACCTGAAAGGTAAAACAGTAATCCTGAATATTTTCCCTAGTATCGATACAGGTACTTGTGCTGCATCGGTTCGCCGTTTCAACAAAGAAGCTGCAAGCATTCCCGGAACTGTGATCCTGGCTATTTCTGCCGACCTACCTTTTGCTGCCGGACGTTTCTGTACCACAGAAGGTATCGATAATGTACATCCTGCTTCGGTATTCAGAAATCCTGAATTTGCTAAAGCTTACGGAGTACTTATGGCTGATGGTCCTTTGAAAGGACTTTTGGCTCGTACTGTAGTAGTTATCAATGCTGAGGGTAAAGTGGCTTATACAGAACTTGTTCCTGAAATTGCAGATGAACCGAACTACAGCGCAGCTCTTGCAGCAGTAAAATAAAGGCATCATTCCTTTTTAGGTTAAGATATAATATACAGTGCAGACTTCTATATTTAATTTTGTTTAGTTATCTACTATCTGCCTATATACGAGAGGAACCGGATCATTGATCCGGTTCCTTGGTGTATAAGATAGATAACTGTTCCTGATATTAATGAGAAACAAACTTAAGCCCGATTACCGAACATACCAGCGTGGTTGCGAAAAACAGCCTCCAGAAATCGGCAGGCTCTTTAAATATTATGATTCCGAGTAATACTGTTCCTACAGCACCGATGCCTGTCCATATAGCATAAGCTGTTCCAATGGGGATGGTTTTAATCGCATGTATCAACAACCCCATACTGGCAAAGAGGCAAATCACAAATATTGTATACCATAGGTAAGAGGCGTTGCCTCCAACTTCTTTCGCTTTTCCTAAGCTAAATGTAAATCCGACTTCAAAGAGTCCGGCTATAACCAAAATAATCCAATTCATAAATGCTGAAAATTCTTTTTAACGAAACAAAGATCGTGATTTAAAAAGAGACAGTTTTTTACAAATGATAAAAAGTGAATATTAATCACTAATTTTAGAGTCATTATTTAGAAAAAGAATGTCTAATTTTCGATTAAAAGTATTTCATTCGGTTGCTTCACACCTGAATTTTACACAGGCGGCCGAAGAGTTGTTTATTACCCAGCCTGCTGTTACAAAGAATATTAAGGAACTGGAGACGGAACTCAACGCCCGGTTATTTGACCGTATTAAAGGAAAGGTGTATCTGACCGAAGCAGGAGAGATATTACTCGATTACACAAAACAAATATTCGAACTCGACCGTAAATTGACTTATCAGTTGTCGAGCCTTAGTGATAAGTATTCCGGACAACTCAGGCTTGGAGCAAGTACTACTATCGGGCAGTATATCTTGCCTGCAGTTCTGGCGCGGTTCAATCAAGAATATCCCGATATACATATCACTCTGATTAATGACAATACCAAGAAGATTGAAGCTTTATTGGCTGCAAAAGAGATCGATATGGGATTGGTTGAGGGGAAATCGAAGAATAGTCAGTTGAAATACACACCGTTTATCAAAGACGAGATTGTGGCAATAGCTCATACTTCGAAGCCTTTGTCAGAGAAAGATGAGATAACGTTAGATGAGTTGAGATCCATTCCGGTAGTGTTGCGCGAACAAGGTTCGGGTAGCCTTGATGTAATTGTGGATAAGTTGCATGAACACAATATAAGCCTTCGCGACCTGAATATTGTAATGCATCTGGGCAGTACCGAGGGGATAAAATCTTATCTTCGATATTCTGATACATTAGGACTTATATCGATAAATGCAATCAGTAAAGAGTTGAAAAACGGAGAATATAAAATTATCGATATCACGGATTTTGAGGTTGTCCGCACATTCGACTTTGTTCAATTGCATGGGCAACAACAAAGCCTTTCTGATCTTTTTATGGATTTTGCATCTAAGACCATAACTAGAAGTAATAGCCTATAATTATTTAAAATATACAACTGCACGTTTTTTATCTGACCTTTGTCCGCAGAAAAAAGAATTGTATCCTATTTGATTTAGATTATGCAGACAAAAAACGAAACCCTGAAAAAAAGTATATTCATCATAGTCGCAGTACTGTGCCTTTTCCCTTTTGTACAACCGCCTCTGGCGTTGCTTGCCGGTTTTATCTTGTCATTTACGATAGGCAACCCTTTTAGGAAAAAAACGTCCAAAGCAACCAAGTTTTTGTTACAGGCTGCAGTCGTCGGATTGGGATTTGGTATGAACTTTCAGGAGGCGCTTGAAGTCGGTAAAACCGGATTGTTGTTTACCGCGTCTTCTATTATCCTGACGTTGCTTTTCGGATTACTCTTGGGGAAGATCTTCAAGACAGAGAAAAATACCAGTGTCCTTATATCTTCGGGTACCGCTATTTGCGGAGGTAGTGCTATTGCAGCAATGACACCTATAGTAGATGCAAAGGAAGAAGAAACATCCATTTCCTTAAGTATTATTTTTGTCCTTAATTCTATTGCTCTTTTTATCTTTCCTGTTCTCGGGCATTTGCTTGAGATGACACAAGAGCAATTCGGGCTTTGGGCTGCCATTGCAATACATGATACCAGTTCGGTCGTGGGCGCTTCGCAAAGATATGGGGATGTAGCTTTACATATAGCAACAACAGTAAAGCTCGAAAGGGCATTATGGATTATTCCTCTTTCTTTGGTTACAGCTCTGTTCTATAAGAAAAGCGGAAGTAAGATTTCTATACCCTACTTTATATTTCTTTATGTGGTGGCTATGCTTATCAATACTTACTTTACTCCGATACAGGCAATCAGTCCGTATATAGTATGGCTTTCGAAACGCGGATTGACATTGACTTTATTTCTCATAGGTGCCGGATTGACTAAAGAGGCATTGAAAAAAATAGGTTTTAAACCACTATTGCAGGGTATTATTTTGTGGGTGTTTATTTCGGTACTTTCATTACTTGTAATTCTCAATACCGGATTCTAAAAATAATATAATCTATAAAATGAAAGAGCCTGTTTAATTCATAAAAACAGGCTCTTTCTCTATTTGGTGTTTACCATATTCAGATTTTCTTTCCTATATAAAATACATATCCATAAAACTCTTTATACTTATTGTATAACCGTTCTTCGTGACGTTGGTTTTCAATAAAATCTTTCACTGTTTCGTTATCCGGATATTTTTTTAGAAAATTTTCCTGAGCGAAAACCTGTGGTGCGTAAAAGTTTTCTGTCCAGCAAGTTTCGGGAATAATAAAGACCGAAACCGGAATATAACCTGCATTTTGCATCTGAGTTACTTTATTCGGAATGGTATTGATTTCGGGGTAAGCATCATTCCAGAAATTATTGATCTCGGATGGCCGTTCGTTGGTAAACCACGATACTTCTGATACTGCAACATATCCTCCCGTTTTGAGGTATTTGTGCCATTCTCTTAATCCGCGCTCGAAACCGATATTATAGATAGCTCCTTCAGACCAGATAAGGTCAAATTCTTCTTCAGCAAAAGGCAGATTATCCATTGACCCGGTAATTCCTTTTACTCTGTCCTGAAGATTCAGGAGTCTGGCATTGTCATTAAATTGATTGATAAAGTCGGGGAATAAGTCCACTCCTGTAATTTCACCTTGAAGATGCTGAGCCAATACTATTGTTTGTCCGCCTGTTCCGCAACCAAGGTCTGCAATATGCGATTTGCTTGTCAGGTTGTCGATAAAACTTAGTGCTTTAATGGTCGTTTCCGGACTTCCGGGACCTTGGCGTTCGACGCTTGAATAGTATTCGCAAATTAAATTAAAGTCGAATTCGTGGATCGATTTATTTTCATTACTCATGATGTTCAAATTTATTATTGAGGTTCGGTACAAGGAAATATCACTTTCTTGTAAAAGCCCCGATGTAAATACTAAAATATAATGCAAGAATAACTCTGGCAAGAATATGCCCGAGTAACGGAGGGATAACCTTAAGCGAAAGCACTTAAAAGGTTATTTACTTCACCAAATCCTTCTTAAATTTAAACATCCAATGATTTTATTGTTGCAAAGATACATAAAAATGAGATATACCTGTTATTTTTATAGAATCGTATTACTTGGTGAGCCTTATAACAAAACCTTTTGAGCCTGTAAGAAAAATCTACTATGTGAATTTTCTGTTTCTTTGCATACACAAAACGGAATAACAAGTTAAAACGAACCATTTTTGGAATAAACATAATTAGGATGAAGAGAATATTCAAAGGTCTATTTCTATTGAGTGTATTACTGTTTTTATCATTAGGGACATTTGCCCAACCGGTTTTGCCGGATATTTCGATTCGCGATACTATTGGTATCGATGAGGTTGTGGTGACCGGAACTCGTACATCCGTTACCTCGAATAATCTCCCGATGAGTGTAAGCGTAGTAACAGAAACTCAACTCGAAAACAGGCAAGATCAGTCGGTTCTTCCTATTTTGGTAGAGCGTGTACCGAGCTTGTTTATCACTTCCCGTAGCGTTATGGGGTATGGTGCTTCTACAGGTGCTGCAGGTGCAATGAGTATGCGCGGGGTAGGAGGTACCGGTTCTCAATTGCTGATGCTTATCGACGGACATCCTCAGTTTATGGGTATCTTTAGCCATCCGTTGAATGATACTTATCAAACCCTTATGGCAGAAAGAGTTGAAGTCGTACGGGGGCCAGCTTCGGTTCTTTACGGGTCGAATGCTATGGGAGGCGTTATCAATATCTTGACCAAAAAACAACAGGATGAGGGAGTTCGCACACAAGCCCGGCTGATGTATGGTTCATACAACACACTTTCGGCAGAAGCTACTAATATGGCCCGTTATGGGAAATTCAACAGTGTGCTTTCGCTCGGATATAACCGGTCTGACGGGCACCGTGACAATATGGATTTTGAGCAATATAGCGGTTATGCCAAAGTCGGATATGATTTAACTCCCAACTGGAAAAGCTTTGTCGATCTTGATTTGTCAAAGTCATATAGTTCTAATCCGGGAACTGTTGATGTGCCTATGTTCGATAATGATATGGATATCTTGCGCGGAGTTACATCTTTTTCTTTGACAAATAATTACGACCGTACTTCGGGAGCAGTTAAGTTATTCTACAACTTTGGAGATCATTATATAAACGATGGTTACCGTGAGGGTGGTACTCCGCGTGAATCGCGTTTCAATTCGACAGACTGGATGTTCGGGCTAATGATGTTCCAGAACTATAGCTTATGGCAGGGAAACCAAACCACGATTGGCTTCGATTATCAGCGTTATGGAGGGCATGCATGGACTTCGTACGTTAATGATAATCCCGATAGTAAGATCGCAAGAGAATATATGAGTGATTATGCCGGATATGTAAATTTTCAGCAGATGTTGTGGGACAAACTGATGGTGAATGCTGGTATTAGGTTTGATCATCATACGGTTGCCGGAAACGAATGGATTCCTCAAATAGGACTGAGTTACTTTGCTGCGCCTAATACTACTATTAAGGGGATTGTCAGTAAAGGGTATCGCAACCCGACAATGCGAGAACTGTATATGTGGGGACCAAAGAATCCGGATCTGAAACCTGAGGATTTGATGAATTACGAAGTCTCGTTGAACCAGCATTTACTAAACAGACGGCTCGCTTTGGAATTGAATCTTTATTATATAAAGGGGAATAACAGTATTGTAGCCGCTCCCGCAGAAAACAGCGCAGGCTGGCAGTATATGAATACCGGAGAATTGGAAAATTACGGGTTGGAGGTTTCGGCGAACTATTATATCACACCCCGTCTGAATATTAATGCGAATTATAGTTATCTTCATATGGAACATGAAATTGCAGCGGCTCCGAAACATAAAATATTTGCAGGAGTGGATTATTCTATGAAAAAATGGCTGTTTTCTACTGGATTACAATATGTAAATGATCTGGTAACGGAGGCTCCCGATCTTGTAGCAGGTACTTCGGGCGAGAAAGATTCTTTCCTTTTGTGGAATGTCCGTGTTTCTTATAAGGTTGCTAAGTGGTGCGATCTTTTTGCCCGTGGAGAGAATCTGTTGGATCAGAATTATCAGATGTATACAGGATATCCTATGCCCGGAGCAACAGTGTTTGGTGGTGTTTCTGTAAAATTTTAAAGAATAAGTTCTTAGCTCAAATATATATAATCAATAAAAAGGAGGATTGTTATGAAAAAAAGTTTAATCGTTTCAATGATTATGTCTTGTATGCTGATTGTCTCTCTCGGTTGTTCTTCGCAGAATAAGAAAACGAACGAAGATGTGCCGAAAGTATATATGACAAAAGAAATTTCGCCGGAGAGTTTGATCCGTATTTATAAGGCACTTGGACGTGAAGCTACCGGAAAAGTAGCTATCAAATTGAGTATGGGTGAACCCGGAGGGCACAATTACTTGAAGCCCGAACTGGTTGGCGATTTTGTACGTCTGGTGAATGGTACTTTTATCGATGCCAATACAGCTTATGGAGGTAACCGTGCTACTACGGAGTTACATCTTAAGGCAGCAGAAGATCATGGTTTTTTAGCACTTGCTCCTGTTGATATTCTGGATTCGGAAGGAGAGATAGAATTGCCAATCGAAGGAGGAAAACATTTGACAAGAGATATTGTAGGTTCGCATATTAAGAATTATGATTTTATAGTAAATCTTTCGCATTTCAAAGGACATGCTATGGGAGGATTTGGTGGTGCAGTGAAAAATATGTCTATAGGTATTGCTTCATCCAAAGGTAAAGTATTGATACATTCTGCAGGTGCCAGTACTACAAGCTGGGGTAGTCCTGCTCAGGATGATTTTCTGGAATCTATGGCAGAAGCGGCTAAGGCCGTTGCAGACTATGCCGGTGACAAGATTATATATATCAGTGTGATGAATAATCTATCGGTAGATTGTGACTGTGATTCTAATCCGGCTAATCCGGAAATGGGAGATGTTGGTATTTTGGCTTCACTGGATCCCGTTGCTTTGGATAAAGCTTGTGTAGATCAGGTTTATGCATCGAATGATCATGGTAAAATCCATTTGATTGAACGTATGGAATCTAAAAACGGGATACATACACTTGTGTATGGAGAATCTATAGGGTTGGGTAGCCAGAAGTATGAACTGGTTAGTCTCGATTAAGTAAGTTCAGGCTCTAGTATATAAAAATAGCCGGAAGAAAATTAAAATTCTTCCGGCTATTTTTGTATTTAAATATTGAGACTTTTCTTTAAATTAAAACAATTCCGAGTTCGGCTGCTTTTTGTCGCATCTCACATGGCCAGATTCCGGCTTGTATTTCTCCGATATGTGCTTTGCGCAGGTAGAACATACATAAGCGGGATTGTCCTATACCTCCGCCTATAGATTGAGGTAATTCTCCGTTGATCAATCGTTTATGGAAGTACAGGTTTACACGGTCTTCCTGTCCGCTTATCTCCAGTTGTCTGAGCAGTACTTCTTTGTTGACACGGATGCCCATAGATGATAATTCCAGCGCTTTTCCTAAAATAGGATTCCATACAAGAAGGTCGCCATTCAGTCCGTTATAACCGTTTTCCGACTTGCTTGTCCAGTCATCATAGTCGGGAGCCCGTCCATCATGGCGTTCGCCATTGCTAAGTACTCCACCGATGCCGATGATAAACACAGCTCCGTATTTTTCTGCAATTTTATTTTCCCTTTCTTTATCGTTTAGTCCGGGATATAGTTGAAGTAATTCTTCCGAATGGATGAATGTAATTTCTTTGGGTAGGATAGGAGGGATAGAAGGAAACATTTCGTAAACCATGTATTCTGTTCTGACCATAGCAGCATAAATACGGTTTACAATTTCTTTAAGGAAATCAAGATTCCTGTCTTCCGGAGACATAACCATTTCCCAGTCCCATTGATCTACATAGAGGGAATGTAGGTTGCCCAATTCTTCGTCGGCTCTGATAGCATTCATATCAGTGTAAATACCATAGCCTTCCGGAATGTGATAGTCGGCAAGTGTAAGTCTTTTCCATTTAGCCAGAGAATGTACGATTTCGGCACGCTCGTCCCCCATGTCTCTGATAGGGAAGGTAACAGCACGTTCTACTCCGTTTAAGTCATCATTAATCCCCATTCCTTTGAGTACGAAAAGAGGAGCTGTAACCCGTCTTAACCGGAGTTCGGCAGATAGGTTTTGCTGGAAAAAGTCTTTTATTTGTTTGATCCCCATTTCCGTTTGCTGGAGATCAAGTATAGGTGTGTATTGCTTTGGTTCAATTAAATAACTCATGGCTATATTTTAATGTCATTTTAAGAGTATTGTTACAAAGGTAATTTTTAAAATGTTATATTGAAAACATTTTCTGCTAAAATATTATCAATATGATCATATAAAGCCTCTCTTTTAAGTAATTTTCTGTTAATACGCTCGTTTTGCAATATTGATGCAAAATAGGATAACGTAGAAAAATAGGGTTTATTATTATCTGTTTATTAAAAAAACTTCAGGATAGAATGATTTGTTCTATCCTGAAGTTCTTAAAAGGTTGAATGATATGTCTTGTTGGTTGATTGTATTCGTACTTATTATTCTTCTATAACCTCCGGTATTTCTTCGGTTTCTATATTCAGGCTGTCTGTCGAAACTTCGGTAGAATCGTTATGGGCTTTATATACCGATTGGCACTGATAGTTCCGGTTGATGGGTTTCTTTGGTGCAGGGAATTTAGCCCTGTATGAAGTAAGGTTTTTATCAGCTAATACTTTTTCCATAAAATACCCGAAAATGGGTAAAGCGGTACGACTGCCCTGACCAAATGCTCCTGTTTTGAAATGGATGCTTCTGTGCTCACCACCAACCCATGCTCCTGCTACTAACTTGGGAGTGACACCTACAAACCATGCATCGGAATGATTGGATGATGTTCCTGTTTTTCCTCCGAATTCGGTATTGTAATTAAATAGGTTAAATCCCCAAAGTGCACGGGTAGTTCCTCCCGGTTCAGTCATGCCCGACTTTAGCATTTCGGTCATGAGGAAGGCTGTTTCGTATGAAAGTGCTTGAACCTGAGTTTTATTATATTGAAATAGGATTTTTCCGTTCCGGTCTTCTATACGAGTGACGAGTACAGGGTCATGTGCCATCCCTTCATTGATAACGGTACAGTAAGAGTTGATCAATTCGAGCAACGAAACATCAGATGCTCCCAGCGAAAGGGATGGAGTTTCTTCAAGCTCCGTTTTTATACCCATCGCATGAGCTGTTCGTATGATATTTTTGATTCCGGCCTCTTTGGCTACTTCTACTGCAATACTATTTACTGAACGGGCAAATGCAGCTTTTAATGACATCGTGTCACCTGAATAGGCTCCGTCGGCATTGTGGGGAACCCATTTTTCAATACTGCCGTTTTTCGTCAGTTCCCAGTCTACATAACGGTCGACACGAATATCGCAGGGCGATAATCCCTGATTCATGGCTTCGGTATATACAAATAACTTGAATGTAGATCCCGGCTGGCGTTTCGACTCTACTTTGTCGTATTGCCATGAGTCGAAATTGATATCTCCTACCCAAGCTTTAACAAATCCGGTCTGGGGTTCCATCGCCAGAAATCCGGTATGCATAAAGCGTTGCATGTAGCGGATGGAATCCATGGCGCTTATTTCCATTTCGACCGAACCTGTATCGTAATCGAAGACTTTTATTTTGCGCGGTTGGTTCATGTAAAAGTCTATGGAATCCTGATTGCCAGAGAACTTCTCTTCCAGATCTTTATACATAGAAGTTCGTTTCGCCAACGTTTCGATAAACATCGGTAACTCTTTCCGGTTTTCGTCTTGCCACGGATTTTCTTTTCCCCATTGACTGTTGAAGTTTCTCTGAACAATACGCATTTGCTTATCTACAGCCGATTCGGCATATTCTTGCATATGTGAGTCAAGAGTTGTGTATATTTTCAGTCCATCGGAATACAGGTCTATATCATTTTCCTTACACCAGTTTTCGAGCGACTCGGCTACCGCTGCCCGGAAATAAGGAGCAAAACTTTTTTCGTTTTTTTCTCTTGATTGATGTAGTTTGATCGGGATTTGTTTTATCGAATCAAATTCAGCTTTGGTTATATGCCCGGCTTCCTGTAAATTGGATAAGACGATATTGCGCCGTATCAAACTCGCTTCTGGATTTAGTCTCGGATTGTAAGTCGTTGTGGCTTTAAGCAATCCTACAAGTGTTGCCGCCTGCTCGATAGTTATGTCTTTCGGGGTAGTATCGAAGTAATTTTTAGAGGCTGTTTTTATGCCGTAGGTATTACTGCCGAAATCGACAGTGTTGAAATACATGGTCAGAATTTCGTCTTTCGAATAAAATGTTTCCAGTTTTAATGCCAGAATCCATTCTTTCGATTTCATGATCAGCATCTTTACGCCAGGAATATATCCCAGTAACCCGGTGGAATATTGAGATCGTACTTTGAACATGTTTTTGGCCAACTGTTGAGTTATGGTACTTGCTCCACGTGCATTGCCTTGGATCATGTCTTTAGTTGCTGCAAAAATCCCTTTAATATCTATACCAAAATGCTGATAGAACCGTATATCCTCGGTTGATATAAGAGTTTCTTTCAATATAGGCGATATTTCTTCTGAGGTAACAGGTATCCTGTTCTCTTTGTAATATTTACCCAGTAATTTACCGTCAGCAGTGTATATTTCGGATGCGACATTCTGCATAGGGGCACTTACATCCGAATATCCGGGAGACTTGCCGAATAACCACAAAAAGTTTATATCGACAAGAAAAAGATAAGTGATAAAAAGAACAATCGAGGTAGCGATAATAACACCTGTCTTTTTGTACCATGCCGATTTCTTATAGTAGGTTTTGTATGCTTCAAACCATTGTTTAATTTTGCCGGCAGCGATGTGGATAACCTTTGTCGCTTGTGTTTTAATAACTTGTAAATAAGAAGTATCCATGCTTTATTAAGCGGTATAAAATGAGGCTGTAAATGTAGTGATTTTCGTTGTCAGAAATTCATATGTATAAACTTTCTTTTTGTATTTAGAATATTTGTCTTTGGGATATATTAAAATATCTTTATATTTGCCGTATTAATAGACTTCTTAAAGGCTTGGAATGACTTCTGTATTTACACATAAAAACATCAATAATAATCTGAATTTTAACAATTTGGATTTGTGTTTGTGTGCTGAAATATTAGAGAGAGAGAGAGAGAGAGAGAGAGAGAGAGACGCATCACAGGGCGTTAACTAAACAAAATTTCTTATTGTGTCAAAATGACGGGGCGTTTTTTTGTGTCTTCGCTTATTTTGTCGTATATATCCATTTCCAAATTATAAGTTGGCCGGGCAAACTGTGTCCGGTAGAATCATTGTTGTTTTGTTGTCGTTCGAATACTATTTCGGAAAACAGCTTGCCGATACGCCAACTAATCTATGCAGCAGGGTGCAGTGTGTGCACTTTGCTGCTTTATTTTCGAGATTTACCGGATATTTTTAACGCAAAGACAGAAAGATACAAAGGTTCTATTCAAAGATATCCTGTAGGGATAAGGCTCTGCTTTACCCGTTGTATTAAAAAACAAGACAGTGCCCTTTGTGCTTTCTTTGTGCCCTTTGTGATAAAGTACACATTATCGGGCAGAGCAGAGCCCTGCCCCTACAAATGCGGAATATATCTTTTCCTACTCTGTAAAATAAACTCCGTGAGACTCTGTGTTTTAAATCAACAACTTTTTATAAAAACAACAAGAGGGTCTGCGACCCCAACTCAAACTGAAATAACAATGAAAAAATTATTCTTTCTATTTTGTTTAATAGGTGCTTTTAACCTGCACGCTCAGGTGGGGATTAATACCCAGAATCCTTTGGGTATTTTACATATAGACCCTTTGGCTAATACAAGCGGAACAACATCTTCTCCCTTAAATGATTCGGATGATGTAATTATGGACAATAAAGGCAATATCGGGATAGGAACTGCTGCCCCTGTGACTAAACTTGATATTGTTTCTGCAACTCCCGGAGCTATCAGAATTGTGGATGGGAATGAAGGGGAAGGGAAAATATTGTCCTCTATTAATGGTGCAGGTGTCGCAACGTGGCGGAATGTTCCCGGTTCGTGGTCGGCTACATTAAACGGAGGGGCACTCCCTTATATAGTGGCTACAGGAATTCGAAATATCAAGTCTTTTTCTGAGGGGTTTATTTCACAAACCGGAATTGGAGCTGTTGATATTGTAAATGGATCTATTAAAATCCCGTATGATGGTGTATACCGGATATGTATATATGCTACTTCTTTGATGAACAGGTATTCGGGATACTATATTGCCGGTTATTTCTTTGTATATCAGAATTCGGTAGGAATATGGGGACCTCACAACCTGGGAAATACCAATATCAGTAATGAAAAACAGGTTAGCTATATGTCGTTTGCACAATTAAATAAAGATGATATAATAACCATTGCAGGAGTGGAGACTAGTACAGGATATGCGAATGGAGTAAAAGACCTTACTCTTTTAGTCGAATTTGTGCAGTGAAAATACTTTTCGGAATTTATTTCGTAGTAACCAACCGGTATAATATCTTTTAAAGCTTAAAATAAGAAACATAACTTCTTCTTAAAACAATAACTTAAATGAAAACTTTTACAATAACATTCATATTTATACTTATTCTTAATAGTCAATTATATTCCCAAATCGGGATAAATACAACTAATCCTAAAACTTTATTACATATAGATGCGGCTTCTTCTGTAGCAACAACTAACCCTCCGACCGGAACTATATCGGTTACGCAGGCTTCTGATGATGTGGTTATAGACAATCAGGGGAATGTCGGTATAGGAACTGCCACACCCGATACTAAACTCGATATACAAAGTTCGTCTGTGGGTGCTATCAGAATATCGGATACCTCGGAAGGGGTAAATAAGATGCTTCTTTCTGATGCTAACGGGGTGGGTACATGGGCTTCTGTTGCGGGTTCATGGTTTGCAGTTCTGAATGGTAGATGGACTCCAACTTACTATACTTCATATACAATGAGACAGGTTACAGGCTTCTCTACACAAATGATATCTAATCCGGCTCAGGGAGGTGTAAATGCGACAAGTGGAACTATACAGGTTCCTTTTTCGGGAAAGTATAGAATCACAATATCGGGGCATTGGGGGACAAACAGGGTTGGAAATAATCCATATAATATTGTTCCGGCGGTTTATAGAAACGGGATAATAGCGTGGACGGGTAATTGTATCGGATATAGTAATAATTGGGGATTAACTCCAACTTTTATTACTATTTTAGATTTAAGCCAAAATGATATAGTTACAATGTATACAGATGAAACAGGAACTTCAAATGCGAATAATATAGATGATTGCACATTTGTCTGCGAGTTTCTTCAATAAACTGAAATTTGCTTGCTTTGATAAATAAAAAGGGAGTGGCAGGTATTATCTGACACTCCCTTTTACTATATATTATAATGTAAATTACTTATGGTTGTTTACCAATATAGGCAAGAATACCTCCGTCTACATACAGTACATGACCGTTAACGAAGTCCGAAGCATTAGATGCAAGGAAGACAGCCGGACCTGCAAGGTCTTCAGGATTACCCCAGCGTGCAGCCGGAGTTTTTGCAATAATAAATGAATCGAATGGATGACGCGATCCATCAGCTTGTTTTTCACGCAGAGGCGCAGTCTGGGGAGTTGCGATATAACCCGGTCCGATACCGTTACATTGGATATTAAATTCGCCGTACTCAGAAGCGATATTACGGGTCAGCATTTTAAGACCGCCTTTAGCAGCAGCATATGCCGAAACTGTCTCGCGACCCAGTTCGCTCATCATAGAGCAAATGTTGATGATTTTACCTCCGCCTTTCTTGATCATCGAAGGAATAACGGCTTTTGCTACAATGAAAGGAGCGTTCAAATCGACATCAATCACCTGACGGAATTCGGCTGCCGACATTTCTATCATAGGTATACGTTTGATGATTCCTGCATTATTTACAAGAATATCAATAACACCTACTTCTTTTTCGATTTTGGCAACCATTGTGTTTACTCCGCTTTCATCGGTTACATCACAAACATATCCGTGTGCAGTGATGCCTTCCGCTTTATAAGCAGCAAGCCCTTTGTCTACGAATTCTTGTTTAAGGTCGTTGAATACTATTGTTGCACCGGCGTTAGCTAGAGCAGATGCAATAGCAAATCCGATACCGTATGATGCTCCTGTAACAAGAGCTACTTTTCCTTCTAATGAAAATTGATTTTTCATGGTTGTTATTTTATGTCTTTACTTAAAATTTTACGATAAGAGGTTGTTTCAATCCTTTAGAGAAATTATTCAGATAAGTCTGGAAAGCAGCTTCGGTCTCAAATCCGAATTTAGTCCAGCCATAACCTGTATAATAAGTAATAGGCGTATTCGGTTGGTACTTAGTTATAGCCAGTACATGAGTGAATGTTCCTTTGGTATTGTTTACCGGATTTACTACATCGTATGTATCGATAGTTGTACTGTCGATGCCATTCGGGAATACTAATCCAAGGAATACATTACCTGCTTTTTCGCTTGGTTCTCTGTATATAAGATAATCCTTTTCGGGTGATACTATGATTGTATCATTCTTTTCACGTTTAGAGAATCCTGCAGCTACATCAATCGCATCGCTAACACCATACTCCTGTACAACTTTAGATAGCTGTGATCCGGCGTCTATAGAGAATGTACGTGATTCTTTGTAAGTCTTGCCATCGATGTCAATATCTTTATAAGACAGTTTGAATGTCGTACGCAGTGGGCCATTTTCGAGAACTTCTGCTGATGCGAAGTTTTCGTTCAGAACCAGTTTCCCGTTCACGAAAGGAGCCATAGCTCCTGCTCCTAAAGAGCGTCCTACTTTATAGTCGTCAAGTCCTTCGCCATGGTCATCGTGATAAGAAGCTACTCCTGCTATATCGTCTTTGTACCATTGGTCTATTTTCAAGTCATTGGTACGTTTGTACCAGATGTCGAGGCCGTTGCTCGGACCATCGATAGGAAGAAGCGCAGGTCCGTAAATACGGAATGCTACACGGTCGTTTTCCCAAGCAAAGTCGTCTTTACGCTCGGTAACTAGGCGTCCGTATGTTTTAGCTTTGTATTCCTCTTTTGCACCTGTAGTAATAGTAAATACTGCCGATTCTTTAGCTTTTACTCCTGATTGAAATACTAATTTTCCGTCATAAGTAATCTGTGTCGGTACAATCTCGCCTTTACTGTTCTTCACGATGTACGTTTGAGTAGAGTCTGCTAGCTTTACTTTGGCAGTAATGCTTTCGACGAGAACTTCCACTAACTCTTCGGTGCGGTCGAAATCACTTGGGTTTTCTACTGTAACCTGTAAGTCTTTGGTCTGATTTGAGCACGAGAAGCCCAATAGGCCGGCAAATAGAAAATAGAATATTCTTTTCATACTTCGATTTAATAATAATTCTTACTCTTACTATTTTATTGAAAGGTAATAGCCTGTAGCCTTATCTTAATTTATCGGCAGTGAATGTGTCCATATCGTCATAGTCCAGATTTTCGCCACACATAGCCCAGATAAAAGTATAGTTGCTTGTTCCGGCAGCAGAGTGGATAGACCATGATGGAGAGATAACAGCCTGTTCGTTACCCATAAAGATATGGCGGGTTTCCTGTGGTTGTCCCATAAAGTGGCAAACAGCTTGTCCTTCGGGAACTTTGAAGTAGAAGTATGCTTCCATACGGCGCGAGTGTGTATGAGGAGGCATAGTATTCCATACGCTGCCTTCCTTTAGTTCGGTCATACCCATTTGAAGCTGGCAGCAAGGAACGATCTCGCTAAGGATAATTTGGTTTAGAAGCCTCTCGTTTGATGTTGCTTTCACTCCTAAATCTCTCGTACGGCGCATTTCGGAAGTGATTTGTGCTGTCGGATATGCTTTGTGCGCAGGTGACGATGCGAAATAGAATTTGGCTGGTTTCGAACTATCGTTGCTTTTGAAGATTACTTCTTTAGAGCCGCGTCCTACATAAACAGCATCTTTAAAACCCAGTTTGTATTCTGTGCCGTCTACTACTACCGAGCCTTCTCCTTCGATACAGATAATACCCAGTTCGCGTCTTTCGCAGAAATATTCTGAACGAATCAGGTCTACGGTTTCAAGTTTTAATGCTTCTTTTACAGGCAATGCTCCCCCGATGACCAAGCGGTCATTGTGTGTATATGTCATGAGTACAGCATCGGCTTCGAATAGTTTTTCTACCAGAAATTCATTACGGAGTTGTGTCGTATCATAGTTCTTTACATCATTCGGGTGAGTTCCCCAACGTTCTTCAATTACAGTTTTCATGTTATATATAATTTTTTAATAGTAATACTAATTAATGGCTACCTGATTATATATCCCTGACGAATGTTACTCGTAAATATAACTTAGGTTCAGGTTAATGTTTTGTCAATGATTCGATTGACTGTATCCTCTTATATGTTGATAGTCATATCCCGATCTGCGGGCAGATACAACGAAGAGTATGTTTTGTATAATCTATATCGCAAAAATACGCTATTTTAGTATATTTGGCTTAACGAAACGGATATTTAATGTTTTTTACCAAATTACCGTTAGTTATATGTATAATCACTTATGCAGGTTTATGAATCGGGTAATCTACTAACTTGTATAATACAAATTTAGCTTAAACAGCAGGGATAACTATTTACATTCTTGATTTTAAAACTTTGAAATTTGATACGCTTTATTTTTATTGTATCTTCGGGTGTCGGATAATTTCAGTCTTTATTTTTTTGTATGATAGAAGATAACTCTATTCACGTAAAATATTTGATTGCCAATGAGCAGGATCTGCTTTGGGGGCTTACTGTGAATACAGTAGGGGTACAGGATATTCCACCGGGTTCTCCATATCCGTTGGGAAGCCATCCGACCCGTTATCTTTTTTCTACGGAGAAGGGGCGTATTTTGGAAGAATATCAGCTGCTATATATCACTCAGGGGCAAGGACGTTTTACGTCAACAAGCCAAAAGCCTGTTAATGTGTGTGAAGGCAATATGTTCCTGCTGTTTCCCGGTGAGTGGCATACGTATCATCCGGATCAGTCGACCGGATGGAATGAATATTGGATAGGTTTTCAGGGAATCAATATAGATAACCGTATTCAGAATGGCTTTTTTTCGAAGAATAAACCGGTCTTTAATGTCGGTATCCGTGAGGAGATAGTACAGCTATACAAACAGGCAATCGATATAGCCCGTGACCAGCATACCGGATTCCAGCAGATGTTGGCCGGTATTGTCAATCATTTATTGGGATATGCTTATTCGCAGGATAAGTATTCGTTGTTTGAGGACCTGAAGGTGACCAATCAGATAAATAAAGCTAAAATAATAATGCTCGAACACTACCATACTTCTATTCTCCCCGAAGAAGTGGCTCAACGGGTAAATATGAGTTATTCGTGGTTCAGGCGGATTTTTAAGCAATATACAGGATTTGCTCCTGCACAATATATCCTTGAATTAAAAATACAGAAAAGCAAAGAATTGCTGACTAATACGATGATGACCAGTCAGGAGGTAGCATTTGCCGTAGGCTTCGATAATTCCGATTATTTTTGCAGTACCTTTAAGCGAAAAACTGGTTATACTCCAATCAAATACAGGGAGTTTACGCAAGGGAAAAACCTTTGATTACTTTACTTCACTACTTCACTTTAAGCGGGATACCCGATACCATAAGGAATACTTCATCTGCTTTCGATGCAACATACTGGTTTACCCATCCTTGCAGGTCGGTAAAAAGGCGTTGAATCTGGTTTTCGGATGTTCCGCCTAATCCAATTTCATTTGTTACAAATATAAAATGTGCTTCCTGAGAGGTAAATTTATCGAATTCACTTTTCAGTTCATCCAGAGATTTCTTTACATTCGAATCGTTATCAAAAAAGAAATTGGTAGCCCATAGTGTAATACAATCTATAAGAACGATCCGGTTGTTCAGGTTATGGTTACTTAGGTATTTTTCTTCCTCAATGTTAGTCCACTCAGGTCCCCGGTCTGCCTGATGGCGTTCGATGCGCTTCTGATGTTCCTCGTCCCATATCCGTGAAGTTGCCAGATAAACAGGATTCGGGGATAGCGAGAGCGCCAGTTTTTCGGCATAGCTGCTTTTACCCGACCGCTGTCCTCCGGTAATAAGAGTGATCTTTTT
Organism: Indolivaga macrotermitis; assembly: GCF_900128985.1. Classification (GTDB taxonomy): domain Bacteria; phylum Bacteroidota; class Bacteroidia; order Bacteroidales; family Dysgonomonadaceae; genus Dysgonomonas_A; species Dysgonomonas_A macrotermitis. The sequence goes on along the minus strand of NZ_FQUC01000002.1, from coordinate 499,027 downwards.
ATTCATCTGCTGAGTTCTCTTTCTTTTTACGTTTGTACAGAAAATCTTTCCAGCGTTCTTCGTCTGTACCATCACGGAACATTTCGAAGCGTGCCATTGTGAAGAAAAGGTCTGAAAGACGGTTGATAAACCGTAGAATGCTTTCGGGTACTTCGTCTTGCCTGTTTAAAGTCCATAGGCGGCGTTCGCTTTGTCGTGCTATGGCTCGTGCAAGTTGCAGATGTGATGACACCAGATTACCTCCCGGGAGGATAAAAGTAAGGCTTTGTCCCATATCATCGGTCATGCTGTCTATCCATTCTTCGCAAAGTTTGTCCAGGTCTTCGGGTAATGGATTCGGATTTTTATCCCTGATGTCCGAAGGGGTGGCAACGTGTGACATAACAACCATCAGTTCCGATTGTATTCTGAATAATATTTGTTGCCACTCATGTTCCCGGGGAAGATAAGCCCGTATAACTCCGATCATAGAATTGAGTTCGTCTAAACAGCCGTTCGCTTCTATACGGATGTCGTCTTTATCAACACGTTGTCCGCCGTGTATGCCTGTTTTACCTTTATCGCCTCCGCGTGTATATATTTTCATTTTTTTTATTTTATATGTTATTACAGTGACTGTATGTATCGAGGATGCTTGTGTTATTAAATATAATCGATGAAAATGTTCAAAACCATTTTCGTTTTATCTTTATTTCAACATCTATCAAAGAAAGATAGTGTGTACTATATTTTGAAAATGGTCTCTTTTTATAGAGCCAGATTCCGTAAATAACCAGATAGATCCCCCAAGAAAAGGCCATAGAGCATATTATTTTAAATAATTCCTGCTACAATATCGGAAAAAACTCCGTAAGGCTCAAAAAAACAATAATGATTACCATAAAGGCTTCTGTCCGTTGATTGGTTACTATTGAAACTAAAGCATCTTCTATCTCTATGGGACGGTCGTTTTCTCCGATATAAGGCTTGTCGACAAGTTCCCCGAAATAATAGTTGGGACCGCCGAATCTACAGTTGAGTATTCCTGCTAAAGCTGCTTCGGGATATCCCGAATTGGGGCTGGCATGCTTTGACCCGTATCGGGCAATAAACGAAATTAACCGGACTTTGCCATTCACAAGGATCATCAAAAATGCAGTTAGCCGCGCAGGAATGTAGTTTGCAATATCGTCTATATATGCTGCCCAACAACCGAAATTTTTATAACGCACGTTTTTATATCCGATCATCGAGTCCAAAGTATTTATCATTTTATAAGCTACCATACCGGGTACTCCCAAGATAAGGTACCAGAAGAGAGGAGCTATTACACCATCGCTGAGGTTTTCGGATAAAGTTTCTAATGCTGCTTTCTTTATTTGTTGGAGTGATAACTGAGAGGTATCCCGACCAACAATGCGTGATACTTGGTTCCGTCCGTCTTCAACCGAGCGTTCACATGCCACAAATACAGCTTTTACTTCCTTAATTAAAGTTTTGCCTGCCAGACAGAAAAATACAATGATGCCATTAAATACAATAACAGTAATGGGGTGTATCTGGGCTAAGCCGACTTGTATGTATTTAGTAACAAAGTAAGCTCCGGCAATGAGTACGAGCGAAAAAACGCCCCCCTTAATTAATTGCCCTGTACCTTTATTCAGCAGCTTTTCGCCTTTGGATATTATCTTGCCAAAAAGCACAACAGGGTGGGGCAGAGAAGGCGGGTCGCCTAACAACCGGTCTGCAATCCATCCGATCAGTAAGGGTATTATTAGCAATGTAGCTTTATCCATTCTCCTATAGCGTTTATAAGCTGTTCGTTTTCTTCGGGTGATTGTATGGCAATGCGGAAGTGTCCTGCGGTGAGCCCTCTGAAATTAGAGGCATCCCGTATTAATATTCCGTATTTGCTGATAAGGTATTGTTTCAGATCGGACGCTTTTCCCTTTTCTAACTTACATAAAAAATAGTGCATCTCTGAGGGGAGAATTTCAATTCCATGCGTAACTGAAAGTATGTTTTGTACACGGCGTGACTCTTCTATACTTTCGGATAAATCGTATTCTTCGTTTTCCAATAAATACTGCCCTGCGAGCTGTGCCATTTGGTTGACTGACCATGGCATACTGTAATAGCTGATTCTCTCGATCAGTTCAGAGGGAGCGGTAATGTATCCGAGCCTTAATCCGGGGATAGCATAGCATTTGGTCAATGAGTGAAGTAGTAAAACATTGTTGAATTGTAATGCTTCATCAGGACTCCATACCTTTTGTTCTGTAAACCCTGCATAAGATTGATCTATCACAAAATAAATGTCAGGATGACTTGATATGGTATCCCGTAAATAATCCGGATCGTAAATCTTTCCCGTCGGATTGTTGGGGTTACATATCCAGACCAGTTTTGTGTCCGGTTCTATTTCGTCTAACGATTCGATAAAATATAACCGGTGCTGTTGTATCCGGCAGGCGTCTTCATATTCGCTGAATGTAGGAATAACGACAGCTGTTTTAGCTTCCCTGAATGCCTGAGCTATCAGGTAAATTGCTTCTGTTGCCCCGTTGGTAACGCAGATGCTCCCGGAAGAAATATTCAATTTCCGGCTGATAATTTTCCGCAAAGTAATAGCATCGGGTTCGGGATACGAATGGATGGACGAAATATGTGTACACAGGTATTCTTCCAGTTTAGTAAGATCCAGATTATTATATACATTCGAACTGAAATTGCTGACAATCTTGTTGTCGTGTGCATATATGTCGTCTCCGTGTCCGTTGAGCATTTTATCGTCCCATTATTGAGTATACCAGATCCATATTCACATGTGAGCGGATATGGTCAGCAAGTTTATTGTACTGTTCTTCTTTGTAGGCTTTGAAATCGAAAGGTTTGCCTGTCAGCTTTTCTGCATAGGGTTCGAGCAGAAAATCGACAAATGCTCCGTTATCGAGTATACCATGTATGTATGTTCCAAAGCATTTCCGGCTGAGGTAATATCCGTCTGTAGTTCCGTCCGATAATTGATTTAACGGTAATATTTTAGCATCATCTATCGGTTTTGTTGTCCCCATATGTATTTCATACCCTTCACAGGGAACTGCAGAATCCAGAAAGGTAAAACCTATCTGACGGGTTACTTTCTCCCCTTGCATTTCGGTGGTAATAGGCAGGAGTCCTAGTCCGGGTAGGCGTTCGATGTCTCCTTCTACATGATGGGGGTCGCAAACTTCGTGCCCCATCATCTGGTAACCGCCACAGATGCCCATAACAGTAGTTCCTTCTTTGTGTGCTTTTACGATGCTTTGCGCGACACCGTTACGGCGCAGTTCGTACAGGTCTGATATTGTATTTTTGCTGCCGGGTATGAGTATAATATCGGCTTTTTCTATTTCGTCGGTATTATTGGTATAATAGAGGTGGACACGTGGATCGCGTTCCAATACATTGAAATCGGTAAAGTTAGACATATGCCTGAGCAGCACTACTGCTATGTTGACTTTTCCGTGTGTAGCCTGTACGTTTTTGGTTTGTAACATAACCGAGTCCTCTTCTTCGATGTATATATCTTTGTAATAAGGAACAACCCCGATAACAGGTATTTTACATAACTCTTCGAGCATTGTTATTCCCGATTCGAACAGCCGGATATCTCCTCTGAACTTGTTTATAAGGATGCCCTTTACATGTTTTCTTTCTTCTTCATTCATCAGCATAACCGAACCATACACACTGGCGAAAACGCCTCCCCGGTCTATATCTGCGACGAGTATTACATCGGCTTTAGCATGGATCGCCATAGGAAGGTTCACAATATCGGTTTCCCTGAGATTGATTTCCGATACACTGCCGGCTCCTTCCATTACGATAGGATTATATCGCTTTTCGAGACGGTCGAAAGCATCGTTTACTTCTTTCCGTAAAACATCACGCCCTTCTTTTTTGAAGTATTGGTATGCGCTTTGGTTTCCGAAAGGTTTCCCGTTGAGGACAACCTGTGCGACCTTGTCGGTAGTCGGTTTTAGTAAAAGGGGATTCATGTCGGTATCGCAGGGAATACCAGCTGCTTCCGCCTGAACGGCTTGAGCACGCCCTATTTCCAAACCATCGGGAGTGGCAAACGAATTGAGCGCCATATTCTGTGCTTTGAACGGGGCGGGATGATAACCATCTTGCAAAAAGATACGGCAGAATGCCGCTGCAATAACACTTTTGCCTACATCGCTGCCTGTTCCGGCAAACATGATGGGGTGAAGTTTTTTCATCTGAAGAAAAAATGTGATTTTCGGAGACTAATTCAAAACAAAGGTACAAAGATTGTCTGACAGTGCGAAAGGATTTTTTTTACTAATCCGAATTATATACTTTTAGCAATCAAAATAAAAACAACATAGAGTATTTATGAGTACGAATAACAGGATATTCAGTTTAGATCTACTTCGGGTAATAGCTTGTTACCTTGTGATACAGGTGCATGCCGGTGAGTTTTATTATATTAATGCCGATGGTACGATTCCAATGGGAGATAATCCTTATTGGGTTAATCTGTTTAATTCGATAGGACGGGCGGCAGTTCCCCTGTTTGTTATGATCACAGGTTTTTTTGTACTGCCTGTAAAAGATAATATGGCTGATTTTTTCAAGAAGCGCTTTACACGTGTGGTTATTCCTTTCGTTATCTGGTGTGTACTTTATGCATTTTATAAACTGATTATGGGTGATGCCGATGTACAGGCAACTCTAGTTAATATACTGAAAATTCCGGTCAACTTCGGTACTGAGGTAGGTCATCTCTGGTATGTTTATATGCTGATAGGGTTGTATCTTTTCTTTCCCATTATTTCTCCGTGGATAAAGTCTGCTTCACAGAAAGCTTTGCTTTTCTATCTGGTGATTTGGGTATTTACTTTGTTTCTTCCCTATATACATCTGGTATTTCCCGAGATACTAGGCGAATGTTACTGGAATAATACTCCGATGTTGTATTATTTCAGTGGTCTGTTAGGCTTTGCTGTTTTAGGTGCATATTTGAAGAAATATCATATGGAAAACAAAAAGTCGGATATGCTTTTAGGTAGTTTGCTACTGATAGTCGGGTTTGCTGTCACCGTATTGGTTTTCCGTCAACGGCTTTCGACAGAGACTATTGTCGCTGATGTGGAATTGTCGTGGGGATACGGGACTGTAAATGTTGCCATGATGGCTTTGGGAATATTTTTTATCTTCAAAAATCTGACATGTAAAGAATGTGTGCTGAGTCGCACTGTTACAGATATTTCGAATATGAGTTACGGAATGTATTTGGCGCATATAATGTTGCTTAACTTTTTCTATTCGGTATTTGATGGGATGACTGATAATGTCTGTATTAAATTACCTGTTATTTCTGTCTGCACTTTTATAACAACATATATACTAATAAAAATATTGTCTTATCTACCCAAAAGTAAATATCTGATCGGGTGAAGCCGATTGTAGAATAAATTCTTTGTAACCTTATTCCTTTGTCTGCGTCAAACGGATGAATTTGAATAAACTTAAACAAAGAATCATGAAAAAAATGTTCTACACGCTGCTTATGGCATTGGTGGCTATCCCGGTTTTAGCACAATTTGATTTTACGCCTCAGTCTAAGGTCGAAACTAAAAGTATTAAAAGTGAAGTTCTTGGAGCTGAAAGGAGCTATACAGTTCTTTTACCTAAGAGTTACGAAACAAACACCGACAAAAAATATCCGGTCTTATATCTTTTACATGGTTCAGGATTTACAGATAATGTATGGTTTGAGCGTCTCCACCTGAAGGATGTGATGGATTTGCTTGTATCTTCCGGCGAAGCTTCTGAAATGATCGTGGTTACTCCAAATGCAGGAGGCAATATTCTGGAAGGGGCTTGGAACACTTACTATGATATTTTGGAGTGGAAATATGAAACCTTCTTTTTTACCGAATTCCTGCCATATATAGAGAAAGAATACCGTATAATCGGGGATAAGTCACACCGGGCAATCGGAGGTTTTTCGATGGGAGGAGGTGCGTCGGTATGGTATGCACAACATTATCCCGAAATGTTTTCTGCTGTATATGCAATGAGTTCGACTTTGCGCTATAAACAGGAGTTGATAGATATGCAGCTGGATATGGTAAAAGGGTTGCAATTACAAGATTTTATAATAGACAGATATAGGAAAACAAGCACTAAGCTTATAGAGAATGATTGCGTAAAATTTATAGAGGAGGCTGATGAAGCAACTGAAAGCAGACTCCGGTCGACTGCCTGGTTTATCGACTTTGGTGATGATGACCATTATGTAGGCTTAGAATGGAATACCGATTTTGTGATGGCGATGCGTAAACTCAATATACCTTGCGAATACCGTGTCCGCAACGGAGGGCATGATTTAGAGTTCTGGCATTCAGGCCTTTATTTGTGTTTGCCGTTCGCAAGCAGGAATTTCGCAAAATAAAATATAAGCTATTATTTAATATCAGGCAGGTTATTATGCTCTGCCTGAAATTATGTTATAGCTGCTTGTCCATTTATTATCACATCTTTTGTCGTTAAAATTATTTCGGTATTAAAAGTTACAAAATACGATACTATTCTTTTTTCTTATACTTTTGATTTTATGACCTTAGTTGATTATAAAATGACTGAAAAGATACTTATACTATTGGTGATAGTTTCATTGTCAGGCTGTGGCTTTGGTTCGGGTGATACGGTGGTAGATGCCCGAAAATCTGAATACTATTATTACACAAGTTCAAAGAAGGATGTTGTTTATAAATATAAGCAGTCAGTAACAGGAATTCAATTGTGGTGGTCGACTCCTATCCGGATGGATGCAGATGTCGGAAGTTTTATTGTTCTCAGTAGGAGTTATGCTAAAGATAAAAATAATGTGTTTTTTAAGGGAGTGAAAGTGACAAATGCCGATGTCGCTTCATTTACTTCCGACGAAACGTTTACTCGTGATAAATACCATGTTTTTACTAACGATTTTTCAGATAAAGAGAAAGGTATTTTAAACATAATAGAAGGTGCAAATCCTGATAAATACATAAAAATAAATAGTGGCTGGGCCAAAGATGACTCTCATTATTATTACTTCGATGAAAAAATAGATGTCGATGTTCAGACATTCAGGTTTTTGTCAGGGGATGTTGGCATTGATAAAAATACTATTTACTATATAGTAGGCAAACCATCTCTCGGGTATGGAAAAAGTTATCATTATACAGGGGAAGTCCGTCCTGTAATAGAAAATATCTTTCATGATGATAATAAGATTTATAATTTCAGAAAAAAGCCCGTATCAGTTATTCCGGTAAATAGTCCGGCAACAATTCATGTTGTTGACTCTATTCGAAATATTGTCTTTTTTGTAGATAAAACGATGTATTGGAATATGGAAGAAAGAGATGCTTCAAATATAGATATCGCTACATTCAAATGCGATGGAGATTATGCAACAGATAAGAACCGGATATATTATAGTGGAATAGAAATAAAGGGCGCTGATGTTCGGACATTCAGTAAGATAAGTGAAAGCTTTTCAAAAGATAAAAATCATGTCTATTACAGGTCGAATATTTTACCCGAAGCTGATCCGCCTACTTTTAGATATGTTGCTGTTAAAAATGAGTCCGGCTACTATCAGGATAAAAATTATAAATGGAAATATAGTTCGGGGAAAAAGAAATGGGAAATCTTCCATTAGTTTTATTGTAAAGGTTATAATCAGCGGAGGTTATTATACTCTGCCTGTTTTTTCTTGGTCATACCGTTGATAACTTCTTGTAAGGAATGGGCGACAAGCTCTTTAATCAGGGTATCGGGTATATCGCTTTCAATATAAATGCTGTTCCATGAAAGGTCGCGGGTATGGTCACCTGTTTGCACGCCGCTATACTTGTCGCGGAGTTCGACCGAATAATCGCGATTACATTTCATAGACATTCGAATCTTTCCGTCTTTCGGGAATATAGAACCATACACAAACATTTTATCCATTACCTTAAAAACGAGGATGTTTTTGTCGAGGAAAGGAAAACTCTCGGATGTTCCTTTAAACGAGAGGCAATATTCTCTGAAATCTTCTATATTCATAGGTTTGTATTGTTCTTTTGATAGGGTAATTTATGTAAATATAGTATGTTTTAGCCGGATTTCACCAAGCCGGATTCCCCATTCACCAATTAAAGATTGACGCCCATATCCTCTTTTTTTACTTTTGGTTATGAAAATAATCGAAATATATACTCTATTAAGTAATAAAGAGAAAAACAAAAACAATAAAAAGTAGGATATGAAAAAGAATGTATTGGGCATAATCTGTTTATCGTTGTGCATTTCGACAAGTTTGTTCGCCGACGATAAGAAAACTATAAAATCGAAACTGGATGCTGTAACAGTATTTTTTCAAGGAGCAGAATTGAATCATTCTGCATCGGGTACCCTGAGCAGGGGAGAGAACGAAATCTATATCGAAGGTCTTAGCCCGAATATAGATGTAAACAGTCTGAAAATAAAAGCATCTAATAGTGTAATTATATCTTCGTATGAATTTTCGGTCGATTATTTATCGGAGAGTAAAGTTGTAAGTCCTGCTTCAAAAAGATTGCTGGATTCTATTGATTTTTATCAGAAGAAAGTAGAGCAGTTAAATACCGATATTACTGTGACTAATAATCTTATTTCCCTTCTGCAAAAAGGAACGGATAAGAATGTTGCCGGATCGGAAAATGGCTTGGGTATCGATGAACTGGTAAAAACCATGGATTATTATAAGACTAAATCAACTGAATTGCAATTGACTCAGTCAGATAATAATAAAAAGAAAAAAACATACGATGAGGCATTGAGCCGTTTACGTAATCAGCTGTCGCAGGAAACAACCAAAAATAACAAAACATCGGGAGTATTGAAGCTGACTTTAGCCGCTCCGGTAGCTACAGCTTCCAACTTTACTATTTCGTATTATACATCGGCTGCCAACTGGGTACCTTATTACGACATTACTGTAGTATCTACAGATAAGCCTATCACTATTGCTGCCAAATCGAAGGTAAGGCAAACTACAGGACTCGATTGGGAAAAGGTAAAACTTACCTTATCTACTGCAACTCCCAGTAACGGAAAAACCGCACCTTTATTCAGTGCATGGTTTTTGAAGGAATATACTTATGGGCAGGTCGGAATAAACCAACTTTCGGGAAGGGTTGCCGGACTGGCTGTTCAAAATAGCTATTCGTTTTCTATGATAAACCCTATTTTAAATAGTTAAAAAATATTAATAATTTCGATTTAATACATAAAAAAATAGAGGCGGAGTACCGCCCCCTATACATCAATTCAACTCTATTTTTTCAATCACGCCGTCAAAAGTATCATCAGTATACCACTCATAATCATCATCTGCTAAATCGGCCCTAAAGTCCTCTATACTAAAGTCCGGAACATTAATTTTCGAAACAGGAAAATTATACACCTGATAATGAATAATATAATGACCATAACCACTAGCACGTTCAGCCCAGACATAACCTTCAATTTCATCCACGCTATCAAAAGCCCATCCATAACGACCAGCAAGAAGATCTACAATCACATCTTCACTCTCCCTATTTTTGATAGATAGATAAAGGTCTTCATTAGTGGTAGCTTCCTTTTCTATAACATTAATTGTTTCCATAATATACTATTTTTAATTATTTAAATTCAATACCTAAAGATAATCAATAATCTGATAATAAGCAAATTAATATATAAGAAAATATTTGAATTAACATAATTTAACATGACAGAAACATAATCATTTTCTAAAATTTAGAGCGCTCCGCGCTCATTAAAAGACCGTCCTAAATGTAGTTATTTTGGCCGAATTTCTGATTTAAGACACTTTTTTAATAAAATAGTATCTATATACCAAAATAAAATTTAATGCGCTTAGAACGCCTTAAATCTCATAACCGAAATATTCTTTTATCTTCTCAAAGAAGATCGAGTATTTACGCCAGTTCCGCCAGTTAGGCGGGATGTAATAAAAGTCTTCGCCCTCCTGATCGAAAGCCGAAACACGAAATTTAATAATTTCGGTAGAATCGTCGCCGGCGATCATAAAATTGAAGAACTTCAATTTATCGATAACAGGAACAATTTCACCGGTATCTTCATCGACAACCTCAGTACCGCACAAGTCGATAGCGAAAGCCTCTAACTGCTCTTTCTTAAGAACAAGACCTTGAGAGGACCCCCAGCGACGGCAATAGATCTTATCACTCGCTTTAGAGATATATTTTGAAATATAGGCCGATACACGACCAATATCGAGGGAGCTATACCGGATTTTTTCAAAATCAACAGGAGACAAGAAAACAAAACGCTTAATGCCTAATTCATCACGCAAGTACATGCGCTCAGTATCCTGAATAAGATAATCGTAATCACCTTTAGCAATAGCCTGACAAGTCCTCTTTAAGCCGGAATATCGAACGTCAGTTTTTTTAATATTTTGACTATAAGACGATAAAATATTAAAACCATTACGATGCAAAAGCCTAAGAAACCGCAGGTTAACAAGGTAGTAATTGATACGATCTTTATACTCAAAGATACAATGATAGTGAAGGACCTCACGAGCAGACTGTTCATGTTTTTCGAGTCGTTCGCCACTTTGCCTTTCATTAGTCCAAAGCCACTCAGTAAGCCCATAATTTTTACGCTCATTGTCTAAAAATTTTTTAAAAAGATTATGTAAATACTTATCCTCCTGAACCTTACTATCAAAAGTTCCAGGAATAGACGGAAAAGTGAAGGTAATAAACCGCAGATATTCTTTCTTTTTCGACCGAAAAAACATAGAATTTGCTGCATTTTTGATAGCAACCCGGGAACGGGATCCAATAGAAAAGCCACGTTCAGACCGGTTAAGCGAAGAATTTACTTTAACAGACCGATCAGCACAACAACAAGAACAAGTACAACTGACAGCATGACCAGAATGAGAGTCAAGCAAATCAAGATTCGTGAAAACAGGCTCCCTTTTTGCGCGCTTAAACGACGCAACAAAAGCACGACGCGGTACAAGAGTAGAACTAAAATCTCTACGGAGGATAAACCCATGATTATCAAACATAAATAAAAACCTAATCCGAAAAGTGAAACATAAACAAGTCCAACTATACAGAAGAATAATAGCCCTCTAAAAAGGGAACTCATTAAACTCAAATAAGTCTGGTGAGACCTTCAATTGCTCTATAAACGGCAGCACCCGGCGAAGCGTAGACCTATGATAGACATCCGTAGTCAGCTTATCAAGATTCGTAAAAACACGCTCGAGGAGCAAACGCAAATCAAACAACTTGATCTCTAATTTTGGGTCGAGACAAGAAGCGACATAAACGCCGGAAATACTATCCTTCCTTATACTGATGTGAATATCTACAGACCGAAAAGACTTCATACAAAGCCAAGATAATGAACGCTCAGGAACATCACCTAAACGCCATAATTTCAATATGTTCTTATCTAAATTATTCATAAACAAAGACATGAGAAAGGCTAGGAGAGGTTATTCAAACTCTCCTAAAGCCTTAGTTTACAAAACATTAATTACTATATACTAACTAATAGTATAGGTAGCACCATCTACCAACGGGTCAATGTCCTCAGACTGAACAGGCTGTCCGCCTGAGAAACTTTTACTATAATGAATTACATAATGGTTACCGACGATGAAGTTATTGCCATAACTATCACGATCGAAGTTAGTAGTATAATTCGCACCCGGCATTATCCATATCTCCTGAGTAACATAGTCTATAGGGGCATTTACAGGCAAGATTATAACTTCATACTGCGCAGTCGCATTTGTATTAGTTATATCGATATCAGGCCCGGGAGCGACACCAATAGAATATACACCACCATCAACCACGGCGGGTATATCATAAGTCGTAACCGCGCCATTACCGTTAAGTTTCCGGTAATAAATAGAATAATGATCGCCTACTACCAACTTTTGACCGAGACTATTTAAGCCAACATTTAGAGGCGTTCCGGAATTAACAAGATAAACCGTCTGTGAACTCCAATCTGCGGCAGTACCGACGGGTAATACAAGCAGCTCTAGAGAGTCAGCGGTATCTATACTCTCGATACTTATAGTAGCTGTCGGGATAATCTTCCATGATGCAGCTACATTCGTATTCGCGGCCGGCATAATAAAGGTTTCACCTAGCTGTTTAGTACCGCTCCAAGCAGAACTAACAAAGCCAAGAAACGAATAACCTTGTCGCCAAACCTCAGTAGGCAAGTTAATAGTAACGCCTACTTGATATTCTCCGGCAGTATCGCCACCGATCAATAAACCGCCAGCACCACTATAAGACAAATAAGCCTTCGTAACGGTAGGCTGAACGCGAATAAGATTGAACTCTTCTACGGTCGAAGATTCGGCTTGTTGTAAACGAATCACGTAAGTACCGTAAGCGAGCGAAGTAACGGCCAGATTCAGCCGGAAAGTGCCATCATTTAAGACTTCAACGGACGATACATATTCGTTACCTTCCAATACCGTTATACCATCGAAATTAGCACCGTTCTTAACGGACGTCGCATTTAACAAGAATGAGCCGGCTACTAAATCGTTATCCGTTAAGGTAAACGAAGAATCGACAATGTCAAAAGAGTAAGCCGGAACATCAGTATTAAGAAGATCGATAATTTCATCAAGCTGCTGTTCGACATTATGCAAAGCATTACATGTACATGTCGTATTATCCACAACTTGCTGAGTCAACAAATTATTTACCTCATTCAAGTCTTCGATACTCACAAGTATCTCATTACTCTTTTCAAGCAAAGCTTTAATATCCGGAAGGACATCAAGCTTTATACTTATATCACCTAACTTATCATCTATACGAATCAAGGCGCCGACCATAGCCTCTAAGAAGTCCAATTGCTTCTGGGGGCTATTGCGCCAGTCTAACCTAAATTTATTTACATCCATCTCAATTAATCTTAAAAATTAGTACAAACGAGAACATAAACATATTGCTCATAGTCATCACGGTTCAATGGTAAACCATTCGAATCAACGGAACCCGGAGCAGGGCGCAAGTCCTGAACATAGTAGAGATTTGGCGCAATATGGAAGCTACTAACATTAGCAACATTCATTATCTGAACAATCGGGTGCGGATCGAGAAACAATAACGCGTTAGTCATACCCTGAGTAAGGTCTGAATAACGGTCGCGAGAATCGGTTTTTTTAACTACAAAAGCATGTAGCAGAATAAACGGCTTATCGACTTGAAATTCTACTAAATTGTCAACCTGAGAGCCGTTAACGATAGTAGGTATACACTTATACATCTTCAATGTATAATCTGTTTGCCTACTGAATAAATTATTTTTTATATCCATCACGAAAAGATATGTAGGGTATTATTAGAACGGGAACTATAGAATATAGCGTTAAAGTATTCCAGGAATGAAGAATGCAGCACAAATGCACAGGCATTCTCATAATATTCACCGGACCAGTTACTAAAGACCAGAACCCGGGAGACATCGCTATAACTAAGAGGAATAAGACCCAGATAGGTCTTAACAGGAGCAACAACAAACTGAGAAGAAGAAGCCGTCAAGCGGGAATTTAAAGAAGCTGATACGGCAGCCGAATCAGCGAAAAAACTCTGTAAATACATACAAAAAACCTCACATAAGTAAGACGGAACGCTAAGAACAAATACAACGTTGTGCATAGGGAATAATTTCCCATGCGACGCCATCGCATTAGTAAAACTACCTTCTGTTATGCAATGACAAACAAAGCGCTTTTCCTCGCGTAGATAGCAGAGGAAAAGCCAACTGTTAATTATTTTCTTCATTCTCAATTAGCTTAAAAATAACTGAACGGTCACCTGAACGGAATTGAGGAGAGCAACCAAGCAGATAGGGTGCAGAACAATTACCATTGTCCAACTCAAAGAAACATCCCAAACAACTGGCATGATCAATCACTTCATAAGATCGACCTTCAATAAAAACTATTTCTTTTTCTGGATTATTTTCCATTATTTTACAGTATTAATTTTTAAAATTTAAAGAACATGAACAGAGAAAACACCCAAAAACCAGAACCAACACTTGTAGCAAAAAGACTAAACAAGGAACTACAGCTATTAGGCATAAGATCAGAGCTAGAGAAATACGACGGATACAAACACATAGACATAGCCATACCGAACAAGTTTATAAACATAGAAATAGACGGTTCTCATCACAATTTAGACAAAGAACAAGCAAAAAGAGATATATTAAGAACATACTATTCAATGGTTAAAGGATACTACACTATAAGAATCCCTAATTCACTACTAAAAGAAGAACACGACATAAAAGACACCGCACGAATAATTAAAAAAATAATAGACGAAAAGCCAAAAACATACAATAAAAACTACATCGAAACGGTAATTAACGACAAAAGATCGCAAGGAATAATAAATATAGGAATAGGAACAGGAATAGGGATTATTATAGGAATCACTACATCTATACTCATTATCCTCTAAGACAAATGTTCCATATACATAACTTTATCAGAAGAACTAAACAAGACATCTAAATCAGAAGAAAGAGAAGCGTTCAAATCCATCTGCTGATACCAAGAACGCTTTTCTCTCTTTAATAGTAAATAAACAGACGACAATTGCTGAAATTCAGACTTAGTAACAGTCAACATAAACCGACCTACGACAGCTTCATCAGTATTTTTCAACCAAGGAAAAAAGGCATCCGAAGCCCAAAGCTCATTAAAAAGCCATTCAGCAGACTGCATATACGTATTACCGTTAGACATCCGATCAGAAGAATGATTTAATATTTCCTTTTCCTGAGAACTGGTTACAGTACCTGCACCAGAAGAACCAAAAACCTTCTGATATAACTTATACAACAAGAAACCGCAAGCAATAACGATAAACCAAACAAATACATTCTGTATAATACCGAATGTATCTCCTGCAGGAGATGCACTTTTATTCAAAATAGCCATAAAATATACAATTTAAATAAAGCCTGACTATACAGGCTCTATAAATTCAACAATATTACACTTTAGGAGCCCATTCAAGGTATTTAGAACGTGGTATCCAGAAGTAACCAGCTTCAACACGATGGATAAAATAACCTAAAGCAGCAAGCATATTCCTGTTTACATCTAAATCAAATTTAGTGTCAACATCGATACCCAAGTAAGAAGCTAAAGTACGGGCATACGCGGCCGGATCATTGCTTTCATGTCCATAAGGAGCATAACGGGTAGTAATACCAAGCAGCGTATTTAAACCATGCTTTTTGAAGTAGTTCTTTAGCGTCATGAGCTGCGCTCGAACGCCATAATCAAAATTATCAAAATACATAATAGCACCCGACTTTGTTTTAGATTTATTCATTCCCTGCCAGTTAGTCGAACCATCCCAGAACAAAGCACCGGGATTATTCGAACGCTGACTAAGTGCTGTCTTGTCAAAGGTCAAAGTTTCCTGATAAGAAGCCGAAAAACCCTTAGAGTCATTATGCAAGACACTGCTAGTGTGAACACTATCAGAATCAAGAGTAGATTCAGGACTAACATTTACATAACCGCCAATATTGTTGACGCTCTGAGAGCTTATAGGGTTATTAACAGGAACAGGAACAGACGGTGTAACAACATCCGAAGTCTTCTTAGCTATTAATAGCTTCCAGACAAGGAAGCTAATAACAGCAAGAACGCCAGCAATGAGAAAAGCCAAAATTCCCTTATTCATACCTTTATAAATTTGCTAACCCATGTTTTTATAGGCTGCCATTTCCAAATAGCGACAATTACCGCCAAAACCAACAGAATAGTAGGAACACCAAAACCCAAAATCCGAGTACGGCGACCAGAAAACAAACCACGCCCAGAAGATGAACGGCGACGTCTAAAACGTCTGAAAGGACGAAAGGAACGGAACCGACGGAAATAACCACGGAAACGGGTACGATAACGACGAAAACGACGTCTAAAGCCGTAACGCCTGCGGGAAGTTCTACGACGTGCCATTACAGACCCCCTTTCTCTGAACCGTCTGCTTTAAACAGATCAGCTGCAGTAACAACGTTAGCTGCCACCTCACTAGGGTCTTCGTCAGCTTCGTCTGGTTCAACTTCTGGAGGGTATTTTTCACGCCATGCCTCATACTCGGGAGTAAAGGCATCAACAAAACTTTTTGCAGCAACTGCAATAATGGCAAACAAAGCCATGTACTTAACTATAGTTTTCATCGTAATTTGGTTTTAGGATAAGAATCTTTCACAAAGGAAATAACGCCCAAAGAGACACAAAACACGGGAGGCATAACACCGAAAATTGAGACATAGAAAGGGCTAGAACAGCAATCAACTTTTACAATTTTAACAAATTTTTAACTATAGTAATAGCTTAAAAATCCGATTAAAATTAACCCGTGTTTTGCTTTCTCTTTTTAGCGTTATTGGCGCAGGTAAAAAATTCTTATCTGATTATTTTTATAATTAAAAAAAGTAAAAAAAAAAAAGATTATTATAGCTTACTAGATTAACGGGTTCGACGACCCAGGGAGAACATCACAAGCAAGATCAGGGCCACGAGACCACCGATAACAAGTAGCATATTATCTTTAATAAACCGCGCCATCTTTTGCGCCGTTGTTTCTTCAACAACGCCCGTAACGACGTTTATAGCCTGTCCTTCGGCCTTTTTCAAGGCATCAGAAACACCGGGTATATCAGCCGCTTTTGCAGTGTTCCAGAGACCAGACAACAGAGCAACCCAGTCAATAGATTTCTTCTTCGTTGCCACGGCTAAAGTCTCAGCAGTATAAGCCAAGGCCTCAGGATCCTGATTAACGACGTCCAGAGCAATTAAATTACTTTGTTGAGCACCTGATAACGGAGCCTGCCCTGTGACATAACTATTCACCGCTGAAAGAGTCATATTAGCTTTATCGACTCCCAAAGGATGTCCATAAGAATCAAGTAACTGCTTTACATACATACTTTTTGCACCCAACGACTCAGGAAGAGATACAAGAGAACCGTTAGCGGTCTCAGCGGCATTGATCGGAGGCGATGTAAGATCGACCGGATTATAAGTAACCGATTGATCAGCATTCACAGTATACGCATAACTGCCATCTTCATAAGTATACACCCCGGGAGAATCAGCCGACGTTTTCGGCAATTCTTCACCGGGCTTAACCTTCGAGGGGAATAAGACACTGACAAGACCACCCGTAACACTTGCCTTTAAACCAGTAGAAATATTCTCTCCAATATTTCCGCCACCGAGAACACCGCCTACAGTATTACCGAGAGCCACAACAGGGTCAACACCTACGAGAGCCGTAGCGGCATCGTAGATTTGGCCAACACCCGGAGTAACTTTTAACACCGGACTGGCAACTTTTGCAACCACCTTAACGGCGGAACTTGCAACTTTACCAACCGATTTAACGACGCTCGAAGCGACCTTACCAATAGAACTGAATATACTCATAAACCAAGAATATTAAAGGACAGAAGTATCGACCACGCGCAGAACATACGCACGATCATCATATTTACTCGTCACTTTAGCAGTGGCAAAGTCTGTAACGCCGATAGCATTATAATATGCACCACCGGAAGCAATAGTAACCGCTTCAAAACCAAGATTAGAAGTAACATTCTGTCCCTGAATAACACGGGTAGCAGAGATATCATTACCAAACATAGCTAACAAGTCATTCTGTGCACGAGCGACAGACTCAATTTCTCGTTCAGACCAGTTCACAGAATACTGATTTTCCTTTGCAAGCAATTGAAAATCAAGTATCTGTTTAGACATAATAAGCTGATTACTATTCGTCAAATCAATAGCTTTTTGAGAACTGGCATTCAGATGAATAGATTCGTACATAAACGCAAGATTCGATTTAACAGTATCGACAGCATAGATTTGCAAACTCAAACCATCATCAGCAGCACTAGGTGTAATCGTAGCAAGACTGCTAAAGTTAGTCGATACAGAGATATAACTATTGTCATCAAGCGACAGAGCACCACCCGCACCGATCATAACAGGGAAGACAACACGATTAATCTTTCCATTCGCGTCTAGATAACATTTCAAATGTTGTTCTCCCATAGTAGCAGCGATAGTTAAAGGAAGAATAGGCAGAGAAGGTATTAATGTACGCTGACCACCCGCACGAGAAGTATACAACACTTTTAACGTATCGGAGGTAGGTAATGCCAAATCGCCAAAAAAAGCAGGTAAACTGTCATAACCCTGACTTTTAGTCACATCAAAAAGCAAGAAGAAAGTACCATTTTCGACTTGCAAGTCGGAAATATTTCCGTTTTGGTTTAAAACTCTCATAATCAATAATATATTTAATAAAACAATAAAGAAACTCTTTTCAAAGAAAGCGGTCGCGTTTCACAACGAAACCGCTTAAGATTCAAACAATTAATAATAATCACTATAAAGAAAACAAAGACATTACAGAGATACATGATTAGATAACTTAACGTACGGAGCGCCACGCTTAACAACGCAAAACATCCGTTCAATAAGTTTAAATTTAACTGCATTTAAAACGCTCCCGGAAGATTTTCCGGAAGCGATTTTTCTTTTATAATAAGCCCTTAATTCAGGGTCATGAGTAATAGCAGACAAAGCACCCTGAGTCAGATCAGATTTTAAATGCCGGGCGCATAATTTAGACACGCGATCAGCAGAATAGACACTTGTACCTGAACGATAAGGGAAGGGAGCAACACCGACGTAACTAGCATAACTCCGAGCGTCTTTAAACAGCCGAAAATTATCAGTATATAAAAGGACATTTGCAGCATTAATAAACGAAATACCAACGATACTGATCAGTAACGAAAAGTTACGATATAGATCGACATCGGATTCTATTAAATGAATAATATCCAACTCAATAACCTTTAAAACAGATGTACAATGCTTAAGATCAGACTCATAACGACGATAAACCGGAGTATCCGGCGCTTGTCTATGATCGGTAAGATAAGCCCTCGCACGAGATGCGCGCTTTTTATAATCGGAACGCTCGCTAAGTAGCCTTTGAATCATAAGCATCTCAGAAGATTTACCTATCGATCGTTTTAGCTCGTCACGATGAAGATAACAATAACGGGCTATACGCCCGGCGTCTATATTATCGGATTTACCACGAACGAGACCCATAGACCGCTTTATTTCCAAACCGGAAACAACGCTATAAAACACATCTTTCTCCTGCAAAAAAGAACGGAAGTCATAACCATAATAACCCGTATGTTCCATACAAATAAGAACATCAGGCCAGGAGATATTACGCTGTTTTAACCAGCGGGCAAAAGAAGTAAACCCGGATAAATCATTAGACACCTGAACATAGTTAGATGATAACATATTTTCAGATGCATAGATACGAATATCCAGAGTCTTCTTTGAGACGTCAACACCAATACAATAACGATCGGACATAAGATTTTTGTTTATTTTCATATTCATATTAATTAACCCACTTATCAAACTTTCTATAACTCTTACCAGCCCTTTAATGCTATTTTTCTATCTAGACCTATTGACAAAAAAAACGGAACGGGACTATAACGAATGATAGACCTTGAATCTAGTAAGATATTTAGTTCACCCGTTCCGCTTAGGTATTAATAGAATATAAACAAGAGCATTTTGTTCATTAACGGGAATAAAAAGTAACTTTTAGACCACGTCTAAGCTTAAACGTTAACTTATCGTCAATAGACGAATAAGCACGATTCAAGAACTTAAAGCATAAATCAAAACCAACAAGAGAAACAAGCCCCCAGACACCAACCAAACGGTTAATAGCGCGTGAGTAAACTTTGATCCTGTAATTCGCTGATATATATGAGACCAGCCAACGATACTGAGTACATAAGATATTATAAGCCACATCAGTCATATCGGTCAAGATCTAGGATCAAATAAAGAATCGACTAACTTCAAAGAATTCTGAGCAGCATATTTTTGCGTTTTTTCGCGCAAAAAACTAAGACGAACAGAATTATATTGCGTAATCTCATTAACTGCGAAATGAAGTAAAGAGGATTCGCGATTAGCACCTTCATAAAAGTAAGTAACAACAGCCTTACCGGCTTTAACAACGATTTCAGCACGGTATAAACCAAAACCAAAAGATATTACATCATTAGATTGCTTTGCCATAAGAATCAGATATTTGATAAAATATAGTAACTGTATATAAAGAAGGATTATCAGAGGGAACGATAACACCAGATGCAAGAAACCTTTTAGCCTCAAGACCAGTTATACGAATAAACGAGCCTAGAGAAACATTTTCACCAGCAGGCAAGAAAATCTTATGTAATTTACGCTTAGACATAATACAAGTATTAAAGTTTACATTAAATAGCAATTTTCAACCAGTAGAATTTAACATCAATAGATTTAAGAATTTCCGTACCGTCCAAAACGAGCAGACCCTTAGCAATAAGTCTATTAGCCACCTCCTCAGACAATTCAATTCCAGTCTCTAGGCCGAGACCTATCAAGTAATATTCATTTCTCATAACACTGTAAAGATTAACTGTCTATAACCCATTTAACAATTTACAAATCTAAGAGTATGATATGATGCCGGCTCAGGAATTACAGGAAGTAGTAACTACAGCATATGGTACGCGAAAAGATAAGCAAGCCGAGTTACTTTATATTGTCGATGGCAATCCTGTTGATGCCGTATATGTGGCTGCACTTGATCCGTCTATGATAAAAAGCCGCCAAAGATTGACAGGCTCTGATGCTACTGCCATATATGGTAGCAGCGCTACCGGAGGGGTAGAGGTAATAACCTTGAAAAACAGTATGGATGATTATATTACTATGTCTGACAACGATATGAATGTTACATACAATATCGATATACCCTATACGATACAGGGAAATGGAAAAGTGCAAAGTATAGACCTGCAAACAAAACAGGTACAAGCCGAATATAAATATTACAGTGCACCTAAACTGGATACCGAGACATATTTGCTGGCAGAAATAGCGGATTGGGAGAAACTGAATCTGCTTAGTGGTAAGGCTAATATAACTTACGATGGTACTTATGTAGGAGAGTCGATGATCGACACCCGTTCTACAACTCAAAAACTGGCACTAACTCTCGGGTCAGATAAACGAGTTACAGTAAAACGCGAAAGATTGAAAGATTTCAGCAGTACTAAATTTCTGGATAGCGGAACAAAACAGGTCTTTACTTACCGCATAACTGTAAAGAATAACCAGACGAAACCGGTGAAGATGGTATTGAAAGACCAGTATCCGATTTCGACCCAGAAAAACATCGAAGTGGAGTTGATAACAAAAGATACTACCCCATGGACCGCTAATAAAGAAGATATAGGGGTTATAAGCTGGGAAGAAGAACTGCCTGCCGGGGCTACCAAAACTTATGAGATCAGTTACAGTGTAAAATATCCGAAAGGAATGAACCTGAACCTTTAATATCCGAGATAAGAATATAATAACAGGGTGGCTATAAAAGCTGCCCTGTTTGCTTATGGATGGTATGTACAAATGCAATATTTTCACTTGCCCGGCTTTTTATCTATACAGAAAACAGATTTATAGAGAAATGAATAAAAAGAAAAATAAAAAATATTGTCACTTTTGCTTCAAATGTCACTTTGAGAAGGGTAAATTCCTTATTGTCAAGAAATAAAAAAGGTGACACCAATTGTTTATCTGTCACTTTAATGTCACCTTTCTGTATAAGTTTGTCACTTTTTTTGTCATTGAAACCGGAATAAATCGGAGATAGTTAAAAGATTAAAAAAGTTGCCAATTGTACGGAAAAAATTATTCGGAACGGAAATAAGTGTTAATTTTATACCTCAAAGAATAAATGCGATTAAAACTATTCATTAAATATATAAAATAGAATAAAGAACCATGAAAACTACTGTTATTTCAGAAAAATTCAAATCATTGTTCGGTGACGGAGGTCAGCTATACACATCACCGGGTCGTATCAACCTTATCGGAGAACATACCGACTATAATGGAGGTTTTGTTCTTCCGGGAGCTATCGACAAAGCAATGTATTGCATGATCAAGCCAAACGGAACTGAAGATCGTGTAAGAGCTTACGCTGTTGACCTTGAAGAAATGGATGAATTCGGGTTGGATGATATTCCGATCAAACAGTGGGGTAAATATATATTTGGTGTTTGCCACGAGATGATGAAACGTGGAGCTAAAATCAAAGGATTCGACTGTGTGTTCGCCGGAGATGTACCTCTGGGTGCAGGTATGTCTTCTTCCGCAGCTTTAGAAAGTTGTTTTGGTTTTGCTTTGAATGATATATACAGTTTAGGATTCGACCGTTTTGAATTAGCTAAAATCGGTCAGGCTACAGAACATAACTATGTAGGAGTAAAATGCGGTATTATGGATCAGTTTGCTTCTTGCTTCGGTAAAGAAGGTTCGCTTATCCGTTTGGATTGCCGTTCATTGGAATACGAGTACATTCCGTTTAATCCAGAAGGATACCGTTTGGTATTGATTAATACCTGTGTTGCCCATGAACTGGCTTCATCTGCATACAACAAACGCCGCGAGTCGTGTGAGAATGCTGCTTCTTACATCCGTAAATACCATCCTGAGGTTGAATTGTTGAGGGATGCAACCATTGATATGTTGAAAGAAGTGGTAAACGAAGTGAGTGCCGAAGATTATATGCGCGCAGAGTTCGTGATCGAAGAAATTCAACGTATGGACGAAGCTTGTGATGCCTTGAAAAAAGGAGACTACGAAACAGTGGGCAAGAAAATGTACGAAACACATATCGGGCTTAGCCGCAAATACGAGGTAAGCTGCGAGGAGTTAGACTTCTTGAATGATGTAGCCCGTCAATGTGGTGTAACAGGCTCACGTGTAATGGGTGGCGGTTTCGGAGGTTGTACTATCAACTTGGTAAAGAATGAACTACATGATGGATTTATCAAGCGTGCAACTGAAAGTTACGAGCAAAAATTCCGCATCAAACCGAAAGTTTATGATGTGGTGATAAAAGACGGTGCCCGTAAACTGTAAAAAATAAATGTTAATTGAGCCGGCTTATAGATAGCCGGCTTTTATTTATAAATTTTATTTATCAGAGAAGACTTAAATATATAAATAATTGCTATTTTTGTTTCTTGAAATAAGAGTCTCTGCTCCGATATTGGTTTTGTCGACATGGGAAAGTCTTGTTTGTATAAGTAAATTAAAACAATAAAATCTATATGTATAATTGGTTTGAATGTAAGGTGGCTTACGAGAAAACGATGGAGAACGGAACACAGAAAAAAGTGACCGAACCTTATCTGGTAGATGCATTATCATTTACGGAAGCCGAAGCTCGTATCATCGAAGAGCTAAAACCTTATATTGCCGGAGAGTTTACAATAGCCGATATTAAGCGTGCAAAACTTGCTGAGTTGTTCTTTAATGAAAACGGAGACCGCTATTACAAGGCAAAAGTATACTTCATCACTTTAGACGAAAAGAGTGGAATGGAGAAGAAAACAGCTGTTCAGATGTTGGCTCAGGCATCGGATATAAAAGATGCATTGGAGGTTGTAGAGAAAGGTATGGTTGGAACTATGGCTGACTACAGTATTGCTTCTCTGACAGAAACAGCATTAATGGATGTTTTCCCTTATTCAACAGACGATAAAGGGAAGATCGAGTATACAAAAGAAGAGTAAGATGAGCATCGCATCGAATTTAGATACAATAAAGAGCCAATTGCCCGAAAGGGTTAAGTTGGTGGCCATTTCTAAATTCCATCCGAAAGAAGCTTTGATGCAGGCCTATAATGCCGGTCAGCGTGTTTTTGGAGAAAGCCGTGTTCAGGAACTGGATGAAAAGGCGAAGGAATTACCGTCTGATATCGAATGGCATCTGATAGGTCATCTTCAGACTAATAAAGTGAAGTTTATTGTTCCGTATATTCATACTATTCAGAGTGTTGATAGTTGGAAGATATTGACAGAGATAAATAAACATGCACAAGCAGTCAACCGGACAATCCGTTGCCTACTTGAAATAAAGATCGCTCAGGAAGATACTAAATACGGCTTTAGCTATGATGAATGCCGTGAAATGCTGGATAATCAGAATTGGTCTGCGTTACAATACATTCAGATTGCAGGGGTGATGGGAATGGCGACTTTGACTGACGATGAAATACAAATACGAAATGAGTTTAAGACCTTAAATTCTTTTTATGAAGAATTGAAAGATTCTTATTTCTCAGAATGTTCTCAGTTCTGTGAAATATCGATGGGCATGTCTCATGATTATAAAATAGCCATAGAAGAGGGTGCTACTATCGTTCGTGTAGGGACATCTATCTTCGGAGAAAGGGAATATTGAGACTCATTCGAATATATACTTTTACTTAAAAGATACAACTTTTTCGAATATGAATATACAACAGTTGGAATACATTATCGCAGTCGATAATCACCGTCATTTTGCAAAAGCAGCCGAGGCGTCATTTGTGACTCAGCCTACATTAAGTATGATGATTCAGAAGCTCGAAGATGAGCTCGGGGTGAAGATATTTGATCGTAGCCAGTTGCCCGTTCAACCAACTCCGATAGGAACTCAGATTATAAATCAGGCAAGAGTTATTGTTTCACAGGTGAAGCAGGTAAAGGAGATAATACAGGAGGAAAAAGGTATTGTAAAAGGTACTTTCAAGCTGGGTATCATCCCTACTATAGCACCATATCTTTTGCCCAAACTGATGTTGAGGCACGAAGAAAATGGCTATGATATAGAGCTGGTTATTGAAGAAACCACTACTACCCAGATTATAGACCGTCTTCTCAATGGGTCTTTAGATGGGGCTATTTTGGCAACTCCTCTTAAAAATGATAAGTTGAAAGAACATCCGATTTATTACGAACGATTTTATGCATATGTATCTCCCCGTGAGACTTCCCTATATGCAAAGAAAGAACTGGATGAAGAGGATTTGAATATAAATAAGCTTTGGTTACTAGAAGAAGTTCACTGTTTTAGAAGCCAGATACTACGTATTTGTAATCTGCGTAAACGCAAGAGTTCTCATACACTGTTTACATACGAAGCAGGAAGTATTGGAACACTGATCAATATTGTAGATAATAATAGTGGGCTGACTATTATTCCGGAAATGGCTATTGATCAGTTGAACGATAAGCAAAAGCAGAATATCCGTCCGTTGAAGGATATTTCTCCGGTTCGTGAGATCAGTTTAGTTACACGTAAGGAGTTCTTGAGAGAACGGGTTTTGAGTATCATTATCGATGAAGTAAAGAAAGCTGTTCCTCCTCAGTTATTGAATGCGGAATTGAAGAAGTTTGTTGTTGATATCTGATCAAGTATAAACAATAAGAAGATATGTGAAAAGGAAAGCTAATCAAAAACGGTTTTCCTTTTTTTGTGTTATATAAGTAGATCAATAGATAAGATTCATGATAATAAAGTTGAAACGTGTATACGCTGATTATGATAATGCAGACGGATATCGGGTTCTGGTTGACAGGCTTTGGCCCAGAGGTATGAAGAAAGAAAGCCTGAAGTTCGATCTGTGGGAGAAGGATATTACTCCGTCGACAGAACTACGTAAGTGGTTTCACTCTGATCAGGCTCAAAACTGGGAGGAATTTGCTACCCGTTACAGGATTGAACTTCAATCTTCCGGTGTATTATCCCGATTTGTCGATACGCTAAAAGGGCAATCGGTTGTGACTTTGTTATATGCTTCTAAAAATGAGTCGCAGAATCATGCCCTTGTACTAAAGTCTGAATTGGAGAGAGAATTACATAAACAAGGGTTGTGATATAAGGTCATATTACCTAAGCCTTTTCTTTTCAAATAGTTTCTTCGATACGAAATTATAGACAATACTACTTAGGACACAAAGTCCCGAAGCTACAAGAAATAAGATTTCGAACGAATAAATACCTGAAATATATCCACCTATAAGCATACCTAAAGCTAATCCGAGGTCGAATCCTACAAGATAAGTAGAGTTAGCTGTTCCCCGTTGATTGTTTTCAGCCATATTTATATACAATGTTTGTAGTGCAGGAAACATCATACCGAAACCTATACCTATAAATAGACCAGAAATGCAAAATGCCTCAATGTTATGAAAGAGGGCGAATGTCAGAAAAGATAAGGCTACAATAAGCATTGAGGATATGTTCACTAAATGGATATACCCTTTATCTACCATTTTTCCGGCAAAGATTCTGGAGATAATAATCCCTCCTGCCCAAAATAGAAAGAACACCCCTGCATTTGGTATAGATATCTCTTTTCCGTATTGAGCAACGAAGGGTCCTATAGTACCCCAGGCAAAACTAGGCAATAGCTGATTGAGAAATATAGGCCACGCGGGAACAAGGAAGAACCGGTCAAATGACAGTTTCTCTCGTTGAACCTTTGGCCGTTCCGGAGCTTTGATGAAGGCAACGGCAACTATACCCAATATCCCCATGAAAATGGCGCAATATAACAAAGTCTGGAAGTTATATGTCTGATAAATATGTATTGCGATAAATGGCCCGATAGCCATTGCAACATTCATAAAGGTTCCGAAATAGCCAATACCTTCGGCTCTGCGTTCGGATGGAACCAAGTCTATCGCTAATGTGCTTGATGATACCGTGGATAAGCCCCATGTAACACCATGCATAAACCGGACAATGATGAATATGAGTATGGCTGTAGCATAAAAATAGCCGATGAATATACTTACATAACATATGAAACTGATAAGTAAGACAGTTTTTCTGGAATACAAATCGACAATATAGCCCGAGAATGGACGAATGATAAGTATCGCGATAGCATAAGATGCTAAAACAATTCCGGTCTTAGTCTGAGGTACACCTAATTGTTCGGTAATATATAGCGGGATGGATGGCATAAGTAAATTGAATGAGCATGCCATCAGAAAATTGGCAATACAAACATTCAGATAGCCCCAAGTCCAAAGTCTGGGTTTCGGATTTATTTCCTCCATAGGATTTTGATAAATAAAATGAGGTTTTTCTAATCTTTATAACTCTAACAACCTGTACTTATTTTTGTTTGATAATTGACGGAGCGAAGTTATAAAAAGACAATGACTTTATTTAGCCGAAAAGATGTATTTTTGTGGAAAATCGAAATATATGCAAACCGCACTTTACCTGATACCTGTTACTTTGGGCGAAACTCCGATCGAACAGGTGTTACCTGAATATAATAAAGAAGTAATTGTTGGTATAAAACACTTTATTGTGGAAAATGTCCGTTCAGCAAGGCGTTTTCTGAAAAAGACGGAACCGTCAATCAATATTGATGAACTCACATTCTTCGATCTGAATAAGCATACCAACCGGGACGCTTTGGAGTCTTATCTGAAACCGATAGAAAATGGTTTTTCAGTAGGTGTTATTTCTGAAGCAGGATGTCCGGCAATTGCAGATCCGGGAGCAGATGTGGTGGCGATTGCACAACGAAAGAAGATAAAGGTGGTTCCTCTGGTCGGACCTTCTTCTATATTAATGTCATTAATGGCATCCGGTTTTAATGGGCAAAGTTTTGCTTTTCATGGATACCTTCCAATTGACTCTTCTGAACGGATTAAAAAACTGAAGTTGTTAGAACAGCGTATATTCAGCGAAGATCAGACACAGATATTTATCGAAACGCCTTATCGCAATACAAAACTTATCGAAGATTTAGTTAAACATTGCGGAGCATCCACTAAGCTTTGCGTTGCAATGAATATTACCTGCGAAGATGAGTATATTAAAACCCTCCCTATTAAAAGCTGGTCGAAGCATATCAGTGAGATAGGGAAATTGCCCTGTATATTTCTGTTATATAAATAATACATGGCGCAGATTTACCATTATTAGCATTTTTTCTATCAGTGCTGCCATACTTAACTGTATTACATTTGTTATATAATTAAAATCAACTAAATAATAGTAGCAATATGAAAAATATAGTAATTATCGGTGCTAGCGGATTCGTTGGAACTGCAGTATTGAAAGAAGCAATATCAAGAGGTTATCAGGTGAAAGCCCTTGTCCGTAATCCTGAAAAAGTAGAAGTAAAAGATTCTGCTATCGAAGTTATCAAGACAGATGTAATGGACACTGCCAGTTTAACTGATTTGCTGAAAGGTACGGAGACTGTAATCAGTGCATATAATCCGGGATGGACAAATCCCAATATTTATGATGATACCCTTAAAGGTTATCCGTCTATTATAAATGCAGCTAAAGGTGCAGGTGTAAAACGGTTATTGATTGTCGGCGGAGCCGGAAGTTTACTCGTTGCGCCAAATACACGAGTTATGGATACTGGTGTTTTGCCTGAGGAAATACTTCCCGGAGTAAAGAGTTTAGCGAAGATTCTGACTGACTATTTACAACCTGAAAAAGATATCGATTGGGTATTTTTCTCTCCTGCTGGAAATATCTTTCCGGGAGAGCGAACAGGTAAGTTCCGTTTAGGTAAGGATAATCTGATTGTAGATACAGAAGGTAAAAGTAATATATCGGTTCAGGATTATGCTGTTGCAATGATAGATGAACTGGAAACACCCAAACATCATCAGGAACGGTTCACAATAGGGTATTGAGAATAGGAGTAAAGTCGCTATATGAAAGAAAGAGGTTGTCCCACCGGGATAACCTCTTCTTTTATTTTATCGCCTGTTGTAAACTACAAAGCTATGTGCGTATTGATTCTTCTCATCAGCAGGATTATATACACGAGATACCTCTTGCCATATATTGTTATCTATTGAGGGGAAGAAAGTGTCTGCCCCATCAAATGAGTGATGTATATATGTCACATAAAGAGAGTCGACTTCCATCAGGCATTGACTGTATAATGTTGCGCCTCCTATAATGAATACCTGATTCTCGCCGGAGCAAGCTTCTTTAGTCTCAGAAAGGGATTTGAATACTTCACATTTGTCGATCTCTAAACCAGGTTTACGGCTTAGTACAATATTGCGCCTGTTGGGTAGGGCTCCGTTGGGTAACGATTCGTAAGTGTTACGTCCCATGATTACTGTATGGCCTTGTGTGATTGACTTGAAGTATTTAAGGTCATTAGGCAGGTGGCAAAGCAATTGGTTGTTTTTCCCTATTGCATTTTTCTCATCTATAGCGACTATCATCGAAACCAGTGTCATAGTAATCTTCGTTTCTGTTATAATAAGCTTTTGGCCTGTTCCCAAAGTATATCCATATCGGCAAGAGTCATATCCTTTAGCTTTTTACCTTGCTTGTTGGCTTCTTGCTCGATAAAATTGAAGCGTTTGATGAATTTTTGGTTAGTTCGTTCCAGCGCATTGTCAGGATTAACCTTATATAGCCGGGCTGCATTTATCAGGCTGAAAAACAAGTCGCCGAATTCAGCTTCAAGTTTATCATCATCCATATTGCTTATTTCGGCCTCTACTTCGTTTATTTCTTCTTTCACTTTGTACCAAACATCTTCTTTCTTATCCCAATCGAAACCTGCATTGCGAGCTTTGTCCTGTATGCGGTGTGCTTTTGCTATGGAAGGCAAGGATGCCGGAACTCCCTCGAGAACGGTTTTATTACCGCCTTTTTCTTTCAGTTTAAGTTGCTCCCACGATTGTTCCACCTCACCTGCTGTTTTTGCAGCATCATCGCCGAATACATGTGGGTGGCGATATATGAGTTTGTCGCAAAGAGAGTTACATATATCGGCGATATCGAACGTTTCCTTCTCTTGTCCGATCTTTGCATAGAAGATTATATGCAGAAGAACATCGCCCAGCTCTTTCTTGATCTCCTGGTTATCATCCTTCATGATAGCTTCGCAAAGCTCATATGTTTCTTCAATAGTGTTTGTGCGAAGGCTTTCGTTGGTTTGCTTGGCATCCCATGGACATTTCACGCGTAGTTCGTCCATGATATCCAATAGCCGCCCGAAAGCTTCAAGTTTTTGTTCTCTGCTGTTCATTACTTGTTCTTATTGAAATTGTCGAGACCTGTTTTTAAAAAATTCAGGTATTTATCCACATCTTCGTCATATGCGTATGATGGCCCGATTGGTTTTCCTTCAAGATCGAGCAATACATAGTATGGCTGTGAGTTTACTCCGAACTTGTGTCGTTGCAGGTAGCTCCATTTGTCACCGATAGTTTTAAGCTTAACGGTTTTGCCGTTTTCCTCAACTTCTATTATTTCCGGCAATTTTTCTTTGTCGTCTACCATCAGCGTGATAAGTACATAATCATTTTCGAGTGAATGCTTCACACGGGGATCTGTCCAAACCGATGCTTCCATTTTCCGGCAGTTGACACAACCATATCCCGAAAAGTCTATCATGACAGGTTTATTGTTCTTCCGGGCATACTCCATTCCGGCTTCATAATCATCGAATTTGGCATGTACCGACCCGTCATACAGATTAAAATCCTGAGTGAAATGAGGTGGGGCAAATGCGCTGACTGCTTTCAACGGAGCACCCCATAAACCGGGAACCAGATATACCGCAAATGAGAGTGATATAATAGCCATGAATAAGCGTGTAACTGAGATGCTTTTCAGGTCGCTATCGTGGGCAAATTTAAGTTTTCCTAATAGATATAATCCGAGCAAAGCGAATATGACAATCCAAAGTACGATAAATACTTCGCGGTCTAATATTCCCCATTTGTAAGAAAGGTCTGCAACCGAAAGGAACTTAAGTGCTAATGCCAGTTCGAGGAATCCCAAAACTACTTTCACCGAATTGAGCCATCCGCCTGATTTGGGCATTTCTTCGAGCCATGAGGGGAAGATTGCAAACAGGGTAAATGGAATAGCTAATGCCAGTGCGAACCCAAACATCCCGACAGCAGGAGCAACTACTGCGCCTGTGCTGGCAGCTTCGACCAATAGCCATCCGATAAGTGGACCGGTACATGAGAATGATACCAGAGCTAAAGTGAAGGCCATAAAAAACATACTGATAAGCCCGGTTGTAGAATCGGCCTTGCTGTCTATTTTAGTGGTCCATGACGAAGGCAGGGTAAGCTCGAACGCTCCTAAGAAAGAAGCTGCGAAGAATACCAATAAAGCAAAGAATATCAGATTGAACACTGCGCTTGTTGATAAATCATTCAGGGCACTGGCACCGAATATAGCGGTTACCAATAAACCTAAGGCTACATAGATAACTATGATGCCCAGACCATAAGTAGCCGCGTCCTTGATAGCCTTGCCTTTGTTCTTTTTGTTCCTTTTAAGAAAAAAGCTCACTGTCATAGGTATCATAGGCCAGACACAAGGAGTAAGCAGTGCTAAAAATCCTCCTGCCATTCCGGCGATAAATATCATCAATAAGGTTTGATCCGATTGATTGCCTGTAGCCCCATATACTTTCAGATTCTCAATAACAGGTTCCCATAGGGTCGATTTGTCTACCTGTATGTCGATATTTGTAACCTGTGCCTGTGCTGTGTCGGTAGGACTGCTTACTACAGAATCCTGAGCACCGGTTGCTGCGATATCTGCTCCTCCTGCTACTGTGACTGTTGCAGGTAGGTTCTTTGAATTATAGCTGAAGTCGACAGGTATGGGTGGTGTACATTCGCGGTCGTTACAAGCTTGTGCTCTTACATCGCCTTTTAGCGAGAACTTGGCCTTATCTGTTACTTTGAATCGCTGAACGAAGGTTGCTGATTTCTCAAAAAAGCCGATCTCCATTTCGAAAACCTTGTCAAATTCTTTGTGTAATTTGGAGTTTACTGCATGGAATTTTCCGATAGGTGTGGCTCCTTTTATTTCGTCTATTGAGATACCGGTGGGGTATGGGCCTCCATCGGGTATTTGAGTATCGTACAAATGCCATCCGGCATCAATGGAAGCATCGGCTACCAATTCTATTTCGCCGTTGCCTTTGTCCTCTATTTTAAATTTCCAGTTGACGGGGTTCTGAGCAAATGTAGAGGCGATAAATAGTGACCAGAATATGATCACCGAAAAAGCACTTCTTTTCATAAACTATATCTATTTCTTTTCTTTTGTTATCGAGAATGCAAAGTTAATAAATTCTATGCGTATCATTATTGTAATTAACTATTATTGTTATTCTTTATTTTTACTCCCGGTGGGTTTGTAGCCTGAGGTAACAAAAGGGTTACAAACTATACAATAAGGTGACATTAAAGTGACAAAAAGTATACACGTGTAACTTTTTTAAATACTTGTAAGTTTGTGATTTAACCCTTAAAAGGTGACAGGTAAACAAAGGTGACAGTAATATTTTTATCTCAGAACTTATATCCATAACTTGTTTCTTATATAGATAAATAATAGTTCTTATTTTAAGGTATTTACCTCTTTTGTTTTGTTGTATATTAATTACTTAAGAATTTTTTCTAATTGTTCAACACGTTTTTTTAAATCTATATTTTCCTCTTTCTGTTCTTCAATTTGTTTTGCTTGTTGAATGGAATATAAGGTCAATTCTTCGATTTTTTGTAATAATTTTATTTGAAATTCATTGATGTTTAAGCCATCTTTCTGCATTTGTTTTTCGCTGGGTATTTCTGGTAAGAGTTCATTCTCTTTGATAAAAGCTTCTATCTCAGAAAGAGGTTTCAGGTTGTATTCTTCACTGAATACATGATCCGCACCATTTACTATTTCTATTTTAACCTCCTGAGCGCGTATGGTTCCGGCAACATCTAGTGTCGCCAAAGGATTTTCGGTGCCTATTCCTACATACCCTCCGTTGAAGAAAGATTTACCTTGAGAATGTATCAGTACTTTTTTATCTTGTTGGTTTTCGTTGGGACTTGTATACATTGTAAATGTGGTGAATAAAGTTCCATTCGAAGCTCCTCCCGGCTTAAGTTCGAAATAATTATGTTTGTATAAACCTTTGGGAGTTCCTACTGTCATGTAATGACCTCCATAGTATAAATAGGATTGGAAAGGTGTGCCTTCTGGCATTAGATTATTTAAATATAATATATTTGCCTGTATATTGCCGTTTACGTCGAGTGCTTGTTTGGGGCTTTCAGTTCCGATACCTACATTACCGGCAAAGTTGTTCTTGTAAATACATTGTGTTTTATTTGCTCCGGTAGGCAGCTCATCTACAACTTCCCAGCCCGAAAAATAAGCATCCTGTTCGTTTTGGCCTTTTGCATATACACTCACGGTAAAACGCTGGTAGTATACCTTTTCATCCAGGAATATTACAATTTTTCCATTTTCATTGCTCATCCATACACTAGGGATTGAACCGCCGGCTGTAGATATAGTAGGATTCCAAAATGCCCCATTATATACATACCATACTATATGAAGATTTAAAGTTTGTTTTTTTTGATAATCATAGCCTTCTATTTTTACACTGGGCATACCTAAGCCATCCTGAAATGGAATATTGGTTTTTATCTTTATGCCCTTGGTGGGGGTATTGTTCAAATGATAGTTAATAATGTTGTTGTAGTTCTGGGCATTAATACAAGGTGTCAGTGATAGAGTTGTTAAGAGAATAAGAATAATTTGTTTCATGATATTAATACATTAAAATATTAGTAAAGTGTTTTTCCACACGACGGACATTTTTCAGTAAGAGAGGGGTGTATGCCTCCTTTCCCTATTTTGATAGGTAGAGGTTTATGGCAATGTGGGCATCGCCATATATGCCCGATTAAAAAATTGTTGATAATAATAATTAGTATAAAAGAGCCAAGCATCATCCCGCCGAAAAGATGTTTGGGTATTTCTACCGCTGTAAGATGAAGTGTGAATATGATAATTAAGACAATGCACATAGAGAGTGCGGTGCCGTTGCGAACACGTTTTACTTTCCGGTAGATAGGAAAAGATTTATATATTGATTGCTGTTGCCCTTTATAATTATCTATACGTGCTCTGACCTCGGGACGTTTGAACCACGCATATACTTTATATATGCACAATGCCAGTATTGCGAAGCAAACAATCAGGAATAGAATTAAATAGGTACTCGGATTCATAGATAGGTAATAATATGTGTAAACTTACTATTTTTATTCGGCAAAAAGAGAAAGTTTATGAGATCGAAAATGGATGAGCTAATATTGTTGGGTGTTGCGATGATTTTAGTAAAGTGGATTTTTCGTATAGATATAAAAAGAAAGTCCGGTCTCCATTGCGAAAACCGGACTTTTATTATTCAGAGTTCTTTTATTTCGAAATAATGTCTGTACTGCGTTTAATAAAGTTACTCAAGGCTTCTCCTTTCAGCATATTGTTCGATAGTAAAGCCAAATCAACTAACTGTCTGATAATGGCACTATCTGAGGCATAAGAAGCAGCATCTTCTTTTTCCTTACCTTCAAGATCGCCCATGATTTGTTTGATCAACGGGTGATTTGTATTTACAACCATTTTATAATGATCGGGCATCTCTCTATAGAATGACATACCTGTTTGCATGGCTGCCATCTCTTTCATGCGACGCATGTACTCATCCTGAGTGATTTGTATAGGTTGCACATTTTCTTTCAACGGCTTGTAGTCGAATGAAAAGTCAACTTTTTCGATTACAGGAAGCTGTGATTTGAAAGCTTCATCCAGATTCTCTTTTTGTTTGTCTGTGATTTCGGCTTCTTTTATATCCTCTTTTTTGATAATATTATCGATAATATCACTGTCGATGCGCACAAACCGGCTCTTCTCCAGTTTCGATTCGAGCATGCTTGCCAGGTGTACATCCAATTGCCCATCCAGAAGCAATACATCATATCCGTGCTCTTTAGCCGCATTGATGTATGAATACTGCTCCTCTTTATTGTTGGTATATAGGTATATTAATGTACCATCTTTGTCTGTTTGATTAGAACTGATCAAGGTCTTATACTCTTCAAGGGTAAATGTTTTAGAATCAGTGCTTTTTAATAAACAGAATTTTTGAGCCCTGTCATAGAATTTCTCATCTGTCAGCATCCCGTATTCGATGAATATCTTCAGGTTATCCCATTTTTCTTCGAATTGGGGGCGGTCGTTCTTAAATATATCTTCCAGACGGTCGGCTACCTTTTTGGTTATATGGCTCGATATTTTCTTTACATTCTGGTCGCTTTGCAAATATGACCTCGATACGTTCAGAGGGATATCCGGAGAGTCGATCACTCCGTGTAATAATGTAAGGAATTCGGGGACGATACCTTCTACCGAGTCGGTGATAAATACCTGATTCGAATATAGTTGTATTTTGTTTTTGTGCGGATCTACATTCGGCTTTAGTTTAGGGAAGTACAAAATACCTGTCAATTTGAACGGATAGTCAACATTCAGGTGTATCCAGAACAAAGGTTCGTCGGTGAAAGGATATAAGTCCTGATAAAATTTCTTGTAGTCTTCGTCTTTCAATTCGCTGGGTTTGCGGCTCCAGAGTGGTGTGGTATCATTGATGATGTTGTCTTCGTCTGTTTCTTCCGACTTTCCGTCTTTCCATTCGGTTTTCTTGCCGAAAGCAATAGGTATAGGCAGAAATCGGCAATATTTTTTTAGAAGTCTTTCTATTTCAGCTTTTTCGAGAAAGTTTTTGTTTTCATCATCTATATGTAAGATAATGTCTGTGCCTCTTTCAGCTTTATCGGCAGCCGATATTGTAAATTCGGGGCTTCCGTCACAAGTCCATTTTACAGCAGGTTCGTCTTTGTACGATTTGGTGATTACTTCTACCTGTTTTGCAACCATAAATGACGAGTAGAATCCTAATCCGAAATGTCCGATAATAGAGTTTGCATCATCTTTGTACTTGTCCAGGAATTCGTTTGCCGATGATAACGCTATTTGATTCAGATATTTATCTACCTCTTCTGCTGTCATCCCGATTCCTTTATCCGATATGGTTAATGTGTTCTTGTCCTTATCTACCGATATATGTATGGTAAGGTCACCCAGTTCACCTTTAAATTCGCCTAGCGACGAGAATGTTTTTAGTTTCTGAGTGGCGTCTACTGCGTTAGAGACAAGCTCTCTTAAGAATATTTCGTGGTCACTGTATAAGAATTTTTTTATAATGGGGAATATGTTGTCTGTGGTTACCCCAATCTGTCCTTTTTTCTCTTCCATGATATAATATTGTTATATATGTTATGTAATTTTATCCAATACTATTCAAAAAAAGTGCCAATAGTATATTTACTGCCATTTTGACAAACTATATCGAATTTTTTTATCACATGTTGCGAGGTGTATAGCTTTTATCTATCTCTTATAAGTGGGCGTATGTGTAAATTTATGTGAATTTAATATTTCTGTAAATCAATATTTTAGGGGTGTTATAGTTGTCTAGTTAACATTTTTTTTGCTAAAAAAACTGTATTTTATTTTGCGCAATCAGAAAAGATCGTACATTTGTACTGTTGGTTGATTCGAAAAAATATTTATATTTACAAACATTGTTTTAAGTTAGCTACATTTAAAAGAAAATGATTATGGGAACAAACACTACAGATACTACAGACGCTGGTTTTGAAAACAAACTTATAGCCTTACAGAATAATATGTTGAATTTTGCGATGACTCTGACTACAAGCCGTGAAGAAGCAAAAGACTTGTTACAGGAAACAACATTAAGAGCACTTGACAACAAAGAGAAATATTACGAAAATGTAAATTTCAAAGGCTGGGTATTTACTATTATGCACAATATATTTGTGAATAATTACCGCCGTATTGTCCGTACGCAGACAGTAGTAGACCAGACAGAAAATTTATACCACTTGAACTTGCCTCAGGATTCGGGGTTTGATACTCCCGAAGGAGCTTATACTATCGCAGAAATTACAAAAGCGATAAACAGTTTTTCTGACGAATATAAAGTTCCGTTTTCGATGCACGTTTCCGGGTATAAATATGAAGAAATTGCTCAGGCATTGGTATTGCCTATCGGAACCGTGAAGAGCCGTATATTCTTCGCCAGAAAGCGTTTGCAAGAAATGCTACGTGACTATAAATATCAAGATAGAGAATAATTATTTGTAGAATAATAGATATAGATTAGGTATTAAGATTAGGTTAAAAAGAGAGAGTCGCAGTGATTATTATTTTCTGCGGCTCTTTTTTACTAAACCGGACTATTGTTTTTTTAATATATGAAAAAAATTATAATGATAATGATGGCTTCGCTGCTTGTTGTAGCAGTGATGGCTCAGGATAATAAAGGAAGCAAGGGTAATATAGTTACAGTGTCGGCAAAAACATATGAGACTGAAATAGCAAAAGGGGTAGTTTTGGTCGACTTTTGGGCTCCCTGGTGCGGACCTTGCCGCAAACTGGAGCCGATATTGAAAAGTCTGGCAGCTGAGAAAAACGTAAAGATTGGAAAGCTCAATGTTGATAATAACAAGGCCTTTGTTACATCAAAGGGGATTTCTACTATTCCGGCTATGTTTATCTATAAAGACGGAAAAGAAGTTGAACGTCTGGTCGGATTGTATTCGAAAGAAGAGCTGACGGAAATACTGGATAAATATTTATGATAAAATAAAGAGGGCTGATTTTATTAATCAGCCCTCTTAGCTTTTGTTTCTTTGCCGGGAGTATGCTTATTGCAGGCTTTCCTGTATATTGTTAAAAACAATCTTCAGCATTGTGCGTACCTGATTCAGGCCTTCTTCGTCTATTCCGGCAAACGCATACTTCATAGCATCGTTTACTGCCAGATTTGCTTTGTCTTTGATACTGTTCCCTTTATTTGTCAGAAATATCAGGTTCGATCTTCTGTCGACGGGTGTAGTACGGCGTTCTACCAGTCCTTGTTTTACGAGGTTATCAACTAAACGGGTCATGCTGGGCTTATCCTTGAAAGTTGCATCACACAATTTTTGTTGAGAAACGCCATCCTGGCGCCAAAGGAAAGATAATACAGTCCATTGCTCGGGTGTAATGTCTATTCCCTCTTTACGGAAATTCCGGTACATCTTCCGGTTTATTGCCATCGATACTTTCCCGTTGATGATTGGGAAGATATATTCAGGATCTATAATTTCATTTATCTCGTGCTCCATCAGTCATCTTATTATTTACATGTCAATTACAAAAGTACAATAACTTCGTCTTTTT
Organism: Indolivaga macrotermitis; assembly: GCF_900128985.1. Lineage (GTDB taxonomy): Bacteria > Bacteroidota > Bacteroidia > Bacteroidales > Dysgonomonadaceae > Dysgonomonas_A > Dysgonomonas_A macrotermitis. The sequence goes on along the minus strand of NZ_FQUC01000002.1, from coordinate 460,818 downwards.
CAGAAAAGTTTTGTATGCTTATTTTGTTTTTCGGCTATTAAATCATAACTTTGCGGCTCGAAAAACATTATTGTTTAACAGATTTAATTAATTATTTATGAATCATTACGAAACCGTTTTCATTTTGACTCCCGTTTTGTCTGATGTACAGATGAAGGAAGCGGTAGAAAAATTCAAGGGTATCCTTGTTGGTGAGGGTGCTACTATTGTGAATGAAGAGAATTGGGGACTTAAGAAATTAGCTTACCCTATTCAGAAGAAATCTACAGGATTTTATGCATTTATTGAATTCGATGCAGAACCTGCTGTGATTGAGAAACTAGAACTTCAATATCGTCGTGATGAGAAAGTTATCCGTTTCTTAACTTTCCGTCAGGATAAATATGCTCATCAGTATGCAGAAAAGAGAAGAGGTTTAAAATCATCAACTAAAAAAGAAAATTAATCATGGCTCAACAATCAGAAATCAGATATTTGACTCCTCCTTCAGTAGATGTCAAAAAGAAAAAATACTGTCGTTTCAAAAAAAGCGGTATTAAGTATATCGACTACAAAGATCCTGAATTCTTGAAGAAATTCCTAAACGAGCAAGGTAAGATTTTGCCTCGTCGTATTACAGGAACTTCATTGAAATTTCAACGTCGTATAGCTCAAGCGGTTAAGAGATCTCGTCATTTGGCGTTGCTTCCTTACGTAACTGATATGATGAAATAATTAAAAAAGGAGGAAAAATTATGCAAGTAATATTAAAAGAAGACGTAACCAATCTGGGTTACAAAGATGATATAGTAACGGTTAAAGACGGTTACGGTCGTAACTATCTTTTGCCTCAAGGTAAAGCTGTTATCGCAACAGAATCAGCTAAGAAAATGTTAGCTGAAAACCTGAAACAACGTGCTCACAAATTAGAGAAGATCAAACAAGATGCTCAAACCCTTGCTGAAAAGGTTGCCGGGGTATCTTTGACTATTGGAGCAAAAACAAGCTCTACAGGTACTATTTTCGGTTCGGTTACTAATATTCAGGTTGCAGAAGCTTTGGCTAAACAAGGTTTTGAAATCGACCGTAAGGTAATCGTGATCAAAGATGCAGTGAAAGAAGTAGGAGCTTACAAAGCCCTTCTTAAATTACACAAGGAAGTATCAGTTGAAATTCCTTTCGAAGTAGTTTCTGAATAAGAAGAATATTTGTTCTAAATATTTAAGAACCGGTAGATTTAGAGTCTATCGGTTTTTTTATATTTACTGGTTTCCATACTCTTTATATTAGGCAAATAAGAAGCCTGATAACTATTTGTTCTGATTCTGATCGGGGTTTGGCATGTATGACTGTTACTTGAAAAAGAAAGGTCGTAAAGGTTAATTAACTTTTAGGATTGTTTTCCGGTATGGGGAATTCTAAGTTTAGAATAATATGGGAAATAAAAAAAGCGATGATAATTCATCGCTTTTTATCTCTTTTATCGAACAGTTTATTAAGCTAATACCCAGATAAAGCTTCCGATAATTTGTATTATACCTAATACGATAGCAACAATACCTAAAGTTCCTTGCAGAGGTAACAATTTAGCAAGTAGTTGCTCTCCTTTTTCTGCAGCTGTAGGATTCTTTGACAAGGCATACTTAGTTATCAGAGAATATCCCATGATAAATCCAAGAGAGAACTCAAGTAATGCCACTAATAAATAGATAATCCAGTACACAGGGATTATACCTAACCAGCTAAGATTCAAGATCGAGCTGATAATACCCCAAAGTCCCCAGAATGCAAATACACATCCTATCCAGCCTTGATAAGGGGTAATTTTGTCTAATAAATCTTTAGCATCTGGCTTTTTGGAAAGAATCAAAGAAGGAATAGCCAAAATTCCCAAAATGATTAGTAAAATACCGTAAATCATAAAAATAGGTGTTGTTTGGTGAATAAAAAATAGAGTTACGAAGATAATATTTTATTTGTTAAATTAAAATAATAATTACTTTTTAAGGATATTTTTATGCGATATACCGGCGATTATCTGATATAAAGTTTTATGCATAATTATTCTGTATATATTTATTCTTTTATTATCTAAAAAAGAAGTCGTACTTTTGCGTGAGTATGAATAAAATATAATTCGATGAATTTTGTTGAAGAACTAAAATGGCGTGGCATGATCCACGAAATCATGCCGGGAACAGAAGAACAACTTCAAAAAGAACTGACCTCCGGATACGTAGGTATCGACCCTACGGCAGATTCTCTACACATAGGGCATCTGGTGAGTGTTATGATCTTAAGACATTTTCAACGTGCCGGGCACCGTCCTATAGCATTAGTAGGAGGAGCTACAGGTATGATTGGAGATCCATCGATGAAATCGCAGGAAAGAAACCTTTTGGATGAAGAAACTCTTCTGAGAAACCAGAACGGAATTAAAAAACAACTTGCGAAATTTCTGGATTTCGAATCAGATGCACCTAATAAGGCAGTGTTAGTTAACAACTATGATTGGATGAAAGATTATTCGTTTTTGAACTTTATCCGTGATATAGGAAAGCACATTACAGTGAACTATATGATGGCTAAAGATTCTGTGAAAAAACGGCTAAGTGGAGAATCATCTGAAGGTATGTCTTTTACCGAGTTTTCATATCAGTTGTTACAAGGATACGATTATTTGCATTTATACAGCGAATACGGTTGCCGCATACAGATGGGTGGTTCTGATCAATGGGGTAATATTACTACCGGAACAGAGTTGATCCGTCGTAAGGCCGGAGGAGAAGCTTTCGGACTTGTTTGCCCTCTTATCACTAAGGCTGACGGAACTAAATTTGGTAAAACAGAATCCGGTAACGTGTGGCTCGACCGCCGTTATACCTCTCCATATAAATTCTATCAGTTCTGGTTGAATGTAAGTGATGCAGATGCAGAACGTTATATTAAGATATTTACGGCTTTATCGAAGGATGAAATAGATGCTTTGGTTGAAGAACAAAAGGCCGCGCCACACCTGCGTCCTTTGCAAAGGAAATTGGCGGAAGATATAACCGTAATGGTGCATTCGCGCGAAGACTACGATGCTGCAGTAAAAGCTTCTTCTATCTTGTTCGGAAACTCGACAGCCGATGACCTGAAGTCTTTGGATGAAGAAACTCTATTACAAGTATTTGAAGGAGTACCTCAGTATGAAGTTTCGAAGGTAAATCTGGGAGACGGAATACATGCAATAGACTTGTTAACCCAGATAGCTCCTGTTTTTCCATCGAAAGGCGAAATGAAGAAACTTGTACAATCGGGTGGGGTAATGATCAACAAAAATAAGCTCGAAAATGCAGAAGAACTTATCGATCTTTCTTATTTGATAGGAGGAAAATATATTTTAGCACAAAAAGGTAAGAAAAATTACTTTTTATTGATTGCAAAATAAAAAAAGTATCTATAATTTTGCATTGCTTTTGATTTAAGGCTAAAGCAATGCAAATATTGTCTCATGGTGTAATGGTAGCACAGCAGATTCTGGTTCTGTTTGTCTGGGTTCGAGTCCTAGTGAGACAACTGAATGAAACGAGGATAGTAAATTTACTATTCTCGTTTTTTTGTTATATTCGGGGATGAGTATATTATATACGAAATTGTGAGCCGTGTAAGAAAAAATGGTTTTATACAAAAGAAGCATGGGAGAATAGGAATAAATAGTAATAGGATAAATTGGGCATAATGATTCATTAGCACCCAATTTTTTGAAGTATTAACCATACCCATCTTACGAGGTCAGCTATTTAGTTTTGGTTTCGCGGTTTATGCTTATTTTTGTGTTTGTTTTTGTTTTTAAAGTCTGTAGTGTAATGGCGAAAAAGATTAATAGGTATACATTTTCTGATATTTCAACCTCATCATCCTATATTGTAAAGAACTTTGTAATAGCAAATAGCAACGATACGATCAGCGATATCTCTTTAGATCATCCATTCTCATTTAACGGGGTTGTCCTTATTATATGTCGTAAAGGTTCCGACAGGATACGTATCAACTATAAGGAATATACTGTTGACGAAAGCACGATTATAACAATACTGCCTAATCAGGTTGTGGAAAGATTCGATTATTCAAAAGATTTATTTGTCGATTTTCTGGCTTTTTCTTTCGAATTTATATCGGACTTTGTTTTGCCGAAAGACTTTAATATACCTCAAAGAATTGCAAACCAGCCTGTATTGAAGATATCGGAAGAAGATCTTACAAATTTATTGAAATACAGGTCCTTTATTATCGAAACTTTTAATAATAAAAGATATAAGTATTTCGAACAAACGCTCAAAGGACAATTGTTTTCATTAATGACGGTTATCGCATCCCTGTATGCAGAGCTTGGCAGTGAGTCGAAAGCGAAAGCTTCGTCCCGGAATGAGGAGATTGTAGAACAATTTCTCTTGCTGTTGAAAGAGCATCATAAAACGGAAAGAACCGCAACATTCTATGCCGATAAGATGTGCCTGACATCTAAATACCTATCCACCACTTTGAAGAAAGTTACCGGTCGCTCTATAAATTCGTGGATTGAAGATGCTTCGGTTTTGAGTGCCAAGATACTCTTGAAATCAACGAATCTTACCGTCTTGCAAATTTCGGAAGAAATGAACTATCCCAGTTCATCGTATTTCGGGCGATTTTTCAAAAAGAGTACAGGTATGACTCCGGTGGAATATCGCGAAAGCTGATATATTCTCCGTATTTGTCAAAGTACTTAAAAAATGCTGCCAAAGTCAGGTTTAATACAAAAACCTATTCTTAAGTTGATACTATATTTATTGTAATCGATAAGGCTTTCGCCTGTACCATTATAAAATCTTGCGTATAAATATTGATTTGCACTGTCCGAAACCTTGAAGGATGCTGTTACGGTTGTATTGATATTTCCAATCCCTTTGCGTGGATTCAGTTCACCTTCGAACCACCATTTCCTGTTTTTGGTTATATAATTAGCGGTAAATGTTGCTATGCCTCTATAATCAATGAGATCGCCGTTTCCTTCCCCGTCAACAAATGGTATCCAGACCTTATATCCTAATGAAAGTTGAAGATTGTAGTAATATTTAGCAGAGAAACTGATCATATTCCAGCTTCTTGATTCTGTATCGCTTTTTCCGTTAGATTCGTGTTCCGCTTGTAAGAAAACAGCGCCTTTCAGAATGTTGTTACGGATAATATATTTTCCTATACCCAAGCTTGGATTGTAGTTGTTGTCGCGGAATGGAGCCGATTCTGCATACAGGTTCCAGAATGATTTTTGAGTATATGTAAGGTACAAAAATGAATTGAACGGAAGGCGGCTTTTGGTCAGCCTTTGGCGTATGCTGATCTGGAAAAGTACATCAGCTGTGTTTTTGTTGACAGATTCGTTTAGAGGTATTCCGGTACTGAAATATGTATCTTTAAATACTCCGAATGCAGGTAATGCATCGGCCAGTTTAAGAACACTTTCTTCGTCTACTTCTATTTGATCGTGTTTGTAAAAGACTGTTGTCCTTAACCGTTCTTCGATTATATGTTCGATACTATCCTTAAATGCCATTTCTTGCGAGTTAGTCTTTTGCAAAAAGATAGAACTTAAAACTAGAAATAATAAGCCTGTTTTTATACTCCTTCTCATTCTGTTTATTCTTAGTGCAAAAATCTACATATTTCGGAGTATCCGGATAATCTAAATGTCTGTAAAAATGTCCGAATTTACTTTTTATCGTGTGCGAAAAAGATCATATCTGAGGTAAAAAAGATCATACGGATTTTATTGTTTTTAGCTAAATTTGTAGAGTAATTACAAAATTGAAAATAATGGAAGCTAAACTACTCACTCTGGCCATACATACTTACGAGAAAGCTAATATCTTAAAGAACTTGCTTGAGAGTAATAATATTGAAGTATACATGGAAAAGATAGATAATGACGATCCGGACACTCCTGCTTTGACCGGATATGCTGTGAAAATAAATGATTCTGATCTATCCAGGGCACTATCAATAATGCATGCCGAACAACTCTTTAATTACAATGATAAGGATATATTAAAAATAGATGATAACCGGAGGCGGATTTTAGTGGCAGTAGACTTTTCATCCTATTCGATGAAAGCTTGTCAGGTCGCATTTAATATAGCAAAACAGATAAATGCCAAAGTGAAGATTCTGCACGTTTTTCATAATATATATTTTCCTTCTCATATTCCTTTTGCCGATAATCTGAAGGATTCTCCGGATGAAGGCTTATTAAGTAAGGTTAGGAAACAGATACTGGAGTTGTGTTGTGATATCGACGATAAAATAGCCAACAAGGAGTGGCCTTCCGTTAACTATTCCTACTCTTTGAGAGAAGGAGTGGTTGAAGAGGAAATCGAAAATTTTGTTTTGGAATATAAGCCTTCTTTGTTGGTTCTGGGAACGAAAGGTAAAGACAATAACCAGACTTCTGTATTGGGTAATGTTACTGCCGATGTTATTGAGATGGTTGATGTTCCAGTCTTAGCGGTACCTGAGAGTTCTTCTGTAAAATCGATTTCGGATATGAAGCGTATAGCTTTTCTGACGAATTTTCAGAAACGTGATTTAGAGTCGTTTAATACTTTGGTCGCTACATCTAATCATTTTCAGAATGTTGAAATAACATTGATGCATATTAACCGGATTAACCGGCAAGACGATAAGTGGTCGGAAGAGCAACTAGGAGAAATGAAAAAACACTTTGATAGGTTATATCCCCAGATGAATATTAAGTATAAGCTTATAGATTCTCCGGATATACCGTCAGCTGTAAGCGAGTATGTAGAGAAAGAGAATATAACTGTTATCTGCCTTAATACCCGGAGACGGAATCTTTTAGGGAGAATATTTATGCCAAGCATTTCCCGTAAAGTATTAACGAATTCTGAAAAGGCAATTTTAGTGTTAAGAGGGTGAAGAATAATTTCTTCCGATATTGATTGATAAATAAAAAAGACGGTGATTTAAATCACCGTCTTTTCTTTTATCTTAAAGTGAGATTCAAAACTTAGTTGCTTGAACTTGCATAATATCTCAGGATAAATGCTTTTTGTATTACAGCCAATGTATATTTCTTATCATCGCTTGATGCATTCGAATTATATTTGGGGTATCTCAGCCATATATTCATGTCTGTACCGCTTGTTGTTCCTGTTATTTTCAAAGGATTTAATGCCCTTAAAGTAGTCAGGTCTGCTACCAGAATCTGGGTTTTAGCAGTTTTGCTACCTTGTGTGTCAGATACGGATTTTACAAGTTTGGCATCAAGAATAATTGTATTGTCAGGGAGAGTTTGTCCTGCCAGTTCGGTGTTTTCCAATCCTTGATTATCTTCGTTATAATATAGCTCGAAACTTATATTTTGGTCAGACTGAACCTGTGCGCCTATAGTTGTTATCCATCTGTCCAGGAAATATTGATCATATGATCCGGATGGATTATTAATGCCGGTAAAGCTATTGTCCTCGGTTGGGGTCTGAGTGAATGGAGATTCGACTATTCGTTTTTGGCTTGCAGAAAGAAATCTGTCGCCGCTGGCAATAGTTGCATAATCTGCACGGATAGTTGTTTCGTCGATGTAATTATTGAAATTTACTTTATATGTTACAAGTATTGCATCTCCGGGAGAACAACTGGTGATGTCACCTCCGGTGATACGTATTCCGCTCGAAAGTTTAGCTTCTATTATAGTATTGTCTGTTGCGTTTCTAGTTACAACAGCGAATTCACGTTCTCCGGAATATGTTGAGTCACCTCCATCTCCAAGACAAGAGGGGAGTAATGTTCCGAGCGCAATTGCTGCAAATAAGCTCATAAATGCTTTTTTCATAATTCAATGCTTTTAGTATTTAACGATATTAGTTTGTAATTTATTTTATATGTGGGATAGACTTTACTGTTTAGTGGCAGATATTAAAATCCGAACTTGATACCTAAATTGAGATTTAATAGCCATTTCTTATCAGAGAAGATAGTCTCATATTCATTTTTAGCATCCAGATAATATGCACCTCCTACAGATGTGTATACCGACATATTTTTATAAATAGGATAACTGGCCCCTAGTGAACTGCTAAGAGAGAACTGAGGGTTTTTTTGTGATATATTTTTATTGTTAGGTGTTTGGCTACCTGATAAGTTATTAGCTCCCTGGTATTGTTTTAGCCTTCCATAGAAGTCCTTTTGAATTGCACCTCCTGCCGAGATATAGAAATGTACATTTTTCCATTCGGCAAAGTTATAATTCATCGTTAAAGGAATACCCAGATAGTGGAGGTACTGCATATCGTTTTTAGAGTAATTCGTGGATAAACTCGATTTTACTTTTGATGAAAGATATGTGTATGTAATTCCACTTTCGACAGATAATCTATTATTAATTTTCTTATTAATAGACACACCGAAAGTTATCGGTTGATTGTGTTCTAATTTCACATTTTCGGCTCTCAGAGTCATTTGCTGATTTTCGTTAGCCGAAGCGGTTATTATCCTTTTATAACCATCTGCCTTAGAAAAAGCACCTCCACCATTAAAACCTAAACTAAGGCTTTCCTTCTCAGATGAAGTTTTCTCTGTTTTGTTTTCTGCAAACAACGTTTCTGATTTGCCCTGTGCTTCAAATGCTTCGATTTGCTTCTGCAGATTTTTCTCAAAATCAGGGTCTGTATTTTTCTCCTTTTTCTGAGGCTGGGCAGATGCCAGTATCGGTTGAGTTGTTGCAGCTTCGGTATTTTTCTGATCAACTGTACCTGCCGTTTTATCTGTATTTTCGGTTTCTGTTGTTATAGTAGCTGGTGGCTGATTGAGTTCGGTAATAGGCTCTTTCGCTTTCGGTATCTCTGCTAAAATAGGTTTAGAGTAGCTTTGTTGTAAACTGTTACGATCTATTTCAGTTCTCTCTGGTTGAGAGATTTTGTCTTTGGATTCTATATTTGTTTCAGGGATGTGCGGCTGATTAATGAATGTTCCTGCAATATGACCGTTATCCGTCTGATCGGGCAGAAGTAGAAATACTGCAAGTACAGCAGCTGCTATACCGGCACTCCAACTGGCAACCTTAAATATAATATTACGTGGTTTCGGTTTCTGTTGCAACTTATCGGAAGTCAGGCCGGCATCGATCTTATCCCACATAGATGCAGGAGGGATCGCTTCGAAGTTGTTTAACTTCGAATTAAAAATCTCTTTTATATGATCTTTTTCCGGTTTCATTCCTTTAGTAAAGATAAGTATTTGATGATGTTATTATTAATATTTATTTATGAAAATAATCTCTGATTTTTTCCTGTAATAAAGCTCTGGCTCTGATGTATTGAGACCGGGATGTGCCTTCGGCTATCCCCAACATTTCGCTGATCTCTTTATGTGAGTAATCCTCAATAGCGTATAAGTTGAATACCGATCGATACCCTTTCGGGAGTTCTTGTACCATTTTCAACAGTTCATCTTCGGTTAATCTGTCAATATCTCCAGTGGCTTCATCTATGATGTCAATATCGGAAATGTTTTCAATATCTTCGTCGTTATATAACTTCTTCGTTTTTTCTTTACGAATATTTTCTAAAGCAAGGTTTACAAATATTCTTTTCATCCAGCCTTCAAAAGAACCTTTGTTTTCGAAAGAGTTGATATTCAGAAAGACTTTGATAAATCCGTCTTGTAATAAATCCTGTGCTGCATCCCTATCAGAAGAATATCGAAGGCATATCCCGTACATCACCCTTGCATACTTTTCGTATACAAGTTGTTGCGCTTTCCGGTCTTCTTTTTTGCATCCTTCTATTAGTTGCAACTCTTCCATTCAGATTTAACATTCAATTATAAGATGAGTATTTTTGCAAAATGTTGCATTGTACCCGTATTATTTTCTCTTCTTAACATTATGGTAATGTCAGACGAACTCTTCGGGCAAATTTACAAAATAAAGTTGTTTTGTTGCCCGCGTTATAGCTGTATATAGCCATCGGTAAAAATTTACACCTAAATGTTCTTCTGTAATATATCCGATATCGATAAAAATATTTTTCCATTCGCCACCCTGTGCCTTGTGGCATGTGGTTGCATATCCGTATTTTACCTGAACGGCATTATAATGAGGATCAATTTTCATTCTTTTCATTTTCTCGGCTTTCGATGTGATATCCGAATAATCTTCGAGAATATTGTAAAAGAGCTCGCTGTTCTTTTCTTTAGAGAGCCCCGTTGTTTCGGAGTGTAATGTGTCTAATAATATCTTGACCTCTAACTCAATTTCATAATCGGGATGTTTCACAAGTATATCAGCAAATCGGAAACCATATAATTCCTGTATTTTCCGCACACGGAGTACTTCTATTAATTCACCATTTGCAAGGAAATCGATCTGTTCGATTTTTTCGCTCCAGAAATAATTGTTTTTCGTAATCATCAATAAGTCTCCCGCACTTAGTTCTTCTTCTCTGTACAGGATACGGTTACGGACACCTTCGTTGTATATATTCGATCGTTTGTTCGATCTGGTGATGATCATCGTGTCTTCGATACCATCTTTGTCGTAAGCCGCGGTAATGGTATCGATAAGTTCTTCTCCTGAAATATTCTTGACATCGGCGAAGCCATTTACTCTTAGTTTCGGATACAATCCAGTTGTTTCTTCCAATAGGGCATTTCGTATTTCTGTGGCGTTATTCAGGATTCCCGAATTTCCGGCTTGACGTACTATCTGAGTCATAGTCGTGCTATGTATTTCGAGCCCATATCCTCTCAGAGTATCTAATTGTAATGCAGGGCTGTTTTCCTGCATTACAGGAGGCAACTGTGCTTCGTCACCGATCAGGAGGAGCCTGCAGTTTTCGCCACTGTAGACGTATTGAATAAGATCGTCAAGAACACGTCCTGAGCCAAATACAAAAGAATCGATGCCGTCATTGCCGATCATAGAAGCCTCGTCTACAATGAATAACGTATCTTTATGTAGATTGTCGGTCGGGACAAAATCGGTTGCCTGATCGGAGAATCTCTTTTGCCGGTATATTTTCTTATGGATGGTATATGCAGGATGATTAGAATAACCTGCAAATACTTTAGCTGCACGTCCTGTAGGAGCCAGTAAAACCGTTTTCTGTTTGAATTCGGTCATGGTTTTTACCAGTGATCCGATCAGGGATGATTTTCCTGTTCCCGCATACCCTTTGAGTAAAAAAAGGCTGTCGGATTGAGGTTGGAATAAAAAACGCGTTATCAGTTCAAGCGCTTCACCCTGTTCGGGTGTGGGTTCGAACTGAAAATTATTTTTTATTTGTTTCAGGAAAAAATTATCTAACGACATGGCTTTTACGAATAAATTGGTTGTAAAATTACTATATAAAGTTTCTTTTCCTAAATTTGTATTATCGCATTGTTCGTGTAGCGAATGTAAAATGCTATGTAAGAGAACGTATGTTGCATCTTATTTTAAGAAAAAAGTATCCAGTCAATTATGTTTTTACCCGATAATATAGATTTATCTCACCCGGAAAAATATTTACTGTCTATACGGATAAATCCCGAAGGATGGTCATTTTCTATCCGTGAACCCGAGATTGGTGGTGACTATTGTTACCGTGAGGCTTCTTTTTCGAAAGATTCCGATATTCAGAGTAATATCGAAAGGATGATATTCGACTTTAATTTCCTGTCACAGACATTTAAACAAACAGATGTGATCTTTGTTTCGCGCGAATATGAAGTGATTCCCCAGTATCTATTTGAAAAGAAAAAGAAAAAAGAGCTGTATAATCTTTCCCATTGTAAGAAAGCCGATAAGATATTGCTCGGAAAAGAACGTATACAGCACAATATTGTATTGTATAGTGTGGAGGCGAGTATATATCAGTTCCTGATGCGGAGTTTGTATAATCCTCAGTTATGGCATCATGCCGATATCTTGTTGGGGTATGCTGATAAGAAGAACTGGATAGGAGATAAAGGTGCTAAAATGTATCTGAACTGCCACGACCGGTTTGTTGATATACTTTGTTTCGACCAATATTCGAATCTTAAACACATGGTATCTTATAACGGCGAACCTGCTCAGAATGTATTTTATTATATTCTGAATTTGTGGGATAAGTGTGAATTTGATCAGAATAAAGATTTCTTATATATGATGGAATCTCAATCAAAACTAGGTGAAGAACTACTCATCCTGTTACGCGATTACATAAGACGGGTAGAGATGATTGGGTTGCCTAGCGAGGTGGAGTTTCTTGGAGAGGATGCTCGCAAGACTCCTTTGGACTTATTAATCTTATCAACAAAATGAGAATAATCAGTGGAAGATATAAAGGGCGGAGGCTGACTTTACCTCCTAACTTTAAAGCAAGACCTACAACCGATTTTGCAAAAGAGAGTTTATTTAATATACTAGGTAATTCAATTGATTGGGAGGGGCTTACGGCTTTGGATTTGTTTGGAGGGACAGGGGGTATCAGTTTGGAACTGGTGTCGAGAGATTGCTCCAAAGTTGTCTGTGTAGAGAAATCTCCGCAAAATTATGCTTTTATAGAAAAAGTGAAGAAGCAGCTCGACGCTAAAGAATTGTCAGTATTCAAAATGGATGTTTTCAAATATCTGAGCATTTGTAAAGAGAAGTTTGATTTCATTTTTGCAGACCCTCCTTATGATCTGGAATTTCTGCCCGAAGTACCTAAACTCGTTCTCGAAAAAGGACTGTTAAAAGATAATGGTGTTTTCGTAATGGAGCATTCTAAGGCTTATGATTTTTCGGATCTGCCGTATTTTTCAGAGAAAAGAGTATATGGCAGTGTCAACTTTAGTATCTTCAGAAAAGATATCGAAACGGAATGATTTCGGTTTGTATCCCTGTTTATAATACTGATGTTACAGCTTTAGTGCAAAACCTTTCGCTTTTAGCATCCAAAGGTGAATGTCCGTATGAAATAATACTTTTGGATGATGCTTCTGCAAATAATGAAATTTGCCTTCGCAATAAGAGCTTGGCAGCTATAAGTTTTGTTTATTATCACCAGAATGAGCAAAACAGAGGACTAGCTTATACCCGTAACAGGCTTGGACAATTGGCACAATATCCCAATTTGTTATTTATAGATAGTGATGCAGAAATTGTAAGGGATACTTATTTAAAGACATATATTGACTCTTGTAATACAGGCAAAGTGTATTTTGGTGGATGTGTTTATCCCGATATATGTCCTGAACCGCAGTTTTTGCTTCGATGGAAGTTTGGAAAAGAACGGGAAGAAGGCGTAGGTAAGTATTTCTCGTGTTTCAATTTTTTTATACCTCGTGAAATATTTCTTCAATATCCTTTTGATGATAGTTTGAAACAATATGGATATGAAGATACCTTGTTCGGTATAACCTTGCAAGATAACGGAGTAGATGTTCAGTTTATAGACAATCCGTTATTACATAAAGGACTGGATCGGGCTGATGTGTATCTGGAGAAAGTGCAGTCGGCTGTCCGGAATTTGATCTCGATAGAGCCATATCTTGAAAAGATGGACCGGGTGAGTGACATAAGGTTGCTGAATGCATATAAAAAAGTCGGAACTTTTTATGGACAGAAACTGATGTCGTATCTGTTTTTATTGTTGTCGCCTTATATTGAGGCTAATTTAAAGGGGCAAAGACCTTATCTTAGATTATTGGATTTTTATAAACTGGGTTATCTTTGTACTCTGAAAACAAAGAAGAAAAAAGCTGATTTACAATGCTGATAGCTAAACAGAAAAAGAAAGAAAATATAGCGGAATATCTTTTGTATATGTGGCAGGTCGAAGATTTGATCCGTGCTAATAAACTGGATATTGAACTCATAAAGGCTAATGTAATAGAAAAGTTTGATCAACCGGATGATGTTAAGAAGGAAATGACCGATTGGTACGAAGGGTTGATCGATATGATGAGGTATGAAGGTGTCGCAGAAAAAGGCCACTTGCAAATAAATAAGAATGTAATTATTGATCTGACCGATTTTCACTTGAGGTTATTGAAGGCTCTGTCAGAACCCGACTATAAAGCTGTTTATTACAAGACGCTACCTTTCATTGTTGAGTTGAGGACTAAATCGGAAGACAAAAGTATCCCCGAATTAGAAACTTGTTTTTCTGCCTTATACGGATATTTGTTGCTGAGATTGCAGCAGAAAGAAGTATCGGGGGAAACTCAGGCAGCTATTGCTCAGATAAGTAGTCTGTTGAGAGCATTGTCTGTGAAATACAAACAGGAAAAGGACGGAGAATTAGATTTAAATTAAAATTTAGAATATAATGGCATTTTTTTCAGGAAATAAGCAGGCCGATGATCAGGATGAAACGGCAAAAAATACATTTATTTTTCAGATGTATCCTAAGAATGTATTGGTAACCGGGGCCAACGGACAGTTGGGTAGTGAGCTAAAACGGGCGGTTGTAGGGCATAATGATATCCTGAATTTTATTTTTACGGATGTTGCAGAGCTTGATATTACAAATTTACAGGCTGTTGATGAGTTTGTGAAAAATAATAAGATCAGATATATTATAAATTCTGCAGCGTATACTGCTGTTGATAAAGCCGAAGATGATATTGACCTTTGTTATAAAATAAATCGCGATGCAGTCCGAAATTTAGGTATTGCAGCGACTAACAATCAGTCAAAAGTGATTCACGTATCTACAGATTATGTATTTGACGGTACAGGTTCGAGGCCATATGTCGAAACTGATCCTGTATGCCCTAAATCTGTTTATGGAAAATCAAAACAGGAAGGTGAAGCGGTTTTATTAGAAACTTGTCCCGATTCTATTGTAATCCGTACGGCATGGCTTTATTCTATCTATGGGAATAATTTCGTAAAAACAATGATCAAATTAGGACAGGAGCGTGATGCCTTGAATGTTGTTGCTGATCAGACAGGAACACCTACGAATGCTGCGGATTTGGCAAAGGCTATAGTTCGTATTCTGGACTATACAGAGGCAAATTCACATTTCGAAGCGGGAATTTACCATTATTCAAATGAAGGTGTAACTACATGGTACGACTTTACGGTGGCTATTCATCAGGCAGCAGGTATTACTACTTGCAAGGTGAGTTCTATCACAACGGATCAATATCCGACACGGGCAAGCCGTCCGCAATACAGTGTATTGGATAAATCTAAAATTAAAGATACTTTTGGTATAACTATTCCGGAGTGGGAAGATAGCTTGAAAGTGTGTGTGGCAGAATTGTTGAAATAATATCCGATCAATACATAATGATATAAAAAGAGAGTCTAAATATTTAGGCTCTCTTTTTTATAATGCGTTTGATTAAATTCTTTGGGAAAGTAATCAGTATAGAATTTTTAGCTTATTTTTCAGCTAAAAATTCTCCACTCTTACTGTTGTTTGATGTGATGTTCAGCATAATAAGATATTTTTTATACTGCTCACGTGTTAGCACGCTTTTGGTGTTTGCCAGGTTGAATGCTAAAGCTTTTTGTGCATCTGCTTCAGAAATGTTGCCATCTACTGTTGCAGCTTCAAGTTTTTTAGAAGACATAGCAAAGATTTCTTTCAAATATCTTTGTTGTTCAAAATCTGCCTGAAGGTAGCTTGCCAACCCGTCGAACTTATCTTTCTCTGTTAATTTAGAAAGAAATGCATACTCACCATTGCCTGCGAAAGATGCTGCACTTAAAGAAAAAATAGCAGCTGCTAAAATAAATAACCTTTTCATAACCTAAAATTTAAATAAAAAACAACCTTTTGATAACTTAACCTAAAAATAAAAAAGACAAAGCATACCTATATGTTATAAACTTCATGGTATTCTTCGTCTTAATTTGATGTTACAAAGGTAACACTTATTTTCAATTAAAAAAACATTTTACATAAAAATGTGACATTTTTTATAGTTAAGATTCAGTTACGCTATTAAATAGATAGTGTCTATACTTTATAAGTCTTCTTTTTGTGTCAAATTGTATTCTCGAAATGGCAAAATGATCTCTTTTATGCATGTGGCTGATTTTTTAGTTTCTTCTTAATCTCATTTTTGTGTTTTTTATATCTTTAATATAGACTTTATTCTATTAAATGCAATGTAAATCTTGCTTTCTTCTGAAAAAAACTTATATTTGCATATCATAATGCTAATCGAAGAACTTACATAGATCATAAACATAATTACCATTTATTCAAATGAAGACAGAACAAATCTTATCTGAATTAAAACGACGCTTTCCAAATGAACCTGAGTATCATCAAGCAGTACATGAAGTTCTGGAATCCATAGAAGAAGTTTATAACCAACATCCTGAGTTTGATAAAGTAAATCTGATCGAGCGTCTTTGTATTCCGGAGCGCATTTTTTCGTTCAGAGTAACATGGACAGATGACAAAGGCCAGGTGCACACTAATATGGGATACCGCGTTCAGCATAATAATGCGATCGGCCCATATAAAGGAGGTATACGTTTTCACTCATCGGTGAATCTCTCAATATTAAAGTTCCTTGCTTTTGAGCAGACATTTAAAAATTCGCTGACAACTTTGCCTATGGGTGGAGGTAAAGGTGGTTCTGACTTTAATCCTAAAGGAAAATCGAATGCCGAAATCATGCGTTTCTGTCAAGCTTTTGTAACTGAGCTTTGGCGTCATATCGGTCCTGATACCGATGTTCCTGCCGGTGACATAGGTGTGGGAGGTCGCGAGGTTGGCTTTATGTTCGGTATGTATAAGAAGTTGTCCCGTGAGTTTACCGGAACATTTACCGGAAAAGGACTTACTTTCGGCGGTTCTCTTATCCGTCCGGAAGCTACCGGATATGGTAATGTTTATTTTCTGTTGGAGATGCTTAAAACTCGGAATATTGATATTAAAGGTAAAAAGTGCCTTGTTTCCGGTTCAGGAAATGTAGCTCAATATACTTGTGAAAAACTGATTCAGTTGGGAGCTATACCTGTGACTCTATCGGATTCCGACGGGTATATTTATGATCCGGAAGGTATCACAGCCGAAAAACTGGCTTATGTAAAAGAGTTGAAAGAATTGTACAGAGGCCGTATTCGTGAATATGCCGAAAAATACAATTGTAAATATGTAGCAGGGGGTAGACCTTGGAACGAAAAGGCAGATATAGCATTACCTTCGGCTACACAAAATGAATTGAACGGTGATGATGCAAAGACTCTTATTGCAAATGGAGTGATAGCAGTATCGGAAGGTGCAAACATGCCATCTACACCTGATGCTGTAAATGTATTTATCGATGCGAAAATATTATATGCACCGGGTAAAGCTGCTAATGCGGGAGGAGTTTCTGTATCAGGTCTCGAAATGTCTCAGAACTCAGAGCGTTTGAGTTGGACTGAAACAGAAGTCGATAATCGCCTGAAAGTTATAATGTCTGACATTCACGAGAATTGTGTGAAGTACGGAAAAGGTGCTGACGGTGTTGTGAACTATGTGAAGGGCGCGAATATTGCAGGGTTTATGAAAGTTGCTAAAGCAATGATGGCTCAAGGCGTACTTTGATCGAAAAACATATTTTAAATATTCGAAGGGTTGCACAAAAGTGCAACCCTTATTTTTTGTATTTTTTGAGGATGACTTCTATAATCGCGGATTATAGTTTGTTAACTGTTTGTCGTGTTGCGTTTATGCTATTTATCTTTTTTATTCAGGTGTCTTTTATTCATCCTTATCTTCCTTTTCTTCTTTTTGTAATTAGTTTTAAATTAGAGTTTTGTTATTTTAATTTCACTTTTTTTAAGAACAAAGCCGCTCTTCTTTTGTTTAAATCTAAAAGACAGATGTGAGTTAGGTTATTCATCTCATTTTTTAACTTCTTTAATTAGAATTAAATGTTTGTTTTGTTGTTGTGGCTGAAAGAAATATTTTATAAAAATTGTGGTTTCGGGCATTTTCTTTGCAAACGTTTGCATTGTTAAAAGGGTTGTTTATACCTATTCTATTCTCTGAAAAGGGACCCTGTTTCTCATATTTGTATCATGATTTAAAATAAAATGGTAGATTTTAAATCTTTTTAAGTCGTAAATAATTTACGTTAATCTTAATAATTTGCACATGAAGGAAAAGGTGAAAAAAAGCTGTGCTACGTTATTCCTGTTTTTTATGATGGGAATTTTGTCTGTTTCGACAATGTATGCACAAGGAGGTTCTTCTAATGTAGTTAATGGAATTGTTTTGGATTCCAATGGCGAGTCTATTATTGGAGCTTCTGTGTTGGTGAAGGGTTCTGCAACAGGAACAGTTACAGATCTAGACGGTAAGTTCCAGTTGAATGCTCCGGCTAATGCCACATTAGTTATTTCTTACATCGGTTACAAAGCTCAGGAAGTGGCAGTAGCTGGCCAGAAGAATATAACTATAAGACTGGCTGACGACTCTGAGCTTCTTAGTGAAGTCGTAGTTATCGGTTATGGTACTGTAAAAAAAGACGATGCAACCGGATCGGTTGTCGCAATCAAAATTGATGAAAAAAATAAAGGTTTAGCTACTTCTCCTCAAGATTTATTGGGTGGGAAGATTGCCGGTGTAAATGTTACTTCTTCAGGAGGGCGTCCCGGTGATGGTTCAACTATCCGTATTCGTGGAGGTTCTTCCCTTTCTGCGAAGAATGACCCTTTGGTTATTGTTGATGGAGTTATCATGAGTAATGATCTGCCTGGGTCTTCAAACTTCTTGAGCACAGTCAATCCTGCGGATATCGAAACATTTACAGTGTTGAAAGATGCTTCTGCTACAGCAATCTATGGTTCGCGCGCTTCTAATGGGGTGATCCTGATCACAACTAAAAAAGGAACAAGCGGAGCTCTTAAATTCTCGTACAACGGTAATATGTCTATAAGTACTAAAAGGAATAGTGTAGACGTGATGACCGGAGATGAGTATCGCGCATATGTCGCTGATAGATTTGCTTATGACTCTCGCAAAGAAACAGTATTAGGAATGTTGGGTACAGCTAATACTGACTGGCAAGATGAGATATTTAAAACCGCACTGGGTACAGATCATAACTTGAGTGTTTATGGGTCTGTCGGAAAATCGGTTCCTTTCCGTGCTTCAGTTGGTTATACAAAACAAGATGGTATTCTTGAAACATCGTCAATGGATAGGGTTACCGGAAGTTTATCTCTTTCGCCATCGTTATTCGATGACCATTTAAAGCTGAATATCAACGCTAAAGGGATGTACTCTAAGAGCAGATTTGCTGATACTGGAGCTGTAGGTTCTGCAGTGGCATTTGACCCTACACAATCTGTAATGGACGAAAGTAGTATGTGGGGCGGATATTTCTCATGGAGAGACGGTGATGGATTATCATCATTAGCAACAAAAAATCCTGTGGCAATACTCAAAATGCGTAATAACAGAGCTAATGTACGTAACTTTATCGGTAACTTCCAAGCTGATTATAAGTTGCATTTCTTTCCTGATTTGAGATTTAACTTGAACTTAGGTATTGATGTTGCTTCTACTAACGGAGCGGAAGTAAAAGATCCTTTTAACCCGACATCATTCTCTTTAAATGATGAACAAAGCGGTTTCCGTAAGAATTTTGAAAACTTAAAGAATAATCAATTATTTGAATTCTATACTCAATATCTTAAAGATGTTGAATCTTTGAAGAGTAAATTTGATGTAATGGCCGGTTATTCATGGCAACGTTATAAGAAAACAAGTGATGAAGGCCAATGGTATATATCGAAAGAAGACCGTAAAACGAGTATCGGAGAAGTGACTCCGGGAAGAGATTATTTCGATTATAAAGAATATTATCTGTTGTCTTTCTTTGGCCGTTTAAACTATACATTTAATGAAAAGTATCTGTTTACATTTACTATTCGTGATGATGGTTCGTCTCGTTTTGCAAGTGGTAACAGATGGGGCATATTCCCAGCTACAGCAGTGGCTTGGAAAATGAAAGATGAGCCTTTCTTAAAAGATGTATCGGTAGTGAGCGATGCAAAATTACGCTTGGGTTGGGGTAAAACCGGACAACAAGACTTAGGAGACGATCGCTACTACCCATCTACTCCATCTTATTCAACAGGAGCAGGTAAAGCATATTATCCAATGGGACTAAACTCTGATGGATCTGTTAATTGGGTGAATGTAATGAGACCTAGTGGGTATAACGCTGATCTTAAGTGGGAAACTACTGCTACATGGAATGCCGGATTGGATTATGGTTTCTTGAATAATCGTATCAATGGATCGTTAGACTTCTATTGGCGTAAAACAAGCGATTTGCTGAACTTGGTAGCTCCTGTAGTTGCGGGAACAAGTGCTGCTGAAATCTTACCTCAGAATATTGGAGAATTAACTAACCGTGGTGTTGAATTCTCAATCAATGCTCGTCCGATTGTATCTAGAGATTTTGAATGGCTTGTAGGATTTAATGTTGCTTATAATAAGAGTAAGATTACTAAACTAACTAATGCTGTAGAAGAAGATTACGTTGGTGACAAGTTAGGTTCTACCGGAGGTGACGGAGGAAAAGAAGTTCAGATATATATGACCGGCTATGCTCCTAAAACATTCTATGTATATGAACAAGTATATGATGATAACGGAAAACCTATCGAAGGTGTATATGTTGATAGAAATGGCGATGGTGTAGTTGACGAAGGCGACTTGTATTACTACAAAAAACCGGCTGCTGATGTAACTATGGGCTTCAATTCTAAATGGACTTATAAAAACTGGGATTTTGGTTTTAATGGTCGTGTTTCACTGGGTAATTATGTTTATAACTCGACAGAAGCTAATAGCGCTAATCTAAGCCTTGAGTCTTTGTACTCTAATAGTGCATTTATGTCTAATAAGCCTACATCGGCTTTGGATACAGATTATAGATCAAGACAATTGTTGTCTGATTACTATGTTCAAAATGCATCATTCCTGAAAATAGACAATATTACTTTAGGGTATACATTTAATAATTTGAAATTCGCTAAGCTTTCCTCTTCTTCTTCAGCCCGTATTTTTACGACTGTTCAGAATGCGATCGTGATAACTAAATACAAAGGATTAGATCCGGAAGTTTTCGATGGTATCGATTATGACCTTTATCCAAGACCTTTGGTATTTATGTTTGGTGTGAATTTGAACTTTTAATAATTAGTATCTTATGAAAAATATAAATATAAAGTCTAAAAAAATATTATATATAGGTCTGTCGTTGCTCTTGTCTTTGCCTTTCGCAGCTTGTACGGACGACCTTAACACAACCCCTCAGGGGCCAAATATTGAGTTGGATCCTTATGCCGATGCATCTAACTATCCGATGTTGGTAGCAAAGGTATATGCCGGATTCAGTAAGTTAGGACTTACAGGTCCTGATGGAAGTGGGGATATCCCTTCTTCTTCTGACCAGGGTAAGACTACGTTTTTACGTACCTATTTCAATATTCAGGAACTAACTTCTGATGAAGCGAAATGTGCATGGAGTGACGAGGATGAGAAGAATTATTCTCAAACCTTCTTAGCTCCGGATAACTATATCGGCTATATGCTTTATCAACGTTGTATGTTGAATATTGTGTTTGCTAATGAGTTTCTGAAAAATACGGTGACTCCTAAAGTAGAAGTAGCTAATCTTGATGGATTGCGTGCTCAGGTGAGAACATTGCGTGCAATGAATTATTATTACCTGATGGATGTATACGGAAATCCGGGATGGGTTACAGAAGAGCATCCGGTTACTTATTTACCTGAACAATTAGGTCGTGAAGGTATGTTTAATTGGATTGAGAGTGAATTATTAGAAGTTGAAAAAGGAGGGTTATTACAAGATTACTCAAGTTCTACTTATGGCCTTGTTACAAATCAATTAGTACAATCTATTTTAGCTAAGATGTATTTGAATGCAGAAGTGTATACAGGTACGGCTCGTTGGAATGATGCTTTGACTTATGCTAAAAAAGTGACTTCTTATTCTGGCTTGGCATTGGAATCAAATTATCAGAACCTATTCTGTGCTGATAATGATCAGTCCAAAGAGATTATCTTTACATTGCCTTATGACTTTACTCAGGCTCAGGACTGGGGTGGTATGACCTTTGTTATGGCTGCTTCTACTTCCGGAGATATGACCAGTTTGTTAGATTTTAATGCTGCTTGGGCGGGAAATAGAGCTACGCAACAATTGACTAACTTGTTTACGTCGACTGATAAAAGAGCGTTATTCTTTAAGACTAGTAGAGACCAGAATATGACCGAACTAGGTAACTTCCAAAAAGGATGGTCGGTTGTGAAATTTACTAACAAAGGATGGGATGGCGCGGATAATCCTAACGGTATCGGACAATGGACTGATACGGATTTTCCATTATTCCGTTTAGCTGATATAATCCTGGTTCAGGCAGAAGCTGAACTTAGATTGGGAGATAGTGCTGCCGCTCTTACAAGTTATAATAAAGTACATGCACATAGCAGAACAGGACAATCTGCGGCTACTTCCGTATCTCTGCAAAATATATTGGATGAGAGAGGCCGTGAGTTGTACTGGGAAGGACAACGCAGAACAGACCTTATCCGTTTTGGTAAATTTGCTACAGGTTACAACTGGGCATGGAAAGGTGGCGTACTGAATGGAACGGATATTGATAAGAAATACGAATTATTCCCTATCAGTACAAAACATCTGGCAGGTAATCCGGCTCTTGTGCAAAATGAATTATACAAGTAAGAATTAATAACGAGAAATATCATGAAAATAAAAAATATATTATTCTTAATGATTGCGGTATTGGCCTTTGTCTCATGTAGTGATGACGACGAGCCCGGTATACCTAAATATCAGGCATCGGCATTAACTCACCCGGAGAATGGTACGGCTTACGAATTATTGCAAAGAGATAAAAATAATACGGTATTTGATTTAACTTGGACTTCATATAAACAATCTGAATTAGGATTGGGTGTTCCTACTTATTGTGTTCAAGTAGATATTGAAGGTAATAATTTTAAATACGCTCAGATATTAAGCCAGGTAGCTGAAGTCAGTGAGCCTACATTAGAAACTGTTTATTCTGCTCCTATTAAAGTGGGTGATTTAAACTCGATGTTGGCTAAAACATTTAATTTGACTCCGTACGAGCCTTATAACATTGAGATTAGAGTTATTACAAGAATAGGTGATGGCGATGGATATATTCCGGGATCTGCATCGAATGTATTTAAAGCGGTAGTGACGCCTTATGAGGAGGTGGCTGTTCCCGAAGCAATTCACTTGATCGGTAATATGTTTGGTGAGAACTCTTGGGATAACTCAAACACTAAGTTTGTTATGTTCCGTACTGCAAATGATGAAGTAAATACCTATACAGGATTATTTGCGTCTGGTAGTGAATTCAAATTCATACCTCAAGGATATATCGGATCTTGGGACTTTACATATGGAGGTAGTGATGGTACTCTTTCTTCGTCGGGTGGTAATATTACAGATATTACAGCTGCAGGTTATTATACTGTTACAGCAGATATTGTGAATCTGAAATATACTATTACCCCATACGATGCAAGTGATGCTGCCGAATATGGAGATGTTGAGCTTATCGGAGAATTTAATAGCTGGGCTGATGCCGGGACTATTAAGCTGACTAAAGCTGCTTACGATCCTCATATCTGGACAGCCGACAATGTTACTCTTACTGCAGGTAAACTGAAATTCAGAGCAGATGCAGGATGGGCTATGAGTTGGGGTGGAAAGACATTCCCTTACGGTGGAGGTACGGGTGATGATCTTGTAGTAGAAGATGGAACATATTTTGTGAAGTTCAATGACCTTACAGGATTGTATGTATTCTTCAGTAAATAAGAATGAGGTTAAGCTTTAAATAAAAATTATAGTAAATAGTGTCAGGGAAGGAGTGAGTAGTTTTATTTACTCCTTCCCTTATTAATTTAAACCTTATAAACATATAGTTACATGAAAAAAATACACAATCTGATTATATTGTTCCTATTGCCTTTCTGGCTACAGGCGCAAATCATTTCTACTAATCCCACATTTCTTACGGATGATGTGTCCGCAGAAATAATATTTGATGCTACCGGTACCGGGCTCGATGGCTTTTCAGGAGATGTATATGCTCATACAGGAGTGATCACAGATAAGAGTTCATCTACTTCCGATTGGAAATATGCACCTACATGGCTTGACAATAGTGCAAAATATAAACTGGTATCGCAAGGTAGTAATGAATGGAAACTGACTATTTCGCCTAACATCCGTACTTACTATGGTGTTGCCGATGGAGAAAAGGTGCAGAAGCTTGCGTTTGTATTTCGTAATGCTGATGGATCAAAAGAAGGAAAAGACAACGGAAAAGATATTTTTGTAGATATACATGAGGTTGGGCTTATTGTAAGCTTCGAAAAACCGACTAAAGATCAACTGTTAGATAAAAATACCTCTCTCGATATTAAAGCAAACAGTTCGTCCACATCAACTATCCGTTTGTTACTCGATAAAACAGAACTTACAAAGTCTGCCAATATAACATCATTATCTTATACCTATAATTTTACAACCGAAGGTAATCATTGGCTTATAGCCGAAGCTACGCTGGGTGCAAGTGTAGTACGTGACAGTGTCTATGTTGTAGTAAAAGGGGATATTGTATCTCAACCTCTACCTTCAGATGTGAGGGCAGGTATTAACTATATAGATGACAATACGGTAACATTGGTACTTTACGCTCCTAATAAGGATAATGTATATGCTATCGGCGATTTCAGTAATTGGAAGGCAGATAATAACTATCAGATGATCAAAGCCGATGACTATTGGTGGATTACTATATCAGGTTTGGAGAAGAATAAAGAATATGCTTTCCAATACTTAGTTAACGGGACGTTAAAAATAGCAGACCCGTATACCGATAAAGTTTTGGATCCGTGGAACGATTCGTATATTCCTTCAAGTGTATATCCCGGCCTAAAAGCTTATCCTTCGGGGAAAGCAGAAGGTATTGTTTCGGTTTTTCAAACAGGTCAGGTTGCATACCAGTGGAGTACGCCTACTTATACCTTACCTGCCAGAGATAAAATGGTTATATACGAACTGTTGATCCGTGATTTTACGACCGAACATAGCTTCGAATCTACTATTGCTAAGTTAGATTATCTTCAGGCTTTAGGTATTAATGCGATTGAATTACTGCCGGTCAATGAGTTCGAGGGAAACAGTAGCTGGGGTTACAATCCATCGTTCTATTTTGCTGTAGACAAGTATTATGGAACAAAAGATGCTTTCAAGAAATTTGTAGATGAATGTCATAAAAGAGGTATGGCCGTGATTATTGATATGGTTCTAAACCATTCTTACGGACAGTCACCTTTTGTGCAACTATATTGGGATGATGCTAACAGCAGGCCTTCTACCGATAATCCATGGTATAACACAGTGTCTCCTAACAGCTCTTATAGTTGGGGATATGACTTTAACCACGAATCGGACCAGACCAAAGCTCTGGTAGACAGTATCAACAGTTATTGGATGAGCGAATATAAAGTGGATGGATTCCGTTTCGACTTTACTAAAGGATTTACGAATAAAGAAGGTGATGGTTGGGCATATGATCAATCCCGTATTGATATATTGAAACGTATGACTTCCGAAATATACAAGCGTAATGCTAATGCCATTGTTATAATGGAGCATCTTGCAGATAATACTGAAGAAACAGTACTGGCTGATGCTGATATTATGTTATGGGGCAATTTGAATAATAACTACAATGAAGCAACGATGGCGTGGACTGATGGAGACAAGACGGATCTATCGTGGGCTTTATATTCAAAACGGGGCTGGGCTAAGTCTAACTTAGTTGCCTATATGGAAAGCCATGACGAAGAGCGTCTAATGTATAAAGCATTAACTTATGGAAACGCATCGGGTTCATATAATGTAAAAGATCTGGCTACTGCACTGAAAAGAGCTGAGTTATCAGCAGCATTCTACTTTACGTTACCTGGAGCTAAGATGATCTGGCAGTTTGGCGAATTAGGATATGATTATTCGATAAATACCTGTTCGGACGGGACGACAATTTCAGAAGATTGCAGGGTTTCAGAAAAACCTATCCGATGGGATTATTTGGATGTAACGGGAAGAAAGGCTTTATACGATGCCTATTCGAAACTGATAAAGCTAAAGTCAGAAAATGATCTTTTCGAAAGTGTGGATATGGATTATTCTCTCACCGGAGCTCAGAAATATATCGTTTGGAAAAGTGCAGACCTTAATGCATTCCTTATTGGTAATTTCGATGTGAAAGAAGCAACAGTAAGCCTTACTTTACCAAAAAGCGGAGCATGGTATAATGCAATGACAGGAGAAACTATTTCTGCTGCAGCAACAGCTTATTCTGAAAAATTACAACCGGGAGAGTATCGCTTATATATAGATAAGGGTGATGTTGCCGGATCAGAAGATATATTGTCGGAGAGTTCTGCCGATATAACAGTAACCGATAGCCATGTGCTGTATAATTCCGGCAATGCTAAACAAATGAGTGTTTATAATTTATCAGGAAGCCTGATAGCTATGTCGCGCCAATCGTCGAGTGTTGATGTTTCTACATTATCACAAGGTGTGTATATCGTCAAAGTTCAGCTCGAAGATAAGTTTATGACTCGTAAGTTTATAAAGAAATGAAACGAAAACTTATGATTTTATCACGTATAGGCTGCAAACGTTTGCAACTCCAAATGGTTCTTTTTAGTTAAATTGACAGCAGTTTATAAGATGGGAATATATTTCTTTGTATTACCATGAAAAGGATTACCAGATAAATCATAAAATTATACTCTAAATAAATATATTAATTGTAATCATGAGAAAACTAATATTAGTTATGTGCATATGCCTAATTGGAGGTATAGTATCTGCACAGGAGTTAAAATCTCCTAATGGGAATCTCGTAATGAAGTTCTCGTTGCAGGGCAATGGCGTTCCTACGTATAGCCTGACTTACAAGGGTAAAGATGTAATTAAGCCTAGTAAATTAGGGTTAGAACTGAAACGCGAAGGAGGAGCCTACACTTTCGATAATTTCGAAGGCAAAGGACAGATTGACGAAAGTACTTATGATCCTAAAACATCGCTATATGATAGTTTTTCTATAGCTGATACCAAGACAAGTACTTTTGATGAAACTTGGCAACCTGTTTGGGGTGAGACTAAAAATATCCGCAATCATTATAATGAGTTGGCTGTAACTTTGGATCAAAAGAATACAGACCGTCATATCATTATCCGTTTCAGATTGTTCGATGACGGGTTAGGATTCAGATATGAGTTTCCACAGCAAAAGAACTTGGTTTATTTTATAATCAAGGAAGAGAAAACTCAGTTTGCAATGGCCGGAGACCACACGGCTTTTTGGATTCCGGGAGACTATGATACTCAGGAATATGATTATACAAAATCAAAACTATCTGAGATCAGAGGCTTAATGAAAGAAGCATATACAGTAAACAGTTCTCAAACAGCTTTTTCACCAACAGGTGTGCAAACTGCCTTGATGATGAAGAGTGACGATGGATTATATATCAACTTGCATGAAGCAGCTTTGGTAGATTATTCATTGATGAATTTGAATCTGGATGACAAAAACATGATTTTCGAATCATGGTTAACGCCCGATGCTCAGGGAAATAAAGGTCATTTACAAGCTCCATGTTTATCTCCTTGGCGTACAGTTATAGTAAGTGACGATGCACGTGATATTCTTGCTTCAGATATTACTCTGAATTTGAATGAGCCATGTAAACTTGAAGATGTATCATGGATTAAGCCTGTTAAATACATTGGTGTTTGGTGGGAAATGATTACAGGTAAAAGTACTTGGGCATATACCGACGATTTTCCAAGTGTGAAACTGGGTGAAACTGATTACTCTAAAGCAAAACCTAATGGAAAACATGCTGCTAATACAGCACATGTAAAAGAATATATCGACTTTGCTGCAAAACACGGTTTCGATCAGGTATTAGTTGAAGGATGGAATGTTGGCTGGGAAGACTGGTTCGGTAACTCAAAAGATTATGTTTTCGATTTTGTTACTCCATACCCTGATTTCAATGTAGCGGAACTTCGCGATTATGCAAAGAGTAAAGGTGTGAAGATAATGATGCATCACGAAACATCGTCATCAGTTCGTAACTATGAACGACATATGGATGCTGCTTACAAATTTATGGCTGAAAACGGTTACAATTCAGTAAAGAGCGGTTATGTTGGAGATATCATCCCTCGCGGAGAACATCATTATGGACAGTGGATGAATAACCATTATTTGTATGCATTGAAAAAAGCTGCCGATTATAAGATTATGCTTAATGCTCATGAGGCGAGTCGTCCTACAGGACTTAGCCGTACTTATCCTAACCTGATCGGTAATGAATCGGCAAGAGGTACAGAATACGAAGCTTTTGGCGGAAACAAACCTTTCCATACAACAATACTGCCATTTACACGTCAAATCGGAGGTCCTATGGACTATACTCCCGGTATCTTTGTAATGGATATTGCAGAGCTTAACCCGAATAATCATTCTCATGTAAACAGTACTTTGGCTCGCCAGTTGGCATTATATGTAACTATGTACAGCCCATTGCAAATGGCTGCTGACTTACCCGAACATTACAACAGATTCCTTGATGCTTTCCAGTTTATTAAGGATGTGGCTGTAGATTGGGATGACAGTAAGTATATTGAGGCAGAGCCGGGATCGTATGTAACAGTTGCCCGTAAAGCAAAAGGTACAAACAACTGGTTTATCGGTAATACAAGTAGCGAAGAAGGTCATACTTCTACATTTACTTTCGATTTCCTTGATCCGGGTAAAGAATATATTGCGACTATCTATGCTGATGCAAAAGATGCTAACTATAAAACAAATACCCAAGCGTATACAATCCGCAAAGTTGTTGTGACTAATAAGTCTAAGTTGACTCAGGTAGCTGCTCCCGGTGGAGGTTTTGCTATCAGTGTGATTGAAGCTGATAAAGCTGCGACTAAAGGATTGAAAAAACTATAAGGTTTCTAAGGTTGATTTAAGGTTCTAGGTTCATGTGTCCATAGATTAGTGAAAACTTTTCTATGGACACTTTTTTTATTGTTTCTTATTACTTATATCAGTGATAAGGAATACCGAAGCAGCACCAATAAATAGAAGAATACCGGCTATAACCATCATAAAGATGGAAGAGCTTCCTGCCAGATTTCTGAAAATGAAGTTTCCCGTAAGGCCACCCAATATTTGAGGTGCCACTATGGTGATATTTAGAATGCCCATGTAGAATCCCATTTTCTTTGCCGGAGCGATATCTTTTATGATAGTGAAAGGAATAGTTAAAATGAGAGCCCATGCAATACCCACAGCTATCATGGGTAGTAACATAAGATACTGATCTTTGATATAGAACAGTGATATCATACCTAAACCTCCAATAAACAAAGCTGACGCATATAGGTTTTTGAGTCCGAATTTATGAGAGAGCTGGGGTATAAAGAATGAAAATCCGGTGGCAACAACACTGTACATCCCACTTAAGACACCATACCAGTTGGCGGCATCGTTATACCCTCTCGAGGAAGCGTCTTTGGTATTCCATAGCGATTCGGCTAACCCTTCGGTAGCATAAACCCATATAATGAAGAATGCCAGCCATGCAAATAGTTGAACAATGGATACCTGAAAAAGAGCTTTTACTACTTTCCTCGTTGAATATGAGGTGCTTTGTTTATCCTCTGCGTGAATGTTGTTATAGCTTTCGAATAAGTGCGGAGGATATTCTTTGACCGAAAAGCAGGTTTTCAGCGAAGTTACTAATATAATACCTGCAGCAATGTAAAATGACCATGTTACGGTGTCGGCTATTTTGCCACTGCTTTCAACTTGATTACTGATACCGATTAATGTTAAAATATAGGGTAGGAGAGAGCCAACAATACCTCCGATGTTTGCAAGGATTGTCTGTACGGAATATCCCTTACTCGTTTGTTGGGTATTTACCATATCGGCAACTAATGATCGATAGGGTTGTGTTGTGACATTGAGTGCACCCAGAGTCCAGAAAAGAATGAATGTGATACTTACTATAACCGAAAACACATTGTTTAGAACAAATGAATTGGGCATTAGTATCATCATCAGGGCTGTAAGAATTGTTCCTATAAAAACATAGGGAATACGTCTTCCCCATTTCGTCCATGTCTTATCACTGAAATACCCCACTATCGGTTGTATAATAAGCCCTGCCAAAGGAGGAGCGAGCCATAGAAGCGGTAGTTGGTCTATATTTGCCCCAAGGCTGGATAATATCCGGCTGGTATTAGCCATAACCAAAGTCAGGCATATCTGCAAACCAAGAAATCCGAGATTGATATCCCAGATCTGGCGGTTGCTAAGAAGAGGTTTTTGTGCCATTTATAGAATGTTTTTATTCTTCGTTTTCAGGCAGTTGTTTAGTCGTGTTTCTTATGATAAGATTTGTTTTGATAATTCTGTTCTTACGCTCCTGTTTCTCCGGATTGTTTACTTTCTCCAGAATCAGGTTCATAGCCTCTTCTCCGACTTTGGCAGGATACTGATCTACTGTTGTTAACATAGGGTCTGTATCCTGAGAAATATTTGAATTGGAGAATCCGCATATAGATATCTCTTCCGGAACTTTGACTCCTAACTCTTTTGCGGCAACAAGTACACCTGACGCGGTGTAATCATTCATACACATAAAGGCGTCTGGTTTGTTTACCGATAACAGCAACTCTTTTGCAGTCTGATAACCCAATTGCTTATTGTCTGCACCACAGATAAAGTCGTCTTCTATTGGTAGGTGATGTTTTCGTAAAGCATCGAGGTATCCGTTTTTGCGATTTTTCGAAATTTCGAGATGTGGAGGAGCTCCCAGAAATGCAATGCGCTTGCATCCTGTATTAATCATGTATTCAGTGGCATTGAATGTACCGCTATAATCGTCAACAACAACCTTACCTGTATCTATCCCTGTACAGATACGGTCGAAGAAAATGATCGGTATATCGTTGTCAATTAATTCCTGAAAATGTTCGTATTTGGTCGTTGTTTTTGATTGGGATATTAATACTCCACAAACTCTGGCTTTAATCAGGGTCTGTACATTCCGTACTTCTTTAGAGTAGTCTTCCAGAGATTGGCATACAATTACCTGATAATCGTGCTCTTCGGCGACTAATTCTATTCCCGATAATACAGATGAGAAAAAATGGTTTGCTAATTCGGGAACAATAACACCGATGATGTTGGAATGTTTACTGCGAAGGTTCATTGCCATAGAATTAGGTTTATACTTATGTTCTTTGGCAAATTTCTGGACAAGCTCACGGGTTTCAGGGCTGATATCGGGGTTGTTATTTAACGCCCTCGAAACGGTCGAAGCCGAAATGTTCAATTCTTTAGCAATGTCTTTAATTGTAATTTGTCCCTTCTTCATTATAAATGAGCGCATTTAAAATACCTAAAATATCCTATAACAAAAGTACTTAAAAGATTTAACTTGGTACTGAGTTCTGATTAGGTATGTGTTATAATATCTATATAAGGTTATTAAGAAACAATATTTGAGACAAAATGTTCTTAGTCTTCAATGAGAAAAAGATGATAAAACGGAAGTGATCATCTTTTATCTTTTTCATTATCAGCGGAGAGGAAGAGATTCGAACTCTCGAAACCCTTTAGGGGTTTACACGCTTTCCAGGCGTGCCTCTTCAACCACTCGAGCACCTCTCCTTGTCGTATTTACGGCTGCAAAGATAAGGGATATATTCATTCTTAGTTTATCCCGAACAACTTTTTTGCATTTTTTGTTGTAATATCTTCTACTTCAGTTTTATCGGTTTTGTATATTTCACAGAGCTTATCTACTATGTGAATAGTATACGAAGGTTCATTCCGTTTACCTCTATATGGAACAGGAGGAAGATAAGGAGCATCCGTTTCAACTATAATATGAGAAAGGTCTGTTTCGGCTAAAACCTGTGGTAGCATCGAGTTTTTATAGGTAACAGTGCCGTTGATCCCGAAATAGAAGTTCTTAAGATCTAATACAGCGTGTAGTTCTTCGCTGTTTCCTCCAAAGCTATGGAATGATCCTCGTAAAGATTCTGCCCCTACCTTCTCTATACATTCAACAGATTCCAAGATAGCATTGCGGCAATGTATCGAAACCGGCAGGTTATACTCTATACTCCAACGGAGTTGCTCTTCGAATGCAGCTTTTTGCTCTTCGATAAGAGATGTGTCCCAGTATAAATCCAAACCTATCTCCCCGACAGCGCAATAACTATTAAGAGCAAACTGTTTCTTTATGATTTCCAGATCTCTTTCCCAATCGGGACTAACAGACGTAGGATGCAGCCCCATCATAGGGATACAATACCCTTTATGTTTGGAAGCTAAGTTATTGACCCGATCAATAGATTCCACATCTATATTGGGTAATAGGATGAAGCCAACCTGTGCCAGCTTTGCTCTATGTATTATATCTTCTATATCATCGGCGAATGCCTCGTCATATATGTGCGAATGAGTATCTATTATCATTTATATGGGTTATGATTTTCTGGTCAGAAGGCTTTCTGCCAGATTTCGTAGTTCACGTTTTCTATTGTCGTCAACCTGTACTTTGTTAAGGCATGACAGACCTTTCTGGTAATACGATTCGATCATCTCCTCAGACAATCCTTTTAGATTTAGCTTATTGTAGAGCCCGGTAACCGCATCGATCTTTTCCTGTTCGTCGAATACCTCTTTATTGATCCAGTCTTGCATCTCCTTGCCCGTTTCCGGACTTTTCAGGGCGGTTATTTGAAGGTAGGTCTTTTTGTTGCAAAGAATGTCTCCCCCGATACGTTTCCCGAAAGTCGCCGGATCACCATAAACATCCAACAGATCATCCATCAGTTGGAATGCCAGCCCGATATTGATCCCGAAGTCATAAAGAGCGTCAGCATCCGACTCAGGAGCATTAGCAGCCATAGCGCCGCACTTGAGTGAGCAGGCCAGTAATACAGCTGTTTTCAGACGGATCATTTCCAGATACTCATCTGTTGTAACATTTAACCGTTGCTCAAACTCCATATCCAGTTGCTGGCCGCAGCAAATCTCGGTGGCAGTGTCGGTGAACAGGTTCAGAATTTCAGGCAGAGCCTCTTTCGGGGATTTGGCTATCTCACGATATGCCTCTATAAGCATGGCATCGCCCGACAGGACGGCGGTATTATCGTTCCACTTGATATGCACAGTAGGTTTTCCCCTGCGTTTGTCTGCCCTGTCCATCAGATCATCGTGCAGCAGGGTGAAGTTATGGAATATCTCGATAGCCAGAGCTATTGGAATAGTCTTCTCTATGTCGGCTTTGTATAAGTTGTAAGCCATAGTAGCAAGAACGGGGCGTACCCGTTTACCTCCGATCTCGAGAATATACTCGATCGGTTCGAATAAGGAGTATGGTTTTCTCTCGAATTTAAGATCTTTTACTTCATTGTTTACTTTCTCCAGAACTTCTGAAAATGTGTATAGCATAACAAGTTATTTTGATTTAATCTTCTTTAGTTGGTTAAGGTCAAAGGTAGGGCTTTATTCCTAAAGAGGTAATCGGCTCTCCGTTTTTTTAGATATAAATGGCGAAAATGCCCAGTAATATGCTGGCAACTAAAACAATAATCACGCAGCCTGCTATTTGTTTCGGGCTTAACTTCATTTTACTGGCCTGGCCGGACGATGCCAGCAGGTCTACAATCTCGTTATCCAGATAACCCTTTTCGATACCATATAACAGGATGGGCGAAGTCATTTCCTTTTTCGCAAAGTCAGCCTTGTTGTTCGATATCGCCTGCATGGTGTATGAATTTATATCCAACGAAGAAATGTCGACCCCGAACCGTTGCGAATAATGTATCATAAAATCGGCGAACGAATTGATATCCGACGGCGAATCCACCTCTTTATTACGCTTATCGAGATAAGCACGTATGAATGCCTGTAATTGCTGGTTGTTCATCTGCTTCGATATTGAATTTATATACCCGGCTTACCATGCAAATATATCACTTTTATAATAAAAACAGAAGAAGGACCGCTCCTCTATTTTCGCCCGTGACAAAAGTGACAGCCCTGTAACCTCTGTCACTCCTGTAAATGTCTTATAACGAAATGTATATGTCTCAAAAGGTGACAAAAGTGACACTTTCCTGTATTTATTTCTCTTTTTTTTTGCTCGTAATTGTTTGTCTAATAGTTTGTTATTCTTGAATACAGGATGGTGAGGTGTCACTTTTGTCACCTTTCTGTTACCCTTTGTGATGTTGCGCCTGTCAAAGAACTCCTTCGTTGTATAGATAAAATCCGTACAGTACTCATGTGTGTGTTTTTGTTAAAATGGATTGGCTGTAGTATATTTGTTCCACAACAGTCTTGACCAAATTTTACGTTAACACAAAAAACAACACATGAAAAAAATCACTTTTTTGTTTATGAGCCTGTTACTTCTTATAGTAACGGGATGTAGTAACGATGACGAGTACCAGAACGGAAAGTCGTCGGAAAACCGTACTGCTACGCAAGTACGATGGTACGGAGTAAAAGAAGTGACGGGGACAGTGCAAACACGTGGAGCTGCCGACAGAATGAAGCTTTGGGCGCAAGACCCGATTATCACGGTTAAATTTTTGAATAATCCCGATGATCCTGCACTTGTAGAACAGATTAAGTCGTATGCCAAAGAATGGGAACAGTATGCAGGAGTTACATTCCAGTTTGTGGAAAGTACCGAAACTGCCCTTGTGCGTATCGGTTTCGACTGGGAAGGCAATTCGTGGCTTACATGGTCGTATACCGGTAACGATGCCAAGATGGTACGCAGCCAATCTGAGCCAACGGCCGTATTCGGTGGATTTAACGATGGATATATGACCGACGAAGAGATAAGGGGCGACGTGCTTCGTGTATTCGGTCAGGTTCTCGGATTGGAATTTGAACAACGCCATGGCGACTGGGATGCCTCGTGGTGGAAAGCCGATAAGAACGGAGTATATTATGCTCAGTCGTATTGGGAAAGTATGTTCGAAGACTATTACGAAAATTTCGATTGGGAAACTATCCGCCAATATGTGTTCGACCCTTTGGCAGGAGCAACTATTGTGCAGACCGATGAGGTGGATTTGGAATCGATAATGATCTGGCCTTATTATACACGTAAAGAAACCACTACTTTGTTGGCTAATTACGACCTGTCGGAAAAAGACAAGGAGTTTATTGCTATCCTTTATCCCAAGAAAGAAGGGAATACGATTCAGATTGCTTGGGTAGATGCCGGATATTTTGTGTGGGTAAATGAAGAGAAGACCCAATTGCGAATAACAGCAAAAGGAACACAGGTTGAAGAACTACCAGATGTGGTAGATGGAAAGCAATTGACAAGTGCGCGTTCGATGTTTGAATTTCCTCCATCAATTTATTTAAAATTGAAAAAGGCTCCTATGTTTGATACTTCAAATATTACTGATTTTAGCTATATGTTTTATTTTTGTGAAGAACTTATAGAGGTGCCAAAGTATGATACCCACAATGGAATATTATTTAATTCAATGTTCTCTCGTTGCCAGAAATTAGAAACAATTCCTCAATTTGATGTTTCTAGTGGTGTCTATTTTGATTATATGTTTCTGCGTTGTAACAGATTAATATCTGTTCCAGATCTAAATACAAGTAACGCTATCTCTTTTCAAGAGATGTTTTATGATTGTTTGGATCTTTTTGATGCGCCTTGGTTAGATACGTCAAAGGGGAAAAATTTTAGTCTTATGTTTATGAATTGTTCTAAACTAAGGAGCGTCCCTGCTTATGATACATCTAGTGGCACTAGTTTTCAAAGGATGTTTTGGGCATGTAGTAGTTTGAAAAGTATACCTTTATTAGATGTTTCTAACGGAGAGGCTTTTGAGGGCATGTTTAAATATGCTCAATCTATTGAAGAATTATATTTAAAAGGGATAGGAGGAGAGAAAGATGATAATAGTAGTTCTGTGGTGAGCTTAGATCTTGATATTTCAAGCCCAATTTTAAATATCTCTAGTCTGCAATATATGGTGGATAATACTACGGGAAGTAATCCTGCTAGAACCATCAATCTAAGTAAAGCTTTAGAAACCCAAGTACCAGCTTCGCTTATAGCAGAAGCCGCAGCTAAAAATCTAACTATTCAGTTTATATACTGAGTTAATTAACTTATTTAGTAAAAAGTCAAGACTGTAAGGGTCGAAAATCTATTCTTCGGTTTTCGACCCTATTTTTTTTAACCGTTTAACATATATGTAAGAAAAAAGATTATCTTTGATTCTGCACATAATACACAAATATGTTTAATAGAACTGGAATATAGTTAAAAAATGTTACTTTCTTTTGATTTGATTTCTCAATGTTTTGGCATAAATAAAAGCGTAAGTGTACGCTAAGTTAAAAATTAGGTGCTGTTTATTGTTAAATTAAGTTAATATTTGGTCTCGATTGTTATGGGGTATCTCTAAATACTAATCATTTGTGTATCTTTGTGGTCTAAGAATTGAAGTTTTTTTTAATTCTTATAGTATTTATGGTTTATGCATGTAACTCATATTGATAGGGTGAAATGTGGCCTTGTCATTTTGAACCAACACTACTTATGAAGGAAAAGATTTTTTTACTACTCGGAGTAGGATTCATCCCGCTCGCATTGAGTGCACAATCTGTGCCTTATTTATATAACAAAGGGCAAATGTCGGTTGTTTCGACCGTAGCCAACAGAAGCAATACAGCCTTGTATATCGGAGGGGATTTTATTTCCGAAGGGGTTGAGGATGCTAATATGTATCTGGAGAACGCACAAGTTGTTCTTACAGGTGATTTGTATCGTAAGGAGGCTGATGAAGGAAATAAAGGTACCAATGTTTTTAGTTGGCCTAAAGCTACTGGAGGGGGTTATGATACAAGTAAGGCCTCTAACTTTGTGTTTAGAGCACATGCTACTAATCCGGTAGCGCAACATGTATGGATAACAAGTACTGCTGCTAAGGTCGATAATTCAGCCATGATCTTTGAATCCAAAGGTCGTGATTATGTGAATTTTCCTGATGTTATTGTCGAAAATAATAAACACGTAACAATAAGTCCGGCTATAGCTGCTTATGCTCATAATATTACGTTGAATACAGGACGTTTGATCTTGGATTCGCGTCCACTTAATACTCCGACTGATGTTTTGTATACCCCACCAACCCGCACATTAGTTAATAATGAAGCTTCTATATTAGCTCACTTATATCTTGATGGGACTGAAACTCATACGGCTAGAACTGCATCTACATCTACTTTAGATGATTTTGGCGCAACGCAGGTAAATCTGGCTTTACAGGCAGTAGATAATGCTAATCGGAGAAATGATGGAGACCCGATTGCCGGATTTGGTAGTCCTTTTAAAAGTATGTATGCCGACTACTTTATGTATAATTTCTTGTTCAAACCTACAGGCGGTACAATTCTTAATGAAGATCGCAATACTAATACCGATCCGAAAGAAAAACTAGTACGAGGCCGTGGATACGTTGTCGGAATTGATTTAAGAGGAGATAATTCAGCTGATTATACTGATGTTCATGCTTTGTATGCATCTGTAATAAAGTTTGAAGACAGAGCTAAAGATGGTTATAAATTTGGCCGTTTTGCTTATTCGAACTCTAATAAAAATAACTTATTCCAGCTAACAGGAACGTTGACTGCTGTAACTTCTACGTCAACAGTATCTTCTGTTTCAAGTGATGCTTATTCGGGCGAATTTTTGAATAATGATGATGTTCAGGCTCCTGCATTAGTGGCAGGGTTCAATTATTTATCTAATCCGTATACAACACCATTGGACTTAGATGCGCTATTGTATAATACAAGCTCATCTACGTGGGGTGTAACTTCCGGATATAGTAATGGTACTACTACTAATGGTGATATTGCAAACCGTGTTTGGATTTTGGATTCCAATTCTACAGCGTCAGGTTCTTATAACTTTCTCTCTCCCGGAAAAGAAGCGAATTTGGGTAATAAATGGGTTGTAGTTAGTTATATGTATCGTTTGATGAGAGGTGTAGGTGGTACAGCAAGTATTACGTATGATAATGGTGGAGGTAGTTCAACATTGATCGGTCCTTTGCAAATGTTTGTTGTTTATGCGAACACAACAGGGGTAGGAAAGACAATGACCATACCTAAATCTGCAAGATCTCTGGATGGCAATGCTTTGTTCTTAAGATCTGGTACTACAGATTATGCGAAAGATGACTTCTTGTTTCAGGTAAAAGATGTAAAAACAGGAAAAGAAGATAGAACTGCTGTTGTTTTGAGAACATTCGATGAAATCAGTAGTAATAAAAATTTTGTTGATATAACAAAACTTAGAACATCTATAATCCCTGATGAAACTTCTGCAACTGCTACAACAAAGAGCGGAGATGTGTCTCAGACTTATATGAATTTACTTTATACAAAAGATACCGATGGTAATGCTCTGGAATCGAAGTTTTTATCTATACAGAATGATGAAGCGGTTACATCTTCAACAAGTACGGTGTCAACAACGCTTTATCTAACCCCTGCTGCTGAGAATCAGAGTATAGAGATTCGTTCTTATAGGAATTATACGAAAGAAAGAGTTCAGGAGATATGGCTCGATGATAAAAGAGATAGTAAATCCATTAAACTTAGTGATGGAGCGATATACTCTACCACAACAAAACCAACAGATGCGGTAGATCGTTTTACACTTCGTTTCATTAGACCAGTAAGTGGTATTGATCCAGGTGTAACTAATCCTAATAATACGGACATTACAGCATATTATGATAATAGTAAATTAACTGTATCAGGGTTTAATGATTCAGATCAAGGTAATTTTGTTTCGGTATACGATATACAAGGTCGACTAATAAATCGGAAAAAAGTTGAGGGAAGTTCGCTTGAATTCAACGATGGATTTAATGTTGGTGCTTATATCGTGAAAATGACTGGAAGCAGGTCATATGCAACTAAATTCATGGCTCGTTAAAAACTAAGATGATGAAAAGTATAAAAACAACGCTAGTTCTGGCCTTTTTGGTTATTACTAATTACTCTTTGGCTTTCGCTGCAGATGATTTATTACCATCTGAGGTATATTATAACGAGAATATTGCCGTCAATATGGTAGGTGCAGATGCTCCTACATTAGGTACTACTGATGATGATGATTTAGATCCCGGAGGTAACGGCTGGGGTGGTGGTGGCTGGGTTGGCTCGCCGGTTGGTGATGCTGTATTGCCATTGTTTGCCGCTGTAATAATTTATGGATCAGTTATATTGTACAGAAGACGAAATTCAGTAAGTAAAAACTGATTTTAAACAAAACAACAATATCAAAAGCCTCTAAGAATTAGAATTTTAGAGGCTTTTCTGTGTACTATATCTATAGCTCGTTACTTTCTTCTTGTATAAGACAGTGACAACAGGGTTTTTTTATCCCTCTGAGAATCCAATATTTGAAATTATAAAGTTTCCCTTCCGCAAATATATTAGACTCGCTATAGTCCATAAAAAAAGGATTGTCCCATCGAACAATCCTTTTTTGAGTTATAATTTACCTTTACTTATTAGTCATTAGGTAGATTCTTAGTTTCATCTGCAACATCGAATACTCCGGCAGCTAAGCGTTTGTAGCTTTTCCATCTCCACATAGCATTGTTTTGAGCAGCTTCATACAATTCACTGGCCGATCCGGGATTAGATTTCTGAAGGGCTGTATAACGTACCTCGTTGCCTAAGAATGCTTGGAATTTAGTCCAGTCAGGATCTTTGCTATCCATGGTGAAAGGATTCTTACCTTCTTCTTCCAACATTGGATTGTAGCGCCATAGATGCCAGTATCCGCACTCTACAGCCGCTTTCTCTTCATCCTGAGCTTGTCCCATACCTTTACGTAATCCGTGGCTGATACAAGGAGAATAAGCGATGATCAATGAAGGTCCTTTGTATTCTTCCGCTTCTTTAAATGCTTTCAGACATTGCATCTGGTTAGCTCCCATAGCTACCTGAGCTACATAGACATAACCGTATGTAGTAGCGATCATACCAAGGTCTTTCTTACGTATTCTCTTACCGGCAGCAGCGAATTTAGCAACAGCAGCTACTGGAGTCGATTTAGATGATTGACCTCCTGTATTTGAATATACTTCAGTATCGAGAACAAGGATATTTACATCTTCACCGGAAGCGATAACGTGGTCAAGACCTCCGAAACCTATATCGTATGCCCATCCGTCACCACCGAATATCCAGATAGAACGTTTCACGATATATGATTTCAGTGAAAGCAATTCTTTGCAGATCTCGCAGTCTTTTGCACCTGCTTCGATGATTGGAAGTATCTGGCGATAAAGTTCTTTGGTTTTATCAGCGTCGTGTTTGTTTTCGATCCATGATTGGAATAGTTCTTTTACATTAGCTGGAGTTTCAGCACCTGCAATAGCTTGATTCATCAGTTTTTCGATACGGTCACGCATAGTGATATTTGCCAAAGCATATCCTAATCCAAATTCAGCGTTGTCTTCGAACAAAGAGTTTGCCCAAGCCGGACCTTTACCTTCTTCGTTAGTTGTATAAGGAGTAGAAGGTGCTGATCCTCCGTAGATTGAAGAACATCCTGTTGCATTAGCGATCAACATACGGTCTCCGTACAATTGAGTCACCAATTTGATGTATGGAGTTTCACCACAGCCTGAACATGCTCCAGAGAACTCAAACAAAGGTGTAGCAAACTGAGAGTTCTTCACGTTTTGTTTGATGTCTACTAAATGAGCTTTGCTGGTTACGTTTGCAACCATATGATCCCAATTGGCTTGTTCCGGATATTGTGTTCCGATTTCGACCATTTCAAGGGCTTTTTCTCCTTTTTTACCGGGACAAACCTCTGCACAGTTGTTACAACCCAAACAGTCAAGAACGTCTACCTGAATACGGTATCCCATTCCTTCGAATTGTTTTCCTTGTGCTTTCAGTAATGTTGCGCTTTCGGGAGCTTTAGCTTGTTCTTCGGCATCCAAAACGAATGGACGGATGGTAGCGTGAGGACAAACATAAGCACATTGGTTACACTGTATACAGTTTTCCATATGCCATACCGGTACAAATGCTGCTACACCACGTTTTTCGTAGTAAGTAGTACCATTGTCCCAAGTTCCGTCTTCGCGGCCTACAAATGCTGATACAGGGATATCATATCCTCTTTGAGCATTTACAGGGCGAACTACTTGCTTGATAAATTCAGGAGCATTATCTTCTTCTGTATTCTTCACCAGGATATTTGCCCATTCTGCAGGTACGTCTACTTTTTCGATTTCGTCGCCTCTGTCTACTGCTGCATAATTCTTCTTAACAACGTCTTCACCTTTACGTCCGTATGATTTAACAATGAATTTCTTCATTTGCTCTACAGCAAGATCGTAAGGAATAACATTCGAAATTTTGAAGAATGCTGATTGAAGGATGGTATTTGTACGACCTCCAAGACCAATTTCTGTAGCAATTTTAGTTGCATTGATTATGTAGAAATTGATGTTATTTACAGCCAGGTATTTTTTTACGTGGTCAGGTAAATAGTTACCTACATCTTCTTTGCTCCATACAGAGTTAAGAAGGAATGTTCCGTTTTTCTTCAAACCTTTAGTTACATCATAAAGATGCAGGTATGCAGGAACGTGGCAAGCTACAAAGTTTGGCGTATTAACCAAATAGGTAGAACGGATAGGGTGGTCGCCGAAACGAAGGTGAGACGATGTAAAACCTCCAGATTTCTTAGAGTCGTAAGCAAAATATGCCTGACAATATTTATTGGTGTTTTCACCGATAATCTTGATTGTATTTTTATTAGCACCTACTGTACCATCAGATCCTAATCCGTAGAATTTAGCTTCGTAGTTAGAGTCGTCAACTGAAATTTCTTCTTTCAAAGGAAGAGATTTAAATGTAACGTCGTCTACGATACCGATTGTGAAATCGTTCTTAGGAAGGTTCATTGCCAGATTTTCGTAAACCGACATGATCTGAGACGGAGTTGTATCTTTTGATGAAAGACCATAGATACCACCAACGATAGTAGGAGCATCTGGTTTTCCGTAGAAGCAGTCTTTAACATCAAGATAAAGAGGTTGTCCTACAGCTCCCGGTTCTTTAGTACGGTCAAGAACACAAATTCTCTTCGCTGTTTTAGGTACAGCAGCCAAGAATGCTTCGGCTTTGAACGGACGATATAAGTGAACTGCAACAAGACCTACTTTTTCGCCTTTAGCGTTCAGGAAGTCTATTGTTTCTTTGATAGCTTCTGTTACAGAACCCATTGCAATGATTACACGGTCAGCGTCTTCTGCTCCGTAGTAATCGAACAATCCATATTTACGTCCTGTGATTTTTGCGATTTCTGTCAAATATTTTTCTACAATTCCGGGAACTGCATCATAATATTTATTTGAAGCTTCGCGTGACTGGAAGTAAATGTCATCATTCTGAGCGGTACCTCTGGTTACAGGTTTGTCAGGATTTAATGCTCTCTCACGGAATTCTTTAAGTGCTTTCTGATCTACAAGAGGAATAAGGTCTTCTTGTTCCATCAATTCAACTTTCTGTATCTCGTGAGAAGTACGGAATCCGTCGAATATATTCATGAATGGAATACGAGCTTCCAGTGTTGCCAGATGCGGTACTGCCGAAAGGTC
Organism: Indolivaga macrotermitis; assembly: GCF_900128985.1. Taxonomy (GTDB): domain Bacteria; phylum Bacteroidota; class Bacteroidia; order Bacteroidales; family Dysgonomonadaceae; genus Dysgonomonas_A; species Dysgonomonas_A macrotermitis. The sequence continues at coordinate 417,981 of NZ_FQUC01000002.1, read as the reverse complement.
CATTACTTCTTGTACAGAACCCGAGAAGAACATTGCGAATCCTGTTTGGCGTGCAGCCATAACATCCTGATGGTCACCAAAGATAGAAAGAGCCTGTGCCGCTAGTGCACGTGCCGATACATGGAATACAGAAGGAAGTAACTCCCCTGCAATCTTGTACATATTTGGAATCATCAGCAAAAGACCTTGCGACGCTGTATAAGTCGTAGTTAATGCACCTGCTTGAAGCGAACCGTGCAAAGCCCCTGCTGCCCCTGCTTCAGACTGCATTTCTTGTACTTTTAGCAATTCGCCGAAGATATTTTTTCGGCCGGCGGCAGCCCATTCATCAACGTACTCAGCCATAGTTGATGATGGTGTGATAGGATAGATCGAAGCTACTTCGCTGAACATATACGAGATATGTGCGGCAGCTTGGTTACCATCACAGGTTAAAAATTTTTTTTCTTTTGCCATACTCTGTAATAGTTGATTATTTAGTTGTTTATAGAAACTGTTTAAATGTGAGCTTTTTAGCCTTAAGTAGCAGGGATTATATCTATTAATCAGTTGTTCTTAATGTAAAAACGCTCACTTCTTTTATTGAACTTTATCTTTATTTGCTTAATATAGAAATCCGAAAAGCCATAACGGAATCGTATTGCCTTCTCCTATTTCCATCATTTCTGCAGTAGTGAATATATCTGCTTTCTTATTGCTTTTGGGTTTCGAATCGTCAACCTTGAACTGGAATTTCTTATCTTCATCTTCTACAATAAATATTCCGGCTTTGTGTCCTTTCTTCAATCGAGAGTTGTTGTGATGCAACTGGTTGTAGAAAAAAGTCTCACGTAATGCATGGTCGTCTGCCACACCCGGTTTCATCGCGAATATCAGGTTGGTATTGTGCATATACACCAGGTCAGGTTTTTTAGGAAACTCTTCCCCTTCGCGGTACAACAGGTTTATCAAACGGGCACTTTTCAGGTACTCAAGATAATTGGTTACAGTTGCTCTGGAGATTTCGCAATCTACACTAAGCTGGCTTATATTGGGTTTTCCGGGAGCAGCGATAGATAACAGATAGACTAATTTACGTAATTTCGGTAAATACGATTGTTCTATTTGTTTGATCGACAATACATCTATCTCCAGCATCATGTTGATGGTTTTCAATAGATTCTCCGAAAAATTCCTTTTCTCCAGAAAAAACGGGTAGTACCCATGATGTATATAATCTCTGAAATATGCCAACGGTTTTACTTTTGTACATATTTCGGTCGCAATTTCTTTGTGGTTGGAAATAATATCTTCCAGCGAAATAGGCTTGAGGTTGCTGTTGGTTATGATATTCAGAAACTCACGGAACGAAAATCCTCTCAGGTTATAGTGTTTTACTATTGGCGAGAGTTCGGGTTCTTCGTCCAGCTTCATCACAGTCGAGCATGTAAAAATAATTTTCAGCTCGGGGAATTTATCATGACAGCTTCTCAATTCTGCTGCCCAGTTCGGGTACTTAAATACCTGGTCGATGAGTAGTGTTTTTCCTCCCTTAAAGAAGAATTCTTCTGCAAACTCGTATAATCCGCGACATGTAAAAGAGAAATTGTTCATATTTATATACAAACAGTCTCGCTTATCCAGATCGCAGTACTTTTTAGCATATTGCAATAAGAATGTTGTTTTACCTACTCCTCTGGTTCCTTTGATGGCAATCAGACGATGATTCCAGTCGATTTCGTCCATAAGACGCCTTTCGACAGTATTACCCAGATGTTCGACTAAATATTTATGTGTTCTGAAAAAAGACTCCACAGATATATAAATTAATCCACACGAAGGTAACTGTTTTTTATCTTATTGCAAAGTCAGCATAGCATTTTTATTCTTTTTTCATGAAATACTATTGATAAGTTCACTTTTTATTCTCTTTCCCTTTGTTTATGATTGAATTGCGGTAATTTGCGGGTGAAAAAAATGACGGTTTTGCTTATTTAGTGTAGTATTTTTTCTGAATAAGTTTGTATTCATCAGTTTGCTTGAACCGTTCGATCCAGATGTTGAGAGAATCCCGTAGGGCTGGAGATTGGTTTCTTACCGCCCAGCCTTCGAGGTGTGTAAAGCCTATATCGGTTGCTATATCGATCTCAGGGAATTTTGCAGATAGCAGTTGTGCCGTTTGAATATCGCAGACTGCATAATCTACATCGCCCGAAGCTACCATCATTACAATTTGTTCATCTTCATACAAGCTGTCTTCACTGATATGTATAGAGTCGCCTATTTCGTGTGCCAGATTATCTATGCGGATTTTGTTGGGCGAATTTAACGGGATATGCAGGGTTTTATTACCTAATTCGAGATGATTGCGGATGGGGGCCTTACCCTCGTTATACTCGGGTTTGCGTTGTACCAATACCAATTTATTATATGTTATCGGTGTAACGAAGCTGTATGATTCTCGCAGGTTGGCATTGATCGCTATATTGCGTGCGATCAGGTCATATTTGCCTGATTGTAATCCTTTAAAAGATTCGTCGAGGCTGTTTTCCAATGAGATTTCGAACTTGATATTGGTGTATTTTTGCAGGGCTGCGAGCATATCATGGTTATATCCGGCAATGGTATCCGATGAGGCAAAGTATCCGATAGGATCCATATTGGTTACAATATGCAATATTCCCGATTTCTCTATTTGCGGGTAGTCACGTTCTTGAGCTTGCGGATAGCATTTGTATAATACCAGTCCGGCAATTATAATAATTGAAATAGTTACCGCTGAACTGATACGTTTCTTTTGTTTACCAGCCATGATTTGTGTCGTTTTTGGTTAATCGGTAAAGTTCCATGATAATCCCATCTTGAATATCATTGGATTGATGGGGTAGTGGACTGCCGAGAAATATCTCGAGTTGTTAAAATCCTTGCCTATGTTATACATCATAACAAAGAAGCGGGTCTTTTTCAAGTGAAAATTAGCATAAGCATTGATCAGGGGGAAGTTACCGATTTTGATATTCTGGTCTTCCTGATTGTAAAATTGTAGAGTTACAGGGTCGTATCCCGGTCCGTTATATTCTGTGAAATAACGGGCATCTACGCCTAACTGTATTCCTAATACTTTGGCTAGTTTCACCTTTATATACAGATTGCTGTATACATTGAATTTAGGTAAAGGCAGTACACTTTCGTCCGAACTGGTTTGGAATACCAGTTGATTATCCCAGTGAAGGGCACGGAAACTGAAATTCTGGTCGAGTTGCAGGGAAACTACCTGTATGCTTTTTCCTGCTTGTTTTATATTGGCAACTGCTGAGTCGGGAGCTTGGTAATATATGTAGTTCTCTATGTTTTCGACTCCTCCTTTGATGCGTGTTTTTGTATGTGGGATAATTATTTCACCGCCGATATATACTCTTCTTACATCACTGAGATCTTCGTCTATACGGCGATATGCCGACATGAAATGATTCTCGAAAAAGGTCGGTTTCAAATTCTTTATATAAGCATCGGCTTTTATTATAGCATCTTTTCCTTTGATGTTAATACGTGAACTGATATCAGCTGTAAGCCTCGATTCACCGATGTTATATCCGAGGACCCCGAATGATGCGGATAGATTGTAATGCAAAAAACGTCCTTTGTCCTTACTTAAAACACCTCCGATAGTAGTTGAATTTTGTGAGTATTGCTCACTCGAAAATGACGGATATTTCTCTCCGGGTATTTGATATTTCCGGGTGTCTTGTTCAATGAATGCAGTTAACCCGAATTTGACCCATGGTCTGAATCCTTCATTCAGAGCTACGGCCAATGTGTTTTTGAATGACCAGTAGGACATTCTTTCGTCGATTACAGTCAGGCTCGAGTTGGTATTCGAGCCTGTCGCAGCACCATAATAATCACTCAGGATGCCCGGTTGACTTGTATGGAAACGGCGTTGCTGATCGGTATAATTGTTGGTGAAGATAATGCTGGCCACAGGTACAAATGTTTCGCTGTCGTCGTCTTTCCTATAACCCAAGCTATACTTGTTGGTTAAATAAATATGGCGTCCTCTTAATTTATTCCATGTACTTTCTATATTGACCGGAAACTCTTGGGTTTTACTCGTATTGATCTGTGCACCTCCGACATTTCCGGTTAGGTAATCATCATCGGCAAGCCCACCGTTTTCGGCGTTTGTGTAGTTGTTATTCGCGATAAAGGCATGCATCTGATAATTGTCTGTACGATAGCTCGCCCATAAATCGTAATTGTTCTGTTTATTTGCCAGATATGCATAGTATCCCCGTGCATAGAGGTAATCGGCATTAAACCCGAAGCTTAGTTTTTTGTTTAAGCTGATAGCCATCTCCCCAGAGAAGCGGTCTTCTTTACTCAAACTACTACCTCCGGTCTGATAAAATATATTGGAGTAGGGTTTTTTAGTATCTATGAAACGTTGGTTTCCCGGTCTTTTGTGATATAAATAGAATGCATCCGCCACCGGAAACTGAGAGGTCTCGGGTCTGTTGAAAAATATTCGGGATTGAGCCGGCGACCCTATATTTCCAAGATAGGCAACAGCTACATCATATCCTTCAACCAGTGTTTCGTTATGGAAATTAATGAACATCGTGTCCATTATTATAGGAATGCGTTCGCCGAAACGTTCGTCGATGTTCCATGCCGGAATAGCCGGAGGAATTTTACTTAACGAATCAGCCATCGAAGCCCGAGCTGTAGAGTCAGTCGGTATCGGGCGTGGTTTGGGTTGAGCCTGAGGCGTTTCTATCTGTTGCATAAGACTATCGTTGTCGAAGATAAAACGCGGAGTTTGTGCACTGACTGTGAGCACACATATGCATATAAAGGCTGATACTAAGGCGAATCTTTTCATCGTCGCAAACTTACATAAAAAACCGAAAAAGAACATGGCTTTTTATATAAATAGTAGTTAAACTGTATCTTATTAAGGTCTCAGACCTTTTGGGTTGTTTATTTAATCCGTCCGTTTAGTCAGAGTCAGCCGTTGTGTAACTACGTCCGGAATCTCCTCTTCATAGTGGGTTACATAGATTAGTGACTTGTCTTCGGTACAGAATTTTTCGATCATCGATTTGATATGTTGTTTATTCGATATGTCAAGTCCGTGCAACGGTTCGTCGAGAATGAGTAAGTCGGGATTCTTGACGAATACACGGGCTAGTAACACAAGCCGTTGCTCACCTGTGGAGATATTGAGAAACGATACATTTTTAATGTGGTCTATACCAAACGCCTTCATCCACTCTAAGGCTACGGCTTCTTGCTCCTCATTGCATTTCCGGTATAAACCTATGGTGTCGAAAAATCCGGATCCGACAACATCGAGGCAGCGCACATTCTTTAGATAATACAAATGCATTTCGGGAGATATATATCCGATACGTTTTTTTATATCCCAGATGCTTTCGCCAGATCCGCGCTTCCGGTCGAATAATGTAATGTTATTAGCGTATGCCTGAGGGTTATCTCCTGATATTAAGCTGAGTAGGGTGGATTTTCCGGAACCGTTTTCGCCCAGTAAAGCCCATTTTTCACCCCGTTTTACATTCCAGTTTAAGTCTTTGAGTATGGTGCGCGATCCATACCTTACTAAAATGTCTTTGAGCTCCAATGCATTCTCAAAAGGTATGTTTTCTGTTTTATAAAGAAGTTGATCTGTAATACCTTTGGGTGCTGACCCGAATAACTCTGTCTGGAATTGCTGATCTGCTCTGAAAGTATCACCGCTCATTTCAGGTAAAAGTGTCATGTCCTTTACGGGTAATACATGAGTGATGCTCTGGGGTAAATCTTTAGGATGGGAGAGTATTAATCCTATCTGTACTTTTTCGAGTTTTGATAGCTTTTCGAGAACATCGTTAAGTAAAGCTCTTGATTTCTTATCTAGCCCTATAAACGGATTATCCAGAATCAACAACCGGGGTTTATTTATCAGGGAGCGGATGATCAGAGTTTTGCGCAACTCTCCACTGGATAAGAGGTTGATTGGTTTTTCGATCAGGTCTTCTATCCCGAAAGCTTCTACTAAAGAGTCCATCCAAGCCTTATCTCCTTTCGAAAATAAGTCTTTGACGAAAGGAACTTCATGCTCGTCTCCGGCATTCCACCGTTGCTGATAATAACTGTTTTGTATATCAGCGAGACTGTAAATGTCTCTGAATGCAACACATTTTACTATCTTGTTGATGCTCTGATTGCCGAGGGTGTTGATCTCTCCTGCTTTGAGGGCATGTTTCGCTGTGAGTATATCTATGAGAAGGGTTTTGCCTGCTCCATTCGGGCCTACCACAGCCCAGTTTTCGTTTTTCCGTATGCTCCAATTCAGGGGAGATTTAAATGCAAGGTTTTTCATACGGGGTACAGCCCCTTTGATCTCAATAATTACTTCTTCATTCATTGGAAGTTCTGACAGTTAAAAGCTTTCAGTTTTTATAGCTTGTTTATTATCTGAAAAGGATTATTCTCCGACCGGCATTGCTTCTTTAGAAGGCATGTTGATGGCAGGGAGTTTAAATATGTTTATTACATTTTCTTGTATGTGGCGAGCTAATATCTCGAGCGGAATACCTAAACAATCTGCAATTTTCGAATACACATCAACAAGCGGAGTGTCGGATACGTCCGTTTCACAGAATAGCCTGTCGATTGGAATTTCATTTACCGAGTCGGGATTGAATTTATCCCCGACAGAGAAAAAGAATCCATGCGAAAGCAACTGCCTGGTCAACTCCGGTTTCCCTCTATATCCATGGATGATCCATGGTTGGTAAGGCTTAACCGTTTTTTTGATATGAAGCAACTCATCCCATGCTTTTACGCAATGGATAATCAGTGGCTTATGTAATTTTTCCGATAACTCGATTTGTTTCAGGAATACTGCTTCCTGTATTTGCAGGCCGGGCCCTTTCAGCCGGTCTAATCCGGTTTCGCCGATAGCAATGATGCGTGGATCGTTTGCTATTTCTTGTAAAAATTTTAATTGGGGTTCTGCATCTTCTGAGTACCAAGGGTGTACTCCGCAGGAAAACCATGTGCAAAGTTCGCTGTCTTTAGCGTATTCAAATCCGAGAGGATATACATTTAATATATAATGTAATCTTTGCCACGGGACGCCGTCATCATCGGCACTTGGCGTCACTGCATCATGTGTATGTATGTCGTACAAGTCCATATTTATATAAGAATTCTAAAAGTTGCAAGTTAGCCAAAAGTTTTAAATAACAGATGCCGTATCTTTGTTTTTTTGAGATGGAGGTATATAAGGGATGGTTTATATAAAAATGGTTATCTTTGTTTTTCAAAGATATAGGTAAATGGAAAAGCAACATCGAGATTTTTTTGCATTAAAGAATAATTTTAAAGAAACAGAAGATATTCAGACACTTCTGATAAAAAAAGGTGAAAATAATACTGCTTTTTTTACTGTAGCTATTTCTACCCATAAGAGAGCCGACCTGCTGAAGGAAACTATTGATAGTGTTCTTTCTCAACAAGGGTTCGATGATTTTTCTATTCTGATTGTTGATGACAACCCTGAGCGGAATGATGAATCTGAGCATCTGATAATGCAATATTCGGATGAACGGATATCTTATTATAAAAATACCCGGAACATGGGAATGTCCGGAACTTGGAACAGGCTGTTCTCATTAGCTCAGAGCGAAAATGTGATTCTGCTGCATGATGATGATATGCTATATCCTGATGCCCTACCCGTAATGAAGTCGGTTCTGGAGCAAACCAAATCCTATTATGCCGCATATTGCAGCACCTATATGGTTTATGATATGCAGAAAATGACCGAAGCACCTGTACAGCCTGAAGGAAGTGTGGATATAGTGGAGATGAAAACGATGGATTTTATTTGGGGCAATATTGCAGGGCCTCCATCAGGAGTGTGTTTCAGACGTCAGGCAATTCTTGATATGGGTGGGTTCAGCAAGGAGTTTGACCTGAATCTGGATTATGATTTCTATGTCAAGTTGTCTCACTATTATCCTATCTGCAGGCTGGATAAGCATCCTTTGCTAATCTACCGCATAAAAGACAATGTCAGTGCCAAGAAAGAAACTTTGCTGGCTATGGCATATCATGATACAATAATAAGGAAGGGGATTGTTCAGGATAAATCTTTTATAAAGAGAAGTTTGTGGAGTAGTTTTCTGAAAGTACATGCTTTTCGTATAATCGAAAGTTTAAAACATATGTACCATAACCATGAGTTTGATACTCGTGAAGAGTTTAAGAAAATGGGAATGATGTATAATAAATTCGATTCGTTGATTTATAAAATAATGATGCGCCGTTATTTTAAAGATAAGATTTGAAAAGAGAAAGTTCTATGTTATCGATACATGTTTCTGATGAATTTAAGAAAAAATGTCCCGGTTTTGCAGGGATAGCAGTGGTTGCCGAAGTCGAAAATTCACCTTATAACGCAGATTTGTGGAAGGAGATAAACGAATGTATCCGGGTGTATAAATTGCAACATACAATGGATGATATAAAGAAGCATCCGGCAATTGAGGCAACCCGTCAGGCTTATAAGCAGTTTGGTAAAGATCCGAACCGCTATCGCCCTTCGTCCGAAAGTTTATGTCGCCGGATAATGAGAGGCATGGAACTTTATCAGATCGATACATTGGTGGATATAATCAATTTGGTTTCGATTGAAACCGGTTACTCTATCGGAGGCTTTGATCTGAATAAAATAGAAGGAAACGTGCTGACTTTGGGGGTTGGGCAGGCCGGAGAACCTTATGAAGGAATAGGAAAAGGAATGCTGAATATAGAAGGGTTACCTGTATATAGGGATGCTCTGGGTGGGGTAGGTACACCTACGAGCGATAACGAACGTACCAAGCTGGATATACAAACTACACATTTGCTTGCAATTATAAACGGATATGACGGACAGGAGAATCTTTATCCGGCCGCTGAATTTCTTATCTCACTTTTAGGTAAATATGCAGGGTTGAAAAACAGTTCCGGTTTTGTCTTCTGATTATCAATAATACTTTATAAAAGGTTCACTGGGGGATAGTAAGTGCTTTCTCTTGCTTTATGATAGGTGAATGGATGTTAAAATATCGTTTTGTTCTGTTGAAACTGGAATAATTCTGATTATTTTGACATTTTGTTTGTTTTTATTCGCCGTAATATCGTATTTTTGCAGCGTCCATAACACATTTATCAGGTTCGAACTTCATGATTGATTACAATGCCAATATACTTTTGATTTATACCGGAGGAACAATCGGGATGGTTGAGAATAATGTCACCGGGGCTTTAGAAGTCTTCGACTTCGGCCATCTGACGAAGCATCTACCCGAACTTCAGCGATTTAGGTTTCATATAGAGACAATTGTCTTTGAGCCTATAATAGACTCTTCGGATGTGTCACCTGTCCATTGGAAAAGGCTTGTTAAGCTGATCGAAGAGAATTACGATTCTCATGACGGTTTTGTTATACTCCACGGAACTGACACTATGGCATATTCGGCATCGGCTCTTAGTTTTATGATAGAAAACCTGCAAAAGCCGATCGTATTTACCGGGGCTCAATTGCCCATCGGGAAATTACGTACCGATGCCAAAGAGAATCTGATAACAGCTATGGAAATAGCCGCAGATAAAGATTCTATAGGAAATCCTGTAGTACCTGAAGTCTGCATCTTCTTCCAGAATTATCTTTTGCGCGGGAATCGTTCTACAAAGGTTAATGCGGACAATTTCAATGCGTTTGCCTCGTATAACTATCCTATTTTGGGCAAGTCGGGTATACATATCCGCTACGATCAAAGCAAGATATTGAAACCCGATTACGAAAAGCGGGTACGTTTTCACTATCTGATGGATTCGGAAATTGTGATCTTTAAACTCTTTCCGGGTATTAATCAAAAAACAGTAGAAGCGATACTCAATGCTGAGGGTGTAAAGGCCGTTGTGCTAGAAACTTACGGGTCAGGTAATGCTCCTCGTTATGAGTGGTTTATAGAAGCTTTGCAAGATGCCGTAAAACGTGGCTTGATTATTGTTAACATTACTCAGTGCGAAATGGGTTGCGTAGAGATGCAACGGTATGAGACAGGACGTGAGCTTTTGCGGGCCGGTGTGGTCAGCGGATATGATGCTACTGTGGAAGCCACTATTGCGAAACTTATGTACTTACTGGGACATAAATATTCGAGAGAAGAAATTATTGTAAGAATGCGTGTGCCTTTGGCAGGAGAAATGACCCGGTTCGATGAAAGAGAAATCTGACAAATACGCCGCGTTGGCTGTTAAAGCAGAAAAGGATAAACCGGAGTTTTTATTATTCTATAAAAAGAATAAAAAACGTCTGGAAAAGATGGATTCTATTGTTCATGATCTGCACGAACGGCATTCGGCGGAGATAGACTGTCTATCGTGCGCAGCCTGTTGCAAATCGTTAGGCCCTGCGATATACGATAAAGATATCGAACGGATGGCTAAGGCTTTACGCATGAAACCATCTGATATGATGACGGAGTATTTACGGATAGATGAGGATGGCGATTATGTTTTTAAAACAATGCCTTGCCCTTTTTTGATGCCTGATAACTATTGTTCGATCTATGAATCGAGACCGAAGGCTTGCCGTGAATATCCGCATACCGACAGAAAAAAGTTCGCCCAGATATATAAGCTTACAGTAAAGAATACAAGTACATGCCCTATTGCTTACGAAGTTCTGAAGGATCTTGTTAAAAGTTGAGGGCTGAAGAGCGGTATTATTGGTAAGTATGTTGGTTATTAGATTGTATGTTATCAGGTTGTTAATGACCGGTAGATTACACTAACTTAAATTATTTAGAGATCAGGCAAGATCTTAAACTTTATTTGATAAATTTATTATGAAACGAGATGTGCTGAGAGTGTTGTTTATAGCCTTACTCGCTTTAGTCGGAATGCAAACCGGGTATGCCCAAAAGCATACGAGAGCAGTGAATGATTCTACAAAATCACATTCTAGTTTTACATCCAGAACAGATGAGGTTCTGGAACGATTTTTTAAGCCTGATCCCGAGTTTCTTGCCGATAGCCTGATAAAGGCTTTTGATGACACTCCTTCTTTTGGGATATATAAAGATAATTATATCGTTTTGGGTTCTGACCTCCTCCGTAATCCGGATCGTAATAACTCGGATGCCAAGTTTCAGATTAGTGTTATGCAACGTTTGACAAACAGTATTTTACCTTTCAAAACTTATTTGTTCCTTACATATACACAATTGGCAATCTGGGACGTTTTTAAAGAGTCCTTTCCATTCAGAGATCTGAATTTTAATCCTACCGTAGGTCTGGGTAAACCTCTGATCCATAACAACAGATATTTGGGTGATATTTCGTTCCAATTGGAGCACGAATCGAACGGAAAAGATAGCATTGCTTCGAGAAGCTGGAATAAAATAAGCTTTTCGGGACAGTTCAAAATAAACAGGCACTGGAGTTATTTCGGAAAGGTTTGGATACCTTTTGTCGATGGAGAAAATAACAAAGACCTGGTTCACTACAAAGGATGGGGTACGTTTGCCGTAAGCTATAACCAGCGCGATAAATACAATGTCAGTCTGGTCGTGAATCCCCGTTCGGGCTTTATGAATGCCAATATAACCTTAAATTGTTCTTACCGGATTTTCAGTGACGAAAATCAGTATTTATTCTTCGAATTATATAACGGTTACGGGGAAAATCTCCTCGATTATGACAAGTTCCACCAACGATTCCGCTTAGGTTTTGTTATTAAGCCGAATTTTAGATTTATTTATTAAAATTAATTCTTATATTTGCTTCATAAAACAACGTTTTTTGAAGAGTAATGGCTTATGTCTCATTACATGCGAGCTTAAAAAATAATCTGAATTTTAACAATTTAGACTTGTTTTTGTGCTCTGAAATATTAGAGAGAGAGAGAGAGAGAGAGAGAGAGAGAGAGCCACACACGTATATCCAAGCGTAAATAATATATATTTTTTATATTTCAAAGTAGTTTTTATTTTGAAGTATTATAACTTAATATTTATGTGTCTTTATGGTTTTTTTAAAATGTGTCTTAATGACTCTTTGAGGGTCCGCTTTTTTGAATGTGTAAACATATTATCATTTACTAACTCTAGTTGGTCTGTCAATTTACTTCGGGTAGGGTCGTTGTTGTTTTGTTGTCGTTCGAATACTACTTTGAATAGCAGATTGATCATGTTCCAACTATCTATTGGGACAGGGGGCTGCGATGGTTCCCTGTTACCATTTTATATTACTCAAGAACAGCTTCTTACATAAAAGGGCTGAAAATCTCGGAAATTAAGAACAACAACTCAATATATGATGACGATGAAAAAGTATTTCTTTACTCTCCTATGCCTTTCGGTTATAGGAACTTTACAAGCTCAGGTAGGAATCAACACTACTACCCCTCATTCAAGTGCGGCTTTAGATATAACAAGCCCCGGTAATAATCAAGGCGTCCTATTGCCCAGAATGACTACTGCGCAGAAACTGGCGATCGCAACTCCCGCTAAAGGTTTGTTGGTATATGATACCGACCGTAAGTGTATATCCCAGAATACGGGATCGGAGAGTGCCCCCCTTTGGGTCTGCCTTATGGATCTGGATACACATGTCAGGTCATTTTATATGCCTTCTATAGCTATTGATGCTTCGACGCTGGCAACATCTAAAAGTCTGGACTTGTACGACGAATACAAAAAACAATTCGGAAGCCCTACTGCCTCAAGTGCCGGTGCTCCTGTAAGCATACCCTATTTTCCGGCTGCAACAGATTTGTATTATTACATTACTTATTATGATAATACGGTATTAAAAGTAAATAGTATCAGTGTAAGTGGAGTTGTTAATTACGATGTGATTCTGGAAGCTGACTATAACTCGTTTATGAATGTTGTATTTGTGGTAAAATAAGGATAAATGAAAAAGATAATTATATTGTTTGTATTCGGGTTATTACTGATTCCGGATATGTTAGCGCAGAAAGAAGCTAACAATTGGGCGTTCGGGCAGAATATAGGCCTGACGTGGAATACAACCCAGAGCCTGACTGCTACAGGTTTGCTCGGCACAACAAATGCTACATTAGATGGATTACCCACATATATGTATACATCTATCGTTACACAAGAAGGATGCTTCTCTTTATCAGATAAGGATGGTAACCTATTATTTTATTCGGATGGAAAGACGATATGGAATAAGAATAATGCGGCAATGGCTAATGGTACGGGATTGACAGGACATGACTCTTCTGCACAATCAGGGATTATATTGCCTTATCCCGGTAGTGCCGATAAATATATCGCAGTCGCTATCAATATAAACTGGACTAACGGACTGTCTTGTTCGGTTATAGACATGACGTTGAATGGTGGTTTGGGAGATGTTATTTCCGGTCAAAAAAATATAGCCCTTTCCGGTGGAAGCGGAGGTATAGGAGAGAGCGTTACCTCTATCAGGCATGCCAATGGTGTGGATTACTGGGTTGTAGCTCCGGGGCGTGGTAATCCTTCTTATCTGAATGCGTGGTTGGTAACAAGCAGTGGTGTTGAGGCAACAACTCCCGTAGTAACACAGGCTCCTAGTGGAGTTACGATAACACATTCTTCGGCATGTGGTTATATAAAGTTCACTGCAGATGGAAAACATTTTGCATGGGGTGGTAATGACGCTACATTTATATACGGTGATTTTGATAACAGTACCGGACAATTTTCTAACTTGAGGAGAGTTGCAGGACTTGTTAACACATATGGGCTGGAGTTCTCGCCTTCGATGAAGTATTTGTATATCGGAGGAACGAAAGTTCTGTATGTATTTGATTTTGATGCTTTATTAGCTACCAGTGACCCGACTACAGTTACTCCTAAATATTTTAGTTTTGGGGTTGATCGTAATACACCCCAGCTGGCACCTGACGGGCGTATTTATATGTGTGCTTATCAACAACGGTACTTGTATGTTATTGATAATCCGGATGAGTATGATAATTTGAAAATCTATCAGTTGCCCAATACTTTTTTAGGAACCACCGGACAATGCCGGATCGGGCTGCCTTCGTTTGCGGCCTCATGGTTTAATATTGTAGCTAAGGCTAGTCCTTTTGTTTGTACCGAGAACAGTTCGAAGCTTTCCCTGACATTATCGTTGATAGGAGCAGTAGATATTCCCGATAGATTGGTATGGGATTTTGGGGATGGTTCCCCGACCGTAACACAGTCGGTAGGAGTGACTACCGGTACTGTTACTTTCTCGCAATATCATACCTATGATGCTATAGGTGCTTATACAATCGTGATAACACCTTACAAAGCAGATGGGACTGAACTTGCTAAAACAGAAATAGAGATGGATGTGAAGGATTGTGAGATAAGGACGAACAGGATGATCCGTCAGGATCTTCAGAATTCCGTAACAAAAACAATTAACCGGTAATGTTATGAATGATTGTATGAAAAATATATATAAAACTCTTAGTACACTCTGTATGTTGTTTTTGAGCCTTTCTGTTTTTTCTCAGATAGGTGTCTATAATGAAGCGCCTGATGCCAGTTCGACCCTCGATATTAAATCTACTGACCGGGGTGTAATGATACCCCGTTTGACGACCACCCAGAAACAGGCTATTTCTGCTCCCGCACACAGTTTACTGGTATATGATACTGATCAGAATTGTATTTCGCAGAATGTAGGTACAGAGACAGTTCCTGAATGGAAATGCCTGACAGGCTTTGGACATTATTTCTTTTATATGCCCTCCATTAATATCCCGACTGTAACTAAGGGTGTAGCAACAACGATTGACTTGTTTGATATTTACCAAAGCCAGTATGCCAGCCCTGCTTCTGCAAGTTTGGGAGCTCCGGCGTCGATTCCTAAATATTTAGCAGCTACCGACCTGTATTATTATATTACTTATCATGATCCTACATTGATCCGGATAAACAGTATAAGTAATGGTGGTGTAATGAACTATACCGTTTTGCGTAAAGCGAATTACGATTCGTATATGAATATTGTATTTGTAGTTAAATAATAAAACCGTTTTCAAATCGAGATTAGCTGTTAAGGATAAGACCTTAGCAGCTTTTTTTGCTATATATTTCTGTTCTTTTTTATCTTTACTAAAACATCTATGAAGACAGGAACCAAAAATAAAAATATCTGTCACGTTTGTGCTAAATGTCACTTTATTGGATTCAAATGGTTGATTATTAGTTGTCTGAAAAGGTGACAAACGTGACACAGGTGTCACTTTATGTGTATAGTTCGTTTCCTTAATGTAACGCTGTCGGTTTTTCATTCAAAGAATGTATCTTTATACGACTAATATTTTATTACGAGAATGATTCCTTTTTTATATAATGTCGCACAAGCTTTTTTCAGGCAGTACGGAAACGAAGTAAGTAATTTTGCTTTTGTTTTCCCAAACCGTCGTGCAGGGCTGTTCTTTCAGAAATACCTTTCGGAAATAGCTAAACGCCCCCTGTTTTCGCCACAAATACTTACTATATCGGAGCTGTTTACCCGTTTGAGCGGATTGGCTACTGCCGATCGTATTGAACAGCTCTTTATCCTTTATAGTGCTTATAAACGATTAAGTGGAACAGAGGAGACTTTCGATGAATTCTTATTCTGGGGCGAAATGCTGCTTAATGATTTTGACGATGTAGACAAATACATGGTGGAGGCGAAGCAGCTGTTTTCCAATATTCAGGACCTGAAAGAGATCGACGCCGGATTCAGTTATCTGACCGAGGAGCAGATTATTGCTATACGCCGCTTTTGGTCGAGCTTTATACCTGTCGGTGATAATGACAAGAAGAAAGAGTTCCTCGAAATGTGGCAGGTGCTGTTCGAACTCTACTCTGCCTTGCGCGAAGAATTGCGAATCCGGGGACTGGCCTACGAAGGAATGATATTCAGGGAAGTTGCAGACCTTGCTAAGGCTGATGCAGATTTCGATTTACCATCGGAACATATCGTTTTTGTCGGGCTGAATGCGCATAGTCTTTCGGAGGAGCAGTTATTGAGGTATCTGTACCGTAGAGGAGTTGCTGATTTTTACTGGGATTATTCTTCCTCATTGGTCAAAGATCCGGATAATAAGGCTTCGGCTTTTATAGCCAAGAACAGAATGCTATTCCCTTCGAAACTAACACTGGAGGCCGAAGATGTTTCTTTTGAAAAACCTATCCTCGAAGTTATCGGTATTCCTTCATCTGTAGGGCAAGCTAAGTTTGTACATTCTATTATCCGCTCCCTGATGGAGGAAAAGCAGATCGGTTCGGCAGATCAGGCATTAAATACAGCGGTTGTGTTGTCGGACGAGAACCTGTTGCTTCCAACCTTGTATTCGATTCCTAAAGAGATAGATAAGATTAACGTAACTATGGGTTACGGGCTCATCAATTCTTCTATATCCGGATTAATGGATCATATCTTCGAACTGCAACGGAATATCAGAGTGTCGGGAGGAGGTAAGTTCTATTATTTTCGCTTTGTATTGCCTATTCTCAACCATCGTTATGTCTTGTCTATCGTAGGTGATGCAGCCCGCAATTTACGTCAGCAAATAATTCAATATAATAAAATACAGGTATCGGTCGAAGAATTTGCCGTACATCCGCTTTTAGCTCTTATATTCAGTCCGGTGGAAGACTGGGCCGGGTTTGCTCCATACCTGAGGGAAATTTTAGCCCGGTTGGAGTCGTCTCTTTCCCAGACACGAAAAGACCGTGATGAGGATGATACAAGTACCCGCTCTATTGATATGGAGTGTGAGTTTATCATAGAGTATTACAAAACCATTAATAAGATGGAAGATGCCTTGAAAAACGTTGAGGCAGAAATGAAGGTAGAGACATATGTAAAGCTTTTAAAGAAGTTGATAGCAGGTATAAGCGTCCCTTTTAGCGGAGAACCTCTGTCGGGTTTGCAGATAATGGGTATTCTGGAAACGAGGGCTCTCGATTTCGAGAATCTTATTATGTTATCCATGAATGAGGGAATATTCCCTATGAAAAAGGCTGCTAATTCTTTTATCCCATATAATCTGAGGCGCGGATTCGGACTTCCTGCTTATGAGCATCAGGATAGTATATTTGCTTATCATTTTTACCGTTTAATCAACCGGGCAAAACATATTTATATGCTGTATGACACTCGTACCGAGGGATTGCAGGGAGGAGAAGTGAGCCGTTATTTCTATCAGTTGAAGCATCTGTATTCGGATGTGTTCGATATCTGTGAGCGGTTGGCTGTATATGAAGTATCTTCGAGTGAAAGTGTTTCTATCGCAGTTACGAAAACTCCGCAGGTGATAACAAAACTCCGTGCTTTTCAAACAGGGGAGAGGAGTTTGTCGGCTAGTTCTATAAATACATACCTCGATTGTCCGTTGCAATTCTATTTTTCGGTAGTCGAAAAAATGGAAGATGAAGATGAGGTTGCCGAAACGATAGAAGCAAATACTTTCGGGAGTATATTCCACTCGGTAATGGAATGGGTCTATGAGCCTTATAAAGGGCGGATGCTGACTGCCGATATCTTGCAGAAAATAGGGAAAGATGACGCTTATCTCACCGGACTTATTGAAAGATCTTTTGCCGATAACTATTTTAAAATAGAACGTGTAAGAAAACTCACAGGGCAGAATTATCTTACAGGAGAAGTCTTGAAACGCTATGTTAAAAAGGTATTGTCTACCGATGCAAAACTCGCTCCTTTTATATATGTCGATTCCGAAAAACGTATCACCGAACTATATAAACTACCTTCGGGGAGAGACGTTTCGCTGAAAGGCTTTATAGACCGTATTGATGAGGTGAGAGGGCATACCCGGATCATCGATTATAAAACGGGTAGGGGAGTCCTCCAGTTCAAAAATATGGCAGACTTATTTGATAAAGAGATGAAAGACCGACCGAAGGCTGTGATGCAGGTATTTATGTATGCGCATCTTTATTTGAACGAATTCCCGAATGTGATACTTGAATCGGGTATATATTATTTGAGAAACCTGTTCGATTCAAATTTTAATCCTTTAGTCGAATATAGACTTGATAGAACAGAGAAGAAGCAGGTGTCAGATTTCTTTGAGTTCAGACAAGATTTTAAAGATCAGTTTGATAAGTGTCTGGAGGAAATTTTCGACGAACAGGTACAGTTTTACCAGACTCCTACAGGTAAGGCTTGTGAGTGGTGTGCCTTTACGGGCATATGTAAGAAGTAAAGAAAAAATCGGACATAAATATTTTGTGATTTAGAAAAAGTCCTTATCTTTGCAACGCTTTTGAAAGAAAGCTCTGTGCTAATGAGCACTGGAGAGATGGCAGAGTGGTCGATTGCGGCGGTCTTGAAAACCGTTGAACTGCGAGGTTCCGGGGGTTCGAATCCCTCTCTCTCCGCAAAGCCAATAAGCAAAATCAAGTAAATCACCGTAAATCAAACGATTACGGTGATTTTTGTTTTTAGGGAGGTAGCAAAAAAAAGCGAATTTGGGTAGTTAAAACCTACAAAATCGCTAACAGAATTTGAAAGAAAAAAATGTTAGCGATTTGATTTTTATTCGTTGATTTGCAGCATTTTACATAGCTGTATTTTTGTTCGAAGTTCATACTTTTGAATCAATAATTTAAAAGAAAAAAGTATGAAACGAACAACCTTCAAAATCTGTTTTTACATTCAGAAGTCAAGAGTAGCGAAAGATGGGCAAGTGCCTATTTTATTGCGAGTTACCATTAATGGACAACGCTCCGTTACATCCGTAAATCTCAAAGTAAATCCCAAAAATTGGAACGCTGTTGCGGGTAAGTCAATCGCTAACACCCGAAAAGATGACGAGGTTAATGCACGCCTCGACACCATCCGTTTGCGAATAATGCAAATTTATCGTGAAATGGAGTTCGACCGTGAGACTATTACGGCACAAAGTATTGTGGATAAATATCTCGGTCGGGATAGTAAGCCCGAAATAATGTTACTCGATGTATTTCGGGAGCATAACGACCGATGCCACAAGCTGGCGGGCAATGGTATGGCTTCGGCAACCGTCGTGCGTTATGAAACTTCCTATAAACACACAGCAGCATTTATTGAGTCTGTTTACAGAGTAAAGGATATCCCTATTGCTGATGTAGACCATAAATTTATCACAGATTATCAGTTCTGGTTACGCACCGAACGTAAGTGCAATCATAATTCGGCTACCAAATACCTTAAAAATTTCAAGAAAATTATTCGTATAGCCCTTGCAAATGACTATATCAGCAAAGACCCATTCGTAAATATTAAGTTCAAACTGGATATTGTTGAACGTGAATTTCTTGAAGACCATGAAATCAAAGCAATTATAGATAAGGATATTCCTATTCAACGATTAGCACAGGTACGAGATGTTTTCATCTTTGCGGTTTTTACAGGACTTGCCTTTTCGGATTTGAAAGGATTGAAACAAGAACATCTTGTGCGGGATAATAATGGAGACCTATGGATTCGTAAAGCTCGGCAGAAAACAAAGAATATGTGTAATATTCCATTGCTTAATCCAGCTCGCCAAATATTGGAACGATATAAAAACAACCCCGAGTGCGTAACTAAAGGCGTATTGTTGCCAACTCTCTGCAATCAGAAGATGAATATGTACCTGAAAGAATTGGCAACAATCTGCGGAATTAATAAGGAAATCTGCACGCATACCGGGAGGCACTCATTTGCGACTTCGGTAGCCCTCGCTAACGGTGTTTCGATAGAAAATGTAGCCAAGATGCTCGGACATTCCGATACAAAAATGACCCGCCATTATGCCCGAGTTTTAGACAAGAGTATCAAGCGGGATATGGCACAAGTCGACAGTAAATTCTTTGACTAGTCTGTACACTGCACCCGCTATACTTATGTAGCGGGTATAGTTGATAAAAAAGTATCAACACTGTCTATAACATTCAACCGCAGCTACCAAATGGGCTATTTAACAATAGCCGTAGCTTATTAGGGCATTTTCTTTACGCTTCGATAAATCTACACTAAAAATGCCCCAATAAGCCGATGGGCTTCGCCCCTCTGGACACCCCTTAGCGGTCTGATGACCGCAGTCGCTCTAAGCGACTTTTATAAAATCAATATCAATTTTTAAAGTTAAAGAATATGGGATTTGCCGTATTACATATACAAAAGCCGAAAGGAAACGATGCACGAACTTCGGCACATATTGAGCGAACAGTCAATCCTGCCAATGCAGACCAGACCCGCACCCACCTGAATGAAAACCTGATTGACTACCCCGACGGAGTAGAAAACCGAACACAGGCGATTCAACATCGCATAGAAACCGCAGGAATAAAACGAAAAATAAGCAACAATCAGGTACGGGCATTACAAGTGATGCTTTCGGGAACACACGAAGATATGCAACGCATACAGACAGCAGGAAAATTGGATGAATGGTGCAAGGATAATATAAAGTGGCTACAGGATACATTCGGAAAAGAGAATGTTGTGTCTGCCGTTTTGCATCTGGACGAAAAGACACCACATATCCACGCTACTATTGTCCCAATTGTTACCGGTGAAAGAAGAAAAACAAAATTCGAAGAGGATAACGGCAAGAAGAAATACCATAAAAAGCCAAAAGATACCATTCGACTTTGTGCTGATGACGTGATGACACGTGATAATCTGGAACGTTTCCAGGATACATATGCCGAGAAGATGCAGAAATATGGATTAGAGCGAGGAATCAAAGGCTCTGATGCCCGGCATATCTCTACACCTCAATACTATCGGGATTTACACGCACAGAACGAGGAACTGAAAGAAAACATTGTCGTCCTGAGGGAAGAACAGCAAGAAGTTTATGATAAAACAAGGGATTTATACGACCGAAAGGACGAGGCACGGGAGAAGTTCCTGAATATGCACGAATATACCCAACAGAAAGAAACGGAAATATCCGACCTTGAATCCCGTATAGAGCAACTAAAGCAGGATTACGAGCCTTACAAGGCTCAGGACGATGTCAACCTGTTGCTTAGTGTATTCCCACATTTAAGCGAACGTTTGCGGATAGCGCAGCTGTGCAGAGGCATCGGATTAACGATAGACACCATTAAGCAGCTTTTTAAGGGCGAAGCGGCAATAGTTAATGGCAAGCTCCATTCACCCGAACACAACCAGTCATTCAGTGTACAGGATGCTAAACTACAAATTTTCCAAGATAAAAATACTGCTAAGCTGAAATTATCACTCAACGGACAAAATATCATCGACTGGTTCAAACAGAAATATCAGGAATTGAAACAAGTGGTAAGACCACATATTAAACCAGCTGAAAATAAAAGTAAAGGAATTAAGATGTAAATCAATGTATTTCCTAAGTATTGACTAAATTTACTCTAATTATAAAAACTCGCTGATATTAACATATACTCAATGCTGAGAAAACAGAAAGAAAATAATATGAAATATGTTTTGCAATATATGCTTCTAGCTTGCATCATTCTGATATCGAATATTTCATGTCGAAACGAGCAACGACATTTTCAAAGTCATCAAACTGACTTTAATGAGTTAATTACATATTTTCATCAAATTGTTCCCAAAGACAAAAAAATACAAATTGAATTTGAAAACAATAATCATCTATTTCTCTTTCAGGTAACTGATATCTTTCAAGTTAAAAAAAATGATACAATTGTTTATTCTGGTTCGAGACCATTGTATTACGAATGGAATGTTAATATTGATAATATTCCTGATTCAATCTTATTAGCTATACATTGGGATAAACAAAAATTTGAAACTCTAAAAGAAAAGCTTGATAAAACGGATTGTATCTCTATTTACAATGGAAATCCTATGAAAATTGGATATAAGAGAGTTTTTACAGGAATGACTTCAATATTATATCTTTGAAAAATACACTGAGAGAGAATTGAAACAAATACGAGAGGAACGGACGGATTTACATTTTATTTGTGACAGTGTAGCGTGGACTTATGATACAGGAGCAATATAGAAATTAAAATAATTGCAAATTTTCCAAGATAAAAATACCGCAAAACTCCAATTATCTATCAATGGCAAAAATATTATTGATTGGTTTAAACAGAAATATCAAGAACTGAAACAAACGGTAAAACCACACATAAAGCCTACGTCACCTAAGCAAAAGAATGGACGAGGAATATAACTCCCTAACCAAAAACAAAGGGTTATGTTTAAAGGTGAAAATTAGGTCATATCAAGAATATTTGGTAATTTTGCTATTGTTATCGTATCCTTATAAGACAATGAGGATCTGTATGTTTAAGATATGGAAAAGTCAACAATATATTCGACTGGACATGGAAACAAAAGTATTGATGTTTTCATAAGAGAACTTTATTCTTTTAACATTGAGTACTTGTTAGATATTCGCTCTAAGCCATTTTCCAAATGGAATCCTCAATTTAACCAAGCTTCATTAAAACTGGAGCTTGAGAAGTGTGGAATAACGTATGTATTTGTTGGAGATTCTTTAGGCGGACTCCCAGAGGATAGAAGTTGCTATGATAGCAATGGCAAAATTTTATACGATGTAATAAAAGGAAAAGATTTCTTTTTACAGGGGTTAAAAAGGTTGATAACTGCCAATGAGAAAGCAATTAAATTGGCTATTATGTGTAGCGAATCTAAACCCGAAGAATGCCATAGAAGTAAATTGATAGGAGAGGAGCTTAGAATAAACAATATTTCTTTGAATCATATTATTTCGGAAAATAGGACAAAATCGCAAGAAACAATAATGTGTGAACTTACCAAAGGCAATGGTATTGTTGATTTATTTGGAAATAAAGTAGAATTTACATCAAGAAAATCATATTGATATGAAATTTTTCACAATAGGAGTTTATGGTTCAACAGAAAATGACTATTTCAAAAAGTTGACAGATAACAATATAGATACTTTTTGTGATATTCGACAACGCAGAGGGGTAAGGGGGGCTGAATATGCCTTTGTGAATAGCAATAGGCTACAGGAAAAATTGAACAATCTTGGGATTCAATATGGGCATGTTTTTGCATTAGCACCCACCTCGGAAATAAGAATGCTTCAAAAGGAAGCTGATGTTCAACAAGGTGAACAAAAAAGAGATAGGAATAAATTGGGAAAAGTTTTTTCGATAGCATATAAAGATAAAATATTGAGAAAATTTGATTTTGAATTGTTCATAGACGAATTAGAGAGAGCTGGAGCCGAAAATGTTGTCTTATTCTGTGTAGAAGAAAAGGCAGAAGCTTGTCATAGGTCTATTGTTGCTAGAGAATTGGAAAAATTGGGGTATAAAATAACACACTTGTAGCATGGATGTACTAGTTGTCTCAAAAACAAAAATGCAACATGGCATATGTGTCGGAGGGGTTACTGCGAATGGTAATTTTGTTAGACTATTAGATGAGAATGGGTATCATCCCGATGATAGTACTAATTATGAAATAAGGCAAGTCTGGGAAATTACTTACAGAAATCCAAATAATCCACGCTCCTTACCTCATTCGGAAGATGTTTGCGTAATATCCAAGAGGTTGAAAGGAATTTTGGATGAAGATATAACGATGATAGACTTTCTGAATCGAAGAAATGTTAATATCTATCAAGGTTCTATTTCTAATTTATTTGAATCGAAATTACAATATACGCAAAATGGAGCTGGCTTCATTAACAGAGATGACATTCCCCAAAATAGCGTATGCTTTTGGATTGCGGATAGAGATATTAATCGAAGTGATTATAATGGCAAAATAAGATATAATTATAACGATGGTAGTCGTCGTTGGGGTTATAATATTTCATATGTAGGTCTATCAGAACCTATTGACAACATACCCCAAGGGACATTGATAAGAATGTCTCTTGCTCATTGGTGGAGTCCGGACGATTCAGACGTTGAAGAACGATGCTATTTGCAATTATCTGGTTGGTATCAGACATAATTACAACACAATGAGAGCAAGAAACCATTCAAAATACGGGTAAGGATGAAAGCCCCAAAGGGTAACAGGCTTTTTAATAATAAATTTATATGAATAATTTAGACTCAACAATTGAATATATTTCAAATCGTTTTTTAAGAATTTCAGATAATTTAGTCACTCAAGACTTGACAGCACCCAAGTTGACAATTGTTTTTGAAGGAGCAGAAAAAGAGATTATAAAAATCGTATTTCCTATGGGATATAAGACTGGAATTTTAGAGAAAAAAGATAGGAATAGAGATTATTATAAAGGAGGTATGTCTGACTATAATATCATCGTTGAATATTCAGATGAAGGGAAAAGAACTATTAATGATTTAATAATCCCTCAGACGCAATCGGGAGCTGAACTCCATTACATAGCAGGAGAAATAAAAGAGCTGTCAAATAAAATCGAAATTATAGAAAAAGACATATTTAATCGTTCATTGGAAGAAAATGAATTCGATTCAAATGGAGTGTTATATAAAACACGTTTCTATAAATACTTGGATGATGAACATATTGTAGAAAAAAAGATTATTGATCACTATCTTGGTCGTACTTATTTTCAAAAAATAGTTAATAATGAAAGATTGGAAGAAAAAATCTTCAGGGAAGATGAATCACACAAGCAGACAAATATGTGGGATTTAACACTAAATGACAAGAATTTCGGAGTAATGCGTGGTTAGATCACTGAAACAATTTGCCAAATACAAAGGAGATAATTCCTATTATCTGAACACAAAGCTATATTCCAAGAATAAAACGACAAGGCTAAACGGAGTATTTTAGCAAATCTTCCTTTCTTCGTTCCTCGAAAGAGTATTTGCCAAAATAGCCTTGCCTCATTTATTCTTTCCATAAGAGGAGTGTTTATCAGATTAAAAAGGAAAAATATATACATAAAATTCCCAAGAATAGCTTATCTTTGTAAAAGATTAATATAGTACGATATGACAACGATTATTATTGAAGAAAACAGCCCACAGGCAAAGCAACTGCTTGAGTATATCAAGACATTGCCTTTTGCTACGGTTATCGAGGAAAAGAAAAAGAGTTTCCGCGAAGCCGCAGCAGAATGTAATGCTGTATCGGTAGATGCATTCTTTGATGAATTGGACGATAGAATCAAAAAGCGTTTTGTGAATGCGTGAAGTAAGAATATCTGATTCAGTCAGAGATAGGATAACCGACCTTGAGACGTACTTAGTTGACGATTTGAAATTGTCAGAAGAAGCAGCTTTGAGACGAAGTGGTCGAATGCGTAAATTTGTTCGCAATCTTTGTAACAATGTGGATTATCCTCTATGTCGTTTTAAGAAATGGTGTGTACTTGGGTATCGGTGTGCTGTCTTTGAAAAAGATTGGGTATTTGCATATGAGGTTTTTGAAGACGGCGTTATCGTCAGAGATATGTCTCATACCTCGCTATTGAAAGAGTAAAAGAGAAGAATTAAATAAGGTGTGAATTTCAACGAAAAGCACAGCAATTCCAAAAATACAAAATCGCTAACACTAAAGATTTGCGAAAAATTAGACCTTGATTATAAGGCGGTTACAGAAAGGCATTGTTGCCTCTCTCTCCGCCTGAATAAGATGAAAAATGAAGCAAAATCCTGAAATTCAATGAGTTTCAGGATTTTTTGTTTTATCAAAAGTGGCAAAAAAGGGGATATTCGGGAACCTTCCCATGGCGAATTCGGGGACTAAGTAAATCCTGAAAAATAATCCCCGATTTAGAATACAAGATATTCATTTACTATAATTTGCCTGAGTTTAAAACCGACAGTAAGCACGCTGATTTCATACTTTTATTATCAAAAAACAAAAGAAAAAGTATGAAAAGAAGTACATTCAAAATCTTATTTGCGGTGAAACCGTCAAAGGTTTCCAGAAACGGTGAGTATCCTGTGTTTATGCGTATAACAGTTAACGGGAAACGCTTGGAAACAACACTTACACTAACTGTAGATATCAATAAGTGGAATAAGGATGCTGAGAAGCTAATCGGCAAAGACCGTAAGACGGCAGAACTGAACAGCCGTCTTGATACAGTCCGCCTGTGTATTATGGAAATCTATCGGGAGATGGAATTTGAAGCATTAGAAGTTAATCCTTTGATGATCTTAAATCGTTATCGCGGTGTAGAAGATGATAACAGACGTACATTATTAGCCGTATTTAAAGAGCATAACGAACGTTGTCGTAAATTAGCCGGAAAAGATATGTCTCCGGCAACAGTAATGCGCTATGAAACATCGTACCGCCACACCGAACAATTTATCAAGTCACAATATAAAAAGGATGATGTGTATCTGGATGATGTCAATCACCAGTTTATTAATGACTATGAGTTCTTCTTGAAAACAGAGCGTAATTGTAATCACAATTCAGCTACTGTATAATATAATTATCAGGGGAAAAAATATAAGAAAGCTGAGCCTTATTTATATCCGTATTACTGGCTTGGTTTCGGTAATATCACAGATTGCGGGCAGGTTGTTTTAGGTACGGTTTCAGAGCTGGAGCAACCTGTATCTAAGAAATTCCGGACAATTAGCTATTTGCCAAGTATAACAGAAAGGTTTGACTTTTCAACTATCGATGAGGAAAAATTCGGGCCATCGTGCTTACTGGCGGAAGTATTAAAAAAAACAGAATTTATTTATTAATTCATCATTAGCCCAATTAGGTAGCGATATTATCTGGCGCATGTTTTCGGAGGGTATGCTTGGTTTTGCAGGCTTATACCTGAACCTAAAGACACATCAAGCGAACCCGATCTACTTATAGGACACAATAAAAATCTATATTAATTAATATGCAGGGTAAAATCTTTCCTCTTGAGAATCATACTTGAAAAATAAATGGTATTATTCTTTTAGATTAAAATGTACCAAAAGTAAAATTAAGTCTCTGAGAATTGAATATCTGAAAACGCTCTTAAATACAGAGCCGAAAGAAAACTATAGAAAAAAATGTTCCAACTTTTGAGACATATATTCTTTGTGAATTTTTAGAATTAGAGGTTTGTGTGAACTTGTTCGAAAACTTTCGCAAGTTCATATCTACATTTATAAAAATATGTAGACTGGGACCTGACTGATTGTGATTGTAACTTCAAAAACGATCTGTGAAGTAAATATCTATTTTAAATATCTGGGCTCACTTACTATTGAATATTTATTGTTGATGCAACTTAGTAGATTTAATCCTCGGTGAATAATAATCTATTGTTTTGAATGAATTTCCATTTGAAGAACAAAACTCAAAGTTGTTCTTTGTTATCGCTTTAATATCTTTTAATATTTCGCGCGTTAACCTTAACATTCTAACATGCCTATGTTAGGATATTCCTTAGACTGATAAGACAGGATTAATATAACAACACAAACTATGAAAAGAGTAACACGGCTTTTTTTTATTGTCCTTGCTTTTATGGTTTCTTGCACAGATCCAATTAAGCAAACTCTTGAAACGGCAGGAGATAACAGGGCTGAACTTGAAGCTGTCTTGAATCACTATAAAGAAAAAGGGAATGAACAAAAATTAGAGGCAGCCAAATTTCTTATTCAGAACATGTTATACAAATATGAGTATGAGGGAGATATTTTAGCTAAATATGACACGATACTCTATATATATCAATCGTTAAGAAAGGACAGTATTTATATAGGAGATCCTCTAATAATTAATCAGACATGGGATTCGCTAGTCTCGAAATATGGAAAGATAGAAATACCGAAACTTAAGAAGAAATTTGATTGTCGAACTATTTCATCAGAATTCCTGATAAAAAATATAGATTTGGCTTTTGAAGCATGGGAAAACTCTCCATTATATAATCCCAACGAATTTAAATCATTCTGTGAATATATTCTACCCTATAGGATAGGAACTGAGCCCGTAGAGGAGTACAAGGAGAGATATTACAAAGATTTAAAATCTATAGTTGACACAGCAACGTCACCGGAAAGTATTGTATTTGGATTTCATTACGAACTAAGTTGGGCCAGACATTTTAAACCTAGTCTAAAGTTGTGGGACTATCCTGTAGAACTTCCCATTAGTAAAATAGAAATAGGGCATAGGGGTGCCTGTCGGCATATGACTACTTTTGGGGCTTTAGTGATGCGTGCTTGTGGACTTCCTGTGACTATTGATCGGGCTATTTGGGCGAATCGGAGCCAAGGACATTCCTGGAATGTGCTGATACTGGATGACCATAAGAATTTACCATTTGATGCTTTGTCGAGAGGACGATTAGAGTTAGCTTATAAACCCGCAAAAATATTCAGGAGAACATTTAGTCTAAATTTTGAAACCTTTAAAGGGGTAGATCCAAATGATATTCCGGGTTCATTTTTTGTATTTGATGAATATGATGTTACACATGAATATGTAACAGCCCATGATGTTTCAGTTCCTATCCAAATTGAATCTGATGAATATAAGACTAAAAAACATGGAATAGTATGCGTTTTTGACAATAGGGAATGGCGTCCGGTATATTGGGGAGAAATCAAATCGGGGAAAATGCATTTTAAGAATATGTCACCAGATGTTCTGTATATTGGTGCTTACTTTGATGAAGGGCATATAATTCCGGCAACCGAACCTTTTTTGCTCCAATCCGATGGGCTAATAAAATATTGTCAGCCCAATAAGGAGCAATTAATAACATTAAATCTAGAACGAAAATTTCCCCGGTTTAAACGTATAGAAGAACATGCAATGGGATTACGGCGTATGAACGCCGAGGGCTCAAATCATAGAGAATTCAAAGATTCGACAGTTCTCTTTTCTGTCTATGATGTCCCATATCATGTAGCAGATAGTTTGGTTGATTCAGCAGTGAGATACCGTTATATACGCCTGAATTCTTCGACATATAGGCTTGCTAATTTAGCTGAAGTTGAATTTTATGGAAAAACGGAAAAGTGGGCCGAAGAAGAAAAACTAACAGGGGAAATTATTGGTTTTCCTCCTATAAATAAAGATAATATGCACCCTTATACACATGCAATGGATGGAGATCTTGAAACCTGGTTCGAAAAAACAAAAGGCCCGATGGGATGGGTTGGACTGGATCTAGGAAAAGGGAACGAACATATTATAACCCGGATTAGATTTTGTCCAAGAAGTGACACAAACTTTATACTTAAGGGAGATACCTATGAATTGCTTTACTGGAACCGAAAAATTTGGCAAAGTATGGGGACACAAATCGCTCCGGAGTATAATATCTTAACTTATAAAAATGTTCCATCCGGAGCATTGTATCTACTTCGAAATCATACTCGAGGAAAAGAAGAACGGATTTTTACATATGAAAACAACACCCAAATTTGGTGGTAAACCCCTAACCCGACATGAAGACACCAATCACACTCATACTAAGTATCCTGTTCAGTAGTTTACTTTACGGACAAACCCCACAGGACAGTACAACGCAGAAGTTGTATTCTTTTGTAAAGAATATCAACACATTCAGCTATCTCTATCCACAAGAAAAAGTCTATCTGCATTTTGATAATACCGGGTACTTCTTAGGTGAAACCATCTGGTTCAAAGCTTATGTCGTCACCGCCTCCGACTTGCAACCCTCTGATCTGAGCAAAGTGTTGTATGCCGAAATACTAACCCCCGAAGGGCAAATAATGGAAAGCAAGAAGCTAAAGCTGGAAAACGGTCAGGCACATGCCGACTTTATGCTGAAAGACTCGCTCTATGCCGGATATTACGAAGTCAGAGCTTATACTAAAAGCATGCTCAACTTCGGAGAAGACGTCGTATTTTCACGCGTTTTTCCTGTTTTCGATAAGCCCCAAAAAGAAGGGGACTATTCCCTGCAAATAATGAAACTCCGTCCCCGTACCAAAAAGGTGGAGGATCTACGGGAGGCTTCACCAAAGTATAAATCCCTGAATATGGCATTTTATCCCGAAGGAGGAAATCTTGTTCAGGGCTTAAGCAATAAAGTCGCTTTTAAAATAACCGGCGATAAAGGAGACCCGGTTGAAACCACAGGCATAATACAAAATAGCCAGGGACAGGAAATAACTAACTTCACGACACTTCATGAAGGCATGGGTTCGTTTATCCTCTATCCGGACGGCAATAAATACACCGCAGTAGTAAAAGAAACAGGAAAAGACAAAGAGTATAAGTTCGAATTACCCGAAACGCAAACTGAAGGCTACGCCCTGCAAATAAACAACCTGGACACAGAAAACCTGACGGTACAAATCCAAAAAGCATCCGGTACCGTCCCCGAACTCTTAGGTATTAGTTTTGTGTGCCGAGGCAAAGCCTATGTCTTTGATATATTGGAGCTACAGGAGACTGACCCTCTCATACTGAATATTCCCAAGAAAAGCCTACCTACGGGCGTAGCCCAAATCACATTATTCAATAGTGAGGGACGTATTTGGGGTGAGCGTCTGGCTTTTGTCAATCATGGGATTCCTGAACTATCCATCGAAAGAACAATACAGAGTGACTTTCAACCATTCTCTCCCGTTCGTGTCGATTTTGTCATAAAAGATAATCAAGGACAGCCAGTCGAAAGTAACTTTTCATTATCCATCAGAGATACTCAAAGCCTTATTCCGACAAGTTACACCGGAAACCTTCAAACCGATTTATTACTGTCATCCGAATTGAAAGGCTATATCAATAACCCGGCATACTACTTCGAGCAGGACGATGCCCGTCATAGTCTATCGCTTGACTTATTGTTACTGACACAGGGCTGGAGATCAAGCCGATGGAAACAAATGGTAGGGATAGAGAAATTTGATGTAAAACATGGTATAGAAAACGGATTAATATTAGGAGGTCAGGTACTATCCGCTGTACAGAAAAAGAAGAAAGAGAATATTGAAGTCAGCCTGAAAATCTATTACCCTGATGGTAAAACTCAGGGTGGAGATTGTCCTACGGATGAAAATGGCAAGTTCAATTTCGCGCTTCAGGATTATTATGGGAAAGCAGATTTAAAATTAACAACCCGTGTGAAAGGAAAACCGGAGCATACCCGGATACTGCTTGACCGCCTGTTCAGCCCAACTCCGATATACTACGAATATTATCAAACAGCTATCCCTACAAAGAGTGGAAATACAGAAGGTAATAATATAAAGATAACAGAGATAGAAGAATCAGTAGATAGTATATCTGTGGATATGGTAACAGATATGACTGTTAAAACACATCAACTATCAGAAGTAACCGTAACGGAGAAGAAAAAATGGTCACAGGAACAGGAAGGATTGAACCGGGCAAATGTAGTCTATAATGTAAATGAAGAGATTGAAAATATCCGAGACGCCGGAGACTCCGAATGGGACAATATACTGGATTTTTTGGAAAAGAAAAATACTTGGTTTACATATGTAGATTATTATACTACTTACAAAGGTCGGTTAGTTATTTTCGTTGTAGATAACATGTTGGCAAAGATATCCCCGTTAGGTATAGAATCGGCTGAACCTTTTAATAACTTCAATAAAGATAAGTCCATCAATATGAATGTCAAGAGGAGCCTGTCA
The DNA here is from genome assembly GCF_900128985.1 of Indolivaga macrotermitis. Taxonomy (GTDB): domain Bacteria; phylum Bacteroidota; class Bacteroidia; order Bacteroidales; family Dysgonomonadaceae; genus Dysgonomonas_A; species Dysgonomonas_A macrotermitis. Next base: position 386,386 of record NZ_FQUC01000002.1, on the reverse strand, counting down.
GATATAAGCATCGATCAGGTTGATAAGATAATGTTTGTTGAAGATGGCAGTATGGCTTTACGTTATAGCCCTGAATGTGGACGTATACGAGTTGATCCCCTGACCGGACTGTTTACAGAGGATACAGAGATGATGCGTGCTCCCAGAGAATGTTATGTCGTATATATTTATACAAAAAAGGGAGGAAATCCAATAAAAGAACCGAAAGGAACACGTTCCACTTCGTTTCAGGGGTATGGAAATGTAAGACAATTCTCCTCGCCTAATTATTCCTCGGTTCAACTACCTGATGAAAAAGATTTTCGCCGGACATTGTATTGGAATCCTAATATAAGGACAGATAAGGAAGGTAAGGTTTCGGTTAATTTTTATAATAACAGTAATTGTAAAGAATTTGACATTAATATTGAAAGTTTGTAAAAACCCTAACCCGATATGAAGACACAAATCACACTCATACTAAGTATCCTGTTTAGTAGTCTCATTTATGGACAAACCCCACAGGACAGTACTACTCAGAAGTTGTATTCCTTTGTAAAGAATATCAATACATTCAACCATCTCTATCCACAGGAGAAAGCCTATCTGCACTTCGATAATACCGGGTACTTCTTAGGTGAAACCATCTGGTTCAAAGCCTATGTCGTAACCGCTTCCGACTTGCAGCCCTCTGACCTGAGCAAAGTACTATATGCCGAAATACTGACCCCCGAAGGCCAAATAATGGAAAGCAAAAAGCTAAAGCTGGAAAACGGTCAGGCGCACGCCGACTTTATGCTGAAAGATTCCCTCTATGCCGGATATTACGAAGTCAGAGCCTATACTAAAAGTATGCTCAACTTCGGAGAAGATGTCGTCTTTTCACGCGTTTTTCCGGTATTTGACAAACCCAAACAAGAAGGCGATTATTCAACAAAAACAATGACTGCCCGTTCCTGGAAACGGATAGTAAATAGTGTCCGTGAACCCTCTCCAAAATATAAAGCGTTGAATATGGAGTTCTACCCTGAAGGCGGTAACCTGATTCAAGGCTTAAGCAACAAAGTTGCCTTTAGAATAACCGGAGATCAAGGAGAACCGGTTGAAGCCACCGGCGTAATCCAAAACAGTGGGGGACAAGAAGTAACCACTTTCACAACCGTTCACGAAGGTATGGGATCCTTTGTCCTTTACCCCGAAGCCGGAATCTATACCGCAGTTATCACCTATCAGGGTAAAGAGCATAAAATCACCTTACCCGTAAGCCAGTCCGAAGGCTATGCCATGCAAGTAAACAACCTGGATGTAGAAAACCTGACTATCCAAATCGACCGTACCAAAACCACAGAAAGTGAGCCTTTAGGTATTACCTTCACCTGCCGGGGAAAAGCTTATGTTTTTGACATCTTAGAACCAACTGGTAACGAGCCCATTTCATTAACTATCCCGAAAGAAAGCTTGCCGACCGGAGTAATCCAAATAACTCTGTTCAATACATCAGGCCGGATATTTGCCGAACGGCTGGCCTTTGTCAATCATGGGATAACCGGTTATACAACAAATACCAATATAAAGACCGATTATAAACCCCTTTCTCCGGTAAAGATCGAACTGGAACTCAGAGATCATCAAAACCACCCAATAGAGACCACCTTCTCCTTATCAGTAAGAGATAGCGACAGCGATATCCCGACCAATTATACCGGTAACCTTCAAACCGACCTGTTACTAACCTCAGACCTGAAAGGCTATATTAACGATCCGACTTATTACTTCGAAGAAGATGATATCCGTCGCAAATTATCTCTGGACCTGTTACTCATGACACAGGGTTGGAGACGTTACGACTGGCAATATATGTCGGGACAGAAAAGCTTTGAAGTGAAATACGGCATAGAAAAAGGATTAACGATCGAAGGCCGGGTCTTATCCTCGGTAAGGAAAAAAGAGCAGGAAGGTATTGATGTAACGATGTGGATACTTACACCCTACCAGAAAGGTACCTGCATAACAGATAGTCAAGGGCGGTTCAACCTGTTGCTGGACGATTTTAAAGGCCGTCAGAATCTAACCCTTGAAACACGCAAGAAAGGCAAACTACAACACAGCCGTATCTTGTTAGATCGTCTTTTTATTCCGGAATCCCGGTATTATAGTTATCAGGAGACCATTTTACCGGTCTTATCAAGATCAAAAGAAGCAGCGATAATAAACAGTACAGAACCGAGTCTCGAGAATACAATAGATATCGAATATGCTAGTGATATCACAATAAAGTCCCACATACTGAAAGAAGCAGTTGTTGTAGAAAAGAAAAAGAAGAGCCTGCAAGAGACTGTCTTAGAGAATGCAATTGAAATCTTGGATGTACAACAGAAGCTGGATGATGTTAGAGATGAGGCTGATATGGAGACTGGAGATTTTCTTGATTTTTTAGATCGGTATTACCCACAGCAATTCAGGAAGTCAGAGAGAGATTCAACCGTTACAATTAGTTATATCTATAATAATCGACCGATAAGCACTGAATTTCGATTAAAAGGCATGAAAGTTCCTGACATTTTTAGTTATGTTGGGATGGACAATATAGAAAGGATTAGTATTAGTCCCTTACTATTTGATGAAAAGGGAAATAACTTTGTTTATGTTGATATCTTTCCTCACGATGATATGCAGCGTAAGAAGTATAAGAAAGGTATTCGCGAAACAACATTTCAAGGATATGGCAATGTAAGTCATTTTCCTTCGCCTGATTATTCATCAGTTAAATTACCTGATGAAAAGGATTTTCGCCGGACACTGTATTGGAATCCCAATGTAAAGACAGATATGGAAGGTAAGGCTTCTGTCGATTTTTATAATAATAAGGTTGCTAAAAACATAATAATAGATATTGAAAATATAAAGGGAAAGGAGGTGGTTCAATAATATAGAATAAGGGAAAGTCTTTTATAGCTGTTGAAATGATATAGACAGTAAAAATTTATTTAAATAATCAAAAAAATAAAACCATGAAAAAGAAAGTTTTTTTATTAGGGTTTGTATTAGTGTTCTGTTCTATAATTACTGTCAATGCAATTATAGTCGACTCTAATGGAAATGTTATTTCGTCAGGTAGTAATGGAAATAATGGAGGTTCTGGAGGTAATTCTGAAAGTGATGATGGAGACTATTCTTATGCTAGAACTATGGCGGATTGGTGTCATGTCCCATTTGTTGGATTAAAAGAATGTGTTAGTGTAACTTGTGAAGTATCTTATGCCAATTCTACATGTGATGAAGAAAGCGCTAAGTATTTTGACACTTGTTCTAAAACTTGTCAATAATAAAAATAACTCGCGCAAACATCGATAAAAGATGTTTGCGCACAAATCTTTTTTAGGCATGAAAGTATTTACATATTATTGTTTGGCTTCTTTTGTTTTTGTTTTTTTTTTCTCTTGTACCAGAGAAAAGAGAAACATAGATATCAAAATTGAAAAAATTGAAATAAATACGGACAAAGTGGTGGGAGAAATTAATCTATTAGAGATGATTGATAGTATTAGCTATATCCCAATAACAACGGATTCTATCTTGATCGGAGAAGTCACCGATTTTGTTGTTTCTAATGATAAATTCTTTATTCTGGATAGAAAAAAGTCACATTCAATATTTATCATAGAAAGAGATGGGGAAAATCTTATTCAAATAGATAGAGAAGGTGCTGGACCGGAAGAATATATCTCTCCCAGAACTATTACTATTGATGAAGAGAATAGATATCTTTTGATATTATGTGATAAATCCAAAAGAATACAAACATATGATTTTGAAGGGAATTTTATAAATACGAGAAGAATAAATTGCTACAGTTCATTGATAGCAAAGACTCAAACGGGAAATATCGTTTATTATCTGGATTATCTTCCTCATGAAGATTTTTATAAAGAATCTTCATATCCCAACTTAATATTATTAGGTAAGAAAAATAAGTTATTAGATGCTGAAGCATATTTTGATAGTAGTTTTGAGTCTACTAATTTGTGGAAGTCTAAAAAAGGTTTTTCGAAGCCTTATTCTGATACAATAAGTATAAACCCGGATCATTCAAATATAGTATATTATGTGTCTAATGATAAGATAACCCCTAGATATTATATTGATTGTGGAAAATATAATATTGATGAGGGGTATAATGAAGAAGTTTTGATGAAACCTCTAAAATCGCCAGAGGACTTATCTAAGATGTCCGAAAAATATGGATTGATTATGAGTTATAAAGAGTCGAGTGATTATATATATGTTTTATTACTCTTACAAGGGGAGTATAGTCATACTATTTTTTCGAAGAGGACCGGTAATAGCCGAAGTTTTAGAGCTGTACAAGGAGCCCCGTTAGACTTTGGACATGGATATATTTCAGGGAATAAATTTTACACATTAGTAGAACCAAGTACACTGAAAAGGTATGCTGAAGAATTGAAAGATTCTAAACTTCTTGAAATAGCCAATAAAGTTAATGATTTCGACAACCCTGTTATCATAGAATCTACTTTGGCTGATTTTTAATCTTAAAAAATTATTTCTATGAAAACAACATACTGGATATTAGCCGTTACCCTTATATTGGTTATTCTTAATCTGATTTTAATTAAAAATATAGTAAGCCTAAGAGAGTATAATACTGAAATGAACAACGAACTCAAAAAAGCTAAAGATTGGAACCAGAAACTAGATATTATCCGGATAAATAAGGTGTATGAAGAAAAATCTGAAGATTTACAGCTCCCACAATTGTTTTTGTTGGATGCAGCTTCAAATTTTTTTTTTATTGATAAGAAATTGCCCTCACAGAAACATCTGGTATTGTATATTTCTGAGTCTAATTGTGAAGATTGTATCAGGCATGCTTTGGATGGTTTAAGAAATTACACCAAGGATATTGGAATACAAAATATAATCATCTTAACCAACTATGTAAATCAAAGACATTATCAGGCATTTCAAAGGACTTTAGATCTACAAGTAATTTCATATAATGTAAATGGACAAAAATTGAATTTACCTGTTGAAATATTGCATAAGCCATTCTTTTTTATTCTTGATACAGATTTATCCTGTAGGCAAGTTTTTTTACCGGCAAAAGAAATTGAAGACTATACTGCAAGATATTTGAGAGATATATCCAAACAGCATTGGAAAAAAGAAAATCAATCTGATCAGCCCCTGCAAAAACAAGCTTCATAAAACAATCTAGCTAGATGAAACTATTACAAATAACCCACTTTCTCTTAATACTGTCAATACTATTGGTTTTTATCACAGTTCTTATCGTTCACAATGAATTTGCAGATAGAACAGTTAGTGGTAAATATTTTTGGTTCTATGCATCTATGGGGATCTTGTCTGTTACAGTATTATGCTCTTGTATTTTACATAGGTACACTTTTTCGTTGAATATCATAGATATATTAGTTACTCTGTTTTGTGTAAGTGGGATAACCTCTTTCTGGTATAATGGACGAGAAATTAATACTCCTTTTATATTACTAATTTTAATATTCATATTGTATTTATACTTGAGGATTATTATGTCAGGGGTAAAGTTCAGTAGACAAATTCTATTGACAGGGCTTATATTAACAGGGTTAATCTGTGCTGTATGGGGGCTATTACAGCTATACGGCTTTGTGTCATCATTCCATAACCGATTTGCTGTAACCGGACCGTTTTTTAATCCGGGTCCATTTGCTGGGTATCTTTCAGTAATAGCTCCTTTGGCATTTTACTATGCTATAAGAGATTTTTCTATATTGAAATATAAGTTTTACAATAAGTTAATACCCTTATATATAAGATGGGGTATATCTTCTGTGTGTTTTATCAGTATACTGTTGATTCTTCCGGTTACTATGAGCCGGGCTTCGTGGTTAGCCTTACTAGGTGGTTGTATTTGCATTCTGATTGCAAGAAAAAAGAGTAAGTTTAACTTCTGTAGATGGATGAAAAGGTATAGAAAAAGAACGATTTGCATATCTTCTACTCTTTTAATATTTATCTTGCTTGGAGGAGTATTTCTTTACAGTATAAAAAAGGATTCGGCAGATGGGCGTTTTCTTATATGGAAAATATCAACAGGAATAATTATTGAATATCCGTTAGGAGTAGGTATCGGTTTTTTCCCGGGAACCTATGCAAAAGCTCAAGCCGATTATTTTCGGTCAGGAAAGGGAAGCCCACAAGAAGAATATGTAGCTGATGCTCCGGAATATGCATTTAATGAATATTTGCAGATTGGTATTGAAACAGGCGTTTTGTCTCTTTTCATTTTTGTTACAATAATTTGCATGTCTTTGAAAAATGCATTGAAATTGAGGTTTGTAGCAGAACTTGGTTCATTAGTAGCTCTTCTAATCTTTTCTTTTTTTTCTTATCCCCTCAAAGTACTTCCATTTGTTATTTTGCTTTGTTTTCTGATTGCTTCATGTGCTCAGGCTTGTAAAGAGGTAAAAAGATTACCGACTTCTATTATTACAGTTATAGCTTCTACTCTGGTTGGAATATTCCTATATAACCGATACCCGACTTACAAAGCATATAAATATTGGCACAAAACAAAAATGCTTTATGATATAGGTTCTTATGACAAAGCTTTATTGGAGTATCAGAAACTGATGCCTTACCTGAAAGATCAAACTAAATTTCTACTTGAATACAGTTCTTGCTTTGCAAGATTGAAATATTATAAAGAAAGCAATGAGATCATAGAAGAGGCTATTTTAATAAGTGGAGATCCTTCGCTTTTTACAACAATGGGTCAAAATTATCAGAACTTAGGAGAGAATATGAGAGCTGAAATATGTTACCAACAAGCATTGTATACTATCCCTAACAGGATATATCCTTATTATCTTTTAGGTAAGTTATATTATGAAACCGGAGATTATGAGAAAACATTCCAAATGGTCCATATTGTACAAACTAAAAAGCCTAAAGTACCCTCCAATGCTATAGAAAATATGAGAGAAGAGATGAAGAACATAATAGATAATAAAAAATGAGCAAAATTATATATATAAAAAAATGGCTGTATTGTGTATGCTTTCTGTTTTCCTGTTCTTGTAAGTCTGATAAACAGGAGGAACTCAAAAAGGAGGAAAAAATGATGGAGATAACGGAAAGTAAGCCTGTGGATGTAAAAACTCGTTTATTAGCGTATACTGATTTCAATTATGAATTGATATCCAATGGGATCATTGAATCTACTCGTAGTGCAGACATACGTTTTTTATCTCAGGAAAACATAGTCAAAATACATGTCAAGAATGGAGAAAGGGTTAATAAAGGACAAAAATTGGCAGAACAAGATAATTTTAAATTAGACAATGCAATGAAGCAGGCGGTTGAAGCATTTGAAAAGTCAAAACTAGATTTACAGGATGTTTTGATAGGTCAGGGCTATTCTTTACGCGATTCAGTAAACATCCCCAAAGACATAATGAAAATTGCCAAACTAAGAAGTAATTATGAACAATCACGGAACAATTATGAATTGGCCGAATATAATTTAAAAGCAACCACTCTATATGCTCCGTTTAGTGGTATTGTAGCTAACTTATCAGTAAAGGAGTTCAATGCTCCGGGGTCTGAACCTTTTTGTACAATTATTGATAACCACCACATAGAGGTTACATTTAATATACTGGAAAATGAGTTATCCTTGATTAATCTTAATGATCAAGTGTTGGTTTCTCCATTTTCATCTCATGAGTATTTAGAGCGAGGCCGGATTTCAGAAATAAATCCATTGATAGACAAGAATGGAATGGTTAAGGTTAAGGCAATGTTGAATAGTAAAGAGAACAGGCTCTATGAGGGTATGAATGTAAAAGTACGTGTACAACGTATTCTTGGAAAACAGTTATGTATACCTAAATCGGCATTAGTCTTACGGGCTAACAAAAAAGTGGTATTTAGTATTAAGAATAATAAAGCTAAATGGAACTATGTACAAACAGCACAAGAAAATACAGAGAACTATGTAATAACAGAAGGATTAGCTTTGGGAGATAGTATAATCTATGAAGGAAACATCAATTTATCTCATGATGTTCCGGTAATAGTAAAAAAATGACAATATAATCTTGTCTGAATTTTGTTTAGCTTTCTTTAGGTAATACTATTGGAGGTAAAGTTTGATATTCTTAAATCTAAAAATGGGAAATGATTAAATATCTTATCGATAAGCCTGTATCTGTATTAATGGCTTTTATTGCATTTTTCATATTGGGTATTATTACTTATATGAACATTCCGATTTCATTGTTACCCGATATTGATATTCCTGAAATCTCAGTGCAGATATCAGGTAAAAACACTTCTGCCCGAGAGTTAGAGAATACCGTTGTGAACCGGATTCGCCAACAACTGATGCAAGTTGGAAATCTCAGGGATATACGGAGTGAAACCTGTGATGGGAATGCTGTTGTGCACTTGAGCTTTGAATATGGAGTCGATACCCATCTCGCTTTTATCGAAGTGAATGAAAAAATCGATGCGGCTATGAATTATTTGCCAAAAGAAATTGAACGGCCTAGGGTAATAAAAGCCAGTGCAACTGATATACCGGTCTTTAATCTAGACCTGACACTCTGTTCCGATAGTAGTTTTGAATATACGGATATAAATAAATTTATAGAACTCAGCGAATTTACCGAAAGTGTTATAAGACGCCGCTTCGAGCAATTGCCTCAGATTGCAATGATAGATGTATCGGGTCTAATAAAAAAACAAATAGTTATTTCTCCGGATCAGGAAATGTTAGATGTAAGTGGAATTACTCTATCCGATTTAGAAGAGGCTTTGAATGATAATAATGTAGAACCGGGTAGCATGTCTGTTCGTGATGGGCATTATGAATATGTTATTCGTTTTTCTTCCATATTGAGAACTCTCGAAGATATTGAAAATATCTACATACGAAAGAATGACCGGATATATCAACTGAAGGATATGGCAAAAATAGAGTTTGTTCCTCAAAAAGAACAAGGCATGGCTATCTATAATGGCAAAAGGGCGATAGTCCTTTCTGTGATAAAACAATCGGAAGAAAATTTTGATGATCTTCAATTTGCAGTAAATGAAGTTGTAGAGCAGTTTCAAAAGGATTTTCCTGAAATAGAATTCCACATTACCCAAAATCAAACTGAACTTTTAGATTATACAATCTCTAATTTGCAAGAAAACCTGATATTAGCTTTCATTTTTGTATTCTTAATCTCGGTGATTTTTCTAAAAGATGGCCGTTCTTCTATTATTATCGGTATAGGTTTATTTGTTTCTCTAGTAATAAGTTTGTTGTTCTTTTTCCTGTTTCATATTTCACTTAATGTAGTATCATTAACCGGATTAATCCTTGCATCGGGAAATATGATAGACAATTCAATAATTGTTTCTGATAATATTGGGCAACACCGAAAAAAAGGATCATCTCTCTCTGAAGCGTGTGTTATTGGAACGAATGAAGTCAGTACTCCTATGCTAAGTTCTGCATTAACAAACATTGCAGTTTTTATTCCTCTTATTTTTATGAGTGGAATAGCAGGAGCTGTTTTTTTCGACCAGGCTTTTTCTGTGACTGTTGGTCTACTCACATCATATCTTACCGGTATAACTCTTCTGCCTATACTTTACAAACTAATATATTCAGTAAATATTCCGGATATTCATTGGTCAAGCAGTAAAAAAAATAAAAAGAAAGAAAGAAAAAAGTATCCAGTCGAAGAAATGTACCATAAAGGAATTTGCTGGATCTTTTCTCATAAAGTGTTGACATTGGCTGTTATGTTAGTTGTTTTCCCTATCTGTTTTTGGCTATTTGTCATAATAAAAAAAGAAAAAATGCCTAATATTAATCAGAATGAGGTAATTGTTCATATTGAATGGAATGAGAATATTCATATACAAGAAAACCATGATCGCTGCATTTCGTTTCTCAGAGAATTAAAGCATCAAACAAAAGAAACTTCGGGACTTGTAGGGCAGCAACAGTTCTTATTAAATAAAGATTGGAACTTGACATCTACCGAAGCCGAAATATATATAAAGACTGAAACTCCAAGTGAAATTAATCGCCTGAAAAATGAAATAGGAAAATATTTTGTTGATCAATATCCAAATTCTTCGGTAACATTCTCTCCTGTAGGGAATATTTTTGAAAAAATATTTACAATAGGAGAACCCGATCTTGTAATAGAATACTATATAGACGACAAGACTAAAAAGATCGACAAGGAAACGATTTTATCTATTCAAAATAAACTAGAACATATAACAGGTGAGATAGCTATTGTCACATCATTTCAGAATCAGATTAACATCCATATAGACAAAGCTAAACTCCTATTATATAATGTTCCTTATGATTTGGTCTACAAATCTCTTATAACTGCTTTTAAAGAAAACCAATTTGCTACGTTGCGTTCTCAACAGCAATATTTGCCAATTTTATTGGTAGATGAAGAAAGGTCTATTAAGGATATAATAGATAATACATTGATAGAAACCTCGATAAAAAGTGATGGTTCGAGAAATAAGCTTGCCCTCTCGACCTTTGTGACAATAACATCATCTGAAGACATGAAGACAATTGTATCCGGTAAAACAGGAGAGTATGTCCCATTTTACTTTTTTGAAACAAAAAATACAGATCAAATAGTAGATAAAATAAGAGGAATAACAGATGTAAACTGGGAGATTGGTTTTTCAGGAGCTTTTTTTTTAAATAAAAAAATGATTAAAGAGATGGTTATAATCCTACTAGTGTCTATAGGACTTATGTACTTTATATTAGCATCACAATTTGAAAGTCTTAAGCAACCTCTTATTGTGTTACTCGAAATACCGATAGACATTGCCGCAGCTTTAGGTTTGCTAATTATAACAGGTCACTCTCTAAATCTGATGTCAGCTATTGGTATAGTTGTGACCTGTGGTATTATAATTAATGATTCAATTTTGAAGGTTGATATGATGAACCAATTAAGAAAAAAAGGATTACCTCTTATAGAGGCCATTCATGAAGCAGGGCATAGGCGCTTAAAAGCGATTTTAATGACTAGTATGACATCTATCGTTTGTATGGTTCCTCTTTTATTTAGCGATGATTTAGGTTCCAATTTGGAAAAACCATTGGCTATAGCCACTATTGGAGGAATGGTTGTAGGAACACCAATTAGTCTGTTTGTTGTACCATTGGCCTACTGGTGGATATATAGAAAGGAAGAAAAATAATGCTTTAAAACAATATTTATGAAGAAGATACCTATAATTCTATTATTTTTCATTTTATCAAATTTAGCCTTATCTCAAATCATAAAACTCGATTTGAAACGGAGTATTTCTATTGCATCTGATAGTTCATTACAGGCTTTTAGAGCAAAGAATCTGTATATGGCAAGTTATTGGGAGTATAGGGCATTTAAGGCAGGCAGGTTGCCTTCCATGTCATTAAAAACTACGCCAATTCAGTATCAGAGAGATTTTACAAAGCGATATGATTCTGATAGGAATGTAGATGTTTATCGTGAACAACAATCATTATATACTTATGGTAATCTTTCGATAAGCCAAAATCTCGATTTCACAGGAGGGACTTTTTTTGTAGATTCAGAGTTAGGCTATATGCGTAATTTGGGTGACAATACATTTTCCCAATTCAGTACTGTTCCTATTCGGATAGGTTATTCTCAGGCATTATTCGGATTCAATAGCTTTAAGTGGGATAAAAAAATAGAACCGTTAAAGTATGAGAAGGCTAAAAAGCAATATCTATATTCCAGAGAAGAAGTGTCCGAATCAGTTATTACTTATTTTTTCAGCCTGGCTATGGCCCAAATGGAATATAATATGGCTATAGAGAATGTAGCCTCTTCGGATACTTTGTATAATATGGGACAAGAGCGTCATAAAATAGCGTCTATTTCTCAATCAGATCTACTAACACTTAAATTGGATGTCGTTAATGCTCGCAATACCTTGAAAAATTCAGAGATGGGGTTGAAGCGTTCCATGTTCAGTTTTGTTTCATTCCTGAATATGAATAAAGAGACACAAATACAATTGGAACTGCCTGACCGACCGGTAGAATTGACAATACCTATGGATGCAGCACTTTTGTATGCAAGAGAAAATAATCCGGACTACTTGGGATTCATGCAAGAAGAACTAAATATGGAAAAAGAAGTAGACCGAACGAAGAAAAGTGCAGTTTTTGATGCTAGTTTTTCTGTAAGTGTCGGATTTAATCAAATTGCTGAAAATTTTGGTGATTCATATAAAAATCCATTACAACAAGATCTGATAAGTGTAAGTTTTACTATACCATTGATAGACTGGGGAGTGAGAAAGGGAAGGGCAAATATGGCTCGTAATAATCTGAATGTAACAAAAATATCAATCCAACAAAAAGCACTAAGTCTTGAGCAGGATATTATAATGACTGTAAATGATTTTAATATTCAGCAAAATCTAATAAGTAGCGCTGAGGAAGCCTTAAAATTGTCCACGATGGCTTATAATGCCACTAAAGAACGATTTATTATAGGGAAGGCAGATCTTAATAGTATGACATTGTCGCTGAACAGGCAAAATACAGCTCAACGGAATTATATTTCGACTTGTCGCGATTATTGGCTAAGTTATTATAAACTTCGAAAGTTGACTTTATTTGATTTTTTTGAACAAAAAAAATTAACTGAACTATTTGATGTTACAGAGAACGTACGTCCTTAACAGTTGTAACTATATAATAAATAGTATCTGAATACATGGGAAATATATGAAAAAAAATAAAAGAAGACTATCTCCTTTTTCTATAATAATCATATTTGTCTGCCTCTTATTATTAGGCTTATTTATGGCTCCCCAATTACCGGTTAAGCTAAATCCTTCGAAAAAGCAACCTTTGGTCAGTATATCTTTCAATATGAAGGGGCAGTCAGCAAGAGTAATAGAGATGGAAGTCACATCTAAATTGGAGGCTATGTTAAACCGGATTGATGGTATACAAAGCCTAAATTCATATTCGTCAAATGGCTCGGGATATATATTGATAAGACTTTCAGAACATATTAATCCCGATATTGTGAGGTTTGAAATATCTTCGATTATACGACAAACGTGGCCTTTATTACCGAAAGGAGTTAGCTATCCGTCCGTATCTATGTCAGGAACAGAAGAAGAGTCAGATCGTCCTTTTATTCGTTATATAATAAATGCTCCAACTTCGTCAATACTAATACAAGATTATGTTGAAAACAACATAAAAACTAAACTATCGGGAATAAAGGATATTAGTCATATTGAAGTTAATGGTTCATACAGAATGATTTATAAGCTAACATATGATTTTGGACAATTGCAACGATACAAAATATCAGTGAACGATATAAAGTCAGCTATTCAGTTATATCTGAATCAGGAATTTTTGGGATTAGGGAGAATTGAGAGGGAAAATGGACAAGAGGAATGGATTAGTGTTGCTCTAACCTCAGAAATGCAAAATCAGACATTTGATCCATCAGATATTCAAGTAAAGAATAATGAGGGTACAATTATAAGTCTATCTCAATTAGTGTATATTAGTTTTGAAGAAGAAGAAGCCTCTAGTTATTTCCGGATAAACGGGCTGAACTCCATTTATTTATCGATAACAGCAGACAAGGCTGCTAACCAATTGTTACTGAGTAATCAGGTTCAGGATCTGATGAAGATTATAGAAACGTCTTTGCCTGTAGGATATGAATTTCATTTGTCATATAATGCTAGCGAATATATAAAAACAGAGATTAATAAAATCTATTTCCGCTCCGGGACTACGATTCTAGTCCTTTTATGTTTTATTCTTATTATATATCGTAATCTAAAATATTCTTTTCTTATTATAATTTCATTAATAACGAATATAGCTATAGCTGCTATTTTTTATTATTTATTAAAGATCGAATTACAAATGTTTTCTTTAGCAGGGTTGACAATATCTTTAACTCTGATCATAGATAATACTATTATTATATCAGATCAAATTGTCCAAAGAGGAAATACAAAATCTTTCTGGGCTATTCTAACTGCTACAATAACAACAATAGGAGCCCTTGTTATTATATTCTTCATGGATGCATCTATTCGTGGGAAATTATTAGATTTTGCATGGATTATTATTATAAATCTAATAATTTCATTATTTATTGCAATCCTTTTAGTGCCAGCCCTTATAGAACAACTAAATATTATTAGCAAAAAAAAACGAAGTCAAAACGAGGAGTATTGTAAATTGACGAGTTTCATTAAGGGTAAAAAATCATTAATAGCGTTTCACCGTGTTTATAAAAGCGTTATTCTATTTATGTATCGCAAAAGAATATGGTTCATTTCAATTATTGTATTGGCCTTTGGATTACCCGTTTTTCTTTTACCTGAAAAAATTGAGATGAAGGAAAATAAAATCACTCAGGAATTCGAACAGAAACAAACAATAGGTTTTTGGTCCGATTTATACAATGATACATTTGGCTCGATATTTTATAAGGAAATAATAAAGCCTGTGTCTGATATCATTCTGGGAGGTACAATGCGCTTATTCGTGCAAAAGGTACAGAATGGGTCATACTTATCAGAAGGTAGGGAGGAAACATCTTTAAATGTGACCGCATCTTTACCCAATGGTTCGACTATATTCCAAATGAATTCTTTAATAGAAAAGATGGAAAATTATATAATAGGATATCCAGAAGTGAAACAATTCGAGACCTTTGTAGAGAATGGTAAAAGAGCTAGTATTCGGATTTTTTTTACAAAAGAATATCAGAGAGGACAATTTCCCCATATATTAAAACAAGAACTTATAAGTAAAGCTCTGGAATTAGGAGGAGGAAGCTGGAATGTATATGGATTAGGTGATGGTTTTAACAATGATGTAAAGGAGCAAGCTGGAACAAGCCGAATTAAACTTTTAGGATATAGTTACGATGATCTTAATGCTTTGGCTTTAGTGATGAAAGACTCGTTACTTCAACATCAACGAATAAAGGAAGTTTCAATAGATTCTAGGTTTAGCTGGTATAAAAATGACTATGAGGAATTTTCGTTTGATTTGAATAAAGAGAGGCTCTCTCAGGGAAATATTTTACCACTAGAGTTATACCATTCTTTAACGCCAATGTTTGATAGAAACATATATGTCGGAGATTGGATAAATAATGAGAAGATTGAACCTATTTTTCTTTATTCGAAACAAGTGGATGAACTGGACATTTGGAATATGGAGAATTACCCGGGAAAAATGAGGAACACTGAGTATAAGTTAACTGATATAGCAGATATAGAAAAAGGCCAAGTACCACAAGATATAGCAAAAGAAAATCAGCAATACCGTCTGTGTCTGCAATATGAATATATTGGTAGTCCACAACAATCCAGATATGTTATGGAAAAAACAATCTCGACTTTTAATAAGGTTGTTCCTTTAGGCTATCAAGCCGAAAGTGATTTACTCGGATATTGGTGGAATGAAGAAGGTAATAGTCAATATTGGTTATTGTTATTATTAATTGCTATTATATTTTTTACAACTAGTATTTTGTTCAATTCATTGAGCCAACCATTAATTATTATTTTCATTATACCTATTTCATTTGTTGGCGTATTCTTAGTATTTTACTTATTTGAATTAAACTTTGATCAAGGAGGATTTGCTGCCTTTATTCTTTTATCCGGGATATCTGTCAATGCAAATATATATATACTAGACGAATATAATAATATCAGAAAAAAATGGCCAGGAGTCACTCCCATAAAAGCATATATACAGGCTTGGGATAGAAAAATTAGGCCTATATTTCTTACTATTGTTTCTACAATACTAGGCTTTATCCCTTTTATGATTGGAGACTATAAAGAGGCATTCTGGTTTCCTCTGGCAGCAGGGACAATCGGTGGTCTTATTTTATCTTTTATTGCTCTGTTCTTTTTTCTGCCTTTGTTTATCGGTGTAGGAAAAAAGCTAAATTAATAATTATATTATACAAAACTGATATCCTAAAATTAAAGAAACTTCATTTTAAAAGAGTTTGGCTTGATGAACTTGTTTCGCAAGGGTATTACCCTATTTCTATGAATTTATTTTTTGCAGTGTTGTATTTTAATATCAAGAGACCGTTGCAGTATTTGAAATCAGTGGAAACGAGGAGGCTGACTGAGGTCTATTTGTCTTTTATGTAATATATATTAAGATAATGATCATTAAAATAATTCTGTCGGTCGATGGGGAATTAAATAAAATATTCTATTTTTGTAATGGCCATTAAAATAACAACCATTAAATGATTGCTTAAGATGAAATTTTATAATAGAATACAGGAGTTAGAGGTTTTAGCCCGTATGCTGGAGCAATCTCAAAAAAGTTCGTGTTTTACGGTTATGGTGGGACGTCGCCGTATCGGTAAAACATCTCTTCTTCTCGAATCTGTAAAAGGTCAAAAATATCTATATCTGTTTGTTTCCCGAAAAAGTGAGCCGCTTCTTTGTGAACAGTTTCAAAAAGATGCAACAAGAGCTTTGGGCATACAAATATTCGGAAGTATTACCCAATTTAAAGACCTCTTTGAGCAATTACTTATTTTTGCTACAAAAGAACATTATACGCTGATAATTGATGAGTTTCAGGAATTTGATAATATAAATTCATCTATATTTAGTGATGTTCAGAATCTTTGGGATCAGTATAAAGACAAGACTAAAATCAATTTTATAGCTTCCGGTTCTATCTATTCAATGATGATGAAGATTTTTGAGAATAGAAAAGAGCCTTTATTTGGCCGTCTTACATCAAAGATGATATTGAAACCTTTTGCCGTAAGTGTCATCAAGGAGATATTAAAAGATTATAATCCTAAATACACAGCAGAGGATCTTCTGTGCCTGTATATGCTTACCGGAGGAGTTCCCAAATATCTTGATTTATTAATGGAAGCCGGAGCGGTTACGAAAGATAAGATGCTGGATATGGTCACAAGTCCGGACTCACCTTTTCTTGGTGAAGGTAAAGATTTACTGGTCTCTGAATTTGGAAAGGAATATGGTACATACTTTTCCATTATGCAGTTAATAGCTTCAGGAAAGACTACCCAAAGTGAAATTGATTCTATTATTGAAAAAAATACAGGCGCCTATCTGGTAAATCTTGAGAAGGAGTATTCTCTTATTATAAGAAACAAACCTATGTTTTCGAAACCGGAGAGCCGTAAAAACCGTTGGAGTCTGAATGATAATTATCTTCGTTTTTGGTTCAGATTTATTTTCCCGAACCAATCGTTAATTGAAATGGGAAAGAACGAATTGCTTCGAGAGTATATTGATAAGAATTACGAGCAATACAGCGGACTGATCTTGGAGAAATATTTCCAGGCGAAAACAGTAGAGGAGGAGAGGGTTACCATGATTGGCAGCTATTGGGACAATAAAGGATTGAATGAAATTGATCTGATAGCTTTGAATGATTTGGATAAAACAGCTATTATTGCCGAAGTAAAACGTAATCCGAAGAAAATTGATTTGAATCATCTTCAGGCAAAGGTTGATTCTATAAAAAAAGAACTTTCAAAATACAACGTTCAATTGAAGGGGCTTTCTCTGGAAGATATGTAGTTGTTATAAAAGTTTTGTTTGCCTCGATGCAATATCCTCATGAGACATTAAATAAAGAAATATTATAATGTCTTTATTATAAAATATTGTAAAACAATAAATAAGTCGTTTTTCTTTCGTATCTTTAGAACTTGAGCAATCTAGTTTTTATTGTATCTATCTTCTCAATGTTTTGCTCCGCGCTGGTTAGCGGATCTTCCCATCGTCAAAATCGACAACAAAATCAACTTTCTTGTTTTTGGTATTAATCAGTTACGAGAATGTGTAATGCTTTTGTCGTAACGCATTTTTGTAAATAAGATGAAATCATTTTTTATAGGGAGTCTGGAAGTCAAACTTCCGGTTATCCAAGGTGGAATGGGGGTAGGTGTATCTTTGTCCGGTTTAGCATCAGCAGTAGCTAATGAAGGAGGGATAGGAGTTATATCGTGTGCCGGTTTGGGACTTATCCATAAAGGACACGGAAATTTTATTAAGAGCAGTATTTGGGGGCTAAAAGAAGAGTTGCGTTTAGCCAGAGAAAAAACAACTGGTATAATTGGAGTCAATATAATGGTTGCTTTATCCAATTTTGCCGATATGGCACGTACAGCCATCGAAGAAAAAGCGGATGTCATATTTGCCGGAGCAGGACTACCGTTGGATCTACCATCTTATCGAACTGTGGATAGTAAAACCAAGTTAGTTCCGATCGTTTCTTCCGCCCGAGCCTCAAAAATAATTTGTGAGAAATGGTATAATAATTACGGTTACCTACCTGATGCGATCGTTGTAGAAGGCCCGAAAGCAGGAGGGCATTTAGGATTCAAAAAAGAGCAAATTGATGATAACCTGTATTCTCTTGAACAGATAATTCCCGAGGTTATAGAAACAGTCGCATTATATAAAGAAATAAAAACGATATCAGTTATTGCCGCAGGTGGAATATCTTCAGGAGGAGATATATATCGTTTTATCGAAATGGGAGCATCAGCTGTACAGATGGGAACAATATTTGTTACTACAGACGAATGCGATGCTTCAGAAACCTTCAAACAGGTTTATCTTACAGCTAAAGAAGACGACTTAATGATAATTAACAGCCCTGTAGGGATGCCTGGACGTGCTATTAAAGGAGAGTTTCTAAAACGTGTTTCCGAAGGGTTGGAAATACCTAAAACCTGTCCTGTACATTGTATAAAGACTTGTGACTATACGAAGAGCCCTTACTGTATTATGAAAGCATTATTTAATGCAGCGAAAGGTGATATGAGAAAAGGGTATGCTTTTGCCGGAGTAAATGCACATCTGGCACAGAAAATAAGCAGTGTAAAAGAAGTTGTATGTAGGCTGAAAGAAGAATTTACCCTAGCGGAAAAAAGACCATTATTAACAATAGGGCTGTCACATGAATGACACTCTGATCGAAGAAACAATAAGAAGATATATCCGGGAATATGACCGTTATAAAAAATTGACTGATATAGTTTCCGGTATATGTCAGAGTATTGTTCAAAAGAATCTGACTGTCAGGGCAACAGTTCAACATCGGGTAAAAAGTCCGACAAGCCTAGCCGAAAAACTAAGGAAAAGCATAAAATACGAATCAGTAAATAGTGTTTTTGAAGGAATTAGTGACCTTGCTGGTGTTCGTATTATAACTTATCAGGAAGCAGACAGACCAAAAGTGGTAGAGGAAATCCTACGTATTTTCATAGGAAAGGGTAATGATAAAATCAGGATTGAAGTTAAAGATAGAAATGGAAATGATGGTAAATATTATAAGGCGACTCACTGTCAGGTAGCTTTACCTTCCGAGTATCTGACAGACAATTTCAATTTAAGAAATACAACATGCGAAATTCAGGTTTGCAGTTTATTGTCGCATGTATATAATGAGATAGAACATGACTTACAATATAAGCCCCGGAAAGGGAATTTATCAAAAGATGAAAAAATTTTGATCGATCAGCTAGGACTCATCACGAGATCGGGAGATATAACTATTCAACGATTATTGGAAGCTACAAATGAAAGATTGAAACTTCAGGAAGGAGAGTTTGTTGATGTACATGATTTTGCAGTGAGGATGGGAGAACTCCTGAATTTAGGAGAATTATTTGCGAATAATGCGGGGCTGTTATATGATGAGTTTTTAAATCTAAAATTAGATTCTCCAGAAATAATTATTTCAGAACTTCTCGATAAAGATGAAACGCTGATTGGTGTCGCAAAATATGAATATGACAAACTTACGAAATATATAGCAAGTAAAAATATAAACATAACAATAGATCAAAATTCTTCTGATCTATTGTTGTTGGTACTACTTAGAAAGAAGGCTGTCACTATACTCAAAGATTATCCGGCTATAACGGAGAATGACCGGCCATCACGGTTACTTCGGATTGCTAAAATATATAAGGATATGTTCTCTGAGCAATAGGAAGTAACCTTTTATAAACGTAATTCATATTTTAAAGATGAGTTACACATTATTAATTAAAAGCTGCTTTTAACGCAGAAAAAAACATGACATTTAAAGAATTAAATATTATTGAGCCCGTTTTGAAGGCTCTGAACGAAAAAGGATATATAAATCCGACTCCGATACAACAGCAAGCTATAGCTCCTGCACTGGATAATCGCGATATACTGGGCTTGGCACAAACAGGAACAGGTAAAACCGCAGCATTCTCATTACCCATCATACAGCAGCTGTATCAGAACAAAGTACATGGCAAAAAAAGGGATATAAGGGCACTGATATTAACCCCTACCCGTGAACTGGCAATTCAAATTAATGAGAGCCTGAATGACTATACCTCTTATACCGGTATACGCCACTGTGTGATATACGGAGGGGTGAAACAAAATGTTCAGGTGAGTCAACTGAAAGAAGGAATAGATATATTAGTTGCGACTCCGGGGCGTCTACTCGATTTAATGAATCAAAACATTATCAGCTTAAATTCTATTCGCCATTTTGTATTGGATGAAGCTGACCGCATGCTGGATATGGGATTCATTCATGATATTAAACGTTTACTACCTAAGCTTCCTAAAGAAAAGCAAACACTTTTCTTTTCGGCTACTATGCCTTCCTCTATAGCAGCTCTTTCACGCTCTATCTTACATAATCCGGTGAAAGTCGAAGTTACTCCTGTATCATCTGTTGTTGATACCATAGACCAATATATTTATTTTGTAGAAAAACAAGAGAAAAAAGACCTGCTCATAACCTTGTTGAGAAAAGACAGAAAAAGGTCAGCCCTGATATTTTCCCGAACTAAACATGGGGCAGACAAGATTGCACGTATACTCGATAAAGCGGGAATAGGCAGTGCAGCTATTCATGGGAACAAGTCCCAGAATGCAAGGCAACGAGCCTTATCTGATTTCAAATCTCATAAGATACAAACCCTTATCGCAACGGATATTGCAGCCAGAGGCATTGATATAAGTAATCTGGAATTAGTCATTAATTATGACTTGCCGGACGTTGCCGAAACTTACGTACACCGCATCGGTCGTACAGGTAGAGCTGGGAATACAGGAATGGCCTTAACATTCTGTGCTCAAGATGAACAAGGTCTGCTCAAGGATATTCAGAAACTTACAGGAAAGCGTCTAACAGTATCGAGCCAATAATAAACATTCTCTAAAACACAATAATATGGCAGCAAAACAGAATTCTTCAGCAAATAAAAAAGAAGGTGAAATAACCCGTTCTGAAAAAACATCGGCAACACAACAAGCCGAATCAGTGTTGAAAAATGCAAAAGAACGTGCCGGAGATGTTATCCATGTCGTAATTAGCGACAGGACTACTATTGAACTTCCGGCTCATTTATCACAGGAAGAGATAGATGCCCGTGTGGAGAAATATATAAAATTGCATAAATCGAAGATATAGATCTGTCCTGAATATTTGAAGGATGCATACGGTCAAGCCAGGAAAACGATGAATTCGTAATTGGTTTGATTTTCCAAATCTTAGAATGACAAGTAAAATAAACATACTCTTTAATTCAAAATAAAGATTTTAAAAATAAATATGGCGAGTACATTTAATAAAAAAGAAATAGAAAAAAAGAAGCAACAAAAGAGAAAAGAGAAACAGCAAAAACGGGAAGAAAGAAAAAATAATCCAGCCGATTCTTTTGAGGATATGATTGCTTATGTGGATGAAAACGGTGTTATAACCAGTACTCCTCCCGATCTCACTAATAAACGAAAAATAAAGAAAGAGAATATAGCTGTTTCTACACCGAGAAAAGAAGATATGGAAGATCCTATATTGGAGGGGCGTGTAGAATACTTTAACCC
Organism: Indolivaga macrotermitis; assembly: GCF_900128985.1. Taxonomy (GTDB): domain Bacteria; phylum Bacteroidota; class Bacteroidia; order Bacteroidales; family Dysgonomonadaceae; genus Dysgonomonas_A; species Dysgonomonas_A macrotermitis. The sequence goes on along the minus strand of NZ_FQUC01000002.1, from coordinate 364,414 downwards.
CGATAAGGGATATGGTTTCATAAAGCATACAGGAAGTACGGATAAATATTTTTTCCATGTTAGTAGTGCTCCAGCTTCCATTACAGAAGGAAATATGGTAACATTCGAGTTGGAACGTGGTCAAAAAGGCATGAATGCCGTAAGGATTACTCTTGCCAATAAGGACGGCCACTAATCAATAATAATTAATTAAGAAAAAGAATGAACATTTATGTATCAAATCTAAACTTTAGCACAACAAGCGAGAGTTTACAGGAATTATTTGCAGCGTATGGTGAAGTTGAATCTGCAAAGATTATCACAGACCGGGAAAGCAGTAGATCTCGCGGATTCGGTTTCGTTGAAATGCCAAATGACACCGAAGGGCAAAATGCTATCTCTGAATTGAACGAGACAGATTTTGAAGGAAAAACGATCAGTGTAAATGTTGCCCGCCCTAAAACAGATAGAAGCGGCGGCGGATACGATAACCGAGGCGGAAACGGTGGACATAATAGAAACCGCTATTAATCAAATAGTATAGTTAACGGGTAGGAGACTTTTCTTACCCGTTTTCTATTTTTACAATTGGTACCCCGATTATTTTCCGAATATTACAATTCGGAATCATTTATACAAACGCAATAGCATCCTTTTACCTATACCTGTGTTTGTTCCGGATATGATTAGTCAATATATTTTATCTGATCGAACGGGATACCGGCTCAAAGCAATACTTTGAACTTCCGTTGGAGAAATGCTGGAATATCTTTCGAAGGGCATATCTGCAGGCGAGTGGTCTATACCAAACAGTAAGAGGGCCGAGTATGAGTGATCATGCTGGGAAGATACAGGTATTGGGAGTGCAGGAAATCAAGCGAGAAAAGATATTTAAACTTCGTTTTATTCAGGGACGTAATCCAAAGTGGATAGATATTCCCTTTTTTGCTGAATATGCTCCCAAAGCAACTTGGTTCAATCAGCATAAACCTGCATTCGGTGAAGAAAAATTCTTCTTTGAAGACGACCGTTATAAACTTATTGATACAAAACCTTTCTTGTTTGAATAATGGAGAAAATTATATAAGGAGATTCTCTCTTCTGGGTTTCAATTCTATCTTTTATCTTAAGAAGATACGGCCTGTAAACTATAGGTACTTTCTTTGAGGCTATATTATTTTTACTTTTATACTATAAATATTTATAGCATAAAAGTAAGGTAGCGAATTATATAAAATAGTTAATTGAGTAAGAAAATGAAAAACAGGCTATATATCACGAAAGGACATTAGTCTATTAGCATATTCTATTCATTAAACTTAAACTCTACTTTCTGTAATGACTTGCTAAATAAGAGTTTATATTTTATCCGTATTGCCATGAATAATGACAATACTTCAACCTTCCATTTATATCATTGATTAAGTTATATTTAATAGAATGGATTATACTGAGGTCAATGGTATTATTTTACAGCAGGTTGTACCCATTTGAAAATATAAGAATCGACTGGAATAATCAATCGTTCTGATATTTTAGTCATACGTACAGGAAGCTTCATCAAAAAATCACGGGCACGTTCTGCTTCGTCTGTTAATCCCGTAATTTTATCTATCTGCCATTTGTCTATCAGTTTTTGCATAATATCCACATAATCAGTCGCGGTATATACCCCTATACGCTGTGCAGCATTTGAAAATTGTTCGAAGGCTGTGCTTATTTTCTCTTTCGATTCTCTTAGGAAGTGAGCGGGCATAACTATTTTTTGTTTCATCATATATTGGAATGCTAGCATCATTTCACTGGGGTCTACCTCAAATATGCGCCTTACAAATTCACTGTAAGCATGGTGATGCCGCATTTCGTCACTTGCAATACGTTTACACATCCTTGACAATTTTTCGTTGCTCATTTTTTTAGCTATTTCTGCTACACGATTGTGTGAAATGAAGGTCGCCAACTCCTGAAAGCTGGTGTATACAAAGTTTTTGTACGGATCTCTTCCTGTACCAATATCAAAACCGTCATTGATGAGATGTTGTGTAGTTTGCTCAATCTCTCTCATATTCACTCTGCCGGATAAATAAAGATATTTGTTTAATAAATCGCCGTGACGGTTTTCCTCACCTGTCCAATGTCTGATCCATTTTGACCAACCGTTACGCTTTTCGTCGTCTACATTGTCTATACCTTCTACGCCCATTAACCACGATTCATAAGTGGGTAAAGCCTCTTCTGTGATGGTGTCCCCGACCAATACGACCCAGAAATCGTAAGGAAGCTCTTTGGCCAGTTCGCGTAATTCTTTTACATCTTCGAAGAAAGTTTCTTTCTCTGAGTCAGGAAGATAATCAGTAGGTTGCCATATTTTTTCAACTGGAACCAGAAACTGAGTAATAAAATTATCTACATTCTTTTCTAAGAAGTGCATGACTTCTAATCGAATATTTGTAATTGACATTGTATTATAATTAATTAAAGCTTTCTACTACTGATCCGTTCTTTTTCTCAAAAACTGTCGAGAAGGGTGATCTTTTACAGTAAAAAGCTGGTGTAGTGTAAAGGTAGAATTATTTTCAAGCACTAATAGTAAATTGCTTTATTTTGTCATTTTCTACAAGTTATTAATAGTTAAATGATTATTATATAAGTGGATGAGATGAATTTTCATGAATTTTATTTTACTTGTTTCTTTATGAAAGATATTTGTACATCAATCTAGAACTGATAAATATAGTCAGCTAATTTGGTTATATGCAGCTAATTTGTGGCTACTTTTTTATGTCTGTATTTTTGGTATATAAATAGCTGATTTTATAGTCAAATGCTACCTAATATGAAAAATACCACTAAAACTGCCCCCTTTGTGCCGGTTTAAATAGGTCAGGGATTCCTTCTGAAAGTGACCCCTTAAATCTGATTAAAAGGGGGCCATTTTGAACAGAAATATGGGGGGCTATTTTATCGGAATATCCAGATGGGAAGCAAACGCTCTAAAATCTCTTGTTTGGTACTTACCGGAACCTCCGGCTTGTCCTGCAACAGTGATTGTAACTCCAATTCACTCAGAGCCAGAGCCGCCTCAAAATCTAATTTTGATTCCGCTAAACGCGAGAGATATTTAATAGGATTTACCAATAAGTAATGTCTGTTGTTTTTCGATTTATTTTTTTAATATATTTCAAAATTACAATACTGAATGATAGATTAATCTCCAATAGGTTACCAAGTTTAATTATAATTAATAAGAGTGAAAAAGTTGTCAACTTAGTAAAAAAAAACACTAAATTGACAGAACAAATTAACCTGAAAACTAGATTTCGCCGGATTAAAGTTTATTTTTCATATATACTATGAATATATATACTATGAAGAAGTTGATTAAAATAAATGGATATACATTGATAATAAATAAATATTATCTGCTGATTATTATTTGTTTTTTATCCTGTGGCAAAAGAAAAGAAGGAACCAGTGATACTAAGATAAAAAAGCTGGAAAATTTAAACGAAATTTATCAAAAGGATCGTTTTACTGAAAAAGGCAAAGTTCTTGCCTATAACTTAAGAGATGAAGCTCTAAAACAAAAAAATGATAAATATACAGGACTTTCCTATTACTATATGGGACTTGATTTATCATTCACTTACCCGGAATATATAGCCAATAAGGACAGTACTCTTTATTATTTCTTACTTGCTAAACAATATTCTAAGAAAGCCGGAGATAAAAAAGGAGAAATGATGTCAGACTATCAGATGGCTAAGATATATACATGGGAAGGAAATTTAGGATTGACTCTGAATCTAATAAAGCCGTTATTGAAAAGTGCTGAAGATTCTAATGATTCGGTTATGATAATACAGATCAATAAACTTTTATCAAAAATTTATCTTTTATTAAATAATCCGGATGAAGCCTACCGAAGAGCTGACGAAGGATATAAAGCTCTGAAAAAAGCACCTGATTATAATGCATATAATGCTGATTTATTTGAATTAGTTTTTGAAAAGGGCTCCAGTTTGTACTATAAGAAAGAATATAATAAATCTCTTTCTTATTGTGATACCTTACAAGGTTTTTTTCAAAAAAATATTTCTTCCAATCCCAATCAGGTTATTTATTATCAATACATTCTGGATGAATTAAAGATAATTAATCTGATAGAAACAGAGAAGTTAAATCACGCGATTATTTTAATCAATCAATTAAAAATATATCAGGATAAATACCCAGCCCTTAAAGAAATTAATTTAACCAATTGGAATTTCTTAAATGCCAAATATTATTTTAAACTTCGTAAATATTCCAAAACCCTGGAATATTTAGATTTCAGTTTATCAGACAATCTGTTCAAACAATTAAATATAGTTGATTATATCAATATTTACGAGTTAAAAGCCGATACTTATGCTGCACAAAATAATTATGCTGCAGCTACATCCACAAAAAAAGAGCTTAACCAATATTTGGATTCCATAAATAAAATAAATTTTATAGACCAAATAAATAATTTAAGAAATATAGAAAATATAGAAAAACTAATTATTGAAAATCAAAATAACAAAGAGAAATTATACTATACTAATTTTATAATAAGTCTTTTATCGATTATTGGTATATTACTATTACTTACTTTTTATATAATAAATCGCAACCTTAAAGAATTAAAATCAAAAAACAAGCAGATTTTCAGACAGTATAAAAATTTAGATAAATATACAGCAACACTTCATGATGTTGAGCATAATTATGACAGCCAGAATCTTAATAGTACCGATCAGATCCTTTTTGAAAAGATAGAAACGTATCTGCAATCTTCCAAATTATTCCTTAATCCGGAAATTACTAGAGAGGCGCTTGCCCTGGAATTAGGAACAAACCGGGAATATTTAATTAAGACCATACACAAATACACAGGAAAAACATTTAAAGAGTATATAAATGACAAGAGACTGGAATATTCACGCCATCTTTTAAGCTACTCTAAAGACTTGTCCATTGATGATATTTACATCTTGTGTGGTTTTAGCAGTAAAAAAAAATATTTTCATCTATTCGAAAACAAATATAACTTAACTCCTAAAGAACTAAGGGATATAGCAGCAGAATCTGAGATTGAAACTGATTAAATGTAATTGCGGAATGAAAAAAAATGTATATATACTATATTCCTTTAATATTTTGCTATTGATTAGCTCTTTTATAATTATATCTTGTAAAAAGAACAACCGGAATTCTGCCTCTGATAATATAGAAAAATTAGAAGCTCTCAGAAAACTTAGTTCTTCTGATTTCTTTTCTCCTGCCGGTTTAAAACAAATGCAATTATTAAGAGATCTGGCAAAAGAACAAAATAATGATTTATATACCGGATATGCATACCATTATTTATCTACTTATTATTTGAATGATAATGATCAAGACAGTGCCTTATACAATGGATTAGAAGCAATAAAATATTTTTCAAAAGCAAAAGAACCAGATTTGTTATTAGAAGCAAAAATAGAAGTAATTCGATGGGAAGCAAATTTCGGTAATACCCAAATAGCAGTAGAGGAAGTAAATAACCTTTTCAAAGAATTTCATAATAGCAATCTGAGTGATTTTCAAATACATAGATTGCAAGCTTATATTTATATTATTCTGGATAATCCCTATAAAGCCATGGAGAATTTTAACAAAATGTTAGAATTGAAAGCAAAACATAATATGGATTTGGGGGTCTCGTCTAAGTTTATATTCCATAAAGTGGCTGAAACAGCTATGAATGCAGGTGAATATAATCTTTCCCTCAGATATTGTGATTCAGCAAAATATTATTTAAAAAAATATCCTGATAATAATAATGCTACTCTAACTACTTTGGTTGATATTATCAGGCTGTCTGATTACGTAAATTTAGATCAAATGGACAAGGCTGATGAGATAATTGAAAAATATTCAACCCCAGCCTTTATTTCTCACGACAAATTTGCCCGTTATATCCGGTTTGTATTTACAGATTACTATTTAAAACGCAAAGAATATGATGAAGCATTAAACGCCATAAATGTATCCATTGAGGAGTTTAAAGAAACAAAATACAGATTTTACTACAAACAGGCACTCATGAAAAAGATTGCGATTCTTGAAGCTATGAAAGAGAATAAATCTGCCTATGAATTGAGAAATGCAATAGATTCTTATAAAGACTCTTTATACAGGGAAAACTCAATACAGGAATTAAATAATTTATATAATAATTATGAAGTAGAAAAAAATCATCAACTAAAAAAAGAGTCTAATCATCAACTAAAAAATAATTTGTTCATTATTGTACTTATGCTTACAGTAGTTGTTCTCTTGATAAATGTCGGAATTATATTTACAATTAATTATATTAAAATACGGAGAAAAAATTCACAGATACTTAGTCAATATAATGAAATAGATGAGTACAGGAAAAAGGTACTGGAACAAACACCTTCTAAGAATATTCTAGAAGAAGATCCCACTACTTCCCTTTTTGAAAAAATAGAATCCTATCTTTATTCTACACAAAAATTTCTTGACCCTACATTATCCAGAGAAATTCTATCGTCTGAACTGGAAACCAACAGGGAGTATCTTACTAAAGCCATAAAAAATAATGTACAAAAGTCATTTATGGAATATATTTATGACTTAAGGTTAGAACACGCCCGCCATCTTCTTTCTTATAATACCAATATTCCTGTACAGAAAATTTATGAACTTTCCGGCTTTACTAATAAAAGCACATTTTACCGGTTATTTAAGCAAAAGTATACATTGACACCTCAGGATTTCAGAAATCATATATTACAAAAAATGACCGATAAATAACCGGATATTTATAAAAAAACAAATAAACTACTTAAAATTCTGTTTTTTATCATACAAAATCTATCTTTTGGAATAGGTTTTTATCTCTTTTTTTTAAATCTACAAAAATATAAAATTTTGCAAATCTGGTAATTGCAACTGGTATACTATAGGTTTTGCAAGATGAGAATCAACTTGTCAGAGTAACGTAATACTTTTGCAGAGTAATTATTTAAAGTTGCTATTTCCTATTACCTGCAGTGCATTTAGATAAATACGAAATAGGTTGTTAGTTATTAGTTGAATGATTGTGTCCAATGCTTTGTGTGTCAGTTAGGTACATGATAAACTTCAATGTGGATTACAAAAAAAAATTAGAAACATAACAGAAAGTTGAGAGCAAAATGAATTATTTGAATCAAATACGAAAACCTAGGTTGTCAGATATTGGGTTGATTATTATTGATTTAGTGCCTAAATGTATAAATATTGATTCGGAATATCAGTTATTTAGAATTCTTCCCTATGAATTATCTGCCAGAATAGAACGTAGCGTCTATAATATAAGAAAGAGAAAACTATTTTATTATAGAGGATTATTACGTAACAAGTTGGCCGAGCATATACCTTCCGGTAATTATTACATTGTGGATAGTATGCCATTCGAAGTATGTAAATTGAGCAGAAGTTCCCCGAAGTAATATTTACAAAGAAGGTTATCAAAGAAATTTATTCACACCTAATCAAATCAGATTGGAGGTTCCCATGCGTGAAAATCAGAAGGATTATAAGCCTCAGGCATTTATCTTTCGTAAATCAATAAAACGCATTGAAACTTTGTTCACCTAACTATGCGATCAATTTATGATTCGCAGAAACTATGCTAAGTCTTTTGATGGATTCAAAAACTGAATGCTATCTAAGACGATGGCACTTACGGTTATACAATTTATTTATCAATTGTATAACAAAAATATTAACAATCTAGAAGCACATATTGCTTAAATGCACTACGGGGTCCTGATATATATTCTTACATAAAAAATCATCTTTAGCTTTTTCTGTTTAGAATATATATAAGAAATATTTAAATATATGTAATCACTTTTTTTAATCATAATCTCAATTATTATAAATATGAAAATTTCAAGAGCAATTCTTTTGATCTTCTTTATGGTATCATTAAAGCTTCTATCTCAGGTGGGAATAGGAACAACAAGCCCAAATACAACAGCTATATTGGAGGTGAGTTCTGATACTAAAGGGATTACGTTTCCTCATGTTGCCCTGATAGATACAGTGGATAAAACAACTGTTCCTTATCCGGTTGACGGAACCACTGTTTTTAATACATCTACCACAAATGGTATGGCTACCGGAATATATTTCTGGAATACATATCAGGGAGCCGGAGGGCAATGGGAACGTTTACTGGACAGTAATACTGATATAGACATTTCTTATATGGAAAATGACAGTATTGTTAAATATAATTATATAGTGGTTATAAATTCCGGATATCCGAGAGAGACTATTGCTGCTAACAGTAAATTTAACATAACTGTACCATCCGCCTCTCCCACCTATGTAACCTATTCGAATAAAGCTCCGGGAGGCATCAATATGGCCAACTGGCAGACTTTTCCCAGTGACACCAACTCACCTTATATGAATATTGGCACAGGCACTTTTATAGCCCCTACTACGGCTAATTACCAAATAACCTGTGGGGTTTACGGGGCTTATCAGTCCTCAGGCGGTTCGGGAACTATAGCTTTGTATATGACGATTGATGGAGTTACCGATGCTTCGCGTGCAGATATACAAATTGTAAGAGATTTCAATTCAGATCTTGAATATACTTATATAGGCCCTTTAAATGCAGGCCAACAAATAAGATGCTATATCACACAGGATTCCGGACGGAATTTCACAACACAAAATACATACTTCTATGCCAATTACATCAGATAAAAATTTTAAATAAAGATATTCTTATAATAAAATGAAAAAGTTAATATATCTAACCTATATCATTGTTTATTTTCTTCTACCTGTGGATATAACAGCACAGATAGGAATCGGAACGCCATCTCCCCGGCCATCCCTGTTACTCGATATTGACGGGAATAATACCCGGGGGGCTTTGCTTCCCAGATTTGGTATACCCAACCTTTTTCTGGCTAACCCGGTAAACGATCCTAAAACTGATCTGATAACGGTTAACAGCTATAACCGGTCGATTCCGGCACAAAGTACTGTTGATACCCGTGGACTTACGTACTGGGATGGAGACCAATGGAAGATGATTCGGAATGCAGATCAGTTGAACATTCGTCATTTATCAGGTGGAGGACAGGAGATGTCTGGTTTATTGATTCATTACGTTAGAACAGATTCTACGGTTTTTTCGTCCGCAGCCACAAGTAGCGATCAAAACGATGTACTCTCTATTCTTAATAAAATGCCGGAATTGTCGGTGAAAATAAATGATAGCCAGGAGGTTAATTGGGCTAGTGGCTATATCAAGGTATTCAATCGGGATTTTTTTCAACCTTTTCATTATAGTTCTACAAGAAGAGGTGAGCCTTTCAGGATAATAGTCCTCAACAATCTGGCTTACGTATATGAAATTACCTATAAATGGGAAGGTACTGTTTCACATAATCAGCCGGTTACCGCTGTTATTGGCTACGCTAATGGTACGGTAACGAGGCCTTGGACCCCACTAAGGATAACTATCACTTATCCTTCGGATAATAAAGTAAGTCTAAAAATTACCTGGAAAGGACGATTGAGGTACAATGGAGACTTGACAGCCGGATTAAGGCTTGCCTCTACTATAGGTTACAGCTATAGACAAACCTATGAAGAACTTATTGTAAGGAGGTTTGAAGAAGCTAAATAAACTTCAAATAAAATATGAATAAAATGAAAATATATATGTACTTTTTCCTGTTCTTTTTTACCTGCTCCCTGTCACATGCACAGGTTGCTATCATAAAGGCAGGGGGAACAGGCTCACCCGCCCATCCGTCAGCAATGCTTGATATGGATTTTGCAGAGAATAACAAACTGGGCGTATCATTTCCTAACATCAGTATCAGCGGAGCAACAACTCCATCGGTGGTTAACGGAGTTACTCCTGCAGAATATCTGATCGTTTTTTCTCCGGACAACAACGACTATTATGGATACAACATATGGTACGGAAACCAATGGCATACTTTGCTTACCGAAAGTGTACTGAAAACAAAGCTTTCAGAAAAAGGTATTTCCTATATAGGAAGTGCCAAGCTTTCCTCTCCGCAGACTTCATATAATGTTGCATCTTCTTCTTATATCCTTCCTATAAACTTTGTAATCGGTAATGGGCTTACCTTAAGCGGAAACTCATATACCATACCTTCCGGTGGCGGGATTTATAATATTAGCTGCAGTTCCACCTTAAACCTTTCATCTGCCGGTACAGGAGATATTATGGTGATGGTAGGCAGCGCTTCTGTCAGCTCTAAGGCTATGACCTCTTTTGTTGCAGGTACAGCTAATTATCTGACAGGATCTGTTACTTACTCTGCTGTTTTTACAGGGGGAGAAGTAGTGCAGTGCGCTGTGTCTTCTTCAGCATCGTTTATGGTTAAAGAGGCAATCATACAAGTAACGAAGACTGATTAAATTACTACTTTTTCAACAATTTAAATCAGTAATCCGAATAGGTATTTATTCGGATTATTCTTTATAAAAAATTAAATACTGATATATATATGATTGCGTCTGGTGTACTCATCGTTTTGCAAATTAAAAAGCATATTGTCAAGGCAATACAATAGTTTTGCAATAAAAAATGCAGGTTTATTTAGCTCATTATACCTAAGTTACCTGATAAAAACTTCAGACCTGATAAGTATATACATTTCACGTTAAAAAAATAATTAATAATAAACTCTATTTGTAAAAAATGAAAATTATGAAGAAAAGGGGAATGATTTTAGTCATGATGATTGGAATATTCGGTTTAGCTAATGCTCAGGTAGGAATTAATACTGAAGCTCCAGCAGTAACATTAGACGTAGTTGTAAATAGCAGTACTTCGGGAAATGCTACAATAGCAGAAGGTGTTTTAATACCAAGGATCAGCTTAAGTATTTTGAAAATCAAAGATAATGCTTATGGTAATAACCAAAATGGAACGCTCGTTTATGTAAATGATATTACAGGTACTACTACAGCAAAGACAGTAAATATAAAAGGTGAAGGATTTTATTATTACGATGCAAAAGCTGGGGTATGGAAAACTTTAGAAACCGGAAGCGGTTCTACTATAAATATTATGGATAATACAGAAAACATAACTAATATAACTATAAATGGTAAGCCAATATATAGTTTCAAAGGTTCTTTTAATTCTGACGGTATTAAAACGGAATATCCTTTGTCTAATTTTCCTTTAGGAGTAACTGGTATATATAAAGTAACAATTTATAATACAACATATAATCTATATACTAATACGGTATATTCTTTAGATGCTACGGGTACATTAATAACAGGATCTCCTAGCATTTCCGTAGTATATCCTTCAGGTACTTATAATTATATTGTAGAATATCTTAAATAAAAAATAATTAAGATAAAATTAAATTTCTCAATACTAAAAAGCTTTCTTTTGACCAAGGGAGCTTTTTTATATTATGAGGTGTATTATTAATTTTTCATATAACTTAATTTAATTAGTAAAATTGATAGTTCGAAGTGCCTGTATAGTATAAATGAAAGCTATTTATCACTCAATAAATAATTGTGTTTACAGGTTATAGATAATGAGATGCTTAGTGAAGTCCGAACGGGTCATTTTCTTTCCTGATGGAGAATTCTTTTTAGTCTTTTTAGCTATAGCTTTAGGATTATCCTCTTTATCTTCTAATCGAATGAAAGTAGAATCTCTATTTATAGATGAAGGCTTTGCGGCATTAGATATTGATACATTATGCGTTGCAATGGATGCTCTAGATAATTATCAATCTCAAGGAATAAAGATTGGGGCCATTTCTCATGTCGAAGAAATGAAAGAAAGAATTACTACTCAAATCCAAGTTGTTAAAGCTGCCAACGGGAGAAGTCGGGTTTATGTGATTTTCTAATACTAGAATATATGAATTAATATCCGTAAAATTCATCATTTCTTTAGGCAAAGCGGATTTTAATGATTGATTTGATTTGTGACCTGAATGTAAGGTCTATTGTATTTAGCCTTTTTGTGAAGATTGAAATATATAAAAACTTCCGGTATTCTTCATTTCTTAGAATACCGGAAGCAGAAGTATTAATTAAATATAACTATCGGTTAAGTTTCATAACTTCAGTAGCTGCCAATAGGAATGCACCTACCCCATAAGGGGCAGTCATTTCATCATCTATCGTTCGAGGAGCATGCCCGATAGGTTGTACATAACCTAATTTACCATCTTCTTTGACATAGCTTTTCAAAGCACACCAACCTTTTTCTACGGAAGGCATATATTTATCCTTGTCCAGTATGCCTTTATTAATTCCCCATGCAAGACCATGAACAAAAAATCCGGATGCACTGTTTTCGGGATGCGGATATGCTTCCAAATCGGACATGCTGGTGTGCCATGAACCATTTTTATCCTGACAAGCTATAATAGCATCTGTCATTTCCTTATAAAGGTTAAGGTAATAATTATAACTTACATGCCATGCCGGTACATCGTTCAGCATAAATGTCAGACCCGAATAGACCCATCCGTTTCCTCTACTCCAAAATACTTTTTCTCCATTAGCCTCTTTGGCATCCGTAAAGCGAAGATCCCGGATAAATAAGTGTTTCTGCTTATCGTACAATGAATCACAGGTAACCTGAAATTCGGAGAAACAAAAATCCAGATATTTTTCATATAACTTCAGTTTATATAATTGGGCATAAACCGGCGGCGCCATAAATAAAGCATCACACCATCCCCATCTGTCCCGGTTTGGCTTATTTTTAACTGTTCTGAGTGATCCATCCATAGGATTGGCCATTATGAAGTTAACCCTATCGACTACTTTATTTATCATTTCCGGCCTGTTATATCTTTTATATAGTCTGATATATGTTTGCCCTATACACAGATCGTCGGCATCATATACGCGGTCTAACATTCCCCAGTTGAGGTCTTCTCCTACTTGGATTAAGAAACTGTCTATTTCCTTGGATTCCTGATATTCGCCCCATTCGATAAGTCCACGGTATAAGGCTGCATGTACCCATCCGGCTTCAGGTGCCATCGTATCGGGAAAATGAACTATCTGCCATTCTGCTACTTTATTAATTAAATCTATTTCCTTATTTCTTGTAGTATCTTCACTGCAAGAGACGATTGTGATAAGGCAAAAAAACGCCCAGGCAATATGTTTTTTCATAATTAAAATAATTAAAGTTTAGTCCTATCCCGAAGTTATTTTTCTTTGTAAAAAGTTATATAACTTAAATCATTACTATTTGTATAATCCTTAATCTGTTCACTTATCCGGGTGTTTAAAAATAATGCAAACAATGTTTGTGTTTCATTGTTTTTTTTAGTCAAAGCTTTGGTGCATAGTGCATCAGTCTGTGTAAGATAAGAAAGAGCTACCTCGGTCATTTTGCATACTATAAGCATCTTATAAGAGCAGGGCTATTCTTTTTCACGAATAACCCCGTTCTTTTAAAGTAATACTAAATAGAGTACCTTAAATTATTACTAGCCTTAGAATCTATATGAAAATCCTGTTCTCAGGAATACACCGGTATATTCCAAATCGTATACCCGCGACTTATTACCCATATATATAAAAGCAGGGGCATTCAGTATATTTGTTGCTTCTGCATACACAGTCAGACCTTTTGTTATCCTGTACGAACCATTCAGATCTAATTGCCAGCGCTTGTCAACCCAAAGATCTTCTTCGCTATTGCTACCCAAAGCATATGTAAACTCGCCGTTATAATTTGCCGATGCTTGCAGTGTTAGTTTTTCGGTGGAATAGCTCAATGCAATATTTCCTGTATGCTCTGCCTGCCCGGGAAGCCTTAGTTTGCCACGGCTTGCATCTGTTGTGGCTTTCGAGTTCGTATATGTATAGTTACTTGTGAAAACTAAATTTTTAAGAAAACCCGGTAAAAAATAAAGTGTTGAATTGAAAGTCAACTCCGCTCCATATACATAAGCATTTTTTCCGTTTTGAGGTTGAGTCAGTATATACTGGTTATCAGCTTCTGCTCCGTGCTTGTAATACGGATTAGAGATATCTGTCAATAACCCCTCGCTGCGATACAGGAATTTGTCTATATGTTTATAAAATACACCCCCGGACAACAAGCCTACTTTCTGCAGGTAATGTTCAAATAGTAAATCTAAATTATGAGCATATGCAGGTTTCAAGGCAGGATTACCCATCAACAATTTTCTTGTTTCATCATTGATGTCTATAGACGGAACAATCTCAGGAAGGTTAGGACGCGAATACCCCGTTGTCCATGCCAAACGTAAGATTGTATTCTTAGCCAGATCATATTTGAACTGGATGTTAGGCAAAACCATTGTATAATTCATAGATGAATCGGCCGGAGTAGAGGTATATGCAGTGTATTGGTAATTTTCCGGATCGGATCCTGGTAGCTGTCCTCCATTTACATTAGGATCTGCATTTGCATCATATTGAAATACTCTGTTTGCTTTATAGTCCACATGTGTGCTTTCGAGACGGACACCAACAATAACCATAAGTTTGTTAAATTGGCTCTTGTTCATTACATAACCGGCTACAACATTTTCGACTCCTTCATAAAAATGAGCATCCCTTCTGTAATTGGTTTTATGTTCATTCAGATTAAATCTGTCAGGATTTTGATTCAAAAAGTCTTTCACCTTGCTTAGGCTCGGTGCTGGTCCAAAATTCAAATTGCCATTCAGAAAGTTTGAGCTAACCTCGTTTTTGTATAAAAAGTCACTAAAGTATAATGGATCTCCATTAGGTGTCAACTCGGTGGATGAAGCTAACCTGTATCTTTCATTAAACATAAATTTACCTTTTGCTCCAAAAGAGAAAGTCGAAGCAAAATCGTCATTAATAAGGTAGCTTAAAGCTGCGTTTCCGCGTACTGTTATATTGCGTCCGTTCAACTGGTTATCATTGTTCTCAATATTCTTCAATGAAAAACGGGAAGGGTCGTCCATAGCTCCGCCAACAGCCGGAGTATATAAGTTTTCGGAAGCTAAATATTTAGTCGCAAAAGATGGCAGTTGTGCCAATACTGTATTCTTCTTGATCTGTATTGGCTTACCATTCCCGTCATCTGTTCCTTTTATATCTTTACCGTTTGCACGCCAATCCGGAGTTTCGAAGTTGAATTGAGGATTTACTCCTTTCCTTCTGGATATATTCAGGAATGTACCTGCGTCTAATTTCCAATTCCCCTGAGTTGTTTCTCCATCAAGATTTATATTATAGTTGTCAAGCTTGATTCGCTGATCTGTTACCTGCATTACTGTAGTTATGCGATCTGTCCCTATCTTTCCGTCTCCCATATCAAAGAAGCTTCCACGATAGCGTATACGGCGGCGGTAACGTGTATCATTGTCGTCGCGTCTGTTATACATAAAACTCAATACAATTTTAGATTTCACATCCGGAGCATAGTCCAGAGTGATCGTACCACCTGTACGGGTTCTCGATCCTTCCTGATAACGGTAGCGAAAATCGGTAGGTACATATGTTCCTTCTGTACCTTCTATCTTATTACCTTTTTCGTCCAACAGAGTATTGGCTCTCCAGCGATCAGCCTCTAGGCGGTCGTATCCGTTATTTGTTTTGTAATAACTGGCATTAACTGCTATACCAAAAAGGCCGTCCGGATTTTTATCCGAAGGAAAAAATCTTTTCTGAAAACCAGCCTTTACATTTACTGGCATCTTTTCGCGCAAAACGTTATAACCGGAACTAAGATCGATTGATGTTCTCGGCTTCAAGCTGCGGGCTGTTCCCGTACGCATATTGATAACTCCGGCAATAGCATCCCCATCATTTGAAGGCAGTAATGTCTTCTGCACTTCCATAGAAGATAAAATATCGGACGGAATAACATCTAATGTTGTATTCCGGCTACCATCTTCCGTCGATCCCATCATCTGTTCACCATTTACCTGTATATTTACGAAATTGGCTGGTGTGCCACGTAGTTGTACACCAGATCCTTCCCCTCTCGAACGGCTGATGGTTACCCCGCTCAGGCGTTGCAGAGCTTCAGCAACATTCAGGTCGGGAAAACGGCCCATTTCGTCAGATGATACTACCTGCATCATATTATCTGCCGCTTTCTGTTGATTGAGTGCCCGTTGCTGGCCTGCCACCATTCCCGAAACCACAACTTCTCCCAAAGCCTTTGCATTTTCCATCATTACAAAGTCTTTATTTACGGTTCCTTTTGCTTTTACTTCGATTGTTTGCTCAACATCGTCAAAGCCCAGATATTTTACAACAATCGTGATCTTCCCGCTCTCAAGTCCATTGACCATATAGTAGCCGTTGAGATCGGATGCCGTACCGATGGTAGTTCCTTTGACCACCACACTGGCTCCGGGAAGCACCTCACCGTTATTGTCTATAACTTTACCTGTGAGGATACCTTTACCCTGTGAATATCCGAAAGTCGTTGTGCAAAGTAATAACATTACTATAATTACACCAGTTTTTAATAGAATTTTCATGTGCTTTAAAATTAGATTAATATAGGTTTCGTTGATACTGTATTTTAAAAAAAAATGACAATTTATTTTTGCTCCTGTTCAGAGAACTATTGTTTGATTACTTTTTTATCCCTGACAGTTCCGTCATCATTTATAGAGAGTTTGCAACGTATTGCGCTTTCATTTAAGCGTACATCATAGTTGGTGTATCCATCATTTTTCCTTACAATTATTCTGGATTCGTCTACAGGTACTGCGCCTATTAGTTCTGCAATAATATCACGGGTTCCCTTTGGCAAATCGACATAATTCATAGCATTTGCTTTTTCTGTAGAAAGTATTTTGCCGGTATTGTCTATTTTAGTTGTTGTGATTGTGAATTCATTTATATTTTTATAAGAAGTAGACTGCATAGTATATATATTATCAGCAAATGATAGCCTGTCGAGTAAATTACCTTCGGCAGCCTTTATGATTGTTTCTGCGACCTTAGCCGGAGGATCGTATTTGAGGAAATTCCTGATGCAAGACTCTCCTCCCTCTATCGGAGTACGCCTGCCTCCGAAAGCCATATAACCTTCCAGTTTTTTATCATAGCTTTTAGAAATCAGTAATCTGCGTTGAGGTCCTGTTATAGTCGAACCATCTTCGAGAATAAGGGATGGTTCTAATATGTAGCAGCCACTGATATTAGGTGTTGTAAACTTTATCTGAATACCCGAAGATTCGTATTTTGGTATCAATAATGCCGACTGCTGGCTGCTAACCACTTTTCCGTCAAGAGATTTAATCTTCAGGATAACCTGAACTTCTGCATCTGTATCAAAATCGTTCCATGCTACCACATCTTTTGTATAGCTGGTTCCCAGCTTATAGATTGTTTTCTGGTTATACCATTCCTGACACTGAAGCATATCCACCGATACTCCTATCGGTTCATTTAACCTGATTAATGATAGTTGCAGGTTTTGCTGCACTGTCAAAGAATCCGCAATATTTCCCAGCAGAAAATTCTGCCCGTTAACCCATCCACTGAGTAATGCAAATGGAGCCCAAGCCTGAAGACGGGTTTTACGATAATAGGTACCTATATCGGCATGCAAATCGGCTAGTAACTGACCTATTATATTGGTATCATAATAAAATACTCCCCAGCCGGTTGATGTGCGGCTTGTTTTATAATCTTCGCGAGGTTCAAGTAATCCAAATTCATTGGTCCATAAGCGACACGACTCTAATATTGTCGAAGGACGATCTGTTGCTTGTTGGAAGTATGGAGCCGGTACAACTTGCTCCGAATAATCATAGACATGTTTCGCATAGAAGTCATCTTCTCCCCACAGACGGGTAGGGTCGTATTTTCTGAGTTCAGTTTTCAGGTCTTCGAGCCTTACATGCCCTTCATTTTCCTGATCCCATGTGACAATTGACGGATGATTTACATTCTGCTTTATCCAACGGCGAAACTCTATTTCCACTTCTTCACGATCCTTCCCTACAGGCTCATCATCATGCATATACCGCCATTCGTCCTGAAGCATTATACCTTCCTGATCAGCAATCTCGTACCACTTGCTATATGCATGCCCTAAGTGGATGCGCAGATAATTGAAATTATAATCCTGAACAGCCATGCGTAAGAATTTACGTATCCAGGTTTCATCGAACATTACATCCTGCCAACGGTTCAGAGCCCTCACAAATGCTATGTTTTCGGTGCGGAACATTACTTTCTTCCCGTTCAGTAATACATCTTTACCCTGAACTTCAATATTGCGGTATCCAAACATAGTGCTTTTGTCGGAGACAATATTTCCCTGAGTATCGGCTACCGTGATATTCATGCAATATTGCTTTGGGGTTCCTTCTTTTCCGGCAGTCCAATATTGCAGCATCCCTGAAGGGACTTTCATAGAAACGATCTGACTACTGTTTTTTTCGACCTTAACATTACTTGTCACATTGCTGACAAGGAGGCCACCGTCGAAAATGGAAGCTGTTATGGTCAGGTCCGCATCGGGGTTATCTTTGTTGGTAATTTCAACATCGCAAAGAGTCTGCTTGTTTTTAACTTCGGGTAAGACCTTAATGTGCTTAATCCCAACTGAATTTCCGAGTTCGATAGAGACATCGTCCCACAGACCCGGAGCTCTTGAATTACGCCACCATTCCGAGCTATTCTCCTTCGATGGAGAAGATGCTGTATTCCAACTGCCCACACGGACTATCAACTCATTACGACCCTGATAATTAATTGCATCGCTGATGTCGAATTCGGCATGAGAGTATGTGCAATGATGATCATATCCTATTTCTTTTCCATTGAGAAATACCAAGGCGTTATATTTTGCCCTGATTTTCAGAATCGCCGATTTGTAATGTTCTTCGTTCACATCGAAATCTAAATGATACCATACATAGCTATAACCTACATCATCTTTCAGTTCGTTACCGTGCAATCCTTCTGCGACAAGAGGCTGGGACATGGTAAGTATTCCCGGAACCGGTACTTTGGAGGTATAACTATCCGGCTTTTTGTCTGTCATACGGACATCCCATAAGCCATTCAGAGATATTGTTTTCTCCGGCTCTATATGTATTACCGGCTTTCCGTTAACAATAACATTCTGTAACGAAACTTTACGTGCGTTATGTATCTCATAGGCAGCCGGTGTATTTTCGACCTTGATATTCTTTAGAGTAACGTCTGTAACCGGCATATTTTTGAAACCATTAATTTCAAGTGCATTATGCGAAGCATAGCGGCAATCTACATTCTCAATAACAAAGCCTTTATAATGTGTGGGGTCGTTTTCTTTACTTTCCGATTTATAATCAGGATCGAACTTTACCGCAGTTTTGACGGAATCAATTTTCACGTTACGTGCCCAAACATTTTCAATATATCCGCCACGGTCAAGGTTAGATTTAAAATATATTCCGTTACTGGCTTTAGGAATGGTAATATTTTCGATAAAAACATTGCGGACGCCTCCCGAAATTTCGCTGCCGATACATACTCCATTGGCAAGGCTTTCAAAAGTACAATCACGTACAATTATGTTTTCGGATGGTTGCCCTATCCTCCAACCATCCTGGTCGCGTCCCGATTTAATAGCCACACCATCATCCCCGGTGCGGAAATGGCATTTTTCGATCAATGCATTAGTTGTCGATTCGGGGTCGAAACCATCGCTGTTCGGGTTGAAGCTATCTATAATTACATCGCGTACAGTGACATTGTTGCAAGCAATAGGATGTATTACCCAGAAAGTGGCATCTATTATTTTAATGCCCTCGATAAGGATATTCCGGCATCCTACAGGTTCCACAAAAGCCTGACGAAGCCAATGACCTTCTCCAAACAAGCGCTTGTATACAGACACTCCATCACGTCCCATAGTACGTATAAGTTTCTGGTCTTCTTTCTGGTTCGGCTTCCATGTAGCAATATTCTTTGAGCCCTGTCCGTTTAACAATCCTTTTCCGGTTATAGCTATATTTTCAACCTGATAGGCATATATAAGAGGTGAATAATTGAATACCTCGGTACCTTCCCATCTGGTAAGCACTGCCGGAAGATAATCTTTTTCATCGCTGCTGAATACTAGTTCCGCCCCTTCTGATAAATGCAAATTGACATTGCTCTTTAATATTATCGAGCCTTTTATAAAATACTTACCTGCAGGTACCGTAACTTGCCCTCCTCCATTGTTGCTACATTGGGTAATAGCCGCATTTATAGCTGGACGGGCATCCTTTACTCCACCTTTTTCCGCTCCAAAATGAACGATATTATAATTTTTGTCTGCAAATACCGGAGGTTTAATGTTTTTCTCTATTTCCTTAACATAGTCCCATCCTTTTTGGGAAAAAGCAAGATGCGGAATTGCGAACGTTAACAGAAGGCACAATATGTAATTTACAGTTTTCATCATAGTATATTAATTTATTTTTTATTTGATAGCTTTTACACCTTTAGTTATCGAAACCCTTTTTTTCCAATCTTCGAACATTTTATTCATACGTTCTACTGTTTCGGGATTTTTAGATGCGAGATCGACAGTTTCGGAAGGATCTTTTCCCATGTCAAATAATGTCCACGGAGAGTCAAACCCTTGTTTTACCAGCTTCCATTTTCCTTCCCGCACAGCACGCCCGTGCTGCCATTCCCAGAATATGGGTTTCTCTCTTTCTGTTTTTCCTCCGAGTATGGCAGGTAATAATGAAATGCCTTCGTAAGGAAGGATTGTACGGACACGATATTGAGACGGGTAGTCCGTTCCGGCAATATCAACGAAGGTTGGCATTATATCGATCATGTGCCCGACAAAGCCCGACTTCGTTCCTGCACTAACACCTCCTTTAGGCCATGTAACAATAAGCGGAGAACTAATCCCACCCTGATAACTAATATTCTTATAATAGCGTAAAGGCGTATTAGATACGTTTGCCCAATTTTCGCCCAGCGATTTCCAATTCGATAGAGACCCGATTGGTCCATAGCTGTCAGATAGTTCTATAACTTCGGCCGAGGCTCCATTGTCGGACATAAATATTATGATCGTGTTCTCATATTTACCTAATTCTTTCAGTTTTGTTATCACACGGCCTATATTCTGATCCATACGGTCAATCATTGCTGCATACACCTCCATTTTTTCAGCTTCTTCTACCTGCTGTTCCAGAGTCAGGCTTTCCCATGGCTGATATATAGGCGCCGAAAGTTCGTAACGCTTGTCTATTATTCCCAGCTTGCGCTGTTTTTCATATCTGGCTTTACGGATCGCTTCATAACCGGTATTATATTGCCCCTTATATTTGGCGATATCTTCGGGCCAAGCCATTAACGGATCGTGCGGTGCGTTATAGGCCAGATAGAGAAAAAACGGACGGTCATCTTCCTTGTATTGGTCGAGCCACATCAGTGCATTATCGGTGAAGTGATCGGTTGTATAAAAGTTTTTATCGGTTGGAGTATACGGTGCATATTCTTTATCCTCGATACACCATTTTCTCCGGTGTGATTTCTGCGCAGGACGCTCTTCTCCATAACGTTGAAGACCCGGATTAAAATAGTTGCAGGCACCATCTTTCAACCCGATATAGTGATCGAAACCACGGGTTCGCGGATTTTCTTCACCATGATGCTTGCCCGACCATAAAGTCCGGTATCCTGCACTTTTCATATATTCCCCCAGAGTAACACTATTTTCGAGAGGGCCACCGAAATACTTAGAATACCCATTCTGCTGGGCATAAAGCCCGGTCAACAAGCACGCACGTGAAGGATAGCTTTTAGATGTATTATGAAATTGAGTAAACCTTACACCGGATTCGGCCAGGGCATCGATATTCGGAGTACGGACTTCGCTGCCATAACATCCTATATCCGACCAACCCAGGTCATCGGCTAAAATCAACAAAACATTAGGACGTTCTGATACCTTTTCATTCTGCGCTATAATCCCACATATGGGGAATAAAGACAGTGTTATCAAATTATAGTGTTTTTTCATGCCATTTTAGTTTTTATCAGGAAACTTTCTCATTTTACCTTCCGTACGCGGGTAACTTTCCCATATTTCGGGATTGCTGCCTATACGCGAATCATTTGTTTCTTCCAGTTTCGTCTGGAGCATTTGTTTCATTTCTGAAATAATATTGTTGAACTTAGTATCTGAAGCTATATTCTTCATACATGCCGGATCATTTTTCAGATTGTATAATTCATATTCGGGACGTTTGGCAACCGATGCATTAAAAAACGGAGTAACCGACGGATCGTTACGATGAGATACCAGATAATCCTTTGAAGGGGCAGCATCAATATCAAAGTAACCCTTGTGTATTTCTTTCGGTTCGTCATTTTTTCCCAACTCCTGTGGATCGCCTGCAGGCCAGCGTTCAGGATGGAAATTATGTACTAACAGATAATTTTTCCAACGTACGCTGCGCATGGGATACCCCCAATTATCGAATCTCGAGTATGAGTGGCGCTCACGCCCGGCAAAAACAGTTTTTCTCGAATACGTTTGCCCATTTCCGGTAATAAGAGGCAACAGGCTTTCTCCAACATGCATCGTATGCGGTTCAAGACCTGCAATCTGCAATATTGTCGGAGCCAGATCTACAAGGCTAACCAGATTATTTACTACCTGAGAAGGTTTCACCTTGTCACCCCAGCAGATAGCTAATGGCACATGTAATCCGGCGTCATAACAGTTAGCTTTTGCATGAGGAAATGACATCCCATTATCGGCTGTCACGATTATAATTGTATTATCAAGCTCACCTATACGCTTCAGTTCTTCGATACAATTCATCAGATGTTTATCAAACCATTCTATCTCTACCGCATAATCAAGAAGATCGCCTTTAACATCGTCCGAAGGCGGTAGGAAACCGGGTACTGCAGCCATTGAAAGGTTGTTTCCTTCCTTTAACCACGACATATTCTCGTATGGGCGGTGTGGTTCGTGTGTGCCAAGCCAAAAGCAAAAAGGCTGATCTTTATCTCTTTCGGACAAAAACTGCTTGAAGTTGGCTGTATAGTCTACTTTCGAAATTCCACTATACGGAGGATCTAGTTTATGTGTATTATATTCGGGACCTGCCGGATTATGCAGTCTTCCGGATACCGCCCAATCGCCGGGTCCCCAGCCTTTACCTGTGAATCCTATATGATAGCCCGATTTGGCTAAAATATCCGGATAGCAAATATATTTTGCAGGAAATGAGCTGGCATGGGTTCCGGCTTCTTCTATTTGCCACGGATACATTCCTGTCAGCATGCTTGCCCTTGAAGGGCTACTTCCCGGTGAAGTAACATAAGCATTGTTGAAAAGTGCGCCTTGCGATGCTACCAGATCGAACCCCGGTGTGCGTACCATACTGCTGCCATATATCGATGCATCGGGATAAGACTGATCGTCGGCTATGACAAAAAGTATATTGGGACGTCGCTGTTCCTGTTTAGCGAATGAACTGACAGCCACCAGTGGCAATAGTAAAACAGTATGTTTAATCATGGTTTTCATATGTTACATTTTAATGTCTCTGGGTATAGCGATCGGGTTATCGAATTTAATTTTATACCCGTCTTTGGTCTTTGTTATTGCCGGATTAATTTTAGTCAGATAGTCGAGTAACCGGGTCTTTTCTTCTGTCGAGAGCTTTTTGTACTCATCGGGATGAAGTAAATCCAGAGCTTCTTCTATCGAACCTGCCACTGCCGAATAGCGATAGGTGGTGTTTCCGTATTGAATTGGTAATATCTGGTTAGATTTCTGTGGATTACGTATAAATAAAATATCTATCTCGCGAGGAATACTATTAATCATATTTTGCTCTGTTGTAACGTCAATAATCTTATTGTCGGTCAGAAGCTTGTGTGAATAATACCTTATAAGTTCGTCTGTATAATTGGGATGAAAATTTCGGCCTTCTATTGTCCTCGAAAGCAATCTGAGGTCGTTATACGACTGAGCTATAAAATTATAATCATCTTCAGTCAATTCACCGGATGTCCCTTGTAAGTATGAACCAAGCCTCTTAACCAGAACATTGAATTCGGTAGACAATGTATCGATCTGCGGGTTTCTTTCTATAACATACCGTCGCATAATGTTTTCGTATTCATCCAACGATGATCCGTCGATGCGTGTAGGATTGGATATGTACTTCATTTCCTGAATATATTCGACAGTCTCCCTGAATTCCTCATTTTTGGGGATAGAGGTCATACGTCCGGCATCTGTCAGAACAGGCTCTTTTATTCCACCAGTTTGCTTTCTGTCTACAGCCACGCTCATTATTTCAATCTCTCCGCTTTTCAGTCCCGGAGAAGATACCCGTACGGTTATTGTTCCGGGTCTGTTGGTCGAACGTACTACATTAGGTATAGGCGTTACCACATAGCCACTCCCTTCAGCCGAAAGGGTTTTATCAATATCTGAATAGTATACATTATGCCCTACCAGTTTCCCTTCTCCAAGTACTTCCCATGTGAGTGGTTCACTGAAGCCTATTACACGGTTGCCATTTGCATCAACTACATCGGCTATAACTATGTCTATACCACTTCTGTCTGCCGGTATGGTACCTTGTTCGGCTGTCAATACTATTTGGGCAGGCTTTCCTGCCAGATTCAGAGAGCTTTCTACTTTTTCCTTACCCCGTGTAGCTATAGCTTTCAAAGATCCGCTGACAATTGGTACATCTTTAAATTCCACAGTAAAGAAATTTTCTTTGGATGGATATTGTTCTCCTATTTTTTTTTCGTTCACAAATAGTTCGACTTTATCGCAATTGCTGTCAACTTGAATGCTTTTCTTCTGACCCAGATAATTCTCCCTCCAATAGTGAGGCTGAATGTGTACCATTGCCTCCGGCAAGTAGTTTGCCTGCCACAAGTAATACATATATTTAGGTATCCGGTACAAGTCTACCCAGCCTTTATAATTGATGTTTTGAAGCGGCGAATCTTTATATAGCCTGTCGCAACCATGGTCTTCGTAAAGCCAGCCTACGACATCCCGGTCGATACGTCCCCTGATATTTCCATTGTCAACTCTTGCCATTTTATGTTGCCATTCTTCAGTTCCTGCATGCTGCCCGCTTTTGTCGACACCGTGACTGTTGGACGGCTCCAGATCTTTGACATCTTTATTATACCAACCCCGGATAGTAACCCTGAGTAAATTTTCCATATCGAGATTAGATGCGTGATGAGTTACAAAATCGCCATAATTCTCCGTTTTACGCTCGTGTATAATGCGTGTAGTATCTTCTTCGTATACCCATTTGGAATCACCGGCATTGCTGGTTTCGTTACCGACACTCCAGAAAAAGACAGACGGATGATTGCGGTAACTGCGCACCATCTCACGCATATTCCTCTCCTGTATATTACGCCCGAAATTTATCGGTTTAATATTGGGCACTTCCACGACTGTTATTATTCCATGCTCGTCATTAAAATTATACACCATAGGGTCGTGCGGATAATGTGCAGTGCGCATGAAGTTTGTATTCATACCGTAACGGATGTCCATCATATCGCGTTGGGTCATCCAGTAAGGCATGGCATCGCCTACCCAAGGGTATTCCTGATGGCGGTTTGTTCCATGGATATGTATTTTCTTTCCGTTCACCATCAGCTTATTATCGGTAAAATCCCATGCGAACCAACGGAACCCTAATGGCGAAAGATATGTATCACAAAGTTTTCCATCTGCCCATACTTCGGTATATACATTATATAGATAGGGGAACTCAGGACTCCAAAGTTTCGGATTCAGGATCGTTTTTGAGTTTTGCGAAAATTCGTGTATCACTCCCGGAGCAATGGTTGCAACAGACAGTATATTTTCTATAATATTCCTGTCGGCATCCGTAATTATAGTTTTTAGTTCTATACTTTTATTTCCTATTGCATCATTTTTGACATAGGTTTTGACGTTAACTGTCGCTTCATCGTTGTTCACTTTCGGAGTGGTGACGAAAGTCCCGCCTTCATGCTTGTATGAGCCCTGAAAAGGTATGTGTACCGGATTTTTTATAACTAAACGTACACTGCGGTATATTCCTCCATATACATTAAAGTTACCTGCTGTTGCCGGAGGAATTATCCCGAATTTGTCATCGCGTCGGTTAGATACCGAGACTGTAAGTGTATTTTCCTCTCCCAGTCTGACATAAGGTGTCAGGTCGAAATAGAAACCACTATAACCTCCTCTATGCTCTCCTAGTAGATTTCCATTAAAATATACTTTACAATACTTTTGGACTCCGTCAAATTCGATGAAAATCTTTTTCTTTTCAAGCTCTTTTCCTAAAATAATACGTTTCCGATAATACCCCCATCCGTTCCACCAATACGGGTCTTCGCGTTCCGAGGCATACATTATATAAGGATGGATGTCATTTGTTGTTTCATATGTCGACCATGTATGAGGTAATGCTATGGCCTTCCACTGCTGATCGTTATAGTTGTTTTGAATTGTTGTTGTATCTTCTTTACCTGAAGGAAAGTAGTTGAATGTCCATTCCCTGTTTATGACCACCTCATCTCTCACATCCTTTGGACTAAATGTCTGGGCATGCATTGAGATGGATACAAAATATATAAGAGACAATTGAAATAAATGGGTCGGTTTCATTTTGTTTGGGGGTTTTCTAGTATTCTTTTGTAAAAGTAGAGAATGCAGAAAAGCTTTATATCCGGCAAATCCTGAAAACATGGTAGTTTGACAATGAAAATAATATTTGCAGATGATTGAAAATCTTGAATAAATGTTGAAAAATCATTCAGCGGTTGTCGTATGGTTCTATCTGTGAGTGTGTTGTGTTCTGTTTTTTGCCCTGTTGAAAGTTTCAAAAATAGCTATCCATAACTCTCCGGGACATGGATATATTTGCCTTACTAGCATCTGTACTCTTATTGAAAAAGGACTGTTATAGAAAGTCTTCTCATTATGATATGTATATATTAACTACATATATCCAATCGTATTTAATAGCCAGATTATATGGAGACAATCCATATAATTATTTGGAGTCATATACAACATCTTTCGACCCTGTTTGGAATATATTCATTATTTGTACATATAGTTTGCAATATTTGAGAAATATTATCTTCATCCTATAGCCGTAAATTTGTATGTAATGTCAATTTGTTTTTGCATCACTGATGTACTGCACTTGAAACTTGTAATTTTAAGAATAATATTAACCAACATAATACCTTGATATGAATAAATGGAAATCTCCTCTGATCTTAGTAACATTAGCAATATTATTTTCGTTAAATATTCTGGCCAATAATTCACCATACCATTTTGAACGGACACATCCACGTTTGATGCTTCCCAAAGGAGCAGAAAAGGTAATTATGAAGAAAACAGAGAACAATGAGTTTTTGAAACGAGTCCATAATGAAATTATCTCGAGTAGTGAAAAGTTTATTCTGGAACCTGTTGTTGAATATGAACCTATCGCCGATCTTTTTCTTTCGGTATCACGTAAAGCATTAAGCAGGATATACTTTCTCTCTTATTCCTACAGAATGACTGGAGATAAACGTTATGCGGAGCGGGCAAAGCAGGAAATGATGCACGTATGCACATTTGATCACTGGCAACCATCACATTTTCTGGGTGTTGCGGAAATGACTTTAGCCTTGTCTATAGGCTACGATTGGCTCTATAGTGAATTGAGTGATGCCGAGAAAAAAATTATACTTGATTCGATAATAAAGAAAGGGCTTGACGAATCGATGCCCGAAACTGCAACCGATGAACTGCATTACAAATGGCTGAAGAAAAAGAATAACTGGAATGCTGTTTGTAATACAGGAATGGCGTTAGGTGCGATAGTGACTTATGAGTTGAATCCTGAACGCTCGCGGCAAATTATTCAAAGATCGGTAGAACTTATCCGTGAAGTTGCTTTTCAGGAATATCTGCCGGATGGGAATTATCCGGAAGGCTATACATACTGGAGCTATGGAACTGCTTTTGCGCTAATGTTTATCAATACTCTTGAAGATCTCTACGGAACTTCGTTTGGCTTGACTGACAACCAGGGTTTCATGTCAACAGCCAACTATATTTTACAGATGTCGGCTCAAAACATGGGTTGTTTTGCCTATTCCGATTGCGGCTTGGACAGAACTCTTTCTTTCCCAATGTTCTGGTTTGCTTCCCGTCTCAACAATCAATCGCTACTGTGGGGAGAATGGGAACGGCTTTTGACAATGAAAGACAGAGGATACAGTGAAAACCGTATATTTAACGTCCGCTTTCTTCCCTCAGTTATGCTTTGGGCTTCTGAAAATACATTTGAAAGTATGGAAAAACCTTCGCAACGCTTGTATGTGGGACAAGGAACTACGCCTATTGCTATAATGCGTAATCATTGGGGTGGCAATGACGAACTATTTGTCGGTCTCAAAGGTGGTATGTCCAGTACCAATCATGGGCATATTGATATAGGCAGTTTTGTAATGTACAGAGGAGTTAACCAATGGGCGACAGACTTAGGCATTCAAAACTATTATTCGATTGATATATATGGAATAAATATGGGCGACAGAAGCCAGTATTCAAAAAGATGGGATGTGCTGAGACTTAGCAAAGATGTACACAATATTATGACTTTCAATGGAAACAATCAACTTGTTACCGAAAAAGCATATATAGGCAAGTATGGAGATTACAAAGACTTTGTATATGCAGCTACCGATCTTTCGCTTGTAGAAAGCAATAGTATAAAAAAACACCTGAGAGGAGTAGCAATAGTGAATGATAAGTATGTAGTAGTCCGCGACGAGATCGAAAATAATGATAACCTTACAGATAGCAGATGGGCTATGCTGACCCCTGCCAATGTGAAAATTACAGGTCCAAATACAGCTGAATTATCCATGAATGGTGAAAAACTGAATATAAAAGTAGAAGGACGTAAAGTTAAAATGAGTACATGGTCTACAGAGCCACGCTTCGGATTCGATGAAGTTAACCCGGGTACTATCATGGTTGGTTTTACAACAACCCTCGAACCGGGCGAGAAAGCCGAAATCAATGTTTATCTTATACCCGAAGCTGCTTCATATGAGACAATAAATCCTATATCTCCAATTGAAACATGGGATGACAGGTCGTTCTTTTATTAAATATCATTAAAGAATGTTTATGCCAAAATATCCCTTTTGGAATATCGCATTTAGTTAGCTATCTTTCATCTACAATTGACCTAGTTATCAGGATTAAAGAATGTACCTGACCTTATGAAAAAACATATTATGCTGTTACTTCTTCTTGTAATCTGCGGCATTGTAAATGCGGGCAAACTGATTGATTACAGAACTATGTTATCAAGAGATCTGCTGGAAGATAATGCAATCGTAGCACTCACTAAAGATAACAAAGGATTTGTATGGATCGCTACACCGGCAGCATTAGCCAGATTCGATGGCAGCTCATATTCAATAATAAATAAAGAAGGACTGATAAAGCTTTTTGACGGAAAGAATAGTATCTATCAATTATCATTCCAGACACCCGATATACTCTGGATTTGCAGTAATATCGGGCTGTTCTCGTACAATATACGCACCCATCAATTAGAACAAATAGAAGAGTTGGCAGGGTTACGGGTAAACTCAATGATAATAGAGAAAAATATTCTGTACCTGAATACAGTTAGGGGAATTATGCAATACTTTCCCGAAGAAAAGAAACTAAATATATTATATGCCCTGAAAACGAGGGGAAGTACGTCTTTGGCTGTAGATATAAATGGGTATTGCTGGTTTGCCACAGATAGACACCTGTTGAGGCTATCAGGTTTTGCTGTTTTAAAGAAAGCCTTTGATAAAAAAGAAACGATAAAGGCAGATACCTTGCTCACATATACAACAAATCAGCGTATCCTGATCGATAGCCTGAATATAATTTGGATATGGGATAAAGAAAGGCTGACTACTGCTAAAATATCCGGTTCCGGTACACTGGAGAATATTAAACATCAAAATATAGAAATAACAGCAATCCATTTGCTGGCAAATAATAATTTAATCTTATGTAAAAGAGGGCAGGGAAACGAAATCCTGTACAGAGATAAAAACGGTAACAATATACAAACCGAGAAGTTTTTAGCAACCCTCCAATACGATGATCTTACAAATACAACAAATGTTTTCTATGTAGATGAACTGGAAAATATTTGGATAGGTACAAGAGACGGACTGTTCATGCTGCCATTCGGAAGAAGGAATAAAGTACACACATTGGCGAATGACATCAATAACCACTCAACTTTGAGCCACAATACAGTATCGAGTATCTTTGTGGATGAAAAAAATAATATTTGGGTTGGAACTGCTTACGGATTGAATAAGTTACAACATGAAGGTTCCGGCTATTCAATTAAAAAGTATATTGATAACAGGCCAACAATTAACCATGTTCAGGATAATAAAATAGAACAGATAACTATTGACTCTAAGGGGATTATGTGGTTGGGTACAAAAAGAAATCTGAAATTTTACAACCCTGCTACTGATACCTATATCTCTAAGCCCAATATAGAAAAAGCCCTTGCCGGAAACAATTTTGTAAAAGCATTGCTCAGAGATCGCAGTAACAAAGTATGGGTGGGTTACCAAAGTGGAGGATTGTATGTTGTTGACGAGGTGAATAATTCGGTAAAGAGAATCGATTTTCAATCAATAAGCTGGGATAACTGCACGTCAATACAAGAGGACATAAAAAATGTGATATGGGCAAGTAGTAAAGTTAATGGCATTTTAAAAATAGAATTTGACAACGAAGAACAAAAATTCAAAACCAGACAATATCAAATACTTAATCAAATTCAATCCACTATCCCTGTCAACTGCCTTTATATAGATAATTACAGCAATATATGGGCCGGTACCGAATCTGGCTTATATAAGTTCAGCGAAGAAAAAGATGGCTTCATAGCAATGGAAATAGACGACTCCGGCAGAAATATAAATATAGTAGGCATAATCAGTGATACCAGAGGAAATCTATGGATTGCCTGCACATCCGGAATATATAAATACAATATTTCAGAAGCCAGAAGTTACTATTTCTCATTGTATGACGGACAACTTACGCGTCCGGGCTTTGTTTTTAGTTGCAATATCGACCGGAATGGAATCATTTACATGAGCGGTATCAATGGGTTGACTTATTTCGATCCCGAAAGTATTGCAACGGATCAAACACATTACCAAGTAAGATTTACCGATTTTAGGGTAAATAATAAAGCCTTGGAAGTTGGGTCTGATTATTTGAAGGAAGACCTGAACTTTACCGATAAAATTTTTCTGGATCATAAGACAAACCAATTTTCCTTTTCATTCGCGGCATTAGCCTATAATGACAATAATAACAAGCTGAAACATGCATATAAACTTGATGGCGTGGATAAGGACTGGATATATGCCGGAGCAGCTGTGCCTATTATTTCATATAACAATCTGTCGCCCGGAGAATATACTCTTCATATAAAAAGTACCGACCTGAACGGTATATGGCTGGATAATACTGAATCACTAAATATACTGATCAAACCGGCTTTCTATCAGACATGGTATTTTTATTCTCTCTTACTGATATGCCTTGCCATTCTGGGCTGGATCGCTTTCAGGATTCAAAAAAACCAGAAAAATCTGCAAGCTCAGAAGAAAACAGCTCAGAGCAAATTAGACCTCTACACGGACATATCATACAGCATAAAAACACCGTTGGCATTGCTACAAACCCCGCTGGATAATTTGACGAAACATTATAATGCCATGTCGGAAGAAGAGATTAAATACATGCTCGCCGTAATGTTGCGTAATAGCAACAGATTATCTCTGCTGGTAGATCAGTTAATCGAATTCAAACAAGTATCGGAAGCAGACGCCAAACTGGAACTTGTAGAGGATGACTTTATCTCTTTTGCGAAAAATATCTATGATGGATTCTATGATCTGTTCTCGAAAAAGGAAGTTGACTTTTCTTTTACATCCAATGTCGAAAAGCAAACTCTTGTTTTTGACCCGTCAAAAATGGAGACTGTAATCTTCAACCTTCTTTTCAGCATATATAAAGTCATTAAAGGAGGTGAACAGCTTGTATTCAAGTGCATCTATGATGAATCACAACATGAGCTTCAGGTTGCTTTAGTTATTCAGAAAGAAAACTCGAAACCGGAATCGGACAGGATACTCAAAAACATGAATCCATCCATAGATGTAGGGATACCTCTTGCCGGAGAATTATTAAAACTCCATCATTCGAAACTCATAATTAACGACAAAACCAATGCTGTTTCTTTTTCAATATCGTCCGATACGCCCCACATCAAAGGCAATATGGTAACTTCGGACGGAGCAAAAAGTCTGGCAATTTCCGATCTTTATGCTAATTATATTGAGTATCAATCGTTGGGCGATACTGCAATCGAAGACTATCTGCCACATGCGCCTCTGGTATATCTGGCTGACACGGACAAGGAAATGGCACGTTTTATAAAAAATGTCTGTGCCCCTTCTTTGA
This sequence comes from Indolivaga macrotermitis, assembly GCF_900128985.1. Classification (GTDB taxonomy): domain Bacteria; phylum Bacteroidota; class Bacteroidia; order Bacteroidales; family Dysgonomonadaceae; genus Dysgonomonas_A; species Dysgonomonas_A macrotermitis. The sequence goes on along the minus strand of NZ_FQUC01000002.1, from coordinate 331,797 downwards.
TGATTAAAACATTTACAAACACCAGTGACTTATATAATAAGGTTTTATCGGTAAAACCCAATCTTATTATTTCCGAAGTTGTTTTCGATGGTAAAAAACAGGGTTTGGAATTATGCGAAAAGGTCAAAAACGACCACATGCTAAACGATATCCCATTTCTTATTCTTACATCTTACACATCCGATCTGGACAAAAAAAACGGATATGAAGCTGGATGCAATGCCTACATATTCAAGCCTTTCGATATAAGTTTTCTGAAAAGGCGAATCCAGTCCCTTGTAGAGAATCAGGAAAATATCCGTGAAAAAATAAAGTTGGAACTCATTACCAATCCTCAAAAGATAGAAATGCAATCGTCCGACGAAAAATTCCTCTCAAGATGTATGAACATTATCGAAGAGAATATGCAAAACGAAGACTTTAATGTCGAGATGTTTGCAGAAGCTATGAATCTTAGCACTTCGATGCTTTACAGGCGGATAAAAAACATTACAAACCTGGGACCAAATGACTTAATAAAAAGTATAAGGCTCAAAAGAGCTGCCCAATTACTGACAACAGATGCGTTACGTATATCGGAAGTTGCCGAGAAAGTTGGATTTTTAGACGTCCGTTATTTTAGTACATGCTTTAAAAAAGAGTTCGGAGTTACCCCTTCACAATATCTGAAAAAGGGAGACACTTGAGAATTATATACCAATAAAAAAGAATATACAAGAAACACCCCGATGAACAATATAACTTTTGCTCCTTTTGCCCGACCACTATATGTAATGCTCAAACCCGTAGGGGCTGTCTGCAACCTTAGATGTAACTATTGTTATTATCTGGAAAAGAAAGATTTATACCCTAATGATATGAAGTTCACAATGTCAGAAGAGTTGCTTGAAAGATTTACTGAAGAATATATTAATTCGCAGACAACAAATGAAATCATGTTTGCTTGGCATGGTGGTGAAGCTCTGATGCGAAATAAAAGTTTTTATGTTAAAGCCTTAGAACTTCAAAAAAAATATGGCAGGGGTAGACAGATTGATAATGCTATCCAAACGAACGGAACACTGTTAACCGACGATTGGTGTAAATTTTTTAAAGATAATAATTTTCTCGTAGGAATATCCATTGACGGTCCTCAACACTGCCACGATGTATACCGGAAAACACGGGATAAACGACCATCATTCTTTCAGGTGATGAAAGGTCTCTCCCTTTTGAAAAAACATGGTGTTGAATTTAACATAATGGGAGTGGTCAACGATTATAATGTTGACTATCCATTAGAATTCTACAATTTTTTCAAAAGTCTAGATTGCCATTATATCCAGTTTGCCCCAATAGTCGAACAAGTTAATGGAGAGTTGGCTTCTTGGTCTGTCCCATCCGAAAAATGGGGTGATTTTCTGATTACTATTTTCGACGAATGGGTAAAACAAGATGTAGGGAACTATTATATTCAGTATTTTGATTCTACTCTGGCTAATTGGGTAGGAGAGAACCCAGGAGTGTGTACCTTGGCAAAAAACTGCGGACATGCAGGTGTAATGGAATTTAACGGAGACGTATATGCCTGTGACCACTTTGTATACCCCGAATATAAGATTGGAAATATTTATAGACAAACCCTTACAGAAATGATGTATTCTGATAAACAAATAAATTTCGGTAATGATAAATATGATACGCTTCCCGGTCAGTGTAAAGATTGTGATTTTTTGTTTGCCTGCTATGGCGAATGTCCTAAAAATAGGATTATAGAAACAAGGACAGGCGAAACGGGACTTAATTATCTATGTAAAGGATATCACAAGTATTTCAAGCATGTAGCCCCGTATATGGACTTTATGAAGAATGAATTGAATAATCAAAGGCCTCCGGCAAATATCATGGAAGCTGTACATAACGGATATTTTAAATAATTCTATAAAAATCGAACTAGTAAGACTCCCGGAAAGAAGGTGAAATGTATCATACTCCGAATCGGTACCCTATCCCTGATTCTGTAACTAGTAAAACAGGCTTTGTAGGATTATCTTCAATCTTTTTCCTTAATTGAGCTACAAATACCCGTAGATACTGTGTTTGCTCTACATATCCGTATCCCCATATTTCTTTAAGAATATACTGATGTGTCAACACGCGTCCTTGGTTCTTAACAAATAAACTGAGTAGAGAAAATTCTGTGGGAGTTAAGTCTAATAGCTCTTTTTTTCTTTTGGCAATATGATTTATCATATCCACTGACAGATCACCAATCTCAAATACGGGATTATCGTTCGTTGTTTGCCCTAATCTTAACGAAGCTCTTATACGGGCAAGTAATTCTCCTGTGCGGAATGGCTTTGTAAGATAATCATTTGCACCTTTATCCAGAGAGTGAACTATGTCCTCTTCCGAACTACGGACTGATAAAATGATTACCGGTTTATGAAACCATTCCCGCAGGTTTTTTAATACATTCATTCCGTCCATATCCGGCAAACCCAAATCAAGGATAATAAGCGATGGCTGATGCGAAGCAGCCATCAATAAACCTTCTTTTCCAGTAGTGGCTTCTACAATCTTATAGCCACTGGCGGAAAGAGTTATCTCAAGTAGTTTGCGTATCTGAGTTTCGTCGTCTATAATAAGAATCGTATCATCATTCATACTGTCATATATTTATATAAGATACTTCTGTTGGTATTTTTATAGTGAAGCGTGCGCCCCCGTGTTGCCTGTTCTCTACACTTATCGTTCCTTTATGTGCTTCTACAAAACCTTTAGTAATAGAGAGTCCTAATCCAAGACCACCGGTAGACTGATTTCCTGCTCTGTAAAACTTATTGAACACAAAAGGTAGAGTATCAGCCGGGAATCCTTGCCCCCGGTCCATCTCCTGAATGATTAGATATCCATTATCATAAAAGGACTTCAACCGGATGGTTGTACCTGATTTGGAATATTTGCAGGAATTATAAGCCAGATTATGTAATGCTTGTTCCATCAATCCGAAATCGAGTTTTACCAATGGCATAGATGAGGGAACAACCATATCCAAATGATATGGTTTTAAATCTTCCTGTAAGTTATCGGCTACTTTATTAAAAAGATCATTTATGTCGCACCAGTCGATATGGGGAGCTATCTTCCCTGTCTCGAGCCTGGATATATTCAGCAAATTCTCGACCAGGCGGTTCAACCTTCCTGATGCGGTTAATATTTCTGTATATAGTTCATTTCTGACTTTTTCGGGATATGTTTCGGCTAAAAGCGTATCGGAGGCGCCCATAATCGTTGCGATCGGTATTCTCAATTCGTGTGATATTGAGTTGAACAGTGTTTTATATAACTTATCCGATTCATCCAACAGATTCGCTTTTTTTGCTTGTTGGGCAAAATGATGATGCTCCAATGTATTTGATATTTGGGTCAGGAAGGTATCCCAAAACAACTCGGTCTCTCCGTTGAATTTCTTGTTGGGTTTTATTACTACTACGCCGGGCTTGGTTTTTATTCCTTTTAACGGATAGAAACTATAGTCGCTTAAAGATAATGTATCGGTGAATTTTCCGGCTTTTTTTGAATGTTTGAGAACCCATTGGGCAATACTATACTCCGACTCGGTAAAATTACCCGGTTTGGCATTATTCTGTTTCTTTTTTAATTTTCCATCTCCATCCTGAAGCAGAAAGCAGGCTTCTACACTAAAGTATTTATTTATATCTTCTTTAGCTACTTCTATTATTTTTTTTGTGTTTTCTGCACTAGCAAGCTGACTTGTCAGATGAAATAAGGCATTTGTTTTTTCTTCTCTTTTCCGGGTTAATAGCTCCTGTTTACGGACTTTTGATGTTAAAGTACCAGTCACCAATGCCACTATAAAGAACATACAAAATGCGAGTAAGTCTTCGGGTTTGGTAATCTTCACGGTATATTGTGGCGGAATAAAGAAAAAATTCCATGCTACTGCACTGACAGCCGAAGCTAACATAATTGGGCCAAGTCTGAAAAGCATGGAAAGTATAAGGACTACGAAAAGTAATATAAAGGAAATAGACTGATAACCGGTTTCGGCCGAAACTGGCAGGCATAAGATAACAGCGATCAATACAGCTAATATTGCTAAAAGATAACTTTTGAATGAAGATGAAAAGTCCGGAGATGCGCTCAGTTTCTTCTTATATTGCTTTGTTTCAAATCCGGGTTCTATAATATAAATATCTATTTCTCCACTTTCTTTCAACAAACGGTTCACAAAATTATCCCTTGTAAGTAACGATGATAGGAAACTTTGTTTACCCGACTTTCCGATTATTATATGCGTAATGTTTTCTTTGCGGGCAATATCAAGCGTTGTGGAAACAAGGTCGTTTCCGGAAGTTATTATCACTTCCGCTCCGAACTGGCGGGCTAGATCGATGTTTTTAGAAAGCTGTTCCTGTTGCTCTTCGCTGAGTACTTGTGTATTCTCTACGTGGAGGGCTACAAGGTTAGCTCCCATAGTGTACGACAGGTTCTTTGCCCAGCGAATCAGCTTCGCTGAGGATTTACTTGGCCCCACAAGAACAAGCAGATGCAACCCTGATTTCCATGGGCCTTGTATCTGCTTCTGTTGCATGTAAGATCTCAACTGTTTATCTACCCGGTCGGCGACAAGTCGTAGGGACATCTCTCGCAGTGCCGTAATATTCCCTTTTCTGAAAAAATTCTGAACGGCTTCCTTTGATTGGGCAGGTGCGTATACCTTGCCTTCTGCTAAACGGTCGAGAAGGACATTAGGGGTAACATCTATCAACTCCACATCATCTGCCATTTCGAATATTTCATCGGGAATGGTCTCTTTCATAGTGACTCCGGTTATCTGAGCAACAGTGTCATTCCTGCTCTCCAGATGCTGGATGTTGACGGTAGTATATACGTTTATACCATTATCAAGCAGTTCCTGTATATCCTGATAACGTTTGGCATGACGGCTCCCTTCTACATTAGTGTGCGCGAGTTCATCTACCAAAATAAGATAAGGATACCGCAGAATGATAGCATCCAGATCCATTTCTTCAAGGGGTGTGCCTCTATAATCTAACCTTTTGCGAGGAATAATTTCCAGTCCTTCTAATAAAGCATTTGTTTCGGGACGATTATGAGATTCTACATATCCGATAACTACATCGACTCCTTTCGACAAATCCTGGTGTGCTGTCTGCAACATTGTGTAAGTCTTACCCACGCCGGGAGACATACCGAAGAATATCTTCAGTTTTCCCCGTTTATTGGCTTCTTCTTCCCGGATTATCGAGGCCAGAAGCTTATCAGGGTCGGGACGCTTATCATTTGTACTCATTTCAGTTTATCCAGTTCCAAATTTAACATAAAAACATTTATCCTCCTGCATCCGAATAGGCCCAATTGGGGCATTTCTGTCAGCCTATTTACTAAAACAGTAAGTTGTTGCTTTTGTTCTTCCGAAAAACCTCTGGCTCTGGCTATACGATTTATTTGTATCCTAGCTGCTTCCGGAGATATATGCGGGTCTAATCCACTGGCAGAAGCAAACAGTATATCGGATGGAATATTTGTATCATCCGATAAATAGTTTTTGGCTATAAAATCAGTTTTACGGGTTTGTATAAGGTCATATAGTTTTTGACTGGTCAGCCCAAGATTTGAGCCGCCTGATGCCAGTGTATTATAATCGGTTGCAGATGGACGTGTACTGAAATAGATAGCTGTATCAGTTTTTTGTCCTATAAGTTCGCTTCCCCGTAGTGTGCCATTGATATCAACCAAAGAGCCGTTTGCCTTTGAGGGAAAGGCTACTTGTGCGATGCCTGTGATAAATAACGGATAAATAATGCCTAAAAGAATAGTCATAATACCCAGCATTTTCAATGATATAATAATTTGACTTTTCATACTGTTCAGAATATTTGTAATAACATGTCTATTAATTTTATACCAATAAATGGAGTCACAATTCCTCCAAGTCCGTAGATGCAAAGGTTGCGGAGCAAAGATCTGGACGGTGATTCAGCTCTGTATTTTACTCCTTTCAGGGCAAGAGGTATCAGAAATACAATAATAAGGGCGTTAAATATGATTGCACTTAATATGGCGCTTTCGGGAGATGACAACCCCATAATATTCAGTGCAGATAATGCGCCTTTACCTGAAATGCCAGCATATAATGTAACGGCAATTGCCGGAATAATGGCAAAATATTTAGCTACGTCATTGGCTATACTGAATGTTGTCAGTGCACCCCGGGTCATCAGCAATTGTTTGCCGACTTCCACGACTTCTATCAATTTGGTTGGATTACTGTCGAGGTCAACCATATTTCCAGCTTCGCGTGCAGCCTGTGTTCCGCTACTCATGGCAATACCGACATCCGATTGGGCTAGGGCAGGAGCATCATTTGTTCCATCGCCTATCATACCTACCAAACGGCCGTTAGCCTGTTCCTCCCTGATCTTTCTTAATTTATCCTCCGGTTTTGCTTCTGCAAGGAAATCATCGACTCCGGCTTCTGCAGCAATAGCTGCGGCAGTCAATGGATTATCGCCTGTTATCATAACTGTCTTAATACCCATCTTCCGCAGTTGCGAAAAACGCTCTTTTATTCCCCCTTTTACAATATCTTTCAGGTGTATGATGCCCAATACTTTATTGTCTCTTGCTACAATCAGGGGAGTTGCACCCTGTCCGGCGAGTTCATTCGCTTTTTCTTCTACACACTCGGGGAAAAAGCCATTGTTATTGAGGATAAAAGAGCGGATAGCATCAACCGAACCTTTCCGAATTTTTTGTACCTTTCCACTGATTGTTATATCTACTCCGCTCATACGTGTTTGTGCTGTAAAAGGGATAAATTCTGCATCCATATTTGTGAGCACACGTCCGCGTATATTAAATTTATCCTTTGCCAGAATTACAACCGAACGCCCTTCAGGGGTTTCGTCACTCAGCGACGATAATTGTGCTGCATCTGCAATTTCTTCTGAGCTTACACCATCGGCAGGAATGAAGTCGGTTGCCATACGGTTCCCAAGTGTTATTGTTCCGGTTTTATCCAATAGTAGGACATCCACGTCTCCGGCAGCTTCAATTGCCCGTCCACTGGTGGCTATTACATTGCGCTTCATCAGCCTGTCCATGCCACTGATGCCGATTGCACTAAGCAGCCCTCCGATAGTGGTCGGAATAAGGCAAACCAGAAGGGCAATAAGAACAGGTAGACTAAGATTACCGGATTGAGGTAAGCCGGATGCCTGCAAACTATACCCGAAAAAAGCGGGAAGTGTAACTACGGCCAGAAGAAATATTATAGAAAGCCCTGATAATAGGATGGTCAAAGCTATTTCATTGGGTGTTTTCTGACGTTTGGCTCCTTCAACCAATGCTATCATACGATCGATAAAAGTGTTTCCGGCATCGGATGTAATTTTAATAACAATGCGGTCGCTCAATACTTTAGTTCCGCCTGTTACTGCATTCCGGTCACCTCCGCTTTCACGGATTACAGGTGCAGATTCTCCGGTTATTGCCGATTCATCAACTGTGGCTATTCCTTCTATCACTTCACCATCCGAAGGGATAATATCACCTGCATCGCAGATAACGATATCATCTTTCTTAAGATTTTCAGCCGCTACGATTTCTTCCTGTCCGCCTTTTAAGATACGTGCTTTGGTTTGCGAGCGGTTGGTTTTCAGGCTTTCGGCCTGAGCTTTTCCTCTTCCTTCGGCAATGGCTTCCGAGAAATTGGCAAACAATACGGTTATCCAGAGCCAAATGGTTATCTGTGAATTGAAAGAAGAGAATGTATTATCTATAATCCCTTTCAGGACAATGATGGTTGTCAGCAATGCACCGATAGCCACAATAAATATAACGGGGTTTTTAATCAAAAGATTGGGGTTCAATTTGACAAAAGATGTTTTAATTGCTTCCACTAATATTTTTTTATCGAGAAAACTTTTATTTTGACTTTTCATTTTTCAGCGTTTTAAAATAATATGCCGTTTTGCATTAATATATGGTCTACTATCGGACCTAGGGATAATGCCGGAAAGAATGTCAAACCTCCGACTATAATTATTACAGAAATCAGTAATCCGACAAACAAAGCATTATCAGTCTTGAATGTACCTTGCGATATTGGTGTTATTTTCTTTTGGGCGAGGCTCCCGGCAATAGCAAGTACCGGTATAATAACCCCGAATCGACCGATAAGCATGCCTAAGGCTATCATCAGATTATAGAAAACCGTAGATGCGTTCAATCCTCCGAAAGCACTACCATTATTTCCGGCGGCAGAGGTAAAGGCGTAAAGTATTTCTGATAAGCCATGAGGTCCTCCATTGTTGAGGCTCGATAAGCCGGATGGGATAGTACAGGCTATCGCTGAGAATAATAGGATAACTACCGATGGGCTTAGTATGGCTATTAGAGCCATTCTTACCTCAAAGGCTTCTATCTTTTTTCCTAAATATTCGGGAGTACGCCCAACCATAAGACCTGCAATAAATACAGTCAGGATAATGAATATAACAATACCGTACAATCCTGCACCTGCTCCTCCATAGATAACTTCTCCCAGCATCATGTTTATCATGGCTATCATTCCCGAAAGTGGAGTAAGACTGTCGTGCATAGCATTTACCGAACCATTGGAAGCCACGGTCGTTGTGGTAGACCATAGTACGCTGTTGGTAATACCAAAACGGGTTTCCTTCCCTTCCATGTAAGATATATTATGCCATAATTCCGATTGATGAAATTCGGAATATAGGGAAACGAAAAGTCCGATAGCGAACAGAACGAACATAGCTGAAAATACTGCCCAGCCTTGTTTCTGCGATTTTACCATTTTGCCATAAGTATATGTTAAAGCTGCCGGAATAAGTAATATTGATAATACTTGCAGGAAATTGGAAAATGGTGTCGGGTTTTCGAATGGATGTGCGCTGTTTGTATTAAAGAAACCACCTCCGTTTGTTCCCAGTTGCTTGGTGGCAATTTGTGACGCTGCCGGGCCTTGCGGTATAATCTGCGTATCTCCCTGCAATGTTGTCACTTCGGTATAATTATCGAAATTCTGAATAACTCCCTGCCCTGCTAAAAGGACAGCAAGTACAATTGATAATGGTAACAGAATATAGAGTGTAGAACGGGTAATATCTACCCAAAAGTTTCCTAACTTATCGGTTGTCTTGCCTATAATTCCACGTATCAATGCGATCAAAACTGCAATACCTGTTGCTGCACTCAGGAAATTCTGTACTGTTAACCCTGTCATCTGGCTGAAATAACTCAGCCCGGTTTCGCCTGCATACGATTGCCAGTTTGTATTAGTAACAAAGCTCACAGAAGTATTCAGGGCAGTATGCCAGTTCATATTTCCCATATGCTGAGGATTCAAAGGCAACCACTTCTGTGTCACTAATACTAAAAGTAAAAAAAGAAATCCGGCCAGATTGAACACCAATAACGAGACGGCATATTTTCTCCAATTCATAGATTGGTTTACATCAACTCCTATTACTTTATAGATAAAACTCTCCGGTTTTCCGAATATCGGACTTAGTATATTCCTTTCACCATTCAATACTTTGGCCATAAATGAACCTAATACCGGTGTAAGTGCTATAAGTAAAAACAGAAACAGGAATATTTGTATATAATCATTTATTTCCATGTTAGTTCTCAATTAAAATTTTTCGGGTTTTATCAATACATAAATGAGGTATCCTAAAATAAGGATTGCCACAATTACACCAACTAGATAAGATATTTCCATACTTTTTGTATTTATTTGGTTTTATAATACAAAGCTATAGTGGAAGTCATAAGGATTATATAAAGAAAAACAGTCTGATATAAAGATTTTATAAAGACTTGTTAAGATTATTGTGTTACGAATACTAATAGACTGAATCAGGCAAACCTCAAATAATCGGATTGTTATCTGCTCAGTATTTAACAGGCTTGCTTGTGTATAATGGAAGTGTACAATAATGTTTTATTGATTATCAGCGATAACGAAGACTTAATTATTTTTGTTTCACTGGACAAAAGCATTCTTAATCTTAAGTTTCCATAAAAGGGTCAGACTGATAGATAATTCAGTCTGACCCTTTACTCTAATTTGTTAAATTATGATGAAGTTATATAGAATATAAAATAACCTGAGGTATCAGATCGGGACGAGTAGCATTGCCATATAGTTCGTATTGGGTTTGTCCATCTCCACCAGAACCTCCAATCGAAGGGTATATTTCAATATCTACGATTTCACCGGCTGTGCAATCACCTAAATACAGGGAGGTAGTAAAAGATATTACCTGATTCTGGCTTGCCAACAAGTAATATTCAATTTGATCTAAATCGCCTGTAATTCCGCGTTTAAGCACATATACATATATACTCACTTTTTTAGAAGGGCTATTAGTCCATCTATAATATGACCACCAGCGTAATGTAAGCAAATACTTTCCATTCTGAGGTATTACCATATCAGAGTCTGTTACCAACCGTGTACGTACTCGGGTAATAAACTTTTGAGCAGGTACTGCAGCATATGTTTTTGTAATCGATGGCGGCTGTTCTGCCCAAAAAGCTATTCCGTCAGTCCCCGATTCTAAGACTTTATTAGGATATGCTCCTAATTTATCCTGAATACGAAGCGAAGATACGGATGATATGGGATCATTCTTCAAATCCACTTTTGTAACCGGGGTTAAAGTTCCGATCCCTAAATTACCTGCAGATGTTACTACGACATCGTTCAATTGCTCTGCTTCTGATGGATTAGATGAGGTATTATCACCTGCACCGTCTACGTGAAATACTCTTAGAGGGAATTCTGTATTAATGCCTATCTGTCCGTAAGCTGCTACCCACCCATAACTAATGGCTAGTAACATTGATAATATCTTGTTCATTTTTCTTGTTTTTTGTTTTTTGTTGTTATACCCGATATACAAACACTTGTGTTGCTGCCAAATCCATATTCCATGAGATGTTTACAGATTGAGGACGTGCAACTATGTACAATTTATCGTCTGCTTTTACATCTATTGCCCGAAGTATAGTGTAAGCCGAAAACTTTTGATTATCAATTACATTAATGTAAAATTCGTAGGTGTCTATAACTGAGGTGTCAGGATCAGCATCATTTTTGCACAAATAGAAATAGCCGCTCATCCGAACCGGAGTTCCGGTATAAGTCATAGCTGTGCGAATCATTATCACATAGTTCCCATCGTCTAAAATGGGAATGTAGTTTCTATACAAAGTAAACCATAAGGGATAGTTTGTTCTTGATGCCATAATGCCTGTTGGTGCTACAACCGATTCCATATAGCCTCCGCTACCTTTCATCATGCCCCAGCTTGCATAACCGTCTTTATCTCCAAACAATACCATACCTTCAGCTTCGTTCCCATCCTGAAAACGAAGCGCCCCATAGCGTTCGACAGAAGTTATATCGACCTTGGCTTTACCCGTGGGTGTGGTGGAATCTACTCCTATAATGAGCGAACCGTTGGTGTCGATCATCACATCGTTATTGTATCGATCTGTCGAGCTACCGGTATTATCAGCAGCAGCATCTATATAAAAAATGCCTTTCGGGTTTTGTGTATTAATGGAGACTTGCGAAAACACCGACACCCAAACCACCCATAGAGAAACATATAATACTATATTCTTTTTCATATCAATCTTATCTTTAAATATTGTACACCATAATACTTGGGTAATAAATGACCTGATTCTGTTGAGCGGCAGTTAATCCGGCTCCAACAGTCCAGTCATTTGGTCCGGTTGGTTTTACATAGAGTTCAAGGATATCCCCTGCCTGCATTCCTGAAGCGAACAAGCTTATGGTAAATGTCATCCGGGAGCTTCCCGTTGCTCCTTGTTCCTGAACAGGAGTATATATCACAGTATTATCTACACGGGTCGATACTCCATTTCGTTTTCGATGCAATTCTAATTCCCCGGGTACGATCCTATACTCTCCAGTGGTCGTAGACTCGGCTATGGATACCGATCCCCACCAACGTACAGTTACTATATAACTACCCTCGTAAGGTATGAGGATATCAGTGTTGTTTTCGGAATTGACCTCTACAAGCGCTTTTGTAAAAACACCTTTTGTAAAAGTCTGAGGTGTTTTCGTATAGTAAACTACTCCTTGAGGCATCGGTTTGGGTTTCCATGTAACTTTCCCTTCCGAGTCGGAAAACAGATACTTATTGGCTCCTTCTGATCCATCGGCTATTCGGATAGCTTTGAGGCTGCCCAGAGTTGCATCTATATGCAGTTTGGTTGTTGGATTAACAGCTCCAACTCCCACATTGCCTTTTCTATCAATAACAATATCATCGGCAGCTTCAACCGGTGATACGGTGACTGCCGATGTGTTATTGCCTTGCCCATCGATATGGAATACACTTTTAGAATAGGGTACTATGGTATTTATACCCACCTGCGCATTAAGTAATACAGAAGACAAAATGCTTACCAGCAACCAGGCTGATAGTAATGTATATCTCTTCTTCATTTTAATTATCATTTATCATTTAAATAGTGTTAGCTTTTAAATTTGATTATACCGGAATACAGCAAAGCGCAGTCACAGAACTCTACTGTATATAATACAATGCAGTTTATTGGATTTACGAGTAGATTGTGAACGACAACAAAAAAGTAACTCAAAACAATTATCCAATGAAGTTGAAGAAAGTATTTCCGATATAATGTAATACATAAAACTGTTGCTTTATTCAGTAGCTTAAACCAAGAATAAGAGTGAATGTTTTTTTAATTGGTGTTGGTTTAGCCTAAAGATCAAGCCATAGAAAACCGGAGTCAAAAGTATGCCTAAGGGCTCAGATAGGTGTCACGCATATGCAAAAGTGTGTCATGTATACGCAAAAATCCTTAATAAGGATGAATTTTGAGGGAAAAGAAAAAAAAATGAGATAATTTCGTATTGAGTTAATAAAAATCAACTATGGCTTAAATATGAATGTTAAAAAGAAAGGTAAATTAATATTTACCCTGTTTTTCCTGTCATTTATACAATTATCGGTTATTGCCCAGTCTCAGGATATGCTTAAGATGAAAGAATCTTTATTCGCAAAAATGGATTCATGTAATAACGATTTATTAAAACTTGATCAAAAAGAAAAAAGATTAATATTGTTTACAGCTAATACAATAGGAGAACATGAAGTCGTGGCACGCTTTTTCAAACAAAAAAAATTATTTGGAGAAGAATATCTGGTGCAGATGATGAAATATGTGTCAAAAAATAATTTAGACAGCATATATTTCTATTATAAAAAGGCTGAGAACTATTACTTAAATAATGACAAAGAGGCTGTATTATTTATCAATGTATTAAGAGGACAGTTTGTTAGTTGGTGTGTTCTGAATAGTTATTCAGAACTAGCTATTAATACACTAAAACAAAATATAGAGTATAATTCAGTTAGAAAAGTCGATGCAGATCTATGGACATATATGTCTTTGATGGAAATCTATCGGACAGTAGGTAAGCATGAACAAGCCATTGAGGTAGGAAAGATGGGGCTGAAGCAACCAAATCTTCATCCTCAAGCGTTTGAATTGAAAATCACCATTTGTTGTGAGATTGCAGAGAGTTATTATATGTTAGGTGATTATCAGAGAAGTTTGGCTTATAGTGATTCTATTCTTGCATATAACAAAAATATTCCGGATAAATTTCAACCTGAGTTTGGAGCAAATGTTCACAAAGTGGCTCTCTTTAATTTTTACATGTTTAAATCGGTTGCTTATTCATTCCAAAAGGATTTTGACCAAGTATCATTAATGCTTCAAAAGATGGAAGATGTTTATTTAAGAGTTGAAGTATTAGAATCTCTCAATAATGCAATAAATGAGATGTATAGCCAGAAATACTGGGCAAATATGGTTTATAATTATCAAAAAGGAGATTATTCCAAAGCAATGGAATATCTGAATGAAAGTAAGGAATTGGCAATTCCTTTTGCTTTGACTCCGGATTATAAAAACACTCCTAAATGGGAAGCTCTTATTCTCGAGAAACAGGGTAAGTATAAAGAGGCTAATTTAGCACTGAAAGAACTATTACACCTTACCGATTCTATAAACAAAGCACATACTGCTAAAGAGATTAGTTCGCTATGGGCTATTTTTGAAGTAGACAAGGCACAGCAGGCAAAAGAAAATAGTGAACAAAGAGTAAAAATCATAGCTGTAAGTACAAGTACTATAATATTCCTAGCTATTATTCTCATTATTTATTTCGTAGTAACCAATAAGAAATTGAAGAGAAAGAACATGCTATTGTTCAAACAGCAAAAAGAGATGTTATCTCCTATACCGGTTATTGTTAATAGACATGCTGAACTGATTCCGGAAAGGGACTCAGAAATATCACAGAAAGAAGGGCAGCAACAGAATACAGAACAAACTCTCTATTCACGCATAATTGAGTTTCTAAAAACAACTAAGCAATATACGGATCCCGACATATCCCGCGACTCTTTAGCTAAAGAATTAGGCACAAACAGGCAGTATATTATAGGTGCAATATCCGATAATGCTAATATGAGCTTCAATGAGTTTATAAATAGCTTCCGGATTGATTATGCACGTAATCTATTATTAAATGAAGAGGATATATTGATCAAAGAAGTATATACGGAAGCAGGATTTAAGAACAGGAACACTTTTTCGCAATTATTCAAAGAAAGATTCGGTATGAGTCCTTCCGAATTCAGAGATTGTGCTGATGAAGAAAGAACCAGAGAATAGACCTAACATTATGGCTTCTCTTCTGTAATAAAAATGTTGTTTGTTTATTTCCCGGGAGAAAAGCCATATTGTTTTTTGAAAGCAGTGTAAAAGTGAGACAGATTTTTGAAACCTACTTCAACATATACATCACTCACTTTCTTATTTCCGCTTTGGAGCTTGTTATAGGCAACCTCCAGCCTCTTGTTGATTAGCCATTTTTGAGGAGTTAGGTCGCTTATTTTAGCAAAGTCTCTTTTGAATGTTGCCAGGCTTCTGCCTGTAAATACAGCTATCTCTTCCATAGTCAGGTCATCCATATAATTTTCATACATAAAGTCGAGGATGTCTATTTTCCACGGCTCGGTAAAATCGAATAATACGGGGTAGAAGTTCTTATCCGTATTAAGCAAACAATAAATACCTTCCTGTTCTTTCAGTTTTATGATTTCATCTGTCGGTTTTACCAATGAATCAAAGTATGGAGTTAAGGATTGAAAAAGACTTGTAATGTCAGGTCTTAATGATATCTTGAAGATGCTTTTTTCGGGCATCTGCACATTTTTCGGCATGGACTTTTTATCCATTTTATTATAAAATTCACGAAGAACATTTCTTTTAAATGTCATGGAGATTCCTTTATATCCATTACCGTCGGAAGATAGTTTATTCATCTTTACACGATGATTACGGCGTACAAATACACATTCGCCCGGATTAATCACTGTCTCTTTGTTGCCTTGTTCAATAATGAGTTTTCCCGAATATAAATATATAAGGTTATGATCTGCATTAGTATGTATGCATTTAGTATCGTTTTGGTGATACCAAGATAGGAATATGCCTGAATAATTGATTGGATCCGGGTAAGCCATATGTGTATATCGTTTGTAATTATTATGTAAAAGTAATTCAAAAGATTAAGATAATCATTGTTGAGAAGCTCATAGGCCTTTGTTGTGAGGCTCTCTTCCTTTAATAAACGGCGTATTTATCTCCAAAATTGAGTTGAGAAAGATAGATGTTATAAACATTAATATACGGCAGTAGGTTATATATAATACTAAAAATACTATAACTTTTAGTTATCCCCCATAATAATTAAAAATAACAAGAATCAGTACAAGTATAGTACATTTGTAATATAACCGTAAAATAATTGAGATATGAAAACTCTTACATCTGAAAAATTAACGATAGTTGGAGCAGCCGGAATGATAGGTTCCAATATGGCTCAATCTGCTATTCTGATGGGTTTGTCATCAAATATTTGTCTATATGATCCTTATGCCAAAGGGCTGGAGGGTGTTGCCGAAGAGTTGCTGCAATGTGGCTTTACCGGTGTTAATATAACTTATACAAGTAATATCGAAGAGGCACTAAAAAACAGTAAATACATTATAACATCGGGTGGTGCTGCACGAAAAGAAGGCATGACCAGAGAAGACTTACTGAAAGGGAATGCTGAAATTGCTATTCAGTTTGGAAAGGATGTCAAAAAATATTGTCCGGATGTAAAACATGTTAGTGTGATTTTCAATCCGGCAGATATAACAGGATTGTTAGTCTTGCTTTATTCAGGATTAAAACCTTCTCAGGTTTCTACACTTGCAGCATTGGACAGTACAAGATTGCGTAACGAATTAGCTAAACATTTCAATCTTTCTCCGGATAAAGTAATTAATTGTAGAACTTACGGAGGACATGGTGAGCAGATGGCTGTATTTTCTTCAACCGCAACTATTGATGGCAATCCGCTGAATGAGCTTATAGGAACATCGGTGCTGACTGATAAGCAGTGGCAGGATATGAAGGAAAGAGTAATACAAGGAGGTAAAAAGATAATAGAACTGAGAGGGCGTTCTTCGTTCCAGAGTCCTGCATATCTGTCGCTAGGAATGATACGCGCTGTTATGGGTGGAGATAAATTCGATTGGCCTGTAGGGGTATATCTTGCTAGCAGCAAAGAATTTCCTAATATCATGATGGCTATGGAAACATCTATAGATACTAATGGAGTCCATTATAAAGAAGTGGAAGGAACAGAAAGTGAACGGAAAGATCTTCGCCAAAGTTATATACATCTGTGTGAGTTGAGAGATCAGCTTATCAGTTCTGGGGTTATTCCTGCTGTAAGTGAATGGAATTCTATAAATCCTAATATGTAATTATTTTACGAAGAGAGTATATTATTTTGTGTACAACTGTATTAACAGGTACAGCCACACTGTTTTATTTATAAAGAGAGAAGGTCTGATAGTTAAGATAATTATTTCGTCTTAAGCAGGCTTTCTCTCTCTTTTTATTATTGAGCTATTTTTGTAATAGATTCCCTCAACTTGTTATTAAAGATAATATGTTATACTCTTCAAACCATCTTGATAAAGCTATACGGGAATCTTCCAGTTTATCTTCCCAATGTTTGATAGAATTTTGTCCTATAATATCGGTAATATATTTAACCGAAAGAAACGGAATACCTAGTTCCTTACAGACAAAAGCTTGTGCATAAGCTTCCATATCAACAACATCTCCCGATAGGGACGAGGCTTCAGTCACAAAAGTATCACCTGTATTACATATCGCTAGTTTCCCGTATTCAGACACCCATTTTTTTAGTTCCGGATTAAAATTAAGAAAGTCCATTCCGTTAATCTCATAGCTTATTCCCGGTAATTTTATCGTTTCATAATCCCTGTCAATAAAATGTTTTGCAATAAAGATATCTCCGATACTGTGCTGCAGAGTTCCGGCTGTTCCTACATTGAGTACCAACTCCGGTTTATGTTCGTAGATGCTCTTTGTTAATGTGTATGCCGATTGTGTTTTACCAACTCCTGTATGTATATGTACTAAATCGTACCCGTTAACTTCCAGTGGAATAAATTCTTCTTTTACGGCGTAAGTGACTAAGATTGTTTTTGACATATTTATTAAAATAACGGCAAGATAAAGAAACAGGATATTGTTAGGATATGAAATGTTTTATATTGTCATTATCATCCTTTTTCGAGTATCTCATAAGATGGTTTATTTTTTCAAATGTACAAATATCTGTTTTTATTGGAATAATATTGATGAACAAAAAAGAATAAGGATGGTAAATGAGGGAAATGGAGAGCAATTAACTAAATCTGTACAATAATAGAACAAATCAAAATATTAAGGTTTCATAAACCAAGCAAGAGACTGTTTTTGTACGGTCTCTTGCTTTTTATTGATTAAAGAGAAAGTATAAAATTAACATATTCTTTAGCTTTAGACTCCAGCTTTTCTACTGTAGGTTCGTTAGCATCGAAAAAAGCAAAGTATGAACGATAGTCTGATTTAGTGTATGTAAATGTAGCTTTGAATGGAGATGTCAATTGGTCGAAAATATTACAGCCGGGAGTGTTGTATACTGCAAAATCTTCTTCTGATATACCTGCAGAAATCCCTAAAGCAACTTTTTTATCTTTCAGCATATTGCCTTTTGATCCATAAGCCCAGCCATATGTGAATACTACATCGAGCCATTTTTTGAGTAGGGGTGGGCAGTTGAACCAATACATGGGGAATTGTAAGATAAGCTTATCGTGAGCCTCGATTAGTTTTTGTTCTTTTTCTTTATCTATTTTTTCATCGGGATATACTTGGTATAGTTGGTGTATGGTAAACTTATCAGGATACTGATTTAGTTCATCTACCCATTTTTTGTTTACATTCGAATTTGTGAGTTCCGGGTGTGCAACTACTATTAATGTTTTCATTCCATTCTTTGTTAAACTTAATAATCTGTTTTCTATGGGCAAAGTTACAGATAGCTGATATGATATACTATAAGGGATAATTTTATCGTATAATGATAATTTTAGCACCATACCGTTATCAGTGAGTTAATTCGTATTTTTGTAAAAAAAGACTATGCCTGCATATGAACGTAAAATTCCGGTTGACCTGACCTGCGGAATAAATATTGCAATGGGAGTAATAGGTTCAAAATGGAAATTGTGTATTATCGACTTGATAAACAGAGGAGTCATACGTCCTAAAGACATGAGTGAAACTGTTGAGGGAATCAACAAACGTGTGCTGCAACAACAGCTAAAAGAATTGGAGATGAGCGGTATGGTCTCAAAAATAGTTTATGCGGAAGTTCCTTTGAGGGTTGAATATTTTTTGACGGAAATAGGCTTAACTATCTTACCACTTCTTAGGACTATTGAAGATTGGGGAAATTTATACGCAAGTCTTTCGGACAAAGGAAGCCGGAAGTAGATGGTACTGCATACTGATTAAGAGTTAATAGTCCTCTCCGGAAAATGTTTTATAATTTAAAAAAGTTGCTGACATACTGTTGTCAATCAAGTATTATATCTTTACCTCACAGTTCAATTAAAAGCATAATATTATGAAACTAACGTCTTATCTTATTTTTAATGGTCAGGCCGAAGAGGCTGCCAACTTCTATGCAGATGTATTAGGAGGAAAAATCGAAAACCTGTATCGTTACGATTCTATGCCGGCTGAATCGGGAATGCCGGAAATTCCGGATGACTTCAAACAAAAAGTAATGCATTGCTGTATCATTTTCCCCGGAGGTTCTATGAGTGCTGCTGATACTTTACCAAGTGATTCGCGAAATTTTGGTAACGGCGGACATATGTTGACGCTCGCCTGCGATTCTATAGCTCAAACAGAAGAAATCTATGCAAAACTTTGTGTAGGTGCACAAAAGATCCAATGCGAATTATCCGAAGCTTTTTTTGCAAAACGTTATGGCGAAGTTCTTGACCGTTTTGGCATTCTTTGGGCATTGATGTACGAAGAAGCCTGAGTTGTGTTATGAATCGGATCGACCGCATATCCGCATTATTGGTGCAGTTACAATCACGTCCGGTTGTGAAATCTTCTGAAATGGCAGAACGTTTCGGAGTGAGTCAACGAACCATTTATCGTGATATGCGTACACTGTCGGAAGCAGGGGTTCCTATATGTGGTAATTCGGGGATTGGCTATTCTTTAGTAGACGGGTACAGATTACCTTCACTTATGTTTACAAAAGAGGAGGCTATGGCTTTTCTGACAGCAGAAAAGATTATAGAACAACTGACCGATTCTCAGAACAGTAATTATTTCCGTCAGGGGATGGATAAGGTTCGCGCTGCGCTCAAAACCGTAGATAAAGATTACCTCCATCATATGGACAATTCTATTGCGGTATATAAAAGCAGAAATATACGTGAGAGCCTGCCTAATTTGCTGCAAACCATATTGAGCAGTATAAATGACCGGTTAATAACTGAGGTTGATTATATCAATGCACAAGGGAATAAGAGCAAGAGAACACTTGAAGCTGTAGGCGTCAGTTATTCACATCCCTGTTGGTACCTCTCTGCCTGGTGTCATGTGCGTGAAGGATACCGGGCATTCAGGCTTGATCGTATCAATGGAATAAAAATAACAACAGATAGTCATACTAGAGTTCATCCCCCATTAGAATCACTACTTGGAGTGGATGACTCTCAATGTCTCAGGGAGGTAGTTTTACATACGAGTAAGGAGGTGGCTCGCTATAATGCCGACAGGTGCTTTTTTATGGGGTTGACCGATGAAAAAGAGTTACCAAACGGAGAAATAGAACAAACGTACATGGCTTATTCGCTTGAGCTTTTAGCAAGGTGGACGTTAGCCAATGCCGATACAACAACAGTGGTTAGTCCTGTTGAAGTTAAAGATATTATAAAACAAATCATTAAAAATTTAGACTTATGAAAATAAACAGCGCAGAGGTTAAGAACCTCGAACCGATCAAGACAATTGCAGTTTCACATGTTGGCGAATACGCCGGTATTGCGGGAGCATTTGAGAAGCTTGCTGAATGGGCAGGAGCAAATAATCTCTGGGCGGCTTCTCCTAAAATGGCAGGGGTTTATCACGATGATCCAATGCATACCCCGGCTGAGAAATTGCGTTCGGAAGCATGTCTGGAAGATCTTTCGGGTATTGCATTAGGTGAAGGGATGAAGCATTATACTATAAGTGGAGGAAAATATTTTGTGATGCAAGTAGAGGTAAATATGTCAGAATATGGTGAAGCATGGCAAAAAGTATATGCCGAGTTTAATGAAAAAGGGTATGAATATGATATGCGTGATCATTATGAGCTATATATAACTTGTGGCGATCCTGAAGATGAGAATGCTCCTTGCACAGTAGACTTATGCATTCCGATGAAATAAATTATGGAGAACGCGAAAATATCTAAGTTTTTGATTATTTATCAGGACCTAAATACTGAGGATACTTTTACAGCAGAGCAGGTAACAGATGCGACAAATGCACATGTTGAACATTTAAAGGATTTGGATTCTAAAGGGATACTTTTTTTATGCGGGCCGTTGTTGGGTAGAGAAGATAAAGCAATGCTTATACTGAATGCAAAATCGTATGAAGAAGCCGAGAGTTATGTATTGCGGGATCCTTTTATTGTCCGGAAAGGATATAATACTTATCTTATTCATGAAATACAGGAGGCTAACTCTGCCAATAACTACCTGCTGATGCATTATACAAATATGTAAATGTCGTAATAGGAGAATTGTCACAATCGTAAAAAATATTGATCTAAATGGAAATAGAAAAGCCATTAGTAGATAAAGATTATCAGCTACAGAAACCGGACTATAAAGGTTCTGTTACTTATGTCGAAATACCTGAAATACCGATGGCTAAAGCTCCTTTTGGGATGTTAAAAGTGAAAGGGAAAATCGATGATTATGAGTTCTCGAATGTGCATCTTATGCCTCTTGGAAACGGAAATCTTGTTCTTCCCGTGAAATCGGCGATAAAGAAAAAGATACAAAAGGAAGCGCCTGACACAGTACATGTTACTATATACGAGGATAAAACGCCTTTGATTATTCCCGAAGAACTGATTCTGTGCATGAAGTATGAAGATGGTGTTTTAGAGAAATTTGAAAATTATAGTGATGGCCAGAAAAAAGCATTTGTAGACTGGATTAATTCAGCCAAAACAGAGCAAACAAAAGCTGACCGCATTGCTAAATCAATCATAATGCTGCAAAAAGGAGAGAAGTTTTATGATAAACTAAAATAACTTCTATTTGTATTTTACTCTTCATAGAACTGCACTAATTCGAATGCTTATTGTATAAGATGAGAAATAAATATAGAAGCCCGAAACTTTAATAAGTTTCGGGCTTTGTTGCTTTATCATAGTATTTTAGTGTCGGTAAACGGTTATATATCTTTCAGATATGAAATTTAGTGAAAATTTCTATATAAATAATAATAAGTAGTTGTGTCTGACTGTCGGAATAAACTTCTCTTGTAAGATTGGGGTTTACTCTTTATGGATCATTGTAAACTGATTATACTAATGCTTTATGAATAAAATACCTATCCCGATAATTGAATCAGCACTGCGTAAGAAGCCAATAAAAATGCCGGAAGAGATATACAATGCAAGTGGCATTAATATTTTCGGTAAGCGATTGAAATCACTGGTGTTTTCTACAGACTTAGCCATTATTAAAAACAATAATGCGGACGGAGTGATCGCGGTTTATCCCTTTACACCCCAGATAGCAATTAATCAGGCAATTATAGAGATCTCACCCACACCTGTGTTTTGTGGTGTAGGAGGTGGCATTACAAGTGGACAACGCTCTATTGATATTGCAATTAATGCAGAGTTAAATGGGGCTTATGGTGTAGTGCTGAATGCACCTACACCTAACAGCTTAATTTCGGAAATGAAGGAGAGGTTAGATATCCCCATTGTTATAACAGTGGTGTCTGAAAAAGAAGATTTCGAGTCGAGAATCAAGGCCGGAGTATCAATATTCAATGTTTCGGGAGGCTCTAATACTGCAAGTATTGTTCACAATATAAGAAAGAGACACCCCGATTTTCCGATAATAGCAACAGGAGGACCTACTCCCGAAAGTATTCTTTCTACAATTGAAGCCGGGGCCAATTTGATTACATATACACCACCTACGACAGGTGAATTATTTTCTGCGATTATGGATGAATACAGAGGGAAATTGTGAAATGGTAAAAGTGTCTTATAGAGACACTTTTATTGTTCAGCCGTTGTTTGTTTTTATACTAATCTTGTTATAAACAAACCATGTTACAAATGCAAATAGTAGCATGGAGGTTGACATTTCTATAAAATGTGCCCACCTGACACTGTCGGGAAATAGTTTATTGGGAATGATTAGGCAAAGAGCTGTAGTGGCATATATTAATATGATGCTTACTAAAAGAGTTTTAGATTTATTACTAAATAGGAATACAATTGGGGAAATAAACAATGCGAAAAGTATTCCTCTGACAATTTGAAAAAGATATATAAATGGATCTTCTTTGAAATTAGAAATCAGTTTTTCTATAAAGCTATCTTTTAATGGACTTCCCGAATAAAATATCCGCAAATCTTCTGATTGCCAAGCTACAAAATAGCCAAATAGGAAATAGATAATGGCATATAAAAAACCGATAATGAATATTTTTGCAATCAATCCTTTCTTCGAAAAAAGGGTTTTGCTCTCAATTTCATAATTTATTATTTTCTCTTTTCGGGCAAATATTTTATTCCCGATTAATATACCAATAACTAAAGGAACAGAATTAGAAAACATGATCAGCAGAACATCCATTTTTGTCAATGCAGGAAATGCTGAGATGAAGAACAGTGTTTCGATTTGTGTCATAAATATATATACACATGGTAATGAAATGGATAAACAGATAATGGTTTTTATACCCGAAAGCGTAGAATTTCTGATCACATAAAAGATAGTGTAGCAACAGAAAAGGTTCAGAATCAGTAAAGTTGCTATACCTGTCAGACCCGAATCACCACTTATTTCGCGGAATGATTGTGAATATGGGACAGCTATAGAAATCCCGATAAAAATAATACTAACAATCACTGTAAGTAGTGCTACCTTAAAAAAATCTTTCATTTGCTTATTTTTATTAGTTTGACATTACCTCATTGGCGGATAATATATAGTTAGACGTAACTGGTCACAGAAAAGATGCGATGTTCCGTAATTTAATATATTGAAAAACCAGAATCCGCAACCGGACTGAAGCTTTTTTATAATCTCCGATACCTATTGTTTGATTTGAACAAGTAATGGTTTGAATGACAAAAGTATATTTTCGGATATCATTCTATTTTTGTATTAATCAATTATAACAGCGATTTTAACCAAACAGATATATGGAATCAAAACAAAATAAAGCCTTGGTGTTCGGGTATTCAGACATATTTTTTAGTTACTATATTGATACAGAACATGTCTGTTCTCAAATGGTAAAGGATCATACTTTAGTATATATTTATTCAGGGGAATACCTTATCGAAGAGGGTGGTGTGACAACTACAGTTGGAGCCGGAGAATGTGTCTTTCTCAGGAAAGATAACCGGGTTATTATGAACAAGCTCCCTAAAGACGGTGAATGGTTTAAAGGGATTTTTATGACTTTCAAGCGTAGTTTTTTGAAGGAGATGTTTCATAAAATTGAGAATCAAAGCCTTCCTATTGGTACTAAAAGATCGCAATCGAGTGTTATTAAGTTGCCCAAAGTGCCAAGTATCGAAAGCCTGTTTCTTTCTATGACGCCGTATTTTGATACATCGATAGAACCCTCTGATGATATAATGAGGCTGAAACAGATAGAAGGCGTATTTTCTCTGTTGAATGTAGACAAAAAGTTTTATTCGTCTTTGTTTGACTTTTCTGATCCGTGGAAAATCGACATTATTGATTTTATGAATGAGAACTATATGTATGACTTGTCTATGGAAGAAATTGCCCATTTCACAGGCCGGAGCCTGGCTTCATTCAAACGTGATTTTAAGAAAATAAGCTTACTCTCTCCCCATAAATGGCTTATGAAAAAACGACTTCAGATTGCTCAGGACAAGATCATGAATGAAAAGAAAAAAGTGTCGGATGTCTATCTCGAAGTAGGGTTCAAGGATCTTTCACATTTCTCGAGGGCTTATAAAGAAAACTTCGGTTATTCTCCTACACACTATAGTTGAGCTACACAGACTAGTTGTTTGAGCTAAGCAGGCAAATGCTTATACCTGCCTTCGTGATACCTTTGTTTTCATATTCCGGATAGGATATTAAAATATAGAAGAGAGCCGTAGAGTCTCTGTTTTGGAGAGTTAGATATAATGCCGAAAATGGAGTATGGGCAATGTAGCTATAAATGTCGAAAGGAAGTATGATTGTTAACACAACAAATAAAAATAGAAAGGATATGAAAACAGTAAAGTTAAATAACGGAGTAGAAATGCCTGTTTTGGGCTTTGGTGTCTATCAGGTGGAACCAAATGAAACAGAAAGAGTAGTTCTTGATGCTTTAGAAACAGGTTACCGATCGATAGATACAGCCGCAGCATATATGAATGAAGAAGCTGTGGGTAGGGCAATTAAGAATAGTGGTATAGCCCGTGATGACTTGTTTATTACAACCAAGCTTTGGATTCAGGATGCCGGATATGAAAAGGCGAAAAAGGCATTTGATGCCTCGTTGCGAAGATTGCAGTTAGACTATTTGGATTTATACTTGATTCATCAGCCATTTGGAGATGTTTACGGTGCATGGAAAGCTATGGAGGAGATGTATAAAGCAGGAAAGATCAGAGCTATAGGTGTGAGTAATTTTCAGCCGGACAGAATTATGGATTTTATTTTACACAATGAAGTAGTTCCGGCAGTGAACCAGATAGAAACACATCCGTTCCATCAACAAATAGAGACTCAGAAATTTCTAAAGGATAATGGTGTGCAGATCGAATCGTGGGGACCATTTGCTGAAGGCCGGAATGATATATTTAAGAATGAAGTGTTAAAACAGATTGGCGAAAAATATAGTAAATCTATTGCGCAGGTGATTCTTCGTTGGATGGTGCAGAGAGATGTGGTTGTAATTCCAAAATCAATCAGAAAAGAACGGATGGCCGAAAATTTTGACATATTTGATTTTGAATTGACTTCCGCAGATATAGATGCTATAAAAGAGTTGGATACTGAACAAAGTGCTTTTTTTGATCATCGGGATCCAGAGATGGTCAAATGGCTTGGTACAGTGAAGTTCGATATTTAATGAACTGTGTTGTTTGATTTAAATAAATAAAAGAATATGAAAACAAGAAAAATAGGAAATAATCTGGAAGTTTCATCCATAGGTTTGGGATGTATGGGAATGAGTTTCGGGTATACACCCCTTCCTGACAAAAAAGAGATGATAGGCTTGATCCGTTCAGCTTACGAAATGGGCGAGATGTTTTTTGATACGGCAGAAGTGTATGGTCCCTATACAAATGAAGAACTGCTAGGAGAGGCTGTACACCCTTTTCGAGATAAAGTAGTTATTGCAACCAAATTTGGGTTTAATATAGTGAATGGTCAACAGGCTGGTACTAATAGTCGTCCCGAACATATCCGGAAAGTGGTAGAAGAATCTCTTAAAAGATTGAAGACCGATTATATAGATTTGTTATATCAACATCGAGTAGACCCTGCTGTACCAATTGAAGATGTTGCCGGAGCAGTAAAAGATCTTATACAGGAAGGTAAAGTAAAGCATTTTGGGCTATCGGAAGCCGGAGTTACTACCATTCGGAAAGCCCATGCTGTGCAGACAGTTACAGCTGTTCAGAGCGAGTATTCCCTTTGGTGGAGGCGTCCTGAACAAGAATTAATTCCAACGTTGGAAGAGTTGGGAATTGGCTTTGTCCCATTCAGCCCCTTGGGTAAAGGATATTTAACCGGAAACTTTAATGCTGATACTACCTTTGCTAAAGGTGATTTTCGTAATATCCTTCCACGTTTCACTCCGGAGGCTCTTGCTGCTAATCAGGCAATTGTAGATTTGTTGAAGGATATAGCAGAAAAGAAAAATGCTACTCCTGCACAAGTTGCTTTAGCATGGTTATTAGCCCAAAAAGAATGGATTGCTCCAATACCCGGAACAACAAAGCTTCATCGCTTAAAGGAGAACCTCGGAGGAGCTGACATTGAACTGACTCAAGACGAGGTGAAAAGTATTAATGATGCCAGCGATAAAATTATTTTGACGGGAGACCGTTATCCCGAAGAATTGGAAAAGACAACAGGATTGTAATCTATAATTAAAATGCAATAAGGCAGGATACTTCTTATAGTTTCCTGCCTTATTTTTGTATATCGGCTAAGTTCATTATGCGGAATAATTAAATGTTAAAGAATCTTTTGGTATTCATATATATACAATCAGCCAAATCGTCAATGTCTTCATCCAGATAATAGGCGAGTTCATCTAATATGTGAACCAGATATTGGGGTTCATTTCTTCCATTATTAGGTTTTTTCTCCAGATTTCGCGGAATTAAGAACGGTGCATCTGTTTCGATCATTAGTCTGTCTTTCGGAATAATCTTCACTAGATCAGGTAGATGCTTGCCTCGCCGCTCATCGCATATCCATCCTGTCAGTCCGATATGGCAACCTAGTTCCAGATATTTTTCCAGTTGATATTTCTGACCGGTAAAGCAATGAACAACCATATTACTTATATCGTTTTGATGTTTTTCTAATATTCCGTAAAAATCATCAAAAGCGTCTCTCTCGTGTAGGAACAATGGTAAGCCTGTTTCGCAAGCTAATTCAATTTGTGCTTCGAAGCAATTACGCTGAGTTTCCCGGGGCGAGAAATCACGGTTATAATCCAATCCGCACTCACCGATGGCCACAACACAGCTTTTTCTGGTAAGAATTTTCAGATTTTTGATAGTATCAGTTGTACATGATTTTGCATCGTGTGGATGTATTCCGGCAGTACTATATAATTTACCGGGATATGAAGATGCGTATTTTGCTGCTAATACGCTGCTTCTCTCACTTGTTCCTGTTATGATCAGGGGGCTTACCCCTGATTCAATAGCCGATTGTACTACGGCTTCCCGGTCTTCGTTAAACGACCGGTGCATTAGATTTATACCTATATCTATAATTTTCATGTTTTTTATTTTTTATCATTTATTCGGATATATACTTTGTATCCACATAATCGGTCAGCCAGACACCATTCTCCGATTGATAGAACAGAATGCCATCCGTATACATTTTTCCCGACATGATTGTTAAAATAGCCGGTTTTCCGTGGCGCGAGCCTACTTTATCAGCTGTCTCCTTATTTTTACTCAAATGAACATGCTGGCGGCTGCCTTTCACAATGCCTTGTTCCATAATAGAGCTAAGGAAACGTGTTGCTGTCCCATGATATAAATATTCGGGAGGTTCAGTAGGTGATAAGGCTAGGTCAATGTCTATCGAATGCCCTTGATTTGCCCTGATTTTACTGCGCTTTTCATTGAATGAGTAGCGCTGCTTATCGTTTGTCTCAACAATCTCTATAAGATCTTCCCTCGAAAAGTGATAACGATGCTTTTTGCATTTCTCTATCAGTTCACTCACTTTAGCCCAACCTTGTTCATCGAGCTCTATTCCTATTTTTTGAGGATCGTGCCTGAGAATAAGGCTCAGGAATTTACCGATCCGTTTTTTATCTTGTTCTGTCATTTTTATAGTTCTTGAGTATCTCTCTCAATACTGATTTATACTTATGGTTGCCATAAATAGTTAGCGCCCTGTCAGCTATATTTATAGTTACTTCTGGTAATTCAATTTGATATTCAGCTAAATTGTCAATAACCATTTCTAAAGCTATTTCAAATTCTCCGGCTTGCATCAGGCTGTCTGCATTTGAAACTATTTTGTTTGCCGATTCGTTCCGAGAATTATTAATTATCTCATCAAAAAACTGTTTCGTTAAAGAGATAGCTTCATCTCTCAGAAGATACGCCAAATCTAACACCAATGGAGCTGCTTTTTTATCGAAATGCCAGCCTTTAATAGTAGCCTCTTTAATACATCTTTTAATGATAGACGGCGTTATTTCCTGAATAGGAGATAAGCTATATCCCGAACGGCAATATCCTAAACGGACTAATAATATTTGTCCGCCATCGATATGCTGAATAGGTATCAGATAGTCTACATCATGCCGCTCGTTGTGGCTCGGATGTTTCTTTATCTTCCATACAAAGATGTTATTATCTATGGTTATCTTTCTGCTTCCTTTTTTAGGTATTGCCATTGATTTTCTTTATTTAAAGCTTTTCGGCCAGTTCTTTAAGATGTTTACGATAGAATAAATGTTCGGCATCTTCAACTATCTCGTTCAAGTCGAAATCTGTTGCATATTCTTTGATATAGTCTCGCATTTGTTCTTTGTTTAATGTCCGTTTATCACTCAGATAATCTGCCATCTTGATCAATAGTTTTCTTTGCTTATTCAGTGTCGTTTCGGCTAATTGCTCTGCTTTTATAAGTAACTCCTTGGCATCTTTATTTACAGTTTCACTGCTATTGTCAAATATAACCGAAGGTGTACTGTTCATATTCTCATTACCGAAAGTAGCTTTTACCTCACCCATTCCGCAGATATAGACTGCATATGTGGCCAAATGTGTTGCTTTACCCAGATCGGAACTAGAACCGATAGTTACATTCTCATCTCCGAATAAAATACGTTCGGCAACTAATCCACCGAGTAATACTGCCAGACGGTTTATGATTTCTTTTTTCGAAATATAATTCCATTCGGGGCGCATGAGTACAAAGCCGCTACTGTTACTATCTGCAGTTACAGAGAAAACAACATCAGGAATCGTTTTCATTAATACAGACGAGAGAATAGCATGTCCGCTCTCATGAACGGCAACAATTGCCTGTTCGTCGTTTTGTTTTTCCTGCCGCAGTTTTCCTAGTACTAATGGTTGCTGATCTGTTATATGGTGAATGACCGCATCGTTTTTCAGAAAATCTATTTGCAGAGCGGTATTATCTTTTGCCGAGGCTTCTTCGTTTATGGTAAACCGGAGAGAATCGGCTTCGAAACCGTTCAAGTAAATTTCGTTCAGGATCTTGCCTAAACGTGTATTTACAATCTGATGAACCGTTGTGAAGAGAGGCCGTGTTCCCTGTGTCGGAAAAACACCTTCGTCGTATATCAGACGTTCGACTTTAGTGTCAAACAGCATTTCCAGTCCGTAAGTATCAGATACTTTTTTCCTGATTTTATCTAGCTCCAGACGGATAATTCCGAAAAATGATTTTTCATCGAATGCCGGATAAATAATGTGGTTATTCCCCAACCGGGCTATCTGTTCGCTTCGGAAACGGTTTAGCAAAGCCTGTTTCACCTCTGTAACAGTTATCTCTTTCGATTGACGATGAAATTCATTTGCACTCATATCCGGATTAAAATTCCGGCTCATGG
The DNA here is from genome assembly GCF_900128985.1 of Indolivaga macrotermitis. Lineage (GTDB taxonomy): Bacteria > Bacteroidota > Bacteroidia > Bacteroidales > Dysgonomonadaceae > Dysgonomonas_A > Dysgonomonas_A macrotermitis. Next base: position 301,647 of record NZ_FQUC01000002.1, on the reverse strand, counting down.
TGTAAACTTCATCCAGATTGCCCATAACGAATATAAGGGATTTTGTACAATCTACAGTCTTGGGTTTCAACGAAGCTTTGTAAAGGCTTATCAGGTAATCTATTGTTTGATCTCCGTCCATAACATCGAGTTTTTCCCTTAATTCGCTTTTTATCAGAAAGAGATGGTCGACCATGCCAAAGATTGAGTCCAGTTCACCTTCGGAAACAAAAAGCGTTTTTTCTGCATTTTTGTTTTTCTTTTTCTCAGGCTTATTATTCGGATTTACAATGTCCCAATATATATCTTCATTTTGAGAAATAAACCCATTCTCAACTTCCACGCCTTTGAACAGGGCTAAATCGAGTTTTTTGATAAGCTTGCTGAGCCAACTCATATTGTAATCGAAGTTTACAACATCGAATTTCCCGGAATCGAGCAAATCCCATATAGCACGGATAGATGCTCTATCTATTTCTTCCTGGTCTTCGTTGATCGTTCTTGCCAGTTGGAATTCGTCTAATCCGATGATAAAGGGTTCTCCATCACAGTTTTCGTAAATATCTTTGAATGAATCCTGAATGTCGAAGTATTGGCTCGAACATTCTCCAAGGTCGAATCGGAAATAATGTTCAGTATATCCAATCAGTTCAGTCAGACGCTTAATGACTGATGTTTTTCCTATTCCGGTCAACCCCCATAGATTGATAATTACAGGCCGGTCTTGCATCTCCGGAAAGAAAAACCATGGGGTAATAGCATTCGCAATCTGGTCGATAACTGAGTCAATACCTATGAATTCTTGTTTCAAGAGTGTAACTGCTTTATCCAGTACTTCTCTTTTCCCTTTCAAATGTTGTTTATATTGTTCTTTATTTATTTGTTCCATTGTTTATTCTAATTAAAGTGGAAAGTTTTCGAAAAACTTGTTCCATATAATTTCTTCATACATGAAAGCATAGCTTTCGGCATAATTTTCGCCTCTTGCACACTTTCTTTTCGATTTTGTACTTACTCTGTCATGATGATGCCCCAGTTCGTGCAATAAGATATGTAAGAGTTGGTATGCTTTAATTTGATTTTCAGTGAAATCGCATATCATATAATCTTTCTTTTTAGTATATCTCACCCCAAGCTGATTAAATATCCTTTTATGATCATTGAAATAATCTAAAGTATATTCTACTGTCATTTCTTTTCTCCATGCACAGATGCAAATAACTCCATTATTGTAATAACCATCATCGAAATAACTTCCATGAGATAATACGATTGCATCAAATTGAATGTCTATTTCTTCCCGGTTGGGAAGTATTTCTAAAAATCGTTTTATATCGCGCTTTTTAAGAAAATGTTTATATCCATTTCCGGGATTCTCAATGTCTATCTGTATTTCGTCCTGACGGGTATTCCAGTAATTGGGTGTCTGAAAATGCTTATTCTTTTTTAGTACAGTTCCTTTCTTTATTCTGGTGGCTGTTCTTCTTGCAAACATACTTTCTGAATTTGTTTTTTGAACTCTATTTATTCTATCGGAACTCCGTTATGATTGATCATTGTTGCTCTCACTCCTTTATTTCCTGCCCCATTCCTCAATAGCTAATGGCGGTTCGTTGTCTAATCTTATTTTCTGCATCTTGTTGTTTCTCTAATTTAAAGGAAGTTGTATAACCTTCACCGGGTTTCCCCGTTGAAGATTATTGTGATTATTCCAGTTTTCCTGAGCTTTTTGCATAGCCTGTTCTATTTCCCATGCCGAAAGCTTTATTAATAACCGCTCGGTAGCCAGTTTTTTATTCTGTATTTGTGAGCGTTGATCGGATGCTGTTACACTTAGTCCGGAAGGAATATGTGTAGCCCTCACTGCCGATTCGGTCTTATTAATGTGCTGCCCTCCGGGACCTGATGCCCGAAGAGTCTGATAAGAGATCTCTTTTATATTCAAATTATTAGCATCAGGTGATGAGAACGATTTGACCCCGACGAACCAGTTCTTTCGCTTATGGTAAATCCTGTATGGGCTTTGCGCTATCCATTGGATTGTACCCTCCCATTCCGTTAGAATCTCTCGGCTTTTTTCTCCTTCGATCGATATGACAGCCGAAAATAATGTACGGTTTATTATGCCTTGTTCTCTTTCGATAATTTCGGTATTTAGACCAAGCTTTTTTGCCTGTTGTAATATTTTCTCTAGAACTAAAGCTACTACCCTGCAACATTCTGCAGGACCACGTCCGGAAGTTATTTGTAAGTATATCTTATTATTCATTACTTATCGTTTCAGAAGAATGTCTATTTTTTTCAGAATATCATCCCTGTTCTTTGCTTCTTTGATAAACTGAGGTAAGCGCGCAACCATAGTCATTAAATATAAAGATTGTCTTTCTCTCAATTCAGCATCTACATAAGATCTTATTTCTTCCAGATGTTCTCTGTTGTATGCCCAGAACAAATTTCTTTTCACTTCTCCCTGAAGCCATAGTGGATAATTGAAGAGGGGATCTCCTTTCATTCCATTCAGCTTATTGACAAGTCTATAAGAACTTATGTTGGTAGTATATTTGGCGCTAAAACTACAATCGGGGCAGGTTACGTTCATCTCCTTCGGTGGATTTTTCAGATTATTTATTTCTGCAGAAATCTGTTTTCCACAATCAGGGCAGTTCCGCCTTACTGTTACCTCATATAATAGTAAATCAGCGCGGTTTTCTTTGTGCATGCAATGGAGACACTTTAGTTCTGCATTTTTCCACCCCCAATAACTTCCGTCATGAGAAACGGTAGCTTCTTTGTGGCACTTCGGACATTCTACCGAGTAATATTTTGCGTAATAATATCCTGTTTGTTTATATCTCTTTTCCATTTTTGTTTGCTTTACTTTCATAAATGAATGCCGTATTTTCTTCGGTTTCTATTTCGACCAACAACAGCCATTCGTACTTTTTATCTACAATATAAAATTTAAGGTCTTCTCTACCGGAAGCCAGATAGTATAAATCGATCAATGGGGCTTTCCGGCAATCGTATACCTGAAAAGTGTTTCCCATCGGTGGATTCAGTAAAAAGAGCCAGTAATTTATACCATCCTCCAGCTCATACAGATAGTTTTCCAATTCCAGAATTCCTGTCTCTTTAACTAATCTACAATCTTTTAGTAATGTTTTTGGATCATCACATTGTTTAAAGGTCAGATATGTTGCATTATGGAATTTGCGGATGATTTTTTCGGCGACCTCTCCGCCACTATGGAACATATCACGGAAAACCAGCGATGGGTATTTCTTTTTTATTATATTTAGTTTTTCTTGCCAATACATAATTCTATTCTTTATGCATTCTTACTATCCGTGGCACAAACCTACCGTGAATTTCGACTAATGATTCCTGCGCCGGCATTATCTTATCGATGTCTTTGTACGCAAAAGGCATTTCTTCTACACTTCCGCCAATCAAGGTTACTTGCTGTTGCGATAGTAATTTCTTTAATGCTGATTGGGTAAATTGTTCTTTCGCTTTTTGGCGCGACATTGCCCGTCCGGCTCCGTGCGAAGCTGAATTGAGCGATTGTATTTCCCCTTTTCCACAAACCAAATAGCCGGCTGTAGCCATGCTGCCAGGGATAAATCCGGCAATTCCTTTTGCTGCCGGAGTAGCTCCCTTACGGTGTACAATTGCATACCTGTTTGTTTCGATTTCTTCGCGCCATGCAAAATTGTGATGGTTGTTTACATTCGCAATCGGTTTCAAACCGAGAACTTTGCTCAGGTTGAGATGTATCTGCTCGTGACAGGCTTGCGCAAAATCGCCGGCCAGATTCATACTCATCCAATACTCTTGTCCTGCTTCAGTATCGAGTCCCAGCCATGCGAAATGTTGTGCCTCTCTTGGCAATTTACAGGTTTCGCGGGCTATATCGCTGTAATGACGGGCAATGGCTGCTCCCATACCTCGTGAGCCTGAATGAGAAAGTAATGCCATGTATTTTCCTGCCGGAAGTTTTGTGATATTACTCTCAAACAGTTCTATCTCACCGAACTCTACAAAGTGATTTCCCCCTCCGGATGTACCTAATTGTCTGACAGCCTTACCGTGAATTTGCTTCAGTAATGAAGTTAGTTGAAATTCAGGTCTGTCCAACACCCTATGTTCCTGAGTGAAAGGTAAACCTCCTTCCATTCCGAAATGTGTATATTCTTTGAGTGCCTCCTTTATCTGATGCGAATAACGTTTCAGAAAATCTGCTTTTACATCAAATATTGTCAGGCTCATGCGGCAACCGATATCCATACCTACTGCATAAGGGATGACAGCATTCTCTACTGCGAGTACGCCACCTATAGGCAATCCGTATCCGGCATGTGCATCGGGCATCAAAGCTCCGGCTATTGTAACAGGAAGACGCATTGCCAACTCCATCTGCTGTTTGGCCAGACTTTCGATAAATTTACCGCCGTAAGTCTTGTATGGCAAATAGTTCTCTGATAGATTGTGAATTGTAAATTCTTTATTCGATACAGTTGGTGCAAAATGTTCGGCGAGTTTTCCCCACCTTTCATTGTCTTTATATTTTTCAGGATTTTCCAGCAAATCGCTGAGCGTTGTTAAGATCTGTTCTTTGCTATCGTGTTTGCAATATTTACTTACAATATTTATAGCCAGACTACGTGCTACATTGTTGGTATATCCCAATTTACTTAATTCTTTTAATTGTATGCCCATTATGTTGTAAATGAACGATATATATATATGTCTTCGGCAGGTATACTAATATATGTATGCCTACGACAGATTATATCTCTGTTTTTCAATGCAATAACGGATAAGCATAACAAATGCCTGTTAAAACATTGACTAAATATTTTAAAATGATGAGTTTGATTGTGAAACTAACCAGTTATCTTCTTATGCAGCCGTGATATCGAAGATATGTGTTATTCGTACTGTCAGGTCTATCGTCGCGATAAACCTAATTAGTTTCTGAGTGTTTGTTATTTATTGACCAACATAATTGTACCCTTTCTCTAAATTTTTTAAGGGTTAATATTCTATTTACAGTTGCAAATGTATAATAGAATTTTGAATTAACAAATTTTTGGAATAAAAAGTTAGTTGTGCTCTTTTATGAATGGTATCGAAGTTTTTGTAAATTATACCTTTAACCCGAAAGATTTAAAAATGGCAGAAGCTTTTTCTATTTGTTCTTGTGTTGGTGGCAGAATATCTTTTAACTTATAATCTTTGTCCAGTTTTTCCCATTTATGTATTGCCATTTGATGGAATGGAAGAATATCTACCCGTTCGACATTATTGAATCGGGAAACATACTTAGCCCATTCTGTCAGGTCTTTTTCATCATCGGTATAATCAGGCACAAGAACGTACCGTAACCACACTGCTTTGTTTACAGAGGATAAGTAATCCATGAATTTGAGTGTAGGCTCGAGTGAAACTCTGGTCAGCTCTTTGTATTTATCAGCATCAATTTGTTTTATATCTAGCAAAACCAAGTCTGTATATGAAAGTAGTTCTTTCACCTTATCGTTAAGATATACGCCCGATGTGTCTATTGCTGTATGGACACCATTCTCTTTGCATATTTTGAAAAGTTCGAGAACGAATTCAGCCTGAAGTAAAGGCTCGCCTCCTGATACAGTGATCCCTCCACGTACAAAATTCTTTACTTTATCAAATTCCTGAAAAACTTCTTCTGGTGTTTTTATAAATTTGGCTTCTTCTTTTTTCCATGTGTCAGGATTGTGGCAATACAGGCAACGTAGAGGACAACCTTGCATAAAAACAACAAAGCGAATACCCGGCCCGTCTTTGGTACCGAATGTCTCGTATGAGTGTATGTATCCTTTCATATACGGAAAAATTAAACAAACGAAGTGAAGTCGACATAACCTCACTTCGTTTAAAATATTTATTTGTCTATTTAAACAGTAGTTGTAATAGTACGGTTGATTACATCCAACTGCTGTTCTTTTGTCAGTTTTACGAAGTTTACAGCATAGCCCGAAACCCGGATCGTTAATTGAGGATATTGTTCAGGATGTTCCATCGCATCTATCAATAATTGGCGGTCAAAGACATTTACATTCAAATGATGTCCTGTCTGAAGGAAATATCCATCCAATAGCCCCGAAAGGTTTTGAGCTTCTTCATCACGGTTTTTACCTAAAGTATTAGGGGTGATTGCAAATGTATAAGATATACCGTCATTCGCATGTTCGAACGGAAGTTTGGCTACAGAAGACAGTGACGCTACAGCGCCGCGGGTATCCCGCCCGTGCATTGGGTTGGCTCCCGGAGCAAACGGTGTTCCGTCGCGGCGTCCGTCGGGTGTATTTCCGGTTTTCTTTCCGTAAACCACGTTAGACGTGATAGTTAATACCGATTGAGTTGGTATTGCATCTTTGTACATCTTACGTTTACGGATTTTATTCATAAACTTCTCTACGATCTGTACCGCGAATTTATCAGTATTTTCATCATTATTTCCAAAAGGAATATAATCTTTTTCAAGGATGTAATCCACTGCATCACCATCGGCATCTCTTACTATCCGTACTTTTCCGTATTTGATGGCGGCAAATGAATCGGCGATAATCGACAATCCGGATACCCCAAAGGCTTGGGTACGTACAATATCAACATCGTGCAATGCCATTTCGAGTGCTTCGTACGAGTATTTATCGTGCATGTAGTGAATTATATTCAAGGCCTTAACATAAGTTTCGGCTACCCAGTCTAATGTACGGTCAAATTTGTCCCATACTTCATCGAACTCAAGATAATCACCTGTAACTTTTTCGATCCAGTGTTTAGGTAATACCTGTGCTTTGGTTTTCTCGTCTTTACCTCCGTTTATGGTATAAAGTAATGCTTTAGGTAAATTGGCGCGTGCCCCGAAGAATTGCATCTGATGACCGATTCGCATAGGCGATACACAGCAGGCGATACCATAGTCATCTCCTAATTGAGGACGCATAATGTCGTCATTCTCATATTGTAGGGATGAAGTATCGATAGATACTTTCGCACAATATTTTTTCCATGATTCGGGTAGGCGGTCACTCCAGAGAATAGTCAGGTTGGGTTCGGGAGCAGGTCCTAGGTTGTAAAGGGTATGCAGCATACGATAGCTGTTCTTTGTGACCATCGAACGGCCGTTATTTGTCATACCTCCTATAGATTCAGTAACCCATACAGGGTCTCCTGAGAATAACTCATTGTACTCATTAGTACGCAGGTAGCGTACAATGCGTAATTTCATTACAAAATGATCTATAATTTCCTGAGCTTCTTGTTCTGTGATCTTACCTTCTTTTAGATCGCGTTCGATATAGATATCCAGGAATGTAGTTACACGTCCCAGACTCATAGCTGCACCGTTCTGGTCTTTGATTGCACCCAGATAACCGAAGTATGTCCATTGAACAGCTTCCTGTGCATTAGTCGCAGGATTTGATATATCGAAGCCGTAAGAAGCAGCCATACGTTTAAGAGCCTTCAGAGCCAGTATCTGCGAATTTAACTCTTCGCGAAGGCGGATCAGATCGTCTGTCATAACGATCGGGTCACATTCTTTATATCGTTTTTCGCGTTCTGCAATTAAGCGGTCTACTCCATACAGTGCGATACGACGGTAGTCGCCGATAATACGCCCACGCCCGTATGCATCGGGCAGACCTGTAAGTAAGCCATTACTTCTGGCACGGCGGATACTGTCGGTATATGCCGAGAATACTCCTTCGTTATGGGTCTTACGGTATTTTGAGAATATTTCGGTTGTGATCGGGTCTAGTTTATAGCCATATTCTTCGAGGCTCTGTTGAACCATGCGGAGGCCGCCATTCGGAAAAATAGCTCTTTTAAGAGGCTTGTCTGCCTGAACTCCTACTATCTTCTCCAGATCTTTGTCTATATAACCCGGTCCGTAAGCATCTATCTGCGAAGGAATCTTGGTTTCGGCATCATATACACCTTTTTCTTTTTCTATTTTGAACATCTCGCTCAGCTTGTCCCACAATTTAGTAGTAGCTTCGGTTGCTCCTGCCAGAAAAGATTCATCGCCTGCATATTCTGTATAGTTTTTAAGAATAAAATCATTTACATTGATTTCTTCTTTCCACTTAGTACCTTTAAAATCTTTATATGCGTCCATATATATTGAATTGGTTTGATAATTATAGTTACTACATAATCCGAAAGTTATAATCTGTATAACTTCCTATTCTTTTGGCATCCTCATTTAATTGATAACAATTTAGTTGCTTGTCTGTTGCTTTTTATCTCCCGAAAGCTTCAAACTTATCATGTCTGGCAGGTCTTCTGGCTTACTCTGTCTTCCGAACATCCTTCCCATTCTTTTTCGAATAGTGGCTCTGAGTCTGGTTCGGAGACTTTAACTGAGTTTACAGCAGCGGGTACTGCTTCGGATTCGCACCGATATTCCCTTTTCATTACAATCTCCGGATATCGGATTTGTAACACCAAAAATGTTTTGCAAAGGTAATACTTTTATCAGAGTTATATATGGCTTTCTGCTTAATTTAGATATTTAAACATAATATTATAGTATTATTTATACCGGAAGATTATCCGTTAAAGGTTAAGCATGTACAAAGAGATGATTAAGATAGATATTCTGTTTTACTTTATGATTTTGTTAGAAATCAGGCTATCATATAAAGTATCATAATACGAATTGCTTATTGGCAAAGATAGGTTATCGCCTATAATCACTCTTCTGTACTCTATAGCTTTTATCCGGGATATAGGTATTATGTATGAGCGGTGTATTCTTTTGAAGAGGGTAGAGGATAACGTTTCTTCCAGATGCTTTAAACTATCCAATATCAAAACAGGTTTACTTGAACTCTCGAGGTGAATTTTAATGTAATCACCTAAACCCTCTATAAAGAGGATGTCGCTGTAATTTATTTTCAGTAGTCTATTATTGGATTTTATAAAGAAATGATCCTTAGGTAATTCTATTAAAGATGTTTGCACCTGAGCATCTCTGCTTTCGAGGTCTCTATCCATTAATTGATGAAGTATCTTTTGAGTAGTCTTAAGGTATCTCGCAAAGGAGACCGGCTTTAGCAGGTAGTCAATAGCATTAATATTAAACCCGTCTATAGCATATTTGGTATGTGCCGAAACTATAACAATCAATGAATCCTGACTCTGGAAAAGAGAACCAAGAAGCTCCAATCCGTTAATATCCGGCATTTCCACATCACAGAATATAACATCTGCTTTTATGTTATTTAATCCTTCGAGTGCTTTTATCGGGTCGTTAAATACTTTACTTACTTCAAAATCGGGCGTCTTATTAATATAACTTTCCAGAATATCTGAAGCAGGCGGTTCGTCATCAATGATAACACAACTTATCTTTCTCCTCATACAGGTTCAATTTATTAAAGAATGGTTTTGATCGACTACAGGTTTAGTTACTGAGGTGCCGTAGATAATTAGATCCAGATCGAAAACATCGTTTGAATCTTTTATAGACAGCCTGTGTTTATCAGGGTATATGAGGTTTAGTTTTCTTCGGGTATTTTGTATTCCTATATTTTTACCTATGTGCTGAAATTCATCTTTCTTGTATTTTTTATTTTTTGATGTAAAATGTATACTGTTATCGGAAGCCTCTATAGAGAAAGATATAATAGACTCGTAATGATTGCTTATACCATATTGAAAAGCATTCTCGATAAAAGCGATGAGTATAAGTGGTGCAATCATTTGGTTTTCGGTATTTCCTTTAATTTCAAACTCTATGTTTAGCTTATTTATAAACCTCATTTTTTGTAAATCGATGTAGTTGGCAATATAATCGATCTCTTCCTGTAAGGGTACAAGGTTTGTATCTATCTTATCGAAAACGTAACGGACAATATCCGAATATAGTAATATCGCATCGGGAGCTTTCTCATTCTTGTTTATCGTTAATGAATAAATTGTATTTAATGTATTGAAAATAAAATGAGGGTTTATCTGAGCTTTTAGATAGGCAAGCTCGATAATTGATTTTTCAGCCTCAATTTCTTTATTCCTTTTGTTAGTAGATAACCATTCGAGGGATAACCTGTAACATAAACTGAGTATCCAGAATAGGAAGAATTGGGTAAACGGAAGTATGATGCGCCCGACAGAAGCAGTTCGTTCCAGATCGGGAAAAGGCATTGGTCTGTTTGCCATCATCCTTGGAGGCGGAAAGTATGCTAGTTGCACAAATAACGAGAATATATATTTATGGAAACATATGTATATGACGAGGATAACGGCTATTCCTGAAAAGTATGTAAAATACTTTTTATTTTGGATTAATCTAATTGTCAGAAAATCGGCATTCAGATAGAAAAAGCAAACCAGATATGAATATGTGATTATAAAGGGAAGATTTCGTCCGAATGAGAATGTCTCCTCTGGTCTTAATGGCATTAAAGTCATTATAAAGAGGATACCTCCCCAGATTAAAAAGTGTAGAATGAATCTTATAGCTTTTTTGTACATTTATATAGATTATAGAACGTAAAAATAGAGAAGTAAAATATATAAGAGTACAGATTTCGATGTTCAGGGCTATTTGATAGACACAAACACAATCTGAGTCGATTTATGAATAATAATCCGGCTCTTTGTATAGATGCATATGAGGCTGTATGCCTTCAGTTGTTTAGAATATTTAACTATAGTGTGTTGATATTAAGATGTATATATGTTTTATTTTTTGTTGCTGAATGATAGTTGCATTATGTAATTATTGTACAGATTAATATAATTTTCCCCTCTTGAACCATTGTTCTATAAATGAGAAATTAACTGTAAGCATAACATACGATTCTTTGATATAACCGGATGGAGCAGATAAAGTATTACCATATTCGAGAGACAGATTGAGTAAAGTTCCGGTTTTATCGACCGGTAGGCTATATCCTGTAGTTACAGAGTAATTATAAGCTTTCTTGCCGGCAACCTGTATATACGATTGAGATAATGAACCTCCGACTTGTATTTGCCCCTGATTCCTGATCTTATAGAACTTATCACTATTTGGGGTGTAACCCAGACCTCCACTAATTCTATATGAATCTACTATTTTGGTGTTACTTGTCCCGGAATTTAATCCTTCCCATTTCTGATATTGAAAATCCATACCCCAAATGAGCTTCTTATTGGCTAATGAAAAGCCGACTCCCATGGTTTCGGGGATAAACTGGCTCGAAGATCTGTCCTTTTCCTCTTCTGTAAGATTGTAACTACTGTCGTATACCAATGTTTTATTTGTCAGGGATAAGCTTTGTTTATATCCGTAAATGGCTCCTATGGTAAGATCCTTTTGGTGGTACTGAATTCCAAACGTATTATATATCTGCGAGAGTCGCGACTCCTTTTCGAATATGTATTCTGTCTGGTCTTCTGCCTGTTTTATGATTCCGCTTATATACATTGTATTTATTCCTACGGAAAAGTTATTGGATATTTTGAATCCGTTAGATATATAGAATTCATACAATCCGCCACTGCCTTTGAGGTATACGGCTTTTGTAGAATTTGTTCCTTCTATAGGTTCTTCACTATATATCTGGTACCCGACATCACTCAATGGTCTTACACCAACCGATATACCCCATCTGGGAGCAAGTCTGAAGCCTAATGAAAGTTTTTTCAGATTTCCATTGAAAGCTCCGTCACTTTTAGATCTTCGGGAGTAGTACGATTGTTTTCCAGAGACCGATATGTCGAATATAAGTCTCAGGCTATCTATTCCGCTAATCGCTGCAGGGTTGGAAGGATTTAAATAGTTGAAGTCCCTTACTCCTGTACTGAGATTTCCCATTCCGGCTGTCCTCCCGTAATCCCGGGTTTCTATTTCTCCTAATCCAAGCATGGAGTATGGAGAATAGTTAGACTGAGAATATATATTAAGAGTAAAATATAGGAAAAAGAATGAAAAAGAAAGCTTTTTAATCATTATCGTAAGTTATAAAGTATATTACCAACCTGATTCTGTTGTTTTCATTAGAATATTTCGGGTCTCCTATAACCAGACTTTTAAGTGTTCCGCTTGTATCCTCGTCCGAGAGTTGAAGTTGCAGAGATGTTTTATTCATCCCTATTGCCTCTATTTCCTGTTTAAGGTAACTAGTGATATCAAATGCATAATAAGTGTTTTTATTATAGACCTTATCTTCAACCAAAGTTCCCGATTGTACTGCAGATGTGGTTTGGTCTACATATATATCCATCGCCTTTCCGTTCTCATCAAAATAGTTTAATGATAATTCCTGAGGAAGGGGAGTGAAGTCGTTATAAGAGCCTAATACAGGATATGCATAGAGATATGCCTGAGATATAACAACATACTTCGACATCTTGAGCATCTCGTTTATATAGGGAAAGTTTATTTTAGCAGATAAACCTATTATCCCTTGTATGTATGCTTTGTTTTCGCAGTCTTTTGAGTTTAATGAATTGTTCTTATAATTTATCGGACTCAGTACGGTATTGCTCCTATCTACTTCTATCTGGGAAAAGGCGGTGCTGGTTCCCACATTCAAATCCATATATTTTTCTGTGCTTGATGAACTGATTGTTCTGTAATATAACCTTATAACAGGATACGAATCATCTATTACGAAACTATTGACAGTGGCATTATCGTTTGCTCCCGGAGAGAGCTTAATTCCCTTGAAATATTTTTGAAAGTTTTCGTAGGTATCTAATGAATCTGATTGCGCATGCATCATTCTCATCAGTTCTAATCCAAACTCGTCGGGTAACCGTATTTCTAAAGTGCTATCGTTTTCATAAAATTTAGTGGGTCTGTTAAACTTATATGAAACCCATGGTTCAGACTCGGATGGCACAGAGTTGGTAGAGTATAACTTGTCATCGTCATCCAGCTCTATAATCTGTTTAAGCTTGTATATATTTAAAGTCTGAACTTGTGTAGTGTCTCCGTATCTAAAGTCATCGTACTTTAGTATTAAAGATATGGAATCGAATTTTACGGCAACGGTTGCATTAGAACCAAATTCGCTTGTACTATAACTCGGCTGGTTAAAATCAAAATAAGCATGAGTCGTTATTGTTCCCAGATCACCCGTATTATATTTACCCTCGAATACTTTGGATAATCCGCTTGTGACAGATGAGTCCGCTAATTGAGTGTGTAATTCTACGGTACAGGTATCAATAATTAAACTCCGGCCTGTGACTGAAGTTAAATTATCACCGACCGAAAACTTATCGTTGATGCAGGATACAATGGAAAGAAAGCAAACTATCGAACAAATTATATATCTCATAGACTAATTGATAATACAATGGTTTCATTGATCTCACAAAGAAAGATTAAGGAAATGTCTTAGTGAAAAATAATCGATGAGCTGTAATGATTAATCTTTCAACCCGCCCAGCTGTTCGATGATATGGGTTTTATTACTACAGAAAGAGAAAGTAGACAGTTACAGATTTTTTCTGCCCGTTCACCGATAAAAAGATAGCATTGATCGATTTTTTTTTTGTAAGGAAAAACACATATATACTTTTACGAGCAATTGAAAGAAGGAATAGTAATAAAAATTATAAATGATTTATGAGAGAATTTAGAGTTTGGCCATCAATGTTGTATCTGCTTCTGATCCTCATTCTTCCGGCATGTTCCAGTGATGATGATGATCTTGTTGGAAACTGGATAAGACGTTCAGACTTCGAAGGTCCGGCCAGAGGGGATGCATCATGCTTTGTCATAAATAGAAAGGCCTATGTTTTTGGTGGTTACGAAGGTAAAAAAAGATTGGGAGATATCTGGGAATATGACTTCGATCAGGGATACTGGACTCAGAAGGCGGTTTTTCCCGGTACTGCACGTAGTTCGGGATTTGCTTTTGCTTCAGAAACCAAAGGATATGTTGGTACCGGATATGATGGAGATAAATATTATAATGATTTCTGGGAGTTTGATCCGACAGGTAATGTGTGGACTCAGAAAGCCGATTTTAAAGGGTCTGCCCGTTATGGTGCTACTGCTTTTTATATAAATGGAGTGGGGTATGCCGGAACCGGTTATGACGGTAACTATTTGATGGATTTTTACAAATATAACCCTCTCACTGATACTTGGGAAACCAGTATAAGTATACAAGGCACAAAACGTTCATTTGCTACTAATTTTACAATAAATAATAAGGTGTATGTAGCAGGTGGTTTGAATAATGGGGATTATGTGAAAGATTTCTGGATGTTTGATCCCGATTCTCAATCGTGGGTTGAAAAAGCCCAGATTGCAGATAAAACCGATTATGACTTTGATGATGATTATACGACAATAGCGCGTCTTAATACGGTTTCGCTGGTTATCGATGGCTTAGGGTATCTGGCTACAGGAGAGACCGGTAGCCTTAATTCTAAAACATGGGAGTATAACCCTGATACTGACCGATGGAAAGAGAGAACCAGTTTCGAAGGCTCTGCCCGGACCGCAGCAGTAGGTTTTTCTATAGATAATAGGGGCTTTGTTCTGACAGGCCGGAGTTTATCCTCTCTCTATTATGATGATATGTGGGAATTCAAACCGAAAGATGAATATAACGAATATGATTAAACGAATTTCGGTTATAATAATCGTATTATCTGTAATTGGGATTGCTTCATTCCTGTACTGGAGAGCTGTGCCTAAAGCAGAAGATTATAGAGGTGATAATATTTACGAAGTAAATACTTTCGAATATAATAGAGGCTGGGGGTATCAGATTAGTAAGAACGGGAAGGTTATAATATATCAACCATGTATACCTTGCATTGAAGGGGATAAATCTTTTCCGAATGAGATATTAGCAGAGAATACAGGAAATTTGGTTTTATCTAAAATAAAAAATCACGAAAATCCGTCACTGACCATTGAAGAAGTAAATAAGATATTGATGGTAAATGAAAAATAAGTTTTAGCCTTTATTTTTATTTATACGAAACTAATTAAATGGAAAAGCAGGCATTCGATCCTAATACGGCATCGGATGTCTGTTTTTTTTTATGAATCGGTGAAATTTTAATAGATTATAGAAAAAGTGCCCCCAAAAAAGCGTTGTTTTCTACTTTTATATTTATTGAAATTGTTTTAATTTGTGTGAATAAATATAAAAATGCAGTTTAGTGATTAAACCTTATGAGTATTTCCTAGTCAACAGTCTTAGGATAAACTAAATTACACTAATACTCTATCATCTACCATTACTACTATGAATAAAAAAACAAAAATAGCACTCATTGTTGTTATTGTTCTGTTTATTGCCGGTATGGCCTTTTACCCTCAGGTTAAGCAGCATCTTATAACTGGCAAAGAAGAAACGCCATCGGTACCCGGCGGTCCGGGAGGAGGCGGCAAGCAAGGCAACAGCCCTCTTAACGTAAACGTACAGATTCTGAAATACCAGAATCTAGATGATATATTTAAGACTAAAGGAGTATTAATTCCTGATGAGGAAGTAGATCTTTCTTTTGAAACTTCGGGAAAAATAACAAATATATATTTCAAGGAAGGAACCCCGGTTCGTAAGGGAACACTTCTCGCTAAGGTAAATGATAATACATTACAGGCCGAGTTGAAAAAGCTGGAAGCCCAGATGCCGTTAGCACAAGACCGGGTATACCGGCAGAAAGCTCTACTTGCTAAAGATGCCGTTAGTCAGGAAGCTTATGAGTCAGTAAATACTGAACTCGAAAAGCTAAAAGCAGACATAGATCTGGTAAAAGCAAGAATATATCAAACCGAGCTTCGTGCTCCCTTTGATGGAGTCATTGGTTTGCGACAAGTGAGTGAAGGAACTTATGCATCTCCTACAACTATTATATCGAGACTCTCGAAAATCAGCCCTCTTAAACTGGAATTCTCTGTAAACGAAAGACAATCTAACGAAATCAAGCAAGGCACACCTATCCGGTTTATGCTTGATAATGATTTGAATGTATACGAAGCGTCAGTTTTTGCTGTAGAATCGAGACTGGATGGTAGCACGCTCTCATTAAGGGCTAGAGCTTTGTATCCCAATCCCGGAGGTTCGCTAAAGCCCGGACGTTCGGCAAATATCGAGATAAAATTACAGGAGATAAAAAATACACTGGTGATACCCAGTCTTTCGACTATTGCTGAGATGGGTAGAGATATAGCTTACGTTTATAAAGGAGGGAAAGCTCAGCAGATTACTCTGACAAAGGGTATGCGTACGAACTCATCCGTACAGGTCGTAGAGGGACTGCAACCCGGCGATACATTGATTACCAGTGGTGTAATGCAGCTTAGGGACGGTATATCGGTAACCATTGATAAAATAGAGAATTAAATCATGCTTATATCAGAATTAAGTATCCGAAGACCTGTATTGGCAACTGTATTTATTCTGGTCATTTTCTTATTGGGAATGGTCGGGTATACATATCTGGGAATACGTGAATATCCTAATATAGACAATCCGATAATAACAGTTTCGGTTTCTTATCCGGGAGCGAATGCCGAAATTATCGAAAGCCAGATAACAGAGCCATTGGAACAGAATATCAATGGTATACCGGGGATCCGTTCCCTTACTAGCTCAAGTAGCCAGGGTTCAAGTTCGATTACTGTTGAGTTCGAACTTTCAGTAGATCTTGAGACTGCGGCAAACGATGTGCGCGACAAAGTATCAAGAGCACAAAGGTATTTGCCTCGTGATTGTGACCCTCCTACAGTATCGAAAGCCGATGCCGATGCCAATCCTATTATACAGATTACGATAGAAAGCCCGAAGCGGTCATTACTAGAACTTAGTGAAATAGCCGAGCTCACCATAAAAGAACGCTTGCAAACCATTCCGAATGTAAGTTCCGTTGAGATATGGGGACAACATCGTTACTCGATGCGCCTTTGGCTCGATCCTGTAAAGATGGCTGCATATGGAGTAACGCCTATCGATGTAAAGAATGCTATAGATAAAGAAAACGTAGAGCTACCTTCGGGAAGTATAGAAGGTAACAGCCTCGAACTTAGTATCCGGACTTTGGGGCTTATGCAAACGCCCGAAGAATTTAATAATCTGGTCATCAGAGAAGATAATTACAATATAGTACGATTCAAGGATATAGGTACAGCCGAACTTGGAGCCGAAAATCCACGCAACTTTATGCGTAAGAATGGCGTGCCTATGGTCAGTACGGTTATTATCCCTCAACCGGGAGCCAATCAGATCGAAATATCAGATGAAACAGCGATTCGTCTGGAACAAATGAAAAAAGACCTTCCTGAAGATGTCCAATTAGGTATTGCCTTCGATAATACGAAATTTGTCAGGGCTTCTATCTACGAAGTACAAGAGACTATATATATTGCATTCCTTCTGGTGGTGCTTATTATTTTCCTTTTCCTTCGCGACTGGCGTGTTACATTAGTTCCTTGCGTAGTAATACCAATTTCTCTGGTCGGAGCTTTCTTTGTGATGTATCTCGGAGGCTTTTCTATCAATGTATTATCTATGCTTGCTGTCGTTTTGGCTGTAGGTCTTGTGGTAGACGATGCTATAGTTGTTACTGAAAACATATACCTTAAGATAGAGGATGGAATGTCACCTTTACAAGCGGGAATAGAAGGTTCGAAAGAAATATTCTTTGCCGTAATATCAACGACTATAACTCTGGTTGCCGTATTCTTCCCTATTGTTTTTCTACAGGGAATGACCGGAAGACTTTTTCGCGAATTTAGTATTGTAATTTCAGGGGCGGTACTTATATCGGCATTCGTAGCTTTAACATTCACTCCGATGCTTTCGACCAAATTACTGAAGCGGAATGACAAGCCCGGATGGTTTTATCGTAAAACGGAACCTTTCTTTAAAGGTATGAATAATGGTTACCATAAGGCTTTGGAATACTTTCTGCTGCATAAAATGATGCTGTGGCCGATTATCGCAGTAACACTTGTTGCAATCGGATTCTTTTTGAGTAAAATTCCTTCTGAAATGGCACCTCTCGAAGACCGTTCGCAAGTATCCATCCGCACCAGTGGTCCTGAAGGAGCAACTTTTGAATTTTACAGGGATTATACAACCAAAATTTCGGATATAACTGATTCAGTAGCCCCCGAACGTCTGTTTAATATAGTAAGAGCAAGATCGGGTGGGGGAAATATCAGCCTCGTACTTCCTGATATTAAAGATAGGAAAAGAAGCCAGATGGAAATTGCAAATGACTTAGCATCGGTATTACGGAAACAAACCGAAGCCCGTGCTTTTGTACAACAGCAATCTACATTCGGAGGACGGCGTACCAGTATGCCTATTCAATACGTCTTACAAGCTCCCAATATAGAACAATTACAGAAGTTTATCCCTATTTTTATGCAAAAGGTACAGGAGAGCCCTCTGTTTCAGATGGCCGATGTAAATCTCAAATTTACGAAACCCGAAACTCAGATTATTATAGACAGGGATAAGGCTGCCGTATTGGGAGTCAGTACCAGAGATATAGGTGAAACCCTTCAATATGCACTCAGCGGTCAACGTATGGGATATTTTTACATGAATGGCAAGCAATATCAGATACTTGGAGAGATAAATCGTCAACAAAGGAATACGCCCCTCGATCTTAAATCGATCTATCTGAAAAGCCTCAATGGAAACATGATTCAAATGGATAATCTGGTCGAACTTCGCGAAACGGTAGCTCCTCCTCAGCTTTATCGCTATAATCGTTTTAACTCGGCTACTGTATCTTCCGGGCTTGCTCCGGGTGTGACTATCGGTCGAGGGCTGGACGAAATGGACAAGATTGCCAAGGAAACTCTCGATGAAACTTTTCGTACAGCTTTATCAGGAGACTCGAAGGACTTTCGAGAAAGCTCGTCTAGCCTTATGTTTGCATTCATTCTGGCTGTTGTTCTTATCTTCCTGATCTTGGCTGCACAGTTCGAGAGCTTTAAAGATCCTTTGGTAATCATGCTTACGGTGCCTCTGGCTATAGCAGGAGCCTTAATGTTTATGTACTTTGGTGATATAACGATGAATATCTTCAGCCAGATAGGTATTATTATGTTGATAGGACTTGTTGCGAAGAATGGAATACTGATAGTTGAGTTTGCAAACCAACGTCAGGAATCGGGTATGAGCAAACTCGAATCGATACAAGGTGCTGCAGTTCAACGTTTGCGCCCTATTTTGATGACCAGTTTTGCTACTATTCTTGGGTTGTTACCCCTCATATTTGCAAGTGCCGAAGGTTCTAACGGACGTATAGCGATGGGTGTAGCTGTTGTCGGAGGTATGTTAGTGTCTACAATGCTTACCATATTTGTTGTCCCGGCAATGTATATGTTCATTTCAACTAATCGTGAAAAGCGTCTGAGAAAAGATATATGATGCTATCAATTAAAGAATTAAGAAAACATTATTCGATATAAAGTTTATAGAATATAATTTTAGCTATATATGAAAAGCCTACTAACTATTGTAATATTTCTGACTATTTGCTGCACCGCTCAATCTCAGGAAATACTAAATCTGAATCGCTGCCTTGAAATAGGATTGGAACAGAATTTTGATATTCGGATTGTGCGTAATGATCAGCAAATTGCCAATAATAATTATACTATAGGCAATGCCGGATATTTACCGACACTTGACTTGAATGCCGGATATTCGGGGACAATAAACAATACTACTCAAAAAACGGCTGACGGTGAATCTATCAAGGATAACGGGGTTCATAATCAGGTTCTGGATGCCGGAATAAACCTTAACTGGACAGTGTTCGACGGATTTAATATACAATCTAATTATAAGAGACTAAGGGAAATGAAAGACACTGGAGAACTGAATACCCGTGTCGCTATTGAAAATTTTATAGCCCAACTGGCTGCCGAATATTACAATTATGTACAGCAAAATATCCGTCTTGAGAATCTAAAATACGCGGTAAAATTGTCTAAAGAACGTGTCCGGATCGTTGAATCCCGTTACCAGATCGGAGCAGGTTCACGTATGGAGTTGCAACAGGCTAAAGTAGATTTCAACAGTGATAGCTCTAAGCTTATCAAGCAATATGAAGTTTTATTTGTTGCTCGTACCAATCTTAATCAGATGATGGCTATCAGAGATGTCGAACAACAGGTAATGGTATCTGATACGCTCATTAGTTATGATGCCCTATTTGCAAAAGAAGATTTATGGGATAAAACTTTGGCAGGTAATACATACCTGCTTCTATCGCAGAGGCAAAAAAATATCAGCGTACTTGATCTTAAAATAGCACAAAAAGATAATTATCCTTATGTTAGATTGAATGCAGGATATGGTTATACTCAGAACTTTTACGGAGCCGGGAATTATGACTGGCAAAAAAATCTGGGTTTCAACTATGGAATAACCGTCGGGTTTAATCTTTTCGATGGATTTAATAAAAACAGAAGGCAGAAAAATGCAAAGTTGGATATAAAAAAGCGTGAACTGGAATATGAGCAACTTCAGCTTTCGGTAAAAACTGACTTTGCTAACATGTGGATGGCTTATCAGAATAACATCGAGCTTTCTAATCTGGAAAAAGAGAATCTGGAAACAGCTTATGACAATTATGAGATCGCGATGGAACGTTATAAACTGGGTGAACTATCTGGTTTGGAGCTGCGGGAAGCGCAAAATAGTCTTTTAGAAGCGGAAGAACGCTTGGTGCAGGCTCAGTACAATACTAAGCTGTGCGAAATATCACTGATGCAGATTAGCGGACAAGCTCTGTCTTATATGGATTGAAAACCTGAAGATCACATTACTACTTGCTATATGTTTTCTCTTTGTCTGCTATAAAAATATATCTTACACCTATTAGTCCCTATAAAAACAATCACCTGTCTCATTCTTGGGCAGGTGATTTGCGGTTGGCTAGAAGTGAAAAGCTCTGCTATGTGAAGTTATTACCCTAAGTTATTGGTTTGGAAGAAGTACAGGAATATAATTGATCTGTATCAATAAATCTACTACCTACCATATAGGATTATACTATAAGTTTTTAACTATATATATCAACACCGGAAAATGGTCGCTATATCCATTTATAAATTTACCTTCAGAGAAAGTACGTAGAGGATATCCCTTGTTTTTTCCTTCTTTTTGAATTAAGAAATCACTATTGAATATTTGAGATTTCCAATACTTTAAAGAAGAGTAATCTTTTCCTAATAAACTTTCGGAAATAATTATCTGATCGAAAAGATTCCATTGACCTTTATAAGAAAGAGAACCTATGCCTTTGTCATAAAAAGTCCACATCGTATTGAATAACCCTCCGGGTTTTACCTCGTCCCGATTTTTCTTGGCATTCAATACTCTCTGACAACTCTTATTAGTAGGGTCATCATTGAGGTCTCCCATTATCACAATTTTAGCTAAAGGGTTTGCTTTATATATGGAATCGGCAATGTGTATATTGATTGCAGCAGCAAATTCCCTTAGTTCCGACGATTTCTCTCCCCGTCTGGATGGCCAATGGTTTACTAAAATATGAAAGGATTCTCCCGCCAAAGTTCCACTAGCTAACAGTACATCTCTTGTTTTGAAAGTAGCATCACCCGGAAGTATATAAGGATATGCTTTAGATGAAGTAACCTGAAATAGTTTTGGGTTATATAATAATGCAACATCCACACCTCTGCGATCCGGCGAATCGTAGTGTATAATATCTAATCCCATTTCTGTTAAAGCACCTGTATTTATCAAGTCTTCAAGAACCTTTCTGTTCTCAATTTCCGAAACACCAATAGCTATAGGCCCTCCTGGGCAGTATTCTCTTCCAAGCTTACTTATAACAGAAGCCATGTTCTCTAACTTCTTCTGATACTTTTCGTCTGTCCATTGCATTGACCCTTTCGGTGTAAATTCTTCATCATTTGTCAAAGGATCATTTTCAGTATCATATAAATTCTCCAGATTATAAAATGCAACAGAATATACACCTAATTTTTTCTGGGCAAATATGTTCAGTGAAAATAAGCAGTGTATACAAATATAAATTAATATTGTTCTTTTCATTATTGTATTTAATAATACTAATTGATTTGATAAGTAAGCAAATATTGTATTATGAATATGTTGTTTCCGAATATAAATTTACTTATTGGAAGCTTCCAATACAATATTGTCGCTTTTCACTTCTATCTTGATATTATCAAGGCGTAAGCCTATCGCATTTGCTTCCGCAGTAGTGGCAAATTCGAGAGTCAGATTTTCAGTTGCAACAATATTTTCGAATCTGAATGTATAGAATTTAGAATTATCTCCATTTGCATTCGAGACAGGAGTGCTTGGGACACTAAGACTTGTTCCGTTGCACTTTACTGTTATAGCATTCAGATTTCCGCTCGAACCGGCATCATACAGATTAGCTGCTACTTGGTAAGATAATACTAAATTAGACTTACCACTGGTGTTTATACCCGAAATCTTTAATTGCGAATTGTTGTTGGCCGGGAACCAGACATGTACTCCATTGTCCCCTGAAATACTGCGTACATCGGCATTTCCTGTTGCATCAGTGTACACAACCGGAGACTTCATATCGAAGTCTGTGAAATCTGCAATTTTCGGTCTGTTACCGGATGGGTAGTATCCGTCGCCAAATGTTTCATTGAATACAACTTCCGCCGCAGGTGTTTCGGGATCAAGTGTTCCCGGAAGCTCACCTCCAAAATTGATCAGATCGTCTGTTGATCTAACCAATAGTTGCCAGGAACTATTAAAACGTCCCAGTATTCCGATGATAGAACCCGATCCGGAAGGCAATAAGTTGGCAGCAAAATTGGCATAGGAACTGGTCCTTACATCTAATGTATTCCCGTTTCCGTTTTTGATGGCTTCATTTGTTGTCGCATCGTTTGCTGCAAAATTATTTTTCCCTCCGTTTACGAAATAAACATTGTCGAGACGAACCAGCATATTTACCATATCGGGAGTAAGGCTATTCATATTAACTGTTTTAGGAGTTGCTTTCGATTCGTCCGGCCACCCGTTCAAAAAAGTCTGTGCGTCGAATATATCCCATGCTATACGGTTTGCGTTGGTTCCGTCATAGCCAATTTGCAATTCGCCTCCATAATTAACGATACTAAAACCGTGCAGATTTATAAAAACTTCTTGTCCCACATTGAGCGAAGTATAAATACTGTTTTGGTCTATTCCTATATTAATGGCTGCACTACCATCCTGAATATACAATTGCTTAAATATATTTCCCGACTTATCATTTGCTGTTACATATCCTTTAATAACATAGTCTACATCGATAAGTGTGGGAGTACCCGAAACTGTATTAGCATACTTTTTCTTCAATTCGGCAATTGTTAAGTTCACTTTTCCATCATACGATGGTTCGGGAATAAGGGGAGCATCATAATCGCGAGTACAAGATGTAATGCTTAATACAGTGAGGATTAGATAAAATATTTTCTTTAAAGTATCCATATCTGGTCTATTTTATTGTTTACTTAGTTTTTATTACAAGGTTCTCAGATTAAAATCTGTAGCTTGCATTTAAGAAGCAATTGATTCCTTGCATATAATAATATTTAGAGGCGAACTTACGGGGAGCTGTAATATCTAATCGCCCTTGTTCATATCCTCCTGTTTTTATATTTCTTCTGTTTGTTATGTTGTTGAATGAAAAATTGAGGTTAATGGCTCTGTTATTAGACAAATACAAAACTTTGCCTATAGAAAGGTCAAGTGTATAACCACTGCCAAAACGTTCCTGATCTACAAGTATATTGTAAGCCTCCATCGCTGCTTCATCTGAAGGATTTATTCCTGAATAGTTCGAAGCAAGACGGCGGAGAGGTGCTATTTCTATATAGTTCCGCGCAAATCCATTCAGGTTGGCACTTAAGAACCAATAATCGTAAAAATAGTTTATACCCAATGTGCCTGCTGTTTGAGGAGTAGCCCCTACATAGTAATTTTTAAGATATACCTTTTCTTCGATATTTTTTTCTTTACCATTCTCATAACTGATACTACCATCCGGATTATTGCTATAATAGTATTCGGCAACTGTTCCGGCTAAATCAATGTTCCAATTTGTATTAATCTTGTAATTTACTCCGAGTTCAAAACCCCGGTTCACTTTACTCATATTGGATAAAGTATGATTTACAAAAGTCCTTTCAGTATCATGATAATAACTGATTCTGCTTATCTGATCATAGAAATTCGTTTGGAATACAGATATACGGCCCGTTAGTGACGGCATGGAAAATATATAATTCAGATCGGCTGAAAAAACTTTCCCACTTTCTATATTATTGATCGCATCATCCGAAATACGGGGCGAGATATAAGCATTATTAGGCAATGGCGCTTCGGTAGCATAACTAATGTTACCGGTTATCAGGTGCCGGCCTGTAATCTTATAAGTCAGTCCGGCCTTTACTCCGAAATCTACAAAAGAATGTTTAGTACCTTTTCCGTAAGAATTATTTTCATAGCGGCCGTTTTTCATTTTTCCGTCGCGCTGGAAATCGGTATAACTAAGGTTGAACCCGTAATAGAAATCGAACAGGCTAGTCGTATATTGATTCTGAGCCCAGATGTTTGCCGAATTGATATTTAAACGATAATCGTAACCGAATATGTCTCCTTCATAAGCTTTGCGGTCCGGACGATTCAGGTCGTTCTGGATAATATCTGAATTTCCCGGGAAATCCCTTTCGGCAAATTTGTCTACATCTAAAACATAGTTGGCTCCTAATAAATCGTCCACAGTCTTAAACTGCTTCGATTGGGATGTGCGTATCCCTACACCTGCCGTCAGTTTGTTTCTTTCGCTTATCTGTGTATTTATTGTGGAATTTAGAGAGGTTTCAAATAAGTCGCTTCTACGTTCTTCGACTATATACAATGCACCTTCTCCCTGATCTTTTGCCAGTTTATTTGCCCGGTACATGTCGTACCAGTTTATTTGCCCGGTAGAAGTATTTTTCGATTTCCACAACTCTGTATAGTAATCATGGACGCTTTCGACATCGGAAAAGTACGAAGGCATATACCGGTAATAGTCCGGTCTAGGATCCGGAGCATTATACCAGTTAAGAGCTGTGTTCCCATACCGGGCATAGTGTGAACCGACGCCTGTTGTTAATGTTGTTTTTTCGTTTATTTTCCATATATGGGAAACAATAGCAGTGGGATCATAGGCTTTGACAATTCTGGAATTCCTCTTTTTCCCGTTTTGCCATCCCCAGTTAGGATTATAAAGGTTATCACCTGTCAGATCATAGGCTTCCTGATACGATGCTGATTGTTGGGCTCTCTCGACCGGTGACCCGAATGTAGTGAAGGATAGACTGTGCTGCCCGTTGTTCCATTGTTTTTCTAAAGCTATAGCGTAAGAAAAATTGTGATAAAATGTTCCATCCACGTTTCCTTCATCCGAATATCTTCCTCCGACGGCAGCCGTAAATGCCCATCCGTTATCCTGTAACCCTGTGGAATAGCTGGCCATACCCCTTAGATAATACAACCTGTTTGTATATGATAGTGTAAGTTTGGTTCCTTTTGCATAGTTGCCGGCACGCATATTTATATTCTCCGTACCTCCGATCGATCCGAAAGTAAAAGTACTCGGACCATGATAATTAACAACGTCCCCGTTTCGGGTAAGGTCGTTTAAAGCTCCTATTGAAGCATAGTTGAAAACGCCTCTGTTCTGGTCGTTAAAAGTAACTCCGTTTATATATTTTTGCTCATATATATTAGAATAACCCCTGATCTTAAAGCGTAAGGGGGATAGCTGATAGCGTACATTACTCAAATATTGGTCGTTCGATAGAATAACCATCGAACTTATTTCCTGGGACGATGATTCGTCATCATCCAACAATGATTCATCACTTATACCAACTAAAGCCAGATTGGTATTTGTTTCGATAGCAACTAATTTTACATCCTTCAATGAAGTTGTGACGTCGGGCTGTATAGTGACTGGCAATTCTTTGGAAATAATTTCGGAAGAACTAAATACTAGTACATCTTCTCCGGATGCAACGCTTATAAAATAGAATTCACCTTTGGTATCTGTTAATGCCGATTGGTTTTGCCCCTTAATAATTACTTGTATACCTGGTATTGGTTTATTGGTGGCAGAATTTATAACATTTCCTCTCAATCCGGTACTTTGCTGACCATAACTGTATAAGCAGAGAAGTAATGTTATTATGAATAGTAATTTTCTCTTCATAATATGGCTTTCTATAAAAGTTTAGAAACAAGAAGGCAGGCAAAATGCCTGCCTTCTTGTAATTAGTATCTTAATGATATATTATTTATTCAAAAGTAATATCATCTACATATAGGTCATAAGTTGCTGAACTACCAGTCTTAAGTGCAAAGAAATTACCTGTTGTACTTAAGTTATAGCCTGTAATATCAAGAATAACTTTTACCCATTGGCCTCCTGTATCTATAGATCCTGTATAAGCATTTGCACCTGAAGATGAGAGGTTTGCATCTCCATTGCAGATACCTAAATTGAATTTGTAATATCCACCGGTAGCATCAGGTGAATAAACATTGAAAGACAGTGATTTACCTGTTGCTGTACCTTTTAAATAAAGAACTATTTTAGAGGCGGAAACAGGGGTAGAGGTGCTTGCCACAGCTGTAAACATATATTCATTAGCTGTAGTACTTCCTGCTATGTGTAATGCAGAAGATCCGTTGCGTCCTCCGGTTGCACTTTGACTACCAAAAGGCAATAATCCGTAACTATTCAGATTTGATAGAAATGCAGACCAGTCTTCGAAATTAGAGCCGGGAAATGCAATATCCGCACCTGTGCTTGCAGCTGCTTGCTCTACTGAGATAGTAACAGGACTAAGTGAAGTTGTAGCTGGAGTTAAAGTAATAGTGGCTGTACGTGCTGCTCCGGTGTTAGCTTCTGCGGTAAGTGTAATAGTGGCATTACCTGTTCCATTGGTAGGAGATATGGTCAGCCAGGTTTGAGATGATGTAGCAGTCCAGTTCTCAGTACTTTGAGTTGTCAATTGAATAACATCGCTTGAAGCTGTTGCAGCCAAAGATACAGTTGCCTTGCTCGATGTAAATACATCACCTTCATTTGGAGTAAGGATAACAGTTGATCCGCCGGTATTTCCTTCAGTCCAATCTTCGATAGTTCCGCTTGGATTTGCAACAACAATACCGGTTGTAGTGAGCTGAACAGAATATGTATATTTCTTACCCGATTCTAGAACCTGAGCATCAGGAGT
Organism: Indolivaga macrotermitis; assembly: GCF_900128985.1. Lineage (GTDB taxonomy): Bacteria > Bacteroidota > Bacteroidia > Bacteroidales > Dysgonomonadaceae > Dysgonomonas_A > Dysgonomonas_A macrotermitis. The sequence continues at coordinate 274,379 of NZ_FQUC01000002.1, read as the reverse complement.
CCATTCATATACCTTGCCATTTAAAGAGAAAGTCAGTTTTCCGTTATTCAGGTTATCTCCCGGTATCAATATTGCATTTACAGTTGCAGCTGTAGCTACACTTACTACCGGAGTTAAGACTGCCTTAGTTGTTCCCAGTGTAGTAGTGGCATCAGCTAAACTAAAATTACCGTCTGTAGTCAAACCGCTTACAGATAAGCTTAATCCTGATAAAGAGCTTACTCCACCACCTGCTGTGATATTCAGTATCAACTGAGAAAGCTTGTGCTTAAAGTTCAGAGCAATAGCAGAATTAGTCTTATTTGTATTTGTTGCATTGTTAGAATACAATAAATCGATCTTTGTCAGGTCAGATTGATTAGATACGTTTATCGGATAAGTCTGGCCTGTAATAGTTGTTTGGTAAGGGTAATATGCTACAAAATCAACATTACTTCCGTCAGATGGAAGTTCGATACCTGTACTGGCAGCAGTGAATGCTCCGTCTCCGGGAGTGGTGTATTTAATATTTATTGCACTACTGGTAGATATATCAGCTCCTGTAGCTTTCATATAGACACCTATTGCGTCGCCAGAATCCCAGGTAGTTCCTGATGCTCTTGTTTTTAATGCTCCCATACTTTCGATAGCACCATCGAATGTCGCATAGTTTTGGTTTAAACCTCCAAAGTTCGGTTCGTCATCATTATTGCAAGCTGAAAGACCCAACATAGCAATACATGTAATAGATAGTAAATTCCTAAATTTCATAAGAGTTGGTTTTAATTAAAAGTGTATCTAGAACGTCTTAATTCCAATGGGATGCATCAATACTGTTTTTACTTGACGCTGATATTGATGGGAAGAATGTAAGCCCAGTCTCCTGTTCCAGTTGCTGGATTGTCATTTTGTAATTATTGTAGCTTCCTCCACTACTATATGTCTTGTTATCCATCTTGAAAGCAATTGTATAATAGACATTATTAATTCTTTGGGCTAAAGCTTTATAGTAATACTTTGGCTTTGCAACGGATTGGTTATTATTATCAGTAACATATTCTATCGTATTATCGGTGCTTGTTGTAATCATAGCACCTGTAACTACGTATAGTGTATCGCATCTCTGTGTCCATGTTCTGATCTGACTCTCGAGGTTCGCCCACATTTGTTGATTCAAAGTGCTGGCTTGTGGTGTCATATTTGTATAATAGAAAGTAGTCTTATTCGTATTTGTATTAATTGTCCTGTCTGCACTTGGTATCTGATGGCCTCTATCGATACCACTTATACCATATCCACTTTTGAGGTAAGCTTGAAATGCTTGGCTGATTGAAGGATCATATCCCCAGGCATCGCTTCTGCCCGAATCTCCTAAATAGTAGCCATGCATAGGATATGCTACCCAATAAGCCAATTTATATTTGGTATCATAGAGCATCGAATAGTTTCTTATTCGTGTACTGTTCGGTATCATATGTGAGATATAAGTCGCATTGGTCGGTAAATTGTTCATAAGGGGAGTTTCCACCCAACCATTTTCGGGCTTTACAACAATACCTCCGCCATTTAGAGTTATATTATATGTGTATTTTTTTCCCTTTTCCAATCTTGTTCCCGATGGAATTTCCCATTTAAAAGAACCTACATCAGGTAAGTAGAAAGTAACGATTCGTCCTGAGCCTCCTCCGTCTGGAATCAATATTGCTTCGGCTGATGCTGAGTTTGAATTAACTGACGTCTTAAAATCTATATTTCCAGTGGAGTTTTCGTCAGCAGTAAGGGTGCCATCAATCAGGCTAAAATCGGCTAATGTTTTAAGTCCGGAAGCACTTACCCGAATTCCATTCAAACTCGATACATCCTCACTTGCACTTATATTAAAACTGATTTTCGAAAGTTGGTGTGAAAACTGCAATGAATTCGAAGGATTGCTCAGGGATGCATTTGTTATATTGTTTGAATATAACAGGTCTATATGCTGAGGTATACTCTGGTCAATTATATCAACTTTATAGATATAATTGTTGATATTGTTCTGATAAGGATAATATGCAATGAAATCGACAGCCGAATTGTTTTCCGGGAAATGGATATTTTGCTCTTCGTTTTTTGCCGTAAATGTACCGTTTCCGGTGGTTGTGTATATTATATTTGAGTATCCGTTTACAATTGATTGGTCTGACAATTGTATTCCGGATGTTTTCATAAAAACCCCTATTTTGTCTTCATTTTCCCACAAAGAGTTATAGGCTCTGGTTTGTATGTCATTATTGTTTATCTCAGAAGTAAACTGTATGGCTGCAGAAGAATTATGATCTGATATATCTTTTTCACTTTCGCATGAATAAAAAATACCTAATAGTAGAGTAATTAGTAGTATACGGTTGATTCTCATAATATTCTCTTGATTTAACTCTTGATGATGAATGTTGTTTTATTTTCAGCTTTCCGATTTGTTTTCATTTGCAAAGGTTAAATTATATTCTCTCAATATCGTTTCGTAGATATTAATAGGATGTTAAGTTATTACAACGCTTCGTTTCGTACATACTTTGGTTGTATTGTAGATGATTCTTATTAAGAAAAGAGGTTTAGCTGCTGATTAATAAAAGCTTATGTTCTAATTAACTTTTAATTAATGATATTGAAACTTTCATGAAATACTTTTGATAAAAACAATTCTTATGAATATTAATCGTTTGGCTGCTATTGATATAGGTTCTAACTCTGTCAAATTACTTATAAGTGACGCAATTAACAGTAATAATAAAATAGCTTTAAGAACTGCTTCATTTACAAGGGTACCACTACAATTAGGAGAGGATACATTCTCTATGGGATATGTTTCTGAAGAGAAAATAAGAAAGTTGTCGGAGTTAATAAAAACTTTTATTTCATTGGTTCAAATTAATGAGGTCGAATACTGGTCTATTTGTGCTACTTCTGCCTTAAGGGAAGCTGCGAATGCTAATGAAATAGTTGATTATCTTTGGAATAGTACCCGGCAATATATCAATATTATATCTACGGATGAAGAGGCTCGCCTAATCGGTTTGAATTTAGAAAACAGAAGAGATGACGATAATAAAGTATATGTAGTTGCAGATGTCGGCGGAGGTTGTACAGAGATCACAGCATTCGTGAAAAACCAGAAACCTGTATATAAATCTTTTGATCTGGGTACAATACGTCCCTTGAAAAAAGAAGAAGAATTATCAGAGTGGAAAAAACTTGAGACGTGGATGCAGTCCGTACGAAATGGGCACAAAGAACTAATATTAATGGGTTCAGGAGGGAATATCAACCAGCTGAATTCTATTTTCCGGAAACGAGGAAAAATAAAGAGATACGACCTAAATAAATATTACATTTATCTTAAAGAGATGGATTACGAAGAGTTTATCTTTAGTGCTAAGATAGGATTAAACAGGGCGATGGTAATAATGCCAGCTATAAAGATTTATTTACACCTGATGAAAATACTGAAAGCAGAAGAAATAGAAATTCCGGTTATCGGATTAGCCGACGGTATGATCCGAAATTTGTATTCGGAAAAAATATCCAAGATACAATTTTGATGTTGTACATTGGATATAGCTTATTACATATTAATTATTAAAGATTGATTATTCTCGGAGGAATTGTGTTATTTGATTTATATCCCCGTCTGTTTTAGCGGGCTCGATTCCTAAAAGATTAGCTAATAACGAATAGATTGCAGTATTGTCAAACATTGTTCCTTTATAATTCTCTTTAAAATCGGGGCCATAAGCAAAAAAGATAACATGCATATCAGTGCAAGCCGTATCATATCCATGTGCACCATGTGTTGGTAGTGAGCTAAATCCGAATTGCCAGCCACAATCTGCAATAACAATCAAGTCTCCTATATTTTCATTTGTACCATAATTGAGGGAAGGAGATATCTCATCCTTTTTGAAAACGCGTATGTGATCTACTTCAGATAAGATATTATAAATTGAATCACAATAGTTTGTATCACAAAATATAGAAGACGGATTCGACCCAGCAATACGTTGATACCATTCGGGTTTAAGGTAATCATTGACGTTTATGAAACGTTCCGGGGAAATATTGGTCATACCATGATCCGAAGTTACGATTAAGTTTACCTGTTTTGAAAAACTCAGACTATCAATACCTTTAATTAAAACGCCTATCAAGCTATCTACCATTTGTACCGTATTGCGTGTTTCCTCTCCATTAGGTCCAAATCGGTGCCCGGTTCCATCCGGCTCTTCCATATACAGGGTAATAAGATGCGGACGTTCTGACTCCGTTTTATTGAGCCATACCAAGGCAGTATCGATCCGTTGGGCGAAAGTCAGACGTGGTTCGTCTGCCCACACTTTATAATAGGTAGGATGCATTCCTTTTATGGCTATGTCTGAACCGATCCAGTACAAACTACCTGTTGTAACGCTTTGCTTTTCGGCAGTGATCCAGATAGGCTCGCCTTTATAGTAGTTCGAATTATTACGGGTAATAGAATCGCCCATACTGTATTGACGTTCGTTTTTTCTATCCCAGAATGTATTGTTTATTATGCCATGGTGATCGGGAACAAGCCCTGTTATTAAAGTGTAATGATTAGGGAAAGTAGAAGATGGGTATGATGGCTTCATTACTGCACTAACCCCTCTGTGAGATATTTTATCTAAGTTAGGGGTATTATATAACTGAGGATAATCCCATCTGAAACCGTCTAAAGAAACAATGATTGTATAATTTTTATCTTCTTTTTTTCCGTCTTTTGCAGATGAAAGCTGAAGGTTGGAAAAAAATACAAAGCAGATGAAAATTTTGATAAAATAAGGTCTCATAGTTTATTCTTTATGATAAAATTTCAGGCATTGTAAATATACAAACAATGCCTGAAATCAAATATTTATAGAAGGAAGTTAGTTGTTTAAAAAATGTATTTCAAACCGACTTGGCCTCTCCAGCGAGAATAATAATCGCTATATGAACGCATGTTGTAATCGGCATCATGAAGAAACTGAAAGGCTTGCGAAGAACTATTATAAGTTATAGGGCTGTAATATGTAGCCGAACCTCCGGCAGAAGCATAATGTCCCCATTTCTTGTTGAACATGTTACCTACATTTATGATGTCAAATGAAAGTTCCAGAGAATGAGTTCTGTCACAGACATTAAAGTTTAGTTTCTGTGCGATATGGAAGTCGAAATGATGCTCAAAATCTTCATTATCTGCATAACGGTCATAATATTCCCCGCGATGTTTACTCAGGTAAGAGTCATTAGCAACCCATGATTTCATATTGGCTCTCTGTTGTTCTACAGTATAAGCGCTTGTAGCCAGAAACGGCATTTGGTCGATTTGTGCATCAGTAGGTATGAAGATAAGGTCATTACCATTTGAGCTATCACCGTTTAGGTCTCCGTTATAATATATTGAATAAGGTGCCCCTGATGAACCTGTATAGAGCAGACCGACTGTTGTTGTCCAAGAATTACAGCTGGATCTTCCGTATTCCTTATGATAGAACACCGAAGCATTGATACGGTGAGGTGTATTGAAAGCAGAGAATCCTAATTCGGGATTATTCGCATCTCCTCTGGTATAGTTGTAAGCCCAGTTTGATTGTGCGACTGAAGAGGTTCCGCTATTTAAGGATTTAGAGCGGGTAAATGTGTAAGAAGCCATCAGGTCTAGACCGAAATCAAACTTCTTTTCTCCCTTTAAGGATAGGTTATAAGTATAGCCTTTACTTGTATTAGACAAAGCATAGATGTAAGCATAATCCGTTCCGGTTGTTACTCTTTCAAACATCGGACGTTGATCGAATGTAAGCCCGGACACTGTTTCTCCTAAAGTTTTTCCATTCATATCATACGCCAGATTCTGATAAAGGATATCGTTCAAGGTTTTTGAATAGATGGCTTCGGCGGTCCAGTCGATACCTCCCACTTCGAAATCCAATCCTAAATTGATACGGAAGTTTTGCGCAAATTTAAAATCGTCACTAAATACATTAATTGTCTGGCTACCGGCAGCAGTTAGTAAATCTGTATTTTGAGTCTGTTTATTCGGATCCAAAATCAACGATAAATCACCTGCGGAAGTAGTATTATATGTAGATAGCTGTATACCTGTATTCGAAAAATTATTGCTTAACCATACAAAAGGAATACGTCCGGTAAAGATACCTAATCCTCCTCGTAGAACCAGTTTTTCATAATCGTCTGCAACCCAGCGGAATCCTAGACGTGGAGAGAATAGAGGGGTGCTGCTTAATTTCTGGTTTGTTTTATAGCCCCAGCCCTTAGAAGCAGCATATTCGTTGAATCCTGCATTTTCGGTAGGAGTATCAAAAAATAGAGGAATATCCATACGAAGACCTAAAGTCACGTCCAGCTTGTCGGTTACATTCCATTTGTCTTGAGCATAAAGCCCTAATTGTCCTGCTCCGAACGTTGCTTTCCATAAAGGGTCTCCTGTTACATCTACATTTGCCTGCGCGAAACGGTACTGGCGAATCTTACCTGCATAGAAATATCGACACTATTATAGTAGTAAGTACCATAAGCATCCTGAATAAAGAGATTCGAAAAATTATAGAATTCATTGTGTGTACCAAGTGTGAAGGTATGGTTTCCTTTATATAAAGTAAGGTTATCGGTAAACGACCAGATATCCTGATCCAGAGAGTTAGCCATAGAAGAACGTTCGTTACCAATGTTTAATGTTCCATCTCCTACATTCGATATGCTGATCATCGGGAACGGACTACCCGGGTCACGTTGATCACGTGCACGGACATACGAAGCACGGAACTCATTACTTAAGTTATCTGAAAAACGACTTTGCAATTCGGCAATAAATGTGTTTGTTTTGGATACAAAATCGTAACTATAATCCGAAGTGTTCAGGTTAGATGCAGAACTAGCGCTGTTTAATTGTTTGGCAGAAACCAAACTCCAACGAACAGTAGCCTTATGTTTATCATTGATATTCCAATCTAATTTTGCACCGGCTTTGTCCGATTCTGTGTACACGTCCGAGTTGCTGAAAGCTCCATTGTAGGTTACACCTTGCGCTTCGGCCATTTCTTTTATCGTATTCAAAATCTTTTGAGCCTCGTTTGCATCAATATTCGAAGCAGAAGATCCTAGTCCATATGCATTCGGATATTTCTTATTTGCTTTTTCGTAGTTGGCAAAAAAGAACAACTTGTTTTTAATGATAGGACCTCCTAATGTGATACCTGCCTGATATTCGGATTGTTTGTCATATTTTTCGCTGGTCTGTCCGTTCATCAGGGTATATTTTTTTCCTATCAAATCCTGATTGTTTCCAAAACCATATGCAGAACCATGGAAGGTATTAGTTCCCGATTTTGTAATGGCGTTAATCGCTCCACCTGTAAATCCGGATTGAGTAACATCGAAGGGTGCAATATTTATCTGAATCTGTTCGATCGTTTCCATAGATACGGGTTGAGCTCCTGCCTGTCCACCATTGGAGCCGTTACTTGTCAAACCGAAAACATCATTATTCATTGCACCATCGATCTGAAAACTGTTATAGCGATTGTTTGTTCCGGCAAAAGACATTGCACCGGTATTACTTATATTTACCTGTGGAGTCAGACGGATAACATCGGCAATGCCATGTGTGATAGAAGGCATGCGGTCAATTTCGTCAGCACTCAGACTGGCTGCTGCGCCTGTTTTGTTAGCTGCAATACCGGACTTACCAACTATTACTACTTCATTTAACGATTGGCTTGACTCTTTCAAAGAAGTTGAAATATTTGCAGTTTCACCTAATTTGAGTGTTACATCAGAGAAAACGACTGTTTCGTACCCTACATAAGATATCTTTATATTGTAAGGACCTCCGACACGCATACCCTGAATCGTATAACGTCCATCGGCATTCGTTGCTCCACCGTAAAATGTACCCGAAGGCTCATGTATAGCTTGAACCGTAGCTCCAATGATGACCTCATTGTTCGTACCTGTTATTTTTCCGCTCATCGATGAGGTTGTAACTTGGGCGGATAGGTATATCCCAAATCCCATAGTCATTAGTAATAAAAGCAAAATCCTTTTCATATAAACTGTTTAATTTGTTTACCGCAAATGAACACGAAAAGAGTTTTTTTGTAATGAATATGACATTACATTTTTGTGAAGTTATAACTAATGTTAATTTTATTGACAGTTGGTTAAAATGCGGTTCTTGCTTGCAGTGATGTTAGAAGGAACAGTTGTATCTGTAACAGGAGTATATCTAAGGATTAAGTTTCTAAAAAGAAAAATCGGGAAGCTGAAATGGGGAGTATAAATTTTTATTTCGGAAAACTTTTTAATGGTTGTTGAATTTTATTTGGTTGAAAAATAGATATTTGATATTATTTTTAGGAAATTTAATAAATTGATATTGGGTAATGAAAATATTTTTAACGAGATAATCAAAAGAATTGCTTTATCTTTGTTCCCATATATGGTTCCAATCAAAAATTGGATGAAAAGGGAATTAGGTGCAAGTCCTGAACTATCCCCGTAGCTGTAAGTTTCGATAACGAGTTAGTATCTTCGCCACTGTTTTTTATGAACTGAAAAATGGGAAGGCATCTAACTTGAAACGAGTCAGAAGACCTGCCGTATATACATTCGTAGCTTTCGGGAGAAAAGCGATAGAATATACGGTTAATTTCCATTTATAAGCATTCCCGTGTATTTCTGAGCCTTCCGTCGGTTATATTTTTGAACAAAAAGTATAAAGACAGTTTTATTATGATTCAGACAGTAGTAAAGAGAGACGGACGTATCGTTGGATTCAACGAAGAAAAAATCATGGCGGCTATCCGCAAAGCCATGCTTCACACCGAATATGGCGAAGACACAACTATTATCAGGCGTATAACCGATTATGTATCTTGTCAGGGCAACGAACAGATGACCGTAGAACAGATACAGGATATGGTGGAAATGGAGCTGATGAAAAGTCCCCGCAAAGAGGTGGCTAAAAAATATATTGCTTATCGGGACAAACGCAACATTGCACGCAAAGCCAAAACAAGGGATATGTTTCTCGAAATCATCGAGACAAAATCGAATGACATTACCCGTGAAAATGCAAATATGAATGCCGATACTCCGGCAGGTATGATGATGAAGTTTGCAAGTGAAACCACAAAGCCATTCGTCGATGATTATTTATTACTTCCCGAAGTAAAAGAAGCTGTTCGTCTGAACTACTTGCATATTCACGATAAAGATTATTATCCGACTAAAAGTTTGACTTGTGTTCAGCATCCGTTGGATAAGATATTACAGAACGGATTTAATGCAGGACACGGCGAATCACGCCCGGCTAAGCGTATCGAAACGGCGAGTATGCTGGCATGCATATCGCTGGAAACTGCTCAGAACGAAATGCACGGCGGACAGGCTATTCCTGCTTTCGATTTTTACCTGGCGCCTTTTGTTAGAAAAAGTTATATCGAAGAAATAAAAGTTCTGGAACAAATTAACGGACAAGATTACAAGCATTTGTATGACATCGAAATACAAGATTATTTACCCAAAGAATTATCCGAATTACAAGGAGACGAACGTATTCTGCAACATGCGATAAACCGTACTGTCGGACGTATTCATCAGTCAATGGAGGCTTTTATCCACAATATGAACACTATACATTCGCGTGGAGGTAATCAGGTGGTTTTCAGTTCCATTAATTACGGAACGGATACTTCCTCCGAAGGGCGTTGCGTCATTCGTGAATTATTGCATACAGCTTACGAAGGTGTAGGACATGGCGTAACAGCCATTTTCCCGATACAAATATGGAAAAAGAAAAGAGGCGTAAGTTATCTGCCTGAAGACAGGAATTACGACCTGTATCAATTAGCATGTAAGGTGAGTGCCCGCCGTTTCTTCCCGAACTTTCTGAATCTGGACGCTACTTTTAATCAGCACGAAGATTGGAATTCTGAAGACCCGCAAAGATTTAATTACGAAGTAGCTACAATGGGATGCCGTACACGAGTATTCGAAAACCGTTTCGGAAAGAAAACTTCTGTCGGACGTGGTAATCTTTCGTTTTCGACTCTGAATCTTGTACGCATAGCATTAGAATGTAGGAATATAGAAAATACGAAGGAACGAATCGATTGTTTTTACAGTAAATTAGACCAGTTGCTCGACTTAGCAGCTTTGCAATTACACCGCCGTTTCGAATTCCAGAAAACAGCTGCACCTAAACAATTTCCCTTATTAATGTCGGTTCTTTGGGAAGGTTGCGAACAACTAACAGAAGAAAACACGATCGAAAAAGTAATTAATCAAGGTACATTAGGTATCGGTTTCATCGGTCTTGCCGAAGCGTTAGTCGCTTTAATCGGGAAACATCATGGCGAAGATGAACATGCACAAAAATTAGGTCTGGAAATGGTAATCTATATGAGAGACCGTGTCAATGAATTTTCTGATAAATATCAGCATAATTATAGTGTGCTTGCTACTCCTGCCGAAGGGCTTGCGGGACGTTTCACACGCAGGGACAGGAAAGATTTCGGACTCATTGAAGGAATAACCGACCGGGAATATTATACAAACTCCAATCATGTTCCTGTCTATTATTCTTGCAGTGCGCATCACAAGGCAAAAACCGAAGCTCCTTACCATGATTTGACACGTGGCGGTCATATCTTCTATGTGGAAGTGGACGGAGATGCAACCCACAATCCGGAAGCGATCATGACAGTTGTAGATATGATGGATAAATATAATATCGGTTATGCATCCGTTAATCACAATCGCAACCGTTGTCTGAAATGCGGATATGAAAATGCCGATGCGAAATTAGAAAAATGTCCCAAATGTGGAAGTACTGAAATTGACCGCTTACAACGTATCACCGGTTATCTGGTAGGTACTACCGACAGATGGAATAGTGCTAAACTGGCGGAACTTAACGACCGTATCATCCATGAGTAGGCTATCTATACTAAATATTGTGTGTGATACCACTGTAGATGGTCCCGGATTCCGTACGGCTATCTACGGTGCAGGCTGTCTGCATCAATGTCTCGGATGCCATAATCCTCAATCGTGGGATATAAATGCGGGTACATTTTATTCTATGCATACTCTATTGGAAATAATAAAGAAGGATGAATTTTCGAACGTGACTTTTTCGGGAGGTGACCCTCTCTTTCAGATAGAAGGATTTACGGAGTTAGCACAACTTATAAAAAATGAAACTACAAAAGACATCTGGTGTTATACAGGTTTTACTTACGAGCAGATTATAAGGTCGAATAAATTATCTCAGATTTTGCCTTTTATAGATGTGCTGGTAGATGGAAGATATATGGGTGCTTTGAGAGACATAGATTTGCAATTCCGAGGCAGCAGTAATCAACGTATTATTGATGTGCAGAAATCTTTAAAAAGGGAAAAAGCTATCACATGGAAAAATGTCTTTAGTGAGAAGGGAATGTCAGTTACTTATTAATAGATTGTTTTCTTAATAAAAGAGCAAAAAGCAGAAAGTCTTTATGACTTTTTGCTTTTCTATAACTCTGAGCTTCTAAGATCAAAATGAATCCCAAACATAATATTTAAGATGAATAAAAAGAGGAAACCTCAAAATTTCATAAAAGGATAGTTCTCCATGCTATCTTTATCATATATCTTCAGGAAAATAGAGATTGACTTGATATGTAATCATAAATTATGATTGTTCTATACCGGAAAATACAATGTTATAATCCGTCAGACGTCCGTTTTATTGCAATACATTCTACTTCGATAAGCCATTCGGGACGACATACCCGTGCTTGGACAATAACTTTGGGGACTTCTTTGTAGTTGCTAATTAGGTAATTATTAATTATTTCATAATCTGAAATATTCCTCAAATAAACGATCATTTGTGCAATATCCGTCAAGTCTGCACTAACATCTTTAAGTAACATTTTTATATTGAGAAACAGGCGTTCTGTCTGTTTAAGAACATCATTCCGATATATACATTCTCCTTCTTTATCGATACTGGCTGTTCCCGATATAAATATATGTTTCCTGTCTGAGTATGTTATACATGTCCCTCGCTCAAAAGAAACCCCGTATTCGTAGGTGTTATTTAAGTAATCTAATGCTTGTAAATATCTGACTTGTTCATTAGAGATACCTTTGATTGAATAAAAATCGATATTTACCGATGAACCGGGGCATAAACCTTTTCCTTCTATTCCGGTTGAGGCTATGAAATGGGTATTGACAGTCAGGCCTTGTTTGTCAAATATATGGTTACGGGCTTTTACAATGCTGGCATAGTCCTTATCTACATCACGGGAGTATAGCCACGTTCTGACGCAATTATCTTTGAGAGACATCCCGTTATTGGACAGGAGTTCTATATGGCGGGTGAAAGCATCTTTTGTCTGGGCATAAGGGGACTCAATTGAGCTTTCATATTTGACTATGCTTTGATATACATGTGTCTTATTCTCAATTCTGATAAAATATGCATCTTTTTCTTTTTCTATAACGATGTTGTCGGTCTTGATAAAGAGTAGGAGCAGATTTATCTTTGTTCCATCCAAAGGAGGTTGTTCTATATATGATATTGCAGCATTCCCCAGAATTGATCGAAATTTAGTGTGATTTTTGAGAATTGGCTTCTGATTAATATAATCACTCAAGAATATTTTGGCAAACACAAGATGCCTGTTTTCTAATCCAAGCTCTTTTATTACATGTTCGAATTTAAAAGAGAGACTATTCAGTTGTTCCTGAAATATATCTAGATTGTCAGGAGCTAATGATATATGATATTCCGGGATGTTTACATCCCCGAGAATAAAAGCTTTATATTCATTCATTTTTATTTTCTTTATATATAACTATGGAGGCCTCTTAACAGGAAGCTAACACCTAAAAAGGTCATCAGTACGGTTAGGAAAGCGATAAGGCAATATCGGTGAAACTTCAATGGGTCGGAAAAGAAGGGAAGGCTTTTTCTGTGCATGGGTATTGCATATACTAACATGGTGATTAAAGCCCAAGTCTCCTTTGCATCCCATCCCCAGTAACGTCCCCATGAAATATTGGCCCAGACTGCACCGATAAATATTCCGGCAGCCAATAAAAATAGTGCTGGATAAAGTAATTTCTTGTTCCAGCGATACATTTGTTTACACCTTTTTTTCGATATAATTCCGATCAGGCTCATTATTGCAATCTGCAGCAATAGCAGATAGGAGATTACAATCACTGATACATGCATTGCGAGCATAGGAGTCCGCAAAACTGGTGTCATCGGATTTATCCGGGATATGTAAAACCAAACGATAATTGTAGGTATTACAATACATACCAAGCCTTTCCATCCTATGCGTAACCATAGCAGCCATAGTATTGATAAAGCCAGTAACAAGTATCCGGTATAAGTTGTTGCTATTCCGAACGGATCGTAGTTTACGAGCAACACGCTACCCATCTCATCCCTGTCATAATCAATTTGATAGAACCGATAATTCTGATGTGTTTTTATCTTATTCATCGAGACCTTACACATTTCTCCGTCAATCATTAGATAGCTAATGAAATCGGCTGGCTGGTCAGAGTCAGGATGGTATTCCATTTCAAAAAGAACCAGTTTTATCTCAAAAGGCAGAGAGCGTTTTGTTATATCGTCATCAAGGATATAAGCATTTTGCGGTTTGCCTTGCCTGAGATGTATATATCCTCTTTCTGCTGAAATGTAAGTAATAAAAGCACCTAACAAAATAACAACAAAGGCACAATGCAGTAAGAAGACGGCTTTTTGCCTGTATAATTTCTGCAGGATAATATAAATACAAGAAGCAAGGCAAAACAGAATCCACAACGTGACAAACCACCATGAGTGGTAAACCTTCGCGGAGACAAATTCACTATCATATAGTTTTTCTATGACGGTTGCAGAAGCAAGGACTATCAGTATTATTACCAATAGTCCGAAAGCTATACGCTTGATATAAATTTTCATTTATCAGATAGACTCAAGAAATTTAATAAGGGCATCTCTATCTTCTTTTGACAGGTTCCGGTATTTTTGTTTTGCAAATTTGGCATCTCCTCCGTGCCACATAATTGCTTCTGTATAATTACGCGCACGCATATCATGCAGATGATCACTGGCTCCTGTGCATTTCTGCGAAAGTCCGCGTCCCCACAATGGAGTCGTGCGACACCATCCGGTACGTATGTTATTTACCATTTCGAGCCTGTGCTGCAGAAAATCCGAGTATGGCCATATTTTTTGATATGGATAACGGGGAAGTTTTCCTTTTACCATCGGATCTCCGGCGTAATCGTCGGCAGCTGTAGTCCATGATGGCCGGTGGCACGAAGCGCAACCGATTTCCAGAAATTTCTTCTTGCCTTGCTGAACCACAGGATCGTCGAGATTACGGGCAGCCGGAACAGCGAGTCCACGGTGCCATACCATAAAATTGATATATTCCTCATCCGTCATTTCCGGAGTAAGTTCTTTCGACATCAGATAATCATATATTTCCTGCTCTGTTTGACCCAAGGCCTTCTGAATATCTGTATTTTTTGACATTGCAATTGCATAGGCTTCAGTAATATAATGATAGCGTCTGTCGGAACGGGTAACATTGGTTATATTCCAGATTGCATTTGCTCCCGGCCCGTTTTGCAGAGTACCTCTTGTCAGTCCGTATGTATATCTTCCTGGATGAGATGTACCATCGACTTCTTTAATAAAGTTCTCGGGCTGGTATTTAGCATCATTAAGTGTATAGCCTAAACTCTTCTGTCGTTGGTATTCGGCTATGATCGAATCGTCATGAATCGCATCTATCAATCCTGTACCGTAAATACCTATTGTGGCTTCCAGACGAACTTTATAGTAGTCCGGCATAGGGACATTGAAAGCCGACCTGTCGATAGTAACTTCCGGATATATCAGGCTGTAAGTTTCGCCATCGGGAAACTGGTTTCCGTATTCGTCAGTGTGGTTCAGCCATTCTATTTTTATTCCCGATTCGTCGATCGGAGGTAAAAAAGGAGCTACCGCTTGTGTCTGAGGCATACCGGTTAACTGGCTTATATAGTTATCGTTTGCGTCAGTGACAACAAGAAGATAACCGTTGCCATAATCTTTAGAACGGTATTGTTCCATTCTTTTGCCGTGCCCATATCCGGGATGGCATGTAATGCAGGAACTGCGAACGTACGCCGGGCCTAGGCCATGACGCATGCCGGATGTGTTTGTCAAATAAGGGTTTTCGAAAAATGCTTCTCCATACTTAAATTGTAACGACATTTCAGAAGATTCTTCTACAGCAGGAGTCGGCTGTTCATATGCATAAGGGGTAGTGTTAAATGTCGTGCCTAATTTTCCTCCGCTGTAGTATTCTTCGGCTAACTCGTTGTTAGGATCGGGTGTGTTTGTATTGCTATTGTTATCATCGCTGCAATTTGTCAGTAAGAGAAATAAAACTAACGTAGTTGTGTGTATACAATATAGTCTAAGCTTTTTCATATAGATTTTTTAGCTATATAAGAGAACAGTATATTTCAGCTGTTCTCTTCATTCTTTATTATTGATCTGTAATTTTCGTTCTTATTTTCTTATAACGGTTTTAGCCTTCGCCAGAATGGTACCCAGTTCGTTACATGCTTTCATCGCTTCTCCAGCTTGGGTTGAAGAATAATTCAGAGCAAACGGATATGGAATAGCTTCGATTTTATCTATTGCATTTTCTATTGCATTTTTAATTTCGGTATCAACATCCGGATCAACACTCTGGATATAGGCACTAAGTGAAGCTCCGCGTTTACTTTCTATTCCGCCCATGTAAGCATTTCTGATACTTTTGATATTTCCTACAAAGTCGACTTTAGAATTATAGCTGTATGGAGATTCAATATAATTAATGTCTTCTCCTGTATATGGTTGTCCTATTTTCATTGCACCTACTTCATCTGCAATAGTAATACAACCCTCAAGGATTGTTTCACAAGCGTCTGTTGCCGATTCACAGAATGCGGTAGTTCCCGGATTAAGCATAGCTTCTCCATAGTAATAAGAAGTGCTTTCATAAGTTATCTTAGCATCCATAGCCAATAGTTTGGCTTTTTTCTCAGCTGTAACGTTATCGATTCCTGCCCATGCAGCTTCCAAACGGAAACATTGGTTACGAAGATCACCTGCAACTGCAACAGCATAGATCAATTCATTCTCTGATATTTTAGATACATCTTTTGTGCTTCCATTTTGGAATATAATGTACTCTATACCATGGAATCCTAGTAAACCGTCTTCGAAGAAATTTCCTGCCCAGATATCACCATCTTCAGCACTCATTCTTTCTATGTAAGTACTGTTGGTGAGTATAGTAGATTCAAGAGCATTTTTATCTAGGGGCCATGTGTCGATATGTGGATCAATACCGAAATCGTCGGCTGGACCGTATAACCATGCTTCGCTTAGTTCCCAATAATCTCTTGTCTTTATCCAACTGTCTGCAACGGCTTTTACATTTGCATTGGTTTTATTTGCCTTTAATTCTACAAGAGCATTGTACAATGTTATAGTTTCGTCGGCTAGTGATGTGTAAGTTGCAATAACGGTATTGTTTACATATTGTTTTGAGATTGCCGTTAGAGTTTTATCTTTCTCAGTGTCATCGGTTTCGTTATTGTCATCACTACAGGCTGTAAAGCCATATGTAAAAGTTAATGCGAAAATCGTATAAAACGAAAGCTTAAATAATTTTTTCATTTGTTCTGTTATTATTTGAAGTAAAGAATTATCGGGTAAAAAGTCCGGCATAAGCTATACCGATAGACAAACTGTTTTCATTATTGAATTGGCTCTTTAATAAGCCGGCAGAATATTCAGCTTTGATGACTACCTGTTTCAGAGGGAAGTAATTTAGCCCTCCGACAATCCGCTGTCTGCCGCACCACTCACTTTCGGTCACATTTGTTGCCGTTTTGTACATTGAGTCGTAATATTCATAGCGTCCAAACACATATAGTTTTTGGTTGTCTTGTTTCAGTTTATTTATGTGAGAAAAAATATCGTATCCGGCTTCAAAGCCAATTGCAATCGCATCCGAAGCTACATTTGTACGGGGGGAGGGAGAGTTCTTGGAACGGCTTTTGTTAAATTGCGAGATAGTTTCCGAGTCACCTAAATGCCCGTAATCAAAGTATCCACGTGCAATGATGTTATATCCTTTATATTCAAAATCGAATGTACCGATGGTAACAGCTCCTTTAATTTTCTCATATTTTACAGCATCAGTTGGTTGCATATTGTTATTGAAGCTGTGTCCGTAGTAACCGCTTACACCCATTCTAAGTCCCCGAACAGAATAATTGTCTATACGCAACACTCCGGCATATTTATTTGCTATTTTAAACTCATAAGGAGAAGCTGAGCCACCTTGTATCCAACCTTTACGGTCGAATAATTCGGAGTCGAGTCCTGGGATAAACTGGGCTTCGTAACGCCATTTACCTATATTTCCCCAAAGGCTGATTCCCGTTTCATGCCAAGTACAGGGCATAATTGTGTTTTCTCCTTCGGGGCGGTATACAGTAAAAAACTGTGTCGGTAAGTGGTTTGCATTTGTATAACCAACAGGAACAACAAAATGTCCTATCCGGATATTAAGAGCAGGAGTAATTGTTTTTTCGATCCAGAATTGTTCTAAGGCAACCTCTCCGCCGCGTTCTATTTCGCTCTCGTATTCTCCGGCTTCTTCAGCTTCGAGTTCAATTGCAGCTTCGGTTCCTCCGTGTTCAAATTCAATTTCGGCATTCATTCTCCATCCTTTACCAAAATCATAACCTATAAAAAATGTTACATGCGGAATGTCAAACCGGCCATGACTTTTGGCATCCTTGTAATCAGAGGCATGTGAGTACCGATTGATATTATCGCTGTAGAAGTTCCGGCTCATTGCAATTTCGCCATATCCGCCTAATTGTAGTCTGGATAACGCTTTTGATAGGCTTATTATCATATCTGCGTCTTTTTCAGGTATTGATATTTGTTTATTTACCTGTTCATTTTTAAGAGAATCTTGTGCTGATAATTTGTCTGTAAAGCTGGAATAAAAGAAAATGCAAACAACAAAGATGATAAGTGTCTTTTTCATTATTTTAATAAAAATAAGTTAATTCGTGTTTTGCAAAATTATTAGGTTTGAAAGATTCTATCAATACCTAATAAATATGATTTATGAAGTTGTGAATACCTAGATATGATGACAAAAACACAAGATTATGTGTGCTTATTTGACACTTTTATGAATATATCTAAGTTTAGGTCGCATATGTTCAACTGTCTTATTCAGCTTCTTCTGTTTCAGGAGTACATAAAATCTACGGATAAACGGGAGATCAGTTTGCCTTATTAGTTAATCTCAATCAAAGTGAGATTTTGTAAGATGTTGAGGATTAATGAGCCAATAGCTTATTGGTGGTGTGGCAGGCAGTGGATTGTCGGAGGGCTAAATTACTTCCCTCTGAAACAGGTAGTAAATAAAGGTGAATATTTTGTTTTACCGATCAGTAATAATTTTAGCTTAATCAATTGCTTATATTTAATTATCAATTAATTTTGTGCACTTTTTTACAAGACGTTATGTTTGATTTATTTTTAATAATAAACTACACATCCTTTGTTTTGCTTAACGATTTATAGACATTATTTTATCTATAGTATAAACAACATTTATTTAGATATTTATTTTACAAACAAATCTTCACAAAATGAAAAACAAACTCTATCTGCTTTTACTGAGCATAATGCTCAGTATATCAGTAACACAGGCGCAGCTATCAAAATCAGTAAATGTAACAACGCCAGGGTCACTAGCTACATTACTTGGTAATGACATGGCGTACGTAACAGAACTAACCTTAACTGGTACTATTAATGCATCAGACTTTACTTCTATAAAGAGTATGTCTGCTTTGAAAGCATTAGACATGGGAAATGTAATCATTGATAATGGAATGATTCCCAATAATGCTTTTCAGGGAAAGGTTATGGATAAACTAATTTTACCGTCTAATGTCGAATCAATAGGAACAAGTGCTTTTGCAAATATCACTATTCCCACAATTGATTTTAGTAGCTGCCCAAACTTAAAAAGCATGGGAACAACCGTATTCTCAGGAAGTAAGATCGGTAATAATATCATAGACTTTAGTCAGAATTTGAGCTTGTTAACTTTTACATCAGGAACCTATGGCGCTACAGGAGCATTTACCGGTTATGGAGGCCATGTAATATTACCAGTAACAATGAAAGTTTTACCGGCTCATCTTTTCAAGAATTTTACTGGTACTGTTGATCTACCCGCAGGCCTTGAAGAAATAGGAAGCCAGTCTTTTATGGGAGCAAACTCCAGCCGGGAATTAGTAATCCCCAGTTCTGTTATAACAATTGGAGATAATGCTTTTTCAAATATCACTATTCCCTCAATCGATTTTAGTAGCTGCTCAAACTTAAAAAGCATGAGTGCACCTGTATTCTCTGGAAGTAAGATTGGTAATAATATTGTAGATCTCAGCAACTGTTCGAGTCTTGAGACTTTTTCTGTAGGAACTTATGGTTCTTCGGGGACATTTACAAACTATGGAGGCCATGTCGTATTACCTACATCTATGAAAATATTACCAGGATATGTTTTTATGAATTTCTTAGGATCTGTAGAGCTACCGCAAGGATTAGAAGAAATTGGACAGAATAGTTTTTATGGAGCAAAACTATCTAGCCAAGAACTGGTTATTCCTATTACTGTAAAAACGATTAAAGATAATGCTTTTGCAAATATTACTGTCGCGAAACTAGATTTTAGCCGTTGCCAGAATTTGACCTCATTAGGGGTATCCGTATTTTCTTCTAGCAAGATCGGGAACAACATTGTAGATTTCAGAACAAACTCGAGTCTGTCAAATTTTGCTGTTGGATTTTCGAATACTTCAGGAGCTTTCAGTGGTTACTCCGGACATGTGATTCTACCTCGGGACATGAAAGTTCTTCCTAATTGTATGTTCATGAATTTCTATGGTTCTGTAGATCTACCTCCGGTACTAGAAGAAATCGGCATCAAAAGTTTTTATGGAGCAAAGTTATCCAATGGAGAATTAGTCATACCGAATACAGTTCTTAAGATCTTGGAATCGGGCTTATCTACGGCTGTTTTAGAGAATTTGACCCTTCCTACAAGTCTTCAATCACTTGGAAACAATGCCTTTTCTGGCATATCAATCCCAAAACTAGATTTTAGTCGTTGCCAGAATCTAACCTCATTAGGGGTGTCCGTATTTTCCTCCAGTCAGATTGGGAACAACATTGTAGATTTCAGTACAAACTCGAGTCTGTCTAATTTCGCTGTTGGATTTTCGAATACTTCAGGAGCTTTCAGTGGTTACTCTGGACATGTAATTCTACCTCGGGACATGAAAGTTCTTCCTGATTGTATGTTTATGAATTTCTATGGTTCTGTGGATCTACCTCCGGTATTAGAGAAAATCGGAATCAAAAGTTTTTATGGATCAAAGTTATCCAATGGAGAATTGATCATACCGAATACAGTTCAAGAAATCTTAGAGTCAGGGTTATCTACAGCTACTTTAAACAAGTTAATCTTACCCGCAGACCTACAAACAGTCGGTAACAGCGCCTTTGCCGGAATATCAGTCCCCTCAATAGATTTCAGCAGATGCCCAAATCTTCAGAGTATGGGAGTAACAGTCTTTTCCTCTAGTAATATTGGCAATAAAACTATTGATTTAGGAACTAACTCGAATCTGTCAAATTTCGCTGTTGGATTTTCTAATGGCTCAGGCGTTTTCAGTGGTTACTCCGGACATGTGATTTTACCTCGTGACATGAAAATTCTTCCTAATTGTTTATTTATGAATTTTTATGGCACAGTAAATCTACCTGAATCATTAGAAGAAATAGGCATTAAGAGTTTTTATGGGGCTAAGTTATCGAATCAAGAATTAATTATACCTAGAACAGTAAAGACTATTAGAGATGATGCTTTAAATATAGCGGAACTAAATATACTTGTATCATTTAACCCGATTCCATCCTCTTTGGGAAACAGAGTATTTACCGGAATAGACAAGACTAAATGTGTACTATTTGTACCCAAAGGTTCTGTCCCGCTTTATGCCGTTGCTGATCAGTGGAAAGATTTCCTCTCGATAGAGGAATATACCGTATTCCTGAAAAATAACCTAGAATTAAAAAAGACAGAAAATACTAATCTCTACAAAATTATAACAACAGATAATTTCAATATTGAGTTATCTGCCAATATAGTGTCTAAGGTGCGTATTGGGCTTTATTATGTAAACGGAGTATTTGCCGAAGATATAACTAAATCGGTATCGGGTAATACTTTTACATGCCAGATATCACAGAATATCCAGAACGGGAGCTATAACATAATCCCTTACTTCATAGAAGACGGCGAACGTAAATTGGTTTCGCGTTTGACAAAAACCCACCTGGTTGATCGTTTACCTGTGACTGTTGAAAATAATTGGAATACTGTGTCGCTAAGAAATTCAGCAGCAGAAGTCAATGGTAATTTATTAATAGATACAGGAACTACTGATTTAATGGAGATTACGGCTGGGAGTACATTTAAAGTATTCGCTAATTCCACTTATCCGGCTAATGTAGCTTTGGGACTCTTTAATCCAGAAAATGGTTTTCTTATTTCTCTCGTGTCGCAGTCTGTATCAGGGCGAATTTATACATGTAAAATACCATCGACTATCATATCAGGTAAGTACACGCTTATACCATATCAGAAAGAGAATGAAAATATTCGTTTTACGGAACGAACTTTGGGCAAAGAGTACTTGGTTGACCGTTTGCCAATTTATATAACAGAAAATGAAGAAGAACAACCGGGTACAGATCCGGGGCTAACTCCTGATCCGGACATTGATTTTCCCGATGAAGATTATCAAGATGATAATATTACAATCCATGATGACAATATAGAGCCATCTGGAGATTTTGTTAATAGTTTTATTGTCGAATACTTTTACGATGCATCAGGAAACAGAATAATGAAAGAGATTACCCTATTACCAGTATTGGTTTCGGAAGGTTCCAATAATGCAATAACAGATGAAACATTCAAAAACAAGGTAATCATTTATCCTAATCCAACAAAAGGCAAACTTGATATAGAAATTTCAGATACAGAAGGAACAGAATTAGTCCAAGCCCGGATCTTTAATATTAATGGTCAGATAATTGATAAACAATCTATAAAAGATAGAATATTAAGTTTTGACTTGAGTGGTAATCCTTCCGGTGTATATATTCTTGTACTCGAAATAGGTCAAAAGCGCAGTACATGGAAGATTATAAAAGAATAAAATGCAGGTAAATGTTTATCAGTAATAAAAAAATAACGATGAAAAAATCTATTATATATATAATTACAATATGCTTCGTGTGTACGTTGAGTATTCTTTCTTCTACCTTGTTTGCTAAGGCAGATGGAAATACGACATATTTACCGGATACAAGCAAGGATGTAGGGGATATCCCTTACGAAATCAAAGTAACCCCTCAAGGTGCATTGACATATACAGTGCCCATAGAGTGTTATCAAAGTCCCAATGGATTACAACCTAACATATCTCTGGTATACAACAGTATGGCTGGCATGGGATCCGTTGGTATGGGCTGGTCTATTGGTGGTATATCAGCAATAACCCGGGTTAACTCTTCTAATTATTATGATGGAGAGGTTAGAGCAGCCAATTTATCAGACACATGCTCTTTTTCTTTAGATGGAATCCGGTTGGTGAAACAGGAAGGTACAAGTTTCCTTATAACAGAACAGGGTAATATTCTTGTTAAACCGAGCATAGAAGATGATGGCAATTTTAGATTCGAAGTATTCTATCCTAATGGAAACAAAGCAACTTATCGAAGCAACTGGCTGGCTGGTTCCCAGACCTATCTTTCGTATCCGATTACTAAGATGGAAGATAAAGTCGGAAACTTTATTTCGTATGAATATGAGTTTGTAAATGGAATAGCTCATATTAAGCATATATATTATTATGCAGCAAATAACTTTAACCAGATCGGCTCAGTTCATTTTCAATACACTCCAATAACCTCCAAAGGAGTCCCTTTCTTCTTCGATGGAGTAGAGGTTAGTCAGACCCGTTTATTGAATAGAATTCAGATTCAGGGAGTTATGGCTGCCAACGATATTTATGATATAAATCTGTCTTATAAGTATGTAGAAGAGAAGGATACATATTATCTGGAAAAAATAGGAAAAAAGCATACAGGAAGTAATAAAGAACTGAACCCGTTAACTTTTACTTATGGAAAAGATAAGGAAGAAAATCTAAATATTACTCAAAGAGAATTAACTGGTTATCCAACAACACTAGATAGTATTGTCTCTCTAATTCCTGTTAAGTTTTCATCGAAAGAGGCTACAAATGGATTAATTGTAATGCCTGAGAAATCAATCTTTAATTGGGCAGCGTCTTTAGATTATAATATAATTCCAGGTTTTTCCGGTTATGCTAGTGGTGGTAATGCATATATCTATAAAAATGTATCGGACACAAAAGCCTTACCACTAAAGTTAGACTTGAATAGTCCCTTTTTTATAAAGAGTCAAGATGGAAGAACTGTCCAGCTTCAAGGACATTTTAGAGGACTTTATACAATTGATCATAAAGGTGATGGAAATAACGTAATTTTCCAGATAGTAGAAAAAACCAGGCTCTATGATGAATATAAAGATATTTCCACGCAACGTTTTACCTTTTGGAGAGGTGAAAATTTTGAGACGAAAGACAGCATAACAATTGATATCCCCGAAAAACATGTAATGTATAAAAATAAAGGAGAGACTATCTCAAATATAACACGAAGTTATTTGGTTGGTGACTTTATCGGAGATGGTTATGAAAGACTATTGTATATAACACATCACAAAGACTTTAATGAAGATACAAGAGCTAGCTCTGCTATTGTTATTGATTTTAATCAGAATGCAGTCATATACAATAAAGAATGTTTCGATGTATCATATGGGGATATTGTTTGCGCAATAGACTTTGATGGAGATGGGAAAAATGAAATTTTCCATATGAATGATAAAGGTATGTATGTCTACAAGTTTACTCTGGATACAGGATTTACTAAAATTGCAGGCTATGATATGCCTTATATGCTTCCGAGTACAAACAACAAAACAGGAAAAATAGGTCATATATACTTATTTGGAGATATGAATGGAGATGGTAAAACAGATGTTATTCGTTCTCCTATATCAAAAGAATTAGCTAACGATAAAGATTATTGGACTTATTATTTTTCGAATGGTAGAGATGGCTTTGTTCATGCAGACTATACACTCGAAGAAACGGCACCTTTTTATTCCGATAACAAATATATATTGCAGGATGTAGATGGTAATGGTTTACCTGACTTAGTCATGTTGGATCAGGATGGCATCGTTTCTATTTATAAGAATATCAAAGGACAATTCAGGGCAGGCCCTATTGTAGCTCCTGATAAAATAGACAAACGTAGTAAGCTGGTAATTTCACGTGTTCGCGAAGCTAATAAGTTGTATCCGGTAATGGGTATAAAAGAAAAGAATCTGGCTTTGATAAATAACTCGGTTAATGAACAGGAAGATAGGCTGATGGCTACATCTGTAAACAGTTACGGAGTAGAAACCAAATATACTTATGGAACATTAACCAATAAAGAAATTTGTAGTGTCGGTGAACAAGATACAGTCCCTTTTCCGTACAATTATCTGATAGAAGATATTTTTGTATTGAAAGATATTAAAACAGAATTGAACGGGGCAAATATCTCGTCCGGATCTTACAAGTACCACAATCCAGTAGTACACCGTCAAGGACTTGGATTCCGGGGATTTGAGCAGGTGGCGATAACAGATAATCTTAGAGGAAAGACCACTATCCAAAATTATGATCCGTTAAAGTTTGGAGTATTGACAAGTGTACAAACACCAACGATGACCGTAAAAAGCGATTATGATGCCCTTGTAGCAAAGAATAAACAATTACAGTTGCTTCTGAAAAAAGAAGTTCAACAAGATTTATTAAGGGGAACATCAGTAACTTCAAACTTCAAATACGATACATACGGTAATCTTACAAATAAATCTGTCGATTACGGCGATGGCATTAATAACGAAACAAGTTATAAACTGGAAAATATTGATAACGGCTCTTCTTACATATTAGGACTATTGAAAGAAGAACAGCAAACCAGTACACGTGCCGGAGCATCTTCGTCCTCGAAGGCAGAGATAAGTTATAACAATCTGTTTTTACCTGTATCAAAGAAAAATTATTATAACAATAATCAGGTTTCGGAAGAAGCGTACGTATACGATGCATCAAATAATTTGCAACAGTTACAAAGCCGTAATTATACATCGGCGGATTGGTTGACGACGAAATACGAATATGATACTTATGGGCGTAAAGTAAAGGAGACAGATCCTTTAGGCTTATTTACTGTTTACGAGTATGGAGGAAAAGATCGTCTGCAATCGGTTAAAAACCACAAAGGGCACACTATTTCATATACATATGATAGCTGGGGTAATAATACCTTAACCACTTATGCCGATGGAACAACCGAAAGCATGGCCCTTAATTGGGAAACAAGCCCACAAGGAGCAGTGTTTTCTATAACTACAAAAAAATCAGGCGAACCTGCTTCCAAAATATATTACGACGCTTTAGGACGCGAAATCCGGACCGGATCACAACGTTTTGACGGAAGCTATCTGTATACAGACAATATATATGACGAACTAGGCAGGTTACAAAAAACATCCTTGCCATTTAAAAGCGGATCGCCAAGCCTTTGGAACGAGTCTTCTTACGACACCTATGACCGTATTAAGTCGGTTACTTATGCCTCAGGAAAGAAAGACACCTATGCATACAACAAGCTGAAAGTAAAATCGGTTATCGATGGCATAGGATCTCTTAAAACTTACGATACCAGCGGAGAAGTAATCCGTGTTGCAGACGCTTCGGGTAGTATAATGTATAACTATCGTCCTGATGGACAACCAAAATCCATAGTTGCGCCCGGAGATATAACCACCTCATTCGAATACGACCAGTACGGGCGTCAAACAGCTATTATTGATCCAAGTGCCGGAACAAAACGCTTCGGTTACGACTTGGCAGGCAATATCAATAAAGAAACCGATGCACGGGGAAAAGTTACTAACCTGACCTATGACAAATACGGTCGTCTGACGAAAAAAGAGGTGGTCGGAGAATTTACAACCACCCATCAATATACAGCCGATAACCTGCTGGAAAGTGAGATATCGACAAACGGAACAGCAAGGACGTATACCTATGACAACCTTTTCCGTTTGAAAACGCAGAAAGAATCCATACTAGACGGTAAGTGGCTCGAAAAAACATTCGACTATCTCTCTGATGGCAACGTAGGCAGCATAAGTTATAAATCTCAAAGTGGTAATATAGCAACCGAAAACTACGAGTACACCAACGGACATCATACCGGATTGAAACTCGACAATACCCTTTCAGTCTGGAAACTGACAGCCGAAAACGATCTGGGAATGCCCACAGCATCACTGACCGGAAATATCGAAAGAGGATATACCTACGACGCATACGGATTACCCACAGGGCGTACACTGAAAAACGGGAGCAGCATAATACAGAACTTCGGATATAAATTCGACGCCAAAACCGGTAATCTCCTTTGGCGAAAAGACAACACCCGTAATATTCAGGAAGACTTTGTGTATGATGACCTGAACCGTTTGACCCGGTTCGGCAGTACAACCATACAGTACAACAACCAGGGAAATATTATCGATCATTCGGCAATAGGCTACTTTTCGTACAGTAAAAACAAACCCTATGCTATAGAAAAAGTACAACCCTACACCGAGAATCTGCCGCAACATCAACAGGATATTACTTACAATGCCCAGATGCGCCCGGTAAGTATAGCCGAGAACGGTTATAAAGCCCTTTTCAGCTACGATACAGATGGCAACCGTATAAAAATGAACCTGATGCGTAACGATACGCTTCAACGGAACCGCTATTATGTAGGCGGTATTTACGAAATAGACGAAACCCTTGCAGGAACAAGCGAAAGATTGTACCTTGGCGGCGACGCATACAGTGCAGCGGCGGTGTATGTAAAAGAAGCCTCCGGCTGGACGGTAAACTATATCGGACGCGACTATCTGGGTAGTATCACCCATGTAATGGATCAAACAGGAGTTGTAAGACAAGAGCTTAGTTATGATCCATGGGGACGCTTTCGCAATCCGGTAGACCAAGCCCTATATGATCTTAACGAAAGAGTTACTTTAGTTCTGGGAGACAGAGGTTATACGGGTCACGAACACTTGTCTGTATTCGGGCTGATTAATATGAATGCCCGTCTGTACGACCCGGTTATAGGTCGTTTCCTTTCTCCTGATCCTTATGTACAAGCTCCCGATTTTAGCCAGAACTTTAATCGGTATAGTTATGCGTTGAATAATCCTTTTAGGTATACTGACCCCAATGGGGAGTTTGCTTTTATTCCGATAGCAATTATAGCAGCAGCGGCATTTGCAACAGGTTATGTTGCACACGGCATAGCCACAGGTAATTGGGGGATGGCTGCTATTTATAGTGGAGGTTTAAGTGCTTTAGCTTCAGGAATAGCTGCTTCTACAATGGGGGTCGGTACTCTAAGCGGAGCATTGGTGTTTGCTGGAAAGGATGTTGCTAACACATTACTATCTAATATAATAAAACCAATACCTGTGAATGTTCCTTTTCTTTCTGAAATAAATGGATTCGGGGTATCTATCTCGCCTGTAGCGATGTTAACTGCCGGTGTTGGGAGTGTAGCACTTGGAGGTGGATTTCGTATAGGAGCAGCTGTAAGTGTATCCCAAAAGATTGGAGATTGGACGTTAATGGCTAATGGTTCTATGTTTGGAGGTGGTGCTGGAAACAATTTAAAGAATACCTTATCAGGAGGATTTGCATATGATGATGGAAAACGCGGATTTTCATATATGTTCAATAGATATAATTATAGCAACGAACCAGGAGGCAAACAATCTACAGGAACAATAGGAGTCCGATACAAAGATCTTTCTATAAAACATGAGAATGACTTGTTTGCACGAAGTGGAGATAAACAAAGAACCGCAGCTTTAGAAGTGGGCTATAAGGGATATTCTGCCGGTTTTAATATTTATACAACAGATCCTTCAAGAGATGAATATGGAGTAAAAATGACAGAAGAACATGCTCAAAATAGAAAAGGGGTGTATGATGGTGGTTACCAACTTGCATCACCTTTTTATATTGGGGTTCGACAAGGAAATTCTACAACTAAGATAGGAATGAATATTCCTCAGGTTGGCTGGTTTCAAAATGCAATGCACAGATATTTGACTAAAAATCCTGATTTTCATTATGGAACATACAAAAACAATTTTATACAAAAAGGAACCTGGACTAATTCAAATTCTCTTTATACATATTAAATAAAAATGCAATGAAAAAGAAGTACATTATATCTATTGGGATATTATTTATATTGCTGTCATGTGGAGCAAAGAAACCCAAAAACTTCACACTATTGTATGATGGGAAGGATACAGGCCTTGAGACCCTTATCATGACTGAGGGATGTTATTATGATCCATCAGATGGAGCTATGATTACATTCTATAAAGACGGAATTTCTATTTATCAGAGAAGTTCTAAAAGCCTAATAGATTTTCTTAAGTGGATGGAAAAAGGTGGAATTGATCGATTTAAAGGGAAATCATGGGGATACGGTCGTTATATCATATCTGGAGCTGTCATCATAAATCAAAGGGTAGAGCATACCTTTACAGATGGGTCTTTTATGTCAGAACGTAAATATCGGATAATAGATGAAACTCATATTCAGAATTTAGACAATAATGCTATTTTAGAGTTCTATCCACTGGAAGATCGTGTAGATTCTACTAATTGGCTTTTAAAAAAGAAATGGTTTTGGACAAAAGAAGCTTGGGATAACAGAAATAAATAATAATCACATGATCCAGCACTTATGGATGATCCTATAAGTGCTGAATTTTTATGAGTTCCCTTACTGAGGATACCTGAGGATTGTACCTTGGTGGTGACGCATACAGTGCAGCGGCGGTGTATGTAAAAGAAGCCGGCAGTTGGACGGTAAACTATATCGGACGCGACTATCTGGGTAGTATCACCCATGTAATGGATCAAACAGGAGTTGTAAGACAAGAGCTTAGTTATGATCCATGGGGACGCTTTCGCAATCCGGTAGACCAAGCCCTATATGATCTTAACGAAAGAGTTACTTTAGTTCTGGGAGACAGAGGTTATACGGGTCACGAACACTTGTCTGTATTCGGGCTGATTAATATGAATGCCCGTCTGTACGACCCGGTTATAGGTCGTTTCCTTTCTCCTGATCCTTATGTACAAGCTCCCGATTTTAGCCAGAACTTTAATCGGTATAGTTATGCGTTGAATAATCCTTTGAGATACACCGATCCAAGTGGAGAATGGTTTGGTCTTGATGATTTAATCGCAGCTGCAATTGGAGGAACCGTGAATCTTATAGGCAACGCTATTGCAGGTAATGTTAATAGTTGGGCACAAGGATTTAGTTATTTCGGAGTTGGAGCCGGAGCCGGATTAACGACCTTATATGCTGGTCCTGTAGTTGGGGATATGGTTATCGCTGGTGGTAATTCAGCTTTACAACAAGGCTTTGAACACGGTTTCGGTAATATTAGTCTGGAGATAATTGGTAATCAGATGTTAATGGGTGGTGTTACCAGTGCTATTTCTGCTGGTGTTGGTAACCTTGTTAATGGAGCGATGAATTCAGCTTTTGGGAGTATCGCTTCACCCGTTTTACGCCAAGCACTCATTCAAGGAGGAACAGGCGGTGTAACTAGTTTTGTAGTTGCAGGTACTATGACTAAAATAAACGGAGGAAGTTGGTCTGACGCATGGTCTGCCGCTAAAGATGGTTTAATTTGGGGTACATCAATAGGTACAGCAGCAGGCTCAGCTAATGGATATATAAATGCTTTAAAAGGTGGTGTAAATCCTTGGACGGGAAAAGAAGTTATTACAGAAAGGGCTTCAACTAACTTTTTACAACATAACAATTCAGGAGGTCGAAATAATGATCTAGGCATTTCTCAAGATAAAGTATTAGATAATACAAGAAAAACCATAATGGAAAGCCGTTCTAATTTAAAAGAAGGGGACAATGCCATAAACCTAAAAATAAATGGACAAGCCAAGATTATTAAAGCTAATGTTCATAATGGGCAGGTTAGATCGATGAACTTGCATTCCCCAGATACTCAGAACCCTATAAGGCCTCATTTTAATGTAATACAAGGAGGAGATGTAAAATGGTAATAGAAAACAAAATAATTTCAGTATTGGATTGCTCAGATTTGGAAAAGGAATCGCTTGTGATCAAAAATTCTTTCATTGGTAAAGTTGATTTAGCCTTTACCGGATTTAAAACTTCAAGCCTAACTATTACAGGATGTGTAATAGGGGAACTTTTTTTACATACAACATGGTTTTTTCAGGGGTTTATTTTGGAAAATTGCACTATTCAAAAAAGTCTCGACTACCAAATGGGAGGTCATAATAAAAAGCCTGTTATCATTAAAAATAATGTTTTTGGCGATTTTGTGAATTTCGATGACTGTCAGTTTGATGAATTACTTATAGTCGAAAATAATATTTTCTGTAAAGCGACAAATTTATTAATTGATTTTCATACTAATGAAAGCAACACTTTTGCTAAAACAAGTAGAATAAATAATAATATAGGTGAGTTGAGTTATAATAAACAGCATTACAATTCAATAGAAGGAGGAGATGTGAAATGGGAATAGAAGATTAAAAATAGAATGGATAATTTTGTATTCCCTCCCTTAGAGATTTGTAATCCCTAAGTTTTCAAATCGATGATAAGTTTCTTTCGTCTCTCGGGATTTGTAATCCCGAGTAGTACCGTAATAGATTAAACATATAATACCCTTATGCATACAGTGCAGCGGCAATGCCCGTAGTAGGTCGTTTCCTTAGTCCCGATCCTTATGTACAGGCTCCCGATTTTAGCCAGAACTTTAACCGGTATAGTTATGCGTTGAATAATCCATTTAGGTATACCGATCCGAGTGGAGAATGGTTTGGTCTTGATGATTTAATCGCAGCTGCAATTGGAGGTGTGGTAAATCTTGGAGTTAATATCTGGCAAGGCAATATAACCGGTACACCTTGGGAAATGATCGGCAAGGGAGCCGCCGCATTTGGAGCGGGAGCCGCCGCCGATAATTTAGCATTATATGGTCCATTCGGTTGGGCTGCCGGAGGAGCAATTGTAGGAGCTACTAATACAGCATTAAGTGGAGCAAATGCAGGAGAAATAGTCACAGGTTCGGTTATTGGCACCGCTTCGGGTTTAGTTGGAGGTTTTGCCGGTCAATTTGCAGCGAATTCATTAGGAGCTGTTGTCATAAATGGATTTCGTATAACAAGCCCTGTTGTTAAAGGGGCTGTAGGAGGTTTATTAGGAGGAGCCGGAGGAGGATATGCCGGCGGTTTTACCGCAGGATATCTTTTTACCGGAAATATTCAGAAAGCCCATGAGTTTGGTTTGTCCAGTTTGAAAACAAGTGCCGGAATTGGACTTATAGCCGGTGCCGGAGGAGGATATAGATATGCTAAAAGGCACGACCTTGATCTATGGACAGGAAAGTGGACCGGTAAAATATCAGGTAATCCTAACTTTAGAACTACAGCTGAAAATTTAACAGAACAACTGACATTGCAAGAAGCTAAATCTGGAGCAGGCATCGAAAAGATGCAAGGTAGTATAAAAGATCCGATATGGAAAGATTGGCAAAAAATGGAACATGCACATAAAACAGAAATTCTATCGACTAAAATAGTCAATGAAAAGACCTATTATTATTATAAAGAACAAAGTACAACAGTTCACTACTGGAAAAATCCAAGGACAGGTGAAGTGTCGGGATTTAAGTTTAAATAAAATATTAGAATATAATTTTATGTAATAAATAATGAATTATAAGATGAGCGTTGTTTCTAATCAGGAGTATGATGTATTAATATATTTTCTCTATGCAATAGAGAAAGGACTAGTAACAAAAGATGAAATTTGTAATTGGGCTGACAAAAAAATTGCAGAGGAAGAAAGCCCTACATCTATAGTTTTAGATTTATCATTGGCGAAATCTTTAAATGAGCAATTTGTTATAATAATGACTTTTTTACATCTTAGTAAAATTACTTTGACAGAAAAAGCTTTTAAACTAATCCTTATTCGGTTATATGATTTATTAAAAAAAGATGAAAAGGAGATCAGTAAAGTAATTAATCTTATTTTTCATTTAAAGGATGATCTTATGTTAAAAGAGTCTTTATTCAAAGATATTTATGACCTAGATAATAGTTATGATATGTTTGTAGAAGGACATATGTCTTCAAGCCAATTAAAAAAACGATTAATAGATTTCTTTCTGAAATACACATAGAAATATTCTATATATAGAGAGAATTGTATCTTAGTAGAGTATATTAATTTGAGGAAGAAATCTTAAATTATATTTACCCGCTTTTCTCTAAAGAATAAATAAAGGAAAAAAACTCAGCACTTACATTAGCTTATAAGTGTTGAGTTTTTATAAGAAGAAACGGTATAATATATCTTGCAGGAACAAGCGAAAGATTGTACCTTGATGGTGACGCATGCAGTACAGTGGTGGTGTATGTAAAGAAGTCTCTGACTGAATGAAAGGGTGACTTTAGTTCTGGGAGACAGAGGTTATACAGGTCACGAACATTTACAGGAGTTCGGTACGAGGATACCGATATGCGACAGAAGGAGAAGTTCTTGGTATTAAGGAGACAGGATATTTAAGAGGAGGTCGTCCAGGTGATACATATTTTACAAAAGATATTTTCAAAACGGGAGTAAACGCTCAAGAGAGATTGGCTCTGCCAATTAAACCAACAGTAAGAATTGAATTTGAAATAACAAATAATCCTACATTACAAATAAATGGAGGAAAAGTTATCCCTGCTTATAGTATGCCAGGAGGAGGTTCAGAGTTTATGACACCTGATCCTGTTCGTGTTAAGATTATAAATATACAACCCATTAAATAATAAGTTGCTATGAATCAGCAAAATTGTGAAATAATAATATCCGAACCTTGGAATTTTGAAAGTATTGATGGCAAGAATATTATTCGAGGTAAAATAATAGATAACTTAAATGATACATGTTTAGTATTCAAAGCTAATTATGATGTATCTTTTGAAGATTATCTTATAGGGAGGAATTTTATTTTATATTCTCGATCCAATCATTCTTTCACTGATATAGGCTTAAAAAATAGGATTCAAGTCAATGGGGGATTATTGCCCCTTGATTATGACTATAACGAAGATTTCGAATATTTGATATCTAACTCTAAGTTTGTCTTTATAGGTACACTCTATAAATAAAATTTTAAATCATGATTAAAATAAAAGCATATATTGAATTATTTAAAAATGCGAGGAAGACTCCTTTTCACTCAGGTTATAGACCTTTGTTTCTTTTTCAAGAAGGTACATACACATCTGGCAGTATAGAATTGCTAGATAGAAATGTTTTTATCCAGAGGAAAGTGCCTTAGTTCACATTCTTTTTATAGAAAGACGTTTTCTTGGTCCATATTTTAGGGTTGGTGCTAAATTTATTTTTTGCGAAAGTCCGAAAGCTATTATGGGAGAAGGTATCGTTCAAGAAATAATAAATGAAGACTCAATACCTAATAAAGATCTTATACCATAAATATTTCTCCCCCATAAAGTAAACAAAATGAAAAAGATAATATTCTTAAACCAGAATAATCATGAAGTAATGAGCTTTAACAATTTTGTTTTTGATGATATAAATAATATTCCAGAGTTCTATACAGCTTGTTTTTCTTTTGTTATATCTAGAGTTAAGATAGAAAAAAAAGTTGGAGGATCGGAGAATGATTTCTTTATCCTTGGAAATAAATTAAAACAACTATTAAATGAAGAAATGAAAAAGTTTTATCTTTTCATTTCAATGGATGAGTCATTCCAGATAATATTTGAAGTAAAAGAGCCTGAAATAATATTAGTACTTCTTGAGATAGAAGATCATTTTTCAAGAGGAGATTTAGCTTTTAAATATGAGTATGAAATGGGAAAGGAGCAAGCTGATTTATTAATAGCACAAGTAGAGGATTTATATAAAGAAAGAACTAGATTATAAGCAAAAAGAGGCTGTATATCTTCACAATATGCAGTCTCTTCTTAATCTGAGTATTACTACTTGGCGGTAACATATACAGTGCAGCGGCAGTGTATGTAAAAGAAGCCTCCGGCTGGACGGTAAACTATATAGGACGCGACTATCTGGGCAGTATCACACATGTGATGGATCAAACGGGAGTTGTAAGGCAAGAGCTTAGTTATGACCCGTGGGGTCGTTTGCGTGACCCGCTGACTCAAGCATTATTTGAATTAGACAAACGACTTACTCTTGTTCTGGGAGACAGAGGTTATACAGGCCACGAACCCTTATGGGCAAAACTACCAACCAAAGAAGAACTGAAAGCGTATTACCGCAAACTTCTCAAGTATATGAGAGCCAATACTAGCATTATTGGCTTTTTGTTTAGCTAAATATCCAATTGAAGCATCGATTTATTTGCTAAATTATTAAACCTTAATGCGCTTGAATTAATTGATTTGCAGATCTATCCAATAGCTATTTCCGTATTTTTATTACTATTTTCTATAAGAGTATTCATTAATAATATAGAAAAAAAGTAATCTGTAGATTAGGAGTACAAAAGACTATTGTAAGCTTCACCCGTTTACCGCAGTCCACTATCTAAATGGATAAGCAGACTAAGTCACGCAAACTATAAACTTTGCAGAAAATGATATCAGGCTTGTAAAGGCAGAAAAAAAATGCTTGAGAAATAGAGTAAAACAGACAAAGATTAATGCTGTCATTGCAAAGCACAAATCAAGAAAGAAACGTAGCATATAAAACTTCTCAGGCATGACACGAAATATTATATATAACCACACCCTAAAGAAGCTGAATCCTGGATCAACTTTCTGTATTTCATTGCTTTCATAGAGATAATACTAGAAATGCTCCATCAAAACAAATATAAGAATAATATTGTTTACTCTACCAAGTCAAACGCCACGCAATCTGTAATATTTACTAAAAGAAGACCAATTCTACCTCGTACTTACATAATAATATCTATATCAAACAATATGATCTCTGTAAAAGCAGAATATGGTCATAAAACCTATACTATATAACTATAAGTACCTATCTACTTCTTATCTATAAAATCAATATATAACCCACTATTTAACTCTTTATATACACAGTACAAAGAAATTAACTATAAATAAATGCCATTTTATTTTGATATAATAAAAAAGTTTTTCACTTTTGCATTTACATATATGTTCATACATATACAATCATACATCTATACATATATAAACATGAAGAAATATTACATCGGAGTAGATGTTGGAGGCTCTCACATTTGCTGTGCGTTAGTAGAAGGCGACACAGGGAAGATCGTAGACGGTTCGCTGATTAATAATGAGGTGGACTCAAACGCTTCTTACATGCAAATTACAGAAGTATGGAAAGCGACCATAGCACAAACGTTACAGCAAACAGGTAATGTGGAGGGAATCGGCATTGCTATACCTGGACCTTTTGATTATGAGAATGGAATATCGCTGATCGAAGGAGTTCAAAAATACGATTCTTTATTTGCAATAAACATAAAGGAGACTATCAGACAAGCTTTTCCCGACCGATCAAAACCCGTTTCATTCATCAATGATGCAACAGGATTTGCTCTTGGAGAGTATTATGCGGGAGCTGCCAAGAACAGTAAAAGGAGTTTGATAGTTACTATTGGAACAGGATTTGGAAGTACATTCTTAGTAGAAGGAAATGTTATGACCGAGAAAAGCGACAGTGTTCCTGCCGATGGTTATTTATACAATATTCCGTTCGGGCAAAGTATCGCCGACGATTATTTCTCCACCCGATGGTTTGTAGGAAGATGGAAAGCGGAAACAGGAAATATCGTTTCCGGAGTAAAAGAAATAGCTGAATATGCAATAAACAATGATAAAAGGGCATTAAATATTTTTAATGAATTTTCGAGTAATCTAGCGGAGTTTATCACTCCGTGGTTACAGAAATTTGACGCTGACACACTTATTATAGGCGGAAGCATAGCAAAAGCCAGCTATCTCTTTTTAGATAATTTGAAATCGATTCTAAAGAATCAAAAGATAGATAAAACCGAAGTGAAGATTTGCAAACTATGGGACATCGCCCCCATTACAGGTTCGGCTATGAATGTAAAAGCACAATTAAATAAAGAAGACATGATAAAAAAGGAAAACATCAAGCGTAAAACAACTCAATTTCTTGCTCCCGAAAAGGCTCAGCCTACTCCTCAGGGAGATTATGATATTTATCCCGGATTTCCACTTGCAAAAGGAACTATTAAAAGCGGCGCCGAAGCATTGGCTGATTATATAGCAGAACAAAAAACAGTAATCATAGACGGATATGTCGGCGTATTTTGGAACGAACTCATACAGCAAATAAACGAAATATTGATCAAAAAGGGCGTGAAAGCCGTTTGGAAAAATATTGATGCAGCAATGAAGTCGTCCGACGAAATTGCTCAAATGTTAGTTCCCTACTTAGGCGAGGAAGACTCCATCTTCGGAAAAATAACCGATAAAAAACTAATAGACTGGTTCGACAAAGACAAACTGACTAAGATTCAACCCGAAGCTAGCGCCGATGTTAATATCATTATCGGTTGCGGAGCCCAATTGGCGGGATGGAACGGCAAACTCATTTACGTAGACCTGCCTAAAAATGAGTTACAGTTCAGAATGAGAGCCGGAGCAGCTACCAACTTGGGAGCCGACAAGGTTGAAGACGGACGCAACATGTACAAACGCTTCTATTTTGTAGACTGGATTGTTTTAAACGAACACAAAGCAAACATTCTTCCTCGAATTGATCTGGTTGTGGACGAACAACGCCCCGACAATTACCTATCTATGTCGGGCGATGACTTGAGAAAAGGTTTGTCAGCCATGTCTAAAAATTTCTTTCGTGTACGTCCTTGGTTCGAACCGGGAGCATGGGGTGGAACATGGATGAAAGAAAATATTAAACAATTAAATACGGATGTTCCTAACTTGGCATGGTCATTCGAATTAATGGTGCTTGAAAATGGAATCATGTTCGAAAGCGACAACTTCCGTTTAGAAGTATCTTTCGATTTCCTGATGTTCAACAATTACAAAGAAGTATTGGGCGACTGTGCCGAACGCTTCAAATACAACTTTCCGATACGCTTCGACTTCTTGGATACTTTCGATGGAGGTAACCTTTCGGTACAATGCCACCCTCGTCCCGAGTATATCGCAAAAGAATTCGGAATGCCTTTCACTCAAGACGAAACATACTATATATTAAATGTGAAAAATGATCCTTTAGTATATCTTGGATTTCAGGAAGGAGTAAATCCCGATGAGTTCCACAAAGCTTTGGTTTACAGTCAAGAAAATGCGAAGGAGATTGATATTACAAAATACGTGCAAGTATACCATGCCAAAAAGCACGATCTATATCTGATTCCCAACGGAACGATCCATGCTTCGGGTAAAGACAATTTGGTGCTTGAGATAAGCAGCGCACCTTATATATTCACTTTCAAAATGTACGACTGGGTACGTCTGGATTTGGACGGACGTCCACGCCCTATCAATATCGACCATGGTATGAAGAACGTGAATTTCGAACTCCAAGGACAAAAGGTATATGACGAACTGATCAGCAAACCTTATGTGATGGAACTAAAAGATGGTTTTTGCCTGGAACATCTTCCCACCCACCCAGAACATTTCTACGATGTATACAGATACAATTTCGACAAAGAAATCACAATCGAAACGAATGGAAAATGTCATGTATGGATGCTGGTAGAAGGAATTTCGGTGATAGTTGAAACAGCCGATGGAATGAAACAACGATTTAATTACGCCGAAACATTCGTAATACCTGCGGCAGCTAAATCGTATAAGATAATAAACGAAGGAAATACCCAAGCGATGATGGTAAAATCATTCGTGAAATAAAAAGTTGACCTAATACCTTTAAACAATAATCAAATGAAAAATGTAGCAAAAATTATCGTATGTACTCTGTGCATGGTTTTCGCCATTTTTTCCTGTGCAAAAAACGAAAGCATACACGTCGATTCGTCTGTAGCGCTTGATAAGCTCACTGCATCAGGAAAAATAGGTGACACCATCAAAACCAGAGTAAATTTCACCAATAACAGCATTGCTAAATTGGTAATTACAAAATCGATTGATGGAATCACCAATACTGATTACAAAACCGAAGTTACCGTAAACGGAACATCATCTGGGTACGATTTCTCTCAAATGATTCTTTCCGGAGATGAAAACGGGTCTTTGGTATATACCTTCAGCGGATATGATGCCGGGGGTAAATTGATTGACGCTTCGGATTTGGTTGTGTCAGTAAGTCTCTCGGGTTACCCGTTGCTTACCAAATATGATTGGAAACTGACGGCTGAAACCGTCGACGGTACAAATACCGTGAATGATAAGCTATGGGACAATGTGTACCGCTTGAACCCCGATTACTCGTGGCAATATGACTGGGGGGCATCAGGCCCGGTCAATCTTGAGGAATTGAACCAATACTGCTCATGGAAGATCATAGGAAGTGAATCTAAAGTGGATTCTCTGTCCTTTATCAAATTCGGGTTCCTTTCTACAACTCCCGTGTATGACACATGGAAAGTGGCGAAGCTCGAAGGTGAAGACCTTTGGTTATCTACCACTATGGACTTATCGTGGTTAGGGCTATCTGCCGAAACCCCAATTGTACAAAGATATGTAGCAATTCCCAAAACTGCGGACTTTACGCCTTACAGGGGGCAAAATGCCGCAGACTACAATTGGGCACCGTGTAATCCCGGCACATATAAAGAAACAACAATACCATGATTAAGAAAATATTTACCATAATTTTATTTGCGGCAGCTAACCTTTGTGCCTTTGCCGGACCGTATAATATCGCTCCGAAAGCGAAAGTGACGGCTTCGTCCGAAAAAGATGCCTCCTATTCCGCTCAAAACGTTATCGATGGATTGATAGGAATAGAAAACAAAGGCGAATGGGCGTCGGCAAGCAAGCAAACCCCATGGGGAGCCATCGACTACCCTTGGATAAAGCTCGATTGGGACAAGCCTCAAAACATCAACCGTATTATTATATACGATCGCTCGATACTGCAAAGCCATACTGCGGGAGGTACACTACACTTTAGCGACGGAAGCAGCATTTTTGTAAATCAAATACCCAACGGGGGAGAAGCCAAAGCTGTTGATTTTCCGGCCAAAAAGGTAACTTGGGTAAAATTTGAAACTACCGATGCCGATGGCTTAAACGTCGGACTATCTGAAATAGAAGTATATCCTGCACCCGAAGATTACACCGATTATGTGTCTAAAGTAGACCCTTATGTAGAATCGGCTCGTGGACGTTATTTCTTCTTCGTAACCGGAAGCCGCCCATTCGGGATGATAAGTGCTGCGCCGCTAACACGCAATAAAAACCAGTACGGAGGCGGATATAACTATAACTCGCTCGATATACTCGGTTTTCCTCAAGTACACTGCTGGATGCTTTCAGGAATCACTTTGATGCCTACCACCGGAAACGTAAATCCCGTAGCAGGAGAACAAAATTGGAAATCGACATTCTCTCATGACGGCGAGATTGTTCAACCCGGTTACCACCGAGTATTCCTCCAAGATTACGGAATTTGGGTAGAGCAAACGGCTACCGACCGGGTAAGCCACTACAAATTGCGCTATACCAAAGATAACGTATCAAACATCCTGTTGAACTTGGGCGGTTACTTGTCTACCTCCACCATGAATGATTGCCGTGTGACCAAAGTAAGCGACACTGAAATAGAAGGGTCGGTAAATACCACAGGGCGTTTTTGGGGAGGGCCGGACAATGTGCGGATATTCTTCGTAATGAAGCTTGACAAACCTTTCGAACAAATGAATGGATGGAACGACAAGGAAATCCTGAAGAACATCAGCTCCCATCAAGGGGTAAAAGAAAAAACAGCTAAAAACGAGGGAGCAAGTTATTACGATGCCCCTAACTGTGGAGTAAACGCCGTTTACAATGTAAAAGCAGGCGA
Organism: Indolivaga macrotermitis; assembly: GCF_900128985.1. Classification (GTDB taxonomy): domain Bacteria; phylum Bacteroidota; class Bacteroidia; order Bacteroidales; family Dysgonomonadaceae; genus Dysgonomonas_A; species Dysgonomonas_A macrotermitis. Next base: position 233,854 of record NZ_FQUC01000002.1, on the reverse strand, counting down.
CGAAATACAGGTTAAATTTGCCGTATCGTACACCAATATCGAAAACGCCCGTAAAAATATGGACAGCGACAAATTCGGATGGGACTTCGATGCTGTAAAAGCCGATGCCCTCAAAGAATGGAACGACATGTTGGGGCGCATCGATGTGAAAGGTGGCAGCAACCAACAGCAAATTAAGTTCTATACCGATATGTGGCATGTGTTGCTCGGACGACACAAACTCGATGATGTTTCGGGGGACTATCCCGATTATACTCAAGGACAACGTGTAGGAAACGCAACAGTTAATGCCAAATTGATTGTTCGAACATTGCCAAAGAACCCGGACGGAACATCACGCTTCCATATGTATAATTCGGATGCTTTCTGGTTGACTCAATGGAATTTGAATATACTGTGGGGATTGGCTTATCCTGAAGTATTGGACGACTTTGCGGCTTGCTTGGTGCAATATGCTGACAATGGCGGACTGTTGCCCCGAGGCCCTAACGCAGGCGGATATTCATATATTATGACAAGCTGTCCTGCCACTAACCTCATCACTAGTGCATACCAAAAAGGCATGCTGACCAAGGTAGACCCCGAAAAGGCTTATGAAGCGATGGTGAGAAACCATAAGCCCGGCGGAATGATAGGCCCTGAAAAAGAAATTGAATTCTATATCAAAAACGGATATTATCCCGGAAACGCCGAAATCACACTCGAAGCGGTATTCCAAGACTGGTCGCTATCGCAAATGGCTGCCAAAATGGGTAAGACCAAAGATGCGGCTTATTACCAAAAACGTTCCGAAGGATGGAAAAAACTCTTTAATCCGCAGTTACAACTGCTTATGCCTAAAGACGCCAAAGGACAGTGGTTACATAACGACCCGTTGAGCGGTGAAGGTTGGATAGAAACCAATGCATGGCAAGCTACATGGGCAGTGTCGCAAGATATACCTGGATTAGCTAAACTAATGGGAGGCAACGAAAAGCTTTGCGAAAAACTGAACTATGCTTTTGAACAGTCGGACAAAGACGACTTCGTATTCGGTTACAGCAACGGCTATATAAGCTACGCTAATCAACCCGGATGCTCGGATGCCCATGTATTCAACCTTGCAGGTGCACCATGGATGTCTCAATATTGGGTTCGGAAAGTAGGCTCACAAGCTTACGGGGCAGTTTCTCCCGACAGGGGATATGGCGGACACGACGAAGATCAGGGTCAAATGGGCGGCGTAAGCGCACTGATGGCGTTAGGCTTGTTCAGTGTACAAGGAACTTCGGCTCAAAATCCTTCTTACGAGTTGACTAGCCCTGTGTTTGATGAAATCACAATAAAGCTCAACCCTACGTATTACGTGGGAAAAGAGTTCAGAATCAAGACTTATAATAACTCGGCAACTAATTACTATATCCAAAAAACTCAGCTCAATCGGCAACCACTGAATAAATATAACATTTCGCACGAAACATTCGCAGCGGGAGGACTTTTAGAGATTTATTTGGGATCGCAACCTAATAAAAGCTGGGGCTTAGATAAATAAACACCATTACACCAATAGACCATGAAACTTGAAAATTTATTCAGAATATGTTGCATACTGTTATTCGCCTTGCTGTCGAATAGCGTATACGCTCAACAGACTCAATATTCGGGAGTTCTAACCGAAGATGACGGAACGCCGCTTATCGGTGTAGCGGTCGTAGTGAAAAACACGACCAACGGAACTGTAACCGATTTAGACGGAAATTTTTCAATCAATGCTAAATCAGGTGATTATCTTGTGTTTTCGTACATTGGATACGAAACTTTAGAAATAAAATTGACCAATAATACGACCATAAAAGCATCTATGAAATCTCAATCGACCTACTTGGACGAATTAGTGGTAGTAGGTTACGGACAGATGAAAAAGAGCGACTTAACGGCTGCCATATCGTCTGTGAAATCGAGTGACTTGGTGAAAACATCCATCACCTCCATCGACCAAGGATTACAAGGCCGGGCTGCAGGTGTGGTGATAACTAACACTTCGGGCCAGCCGGGAGCAGCTACATCGATTCGTGTTCGTGGAACAAGCTCCGTGATGGGAACAAACGAACCGTTGTATGTAATAGACGGGATTCCGATCATAGACGGAGGTGCAACTTCGGGAGCAATGAACACTCCGTCGTTGAACCCGATGGCCTCTATCAATCCCAATGATGTAGAATCTATCGAAGTATTGAAAGATGCTTCTTCCACAGCCATATATGGAGCCAGGGGGGCAAATGGGGTAATACTTGTAACCACCAAAAGAGGTAGTAAAGGAAAGGTGCGAACCTCGATCAATGTTTACTACGGCTTGCAAACTGTAGCTAAAACAATGGATATGCTCAACGCTGAACAACTGGCGATATTAGGCAACGAAGCTGCTGATAATGCTAATATTGACCGCAAACTTATCTATGCGGGACTCAACAACCTTAGAAAACAAAGTACCGACTGGCAAAAAGAGATTTTCAGAACAGCACCTATTCAGAATTACGAATTGGGCTTCTCGGGAGGTGGCGACAAGTCGGCTTATTTCCTATCGGCTAACTTCTTTTCGCAAGACGGTATCATCATCGGTTCTGATTACAAAAAAGGCGGTTTGCGTTTCAACCTCGACCAAGAGTTAAGCAGCAGAGTAAAAGTAGGAAATACAATGAATATTTCGTACAGCCAATCTAACGGTGTAGTAACCAATTACGAAAGCGCCATTGCATCGAGTATCACCTCATGGGCGTTGGAAATGAACCCTGGTCTGCCTGTAAAAAATCCCGACGGCTCATACGTTTATGAAAACAACACTTCGAAACCTGCGGTAGGAAACCCGGTTCAAGACGCTAACACGTACAAGCAATTAAACAAAGCGTTGCGTTTGACAGGAAATATGTATGCCGATATTATGATTATCAAAGGCTTAAACTTTAAATCGACCATCGGTATAGATTATTTCAACACCAAAGATCAAAGTTTTGCTCCCTCCAACATCAAGCGCGGCGAAGCCAGCGAAGGTATAGCCACCGTAGGACAAGCCGACGGATACACTTGGGTATGGGAGAATACATTGAGTTACAACAAAATATTTAAGGAAAAGCACAACGTAAACGCTGTTGCAGGTATCACTGCTCAACAATATGAATTATCACCCGTAACAGTTTCGAGATCAGGTATAGATGACGACCGTCTCGGATACTATTCTATACAGGAAGGCAAAAAAATACAGGTGGCAAGCACCGGCTACTCGTCTTGGCAAATGCTATCGTATCTTGCCCGTGTGAACTACGGATACGACAGCCGCTATTTGATTACGTTGACAGGACGTATTGACGGTTCTTCGAAATTCGGTCTAAATCATAAATACGGATTCTTCCCATCTACAGCTGTGGCATGGAGGGTATCAGAAGAAGCTTTTATGAAGAACCAAAATTCTATTGACAATCTTAAACTACGTGTAAGCTATGGTTTGGTAGGAAACGAGGGTATTGCCCCTTATTCATCACAAGGATTATTGAGCGGAACAGAAGCGTATATCTGGACAAATGAAATTATCAAAGGGCAAGAGCCTTGGGCATTAGGTAACCAAGATTTGAAATGGGAAACAACTGCTCAATTTGACGCAGGTTTCGATATTGGCATCCTTAAAGGAAGATACTCATTGTCTGCAGACTTTTACCTAAAGAAAACAGACGACCTATTGTTGAATGTCCCCGTAGAATATCACATGGGGTATACTGGAAGTATGCAAAACGTGGGAACACTTGAGAACAAAGGTTTTGACTTTACGTTCAACGCTGTGCCTGTTGACAACACCAAATTCCGTTGGGATTCTAATCTGACATTCGGCTTGAACCGCAACAAGATAACCAGCCTGCCCGGAAACGAAGACGGTATAGTAGGTAGCTCTATCATGGGTATTACCGATTGGACAAAAATTATGGTTAATAAACCTATCGGAACATTCTACGGATATAAGACGGACGGAATCGTTCAAACAGGAGATGATTTGTCGAAAGTAGCCAATTTCCCCGGAAAATCAGCTACTTATGGAGATCGAAAATATGTGGATAGAGACCATAATAATGTATTGAACGAAGATGACTATTATGAACTGGGAAATGCCAATCCCGATTTCACATACGGATGGAACAATACATTCACGCTTAAATTGGGCGAAACCAAAGGAAACGTAAATCTGAATCTTTATTTGCAAGGCGTACAAGGCAACTCTATTGCCAACTTCAACACTTTTGCTTTAGAAAGTTTCGATGGTTCAAAAAACAACTCTACTGCAGCTTTGAACAGGTGGACTCCAACCAATCCAACCAACGAGTTGCCAAGAGCTAACGCTCAACCTATGACGAATGTATTCTCTGACCATCAGGTTGAAGATGGTTCATATTTAAGAATAAAGGACATCACCTTGTCATATGACTTTCCGGTGAACCTTTTGAAGAAATTCTCATGCAACTCGCTCCAAGTGTTCATTAGTGCCAAGAACCTGTATACATTCACTAAGTATTCGGGATACGACCCTGAAGTGAGCCGCTTCGGAAGTAATAACCTGAGTATGGGAGCCGACTATGGTTCATACCCTGTTCCCAGATTGTATATGATGGGACTTAAAATGAATTTTTAAGTATTTAATAATTTGTAGGGAGCCGTCCCAAAAGCCTCAAAAACTCGTCTATGAGAGGAAGAACGACGAAGTAATCTCGTAAAATAAAGTAGATCACTTCCTGCTTCATACCTCGTAGTTCGTAATGACGGATTTGAATGATACTTTTAGATATGCCCCTATCCTAAACAATAAAAAAAAATACGATGAAAAAAATATATATTTATTTAGCAGCGGCTATGCTTTCCGCTTCGGTACTTCCGGCTTGTTCCGATTTCTTGGATGAAGAAGCAAAAGGCAGTATGACCGAAAAAAATTATTACAAAACCGAAAGCGATGCGATCAACGCTACAGATGCGATATACAGCTTGTTGATTTCTGACTACGACCAGTATAATTTGTGGGACGATAACTTCGGAGGTTTGTTTTACAACGACTTTTGGGAATTGCCAGAATTGATGTCCGATAATATGGTATCGAAACAATCGTCTCCCGAATTTCAATCTGTGGCAAAATTCCAAATCGATGCTTATAACTCACGGGTATCATGCCTGTGGCGTGATCTTTACATGACGATAAATGCTTGTAATACGGTGATTACTAAAGTTCCCAACATACCGTTTACGGACGAAACCAAAAAGAACCAGTTGATAGCCGAAGCAAAATTCTTTAGAGGATTATGTTACTTCGAGTTGACCCGTTTCTTTGGCGATGTTCCTTTGCATACCTCACCAACAACAAGTGTTGAGGGAGCAAGAATACCCCGTACTCCCATAGCTGAGATCTATCCCGTAATTTTGGAAGATCTTGATTTCGCTGAAAAAAATCTGAAATACACCGATCGTCTTGGAGGTGGTCGCCCTTACGCCCTTTCGGCATCAGCCCTATTGGCTAAAGTGTATGTGACGCTGGGACAAAAGGAAAAGAACAACGACTATCTTCAAAAAGCTGTTCAGAAAGCCGATGCAGTAATCCCCGCATTCCCGATGGGGTCATTCGAAGACCTATTTAAGTTGGAAAACCGCTTCAAGGGCGAGCGTATTTGGGAAGTTAACTTTAGCTCATCATTAAGTCAGGGATGGAAAGGCAACCAATTTTTGGTACGTTTGTTACCTAAAATGAATACCGACAAAGGTGGACCTAACAATGCTCAGGGTTACGATGCTGCTACCGACAATCTGTACAACGCCTATGAATCGGGCGATATACGCCGTAACGTGAGCTTGTTCAAATCGTTTACTTATACAGATGGTTCTATCGAAAACTTCGACGCTCCTTATGTTTGCAAATATTGGGACAGAGTGGCAGAGCCTAAGGGAAATGAGTCTAATGCTACATATCCTTACTTGCGCACTTCCGAGATGTACCTCATCAAAGCCGAAGCCTTGAACGAGATTAACCGCGCTCCGACTCAGGCGGCAAAAGACGCTATCAATGCTGTACGCCACCGTGCGGGATTAGGTGACACACCTGCCACCAGTTATGCCGATTTCAAGAAAGCAGTTCTGAATGAATATCGCGTAGAGTTTGCCGGAGAAGGACACCGTTGGCACGACCTTGTGCGTATGTGTACGCTAGAAGAAATGACCCAATTGGTAGCAGCTGCGAAACCTGGAGTTGCACCTCGCCAGGCCAATTACCTGTTCCCTATTCCGAATAGAGACCGCAATGTTTCGAACGGAGTATTGTCTCAAAATGAAGGATATTAAAATCTTATAGTGGCTGTTGCAAAAGCCCCGGAGGTATGTCATTACGAAGAAAAACGATGAAGCAATCTCATAATAATGGATAGATTACTTCGCCATAGCTCGCAATGACTAACTCCAAAGTATACTTTTTAGGCAGTCCCGTATATAATAATTTATCATTTCCCGGGCAGGGCAAAGCTCTGCCCCTACTAAAACCGAGTGCCATGAAAATGCGGTTACTATACATTATTATTTTACTCTTGTTTTTTCAGATGGGATATGTTTCTGCTCAGCAAATGTCTGTTGCCAATATATTTACGGACGATGCCGTATTGCAACGCAACAAAAAGAATAAAATCTGGGGGAAGGCTCAACCCGAAAAAACGGTAAAACTGACATTCGATGGTCGAACATACCAAACCACAGCTGCCGCAGACGGTAGCTGGCTCATAGAAACAGCCGTCCTTAAAACGGGCGCGCCCCGCACGATGACCATTATTTCGGGTGAAGAAACCCTTACATTAAAAAATATACTCGTAGGTGATGTATGGATCTGCTCGGGACAATCGAACATGGAATTTTCAGTAGGAAACTTCCCCTGGTCGAAAGATGAAATAGCCACAGCTAACAACACTCAAATACATTTCTATACCTTACCTAATACGGTTGATTGCGTGCCCAATTCCGAAATTCCAAAGTCAAATTGGAAAATAGCCATCGGTAGCGACCTGTCGGGCTTATCGGCTGTCGCCTATTTTTTTGCAAAGAATATTCAACCCCAGATTGGTATTCCTGTCGGACTTATCATTACCGATTGGTCGGGTATAGCCATCGAACCGTGGATGAGTATGCAATCGTTGGAGCAATTTGCTGCATTCGATGGCGAGTTAGATAAACTGAAAGAAAACACGGAAAGCAAGGAGGAGATACAACGCAACTTCGAAGCTCTCCGCAAAAACGGTTGGGATTCTCAATATTATCTAAAAGGCAAAGGCATGGATGAAAAATGGTATCTGCCTGATACCGATTTTTCGGATTGGAAGCCCATCAAATTCCCCAATTATTGGGAGGATGCCAACGTCGGCTTGGACAACTACGACGGGGCAGTGTGGTTCAAAACATCGTTTGACCTGCCCGACAATTTCAAAGACAGTACCTTTCATATTTTCCTCAGCTATGTAAAAGATTACAACATCGCTTGGGTCAACGGGCATCAGATAGGCGAAACATACGGGCACAAAAACTGGTCAGATTATTATACCGCTATCAAATATCTGAAACCGAAGAACAACATCCTTGTAGTCAGGGTATTTAATGTAGAAGGAAAGGGCGGATTCAATTATCACCCGTTTTGGTCAACAGATATTCTTAATGGCAACTGGGTATTCAAGGCTGACTTTCCGATTGATTCGAAAACATTCCCAAAACCTAAGATCATTAATATCAATCCATTTGGCGACCCCACTGTTATATATAATGCGATGATATACCCATTGCTAAACTATTCGCTCACCGGATTTATCTGGTATCAGGGCGAAAGTAATGCTGGACGCGGATATGAGTACCGGACACTTTTCCCCGCCATGATAAGTGGTTGGAGACAAGATTTTAAACAGGGTAATCTTCCCTTCTATTTTGTACAATTGGCAAATTACGAAAAGATACCCGAGAATCCAGAGAATAGTGATTGGGCAGAACTGCGTGAATCGCAAACCTACGCCCTGAAACTACCCAACACAGGAATGGCGGTAGCTATCGACATAGGTGAAACCGCCGACATTCACCCTAAAAACAAACAGGAGGTAGGACGGCGTCTTGCCCTACAAGCATTAGCAAAAACATATAAGATGGAGATTGAATGCGAGCCGCCTCAAATCCAGCAAGTTATTTTCAAAAACAACAAAGCTATAATTACTGTTCAATCTGCATCGCCTTTGAAACGAGTGGATGCAGCCCAGCCCATCGGAGGATTTGCTATAGCAGGTAAAGACAGCATATTTTATTGGGCAGATGATGTGCTGGTAAAAGGAAACCAGATAGAGGTTAGCTCTTCTAAAGTAGATTTGGCTGTAGCCGTTCGTTACGCTTGGTCGAAAGATCCGGGTAAGCTCAATCTACAGAATGCAGCGGGATTGCCTCTCGCCCCATTCCGAAGCGATACGTGGAAAGGAATTACCGATGATAGGCATTTCGACCCCGAGATCGTGTATTTTTAAAGCATAGGACCAAACCTATAGTGTTTATCAAAAATCCGAAGAACACATAGATTCACCCCTACAAATAAACTTCTATAACCTATAATTATGAAAAAAATATTTTGGTTTTTAGCATTATGTCCTTTGGCTTTGCTATCATGTAAAGATCCCGGCAAGCAAAATAGTACGGAAGAAAAACCAACCGATTCGCTCGAAGTTCGTGTCGATACTCAAATGGTGAAACTGCTATTTCCCGAGGGGAAAGACATCCTCACGGGAGGAGACGGAGCCATCTCCATTTCGATAGACAACACTAAGAGTTTCTGGCTTTGGGGCGACTCGTTTTTAGGAGAAGTGAAAGATAACAAGCGGGACTCTACCTCTCAGTTAATTATTGGCAACATATGGACACTGCTCGATAGTGATAAAGTTTCGACCATCTGCGGAGGCTCTCCCCAGAAACCCGAATCGCTTATAAACATTGGTAAAGTAAATGGCAATATAGCTTTCTTGTGGCCCATGCACGGCTTTGTAAAAAACAATATCGTACACGTATTTATGTCGGTTATCGTGAGAACAGGCGATGGCATTTGGGATTTCTTCTGGCATGCGTCGCAATATTATCGATTGAGTTATCCTGATATGAAAGTGATCGACATGTTAGAACTCGAAGCACCATTCAAAAATAAAGTACATTACGGCTTTGGTGTGTTTGAAGATAATGGCTATTACTATGTTTATGGAACAGCTCCCGATGGACTTGCCGCTCCCTTGCACGTGGCTCGTGCGAAGTTGATCAATGATAAACTCAATGAGTGGGAATATTTCGATGGGCAGAATTGGGACAAAGACCCTACTAAAACTAAAGCAATGGCAGGTATTACCGTACCTGTGTCGGAGCAGTTCAGTGTATTCAAGCACAATGATAAGTATATTCTGGTTACACAAGACAGGGGTATCCGCACCGATGGTATCTACACCTTTGTGGCTGACAAGCCTCAAGGCGATTGGAGTAATCCGAAGAAAGTATATTCGACCCCCGAACTGAATCTGGGTTCGGCGATATGGACATACAGTGCTATGGCTCACCCGCAATACGATGTGGACGGAAAATTACTCATCAGTTATTGTGTGAATACCCATCATCTACCCGACTTGTTTAACGATGTGTCTATTTATAAACCTCGTTTTATCAGAGTACCTTATTCGCTAATCTTAAACAAATAACTTAATATTATGAACCTGAAAGCGACTATTTTTATAGCATCACTCTGTTGTCTGTTTTCCTGTAAGGAAAGTAAACATCAGACGCAACCCGAGGAGAAAGCGGCATTCGCCATGTACCCCGAATTTATAGATATTATTATGCCCGAAAAGGGCGGGGGCGTGACAGGCGGAGACGGATCTATCTCCATAGACCTGAAAGATGGCAGAAGCCTGTTTATGTGGGGCGATTGTTTTTTCGGTGACGTAATCGATAACAAACGACCCGATAAATCATCGCCATTGGCTATAGGAAATGTATTCACTGTACTGAAAGGTGACTCAATACAAACTTATTTCAGGGGAACTCGTGAAAACCCCGAATCGTGGTTGCAACCCGAACCCAAGAAAGACACCGTTTGCTGGTATTGGCCTGGACATGGATTCGTAAGAGACGGCGTGCTACACCTCTTTATGTCGGAATTTTATAGATCAAAAGAAAACGATATGTTCGGCTTCGCTTATATTACTTGCGACTATTTCAGGTTGAACGCCAAAACCTTGGAAGTAATCGACAAGCAAAATTTCCCCGCAGCTAATATCAACAAGGTACATTACGGACACGCCGTGATTGACGACGGTAACTATGTTTACAACTATGGAAGTAAGGCAGATAGCATAGGTTTTGCCACCCTACATGTTGCCCGCGCTCAACTGAAAGACAATGTATTACAAAATTGGGAATATTACAATGGTAAAAGCTGGTCGGCTGACCCGAAAGAAACGCAACCCCTCGACGGTGTAAAAACATCTGTCTCCGAACAGTTTAATATGTTTAAGCTCGAAGGTAAATATGTGTTGGTGACTCAAACAAGAGACCGTGAAAACCATGTATTCTCAGCTATTTCGGATACTCCCGAAGGTCCATTCTACAATGAGAAAAAGATATTCTCGGTAACAGAACCTTTGACCGAGAAAAAAATGATAACGTATAACACAATGGCTCATCCTCAGATACAAGATAAAGGACGTATCCTAATGTGTTATAATGTTAACTGCCTCGAGTTTTTCGATTTGTATAAAGATGCAACACTTTATAAGCCGAGATTCTTTTGGATGCCTATTGATACAATTTTAAAATAAACAAATGATAATTCTATGATAAAGCGAAATTCAGTATCTAAATTGCTCCCCGTATTGTTCGGATTCTTCATTATGGGATTTTGCGACGTGGTAGGCATATCGTCCAACTATGTGAAGAAAGATTTTGCATTGACGGATACGATGGCTAACTTCCTGCCATTTATGGTTTTCATCTGGTTCTTTGTATTCTCTGTCCCTACCGGCATACTGATGAACAGAATAGGACGAAAAAAAACCGTTCAGATCAGTAATATAATTACCATTATAGCCTTGTTTGTACCTTTCGTCATGTATAATTATTATGCATGCCTATTGGCCTTTGCGTTATTGGGTATAGCTAATACTATTTTGCAGGTATCGCTCAATCCGCTTTTATCAAATGTGGTAGACGAAAAGAAACTAACGGGAGCTTTGACTATTGGTCAGTTTGTTAAAGCTATATCTTCTTTTTCAGGTCCATTTATCTCAGCTTTTGCGGCATCTCATTTGGGTAGTTGGCAATTGATGTTCCCTGTTTTTGCAGGAATTACCATCCTATCTTCTATTTGGTTGCAAGCAACCGCAATAGAAGAAGATGAGAGCAAGCAGAAAGTATCCACCCTCGGACAAGTTCTATCATTACTTGGCAATAAAACCATCTTACTATTATTTTTAGGAATCGTGTGTGTTGTGGGAGTCGATGTCGGCTTAAACATATCAACACCCAAACTCTTGATGGAACGTTCAGGTATGCAACTGGAAGATGCCGGATATGGTACAAGTCTTTACTTTGGATTCCGTACAGCAGGAGCATTTATCGGAGCTATCTTGTTGACAAAAGTTTCACCAACCAAATTTTTCCGCCTTTCCATGGTTATAGCCGTTGCGGTTCTTGTAGCACTGATCTTTGCGACAGATAAAGTAATTATTTTGTCCCTGATTGCTATCTGCGGATATTCCTGTGCAAGCGTATTTTCGATCATTTTCTCATTCGCATTGGAAAAAATGCCCGAGAAGGCCAACGAAATTTCAGGCTTAATGATTACCGGCGTAGCAGGTGGCGCATTAGTTCCCCTATTAATGGGGGGATTGAGCGATTATATGGGTAATCAGATAGGATCTGTTATAATTATATGTTGTTGTGCCACTTATCTATTATTATGCTCGTTTATGCTAAGTGATGCAAAGAAAGCTTAGTATATGGAGCTTCTTCTGCATAACAAAGTTACAACAAAAAGAGAGTCTCGCATTTAAGAAATAAATGCGAGACTCTCTTTTTGTTCAGTTAGTTATTATCCAAAATAAAGGGATTCCTGTTGTACGGGCAATTAGAATAAATACTCTAATATATTCGAACCCCTCTAAAATAATTACCTCTGTGCCTCTAATGTATATGTAAAGCTATCAGCTCTGTAATATCCTATATTATATTCAACAGGGACATTATTTATGTCATAAACAAACCGTTTACGTACAAGTATAGGGTCGTTTGCTACAATATCGAGTTTGTCGGCGATAAAATCGCCTGCTAACCGGGCATATATTTCTTCCTTCGATGTTTTTACAATTACATTGTAGTTTTGCTCTAAAATCTCATATAACGGGACATTGAAGTTTTCTTCATTCGTCAATGGTATTTTGGGATTGAAGTAAGATATGAAATATACAAACGGATATTCTTCGCTTCCACGTACTCTTTCAAGTTTTAAGCATCTGACATCCACTTCTATTTCAAAAAAATCGGCAACCTCTTTGAATGCTTTTTGGTATCCTACAAACAGTTCAAAATTTTTGATTTTGAGACCAAGCATCTTCATCTCCTGAGAAAAGCTCAACCAGTTCTTCAGTCCTCCCACAAAACCTTTGTGGGCAACCTTTGTTCCAAATCCTTTCTTTCTAATAAGAAGTCCTTCAAACACAAGCTTATTTATTGCTTGTCGCAATGTGTTTCGGGAAATGTTTAATTGTTCGGACAATTCTATTTCTTTAGGTAGTAGCTTTCCATTCTTATACTCATCCTGCTCAATTAATATTCTCAAAATTTCTTCGGCCTGTACGTGAAGGGGTTTTGAACTGTCTCTGTTAACTTCAATTTTCATATCACTAATTGTTGAAAGTTCGGATTATTTTACAAATTAACACAAAAATATTGATAAAAAAAAGAGAGATGTACTTGCATGACTATAAATGTATGAACATACAGTAGGGGTTTTTTGTAGAATTTTCCAGTATCTGCTTTAAAATGCAATTTTTCACCTAAAGCAGTAAAACAAAAATTCCTGACTTTCATTGAAAGTCAGGAATTTACTTCTTTTTGCTAGTCTAATTTGTGATCCGGTTTGTATCGGAACTTTATTTCATAACAGACTGATAGCCTGATTCTTGCAAAGTGTTAAAATGACGATGGGTACGGCGTGGGTACGAATTAAAAATTACATTTGCAATATACTGATTATTAACTGTTTATCTAATGCCTATTGAGCTGCTGATAATTCAAACAAATTACTCAACCTTTTATCGGCTCTTTTTCAGCTTGTTATAAATCAATACTCAAATACCCTTAATCGCAGTGTACAAAAACGCCTTTTTGTCTCTCTTGTCTGTCTTTTGCGTGCCAAACAATATAGGTTCAAATCTAAACCTTTTTTCTTAATTAAACAAATATTTGAAATCAGTATTTTTGATTATATTTATAGCATCATAAATAAGAAAGAAGGCATCTATGACCACTTTAGAATTAAAAGCACAAATACTAAAAGAGATAGACAATGAACAAAACACTGCTATCTTGAAAAAACTGCAAGCCTATTACCGTAAGTTAAAAGGTGCTGAAAAGCCTATGCCCTGCCAATATACACTGGAGGAATCGAAAGAGCGATTGGCTAGAGGTCGTGAAGAGGCGGAAAACGGAGGTGGAACCTCGCATGAAGAATTTATGAAAGAAGTTGAAACATGGTTTTAACGTGGCTTGCACCAGCAAAGGAGAGTTTAAAAGAAATAGCTGAATACTATAAGTGAGAATATAGTAAAAGTTCTGCAAGTAAAATAGTCAGACAAATAAGAGTAGCGGTAGAAAATTTGAAGGATTTTCCTCAAATGGCTGCTGTAGAACTATTGTTGGAAGATGAGCCTATAATCTACCGTTCACTTGTTGTAACAGGCACATATAAAGTTATATACTACATCGGTAGTAATACAGTTTACATATATGATATTTGGGATTGCCGTCAAGTTCCTGAAACAAACCTAAAAAAGATAAAAGAATAAAGTAAATTTATTCAGAGAATAATAAGCCCGAATTGAAAGATTTCAGTTCGGGCTTTTGTTTTAACTTAAAAATGCGAGTACAAAAGGAACTAAGATTATGCCTATTATTTTATCTCCTTGCTTATTTACAGAAATAGGAGTTTTTCAAGCAGCAAATGATCCTAATAAAATTCTTGAAGAGTGTTCATATCCTGAACAAGAAAGAATTCTAACAGGTTTAATGAAAGAAATAAAAACTATAATCAAACCCTAATTCAATTGAGTAGGGTTTCTATTTTTTCTTTCCATGGAATATTTGGAAAAATAGCTTGGAATACATCATCCAAATCATGATTTATTTTACTTTTATCGAATCGGACTAATAGTTTTGTTCCATTCTTACCATAATCATTTTTCTTTCCCCTTGCAGACTGCATAGCTATTATGAATAAATGAGAATATTCGAGGTTATTTACAATTATATCGTTGACTATTGCACTAAAACTCTTCTGTTTTGTCCCGATAATTTGATTGATTAAAACTGATAAGACTCTTAATATAAAATGTTTAGTCCTGTAATTATATAATATATTAAAGCATTTTAACTCTGACTCAAAAAGTCTGATATACTGTAATGCAATACTATACCTTTCCAGGATTAATAAATCAGTATCAACAGATAAGTTTTTCTCTAAACTTTCCCTTATATATGACGAAATAGTAATTTTATCTTCTTCTTCAGGAATATAACCGCGAACAAAGAATGATTGGAGTAAATTATAAAATACATTTTGTTCAAATCCCCGGACAAGGAGCGTCCGTAATGGCGAATACCCAAATTTCTCATCATTTAATTGATTAAGGTCTATGTGTAATCGATATTCTTGAAATATAAAACAAAGAAAATAGAAACTTTTAGAATTAAAATAGTAATCAGTTATTAAATCCTGTATTAGAAAGGAAAACGAGCCTAGGTCATAGTCATCCATCCTTCTAAATGCGGCTTCAATCTTTCCATATTCATTTTTTTCTTCACAAGATCGGATTTCATTTATCAATCTTAAATCTTCTATTTGAATATTTCGTTTCCTTTGAAAATAATATTGAGCGGGGTGATAATCTGTAATATCAATAGCAGATTGATCTTCAGCTATTTGTGTTTTATTTTCAATTTCCTCAAGGAGTTCTTCCTTTTTGCCTTCTGTATTATAAAAATATACTCGATACTTTTTATCATAATGTATTTGTTGTAGCGTAATTATTTCTATGCCCCATAAAGGAGGAGATAGTTTGTCTCTTTGAACGGTATGATATACATAATTACACTTTAGATGTAGCCTATTACTCTTTGTTGACAGTTCTTCCATCTCTTTATCAAAAACAAATACATTGTAGTTGCTTGATACCAAAATATCAGTCTGGCTAAAAGTCTGTTCTTTCAAATCTGTGGAAAACTCGTCCAGTACCCATATTAAATATGATTTTTCTTGTTTATAAAAACTGGAACGTTCTAAAATAACATCAACAAATGTAGATGCAATCTGTAATTCAAAAACAATCTTTTTGTCCGGATATATAGCCCTGATATCAGGCTTACGCCACTCTTTCGATACCTGTTGACTCCTTACTACCTTTTCGACTTCTACTTTCAATGGAAGATAATTCATATCTTCATTAAGTATAGAAGCTATTGTATTTTTTAAATATTCGTGCTTATAACCTTCTTTTGCTCCATTGAACTTCATACACAGAATCTGCTCCCGTGTATATTTACTTGGATCGTTATATATGCAGTTAGAGTTCCTTTGTGCATGTCTAAAATGGAGAGATTGTGTACCTTCTCCCGGAGCTCCCCCACTTATTTTTACAGGTATTTTACAACAGGAACAGATATATGGGGCACGCCCTTCTTTTAGTTCATTTATAATATGCTGCCTGATCTCGAATAATTCTAATTTTCGCTTAGGTAGATGTTGGTCTTTGAAAGAATCTACACTTTTAATGATAATCCATTGACCATCCTCTTGTCTTATAACTTCTTCAATGGTTGGATGTTTGTTATCCATAATACATTATACTTTGGTTATATAATAGATGATTCTTATTCCTTTTGCTCAATGATATAATCTTATATTTCAAAATGTATTTTATCAGTTAAGATTAATTATTACCATTCAATGAAGTATATGATAGGATTTTGCTATATATTATTATAATCTATTATTTGTGCATCAGGAATAAGTAAAATTGCTAATTTTTTAATTAGCTTTTTATGATGAGATGATATTTTTTACCTAAGATAATTTCTTTGATAAGAACTTTTATTTGTGTATTATTGCCATTAAATATTCTAACCTCCTTTTCATAATCCCAATAATATAATTTGTGGGTTAATATTTCCAAGGCCGTATGGCTAGTATTTATGCAATCATCGATCAAAGGTGTGCCTCCATAAATGATTTTTCTTTTAATTAGGTTATGCCCCGTAATTTCTACACCTAAATTCACTCCTCTACTACCGTTAGCATAATGTGCCCATAATAAAGGATGATTTCGTTCTTTTGAAAGAGAGCAAATATTCATACTTTCTTTACGAGATCGTATATCATTTATTATGCTTCTAGATAGACTCGAAACATAATAAATTCCTTCATTTTAGTTGTCATTTAAAATGTAAATATATATCAAATATTCGGCAGTAAATAAGAATAACTGCCGAATATTTGATTTGTGATGGCTATATTTAATTCACTAAAGCTATGAAGCATTACATAGATGTATCTCTAGAGAGATAACAAATCAAAAAATGAATTTATTAAGACTTGGACAAATATATAGAAGTAATTTTTTGAAATATATGTTTTGTATCCGTATTTCTACATATTTTGTAGTATTATAGATGTGAATAGTATGCATATATTAGAATAGATTCAAAAAAATATTAGGCTGTGAATGATTAATCAGTCATTATGTATTTATATGTTTATTAATGACTGAAAAATAATTCATATAATACAAAGATTAAATATAATTATTATATTTGCATTATATCCCATTCATTAAATCAATAAATAAACTATAATGAACGATATTTCAGACAACAAATGGAATGCTATGAGTGATGATGCTATAAGCCGGCAGATAGGAACATTTGTCAGACATCATCGTATAGAACAAAATAAGACACAGGATGCATTAGCCAAAGATGCAGGAATCAGCCGTTCTACTCTGAGCCTTCTGGAGCGAGGTGAAACTGTAACACTCGCTACACTTATTCAGGTATTACGTGTATTAGACTTATTATATGTTATTGATGCATTTATCATTGTAAAACAGCAAAGCCCGTTACAACTCGCCCGCGCTGAAAAGAAAAAACGGCAAAGGGTTTCTTCCTCCAAAAATACATCCAAAGATACTAATGATGAAATTGACTGGTAAGATATGAATACAGCTTTCGTAAAAATATGGGGTCAAACAGCTGGAGCTGTAGCCTGGGATGAAAAATTAGGCATTGCATCTTTTGAGTATGATCCGGGCTTCAAAAAATTAGGCTGGGAACTTTCCCCTCTAAAAATGCCATTGACACCCGAACAAAAAATATATTCCTTCCCCGAATTACACAAAGAAAGAGATTCGGTACATGATACATTCAAAGGGTTACCGGGATTGCTAGCGGATATGCTGCCTGACCGTTATGGTAGTGAACTGATCAACTTATGGCTGGCTCAGCAAGGACGCCCTGAAGACAGCATGAATCCGATCGAGATGTTATGCTTTATAGGAGAAAGAGGGATGGGAGCTTTGGAGTTCGAACCGGCAATGCAAAAACAGAGTATCAATACGTTTGCCGTTGATATGGATAGCCTGGTCGAGATTGCAGGTAAAATGCTATCCAGGAAAGAAGCCTTTGTGACTAACTTAAAGTCTGGGGAAGAGAAAGCTATGCGGGAAATCCTAAAAATCGGAACCTCGGCCGGAGGGGCACGTCCGAAAGCTGTAATTGCCTATAATGAAAAAACCGGAGAAGTTCGTTCCGGACAGACAAAAGCACCGGAAGGCTTTGAACATTGGCTGCTGAAATTGGATGGGGTAAGTGAGGTCCAATTAGGTGCAACACATGGTTACGGACGTGTAGAGTATGCTTATTACCTGATGGCAGTAGATTGCAGCATAGAAATGATGCCTTGCCGGTTGTTGGAAGAAAACGGCCGGGCACATTTTATGACAAAGCGTTTTGACAGGGAAGGCAGCCGGACGAAACACCATATACAAACTTTTTGTGCGTTGAAACATTTTGATTATAACCGTATCAATAGCTATAGTTATGAACAATTATTCCAGACTATGCGTGAATTAAAACTGACATATGCTGAAGCCGAACAGATGTTTCGCCGAATGGTATTTAATGTAATTGCGCGTAATTGTGACGACCATACCAAGAATTTCTCTTTCATCCTTAAACAGGATAGTCGTTGGCAACTTGCTCCTGCCTATGATATCTGCCATGCATATCGTCCCGGAAGTGAATGGGTCAGTCGTCATGCTTTGAGTATTAATGGAAAACGAGATAATATTACCAGAGAAGACCTGATAAAGATCGGACGGTCTATCCGGAATAAAAAAGCGGGAGAGATAATCGATGAGATTTACGATAAAGTCCGGCAATGGGATCTTTATGCCACAGAAGCAGGTGTAGATAAAAAGAAAAAACAGGAGATTGGAAAGACGCTAATACCTATGAATCTATCCTATTCTTTTAAATTTTGAACTGATTTTAATTAAGAAAAGATCTAGAAACATTATGTATATATCAAAAGTAAGTTTAGTAAATTATAGAAACTTTACAAATGCAAAAATCATCCTTAATAAAGGAATTAACACAATAATCGGCGAGAATGGTTCTGGTAAAACAAACCTTTTTCGAGCAATTAGGTTGTTACTTGAGGATGCCTCAATCCAATATGCGTATAAGTTGACAGAATCAGATTTTAACAGAAGACTAGGTAATAACTGGAAAGGGCACTGGATAATTATCAGCCTTGAATTTAGCGAATTAAGCCATGAAGAAGCAATCCAATCCTTATTTATACATGGCGTAGGTATCGCAGAAGAGAATTATGTTGAGAAGGCTACTTATAATTTGTTTTTCAGACCTAAAGCTGATATTAGGAAGAAATTGTCAGAGTTGGAAGAGGGTGATACGGAAGGGCTTGAGGAAATATTGAGTACTATTACTATTCAAGAAAATTATGAAACGTTTTTTACAGGGAAAAGTATAGCAGACTTTAATGACCCGGATGTTTATAAAGAACTCGTCGGAGATTTTGAAAATGTTATTTTCCCAGAAACTATTGATGCGTCGAAGTTTGGAGCAAAAATACCTCATCAACTTTCCGTGTCAAGAGAAGTCTCTTTTACGTTTATACAAGCTTTACGAGATGTTGTTAGTGACTTTCACAACAACAGAACAAATCCTTTATTGACTCTCTTAAAGAACAGAAGTGGAGAAATAAATGCGGATGACTATCAACCAATAAGTGATTTGGTTGATGAATTAAATAACAGTATTGAACAGCTTGATGATGTGCAAGATATTCGAAAAGACATAAAGAAAACCATTCAGGATGCTGTTGGATTAACGTACTCTCCGTCCTCAATGTCTATTAAATCTAGTGTTCCGAGTGATGCTGACAAATTACTACAATCCTTGAAATTATTTATCGGAGAGCCCGATGAGAACTACGAGGGAGGTGTCCATGAATTAAGTTTAGGTGGAGCAAATCTGATCTTCCTGACATTGAAATTATTGGAGTTCAAATACCGAAAATCAAAAGAAACATTTGCAAATTTCTTAGTTATAGAAGAGCCTGAAGCGCACATCCATAATCATATTCAAAAGGCACTGTTTGATAAGTTGGATTATGGTGATACACAAATAATTTATTCAACACATTCAACTCAAATATCAGAAGTTAGTAATGTAGATAATATCAATATTTTAGCAAAAAAATCAAATTATGCTGAAGTTTATCAACCTTCAGTTGGATTAGCTCCCGAAAGTATAAATGAAATTCAACGATATCTAGATGCGGTCCGAACAAATTTACTTTTTGCTAAAGGGGTTTTATTAGTAGAAGGAGATGCAGAGGAAATCCTAATTCCAATAATGGTAAAACAAGTATATGGAATTAGTCTTGATGAATTAGGAATAAGCCTTATCAATATACGAAGTACTGGATTTGAAAATGTTGCACAGCTTTTCCATGAAGATCGAATACGGCGAAAATGCAGTATTATAACAGATTTAGATGATGCTATTTGCGATACTACCATTATTGATGGAGACAGCGATAAGGTAATTAAATATAAACAAAGAGTTGAAAACTCAAGAAAAAGCGGATTAGAGAGAAAGGTAAAGTTAGATGAATTCGTAAAGAATAATGACTGGTTGAAAGTATTTTATGCAAAATATACTTTCGAAGTCGATTTTGTTCTTAATAGCAATGCTTGGGAAGTTGTTAGAATAATAAAACAAGTATATACTGATAAAAATACTCAAGATTTAGCAAAAAATGAATTAGAATCTAAAGACACAGCTCTTTTCGGAAAAAGAGTTTTGACTATGGCAAAACAGGAAGGAAAAGGTTGGTTCGCTATTATGCTAGGCAAACATGTGTTTTATAGGACTTATATTCCTGAATATATTATTGATGCTATTGTTTTTGCAAAAGGCTCATATTCAATAGAAATAATATCTGACATTGTGAAATACCGAATAAAGAAAAATATTGAAAATGATAAGGATAATAAATTGGATTTCTCTTGTTGCCTTGAAACACTTAAAGAATATAAAAAAGGCTTAAAACCTTTAACTGACTTAATATTAGATATAGGAAAAATCATTCCATCAGATCAATTATTAACACTTTTAAGAAAGTTATAGTAATATGTTTGTTTGGGAAAAGGGTACGTTAAATAAGGAACAAGAAGATGCTATCAAACAAGAAGGAAGCATCTTGTTAGTCGCTTGTCCGGGTAGTGGTAAGACTCGAACATTAACCTATAAAATAGCCTATGAATTAAGTCGTATTGAATCTGATAAAGAGTTTGTTATAGCAATTACCTATACCAACAATGCAGCTGATGAGATAAAAGAAAGAGTTGAATTACTGGGTGTAGATACAGAACAATTATGGATTGGTACTATTCACTCTTTTTGTCTTGAATGGATTCTCAAGCCATATCATCAATATTTAGATGATTTGAAATATGGCTTCAGAGTTATCAGTTCTTTTGATTCGGAAAAAATATTGACTGAACTATGTAAGCCATATGACAAACCCAAAATAACATACTGGGATTGTGGTATTATTGCAAAAACAGATAATTACTACCTAACTTGTTTAGATGTCAGCAAACATCAACCATTACAAAAAATATATTCTGAATATTTTAAAACACTAAAAAAAAATAATCAAATAGATTTTGAACAGATACTTTTTTATTCGTATAAGCTTTTGGTGCAGAAGCCCATTATCTCTCATGTTTTATGTAAATTATTTCCATTCATACTAATAGATGAATATCAAGACACAAAAGAAATACAATATCACATTATAGCCAAGATATTAAGTGCGAATTCTGGTAATTCCAAAACTTTGATTGTTGGAGACCCCAATCAATCAATTTATAAATCATTAGGTGGATTTCCTATGCCAAAGGTGGATTTAGAGAAATTATTTGGGTTTGAGTTACTCGAATTAAGTTTGATTAAAAATTACAGGTCTTCTGAAAAAATAATTAATTACTTTGAGCATTACAAAACTTATCCTAATTTAATTGAAGCCTGTAGCTGGGATAAAGACTATCCCAGTATCATCACTTATACTACATTGGTCTCTGTAGACAATATTATAGAAGAAGTTGCAAATTTGATTTTATTTAATGTTTCGGAAAAGGGTATCTCTCCAAATGAAATATGTATTGTTGCTCCTCAATGGGTGCATATTGCCAGTATAACAAGGCAATTAATGATTCGATTACCAGATTATAGCTTTGATGGACCTGGAATGGCTCCTTTCTCAAGAGATATTGATAATTTTTGGTTTAAAGTATCAAGGATAGCGCTTACAGAACCGTCTCCGTATATGTATATTCGACGTTTAAGATGGAGTAAAGAGGTATTAAAAGAATTAGATTCAATAGGAATGGATGTGTCAGAAGTGTCAGACAAATGCTTTTTAAGAATTTGTAATTCAATTTCAATTAATGAAAACGACGGATTAAAATATTTAGAAAACTTCTTTGTTGAAATTTGTAATCACCTATCCATATCAATGGATGATTATGATATGTTATACGAACATTATACCGCTTTTTTTGAAAGTTCAAAAGCTAGGATTGAAAGACTAATAAAAGAAGGCAATCCTTGTATTGGCGAAATTGATAGCTTTAGAAAAGTTTTTAAGCAAAAAGATGGAATAACAGTGTCTACTATTCATGGCATAAAAGGAGAAGAATATGATACAATGATTGGTTTTGCATTATTAGATGATTATATACCTCATTTTAACGATAACAATGGATCTGAAAATGCAAAAAAGCTACTATATGTTCTGGCATCTAGGGCTAGAAAGAATTTACATATTATTTCAGAATACGGCAGAGGGATCAATAGGTATAATCCGGATGGAAAATCTCCAACACCTCATTTATTAGAATACAAATATGAATATGATGAAATCAAATTGAAATAATTTCGATCTGACAACCTTCTATTCGATATAGATAATAAATATTTTAATAGATTATTCGTTGAGGCTATCTTATTAAGATTTGAAAGACTTCTTGATCTAATCCTTTTTTATGTTGGTGGATTAGCTTTATCAATTCAATCACCATTTCTTCAGAAATGTCTGTAACGTTGATATGCAATTTCTGCTTATTATATCGTTCATCATTGCCATATCGTTCCAATAGCTCCGCGATGTTTGAAGGAACAAAAAAAGAGCATCTATCTGGAATATGTTTTTTGAATTCGTTCATGTAAATATTGATACTTGCGATATCGAAATCTCCAAAATGGAGATAGGTGTTAGGAATGGATTTAAGCCAACGAATAATATCTGCATGTTGATTTTGGGGATAGCGGCTAATGAAGAGAGGTTTTATATCATTGAACAAGTATTTTTGCTTTTCAATATAGCGAAAACTTTCCGGGTTCTCAATTCCTACAATAGTTAGTTGCTCATTGGGTACAAAATTCTCAAAGTCATACACGAAGTGAAACAAACCAGGCATCGGATGTAGGAATGTCCTTTTTTGATTAATTCTGACTTCTATCGGTTCATAACAATTAACAAGAAAACCTTTGAAACTTCTACTTTTTGTCAGTTTTGAGTCGGTTGAAATTCCTATTAAGTCTGCACGCGAAATACTCTCCTGTTTTAATACCAAAATATATTCATCCAAATTTATGATAGAATAATGATTTTGTAAATATAAATCAAACTGCTCTATATTTAATAGTAGAATATGCCCCCGGCTTTTGCCTGTTTTATGAAGTATTTTCTCAATGATTAGTTCCCGGAAAATGGCTTGTTGAAGGCGACTGGCCTGAATTTTCTCCCCATTTCTGAGTAGCAGCAATTTTTCAGCAATAGACAAAGATAGCTTTTCCATAGTTAGACACGATTGTTCGTTACGATACGATTGATAATAGTAATATCCTTTTCTACTTGTACATCTCGTCGCTTGCTCAGCTTGTATGTGTACTTGTAAGCCAATGCATCAAATGACTGTGGCGAACCATTTACGAGAAAGATATTACGGTCATTGGCAAATTTCAGAATGCCACGAACATTATTGGGGTGAAGTTTCCCTATCTCATCCATCATGCAATGCAGACGAAAGTCTTTGAACTGATTCTTTGTGGCTCCCTCTTTGAACACATTAAGCAACATTATGTTGATCATTGCTTTTACCAATACATCCGTACCATCCGAACCTACATTCGCCAGTTTATCCACCCAACCTGTGTCGTTGTCATTTTCAATTACTTTAAACTCAAGCTCAAATGAATCGCTCAATGAAATTGAACCGGATTTATATTCTAATATGGATTTGTTTAAAACAGAGAGGTATTGAATCGCCTTTTTATTATTCTCTTCGCGATTTTGCTCATCGGAGGTAAAAAGATTTATCTCACCAAAATTGAAAACATTTTCGTCATTAAATGTTTTAATTTCGCCCAATAACTGTACAATCTTATTACTGCTTGGTATCATTCTCAGTTCGATACTTTTAATGACACCGGCAAAATTATTCCGCTTTACAAAATCACTATTTACCTCATTTATGACTTTGCGGATAGCATTTTCTTTCGATAGCAATTGTTCGGTTTCACTACCCACCTGCTTTATGATATTGGCAAAGAGTTCGTTTACCCGCCTTTCATATTCACTTATCTTGTCTTCATCAATAAATTCCCGGAGATCTTCTGCAAATTGGAGGTATTCAGCTTCTTCAATCAGTTTTACTCTAAATTTGAAGATATTGTTTTCACTGAAATTACCATTGAATTTATTAATACATTCACGCAAGGTGTTGAACTCGCTGATACGTTCATAATACTTCGAAGTGAACTCATCAATGGTTTTAATGCCGTTCTTATCAGTGTCAGGCTTCTCATTCCTCTCGTAGAACAATTCGGAATGATCTGTATAAGCCTTTGTTGTTTGAAACTCCTCAAACTTTTTATTATCAGACTCAATGTCGCTCAAACTTTTTTTCTTCTGCTCTATCCTGGAAATGATATCTTTTCGTTCTTCTACCAGTTTTTTCTGTTGAACTTCATTCTTGACATCCTCGTCTTTGAGTTTCTCTTCAAGCGAATCCCGTTGTGTTTTGAAAAAGCCAACCTTACTAAAGAGTTCTTTCTCATCTCTCTTGTAGTTAAAAGCCAGTTCGGTATTTTCATTAATAAACTTTAATTCTGTCTCTATGGCTGACAACTGCTCGTCTAAAAATGTTATTTTTTTCGTGTCAGCTCCCTTCGCTTCCAATTCTTGGGTTTGCAAAGCTTTTATGGAGTTAATTTCATCCTCCACCTTTAGCTTTCGCTCGTCAATAGACTTCCTAATCTTCTCTTTATCCGTTTCGATTAATTGGTATTTCTGCTCTATTTTGGTTTCTTTCTCTTTTTGCTTCCCTTTGATTTTCTTCTCAATCTGATTTTTTATTGATACAAGTTCATTCTCGATCACAATTTTATCGGCTGTTACCTTGTCAATTAAATGATTAACTTCTTCTATCCGGGCTTTTTTGTCTGCTGCGGCTTGTCGTTGCCAATTGCCGAGCTCAACTTTTTCCTTTTCTGTAACTCTCTTCAGTTGCTCTATATTGTATTTGTGTTTGTCAATCTCCTCTTTATTCTTCTTAATACGAGGAAGATATTTTCTCTTCAAGACTTCCATCTGTTCGGCTAAATTCTTATCCTCTTCATGATTTTGAACTTTTATCGCTTCTATTTTTTCTTCGAATGAGGTGATTTCATTTTCATAATCAGCTACCGTTTTCACGTCTTTCTTTATTTCATCGAGGTTGATTTGGATACCATAAAAATTACCAGGAGCAAAGTCTGTTTTTTGAGGCGATAGTGCAGAGTTAAACAGTACATTATCCTCATCGATCACTTTGCCGATAGAGTTCTCCCAGCCAGGATATTCCCTATTCAGCCAGCCGTATAGCGAATCCTTGTTGTTTTCTATTCGGGAACGAACAAGTGATATTTTCTCTGACAATTGCTGGATATGTCCTTGATTATCCTCTTTTTTTCTGGAGACTTCTGCCTGAGCGCTTTGCTCTTTCAGTTCCCACTGGGTTTTCAGAGTGGAATTTTCGTTTTCAATTCGTACAGTATCATTCGTGAATTGTTGTATCTGCTTGTCAGCAATGTCTATTTTTTCCTTACAGCTATTTATCTCATGTTCATTATAAATCAAATGCTTGGCTTCGAAAAACCTGTTCTTGAGTTTGGATAGTTCATCTTTCTTACTTTCGATCTGTTGATTGGTTTGTTGTATTTTTTCTTCAAACTGTTTTCGTATAGTCGAAAATATCTCCTCATACTCAATATATAGCATCTCTTTATATTCCCAATGATTCTTATCCAATTGCTGGGACTTTTCCTGTTGCGTGTTTTTGTAAGCTTCTAAGAGGTTTTTTTGTTGTTCAATTTGGATTTCATACCGTTGTTTTATATCGTTAAAATTTGTCTCCAGTAATATTTTCTGGTTCAGGAGGTTTTGTTGTTCCTGAAGTAGCTCATCCTTTTTAACTGCACGATACAAGATATTTTTGATGTTGATACGTTCATATTCCTCCCTTTTAATCCTCGCTTCCTTTAATTTGTTGACAAAAACACCTTTTTCTTCGGACAATTTACTTTTACGTTCTTCATATAGTTCCAGTCTTCTTTTTTGCTTTTCAATAATAGCACCTTCCTTTTCTTTTTCTTTTGCGAGACTGGCATTAAGCTTTATTTGCTGTTGTTCGTTTTCCTTGAGTCTGCACATTAATTCTGTCGATAGGCGGTTAAAGTCTTGCTCAATAAAACGAATGGTTGAATACGCCTCCACAATGTTGTCCGCAAGTTTCCGAATCTGATTTTTTCCTCTTGATGACTTTTCTGTCCATATCTGAATGTCATTATGTTGCGTTTCAAAATCTTTAAGATGAAGTGTATAGGTGGACAAGTCAATAGGAATTTCCTCTTCATTGAGTGACTTGATGATTGTATCTTTAATAAAATCGCTTTCTACCTTGTAATTCAGGAATACATGTTGTATGGCTCGCGGAATGTTTTGATATTGTTTGCTTTCCAGTAAAGCATATTTGCGGAATTCGGCTCCTAGTCCTTTGTTGTTCCCGTAAATAATATTCCGGTATTCTTCATATCGATCAATTAATCGGGTGTATTTTACTCTATCCCGACTCAGATTGTCGCGTACCACATCCCACGATTCTGCAATGTGACCATCTGATTCATGAATAAAATGCTGTTGTTTATATTCGGAATTGAAGAAACGAAATACTACGCGTCCTTGCGACTTATATGCAAGAACAGAAAAAGAACCGTTCTCATGTGTCAGTTCATAGATGATAAAGGAATTCTGATAAGGAAAATAAAATTCTACAAAACGCTTTTTCTCTATCGGTATTCCAAGCTTCTGCTGATTAGCATTGTAAAAAAAGAGTAATGCTCGCAAGAGGGTGCTTTTTCCCACACCTTGAGTCCCTATTAGGTGCACATTACCATCAAGTCTCACTTCAGAGTAGCGAATATTTGCACTCTCGATAAATATTACTTTATTCAGGGATCTCATTTTTTGCCTCGTCTGTTATGTGAATAGTTAAAACTAAATCCTCCAGATACTTGAAAGAAGATAATACTTTGTATTGCTCAGAAATTTCATTTTCCATTTCAACAAAGCGGTCACCTCTCATATCGTTAATTATCTTAGCCAGTATCTCTGCATGCTTCATTTTATTCGGAGTATATTTTTTTAAGGACTCTATTTTCGTCTTTAGCTCAGCATTGAGGTTTAATTGTACTAGAATATCCGATGGGGAAAATCGAAACCCTGATCCAAAAGCGTTATCAAATGTTTTGAAAAAATCGAGAATATCAATCCATTTAAACGCCTGCTCTATTTTACGTTCCAAGTCTGCTTTAGGTTCCACCCGAGAAAGATAATAATACCCATCACCCTTTTCCAAAATAAAATTGATTTGCCGGAAATAGTCGTACAAGATATCATAAAACTCTTCCTTATCAAGTACATTATATAATTTTCTTTCCTGATCGTCCGAACTATTGGAGTTGATAAATTGTCCTTTACTCAGTATCTCGAATAGTTGTGCTGTTTGTTTGGGTATATTCATAGCATTAATTCATTTAGGATACACAATAGCATATTCAATCTCGTTCATTATACTGAAGTCATTTGTAAATTCAAATTCTTCTTCGTATAGAGAAATCAGTTGGCAGAAAACAGTAACTTGCTCATCGAATGAAAGTTCTTTCTCATATGGGTATCGTATAACAAAATTGAAAAGATTATTTCCGGAAGCGATAAAACTATTCTTTACTTCTTCAAGGTTAATTTGTATTTCTATTTCTGTCTCTTCCTTCAATAGATCGGATGGCAAAGCCGGAGCCAAAGACACTTTTTGCTTCACTTTAGAGTGTTGTTTCGCATTGGCCTTGCGAATGGACTCGAGAACTTCATCGTTACCAAGATAGTCCAGGGATAACTTTAATGGATAAAACTTTCTCTTTTCAAAAATAAGATTCTTATTTGCAGCTAATACACGCTCCATATCTGTATCATTGCGTATGGTAAATTGGTCTTTCAGATATTTTAATTGACGCACCTTCTCTACAATCCGGCTTTGATATTGAACTTGATTCAAATATTCAAGAATCTGTTGCTGTACTGAAATTATATTATGGTTACACTCATTTAGTTGTATTTTAAGATGATGGATAATATGCAGTAGTTCATCATCTAATGCTGTTTTGAAAAAGGTTTGTTCGTCTTCTTCGTTTATTAGTTTCTCGATCGATTGGATAAACAGCGAAAGATTATCCCGTTTTTTATCGAGTGATTCAAGTTTGGCCTTCTTAATTTTGTAGTTAGGTTCATTTTTGAATGTATTGTCGATATTTCGTTTTAGATCGACCACATTTCTCAGCGTAAGAATCCCCATCTTTCTTAATGAACTTTTTATTGTTCGTAGATAGCTGTACTTGCGATGCTCATTATTTTCTTTGAAATAATAATTGATATTGTCTTTTAGGTGTTGAATGTTGGAGTCTATCAGTGAGGTGTTGATTTCTTCGTTCACTTCGAGTATTTGTTCGAAAAACTGTATGAACTGGTCGTCAATCTCCAAGAAATTGCCATTTTCTCTAATGACTGAATAGTCGATAAGAAAACGAATACGGCTATCGTCATATTCAACTAACTCTAAAGCATAATCGTATTTATAAGAGAATGTCTTCCGTTTCTCGAACATCTCAGTTAATAACGTGCGTTCCCGAGCTAACACACTAAGTAGTTCTTTTATATTAGAAAAGGCGTTCATCTGATCGTAAAATTATGAAATTATTTTTTTATAATTCCAAGAATATAATTCCCCATTTAGTTATCTGAAGTTTCTGCTTTTAAAGTCGGACAGGATAACAATGGGAGAATATGGTATTGCTTATTTGTTCTTCTATTTTCATAAGTTCTTCCTCAGGAAATCCAATAATATCCCTCAGATTATTCCAGCACATTAATATATATACAATTCTCCTCCAACATCATTTGCAAAGACAATAATAATTGTATTTATTAGATCGGCATTCCCCTGAATAACTTCTTTGAATTCCAAGGGTCTGTCTTCATTTTGAGAAATAATTTGTTTGAAGTGCATGAGTTTATAATTTTATCTATTATACATATTATGCTTTAATATTAATTGTTTCTTTGGTTAAGAATGAAATCTCGCATCAAATTTACAGACTCTTCTAACTGATCAAATGTATATCTATTGTTATTAGTGTTTTCAGGGTGATGGATTTGATGCCTTATGTATTCTGTTAAAATAACCTGTATGGGTTGAATTCCTCCTCCTCTTTGTATTTTATTATAAGTAATTGTGGCTTTCCCGGCTTTATAGTCTGACAATAATTCTTCTATTTCTATATATCCATACAGTTCATTATGATATTCTTCTGTTAAATCTCTGAAAGCGATATAGTTTATTTCATTCAAAGATGGATATGGTAGTTGATTAGGAATTACTGATTGAACGCATCTGTTATTCTCTTCATTTTGAGAAATAAGGCGCAAATTACAGAAATCAAGCCCTTTTACAACAACAGAACTGTGTGTTGTTAATATAACTTGTATATTAGGGATTCTGGATAACTCCTTAAGTGATTTTATTAATAATTTTTGATGTTCGGTATGTTGTGATGTTTCTGGCTCTTCTATAGCATATATAACTGATTGAGAAGTTCCATTTCGTTGTTTTCTTTCTGCTTCCGCTCTAAAGAAGTTCAATAATATTAATCGCTTAACACCACTGCCTCTTTTATTTATAGGAATATCTTCATCTCCACAAATAGACACTTTTTTAAAAATATCACTCCAATTCAGAGCACTTGAGTGAGGAATCATAGGGCTAAGTGTTGATGCAATTTCAGGATTCATTTCTCGCAATCTTTCTAATGTCCCATTTGAAACATCTATTAATTGTTCAAAAACTCTCTGTGAAACTGTTTCCAATAATGATTGTATTTCAGAATCAGCTATAATCTGTTTCACGGCTTCTTTCAATGGATCCTGTACTTCACTATCCCCATCACTATTCTTCCTATCAGATTGAAAAAGTGAATATATTGGTAAATATAACTGTATCTTTTCCTAAATATTTTTAGCATCTTCTTTTGATGTATCAATTTCAATCTCCTGAAGTAGCAAGTCATCTCTAAAATGATTCCATATAGCACATCTCATTGACGCATTTAAGGTTTGATTCTCACATTCAATACTATTTGTCTGAATTATTTTTCTGTAATCAGTTTGCTTTTTTAGAAGAAGATCTGCACAATTAGGATTAGTCGGATGATTAGCTCTAATAAATACTTTAGCTGAACCCGCATTAGAATATTTTTTGATTATTTCTAAACAGCCCTCGGAATTCAACAAATATTCAACATTAAAAGATGTTTCATTCGAAGAATCTATAATAATATTTGCTGGTAATTCTGAAAAAATGGCAGTAATATAGATATCTTTATCTCCTTCTGCTAAAGCGGCTTTATTAATATCATCTTTATCAAGCTTCACGACGCCCTTCCCATCATTAAAAAAAATATCTAATGCTTCAAGTATCGTTGATTTACCAATATCATTTTTCCCAACAAATGCAGTCAAGTCTTCAATATTTATAGTGACTTCCTCTTTATAACGTCTGAAGTTCTTAATTTTTAGTTTTACAAGTTTCATATTTAATTTAACCTATTCTATGTTGTTAAAAGTGTCATCATTCAGCTTCTGTTTTTCAGGCTTTCGTCTTTATTATCAACGAGCAAATCGGTCTCATTCATTTACCGTGTATTCACAATCTGATATAAAGCTTAGAAATAGAGGTTGAATCCGATTCATAGTTGCTTACAATCCTAAAACGTCCGTCTAGCTTCTCAGAAAGTCAAGTTTACTTAATCTTTCTTTCTTGTAGTGCTTCCTTTATTCGGCTTATTTTATTGTATATAATAAAAAACAAATATAAAATTTTAACAGGATATATGAGTAAAGAATAGTGTATATAAATCACTTACTTATGAAAATCTTATACACAACCGTATCAAATAATTTCTCCCATCTTTTTTCGATATAAGAAGTTCTGTTTCCCAAGGAAGTAAATCTCCTCCTGACATTGAATCCATGTGTGATATATTTACTAAAAAAGAGCGATATTCCGAAAAAGGATAATTTGAGAATATTTCTTCCAAAGACACTATGGTTTGGGAGCTCGTCGGTATTTTATCTTTCAAATAGTGTTTATAACCCGACATTCTTTCTCTATAAATAGCATCGTCCTATTCAACTATTTATATACAGGTTTTATAATGTGTATATTTAGATATTGGCTATTTATATTTGATCTGTTGAGAGCGAAAATACTCTAAGCTTTTGATGCGATCCCTAAAGCACATTAAAATACAATTAGCTTCATTAATTAATTACATGCAATCAAATCCATTGAGATATATTTAAAATATATTTTAGTTATTACTGTAGACTACTATTTTTCAAGATATTCTAAAACCACTAATCCCAAAAGATGTGGTATGTTGTAAATTTCAGGAGAGAAGTTAATAACATAAATTCAAATATAAACTGTAGCTATGATATTATCTGAAACTAGAAAATAAAGAATGTTAACATTCATGAAATAGCCTACAGCTTACTTAAAATCCTTATCTAACAACTTTTCCATTTCTTGACTAATCTTAAGATCAGTGACTTTAGCATAAATTTGAGTTGTCTTCATATTGCTGTGTCCAAGCATTTTAGAAATGGTTTCAATCGAAATGCCATTTCCCAATGTAACTGTTGTCGAGAATGAATGCCTAGCTACATGGAAAGAGATTTTCTTGCTTATTCCACAAATATTAGCAATTTCTTTGAGATATTCATTCATTTTTTGATTACTGTTTATAGGGAATATTGCTTCATCATTATATTGTCGTTCATATTTCTTAATAATTTGAAGTGGTATTTTTAGTAAAGGGATGTGGGCTGATTGATGCGTTTTATGGCGATTAATTTTTATCCATAAACGATTGTCAAACCCAAGCTCTATATTAGACCGAGTTAAGCTACATAAATCAATATATGAAACCCCAGTGTAGCAGCTAAAAACAAATATATCACGTACTTGGTCAAGCCTACGTGTGGCAAATTTTTTGTTCCATATTGCATTTATTTCCTGTTGGTTTAAATAAACCCTTGTTGTTTTTTCAAAAGAAATATGGTAGAGGTTAAATGGGTTTGTTTTAATAATGCCTGTATCAGTAGCATAACTAACAATAGTACGAAACCTTTGAATAAATTTTGTCGCAGTATTGTGGCTACATTTATATTTTTCTTGAAGAAAAGAGAAGAACAAATCTATGAACTCGGGTGTAATCTTATGCAACTGAATATCTGAAATTCGATATTGATGTTCCATAAATTCTATTAATCTTTTTAATGTTAATTCGTATCGAGTATAAGTTGCATGCGTAATCGTGTTTGGAGCTAACATTTCGTAATGTTTATTATGCCTTTTAAATTGGTATCTCAATGTAGATCCCTCTTCGTTGGATAAAAAAATATCCCGAATTTTAGAAGGCTGTACATAATCATCATTTCCTAATAATCGGGAATATGCTGTATATAGCTGCATTCTAATTTTATCGAGGTTATTGTTTACTTCTTTAGCTTCAGCTGATCTGCCCATGACTTTTTGTGCTTTTTGATCCCATTTGAGAGGCTCTATCTCAATCCGACTATAGAACTGTACTTTCTCTCCACCAATAGTGATGCGAATCATTATTGATGCGAATCCATTCTTTTTAACCTGATATTTTCTAATAAAATAGAGAATGCTTAATGTACTTTTCATAATATTCTGATTTTTAGTGATAATCAGAAATATAATAGATATAAGATAATACTCTAAATAAAAATAGAACGATCCTTCATGTTTTACCTATTTGTAACCTAAGAATAATACGATTTTCTAATATTTAGACTTTATATTAGAACGATATATATAAGCATATATGTTTGATATATAGGCTGTAAACTCAAAAATAGTTCCTGAAAATGGGCTTCGTTTTATAGGAACGATTTAGGAACTAATCTTTTGGCTAAATGTACCTAGACGAGGGGGCTATTCATTGTAACTGATTGATATACAGCATAAATTCACGCTTGTGATTAGGTTCGGATCTAAAAAACAAGCCCTATAAACCATTGATTTATAGGGCTTTATCTTTTCAGTGATCCCGCTGGGGCTCGAACCCAGGACCCCATCATTAAAAGTGATGTGCTCTACCGACTGAGCTACGGAATCTCCGGTATTGCTTTTCTTGAAAAGCGAGTGCAAAGATACGAATCTTTTTTACTTATCCAATAGCTGTAAGCGAAAATTATAACCAGCTTGTATTTTCATGACGGAATTACATGCCCGGAGGTCTTCCTCTAAAGCCGCCTGATGCCCTTCCGCCAGGCCCAGGACCTTGTTGCATGTTGCCCATATCAGACATTTTTGCACCGCCCTTGAATAGCTGGAACTTATAGACGAAGCTCGCCATGAAATATGCAGGCAATGTGCTTGTAACTGTTTGGGTAAACGCTCTTGGATCTGTCGATTGAGAGATGTTAGCTCTTTGTTGCAGGATATCATAGAACGTCAGTTTTAGGGTTCCTGTTCCGTATGATTTCTGCTTGACGTTTATAGCAAAGTCTTTGGATACTGTTGCGTTCCATATCCATTGATTCAGTTTATATGTCGATTGCGAGCTGTTATTAGCCGAATAAGTAATATCAGAGTCGATCATAAAACCATAAGGCAGATAAGCATTTGTGCTGAACGTACCTCCATAGCTCAATATTCTTTGATCATCTTGTCCGGAAAGGCTGTTTGTTGTGTTAGAGTAATTTACATTTCCCCTGAGCATAAATTCCAGAGAACTGTTATCTGATGTCTGTGTAAGTATATCGGTTCTGAATCTCATACCTAAACTTTCGCCGAAACCGATAGTTTTTGCTGTGTTTTTGGTTGCATCAATATAACCATTGTTATTGTTGTATTGGGTAAAGGTCATTGTATTAACCGAAAATTTCTTATTACGCAAAGGTGTATTGTAGATAAGTCTCAATTGTGCGTTCCAGTTTCCATTTATATTGTCATACGTTGTTTCCTTTGTTCCGGATTCGAGTCTGTATGTCTTTTGTACAATATCATTGGTCGAAAATGTAAATCCTCCGAAGAGCATTAATGCACTCGATTTTTCAGGATTAAAGTTTTGGAAACGGATTCTGAAGCGATTAGAGAACGAAGGTTTTAGATCCGGATTACCATAAGTTATATTAACAGGGTCGGACTCATCCCTTACATCGGATAGTTGAGTTGTTGATGGTTGATTGGTCGACCCATTATAATCCAACCTTAGATTATGGCGTTTACTCCAAAGGTAGTTGAACTGTGCTACCGGAGCAAAGTTGACTACATTATTTGATACATACGATGTCCGGCTGGTAGTTGTAGTCCAGCTTTTTGAACTTGATGGCTGGACGGCAACCCCTATCGTATAATTGTATTTAGGGCGTACCGATTTGAAGTTTAATCCTATTTCCTGATTCACGAAGTCGTTCTCTAGTTTCCGTGTAGCTGTTGTATCTACTACAGTGTATTGCTCGTATTCATCGAGGTTATAAGATTTTTTGTCAGCTTCCGAGTGGTTCTTTCTGTATGTATAATTCAATTGGATAAAATTATTCCTGCCTATTGGTTCAACATAAGAAACGTATGCCCTCCAATTGTATCCGTTGTTTTCTTGTCTCGATTTTCTATCTATTATTTGCAGCGAGTCTCCGGTTTCTGTTTTGTAGTTAGTTTGAGACCAGGTCATACCATCATTCTTTAGATCATTGAACCCTCCTGTAAGGCTTAAGCTTAATACCCGTCCGGGTTTTCCAAGCTGACGGCTTATTTGTAGTCTGGCCGATGTCGAACGGCTATCCCCATTAGACCAGTTACTGGAGCTACCCCAGTTCAATGTATCTACTTCGTATCTCACTAGCTTATCGCTGTATTGGTTTGAAGTATTGCTGCCTATTTGTATATTGGGTGTGAATATTATTTTTGTAAGGGTGTCGGGAGTCCATTCGAAACGCAAGTCGGCGCTGAAATTATCACTCTTATTATTACCCCAGCTTTTCGATTCGCTAAACTGGTTTCCTTTTGGGTCATTCGAATTATATTCTTCTTTATATGAAGATGCTTCTACATCATTACCTGCATGTCCGTAACGGATATTACCACCCCATTTAAGTTTTGGAGAAGACGTGATGGCGAAGTTAAAACCTCCGTTCGATGATTTGGTAATACCATTGTTCCCTCCAAAGTTGAGGCCGCCTGAGCGCATTCCCCTGAACGAAGTTCCGGCATTGTCACTGAAGCCCTCGTTGTTTGTATTATTAGAACCACCGATGAAAGTGAACTGATTGTCGTTAAGCATATAATTTACAATGCCACTAACTCCGTAGCGGTCTTTATTTCCTAAACCTCCGCTGGCATTACCGAATACTCCTTGTTTCATCCCTTTCTTTACAGTCAGGTTGATAACAGTTTCTTCTTCTCCATCATCGAATCCGGTCATCTGAGCCATGTCCGACTTCCGGTCCAATACCTGAAGTTTATCTACCATAGATGCCGGCAGGTTCTTGGATGCCATTTTAGGGTCGGAACTGAAGAACTCTTTACCGTCTACCAGTATTTTGGTGATTTCTTTCCCGTTGATTGTGATCTTTCCTTCCGAATCTACTTCAGCTCCGGGCATCTTCTTTAGCAAATCTTCTACAACGGCACTTTGTTGCACTTTGTATGAATCTGCGTTGTATTCGACAGTATCGCCCTTTACTGCTATTTCGGCAGCTTTGGCTGTTACTACGGCTTCGCCGAGCAATATGCCATCATCGCTGAGCATGATGTCGCCGAGAGCAGCGGATTTCTTTCTGACATCGGCATTTATGAAAGTTTGCTTATATCCGAGAAAAGAAATACCGACGATGTATTGACCCGGTTTTACCGAAATTGAAAACTGTCCGTTATCAAGAGTTGATGTTCCTGATACATAAGTACTGTCTTTTGCGTTCAGTACCCTGATTCCGGCTTGCCCGATAGCCTCTTTGTCTGATTTATCATACACGGTTCCGCTTATTCTCAAGTTGGATTGTGCATTTATTGTAATACCGGCAAACAGTAAAACAATTACAGTAAATATTACTTTTCCCATTAGATTATTTATCTAGAGTTCTTCTTTTAAGATATAAAGACTTATATAAACCAAAAAGGTTTAATATTATGTTCGAATTTTTCATTTTTTAACACCATATCTTACATTTAAGGTGACAGAAGTGAACATTTAGGTGACAAAAACTATACATGTGTGTCACTTTTTGTATACTTTGCTTACTCGCTATCTGGTTTGTTCTCAGTTGATAAGAATCTAAAAGGTGACAAAGGTGACAAAAGTGACACCTTTTTTTGATTTTTTATTTTCACTTTTTCCGAAAAGATATTAACGATAAATAAAATTATAGACTTATCTGATGTTCTGATATTTGAACAACCTGCCTCTTCTGTATCCATTTTACTGATAGATAAAAAAATAAGAAAAAGCTGTTTATGCAGGAAGTTAATTCTGTGTGGATTTTACGTTTTATTAAACCGATAATGGCTTTTGCTGATGTTTTTATATTTAATTTTGACACTTTGCAGGTATTTATGCGTATATTGTATTGAAATCGTAATATTTTCACATAAATATCTTAGTCGTCTATGGCTAATTTTACATTTTAATTTATCCCGGGAAATAAATACAAGGTTTTAGTACCTTAAAAACAAAATTTTATGAAAAAAATAATAGGAAGTGCATTGCTTTTGGCTCTATGCTTTTCTTGTTCGCAGCAACGCTATGCTGTTACCGATATTCAGGCGCAGCGTTATCCCCTGATTGCTGCTAATTATTCAAATGCTCCTGAAATGGAGAAGGTTGTAAATAAATATAAAGGTATGCTGGATCAGGAGATGGGGCAGGTAATAGGGGTTTCGACTCAGGATATGACCTATGACCGTCCCGAAAGTCTGCTGACGAACCTGACATCGGATGTGATGGAAGCTTATGGTGAGAAGTATACGAACGGCAACTGCGACCTTGCGTCTGTGAATGTACATGGACACAGAGCTAATCTGGGAAAAGGAAATATTACGGTAGGTAATATGTTCGAGATATATTCATTTGAGAATACCTTGGTATTGATTAAACTTAAAGGCAGTGATCTAACGGAGGCATTCGAATCATATGCTAAAATAGGAGGTGCGGGGATTTCATCTTCGGCACGGCTCGTTATCAAAGACGGAAAACTCATCAGTGCTACCGTAAAAGGCAAACCGGTTGATCCCGACAAGATATACACAATCGTAACCCTCGATTATCTGGCGGACGGAAATGACGGAATGGATGCCTTCAAGAAAGCAACTGAGACGATTGAACCCGGCATTACCCTACGTGATGCTATGATAGATTATGTAAAACAGCAGACAGCAGCCGGCAAAGAGATTACATCTGTTCTGGATGGGCGCATCACCGTTGAAAAGTGATATGCGCTTTAAGAAGAATTCGTTATTGAAAGTAATAAGACTAAATTATAGACATGATGTTTACTAATAAAATAAACAGGTTGAAAACCTCCAGATATTTGGTGCTGATATTGATGGTGATAAGCACTTCGATTGTTTTGAATGCCCAGAAGAAGCTGGTTATTATAGGTACAAACGATACTCATAGCCGTATAGAACCACTGCCTGCGAGTGATAAGAGTTATGCAGGGATGGGTGGGGTAGTTGCCCGCGCTACATTTATCGATCAGGTGCGTGCTCAGAACCAGAATGTTTTGTTATTTGATGCCGGAGATTTTGTACAGGGAACACCTTATTTCAATCTGTTCCACGGACGTACAGAGTCGGATGCAATGAATTTGATAAAATATGATGCCGGAACACTGGGAAATCACGAGTTTGATTACGGTTTGGATACCTTAAAGATGATAATAAAACGGCTGGATTATCCGGTTGTTAACTGTAATTACGATTTTTCGAATACAGCTCTCAAAGGGATGATAAAACCTTATATTGTGCTGAAGAAGTTTGGGTTAAAGATCGGGGTAGTTGGTGTAGGGGTCGACCCCGAAGGGCTTATCCAGAAGAACAGGTACGAAGGGATGATATTCAAACCTGCAGTAAGTACAACCAACTTCTATGCAAAGATTCTGAAAGAGAAAGAAAAGTGTGACATTATTATATGTCTTTCACATATAGGTTATTCCGACGATATTATTCTGGCCGAACAATCGAAGAATATCGATGTTATTATTGGAGGTCATTCCCATACCTATATGGAACAACCCGATGTGCGTAAAAATCTGGATGGTAAAGAAGTTGTTATTTTCCAGACCGGAAAAAATGGCTCATACATCAACAAATTTGAAGTGGAATTAGATAAAGTCAGAAAATAAATATGTTCAAAAAGCTAACACTCAATATTACATTTTTATTATTAGTTACAATATCAGTTTTTTCAAAAAATAAGATTGAGCCTACTTTGATGAAGCAGGCTGAC
Source organism: Indolivaga macrotermitis (assembly GCF_900128985.1). GTDB lineage: Bacteria > Bacteroidota > Bacteroidia > Bacteroidales > Dysgonomonadaceae > Dysgonomonas_A > Dysgonomonas_A macrotermitis. The sequence goes on along the minus strand of NZ_FQUC01000002.1, from coordinate 194,758 downwards.
AAGTACAGGATGCAGCAGTGGGTCGATTCTGTATATAACCAGATGACCCCTGATGAACGGATCGGGCAACTGATAATTATCCATGTTCCCGGCGATAATACAGATGCTAACAGAAAGCGGATAACTAACCTTGTTAAAAATATTTATGCCGGAGGAATTCTTTTTTCGAAAGGGACTCCTACCAATCAGGCAGAGTTGACCAATCTGGCTCAGTCGAACGCTAAAATACCCCTGATGGTTACAGCCGATGCAGAGTGGGGGTTGTCGATGCGCCTGTCTAATACAACGCGTTTCCCAAAAAATATGATGCTGGGGGCGGTTCGTGAAGATACGTTGATTTATCGGTACGGACTGGAAATGGCCAGGCAGAGTAAACTGGCAGGTATTCAGGTCAATTTTGCACCCGATGTCGATGTAAATAGTAACCCTGATAATCCGGTAATCGGGATGAGGTCTTTTGGCGAAGACCCCGATAAAGTGGCAGAGTGGGGGATCGTTTATGCAAAAGGTGTGGAAGACGGTGGGGTTTTGCCCGTAGCCAAGCATTTTCCCGGACATGGCGATACTTCTGCCGATTCTCATAAAACTTTACCACTGATTACACATAATAAAGACCGGTTGGATGATATAGAATTGCTACCATTCAAAAAGTATATTAAAGAAGGTTTGGCGAGTGTTATGATTGCCCACCTAAATGTCCCTGCATTAGATGCATCGGGTGCTCCCAGTTCTTTGTCGAAGCCTGTAATAACCGATTTGTTAAAAAATGAAATGGGCTTTACCGGTTTGATCTTTACCGACGGATTGGCAATGCAGGGTGTCGCAAAAGAGACGGATATGAGCCTTAGGGCATTGCAGGCCGGAAACGACTTGTTGTTGGGGCCGATTTATCCCGAAAAGGAATTTAATGCACTAAAGGCTGCTTTTGAGTCGGGATCATTATCCGGAGACTTGGTCGAGGAGCGTTGTAAGAAGGTGCTTCAATATAAGTACTTATTAGGCTTGAATAATTATAGCCCGATTGATGTGCTTACTTTAGAAAGCCGGCTGAATACTTCTTATTCCGAATGGCTTGCCCGTAAGCTGAACGAAAAGGCTATGACTTTATTGAAGAATGAAGATAAGGTAATTCCTTTCAAGAATTTGGAGAAGCGTAAAATAGCGGCGGTTTCTTTAGGTGCTCCTGCTAATAACTCTTTTCTGAATACGTTAAAACAATACGGTGATGTAACTTGCTTTTCGGCAACCAGTGCGGCTGATGTAGCTAAAATTAAATCGCAATTGAGCGGTTTTAATACTGTGATTGTTTCAATTCATACTACCGGCGCTTTCAGTAATTCGGCTGTTGATAGTCTGATCGAGGGTAAAGAGAGTGTGGTTACTTTTCTGGTTTCGCCTTATCTGATGTCAAAATATACCCAATCGATAAAAAAAGCTTCAGGAGTACTGATGGCTTACGAAAATACTCCGTTCGGGCAGGAATATGCCGCTCAGGCTCTTTTTGGAGGGAATGCAGTACGCGGAAAGCTTCCGGTTACGGTAGCAGGGCTTTATGATGCCGGAACGGGGATTAAGACCTCGAAAATAAGGTTGGCTTACAATCTACCCGAAGAAGTCGGTGTCCGCTCATCAAAACTGGATAAAATCGAAGATATTGTGAAAGAAGGAATCGCAGCACAGGCTTTCCCGGGATGTGAGATTTTAGTAGCTAAAGATGGTGTCGTTATTTATAACCGGGCATTCGGTTCTTTTCAGTACGATAACAAACGTCCGGTAACCGAAAGCGATATCTATGACCTTGCCTCTATGACTAAAGCTTCGGCCACCATCCCTGCGATAATGAAGTTGTATGACGATAAGAAAATAACTTTGCAGACCCCTCTCAGCACTTATGTTAAGCAATTACAAAATACCGATAAAAGTAATATTACTATTCGTCAGGCTCTGTTCCATGAGACAGGGCTGCCGTCTTTTATTCAGTACTATCTTCCGGCGATAGATCAGGATAGTTATTCGGGGCGGTTGATAAGTTATCGTCAGATAGATGGTTATCCGGCACTGATTGATAATGGAGCATGGGCGAGAAACGATTTTAAATACAAGCCGGATTTGATTTCGACAACTTCTAAACCGGGATTTACAAGGCAGATTGCCGATAATTTGTATATAAACGATGTATATAACGATACTATTGTACAACGTATAGCCGATAGTAAATTACGGGCTAAGAAGTCTTATCTGTATAGTTGTCTCAATTTTATGTTACTGAAGGAAGTAACGGAAAAGGTTTCGAAGACCGATTTGAATACTTTTTTGCAGGACAATTTTTACCGGAAGCTAGGGGCGACTACAACTACTTACAATCCGTTAACGAAGTTTGATAAAAGTGTAATAGCCCCGACAGAGCAAGACGATTTTCTCCGTAAGCAGTTGTTGCAAGGATATGTGCACGACGAAGGTGCTGCTTTTTTAGGAGGTATATCGGGTAATGCAGGTTTGTTCTCCAATGCCAACGATTTAGCAAAGCTATTTCAGATGTGGTTGGATGGAGGTACTTATGGCGATGAACGTTACCTTAGTAAGGAAACGGTCAGGCTGTTCACTATGACAAAGAGCCCGAATAGTAGGAGAGGGTTAGGATTTGATAAGCCTGATATGCAAAGTTCGAAGTCGAGCCCTACTTCGCCATCTGCTCCGGCAAGTGTATATGGACATACGGGTTTCACCGGAACATGCTTCTGGATTGATCCGGATAATGACTTAATTTATATCTTTCTGTCTAACAGGGTAAACCCGTCAAGGACTCATAAAGAACTGATGAAACTCAATATCCGTCCGCGTATTCAGGAGATAATTTATAGTGCGATAAAGTGAATTTTTTTATAAAAGGTGTTGCATATGTAAAATTTTGTCCTACCTTTGCACTCGCAATCACAATAATGGTGCCATAGCTCAGTTGGTAGAGCAAAGGACTGAAAATCCTTGTGTCCCCGGTTCGATTCCTGGTGGCACCACTTTTAGAGAAAGCAAAATAAGATAAAGCGGTGAAATTTAATGAATTTCACCGCTTTTTTGATGTTTGTCAATGTTTTGCGTAATAGTCCATTAGTCGGTAATAAGTAGTTTTATAATGTTATTCTTTCGGATTATTTAACTGTACAAAAGTCGGTTGATTGCGGTCTGCGGAAATCCATCCGTCTTTAAACATTAGTTCGACTACCTGTATGGATGAACGCCGCTGATCAAAGCCGTCTTTGTTTTTGTCCTCGCCAACTCTTCCCGGATGGGTGAAATAATAAAGATAAGCTCTATTATCGGAGATAACGATTTCCCCGTGAAGCGCAGCAGGAATATCGTCTATACCGGTTCCGGTTCCGTCGGGCATTAACTTACCTCCGGGTTGCAGTTCCCATTTCTCAGCGTCGGCAGAACGGAGCGTGGTAAATCCAAGCCCGTCACATAATATCATCCAATAGTAATCTTTCCAATTGAATACGATAGGTCCTTCGCCTTTTTGGGAAAGAACTCTTACCGGTTCGCTCCAGTCATACAGGTTTTCACTCGTCATATAGTAAAATGTGGAGGCTCCGCCCGTAGGATCTTTATAATACATCCTCCATGTACTGTCAGGCATTCTGATAACATCGGCATCATAACTTCCGGCAGGAAGGTCGAACTTGCGGACGTATTGCCAATCGCGCATATCCCCGCTGACCAGGTGGGCTATATAGCCGGGAACCACTCCCCAACGTTCTGCCACACCGGGCTGTATGCTGAGGTACATATGCCATTTGCCGTCATTTCCGGCAACTACATCCGGCGCCCATAAAGTCGCATTTTCGCCTCCTGCTTCTTCCGGAAGCTCCGGGAAGTTAGCCGTTCCAGCATATGTCCAGTTAGCACCGTCTGTAGATTCGGCTATGCCGATGGGTGTTTTAAATACCCAGCTTACTCCCGGAAGATGGGTTTCGGTCGCCCGGCGATTGGTATAATACATCCACCATTTTTTAAAAAACGGATTCCAGATAACAACCGGATCAGCCGCACCGTCATATACCGGATCACGAAAAGCGGGCTTCGGTGCCAGTACCCCGGCGGTATATTTGAAATCGTGGAAACGCACCGTTTGTTCTCCCGTTGCTACGATTCCGGGCCGTAGCGCGAAGAATCCCCTGTGGTTATTGTGGTGCATACCGGATACATCGAGATTTTCCGATACGGTTTCCCACTCCCGGCCGTCACCACTTACCTGTATAGTACAAATATCCTGCTGATTGATAATTTTTACAAAGAAATGTTTGCCGAATTTGTTCACGACTTCCTCCTTCTCATCCGCGCTTTTATAGATAGTAAAATGTGTTCCGTCGGAAGTAATCCCGGCGAAAACATTGTCGCGGTAAAATAGCACTAACCCTCCTGAATTATTTTCTTCTACAGTTACCTCGGTTTGTATCTGGTAATTTTTATAAGGAGCCGTAATCAACAGCAATCGTCCGTTTCTCGGCGTAGTTCCTTTGCCTTTCATATAAAGGCTGTTGTTTTCGAGTAAAAAATTCTGTTCGTCATATCTCCCCCAGGTCGTCCATTGTATTCCGGGCTTGTCCGATGAAAAATCATCGGATAATTCCATACCTGAAAAATAAGGGTCACTCTTTAGTGAGGCGCGATCTTTATCCAACAGGAACCATCCGTCCTCCGTCCATTTTATAGGATCGATCAATGTCTGGCGGCCGAGCGTATGGCTGTCTTTTTCGTAAGCGTGGTAAACGATCCACCAATTCCCCTGGGCATCATCGACTAAAGTTCCATGGCCTTTCGACCACCATTGTTCATCGGCGGAATAAGTATGGATAATGGGGTTATACGGTGAATTTTCCCATGGGCCTTTTGCGCTTCGCGAGCGTGCCGAAACAACCATGTGGCTGGTCGCCGGCCCTGCTGTACCGCCTTCGGCACTTGTCATATAGTACCACCCATCTTTATAAGTGAGTTTGGGCGATTCGAGGCAGAAACATTCTACCTCCCAATCTCTTGGATATTGCCACCCCTCGTAAGTTTTAAAAGGTTCACCAGCAATCGCTAATCCGTTGTCAGTAAGCTCCACCATCATCCCTTTACTAAGGTGAAGGTAACGTTTACCCTCCTCTCCAACGACATGTCCGGGATCGATAAGCCCTGTTTTCAGGTCGATGGGGCTACTCCATGGCCCTGTAATATTATCTGCCCAGATTACATAATTAGTCCCGTTAGACGGGTAATAAATATAATATTTGTCTCCGTGTTTTATCAGGTCGGGAGCATAAGCGGAACCCGTTATCGCTGTCATGGTACGAGTCAACGGCTGCCAGTTTACAAGATCGGTAGAGTGCCATATTAAGAACCCCGGAGCATAAACAAATGCGGAATGGGTCATATAAAAATCATTTCCATCCCTCAGTATTGTCGGGTCGGCATAATCGCCCTTGAGAATTACCTTCGGATATCCTCCGTCCGCAGAATGTACGCCCGGAATAAACGCCATCAGGCATAAAATCATTAAAAAACACTTATTCATATCGTTCAAATTATTATTTATTAAAAGACATTTCCAATCCCCAATGTTTACACAAACTTTCCGCCTCTTTTTTTGTAAGGTGCACCACCGCGCCATGTTTAGGCATTTCAAAATTTGTGGCTTTCATAACCCCTTCGTTAAAGCGTCCGATGTTAGTAAATGTTTTAAAATCCGAAGTCTCTTCAAATCCGAAATTTGGCGGCCTTAGTCCGTAAATATCATACATAAGCACCCATTTATCTTCACCGATGCGTTTCCAGACATTGGGAGCTTCAACTTTGAGTTCTTCCGAATCGACCCATTTCGGATCGTACTGATAGCCGCTGTTGATCCGGTCGGATACTGCCTGTTTTATTCCCGGAGTACCGTCGTGAGGGACATAGAACAGATGATATCGATTGCCGACTTTGATAATATCGCCATCTATATACGTTAAATCTTCCGGGTATTCGAATAAAAGTCTGGGTTCGGTAAGTAAACGGGTAAAGTCCACATCGGCATAGGTATAATATAGTTTATCGTGCCCCGTCTTAAAGCGCATTGTGTAATAGATCATCGGCTTCCCTTCTTCCTCATCCCAAATGGTTTGGGGTGCCCAGGCGCTCCCGATATCGTCATATCCGGTAAAAGTTTCGTCGATGCTTACGTTTGCTCTTGTCCAGTTGATAAGATCCGGCGATTTCATCAAAACAAAACCCCGGTTATTTCCCCATCCGTATTCCTCACGGGGTCGTTCCCATTCAGTTTCCCGGAATCCTTCACGTTTTGCGTAAATATGCAAATCCGTCATGGCCAGATAAAACATATTATCCCCGCCACGCATTATATGCGGATCGCGTATCCCCCGCTGCAAAGCTACTGTATCGCCGGCTATAACAGGATTGCCGTTATTTATGTCGGTAAAACTGTATCCATCGGCACTGATCGCCATATGCAGGCTGTGGTTGCTGTCCTTGAAATAGACAAGTAGATAAGCTTTCATGTCTTTCTCCTGTGGGAATTTGGATTCACCGGATGAAGCACAACCTACGAGCAATAAAAGCAAAGCAGGAATGAGCAAATTTCTTTTTCCAATTGGTTTCATGTTACATTTATTAGGTGTTACAGGTACTGCAAAAATAGAAACGCCCCATCGAAATGGGGCGTACAAATGTTGAAAAAGACGTCACTCTGGTTGAATGATTATCTAATCTGTCGTTTTTTTACGCTGTTTGAATGAAGCTATATATTGAGATGGCTTAATTCCGAATTCTTCCTGAAAACACCGGCTCAAATAACTGGAAGTGCCAAACCCTACACGGTCTGCTGCTTCCGATACAGTACAGCCTTCTTCTAATAACCGCGCGGCGCGTTTCAAACGAATAGACCGTATGAATGAGGTAGGGGTTTTGTCGATAATCGACCCTAACTTCCGGTAAAGTCCGGTTCGTTCCATCCCCAAATCTTTGCTCAACTGCTCTACTGAGTAATCGGAATTGTCGATGTTTTGCTCTACGTAGTCCAATGCCCTCTGAATAAACTTTTCATCGGAAAGCGATAAGGGTTTTTCATCGGATGGGGTAATATCTGTGGAATTATCTTTTTGCTCTTTCTGCCGTTGCAGTATTTTTTGCATACTCACCAAGAGGTCTTTCAGGTTCAGGCCCTCCGCTGGTGCAGGTGTAAGAGTGTTTTCCGATAATTGGGAAACGAGTTCCTGAAGGTCTTTCGCGCTGTTATGGATTTGTTCGTCAATCAACTTGCGCTTTTTCCACTCCGAATAATAATATAAAACAATGCAGATAATCGCAATTATGATGAATATGTATATTACATAAGCGAATGTTGTTTCATACCATGCAGGTAAACGTCGAACAACTATTTTTATACTGTTATCTCCCCAATATCCGTTCTTATCAGTAGCCTTAACGTATAGAACATATTCTCCTTTGGCAAGCCCTGTAAGAAAAATATTGTTTTGTCCTTCCAGCAGGTAATTCCAATATTCTTTCTCTTCGTTATAGCGAAATGCATACCGGATATTTTTAGCATTCAAATGGTCGGGAGTTGAAAAAAACAATTCGATATTCTGTTCTTTAGGCTGCAAAGTGATTACTTCCTCTGAATAGCCTGTCAATCTCACATCCCCGTTTACTTTAATCGAAGAAAGTTTGACGGGAATATTAGCGTTTGTCGTATTAAATCTGTCATAATCCGGGAAAGAACAAAATCCGTCCGTCCCTCCGACATGAATAATTCCTTTTTCGTCTTTGTATAAAGAAAGAAAGTTATTCATCAATACAGATGGATCAGAATTATATACAACGTTGGTTGACTTAGTAACGGGATCATATATAACGATCCGTTGATCCGTCAAAATCCAGATATATCCATGATTATCTGCTTCGATAGCAAGAATGGCATCACCATTCAATGCACAATCCTTTGTTACGGATACTATTTCTTTTCCACCGGGAGCATAATAATATACGTTCCCCTGTTGAGTTCCTGCCCAGATTATAAAATTTGGAGCTTCGGTTAATATAGAAAAATTCTCCTCTTTGTGGTAATTATATAATGTATCATCCGGCTGCACTATACACAGTCCTTGTTTTTCCGTTGCCAAAAACACCTTTCCGTCAGATGCGACAACAATATCGTTTACTATGCCGATGTCTCTGACTACATTGGATAATGCATGTAACCGAAGATCATATTTAAAAAGATTATTGCTGGTACCGATCCATAGATTTGAGTCTGAATCTTCATGTAGGGTGTGTATTCTGTCGTCATATGGCAAACTGATAATATACTCGGAGCTTACAGTTTTACTGTACGTAAGTCGCATAACAATTGTGTCGTTTGCTACCGAAAAAATTCCATTACCATTTTTAGACTGTTCCAGTAACGGGGATATTTTTTTACCTTTAAAACCGGGTAATTCCGAAATAGACAAAAGCCCATTATCCGCCGAATTACACAAATACAGTCCGGTTCGCCTTTGAAAAAACCAGTAATCACCATCATCATATACAAACGAAACAGGAGATGCCGGATACCCGTAATTCTTTTCCATCTTGGGAACGGTATAGCGAACTGCCTGGTTTTGATGGAAAGAAACAATGAAAGTGTGCGGATAGTATGCCGGCACCCAGATATTTCCAGCCTTGTCACTGATTATCTGATTCAGTATCTTTTTTTCCGAAGACAATATGTCCGGTTCTTCGACCGGATACAATTCGTTTGTCACCGATACTTTGTATATATATAAATTATCGGTTGTTATTGTCCATAGATAATTCAGGATGCTGTCCTGAGCCATACCGTTGATATATCTCCTAGAATCATCTGATTCATAAAAAGCGGGACTCTCAGAAAACATATTTTTATGATTTTCCGCACCCGGATCAAACCGGACAATTCCTTTACCCCATGTCGAGATCCAATAACTACCGGAATTGTGATCCTTCATAATGTATGTAGGGCTATCCTCGAATGGCCAGTTGCACGATACAAAGTCATTTTTTTCCATATCAAACCTGAATAGCCCTCCCCGCCACTGTACGATCCATATATCGGATAAATTATCTTCATAAATCTGAGAAACCGATCGGAACTCTCCATTCCATCTAACGGTATACGAGTCCAATCTTTTTTGATCTGCATCGTAACGGAATAGCCTATTCCCGGCAGAAACCCAAAGTGTTCCGTCTGAAGCTGACAATATCGCATCTATCGCCCAACGCTCAATCTCTTTATCTTCGAGCGAAGTAATGCTGTAATCTTTCTTGTCGAGAATATATAAGCCCCGTTTTGTGCCGAACCAAATCTTGTGCTCATTATCTTCCGTGATGCAGGTTATCCAATTACTTTCCAGTAAACGGGGCGTGTGAAAATCCGATCTGAAAACAGTGACTGTATATCCGTCGTCACGACAAAGGCCTCCTCCTTCCGTTCCGTACCACATATATCCCTCGGAATCCTGAAAGACTCTGTATATCTGAGCCATGGGAAGTTGTTTCTGTGTTGGCAACTCCGTCAAAACCATATTCTGTGTTATTGCCGGAGAAGCAATACAAAATAGAAAGATAAATATTAAGTATATTCTGTGAGGCTTCATATGTTTCTGAATACCAGTATCCAAAAATAGCATTTTTCTCTTTGCGTTTTAGTCTTTTATTTTTAATCATTGTTTAAAATAATCGTAATCTTTGTATTGACATACAGAAAATGACAATAATATTATCGGACAAAATACCGAGGAAAACACTATGTTTGTTCACTTTGTGGTCGTTTTGATGTTTTTTAAAGTGTTGTATATGTGATGGTTATTCGGTGTTGGTCGGCCCTGATGATATTATTGGTGAAAAGAGTAATCGGTTGTAAGGTAGAGTATTATGAGGGGGTGTTTCTTTTTAGTGATAATTTTTTAATCGGATCAAAGATGAACCGGTAACATTGTAGAAATGTTGAATTATATGAATAAATTCGTTATTCTAAATTCCTACAAAATTGGACGTATAATTTTGAGTAAAAACTAGGATTATGTGGAAATGGTACGCTATCCTTTCGGCAATTTTTGCTGCTTTAACGGCAATCTTTGCCAAAGTCGGAATCAGGAATATTGATTCTAACCTGGCTACTGCTATACGAACCTGTATAATCCTGCTCATTACATGGGGGATTGTTATTACAGGTAATAGTCTGGGAGATATAAAGGAGCTAAGTAAAACGAACTGGCTGTTCCTTATTCTATCAGGTGTGGCTACCGGATTATCTTGGTTATTTTACTTTAAGGCTCTACAATTGGGGGACGCTTCTAAAGTAGCACCCATAGATAAGATGAGCGTGGTAATAACTATATTCCTCTCGTTTATAATACTAAAAGAGCCTGTCAGTTGGAAAGTCATATTAGGCGGACTTTTAATTGCAGGAGGTTCACTTGTTATCTTAACCGACAAATAAATACAGTATGAAGATTTTATTGATAGAGGATGAACGAGATTTATCTAATAATATAGTAACCTACTTGACCTCAGTTGATTACTTGTGCGAACAGGCTTTTACATATAGCGAAGCTATAGACAAGATAGATATATATACATACGACTGCATTCTGTTAGACTTAAATCTGCCGGGAGGAGATGGGCTAAAGATTCTTGAAACAATAAAAGAACGTAATATAGACAGTGGAGTTATTATTATATCGGCCCGGGGATCCTTAGACGATAAAATAAAAGGATTACTGATTGGAGCGGATGATTATCTGGCAAAACCGTTTCCTCTGCCCGAGCTTAGTATCCGGATTTATGCCTTATTACGTAGACAACAATTCTCTCACAACAATACATTAGTATCGAATGGGGTTGTTATTCATCTCCTCGCAAAGACCGTATTTATCGGCGAAACGGAAATCCTATTAACTAAATCGGAATATGAATTGTTATTATTCTTGGTTGGAAATAAAAATAAGGTAATATCGAAAAATGCAATTGCCGAACATTTGTCTGGAGATATGGCTGATATGCTTGATAGCCATAGTTTCGTATATGCACATATAAAAAATCTGAAATCGAAATTGCATGATGCAGGGTGTGAGGGATGTATCAAAACGGTATATGGAACCGGATATAAATGGGAAGAAGAAAATGACTAGCTTACTAACTAAAAGTTCGAGATTGTTTTTGGTATTCACGACAATTATTATGTTGTGTTGCTTTCCTCTGTTCTTCTTTGTGATGGAAGCTTTGTATGCTGAAGATCTGGATGAGTTAATAGAATTTCGCAGCGAACAGTTTGTAAAAGATGATTTGCCTTCCCTTAAAATATCTGATATCGAATATTGGAACAGATTTAATGAAGATATGAAAATCTATCCTTTCGAAAATACATATCCATTGAATAAGGTTGTACAGAAGCCATTTTACAGTCAGGCCGAAAAACATGAAATAGACTATCGTATATATTATAACAAAATAAATATTGAAGGAGAACCCTATGTCTTTATGTCCCGTATTGCAATGATTGAAACAAAAGATTTGTTGCGTACTCTTGGTATTCAGTATCTACTATTCTTTGTCATAATTATTATTGGTTTATTAACTCTTCAGCGTATATTGTCCCGACGTTTATGGAAACCTTTTTATAATAGCCTGAATGAAATAGAAAACTTCAAACTTGAAAAAGGAAAAGTTCCGGATTTTGAGAAGACTACAACCACTGAGTTTGTGCGGTTGAATAATAATCTCAGGAAGTTCATGCAAGATAATATAACAAGTTATAATCAGCAAAAAGAGTTTACCGAGAATGCTTCGCATGAATTGCAAACCCCTCTGGCTGTGTTTCAGTCTCAACTGGATCTCCTTCTGCAAGATTCCAGTTTGAACGAATCTCAGATGAATGTTATAGAGTCCCTTTATGATGTATCTTCCCGGTTGACCCGATTAAATAAGAACTTATTGTTGTTATCGAGAATAGATAATTCTCAGTTCAAAGAAACTATTACTATTGATCTCAGCCAGTTGTTAGAACATCAGCTGACGTATTTTAAAGAGCTCGCATCTAATAATAGAATTACATTAGTTGTAGATATTCAGAACCCTTTGATAATTACAGCTAATAAAGTATTGCTGGAAAGTTTAATAAATAATCTGATTTCAAACGCTATCCGGCACAATTACGGTGGAGGACTTATAAATATCGAAGTTAAAGATAATACTTTCCAGATTAGTAATAGTGGCGGTAAGTCTTCGTTAAATAAAGATAAAGTATTCCGCCGGTTTAGCCGTACATCCGAAGAGAGAAAGGGAAACGGTTTAGGATTGTCAATTGTAAATCAGATATGTAAGTTGCATGGCTGGGAAGTCGGGTATAATTACACGGATGAATTACATCGCTTTTATGTTATTTTCCTGCACACCTAAATTCTAAATTTCTCCAAAATTGAGCTAGTACTTTGCAAGATAAGAACTAGTAAAATATGGAAACAAAAAAAGATATTAATAAACTTATTATAGATAATTATTCAAACCTCAAACCTTCTTTATTCTTTTTACCTGTATTTTTATTGATTGCAATTGTATTCTTCTTGTATAATGAGAATGCTCTATCTTCTGATGCATATATAAAAATTCAAACAAAGACTTTCTTTTTTATTAATTATTATTTGGGGCAGGATCCGGATCTGCAATTCAATCTGACACAGTTAGGAGACGACCTTATTTTTCTGTCGTTATTAAGTATATTAATAATGTATGCGCCCAAGATATGGGAGTCTTTAATATCGAGTTTGTTGCTATCACTTGTATTTTCGTGTTTATTAAAAAAAATATTTGCAGTACCCAGACCTGCGGCAGTATTTGATCATAGTAGTTTTGTTATTGTTGGGAAGGCATTGTCAGGACACACAAGTTTACCTTCAGGACACTCGATTACGATTTTCGCAATACTTACAATTTTATTATTTGCATTAATGCCCTCAAAATCGGGATATAGAATTTTATGGTCTTTTTTTGTGATTCTTACAGGATCGGTTCTTGTCTTCACGAGAGTAGGTATCGGAGCACATTATCCTCTTGATGTCATTATAGGAGGTATTATCGGATATCTACTGGGGCTTGCGGGTATCTTTATTAGCCGAAAATATAAAATTTGGACATGGATTAATGATAAAAGATACTACCCGATTTTTATTCTTTTGTTTCTAATTTGCAGTATCGCATTAATCGGCAGAATAATGGCTGAAAATCTGGTTATTTATTATTTATCACTTGTGAGTTTAATGATTTCATTATATAAAACTATAACTATATATGTTAAAAAATAGCATAAAAATAACTCACTTCGTTTTGTTGATGAGTTTCTTGAATTTAGTATTCTTTCATTTTCCATTTTATTGTTTTGTCTTTCAGAATCTAGACTATAAAAGTTTGAATGGCATTGTTATAATTATAAGTTTAATTATTATAATGCTGGTTGTAAATGCTTTTGTTTTTTACCTGTTATTTTCTCTCTCCCGTTTTGTAGGGAAACCTTTATTGATAACGTTCTTCATTATTAATTCTGTCGCAGTTTACTTTATTAATACTTACGGCGTCATAATAGACAAAAGTATGATTGGGAATATACTCAATACCGATTATGAAGAGTCTACCAGCTTTTTCTCCTTTAAATTAATATTGTACGTAATTCTTTTAGGAATTATTCCGGCTATTTATATCATTAAGATTAAAATCATAAACGTAACATGGAAGAAATTTTTAATAACCTCTTCGCTTACTTTATTATTTATTGTGATTCTGGTATTTGCAAATGCAAGCAATTGGTTATGGATTGATAAAAATTCGAAAAAATTGGGAGGGCTTGCTATGCCTTGGTCTTATTCGGTAAATATTGCACTTTTTTATATTGATAAACACAATAAAAATAAAAAAGAGATTTTATTACCCAATGCAACCATAACAAATAATGAAAAATCGGTTGTGGTCTTGGTCATAGGAGAATCTGCAAGAAGCCAAAATTTTTCGTTGTACGGTTATGAGAAAAATACGAATCCGTTACTTTCTAAAACAGAGAACCTGTTTCATTTCAATGCGACTTCTTGTGCCACATACACTACTGCAGGAGTAAAAGGTATTTTGGAGCATATGAGAACTAATGATCTGTATGAGATTCTACCCAATTACTTATATAGGAATAATGTAGATGTTATTTGGAGAACTACAAATTGGGGGGAGCCTCCGGTTCATATAAAAAACTATCAGAATAGGGATACCTTAAAGGCAAATTGCAAAGGCGAAGGTTGTAATTATGACGAAATTCTTTTGACCGGACTGAAAGAGCAAATATTGGCAAGTAAGAAAAATAAAGTATTAATAATATTGCATACAAGCACAAGTCATGGACCCACATATAGCAAGAAATATCCTCCCCGATTTGAGGTTTTTAAGCCTGTTTGTAACAGTGTCGAATTAGGAGATTGTTCTCACCAAGAGTTGATCAATGCATACGATAATACGATTGTTTATACTGATTATATCTTATATAGTATAATTGAAGATTTGAAACAGCTGAAAGAATACAAAAGTGCAATGCTTTTTGTTTCGGATCATGGAGAATCTTTAGGTGAAAAAAACCTTTATATGCATGGGGTACCTTTAAGTATTGCTCCTAAAGAACAATATGAGATTCCCTTTATAGTCTGGGTATCCGACAATAGTTCAAAACAGCTCAAACCTAATAAAATATTATCTCAAAACCACGTGTTTCATAGTGTGTTAAATTTCTTAAGTATACAAAGTCCTGTTTATGATGAGAAAATGAACATCTTTAAATAACTGACAGCAAAAGAACGATAATTATTTATATTATTTATGCTGTTTTTCAGATCCAAAAGTATAGCTGTGAAATCATGAAGTTACATAAAGTTAACTAAAGAGGCTATATAAATTATCGATAATAACAAACTCCCGGAAAATTTCGGGAGTTTGTCATCTGATATTTAAGGACGTTTACCTGTAACGGTGATAGAGTAAATGCCGACATTACCTTTTTTGTATTTTTCGATAGTCTCTTCATCCAGATGTTCCTTCAGGACATCGTCAGGAATTACAACTGTTTTTGTCCGCTCGATTTTTATATCCTCAAAATTGGCTTTTTTTATTTCTGACAAATAATCCTCTTTCTGAATAGCACTCGCAATACAACCTGCATACATCGAAGCATTATCGGTAAACTCCTTAGGAAACATACCGTTCAATACCACGTCGGATATGCAAAAATGTCCACCATGCTTTAATACACGGTATATCTCATTAAAAATCTTATCTTTTTCGGGAAGCAGGTTCAATACACAATTGCTGACAACAACATCGGCGGTATTATCCGGTACAGGCATTTCCTCTATATCCCCCTCTATAAATACCACATTTGTGTAGCCCCGCTTTGTTGCATTTTTGCGTGCCCGTTCAATCATCTGCGGAGAAAAGTCTATTCCGATAATTCTTCCCGACTCACCTGTTTCAGCTCTTGCAATAAAACAATCGTTCCCCGCACCCGAGCCCAGATCTATAACCGTATCGCCTTCTTTTATTCCGGCATATTCGGTTGGAAGCCCGCAGCCTACACCTAAGTCGGCATCCGCTTCATAGCCTTTCAATTTCGAGTAATCTTCACTCATGATGGTAAACACTTTCTTTGCCGGCGACATTGGTTTTGTGCCACAGCAACATTTGCCTTTCAGTTCATCGGCGCTTAATGCCAGTTCACTGTATTGTTGTTTTACTAAAGCTTTCTTTTCTTCGTTCGTTTTCATATTTAAAACTCTTGTAGCTATTTATAATATTTCTTTCTTAACCAAAAGGCTATATTCACTAATAAGATGAGTATAGGTACTTCGACTAGTGGACCTACCACGCCGGCAAAGGCCTGTCCGCTGTGTAATCCGAATACACCGATCGCAACAGCAATAGCCAGTTCGAAGTTATTGCCTGTGGCTGTGAAGGCTATAGATACATTTTTGTCGTAAGATGCGCCCATTAATTTACCGGCAAAGAAACTGAGGAAGAACATTACCACGAAATAGATAAGTAGCGGTATGGCTATACGCACCACATCTAATGGTATTTGTACTATCAGTTCGCCTTTCAGGCTGAACATTAGAATGATGGTAAACAATAATGCTATGAGGGTGATAGGGGATATGGCAGGGATAAATTTTTCTTTATACCATTGCTCTCCTTTTACTTTTACCAGTATCAAACGGCTAAGAATACCCATCAGGAACGGAATACCTAAATAAATAGCGACAGTTTTGGCTATTGTTCCTATTGATATATCCACGATAGCACCCTCAAAGCCAAATAACGGGGGCAATTTGGTTACAAATATCCATGTATAAAAACTGTAAAAGAATACCTGAAAGATACTGTTCAGGGCTACCAATCCCGCACCGTACTCCGTGTTACCTTCTGCTAGATCGTTCCATACAAGAACCATCGCTATACATCTTGCAAGACCTATCAGGATAACTCCCACCATATATTCGGGGTAATCGTGTAAAAAGAGGATAGCAAGTAAGAACATTAAGACAGGCCCGATAATCCAGTTTAGAATTAGCGAAATGGATAATATCCTTATATTTGAAAATACTTTTGGTAGCAGCTTATAGTCTACTTTAGCCAATGGCGGGTACATCATTAGTATAAGACCGATTGCCAAAGGAATATTTGTTGTGCCGCTCGACATAGAATCTATATAACTGCTGAAAGAGGGTATGAAATAACCTAACCCCACACCGATAGCCATTGCAAGGAATATCCAAAGTGTTAAGTTCTTATCTAAGAAACTCATTTTTCTTTTACTCATATCCTTTTATGTTATTAGTATATAGTTCATAGAATGCTTTCTTGATATCGTCTCTTACCCTTATATATTCCGACTGTATAAATTCAGTTGTTCCTGAGGCATCAGACGGGTCGTCGAATCCGATATGCAGGCGGTTCCTTACCTTACCTGAAAATGCGGGACAGCTTTCATTTGCACCACCGCATACGGTTATCACATAATCCCATTCTTCATTCATATATTGTTCTACATTATCCGATGTATGGTGCGAAATATCCACACCTGCACCCATCATCACCTCTATTGCTTTGGGATTTACTTTTCCGCTTGCCCGTGTCCCTGCGGAATAGACTAATAATTTAGGGTCGAATGACTGTAAGAAACCATGTGCCATCTGGCTACGGCAGCTATTGCCCGTACAAAGGATTAGGATTTTTGGCGGTATCTGATTTACTACAAGCTGCCAATGTCCTACATCGCGCCATTGATCGAACTTCCAGCCTATTTCTTTCATGTGTGAGGCCTGTCTGAAGCCGAATTTTTCGTGCAGGTGAACACTGCTTTCGTTAGGAATACAAATTCCAGCGATAAGTGCATGTACTTCTTTTTTGTATATTTCCTTGAAAAGGTGTTGATACAGGATTGTTCCGAAGCCTTTACCTTTCACATCCTTATCGATATATACGGTTACTTCCTTCGTCGAAGAATAGGCGCAGCGGTTATTCCAGTTGTGCAAATAACAATAGCCGATAATTTTACCATCAAGTTCTCCGACATAATAAGGAAAACCATCATCTAAAAAATCTTTAATGCGTTGTTGCATTTCTGTTTCGTTGACAGCTGCCGTTTCAAATGTAATAGCAGTATTCTCCACATAGTAATTATAAATATCGCATATGCCTTTGGCATCGCCTAATGTTGCTTCCCTTATCTTCATATTTGGCTAGATTATAATTCGTAATTATACAGACTATTCGTTGTTCGTGAATTGACGAATATAGAGGGCAAATTTTTTATTTCTTGTTGCAATTATCTTCGTTTTTAATCTCTACAAAAAATGCAGAGAAGAGTTTTTTTGCTTTCTCCCAGTTTTCTTCATTGATGCAATACCTTACTGTTGGAAGAGTAATTGTTCCCTGTATCAGTTCTGCATCTTTTAATTCATTCAGGTGTTGCGACAATGTGCTTTTAGCAATAGGCAGTATTTCCGACATATCACCATGATAGCAACATGACTGACTTGCTAACATCTGTAAAATGGCGATACGAATAGGGTGTCCCATTGCTTTGGCAAAACGTGCGAGCTGTTCCTGATCGACGGTTAGTTCCTTTTTAGACATATCTGTTATTCTTGTTGTTCGCAAATATACGAATATGTTTTTAATTCGTAATGTTACGAATGATATTTTATGTTATTTTTTCATTTATCAATCTGAAACTCCCAGGAACGGCTTGTTTGGTTTATTCTATCATATAGAGAATAAGCCGGTTTAGAATAAACTACCGGCCTTTATATCCGGATTGTTGTACTGTAATCTTCCTTTCGATTTTCCCAGATTAATCGCATTTCCAGGGCACCAATGTACGCACGCATGACATGATTCGCAGTTTACACCCCATACTGGTTTCTTATCTGTTATCGAAATATTATCTACAGGGCACACTTTGCTGCACATACCACAACCTGTGCAGTTATTTTCTAATGTGAATTTTTTGTGTGTATCTTTAAAGAAGATATTAAATAAGCCCTTATGAATCTTGTCCGACAATCTACAATATGGCGACGGTTGTTTTTCTATTTTAGCTTTAATTTCATTGGCGATATCTGTTGTAATAGCATCCGCTTTTTTCAGTATCGATGGTCTTTTCGAAGCCGGTACTTCGTATTCTTTCAGGCAATTACCAACCGTGGGGATATAATTGCCGTAACTCAATGCGAACCCTTTATCGTTCAGTATCTTATTTACTACCGATATTGCCGATCCTTTGTATGTATAGTAAGTAGCTATGGAAAAGTAATATGTATCTTTTCTGAACGGAAAACCTTTCAGGAAATCAATGACTATATCCGGTACTCCTCCCATATAAACGGGAAAAACAAATCCGACTGATGTACTATCGGGATGTTGGGGTGTGGCCTTCCGGCTTATCTTTACCAATTCCGACTGCGTGTAAAGTGAAGCAATATCAGAAGCTGCTTTCAGGCTGTTGCCCGTAGCTGAAAAATAATAGATGGTGATCTTTTCTGTTGTATTCATATATAAAAGTATTTGCGGATAAAAATAAAGTTACTTACTTTTGGAAAGTATAAAAGTATTTACTTCTTGTCTGACAAACAAGAGCTTACATAAGAGGAAGTCACTTACCTTCCGGTACGGATTGTTGATTAACAGGAATTTACGATGGAACAATTTTTGAAAAAATATCCCTATACCGAAGACTGCCCTTTCAGGATGGTTATGGAACATTTCGGCAATAAGTGGTCAATGATCATTATAATCACTTTGGGTGAAAACGGAAAGATGCGCTTCAACGAGCTCGATAAATGTATTGTTGATATATCCCAGAAAGTTTTAACAAGTACCCTTCGTATGCTCGAAAAAGACGGCTTTATCAATCGGAAAGTATATCCCGAAATTCCGCCAAGGGTAGAATATGAGCTTTCGGCTTTGGGTAAAGACTTATTACCCTTGATAGAGAGTTTCGCCGACTGGTCATATGAGCATATCAGAGAAATAGAAAAAGCTCGCTTACGGGTAGATAGTTCCTCATACTAAATAAAATAGCTTCGTTTCAATTTATTGAATGACTTTTGGAGCGGGGAGGTGCCTGAGAATATACCTTTTTGTTATCATAATATGATAAGTTGAACCTATAAAGTGACCGATTTTATTAACACATAAGTAAAGAATCGAATAGGATGGAGGGGATTTGAATAAAGATCAGCCTTTATCTGCAAAACTGCTCTATGAGGGGTATCCCATTACAATTCCGGTCTGATTTGTTTTGAGAAAAACGAATAATTAAGCTTGCTTGCTTCTATAGATATTGTATTTACCGGATATTTATCTAAATAAAATTACAACTTATTTTATTTATGCTTTAAAACATATTTGGTTTCTTTTTTAGGTCAGACTAAAAAAGTACTTTTGTCAGCATAGCACAGCACAGATTAAAAGATAAGTTTAAATATTTAAATTAACCATATATACTAATCATGAAGTCCAAAATTTTATTAGTATTCCTAAATGTTTTATTATTAGTGTCTTGCTCTAAGGAGAAGGTAAGTATCGTTTCAGACGAAAACGCTTCACCCCGCGTTAAGTTTGGAGTTGAGAAATTAAAAGAAGCGTTGGAAAATGCCGATTATGAAGTCTCTCTTATTACTTCTTCTGATAATAGTTCCGATTTATTGATACAAGTCGGAGTGAACAAAACCGACTCATTGGCTAAAGAGGGATATAGTATTAAATCAGAAAATAATACTATAAATATTTTAGGTAATGACGAGTCGGGTGCTTTATATGGCTGTATAGAGCTCGGAAAGCTTATCAAAGAAAACAACAAGTTACCGGTTGGGCTCGATATAACGGATAAACCCGAAATGGTTCTTCGTGGTGCTTGCGTAGGAATTCAGAAGCCTTATTACCTGCCGGGAAGGACTGTGTATGAATATCCGTATACTCCCGAAACCTTTCCTTGGTTTTATGATAAAGAACTCTGGATCGAGTATCTGGATATGTTAGTTGAAAATAAAATGAACTCCCTCTATTTGTGGAACGGGCATCCTTTTGCCTCACTGGTAAAACTGGACGATTATCCGTATGCGGTAGAGGTGGACGACGAAACATTTAAGAAGAATGAAGAAATGTTTGCCTTCCTGACCCAGGAAGCTGACAAACGTGGTATCTGGGTTATCCAGATGTTTTACAATATACTGGTTTCAAAACCCTTTGCCGAGCATCACGGTATAAAAACACAGGATAGAAGCCGGCCGATTACTCCTTTGATTTCCGACTATACCCGAAAGTCGATAGCAGTCTTCATCGAGAAGTATCCGAATGTCGGACTATTGGTTTGTCTGGGCGAAGCAATGGATACTTATGATGATGATGTAGAGTGGTTTACAAAAACAATCATACCTGGAGTACAGGATGGATTAAAGAAGCTGAATGTAACAGAAGAACCTCCAATTGTTGTCCGGGCACACGATACGGATGCCAAAATGGTGATGGAAGCTTCACTTCCTCTTTATAAGAATCTGTATACCATGCATAAATATAACGGTGAATCGCTGACTACATACGAACCTCGAGGCCCTTGGGCTAAGATTCATCAGGATCTCAGTAGTTTGGGCTCGGTGCACATTGATAATGTACATATCCTCGCTAATCTGGAACCTTTCCGCTACGGTTCTCCCGATTTTATACAAAAAGTGGTGCATGCTATGCATGAAGTACATGGAGCCAATGCTTTGCATCTCTATCCACAGGCTTCTTATTGGGACTGGCCTTATACTGCCGATAAAACAGAGCCACGCCTGAAAGAAATGGAACGTGACTGGATATGGTATCAGGCCTGGGCGAGGTATGCATGGAATGCTAATCGGGATCGTAAAGATGAAATAAAGTATTGGTCAAAGTTATTAGGAGATATGTATGATTGCGGAAACAGTGGAAAGGACATCCTCGAAGCTTATGAACAATCGGGAGAAATAGCACCTAAATTGCTCCGTAAATTTGGTATTACCGAAGGAAACAGACAAACACTTCTTTTAGGTATGTTCCTCAGCCAACTGGTGAATCCGGCTAAATGGAAGGTATATTCCGGATTCCATGAATCGTGCGGACCGGAGGGTGAACTTCTGATCGAATACATGAATAAGGAATGGAATAAGCAACCTCACGTGGGTGAAACTCCTCCGCAACTGATTTCAGAAGCTGTTGCTCATGGAAATGCGGCCGTTGCAGCAATAGATAAAGCCTCGGCAGGAGTGAAGAAAAATAAGGACGAATTCAATCGTTTGAAGAATGATATGTATTGTTATCAGGCATTTGCTAATTTCTTTTCCGAGAAAGTGGAAGCGGCTATGCTGATACTTCGCTACACCCATTCGAATAATATAAGTGACTTGGAAAAGGCTATACCCCATGTAGAAAAAAGCGTGGAATATTACAAACAACTGGTAGACCTGACTAAAGATACTTACCTGTATGCGAATAGTATGCAGACTGCCCAACGGCGTATTCCGATCGGGGGAGACGATGCTAAAAACAAGACTTGGGAAGAATTGCTTCCTCATTACGAAGCTGAACTTGCCAACTTCAAAAAGAATATCGAATTTTTGAAAAAACATGGTAGTACAAGGCAAACACCGGAGATATTGAAGCCTATCGACATTAAATTCGAAAATATCAGTGTTCCGGCTTATACTATAAAGAATGGAGAAAAAGTATTCTCCGATAAAGACTTTATAATAAAAGGATTCTCAGAGGAATTGAAAAATATGAAACCTTTGCGTTTCAGTCAGGATAAACAGTATGGAGAAGGTACGACTTTGACTTTCGATGCGAAACAACCTGTTAGTCTATTAGTCGGTTATCTGAATACCGAGCGTAAAGAATATGCTAAAGCTCCAACATTAGAAACAGATGCAAGTGCTAATCAGTACGGACAAGGGGATGTGAAAATCGCTAATGCACTTGATATTCCCGACAGAGGTTCGGTAAATATCCATACCTATACGTTCGGAGTAGGGAAGCACACCCTGAATCTGGGTAAAGGCGCCTTGATGGTATTCGGTTTTATAGATGCCAGCCAGAAAATACAACCACATAATGCAGGTTTCGGAGGAGATGATCCTTCCAGTAAAATCGACTGGTTATTTTATTAATTTTCAGAAATAATGAATCAGCGCAAAGACAGTAAGCCGCCAAGAATTTTAATATAAGTATTTCTCTTAGTGTCATTGTGTCTTAGCGTTTGAGTTTAAAACAGAACCATGAAAAGGATATTGTTTTTAGTAATATTAATTTGTTTTTCGGGTATTACTTCTCTTTCGGCACAAAAAACAGTGCCGAAAGAAGTGATGCAAAGAATATACGAGGAAGTAAAGACACCCTACAAATATGGTTTGGTTGTAACTCCTGCGGATAATAAGCACAAAATAGATTGTCCTACTGTTTTTAGGGAAAACGGAAAGTGGTATATGTCTTATCTGGTTTACAACGGAAAGTCGGGTAAAGACGGACGTGGCTATGAAACATGGCTGGCAGAAAGCGACGATTTACTGAAGTGGAAAACATTAGGGCGAATACTCTTTTTTCCCGAACAAGGTATAGACAGGTGGGACGAAAATCAGCGTGCAGGATACGTTGCCCTTATCGATTACGAATGGGGCGGAAGCTACAAAGCACAAAAATTCAATAATAAATATTGGATGTCCTATTTTGGAGGAACAGGACAAGGTTATGAGCAAGGACGGCTCGAAGAAGGTATGGCTTATACCGAAGGAGACATCACCAAAGCCCATGAATGGAAAACTTTTGACAAGCCGCGACTGTCGCCAATGGATAAAGATAAAGGATGGTGGGAAAATATTACGCAATACAAATCATCGGTTATTTGGGATAAGAAAAAAACTCTGGGTTATCCTTTTGTCATGTATTACAATGCCGGCGGAGTTAACCCTGCCAATAATGTAAAGGCGGAGCGTATCGGTATCGCTTTGTCTAAAGACATGGTAAACTGGAAACGTTATAAAGGCAATCCGATAGTCAATCATGAGGAAGGGATAACAGGTGATGGTGTTATCCAGAAAATTGGAGATGTATATGTGATGTTCTATTTCGGGGCATTCCGCAAAGACCGTCCGTATAAGGCATTCAACACGTTTGCCTGTTCTTACGATTTGGTTAACTGGACGGATTGGGACGGTGACGACCTTATCATTCCTACCGAAAAATACGATAATCTGTTTGCCCATAAATCGTATGTAGTAAAATGGAACGGTGTTGTTTACCATTTCTATTGTGCGGTAAACGAGCATGACCAACGTGGGATTGCCGTAGCCACTTCGGTAGATATGGGTAAAAGCCTCGACCGTTTTCCGAAGCCTGATAAGGAAACTTTCCGCAAAGAATTCTCACTGAATGAAGGTTGGAAAACGATTGCGCACGAAACAGATAAAGAGGCTTACAATGGCTTTGAGGCTGTGAGTTATAACGATAGTAAATGGGAGCGGGTAAGTGTTCCTCATAATTGGGATAAATATGAAGGCGTACGTCGCCTGAAACATGGAAATAAGCACGGATATTCTTGGTACAGAAAGGAATTCGGTGCAGAAAAACAAGGGGAGAATAAGAAATACTTTTTATTCTTCGAAGGGGTAGGCTCTTATGCCACAGTGTTTTTAAACGGTAAAGAGATTGGTTATCATGCAGGAGGGCGGACTACATTTACATTCGATGCAACGGATGTTATCCGTTTCGACCGCCCGAATGTTTTGGCTGTGCGTGCCGATCACCCCTCCATGATTGCGGATTCGCCATGGGTGTGTGGTGGTTGTTCGTCAGAGTGGGGATTTTCGGAAGGTTCTCAGCCGATGGGTATCTTCCGTCCTGTCACTTTGGTGGTTACGGATGAAGTACGGATCGAACCGTTTGGAGTACACGCGTATAACCATGAGCCACAAACAAATTCAAACAACGAAAAGGTATTTACTTTGAATGTCAATACCGAAGTAAAGAATTATAGTTCGCGTGAACGGACTTTCGAGATTATACAAAAACTGGTCAATAAAGACGGCACTCAGGTAGAGCGCATTACGGATAAAGTTACTCTCAAGGCAAACGAGATCAGGGTTATCAAACAGAAAAGTAAAGATATGATAAATCCTCATCTTTGGGATACGGAAAATCCTTATCTGTATAAGTTAATTACAATGATAAAGGAAGACGGAAAGACCATAGATCAGGAAACGACGTCTTACGGTTTCAAATGGATTTCGTGGCCAATTTATCGTAATGATGGAGACCAGCGTTTTTATCTGAATGGTAAACCTGTCTTCGTGAACGGTGTATGCGAATACGAACATATGTTGGGACAAAGCCATGCTTTTTCGGAAGAGCAGATTCTATCCCGTGTCAGTCAGATGAAAGCGGCAGGATTCAATGCTTTCCGTGATGCTCACCAACCTCACAATCTGGTTTATCAGCAGATGTGGGATAAATTGGGGATGCTTTTCTGGACACAATTATCAGCCCATGTATGGTATGATACTCCCGAGTTCAGGGAAAACTTCAAAAATAATCTGCGTGAGTGGGTAAAAGAGAGAAGGACTTGTCCTTCCGTAGT
Source organism: Indolivaga macrotermitis (assembly GCF_900128985.1). Taxonomy (GTDB): domain Bacteria; phylum Bacteroidota; class Bacteroidia; order Bacteroidales; family Dysgonomonadaceae; genus Dysgonomonas_A; species Dysgonomonas_A macrotermitis. Next base: position 169,527 of record NZ_FQUC01000002.1, on the reverse strand, counting down.
GCTTTGGGGATTGCAGAACGAAAGTACGCTTCCCGAAGATTTTGCAAAAGAATGCACAGAGATAATCCGCGAAATGGATCCGACTTCTCCCTCACAACGTCTGGTTACGACTTGTAACGGAGGTACGGGAACAGATTGGAATGTAGTTCAGAACTGGTCGGGTACATATGGCGGTGACCCTTATAGATACGCACAGGAACTGAGTAAAAAAGAACAGTTACTCAATGGAGAATACGGAGCATGGCGAAGCATCGACCTGCATACAGAGGGAGGCTATGTACAGAACGGACTCTTTAGTGAAGACCGTATGTCTCTTCTGATGGAAATGAAAATCCGTCTGGCAGAGCAAGCCCGCGACAGTGTATGCGGACAATTTCAATGGATATACAGTTCGCATGACAATCCGGGCAGGATTCAGAATGAAGAAGCGTTTCGGGATATAGACCGCATAGGTCCTTTCAATTACAAAGGTTTGGTTACGCCTTGGGAAGAACCTTTGGATGTGTATTATATGTATCGTTCAAACTATGTTCCGAAAGAGGAAGCACCGATGGTTTATCTGGTTTCTCATACATGGAATAACCGTTGGACAGAAGCAGGTAAAAAAGATAACATTATCGTTTATTCGAATTGTGACGAAGTCGAACTTTTCAATGATGTGAAATCCGTTTCGTTAGGTAAACAGAAACGAGGTGGTATTGGCACACATTTCAAGTGGGATAATGTAGATATTCGTTACAATGTGCTTTATGCAGTTGGATATGTGAATGGTAAAGCCGTTGCAGAAGATTATATAGTTATGGATAATCTTCCGAAATCTCCCGATTTTGAAAAACTATATAAAGATGTTTCGAACCAGACACTTCCTCTACAAGGATATAATTATTTATACCGTGTGAATTGCGGAGGTGCCCAATATACGGACGAGAACGGAAACGTTTGGTCTGCCGATGTACATAAAAAGGAAGGCAATTTCTGGGGTTCCCTATCATGGACAGATGAATTGGGTAACTTACCGAACTTCTTGGCATCTCAACGCCAGACAAAAGACCCGATAGCCGGAACAAAGGATTGGGAACTGTTTCAGACATTCCGGTATGGAAGGGATAAACTGAAATACCAGTTTCCTCTGCCCGATGGTGAATATCTGGTAGAATTGTATTTTATCGAACCGTGGTGGGGAACAGATCGGAGTATGGATTGTGAAGGATACCGCATTTTTGATGTAGCTATCAGTAATGATACAGTTCTTAAGAATTTGGACATCTGGAAAGAGGCAGGACATGACAGGCTTCTGAAAAAAACGGTAAAAGGGTATGCTAAAAACGGAATACTCGAAATATCGTTTCCTCACTTCCTTGCCGGTCAGGCGGTAATTTCGGCGATTGCCATTGCTTCCGAAAATTCAGGTATACAACCTGCGCCTGCTTCTCCTACATTGATTTCCGATGTAAAAGGAGGCAAATTAAATACTTGGTTAGATACAGGAAAAGAGTTTTCGAAACTTCCTCCTGTACTTTACGGTGCGGAGTGGATTTCTCCAAATAAAGATACTAAAGAAATAAGTTTCACTTTGACAGACAATGCAGACGTATATGTGAAAGCAGATACCGGATTTGTGAAAAAATCATATCCGAAAAATCAGCCTGTCACTATCGAAGCTAATAAGTATATAGTCGCAGTTCCTCAAATCGATTGGATTGAAGAGCCGAACCTTCGCCCTGAAATAACTTATGAGGCAGAAGGCGCACATACTACAGGTAATGGTTGGCAGAAAGTGAATCACCGGAAAAAGGACGGAATGAAGATAACCAAAGGCGGTTCTCATTCTATATCCTGGACTATTTCGCCCGGACTGGCAGGTGTATATGCTTTGCGTTTTAAGTATATGAATGTGAATAAAGAGCCTGTTATAGCGAATATTCAGGTGCTGGCTTCCGATGGACGGGTAATGCGTGAAGATAAGATCCAATTTCCGTCCGCACCCGAGAAATGGCGCATGGTAAGTACTACAACGGGTGCTTATATCAATGCCGGACATTATACGGTAGTTATCAGTGGAGACAACCTGAACGGTTTATGGTTCGATGCTTTGGATATGCAGTAATAAAATATAATGTAGGGGTAGGGTTTCTCTCTACCCGCTTTGGGTAACCACAAGGATTATCCCTACTAAGAATAACATAATGAAAAAATACTTACTAATAATAACCCTCATTATTTCGACGGTATCGGCTTATTCTCAATACGATAAGCCCGATTGGGAGAATCTGTCCGTATTGGAAATAAACAGGGAGCCCGCCCGGGCTGATTTTATACCCTTTGCTACTGTCGAACAGGCATTAAAGGGCGATAAAGAAAAATCGCCTTATTATTTGTTGTTAAATGGTAACTGGAAGTTCAATTGGGTTTCCCGTCCCGAAGAACGTCCGCAGGATTTTTACCGTACCGACTTCAACGATAGATCGTGGAAAACGATTCCTGTTCCATCCAATTGGGAAATGCAGGGATATGGAACACCTATCTATGTGAGTGCAGGTTATCCGTTCAAAATAGATCCTCCTCGGGTTATGGGAGAACCAAAAACGGATTATACATCATTTAAGGAAAGAAATCCTGTCGGCTCGTATCGACATAATTTCGACTTACCTGCGAATTGGAAAAACCGGCGTGTATTCATTCATTTTTCAGGAGTCCAAAGTGCATTCTATGTATGGATAAACGGTAAAAAAGTAGGGTATAGTCAGGGTAGTATGGAGTCTTCGGAATTTGATATAACCGATTATATACAACAGGGTAAAAATCAGTTGGCAGTGGAAGTGTATCGCTGGTGCGATGGCAGCTATCTCGAAGATCAGGATATGTGGCGGACAAGCGGTATTCATCGTGATGTTTTTCTTTATTCCACGTCTGATGTCAGGATATCCGATTTCGCAGTCCGCACGATATTGGATGAAGATTATAAGGATGCAACCTTACAGATAAAACCCGAATTGAAATCATATCACGGAAATAAGCTCGAAGGCTGGAGTATTCAGGCTCAATTGTATGATTCTCAAAACACTCCTGTCTTTTTCGAAGAATTGACACAAGATGCTTTTCCCGTATTAAATGCAGATTATAAAGCATCCGTAATGAATGACCGCGCTCCGCAACGTGGGGCTGCAAAATTTGCGTGGTTAGAGAAGAAAATAGATAATCCGTTTAAATGGACTGCGGAAACGCCCAACCTGTACATACTTGTATTGAGTTTAGTTAATGGTAAAAATGAGACAATTGAAAGTGTGCGCTGTCAGGTTGGGTTTCGCAGTATTGATATAAAAGACGGTCAGGTGCTAATCAATGGCAATCCTATCCGTTTACGTGGTGTCAATCGCCACGAACATGACCCTGCTACCGGACGCACCATAAGTTATGAGCGTATGAAACAGGATATCATTCTGATGAAACAGGCTAATATCAATGCCGTGCGGACAGCGCATTATCCGAACAATACGCAATGGTATGAATTGTGTAACGAATACGGACTGTATGTAATGGACGAAGCAGACATAGAAGAACACGGACTAAGGGGGCAACTTGCAAGTGATCCTGCATGGCATGCCGCTTTTCTGGACAGGGCTGTCCGTATGGCTGAAAGGGATAAAAATCACCCCTCCATTATATGTTGGTCGATGGGGAATGAGGCAGGGTATGGTCCTAATTTTGCCGCTATTTCAGCTTGGCTAAAAGACTTCGACCCGACACGTTTTATTCATTACGAAGGGGCACAGGGAACACCTACCGATCCGAAGACTGTAGATGTAATCAGCCGTTTTTATCCGCGTGTACAGGATGAATATCTTAACCCGAATATTGCGGAAGGCGAAGACAAAGAGCGTGCCGAAAATGCCCGTTGGGAGCGCTTGTTAAGTATTGCCCGGAATCCGGTCGATAACCGCCCTGTCCTTACCAGTGAATACGCTCATGCGATGGGAAATGCGATGGGAAATTTCAAGGAATATTGGGATGAAATTTATTCCAATAAAAGAATGTTGGGCGGATTTATCTGGGATTGGGTAGATCAGGGATTGTATAAAACGGCAAGTGATGGAACCCGTTTTATGGCTTATGGAGGCGATTTCGGCGATAAGCCCAATCTCAAAGCATTCTGTTTCAATGGGGTTGTTTTTGCAGAGCGCGAAACTACGCCCAAATATTACGAAGTAAAGAAAGTATATCAACCGATGAGGGTTGAACCTTCTGTTTTAAATCAGGATGAAGCTAAAGTTTGGATTACAAACCACAATCATTTTACGAATTTGAATGAATACGAAACCCGTTGGTTTTTAATCGCTGAGGGAGATACTTTACAGAAAGGAATTTTGACAAATGTGGATATTCCATATGGAGAACAGCAGGAAGTGAAAGTTCCTGTAAAGCATTTTAAAGCAAATCCGAATAGCGATTACTGGTTGCGTATCAGCTTTCATCTGAAAGAAAGCGCACTTTGGGCAAACAAAGGTCATGAAATAGGTTTCGAACAGCTATTGTTGAAAAAAGGAGAACAAAAAACATTCTTATCTAAAAATATTCCATTCCAAAAAGTTACGAAGAATAGTTCGACAGTCGAAATACAGGGAAAAGGATTTTCTACCGTGTTCGATATGCAAAAAGGCTCGTTGTCTTCTTTAAAATACAATGGCAGAGAAATGATTGTTTCTGCACCCATATTTCAGGGATACCGTGCACCTGTCGATAATGATAAAGGTTTCGGTAACTGGCTGGCAAAAGACTGGAAACAACATAGTCTGGATAGCCTTCAAAGAAATGTGATGCAAGCCGAAGTAATTAAAGAAGAAGCAAATAAAATAACCATAAAGACAGTAGCTGAAAGCAGTGCTAAAAATGGAAAATTCATTCATGAATGTATCTGGACTGTTTATGGCGACGGTAGCATCGAAGTTGATAATAAGTTTATTCCCACAGGCGATTTACCCGAATTACCACGTTTGGGAGTTGTTATGGCTTTAAATCAGGATTTAGAAAATGTAAAATGGTACGGACATGGGCCATACGAAAATTATATAGACCGGAAAACTTCTTGTCCTATAGGCGTGTATGAAAGTACAGTTACTGCTCAATATGTTCCATATCCTCATCCGCAGGAGACGGGAAATAAAGAAAATATCCGATGGATAAATCTGACCGATACGAAGGGAAAAGGCATTTCCTTTACCTGTTACTCCGAAAAAATGTCGGGTTCTGCCCTGCATTTTACGGCTGAAGATTTAGATAAAGCGACACATGCTTATTTACTGAAACCGCGAAAAGAAGTAATCCTTTCTCTGGATGCCGCTATGTTGGGATTAGGAAACAGTAGTTGCGGTCCCGGAGTATTGAAAAAATATGCCATCGAAAAGAAAACGCATGAATTGAAATTTGTAATACAACCTGTTGAAAATTAAAAGTTAAAAACTAAAAATGAAAAATAATTTCTTATCCTTTCTGTTGCTTTGTGGAATACTTATTTCACTGAATGTGGATGCTCAAAATTACAAACAGGCTTTTAGCAATACAGAAACAGGAATACAATATCTGTCGGGAAGAGGCTCGGACGATGCTGTCGATTGGGAGTTCTTTTGTACCGACGGACGAAACAGCGGAAAATGGACTACTGTACCCGTTCCTTCCTGCTGGGAATTACAGGGCTTTGGCACTTATCAATACGGAATGCCTTTCTACGGAAAAGCCAATCCTCCCGGTATCGCCAATGAACAAGGGAAATACAAATATAAATTCAAACTTCCTAAGGAATGGGAAGGTCGTGTAGTACGTATTGTTTTCGATGGAGTGATGACCGATTACGAAGCGCAGATTAACGGACGACGTTGCGGATATCCCCATCAGGGAGCATTCTATCGCTTTAAGAATGATGTGAGTGACCGTATTTTCTTTGGAGATAAAGAGAACGTATTGGAAGTTACTGTGAGTAAAGAATCTTCGAATCCAAGCGTAAATCTTGCCGAAAGGCGTGCCGATTACTGGAATTTCGGAGGGATATTCCGTCCTGTATTTGTGGAGGCTTTACCTGCACAATTTATCGACCGTATTGCTATCGATGCGGATGCGGACGGTAGTTTTTATGCAGATGTTTTTTTGGGAACAGCCATGGGTAATAATGCCAAAGTAAGGGCGGAGTTAACCGATATAAACGGAAAAACTGTAGGAAATGCTATTGAAGTATCTGTTTCTAACGGTTCGGATAAAGCAATTATCAAAGGGAAATTCGATAATATTAAAAACTGGACTCCCGAAACTCCTAACTTGTATTACGTAAAGTTTTCGTTAGTTGAAGGAAATCAGGTCAGACATACGGTTAAAGAGCGCTTCGGTTTCCGTACAATAGAAGTGAAACCGAGTGACGGGATATATATTAACGGACAAAAAGTGAGTATCAGAGGAGTGAACCGCCATAGTTTCCGTCCCGAAACAGGACGTACCCTTAATAAACAGGCTAATTATGACGATGTAAAACTCATTAAAGAGATGAATATGAATGCCGTTCGTCTTTCGCATTATCCTTCCGACCCTGAGTTTCTGGATGCCTGCGATGAACTGGGCTTATATGTGATGGTCGAGCTGGCTGGTTGGCACGGCATGTACGACAGCGATGTCGGGGCTAAACTTATCAAAGAGATGATAACCAGAGATGTGAATCATCCTAGCGTAACATGGTGGGCGAATGGAAATGAAGGAGGGCACAATCATGAGATAGATAAAGAATTTGCTCCTCTCGATCCGCAGAAACGCCCTTTGCTTCATCCGCAAAAGAATTTCGGAGGATTTGAAACTATGCACTACCGTTCGTATGGCGAAAGTCAGGAGTACATGCGTAAACCCGAAATCTGGATGCCTACGGAATTTCTTCATGCTTTGTATGATGGGGGCGCAGGTGCAGGCCTATGGGATTATTGGGAAGCGATGCGTAAACATCCCCGTTGTGCAGGGGGCTTTATCTGGATGTTTGCCGACGAAGGTGTTGTACGTACCGATCAGAACGGACGTATCGATAATGTCGGTAATTATGGTGCCGATGGTATCGTAGGGCCTCATCACGAAAAAGAAGGAAGTTTCTTTACGGTAAAGCAGGTTTGGTCGCCTGTTCAGATAATGAATACTGCATTGCCTGAAAATTTTGACGGAACATTCGATATTGAGAACCGGTATGATTTCACTAACCTGAAAGACTGTCGTTTCGTATGGACATTAAAAACATTCGGAAATCAGGAAAAAATAATAAAAACAGGAGAAATAAAAGGCGTCGATATTGCTCCCCACGCTTCGGGAAAATTGAAAATCAACCTTTCTTCCGATTGGAAAAATGCTGATGCTTTATATGTAACTGCGTATAGTCCAACCAACGAAGAGTTATGGACATGGGACTGGCAATGGAAAAAGCCTGCTGAGTTCTATTCTTTTACCAAAGGAAATACAAGTATTTCAGCTAAAGAAGAAGGGGGTAATTTAGTGGTGAATTCGGGTTCTACTGTTCTTACGTTTAATAGAAAATCAGGAGAACTGGCTTCCGTAAAAGAAAACGGAAAAACGATATCTTTCGGAAACGGTCCAAGATTTATAGCTTTACGCCGTGGTGACCGATCTATGGATATGTTTTACAATCACGATGATAATGAAGCCCGTAGCAAAGAACGTATTTATACAGATATTTCGGGCGAAAATAAGCTGACGAATTTCTCTTATAATTCAATGAATGATAGTATTGTCGTGACAGCCGATTATTTCGGAAATATGCGACAAGCGCGTTGGGTAATTAAAAATGATGGTACGGTTCGGTTAGATTATAGTTACCAATATGAAGGCACAGTTGAACTGATGGGAATTATGTTCGACTATCCCGAAAATCAAGTGGTATCGAAACGCTGGTTGGGTGAAGGACCTTACCGTGTATGGCAGAATCGTTTGCACGGCACTAATTTCGGTATCTGGGAAAACGATTACAATGACCCTATACCGGGCGAATCGTTTATCTATCCGGAGTTTAAAGGATATTTCAGTAACTGGCGTTGGACGGATGTCAATACTACAGAAGGTGTTATTAGTTTGGGTAATACTTGCGAAGATAACTATCTGGGAATCTATTCTCCCCGTGATGGACGTGATGTTTTACTGTACACGTTCCCCCAAACCGGAATATCAATATTGAAGGTAATTCCTGCCGTTCGGAATAAAGTAAATACGACTGATTTAGTTGGACCTTCATCGCAGGCAAAATGGGTGAAAGGATTACAGCAGGGTAGTATTTATCTGAAATTTAAAGCGAAATAATCTAAGGGTAACCCTTGTGGTTACCCATTGGCAGAGATATACCTGCCCCTACACCAAAGAAATAATACAACATGAAAAAACTGGGTTTATTTATTATAACTTTCTTTCTGGTTCTGCAATCAGGCTTTAGCCAGAATCTGAGACAATCGTGGGAATCTCCGCCCGAAGAAGCTAAATCTTGGGTATTTTGGTACTGGATGCGGGGTGCTGTATCTAAAGAAGGTATTACTGCCGATTTGGAAGCGATGAAAGAAGTTGGTATTACCGGTGCTTATTTGATGCCCATTAGAGGAGTACCCGAAAAGCCTTTTATTGAACCTATTGTAGAACAGTTAAGCCCTCTTTGGTGGGAAATGGTCGATTATGCCTTTCACGAAGCGGATCGTATAGGGATAAAGATAGGATTCCATGTATGCGATGGTTTTGCTTTGGCAGGAGGTCCTTGGATCACTCCCGAACTATCCATGCAGAAAGTGGTGTGGAGTCAGGTGAATATTCAGGGAGGGAAGAATATCAGTCAAGCCTTACCCCAACCTCAAAGCTGGGAGGGATATTATAAAGATATTGCCGTATTTGCTTATCCAACTATGGAGGGAGAAGGTGTTTCTTCACAAACCATTATACCGAAAGTCACGACCGATATAAAAGATATAAACCCTCAGTTTTTAGCAGATAAAAATCTGGAAGGTACTTTCAGAAGTGAGTCGCCTTGCTGGATACAATATGAGTTCGACAAACCTTTCACGGCAAGGACAATACAGATAGAACGTTCGGGTAATAACTTTCAATCCCAGCGTCTGGTCGTTCAGGCGAGTGACGATGGGGTAAATTTCAGGGAAGTAATGAGGTTACAGCCCCCGCGTCAGGGATGGCAGGAAGTCGATTTTGAAAAATTAGGCAGAGAGTTTCTGATTACACATACTCTGCCCGAAACGACTGCCCGTTATTTTCGTTTTTTGTATGACAAAGCCGGAACAGAACCGGGTGTGGAAGATCTGGATGCGGCTAAATGGAAACAATCTCTTAAAATAACCGCTATCCGGTTATCATCAGAAACACGTATTCATCAGTATGAGGCAAAAAACGGTTCGACATGGAGAATCGCACCTCGTACAACGGAACAGCAAATTGCTGAAAATTTGTGTCTTAATCCGAAAGAAGTGATCGATATCTCCCAATATGTGGATAAAAACGGAAATCTGAATTGGAAAGCCCCTAAAGGTAACTGGACTATCCTTCGGATGGGACATACTGCTACCGGATATGATAATGGAACAGGAGGAAAAGGCTCCGGACTAGAATGTGATAAATTCAATCCCGAAGCTATCAAATTGCAATTCGACTCATGGTTTGGTAAAGCCGTAGAAGTGGCAGGAGAAGATTTAGCTTCGAGAGTTCTCAAGATTTTTCATGTGGATAGCTGGGAGTGCGGCAGCCAGAACTGGTCATCCAATTTCCGTGACGAATTCCGGCAACGCAGGGGATATGATATATATGATTTCTTGCCTGTGATGGCAGGTATTCCCGTAGAGAGTGCAGAAGTGTCGGAGCGAGTATTATATGATGTTCGCCAGACCATATCGGAACTTGTTGTAGATAAATTTTATGCGACTCTGAAAGCAGAAGCAAACGCCAAAGGTTGTCAGTTTTCGGCGGAAAATGTTTCTCCGACAATGATGAGCGATGGTATGATGCATTTCAGGAATACAGATATACCCATGGGTGAATACTGGTATCAGAGCCCTACGCACGATAAGATGAACGATGTTCTCGATGCTATTTCGGGAGCACATATTTACGGAAAGAATATCATTCCGGCAGAAGCTTTCACGCAATTACGTATGCTGTTTGACGAACATCCGGCTATGTTGAAAACTTTGCAGGACAGGAATTATTCGTTCGGAATCAATCGTCTGAGTTACCATGTTTATGGGCTTAATCCGTGGTTAGACCGCAAACCGGGTATGACTTTGGATGGCATCGGTCTTTATTTTCAGCGCGATCAGACATGGTGGAGGCTAGGGAAAGCGTGGGTGGATTATGCGCAGCGTTGCCATGCTCTATTGCAATTCGGAAAACCTGTTGTAGATATTGCCGTGTTCACGGGGGAGGAATTTCCCCGCCGTTCGCTTTTGCCTGACAGGCTCGTTCCTTATCTTCCGGGTATATTCGGAAAAGAAAAAGTAGAATGGGAAAAACGGCGTATGGCGAATGTCGGAGAACCGACACGGGTAATGCCTGTAGGTGTAACCCATTCTGCGAATATTTTTGACCCGAAAGACTGGGTAAATCCTTTGAGGGGATATGCTTATGATAGTTTTAATGCGGATGCTTTGCTCAATCTGGTAAAAGTAGAAAACGGGCGTATCGTTTTGCCCGATGGGATGAGTTATGGCATGTTGGTCATTCCTGCAAAACATGCTATGCAACCTAATCCCGAACGTATGTCAGTGGAAGTAGCCAAAAAATTGCAGGAGTTTTCGGAGCAGGGTGCAACTATTCTGATGAAAGAATTACCAACCGAAACACTCGGCTATAGAGAAAAGAATAATAAACTAGAAATAGATAAAGACAAGTTCATATCATTACCATATACGGATGAGAACTTTGACAAAATAGGTTTGGAAAGAGATCTTCTTGTTACTGAAAATTCAAACGGATATGCCAAAGATGTTGCTTATGCACACAGGCAGAGCAATGGGGTGGATATTTATTTTATATCCAATCAAAAAAAAGTGCCTCGTGATGTAAAAGTTTCTTTACGTGCGGTAGGGCGTATCCCCGAACTGTGGAATCCTGTCACCGGCGAGATAAAAACAGATATTAACTGGCAAGTGGTTAACAATAGAACTAATCTCAATTTACATCTGGATGAGGGAGAATCTGTTTTTATAGTATTACAAACACCGACAGAAAAGAGAAGTAATCAGGCACGATTAACACAGGTTTTGTCCCCTGTTACTATAAATACTCCTTGGACTGTAAACTTCGATGAAAATATGCGCGGGTCAAAAGAAACTATTACTTTTAATAAGTTGACAGATTGGTCTGAAAACGATAATGACCGGATCAAATATTATTCGGGAGAAGCTGTCTATCAGAATAGTTTTAATCTTAAGCCCGAGGATAATGTGCGTTATTATCTCGAAATAGATAATGTATATAATTTGGCAGAAATAAAGGTAAACGGAAAATCGTGCGGAACTATTTGGACAAAGCCGTATCGAGTAGAGATTACTGATGCTGTAAAGAACGGGGATAACAGCCTCGAAATAACGGTTGCTAATACATGGGCGAACCGTATTTTAGGAGATGAACTTGGAATCGAAAAGGATGAAAGCAAAAAGATATGGACAAATTCCCGTTATTATAACATGAGAGAAAAAACTCTTGTAAAAAGCGGGCTAGTAGGAAATGTGAAGATAACAAGATATCGAAAGGCTAAATAAAAGATGAATAAAATAAAAGGATATTCTGTATATACAGCAAAAAGCAGGTTGGAAAGACCTATTGCGGATGCTACACATACATTGACCGAAATATCGTTTATAGTATTGCGTTTGCAACTCGAAAGCGGAATAATAGGAGAGTCTTATCTTTTGAGTTTTCAGTACAGCCCTAAAGCAATTGCGGGAGCATTGAAAGATGTTGGCGAGATGGTTTTAGGCGAAGAAGTAAGCGATACAGTAAAGGTGGTTGATAAGATAGACCATGCTAATGAATATTTCGGGCTCGAAGGTATTAACCGATGGGCACAGGCTGCATTCAATATCGCTATGTGGGATGCATGGTGTAAAACACTCGGGCAACCTATTTGGAAAGTGCTAGGAACATATACGACCAAAATACCTATTTACGGAAGTGGTGGTTGGATATCGTACAGTATAGAAGAGCTGATCTCCGAAGTGAAAGACTATAAGTCGAGAGGGTTTAAAGCCGTAAAAATAAAGGTCGGAAAGCCGGATTGGAAAGAAGACCTCGAACGCCTGCGCCTGGTCAGGGAAGCTGTGGGCAACGATGTGAATATTATGATGGATGCTAATCAGGGCTTGGATGTCGCTTCGGCCTTAGCTTTGGCGAGAAGTGCGAAAGAACTGGGCATTCATTGGTTTGAAGAACCTATAAATCATAGCGATTTTCAAGGGTATCAATTATTGAGGAATCAGGCGGGCATTTCGTTGGCAATGGGTGAACGTGAATATTCGACATTACCTTTGCGCGAACTTGCTTCGAGAAATGCACTTGATATCTGGCAGCCCGATATTCTTCGTTTGGGAGGAGTGGAGGCTTGGCGCGATAGTGCTGCTTTGGCAAAGGCTTTCAATATACCTGTATTGCCACATTATTATAAAGACTATGATATACCTTTGCTTTGTACCATACCCAACGGAGCGGGAGCGGAATCGTTCGATTGGATAGATCCGTTGATTGACAATCCGTTGAAAATAGTAGACGGTTGTGCATCTCCCCACGATAGAGCAGGTTGGGGTTTTACTTTCAACGACTCGGTATTGACTGAAATTTAGCCGGATATGAATAGTAAAATTGAAGAACTATATTCGTTGGAAGGGCTTTAGCTTTTGGCTTTTGAATAAAAATAATATTATCAATTAGATATGAAAAAGATAGTCTCTCTATTATTATTGCTTAGTATCGTTTTTTCGGTACATGCAGAACTTAAGCTTCCGTCTGTATTCGGAAATAATATGATGCTCCAGCAAGATACGGAAGTTAAAATCTGGGGGTGGACAGATAAAGGTGAAACAATTACTATTTCACCTTCGTGGACACAACGTAAATATACTGCTAAAGCGGATAATTCGGGAAAATGGATAATCAAAATCCAGACACCTGCGGCGTCTTATCAGACTTATAACCTCGCGGTTTCAGATAACCGAGATAGTATAACCTTTGATAATGTTTTGATTGGCGAAGTATGGCTCTGCTCCGGTCAGTCGAATATGGAGATGCCGATGAAAGGGTTTAAGAATCAGCCTGTGTCGGGAGGAAACGAAGCTATCTTTAAATCTAAAAATAAGAATATCCGCCTGATTACTGTTAAAAGAACCTCTTCTCTTACTCCGGAAGCTGACTTTGTCGGAGAATGGAAAGAAGCTACCCCCGAAAGTGTCAAAGAATTCAGTGCGACAGGCTATTATTATGGTCGGTTATTGAATGAAATGCTGGATGTTCCGGTCGGATTGATACTTTCTTCTTGGGGGGGCTCGTGGATAGAATCGTGGATGAGTAAAGATATGCTTAGTGATTTTAATGAGGTAAAATTACCTAAAACAGAAGAAGACGTCAAAGAGAAGAACCGTACTCCGACTACTCTTTTCAACGGTATGATAAATCCCATTGCAGGATATACTATCAAAGGCTGTATCTGGTATCAGGGAGAATCTAATTACGACAGGGCGGCACAATATCCCAAACTTTTTCAGCGAATGGTCAGCGAATGGCGTAACTTATGGGGACAAGGAGAATTTCCGTTCTATTATTGCCAGATAGCTCCTTACGATAATCCGGCTGAGCAACATGGCCATTTTAATGCGGCTTTCTTACGTGAAGCACAATACAAGTCGGCTCAAATGATACCCAATTCGGGAATGGTCGTTTTGATGGATATTGGCGAAGAAAAATGTATTCACCCCAGAGATAAGAAAACAGGAGGCGACCGTTTGGCTATGATGGCTTTAGCTAAGACTTACGGAATGACAGGCTATGCATATGAAAGCCCGACTTTTAAAGAAATGACAGTGGAAGATGGTAAGGCCATCCTTTCATTTGAAAATGCACCTATGTGGTTGACATCTTTCGGAAAGGAACTAAAACAGTTCGAAGTAGCAGGTGAAGACAAAGTTTTCTATCCTGCTAAAGCCGAGATAAAAAGAAGCAAGGTGGAGGTTTCGTCCGACAAGGTAAGTGCGCCGGTTGCTGTTCGTTATGCATTTAAAGATTTTGTGATGGGTGACCTGTTTAGTACGGAAGGATTACCGCTATCTTCATTCCGTACAGATGATTGGAACGAATAAATTAAAAGTATTTCTTATGAAAAGAAAATTTACATATATATTATTGCTTTTTGCTTTTTCTGTTTTCGTTACAAATGCACAGGCACAAGAGGTGGATGATATACAGAAGAAGGCAACTTTGTGGGTTACCTCCCTGAATCTAAATGATTCGGAAAAAGAATTGCGCCTGATTAAAGTCATATCAACGCATCTTCAGACTGTTAACGACTGGCACAACAGCCATCTTGATGTTATAATCCCTGATGGGATTAATCCCAAGACCGGAGAAAAAATAAGTCAACTGGACAAGCAGATAATAGTAGATTCAACTTTGCCTAAAGAAGTCCACGAGACTTTAATGTCAGGGTTACGGGCAGACTTGACGGAAGAACAGGTTGAGGCCATTCTGGATAAATATACCATAGGCAAAGTGGCTTTCACGATGAAAGCATATAAAGAAATAGTACCTGACATGACCCCGGAAGAAGAAGCGTTTATATTGAGTAATCTTAAACAAGCCCGTGAACAGGCTATAGATTATAAGAGTATGAAGCAAATATCCGCTATATTTGAGATTTATAAAAACAAAATAGAATTGTACCTTTATCAGAATGGACATAACTGGAAAGCTATTTATAAAGAGTATGTTAATGCTCTAAAAAAGAAGAAAATGAGTAAATAATACGAAGTAATAAAATCTTACATTACGATGGAAGCAAGTAGTAAAGGAGAGATTATCGTACCTGTGGAATTGACCGATATTTTGGAAAACGAAAAAGAAGCATTGGAGTTTTTCCAAAGTCTGTCAGACGGTTACAAGAGAGGATACTGTGATTGGGTTGGCGGTGCAAAAAATGAAACCACACGAAAAACACGGGCAGAAAAAGCATTACTTATGCTGAGGAATAAACAGAAAACGTTAAAGACAGTATAGCATTGTAACCTTGATAAAGTGTTTATGAGGGTGCGATCTTATAGAAAATTAAATGGACATAATTATTAAACAAGTCTGTCAGGAATTTGGAAAGAAGACTGATAAAAGAATGTTGAACCATAGCGGATGCTTATTTCGCTTTGGTTTGTTCTTATTGGTATTTTGCGGAATGTACTATTCCTTAATTGCACAGAATATTTCCGATTATAATATTGTCTGGGATACTCAAAGCAAGAATTCGAGTGAGAGTATGCCTTGCGGCGGTGGTGATATCGGGATGAATGTATGGGCTGAAAATGGAGATATACTATTCTATTTTTCCCGAAGCGGAACTTTTGACGAGAGTAATACTCTGCTGAGACTAGGCCGTATCCGTATCAGGTTATCACCAAATCCTTTCGATGGAGAATCTTTCAGACAGGAACTGCAATTGGAGGATGGACATGTTATTCTTAAAGGAAAAAACGGCGATATATCATCGGATATACGGATATGGGCTGATGTTTTCAATCCGGTTATAAATGTTGATATTGCAAATAACAAGAATCTAAAGGCGGAAGTTTTTTATGAAAACTGGCGGTATCAGGACAGGCTTTTGAGAAAAAGCGAAAGTAACCAGAATTCTTATAAATGGGCGGCACCTAAGGACTTGGCTGCAAAAAAGGATGAAATATCTTTCGATGGAAATAATATACTTTTTTATCACCGGAATCAGGGGGAAACTGTTTTTGATGCTACGGTTAAGCTGCAAGGACTCGAAGAAGTAAAAGAGCAAATATATAATCCGTTAGAAAATCTTACTTTCGGCGGTATCATTGAAGCTAAAGGCTTGAAACCGGGAGGAGTTTCTTCCGGCGAATATGCCGATACCGATTACAAAGCATGGAAGCTGGAAAGCATAAAACCGCAAAAGGATATTCATTTAAAAATTCAGCTTCATACTGAACAGACTGTAAATCCCGCCAATTGGAAACAGACACTTTACAAACCTGTACAATCTGATCTTAAAAAGAACATAGCTTGGTGGAGAGAGTTTTGGAACAGGAGTTTTATCTGTATCCAACCAACGGATAAAGCAGATAAGGGTTTTGAAATAGCCCGTAATTACCAGCTTTTCCGTTATATGTTGGCTTGCAATGCTTACGGGCAATATCCGACTAAATTCAATGGTGGATTATTCACTTACGATCCGGTACATGTAGACAGCACATTGGCATTTACTCCCGATTTCCGGAAATGGGGTGGGGGAACACATACTGCACAGAATCAAAGGTTGGTATATTTTCCGATGTTGAAAAGCGGAGATACGGATATGATGACATCCCAATTCGAATTTTATAACCGGATTTTACCTGCAGCCGAATTGCGGAGTAAGGTATATTGGGGACATGGCGGCGCATGCTTTACAGAGCAGATAGAAAACTTCGGCTTACCCAATCCGAGTGAATACGGATGGAAGCGTCCCGGCGATTTCGATAAAGGAATGGAATATAATGCATGGCTGGAGTATCAGTGGGATACGGCTCTCGAATTCTGTTTCATGATATTGGAAGACAATCGCTATACAGGAAAAGATATCTCTAAATATTTACCCTTGATAGAAAATACACTGAAATTTTTTGACGAGCATTATCAATATCTGGCAAAACAACGTGGTCGGAAAGCTCTGAATGAGGAGGGAAAACTCGTCCTTTATCCGGGTTCGGCTTGCGAGACTTATAAAATGGCATACAATGCAAGTTCAACTATTGCTGCCTTACAAACAGTAGGCAACTGTTTGTTGAAATTGCAGGAAATACAGTCTGATACAACGAAAAGGAGATATTTCACCGAGTTTGTGAATAAAATACCTGATATAGAGGTAAGAGAGATCGACGGGCATAAAGCCATTTCTCCGGCATGGCTTTGGGAAAGGATAAACAATGTGGAAACTCCACAATTATACCCTGTTTTTCCATGGGGAATATATGGGGTAGGGAAGCCCGGTCTGGATATTGCCCTGAATACATGGAAATATGATAAGGACGTGGCAAAGTTCCGTAGTCATATCGGATGGAAACAGGATGCTATATGGGCTGCCCGTTTAGGACTTGTCGATGAGGCAAAGGATCTGGTTGTTGAAAAGCTTCAAAATTCAGACACCCGGTTTCCTGCATTCTGGGGGCCCGGATATGACTGGACTCCCGACCATAACTGGGGTGGAAGCGGAATGATAGCATTACAGGAAATGTTATTACAAACAGCCGGAGAGAAGATATTGCTTCTCCCATGCTGGGATAAATCGTGGGACGTTCATTTCAAACTTCATGCTCCACATAATACTACAATAGAGTGCAAGCTTGAAAAGGGTAAAGTAACTTTATTGAAAGTGCTTCCGAAAGAACGGAAAAAAGATATCGTTTTCTTTTAATGTATAATCTCAATCAGTAGTTGAGGAAACGTTCTTTTTTCAGCTATTACAATCCTTATAGACGGGTGACAGTAACTACACAAAGGTGACATCCGTTTGTTACCTGGGTGTCACTTTTGTTACCTTTTTATTCTGTTTTAAATCAATAGATTATGCTCGGTAAAGTGACAAAGGTGACAAAAGTGACATCTTTTTTATCATTTTTTTTCTTCATCCTTTTTAGTTTTCATTTTTATCATTTTCAATATATCAAAGAACCCTCTTTATATATAATAGATAAAAATAACCCGCTCATATTAATCTGTTATTTCATATTTGACCGGAGTCGGATTATCCACATTATCAATGGCTGCCCCAATCTTTAGTACATCATTAATAAATGATTCCTTTTCGCTTTTTATCATATCCGAATCGAACCGTATTTTAAGATTCAGCCCTGAAAATCCTGCGCGATTGGTATTGCTGATACCCAACGCTTTTGAGAAATCGATATGACCTTCGACTTCCACAAATATATCCGTTATAGTCAGGTTGCGTTGTAATGCTAAAAGCTGCATGGTTGAAACCACACAGCTTCCGTATGCTATGGCAAGCATCTCAGGGGGAGTCGGTCCCAAATCATCCGCACCGAATACTTTTGGTTGGTCTACAAATACTGTGTGATCGCGCACCTTGCATTCCAATGTGCGGTTTTTTAATTCCGAAATCTCTGCTTTTACCGCATAAATAGCCGGATTATCTATACTGTCATTCTGTGCATATGAGTTTACTGCCAACAGAATGAACAGGGCGAATGTTGCTATTTTTGTCATATATCAGTTGTTCATGTAAATTTTACCGGTTGAATAAGTAACCGCATAGCCACCAATAAGAATGCGATTACCGGAGTCTGTACAGTATAATGTTCCCGGGCGAGCCGAAATCTGACGGGCAACTAGTTCTTTCTTCGATAAGCGTTTGCTCCAATAAGGAACTAATGAACAATGGGATGATCCCGTAACAAAGTCTTCCAATATTGTGGCTTGAGGAGTAAAGAACCGCGATACAAAATCACAATTCTCCCCCGGAGCGGTCACAGCCACACCACCTTGCCCTAAGTTTATTTTATCAAATTCATCCCTGTCGATAACAATATCCCTGATTAAACTTTCGGATTCATACACCAATATATAATCTCTCTCGGCTTTAAATATATACTGCGGTTGAATACTCAACGAAAAGGTTAGTTCATCGGGCAGAAAAGAGATACCCTCCGATGGACGGGACGGAAAATCCAGTATGTATCTTTCGCCCGAAATATCCACGTTGAGTATGCCGCTCTCGGTATTGAACCGGATCTTACCGGCATCAAATCCCAGAATCGTTTTGATTGCGTGTGCAGCGGCCAATGTTGCATGACCGCAAAGATCCATTTCCAGATCGGGAGTAAACCACCGTAAATCAAAAGAGTCTTTGTGTCGTACAATGAAGGCTGTTTCCGCAACGCCGTTTTCTTTTGCTATATTAAGCATCAGATCGTCGGGTAGCCATTTTTCAAGAGGTATTACACATGCCGGATTACCCTGAAACAGCGTTTCTGTAAATGAGTCTATATGGAATATATCAAGTGTCATATCTTTGTTTTTTAATATTGAAGCATTTACCCATCCTTATCAATCGTGAATTTCTGTAAAGTTGCTTATTCCACGACAAAGATACCCTTTGTATAACCGAATTTACTGGACAGTCAAAACAAAATCTTAGAATTTCCCTTTTATTATATATTCGTTTGCCGATGAAGTTATTTTAATTTTATATTTATCCTTTTCAATCTGTTCTATTGTTCCCGTATTGGATTTTGGTTTGGATAC
Source organism: Indolivaga macrotermitis (assembly GCF_900128985.1). GTDB lineage: Bacteria > Bacteroidota > Bacteroidia > Bacteroidales > Dysgonomonadaceae > Dysgonomonas_A > Dysgonomonas_A macrotermitis. Next base: position 149,991 of record NZ_FQUC01000002.1, on the reverse strand, counting down.
AGAGGTAAAGTATAAATATCCTTCGCCTTCTGTTGCGGATACTTTTATTTGTTGTTTGTCCATATAAACGTTGATATCTCCATCGGGAGTCGGAACCGATCCTTCCATCCATTTCAGGTCTCCGAGAACAGGGCGAATGCTAAACTCTTTATAACCTTCTTTTTCGGGTTTTACTCCTATGTAATATTTTCCCAACAGATATATCGGGCTTGCTCCCCATGCATGGCAAAGGCTTTTGCCATAGGGGCGGCCATACATAGCCAGATGCTCCGTCCCTTTTTCATCCGGATTGTATTTTTCCCAGAAAGAAGTTGCACCTAAATTAAGCATACCACCCCAATAATCGCGGATCTCTTTCAGCACATAATCGTGTTCACCCAATGCACAAAGGGCTTCCAGTTCGTAAAACCGCATGTAGGGAGTTGTAATTTTCAATGCATCGGGATTCAATAACACGTTCTTTTTTACAGCTTCGGTTTTTTCATTATCCAGATAATTGAACAGTACCGCAAACATATTGGTGTATGGCGTTACTTGTTCACTCATTTTTCCATTTTCGCGGTTATGAATAAATGCACCTTTATCCGCAGACCAGAAAGCCGTGAATAGTTTCTCACGAAGGTCGGAAGCCAGAGCAGAATACTTTTTTTCATTTTCCGGATCATTCATAATCTTTGCGCAAAGTGCCATTGTTTCGAGGCTACGGCAAAATAATAGCTGCTCGATACTTACCTCTCCGCTTTTGCTCATTTTGAAGTCGGCCCAATCGATAAATACCCAATCGCCAGCCAATCCCTCCATCATGCCGTTGCTGTTCCTTCTCGACAGGCAGAAATCCATCAGGCTCTGCATACGTGGATAAAACTGCTGTACAAAATTATAATCACCGGTGTATTGCAAATAGTCATAGATACCCATAAACCAGTAGAATGTATAGTCCATAATGGTATTGGTATGACTGGTTACGGGATCTTTACCTCTAAGGTTCAACATTGTGCGTGATACGGAAGGAGAATCGAAGAACAAATAATAGTTCATCAAATAGCTTTGATAAGCGTCGCCGCTCCAGATCCAGCGGTCGCGCTTGATACCGTCTATAAAGAACTCACGGGAAGTGAGGTGCATCGTATATGCCGATACATCCCATATTTTATTGATAAGTTCATCATTACATTTGAAACTGCCCCTATATTCCAAAGGCAGATACTCATAAAGCATAGAAACATTATCGAAAGATAAATTATTGTCTTTCTCGATATAGATATAACGGAACGCTTTAGAATCGGGTGTTACGAAATCCCGGGAATCATTACCGAAGTCAAAATGATCCAGCGTTTCGCAATACTCTTTGTCCAAAGCTTCTTCGGGTGATTCTCCGTAATAAACGGACAATTTCCCTTTTCCCGACAGGTTATGAAATTTAACGAACCCGAATGTTTCTTTTCCGAAATCGACTAAGATGCCCTTTTCCTTATTTTCTATTTTGACGGCATCCATCGGAGTAGTAGCTAGTTTGAACTTGGAAGGAGGAGTATCCGGCGAATCGAAGTTCCATGCTCCGGCATTCAGGTAAGTAGTCCCCGAAGATGTATCCGAAGCTTTACCCGATTCGTCTATCCATTCTTTATCTTCGAAAGTAACTTTCCATGTTTCGTCCGAGCCAAACGTTTTACCTTTTACGTAAATAGCAGGTACATTTGCCTGATTATATACTTTGATATTCAGGTTATGCTTTCCGGCCGGAATGGTCATCCTGTCATATGCGGGCAGTATCTTTCCATCCAGTTTTATATTGTATTTTCCTTCTACATATATTTCAATTTCTTCGGCGGCCGGTAAATCGAGTTTTGTGGAAAACTCAACAGCAACATAGTGGCTGTCCATTTTCCAGAAAGGAGGGAAGAATCCGCCACGTTCGGTTCTGCGGTTCTGCATTTCATTGCCGAGCCATATTTCGTAATCGCCGGGATAATATATCCATGTGGCTTTCCGGGCAAAGCTTGTTGTAAAGAATGTCATAACCAACAGTATTGAAAGTATATGTTTCATGATAATATCTTTATTCTAAATTCTTAATCCATTTATATTGAGGCTGTAATCCTGCTTTTTGCCGGATAGTATCGTTTACCATAGGACCGTTATTAGTCCATTCATTACCGGGTCCATTGGCATTTTGAAGAAATTTTTCTTCGGGACACCAGTTATCTTTTACTGTAAAGAACGAACTCCCTTCGTCCGTATATAAGTAGAACCAATGGTGCGGATCGTGTACATAAGACGGACTGTATATCTTTTCTACGGCATTTTCGGTAATGTACGATTTAGACTGAACCGAAAGGGTATAGATACCTGCTACATCATACATATGTTTGGCGTAATGATGGATGTAGTTACCATGTATGCGGTTGTTGCGCATACAATTAACAGTCTTGGTCCATCCCCATCCCAAACTGATTCCTGTATATGAGATTTCGCTTATCTCGTTATACTCGATATTTATATCTTTTACGAATCCGGCGCAGATAGCTACGGTTCCCCAGTCATCGTTAGTCACATCGGTGATGTAATTGTTTGAAATAGTTTGGTATGAGCAGATTTCTTTGTCATCCGAAGGGTCATAGGGTAAATGTGTCTCCATAGCGGTATCCGACATTTTACCTATTTGCATCGCGTTTCCTGCAATATCCCTGAAGAGGCAACCGTTCACAACATCATATTGGGTTCCGTATAGAAAATCGATCCCGCATGAACCCATCTGCTCGAAACGGCATTCGTCGAACCGTGTATATTGAGCAGCCTGTACCATTACAGCGGCAGGTGGACGCCCTATCCATCCCTGGTTTTCGATTCCTTTATTAAAATTTCCGGGGACGCCGGGAGGTCTTAGCTTATAGCCATCCACCAGGTACATTCCTGCCTGAAGGGGTACATGCCCTTTTTCGGATGGGCGTGTCCATGTAGTATATTGGAAAGATATTCCTTTAAACTGGATATGCCGTACAGGGCGGTCGAGCGTTCCTGTGATTTCTATAAGTGTTTCCAAAGCCGGCACTATAGTTTCGGCACTTCTCATATCTTCGCCTTTGCGAGGGAAATAATAGAGTTTATTCGTTTTTGTATCATGATACCATTCACCGGGCTCATCCAGTAATTCAATAGCGTTGGTAAAATAGAAAGCCGAATTAAATCCTTCCTTCACCATCGGCTGAGGCCAAGGGTGTTCGAACTGAATACGTGATTCGGGACTATGAAACTGTATGCCTGCCGAATCGCCTTGCACTATTATGGATTTTACCCTCAGGTTAGCGATTGCCCACATTTGATGAATAACCAGTTCCAGGTTTTCGGCTTTGGCTAAGCCTTTTACTGCCGAAGCAGGAATCCATAATATTTCGTTCTTCTTGTCATTGCTCCTGATTCTGTCCATTTTTTCAAAATCGGAAACATTTCTGGCCCTGACGGCCTTTTGTCCGTTTACCCAGAATTGACGAAACCGGATTCTGTTTCCGTTGAAAGAGGGTACATCTGCCACCCAGAACTTACCTTCTTTTTTCCAATCTGTTACCTTTATTCCTCCACTTAAGATTGGTTGTTGCCCTTGTATGGCTTCTATAATTGTCGGGCTTGTCTCGGTTCCCGAATCTTCGGAACGTATGAAAACGGGTTCATACATATTGTATGTTCCGCCCTGCATCAGAATGCGTATAGATTCGTCTTTGCCTACTTTCTGTAATCGGCGTAATTCGCGGGCTTCCCTTATTGCTGCGTGAAGCGTTGCTTTGGGCTCGGATTGTGTTCCCTGATTAAAATCATTTCCTTTAGGGGAGACATATATTTCTGCTCCAAAAATCGGGGCAGAAAGAAGTAAAAACAATATTATTATAAGATTCTTCATATCAAAATTGACAACTGAATTATTGAAATACCGATTTCAGATACCTGACATTCGCACCGTAATTTTTCTTTACGTTATGAACATCGTTTGTATCGCGCGAACGTTCCACTACGAGCCAGCCGCTCCAACCCATTTTATCCAATGTCTTTTTTACTTCTGGCATATTGAGGGCGGGGTCGTTTTCGATCCAGAATCCATCGGTATTGCTTGCATGAATCTGAATGATACGATCTTTGCCCAGAGTTTCCAGTTCCTTGATAATATTTCCGTTACGCTTCAGTATCGATGAAAAGTTTACATAGCTTTTGATAGCAGGCGAATTTATTTTATCGAGTAATTTTGCTTCTTCTTTTGCTGTTAAGGTAGTTTCTATACCAATCACTACTCCTGCTGCTTCGGCTTTCTTTGCAACTACTTTCAGCCTTTGGAGAACTATAGGGTATAGTCCGGGTTCTTTTACTATGTCGCTCTGGTTTCCCATCGGAAGGAAGGCTACTTTTACACCTAAAGCTTTCATAGTAGCTATACATTCATCAATCAATTGCTCATAGTTATCACGTTTGGCAAAGGATTGTCCGTAAAAAGCGGACATAGCAATCGAGCTGAGTTGTATACCTAAACGATTACACTCGGATATGAATAATTCCTGAAAATGCTTTTCGGTGAATTTATTATCGAATGATACTCGTTTACCAAGTCCTCCCATATCGAGTTCAAGACCGTCGGCAGTCAGTTCTTTAGCCAGCTCCATTGCTCCTACTTTCTGACGTTTGAGCATCATCCAGTCACATACCGAAATCTTATAACGATTGTTGTTAACCACTTGTATTTCTTTAGTTTCCTTCGATGAAGGCCATTGCATGTTTTCTATTTTGGACAAGACTAATTTGCTTGGATCGACTTCTACGTATTTAATACCTTTTCTGCGCCATGTATAAACGATATGTACCATACCGTCCTTACTTTGGATAACGGAAGGATACGAATACTGGTCGATAGGCGAGTCCTCCAGAATCTGTGCGGCATACCACGTTTTGCCATCGTTCGAAACAGCTACATTCAAAGGAGTCCGGAATCCTTTACCTCTCGGTAGGGTATCATTAGGCAATACATGGTTGTATACAATCAGCTGGCGTCCGTCCTGTAAGGTCACTGCATCTGTCCCCGAATTGGTACTCGGTAAAGATGATTTAGTCATAGGCGTCCAGGTTTTACCATTATCATAAGACCACGATTCACCTAAAGCCCGTTCCTGCGTACGGCATAGGATTTGTAGACTGCCGTCTTTATAAGTCAGAATTGAGGGCTGTATAGTATGCATTTTCTTACCCTCATTGATAGGGCCTATCATTTTCCATGTTTTACCAAAGTCGTTTGTTGCCTCGAAATGTACCTTCCATCCGTTGCCTTCTGTACTCGACGGGCAAAGTAATGTTCCGTCTTTCAACAAAACAGGTTTATTTTTAACCGGACCTAAAAATCCTTTTGGCAGATCTTTCGGTGCAGACCATGTAACACCTCCGTCGTTCGAAGTAATCATTTTACCGACCCATCCGGCAACGTTCGGCCCTACTTTGTAGTATAATTGCAATTCTCCGTTCGGAACCTGATACAATACAGGATTCCATGTTGCATAGCGGAGTGTATCATTGACGATGCCGTTGGCTACATTTTGTCCGGGTGTCCATTTTCCGTTTATCAGGCGGCTTACCCATATGCATACATCCGGATTGCGTTCTTTTGTACCTCCAAACCATGCTGCAACGAGATGCCCTTCTTTTGTTTCGGCAATAGTGGAAGCATGGCTTTCGGGATAGGACGCATCGGCATTGATAAATTCCTGAGTGATTACTCCTTTTTTCCAACGGTCTTGAGCCACACCGTATCTACAGGTAAATACATATTCGCCCGAACCAACTTCAAGATTGATACGTCCGTCTTCTTTACGGACATATTTCAATCCTTCCACTTCATTTACAGGTTTACCTCCTTCGGTGATATCTGTAACTTCTTCTGCCGGTAAAAGTATATTTGCTCGCGTATTTGCCGGAATGGTTATTTTCCATGTGAATATTCCGTTTTCGAGATTCCATTCGCTTTTTGCCCATCCGTATGGGGTTTTGTGTGATGCTTTTACGTAGGTCAGGTCTTCTGTTGGTTTGGGTTCCATCCACAGCCATTTGAATCCGTTGTATGTTGTATGGCTTTTAATTCCCGCAAGGTCTTCGTACATCCAGATAATCAGGTCACCTAATATCATCACATGATTACGGGAGTTCATCCAAGGATTGGCTGTATCGCCGTTCCAAAGTTCCCAGATGGTGGTTGCCCCCTGATTTACCATATAACCCCAGCCCGGATAATTCGGTTGAGAGGCAATGGTGTAGGCGACATCTGTACGTCCTCTTTTAGTAAGTTCCCGCATCAGCCATTGTGTTCCGATAACTCCGGTACTGATATGAAGTTTGTCATTTCTGATAATGCGGTCTATCATATTCTGAAAAACGCGTTCTTCATTTTCGTTATCTACCATACCGAAAGCAAGAGGAAGTAAATTTGCCGTAACGGTATGATTGCTATATTGCCCGGTTGAGGGATTATAGAATTTCTGGTTGAATGCTTCCCGTATATTTTCAGCTAAAGCTGTATATTCTTCTATATCCTGCTTTTGGTCTGCGATGGTTGCAAACTTTATCATCATCTGCAATAATTTGTAATAGTATGCTGTTGCTATTAGCTGTCCGTCGGTTTTACGCGAAGGATCTTGTGTATGGATCAATTCTTTTGATTCGGGTGGCACGCACCAGTCTCCGTATTTATCTTTGGTAACGATGTACTCGGAGGTCATATATTTATCCTTCATATGCTTGAGCCACTTTTTCATATAAGGATAATGCTTGATGATAGGCTCTGTGTTCCCATACTGCTTGTACAGCATCTCCCCTACGAACAGGTAGGTTCCCGGCCATGTCATATTATCGCTGTAGTAGGTCATGTAATAGGGTGGAACGATGTCGGGAATAGTTCCCTCTTCTGTCTGCGCATCTTTCATATCGTCCATCCATTTGGCATACAGGCGTTCATTATCATACATAAAACTTTCGCCGAAGCAGCCTGTTGTATGGTCGCCTAGCCAGGGTTGACGTTCGTCACGTTGGGGACAATCGAGAGGCACCCCTTTATAATTGCCGTTGATCCCCCAATAAGCATTTTTGTGAATCTGGTTGAGAAGTTGATTAGACGATTCGAAGGTGCTTGTCGATTCTATATTATCATATACAACTTTACCCACAAAGTCGGTTGCGGCAGGAGTTCCCGGATAGCCAGTCACTTCCATAAAACGAAATCCATGCGTAACAAACCGGGGTTCCCACGTTTCTACGCCTTCACCTTTCATCGTATATATATCCGTTGCTTTGGCACTGCGGAGATTTCTGGTATAGAGCCGTCCGTTTTCGTCCAGCGTCTCAGCAAAACGCAGGGTGATTTTATCACCTTTTTTTCCGGTGGCTTTCAGTTGTACCCATCCGACCATGTTTTGTCCCATATCCACGATAAATGTGTCGGGAGTAAGCGCTTTTATGCCGATAGGTTTCATTATCTGCATCACTGCCATATTATCGTTCGTCTGGGCAGAAAGTATGCCTTTCGGGGCTTCTACCAACTCGGCTTTCATCCATTTGCGATCATTGTATCCGGTAGTGTTCCATGCGCCAAGTTCTTTCGTTGCATCATATTCTTCTCCGTCGAAGTCGTTATTGGAACGGATAGGCCCGTCTGATGTTACTTTCCATGTATTGTCACTCACTATAGTTTGTTTTGTGCCATCGGTGTATTCGATTTCGAGCTGAAAAAGCATTTTAGGATAACCGAAAGTTTTTATCTTATGTGGCTTGAAGTTTTGCCTCATATTATAAAAACGCCCGTTACCCAATATTGTACCGATAGCATTTTTACCTGATTGTAGATAGGAGGTTACATCGAAAGTGTTGTATCTCAAAGATTCTGTGTAATCGGTTGGAGTAGGTGCCAATGCCTGATTTCCTATCTTTTTGCCATTGATATACAATTCGTACCATCCCAGACCCGAAATATATGCCTTTGCAGACTTAACGGTTTTTGTATTGGCAAATTCTTTTCTGAAATAACGTGCCGATAATCTCGAATGTTGTGTTTCACTGTCCCAGGGAAAAGCCTTATCCAAACCTATCCATTGCGCCGACCAGTCTGTATCATTGAGTAAACCGACACTGAATTTTGCCGTGTTACTGGATACTGTTTCTCCTTTGTTTGTCAGTATAGTTACTTTCCAGTAAGCCTGGCTTCTGTCCTGTAATGGTTTTCCTGCGTAAGGGATGTATGCAGACTGGTTACTTTTGGTTTCGCCTGAATCCCACAAGTCGGCTTCTCCTTTATTCAATTTATCTAAAGAAGATGCTACAAGTATATGATAAGAAACCTGTTGTACGTTTCTCTCTTTTGAGTTGATCATCCAGCTTAAGCGGGGAACGGTCGTGTTTATTCCTTCCGGATTATCGAACATTTCGCAGCGAAGGTCTGTAACTTCTGCCGAAAATAAAGCGAAAGATATAAGTAAGGCGATGAAGGCTGATAAGGTCTTTTTCATAATGGTTTAGTTCTAAATTTAAGCTCCGTCCGATCCCCCGGAGGGGATGGTTACGAAGGCTTACAAATTATCTTTTACGTACGAAACATTTGCATCTGTAATAATAAGTACCCAATCATTACCCGAACCGTATCCCGAATCGTGGGCAAATGTTTGTTTACCGTTATCAAATTCACCGATATAGCTGACCGAACCGTTTACCGGGCTATACCACCATGCTTTCTTTTTAGTACCCGATATTTTAGTCATATCGATTTCTGTTATGCGGTTGGTGTAATTGTAAGCCAGAATATAATCTTTGCCACGGGTGGCTATTACCCGTTCGTATTGACTTCCGTTGGCATTTGAGATTACCGATTGATCGGGTATTCTGTCAAAATATGGGAATGCCAGCATCAACTTTTTCAGATATTTCATCTGCTGACATCCGGGATCGTGAATCGCATCCCACCATGGTTTTTTTGCACCAAATGCAGGTGGGTACCCGGGACGAAGCATTTGCATGGTCGAATTGTGCCCGTAAGTATGTCCGAATGAACCTGCAAATACCGACCAATAGGCATACCGGCGGACATCTTCCGCCTGCCAGCGGCGTTCGTCGGCATCGTGTAACCCGTGAGGTATATCCTCGTAGGAAGGCTCACCGTCCAAAACCGGTTTTAACGGGCTGACTGCTAGACTACGTTCTACAAAACGCCAGTTGTCTTCTTCTGTATTTTCTTCGATAGGATAATCGCCATCCCCATTACGCTGATTGTAACGGCGATGCCCTGATTGATACATATTGAAATCGAGCCATGGTTCGTTATTGAACCAAGTGGTTGAGATTGTACGTCCGCGAGGGTGGAAAGTCATCAGGTGATCCGAATCGATATCTCTGATGGTAGTCGCTAAAGCTTGCCAAACTTCAGGTTGTGTATCGCCACGCTCATCACCTCCGATTATCCAGATGATATTCGGATATTTTTTATAGCGTTCGGCAAGGAATTGTCCGTATTTCTTAGCATCTTCGACCGACATTTGTTTCGATTTTACAGGACCTCCCCATACACAAACGATACCAATGTACATGCCGCTTCTTTGTGCCCTTTCCACAATATAATCGACATGCTGCCAGTAATTGTATTCGCCGGCTTTATCTATATCTTTAAAGTCGAAACCATTCGGCAATGCCCAATGTCCGTATGCATTCATTGCAGGGATTGAATGAAGTGTGGATATCTGCACCACATTGTAACCGTTTTTACGGGTTTCGCCCATAAAGTAATCTACTTCCTCGCGGTTGGAACGGGTAGGTAACAGCCATGCCGTTTCTCCCAGCCAGAAGAATGGTTTTCCGTTTTCGTGCTGAAGATAACGCTTATTGTCACTGACTTTCAGCTTTCCGTTTTCCCACGGAATTACTATTTTGTTCGAACTTTCCTGTGCATTTACAGAGCTTGTTATCATGCAGAATGCTATCAATAAAAAATTCAATTTCAGATAATTCATCATTCTCTATTTTTAATTTTTAATTTGCTTTTTCATGCTCCATAGCCGCCCAAATGAAAGTGGGTACAGATTTCGGATCGTTTTCGATAATTGGTTCGCTGATGTAATATTCGAACGAACCGTCCCTGTATTTTTTATCCCCGCCTAATCCGGCAACCGCACAACAATTAGTAATGGTATAAGTCCCGTCTGCTTCTTTTTTGATGAATTCTTTCACTAATCCGTCAAAGCCTTTATCTGCAGCAGCCTTATATTCCTTGTTAATATAGCCTTTGTTCATGGCTTTGTACAGAAAATATACAAGCATGGACGAACCCGATGATTCGAGATAATTACCTTCCTTATCTCCCATATTGGTAACCTGATACCATACACCTGTTTTCTTATCCTGCCACTTTACCGTACCTTTGGCCACCCTGTCGATAATTTCCAGAATATCTTTTCTACTCTCATGTTCCTGCGGTAAATAATCCAAAACATCTACCAGAGCCATCGCATACCAACCGACGCTTCTTGTCCAGAAATTCGGAGAGTGTCCGGTTGTTTTATCTGCCCATTTTTGCTCTTTGCTTTCGTCCCATCCGTGATAGAATAAACCTGACTCCGCATCATAGGTATTTTTATCCATCAGCTTGATTTGCTTCACTACATCATCAAACACTTCGGGTTTATTGAAGTCTTTGGCATATTCCGCCAAAAACGGAGAAGCCATATAAATGCCATCTAACCACATCTGATGCTGATAGATTTGCTTATGCCAGAATCCGCCTTCTTTGGTACGGGGATGAATATTCATCTGTGCCACAAGTGTATCTATGGCGGTTTTATATCTTTGGTCACCTGTCGATTTATATAGGCGGAATAATATTTTCCCGGGATTAATATTGTCGATATTAAACTTGGCCATGTTGTATGTTTTTATCTGACCGTCTTGCGTGATCAGCGTATCGGCATAGCCTTTGGCATAATTGAAATATACGCTGTCCTGTGTATAATCGAACATATCGAGCATAGCTTTGGCAACACATCCGTGTGTATATCCCCATCGTGGAGATTTCGCTTTCTCAATCATCCATGCTTCGGGAAAACGTTTCATTTCGGACTGAGCCATTCTGACAGACCATCTGTCGTCTTCCTTTGTTTCTTCGGTTTTCTTTTGTTCCTGTTTGCAAGCACTCAGAAACAATAAAATGCCGAAACAACCTATTAAAGAGAATTTTATGTATTTTTTCATAATGTATGTTCTTACTTTGAAATTTTGAAATTATATGTCTTCCCTTTTTCTGTTTTCAGATCGTAAAGCAGGGTGTTTTTATCCAGGTTTAAATCTTGAACTTTTAAGGTAGCTTTACTGGAAATTAAAGGAGTTTTTATTTCGGGAACAGCAAACAATGGGTTCGGATTTTCTCCTTTTGCTTTCCTGATGTCGTTACCTTTCAACGGAACACCGATCCTCAGGCGGCAATTACCCCCTTCACGTGATTGTATAGCCAGATCGGTTACTTTTCCATCCTTCCAATCCATATCGATAACAAAACCTCCTCGGGCAACCAGCCCCTTTATACTTCCGCTTTTCCATACCGAAGGAAGAGCAGGTAGCAGATAGATGAAACCGTCATGGCTCTGCATAAACATTTCGGCGATACCTGCGGCACATCCGAAGTTGCCGTCTATCTGAAAAGGTGGGTGAGCATCGAACATATTGCTGTATGTCCCGCCTTTCTTTTTCTCGTTGGTAACCAGATCGAGCTGATTGGTCAGCAGCTTATACGCATGATCTCCGTCTAACAGTCTCGCCCACAGGCAAACTTTCCAGCCCATAGACCAACCTGTGGAAGGATCGCCGCGATAAATAAGCGAGTTTTTAGCGGCTTCGAACAGCTCGGGTGTTCTTATCGGAGATATCTGGTTACTGGGATATAATCCGTATAAATGAGATACGTGGCGATGCTTATCATCGGGTAGATCCCAATCGTACATCCATTCCTGCAACTGATTATGTTGCCCGACCTGCATAGGAGGCAGTTTATCGCGCTTCGTCCGAAGTGTATCACAAAAGTCTTTATCTATTCCTAGAACTTCCGATGCGGTAATCACGTTTGAGAATAAGTCGAAAACCAACTGATTATCCATGGTTGTTCCTGCGCTTATTGTCGCTTTATTATTACTGCCCGAATGCGTATTCTCGGGAGAGCTCGAAGGTGATACGACCAGCCAGCCGTGTTCGGGTTCTTCTATCAGAAAGTCATTGAAAAACATCGCTGCACCACGAATCACAGGATAGATAGATTTCAAATATTCTTTGTTTCCTGTCTGCAAATACCTGTACCAAAGGTGCTGGCTAACCCATGCGCCACCAGTCGGCCACATACCCGATGCTGCCCTGTCTACAGGTCCCGTTATCCGCCAGATATCCGTATTGTGATGAAGCACCCATCCGCGTGTATTATACATCAGTTTTGCGGTATGCTCACCTGTTTCAGCTACTTCACGGACTAACTGCAACATAGGTTCGTGCATCTCGGTAAGGTTAGTCACTTCGGCAGGCCAGTAGTTCATTTCCAGATTGATATTGCATGTATACTTACTGTCCCATGAAGGGAGAAAACGGTCATTCCATATCCCCTGTAAATTAGCGGGTTGTGTATCAGGTTGTGAGCAAGATATCAGCAGGTAGCGCCCGAACTGGAAATAAAGCGCAGCCAGCTGAGGATCGAAAGTCTCAGAAAACTCTTTAATTCTTACATCAGTAGGCTTGTTAGATGCTTCGGTTTTTCCCAAGTCAAGCGACATTCTGTCCATATACTGACGGAAAAATGCTGTATGCTCTTTTTTCGCTTTTTCATAGTCATTCGCAAAAGACTGCGAAATATATTGTTTGCATTTCTGAGTCTTGTCTCCCGAAATATCTTTGTAATTCACGAAATTGGTTGCTATGACAATATACAAAATCGCTTCGTCCGCATTTTCGATAGAAATAATATCATCGGAAGTAGTGTATGTTCCACCTTTTACCTTTGGCTTTACGCGGGTCTCTAACTGAACTTTTCCGCTTTGCTTTTCATGGGCAGGAGTCAGTCCCGTAAGTACAAGCTGGTCACCATCTATTGCTCTTTCTACTTTTTCCTGTGGAGTAGTCAGGAATACATTACAAGTGATGCTTTTAGGCTTGTCAGCTGTTAGTCTTACAATTATCGCCTGATCAGTGAAAGATGTAAACATCTCCCGTTTATAGGTCACCCCATTCACTTTATACGACACACTTGCTATCGCATTACTGATATCCAGATCGCGGTAATAGTCCGCATATTTATTATGATTGGGGAACGATATAAAAAGGTCTCCCATAGTCTGATAAGGCATTCCATGATTTTTGGGAGACATGATTTTTGCGGTTGCCATATCCTGTGCCTCCTCATATTTCCCTTCAAAAATCAGCCGACGCACTTTTTCTAATACGCCATCTTCCAGTTTATGGGCATTGCTATTGGGTGAACCTGCCCAAATGGTTTCTTCATTTAACTGTAAATGTTCTACGGCAGGCGTTCCGAAAACCATTGCCCCCAGACGACCATTACCCAACGGTAATGCACTGTTCCAGTCCGAAGCAGGTTTGTCGTACCAAAGTTTCAGATTATCCTGAGCGGATAATTGGGTAGAGAAACAAATAACAGCAAAGATTAGTAAGGTTTTTTTTATCATGGTTATTATTTATCTAATATTCCAACATCTCTCAAAACTTTCAACAGGGCATCTTTACCTTTTATGGCATTAACGGGAAGTTTTTCGCCTTTATCTCCAAAAACGTACATCTGTGATTCTTTTTCAACGGTTACTTTCGACTCGTCAAATTCTCCGTATTTATCCAGAATTTTATTCAAATCCAGATTGAAATGCTTTGCTACAAAACGATACATTGCTTTACGTTTCGATAGTCCGTAATCATGCCCTTCGGTCGGAAAATGTTCGTTCTCAATATTATTTTCAGCATTATAAAATGCGTAAGTCCTTTTTAGAAATGGGTATTCCAATTCGGGAACTACATTTGTCCAGTCTTTACCATCCGAAAGTACCAACTGAGGCTTCGGGGCGAACATTGCAGCGATTTCGGCATTGTTTGTCCTGTTTCCGCAAAGATGCGCAGGCATACCGCTTTCGCATGGACATCCACCCACAAAATAAGAAGACAGCATCACTACAGGAATACTCAAAGTAATACGGTCGTCGATAGCAGCTATCATCATAGTCATGCTGCCGCCTCCCGAACCACCTGTTATACCGACTCTTGTATGGTCTGCTTCTTTCAGGGATAGCAAATAATCGAGTACTCTCAATGTATTTAAAGTCTGGATAGTATTAGCCGCACTCAAACGGTGAAGTGTCCCGTCGAATTGCAACAGGCTCTCGCCCCATGCGAAAATATCCCAGCTTGCTGAGATAATTCCCATTCGTGCCTGCATCGCACAGCGTTTCTGCTGGTCTTCACGATAGCGCCCGTTGCCGAAGTGCCCGTTAGGATTCAGCATCACAGGGCATTTATCTTTTATTTTTTCGGGTTTGTAAACAGAGCCTGTCACATAAATACCGGGAAGTGTTTCTATCGCAAAATTTTCGACTGTATAACCATCGTATTTTCTTTTTGAGGTCAGTATTACTTTGGAGTCCGGTTTTGCAGGAAGCGGAGATAAGTGCAAGGCTTTAGGTAAACACGACTTTAGTTCAGCTTTACGCTTTTCCCAGCCTGCTTTGTCCGAATAAAGCGTTTCCAGATAATCGAGGAATTTCTTTCCTTCCGCTTCGTTTGACCTTGCATACTCAAATTCCTTGATCTTGTATTTTCCGTTGTCCATTACAAACTTGTAGTCGAACGGAGCAAGGACTGCATTCAAAGATTCTTCGGCACTCCATGGTTTGATACGCCAGTCCGCATATTTCAGCATCTTGCCGTCGATCATCTTTTTATCGTACTTGATCGTTATATCGAACTGTTTTTCAATATCCATTAGTACGTCTAACAGAGGGCGTACAAAAGCACTATCCGCAGTTTGCCTGTCCTGAGCAAAACCTCCGGATAAAAGGAAAATTCCCAATATGGTCAAAAATATCCGTTTCATAAGTAAACCTCTAGTTATGTGTAAATTACAAACAGGTCTGTGACTTTTATTTTTCTATAATATTAGCTGAATTATTTAGTGTTGCAGCTCTCACGATAGGGTTAGATAATCTGTTCAGATAATTATTGACAAGGATAATATTGTCTGTCTGTTGTCCGTCCAACTGGATGAAAGAAGAACTTCCTTTTTCAGGAAAACATCCCTGTATAAACATATCTTTCACATCCGTTACCTCCATCACCGGTTTACCGGCCAAAGGTTTAGGGCTGTAAACATTATTGATGCGGATATTTTCAGTATCGCTGATTTTGAAAGCTGCACCAATCTCGGTATTTACCCGTACATTATCCAAGGTAATATCTTTTGCTTTATTGATTACAAAACCTGTTTTGGCGTCGATATTTATGTCACTGAAAGAAATATCAGAAATAAGAGCTTCTTCTATTCCAAGAACCGTACATGCTGTGTTGACTTCCGAACCGGTTAATCCCGAAATATGTATATTTCTGAATACAGGTGTGCGTTCCGAGAATTCTTCCGCAGGAACATTAGAATAGAAAAGGTTAAGAGTAATAGCTTCTCCCACAATGTTTTTCATTACAATGTTGCTAACCCTGATTTCTTCTACAATACCGCCCCTTCCGCGAGTTGATTTCAGACGAATACCTCTGTCCGTACCATCGAATACACAGTTGGATATGGTTACTTTACGCACATCGCCCGACATTTCGCTACCGATAACAACGCCTCCGTGTCCTGCCAGCATCACACAATTAGTGATAGTGATATTTTCGCAAGGTGTCGCGTATTCTCTGCCCTGCAAATCACGTCCTGATTTGAGGGTGATGCAATCGTCTCCCACAGTAATATGGCAGTCCGAGATCAACACATTTTTACAAGAAGACGGATTTATACCATCCGTATTAGGCGCATCGGGATTATTGATAGTAACACCTTGTACAGTTACATTTTCGCAAAATTCGGGATTGATAGTCCAGAACGGAGAGTTAATAATCGTCACTCCTTCTACCTTGAAATCTTTGCACTTATAAGGTTGCATCAAAGGTGGACGGAAAAATCGCTTTCCCAGAGTTCGCTTCCAATCTGATTGTTCTTCGATAGTGAAGTTTGGATTCTCTTTACTCCACATGTCCTGATAGCCGGCCAACTCTTTTCTGAAGTCCTCATCTTTGTGAGCTCCTTCGATACTGAAAGTACCGTACCACCATTTTTTACCATTCCCATCAATGGTACCTTCACCCTTTATGGTAATATTCTGCTGTTCATAAGCATAAATCATCGGGCAGAAGCTTTTCATCACTACCCCCTCATATCGCATTTCGACAAAAGGAGTATATTCTGAAAAATCATCCGAGAATTTAATAGTTGCTCCAGCCTCTATATCAAGAGTGATATTGCTTTTCAGGACAATAGGCCCTGTCAGGTATGTCCCCGCAGGAAAGAAAAGCGTCCCTCCTCCTTCGGTTGAAAGCTTTTCGATTGCTTTCTTTATAATAGCTGTATTTGATGTCTTCCCGTCCGCTTTTCCTCCGAAGGTTTTCAGGTTGATAACCTCTGCTTTCGTAAGTGTACAAAGGCATAAAAGAAGACTTAATAAACAGTGTTTTTTCATTTCAGTAATTTGTCTAGTTTTTCTACGGCAATTTTTACTTTCTCTTTCTCTGGGTCTTTGAACAGATTGAACGGCTGTGCAAGGAAGTCGCTGCAAATACCTTTCAACGAAAGTGCTGTCTTTATTCCTTTGATGTAACTCGAACCGAATCGCCCTATACCGTACAATTCCTGACTGACAAGCATCATTTTATTTTGTAGTTCGATAGTTTTATCTACATTTTTGTTCGCCGCAGCATTATACACATCGACAAAGATTTCGGGATAAACATTCGCTCCTCCCGATACACCTCCGCTTGCACCCATCAGCACAACAGAAGCCATCATTTCCTCTGGTCCAACAAACAATTCAAATTCGGGTTGATCTTTAAACATGGACAATAGCTTACAGAAGTAAACTCCGTTTGCCGAACTGTCTTTCAGTCCTATTACATTTTTATGTTTGGATAATGCCATCACTGTACCGGGTTCTATCATGGTTTTGGTATGCGAGGGCATGTTATACAGATAGAGTGGCAAAGAGCATTTATCAGCTAAAAGTGTGTAATATTCGATTAACTCGGGTTGTCCCAAAGCAAAGTAATACGGGGGAGCGGCAACTACCGCTTCCGCCTTATATTCTGCTGCTACTTCCGCTAATTTTATACTCTCATATACAGAAGTATCAGTAATCCCGACCAAGACGGGAACCCGGCCGTTTACGCAAACACAAGTCTTTTTTATAAGTTCTGTTTTGATTTTGACACTCAGATGCTGAGCCTCACCTGTTGTTCCTAGAATAAAAATTCCGCTTACACCTCCTTTTATGAGATGTTCGACCAGATTTTCAACTCCTTTTGTATCTAAAGTATCTGTGTCTATCAGAGGTGTGATCATGGGGGGGACAATTCCCCTAAGTGTCTTTTTAGGTGTGTTCATATTAGGTTAGAATATTTTATTATATATTTAGTTTAATCCGTTTTGTCTACAGTAGTCGGTTTCAGGAAGATCAGGTTAAGCACGATAGCTACTGCAACAACTATTGTCAGCATCGCAAAATCTTTCCCTAAGTTCCCGGCATCGATCGATTTGCCCAACACGCTTGTGATAACCGCTCCGGCGGAAATACCTGCCAGATTCATCAGCCCGTATCCTGTTGCCCTGTAACGGGGCGAAACGAATTGGCATAGAATAGGCATACTATTCACATCGAACATGCCGAATCCCAAACCAAAGCATAGTGCTCCCGATACTATCGTTACCAGATTATCGCCGAATCCCAATAAGAATAGAGCAGGAATTGTGAAGGCCAACCCTATAACTCCGGTATAGATGCGTCCTCTCAGATTCTTTTGTACCCATTTGTCGGATAAGAATCCTCCGATCAGTACTCCTACTAATGAAGCTATTGCAATGGTTATAGTCGACATAGGACCTGCCTGTTCCATTTCTATATTCAGGCTATTGGAAAATAGGGTAGGCAACCAGTTTTTGGTAGCCCATCCCGGTAGACTCGGTGCCGAAAAATAGAACAGGATAACCCAGAATGAGATGTTTCCGAAAAGCACGATCAGTGCTTTCCACATTCCTTGTAGTTCGGCGGTAAATGATTTTTTTTCCGTCTTATCAATTGTATATCCTTTCTTTTCTTTTAAGAATAGGATCAGTATTATAGAATAAAGGACCCCGATCAAGCCAAAAGTATGGAAAGTTGACTGCCATGAGAAACTTCCGGCTATTGTTGCGCCGAAACCACCAAAGGCCTGTCCCAGATAGATACCTGTAGTATGGAATCCGACTGCTATTGAACGTGTTTTCCCCTGATGGTAATCCGCTATCAGGGAAAGCCCCGCAGGAATATAGAAAGCTTCGCTGATACCCATTACAGCCCGCAGGAGGTACAATTGATCGAAAGTCTGGGCATATCCCATCAACAGGGTGACTCCCGACCATGTAAATAAACTTCCGATAATGAGCCATTTCCTGTTAAGCCGGTCAGCAATAAGTCCCGAAACGGGGCTCATAAATGCATATATCCATAAGAATATGGCCATCAGCCGTCCGAAATTAGCAGCAGAAACAAGTTCACTGATGTCACCTTCCATGAATGGACGCATAGTAGATAGCATCTGCCTGTCCATATAGTTCAGAAGTGCTACAAACCATAACATGGCAACTACCAGCCACGGGTACTTTTTCGAATCTTGAATCATGATACTAAAGTTGTTATTTATTTGTATAGTGGACCGTAAGCTGCGCAAGCCCTGTAATCAGCATTATCGTTTTCGGGACCGAAAGCAGCCCAGGAAGCCGGACGGAAAATTTTATCTTCGTCGATATTGTGCATCGATACGGGAATGGACAGCATAGATGCCAAAGATATTAAATCGGCGCCAATATGTCCATAGCTTATCGCACCATGATTGGATCCCCAGTAATTCATTACCGAATACACATCCTTGAAACGCCCTTTTCCGGTAACACGAGGTACAAAGAATGTACTGGGCCATGTTTTATCGGTGCGTTTGTCAATGGTATTGAACACATGATCGGGTAATCCGACTGTAACGCCTTCTGCTATTTGTAAGACAGGGCCAATACCTTTAACAATATTCAAACGGCACATAGTTACAGGCATACCGCCTTCCGACAAAAATTTGGAAGAATAACCTCCTCCACGGAAATATTCGAGAGAACTCGGATACCAATGTGTAGCATCCAGCATTTTATCTACTTCACTATTATCTATTTCCCAGAAAGGTTTCATTGCGGGCTTTCCGTCTTTACTCTGTTTCCCTGTTCCATCCAAAGTGCACGAACCGGAATTTATCAGGTGGATAGCACCGTCAACTAATAAGCCTTCAGGTTTCCAGCCGGTAACCCGTTCGATCGCATCGGGGCTCCAATATGTCCTGACATCGGCAAATATCTGAGCCGTATTAGTCAACAGATTTCCGAAAAGCATACTTATTCCATTCAAATGGTCGTTCTCGGTAGCAAAAATGTGCGGTGCACGAATGCCATTCCAGTCAAACGACGAATTGAGGATAGCCTCCGAAAAGTCTCCGTTCGGCATAAAGTCAGTCCATTGTCTCTGACCCTGAAATCCTCCGGCGATAGCATTATGTCCCATAGCTTCTTCTCCGTAACCCATCTTACCGAGTACAGGATTTCCTTTCATCAGGTCACGCATAATCATGGTCATCTTCACGACAAACTCCCAATCCTTATCCTTTTGTTCCCTGTTTCTTTTCAGATGTTCGGGATTATAGTCTTCACCTTCGTTTACAACACATTTTTCTTTAGTCCATCCGAAGGCTTTTTGATATTCATCCTTGTCATATATTTCTTGTTCGACACGTCTCAATATTTCGGAACAATCCACATATTCGGTTCTCATTCCTAAATATTCCTGAAGAAAATCGGCATCTACTATAGAACCCGCTATCCCCATGGAAACCGTACCGATAGCCAGATATGATTTTCCTTTCATCAGAGCCACAGCTAGTCCTCCTTTGGCAAAGCGTAGCAATTTTTCTTTCACGTCAGCCGGAATCTGCGGATCACCCATATCCTGTACATCTCTTCCGTAGATACCGAAAGTAGGCAATCCCTTCTGATTATGAGCAGCAAGGGCAGCAGCCAGATACACAGCTCCCGGACGTTCTGTACCGTTGAATCCCCAGATAGCTTTAGGTATCATCGGATCCATGTCTATGGTTTCCGAGCCGTAGCACCAGCAAGGGGTTACCGACACAGTCAAACCGACATTTTCCAGTTTGAACTTTTCTGCACAGTCGGCAGCTTCCTTTACACCTCCGATGCAAGTGTCTGCTATCACACACTCGACCGGTTGACCGTCAGGATAAAACAAATTCTCACTATATAGTTTGGCTACATTTTTAGCCATATTCATAGTTGTATCTTCCAGAGATTCCCTGATTCCCTTTCTACGTCCGTCTATTATCGGGCGTATGCCGATTTTGGGATAATGGTTACTTTTCATTGTAATTGTGTCTTATTTATTTTATATCTTATTTCTTTTCTCCGAATTCGGTTTGTTGAATTTCCACTTCATTCAGAATTTTTTGTTTTTCTTCTTCACTCAACTGTCTTTTGTAAGAACTTGTATATGCAGTTGATTGATTCACCTGCGGTTTCTCGGAATATACCAATGTCTGTTTTGGAGCTATACTCTCAAATTCGATAGAAGCCGGAATAGGAGCGTGTTCTCCTTCGAAAAGTACACGGGCTTTTACTTTTATTCTTCCGGGGATAATAGTCGAACGGATAAGCACGGGAGCAGAACCAAACTCGACATCTCTTGGATTTGCCCCGATTATTTCATCTCCGATTATCTCGCCTTGTCCTTCTATAGTAAAGAATATACGTTCTTTAGCTAATCTTTTGACATTACCCTCGTCATCTGTTACTTCACAGATCACAGGTATAAAATCCGAACCGTCGGCTATTAACTGTTGTCCTGTATTATCTATTGACAAGCGAAGCTTGGTAGATCTTCGCGAGGGCATTTTCTTGGTACTGCATACTACTTTGCCGTCTATCAGTCCTTCCGCCACAAATGACACTTTCTGCCATTGCTTCTCTACATACGGATATACCCGCATTTCATTGAAATAATACACATCCTTGAAAGTCACGGGAGGATTAGGCATTCCGTATTTTTCTCTCGGTACTTTTTGCGTAAGTGTATCTTTGCCATAAACAATCAGGCGGACTTCATCGCAATTGGTGAATACAGTTACATCCGGACTTGAAAACGGGGAAATCTCATGGGCAATAAAAACCATTGGCCCTGTTTCCATCAATGGGTGCTGTAAATTTGCCGGCACCTGACTTTTAAACATATAATAGGAATATTTAGGCTGACGGAACGCGTCCATTATTCCCCCCCAATACGGATCGGGATGGTATCCACGCTGATGATCGAAAGGATGCCACAACGCACCGCCTATAAACTGGCGGCTCTCGGGATACATCTCATTGTATGCTTTAGCCAATTGTAGAGATTGAATTAATAATGCATTTTCGCCCCAACTGCGCGAAGCCCGGTTGTTGGTATTATGAGCATACCAATCGTCAACATTCTCCCCGAATTCACGGGTAAAAATACATTGCTTGAAGTTTCCGACATCTTTGGGCCATCCGTAGACTACTTCATAATTATCGGCTACACCTTTCGAATGATTATCAGCCACACAAAACGAACCCGGATACTCATCATGAGTTATTTGCCGGGCTTTTAATGAAAACTCTAAAGGAAAAGATGTTTCATTTAATATAGGTTCCCACATCAATACACTGGGATGATTGCGGTCGCGACGGATCATATTGCGAATATCATCATATATCAGTTCTGCAAATTGGGGATCTTTATTCCAGAATTGCCATCCGGGAGTCGCCACGATAACGAATATGCCTAATTCATCACAAGCATCCATAAAGGATGGATCTTGAGGATAGTGAGCCACACGGACTACACGGCATCCTGCATCTCTCAACTTCCTGGCATCTTTCCAATGCTGACTGTTAGGTACTGCATTCCCCACATAAGCAAAATCCTGATGACGATTTCCTCCGATCAGTTTATCGGCAGGTTCTCCGTTCAGCCAAAGACCATCCGTTCCTCTGAATTCTACTTTGCGGATTCCGATCCGGGTAATGCCTCCATCCAACGGATTCCCGTTTTTGGCTAAAATACGGGTTTCTACATTGTATAAATAGGGAGCGTCAGGATACCATAGAACAGGATTGTCGAGGGCTATTTTCTGCTGTGTTTGTTTCGATTCGTTTGGCTTTAATTGAAGATTGTTTTTTACGGTCTTTAGTGCTTTACCGTTTTTATCGGTTATTATATTTTCAACAATAAGTGTTTGTGAATTATTGGAAGAATTGACAACATCTGTCGAAATGATAATTTCCGCTTTTTTCTTGCTTATTTCTCCATATTGGACAAATACTCCGCCTCCGGCTGTTTTGTTCTCTTTATTAGGATCTGTAATGTGAACATTAGATGTGGCTATCATCCATACATCACGGTATATGCCTCCGTGATATGCAAAATCGAGCGTTGTTTGAGGTTTTCCCGGAGGATAACTTTTGTCATTTGAATTATCGACAACAACAGCAATCAGACATTTGTCGCCGGGGTTAATACCGTGTTCCGTCAAACTAATGCTGAAAGGTAAATATCCGCCTAAATGTTCAGTTATTTTCTTACCGTTCAGATAGACGATAGACCTGCCCATTGCAGCTTCGAAATAAATATTAATCTGTTTATCTTTCAACGATTCGCTTAATGTGAAATGTTTTCTGTACCAAGCGATTCCCTGATAATTGCGGCCTCCACTTGCTTCGGCCGGCATTAGCTGTACAGTATGCGGTGTAGAGACAACATCCCATCCGGAATCGTCGAAATCTATTTTTTCAGCGCCTTGTACATTTCCTCTGTGAAACCGCCATCCGACATTAAAGTTGTATACTTCACGTCCGGAGTTTTTGAGGTCAAAAAATCCGGCAACAGAAAAGTCCGGCTGATAATTGTTCGCACTTACAACTTGCGTGCTGTAGACGCACACACAAATGAAAAAGACAAATAAAAATATGCGTTTCATGATTTTCAGGCATTATATTTAAGGAACATCTTTACATATCAAAGAGAACCTCTTAGTATAAGTTTTGTAGGTATATAAGTTTGAACCTTACTTATTGTTTTAATATATTCAGCAGCAACTTTTCCCATTTCTTTGAAATCTGTGGAGATGCAGGTGATGCCGTTTTCTATTACCTCAAGCATAGGTGCATCATTTAGAGTCACTAGTCCTACATCCTTTCCTAACTCGTAATTCTGTAATCTACATGTTTTTACTATTTGTATCATGTCGATATGACGGGCAACGAGATAAGCTGTTTCGGGTGTAATATCAAAAGGGCTCAGGTCACGTGTGATTATATTATATTTTAAGTTATTGTCATTACAAAATTTCTCAAAGTATGGAATACAACTTTTTGGATGCTCCGATTTTGAATTGAAAACGAAGCAAACTTCTTTGTATTTTTTAAATTTATCTAAAGCTGATGTCAGACAATCATATAGTGTAGTATCAAAACCCTGGCAAACATAAGAGAATTTATCTTTCTTGAATTTACCTAAGTCTAATAATAATACTTTACTATTATCCAGTCTGTCCAATACTTCCGAGTAAACATCGTTTTGCAGATTTGTAATCAAATACATATCATACCGGCCCAGACTATCCAGTATAATATTATTGAACGACCTTTTGTTGTAATGATGAAAGTATAAATCTAATTTATAATTGAGCGGCAGATTAGCTGTTAATTCTTTATATAAATCTTCTTTGTAAGGACTGAAAATATCTAATAGTACGAAGATGTTATTTACCGTATTAGACACAAAGTATCCTTTAGTCGGGGCAGATTCGATAATTCCCTTTTCTTTTAAGTCCTGAAAAGCTTTATATACCGTATCCCGTGCTATACTATACCTACTGCTTATTTTATTAATCGAGGGAAGAATATCCCCTTCCTTAAACTCTCCGTTAGAAATGGCTGTGCGTATAGCATCTGCCACCTGTCTAACCTTACTCTTGTTTTGATCAAATTCAACAATCATACATTTACTTTTTATTGAAGTCCTGCAACAGACCATAAGTGATCTATCCTGAACTATCCTGACTAACAAAGAAAGGAATTTTTTTATTATCTACAAATTATTAGTGAATATGTTATTAAACATTAATTTATTTTCCCTTCTTAACTATTTTTTTTAATAGTTTTGTCGCAATTAGCACAGGACAGGATAGTTTGAATGATTGAAACTTTAGTTTTTATATCACTATCCTTCCTTTTGAACATCTAGGAATCTTTTTTTTATGAAAAAACAATTAATGTATCCTTAAAAATGTAGGTATTTATTTAATAATTAAAATCATGAGAGACACTTATTCAAATTTGTACAAACACGCAAAGATTTTGTCTAAGAACCTTTACGCGAAAGCAATCATGTTGCTTTTTTGTTGTGTAGTATTTGCTCCTGCTATATACGCGCAACAATTGAACGTAAAAGGTACTGTGACAGATGAATCCGGAGAGCCCATCGTAGGAGCTTCTGTCAAAAGCGGCACTACGGGAACTATATCAGATTTAGACGGAAAATTTACATTGTCGGTACCATCGGATGCCACACTTCATGTTTCTTACCTCGGGTATTTGTCCCAGAGTGTAAAGGTTGGAGGTAAATCTACTGTTCTTATTACATTAGTAGAAGATACTCAGAGTCTGGATGAAGTAGTGGTAGTAGGTTACGGTACTCAAAAATTGAAAAACGTAACCGGAGCTATTACCCAGATATCAGCCAGTACTATCGAAGAATTACCTGTTTCGAATTTAGCCGAGGCTTTAGCAGGACAAATCAACGGACTATCGGTAACCGGTGGTAGTTCACGTCCCGGAGATGCAGCAAGTTTGAGTGTCCGTCAATCATTTTCATACTCTAAAGATGGAGGAACATCTATTCCTCTTATCATTATTGATGATGTTATGCAAATTGACCCTAATACAGGACAGCCAACATTGGAACAATTTAATCTCTTGGATGCTTCGGAAGTAGAAAGTATTACAGTGTTACGTGATGCCAGTGCGGCAATTTATGGAACACGTGCTTCTCAAGGAGCTATATTGGTTAAGACTAAGCGCGGTCAACCCGGTGTTCCCAGAGTTAGTTATTCCGGTAAATTTGGTTATAATGATGCTGTAGGTCATTCTAAAACTCTAAATGCTTATGATTATGGCGTTTGGTCAAACAGTGCATTGGTTGCAGCTGGTAAGGTTAAAGCTGGCGAAGTAGATAAGTTATTCAGCCAGACTGAACTGGAAGAGATGAAAGGGCTTAACTATGATTGGTTAGATAAAGCATGGTCTTCTGCAACTACAATGACTCACTCTATAAATGTAAACGGAGGGTCGGACCGGGCTACTTATTTTGCGGGAGGTAGTTACTTTACACAAGGTGCTAACTTAGGAAAACAGGATTATGAAAAATGGACGTTCCGTGCCGGATCAGAAATTAAATTAGCCTCTAATCTGAAATTTACTGCTTCGGTATCTGCAAATCAGACTTCACAGGAAAAATCCTTTACAAAGAATGGTAGTTCTATCGCTGCTTATGGACAGAATGCCGGTGAGCAGGGCGATTATAACCTGTTACTGCATATGCCTCAATATATTCCGTGGGAAGTGACTTTGGATGATGGTAATACCTATTTTACGTCTCCGGCATTAGGCTCTCATGCATCTTCAGGGAATGCCACATCTAATAATCAGGTTGCATCATGGAACTATTTCAGTATAATGGAAGATGGTTCGATGCAAGAGAATAAAGATTTCGGTTATTCAGCCAATTTCTCTTTGTCGTACGAAATTCCTTTTGTCAAAGGATTAAGTGTAAAGGCTTCTTACGCTACAATGCGAAGCAATCATAAAGCTGAACAAAATCAATTACCTTTTACTCTTGCATTCTTGGGTAGTAAGATGACAAAGGAAAACAAACACCTTTATAGTGCGTGGACCAGTGTTGACGATTATGCATTTAAATTAAATGACAAGCAATCGCGTATAGTTTATGATGACGTAGTAAACAGCAATCGTCAAATGAACTTTTATGTAAACTATGACCGTACATTCGGAAAACATGACGTATCTGCTATGTTTTCTATAGAGCGTACAGACTCAGAATGGATAAGCGACAGACAATTATACGAAAATCCAAGTATTCCGTACTTAGGAACTAATGCTACTGCAGGTACACTATCTTCCAACAGCTATCATTATAGAAGCGAATCAGGGTCTCTTTCTTATTTAGGACGTGTAAATTATAATTACGAAGGCCGTTATATGGCTCAGTTTATGTTCCGTTCGGATGCGTCTACCAAGTTTGCTCCTGAAAATTATTGGGGATTCTTTCCAGGTATTTCAGCAGGTTGGATTATTTCTGAAGAACCTTGGTTTAAAGAAAGTGCCAACTTAAGCCGTTGGTTTGATTATTTGAAATTAAGAGCTTCATGGGGGCGCACAGGTAAAGACAATATCAAAGCTTGGGCGTGGATACAACAATATACAAATAACACAGACAAAGGATTTCAATTTGGTACTGCCGGAGGAACACTTGGTAACGGTATTACTCCGGATAAAGTGCCCAACCGTAGCGCCCATTGGGACAAAACTGATAAGTGGAACGTCGGTTTGGATATGAGATTCCTTGACGGACGTTTGAGCGCAGGTATAGATTATTACTATGATATCAATGATGATATCCTTAATCAACAAATGGCTTCTATCATAGGTGTTCCTATCACAGTGGGAGGCTCGTATGCTGAAGAAAACTTCGGTAGAATCGATGCTTATGGTACAGAAATATCTATCAATTGGCGTGATAAGGTAGGACCTGTAAACTATAATGTTGGAGTTGATTTTGGATTTAGCGGAAGTAAAGTAAAGGAATGGCCTGATCTTCCACCTAGTTATCCTTCAGCTAATACTCTTCGGGTAGGATCTTCAACATTTATGCCTGTATGGGGATATAAAGTATGGCGTGGAACATCTACAGGTGACGGTATTTTACGTAATCAGGCGGATATCGATGCGTACTGGAATTATCTGACAGAGAATGCAACGGCTGCAGGATCTACACCGAAATTTTTTAATATTTCAGACAAATCGGGTTTAAAACCGGGTATGTTAGCTTATCAGGATATTAGCGGAGCTTTAGATGCCGATGGTAATTTGGCTGCTCCAAACGGACAAATTGCAGATAAAGAAGATTTAGCTAAGTTAAAGAATAACGACAAAACTTATGGTTTTAATACAAAGATAGGTGCATCGTGGAAAGGAATCAGTTTTAGTGCTCTAATTTCCACATCATGGGGTGGGGTGCGTACAATCGATAACTATAAATTGCTGACCAGTAGTAATCAGATGATTTGGTCTCCCGAATCTTACTGGTCTGATATGTTTGATGAAGAATTAAACCCTAACGGAAAATATCCTAATATAGGATATAGCGATGTAAACCAGCTTGCTCAATCCGATTTCTGGACTGTAAGTACTTTCCGTTGTTATATCAGAAATATGAGTGTAGGCTATACTTTACCTAGAGAGTGGATTAAAAATTTGAGAATAGAATCTGCCAAGTTAAGTCTGACAGGAACAAACCTTTGGGATTTCTATAATCCGTATCCTAAAAAATACCGGAATATGTATGATAGCTCAAAATCTATGTATCCTACATTGAGAACTTGGTCATTAGGAGTAAATCTAACTTTTTAAGAATCGCTAACAAAGAATAGAACATGAGAACAACTAAAATATTATGTGCAACATTACTAAGCGGCCTTATCTTATTTAGCGGGTGTAGTGATACCTTTCTCGAAGATAAGAAGCAGTATGGTAAATTTGATGAAAAAACAGTTTTCTTGACCGATCAGACTATTGGTTGGTATGTCGATAGAATATATTATGACTTTTATTATGGATATAATAGCCCCGGTAAGAATATAGTAGGACTTTGGGAAGACCGTACTTCATGGACAGAGGAAAAGGGTGGCATAACTGATTTGCTCAATCCTAAAATGGAAAAAACCAAAACAGACGAATGTCCTAATTATTTTGGAGGCGCAATAACCAGCGGTACAAATAATTATACCTATACAAAAATAAGGAATTGCAATTTCTTACTGGAAAGGGTAGACGAATTAGCAGGAAGCACTGTAACAACGAGCGCAAAAGACCTTGCCAAAGGGCAGATGTATTTCTTACGGGGAGTACAATATTTCGATTTGATGCGAATGTATGGTGAGGTACCTATTGTGACCGAGGTAGAAATAGCTTCGTCTATCGATGAGTCGATCAAACACCCAAGGGCTTCTGTTTCTGAAGTTGTGAAACAGATTATTGCAGATTTGGATGCAGCTGCCAGCTTATTGCCGATGACTTGGGATGCAGCTAATCGCGGACGTTTTTCGAAAGCTGCTGCTTTGGCGATGAAGAGCCGTGTTTTACTTACTTATGCTAGTCCTCTTTTCAATAAAGACTGGGACAATCCAAACAACGAACGTTGGGCTGCTGCTTTGGCCGCAGGAAAAGAAGCAGAAGAGGCTCTTGGTACCGAATATGGTTTATATGGAGAAGATAATCCTGGAAATAATGCTAAGGCTTGGGGCGAGATGTTTTTGATAGACCAAGGTGCTACTTTCTGTAAAGAAGCAATTATGGTTAAATTATTATCGTCAAATACAAGTGCGGCGGAAAATAATGGCTGGGAAAACAGTATTCGTTTGCTAAGCCAAGGCGGAAGCGGAGGCTTGAAGGCTCCTAAAGAAATGATAGACCTATTCCCGATGAAAGACGGAAAACGCCCCGATGATCCGACTTCAGGTTATGATGAATTCAAATTCTTCCTGAACCGCGATCCCCGTTTCTACCGTACATTTGCATTCTCCGGAAGCAAGTGGGATTATAAAGGAACAGAAGATGAAGTTTGGGCATATCGTTGGGGTGATAATGGCAGCTTTAGTTACAGTGATGGAAATACAGGAGTAAATAGTCCGGCGTTTGTACGTAAGATGTCAGATCCGAAAGCGGATAATGCCGATTTCAAATATTCAACAACAGATATAATGGAATACCGCTATGCTGAATTATTATTGAATATTGCAGAGTGTTATGCTGCTAAAGATGATAAAGTTAACAGTTTGGCTTATTTGAAACGTATTCGTAAACGTGTTGGTATCCCTGAAGGTTCGGCGAATTATGGGCTCGGTACATTCTCTAATAAATACGATGCTCTAAGAGCTTGCTTATATGAGAGACAAGTCGAATTGGCTTATGAGGGAAAACGTTGGTTTGATATTCAACGCTGGATGCTTTATAATGACGATAATAGTACTGCAATTGTAAGCGCAAACAATACATGTGCTAAATTGGGCGTGACTCCTCTTAACAGTACATGCCGGACAGGACATTATCTGCAATACAATGTAAGTACAACATCAGGAGATGATCCTTTATTGAGCATACGTCCTACAGCAGTAAACCCTGATGCCGGTACCTTTGATGCGGATTTGAAAACTCTGGCTCAGTTTTATCAAGATCATTTTGTTTTAGTTGAACCTGAGGTTGCGATGGATAACTATAACAATGAACCTGTTAATATTTTATGGCGTCAACGCTATTATATATATGGTCTTGACAGAACAGCGCTTTCGCAAAATACATGGTTAACTCAAACCATTGGTTGGTTGGATGCTAACAGTGCAGACGGAACATCCAGATATCAGGAATAAAAAACTATAACATAATGAACTTCTGCGGATTTGATTCCGCAGAAGTTTGAAACAATCTCAAACTAAAAAGTAGTAAAACAATACTTTGAGATCTTTAGACCACAGGGTATATCATAAATATTTAATAATGAAAAAGAATTTATTTATTCCATGTGTTACTTTGCTAATGTGTGCGTCTACAACATTAGTTTATGCCCAGTATCCTCAGGTTCCTGATGATGTAAAAAAGGCAACGGACGAAATGATGAAAGAAAATCAACGTCTTTCTGACATAGCCTGGGAAAAAGCATTGCCGATTATACAGAAAGAGGCTAAAGAAGGGAAACCTTATATTCCTTGGGCTGCTCGTCCTACCGATTTACCTCAGGCAGATATTCCTGCATTTCCGGGTGCTCAGGGTGGTGGTGCTTATAGTTTCGGAGGTCGTGGCGGAAAAGTTATAGTTGTGACAAACCTGAACGATAGTGGCCCCGGAAGTTTCCGTGAAGCTTGTGAACAAGGAGGAGCCCGTATTATTGTATTTAATGTTGCGGGAATAATCAGATTAAAAACGCCGGTTATTATCCGTGCGCCCTATATTACTATTGCAGGACAAACAGCTCCGGGAGATGGAATATGTATTGCCGGAGAAACCATTTGGGCAGATACACATGATATCGTTGTGCGACATATGCGTTTCCGTCGTGGAGAGACTAATGTAGGTCGCCGCGATGACTCTTTTGGAGGGAATCCGATAGGAAATGTTATGATAGACCACTGCTCGACAAGTTGGGGATTGGACGAAAACATTTCTTTCTATCGCCATATGTTCGATCCGGGAGATGGATCAAAACACCTGAAATTGGGCACTGTAAATGTTACTATCCAGAATACAATATCTTCTCAGGCACTGGATACTTATAATCATGCGTTTGGTAGTACTCTTGGTGGCGAAAATTGTACTTTTATGCGTAACCTTTGGGCTAATAATGCAGGACGTAATCCTTCTATTGGCTGGAACGGAGTTTTCAACTTCGTGAATAATGTAATTTATAACTGGGTACACCGCTCTGTGGATGGAGGTGACTATACAGCCCTTTATAATATTATCAACAATTACTATAAACCGGGTCCACTCACTCCGAAAGATTCGCCCGTAGGACATAGAATATTAAAACCGGAATCGGGACGTAGCAAATTAGGTTATTATGTTTTCGGGCGTGTATATGCTAATGGTAATATTATGGAAGGTTTTCCTGAAGTTACAAAAGATAACTGGGCAGGAGGTATTCAGGTACAAGAACAGAAAGATACCGAAGGATATACTGAAAACATGAAATGGGATAAGCCTTTCCCTATTCAGAATCCATTCCCTATAATGTCGGCCCAAGAAGCATATAATTTTGTGATGGATAATGTAGGTGCTACATTCCCTAAACGTGATATAGTAGACCAACGCGTTATCGAACAGGTGAAAACCGGAAATGTTTATTATGAAAAAGGGCTTGATCCTAATAGCTTTTATCAGTTTAAACATCGCCGTCTGCCTGCCGATTCGTATAAACACGGTGTCATTACCGATATATCTCAGGTAGGAGGATATCCCGAATATAAAGGAACTCCATATAAAGACAGTGATGGTGATGGAATACCTGATGCATGGGAAGTTAAATACGGATTAAATCCAAATGACCCGTCAGATGCTGTCAAAGATATGAATGGAGATGGTTACACTAACATCGAAAAATATATTAATGGGATTGATCCTACAAAAAAAGTAGATTGGACAAATCCTGATAATAATTACGACACATTAACAGGTAAGAAAAGTTTGTTTTGAGCATTTTTAGATTAGTTTCTATGATTGACGGTGCATGATTTAACCGTGTACCGTTAATCATTTTTAGAAAATATGTCAAGGAGAAAAATATGAAAAGTTTATTAAGTATTATAGCAGGTTTTTTCATTTGTATGTCTGCCTTCTCTCAGAATGATGCAGAATATACAAAAGTACTGACAGGTAGAGCAGATAAAATTGTAAAGACACTAGGTATCACTGATTCGGAAAAATATAACAGGGTTATAGAAACTCTGGTAAATCAATATAAAGCTTTAGGTGAAATAAATGATGGATATGATAATAACATCAAAGCAGCTAAAGGGAAAATAGCAGATAAAGCAAAATTAGAAGAAGCATCTCAAGCTTTGTCTAATGAGAAAATGACTCAATTATATAATGCACAGTGTGCATTTTTAGGGAATTTATCGGCAGACCTGACAAATGAGCAAATTGATCAGGTGAAAGATGGCATGACTTATGGGGTGCTTATGGTTACCTATAAATCGTATTGCGATATGGTTCCTTCATTAAAAGACTTTGAGAAGCGACAGTTGTATGCATGGTTGGTTGAGGCTCGTGAGCATGCGATGAGTGCATCGTCGTCGAAAGATAAACATGGCTGGTTCGGTAAATATAAAGGACGAATTAATAATTATCTGTCAAAACAAGGATACGATATACAAAAAGAGCGTGCGGCGTGGGAAGAAAGAGTTAAAGCTGCGGGTGGTACACTATAATACATTCATTCGTTTTTTGATTGTTTGATATAGTATATATAACTTAAGCGCTATGAAAAAAATATCCGTTTGTTTTCTTATTTTTCTTTTAACAGGAACAAATACTTTTTCCCAAAAAAAGAATGTTCCCACTCCGATTCCTCCTATTCAGTTTAAGGAAGGAAAGCTTTCTTATCAACCTGATAGTTTGGGAAACCGTATTCCTGATTTCTCATATGCAGGATATATGGCAGGAGAAAAACCTATCCCGAATGTTGAAGTAAAGGTTGTTGTACCCCTTACGAACGGGGATGCAACAGAAGCAATTCAAAAAGCGTTGAATTACGTTGGTTCGTTGAACCCCGATACAAACGGATTCAGAGGTACGGTATTACTACAAAGCGGAGAATATAAAGTATCGGGAAGTTTGCTAATTCGAAATTCGGGAGTTATTCTAAGAGGAAGTGGAACAAGTGATAAGGGAACAAGGCTGACTGCAACGGGTAAAGATCGTCGTACATTGATACGTATATTGGGAGAGAATGACAGAGTTATAAAAGAGGCTATTCCAGTTAATGATACTTATGTTCCGGTAAACTCTATGTCCGTTACATTACCGGCAAATCACAACTTAAAAACAGGAGATAAAATATTAATAAAAAGACCTTCTACTAAAGAATGGATCGATAAGCTTGGTACAGTACATTTTGGTGGAGGTATAACAGCTTTGGGCTGGAAAGCGGATGAACATAACATTTATTGGGACAGGACTATAACATCCGTCAATAACAATAAAATAACAATCGACGCCCCTATTACGACAGCATTGGATGCTCAATATGGCGGCGGATATATCGTCCCTTATTTTTGGGACGGGCGTATTTCTAATATTGGTGTTGAGAATTTGACACTGGTATCGGAATATGATAAACTTAACCTGAAAGATGAAGCACATTCGTGGATGGCTATTACTATTGAAAATACATCGGATGCCTGGGTGAGGAATACAAATTTCAAGCATTTTGCAGGTTCAGCAGTAATGATCCTCGAAACATCGAAACGTATTACAGTCGAAAATTGTAAATCGCAGGAACCCGTATCCGAAATTGGAGGACAACGTCGGTATACATTCTTCACAATGGGGCAACAATGCCTGTTTCAAAGATTATATGCAGAACAAGGTTATCACGATTTTGCGGTCGGATTTTGTGCAGCAGGGCCGAATGCCTTTGTACAATGTTATTCGGGACTGCCATATAGCTTTAGCGGCGCTATCGACAGTTGGGCATCGGGTGTATTATTCGATGTTGTGAATATAGACGGTAACGCTTTAAGCTATAAAAACAGGATGCAGGAAGGGCAGGGTGCCGGATGGACGGCAGCCAATAGTGTGTTCTGGCAGTGTTCGGCTTCTCTGATTGAAAATTTTGCACCGCCAACTGCACAAAACTGGGCTATCGGATCTTGGTCGGAATTTTCGGGAAATGGATATTGGAACGAAAGCAACAATCATATCCAACCCAGAAGTTTGTACTATCAGCAATTAACAGAACGGTTAGGAAACGAATATACGGATAGGGCGAATTTATTACCTTTCAGCGGAGAGGCCTCCAGTTCTCCCCCGATAGAGGTTGCTATGCAATTGACAAAAGAGGCGTATACTCCAGCTCTGACCCTATTTGAATGGATTGACAAACTTCAGGCTGGCAATAATATACCTGTTTCTTTTGACGAATCTCTCCTTTATAAGGAAGGCAATACCAAAGTATTGAAGCAGATATACAAACCTGCAGCTAAAACTTCTCCGTTAATGATAAAAAACGGATGGCTGGTAAGAGGAAATGAAGTACAAACAGGTTTGAAACATACTATCCAGTGGTGGAACGGTACTGTTCAACCTGCATATTTAAACAAATCGGCATCACCGCATGTGACACGTTTTGTACCGGGAAGAACAGGAACAGGCTTAACAGACGATATTGACTCTGTTGCTGTAATAATGAAACGGAATAACATTGCAGTATTAGATCATAACTATGGCTTGTGGTACGAACGCCGGAGGGACGACCATGAACGTATCCGACGTATCAATGGTGATGTATGGGCTCCTTTCTATGAGCAACCTTTTGCCCGTAGCGGAGAGGGTACTGCTTATGATGGATTGAGCAAATATGACCTGACAAAATATAACGATTGGTATTGGAGGCGCCTTCACAGGTTTGTAGAAGTAGCAGACCGGGAAGGTTTAATTTTGATGCACCAGAACTATTTTCAACATAATATCATTGAGGCGGGAGCGCACTGGGCTGACAGTCCGTGGCGTCCGGCGAATAACATTAACAATACAGGTTTTCCGGAACCGGCTCCATATGCAGGGGACAAACGGATATTCTTAGCTGAGCAGTTTTACGATATAAACCATCCGGTGAGAAGAGAACTTCATCGGAAATATATTCGTCAATGTTTGGATAATTTTAGGGGACAAAATGGTGTTATCCAACTGATAAGCGCCGAGTATACTGGTCCTCTGCATTTTGTTGAATTTTGGTTGGATGTTATTGCCGAATGGGAAAAAGAAACAGGTGAAAAACAATTGATAGCGCTTAGTACAACCAAAGATGTACAGGATGCGATTTTGGCTGACCCTGTCCGTTCTGCAATTGTAGATATAATAGATATTCGTTATTGGTTTTATAGAGATGATAATACGACTTATGAACCAAAAGGAGGGCAAAACCTGGCACCCCGTCAACATGCGCGTTTGACAAAAACAGGCAAGCATTCTTTTGCGTCCGTTTACAGAGCCGTTAATGAGTACCGAACCAAATATCCTGAAAAAGCTGTTGTTTATTATGCCGATACATATCCTTCACAGGCTTGGGCTTCCTTTATGGCAGGTGGTTCGCTGGCGTGTTTACCTGCTATCAAAGACGACGCTTTTTTACAACAGGCATCTTCTATGTCTGTCCTCACTGAATTGAATACAGAAAATCAATATGTACTTGGCAATCCGGATCGAGGTTATATCATTTATGCCGAAACCGGAAACATAGACTTGAATCTAAATGCAAAATCGAAGTTTGACTTGTTTTGGATTAATCCCCAATCAGGAGAGGTAATTAAGGCTAAACAACAAATAAAAGGCAATAATACTATAAAACTGACAAGTCCTACAGGGCAGGCAAGTGTAGCCTGGCTGGTGAAAAAATAAAAACCATATGAGAAAAACATTTTTATTCATGCTGATAGGGCTTATGATGTTGGCATGTAACACGAATAAAAAAGAAAAAAACAGTAGGGATGTAACCACGACTGAGGATAAAGAAGTATATATGTTTACTTCTTTCAGAGAGCCTGCGACAGATGGGTTGAGGTTTCTTTATAGCTACGACGGTTATAAATGGGACAGTATCCCCGGTGTATTTCTGAAACCTGAAACAGGTATCCAAAAGGTAATGCGCGATCCCAGTATTGTTGCAGGTCCCGATGGAACTTTCCATCTTGTATGGACTTGCAGCTGGAAAGGCGATCCCGGATTTGGATACGCGTCTTCCAAAGATTTGGTTAACTGGTCTCCTCAACAGTACATTCCCGTGATGGCTTTTGATACAACGACTGTAAATGTGTGGGCTCCCGAACTTTTTTATGATGATGAGAACAAAGATTTCGTCGTTGTATGGTCTTCTACTATTCCCTTCAAATTTGAGAAAGGTATAGAAGACGAATACAATAACCATCGCCTGTATTACACGAAGACAAAAGACTTCAAAGATTTTACCAAGGCAGAATTATTATATGATCCGGGTTACAGTTCTATCGATGCCATTATTGTGAAAAAGGCCCCTGCCGACTATGTTCTGGTATTCAAGGATAATACTCGTCCCGAACGAAATATGCACGCTGCCTTCGGAAAATCAGCAACCGGGCCATACCAAAATCCGACAGAGAAGTTTACAGTTAATTTCACCGAAGGTCCTTCGGTTGTAAAAGTCGGAGACGAATGGCTGATCTACTTCGATGCTTACGAAAAGAAATCATACGATGCCGTATCTACCAAAGATTTCAAAACATTTACCGATGTGAACGATAAAATATCCGTACCCGAAGGACATAAGCACGGAACAATTTTTAAAGCTAAAGAAAGCATTCTAAAAGGACTTATCTCAGCTAAAGCCAATAACTAATTATGAAAAAAGCGATTTTACTTTCTTCATTCTGTATTTTTAGCTTGTTGCAATTACAGGCTCAGGATGGAGTACATTATACAGGGAAAACATTATCGAATGTTGATTACCATCATGGGCAATTAAGTCCTGCGGTCGGTACCCATAATATTCAGACATTGAGGGCAAGCCGCGAGCATCCGGACAGAGAGGGTAGCGACGGTTTGGGATGGACATACAATCATGCTCCCATGCTGGCATATTGGAACGGCACATTTTATCTCGAATATTTGAATGCGCCTGTGGGCGAGCACGTGCCCCCCGGGCAAACTATGCTGCAAACATCGAAAGATGGTTATAACTGGTCTAAACCGCTACCGCTCTTTCCGAAATATAAAGTTCCCGATGGATATACCAAGCCCGATTATGAGGGAGTGGCAAAAGATTTATATGCTATCACACACCAAAGAGTAGGCTTCTTTACATCTGCTAAAGGACGTCTGTTGGCTATGAGTTACTATGGAGTTTGTCTGGATATGAAAGACGATCCCAATGATGGCAACGGAATAGGGCGTGTTGTGCGCGAAATCAAAAAAGACGGTTCTTTCGGAGATATTTATTTTATCCGTTACAGTCATAATTTCAATGAGAAGAATACAGATTATAAATTCTATAAAAAGAGTAAAGACAAAGGGTTTATTGAAGCTTGTGACGAGCTGTTATCCAATCCATTGTATATGATGCAATGGGTCGAAGAGGCAGACCGCAACGATCCGCTTATTCCGCTGAAAAAACCGTATAAGGCATTCAGTTATTATACTTTACCAGATGGACGTATCGCAGCATTGTGGAAACATGCACTTACGGCGATCAGTCAGGACGGGGGAAAAACTTGGCCCGAAAATGCATACCGTGCTCCCGGATTTGTAAATAGCAACGCTAAGATATGGGGACAAAAGACTTCGGATGGTAAATACGCGACTGTTTATAATCCTTCGGAGTTCCGTTGGCCGTTGGCTGTATCTACCAGCGAAGACGGATTGAATTATAATACACTTTATCTGGTGCATGGAGATCTTACTCCTATGCGTTATGGCGGAAATTACAAATCGAGAGGCCCCCAGTATGTAAGAGGTATTCAGGAGAATAACGGAACTCCGCCCAATGGCGATATGTGGGTGACTTACAGTATGAATAAGGAAGATATGTGGGTGGCCCGTGTTCCTGTTCCTATTACAGACAAAGCAATAAGTCACGCTGATGAAACCTTTGACACGATGCCTGAAGGCCGTGAATTGGATGTCTGGAATATATATAGTCCCCTATGGGCTCCTGTGAAAATTGAAAAATGGAATGATGGAAAACGCTGGCTATCGTTGAAAGACTGGGATTATTTCGATTACGCCAAAGCGGAAAGAATAGTTCCCGAATCTAAAACATTAGATGCATCTTTCGCTGTATTACCGGCTCAGAATGATAAAGGAAATTTGCAGATCGAATTTCAGAATTCCAAAGGAGAGGCTTGTACACGCATTATATTTGATAATGACGGTCTGATGAAACTGAAAACAGGTTCACGTTATAATACATTGACTCCGTATGAGGCAGGAAAAGTCTATGATATTTCGGTATCCCTTACTACCGCAACACGTAGCCTGACTATGAAGATCAATGACAAAAATATACCTGCAAGACTATTTTTCAATCCGGTAGAATCTATCACCAGAGTGGTGTTTCGTACAGGAGATTTACCAATCGAACCTACACCTAATACGCCGGCCGACCGGTTTACGGATATGCCTGATACAGGGACAGACGAACCCCGTGCCGAGTATTATATTTCTTATCTGAAAACATCCGATTCTTCTAAAAAATCGGCAATCTTAGATGTGGATAATTTCAAACATTATGTTGATTATTTCAACACAATGGAAGACGAAAATATTGCACAGGCAATTCCTAATTCTCAGTCATGGGAATGGATGAAAGCTAATATTCCATTATTTGAATGTCCGCAGGAGAACTTCGAAGAAATGTTCTATTACCGTTGGTGGTCGCTCAGGAAACATATCAAGGAAACACCTGCCGGTTATGTTATGACCGAGTTTCTGGTTAACCGGACTTATGCAGATAAATACAATCTTATATCCTGCGCTCTGGGACACCATATATATGAAAGCCGCTGGTTGCGGAATCCTGAGTATCTGAATCAGTATGTACATGTATGGTTCAGGGGAAATGAAGGGCAACCGATGAAGAAATTGCGAAACTTCAGTAGTTGGACAGCAAATGCTCTTTACAATAAATACCTTGTTGATGGCGAT
Source organism: Indolivaga macrotermitis (assembly GCF_900128985.1). Lineage (GTDB taxonomy): Bacteria > Bacteroidota > Bacteroidia > Bacteroidales > Dysgonomonadaceae > Dysgonomonas_A > Dysgonomonas_A macrotermitis. Next base: position 110,849 of record NZ_FQUC01000002.1, on the reverse strand, counting down.
AAGAATTATTTGTTGGATATGTTCCCCGATCTGGAAAAAGAATATGCATTATGGGAAGGAGACCATCGTTTGCCAAGCGGATTGTATTGGCAGGGAGATGTGCAGGACGGTATGGAAGAAACTATCAGTGGTGGACGCCGCAAACAATATGCCCGTCCGACAATTAATTCTTATATGTACGGAAATGCGAAAGCTCTGGCCGCAATTGCCCGTGTAAAAGGAGATGAAAACACAGCGAAGAAATACGACGAAAAAGCCTTGGAAATAAAAACTCTCGTTCAAAACCAACTCTGGAATAATGATAGTCTCTTTTTCGAGACATTGAGAAAGCCCGGAGAGTTTGCTTTGGTACGTGAGGCTATCGGATATCTTCCATGGTATTTCAATCTGCCGGATGACAAAGCCAATTATGCGCAGGCATGGGGACAAGTGAAGGACGAAGGAGGTTTTTCTGCTCCTTATGGTTTGACTACAGCCGAACGTCGCCATCCTGAGTTCCGTACGCATGGCTGTTGCAAATGTGAATGGGACGGTGCTATATGGCCTTTTGCTACATCGCAGACGTTGACAGCTATGGCTAATTTACTGAATAATTACAAACAAAATGTAGTAAACGACAGCGTATATTTCCACCACATGGAGTTGTATGTCGAAAGTCAACATCATCGCGGAAGACCTTATATAGGTGAATATTTGGATGAAGTCACCGGATACTGGCTAAAAGGAGATCAGGAGCGTAGCCGTTATTATAATCATTCGACTTTTAATGATTTGATTATTTCGGGATTGATAGGTTTAAAACCCAGACTTGATAATGTATTGGAGGTAAACCCACTTGTTCCTCAGGATAAATGGGATTGGTTCTGTCTTGATAATGTTCCGTATAAGGGAAAAACTGTTACTGTTGTTTGGGATAAAACCGGCGAAAAATACAAGAGAGGACAGGGTTTTTATATCTTACTGGATGGCAAAGTTGTAGCTAAATCAAATAAACTCGAAAGATTAGTTTATAATATCTAATACAAGTATGAAAAAACTAATAGCAAGTATATGCTTACTATTGTGTGCGACGGTCGCATTTCCCGTGAAGATTCAAAATCTTTATTGTGAAATGCGGCATGAGCCACTGAATGTTGAAAATCTTACTCCCCGCTTCGGATGGAAATTGGCAGCAGATGGAGAGTACCAGGCTTTCTATCAGATAGAAGTTCTGCAAAATGGTAAAACGATTTGGAATTCAGGGAAGAAGGCTTCCGGTCAAAGCCAACTAGTCCCTTATACGGGAAAACCTTTGGAAAAGGGAAAACGGTATGACTGGACGGTGAAAGTCTGGAATATGAAAGGTAACGGTACAGACGAGGCTTCTTCTTACTTCGATATGGCTCCTGACTTATCTCAAACCAAAGCAAAATGGATAGGTGCGATAACACGCGAAGATTCTAATCTTCCTATAGGGAGACGCGACTTTCACGGGCCATCCTTCAAGAATAAAGAAAATAAAGACGTTTTCGATAGAGTCAATCCGTTAGCATTGAAAAGTATAATGCTGCGGAAATCATTTAATACCCCGAAAGAAATAGACAAAGCTATTGTACATGTTTCCGGACTTGGACACTACAATTTATCTATTAATGGAGAAAAAGTAAGTAAAGATGTGTTTACTCCTGTCTGGAGCGATTATGATAAGACAGTTTACTACAATACTTATCAGGTAGATACATTACTAGAAAAAGGTAACAATGCAATAGGGGTAGTTTTAGGTAACGGCTTCTATAATGCGATGGGGAATCGGTATCGTAAATTGTGGATATCTTTCGGCCCACCCACTTTGTTTTTGGAAATGCACATTTATTATAAAGACGGGACTTCCGATACAATAGTTTCGGATGAGTCGTGGAAATATGCATTAAGTCCTATTACGTTTAACGATATCTACGGAGGGGAAGACTACGATGCCCGTTTAGAACAAAAGAATTGGAACAAGTCCGATTTCAGTGATTCTAACTGGAGTCCGGTAGTTATGCAAGGGGCACCTAAGGGAACATTGCGTCCGCAGCAAATTACAAGCGTGCGGAAAATGAAAGAATATGGTGCTGTTACCATGTCAAAGATAGACACTTCATATGTGTTGGATATGAAACAGAATTTGTCGGGGTATCCGGCCATAAAAGTAAAGGGCAAAAAAGGCCAGACAATAAAACTCACGGTGGGGGAGCTCCTCAATCCGGAAACAGGTAAAGTTTCGCAAAAACAGTCGGGAGGGCCTCATACCTATTCATATACGCTGAAAGGTGAAGGAATTGAAGAATGGCATCCGGAGTTTACCTATTATGGCTTTCAATATATACAAGTTGATGGAGCGGATATGCTGACAACCGAATCCGACAGGCCTGTTGTATTAGATATTAAATCTCATTTCGTTTATAACTCGACACCCGAGAGAGGGCATTTCGAATGTTCGAATGAGATATTCAATAAAGCTCATGAGATTATAAAAAATGCAGTAAGAAGCAATATGCACTCTGTATTTACAGACTGTCCTCACCGCGAAAAATTAGGATGGCTCGAAGAAACACACCTGAATGGCCCCGGTCTTCTTTATAACTGGGATATGACACAATTCTATCCTAAAATCATGCAGGATATCAGAGATGCCCAGGATGCGGGAGGTTTTATCCCGACAATCGTACCTCAGTATGTTGTATTTGATGAGAGCCTCGATGTTTTTCACGATTCGCCCGAATGGGGGATTGCTGCTATTATTGATCCATGGCTGTATTACAAATTTTATGGCGATGATTCATTGATAAAAAATTATTTCGATGTGATGAAAGGGTATGTGAATCATATGACCTCTCGTTCGACCGGTTATATCGTATCCCATGGGTTAGGCGATTGGTATGATTATGGTGAACATCGGGCTGGTTTTTCGAAGAATAGTCCGGTTGAAGTTTCGGCAACTGCACATTACTATTATGCTGCACATCTTGTTGCGGAAGCAGCAAAGATGTTAGGTAAATCGGGTGATGAAAAGAAATACCGTGCACTGGCAAATCATATACGGAATGCTTTCAATACAAAGTTTTTTAATAAAGAAACAAAGCAATACGGTACGGGAAGCCAGTTCTGTAATGCCGTTGCTATATATATGGGATTGGTGGAACCGGAATACAAACAGGCTGTGATGGAAAACCTGAAAGCTGATATACGTAAACATGGTAATCGCCTGACAACAGGCGACGTCGGCAACCGTTATCTTTTTCAGGTATTGGCTCTGAACGGAGAGAATGAACTGATGTATCTGATGCACAATCATACGGATGCACCGGGCTATGGGTTTCAGGTAAAATACGGTGTTACGACCCTGACTGAACAATGGGATCCCCGAAAAGGCGCTTCGTGGAATCACTTTATGATGGGGCAGATCGATGAATGGTTTTTCAGAAGTCTGGCAGGGATAGAGCCTGTAAAAGACGGGTTTAAGGAGTTTAATATTCAGCCCCAGCCAGTTGGAGACCTTAAGTGGCTAAAAACATCTCATGAGACATTGTACGGTAAGATCGTAGTTGACTGGAAACGAGAGAATGGAAAATTTCTCTTATCGGTAGAAGTCCCCGGAAATACCAGAGCAAATGTAATCTTGCCTGATGGAAGTAAAAGAACAGTAAGCTCAGGCAAGCACGACTTTGAGTGTAAACTATAAATTATTGGTATGAAGATAAAAAATATATTAGCCTTATTATTAATCGGGAGTTTTGTTATCTCGGTAAACTCTCAATCAAGCGGGTTAACTAATACTATGAAAAGCCCTTATGCAAAGATGCATAACTTAAATCTGAATGATGTATCATGGACGAAAGGTTTTTGGGCGGAACGGTTCGATGTCTGTAAAGATACAATGTTGATTAATATGTGGCGAATCTTTGATGATCCGGAATTAAGCCATGCATACCGCAACTTTGAGATTGCGGCAGGTTTTGAAAAAGGTGAACACAAAGACCCTCCATTCTTTGATGGCGATATGTATAAATGGCTCGAAGGTGTAGCTGCGGTTTATGCTATCACCAAAGATCCCGAACTGGACCAGTTGATGGACAAGTTTATCGAAACTATCCGTTTGTCGCAACGTGAGGACGGATATATCCATACTGCAACCATCGTTGCCGATATGAACAATCCCGGAGCTAAAAAAGGATTCGAAGAACGTCTTCATTTCGAGACCTATAATATGGGACATTTAATGACTGCCGGATGTGTACATTTTCGTGCTACAGGAAAAAGGTCTTTGCTCGATATCGCTATTAAAACGACCGATTTTCTGTATAATTTCTATAAAACTGCAACCAATGAACTGGCACGTAGTGCTATTTGCCCTTCTCATTATATGGGAGTGGTGGAGATGTACCGTACTACCCGTGACCCCAAATATCTGGAATTGTCTAAAAGCCTTATAGATATCAGGGGAATGGTAGAGAATGGAACGGACGATAATCAGGATCGGATCCCTTTCCGTGAACAGAAAACAGCAATGGGGCATGCCGTGCGTGCCAATTATTTGTATGCAGGTGTAGCTGATGTATATCTGGAAACAGGTGATAAAACATTACTGGATTGCCTGAATCCGATATGGGACGATGTTACTTACCGGAAAATGTATATTACAGGAGGATGTGGAGCCTTGTATGACGGAACATCTCCTGATGGTACAGCTTATGAGCCCGACAGTATACAAAAAGTGCACCAATCGTATGGACGGGCATATCAACTGCCTCAGGAAACAGCACATAATGAGACATGTGCCAATATCGGAAATATGCTTTGGAATTTCAGGATGCTACAGTTGTCGGGCGATTCCAAGTATGCGGATATAATGGAACTGACTTATTACAATAGTATTTTATCGGGAATTAGTCTGGATGGAAAGAAATATCTTTATACAAACCCTTTGAGCCAAACAGCTGATTTTCCTTACAATTTACGTTGGGGTAATTTCAGACAAGAATACATAACTTGTTTCTGTTGTCCGCCCAATACAGTTCGTACTATCGCAGAAGCTAACAGTTATGCTTATGCTGTATCAGATAAGGGGTTGTATTGTAATATTTATGGAAGTAATACGCTAAATACAAAAACAACTGACGGGAATGAAATAAGCCTTATTCAAGATACGGATTATCCTTGGGATGGTACTATAAAACTGATTATAGACAAAGCTCCGGAAAAGGCCTATTCCTTTTTCCTGAGAATTCCCGAATGGGCAAAAGGTGCGAGCATTTTGATCAATGGAAAACAATCTGATACTAAGATTACATCCGGTACATATGCCGAGATAAAAGGAACTTGGAAAAAAGGAGACGAAATTGTATTGGATATGCCTTTGCACGCCCGTTTGGTAGAATCAAATCCGTTGGTAGAAGAAACCCGTAATCAAACAGCTGTAATGTACGGACCCATGGTTTATTGTTTGGAATCGATAGATTTGCCTGCCAATACTTCTATTTACGATGTCGTAATTCCTGCTAATATTCAACTTAAGCCAAAGCCTATTTATATGGAAGGTTCCAAAGTTGTAGCTTTAGAAGGAATCGCTAAAAAGAAACAAAGTACGGATTGGAATAATAGACTGTACCATGAAGTTAAATCCGGCATGCAGGATATAAATATTTCCCTGATACCTTATTATGCATGGAATAACCGTGGAAATTATGATATGTCAGTGTGGTTGAAACTGGGAGGTTATTGATTTTCTACGATATATATACAAACCAATTTCTTATTAATGTGAATGAGTAGTTGAAAACGTTCTTTGATATACACAATTTCGTTTCTGCCTGTCAACCGAAGGCTTATTGGTAAATGAGCAAAAAATAAAGAACTTCTTTCAATTATTAAGAGTCAGTTTTAAATTTATCTATATATAAAGGAGGTTCTTTGAAATACTGAAAATGAGAAAAAAAACTAAAAAGTACGGAGAAAAAAAATGAGACAAAGGTGTCACTTTTGTCACCTTTGTCACTTTATGAGGAGTAATTCACTGATAAACAATAGAATAAATAGGTGACAAAAGTGACATTCAGGTAACAGACAGATGTCACCTTTGTTTAGTCATTGTCACCTTTTTATAAAGACTGCCACAGCTGAAAAAAGATCGCATTTCAACTGCTGATTGACATTCTTTATTTAAAAATAGCTTAGAATTATCAGAATAAGAGAGTCATCTGACTTTAGAAAAAAAGAATTTGTATAATAGAAGAAAATTAAGAATACTTAAAACGAACTCCCGGATTCTTCGGGAGTTTTTTATTTCGGACGTTTTCGGGTAAATAGAGAAGGAGACTTCGTACGTTAAAAAAAAGTTTCTATTTATTCTACAAATATTATCTTTGACGCAAATAAAAGATGAAAAGATGACAGATCAGGAAAAATATGATAAAATATTTGAGTCTAATAATAGCTGGATTGAAAAGAATAAAGTAGATAATCCCGGATTATTTAAATTATTAGCTGCAGACCAGCATCCCGATTTTTTATATATCGGCTGTTCAGACAGCAGGGTTCATCCAAACCAGATTATGGGGTTAAAACCGGGAGAAGTTTTTATTCACCGTAATATTGCGAACATGGTTATAACCACAGACCTGAGTGCTCTCTCGGTTATCAACTATGGTGTGGAATATCTGAAAGTTAAATATATCATCGTTTGTGGTCACTACGGATGTGGAGGTATACAAGCTGCTATGGCAAAATCGGACTACGGTATACTCAACCCTTGGCTAAGAACTATACGGGATGTTTACCATCTTCACAAAAAAGAGCTCGATGCTATTGAAAGCAAAGATGCTAAGCATCGCCGCCTTGTCGAGCTTAATACCTATGAACAATGTCGCAACATTCTGAAAATAGGAGAAGTACAGAAGTCATATTACGAAAAAGGGTATCCTAAAGTTGCCGCATGGGTATTCGATATCAAAGACGCCCGGCTCCATGATTTGCATTTCGATTTAGATGGAGAGCTCGAAAAGATAAAAGATATTTATGATATTACAGGTAATCTGTAAATAATTAGATAAACATACTTGGCTGAAAAGGAAAGTAAGCCCGGGCTAATCTCCGATTTCTTTACTGTAAGAAAAGTCCTTATCTGCAAACAGCGATGCAATACCTGTTATTTGTTTTAGGCGAAGAATCTCGTCCAGATCCATTCCCACATGTTTGGATATCCATCCCGGAGACCTGCCGATCGATATCAGTTCTTTGACGATATTAGCCATCATATCAATATCGTGAGAACCTCTGGCCCTGTTGTGACGTACTGTTGAGGCCATCCGGTCGTCGAGTTCACGTTTCGATTCGCGTATAAAGGTGACAGGCAAACGTCCGTAAGTGTTTTGCGATATTTTTAAAGAATGTTTCTCAGCCTGCCTGCGGTGAAAACCATCTACTATCCTGAACAATCCGTCTTCGGGGCAAGTAACAATTGGCATCGTATAGCCATCCTCTTCTATCGAGGTTATTAATAATCTCTTTTCAGGAGGGGCTACATTGTTGGGGTTATAGTCGTTGCCTTCTATATTCGCTGTTTTTTCCCAAGCCACAAAATCAACAGGCTGGTGCTTTAATGGGCTGACCTTATGTAACATCAGACGTATATAGTTGAGGGTGTCAATCTTATAATCTAAATCGGATAGTTGTCCGATAAGCGTGCAAATCTCTTTAGTAAGAGATTGTATAGTCTTGTTTATGTCGGTTGTATCTGGTTTCATAATAGTATTTTGTATTTTTCGAGTAGCTCCTGCTGGCGTAAAATCTGCCGTTTGGTTATAGAGAATGAGAGAGACTGGCATGTAATGTCATTCTTTAGAATAGCCATACACATACGTTTCCATGATAGGAAATCGGTTTTGTTATCCAGACCAGGCAATACATCCGGTATTGTTTTGAATCTGACAACGTATTTATCTCCTTTCCCGCGATTACTGAAAGTGTATGTGTTAACAATCATATCCGGATTTAACTGTTCTATATCTTCATTAGCAACAGGACTTCCTGTTTTATTCCAGTAACGGATAAAGCGGATAAACTTGGTCATATATATTTTACGGGTTTCCTCCGGTAAAGTTTTTAACAGGAATTTGCAGTAGCTTTTCCAAGTATGTCCTTCAGGCAGTATAATTTTTTTTGAGCCTGTGGCTTTGGTGCCACAATATATATTTCCGAAGTTGGCTCCGCTGACCCTGTCTACGAGGCGTACCCATGTTTCGGGTTCAAGTATCTTGAACAGATTCAATCCCGCTTTTTGCTCATCTCCGTATGGTTCGCAAATTCGCATCCTCGAAAGAGGTACTCCGGCCTTATAAAATAAGTCATAAATCTGATTATATGGTTTATTGAACTTTCCGTTGTATACCCAGATATCAGATACTTTCCAATCGAAGATCGGATAAAAATTATAACAGGATTCGGAAATCTGTGTAGAATATTTCTTCCCTTCGAATAGAGATTTGTCCTCTCTGTGTATAGCCCAATAACGGTTCAGGCTTTCGTCCGAACGAATACCAATCAGGCAAGCCGTTCTTTTCGAATTGGTATGTTTATTGAGCCAGACTCCAAAATTAGGAGCAAACTCTTCGAAAGTCATATTCTCTTTGTAAAACCCGAAAGGATTATTGTTTTCATTTATAACAAATGGATGGTTCGGCATAGGGCGTACCCACTTGTCTTTCTTCTTCGAGTCCCAGAATATCCAGTAAGGTTCGTACATTGAAACAGCGTTTGTTGTGATAAGAGGAAGACATACCCAATATGGATTAATCAGATCGAGATTCTCGAGATACATTTTTTCTACAAAATTCATCGTTGTCTGATAAGACGCTTCTACATCGATATGCAATACCGTGATCTTTTTAGTTATATGATGGGTACGCATATAATCGAGAGTCAGGTTGAGCAATACCCCACTATCTTTACCACCCGAGAAAGATACATATATGTTATCGAAGTGGCTGAAAATATACTCGATGCGCTCCATCGTTTTCTGATATACATTCTTATACAGCATAACTCTTGGGTATTATACGGTCTTAACCATCTTGAAGTATTGGGTATATTTTTGTTCGAGCGAAAAACCGAGGGATTCGAGAAGTTCGAGTTCGCGCTCGACTGCAGTAAAAGAGACCATAGTTCCCGTATTCATATCCGAAAGAGCTTTGTCTATCAGTATTCTTAACACATTATTATCCTGCCAGGTAAAATCATTACAAATATTCTTGTTATGAACGGATAAGAAGCCGATTACCATATTCTTATTTTTCATTGCTATATACCAGATATGATCTTCGGTATTCTTGAAAGGATAGCCACCATTCAACCGGATAACAGTGGGATTCATAACAAAAGGTCCGATAAGGTTATATAAACGGTTGTCGGTTCCCCATACTTTTTCGATATGATAAGTTTGTGCTTTAATATCAGGTGCGTTCATCGTATGTGTTGTCTTAAGTTTATAAACATTTTATAAATTCGGCAAGTCTGTTTTTATCTGCCAGTAAGCTGTGTAATTCTTTGGCTAATTTGTTTTTCCGTTTCAGATTCTCTACAATAATCTTGTCTATCCCCGAATTGGTAACAAAGCGTTTTACAACTACACCGGATATACCGCAATCTGCTATATATGTAAAGCAACGCCGGTAATCGGCATAATGGAAAGATAAGCTGAAAAAAACTATATTGTGACAATTTGCTATACCGCTTAGCTTAGTTGCCGGAGAATACAATGTGGAAATTAGATACTTTTTCTTTTTCTGCAGAAACAAATCCTTTTCCAGACTGTGATCTTCTTTATTTCTTATAACAGCGCAATTCCTCCTACCCAGAAAATACAATAGTATATCTATCTCGAACAGATATTTGCAGAAGATAATACTATTTTCTTCTACGTTTTCTTTAAACAGGAGGAGCTTATTTGTTTCCGAAGATCCCGGAATATTGTCTTTTCCCAGCGGGTATCCGCAGACGATTTTTTGGAGGGAGATAAAAGTCCTGAAAACATCGTGTATAGTTAATTCGTTTTTCTCGATGAGTAGTAGTAGTTCTGTTTTTTTCTTCGAATAGTGATACTTCTGCCTCGAAGTCAGGTCGCAATAGTAAGTATATGTCTTTATCTTCGCTTTACATTTGTTTGTTTTTTCATTTTCAAGGCTGAAAGTATAAGGTTCGATCTTATCAACAAGATAACCTATATTTTTATATCCTAATATATGATTATTATCTAATCCGCCGAATATGATATGCATTCTGGAAAAATCTTCCCAACGGTAATACCGCAGGATTAGGCTATCCAGTATATTGTATTGCATGTATACATCATGTATTTGATTGGTGATCAGAGAGTCTGTCATAATCAGTTTATAATTGCATTTATTAGCTATATTCTCCATTCTCTGTGACCGGACGGATAGGGGAGATTTAAATAAATGACAACTGTCGATCAGTATCATTGTCGCAGAGTTTGCATAAGACGCCAGTCTCTCATATAATTGGAAATTACGGCTGAGGCTCTCGATACTGATAAAAAGGGCAGGAAATGTTTTGTTTTTCCAAATCGAAGAATATAAATCTTTAAATTGTCTGATGTCTTCTTTGGGCATGAAAACGATCAATCTCTCCAACTGCATTGCCCGATAACGGCTCTGTACTAACCTAATTGCGACTAGCCACCGGCTTGATTGCGAATCTGAGATCAAAGCGCCTACTTTCCGCTGACATAAGAAACGAATTGCTTTTGTTTCGACTGGCGAAACATCCGAAAGTTCGGGCTCGATATCATCTTCCAATTGCTTATGCAAACAGTACTGATTACGTTTAATTTCGCAATCGTGTATTATTTCGTGTAACTGACTTTTCAGAGAATCTTCGATTTGCTCGGCTTTGCAAAGGCACCAGTCTTTACTATATGTATTAGATTGTATCTCGACGAAAAGTTTTAGACGCGCATTGATTACCTCAAAAAAAACTTTGACTTTAACCGGATGTGTGCGGTCAATGTAATATGGAATATATAGCCTTTCCCCTGATGATGCATTATATATTCTGGATCCCTTAATTCTACATTGAAGCTTCATAAGAAGATTTTCCATATAGTGTAAGTCTGATGTTAAGTAAAAGTGTTTATTGGCTATTAGCAAAATTCTATATTTTATAAAATTAGCAATTCATTTTTTAACAAAATAGCATATCGGATGCTTTTAATGAAAAAAAACAATTTTATTTTTCTTTTTGTATATTTTATTGAAAATTGTTAACTGTTTACAAGTGTATTGAGCATATCGACAAGCGGTTTCGACAATATACAGGTTTTATCTACTGCAAATGAAATATGGAAATAATCATGTAGGAATAACTCTTATCCCTACATGATCTGTTAAGTGTTACTCATTAGATATTTCTTGCAAAAGTGATTTTAGTTTGAGAGTATCTACAATAACTGATATACCGTTCTTTACCTTTTGTTTTTGGCTGGTACCAGTTGGCAATACAGAAACAATGCCCAGGCTTAACATCTTATCCAAGCGGGTTGCCGATATATCCAATGCCGTTCTGATAATTTGATTCAGTTTCAAAGGCAGGCTATGGTCGAGTTTTATTTCGAACTCAACAAAATCGGAGTCGATTTCTGCGATCTGCGACAATGATAATTCTTCTCTGATAATATTGTACTCCATCTGACTGTAATCGTGTTCTACCTGATTTCTTTTTGCCACGTCCGAATCCAACGCATATTGCGATGCCTGCTGATCATCGTTTTGCATAAATTTTTGAAGAAGAACTCTATCTATCATATCAGGTTTTGTACGCGATAAGATGGTCAGATTATAAGTTGTGTCACAATCATTACATCTGTAAATAAGCCATACATCCAGATACTTCTTTTGTGAGTTTAGCCGGAACTTATCACTACAATAAAAAAGGGTGTTTTTGTTACATTTACTGCACTTTTTCTTTATTAGGGGAGTTGTTAAGGCGGTAACTTCCCATGTATAATGTTTAACGGTTTTCATATAAGAACAATCCTTTCGGAGTTATATCCTGCTTCAACACAGCAGTGTACGCCGCATTAAATTAATACAGGATTTTACGGATGCCGGTGACACCGTAAATAATTTATATTTTGAATGATTTAAATGATATACCGATTCGGATGAAGTTGTCCCGAATGAAAAACATCAGCTTGTGGTATGTTGAAGCTGACTTATGCCAGTATATATAAAAGGATTGTTCCCAAAATGTTGTTGTTGCGATTTCGATACAAATATACTAAAATATATTTGCAAACTACTCACAATCTATTTTCTTCCGTTCACCCCTTAAAATTTCCGGTTCGGTATATTTAAGAGTCATCGGCTGAAGATAGGCTTTATTTTTGTGTCTATACAAATACAAAATATAAGACACACATGTTTAAATCTATCGTCCGGTTCTCAATACGTAAAAAGTTATTTGTAGCCTTAACTACTTTTTTTCTGTTACTGGGGGGAATTTATGCCATGCTTACTTTGCCCGTAGATGCAGTTCCCGATATTACCAATAATCAGGTTCAGATAGTGACGGTTTCACCAACTTTGGCACCGCAAGAGGTCGAACAGTTGATAACTTTTCCTATAGAAATAGCAATGAGTAATATCATGAATGTGAAGGAGATCCGTTCGGTGTCGCGCTTCGGGCTATCTCTTGTAACAGTCGTGTTTGAAGAAGATGTTCCGACTCTGGCGGCACGCCAGTTGATCAACGAACAGATACAGACAGTAATCGATGAAATTCCGTCAGAGTTGGGTACACCTGAACTTATGCCCATAACTACAGGGCTGGGGGAGATATATCAATATGTGTTAAATGTAGCACCTGGTTACGAAGACAAGTATGATGCAATGGAATTGCGTACGATACAAGATTGGATTGTGAAGCGACATTTATCAGGTATTCCCGGTATTGTCGAGATCAATAGCTTCGGGGGATATATGAAACAGTACGAAGTTGCAGTTGATCCGGATGCTTTGTATGCAATGGATATAACTATAGGTGATGTGTATACTGCCCTACAAAGTAATAATCAAAATACAGGTGGCAGCTATATCGAAAAGGTCAATCGAGCTTATTATATCCGGAGCGAAGGTATGATCGAGGATATAAGCGATATAGAGCAGATTGTTGTTGCTAATCGTGGAGGTATACCTATACATATAGATGCGATAGGCAGTGTAAGGTTTGGCTCACCGAAACGTTTCGGCGCAATGACAAAAGACGGAAAAGGAGAATGTGTAGGCGGTATAGCCATGATGCTGAAAGGGGCAAATGCAAGTGCAGTTACTAAAGAATTGGAATCCAGAGTGGAGAAAGTTCAAAAACTACTGCCGGAAGGAGTTACTATAGAACCTTATCTTAACCGTTCCGAATTAGTAACCCGAAATATCTCTACCGTTATCTTTAATCTTATTGAAGGGGCGTTGATTGTGTTTCTGGTACTTATCATTTTTTTAGGAAATGTACGTGCCGGACTGATTGTTGCTTCCGTGATACCTCTTTCTATGCTTTTTGGCTTTATACTGATGCGCTTGTTCGGTGTTTCGGCTAATCTGATGAGTCTAGGGGCTATAGATTTTGGTATAGTGGTGGATGGCTCGATTGTAATAGTAGAGGGTATACTCGCTTATATATACAGTAGCCGGTTAGCAGGGCGCACACTGACCCCGCAACAAATGGATGCGGAAGTAGAAGCCGGTGCCGGAGAGGTTGTACGCAGTGCAACGTTTGCTGTGTTGATCATACTTATTGTGTTTTTCCCGATTCTTACTTTGACAGGAATTGAAGGGAAATACTTTACCCCAATGGCAAAGACTCTTGTTTTTTGCATCATCGGCGCGCTGATTCTTTCTCTGACTTATGTACCGATGATGGCATCTCTGTTCCTAAAACGTACTATCAACAATAAGCTGACTTTTGCAGATCGTTTTTTCAATAAATTGAATAGTATTTATAAACGGGTACTGAATAAGTCTATCCGTTTTGCAGGATTAACCGTAATTATAGCTTTTACAGCTTTAGGGGCTTCTCTTCTTCTTTTCAATCGTCTTGGGGCAGAGTTTATTCCGACATTGGATGAGGGGGATTTTGCCATGCAGATGACTTTACCTGCCGGAAGTTCCCTTTCTAGAAGCATTGAAATTGCAGACCAGGCTGAAAAAATACTTTTGAAAAATTTTCCTGAGATAAAGCATGTGGTCTCTAAAATAGGAACAGCTGAAGTACCTACCGATCCTATGGCTGTAGAAGATGCAGATATTATGATTATAATGAAGCCTTTCAAAGAATGGACTACTGCAGATAGCCGGGCCGAAATGGTAGAAAAGATGAAAGAGTCATTGGATATTATTCCTGATGTCGAATTTAATTTCAGCCAACCGATTCAGCTGAGATTTAATGAGTTGATGAGTGGAACAAAAGCCGATATTGCCATAAAGCTTTATGGAGAAGATACTGAGGAACTTTATAAGAAAGCAAAAGAAGCGGCACGATTTGTAGAGCAAGTACCCGGAGCAGCCGATGTATTAGTTGAACAGACAATGGGATTACCTCAATTGATAGTGAAATATGACCGGGCTAAAATAGCCCGGTATGGAATGAATATTGAAGAATTAAATACAATAATAAGAACTGCATATGCAGGAGAAGCAGCAGGTGTTGTTTTTGAGAATGAAAGGAGGTTCGACCTTGTGGTACGTTTGAATAATGATAAAGTGCCCGAATTGAATCTGGACAAATTATATGTACGGGCAGCAGAAGGCAGCCTGATCCCTGTTACTGAGGTTGCGGATGTTGAATACCGTTCGGGACCATTGCAAATCAATAGGGATGCAACCAAAAGACGTATTGTTATAGGGGTAAATGTCCGCGATGGCGATATCCAGAATGTCGTAGAACAAATACAAACCACTTTAGATGAGAATATGAAACTTAAGCCGGGATATTATTTCGAATATGGCGGTCAATTCGAAAATCTGCAGAATGCAATATCTACATTAACCGTAGTAATACCGGTAGCGCTGATGCTGATTTTACTCTTACTGTTTTTTGCATTCAGGAGTATTGTGTATACACTCGTTATATTTACAACTGTACCCCTTTCATTAATTGGGGGAATATTGGCTCTATGGTTAAGAGACCTTCCATTCAGTATATCTGCCGGGGTAGGATTCATTGCTCTCTTTGGTGTTGCAGTTTTGAATGGTATTTTGATGATAAATCACTTTAATGCCCTGCGTATGAAAAACCGTTATGCACTATCTACTCACAAAATAATAGAGAAGGGCTGCCCTCATTTGCTGCGTCCTGTTTTCCTTACCGGTCTTGTAGCCTCACTAGGATTTGTGCCTATGGCAATAGCCACATCCGCAGGTGCTGAAGTGCAACGCCCATTGGCGACAGTGGTAATCGGTGGACTTATTATATCAACATTGTTGACCCTAATTATTATACCGGTTCTTTATCGTACAGTAAACAGTACGGTAGTATGGAAAAGAAAAGGATGGTACAAAAAGATTTTTGCCGGTTTGATCTTGCTGATATTACCCTATTTAGGAATAAATGCTCAGGTAAAGGTAACATTGGATCAGGCTGTTTCTATGGCTTTGGAAAATCATCCTCGCTTAACATCGGCTAATGCTTCCATTGAGCGGACAAAGGCAATGCGGGGAGAAGCTTGGGAAATTCCTGCCACGTCTTTTTCTTACTCATGGGGGCAGTTGAATGGGACTGATAAGAACGATAATGAATTTCAGATTAATCAGTCATTCGGTTCTTTATTAACTCCTTATTATAAGAATGCTTTGGTATCTAAACAGGTAACAACAGGTGAGAATTATAAAGAAATTGTAAAAAAAGAAATTATAGCCGAAGTAAAACGTGCTTGGGTAAATTATCTGTATGTAACTCATCAGTTATCGTTGTACGAGGAGCAGAATGAATGGATTCAACGGCTACGGAAAGCTACACAACTGAGATATGAGCAAGGAGATATTACCTTGCTGGATAGAAACTCGGCTACGGCACTTTCCGCAGATATGTCTACACGTTTGCTACAGACACAGGAAGAATTACGTATTGCAACCCGTCGTCTTGCATGGGTGTGTTATTCGGAAACTGATTTAATACCGGCAGATACGGCTTTTGTAGAAGTTCCGTTGGATATGTTTCCGATAAAATCCCTTTCTCTGTCGCATATAAATTATCTTGAAAGTTTATCCGCAGAGAAAGCGGCTCAGATAAGCATAGAAAAGAGTCGTTTTTTTCCGGAAATCTCTTTAGGATATTCAAGGCAAAAAATTGCTCCGCTGACAGGTCTTGATTCGTGGACTGTAGGGATATCAATTCCTTTGTTTTTCAATCAGCAGAAAAGCCGTATCAAACAGGCGAAGATAGATTATTATATTTCTACAATTGAAAATGAGTATCAAAAGAAAGAGTTTTCGAACAAAATAGACGAACTTTTAGCCCGTGCTAAACAGCAGAAAGAGAGTGTCGATTATTATCGGAAGGGTGCGTTACCCGAAGCCGATGCTCTGATGCAAAGTGCGTCACTCCAATTCTATGAAAGTGATACTGACATAATGCAGTTTATTCAGAGTTTTAATACCGTAAGAGACATAAAATTAGGGTATCTGGAAGCTTTATACAATTATAATGTCTCTTTGCTCGAATTGGAATTATATACAAAATAGAAAGAAGATTCAGTGCTTTTTATCTGTTTTGAAATCATTTAATACTTACAATTTCTTAAAATATGATCATATGAAAATGAAATATAAACTTTTGCCCGTAATATGTCTGATACTTCTGGCTTGCCAATCTAATGAAAAAGCAACAGACAATAAAGCTCTGTCAACAGTAAAAGAGGAGGTGGTTGCTGAAACAGAGGAAGTAGCAGATCAGGATGAAACAGCAGAAAAAATGGTATCACCTGAAAATGTATCTCTGAACGGAACTATTATAGTTTCTCCTCAAAATCATGCCTCTGTGACTATAATGATGGGAGGAACTTTGCGGTCTATCAGTTTCTTACCGGGAGAGTATGTCAATAAGGGAAGTGTGATCGCTAAGCTCGAAAATCCGGAATTTATAAATTTGCAGCAGAATTATCTGGAATCGGCAGCACAGTTAGAATTTTTAGAAACTGAGTATAATCGGCAGAAGACACTAAGTGAACAGGAAGCTGCATCAAAGAAACGCTTTCAGGAGAGTAAAGCGGATTATCTTTCGATGAAATCAAAGAAAGCCGCTGCTGCCGCACAACTAAGAATATTAGGAATATCTCCCGAAAATATTGAAAAAAGCGGCATCATACAATCTCTATTGATAACAGCGCCGATTAGCGGATATATTACCGGGACTAAAGCGAATCTGGGTAAATATATTAATTCGGGAGAAGCTATTTGTGAGATCGTGAACAAGAGCCAGACCATGCTTTGTTTAACAGCTTATGAAAAAGATCTCGAATATCTTTCGGCTGGAAGTCCGGTTACATTTCGGGCTAATAGCCTTGGCAATATCATGTTTGATGCCACAGTGATATCTATAGGGCAGGAAATTGATCCGGTAAGCCGCTCATTAAATGTATATGCTAAGGTAAATAATTCGAATACAGGATTTCGCCCCGGTATGTATGTTACGGCACAGATAAAAAAGAAATAAAAACTATCTTTGTTTAATGCAACTTATCAGTAAAAATAAATATGTTTTGCTATTAGCGGGTATATCGCTGATAGTAGCCATCTTGATGCATTTACCGGAGATAATTACCCTGATAGACAATGATCCGGATAATCTTTTTTACGGAATGTCGAGGGTTGATGTGTTTAGCGAAGTTGTTTTTACTATTGTATCGTTATTACTGTTATTTGGGTTGAGTATATTTATATTTAATCTTAACGGTATAACTAAACTGATGAGTTGGAAAAAGACTTGTTATACCTTGATCCTTGTTTGGTTTTTGAGTGGTTTGCTTTCGCGGTTGTTTTTCTATATGCATACATTAGGACTTTTTCCTGCGGTGGAGGCTATCGCGCATAATTATCTTCACCCTCTGCGCGATTTTGTTATTGCTCTAATTGTTGTGGGCAGTAGCTATATTATTTTCCTGATAAGGCATAATCAGCGGATACAAGCCGACTACCAGGCTTTGCAGGCTGAAAGCCTTATCAATAAATATGAGGCTCTAAAAAATCAATTGAATCCTCATATGATGTTTAATTCGCTAAATACCTTACAGTCTTTAATACCCGATTCTCCTTCCAAGGCACAGGATTATGTACAGGAATTATCTCATGTGTTACGCTATACATTACAGGAAAACCAGAATCAAAGCGTGACTGTACGGGAAGAAATGGAATTTGTACAGTCTTTTATTTTTTTATTGAAGATGCGTTATGAAGATAATCTGATATTCAATGTACGAATTGATCGAGCATACGAAGACTGCCTTATACCACCTATGGCTATACAATTATTAATAGAGAATGCTGTAAAACATAACGAGATAAGTAACCGTAATCCCTTATCCATAAATATCGAAACAACAGAAGACCATCTTATCGTAAGTAATCGGATACAACCCAAACGTACACCTTATAACGGCTTGGGGATAGGGCTGTCTAATTTGGATAAACGTTATCAGTTGATGTTCCGGAAAGAGATCGATATAAAAAAGGATAATCAGTTTTTTTCTGTAGCAATACCTTTAATATAATATGAATGCTATTATTATAGAAGATGAAAAAGCAGCTGTACGTAATCTTACAACACTTCTTGCGGACGAGATCCCCGAATTAAAGATTATAACAGTTCTGGACAGTATCAAAGATTCGTTGGAATGGTTTGAGATGAATGAATGTCCCGAATTGGTTTTTATGGATATACATTTGGCAGATGGTTCTGCATTTGAGATATTTAAGTATGCAGATATTAAATGCCCGGTTATATTCACTACAGCATATGATGAGTATGCACTAAAAGCTTTTAAAGTTAATAGTCTCGATTATTTACTCAAACCCATTGGAAAGCAAGATATACGGAAGGCGCTGGACAAGCTAAAGAGCTTTTCTAATATTGGTCAACAACCGTTCGCCGATTATAAAGGTATTATAGACTCGTTGCTGACAAAAACAAGCTTTAGAACACATTTTCTTGTACCTGTTAAAGGTGACAAACTCTTACCGATGCCTGTAAAAGATATACTTTACTTTTATATCAGGGAAGGTATTGTTAAGGCTGTGACGACGGACGGAAAAGAGTACACATTCAGTCTTGCTATGGACGAATTGGCCGAAAGTTTAGATCCCGCAGAGTTTTTCCGTATAAACAGGCAGTATCTGATCTCAAGAAATTCTATTAAAGATATGGACTTGTGGTTTAATAACCGTTTGTCTGTCAATTTAAAGCGGAATCAAACCGAAAAGATATTGGTTAGTAAAGCCAAGGTACAAGAGTTTAAAGAGTGGTTTACCGGAAAGTCGTGAATGATGAATAAAATTATGATAATAGGTAATTGCGGTGCCGGAAAAAGTACATTGGCTAAGCAACTGGCCTATAGAACCGGCTTACCCTTAATTCATCTGGATAGAGAGTATTATGAAGCCGATTGGAAGTGTCCGGAAAAAGAGAAATGGAATGATAAAGTGTTGTCCCTAATTTCTAAACCAAGGTGGATACTGGATGGGAATTATATAAGTTCAATGGAAATAAGACTAAAAGAAGCAGATTTGATTGTCTTTTTAGATATAGATAAATGGACTTGCTTGTTCAGTGTCTTGAAACGGATTATACAAAGCAGTGGTACGCGAGATGATATGACTATCGGTTGCAAAGAGAGGCTGGATACAGAATTTCTCAGATATGTGTGGAATTATAACAGAAAGATAAGACCTCGTGTGTATGATCTATTAGATATAAATAAAGAAGCAAAACTGGTTATATTGAAGAGCCGGAAAGAAATCAGAAGATTTATAGCTTGAAATAGCAAAGATTTAAACTAAACTAGTAGATTATCTCTATGATTACCAGATTTCTTTATTCTCTTCCTTAGTTTTCTCTAATACTACAAGATTAAGGACTGTTAAGATGTGTATATCTTGTAAATAACTGTGTTAGAGTATCTTAATATGTAATTGAGAGCTCTGTAAGCTATACTTGAGCCAAACATTTCGAATATCATCTACAGAAATCGATTTTTTTTCTTTACCTATTACTAATTCTTACGAAAGGATGTTGATGACTAATTTTACTACATGTATTTCAGGGGTTTGGATAATGCCATTCTAAAGAATAGATTTCGTCTTGTGATTTCTTGCCATGCTCACACACTGAGTTAATTTTGCTTAATTTTAGGTAATTGTAAATATTTACATATATTTGTAAATATTTACAATTACTAATTAACATAATGTCTAATCGAAAATGAAAGCACAATCTAAAACTTTCATCTTATTTATTATTTCTTTTTTCATCGTTTTTTATTCATGTGAATATGTTAGTGATGATGTTTATAACGTTGATATAAAGCAGAAGTCTGATAGTATAGATATAAATATAAATCTTGCAAATGTTAATCCGAATGATACAATTATCATATATGAAAGAACCAAGCTATATTATCGTGTTGATTCTAAGGGAAAGAATATTCTGAAGAATGTAATAAGTATAGATTCGGAATTTGAATATGTGGAAGACTATATAGTTTTATATCCGAAGGCTTATGATAACTCGGTTCATAAATTAACTGTTGATGTTGAATTAAAAAGTCATACGGGAAGTATTAGTGATTTACTCGGATATGAAAAATATGTTGGAAAATATGAATACTATGTTAAATTTATAAAGTTAACAGAGGAATTTGAAGTTAATCTTCAAGGAGGATTTTCGGAGGAAGGTTTCTTGAAACTGCATTGGGAAAAACCAATACTTGATAACGCATATATTTTGAAATATACTCTTTCTTTTTTGAATGATGTAAAAGGAGAATATGATCAGATAGAAATAGCTGACCCTGATATAACTAGTTTTATTGATAGGAGCTATTTCTGGGGACATCGAACCTATACTCTATCAGTCGAATATAAAAATAAAGATGTAAACTATATTAATTCGGAGACATTTTACTTTATACCTAAATATAAAGAGTTGGAAGATCCTGTATTTAAATATGAGATTATAGATAATGAGACGATGCGTGTGTATTGGGATTTGACTAATTATAATTGTAAATATTTACTAATAGATGCAAATGGAGAGCAGAACCAACTTGCATATAATCAAAAAAGTATTGTTATACAGCGCTTCAGATTTCCGGCTGATGCTAATAGATTTACATTTTATATGTTACCTTATGATCTGCCTTATGAACAATATGATAAAGGTATTGCAATTGGGGTTAATTTATCTTATGCTGAGGGGCAAATGACTGCACCTTTGGCCTTGAATATGAAGAAAAATGAATATTATTTCTATGATCATTTTGGACAGCTTATAGTATATAACATCTCCAATTTTAGCCTGAAAAAGCGTTATACTCTACCTGAAATTAATGGTTATAATAAGACTGCCATTGCATCTAATGAAACAACCTCACAGATAGCTATCTATAAATATACATGGCCTACTCCTACCTCCACGTATAATATTTATATATACAGTAATAACCGTTATGAAGAACCGTTTGTCCTGGCAGATAAACTGATAGAAGATAATCTTTATTTAACAGATAATTATCGATTGTTTTTTACAGAATTGGAGTTTAATAGTGATTTAACAGAATTAATAAATAAATGTTATGCTTATAATTCGCAGAATGGGGATTTAATTTATTCTATTGAATTAATGGGGAGAGAATCAAATATAAGTATATCCCGCGATGGAAAATATTTGAGTGAAGTTTATAAAGGACATTTGAAAATTTATGAGTTAAGAGAATCTTCTGCTCAGTTAATTTATAACTATACTAATGATAATTACAGGTACTCTTTATGTCAATTTAGCTCTGTAAACCCTCACGAACTGCTTTTAGGTGGGGGGGATAATTTTTTAGTATTTGACATTCCATCTCTTACTCAAAAGGTTAATGTAAAAGGTGATTTTGTTGCCCAAGATCCGGTAAATGGTAATATGGTTATCTTAGATAAAGATTATACTGAAAACTTTATTGCAAATATATATGATAAGGATTTGTCAAGGATTATGGGACGGTTGCCCCTAAATAAATTTGATGGATCTTGGTATTTTTTAAATAATCGGTTGATTTATGCTGATTTTCAAACATATTATATCGATCTTACTAATTATATAAAGTAATAATGTCAATGAGAAACATATTTGTTCTAACCAGCTTTGTTATACTCTTTTTGCTGGGAGGCTGTGAATATAATAATGAAGAGTCATATCATAATGATGTTCAGAAGCCTGAGGATATTACAATTGATATAAATCTGGATGGGATATCCAATGGGCAGACCATTTATATATATGCGCCAACAAAATTGCATTATTTATACGACTTTAAGTCTAAAAATATATTGGAGCATGAAATAAAGCTAGGTAATGAGATAATACAGCCGGATTCGGATGGAATAATAGAAATTAATCCAGAGAGATACTCGGATAATGAAGAGATACAGCTTACGATAAAAGTAGAGCTAGCAACAGGAAGTAATAGTATTGCTGAGAAATTAGGATATGAGAAATATGTTGGAGATTATAATTATAAGATCAAAATATCTAAAAATGCGAGCTTTACATTGGACTTTAAAGACGAGATCACTGATGAAAGATATTTAAAGGTATTCTGGGCGCTGCCTCCTCTGGAGCAAGTTGAGGTAGATTACTATGATGTGTTTTATCGTGATGAAAATGGTACTGAAAAAAAGGTAACTACTATTACAGATCCTACTCAGACTTTCTTTATTGACGAAAGTTATACATCCGGATATAGGAGATATCTGGTAATGCCTTATTTTAAAAATGACCGAATGGTATGGCAGTATAATTATTATACAAAACAGGACGATTATCCATCATATAATATAGTTTCTGAACCGATAGGTCTTAATAAAATAAAAGTGACATGGGGTGATAACAAATACAGATGCCGATATGCTTTGGAGTATTTAGATGGTACTATAATAGATTGTGGAGAAAAAACTGAGATTGAGATTGAACACAATTATTCTTTTCCCGTCCATCTGGATGTGAAATTACACACTATTCCACTTGATTTTACAGGATCTATAGAAAGAACCCCATACTCTATGCAAAATATTACATCTAAAAAGATAGGAAATATTCGTTATCCTATGGACTTTGATTTTAACTTGAAGGATTCACAACTTTATGTTTATGACGAAGGAAAACTTTTATCTGTTGATCTAAAAGAAATGCAGATATTAAGGAGTAGATCTGTGTTGACTCTGTGGGACTGGGGTAAAAAAAATCTTGCTTATTCTAATTATTTAGAAAAACTGGTTTTTGCAGAACATGAAAAATTTATGATTCTGAATAAGGGTTTAGATTCAATATCTACTGTTCATGCAAAATTGACTCAGGGAACGCAAGTTACTGTTTATTCTATTCTATGTTTAAGTAAAGATAATAGAGTTGTAACTTGTGAATCGGGAAATTCAGGTAAAACATTGAAGATTTATGATATTTCTACTAATAAGTTTATGTATAGTGAACAACTTGGATATGGTCCTGCTTTTTTATCTAAGGATGGAGATATACTTTGTAGTATGGCAGGGTTAGCTATTGGATATAAAGTGGGACAAACAGAACTTCAAGTAATAAGTAAAACAAAAGTAGATCTCTCTAAATATAAAGATAGTTTCTTTAGTCAGTTTCAAAATGAGATTTTGTATATGATAGAGGATGATAATTTTTATAAACTAAATATTGTAACGGGAGAAAGAATAGGGCCAATAAATGGAAAATTTATAACTGAAGACCCATTTACCGGAAATATTGTATTGGAGAGAGAAAATGAGATGGTGACTATTATGAACTTTCAACTAGATAGAACTCTATTGACTTTGCCTGCCATAACTAATATTCAGCCGAGGTTATACGATAATATTTTGTTGAATGCGTTTAGTGGAGCTCTTTATTATTTAGACTTGAAACCCTACATCAAAAATTAAACTGTATTATTTAGAAAAACTTTTTATAACCATTTTATGCAATGTTAAAGCTAAGAATAATGAAGAAAATAGTTTTGTTATCTGTACTTATTGTTATTTGTTCAACTCTGAAAGCTCAGTTAACTGTTGGATATTCTTTCGGATATGCGACTTATAATATGGGAGAGATGAAGGATATGTTGAATAGTATCCAAACTACACCTCCTGCATCAACAATTGGAGCAAAGAATATGGATGATTTTCCAGGAAACATATATAATTCTATTAATGTTGGGTATAGAATAGCAAAACATGAATTTGGAATCAAAGGGGAGTATCACACAACAGGTGGTAAGTTATCTAAAATTGATTACTCTGGTAGCTATGAAATGAAATTCATCTTAAATGGTTATAAGGGCAGTTTTTATTACAGAAACTATTTTTATACGTTTACTTCAAACAAGGGCAAAGAATTATTTTCTCTTTTTGGTGAGATTGCGCCAGGTGTAACATTCTCTCAGGTTAAACATACTGGATATTTAATTGTTGAAGAAAACACTCTAGACTCAGAAGATGATAAATTTAATGCTAATGGAATAAGTGTATTATTACAAGCAGGCTTTAAGTATCATCTTACTTCAAATATTGGATTACAGGTCGTGTTGGGGTATGATATTTCTTCAGGATCAGA
Source organism: Indolivaga macrotermitis (assembly GCF_900128985.1). GTDB lineage: Bacteria > Bacteroidota > Bacteroidia > Bacteroidales > Dysgonomonadaceae > Dysgonomonas_A > Dysgonomonas_A macrotermitis. The sequence goes on along the minus strand of NZ_FQUC01000002.1, from coordinate 85,952 downwards.
ATTTAAGGAGCTTCCTTATTCTCCAAATATTAACTGGTCTGGAGTGAGACTAAACGGAGGTATTACTTATTCTTTTTAAAAAAAGAATATAAGCATTGTTTTTTGAAATGGATATCTTTTTCTAATGGAAAGAAGATTCTTTGTTGATTTCTAGAATTGTATATATTGTAATTCGATCGGTTTACTTTAATATGTTGTTTGTTGGGCTTTTATGAAATTGTATTTTCTATATAGTGTAGATTTGTCAAGAATAATTTTTCTATAGGTACTCTTTCAAATACTACGGGTGATATATATTCCTCTGCTTTTTAATATTAAATTTGTACTGAATATAATCTTATACCCTGTAATGAAAAGACTTATCTTCTTAATTCTTATATCACTATTTGCCTGTTCGTCTTATACGCAAACAAAAAGTGATTCTATATTACATGTATTAGATAAGGAGATTAAAAACAGAAGTATTTATTATTCGGCAAAAGAGAACAGAATAACAAATTTAAAGCTATCCTTATTCAATGCAGTTAGCGATAATGACAAGTTTTTTCTGAATAATGAGATCTATAATGAATATAAGTCGTATCAGTATGATTCGGCATATGTATATGCCGGTAAAACAAAATATATAGCTGATGGATTAAATAACAATGAGTTGCAAGTTAAAGCAAACTGCAATTTATTGTTTTGCTTTATGTCATCGGGCTTGTTTAAAGAAGCTGTAGATATAATAAACTCGACCAATGTACAGTCTGTATCGGATGAGTTGAAGGCTGTATATTACTCGCAGTGTGCAAGGTTATTCCTCGATCTGGTCAATTATAATACGTCTCAACCATATAAGTCCGATTATCAAAATAAAAGTGTACAATATTGCGATTCTGCTCTTTTGCATCTTTCTCCCGACTCATACGAATATCGTAATATTGTTTCTATGAAGGAGATCAACTCTAGTATAGATGAAAAAATTACTAATTACTCCAGTCTGATTAATATGCCTGGTATTGACGAGCATCAGTTAGCAATAAATGCATCGCATTTGGGTAATCTTTATATGTTTAAGAATGATATTGAGAATGCTGTATATTATATGGCCCTATCTTCGATATTGGATATAAGAACAGCAACTACAGAGACAACTTCTAAAACATCACTGGCCAGATATCTGTATAGAAAAGGGGATGTTAAAAATGCAAGCAGGTATATACAAATAGCGCTCGAAGATGCCAATTTTTATAATGCGCGCCATCGTAAAATGGATATAAATTCGATTTTGCCTATTATCGAAAACGAACGGCTGAATGCTATAGAAGAACAGCGCGACCGCCTCTCATTATCCTTATTTGTCGTCAGTGTGTTGTCCCTGTTATTTCTGGCTTTATTAGTAGTAAATTATAAGCAAAAGAAAAAACTGAAGGACGCAAAAAGGATTATTCAGGATCAGTTGGACGAATTATCGGTGTTCAACGAAAAACTGAATACGGTAAATAGCCAGTTGAAAGAGTCGAATGAAATAAAAGATCAGTATATAATTCAATCGCTATATGGTAAATCCGAGCTTTTAGATAAAACAGAAAGCCTTTTCAAAAAACTTGAGAATAAACTTAAAGCGCGTCAATATGAAGATATTTACAAGCTTCGTATCGAGTATGACTTGAAGAAGGAAAGAGAGAGTATCTTTTCATTTTTTGATTCTGCATTCTTAAAGCTGTTTCCGCATTTTATACATGACTTTAATGAGCTTTTCCCTCTGGAGGAACAAATCCGGTTAGAAGATCCTTATATACTTACCCCCGAACTGCGAATCTTTGCATTAATACGGTTGGGTATAAATGAAAATGAAAGAATTGCCAGATTCCTAAATTTATCGGTAAATACTATTTATGTCTATAAAGCTAGAATAAAGAGTAAATCCATTGTGCCTAAAGAAGAGTTTGAATATAAAATAATGCGTATAAAGAAAGGAGAGTAGAAGACCGTTTTAGAAACCTTTTATGGTCTGATTCGATCTTAATTTTTATTTTGTATATTGTGCGTAAGTTGTTTGTTTGTAGGAATGTATTCTGTTTAACATTTCTTATTCCGGGTTAATCAGTCGTTTTTGATGCGATCCTTTTATTTCTTTGTTTTAGGTAATCTATAAAACAATAATAAAAACATACTATGAATAAGTATCTCTCTCTGTTATTTGCGTTTTTTTTCATCGGAAGTACATTGTCGGCTCAGGTCTTAACGTCTCCTGATAATAATCTTATTTTGACATTCGAACTGAATGATAATGGAACTCCTGTATACAATCTTCGATATAAAGGAAAGACTGTCATGGAAAAAAGTAAGATGGGGTTTGTTATTAACAATGCTCCCCGTCCTTTTTCCGAAGGATTCTCTGTTATAAGTGTTAGTAACGGATCGTCAGACCAAACTTGGAATCCTGTTTGGGGAGAGAATAAAGAGATAAGAGATCATCATAACGAAATGTTGGTGTCACTTATTCAAAAAGGGACGAATTGGAAGCTTGATATTCGCTTTCGCTTGTTTGATGATGGTCTCGGATTCCGTTACGAGTTTCCGGTTCAGGAGCAACTACGTCACTTTATTATAAAAGACGAGAAAACAGAATTTAACCTTGCAGGCGATGGTAAAGCATTTTGGATACCTGCTGATTATGATACAAATGAGTTTCCGGTAACAACATCGAAACTTACGGAAGTAGCGGGGTTGATAGATAACGTACGAAAAGAACCTCTGGCAGCTAAAGCCCCATCGTCCAGCCTTGCCGTCCAGACACCTTTGATGATTAAAACGGATAATGGTTTATATATCAATATACACGAAGCTGCGTTGGTTAACTATCCGGCAATGCACCTGAATGTGGATGATAAAACATTCTCATTGAGCGCACATCTTACTCCCGATAAGAACGGGAACAAAGCATATTTTCAAACCGGAGCGACTACTCCTTGGCGCACAATTATTGTAAGTGATGATGCCCGCGATATCTTAAGTTCTAATCTGATATTAAACCTGAATGAACCTTGCGATTTTGAAGATGTGTCGTGGATTAAGCCTATGAAATACGTTGGTGTATGGTGGGAGTACTTTACGGGAGGTGGTTCTACGTGGGCATATACCAGTTATTGGGATGTTGTTATAGGTAAAACAGATTATTCTAAACTAAAACCGAACGGACATCACGGTGCAAATACAAATCATGTAAAAGACTATATTGATTTTGCTTCGAAAAATGGTTTTGACGCGGTTCTGGTCGAAGGTTGGAATGAAGGTTGGGAAGATAATACAGCTTACATGAAAGAATCTATTTACAGCTTTACAAAGCCTTATCCTGATTTCGATGTAAAAGAAATACATCGTTATGCAGCGGAAAAAGGCGTGAAGGTGATAATGCATCATGAAACAACATCCTCTGTAATTAATTACGAACGCCAATTACACGATGCGTTCAGGTTTATGGTTGATAATGGATACAATTCGGTGAAAACAGGTTATGTAGGCCCTATAATTCCACGTAGCGAATATCACGACGGGCAGTGGATGGTAAATCATTATAGCTATGTGGTAAAGACAGCCGCTGATTATAAAATCATGGTAAACTCGCATGAGGCTGCTCGTCCGACCGGATTATGCAGGACTTATCCGAATTGGCTCGCTCAGGAATCAGCTCGTGGAACGGAATTCGAATCGTTTAACGGAAATTCACCCGATCATACAACAATACTACCTTTTACAAGGCTTGTGGGAGGGCCTATGGATTATACACCCGGAATTTTTCAGGGCGATTTGTCTGTATATGGCTCCAATAAGGCGAAATTAAGTACTACATTAGTTAAACAACTGGCATTGTATGTAACGATGTATAGTCCATTGCAAATGGCTGCCGATCTGAAAGAAAATTACGAAAGATTCCCCGATGCTTTCCAATTCATTAAAGATGTAGCTGTGGATTGGGACAATACATATATTTTGGAAGCAGAGCCGGGCGATTATATAACTATTGCCCGTAAAGCAAGAAATAGAAACGAATGGTTTGTCGGGGGTATCACTGACGAAAATAGCAGGGAAGCTATTATCGATTGCTCTTTTTTGCCTGTAAATAAGAAATACGAGGCTATAATCTATGCTGACGGAAAGGATGCCAGCTGGAAAACGAATCCCCAGAGTTATACTATCTCGAAGAAAGTGATAGATAGTAAAACGAAATTGAAACAGAGATTAGCTCCGGGTGGAGGCATTGCCATCAGTATAAAAGAAATAAAATGAAAAAGACTCTCTTAATATATCTACTTATACTGGCTGGTCTGGGTTCAATAAAGTCTCAGAATCCATGGGTAATAGAAGCCGATAAAATAGATCCGGCAAACTATTATGGAATAAGCGTTTCTAATGGTATGATAGGAGTTGTATCTTCTCCGGAACCTTTGAAAGTAAAGGAAGTTATATTAGCAGGAGTATACGACTATTATGGGAGAGGGCGTACAAGTAATTTTCTGCCTAATTTTAACTTACTCGATCTGAATTTATCTATAGGCTGGGAAAATGTAAATGGATCGAACATATCTAATTTTAAGCAAAGGTTGGATATGAAAACCGGAATGTTCACAGCTTCTTTTGATTTCAAGGATATCGCTTCGGTCGAATATTCTTATTATGCTTTGCGTCATTTGCCATACAATGTAATGATGGATGTGAAAGTGACTTCGCTGAAGGATACCCATCTGGTTGTGGAGAATGTGCTGAAAACTCCATCAGCTTTGCGTGACAATCAACTATATTATAATGAGATAAATCCGTCGCATGCATATCTCCCGTTACTTACCTCGATAGCCAAAAGCCCGTCGGGGAAAATTACGATTGCCGCCACGAATACATTTTTGTTCAATGAAGAACATAGTAAAGAACCTCGGGTCTTGCATGAGATACGGGATAATGATTCGCATTTGATGAAATTTGTAAAAGAAGTAAAAGCAAACAAACCTTACAGCTTTACTTTGGTTGGGACGCTCATTTCTTCGGAACATATAAATGATCCGTATAATCAGGCTGAGCGTTTAGCCATATATGCAGGATTGCAGGGACACGATGATCTGCTTGCACGGCACTGCGCCGAATGGGAAAAACTCTGGAAGAGTGATATTATTATAGAAGGAGACGATCAGGCTCAACAAGATATACATAATATGATGTACCATTTGTATTCATTTACACGGGCGGGTTCGGGTTTCTCATTGTCGCCGATGGGGCTTAGCGGATTGGGATATAACGGACATGTGTTCTGGGATACAGAGATGTTTATGTTTCTTCCGTTATTGGTACTTCAACCCGAAATGGCTAAAGAGTTGATTGAATACAGATTCAATAGGCTTGATGCAGCAAAGCGGAATGCTTTGTCATATGGATATAAAGGAGCAATGTATCCGTGGGAAAGTGCTTCGAGTGGAGAGGAGGAGACTCCGGTATGGGCATTGTCGGGTACTTACGAGCATCATATCACCGGCGATGTCGCTTTTGCCGCGTGGCATTACTATCTGGCAACACAAGATAAGACGTGGCTGAGAGAAAAAGGGTGGGCTATACTTAAAAATACAGCGGATTTCTGGGTAAGCCGCGTTAGCCGTAAGGGTGCGAAATACGAGATAAAAAATGTGGTATGTGCAGATGAATGGGCTGAGAATGTTGATAATAATGCCTATACAAATGCTATTGCCAAGTTAAACCTGTTGTATGCATATGAGTGTGCAAAAGTATTAGATCTGCCGCAACAAAATGAGTGGCTGGATATTGCCAGTAACTTAGTTTTTTCTACAATGGAAAATGGTGTTACCCGCGAACATGATACTTATACCGGTCAAAACATAAAACAGGCAGATGTTAATCTTCTGGCGTATCCGCTTAAAGTTATAGCAGACAAAGATCAGATAAGACGGGACTTGAAGTATTACGAGGCAAAGGTTCCGGAAAAAGATACCCCGGCAATGACTCAGGCTATCTTTTCTCTATTGTATAGCCGTTTGGGAGATGCTGATAGCGCAAACAAATGGTTCAACGATTCGTACAAGCCTAATCTGTTACCTCCCTTCCGGGTAATGGCAGAAACGAAAGGTGGCACTAATCCTTATTTTATTACAGGAGCCGGAGGGGTTTTACAAACTGTGATAATGGGATTTGGTGGGATCGATATTCTGCCTGATGGAAAGATTGTACAACAAAAAACTGCGATGCCGTCTCATTGGAAAAAGCTGGTTATCAGTAATATTGGGAAAGAGAAGAAAACTTTTGTTATTTCAAAGTGATGTTTCTTCAGTTATAATATAAGAAGAGCTGACAGAAATCAATCTGCCAGCCCTCTTTCAATATACAGAAGGTGTGTAAGAAGGAGACTTTGTCACTTTTCTGTATTCCAACCTAAAACTACTACTTTGGGGGTTACATCCGGTTGTGGAGTATATTCAACAGTTATGTTTTTTGTTTCTCCGGGAACTACAGAAATATAATTATCACTATAAAATGCCGGAAGTATGCGCTCTCCTGTCTTCGAATCGACTATAGCGATACGATTGAAAAAAGCAACCGGGCCTTTTTCTGCATTTGTAATACTTATTTCCATTTTACCTGATGCAGCGATTCGGGAAGTAACCTTGATCTCTGTTTTGTTCATCTTATTCAATCCGGTATATTCACCCTTAGCATTCGGATACCAATAAAAATTGTCACTTACCAATTTCTGATTTCTGTCAAGCAGTTGTAGATAAAGAAATCCTCCGTCTTCTTTCAGCTTTTCTTCTAATTGCTTTTGTAATGGAATGATTTTCTTACTGTGGGAAGCTTCCATATAAAGGACTTCCTGAGTCAGAAGGGTTTCATTTCCTGCATAGTCATAATGTTTGGCTACCAGCATCATATCATTTAACGGTTCGAAGCTGTTGTTCACTACCATCGTTTGTTTGGTTACCGGATTGCACATAATATGTATCATTTCACTTCCTTTACGTAAACCGAAAAGGCACGCATTCGGGTCGAGGTAATAATCATACATCTGTCCGCGCATCGATGTCCATGGATTCTGGGTTTTCCAGATAATAGTACCGGTGTACCACTCCCACATATGAGAGCTAAACCCTTCGATCAAAGCCCTGTATTGGTTGTAGTTTACAAGTTGGGCTTTCATCGCGAAGTCTTTTATATCCGTTGGTTCGCCGTAGGGTAGGATATGGTTCTCATACCCCACACCCGAGTATGTGTGGTATGTCCAGACAGGGTCAACATCCTCCTTGAACTTTGCATCCGGATTATAACGTGGAGCTATAAGGTTTTCTTTAGGGATAAAGCGTAACAGCGACTCGTAATCTCCAACACCTACAGAGCCGACTTCCGAATTGAAAGGCCAGGTTTGTTTCTCCCAGAATGATTCTATGGGCTGTATGGTGTACGGGCCGTCTCCATTTCCTCCAAGGAAATTGTATGACCATTCGTCCGAGTTGGAATAGTCTATAAACCAGCGTGTACCGTCCAATTTAGGGAGAATGGTATCACGCAATGGTAGCAGTATATCAACAGGCGGTTTTATCTCATTGCCACCACACCACATCGCGAGTGATGCATGGTTACGGATCATTTTTATCATGTCGATGGCCGACTCTAATACCAGGCCATGATTATCGGGATATTTGCGCCTGGTCCATTGGTCTTCAGCCTTCAACGGATCGAGCCAGCGTCCATTACAATCGCCCGAAAACCAGAAATCCTGTATGACAAGCATTCCGTACTTATTGCAAGCTTCGTAAAATTCAGGACGTTCGGTCAACGCACCACCCCAAATACGGATAAGATTGAGATTCATGTCTCTGTGATAACGTATTTCGGCATCGTAGCGCTCATTGCTGAAACGGAGCATAGCATCGGATATGATCCAGTTACCGCCTTTAATAAAGATACGTTGCCCATTGACGTAAATTTCTTTACTTCTCGTATGACTGTTCCATTCAGTTTGTATCTCACGAACGCCAAACTGTACGATTTCGAAATCCTGAGTTTTCTGATTACTCTCATCAACAAATTCGATCTTTATTTTGTATAAATCCTGATTACCGTAGCCCGATGGCCACCAGAGTTTTGGATTTTTGATTGTATAATCAGGCATTGAAACCTCAATTTCCGAATTAGCGTCGACGCTAACTTTTTGAGTTACTATATCTCCATTTATTTCATATTTCAGAGTCCCGGATATTTTGGCATTACCTGCATTCTGAAGCTCTGCTGACACTTTTAAAACAGCCTCATCTTGCTTATCACCCGGAATTCTTTTTCCCGGAACAAGGGTTATTACATGCGGGTTTTTAAGGTTTACCAATCCTGTCTTCTCTATATAAACTTTATCCCATATACCAGTATTTCGGTCTCGTATCGGTTGTATCCAGTCCCATCCTGCAACGTATTGGTGGCTTACGTTTTTAGCGATGCGCCCATCTCCGCCTTGCCCTCCATTGGGTTTACCAACAGGATCAGGTGGATAAACAATCACAGCTAAACGGTTTTTCCCGTTTTTAGACAGGAGACCGGTGATGTTAAAAGTTTTGCGAAGGAACATCCCTTCGTATTTTTCTTTATTTACTTTTTGTCCGTTCAGATAAATTTCACAACTATAATTTATACCTCTGAATGTCAGCCATATTTGTTCGCCATTTACCGGTGTGTTTTCTTGGAAATCTTTCACGAACCAATAGGTATAATAATCCCGTCCTGTGTCGTATATATCCGGAATTTTTTCGTTGTTCATTCCATAAAAAGGATCGGGTATCTCTTTATTTGCCAGTAGAGAAGTAAGTACCGTTCCCGGGACAACCGCATTTTTCCATTTGGATATGGAATAGGACGGATTGGAAATGTTTTCTCCTCTGTCTTTTGTTTGGCTCAGGGGGTGGCATTTCCAGCCCGAATTTAATTCGTAACGGTTTTGTGCCGGTAACCAGCCTGCAGTGACCAAACATATAAGTATTAATACTATGTGTTTTCTCATATCATAATTATATTATTAACGTTCTAAGGTCTCAGACCTTTTTGTCGGTTTTGTAAGTAAAAAACAATAACCGGCTATGCTTCGAAAATGTGAGATTAAGTACTGACTGTTATTTACAATTAAGAAATAACAGGAGTATAAGTTTTTTATTTTTATAGGGGCGAATAGCTATTCGCCCCTAATATTTCCAACCGGTCGGACAAACATCATCTAAAAGAGCATTTGTGTGAGTCGAATTTTATACCTATTTCCAAATTCTTTATAAAGTAAGACTCTATGGATTGTCGACCTGCTGTTGGAATTTTATAAATTGGTTATAAAGTCCTTATACTGTTATTTATTTGTGATATCCAGAATGTCTACAGTTGTACCCCATGTTTTGGAAGGGGTATTACCCATTGTGAATTCGAGTATACCTCCTGCTTCTATGTCTTGGAATGATATATAATATTTATCATAAGGTTTTCCATTTAAGGATACGTCCTGTATATACTTATTTTCGGGACTGTTATTTTTAGTGATTACTTTAAATGTTTTTCCATCTTTTACTCTTATAGTGGCTTCATCAACTATCGGGCTACCGAAAATATATTTTCCTCCGGCCGGTTCGACCTGATAAAATCCAATAGCTGATAGTATATACCATGCCGACATTTGTCCGACATCTTCGTTACCCGATAATCCGGCAGGCTGGTCATGATAAAGTTCCGACATAACCTTACGTATCAGATCAGCAGCTTTCCATGGCTGGCCGATATACGGATAGATATATAGGATATGGTGACTGGGCTCGTTTCCGTGCGCATATTGCCCGATGAGTCCGCTGATATCAGGAGATGCATGCTCACCCAAAGTTCCTTCTACAAGGAAAAGGGAATCGAGTTTTGTAACAAATGCATCTTTGCTTCCAAATAAATTCATTAATCCTTGCAAGTCGTGAGGCACAAGCCATGTATACTGCCAGGCATTACCTTCGGTGTAGTCGTTGTCTCGGTGTACCGATTCGAACGGGTTGAAATTTGGCCTGAATTTTCCTTCAGAAGATAAACCCCGCACAAAACCGGTTTCTTTATCAAAGTAATGGGTATAAGCTGTACTCCGTTTCTTGAAATATTCATAGTCTTCGGTTTTGCCCATTTTCTTAGCAACCTGTGCCAATGCCCAGTCTGCAATAGAATATTCCATTGCTTTAGACAAGCCTTCCGGTTCTTTATCATAGGGGATATATCCGTATTCTTTCAGATAATTCAAGCCTCTTTCATCAAGCATGGCAGAATTTTTCATAGCCTCATATGCCAGTTCTTTATCAAATCCGTCATAACCTTTGAGTATTGCGTCCGCAACAACTGAGATTCCCGGATTACCTACCATACAATCGGTTTCGCAACCCATCAGGTGCCATACCGGTAGTTTTCCTTGTTGCTGATAGATGGTAAGCATTGTATTGATGATATCGTTGACCTTTTCGGGATGTATTATCGTCATCAATGGATGAGCTGCACGATAAGTGTCCCACAAAGAGAAGGTTGTATAGTTCTTGAAATTTCCTTTTTTATGCATCTGATGATCAGAACCGTAATAGTCTCCGTTTACATCGCAAAACGCTGAAGGTGCTATCATCGTATGGTAAAGAGCTGTATAGAAAGTTCGTTTCACCTTATCATCGCTAACCTTTATCTGAATTTTGTTCAACTCTTCGTTCCATGCTTTATCCGCATTCGCAATAGTTTTCTGAAAATCCCATCCCGGTAGTTCGGTCTGCATGTTGAGTTTGGCGTTTTCGATACTAACAGGAGAAAGAGCCACTTTGATATATATTTCTTCTTTCTCTTTTGTGTCGAACAGAACCTGTCCATATACACCTGCTGCTTTTAGCTCTGTTCCTTCCTTAGCACTTGCCGGATCTTCGTTTTCAGATAAGAGAAACTTTTTGATTGGTTTAGAAAAGTGAGCTGTAAAGAAAACTCGCTGATCATTAGCCCATCCTTCGGAAAAGCGATAGCCGGATATTGTAGTGTCGTTTTCGTATACGAGATAAGTATCGGTTGGCTTATCCCAGTTCATTTTACTTTTCAGGTCTATTATAACCTTCGATTCGGTAGATGCAGGAAAAGTATATTTGTGAAAACCTACCCGGCTTGTTGCGGTCAGCTCTACATCGATATTGTACCTGTCGAGATGTACGGCATAATATCCTGCTTTAGCTGTTTCCCGTTCGTGGCTGAAAAGTGAATACATGCCCGATGCGGGGTCTTCGATTACGCCTCTACCCAATTTTACATCTCCGATAACGGGCATAAAAGCTATATCAAGCAGATCACCTATGCCTGTACCATTCAGGTGTGTATGTGTAAAACTCCAGATTGTAGAATCTGTGATATGATAGCCTGATGTCCAATCCCAACCTTCTGTGATATTTGTAGGTCCGAGTTGTACGAATCCGAAAGGAACATTTGCTCCCATAAATACATGCCCGTGGTCGCCGGTTCCGATATAAGGGTCGACATATTGGGTGAGATTCTGTAGGCCGGAGTCTTCTGTGTTTTTACCTGAACAGGCGCCCAATAGCACTACGGAAGCAACTATAAAACCTGATATTTTATTTAAGTTCATATATTGTCTTTTTTATTGTATGTCGTTCAGCAAATCTGTTTTTCCTTCGTTTACGAGTTTAAGTATTAACTCCCCGAACAGGGTATTCTGCCAAGCGAACCATTCGCGGGTGAATTTAGTTGCGTCGTCTTTATAGAATGATTCGTGCATAAAACCAGTACCGGCATCGGTATCCATCAGCATTTTTATACAGGTTTTTATTTCTTCGTCGTCTTGCGAGGTAAAAGCTTTCATCATAATACTCATCGGCCAGATCATATTCAGGCTGACATGCGATACATGAGGGCCGCCTATGCCTTCTCCGGCAGTTCCCTTGAAAAAGTATGGGTTGTTTTCGCTCCAAACAAATTTCCGGGTATTCTGATAGATAGCATCGTCCACATTTATGTCTCCGAGATAAGGCATTGCCAGAAGGCTTGGCACATTGGCATCGTCCATAAGGTTTACACTTCCGTAACCGTCGATTTCGAATGCGTAGATAGTTCCGAATTCAGGATGTTCAACTGTGGCGTATTTTTTCAGTGCGGCCTCAACTTCGTTAGCTAAAGCCGTACACTCATCAGCCAGTGGTTTATTCTTATTAACTTCGGCTAATATTTCCGAGGCTTTCCGAAGTGATGTTACTGCAAAGAAATTGGACGGTATCAGGAATTGATAGATAGTTGCGTCATCAGACGGACGGAAGGTAGAGGCAATTAGCCCTACCGGTTTTACAGGATTGCCCCAGCCATCGTTCATTACTGTATCGGATGCTCTGGCGGTTTCACGCTGAAATTTGTACGGTCCCAGATTTTCTTTGCGTTGTTGTTCTTTGAATGTTTTTAATATATTCTCGATGGCCGCAATCCATTCGTTGTCGAATATACTTGCGTCACCTGTCGTTTTCCAGTAATGATAGGCAAGGCGCAGCGGATAACAAAGTGAGTCGATTTCCCATTTACGCTCGTGTAATTCGGGTTTCATATCCGTCAGGTCCGACTGCCACTGATGATCGGGATTTGGATCATACGGATCGAGGAAGGCATTAGCATACGGATCAATTATAATGCACTTGAACTGGCGGCGGATTACACCTGCAAGCATCGCTTTTAATTCAGGGTCGGTATTAGACAGTTGTACATAGGGCCATACCTGTGCTCCCGAGTCGCGAAGCCACATGGCGTGAATGTCACCGGTATAAACAACTGTATCATCTTTACCATCAGTTTTGCGGTAACGTACAGTTGTATCCAGTGTATTAGGAAAACAGTTTTCGAACATCCATGCAAGTTTCGGGTTTTTCAGCAGCTTTTTTACCCGGATGATTTCATTCTCTATTGCTTTAGATGTAAATAGCCTTTCGGCTTTTGCCGGACGTTGGTCTTTATATTTATAATCGGTATTATTTACAGTTGTATTGTCTTGTATAGAAGCTATTTCTGGTTGAGATAGCCCAGCAAATGCAGCTGTTGTACATAATGTAAATATGCTTATGATACCTGTTCTTAAGGAGATTAAGTTATTCATAATTTATTTTTTTATTTTTGAGATATTCTTGTCGGTTACTTCATTGGTGAAAGAATATGGCAAATCAGTTTCGCTTGTTCCTCTTTCTTTGTTAGGAGTCTCTGTCATTTGAAAATTAATAGTAGCCCCGTTTATTAATATGTCATGTGACAAATAGTTTTTGGTATAGATGTTGCCATTGACATTCATCGATTTTATATAGCGGCTGTTCTTGTTATTATTATCTGCTGATATTTCTATTTTATTGCCGTTGCTAAGTGATAAAGTTGCTTTACGGAATAGGGGAGAGCCTACAATATATTGGTCTGTACCCGGGCATACAGGGTAGAACCCGAGTGCCGAAAATATGTACCAAGCGGATGTTTGACCATTGTCTTCGTCTCCACAGTAACCGTCGGGGTTGGCATTGTAAAGTTTATCCATAACTTCCCGTGTCCAATATTGGGCTTTCCATGGTTCGGCCGAATAGTTATAGAAGTATATCATATGTTGCAATGGTTGGTTGCCATGTGCATAATTACCCATATTAACGATCTGCATCTCTCGTATTTCGTGAATAACTTGTCCATAATAACTGTCGTCGAACAATGGGGGAACATTGAATACCGAGTCCATCATCTGGTTGAAGCCATCCCTACCACCCATCAGATTGATGAGCCCCTGTGGATCGTGGAATACTGACCATGTGTAGTGCCACGAATTTCCTTCGGTAAATGCGTCGCCCCATTTTAGCGGATTAAATGGAGATTGGAAAGAGCCATCTTTATTTTTTCCGCGCATCAATTTATGTTCCTTGTCAAAGAGGTTTTTATAATTAAAGGCTCTTTGTTTGTATACCTCTATTTCTTTTTGCGGTTTTCCCAACTTTTTTCCCAGTTGATAGATACACCAGTCGTTATAAGCGTATTCGAGTGTACGGGCAGCATTTTCATTTATATTTACATCATAGGGCACGTATCCCAGTTTATTGTAATATTCGAAACCTTTACGTCCTGTAGAGCTGACTTCGGGGTGAACGCTGTTAGCTCCGTGAATGACGGCCTGCCATAGTGTTTCTATATCATACCCTTTTAATCCTTTTAGATAGGCATCTGCTACTACTGATGCGGAATTGTTCCCTACCATGCAGTCTCTGTGCCCGGGGCTAGCCCATTCCGGCAAGAAACCACTTTCTTTGTATGTATTGACCAATCCTTCCTGCATCTTAACATTCATCTCCGGATACATCAGGTTGAGAAATGGAAACAAACTGCGGAATGTATCCCAGAATCCTGTGTCGGTAAACATGTATCCAGGTAATACTTTGCCGTTATAAGGGCTGTAGTGTACGGTTTTTCCTTCTTTATCCGTTTCGTAAAACGAACGGGGGAAAAGCACAGAGCGGTAAAGACAAGAGTAAAATGTTCTGATATTATCCAGATTATCGTCTTCAATATTGATTCTGCCAAGTATATCATTCCATTCTTGGTGTCCCTGATCAACTAATGAGCTAAAAGTCATGTTTCCGAGTTCTTGCAAGTTTCTATCTGCTTGTTCGTGGCTGATAAAAGAAGACGCTACGCGGGCATGTATTTGCTCGCCCCGTTTTGTAGAGAATCCGATAATTCCTCCCGCATGATCTCCGGTGACCTCGATGTTATTTTCGGATATATTGCCCGATTGAACAGTGGCTTTATATTCAAAGGGTTTGTCGAATATAATGACAAAATAATTTTTGAAATTATCGGGTACACCACCACTGTTTTTTGTGGTATAGCCTATGATTTTATTTTCTTCGGGAATGATTTTTATATAAGAGCCTTTATCGAAGGCATCGATAACGACAAATGAGTTTTCATTTTCAGGAAAAGTAAAACGGAACATGGCTGCCCGTGATGTAGGCGATAGTTCTGTTGTGATATCATAATCAGCCAGATATACTGAATAATAATGAGGTTGAGCCTTTTCTGCCTTATGCGAAAACCAGCTGGCTCTCTCTTCTTCATCGAAGACCGGTTTGCCTGTGACCGGCATTATAGAGAATTGTCCGTAATCATTTATCCACGGACTTGGTTGATGGGTCTGTTTGAATCCCCTTATTTTATTGGCATCGTAGGTGTATACCCAGCCGTCTCCCATTTTTCCTGTTTGGGGAGACCAAAAGTTCATACCCCATGGACGGGCTATAACAGGATATGTGTTACCTGACGATAATTCGTATTTACTCAGTGTGCCAACCAATGGATTGACATAGGTTGTATAATCTTTATTTTGCCCTTGTATCGGCAATAAGGATAATATAGCTGCTAACAATAACAAACTTCCCTTCATAGATAATGTTTTTTCTGTAATAAGAGGAGATCTGACTCCATATTATCACAAAGTGATGGAGAATAACAATTAGCTCGATAATCAGAGTTTTACAGAGATTATAAAATCGAAATTATCGTTATCAATACCATGTGCAACAAACGTTGCACATGGTAAGAATTATTGAATGTTATGTGATAACTATTTTCCGAGGCTGTATGGTTGCCATACGACGCCTTTGTCCAACTCGCCTTTCACAGCGACAATTTCGGTACCGGCAGTATTCAACTGTACAGCAGACATCGTCCGGGTTAAACGGTAACCCGAAACCGGAGTAGCCTGAATGTTGATTCCGTCATTGTTCAGAACACCGGAATAGGCAACATATTGTTCCGGATAATTCATCCAGTACGCAGAACTGTAAGGATATTGGTATCTTCCCATATACAGCCATTCTTCTCCGGTTTTGGTATCTTTTGCTTTTTGAGGAAGAGGCATCTCTATCCAGCCTGTTTTGCTGTTATAATTTATGACCAGCGGCAAATCATTTTCAGTTCCATACCAACCGTAAACATTGTAGCTTTCTCCTGCAACTTTTTGCTCGAATTTCAGAGTTGTAGACATACTTCCGCTCCAGTCCCACCAAGGTCCCGGATAGTAGTAATACAGACTGTTGGCTGAGGTAGTTTTCCACTCTCCCAAGTATGAACTATAGGATGGAGAGTTCTTAATACCCGAGGTGGAGTTTTTAGTATAAGTAACCCCTGTCCATTCAACTTCATCGTCGAAAAGTACTTTTGCCATTTGGTTTAAAGCTCCGCTATAGTCATAACCTACTTTCAGGTTATAATACATTTGGATTCCGTATCCGTCTTTTCTGACTGCTTTTACGTCTTCCAGATTGTAACCGCCATTGCTGGCAGAGAGATTTAGGTTGAATGACGATGGTCCGTATTGTTTTTTTGTCATTCCTGTAATCTTTTCGTGACGATCAGACCAGTTGGCGTAGGCTCCCCAATAAGCATAGTCTATCAAGGTTCCTATTTCTTTGCCTTCTATGCTTCCTGAGGGAAGGTAGTTGGTATAATCATAAACCGAGATAATTTTGTCGGGCATGATTTTACGGCACTCATAAACAAGATTCGCAGCAGCAGAACCGGAAGGTGCTTCGAATCCTGGGCTTGGGTTCTCCGAATTATATTTCGAATATTCATCGTCGAAGTCGATACCATCTAACCCGTATACATCTACATACGATTTCAGTTCACGTGCAAAATCGGCTGCGGCTTCGCGGGAAAGGTTTGCAACTCCTGCTTCGTCGTGGTTTCCTAAAATGGTAAGGCATACTTTGATTCCTTTAGCCTGTAATGGACGGATGTATTCGTCGGCATGTTGCAACAGGTAGGAAATGTTCTCATTACAATTAACATAGGCTCTCTTGGTTTCGCTATTGTAATTGATATTAGCAGCAAAGATGTTCACCACATCGAAGAATGGTTTTCCGCTGCCGACCATCATGTATTCACCGGCATTCAGCAGGTTTTCGTCATTTACTTCGATATAAAGAATAGATTTTATACCTGTTCCTTTGTCTGAGTTAGGTATTGCTCCATATGGCTTGATCAAATATATGTAACTTTGATTTGCTTTGGAAACAGCAACTCCACCTACTGTGACTTCTGCTGATATAGGTAAGGCATATGTTTTACCTACACCGTTATTGGAAGCGACAGTAATATCTACAGTTTCTGATTTTTGCGCACCGGCAGCAATATTCAGTGTACCTCCGTTTGCGAAAGTAACTTGCGATTCGGGATAAATCTCGTAAGATGTTCCGTTCGCTGTATTATAAGCCTCCAGAGCTTCTTTACTTATTTTTAGCTGAACCTTAACGGCATCCGAAGCTTTCTCTGTCAATTCAAAGTATAATTGACCGGTACCTGTATTATTTCCGAAAATGGTGATGGTAGATAATTCACGCGCACCGGAGACGTTTTTTACGGTACCGTATATACCTTCTATATTATCGTAGTTGCCATTAGTTGCCAGGTCAATATCATCGTTACAAGCTGTAAAGCACGATGCAACAAACAGAACCGACATTGTCAGCAGGTAATATTTTATATGATTTAAATATTTCATATTTTGTTTTTTAGATATTAAAAAAATGAAACAATTATTCTACGGGAAGTTCTACTTTCGTCCACTTCAGATCGTTGGATGCTGTTGCATCGTTCCCATTTATAGAATGGTCCTTAACGGTATTTCCGCCACCATCGTCAAATTTCCAGTAGGCGATCAATCCTTCCGAGGCAGGATCTACATAATAGAAGTGGTTGAGAGCATTCAAATCAGTAGCTGTTAAAACCTTGTTCCAAATACGGCATTCACTTATTTGTCCGGCCAGATAACGGTTGTTATCATATGCATAACCGATCCAGAAACAACGGGGTTTTCCATCAGATTCGTCGGAATGTGGCACTCCCCAGTTTACTGCGCCGATATTAGCACTAACCGAAGTCGTGAGCATATTTTTACCATTGATAAATACAGTTACTTCTTTAGCATCAGCATCGTATGTCACCGCTATGTGTGTCCATGTATTTGTAGGGATAAGCAAATCCGAATTTGTATAATTACCTTCCGATGTTGCAACCTGTAGCTGATTGGACGGTATGCCTGAGTCACCAACACGTATCAGGAATTTACCTTCGATACCCATTATAGTGGTAAGCATTCTGTCAAAATTACGTGGATAGATCAGAGCCTCGGCCGTAAATTTACGCATAGCTGTAAAATCACTGTTATCTTTCCAGTCTACATATACGTTGTTCTCTTCAATATCTGCAACAACATTGATAAGAGCCGCACCTTTGATCACATAATACATGGTACGTGCACTTTGTAAAATACCCACATTAGAGCTGTTGATCGATACCGGAAGCACATATTTCAACTGGCGGTCGAGTTCGGTCAGTTTATTAAATGATACGGTTATATCGGTAGAAGTAACACTTCCTGCATTTATAACGACTTCCGAATCTGATATTTTATAATATTCGCCGGGTAGTAAAATCGCATTGTCGTAGTATGCTTCGTTATAGGTCTTAACCAACGAGGATTCTGCTGTTATCGAGAAAGATATATTCTTGGTTTCGGTCTTAGGCATTGCTACATGAAAGCTGGCCTGATCGGTATCATTCCCTTTTAGCAGGATACTGCTTGTCTTTGCAGTGGATGCTATATAGATTTTGTTATCAAAAGACTCCTCACTGTCGCTGCAACCGGAAAAAAGGCTTGCAGTTAATGCCAGAGAAATCATATATAATATTGTCTGTTTCATATTCTGTTTAATTTATGGGAGCAGGGTTCATAATATTAATTGACTTTTTGGCATACTGATATACATTTGTGATATTGTAATAATCATTCTGAATATTATAAATACCCAGTCCGGCTTTAGTATATCCGTTTCCTTTTTCAGTTACCCAATAAGCTGCTTCTATGATAGCACGATTGTCGCCATAATATCCTGTTTTCTTATCGGAAGGATCGAGAGATGTTGCACTGGCTGCAACAATGAAGCGGTCGGTAGGTACATCTGTATCCATTGCTTCCAGAACTTCGACAGAGAGGTCGTTGGCCGATGTCTCATTCATATTATTGAATATAATATGCTTACATGATGCTAAAAGTGTTTTGTCCAGAAGGAATTGCGGACTACCTTCGAATACTATAAATCGGGATTTATTGCCGTTGTACCATGTTGATATTTGGCTAAGGAAAGCCTCCTGATTTTTAGTATATTCAGCTTTCTCTTCATTAGTCATGTAGACAGTACTTTGTCCTTTATAGCTGACAATAATTCCATCGTAACTGTAAGTTGAAGATAAGGCTAACAAATCGTCTACCTTTTCTTTCAGGTAAGAAAGAAATGCAGGAGCTTCGTAGTTTTCATTCTTCTCGGTTTCGTCTTTTACCATTTGCTCATATGTTTTCTGAATTGCATCGTAGCTGACCGAATATGCAACCTGCGTTCCTTTGTCGGTTTTTAGCGATTGCATTTCTTTTACTTCAAAATCGGCTAATGATGCAGGATGCATCAGAATTACAACGTCTACACTATCAGGAATATCGTACATGTGCTGCCCACGGCTGTAAGGTGCTTTTTCGCTGTTGTCGAACCATGCATATATATAGCTGTGGTCTGAACTTTTATATGCTCTCAGTTTTTCCAGATATTTGCTATATGCCGGATGTGTAGGCTGGTTAATGTCTACGCTTTTATCTTCAGTCCAATCGCTGCATGAGGTAAGTAAGAAACCTCCCGCTATAAACGATAACAGAAATATGAGTATTTTATTTAAGTTTTTCTTTTCCATAATTTAATAGATTGTAATTAAATTAGTTTTTCTTAGCCCACCATAGGTCTGTAGCCATGTTGTCAGCGCCATTCAGATAATTGGAAACAGCGTACTGAACATTGGTCAGGTTACCGGTATATTCGCTTTGAGGGTAAGGCAGTCTTCTGGCCATACGTGAAGTGCTAACCACGCTGCTGTTGTTTGTTATTACCGGCATCAGTTTTGGATATCCTGTACGGCGGAACTCGGTCCATGCCTCTATTCCATTAGGGAAAATAGCAATCCATTTTTGGGTAATAATTCTTTCGAGATTAGTTTCTTTAGCTGTAGCAGATGTTGCATTGTCCCAAGCGATCTTTACGGTAGAAGTTGCTCCCGAGAAGGTGAAATTATCCAATGGGTCTATATATCTGCCCGGTGTATTAGTATTATTCTCGATATAAGCGGCCGCACCGGATACGCCATTCTGCTCAAAAGAAAGGGTAATGCCCGATTCGTATAGTTCTTTCGCTGTTCCACCCATGCTCCATCCACGCAAAGCACCTTCAGCCCTTAAGAATGCGGTTTCGGCAGCGCACATGATGCGCATGCTTGATTCTTTACGCATACTTTCGCTCATATTCGAATACTGTTGGACTGTAGCCTGAGGGCTTGGAATTGTAACACCGGAACGGAATCCTACAAAAATACCTCCGAATGCTTCCGATACGTCGAAATATTTTTCCCTGCGTGGGTCGTTATATCCGTTCATGTACGATGTAATATCGGCGCTTATGCGGCTATCGCCCCCGTTCCACTCAACCATTCCGGTCTGATATGGGTTCGATTGTCCCGATATTAGTAATAAAACAGCATTGTCGGCATTAGAGGTAATCGGCCCGATGGGGTCGTTGATTACAGATTCGGCGGTTGACTTAGCTAAATCGGCTTTTACGTCTGCCATTCTTATGGCTAAACGGAGTTTTACAGAATTAGCTAATTTGATCCAATTCAATACTTTTCCTCCGTAAAAACGATCGGCTTTGGAAGAGAAAAGTGAAGTCTGGTTGGGTGTTAATTCTTCAATAGCCTCGTTGAGTTCCGAAATCATAGTCTCGTAGATTTTCTCTTGCGAATCATAAGCTGCATTTAAAGCTCCGGTTGATCCTAGCTGAGAATAAGGTACCGGTCCATAGACATCTGTAACCCTAGACATTGTCATCACTTTCAGTATTTTTGCTACAGAAAGGAATATCGGGTCTTCGGTCATCGAAACGATGGTATTGTAAGATGTTATGGAATTTTTCAATGCATTATCGAAGGTTGGAACGATCCATGCATTTTCCGGAGTATAGGTCGAAAAATTACGGTTGTTGAATCCGGGGCTTGCATCTGCAAAATAGCCACCATATGGACCTCCAAGCAATTGTTCTGTAAACTGATTGGCATGTTCTACGCTGGGTATAACCCAGTTCTGCATATTAACCATATGCTGCCTCAGGAAGTAGGCATCCCTTTCTCCTTCGTCATCGTTAACACCGGTCTTATTATAATCGTCATAAGCATCGGTGCACTGTGTGAAGAGGATAGTCGTAAACGACAATAGTATGATTGTTATATATTTATGTGCTTTCATTATTGCTCTATTATTAGATTATTTAAAATCTTAATTTGACATTGAATCCCATGCTTCTGGTGCTTGGCATCATGAAATAATCGATACCCTGATAGTTGTTACCAGTTGTAGCTACACCTTCCGGATCGAATGGCGCTTTATTATAGATCATCCATAGGTTACGTCCTACCAGAGAGATAGTAGCATCTGCTATTCCCCACAATTGAGCTCTAGGGAAAGTATATCCGAACGATACTTCTTGCAGGCGCACATTGGTCGCACTATATGTGTAATATTGGGCGATATTGGAACTTGTTCCGATTTTGGAATACCATGTTTGGGCATCGATCACATCAGTTCCATTAATTACAACTCCACCATTGTCACGAGCACTTTCTGAGGCTTCAGATACACCCTGACTGTCTAAAACTGCCTGTGTTGCGGAGTATACCACACCACCTAACCGTGCAGATATCATGAATCCCATGTTGAAGTTTTTCCAAGAAAAATCGTTTCTCCACGACATGTTGGCTTTGGGGAGTACACTTCCCAGCTTTATAGGATTATCGGCTACACTTATTTTGCTTATATTACCGTTAGAATCTACATAGATATTGCCGTTAGAGTCTTTTTGCAGATCAGATAGAGAATAAATATCACCTAATGTGCCTCCTTTTTTCAGAATAAATCTAACGTCTCCTAATGTTGGGAGAATAAGACTTTCTACAGGATACAATTCGCCTGTTGTAGGATTCACATAGTTATTAGCCAGTTCGTTTACTTTGTTGCTGTTTGCACTTAAGGTATAGGTCGAAGACCATGAGAATGCTCCCCAAGTGTTTTCATAACCAAAAGACATTTCGATACCTTTATTAGTCACACTACCTGATTGTACATAATAGTGGTCATATCCTGATGAAGCCGACAGGTTGGCGTTGAAAACCTGATTGTACGTTTTGGCATGATAAAGACCTATGTCTAATTTGAAGTTTTTGAAGACTTTAGTTGTTAGTCCAATTTCCCACGAATCGGTCTTTTGAGGATCGAGAAACGTAATGGGGAAGTGGTCATAGTTAGGATTATATCCGTTGGTATCTTCATCCCATGTGTGGTATCTCTGTGCAAGATGGCGGGCGAACGGCAAACCTACCGACGCAAATGAACTTCTTAATTTCAGATAATTGACTTGCTTAGGCATCGTAAATATTTCGGACAGGATGAAAGATGTTCCTATTGAAGGATAGAAGAATCCGCTTTTAGAAGATTGCTCCCCTGCCAATTGTGACGGCCAGTCGAAACGTCCTGTCAGTGTAAGGTAGTAAGCCCCTTTGTAACCAACTTCGGCACTTGCAAATACAGACTGTGTCTGATCCTGGAACTTATTTTGTTCCGGTTTTAGTTTATTTCTGTCTATTTGCATTACATTGAACACATTAGGAATAGCGCCTTCATAAGTCCCATCCATAAGTGGGCCTCTTACATTCAAGTAGTCTTGCATTACATCAGAAATAGATGCTCCTCCTGTAGCCGAAAGAACGATGTCTTCAGAGAAAGATTTATTTATGTTTGCCAATACATCGGCGTATGTTTGTCTGTCCCTTGTCGATCTTTCGCCATAGTAACCGGTGCTAGATCCTTCAGTCAGAGTTGTATTGGTCGATGCAAATAATCTTTCGGTGTATTTAGTTTGAGAGAAGTCTGAACGTACACGCCCCGATATATTCAACCAGTCTAATATGTCGTAACTTAAGCTGGCGTTGATCATATAACGGTCTTTCGTGTTTTTACGAAGGTTACGGTAATTGATCCAGTATGGGTTCTGGGCATTATATGTCTCGATACCGTAGTCCCAGCGTTGTGTATTGATCTTACGCGAAGGATTCCATTCTTCGTACATCTTAACATCATTCCAGTCTCCTCCTCTGGGGAACAGGTAAGCCGATACCAACGGGTTCTGATATACCCCCTGGTTGGTCATATTATTATCTTTCTGTTTGATATAGCTTGCTCCTACGTCAAGAGTCATCTTATCATTCAACATTGATGTCGTATTGCGAATCGAAAAGTTTAGACGGTCATATGTATTATTATGTATAATTCCTTCCGAATTAACGGCTCCGGCTGAGGCATATGTCTGATTACGGTCATTACCCGTAGACAGAGTCACGGCTTCGGTTGTAACTACACCGGTTCTGAAATAATCGCTTTGCGGATCGTATCCCATGTAATTACTTGAGTTGAGCTTAGACCCCCAGCTCAGATCGGTGCTGGTAGTGTTTACACCACCGGAACCTGTTCCATACGAATTCTGGAATTTAGGTAACACGAAAGGTGTCAGAAACTCTGTGTTTTGAGTAAAAGAAACAGTTGTTTTGCCTGCTTTTCCCTTTTTGGTTGTAATCAAAATTACCCCATTTGCAGCATTACTACCATAAAGAGCAGAAGCGGCAGCTCCGTTCAGTACGGTTAAAGACTCAATATCTTCGGGGTTGATATCGGCAGCAGCTTCCGAACTTCCGGATGAACCGAACTCTTTGCTACCCAGCTCATCTTTAGTTGTTTTAAACATAGATGTAGTATTGAACATCGGTACACCATCTATCACGTACATGGCGTTATTCGATTGGTCAATACTTTTTACACCACGCATAACCACTTTACTGGCACTTCCGACACCCGAAGAACTGGCGTTGATCTGTACTCCGGCAACTTTACCGGAAAGTGCATTTACGAAGTTGGCATCCCTTACACGTGTAAGATCGTCCTGACTTATCTCCTGAGCATTGTAACTCAATGCTTTCTGAGAACGTTTGATACCTAATGCAGTTACTATTACCGCATCGAGCTCTCTGGATATAGGAGTTAATTTAACGTCGTATTTGTCTTGTGCAGAAACTGTTATGTTTTCGAGATTGTATCCCATAAATGAAACAACCAATGTACTTCCTCTTGGAGCATTTAGTTCAAATTTACCGTCTACGTCGGTCATGGTACCTTCTGTCGTACCTTTTACACTGACGGTAGCTCCGATCAGAGGATCATTATTTTCGTCGACAATAATACCCGAAACCATCTTTTTATCTGTTTGCGTATTGGCAGAGCGTTTCATAAGCATGATATTATTCCCTTCGATACGGTAGGAGATATCGGTTTTATTAAAAACGGCAGCTAAAACTTCGTTAACAGATTTTCCCTTTAGGTTTAAAGACGTTACCTGATTCAAGTTTACTTCGGTCGGATTATAGACAAACAGATAACTGGTTTGCTGTTCAATCTGGCTGATAACATTTTTTAAATTGACATTTTGTGCGTCAATATTGATTTTTGAGGACGGTTGGGAGTAGACTCCTAATGAAAATAAGCAGCTTATTGCTATAATAAATAGCAAAGAGACAGATCTTGCTTGTAGTGTGCTCTTTTGCAGCTGCTTAAATAGTATTCGGTTTTTCCCGGTTAATTTTATTTTCATACATTTGTAATGTAAATGAAGTTAATACTAAATGATTTACTCAATCTTGTCATGTATTGACTTATAGCCGGAGAGTGTTCGCACCACTTTCCGGTTTTTTCTTGTCATGCATTGACTCTCAGGCAGAAGATGTTCGCACCATCTTCTGTCTTTTTATAAACTATTTTTTTACATAGGCTTTTGGATTTTAGGGATTTTAGGTTACTCAATTATAAAAATCAGGATTAGATTGTTGGTGTATTCTTACATATTTTAATAAATGGTTATATGATTCATGTTTTTAGTGTATTTGAAATTGTGTCGTAACTGTAAAACTTTGAGGGCATGTTCTATGCCATCTTTGGTCCAGAATTTACCGGTGTAATGATGCTGTAATATTTCTTTGTTTTTGACTTCGATTTTGACGTCATAATAAAGTTCGAGTTTTTTTAGAAGTTCCTCAACATTTTGGTTCTCAAAATATAAGATGCCCTTTTTCCATAAGAACTGGTCTTGTGTTTCGATATTTGATAATATCAGTTTATTATTTTCAGCATGAACTTTGTTGTTAGGTGCCAGCATTATACTTTCGTGTGTAGAGTTGGAGATTACTTCGACTGTACCCTTTATAAGTGCTGTTTCAAAATTATTACTGCTACTATATGCATCGACATTAAATTCTGTCCCATGTACTTTAACTTGATATAGGCCGGTTTGTACAATAAACTTTTTAGTGTCGTCATGTGTCACTTCGAAATAAGCTTCACCGTCTAACTTTACGGTACGGTCTGCCTTTGCAAACTGGTCGGGAAAGGTCAGACTCGAATTTGCATTCAGCCATACCTTAGTTCCGTCAGATAGTACGATTTCAGCTCTTTGTCCCTCAGGTGTATAAATTGTTTGTAATGTTGTATTGGCTGTTGTATCCGATTCCGGGGACAGAAATAGATGATAACAACCCAGTGCCAGTAAGAAAATAGCCGCATATTTGGCTACCTCTTTTAGTAAGTGTATTCTTCTGATATTGTAACGTTTCTTTTCAAAGATTTGTTCATCGTCTTTTCTTTGCATAAAGTTGCTGTTGGTCCATATAGAAGCGTCGTAGATATTTCTTAAGAGTAAGAATTCCTCCATATGTTTCTCATCTGCATCAAGCCATATTGATACATCTTCTTTTTCTTGCTGAGTACAATTTCCCTCTATATATCGTTGTAAGATATCGTGATTCATGGTTTTACTTTAATATTTAAAAAGGTATAATTTCCCCTTTACAATATTAAAAACGATTCATTCGGCAAGGTTACTAGTATTGTTATAGTTAAAATATGTTAATAAATAAATATAGGAATATTGGAAAGTAATCTTTCAGGTTTTCGCGTAAGAGAGATAGCGCTTTAGATATATGGTAGTCAACGCCTTTGATAGTGATGTTGAAAGATTCCGCGATTTCTTTCTTAGACATATTCTTGAACCGCAACATTTCGAAAATAGTTCTTGTTTGCTCGGGTAAGGCAGATATAGTTGAGTAAATTATATTTTGTATATCGGTGGCGAAGATTTTATCGGGATTACTTGCTTCTAATGTCGATATACGGATTTCGAGTTCCCGGTTCGAATGGACTGAAATGGATTCCAGAACATTGTTTTTTATTTTTTCGTGTTTTAAATAATCGAGAGATTTGTTTTTCAGGATAATGTATAGCAATTTTGAGGGGTTCTCTATTTCATCGGTCTTCGATAGCTCCCATAATTTTATCAATGCTTCAGAAGCAATGTCTTCTGCCACCTGTTCGTTGTGTACATACGATTTGGCAAACAAGAAACATTTGTTGTAGTATGCAAGATAAAACTTCTTGAAGTTAAGGGTGTTTAAGCTATTCATCTATTTTGTAAAAACAATTTAGACCACTTTTCGTGGAAAATAGGTATTAGACTCTCTTTATTGACTTGAAACAAAGGTAATAAAATTATAAATAAACTAGTATTAAGGCCTCAGACCTTTTTGTCTATTTTATAAGTGAGTCAGCAGTAACCGCTTATGTGGAACCTTAGAGCATTCGTTCAGCTTCCTTTGAATTACAGGGTTACGGCTGTTCACTGCTTACTTTTCCTGAAAAATAATGTAGCGTTTTCGATTGGATATTATTCGGTAAGTATATAAAAAAGCTCAGGCATAAAAGATAAATAGATGTCTTTTATGCCTGAGTTTTCAAATGATCCGTGATTTATTTGTTTTCGGTTTCGTAATCAAACCATTTATAATAAGCTTTAGCTTTGGTCACTTTACCATTTGATGAAGTATATATTCCTATCATAACTCCAGTGAAACCTCCTGCTACTTCGGTACTGAGGTAGCGGGTGTCTAATTTTCCCAATTCTTTGTATTCCTCGTTCTGTGGATCAGCATAGTAAAAGATATATTGAGACGGAGTTCCTTTTATTTTGAGTAATGCTTTGTTATCGGGAATAACTTGTTCTGCTACCACATACCTGAGTGAGCCGGCATTTGCCCGTAACCGAACAATGGTTTGTTTTCCTTCTTTTTTGATGAATAAGTCGTAATGGTGTGTATTATTCTGTATTAAAGTGATTCCCGCTTCTTCATTGTCATTCGACGAATTGAACTCTAAATAAGTTGCAGAGGTGAAATCGTGTTCTGTCTGCCTGCGGCAAATCATGGATACAGATTCTGTCTCATTTAAAGTATAGGGAGATGTACTTATTCTCAGAAATCCTTTTTTCTCGCTTAGAGAATAATTTTCCCGTACAGGGTTTCGTAAATACTGCCATTCGAAACCAAGTTTATCATTATTAAATTCAGTTCGCACGGGAGATTGTTCAAAAGGATGAAGGGGTAGGATAGGGACTTCCATATTCAGAGATACAGTTCCGTTTCCGTTAACCTGAGGCCAACCTCCTTTGGGCCAATCTACCGGAGCGAGAAACGTCTCCCTGCCCAGAACATGATAATATGCCCATTGATGGGTAACTCGAAACGCGAGAAATACCATCCACCACGAACCATCTTTGGCTTGTATAAGGTCGGCATGTCCTACTCCCTGAATTGGATTTGATTGTCCTAAACGGTTGGCATGTGTAAGTATGGGATTAAGCGGGCAAGATTCGTAAGGGCCATATATATTCTTACTTCGCCCGATTGTTGCGCTGTGCATATATTCCGTTCCGCCTTCGCCTAAAAGCAGATAATAGAAACCATCTTTTTTGTAGATATGCGGGGCTTCGGGAAAACGTCCGCCTATACCGCCCCAAACAAGTCTTTCGGGACCTGTTACTTTTCCTGTTTTTATATCAATCTCGGTCACACGGATACCTTCGTCTCCTTGTGTGACAAAGTAAGTTTTACCATCCTCATCCCAGAAAATATCAGGGTCGATGCTTTTTATATCTACCCAGATGGGTTCGCTCCATGGTCCGGCTGGGTCGGTAGCTGTACAGTAAAAGTTACCTCCGGCAGATACATTGGTACAAATAACATAGAATAAGCCATCGTGATAACGTAATGACGGAGCAAACAGTCCTCCCGATGAGGGAACTTTCTGTAACGGGAGTTGCGAATCCCGTGTTAAACAATGACCTATTTGTTTCCAGTTTATAAGGTCCTTACTTGTATAAATTGGAAGTCCGGGAAAATATTCGAAAGAGGATGTGACCAGATAAAAATCATCACCAACCCTGCAAATACTGGGGTCCGGATTAAAACCTCGTAATACAGGGTTCTTGTAGCCATCTTGTGCTTGTACATCGGCATAAAAACAAGAAATTGTTATAAGACAAATGATCGTTGCTAATTTTAATAATTTCATGTATTGAATTTTTAATAATCTATTATATCAGATTTATATATTCCTCTTTGGGAGTATATACCTGCTGAAATATGTAAGAATATAATTAATGATGGTGCTTAGTGCATATAAATGTAAATAAATTTTATTCCAGGTAAGGGCTTTAAAACCATTGTATCCCTATAATGGAAACATTTAATCCCTTTGCTTCACTTTTTTTATCCTTCATAAAAATACATATAGTATGAAGACTCGATATATTTCTCCATAATTTTGTATTGTGCAAATAATTAAATTAGAATAATATATTCAATACCATGAAAAAATATGCCCGATTATTACTTCTGGGATTTTGCTTTATGATAACAAGCCCGGTTTTATCATCCAACCAGACCGAGACTCCAACAACAGTTCCAGACAAAACGGGGATGAGTAGTGATGTAATAACATTGGCTAAAAAAATGGGAATAGGATGGAATCTGGGGAATTCGCTGGAGGCATGTAAGGGGAATATTGCCGGTGAAACTTTATGGAAAAATCCCGTTACAACAAAAGCATTAATCGATAGTGTTAAGGCAGCAGGTTTCAATACAGTTCGAATACCTTGTGCATGGAGCGGATATATTGAAGATGAGCATACTTATGGAATTAAGCCTTCGTGGTTGGCACGCGTAAAAGAAGTGGTAGACTATTGTATCGATAACGATATGTATGTGATAATAAATATCCATTGGGATGGAGGCTGGCTCGAGGAGAATCCTACTTATGATAAACAGGATGCTGTAAATAAGAAGCAAAAAGCGCTTTGGGAGCAGATAGCTATCTATTTTCGCGACTATGACGAACATCTGTTATTTGCCGGAACTAATGAAGTTAGGCTGGGATATGATACTCCTGCCATAGAGAATGTTACAGTACAGATGTCATATAATCAGACTTTCGTTGATGCTGTACGTGCTACCGGAGGAAAAAATACATGGAGAAATCTGCTTGTACAGACATACAATACGAATATTGATCATGGGGTAGATTTTATGAAAATGCCGGTTGATCCGACTCCGGATCGTATGATGGTTGAAGTACACTATTATGATCCTTATGAATTCTGCCTGAATGTGGACAATACTGTTTTTTTGTGGGGTAAAAACTTTACGGGAAAAGGTACTATTCGCAGAGGGCAGGAAGATTTTGTCGATAAACAGTTTGGTCGAATGAAATCTGCCTTTGTCGATAAGGGAATTCCAGTCGTTTTAGGTGAATACGGAGTTATTCTGAGATCATCTTTGAAAAGAAAAGATTATATACGCCATATTGAAGCCCGTAATTATTACTTGAATTATGTAACTAAGGCTGCTATAGCACATGGTATGGTACCGATATATTGGGATAATGGAGGGACAGGTAATAAGGCGTTTGGACTATTCAACAGGGCAACAGGCGAACAGATACACCGGGATGCGATTACTGCAATTATTTCGGCAGGCGAAATAGAGTAGTGGATAAAAGTAAAAAGAGCAACCTTAGGTTACTCTTTTTGCGGAAGCGGGGGATT
Organism: Indolivaga macrotermitis; assembly: GCF_900128985.1. GTDB lineage: Bacteria > Bacteroidota > Bacteroidia > Bacteroidales > Dysgonomonadaceae > Dysgonomonas_A > Dysgonomonas_A macrotermitis. The sequence goes on along the minus strand of NZ_FQUC01000002.1, from coordinate 55,755 downwards.
ATGAACCTCTCCTACTAAACATATATTATTCAATACATTATTTGATATGATCGCTTTAGGGTGAACACCTTAGGAGAGCCGGTGTGAATCTTGATGACTCTACTTTGTCTGTTGATGACAAGTGTTATTTTCCTAATAACAAAGATAGGATTTTTATATGAAAAATACATATTTATTTAATAGTAATACATTATTATCTAGACTTATTTTTTCTTCTTTTCTCAAAATAAAGATGATGGTTCTTTATTAAGTCACTAAGATAACTATCTCCTGCTTTGATCAACCTCTCATTCAATACCCTCTTTATTTCTGCAATAGTATAGTAAGTCTTACCTGATATGATAGAATATGAAATAACTCCATTGGTTCTCAAACGCTGCAATGTACGTTCACTTATGCGGAGAAATGTGCATACCTCATAGCTATCTACCCATTCTTCATCAAGGTTAATATTCTCCGTGTTCTGTTTTTCCTTTATATAATCGACAATCATATCCAGTTTTTCTTCTATTTTCTTATATGATTCTGAATCTAATATTATGGCTTCCTTCATTATATTTCTTTCTTAAGTTAATTATATTTTCATCCCTCTTGATTTATTTTGATTACTTATCTCTGAACGGGCAATAATAATTTGATCAGGATTAGCTTCTACAATATCCTTGACAGACATAGCCTGCCCTGAATGGATATTGGAGAATTCTCCTTTGTCTAAGTTGGCTTTCGAAGAGTCTAGTATCTTTGCCTCCAATGATTGGGGGGGTAGCATCTCATTTTCTTTACCCTTATTTTTATTTTCCAATGACAAATTAATCTGCCTACTAAGTGAATCCAACTGTGATTTCAACTCCTTCAACTCCGGCTCTTTCTTAAAAGTAGTTGTCATTACCTCCTTCAAAACAGGTAAATCCTTCTCCAACCGTTGATTCTCCAACCGGTATTTATCTATTAAGTCAGGGATTTTATCCAGTGCTTTGATGAAATTAGAAGCTGCCAGTAATGGGTCAGTAGCAATATGCCCGTTGTTGTAAGAGTATTTTATGTTTCCCTCCCCCTCAATGAAGAAGCGATTATCCTTAAACATCGAGCCTTCTTTCTGGCTTTCTTCCGTCTTTACGGTAATCTTAAAGCCATATAATTCCCCGATTTTAAAGTATTCGCCATTGGTCCTTGCATTATTAGCCAGTTGATTCAATTTATCGCCGATAACCTTCGGATCTGTACTGTCAAGTTTATCCAGTCTTATCGGATTGAGTTTGTTGCCCTCTTTATCCAACTGCAATTTCTCACTGAAAGTATTCAGGTCTTTTGTCATACGGCTAATCATCTCTGTATTACTGTCTACGGTACGGGTAATATCCTCAAACTTGTAAATAGTAGAAGATTTACTTCTATTAAATGCCTGTCGTTCGCTCTCCAAAGAAGCTATCTTCTTTTCCAGCTTGGCTTTCTCCAACAAATCGGTATTACCTGAAAGTACAGCTACATATTCCGAGAAATTCATGCCTGATCCTTCATCCATACTGCCTTCGTCAATAGTACGGGTTCCCATATTGTTTGTCTTTAGCTGGTTGATGAACAACTGTTTGTTTTGAAGCAGATTGAACTTATAACTATCTAATGATTTTTCTACGGCATATATCAGTACATCAATTTTGTTATCGGCATATAACTTGGCGATTTCATTACCCTTGCGTATGGCTCGTCCATCCCGTTGATTCAGGTCTGACGGTCGCCACGGCGTATCCAAATGATGGATACAAACTGCTCTTTTCTGTGCGTTCACGCCTGTTCCCAACATAGAGGTCGAACCGAATAGTACACGGATACGTCCTGCATTCATGGCTTCAATCATAGCCTTTCTTGCGTTATCAGTCTTGGCCTCCTGAATAAAGCGTATCTCATGGGCAGGTATTCTGTGGTCTTCTACCAGCTTCCGCTTTATCTCCGAATAAGGATTCCATTCATTAGGCTTGTATGTTCCCAAATCGGAGAATACAAACTGTGTTCCCTTCTGAAAGTCATACTTATTATAGTATTCGGCTATCTTGGCTGCACAATGCGATGCTTTATTATCCACATGGTCGCCATAGGCTTGATCTATCATTCGCATATCCAGCGACATTTTCCTTGCATAATCAGTTGCTATCAGCATCTTGGCTTTTTCTTCGCTTGGAGATAGTTTTTCCCTGCCCAGAATTGTAGCATCTCCGGTTTCAGCAAAGCGCATCAGTTTCTCTATAAAGATTTGCTGTTGCGGTGTCGGTGGAATATTATAGAGTATCTCATTCTTTTCGGGTCGGTCTATACCGATATCTTTTGCTGTGCGGAAATCTGTTATCTCCGAATAGAAAGATGCCAGCTCCGGTACTTTTATAAAATAGCGGAAACGTTCTTTCTGTACAATCTGATTGGTAACGGAAAACTCATAGTCCGTTGTCTTCTTGGCAAAGACAGCCGCCCATGCGTCAAATGTGTTGATGTTCTGCTTTTCCAGTTCTTTCGGTCGCAGATACTTAAATAACAAGTATAGCTCAGTTAATGAATTTGATATAGTGGTTCCCGATAGGAATGTGGCTCCCAAATCTTTATCCCTTCTCTCCTGTATGGTACGAATGGCAAAGAGCATATTCATGGCCCTCTGGCTTCCTTCGGGATTACCTAAACCTGCTACACGATCGTGACGGGTGGTAAACATCAGGTTTTTGAACTGGTGGCTTTCATCTACAAACAAATGGTCTATGCCCATCATCTTAAAGTCTACTACATCATCGGTACGGTTCTTTATAGTGTCCGCCAGATTATCCAGTTTTACCTCCAAGTTTTGTTTGCGTATTTCCAAGCCACGCAACATCATTTTAGATATTTCCTTACCCTGACTGCGTAAAACTGCCAGATTCTCCTCAACACTATCCAATTCCGACTGAAATATCTGCTGCTGCATTTCGGGAGACTGGGGTATCTTGCCGAACTGGTCGTGAGTCAATATAACAGCATCCCAGCTATTGTTCTTTATATCATTAAATATCTTTACCCGCTTCTGTGGTGTAAAGTCCTCCTTGCCCGGATAAAGTATTTTTGCATTAGGATAAGCTGTTTTAAATGTTGCCGCAATCTCGTGTACATTGGCTTTCAACCCGACAATCATCGGCTTATTGGCTTGTCCGAGCCGTTTCATCTCGTAGGCTGCACAACACATAATAAGCGTTTTACCTGCTCCTACCTCATGGTCGCCAATACCTCCGCCATTTTGTTTCAGCATCCAGACGCAATCTTTCTGTGATTGGTATAAATCGGGAATACCCAGTGCTTTTAAGTCAAGTCCGGGAAATGTCTGGTGTGAACCGTCATACTGCGGACGGACAAAACAGTTAAACTTCCGGTTATAGGAATCAGCCAGCTTGTTCTTAAATTCAGGCGATTGCTGGTCCAACCAGTCAGTAAAGCCGTTGCGGATTTCATCGATTTTTGTATTTGCCATTTGTATGGCTTGTCCATCCGGTACTTTTACATCTTTATCTTCTCCGGTATTAGGGTCAGTAACCCTAATTGTTTTAGTAATATTGGGCGTGGTATTGAGTAAAGCATGTTTTAGCAGATGGATACCAGTATATAACCTATTCTCTCCCTGTACGGCAAACTTTTCATTGATAATCATATTGCTTCTGTCTGCTTTGACTGTAAAGTCATCACGGGAAGCATAATAGGATATATTGACATCCGTTTCAAAGAGTTTACCCATATAGTCTTCATAGGCTCCCATATCAATCCAACGTTCTCCGAAGTTGAAGTCCAGTTCTTCAAAACGTATCGGTTGTGGTATAGATTCCTGTAAGACTTTAAAGGATGTTTGGGAGCGGATATCCTCGGGATGATTTGATATGTAGTGTTCTATGGCTTCTGCTTTCTCAATTACATTGCCTGCTATAAACCTGTCCCTTACTTCATAGTTTTGTACTAAGGGATTAAAATAAATACGGCCATCTAAATCATGGATAAGCTCATTTTTGTCTTTCCCTTCCATCAGGGAGAGCATATAATCCATATTCACTTCCCCGTACTTATTTAATGATGCTATTAAGGCTTCATCGGAAGTATCTGCAACAGTAATTTCATTGGGATTAAAAGCAACAGGCATAGAGAAAATATCGGCTTTTTGGAGGTTGCCGTCTACACTTCGTTCTAAGGAGAGTATTTCCCTGCCTCCAGTATCCATCTTAATGACATCAAGATTCTTCTTATCATTGAGATGCCCGTAGCGGTGTACAAAGGAATCATAGTATAGGTTCAGGTTGCCACGCATGGATGCATGTTCGGTCAGATGCTCGGCTTCATGGTTATAGAGGATATGATAAGTGTCCCGTATCTCTATATAGCGACTGATCTTTGCACGTTGGTCAAAGGATATATCCAATGCCTGAAACTCGGCATCATCCCGATAACGTTCTTTCAGGAAACCGACTTGTCCGTTATCTTCTGCCAGTGAACCTTTTTTATGAAACTCAAAAAGTTCACCGGAATAAGGACGGGGTTCAAAGGAGCGTTTGCGTTCTTCCTGACGTTGTTCTTCACGAAGTCTTTCCTGTTGTTCTTCTATACGGGCATCGGCTATTGGATATACATTGTTACTACTATTCGTATGAGCAGATGAATTAGAAGAAAACATACTTAGCTGTACAGGTTTTCCTTTAGGTACAGATGTTTTCTTTTTGTTCCTGACTGGTTTTACCTGTGTCCGTTCTTCCTGTGTAAAGCCAAATAGGTCATATAAAGAGGTAACCGGGTCGGAGACATCGACTTCTAATGCCTGATAGGTAACTTTCTCCTTCTGACTCCCTCGATCTGACAATTCTTGTTGGACGGGTTCAGGAATATTAATCTGTGATTCTAGCTGTTGATGTGTCTGCTTTTGGATATTACTTATCAAGTGCTGATTATATAAATCCAAATTGAGATTGGATTTTAGGTCATTAGACAGCATCTGTTTCATAGATTCAGCTATACCTTCCGGTCCTCCTTCATGGATAAATACCTGTGCAGGTTTTCCGTATGGATCTGTATCTATAAATGCTTTTGTCTGTACTACCCGGACATGATTATAGAAATAATCGTTATTATAAATACCTGAAATGGGCAAGGGTGAACTCTTTACAAACAAGCCCTCTCCGAAATTAAGGTTCTCCTTTGCCGTATTCTTTTGCAATATAATCAGGTCGCTTCCGACTTCCGTTCCTGCATAGTCGGTAAAAAGGTTATTGGGTAGTCGGATAGCCGATACAAGGTTTGTGTTTTCCATCAGCCATTGACGCACAGGTTCATTATTGGGAGAGTTCATCACTCCCTGAGATGTTATAAAAGCCATAATACCGCCTTCACGAAGAGATTCTACTCCTTTTACAAAGAAATAGTTATGTATAGCTTTAGTAGAATCACGGTGTAAAGCATCCTGTTTCATAAAGGCAGAATCAAAGACGCTCATTTCTCCGAACGGGATATTGGAAGAAACAATATCGAAGTAGTTGTTGTATCTACTTTCGATAGTCTCAAAACCTTCAATCTTTACTTTATCATCAGGTTGCAGATGGGATAACAGCTTTCCTGTCAATATATCTTTTTCAAAAGAGATACGTTCACCATTATCTCCAAAAGCACGGGAGAATTCTCCCATACCAGCGGATGGGTCAAGGAATCGGTTTACTTCTATGCCTGCATCTTTCAGTGTGCCTGTTATTGTTTGTACTACTTCGGGTGGTGTATAGAAAGCAGTCAGTACCGAGTTCTTGATACTGTTGAAATATTGTTTATATTCTTTCTCGGAAGCGGTATTGTCTTTAATAACCCGGTGTAGTTCTGCTACCAACGGAAACAGTTCCAGTTCAGACTTTGCCCAATGGACTGTATCGGTCAGGGAGTTGGCAGGATTGAGAACACATTTGAGTCCTCCGAATCCGGAATAGTCCTGCATAACAGTTCGTTCTTCGTCTGTAGCTGTCCTTTGCTCCCTTTCGAGAGCAAAGACAGTACGGATGGCTTCAATATTAGCCCGCAAATGAACCTTCTTATTATAGCTCATTTTCTTCCAGCCAGATGTCGATGAAACCTGTTAACTCTGTATAGAGCTTGTCATATTCGCAGGAATAGGCAAACTCATCGGATAGAGGGTATTGCAGAAACAGGAATTCGCATTGAGATAGGACGCGGACGGCATAGCCTTTTGCTTCACTTTGAGGAACAATATCAGAGAATTCATTCCAAAGAACATTGATAATAGTATCATGTCTGGAAAAAAGAAGTCCTCTGAAGAGAGTGAGGTTCGCCTGTTCTTCGGCTTCAGTTTGTGGCAGCCCTTCCTTTATTGCATTGGAATGGGCTTCGGCTGCTTCGTCGGCTCTGTTTTTAATGAAGTTGTTATCTGATGCCAGGTGCGGATGGCTTTCTTTGAGAAAGGAAAGCAGGGTTAGTCTGTAATAGGATAGTTCCATTGGATTGTTATTCTGTTTCATAATGTTTTTGATTTGTGGATAAATACTTTCCCAGAAAAGCCTACCTTTGTCTTACTTCAAATTATTCATAGGTGTTTTCTGATAATATGTCGAGAGACAGGTCGGGTTAGACCGGATAATTTGGATAATTAGTGAGGCACTTGGGAGGGATACCCAAGTGCCGTTTGCGTTGGGTCGCAGTCACTTTTACTACTGCTTTTTCTTAGATCTATTCCCTTTGTTTGAATTGTTATCAAAAATGAATTTGATCTTATATTCTTCGTCCAGGGTCAGAGCTGCATCGAAGAATTTTCCTGCCTTACTTTTAAAGCCTTTTACTAATGGAGTTTGCTTGCCTAACAAAAGCACACGAATAATATCTTCCGGCAATGTCTTTCCCGCAAGTGATGTAAAGAGCATTAACCCGCAGCCTGCATCAGAGCATTTGACGACTTTAGGATAGAAGATGGCTTCCTTGTTGCATTTAGGGCAAAAAGCCACTTCTTTTTGAGGAAGAGCCAACTCTGTATTCAATAGTTCATCGGTGATTTGTCCGGCATAAACTTCAATACCTTTTTTGAAGTTCTCTGCTTCAGCATCACCCCTTTCTATCTTGGCAAATGTCTGCTCCCACATACCTGTCATCTCGACATCAGCAATTCGTTTATCTTTAACTGCATTATATACTGCCAGTCCCTTTTCAGTCGGGATAAGGGATTTCTTCTCCCTGAACATATAATCCCGGGAGAACAGCGTTTCGATAATAGAAGCACGGGTAGCAGGCGTACCAATTCCGCAGTCTTTCAATGCCGAGCGTTGTTCTTCATCAGATAGTTCCTTGCCTGCTGTTTCCATTGCGGCCAAAAGAGATGCTTCAGTATGGAGCGGTTTAGCTTTCGTTAGTTTTTCCAATAATTGCACCCTGCTTACAGATAACTCCCCACCTTCTGTCAGGATAGGTAAGTTTTTATTGTTTTCTTTGCCTTCTTCCTTTTCATTAAAAACTTCCCGCCATCCGGCAACTTTCATTACAGAGCCTTTAGCCTCATAAAGGACATCCGCACAATTCAGCAAAACGGTAGTCTGGTCTTTGATACATTTGTCAGAGAAAGCTTCGAGCATCCGTCCGGCTATCATATCATAGAGTTTGCGTTCATCGTATCCTATCTTTTCAGGAATATTTCCGGTAATCAGTAAGGCATGGTGGTCTGTAACCTTCTTATTGTCTACCGGACGGATATTCAGGTTTATGTCCGCCATCTTTCCAGTATAAGAAGCGAATATGTTGTATTTGGACAATTTGGCTATTAACTCCGGTATTTCATTGAATATATCATCGGAAATATAGCGGCTTCCTGTACGGGGATAAGTAATAAATTTTGATTCGTACAGCTTTTGAGCGATGGATAATGTTTTCTCGGCAGAGAAACTATATTTACTATTGGCTTCTTTTTGCAAGGTGGTCAGGTCATACAGCAAAGGTGGCTCCTGGGATACTTCCTTTTTTTCTACACTTTGTACAATGACAGTCCTCTGTTGCCTCTGCTTTTCAAACAGTTCTTTGGCAATACTGCGGGAAGGAATACGCTCTTTGGTTGTAGCTGAAAATTCCTGTGGGCCGGACGATGTATCCAATAGAAGTTCCCAATATGGGGTCGGAACAAAGTTTATATGTTCCAGATAACGGAAGCACACCATTGATAAAGTGGGAGTTTGTACCCGTCCTAATGAGAATATTCCACGTCCGGCTGCTATACTTAACGCCTGAGTGGCATTGATACCCACAAGCCAGTCGGCTTCACTGCGTGCCTGTGCTGCATAATACAACCTGTCGTATTCCGATCCGTCTTTCAGATTCTCCAATCCCTCTTTGATTGCCTTATCCGTCAGGCTACTTATCCATAAGCGGTCGAAAGGTTTGGTACAACCGATATAATTATAAATATAGCGGAATATAAGTTCTCCTTCACGTCCGGCATCGGTAGCAACAATAATCCTGTCACATTTGTTAAATACCGATTCAATCACTTTCAATTGCTTCAAGGCTCCGGTGTCGGCTTTATAACCTTTGCCTGTTTTTATCTGGCGGGGAATCAGCTTGAATGATTGGGGAGTAATAGGCAGATGTTCTTTGGAGAAGCCGCTTATACCGTATTCTTCCGGCATAGCGAGTCCGACCAGATGACCTAATGCCCATGTTACATAATAGTTGTTACCGCTCAGGTATCCGTCTTTTTTATCTGTGGCTCCGACAATAGCGGCTATTTCTCTCGCGACCGAAGGTTTTTCTGCTATAATGGCAATTTTCATATTTGTTGGTTATTTAATGTTGGATAAATGGATAATTAGTGATGAATAAGGAATTACATCTTTATTCCTTTAGGTTTGGTTAGTTCTTTCTTCGCTTGTTGTTCCTGTTGCTTCTCTGTGGGCTGTGTCTGTCCCTGTTTGAGCGGCTCTTCATTCTTTTTGGTAGCTTCATTGGTCTTACCTTCTGAATTGACGGCAACCTGTGTTTTACTGTTATTGTCGGGAGTAGCCTTTTGAGCTTTATCGGGATTCCATTTGAAGAAGTCGAGTTTTTCTTTTTCCGTATTGACTTTGATATAGGCATTGAATGGCTCTCCTTTTTTGTCAATCATGCCCGATACATAGATTGTCTTTCCGTCTTTGAGGTCGCCTTGCTGTTTTTCGGATAGTTCTGCACCTAAAAGCTTTGACGGAATGCGAAACTGTTGGGCTTGCCGGGTTTCCAGTGGAGCTTGTTTTGCTGTCTGTTGCTGTGTCTGTGACAACTTATTGGCATTGTCGAATTTGAATTCCAACCCTCTTCGGTCTGCATTGATTTGAACTGTGGCATTGAATTCTTTTCCGTTTTTGGAGGTCATACCTTCGAGATAGATGGCTTTTCCCTCTGCCAAATCTTTCTTCTGTGTATCATCCAATTTGATACCTTTTACTTCGTTGGGTATCCTTATCTTATCAGCCCGGACAGCAACCAGTTCATTGGTTAGTTTGTCAATGGAGACAAAAGCGTTCATCTTTTCTCCTTTTACAGGTTCTATTTCAACTAATCGTCCTGCATGACCTGTCTGACGAAGATTTTGCTTATCATCCTCATTTAACCGTGTACCATAAAATAGGCGGTCTAATTCAGGTTCTTTGCGTAGTGCATGGATAGCTAATGTAAGGTTTCCTTCGGGTGTTTCTCTAAGTGAAAGGCGGGCATCGGTGCGGATAGTCATACCATCAATTTCAACTTTTATAGGTATTAAGCCGGGAGATTTTTGCCAGTTGAGCATTTTGTCAAGACTCTTTGTTTGTTCAAGTATTTCTTTAGTAACTCCCAGCTTTTCAAATTGCGCCCAGTCGATACGGGATTCGTCAATGGCCTGATACTGTTTCTTGGAGAATTCTTCGGGTAATACACGATGCATATCCAACATTTCTTTATTGGATGGGTTCTCCGGGTTTTTGAGCATTTCCTGTAATACTGGAGTAATATTCTCCACTTGGTCAGCAGGCACTTTAAAGAAATTAAAGTGTGTCGGGTCTTTACATTGGCGCAGGAAGTTGGACATGAAGTTTTCCAAAGCATCGCTATTCTTATCGATCTTTAGAAAATCGGGTTCGTTTTTCTGTTCGGGTTTAACGGTTTTGGGTGTGCCGTCTTCGTTGATACCTGTAACGGCACTTAGTTTATTGCCGTCCTTTTCTGTGACCAGCAGAACATCTTGGTCTTTCAATGTTTCATTCATAATTTTTAATTAAATAAGATGTTTCTCACGACTCGGCATAGTTCAAACAGAGTTTGACTCTGCTCTCGCTGTTCAAAACATTGGATAATTAGCGGTCGCAGACCGTTTTGTTAATACAAAGGCTACGAATAGGCGGCCTCTCTAGCTTATTGAAATAAATCCTGAAAAATTTCAGGCGGGATAATTATTTCGGTGACGAATATATTATTAAATAATGGGCTGATAATCAATAAATATATCAGAGGAAGTCTTTGTCCGACCATGTCGCATTTTTATAAAAGGAGGATAAAAAAACACCTTGCTATCACAGCAAAGTGTCTTCAAAATCAAGTTGGCTTTAATCTAAAAAGTATTTGTATATGTATAAGAAAATTACACGTCAACGGTATTTTCTTCACCGGGTAACGGATTTTGTTTTCTTGCTTTGAGAAATTTAAATACATCGGATTCATAATAGAATGGTTTTCCTCCAACACGGATAAATGGCAACTCTCCGTCGGAACGGTAACGTTGCAGGCTCCGGGGAGTAAGGTTCAGCATTATACATAAATCCTGATTATCTAAGATGGTTTCACCGTTGAGTCTGTTCTTTGCTTTGAGAAGCTTTAGTATTTCTTCGAAACGTTTATGGAGATGCTCCATGTTTTTATCGAATTTGCTATCGTTTATTTCCATATGGATACTTCTTTGTTTAAGACAGGGCAAAGTTCCATAATTAGATAAAGGCGTATTCACAAGTTGGGGTAACTATTTTTTTAAATAATTTGCAATATTCTTAATATTAGGATATTATAAAGTGTGTTTTATGGAAAAAAACTGTTTTTGGAAAGAACTGCTTGGGTTGTTATAAGTGTGCTTGTGAGTTTGAGTTATAGGTTATATTATGAATAGCGTGGATATCTCATATTTTCCAAACAAAGGTACTGGTATACCTACAAACGGAAAAACGATTATCCACGCTACATAAAAGCAGTAGACTTTCGTTTATCTCTCTGTTTGTTATCGAAAAAATTACCAGTTTTTTGTTTATAAGAGATGAAGCGAAAACTTAAATTCTGATTATAATATTATTGTTTTATTATATAATCACTTTTTCATTCTTATTTTTCTTTAATCTATTTTCTTTTTCCATCTTATTGAGTAATAGAGTTTGTAGTTTATTAATAAAAGCTGTTTGTATCTTTCTGATGTAAAGTTCGATAAAAGTTCGTGAGGGGTTTGCTCCCAGTTCGATATTGAAAATATTTTCAAAGTAGCAAACAACTTCTTTTAGTGAAGCTCTACCATGATTGAAAACTTTTACTTCAATTAATGCATAAATCAATTCAATTAGTTCAGCTTTGGTTCCGGTCCATGTTATTTTTGTTTTTGGTTGAAAATAATTTTTCAATTCATAATCTTTGTTTTCAAGTTTTTCAATCTCATCCCTTATGTAAGATTCTAACATATTGTTCGCTAATATTTTGGCTATCTTAAAATCACAGTTGGTTGAGAACAATGGATCTCTTTCAAAATAAAATGTCTCCAAGTGTAATAGAATCTCAGTGTTTTGCCCTCTTAAAAAGAATATTTCATCCATAAAGGTATTGTCTGAACGGTAATAATGATAAAAATCCAAGTTCTTATGGAAATAATCATTAATATGATCTAGTTCTTTCCTGAAATAGTCTTGTTGAATTATGCCTCCTCCTGTTGGACGATGCATCTCAAGGTTATAAATCTTCCGATAAAAAATGAGGTTACAAAATAGTTTTGGTTTATGTTCTTTAAAAAACTTTATTTCCTCTTCCTTACTCTTAAATTCATAACCTTCAACAATAAATGATTTCAGCCTATGGAATACATCTTCCAAAATAAGGATTCCCTTTTTTGCTTTTGCCAGATTGTCTTCTGCCTGATTGTCGATTCCCTGTAGATAAGACACTACTTCTTCGTGTAATTTTTTTACAAATTGTTCCATAAATACACATTTTTAGATAAACAATAAAATTATTAAACTAGATAAAGCTCTTCTGCGAACTCTTTTAATAGATTCTGTTTAAGTAAAGTCAATGTGTTTTTATTAGTTATAATTTCATTAATATATTCATTGGAACTATCTCACTATTATTACATATGAATGTATGTAATAATAGTGAGAATAAAATTTAGATATTGAAAAGTATACAGCAATAAATTTTTAATACAATGAATATTCATGCTAGAGATTAATGTCTGTTGCGAATATTCATTTCATTACTATTTGTAAGATAGCAGTGAAAATATTATAAGGCTTTCAATGCCTCTTACTTAGGCAAGTTGAATGCGATCTTCAATGCTTCCATGTCTTTCATAGAAGTTCCTTCAGGTTCAAATCCCATTGATTTTGCTGTTAAATATATTTGTGCAGATTTAGAAAGCGTGTCTACCATATCGAAAGCTTCCATAATATTTTCACTAACCGAACAAACTCCGTGTTTTTCCCACATCACCACATCATAATCTTTCAGCATTTCCACTGTAGCATCAGCCAGCTCAATAGAGCTTGGCATCTTATAAGGAATTATACCCAGCCCTTTTGGACAAAATGCCCGTGTCTCAGGTATCATACTCCAAAGAAGATATGTCAGCTTATCTTTTTTGAGAAAATCCGGATTGTGAGTCATTGCAATCAGATCAATTGGGTGTGTATGTAGAGCAGCTTTGTATCCCGAACCAATTTCTATCTGGTAATTATGCATTGATAAATGTGACGGCAATTCTGATGTTGGTTTAACCGGATTATCAGCAATAATCACATAGCTAGCGCAGTCATCCAATATACGGATTATTGAACCGTTTTCCATTGGCCAACGGGCCAGGTCACGCATACGTCTGTTTGTTCCTTTACAAAAGAAATAGCAACCTTTTAGGTAAGGTAAAGGTTTGCCTATCTGCATTACCTCACTTATAGGCTTCATTAATTTTATTTCATCATCTACTATATCTGTAATATTAATAGTGATATTTCCACCATTACGCTCTGCCCATCCTTTTTGCCAAAGATAACCAGCAACTTCTGCAACTTCATTTATTCTTTTAGCTAATTTAGGACGACTATCTAATATTGATTTCATATTTTTATTTATATTTTTTTTACTAATTCTGTGATATTGCCACTACAATAATTGAAGATATAAGAACACCTAATCCTACTATAAGAATAGCAATTGTTGATTTATTTACTCCTTTCCACTCCTTTAGAATAATACCCCAAATATTGCTAAATAATACATTTAAGGACATTAGTATGCTCCATGAGAATGCGAGTAAAACAGGGCTTTCAGACAAAAAGCTTTTACCCATTTCAAGCCCGAAGAATTGTGAATACCATAATACACCGGCAAGGGCACAAAATAGAATATTACTTACTAATACTCTTTTTGATACTGAAAAATAATCTTTACCTGTCTTATTCTTTATATTCTGCTGAATACAATAAACCGCATTTGTTATGAAACCACCTAAAGTAATCAGAAAAATAACCGGCAACCCTGCATAGAGAGATTTTACTCCTCCCAAAACTGCCGCCTCCTTTACCGGAGTTCCTGCTTCTAAGCCAAGGGCAAAACATGCACTCATTACTCCAGCTAAAAGAGCTACTAAAAGACCTTTTGTCAAGGCAAAATCTTTAACTGCTGCTTTCTTTTCCGCATCAGTCATATTCTTTGAACGTAGGCTTCCCGCATAGCCGATAATGGATATACCTGTAAGCGTGATGCATACTCCTATTAGCAACATTAGTCCTTCTCCATGGAATAAATCTTTCCCTACTAACAGAGCCGGGAATAATGTACCAAATGCAGCACAGGTTCCAAGAGCAATACTTTGTCCAAGAGCTACTCCAAGATACCGCATACTCAAACCAAAAGTCAGGCCGCCTACCCCCCATAGGACTCCAAATAAAACAGATTTGACTGCTCCTCCTGAACTCCATAACTCAAATGGACTACTACCTTCGGGAACCCCGAGTAAAGCACCTAAAAAGGGGAATAAAAGCCATGCGAATACCCCTTGAACTAACCAAAAACATTCCCATGACCAATTTTTTATTTTATTAATAGGCACATATGAACTGGATTGACCAAAACTGCCTATTGCTATTATAATCAGACCAATGATTGTATTCATAATCTAATCTTTTAATAAACGGACGCTTACAGCAAGGTAAAAAAACAATGGTATATGACTAGTTTCCTTGCTGTAAGCAGAATGTTTATATTTATCTTTTTGATGTAACTTCTTTCTCATATTGCTGTACTTCTGTAATATAGTCTTCTCCTACTGCAATGTTATTTTTAAAGCAGAAATAATCCCATACAGCATTCCAAGGAAGCCCTTTAGTTTCCTCTAAAAGAGCAAGGCGTTCAAAATATTGGCCATTTGCCTCATATTCACGAAGTTTCACAGTTGGCTCAAGAAGAGCTTGTAAGAAAGCCTTTTGAGTTGCACGAATGCCTACTACATATGCTCCGATACGGTTAATGGAAGCATCAAAGAAATCTAATCCTATATGTACTTTATTTAGCGCATCTGCACGTACAATTTCTTTAGCCAGTTCTGTTGTTTCGTCATTTAAAAGAACCACATGATCTGAATCCCAACGGACAGGACGGCTTACATGAAGCATAATTTCAGGGGTAAATAGTAATAAGGATGAGATCTTATCAGCGACACTCTCGGATAGATGAAAATGTCCCATATCCAAGGTAACCATTTTTTGTTTTTTTGCTCCATATCCTAAGTAGAAATCATGAGATCCAACAGTATAACTTTCAAGAGCAATACCGAATAATTTGGACTCAATACAATCCTTCATATTTTTATATTTAATATCAAAAATTTCATCCAAAGATTTTTCCAATAATGAACGGTACAAATAACGGTTTACAGTCAAATCTTTGGAACCATCATGTACCCATAAATTCATGATACAAGGATCATTCTGAAATTTCCCCATTTCTTCAGCTATTGCACGACAACGTTTTGTATGTTCAATCCAGAAATCTCGGATAGATTTATCAGGATTTGCAAGAGTTAAATCTCCGCTCTTTGGATGCCCGAATGATGTTGAATTAAAATCAAGTTTGATTCCCTTCTCCTGTCCCCATTGCATCCAGCTTGTAAAATGAGATGCATCAACCTGATCACGATCTACAATTTTATTTCCAAAATCCCCATATATTTCATGAAGGTTTAGTCTGTGTTTCTTACCAGCAACCAATGTCAGAACTTTTTCAATATCAGTGCGTAGTTCATCAATATTACGAGCTTTACCCGGATAATTTCCTGTAGCCTGTATGCCACCACCACCTATGTTTCCCAAATTTTCAAAACCTGTGACATCATCTGCCTGCCAACAATGAATTGAAACTGATAAGTCTTGTAACTTATTAAGACTAGTTTCTACATCCACACCTAATGCTGCATAGCGTTCTTTTGCTATTTCGTACGATTTTTGTACTAATTCTTTCTTGTTCATGGTTTATTGATTTATGTTATTTTAGTTGTTTGATGAAATTCTGATAAGCTGCATCCCACAATTCTGTATCTTGTGGCACAAATATTTTAGGCATTACGGAATTCTTAATTATAGTGCGTACCTCTTCTAAAGAGTTGACAAGTCCAAGCCCTCTTGCCTGAATCATTATGTTACCTAAGGCTGTAGCTTCACAAGGCCCCGCAATTACAGGTATCCCTATCGAATTGGCTGTAGCTTGATTTAATAAATTATTTTTAGAGCCACCACCAATTACATGAAGCTTTTCAATTGGAAAAGGTGCTATTTTTTTTAAGCATTCAAGTACATATCTGTATTTTAGAGCTAAACTATCGAAAATACAACGGATAAATTCAGCATCAGAAACAGGTACTTTCTGTTTTGTTTTTTGACAAAATGCACTTATGGCTTTGAGCATACTTTCCGGATTAGCAAAGCTATTATCATCGGGGTCAATAAATGATAAGAATCCTTGAACAGAATTCGACATCTCAACTATTTGCGAATAAGTATATGATTTACCCTCCGATTCCCATTCTTTACGACATTGTTCAAGAAGCCACATTCCCGTAATATTTTTCAGGAAACGAGTCGTTTCATCTACGCCTCCCTCATTTGTAAAATTCATATTGTATGAATCATCGTTAATAATAGGATCTTTGACCTCTATTCCCATCAGAGACCATGTGCCAGAACTCAGGTATGCAAAATTTTCATTATCTGCAGGAATGGCTACAATAGCAGAACCGGTATCATGCCCAGCTACTGCTATAACTGGTATTTTTCCTATCCCACATTCTTTTACTACACTCTCCATTACATAGCCTATCATTTCACCTGGCATTACTATAGGTTGTATAATAGACGGATCTACTCCCATAGCATTAAATAGTTTTGCTTCAAAATTTTTTGTTCGTGGATTCAATAATTGAGATGTTGATGCTATTGTATATTCGCAGACTTTTTTTCCTGTCAACATGTAAGATAGAGCATCTGGTATAAAGAGTAGATCATTGGCAGAATTGATTGCTACAGAACCTTCACGTTTAGCTGCATATAATTGGAATATACTGTTGAAATTCATTATTTGTATTCCAGTCAGATTATACACCTCTTTCTTGGGAACTATTTTAAAGTATTCTTCTGGGACACCATTTGTATAAGGATCACGATATGAGCGGGGCTGACTCAACAATGTTCCATCTTTACCAAGATAGACAAAATCGACACCCCATGTATCAATTCCTATTGCATCTATTTCTATATTGAGAGTTGATAGAGTTTTTAACCCGTTTTTCAATTCATCGAAGAGTGCAAAAATATCCCAATAATACTTATCGTGAATACGGATTATTTTGTTAGGGAATCGGGTCAGTTCTTTCAATTCAACTTTATCTCCGGAAATAGTTCCCAGTATAGAGCGGCCACTTGTGGCACCTAAATCAAAAGCAAAAAAATTATGAGTATTTCGAGGTGTGTTCATCACTAATTTGTTTGCAGTAAAATTAATTTTATCACCTAAAATGTTAGTCATGCATTTGATATAAATACTTCAAAATATGATAATGCATATTGTTGTTAACAATTATTACAAATAACTATATTACAATAGTATGCACACGCTATTTTTCAATAGGCTTTGCTTCATGGTAAAAAAATAGTATTACAAAATATGTAATACTATTCTCTAAAATGTGTTTATATAATAACTAGTTCAGTATAGGGCGAATCTTTATTTTCCGTTCGTATCGTTGCGGCAAGGCTCGATATGAATTAAGTACAGAACGAGCTGTACATCCCACTCCTGATGTTGCGTAATCTAAATTAAGCGTAACACCATCTTGTTCTTGCAATTGATATGTGTAAACAGATTTAGTAAGGTTATCCGTTGAATAAGGATAGGCATTAAAGTTGAACCATTGATCCATGGAGAACTCCAATCCAAGACCGGTTTTATTCTTCATACGTAACCATCTGTTATCTGTACGCAATCCATAATCTTGAGGAATTAGATAAGGTTCATACATTTCTTTTACGGTCATTGAGTAGACCCCTAACTTATATCCACTTTTCCGATCAGGATAGTTCTCTTGAGGCCCTCGTCCATACCATTCTACTTCGTTTAAACTTTGATCTAATGTCATTGTTAATCCAATGCGCGGTAGCCATAATGGCATCTTTCCTTGTGGTAGCACAGTGTGATGTAACAAGATTTCTCCATCTGATGCAATTGTGTATGAGTAAATATTTTCGAATCCATTGATCATTCGCCCACTTATATATTTGTCTCGTTTATCAGTGCTGCTACTTCCTGTTAAAGTTATTTCGCGAATATTAATATATACCTTCATTTCTTTCTCGAAAACTTCTATTGACATTGGATTAGATGTCAATTTATCAATTCCCAGAGAATAATATTCAGTAGCAATTTGTCGTCCATACCCTTCTTTCCAATTTATAGAGTATGAATTACCTGATCCCCATTCATCCAATTCGTTAGCTAGTGGTGCTCGCCAAGTATTTAGGGTTAAAGCAGATTTAAGCATTTCTTGCCCTTTTATAATAATTGAAGATAAAGATCCATTAGCTTTTTCGAAAACATAGGAAAAATCATTGCCTAAGACCGTAATATTTTCAGAAGTCTCTTTGTATGTCAATATTTGTTCTTCCTTTTGTTGAGGTTTTAACGACTCATACCAAGGTAATTCCAATTGATCCCATGATACTTCATGACCGGCTGAAGCCCATATCTCATCCTCCTTTAATGAAGAACTAACTGTAATCCGATATTCTTTTCCTGGTAGTATATTTGGCTTATGGTAAGGTGTTTGAACCTGCTTTTTTGAAAGTGGAGGAACTTGAAGACTAATTTCACCCTCTTCAATAATTTCCCCATCAGCCTCCAGAAACCAATGTGTTTTATAGTGTGAAGCACATAAGAAATGATTTCGATTCCAAACTTCAACCCATCCTTTTTCTGCATCAATTAGTGAAACGGATATAGGTTGAACTGTTTTTTTCATTTGCCACATCTCTGGTTGAATACTCCGATCTGGCCATATACTTCCATAGGTTCGAGCTCCTATACCATAACTGTAAAATGTCCCTCTATCAATCTCTTTTTCAAAATCGAGCCAAAGTACAGCTTGTTCTGAATTATAGTCTCCAGGTAAAACTGATTTCGCAAATATTCCTACATTATCTAATATTGCATCACAAATATAAACATCTGTTTCTTGTCCATGTATTTCCTCATTCCGTCCTATATTGATGGGAAATGGAAAATTTGTTATATGCCCAGATGCGGCAAGTGTTCCAACTTTATTTCCGTCAATATAGACAGCCATTTCTTTTCCATCGTAAACGCCACTTAACTGGTGCCACTTGTTCTCCCAATCAGACGGTAAAGGAACACGAAGTATATATTTCTTATTCGTATACAGATAGAAATCTAATGAATCTTTGCCTTGCTGTTGTAAACCAAACTGAAAATTTCCCTTAGTTATAAAAGAACCGCAACTGCTTACTAACTTACGCGGATAAACCTCACAAGTTAATGTCAGCTGATCTGTATCTATTTCTACATTAGATTGACGGTAAACTTCCACCCACTGATCGTGCCCATTCAAATCAAGAGCATTCCCTTGGATTCCTTTCACTATTTTTGCATTACCCATCAAATGTGCAGGTGTAGAATAAGGAGACTTATCCTCAACTACTCGTATCCGTTCTGTTAACCCTGGACTTACAAAATCCCAAATAGCACCACCCATTAATCGGGGATGGGAATAAATAACCCGCCAGTAATCATCTAATCCTCCACCTCCATTTCCTGCAACAGAAAGATATTCATCCATAAAAGAAGGGCGCATATCGGTAGAATCGGGAATAATACCTGTTTCCATTTCCAATTCTATTGGAGTTGGATAACGTGGACCAATAATTTCTTCTGCAGGATGAGCATAAGCATTTCCTCCATACATCCAATATCGTGTATGATCATATTTTTTCCCTTCTTTAATTGTTTCGGTAATATTAAATCCTTCTCCGCTTTCATTCCCAGCACTCCAAAACAGAATACAAGGATAATTCCGGTCGCGTAAAACCATTTGTCTTACACGTTCACGATACATTTCGGTATATTCTTTGCGGTCTGATATAAATTCAGTAGCATGCGCTTCCGTACCTGCTTCGTCAATAACAAATAGCCCATATTCATTTGCTAGTTCCAAATAACGGTTTACCGGTGGATAATGGGATATTCGCACTGCATTAAAATTAAATTTTTTCAATATCTCAAAATCTTTTCGAATCGTTTCTTCATTCATAGTATGCCCCAATTCAGGATGTTGCATATGGGAATTTTGGGCGTTAACTTTTAATGGTACACCGTTTAAATAAAAGGTTTCTCCTTTTATTTCTGTCTTCTTAAAACCTATTTTTGTTTTTATTACATCACGCGGTTGTCCTCCTTCTGCCAATAATTGTATTTCTAAAGAATATAAATAAGGTGTTTCTGATGTCCACTTTTTAGGATTTACAATATTTTTCTTGAGGTTCAAACTCTTTTTACCAGCTTTGTCTACTACAAAAGATTCGCTAAACATTTCAGCTACTGATACTCCATCTGGATCTTGCAATTTTGCTATCACTTGATAATTCGCAGAAGATTCTTGTAGATATCCCTTTACATCAATGTTAAGATCGAGAATTGCGTCTTTAAATGTCTCGTCAAAATCAGTAACTACATACCAATCAAACAAACGAACAGATGGGGTGGAATAAACCCAAACATCGTCAAATATACCGGCTAAGCGCCAATAATCTTGACCTTCAAGATAATATCCGTCAGAATATTTTACGACATGTACTGCTATTGTATTTTTTCCGGGTTTAAGGTATTGGGTTATATTATATTCAGATGGTTCTTGAGCTCCTTCATTATAGCCAACTTCCTGCCCATTAATCCAAACAAAGGAAGCAGACGCCACTTTTTCCAGACGCAAGAAAACTTGATCTCCGTTCCATGATTTAGGAATATTAAACTCTTTTCTATAGGCTCCTGTTGGGTTGTAATCTCTTGGAACGAATGGAGGGTTAGCTTTGAATGGAGCGTGAACATTTCTGAACAGTTTATCTCCATATCCAACCATTTCCCAATTAGACGGCACTTTAATCACATCCCATTTCTGGTCATTAAACTTTTCCTTATAAAAATCATGGGGAATACCTTCAGGTATATCACTCCAATAAAATTTCCATTCGCCATTTAATGAAATATGTTTTTCAGGAATATAATAAGCCCTTCCTTCCTCTTGATTTAATTCAAAAACAGATGTGTTTTCAATATATTCATAGATGTTATCTAAATAGTTTATTTGTTGAGCATGAGTAACTGCGGAAAACGAGCAGATCAAAGCTCCAATAATTATTATATTTTTCATGTTTTATAAATAAGTCGAAGTTAACAGCTTATGTTATTTAATTATAGAATTTTACTGCAAATTACTTTGAAAAAATTATATCATTGATACTGAGAGAAAAAATAATAACTAAGAAAGCTAAATTTTTCATATTAGTATGCAATATGATATAACTTATCTATATCTTCCACGGGAGTTGGTCTAGGGTTACCTCCAGTACATACATCATTGAACGCAGCAACTGCTAAATCAGAAATATCTTCTTTGCGAACTCCGATTTCGTTTAATTTTTGCGGAATATTTATACTTTTCGACAATGTTTTCACTGCATTAATAGCAGCATTAACACCTTCAGAGGTAGTCATATTCTCTGTTTGAGATACTCCCATTGCTTTAGCTATTAATTTATATTTTTCTGCCGCCGGCGACTCAGCATTATACTCCATTACATAAGGGAGTAAGAGGGCATTAGCGACTCCATGCGGTGTATCATAGAATGCGCCAAGTGGGTGAGCCATAGAATGTACAATACCAAGACCTACATTTGAAAAACCCATACCTGCAATATATTGAGCTAAGGACATTCCCTCACGGGCCTCTTTATTATTAGGCATGTCAACTGCATTTTTTAAATGCTTATGGATTAATTCGATTGCTTTAATTTCAAACATATCAGACATTTCCCATGCACCGGGAGTAATAAGGGATTCTATAGCATGAGTCAGGGCATCCATTCCTGTTGCGGCTGTTAAGCCCTTAGGCATTGAATACATCAATTCGGAATCAATAATTGCCACTACCGGTATATCATTCGGATCAACACAGACCATTTTCTTTTTTTGCTCCTCGTCGGTTATCACATAGTTGATCGTAACTTCTGCGGCAGTACCTGCTGTCGTAGGTAATGCTATTACAGGGACAGATTTGTATCTTGTTTCTACAGCTCCTTCCAACGATCTTATATCATAATGTTCCGGATTATTTGCAACAATTCCAATACCTTTAGCTGTATCAATAGCAGATCCGCCCCCTAAAGCTACAATAAAGTCAGCACCGCTTGCTTTATAAGTATCCACTCCAAGCTGTACATTCTGGATAGTCGGATTTGCCTTTACGTTGTCATATATTTCATAGGGAATATTATTTTCATTCAAGACATCTTCGATAAGCTTTGCAACACCATATTTAATCAGGTCTTTATCTGTAACAAGTAATGCTTTTTTCAGATTTCTTCTCTTTACTTCAGTGGTAATTTCTTTTCTTGAACCAACACCATGATAAGATATTTCATTTAATACTATTCTGTTTGACATATAATTTATTTTTGTTTGTTAATATTATTTTTAATGTAAATCGAATTTGTCTATAATAAATTCACTTTTTGAAGATTATTAATTTACAGTTAAAATCACTCGTTGATATCTGGTTAATTGAGGCTTGCCTGAATCTTTAACTTCAAATATCAAATGATAAGTTTCTTTTGGCAATGACATACTAGGTATTGTTACTGTTGCCTGTGGACTATTCGAATCTTCTATTTCTAATTGATGGGGAGAAGTTCCTGCTTCTACATACTGCCACCATTTGTAAATCAAAGTATCTCCATCGGGATCAATAGCTTTACCTTTTAACGTTACCTGTGTTTCAGGCTTAACAATAAGATCAGCTTCATGAGCAAGTGTTACTACAGGCGGGTGATTAGCTTCCTCATATGATAATACACACCAATCTGCCCTTGCTGCAAAATCATTTTGAATTACGTCAATCCAACGTGTTTGTGGATAAGTACGATCCAATTTATTTGTATATGGATTATAATCTGCAACATTGGTATCAGTCCATCTGTAAGGATTATCTGAAGAAGGCACCATCCGTCCACCCCAACCTCCATAAGAAGGATTTTCTATACTTCTCAGACCTACGTTGATTAGATACAAATAGGATGGGGAGTCCCCTTCTGAAATAAAGTCATATTTTTTGCGGCCTTCTTTCTCTTGATTTTCCGGATTACCGTGTGTATGCTCATTGTCTTCAACGAGTTGCCGCCCATCTCCCCAAGTGTAATATTCAGCGAGTAAAGGTCCATGGTTAAATAAAATGTTTTTTGCAAACCAATTACCTCCAAGATATGGCTTATAAATATCAGGTACATCACTAGGCCAAGAATAAGCAAAACTCCAAAACTGAGCTAAATTATTATATACACGAATCTCTGGCCAGTTTTTACCTATATACTTTTTGTAAGTAGCATCTTGATCAAGTATGTTATAAATAATTGCTTTTTGTGATACTGCTTTATATACCTTTTGCCATGATGGGGTATTCTGATACTCTTCTTCTATAGATTTCAATGCACGGGCTATGGTATTATTGCCTCCCCAAACCTGTAAAAAAACAGGGTTAGAGTCAGCATCCAATAATACGTTTTTTATTAAATCTGAGCCTTCAGTGATCTTTTCCATTTCTCCTTCAAAAGAGATATTTCCAATACGTATTAAACTATGTAAATATTCTGGAGATGGATAGCCGTCAGCATGTTTTATGAGGTTTGGGTATACTATTGCATATTTATCAATTAATTCCTGTATCCATGTAGTCCCAACCCATCGCAAATTAGTCTTTTCACCATATCTTGTAGCAGTCTCGGGCATTTCCGATGTAAATAATGTACCCTTACCATCTCCTGAATAATGCCATTGAGAACTGCTATATACCAAGCCTTCAATCTTGAATTCATTAGCATAAAGAAGGAATCTGATGAATGAATCTATATCGTCAATTTCACCATCAGTCGTTACAATTGTACGTGGTTTCTGCTGTATATTATTTTCATTAATAACCTTATCAAAAACAACATTTTGTTGAGCATTGACTTTAAAAATGGGAATAAAAAAAATCAAAGAGAATAAATAAGTATACCTTTGAAAATAGCATTGCTGTAATAAGCCTCTTTTCATAATTTATACATTTAATTTGGCATTAATATTTCTACCTTGAGTAATAGCACGATATTTCATAGGGGTTACTTTGACCTTATTTTTAAATAAAGTGCAGAAATAATTAGGATTATCAAACCCGAGTTTATACGCAATTTCAATATTTGATAAATCTGTATTTGTCAATAGGTCTTTACTCTTTTGTATTTTCATTTCATTTATATATTGCATTGGAGCAAAACCTGTATATTGTTTAAATACTTTTCTAAACCATGAATAGCTCATATTTAATTTCAGGGCAACTTCTTCTGGAGAGATCGCTGTATATAAGCTCTCTTGGATGATCAGTTTAGCCTTGTTTATCATCTTTACAACCTTCATCTCTTCAAAAGAGGCTAACTTATTATAAGCATATGCACAACTTAAAAGCCTTTCAACTATTCCAGACAATAATTGTTGGAATCCTGCATTTTGATCTTTTGCAATAGATATTGCTTCGAGATATATACTAACTAAATTATTTTGCAGACCGACATTCAATATTGGTTTTTGAATATTGAAGAAGTTAGATAAAACACGGTCATCCATATTTTTGCCACTAAAGCCTATCCAATATTCATCCCACCCTGAAAGCTTATTCGGTTTATATGTATGCCATTCATCAGGAAATAGTAAAAACATATTCCCTTCTGCAACATGACATTTTGTAGAACTTTTCGAAGTAAAATCACCATACCCCTGAGTTATATATAGTAATTGATATTCATTTAGTATACGACCTTTAGCCACATTAAATAAATATCGGGTTGGATGATTAAGGGGAGGATATACCTCCCCTGGTTCTATGTGTTGAAATCCAACAGAATTTACTGTTAAGCCCCAATCTATATCTCTATTGCTTGTTATCAAATATTCTGTATGGATAGAGCTGTCCATTATCTTATTGTATTTTTATAGAAATACTATCTTTAATATCCGATGCGGAAGATGCAATATGAAGAATAAATTCTCCAGGCTCAACAACAAAAGCACGTTTTTCTTCATCATAGAATCCTAATTCAGATACTGGCACATCAATTTCTACTTGTTGAGATTCTCCTGGATTTAAAAATACTTTCCTAAATCCTTTCAACTCTTTTGTCGGACGTAACACAGAAGATTCAACATCGCTGACATATAATTGAGCAACCTCACCACCTTTTACAGAACCTGTATTTTGTAGAAGAAATTTTACTCTTATTTTATCTTCCTGATTGTAGGATTGTTTATCTGTAGAAAGTTTACCATAAGAGAATTCTGTATATGACAGACCATAACCAAAAGAATAAACTACGGGTTGCTTTTTTGTATCAAACCAGCGATATCCCACTAATATATCATCCTCGTAGTTCACAATACCATTACGCCCAGGATAGTTATTATAAGCGTGAGCAGGATATTGCTCTAATGAATAAGCTAGCGTAAAAGGCATTTTCCCTGAAGGGTTTTCTTTTCCTGTAATTATGTCAGCAAAAGCATTTCCTGCTTCCATCCCATTATACCATCCCCAAATAATTGCAGGTGCACAAATAGAAGGAGCAACTAAATCAACAGGAGATCCGGCAATAATAACTACTACTGTATTTGGATTAACTTTGCTTACTTCTTGGATTAACTCAATCTGGCCATAAGGTAATTGCATGTACATTTTGTCTGCGGACTCTGTATCAAAATCATGGTTTAGTCCACAAAATATAATGGCAGCCTCTGATTTTTTTGCTGCTTCTATTGCTTCATTCAGCAAACCTTCCTTTACTTTATTGTCTTCACTAAAGCGACCTGCGCCTTGTCCATTATTCTCTCCAGGAACAAAAAAAGAGGTTTTCTCATATCCTTGAGCAAAGTTAATCTGTACTTTATCGCCAAACTTTCGACGAAGACCTTCTAGTGGGGTTATTTCATACAATGCCTTTATTTCAGAACTTAACCCCCCATCACAATGCCTGCGAGTTGCATTATCACCTATTACTGCAATTGATTTCATACTTCCAATATTCATAGGAAGTAAATTATTCTCATTTTTCAATAATACTACAGCTTCCACAGCTTCCTGATATGCTTCTTGTTGATGCTCTTTTGTATTTATAACTCCATCATTAAAACGTTTCTTGGGATCAAGTATATTTGTCCGAATCATTACCCTAAGCACATTCGCGACCTTTTCATCTACAAGGCTTTCTGGGATTTCTCCTTTTTGGACAGCCTCTATTAACGGGTCTGCAAAGTACCATTCATTATAATTCGCTTTTTCCGTTCCCATTTCGACATCAAGACCTGCTATTGCTGATTTTACTGTGCTATGTGCTCCACCCCAGTCAGTTATGTAAGCTCCATCAAAACCCATTTCACCTTTCAGTATATCACGTACTAGATATTTGTTTTCCGCACACCATTCACCCCGAAATTTATTATATGCAGCCATTACTGTTAACGCACCTCCTTCTTCCACTGTAGCCTTAAAAGCAGGAAGGTAGATTTCATGTAATGCACGTTCAGATGCATACACATCAATAGTACCCCGTTCTGTTTCTTGGTTGTTTAATGCATAATGTTTTATACTAGCTGCAACATCTCTGGATTGTAAGCCTTTTACATACGGGACTGACATTCGTGCTGTTAAGAATGGATCTTCACTAAAATATTCAAAGTTACGACCGCATAATGGACTACGAATGATATTGACTCCGGGTCCTAATAGTACATCTTTTTTTCGATATCTTGCCTCTGACCCTAATATCTGTCCTCTTTTATAGGCTAATTCAGTATTCCAGGTCGCAGCAAATGCAGTACCTGTGGGCAAATAAGTAGATGAATCATTTGTCCAACCTGAATAATTCCAGTCGTGTCGATTGATTTCAGCTCTTACTCCATGAGGACCATCCGACATGCTCCATTCAGGAATGCCTAAACGTTCTACTCCTGAAACAAAAAACTTTGAATTTCCATGAAGCATACCAACCTTTTCTTTCAATGTCATTTTTTTTATCAGCTTCTCGATCCGTTGTTCTACTTTCGGATCTTTCGTGTACATACGTTGAGCTGATAATGTTTGAGTGCATAGCAGCAATAATGTGATCGCTGTATAAATGTATTTTTTCATATTTTATTAATTATTTTTGAAATACTTCTGGGTATTTATGTATAAAATAAACAGGAGTACAACTCCATGCATGACAATAACTATTCACCGGAAAGAAATTATAAGGAGAAAGGAATTCATTCTCAGGATCCCATTGTTCCCAAAATGTATCAGCACCTTTTTTGACCATTGCTCCCCAATAGCTTCTCATATACTCTTTTGCTTCTTCATTCATGCCACAAGCTACCATTGCTTCAATAAGATAATGATAAGCATACGGAGTTCCAGGGTAAACAGCATCATCCATTGATAGAGTAGTCTTAAGTGCTTTCTGGCTCTCTTTCTGATTAAGTACACCTGATATTATCATCCAGATTTGTGACATGGAGGAAATCTGATTATTCGATCCACTTAAAAAAATTCCTCTATTTTTATCGTATAATTCTTTACGAGCCGCTTTTGCCATATTTTTTGAAACTAAAGGCCAATCACGAACTTCGTCTTCCTTATTTAGTATTTTTGCTAATTCATAACTTTTGTCTAAAGCAAAAATCATAAGACCCTGCATTGGTGTGCTAACATCAAGACCATCTCTCCAATCAAAGAAAAGCCATACATATCCTTTTTTATTTTGATTAAATATATTATTCTCATCCAGATAAGACATCGCATCCTCAACCTGTCTTTTTACAACTGGCCAAAGGTCTTTGGCCGTTTCCATATCCCCACTTGCTTTTAGATATTCAAGAAGAGTAACATTGTATAGTAAATTATAAGACAGGCAATATGAACTATATTGTGGATGAGGTTCTGGCTTTTCAAATATATTAGCATGCAGATTACCATCTTCAGCAGCTAATCCTGCCAGTAGATATAAACATCGTTTGGTCAGCTCATGATTCTGAAATGAATACATATTTGCAAGCGATTCAAGATAAAGATCTCCGATCCATAAACGCATATCACGCTTTGGTCCATCTTCATATACAGTCTGCATACATTCTCTCAATGTCTCAATAGCAACATCATTTATTTCTCTGATATCCTGAGGGACATTATCTTGTAACGTTGTTTTTACTTCTTTTGCTGATGAATATGCAGTGAAGTACATATTTGTAAGAGCAAAATCAAAATCGGGAGGAGCCGCAAGTAATTCAATTTTCATGTATCTACCAGATATTCTTCTGGGTATTGTAATATCCTGATCGATTTGTGAAACTGTAATTATCTCATCTTGCATCCATGCACGGCTTAACGTCCCCTTCCATGGATCTAAGGAAGTATTCAATTCAGCCGGAACTTCAGCGAATGTAAACTTTATACGTATTGGTGCGTCTTGAGCTTTATCAGTTGTTTTTAAATGGAAAGTATAAAATCCAGTCATATGCTTACCAAAATCAACTATGACTTCTTTTACTTTTTTGAAAGATTGATCATATAAATAACTCATATCATCAAATCTTTCCATCTTCCAACCTTGAAAAGCTATTGGATCAGCAACAGATTTAACTAAATATTGCGGCGAATATGTTGTTTGAAATAACTCTGGTTTAGCTTCCTCTGCTTTTTTTAACCATGACTCTCTATGTGTTTTATAGTAGTCCTGTGCATTTATAACACAAGCTAAACATAGAAGAGCCATACTAACAATTAGTTTTCTCATAATTTTCATCACTAAATATTTAAGGATATCTTTATCATATTCAATATTGTAGGTTTTTAGTTACAATCCTCTTTTCGATTCACTTTTCTTTTCAAAAACTTTTGATAAAAGAATCTTTTTTGAAGAAGAACCTACCTTGATTGTATATTTTCCGGCATCTGTAATCCAAGCTGATTGGTTTTCGTCAAATCGAGCCAAATCATCACCTGAAAGTTTGAAAAGTAATGTTTGTGATTCTCTGGACTGGAGTAATTTAGTTTTAGCAAAACCTCTTAATTCATCAGTAGGTCTTTTGATTTCGCCTGTTGGTGCATTTACATAAAGCTGTGCAATCTCTTTTCCTGCAACTTTTCCTGTATTCTTAACTGTGACTGAGATATTTATTTCTCCCTTCGAAGTATTAAAGTCAAGTTTCAAATTAGAATATTCAAAATCTGTATATGACAAACCATATCCAAATTCATATAGGGACTGTACATTGAATGTATTATAATGACGATAACCAACAAATATATCTTCTACATATTTTACAAATGAAGGGTTA
This sequence comes from Indolivaga macrotermitis, assembly GCF_900128985.1. Lineage (GTDB taxonomy): Bacteria > Bacteroidota > Bacteroidia > Bacteroidales > Dysgonomonadaceae > Dysgonomonas_A > Dysgonomonas_A macrotermitis. The sequence continues at coordinate 26,313 of NZ_FQUC01000002.1, read as the reverse complement.
TTATCTGATTGAGGAAAGTTAGAAGCAGATGGTACATCCTCATAACGTTTAGGGAAAGTCATTGTCAGTTTACCTGAAGGATTTACTGTGCCTGTTAAAACATCGGTAATAGAATAACCTGCTTCTTGTCCAGGCTGCCATGCTAATAATATAGCATCCGGAAGATCTTTCCATTCAGTCATTTCGATGACACCTCCAATATTTAGGACGACAACTGTTTTTTTACCTTTACTCCTAAATGCAGACGAGACATTTTTAACCAAATCAAGCTCAACATCATTTAGGTAATAATCACCTTTAATCAGTTGCCTATCTCCACCTTCTCCTGAATTGCGTCCTATAGTTAATATAGCAATTTCAGACTCATTTGCTAAACGCTCAATTTCGTTTTTATCTACATACATTTCGGGAACAGTCGGTACATACCAAAAATGTATTTCTCCCCATTTTGCTTTTTCTTGTGCAATATGATTGATGTATGATTCGGTTTGTTTACTATCCAATACCAATCCGGCATCTTTAAGACCTTTTTCTAATGAGATTTTGTGAGGATAATATACATAACCACTGCCATATCCGCCAATAATCATTTCATAAGAACTAACACCAAACAAAGCTGCTTTTTTTATTTCTTTCTGAATAGGTAAGGTGTTATCCTTATTTTCTAACAGAACCATGCCTTCCGAAGCTGATTTTCTTACAATTGAGGTGTGTGCATCGAGGTCTGGCATATCAGAGTAAGAATAGTTTCTATATGCAGGCCCTTTCTGAACAATATTCAAAATATTAATTACATTTCTATCTAATATTCTTTCATCTAATTCTCCGTCTTCTACTGCTTTAATAATTCGCTGAATATGTCTTTCTTCCCCAGGCATAAGTAAGTCGTTGCCAGCTTTCATTTGAGCAACAGGATCGTTTTCTGCCCACCAGTCAGTCATTACGAACCCTTTATATCCCCATTCTTCCCTCAGCAATTTGGTCAGTAAATTATAAGATTCAGACGTATATGTTCCATTCAGCTTATTGTAAGAGGACATTATAGTCCAAGGATTTGATTCTTTTACTGCAATTTCAAAGCCTTTCAAATAAATTTCCCTTAATGCTCTTTCACTAACAATTGCATTAACTCCATTTCTATATGTTTCCTGGTTATTTGCGACAAAATGCTTTATTGATGTACCAACTCCATTGGACTGGATACCATTGACCATAGCAGAGGCTATTTTCCCTGTAACTAAAGGATCTTCAGAATAATACTCAAAGTTTCTGCCGGTTAATGGATTTCGTTGAATATTCATCCCTGGAGCTAATAAAATATCTATTCCATATTCCAGAACTTCTTTCCCCATTACTTCTCCTACTTCTCTAACTAATTGAGGATTCCATGAGGAAGCTAATAATGTTGCTATGGGAAATGCTGTCGCATTATATTTCCGAGAATCACCTTCCCTTATAGAATCAATTCTGACACCAGCAGGCCCATCTGCATAAACAATTGAAGGAATACCTAATCTTGGTATAGCATAACTATCACCGGCAGCTCCTTTCACTTTTTCTTTTGTTTGAAAAGTATTTGCTACATTTTGCTGAATATTATCATATACAACCGTACCGGGAGCGGGGGGAGGTGGATATCCCTGAGATTTAGAAGTACCAACTACTAAACGGGCTTTTTCCTCCAATGTCATGGCTTTGACTACTTTTTCAACCGGATCTTTACCTAATTGCGGTAACTTTTGAGCATAAGAAACCGAAATTGTAGAAAAACAACATACACATGAAAAAGCTGTGTAAAATAAAATTTTGTTCATTATATCTTAATCTTTAAATATTTATTAAAAGGGGTAATTAGTTTGGGCTCCTTTCATAATTGCATCAATAGTAGATTTATCTATATTTTTCATTCCATCCTTTCTGTCAAAAAGCCCAAATTGATCAGGTCCACTCGATGAGTAACCATTATCCCAAACAAAAGGAACCATTCCGTTCTTTTTAGCTATACTTACTATTTTTTCATAGTAATATGCTCGGGATTTATTCATTATCTCCTCATCCTCTCCTTTATTTACAGAATGTCTCGGAGCCCCCCATTCTCCAAGGATAACAGGATGACCTTTATCCACAAACAGTTTTTTTATTGACAAAAATCTATTCTCAACAAAATCTTCTTGTCCAATTGAGTCTATTCCATATTTTTCATATGGTTTTCCCCAGAATTTTATATCATCTGTTCCACAATATCCATATGGGTCATAATAATGCACTTCAACCATTAGGCGATTTGGTGTAGGATCATGGGGTATTTCCAGATGTCCCGGACCATATTCTGAATTAGCTCCGTAAGTTTGTATAATAAGATTTCTATAGGTATTCTTACCTCCTGTAGAACGTACGGCATCGATGAAAACCCTATTAAAGCCATTTTGTACTACAACATTTTCATCACCGGGAGCACCCCAGTCATCTTTAATATGCACTTCATTCGTTCCGGCGAATAATAGACGTTCGTCATAGTCTTTAAAGATTGTTGCTATCTCTTTCCATAGCAGAGCCTCTTTTCTATAGACTTCAGTAGAATCCTTAAAAAATGGATGGTTTTCCAACCAGTGTTCATGATGTGTATTGATTATCACATAGAGGTCGTTATCCAAGCAATACCCAACAACCTCTTTTACTCTATTAATCCATTTTTCATCAATCTTGATATTATTATCATCCGTGAAATGAGGATACCAACAAATGGGTATTCGTATAGCGTTAAATCCTGCAATGGCAACTGAATCAATCATTGCTTTAGTTGTTTGGGGATTTCTCCATGCTATTTCGCTATTTTCATTTCTATCTTTACTGATAGCTTCGAGGGAATTTCCAAGATTCCATCCGGCTATTATTTTTGATGCTAAGACCTTGGAATCACTTTCCATTCCATATTTATCATCTGTAATATGAGGATCTTTTTTTCCTTGATTACAGCTGCAAAGGCAAACTACAATCGAATAAAATAAAAGTAGACTTAATAGGTTTTTTGTTAAATTCATCGTTCTTAATATTAAATTGGAAAGTATAAGTATTACCACTTGACTTTAGCCAAGTAGTAATACTTTCAATAAAAATATTTAAGGGTTATTCTTGAATAGCGTTTATCAATGCATCCGTTACAATTTCTGATCTCCATTGATATTCACTTCTGTCAATCAGGTCGAACCACCAAAAACAGGCCATGTTATATTGTTTGGATGAACGAATTAAATAATCAGCATATTTCGCTATTTCCTCTTCTTTTTCAGAAACAATAGGAGTGCCACATTCACCTATGATAACAGGGACGCCTTTAGTTACAAAGTAAGTATTAAGCCTGTCCATGATGTTACTAAGAGCTTGTTCGCGCTGAGCAGTCCATGATGTACCTTCCGATTCAAAATCTGTACCTTCGTATACATGAACCTCCACAATTAAATGGTCTGCAACCTCATCAAAAGGCACGGTGAAATTGCTCACTGCATTTTCTCCCGGATCGCCACCATAAGTGTTTACTATCAGATTGCGATAACGATTATTCCCTCCTGTAGTACGGATAGTTGTTACGAATTGTTGAGCAAACTTATTTATTGCCGCAAATGCATTTGGATCACTAGGATTTGTCCAACTGAAATTTTTATCGAGCATTTCATTATAACCTTCAAATACCAATTTATGGTCATATCCGGCAAAACGTTCTCCAATCTGTGTCCATAATGAAATGAACTTTTCATTCATCTCATCATAATTATCCAGATCAGCTATAAGCCATGCACTTTCATCGCCTCCTGTATCATGGTGTACATTTAAAATACAGTACATATCATTTTCTAATACATAGTTTACAACTTCTTCCACTCGGTTCATCCAAGCTTCATTTACCTTACCATTTTCATCTAAATGAGGGAACCAGGTAACGGGTATACGCATAGCATTGAATCCTCTGTCTTTTACGGCTTTCATTAATTCCGGTTTGGTAATAATTTGTCCCCAAGCTGTTTCATAGTCCGAAGGTGAAGTTCCTGTAATCCAACTGCCATATGAGTCAAGTGTATTGAATAGATTCCAACCAACTTTCATGTTTTTTACAACTGTTGGGGCATTTTCCCACTCTTCTGGTTCTACAACATTAGAACTATATTGAGTAACTTTTACGGTTTTAGTTTCTCCTCCAGCAGTAAGTGTTATCAGAGCTTCCCTATCTATATCTCCTATATTTGACTGAACTTCTACTTTTAGATATACAGTTTGATAATCTGTTAATGTAGGCTCGCCTGAACTATTAGAGAGTGTACACCAATCCTGATTGCCAGAAACGTTCCATTCTACATTCGATTTGATTGCAACCATTTGGAAACTACTTCCTGAATTAAATATGAGTTCATTAACATCGTTACCATTGAGAGTGATACTAAATTCGGGTGTCACTTTTATATCGTCATCAGAAGAGCAAGCTCCTGTTATCACTACCCAAAATACTAATAGTAAATACATTATATTTTTATTTCTTTTCATGTTTCAATTATTTTTTTACAATAAATCGGAAATTATCAAAGTAATAAGCTAAATCAATTCCGGCCGCTGATGGCGAAGAGTTCAAAACAAGTTATCCATTTACCTGTTGGTGCAACATCTCCTGTTAAAATATCGGTCGGTTCAAAAGCATCTTTCTCAAAGTCTTGCCAGAATCTTAATTTGATTTTAGTTTCTTGAAAATCTAAAGTTGCAATGAATTCAAATCGTACTTCTATGTCTTTAACCAAAGTAGCATCAGTAATAACTGTAGGGAAATTGATGCCTCCAAAATTCCATACTCCATACCACCATTGATTATCCACCTTACCATCAACACCATAACAGTTCCCCGATGTTAATAATGGAGGATTAGCTCCTGTTTCGTTTGTTTTTTCATTAGCTCCCCAGCTAAACCACCAAGATGTTGTCGGATCAAAGTCGATAACCAAATTTTCATATGGGTAAAAATCAATTTCAGCTTCTCCGCCTCCTGTAATAATCTTTAACTTACCTGAAGAAGAAGGTGCACTTGGCAAGGTGAATGTAATTTTGTCTGCTTCATCAGAAATTGTCAGATCTTCTGCAGGGATAGTATATTCGCCGTTGATATCGATACCTGTAATTTCCAGAAAATTAGTTCCATAGATCGTAACTTTTGTTCCTGGAATTGGCATATCTGAGGATATTGCTGTTATTGTTGGTTTTGGTATTCTTGAAGAAAAAGGAATATATGCTTTTCCTGAATAACATTCTACAACAATAAATCCTTCCGGAATTATTGTTGCCGGCATTGATACAATAATTCTAGTGAATTGCTCTGTGACATCATACGACTGCATATCATATTCTTCTACTACAGATGGAATCTCTTCTCCTTCGAGTGGTTCAGGGTTTATATTTGTAAGATAAATCCTCTCCACTTCATAAAAATTCTCTCCAAATAAATCAAGTCTCTGTCCCGGAACCACCTCCATATTTCCTTCAGGAGTCTCTGTGAGTTCTACTGAATATCTGGTTATTGTAGGCACTGGGGCCAAAACATGAAACCCATAAGATGCTTCACCATGGTTTGTCACAACGCGAATCTCATTTTTCAGATTACTATCTTCACCATGTAATTTTAATTCTTCCGGAATCGTAACAATAAGGTGTGTTGAAGTATTATAGTTTTTATTAAAGCCTACATTCTGATCGTTGATATATACTTCCAATGCATTATGAAGCCTTTCTCCTTGTATTACTATCAATTGGCCACGGCTTGCTTCGGTGAATGTGCTATCTACTTTCTCAGGATTAGTTACACGTACAGAGTGTATCACAGGAGTCCCATCACTGTCATTGTCATCTTTACATGATGATATCAACGCCAATAACAGACAGGCACATATCATCCAACAATTTTTAAAAGATATATTATTCATAGTGTTTATTCGTTAAAGTTATAAGACTGCGGAGCTTCATTAAGTAATGGATTTTGTATAACATCACTTTCTGGATAAGGGAAAAAGATGTTTTTGGCAGTTACCTCTATAACAATATTAGGACGTGTTATCTCACTGCCATCTTCTAATCCAAAGACAAGGTTACCATCCTTATCTTTTGTAATATTATCACAAATAGCTCCCCGGTCTTGAGAGTTGAAATATTGCAACATCTTAGTTGGTTTCCACTTATACCAAGTGGTCATATCATACCAGTTCACAAATTCCATGGCAAATTCACAACGACGCTCCCTGATTATATCATCAAGTGTAATGGAATTCAGCCGAGCTATTTTTGCACGATCATGTAGCTTATTGAAATATTCTAACCCTGGGCCGGAAGAAAGACTCTCACTATTTCCAAGACAAGCCTCTGCATAGATGAGATAAACATCAGCCAAACGAATCAGATAAGTATTCAAAGGTGAACTCATCGACTCCACTTTACCATCGTTATCATCGTCTGGTCCACCTATACATCCTTTTTTGTTGTGTGCACTTGTATGTGTATAAGTATATCCTCCCTCTGCAATATTGATATAAGGATAATAGCTTCCATTTGTAAAGAAAGAGGCATTTCTACGTAATGTATCAGCCTGAACATATTGTTTCATCTGATCAAGGGTTCCTGCAGGAGCACCCCATACGCCAATTCCACCGGTAATCTCAGATGAAAAGCAAAGATCTGCATAAAGTGTATTCTTTGTGTACCAGTCACCAAGTGGAACCCATTGCATAGCAAGCAATGATTCATCATTATTATTAAATTTGTATTTAAACAAATCTTCATAGTTTGACAAAAGATTCAAACCGCTATTCTCGCAAACATCTGCTGCATATGTTTTTGCCATTTCCAAATCTGCCTGGTCCCGTGTAGACTTATCCCATCCTGATCGGGCAAGATAAACCTTTGCTAAAAAGCCTTTAGCAGCCCAACTTGTAGCACGTCCTTTTTGAGAGGGCTTTTCTGGTAAATTATTGGCAGCATAAGTCAAATCATTTATTATAAACTGGAATACATCTTCCTCTTTATGTAATGGCTGTATAGGATTATTTACTACAGTTTCGTTGTTTTCAAATAGAATAACAGGTCCCCAAAGTCTAACCATATTAAAATAAGCTATTCCTCTCATTAGTCGAGCCTCTGCTACAGCTTTCAACTTGGCAGACTCTGTTACATCATTTGTAGATTTTGTATTAACATTTTCAATTATTGAATTAGACATGGTAACTACAGAGTAAAAGGCTGACCATGCAGAAGATAATAATGGCGTAAGAGCTGTTACCTGAAATGTGGTAAATTCAGGATACATATAAGGATTATATGCTTCATTGGCCCGTAAGCTGCCAATAGGAATAATACAGCGTTCATTGTAATTGAACCATGCGCGGTTATATAATGGAGCAGTTGCTGCTGTTAGAGCTTCATCAGAAGTATAATAATTATCTACATTATAATCGCCTTCCGGCGTTCTATCCAGAAAACTATCACTACAAGATGATAGTATGATTGATATTAATAATAAGCTATATATAAACTTTTTCATTTTCTTGGTATTAAAAATTAACATTTAAACCGAATGTATAAATACGTTGAGATGGATAGCGTGCATAATCAATGCCTCGTAATAAAACATTTTGATTGTATGCACCAATCTCAGGATCATATCCAGAGTAATTTGTGATAGTAAATGGGTTTTGTATATTACAATACACTCTTAAATATTCAACACCCCATTTGCCTGTCCAGGATTTAGGGAAAGTATATCCCAGTGAAATATTTTTTACCCGCAAGTAAGAACCTGATTCGATAAAGCGATCACTCGTACGATTATTGTCATTAGCATTGTGAGGTGTTATTCTCTGAACTTTTGCACTACCTGCATTAGAAACATACATATTCGAAAGAGTACGATCTCCATTCGGATCAATTAAATCAACTCTGGCATAGTAGATGTTTTCTTTAAGTAGTCCGGTATTATTAGTTGGTATCGTATTTTCTTCACGAATAAAATTATAGATTTTATTACCGTATACTCCATTAATAAAGATGTTAAGGTCAAAGCCTTTATAAGTAAAAGTATTGTTAATACCATAAGTAAATTTAGGTTCCGGATTACCTAGGCTGGTACGGTCTTTCTCATCAATTACTCCATCTCCGTTAAGATCTTCCCAGATATAGTCTCCATACCATATTTCATTTTCTTTTACTGTTTTATCGGTAGGCAAGGCAACAAATTTTTTATTTCCATTTGCATCAAGCAGGTAATTTCCATTTTTGTCTTTAGCATAGAAATCATCTTCGGTTGTAAACATACCTTTTACTTTATAGCCATAAAATTGTCCAACAGGTTGCCCAACCTGTGTATATGTATACGTCTTACCATCTACGACACCGGATAATCCGGCGGTTTCTGTATAAAGAGCTGTTACCTTATTACGATTTAATGAGAATGTTAAGCCTGTTTTCCACTCAAGACTGTTATTACTAATGTTTACAGTATTTAGAGTAAATTCAAAACCCTTATTATTCATTGCTCCGACATTAACCCAAGGTGAACTGATTATGCCTGATATATATGAAGGCAATGATGCAGGCGTCAACATATTGTCCGTTTCTTTATAATACCCATCCAAAATGAATTCAACACGGTTATTAAACAGAGTCAAGTCTATACCTGCATTATAGGAATATGTCTTTTCCCATTTCAAGTTTTCATTTGGATACTTTTGTTGATAATAACCTGTTCCCCAAACAGTCGCTACTGTTGACATAGTAGAGCCATATGCATAATTTCCGGCATTCTGATTTCCGACAAGCCCCCAGCCGAGCCTCAATTTCAAACCACTAACCACATCTACATTCTTTAGGAACTCTTCATTTTTTAGCTTCCATGCTAAGGCAAAAGAAGGGAAATATCCCCATCTGTTATTAGGCCCAAATGCAGAAGATCCATCGGCTCTCATCGTTGCAGTTAGTAAATAACGATCATTGAAGCTGTAGTTAAAACGACCATAATAAGACTCAATAGCTGAAGATCCTTTTGAACTGCTGTTTTTTGCTGTTAATGCATCTCCTGCCGGAAGTTCATGTACGGAATTAAATTGATACCCTGTTCTGGAACCAGATAATCCTTCACTATTCCATTCTTGAGCTTCATGTCCTAACATTGCGGTTAAAGAATGTTTACCAAAATCTTTATTATATGTCGCATATGTCTTAAATGTCATGTAGTTACTATTTGAAGCAGACCTGGATCCAAAACTTGCCTGAGTAAAATAGTCATAGTCATATAATGGAGTAAATTGGTAATTATTATTATAGTTGAAATTACCTCCATATTCTACTCTGAAATTCAAACCTTTCATTATATCTATACTGGCATAAGCATTCATATTGACATCTAGTCCCTTATCATAATTCTCTCTCATCATTGCATCAGCAACAGGATTCGAAAAATATGTTCCTGTATTATTTTCAGCAACTACACCCCAAGAGCCATCAGGGTTTTTAGCTGGTACATCCGGAAACTGACGAATAGCCAAACGGATAATATTATCACCATGCTCAACAGTATTGTATCTTTTAAAGCGAGATACATTGGAATTTAATCCGAATTTTAACCATTTATTTATTTGTGTATCTAGATTTGCACGTGCTGAGAAACGTTCGAAACTGGAACCAATGGCAATACCATCTTGTGACAAGTAACCGCCACTTACAGCAAATTGAGTATTTTCATTTCCTCCGGTGATGCTTAACTGATGGTTGTGCATTGGAGCTGTTCTAAATATCTCACTTTGCCAATCAGTGCCTTTTCCAAGGATAGATGGATCTGCAAACTCCTCTCTTTCACCCCATCCTAAGATTGCAACTCTTGCATTATAAAATTCAGCGAACTCCTGCAAGTTAAGCACATCAATTTTATCAGGTATTTGCTGAATCCCATAATAACCTTCATATGACAGTTTTGTTTTTCCCGAATGTCCTCGGCGGGTTGTTATAATTATAACTCCATTTGAAGCACGGGAACCGTAGATTGCTGTTGCTGATGCATCTTTTAGGATTTCCATCGATACAATATCGGCGGGATTGAGGGAAGCTAAAGCACTTGTATTTCCTCCTGTTTGCCCGGAAATGGCGATACCATCAATAATATATAGTGGCTCATTACCATTTAGAGAATTAGTTCCACGGATACTAACAGAAACGCCTCCTCCAGGTAAACCTGAATTTTGCGTAACAGATACTCCGGCTGCTCTCCCTTGTAGAGCCTGGTCGACAGATGTTGCTACAGTCTTTTTAATATCATCAGCAGATACAGATATAACTGAGCCTGTGATGTCGCTTCGTTTCATGGTTCCATATCCGACTACGACCACCTCTCCTAATAATTTTGTATCTTCTTTTAAGAATACATCTATGCTCTTCTGAGTTCCAACTTTAATTTCCTGAGTAAGAAAACTAACATATGAAAATACAATGGTTTGACCTTCATTAGCCCTGATAGTGTATTGCCCATTGATATCAGTTATAGTTCCAGTTGAGCCTCCTTTTAATGTGACGCTGACTCCGATAAGGGGTTCTCCGTCTGATTCCGATTTCACAATACCTGTAATATCTCTTGTTTGCTGTAATTCATCTCCATATATTGAAATGGAGATTATACAAAAGAAAAGAGCTATAAACAGGCTTTTTGGATTTGCTTGCCGCTTTTTTTTGCGTACCTGCGCACTTTTGTTCATAATGGTCTGACTTGGTTTAACAATGATTTAATAATATTTTATCTGTCAATCATGGATTTAGACAATTACAAAATTATTAACCTACAATCATAGTGGGGATTCGAAATGTATCACATAGGGTACACATATGTATTATTTGTACTTTGGGATAATTTTTGAAGAACATTTTGTGTAGTATTTGATCAAGATAGAAGTCGTATGAATCAGATTTCAATTTTGAATCAATGAGTTAAGAAATCTTTTCATTTTATATCTATAAGGGATTTTGATATCATTTAAAATAGAAATTCAATATTCAAAGAAAGTTATTTCTATAAATCACAAAGCTTTTTCCCCTTTGGCATAACTAAAAAACGATAACAGTTGGATCTAAAGATCCAACTGTTATCGTTTTACTATTTCTTTATAAGAAACTATTATTCCGCTTCAAAGAACCAGAAATACGCACCAGCCCAAGCACCACTTTCGGTTGATACTAAAACCATCTTATCCTCATCGAGTCTTAGGATGTCAAATTCAGTTGAAGGATGATCGAATCCAAGCAATAGTGCATCTGAGGTATTCGTATAAACTTTACCTATAGCCCATTCATTTCCCATGAAATTAGGTGTCTGTCTTGACATATCAAATAGGAAAGTGCTTTCAGAACCATCCGAACCATCATTATTCAATTTGGTTATTTTCATTCCATTAAGAGAAAATTTTAATCGACCATTCTTACCCTCATTAGATTTATCAGCAGCATCAGCTTTTGCCTGAATAGCATCCATATCTGAAGAAGCCCAGTCTCCATTGGAGCTAGCCATGTAGCCCCCCATTCCATAAGGAATTGCTGCTTCAGTATCCCAACGCCAGATTTTTTCACCAGTAGGACCACAGAAATATTCGTATTCTTTTGCTATTGGGTAATACAACTCATCTATCCTTACAGAATATTCCTTTGTGAGAGTAGTTCCGTCCGAATTTAATCCAGTTAAAGTTACTGTTTGGTCACCAGTAATAAACATCTGCATTTCACCTGAATTTGCAGCAACAGTAACCACTCCGTTAGACCATTTACAATTAATAGGACTATGACATTCAAACTTTATTTTATTTACATTCTTGCCATCAATAGTTTCTACTGTAACAATTGCATCGATCTGATCTGCTGTAATATTTCCTTTTAACTCTTCACGGTCGTCAATCGGACTACAAGCTATAAATGATATTAAGATAGCCAGTAGTGGTAATATTATTATTTTTTTCATTACAATTAGTTTATTAATTAAAATTCCAACCTGTATAATTAGCATCTGATCCTGTCCATCCTGTATTTTGTTGCAATATCCCATTAGACAAATCAATTTGCGTTTTAGGCAATGGCCAGAACCCATTCGTTGCTTTATAGCGTTCTACATAACCACCATTGTTAATTTGCTTATACTCTCCTTTATTGCGTACTGTTATACCATTCTTTTTTGCTAATGCTTCTTCTGCAATATGCCAACGTCGTATATCAGCCCAACGTCTACCTTCAAAACATAATTCATAGCGGCGTTCACGTTGCAATGACTCCAAAGTATAACCTTTGGCGGTAAGCCCTGCACGTGCACGTACCTGATTCATCCCATCAGCTGTACCTGTCAACTCCGAATGCATTAGCAGTACATCGGCAAAACGTATTACGATTAAATCTTGAAAATGTGCTCCTTGCATGTGCTCACCTACAGTAGAAACATCATATTCAGGATAAACCATCCAAAAAGTATTAGGCCAATCATATTTTTCTACTGCATCTTTAGAAGAAATAGGAGACATTTTTTTATTCCAATATCCACATTCTTCCATTTGAGCAGTTCCTTCATAAACATAATTTACTCCTTCTGTAGCATCTGCTATATTTAAAATGGAAGCTCTTCTACGTAAATCGTCCGGCTCATTAATGTTCCAGTCATCCCAGATAGTAGATGAAATCGGGCCTAATCCCCATCCTTGTCCAAAAGGGAAAGTATCTTCTTTACCATTTTTACCTACATCTCCCCGCATACCAAAACATAAGATATATTGATTTGTATATCCTATTTGATAAGCATCCCAACCTGAATAATTAGCATATTTAACAGAAAAGATTGTTTCCTTATTCTCGTTTCCAACCCATGCTAAGGGTGCACCATCTATACCAACTACATCTTTAGTGTATGGGTAATCATCTTTCGTGTGCTCATTCGTATATGTCCAAAGATTACGAAAGTCACCAACCAAGCCATGTCCAGAATTATCTCGACAATCTTCAAGCCATGATACGACCTCTGTTTTTGTCACATTTCTGCCTCCCGCTAAAGGAAGTTCATCTTTTCCATAAAATCCGGTATAAAATAAAAAATTACGAGCCATCAATGCTTGTGCTGCCCATCTAGTGATACGACCGCTTTCAAATTCATTGTACTTCTTCGTGGATGACATTATTCCTATAGCTTCTTTCAAATCTTCAGTAATCTGAGCATATACTTCGTCAGCACTTGCTCTCGGAATATTAAATTCTTGTCCGGGAGTTATAATAATCGGAACACCACCGAACATTTCTACCAGTTCACTATAAAAAAATGCACGTAAAAAAAGAGATTCACCTAAGAGTTGATCACGTGCTGACGTATCTTCTAGCTCGAGCGAGCTAAGGGCTTGAATTGCATCATTTGCTCTTGCAATACCCATATAACGAATTACCCAAAAATCATTAAATTGAGAATCATCAGCTTTTAGTAAATGTGCAATACCCAATGGTCCTTTATCATCCTCTGATCCACCTCCCATACGATCATCTGCAGCTAATTCTGATACAAAGAAATATGAAGAACCTGTCGCGCCTGTTGCTTTATTCAAAGTTGAATAAGTGGCTGTAACTAGCATCTCAGCATCTTTTACTCCATTAGGGAAATTTCCTGTATTTGATTCTGTATAATTGGTAGAGTCGAGTAAATCTTCACAACCCGTTAGCATAATTGCTACTGTAAGTATATATATAATCTTTTTCATTTCTGTATATCAATATTTTAGATTTATACCTATAAGAATTGTTCTTGGGCTTGGATAGCTACCTAAATCAATTCCTGATGCCCATGATTGAGATCCATAGCCGACTTCAGGATCCATTCCCGGATATCCGGTGAAAGTATATAGATTTTGTGCTTGTACATATAAACGAGCTTGCTGTAATGGTATGCGAGGAAAAAGCTTTTTGAAATCATAACCTAATGTTACGTTCTGTATTCGGAAGTAATCTGCTTTTTCTATATAAATATCAGAAACCTCTTTCCAATTCAAATTTGACTCATCTGATAAACGAGGAAATCTATTAGACGTTCCTTCTCCATGCCAACGTTCAAAAATGCCAGTTGTAGAAGAACGATAAGCCATAGCAATTTGATGACCAAATACACCGACTCCTGTTAGAGAAAGATCAAAGCCTTTATATGCAAAATTTAGTCCTAGTCCTAAATGGAAATCCGGGTTAGGATTCCCAATTTGTGTTTTATCATTTTGATCTATTACCCCATCTTTATTACGATCGACAAACTTAAGATCTCCTGGTACAGGGTTAGGTTGTAAGACCCCATTGCCATTTGCTATCCATTCATCAATCTCAGCTTGATTTTGGAAAACTCCGGCAGTTTTGTATCCCCAAAAGTATCCAATTGGATAACCTACCTGTGCACGATATAGTTCATCACTATTCACAGCAAGAGCTCCATCTCCATGAATAATTCCTTCTGTGTTAGCAATCCGTGTTACTTCATTTTTATTGTACGAAAAGTTTAGATTAGCTCCATAACTAAAATCTTTACCAATTTGATCATTCCAGTTCAAGGCAACTTCAAAACCTTTATTTTCCACATCACCTCCATTTATATAGGGAGCTCCTGTACCTGCTGTAGCAAGAATTGGAGCCTGAATCAACCAGTCTTTTGTAGTCTTAACATAATAATCAAAAGCTAAACCCAAGCGACTGTTGAGAAAACGAGCATCTATCCCTAAATTTAATTGTTCTGAGGTTTCCCAAGTAACATCTGGATTAGGAAGATTTGTAGTATAAGCCCCTTGAGCATGTGTATCTGTCGAACCGAGCGAAGTTGAACCGAAAGAGTAAACATTTAATTTATCAAATCTGACAGTTGCTAAATAATTGAAATTCGGAATATTACAATTTCCATTTTGTCCCCAGCTACCACGAATCTTTAGAAAATCTAACCAAGAGCGTGATTCTTCCATCCAATTTTCATTGGTCATTACCCAACCAACTGAAACTGAAGGGAAAGTACCCCAACGTTTTCCACGGGCAAAATTTGATGATCCATCTGTACGTATTGTTAATGTTGCCATATATTTTTCATCATAATTCCAATTCGCCCTTCCGAAAAAGGAAGCTAATGAAGAGTCTCCCCAAGGACTACCACTAAAGTTTGAAGTGCTTGAACCCGTCATATTATTAACCCATGCATAATCCCATCCTCCATTCAAAAGAGGAAGAGCATCATTTTGATCAACAACATTTCCTACAGAAACATCTGCTCCTGAAGCATTTTTTTCAAATGCCTGACCTACCAATACATCAATGTTATGATTTCCCAGCTTTGGTAAAACATACGAAATTGTATTTTCAACAGCAATACTATGCCCTGTACCAGCACTTTGAGTTACACTATAATTAGTACTTGAGGAATTTACACTTGATTTAAAAGGAGTAGCGAAACTACGAGAATTATAGCTACTCATTTTATAGCTGAATTGTCCTCTGTATTTCAATCCTTTGATAGGACTAACTTCTAAATAGGCAGTGGCATTCAAACCGTAATTATTATTCATATTCTGACCACGTTCTGCAACCATTGACATCACTGGATTACCTGCACCCGAAGAGAATATCCAACCATCTGCATCTTTATCGGTTTGTCCATAATATTCACCCTCGTCATTATATAGGGGTATCAGCGGGTTTGCCGTCAGCACATTACGAACATCGTTGTAATAAATATTTCCTTGTGAAACACCATTTTTCTTACTATAGTAGAAGGTTATATTTTCGCCAAAAGTTACAATATCACGATCACTACCTTTTAATAAAACATGGCTAGAATTCAAACGTGCCGTATAGCGTTCATATGCAGAAGCAACAGGTTTACCTAATATTCCATTTTGTTCTGTATAGGAAAATCCTGCTGAGAATTTTGACATATCTGTTCCTCCGATGATATTGATCGCATGATTTTGAGTAGTAGCATTCTTTTCTCGTATTGCATCAAACCAGTCAGTGCCATTCCAACCATTTTGTATTCGATTATAAATTTTTGAGCCTAATTCATTCTCCCAGTTATATGCTGTCTTACCTTCATTAAATCTGATTTCATCTTGAATTGTCATGTATTCTCGTGCATTGAGTAATCCGGGGTTCTTGTATACATTCTGCCAGCCCAAATAAGCATCGTATGTTACTTGCATTTTACCAGCTTTACCTTGTTTGGTTGTAATTAGCATTACACCATTGGCTGCACGAGCCCCATAAATAGCAGCAGATGCCGCATCTTTTAAGATATCAACTGATTCAATATCTGCCGGGCTCAAGCTATTAATGTCACCACCAGCAACACCGTCGATAACGACAAGAGGTGTAGAATCTCCGGTTGTTCCCATGCCACGTATATTAAATTTATAGCCTTCTCCCGGTTGTCCGTTATTGGCAATAATATTTACACCCGGTGTCATACTTTGCAAAGCTCCTAAGACAGAAGTAGTATTTAGCTTCTGCACATCATCACCTTTAACCTGAACTGTCGCTCCGGTTATGAGTTTCTTCTTCTGTACACCATAGCCTACTACAACAACCTCATCTAATAATGCAGTATTTTCTTTTAATACGACATTAATAGTTTGCTGATTCCCTACTGTAATTTCTTGATTTTGAAATCCTAGATATGAAAATACCAAAATCTGCCCTTCATTGGCATTAATGAGATATTTACCATCGATATCTGTTACAGTCCCTGTTGTTGTTCCTTTGATTGATACACTAACACCGATCAAAGGTTCCCTGTCAGAATCCGATACGATCAACCCACTTATCTCTCGGCCTTGTTGGGTTTCATTCCCATACAAAGCAGAACAAATAAGTGTGCTGAATAAAAAACTCACCAAAAAGCGAAATAATTGTTTTGAACGCTTTTTAGTGAATGTATTAGCACTTTTGTTCATGATAATTTGATTTAATTTAACAATGTATTACAAATTTTAGCCGAATGACTATGACAAAAGTAGCTTGGACGGACTCCTGCTATGGTGCCCGAATGTATTATACTAGGTAACTAAATGTATTATTTTTGCCTTCTTATATATTCTGAAGGAGATATTCCAAATTCGGTTTTAAAGTAGCGAGTAAAGATCTTAGGAGAATTAAAACCCACAGCATAAGCTATTTCTGATATTTGCATTTGACTTTCATCTAACAACTGTTTCGCTCTCTTTAAGCGGATTGTACGGATAAATTCAGATGGGCCTTTCCCTGTTATATGTGTTAACTTTTTATAAAGATGACCTCGTGTAAGCCCCACAGCAGAACTTAATACTTCAACAGATAATTCCGGATCATCCATATGATTTTCTACAACTTTTATTGCCTTTGATATCAATTGTTCATCTAAAGAAGTAATTGTGATTTCACTTGGGGAAATATCTATTTTTTGATTAAATGCCTGATGACTCTTTTCTGTCCATTCCATAAATTTGCGGATACGTAGTCTCAACAAATTATAATTAAAAGGCTTTGTTATATAATCATCTGCTCCATATTCCAGACCTTGTATCTTATACTCTTCTGCAGTACGTGCTGTTAATAATATGACAGGAATATGCGACCATTCAATATTAGTTTTGATTTTCTTACATAGCTCTATGCCATCCATTACAGGCATCATTACATCACTAATAACAAAATTGATGTCATTTTGAGTTAAGCATTCCAAAGCTTCCTGTCCATTTCCGGCAACAAGTACATCAAACTCATCCGACAGACTTTCAGACATAAATTCCTGAAAATCTTTGTTATCTTCTACTAATAGGAGAACCGGACGATCATTCTTTATTGCCATTTCATTTTCAGATGTATTCTCATCATCGGACAACATTTCTTCAGGAAGATTACTATCTTTTATCTCTTGGTCAACTATTGGTATGCTAATTGTAAAAATACTTCCGTGAGGTGAATTATCTCCAACATTTAAACTCCCATTGTGTAAACGAACATATTCATTAACAATATGTAACCCAATTCCACTGCCTGTATTTTCTATATTTTGACCTGCTTGATAAAAACGCTCAAAAATAAATTTTTTGTCCTCGTCTGAAACCCCATTTCCGGTGTCTGATACGCTTACATTGATATAAGCATCTTGTTTATATATCCGAACAATAATAGAACCTCTGTCTTGGGTATATTTGAATGCATTTGATAACAGATTACTTATAATTTTTCGAACCTTATCTACATCAAATGACATATATATATGGCCTGCTTCATCAATGATATTAAAATGCATTTGACGTTCTGATGCATACATCTTAAATGTGAGTGCAGTTTCTTTTACTAAAGATACAAAATCGCTTTGTGTCGGTCGTAGTTTTTCGGCACCTACATCAAGTTTGCGAAAATCCAATAATTCATTTACAAGATTGAGCATCTGCTCTGCACTTCGATATACTGCTCTCAGTTTTTTTACTATTTCCTGATCTTTATATTCTTCAATCATTACTTGCAGGGGAGTAATGATAAGCGTTAACGGAGTTCTAAAATCATGACTGACATTGGTGAAAAATTTTAATTTCATTTCATTTATGCGAATCATTTGATTATGCTCTAAATGCAGGCGTTGTTGTTCTAACTTGTTTTTTTGCTTTTTATGATAGCTTTTTAATATTAAACCTATAACGCCAACAACCAATATGAAATAAAAAATGTATGCATACCAAGACATCCAGAATGGAGGCTTAACTTCAATATCTAAGGTTGTTATTTCATCGCTCCAGATACCATCACTATTACAAGCTTTAATCAAAAGCTTATATCTCCCAGGAGAAAGGGAGGTAAATGTTATCTTATTATCAGATGTATATATCCATTGCTGATTGAAATTTTCCAGTTGATAGGCATAACGAACTTTGTTGGCAGTTAACAGGTCCATTGTTGTATACTCCAGAGTTATTAATATATCCGAATATTTTAGCTTAATTCCTGATATTTGTTCTATTGGACCATTTAGTATTACGCGTCCATCATATGGTAAATCAGTCTTGATTTCCTCATTTCCAATCTTTAATCCCGTAAAGATAACCTTTGCTAAAGGCTGCCTCTTCTCACTCATTTTGTTGGGATTAACTAATGAATAACCTTCGGCTTCTCCCAATAGCATATCTCCATTTTTCAATCTGAATATTGAGTGACGATTAAAATCATTACTCATTAATCCATCCTTCGTAGAAAAATTACTTATTCCACATTTCAATATACCATCTTCATCTTTAGTTATAGTAAGAACGGAGCAGCCATTACTGGTTGTTATCCAGATATGATCAAGTGCATCTTCACTTATACCTCTAATAACATTATCACATAATCCATTACTTTTATCAAAATAATAGAGTGTATCTGCCTTAATATCCCATGCTGTCAAACCTTGATTGTGGCCAATCCATAGGATATCTCTTTTATCTTTATAGAGACTCTGGATAAACATTTGACGATACTTCTGAGTACCTTTTGCATTACCATGAAATATTGTTTTTTTTCCGCTCAAGATATCTATCAAACATATTCCATAAACAGTACCTGCATACAATTTATCTCCACCATCATAGTACATATCCATAACAGCAAGATTATCTCCATACTCAGCGAAATGATTTTCAAATTCATATGTATTGGTATCTAAACGTTGTAATGTTCCCCATAAAGTACCAATCCAAATATATCCGTACCTGTCTTCTGTAATACTCCATACACTGTTATCGGATAAGTTGCTGTTTTCTTTAGTGAATTGCTTTATCTTTCCGTTTTCGTAGCAAAACAGTCCTTTTTGATAAGAACCCATCCAAACACGGCCTTTTGAATCCTCAAATAATGTAACAATAGAACTGGCTGGCAAATTTATTTTCTCATATAAATTACTCTGATAATCTTTTTTCCGAATTAAGCCATAACCATCTGTTCCCAACCAAATATTTCCCTGCCTATCTTCCAGTATTGAGCTTATATCTCTAAATTCTTCATTCCGAAAATTAAAAAAGTTTTGTAGTGATTCATGATAGAAGGAAAGTCCTTTATTAGAACCCATCCAAATTGTCCCTAAGCTATCCTTATATAAAGCTTCTATGCTTCCGGGAAGTATTGAGGAACGGATCCACGGATCATTCACTAACAAAGTTTGTTTATTATTCTGTTTATCATAAATAATTAATTCTTTGTGATCTGTGGTAATCCATATCTTCCCGTTTCCTGCATCAAGAATAGAACTAATCAGTTGTTGAGAACGAGTGGTACCAGACTGAAGTATTATTTCTTTCCATAGTTTTTGTTTACTGTCTTTATGAAATAAATACAAGCCAGAAGACAG
This sequence comes from Indolivaga macrotermitis, assembly GCF_900128985.1. Lineage (GTDB taxonomy): Bacteria > Bacteroidota > Bacteroidia > Bacteroidales > Dysgonomonadaceae > Dysgonomonas_A > Dysgonomonas_A macrotermitis. Next base: position 5,915 of record NZ_FQUC01000002.1, on the reverse strand, counting down.
CCATAAGCCATTTTCTTCATCAATGTATAGTTTGTTATCACTATCTTTTATCTGCTGAGATATATTATGAGGGAGGATTTCTTCGTTCCATGTCCCTTTTTGAATATCTAAGTTATATAGTATTCCTGCCCCTGAAACCATGTATAAAGATATTCCATCATCATTTATATTGACCTCATCTTTGATCGGACAAATAAAACTTCGAAGCTGATTTTTATCAAATTGATAATAATCTATCGTATCCTGATGTTTTACCCACAGATTCTTAGACTTATCAATATAGACCTTATTTACAGACCCTGCTTTGATACCTTTAGTTTCATAGAGTTCATGAATGTTAGTTACAAAATGATCTTTTGTTCGATCATACATTACATATTTATTCTCACTTCCTATCCAGATATTACCTTTCTTATCCTCTTGCAGATCCTTAATATCATCGCCTATGAGTGAGTTAGTAGTATCTTGGCTACTCATGTAATATTTGAAACGGTAACCGTCATATCTGTTTAAACCGGATTGTGTTCCGACCCAAAGGAATCCATAGCTATCTTTTAATATTGATTTTACATGATTATTGGATAAACCATCATTAGTTGAAAGATGATGAAATGCATAACTTGATTGCCCCAATGCCAAAACTGGAAATAGGGAAAAGAAATAAAGTAGAAAATAACTAAAACATTTCATATTTTCATGGTATAATCATTATACAAATTTAGAAAAATTGGTTATAATGATACGTAATAAATGTATTTAATATGGTAATTAAATGTATCTTACTCAATCTTATAACAGTCAGAATGAAAATCATTTATTTGATTAATCATCAAAGTGTTATATCAAAATTTGTAGTATTTGTGTCAAAATAATGAGTAGTATTTCATTCTTACCTTTTATTTACAAACAAACAGGGAGGAATAATTATTATTCCCCCCCCATAATTAAATAACACCAAGATATTATTGGATAGTAAAAGTATCCTTACTTAATTGAGCTTTTCCATTTTTCTCCGTCTATTTTCATGAGATAATTTCCGGCCTTTACTTCAAACTTAGCGGTTTGTATTCCATTTCTTATATCCATTCCAATGTAATTTATTCCTTCTACTTCTGAAGATTTACCAACGGACGATTCTTCTGTCGGTAAATAAAGCGTTGCTGTTGTATTGGCTGGAACTGTAAATTCATAGCTTAATAATCTACCGTTATCCGCTGTCCAATGACTATATATGTTACCATAATTAGATTCATAGGTTCCTGAAGCTTCTTTATAAGTTCCGCCAGGTAGAGGTTGAAGAATAAAATTTTGATATCCATTACCTGACTCTGTAGTAATGCCCAGATGATATTCATAAATCCATGAGCCAACAGAACCGAGAGCAAAGTGATTAAAGGAGTTCATAGCACTTTCTCCATTCATTTGGAAAGCCAGTTCATAAGAATTCCAGCGTTCCCACATACTTGTCGAACCTAACTTGACAGGATATAACCATGATGCATAATCGGTAGCTGCAAACATTTTGTATGCAGTTTCTATCTGACCTGTACGAGCCAAAGCCGGTAATATATTAGGGGTTCCCGAAAAACCGGTTGTAATTGTGTAATCTAATGAACTTATTGTTGGGTTGAAAGGAACATCACTACCTGCACTACCAGGAAAACCTCCGAAGAAAGGAACTAATACTTTACCTCCATCACCACTATTTGCTGGCTTAGCAGCTAATTCAACAAGTCGTTTAATAGCAAACTCTTTGTAGGAAAGTCCTGCATTTACACCTGACTTTATTTTCATATCATCACTGAATAAATCAAAATTTAAAGGCGTAGCATAAGATGTTTGAGAATCAATAATATCTCCAATCGAGCCATCTTTTATCGAAATAGAATGTGTCATTCCGGTTTCCGAATCTACATAAGCCATATTAAAAGCTTTTTTCCCTTCATTAAATCGTTTCCGCAATATATCTGCATAAGATGATTCTCCAATTGCATCTGCCATAACAGCCGTTATGTGCAACATATATAAATAAATTGCATTATTGCAGATATCTTCGGATGTTCTAACATCAACACTTAACCAATCGGCAAAACCACTAGTCCTTGATGATAAACCATTATAGCCGGGGATTTTATAATAATTCATCCCATCCAGCCATAATTTCATTGTTGGGAAATTCTCCTTAACAACTTGCAAGTCTCCATATTGTATATACAATTGCCAAGGAACCATACAAACAGCCGCCGCCCAAGTTGTTCCATCATCAAAGCTTTTGCTTCTTTCATGTGAAAATGTAGGAACGGTACTGCCAATCCCTCCGGCTGGCGCTCCATTTTCACCTCCAACACCTTGATCATTTCTCAAGGCTATCATCCATTGTCTAAAGAAACTTTGAATATTGCCATTGTATGAAGCTGTACGTGAATAGGCTTGTGCATCACCTGTCCATCCCATACGTTCGTTTCGTTGAGGACAGTCAGTTGGAATAGAGAAGAAGTTACCTAATTGACTACGTTGGATATTCTTATATAGTTGGTTTACTAATTTTCCGGTTTCGTCAGTAGTATAACCTTCATATTTTCCTTTAACAGGTTCTGATGAAAGAACTATACCTTTTACATTGTTTAATGCTAATGGTGTTGTTCTATTGGGAATAGTTATTTGAATATATCGATAACCTCTGTAAGTAAAATGGGGTTCAATCACAACATCTTTAGTTTCATCTGCTTTACTTGCAATATAGAAATCTGTTGCTAAAGCAGCACGATAGGTATCATGTAAAACTCTACCTGCTACATTCGGACGATAATTCCCGTTTGGTCCATAAAGAGATTCATAGGTTACTCCATCTGGCATAACTCCATTAGGAGAATCTTCATTGCCAGGATATATTTCTTCTCCAAAGCGTAATAATACAATATCTCCTTCTTTTAAAGATCCTGCAGGAATGGTTATAGACGGTACCCCAACCATAGCAATACTCATATCATAAGTATAGGTATTTTTACTTTTGCTGTGTGTTTTAAGCACTCTGACAGCATCTAATTTTTCAACTTCCTTTATAGGATTATCACGACGTGCTATTAAATCAAAATGTATCCATTCACGAGGAGTTATAATCTCAGGTTTTACCCATTCATTTGATAGGTAACCTGTTTTATTCCATCCGGATACAATAGCATCTTTATTGGCATTATATCTCTGTCCCTGAAACATACTTGCGTATTCAATTGGACCTCCTTTATATAATTTCCAATCTTCAGTGTTTGTTGTGATTATTTTTTCTGAACCATCTTCATATGTGATCACTAATTTGGCCAAAAGAGCTTCCGTATCACCCCAAAAGTTATAATTGCTGGGGGTATAGCTCATATAGCCGGTATAAAATCCAGGTCCAAGAATGGCTCCGATTGCATTTTTTCCCTTATTAATATATTCAGTTACATCATATGCGTGGTATGTTAATGTTTCACGATATTGGCTCATACCCGGATTAAACCAATCATTACCTATTCGTTTGCCATTAATATACATTTCATATGCACCTAGTGCAGAAATATATACCTTCGCCTTTTTAATTGCTTTTGTTTCTAAATCAAACTCTGAACGTAGCATAGATAAAGAGCCATAATAACTTGGATCTGCATACCCGAATACTTTATCTTCTACTGTGATTTTATTATTCTTTACCGTAATTCCTGGTATATTCTTAAATATGGAATAGGTTGCGCCTATATGGGAATCAAATAATGCGGCATCTCTTCCTTGCCCGATATTCATTAATTTGTAATCAGTAAATTCAACTTTCTCTCCTTTTGAAGCAGAAAAACCTATTGAGTTCAGATTGGGAAATGTATTATAGTTATTACCTGCTCTTCCCAATGGTGTAATCATCGTCTGAGTTGAATTATCACTCAAAATTACAGGTTGCCCATTTATAAACATTCTTATTTCACTTGTTTCAACCTTAATTTCAAGTAAGTTCTCCTTTCGTGCATTATCAATTGTAATCAGCTGGTTTATATTAGTCTTCGGCTGAGTTGCCAGCGAAATAATCTGATACGGCTTATTCGGGTCATCACCTTTCGCATAACCAACACGATAAATATTAATTACCGCACCCTGTTCTTTCCCGACTCCGGCAATATCTAATTCCCATTTTATATAATTTTCTCCGGAAACATTCATAACATTTTGAAACTCATCGTTCAATCGAAAGTCATTCGCCCCAAAGATTACAGAAACCTTGTTTCCTTTAATTATCTGAAATTTAGTTTGTAAGTTAAAAATTACAGATGACGTTGCATCCAGATTTAGGTCATTACTACCAATCCATTTTGCACCAGACCAAGCAGACATTGAAGGATTCATGAGACCTGTTGAAAATCTAGATGTAGCCGAATGCTTTTTTCCTACATTGTCTGTTATATTCACTTTCCAGTAATAATCAGTTTCAGGCATTAATTCTTTTGCGCCATTTGTACTTCCATAAAAAATACTCACTGATTTATCGGATTTTATTATTCCACTATCCCAAATGATATTCTTAAAATGTAAATCCGTTGATACTATTAGCTGATAATCGACCTGTTTAAAACCAATGGTATTTGATTGTATTTGCCATGCGAAATCAGGTCTACTCTGATCAATTGCAGTTGGTGTTTCACGTGCATCCACTGTCATATTTATGATTGCAGTATTACCTATTTGCGTTTTTGCATGAATAGGAACTAAACTAAAAAAACTTATTATCCATGATATACAGATAAGGGTTATTTGTTTCTTCATAATTACTCTTGTAAAAATGTTATATAAATATTATTGTATTATTATCGTTTTTGCAACTTTAGGCTAACATTCGAATACCCTTTTATTCACAAGCGAAAATACTATCCACTTGACGAATAATCGATCTTAGATGTATTATATGTGGTGCGTAAATGTATTATTAGATTCTATACTCTACTTATTTAATCTTTTATCAAGTGTTTTAGGTTCTCATCCCCCTTAATTCGTTCTAATTCCTCCTTTACAATCTGCCCGACATCCTCTTTAATTTGGGCATAGTTCTCTTGAATCTCCTGCTCCATAGTATCAACACCATCTTCATTAATAAAATTAGTAAGTGTTGGTATTTTCTGATAGACTTTTGTCTCTGCAGCGACCTTAGCATTGTCCACTACAATCTCGGCATGAAATATCTTTTGCTCAATCCGCTCATCGAAATTATCCGATACAGCTCCGACGAACATACCCTGAGTCAAATTCGATATTTTGGAAGGAGGTATAAGGCTATCCATTTGTGTACTGATAGAAGTAGATTTATCCTGCTTATTGATTGTCAACGACTGGCGTTTCTGCAATACCTTTCCAAAGCGATCCGATAGTGTTTTGGCCGTTTCCCCGACTACCTGTCCCGAGAAAATATTCCCAACTGTATTGATTACTACCTTTGCTTCCTTATCTCCATAGTCACGATTCAACTGGCTGAAATCCTGAAATCCGAGACATACGGCTACCTTGTTACTTCTCGCCGTTGCTATCAGGTTATCCAACCCACGAAAATACATTGTCGGTAACTCATCAATAATAACCGAGGATTTGAGTTGTCCCTTTTTATTTATCAGCTTTACGATACGGCTATTGTATAAACCAAGGGCAGCCGAATAAATATTCTGTCTGTCGGGATTATTCCCTACACAAAGTATCTTAGGAGCATCAGGATTATTAATGTCCAGTGAAAAATCATTACCCGTCATAACCCAATACAGTTGAGGGCTTATCATTCTGGATAATGGAATTTTCGCTGATGCAATCTGGCCATAGGCTAAGCACCCGGCGCCTTGCCACCTTTCACAGTGGTAGGTTTCCAAGCACTCGCCACCGAACCGTACGTACACGTCTCCATGTATACG
>NZ_FQUC01000004.1 GCF_900128985.1 Indolivaga macrotermitis | reverse complement strand
GGGTGATTCGGTGTTGATGCCTACCTGGGCTTCGAGTACAAACATCGTACTCATGAGCACGAATAATAATAGCAGTTTCTTCATTGTTGTGGATTGAGCATTATTTTATTGTTACTGTTTTTTTCTTATAAGAATGAATGGTTTTAGCTTAAATATGTACTGTTCGAAAATACGTACGGGCAGAAGGATATGATACCCTCGATAGATTTATATTCGAGAGTGAAATGTTTCCACATACGTAAACATAGGTAAAAGCAATGCTGTTGTCTTTCGCAAAAATCACATTAATTTGAATTTATATATCCCTGAATACCTTAATAAAATATCCCCCTATAGTGTATGTAATACACAATTGTGTTTTTTTATAACCATCTAGTATATGAGCTAGGATAACTCTATTTTTTAACCTATATATAGTTCAATACTATTATCTTATTTTTCAGAGTGCGTTATATAGACACACAAAGGTAATGCAATTTTCATTACATGAAATAGGTTAGGTTAAATTCTATGAATTTATAATGTTAATTAACAGGTGTAGGTTTAATGTTTCTTAAAATTCTGTAATTTTTTCTGTTATTGCTTTTCGATTTTTTTTACACGAGGAATAACCAGATTGTCTTCGATGTAAGTGTGTGCAGCCAGTTCTTCTTCCGACATATATAACTCCATCAGTATGTTAGTCATTAAATTCTGGTCTTTTACACCCGAAACATACTTCATTAATATACGTTTCAGGTCAGTCATTTTGCCTTCAATATCATTGTGTCTTTCCTCAAAGATGTTAATAGAATAGATATCCTTGTGCGAATTATCAATTAAGGAATGTACGTAAGGGAATACGGTATTATCTTCATACAGCATGTGCTCCTGTACCTCTTTCATATAATTGTCGAAAAAGTTAAGGACAACTTCTTCGAGTCCTGCTTCTGTTTCGGTAAAGATAAGTTTCAGCTTACGTCTGATATTAGGCAGCCTGTTTTCTAAAAAATATTCGTGCGAACATTTTAAATAGTGGAGGAAAGGTGCTAAAGGTAATTTGTCGAATGCTTCGTGTATGTCGACAATCGGTTTGTTCGATTGGAAATTGGCTAAAAACAAAAAGCATTCTGTGTCGAAATTATATTTTTGACATACTGCATCTACACTTTTATCTCCGAAACCAAGTGTAAATTTGAGACGAGTCAATAACAACAGTAGTTTGTAGTCGGCGTCAATAAGATCCGACATTTTCATTTTCTTATTATACGTTACTGTAATATTACTCATAGCTTTATGTCTTTAATGTCAACTAATTTGTTTAGAATAGCGTAGATTGTAAGTCCCGATACACTGTGTATCTCCAGTTTCCGCCCGATATTACGGCGGTGTGTTATAACTGTATGTATGGATATATTATGAAATTCGGCAATTTCTTTATTACTCATGCCTTTAACTATGCTGATAAGGATCTCTTTTTCCCTATCGCTGAGTTCTTCCTGATCGGCTTTCTTGGAGTGCTCTTTATTGAGGGTGGTAGATAAGACTTCTTCTATTTTGGATTCAGAGTCATTGATTCTTATCAAAGCGTCGTATGATTGATAAAACCGTTCGTCGATAAGATTATATACAAGAGCTATGATTGGGGTATTTCTTTCCAAATCGAGATGTTGTCTGATGTCTCCTCTCACCGAATGTCCCAGAAGCATGGGGTTTATAAGCAGAGCGTCGGGCTTGATGATGCCCAGCTGATAATTGATATCCTCCAATTCTTTAAGTTCTACTACTTTTGCAACAATCGGTAACTGTGAAAGTACATACACTAAACCTTTACGGATAATATATGATGTCTCTGCAACGGCCAAAACTTTGTTCATACTTGCCATGTGCTCTTGCTCTTATCTAGAATCATTCTTTATAGTTACAAATATAAGAGATAAATAGTCAATCACACAAAATTTAACTGTTAATAAAATATTATGTAAAAACCGGAACATCTGTTTATCTATTTTGCTTTTTAAGCACCTTTTAGTTTTTTTTCTGAAAATCCCGTAAATCAATTTTGAGGTTCTCTGCGTTATACATATAGATACTAAATATGATATTATAGATAAGTGCTTATGGAAAGTCAAAATATATTAGTAGTACCAAGTGTGGAACTACGCCGCGATTATCATAAAGGATGTTATTCATCGGTAAGTTATGTCGATAATAAAGATGAATTTAAAGTCGAATTATATGCTCCGGGGTTTAAAGAGCAGGATTTCAATCTGCAAATAGCCGATCAGATGCTGAGTATTTATGCAGAGCAACGGGGAACGGGAAATTGTTTCCGGAGGAATATAAAATTACCGGATACAATAGATGTAGCTTCCAATAGCCTGTATTATAAGCATGGGAGCTTTAAGGTTACTTTTCATAAAAATGTATAGTTGAACCTGGAGTGAGGTAATAAGAAGCGGGATTTGGAATTTCAAATCCCGCTTCTTTTCGTATCATAGGCCGATGTTCTGTAGACTGAATAAGTCCTAGGTAATAAAATCTTTCATTCGGTTTTAATTAGTGTTGTTTATACAATAAATAATTATATTTTTGTATTTACCATTAAATTAATCAATACCCATGAAAAAGATTTTTATCACCATTTATTCGATTTTGTTTTCATTAGCGGTTTTCTCACAGGGGACGGACGTCTCAATCAGGATATATCCCGAAAGAGGAAACCAAGTAATAAGCAAGCACATATACGGACATTTTGCCGAACATCTCGGCTCATGTATCTATGGCGGATTATGGGTTGGCGAAAATTCGCCTATTCCTAATACCCAAGGTTACAGGACTGATGTTCTTGAGGCACTGAAAAAATTACAAATACCTAATCTTCGTTGGCCGGGCGGATGTTTTGCCGATGAATATCATTGGATGGACGGAATCGGGCCCCGCGAGAACAGACCCAAGATGGTTAATAACAACTGGGGCGGAACTGTTGAAGATAATAGCTTCGGTACCCATGAATTCCTTAATCTTTGCGAATTATTAGGGACAGAACCATATATCAGCGGCAATGTCGGAAGCGGCACTGTTGAAGAACTGGCTAAATGGGTCGAATATATGACTTCGGATGGAGATAGCCCGATGGCAAACCTCCGTCGCAAAAACGGTCGCGACAAAGCATGGAAGATTAAATATCTAGGTGTAGGTAACGAAAGCTGGGGATGTGGAGGAGATATGCTTCCCGACTATTATGCCGATTTGTATCGTCGTTATGCAGTATACTGTCGTAATTATGACGACAATAAACTGTTCAAGATAGCCAGTGGAGCAAGCGATTATGACTATAACTGGACAGAGGTTCTGATGAAAAAAATCGGAAATAAAATGAATGGTTTATCGCTGCATTATTACACAGTAAAAGGATGGTCGCCCGGAGTGAAAGGCTTCGCCACGGAATTTACAGACGAAGATTACTACTGGACTTTAGGAAAGTCTCTTGAAATAGAAGAGGTACTGCAAAAGCATATGGACATAATGGACAAGTACGATAAGGATAAAAAAGTAGGTTTGATGGTAGACGAGTGGGGGACATGGTTTGAGGTTGAACCCGGAACCAATCCCGGATTTCTTTATCAACAGAATACAATGCGTGATGCCTTTGTTGCTGCTTTGACATTAAATACCTTCAACAAATATGGAGACCGTATTCATATGGCTAATATAGCACAGGTTGTAAATGTATTGCAGTCGATGATCCTTACAAAAGACGATAAGATGGCGTTAACACCCACTTACCACGTATTCGATATGTATAGAGTGCATCAGGAGGCAACTTCTTTGCCTTTGGATATAATATCGGAAACAAAAGAGATCAGGGGACGTAATGTATCCGTAGTAAATGCATCGGCTTCTAAAAAAGACGGGCTTATACACATAACTTTAGCCAATATTGATTTGAATAAGGCTCAAAATATAAGTATCGACCTGTCGAATACAAAAGTATCAAACGTAAACGGACGTATCCTGACATCTAAAGATATACATGACCACAACACATTCGAGAATCCTAATTTGGTACAACCCCAGTCTTTCAGCGGGGCGAAAGTTGAAAACGGTAAACTGCGTGTACAGTTACCTGCCAAGTCTATCGTAGTACTCGAAATTAAGTAATAGTATGAAAAAACTGCTTGTTAACTTTCTTGCAGTATTGATGTGTGCCGGTACTATTGTTGCTAAAGTACCCGGTGAGAAAGATATGAAAGCGTATCTGCTTGTATATTTTTCCGACGATACCCATAGTCTGCATATGGCGGTAAGTACTGATGGCTATAGTTTCACATCATTGAACGACGGTAATCCGGTAATCGCCGGAGATACTATCGCTGTTCAGAAAGGAATCCGTGATCCGTATATCATGAGAGGTCCCGATGGACAATTTTATCTGGCTATGACCGATCTGCATATTTTTGCACAGAAAGCCGGATATCGAACCACCGAGTGGGAGCGCGAAGGAGAAAAATATGCGTGGGGTAATAACCGGGGGCTGGTATTGATGAAATCGAAAGATTTGATCAATTGGAGCCGTATTAACCTCGATGTGAGCAAATCTTTTCCCGGTCTCGAAGATATAGGTTGCGCATGGGCGCCCGAAATTATTTATGACGAAGATCAAGACCGCTTGATGTTGTACTTTACAATGCGTTTCGGGAATGGTAACAATAGGCTCTATTATGCCTATATGAATAAAGAGTTCACAGCTATGGAAACAGAGCCGAAACTCTTGTTCGAATATCCGAAAGACATATCATATATTGATGCCGATATTACCAAAGTAGGCAATAAGTACCATATGTTCTATGTGGCACACGACGGAGGAAGTGGAATAAAGCAGGCTGTATCCGAATCTATAAATGGTGGATATCAGTACGATCCGGAATGGTACGATCCTGAACCGAAAGCCTGCGAAGCTCCTAATGTATGGAAACGGATTGGTGAAGATAAATGGGTGCTGATGTACGATATATTCGGTATCAAGCCCCATAATTTCGGATTTAGTGAAACGAGCGATTTTATCAACTTTACCAATTTAGGGCACTTTAACGAAGGAGTAATGAAAACAACTAACTTTTCTTCGCCTAAGCATGGTGCAGTTATACATCTGACCGGAGAGGAGGCTCAGCGGCTAGCCGATTATTGGCATACAGCCATATCGTTTTAAAGCTAAACTTCCTCGGATTGTACTGTTTATCCTTAATTGAAGAACCTGCCTGAATTTCAACAAGGTTTTTTACATAACCAATAAAAAGGTCTGAGACCTTAAAGTATAAGATATTATGAGAAAGATTTTATTCTTTATAACAGCTCTTGTCTTATTTATTATGCCATCGATAATTATGGCAGCCGTATCTGAGACTAAAGATGAACCCCGAAAGGCTTATATATTCGCTTATGCCACAACAAAAAATCAAGGGCATAACGGACTTCATTTTGCATGGAGTATCGACGGCGAAAACTGGCATCCGATAGGCCCCGAACATAGTTACATGAAAAGTGATTATGGCCCTTGGGGCAGCCAGAAGAGAATGCTGACTCCGTTTCTTTTTCAAAGTAAAGACGGAATGTGGCATTGCATCTGGAGCCTGAATGAAAAAGATGATGTGTTTGCACATGCTTCATCGGTAGATTTAGTTAACTGGAAACGGCAATCGTATCCAGTGGCATTGAAAGGCAGTAATTGCCTATTGCCCCAAATATCGCTTGGTCGCTCAGGAGCAAATTACATTGTTTCGTGGGCAACCGAAACACCATCCGGAAAACAGGTTTATTCCCGTTCCACTAAAGATTTTAAGAATTATACAGATGCCAATTCTGTGGGGGACGAATTGTCCGATGAAAGGCAGACGGTAATAATAAACGCAGTACCCGAACTGGGCACTATCTATCAGGTCGATTGGGAGACAGTAGACCGATTGATAAAGGCGCAACAAGTATCGGCTTACAGGGCTTCTTTGCATGGCGAACTGGCGAAAGACGATGTAACCCGTTTTGCTTCACTGAAACCTGTTGACGCTACAATAATAATCGATAAGTCGAAACAGAAGAAAATCAGCGAGTTACTTATAGGCGCTTTCTTCGAAGATATAAGCTATGCTGCCGATGGCGGATTGTATGCAGAGTTGGTGCAAAATAGAGGCTTCGAATACGCTCCGAGTGATAGGGCAGGGCGCGAACCTGAATGGAACAGCAAGAAGGCTTGGTCGGTATCGGGCACGGGAATGGAATTTGATATTGACACAATATCTCCGGTGCATGTAAATAATAAGCATTATGCAGTGCTGGGCATTACTACTTCCGGAGCTGCTTTAGTAAATGAAGGCTTTGATGGTATTGCTGTAAAAAGAGGTGATAAATATTATTTTACAGCATTCACTAAAGTCTTAGACGGAAAAGGAGGAAAGATCACAATCCGCCTTAAAGATAAAGAGGGAAAGATACTCGGCGAAACCTTTATAAAAGCAGCTTCAAAAGACTGGAAAAAGCAAGAGGCAGTTTTGCTTGCGAAAGGAACTTCAGCGAGTGCTTTGTTGGAAGTAATGCCCGAGTTTACAGGGAAACTGGCTTTGGATATGATTTCGTTGTTTCCTGAGAAGACATTCAAAGGGCATCGGAATGGTTTGCGTACCGATCTGGCTCAGGTGATAGCCGATATTCATCCCCGGTTTGTACGCTTCCCGGGAGGATGTGTTGCCCATGGAGATGGGTTACATAATATCTATAACTGGAAAAATACAATAGGGCCTTTAGAAGAACGTATTCCTCAGGGAAGTATCTGGCGTTATCATCAATCGATGGGATTAGGATATTTCGAGTATTTCCAATATTGTGAAGATATGGGAGCCGAACCTCTTCCTGTAATAGCGGCAGGTGTACCCTGTCAGAATTCGGGTACAGGTAGAGCCGGTCAACAAGGTGGAATTCCTATGGAACAAATGGGGCAGTACGTACAGGATATTCTGGATTTGATCGAATATGCAAACGGTGATATTAAAACCACATGGGGGAAGAAACGTGCAGAAGCAGGACATCCCAAACCGTTCAATCTGAAATATATCGGCATCGGTAACGAAGACCTGATAACCGATGTTTTCGAGGAACGTTTTACGATGATTTATAATGCAATAAAAGAGAAACATCCAGAGATTACTGTCATTGGTACAGTAGGTCCATTCTCGGAAGGTACCGACTATGTCGAAGGCTGGGATATCGCCACTAAACTAGGTGTACCTATGGTCGACGAACATTATTATCAGCCTCCCGGATGGTTTATACACAATCAGGACTATTATGATAGATACGACCGTTCGAAATCGAAAGTGTATCTTGGAGAATATGCTTCGCATGTTCCCGGAAGGCATAATAATATGGAGACTGCTTTGTCCGAAGCTCTTTATCTGACTTCGGTAGAAAGAAACGGTGATGTGGTAAGCCTTTCTTCGTATGCTCCGCTATTGGCTAAAGAAGGACGTACGAACTGGAATCCCGACCTTATATATTTCAATAATACCGAAGTGAAACTCACTACCGGATACTATGTGCAGCAATTATACGGACAGAATTCGGGAGACTATTATCTACCGTCTGCAATAACATTGTCTAATGAACAGAACAATGTAAAGCTTCGTATTGGTAAATCGGTAGTACGCGATTCGCGAACCAATGATGTGATTATAAAATTAGTGAATATGTTACCAGTACCGGTCAACGCGAAAATTGATTTGGGGGATATTGCAATTTCGGATACTAATGCAGTAAAAACCGTTTTAAAAGGTACACCCGATGATAAAACGGCTAAGCCGATAGTGTCATCATGTACAGTAAGTAAAGAGTTTAGTGACGAATTACCTCCTTATTCATTTACTGTAATAAGGATTAAGGTACAATGAAATATTTATAATTTAGAGAAGGAAAGGGGGGCATCGTATTGGATGCCCTTTTTCTTTTATGAAAATTAAATAGTGAATCTATCAACTGTTTTCAATATTTTCTAACTTTAGGTAATTTATTAAACGATATTTGTGGATAAACTAAGGCATTACTTGAATCAACCTTTTCCTTATAATAATCAACCATGGATTATTGTAGCATTGTCTACAATTATTGTTGTTTTTGTTTTATGGGTATTTCGACCATTTGGGCTTGATAGGATTGTGACTGACAGGTTTCTTGTCTTATTGGGTTATGGTATGGTTACAGCAATCGGAACATCAGTTGTATGTGTTATTTTTCCAATGGTATTTTGTCGGTTTTATGCTGAGAAAAAGTGGACTATATGGAAAAACATACTCAATTTACTGATAATTCTAATAGTGGTATCATTAGGGAATACTTTGTTTGACTATTTTACCTATCATCGACCTGCGGGAATGATACCTTCACTAATAAAAATGTATGTTGTCGCAACAGTTTCAGTAGGAATCTTTCCTATAATTGTTATTACATTTATTGTGCAGAATCAATCATTAAAATATAACCTGAACAAGGCAAAAGAACTAAATTTAACATTATCCTCTCATGCCAAAGAGGACGAAAATGCAGAAAGAATTAAAGATCGTCTGACTTTCATAGGAGATACCAAAGAGTCGCTGACTTTATTGGCAGATAATGTGCTTTATGTAGAAGCAGCTGGAAATTATGTATCCGTCTATTATACGGAAGATGGTATTGCCCGAAGTAAGATGATCCGTTCTACCGTTAAGCAAATGGAAGAGCTTTTGATACGGTATCCTTTGTTTATACGTTGTCATCGAGCCTTTATCGTTAATACTAAACATATTCAGGATATCAGCGGTAATGCTCAAGGCTGTAAGCTGTCTCTGCGTTATGTAGAAATGCAAGTTCCGGTTTCCCGTTCGTATATAAAATCACTAAAAGAACATTTGGTGCTCTGAGAGCTTTGTTATTCGTCCCAAACGATGTGCTTATATCCCACAAACTTTTGAGAGAATATCTTTCCATTTACTTTTGATTCAAAATTTAAAAGTTTATTATGGAAAAGAGTTTGAAGAGAGAATGCTTTAAGAATTATATCCCCCTACTAATAGGAATATTTGTTGGAATTTCGTTATACATAACAGTCGGATGGTGGGGATTCCTGATTATCTTCCCTTGGATTGGCGGCTCTATCAGTATTGGGCTCCATGTATCGAAAGATAAGAAAGGGAAGGGAAAGGATTTAGGAAGAAGGATAACTATTTTAATGATTTTACCTGTCTTTTTGATATTCTTGGGTGTAATACAACGAGAAAATTTACAGTTGGAAGAATCTGTGTTCTATGTGCTTTTGTTTCTTTCTTCGGGATTGTTTATACGGGTGCTGATTCATTACGCTGTAGCTAAATTATGTGGACCTCTAATTTGGGGGCGAGGTTTTTGTGGATGGGCTTGCTGGACTGCGGCTATTCTGGATTGGCTCCCGATTAAAGAAAATCGTGTTATACCACAAAAATATACAAGGATCCGTTATTTGACATTTACTTTGTCTATTTTTGTTCCTATTTTATTTATCCTTGGGGGATATGATTGGAAATATCAACATGTTAACGAGTCAGGAGGAATAATTCAGGAAGGAAAACAGGGTGCTTTAATCTGGTTTTTTGTGGGAAATGCATTATATTATGTTGTAGGAATAATACTTGCTTTTTCGTTTAAAAAGAAAAGAGCTTTCTGTAAAATAGTATGTCCGGTATCATTGGTGATGAAACCTCAGACCAGAATAGCCCTCATTCAACCTAAACCCACCGAAAACAAATGTATATCATGTAATCTTTGCAATAAAAATTGCCCGATGGATGTAGATATTGTGAACTATATTTCGGAGGGAAAGAAAGTCCGCTCAAGCGAATGTATATTATGTGGTATGTGTACACATGTTTGTCCTGAAATGGCAATAAAGATATAAGAAATGCTATAATCGACTAGTTGATTATACTTACCTTTGTACCGGAATCAAAATAACCAAAGTAATGAAATTAAATAAAGTGCATCATATAGCTATTATTTGTTCCGATTATGAAAAGTCAAAAGCTTTCTATACTGGTGTTTTGGGTTTTTCGGTAGAGAATGAATATTTCAGAAGCGAGCGGAATTCTTATAAAACAGATCTGTCTTTGAACGGGACTTATGTTATCGAATTATTTTCATTTCCCGATCCACCGAAGCGTCTGTCTTTTCCTGAAGCAACAGGGTTGAGGCATCTCGCTTTTGAAGTGGATGATATTAATACAGCCATTGCAGAGTTAGATATAAAGCAAATTGTACACGAAAATGTCAGGGTAGACGAATATACCGGAAAAAAGTTCCTTTTCTTCACCGATCCTGATGGTCTCCCTATCGAGTTGTACGAAAAGTAAGTAAGATAGAGTTATTCAGTTTTTGTCTGTATTAGCTCTTTTAGGCTTTGGATCGTATTGTTTTGCTCTTGATTTTCTTTCTTAAGATCAATGACATATAAGGTCAATTCCTCTATTTTTTGTAGAAGTTTTGCCTGCATTTCTCCCAGACTTATACCATTCTCTTTCACTTCTTTTTCAGATGGAATGTCTGGTAGATGTTTGTACTCATTTATATGGTTTTCTACTTCCTGAAGTGTAGGGAGTTTATAGTCTTTATCGAAAACGAAATCCGCCCATCCTGTTTCTACTTTTACTTCTTTTGCACGAATAGTGCCGTTTACATCGAGTTTGTTTTGAGGTGTGTCGGTACCAATACCGACATTACCGAAGCGACTTATCGAAAAGCGTAATGATCCGCCAGTAAACATCTTTATACCGGCATAACCGCTTTGCCAGAGAGTAAACCCTTCCTTGTCCCACGAATCCCAACCCCATTGTAATCCATAATGAAACATATTCTTGCTATCATATGAAAATATATCACTATCCTTCAAGGTCAATATACCAGACGAAAGGAGTAAACGTCGGGTTCTTAGGTCTCCTGCAATATCTAATTTATAAGCAGGGCTTTCGGTTCCAATACCTATATTTCCAGATGGGTTAATAACCAGTCCGTTTAATCCATCTGCACTATTTCGGCTTATGACAAAATTTAATTTAGGAGATCTGCCCACCAGCCAAGAGTCAGTACTTGTTCCTGTGTTACCAGCTGCTCCAAACAATACAAGAGACCACTTATCCGGTGCTTCTTTTATTCTCATTCCTTGAAGATAAGATCCTGATAGTTGAGGGTTTAATGTGAGTGTTCCATTTATTGTTTGATCCTGAGCTGTGATAAACTTTGTAAATAATAGAAGAATTGTCAAGAAGATAACTTTTTTCATATTATAGATTTTGTGTTATTAATAAAATAGATTGATATATCTGAGCCTGTTAGTCTATAAAGATTGGTGTTTTATTTAATATGTAAGGTTGTGCAAATGTTGTACAATTTAAAAATAAAAGAGCCATAAGTTATTGTCTTACAGCTCTTTGTTTGGTTTTAAAAGTGACCTCGACAGGATTCAAACCTGTAACCTTCTGATCCGTAGTCAGATGCTCTATTCAGTTGAGCTACGAAGCCATTGCTTAATTGCGATGCAAAGATAAGATGCTTTTTCTTGTTTTGCAAGCGTAGAGCGCGCTTTTTTTGTAAAAATATTAAACAGGGAACTTAATTGTTTAGTAATTCAATATTTATACAAAAAGAAAGTGGAGTATAATTTTATACTCCACTTTCTTTTTATAAGCTAATAGTTATACATTGTAGGTTGTAGAAGCAGTATCACCACCATGCCCTGTCCAGTTTGTATGGAAAAATTCGCCACGAGGTTTATCTATTCTTTCATACGTATGTGCGCCAAAGTAGTCTCTTTGTGCTTGAAGTAAGTTTGCAGGTAGGCGATCGGAACGTAAACCATCAAAATAGTTAAGTGCAGCAGCTAATGCAGGAACAGGAATCCCGTTAAGAACTGCGTTAGCTATTACCCGTCTCCATCCGTCCTGAGCTTGTTCTATCTTTTCTTTAAAGAAAGAGTCGAGTATTATACTTGGTAACTGAGGATTCTTATCGAAGGCCTTTTTGATATCTCCCAAGAATGCCGAACGGATAATACATCCACCACGCCACATAAGAGCGATACCTCCGTAGTTGAGGTTCCATTTATATTCTTTCGCAGCTTCCATCATCAGGTTGTAGCCTTGAGCATACGATATGATTTTTGCACCATATAAAGCCATTTTCAGGTCATCAACAAATTTTTGTTTGTCACCATCAAAGTTGGGCTTTGTACCGGATATTTGTTTAGAAACCTCTACGCGGAATTCTTTTTGAGCCGAAAGGCAACGTGAGAATACCGATTCTCCGATTAAAGTAAGAGGAATTCCCAGTTCAAGAGCCGAGTCTACAGTCCATTTTCCGGTTCCTTTTTGACCTGCTGTGTCGAGAATAGAATCTACAAGAGGTTTGCCGTCTTTGTCTTTGTATGCAAGAATATCAGCTGTAATCTCTATCAGGTATGAATTTAGTTCTCCGGCATTCCATTTTTTGAAAACTTCATGTTGGGCATCTGCACTCATTCCTAGTAGGTCTTTCATTAATTGGTATGCTTCGGTAATGATTTGCATATCTCCGTATTCGATACCATTGTGTACCATCTTTACGAAATGGCCGGCACCGCCTTCGCCAACCCAGTCGCAGCAAGGAGCACCATCTACTTTAGCGGCAATAGACTGGAAAATCTCTTTTACGTGAGGCCATGCCGCAGGAGAACCTCCGGGCATCATTGAAGGGCCATTCAATGCTCCTTCTTCACCACCCGAAACGCCAGTACCTACATATAATAGCCCTTTGCTTTCAACGTAAGCTACACGACGGTTTGTATCTGTGAAAAGACTGTTTCCTCCATCAATAATAATATCACCTTCTTCAAGGTGTGGAAGTAGCAGTTCTATAAAATCGTCTACAGGTTTGCCTGCTTTTACAAGCATCATTACTTTACGGGGACGTTCTAGCGAAGCAATAAGTTCTTCTATAGAATGTGTTCCAATGAAATTCTTTCCGGCTCCCCTGCCGTTTACAAATGCATCGACTTTTTCTACAGTACGGTTATAAACTGCTACAGTATAACCCTTACTTTCCATATTTAATACGAGGTTTTCACCCATCACGGCAAGACCTATTAATCCGATGTCTGCAAGTTTCTTCATGTTTTATAAATGATATATGTTTATTTATTATGTAATAACGCTTTAATGATGCGATGTGTTTAATCTTAATTTATAAGCCAGCATAAAGTTAAGTATTAGTTTTAAAAGTATACAGAGTATCGTATATAGAATATATTTATATCAAGAGGTTAGATATAGTATTTTTTTGAATTTGACCTGTAATTATAGTGGTCTATATAATGTAGTGAATATATGTGAATGTGTCTTGTGTGTTTGCTTGTGTTAAAATGAAAATATAATATCGTATTTTTGTGTCATATTTATTATTTATATTACATTTGTATGATAATTTGATTTTATTTAATTATTTAATATGTTCTTTTGTTTTTAATGAGTGATCTCTTTTAGCTGCTATGGAAATAGAATGTGTAGTTAATTTAGGTTATAGATAGAAGAGTCTCTTGATGATAATGTAATCCGATTGTCATTGAATCGTAACATCATACAATTTCTTTTGCATCCAATTAAATAGATTAAATTATTTAAACTTATGAGAAAAGTTAGTTTTCTGTTGCTAGTGTTTTTTATCGGACTCTTTACGTCTGTATATGGACAAATTACAACATCCTCTTTGTCGGGTCGGGTTCAAGACGACAGAGAGACTTTACCGGGCGCTATTATTGTAGCTAAACATGAACCTTCAGGAACCACTTATCAGGCTGTAACCAATGAGGATGGCCGTTTTCAGATTCAGGGAATGAGAACTGGAGGACCCTACACTGTTTCCATCTCATTGATTGGCTTCAACAAGTACATCCAGAATAATGTCGGATTGAGATTAGGTGAAACGTATGATATTCAGGCAAAATTGAATTCTTCGGATCAGGAGTTGGGCGAAGTCGTTGTTACTATTGACCGGAATGCCATTTTTGAAGGAAAGAAGACCGGCGCTGCATCTAATTTTAGCACATCGCAAATCCAAAATACTGCATCAGTTTCAAGGAGTGTCTATGATATAACAAAACTAGTGCCTCAGGCTTCAGTTACTGGTTCGGGTATGTCGTTTGCAGGTTCGAATAACCGTTATAACAGTTTTCAGATAGATGGAACAGTGAACAACGATGTATTCGGGCTATCTTCAAGCGGAACGAATGGAGGACAAGCAGGAGCTAATCCTATATCGTTGGATGCTATTGAAGAAATACAGGTAGTAATTGCTCCATTCGATGTTCGTCAGAGCGGATTTACGGGTGGTGGAATCAATGCAATTACTAAATCGGGAACCAACACTTTTCATGGTTCGGCATACGGATATTATAACAATGAGAACTTCATCGGAAAAACTCCCGGAGATGCTAGTGAAAGGTCAAGATTGGGTAAACAGTCATCGAAGACATACGGTGCTACTTTAGGCGGGCCTATTATCAAGGATAAACTATTCTTCTTTGGTAATGTGGAACAGGTAAAAGAAACTTATCCTTCTTCAAATAATATCGGAACTGAAAGTTCGAGCTTAAATGTTGGTGAAGTAGACCAAATTGTAAATAAGATAAAAGACCTGACTGGCGGTTACGATGGTGGTGGCTACGGCCCTCAGGATATAGATACGAAATCGACAAAAGTATTAGGACGTATCGACTGGAATATTAATAGTCATAATAAATTAACCGCACGATATAGTTATCTGGATGCCCGTAAACTGGTATTCTCTAACAAGCCTGCTGCCGCTCTATTAAATAACAGCGGGTATTACATGAACAATAAAACAAATTCGTTCGTCGCAGAATTGAATTCGGCATTTAGCTCGGGATGGTCCAACGAATTGCGTGTCGGATTTACGAGGGTAAGAGACTCTCGTGATGCAGTTGGGCAGCCGATGCCATATGTAACAATTAAGAACTTATCAGGTGGTACATCATTGTCTTTTGGTACCGAAACTTACTCTACAGCTAATAGCCTTGACCAGGATATTTATACATTGACAAATAACCTGAGTTGGGTGAAAGGTAACCATGTATTTACATTCGGAACTCATAATGAGTTATTCAATATGAAGAACTTGTTTATCAGTAATAATTATGGTTCGTATGTATACAGTTCGTTGGCCGATTTCCTGACAGTGGGTACAGCAAACGAAGTTGCCCCCGAAAGTTATAACTACTCGTATTCGAGAGAAGATATAACCGGTACAACTAAATGGGCTCCCAAATTTGGTGCAGCACAATTAGGCTTTTATGTTCAGGACGATTGGAATGTAACAGACCGGTTTAAATTGACATACGGATTACGCGCGGATATTCCGTTGTTCTTTGATACGCCGAGAGCTAATGATGTGTTCAATAGTTCAGATATTGCAAAAGAATATGGACTGGCAACTGACCAGATGCCAAAGACCCGTGTATTATGGTCGCCACGTGTAGGTTTTCGCTACGAAGTAGATCAGGAAAAGAAGACCATTCTGCGCGGTGGAGTAGGTATCTTTACCGGACGTGTTCCGTTTGTTTGGATATCAAACAGCTTCTCAAATACAGGAGTCGAATTTAGCCGTACATCGATAAACAGGACTCAGGAAGGGCAACTTGCCGGCGATTTTGCAGATGGATTCAAGTTTAATGCAGATCCTAATCAACAATATATAAGTTCCGGAAATTTCACATCGGAAGTGGATGTTATGAACAAGAACTTTAAGTTCCCTTCTGTTTTCAGAGCCAATGTTGCAGTCGACCAGATGTTACCGGGAGGAGTGAAAGGTACATTGGAGGGTATGTACTCCAAAACATTGAATAATATTCTTTACGAGAATATCAACTATCAGCAATCCGGTACACTGAACCATGGAGGAGACAATCGTCCGGTGTATACAAAAGCGGATAAGAACTTCACTCAGATTGTATACCTAAAGAATACCAACAAAGGTTTCACTTACAATGTAACCGCTAAATTGGAGAAGGAGTTCGATTTCGGTTTGGATGTCATGGCTGCATATACTTACGGTATGGCCAAATCTTTGAATGATGGAGGTTCTTCGCAAGCATATTCTAACTGGAAGTACAATCCTACCTATTATGGAGACGCAAAGCCTGAATTAACTTATTCCAGCTTTGATGTGCGTAACCGTATCGTTGCTTCTGTTTCCTACACAAAAGAATACGCCCGTAACTTTGCTACTACTGTCAGCTTATTCTATAATGGACAGAACGGAGGGCGCTACTCGTTATTATACAGTAATGATATTAATGGTGATGGCTATAGCGGAAACGATTTGCTTTATATCCCTACCGAAACGGAAGTTGCCGATATGACCTTTACTGATATATCGAATGGAGCTACTGCCGCCGAGCAAAAAGAAGCGTTTACTACTTGGATCAATGCTAATAAGGAATTGAGAGAAAACAGAGGCTCCCACATAAAACGAAATGCAATGAGAATGCCATTCGAGCATCACTTCGATTTCCATATTGCACAACAGTTCTATATGAATGTTGCAGGTCGTAGGCATACTCTGGAAGTAACATTCGATATACTGAATGTCGGTAACCTCTTCAACAAGAAATGGGGAATGTATAACCAGACAACTACCGGTTATGACTTAACTCCGGTTAAGACAAGCACAAATACTGCCGGTGTAACAACATACAATTTCTATGATCCGGGTAAGATGTATACAAATACAGACATAACATCTCGTTGGAGATCACAAATAGGACTTAGATATATATTCTAATTGTTATTATAGTAGTTAAGCAGAAAAGCCGGTAATCAGTAATGATTGCCGGCTTTTCGTATTATTATATTCAAGAATCAACACTTAATATTCAACTCATTAAGTATCAGTCTTATCTTTTCAAATGTAGTGATACGGGTAGGAACAAGCGGTAGCCGGAGTTTGTTCTCGATATAACCCATCATGTTCAGCATCGATTTTACCCCTGCCGGATTGCCATCAACAAACAACAAGCTGAATAATTCGCTGAATCCGTGGTGAATAGTAAGGGCACTCTGGTAATCGCCTTCCAGAGCCAAGCGGGTCATTCTGCTGAATTCTTTCGGAAAAGCATTGGCTATAACAGATATAACACCTACAGCACCCAATGTAATAAGGGGGAAGGTAATTCCGTCGTCTCCCGATATTACATCGAAGTTTTCGGGCTTACGTTTTATGATGTCATCCATTTGGGTCATATCACCTGAGGCTTCTTTGATAGCAACCACATTACTGAACTCGTTAGCTATACGCAGTGTAGTTTCGGCAGACATATTCACCCCTGTGCGCCCCGGAACATTGTATAAAATGACCGGAAGTCTGGATGCTTGCGCTATAGCTCTGTAATGCTGGTATATGCCTTCCTGAGAGGGCTTGTTATAGTATGGCACTACAGAAAGAATAGCATCGATTCCGTCAAAATCCCCATTTTTAAGGTAGTCAACTATTGCTCTTGTATTGTTTCCTCCGACACCGAGTATAACAGGGATACGTCCGTTAACCCGGTTGATGACTGTTTCGACAATCACCTTTTTTTCATCTTCAGTCAGGGTAGGGGTTTCGGCTGTAGTTCCCAATACAACAAGATAATCGGTATTATTCTGTAATTGGTAATCAACAAGTCTGATAAGAGCATCAAAATCAACACTCTCATCCTCTTTGAAAGGGGTTATTAAAGCAACACCTACGCCTCTTAGATTTATTCTTGACATAATTATATTTTGTCTGTTTGCTTGCTGATTGAAACTAAGGTCTCAGACCCTTTTTATTGATTTAGTAAGTAAAGCAGCAATAACCGGTTATACTCCGAAAATGTGTCATTAAATACTTGCTTTTACTTATAAAGTATCGTAAAGTTAAACAATATTTAAAATTACTGTATATGTGCCAGATAAATTTTTAGCTGTTCGTATGTTTCCGCTAACGTTTTATCATTTTCGTGGAAAAGTGTAAAATCATATAATTTCTCATACTCGGCTTCGGTAATACCGATACAAAAGCGGCTTTTGTTGCGTACCAAAAGTGACAATATATATTTATTTTCCTGAGTCGAGAGGTCGATTAATGTATCGTACCTTAAGTTAGCGAACTCATTAAAGACTTCAGGGCGGAGTACCCGCATCCAGTTCAGCTCTTTATTCAGATCCACAGCTTTTACCGTTTCCGGAAGATCGGTCGAATGCGTTTCCCCTTTAGCTAGCTTCGGTAATACAGTCCAGGCAAGTACATTTTTTCCGTTTTGTTCCAGATCGGCAATAATTGGCTGTACATCTTTCCAGTCTTTCGAATCGAAAAGGATGAGCACATTTTTCATACCATCGAAATTCAGGAATTGGTGTTCCCGTTTGTTATTCTTGAATCCCGATTCTATATTCTTTTGTATAAAGCGTTCTAACATATACAGATATTATTCTATCATTTTCAAAAAATCCTCTTCGTTGAGAATCGTTATTCCTAATTTTTCGGCTTTCTCCAGTTTGGCCGGTCCCATATTTGCCCCTGCCAGTACATAATTGGTCTTGGCAGATATAGAGCCACTGTTTTTTCCGCCATTAGATTCAATCAGGGCTTTGTATTCATCTCTCGAATATTTCTCGAAAGTTCCGCTGATAACTATGGTCAGCCCTTTCAGCTTATCGGAGCCTTGTTCATTCGATGTTTGTTTTGATTCAAACTGGATTCCGAATGACTTAAGCCTATCTATAATCTCAAGGTTCTCTTCCTTATGGAAGAAGTCGACTACACTTTGGGCAATTCTTTCGCCAATTTCGTCTACTTCAGTTAGCTGTTCTACCGTAGCTTCTTTAAGTAAATCGATAGACGGAAATGCCGAAGCTATCTTCTTGGCAACAGTTTCGCCCACATACCTGATACCGAGAGCGAATAAAACTCTGGAGTAAGGAACCTGATTAGAATTGGTTATACTTTCAATTAGGTTTTTAGCACTCTTTTCCGCCCAGCGTTCCAGATTGGCTACTTCTTCCCATTTCAGGGTATAAAGGTCTGCTACATTGTGTAGCATTCCGGCATTGAAAAGGTGCTCTACAGTTTCCGACCCTCCGGCGATATCCATTGCCTTGCGGGTAAGATAATGCTCGATCCGCCCTTTTATTTGCGGAGGGCAGCCCATATAGTTAGGGCAATAGAAAGCGGCTTCGCCTTTGTCCCTGACCAGTGGTGTACCGCATTCGGGACATTCGTGTATAAATTCGACCTTAGTACTACCTGCTTTTCTGGCTGAGGTTTCGACTTTAGTCACTTTAGGGATAATTTCCCCTCCTTTTTCAACATAAACCATATCGCCTATATGCAAGTCGAGGGCTTCTATGGAGTCGGCATTGTATAACGAGGCTCTTTTGACCGTTGTACCCGATAGTTTTACGGGTTTCAGATTGGCTACGGGTGTAACAGTTCCTGTACGTCCTACCTGATAAGATACCGAGAGCAATTCGGTCAGTTCCTGCTCTGCCTGAAACTTATAAGCGATAGCCCAACGGGGGAATTTAGAGGTATATCCCAGATTCTTTTGTTGAAGCAGAGAGTTTACTTTCAAGACTATACCATCGGTAATAACGGGTAAATTCTTCCGTTCCACATCCCAGTATTTGATAAAATCGAATACTTCTTCTATAGTCGAGCATTTGCGTGTGGCGTCAGATATCTTAAAGCCCCATTCTTTGGCTTTCTGTAAGTTCTCGTAATGTCCGCCTGTAGGCAGGTCTTTACCTAGCATATAGTAAAAATAGGCATCGAGTTTACGTGCTGCTACCGTTTTGGGATCTTGTAGCTTAAGAGTTCCTGATGTAGCATTTCGAGGATTGGCGAAAAGAGGTTCTTCCTGCTCTTCTCTTTCTTTGTTAAGCTCTTCGAAGACTTTCCAAGGCATAAGGATTTCTCCCCTGATCTCAAATTCTTCGGGATAATCGTTTCCCCGTAATACCAAAGGGATACTGCGTATGGTTTTTACATTGGCTGTAATATCGTCGCCCTTTACACCGTCTCCACGGGTTACGGCCTGAGTCAGCCGTCCGTTTACATATGTCAACGAAATAGATGCTCCGTCATACTTGAGTTCACATACTATTTCAAAATTGTCATTTAAGTCTTTCTTTACGCGGTCGAAAAAGTCGGAGACCTCTCCTTCCGAATAAGTATTACCCAACGATAACATAGGGTACTTATGTGTAACCTGATTAAAGCTTTTGGTAATATCACTACCAACCCGCTGACTGGGCGAATTAGGATCGGCAAACTCAGGATGAGCAGCCTCCAGCTCCGTCAGTTCTTTCATCTTCATATCAAACTCAAAGTCTGAGATAGTGGGGGTAGACAATACATAATAATTATAATTATGTATATTCAGTTCGTCTCTTAGAGCTTCGATGCGGTGTTGGATAGATTCCATTGATTTTATTAAGATTTTATCAACAAAAATAAGAATTAATTTGGATTCGTTTTCATACAGTATAAGTCAAAACATAATCATCAGAGATAAAGTACTGTATGTTAAAGCAAAGCTGTTTTTCCGAAAAAGTTTCTTTGGCTGCAATTATACCGGAATCGGACGGGATAAATTTTTCTATAATAAAATCCTCATTCAATACTACACCCTCCCGGCTCAGGGCTTTATACATTGTTTCCTTTGCCGACCAGTGGAGTAGGAGGTGATTGATTTCATTATCAGGGTCGATATATTCTTTCGCTGAAATAAATCGGGATTGTATCCGCTTTACCCTATCTGATATATATTCGATATCGATACCTGAGCGCTCACATCCGGACAGGATAACAGCTGCATATCCTTTTGTATGACTAATGGATATATTCCGGCTATCGTTCTCCAGATAAGGCTTTCCGTTTGGTTTATATAGAATACGAACACTGCTTCCTATTAGTTCGTTGAGTAAAAGCTTCGTAGCTGCTTTTTCCAGCAGACGGTTTTCGGATGTATATATCCGGCGAAAATCTTCGCTGGTATCTTTATCGAGTAACGAAAGCAGGGTATCCGCAGATTCTTCTATCTTCCAGATACCTAATATGTAATTGTCATTTGTTTCTTTATAAATAAGCATAATTCAGAGTTTCTTCGAAAAGTGACAAAAGTGACACTTCTGTTTAGTTTGTCACCTTGTTAACTGTTTTATAACTAGTTGTTTATGGTGTATAAAGTGACAAAGGTGACACCAAAAACAAATTTTTATCACTCTACATTATTAATGTGTTTATTGTTAGCGAATTGTATGATTCTCGTGCTTCAAAAAGTAACAAACTATGTCACTTTCTTGTTTAGGTTGTCACTTACCCGGTTAGTCTGTAAAGATCGCTTTAGGTATAGATAAATATCCGCCGTGCACTGATTTTATTTTATAAGTCAGTAGTTGCAATAATTTCCTAACAAATATAGCCAAATATACCTCACAAAGAAAGGACGAAAGAGAGAAGATAAGCTTCAGCCTCTTTCGTCCACATGTAAAAAACGAAACTAACTTATGTGTTTATTACCTTTTGTGACTATATAGCCAGGGAGTAAGTTCTGTACTGTTGAATACATTGATCCAGCTGCCATGATTTACACCCGGATATTCGGTATACTTCACCTCATTACCGGCAGCTTTAACTTCGGTATACATATCTTGCGAAAATTGTACGGGAACAACACTATCATCATCACCATGGAATATCCATAGGGCTGTATTGGCAGTACTTGCGGCTACTTTTCGCGTATCACCACCTCCACATATGGCAAAAGCCGCGGCAAAAGTATCGGGCATACGCCAAAGCAATTCGTATGTACCCATTCCTCCCATTGAGAGCCCGCCTGCGTATACGCGGTGTGTATCTACTTTGCCCGATGCTACCCAGTTGCGGATCAGATAAGTCAGGGTTTGCATAGCAGGGGTAGGCGTATCGGTGAGTCCGAATGTAAATGTAGTTTTATTATCAACTGTACTTCTTTCCACATTTGCCCAATATGTATTGGCTGGACATTGGGGTGCGATAACTATAGCCGGATATGTTGACTGAAAGTTATTCACCAGAAAGTCTTTACCGTTTGCCAGTTGCTTTTGGTTATCATCGCCACGTTCTCCGGCTCCATGTAAAAATACAAGTAACGGATATTGCTTCGAAGCATCGTAATCTTTCGGATACATTACCAGATAGGGTAGGGTATAGCCGTTGATCATATACGATGCCGCTTCGAACTGAGCATAACACCATGTGCAACAAATAATAAATATCAGTAAAAAAGAAAATCTAGTCTTCATCATATAACTATTGTTTAAAAGGCTTCTGCCTTAGTCCATGTAGAAGTACCGTTTTCGTTAATAGCTTCGATGGCGAAATAATAAGGCTTGGTCCTGTCCATACCCTTATAATAATATTCGTTGGCATCATATACCATTACGCTACTGTATAACTTATCGGGTTCGATACCGATATATATATTATACGCATAAGCATTATCAACAGGTTTCCATTTCAACCATCCGCTACGCTTATCGGTTTCGGTACGGAGAACGATTAACTGCTCTACCGGTTGAGGCTTTTCGCCTTGTCCTAGTCCGAATGCACGGAATCCCGATATAGCGAACTTACCTGTCGGCATATGTATATTTTCGAGTTTCAGGAAACGGGCTTTTACCGGAGTGCTTAGCTCTACGTAATCATGAGGAACATCTGTTGTGTTCTTACTTTTATCGATAAGGATTTTCCAGTTTTTACCATCTAAAGAATACGATACGATGTACTGATGATACTTACCTAAGGTTTTACCCATAAATTCGGCATCCTGATCGGCATAGTTTATCTGAATAGCATGTACAGTCGATATATCACCTAAGTCGGAAATCAACCATTCGCCTTTGTTTGCAGTTTTGGCAGACCAGTATGTCTTGATATTTTCATCCACAATATTGTTGGCATTGAATGTACCCAGTGTAGACGATACCTGTACCGGCTTGTTATAGTTGAGCAGCATCCAGCCTGTAAACTGGCTTTTCAGGTGATCGGCTTTTCCGTTGGGCAGGTAATGAGGATAATCGCCGAATGCAGTGTTGCAGTACATATTATCTTCGGCATCGAATCCGGCAGGCCATAAGCCGATCCGGCGTTCGAAATTATTTTTGGTATTGATAACCATTGTAGAAGTATGCCAGTAATTTCCCCAGTTGTCCTGAAATGTTGCGCCGTGACCTGCTCCTCGGATAAATCCTCCGGCTTTCATACTCAATGGTAATGATGCATGTTCGAAATAACCGAGAGGTTCATTACTAACGGCATATCCGTCGGCATAATGGCTGAATTCTGTACCGGGACCTCCCCATTGAAGGTAGTATTTGCCGTTATGCTTGGTCATCCATGCACCTTCCATAAATGGTTTCAGGAATGTATTATCCATATATTCGCCAAACCGGTGCCAGCCTATGCGCTCGTCATCGGTCAGCAGCATTTCTTTGCGTGTGCCTATCGGCTGGAATGTTTTCCTGTCCAGTTCGATACCGTATAGCGGATATACATTGCTGCTACCGTTATACATATACAGGCGGTTGTCGTCATCTACAAAAAACGCAGGATCCCATCCGCCGATATCGAAATGCTCTACAGCTTTTTCCCATTTGTTTCCTTTGGGATCGGTGCTGATCCATATGGGGAATATACGCGAATAGGTAGATCCGAATACACATAAGGTATCGCCTTGTACCCATGCAGCCGGAGCGCAAAGGTCGTCCCATTTATTGGGTGTTTTTTCTATCGCTTCTTCGGTAAGGAAAGGGCGTGATACAAAGTGCCAGTCCGACAGGTCGCTGCTCCACCAATATCCGCTTTGGTTGGTGCCGAACAAGTAGTAGTCGCCTTTGAAATTGACTATAACCGGATCGGCCGATGTACGGTGTTTTCCCCATTCGGTAAAGTTGGGTATCGGACAATATCCATAATCGACATTGACCGGGTTACAGTATGTTTTTTGCTGGGAAAATACGGGAGCTATCCCTACCAAAAGGCTAAGTGAAAGTAATGTATGTTTTAAAAGGTGCATAAGGTATTGTTTTATTTACATTTAGGTCGGAGTGTTGTCTTTTGACCCAAAGAACTCCGGTAGTAATATTTTACAGCAAGTTATCCTTAAAGATTTGCACATTCTAAAAAACGGTAAGCTTGTAAAATAAAGACTCCGGAGTTCTTCCTTTCCAACCATGAAAAGTATTCTTTTACATCAGGTGGGGACTGTCAAATCCAAGTTTTTTCAATCCCTTCTGTACATCCGGATGACTCATAAAGAGTTTCCAGAGTAATTGAGTACGGTGGTTTTCGATCATTACGGCAATCGGTCCCTGATCTATAGCCAGATAACGTTGCGGATACCAGTTGTCGGTTTCGCTGTAAGCGTCATAAAAACCATATTTGCCCCATATCTTATCGCCCTTGTTATACAGATAACGCATAACCTGCATAGACTCTTTAGGAGTGTATACAATAGACGACAGAGCTGCGGTCGGAGAGATTACTCCCTGGTCTTCACTCTCGTTCGGTGCATGTGCCGCATATCCTTTAACAGAATAGCTGGCAGTAAGCCCCCAACTGTTTTCGCCATAGTTTTTATAACCTTTCGGGTTGCGGATACAGTATGCCCTGTTAACGAGAGTATAGTTTTTCATTTCGTCGAAGTAGTTGGCATATTTATCCTGTAACCCCGTAGGATCTAATCCAAGGAATGAGTAATGTGCCCAGAATAACGGACCGGCTTGAGTTCCCTGATAACGCAGTTTTAGTTCGTAACCTTCTACTGTATGAGGAGAAACGATAGCTCCGTTCTCTGCCCATCCTTCGGTATATACTTCTGCCGGAACACCGTGTGTTGGAGAGGCTGCCGCCAATACATACATAACCAGGCATTCGTTAAACCCTCTTACCGGGAAATTCATTTCCCAAGCGTATTCGGGGCTCCAGTGCCAGTAAAGAACATTCTGTCCGTTGCGGTACCAGTCCCATTCGACGGCTTTCCATAGCTTGTCGATACGTTCGGCCAGTGCTTTTTCAGCATCCGAACCGTTTACATAATACTGATGTACGGCAAGTAAACCTTGTATAAGAAAAGCTGTTTCGACAAGGTCTCCTCCGTTATCTTTCTGTCCGAAAGGTTTTACTTTTCCGGTTTCGCCATCCCACCAGTGGGGAAATGCTCCATGAAATTTATCTGCTCTTTCGAGAAATCCTACTATTTGGGTCATTCTGGCTAACCCGTCTTCGCGGGTAACATATCCGCGGTCGATTCCGGAAAGAACTGCCATGATTCCGAATCCGCTACCTCCGGATGTAACAATATTGGGTTTGTCGTCGCCAATATATTGTCCGTCTATATGGTAGCGTTCGCGTGCCATTCCACTGGTTGGTTCTGCTCCGTCCCAGAAATAATTAAATGTGCGGTATTGTACACTATCAAGTAGTGCTTCGTCCGAGATCTCAACTTTTGTAGAATCCCCGTCATTATCGCCATCCTGATTGTTGCTTGTCTTACAAGACCAGGTTGAGGCCAATAGGGCTAAAGTGAGGGTTGGTATAATTACTTTTTTCATAAACGATGGTATTATAAGTAACAGTAAAAACTAAATGATACATTCCTAACCATTATAAGTTATTGCTCTATGCTTATGCTAAGGAGGCTTGATACCTAAAAAAAGAAAAAGAGATTGCCGGACTTTCGAAGGTTCGACAATCTCTTTCGTCGATGTTATATATGGATGTGTGTTTAATCTGTAATATTCTTACTTTAATGTAAAGCGTGCGGTCTTAACGTCTTTACTGTCTCCGCCGATCATCACATCAAAGTCTCCGGGTTCGAATACATATTCCAGATCATAATTATAGAACTTCAAAAGTTCGGGATTGATCTTAAAGCTGACAGTTTTTGACTCACCGGCTTTTAAAGCTATTTTTTCGAAACCTTTCAGTTCTTTTACAGGGCGTGTAACACTACCTACTATATCTCTGATATATAATTGAACAACCTCTTTACCTTCCACTTTACCTGTATTAGTAACTGTTACACTGGCTGTGATTTCGCCATTTTCGTCAAGAGTAGCCGAACTTAAATTCACATCGCTGTAAGAAAACTGAGTGTAGCTCAATCCGTATCCGAAAGGATATAACGGATCGTTGCTTACATCAAGATAGTTGCTGCGGAATTTTTCGAACCATTTTCCTTCGGCTAATGGGCGTCCGGTATTCTTATGATTGTAGAAAAGAGGAATTTGTCCGACATTCTGAGGGAATGTCGCAGGAAGTTTTCCGCTTGGGTTTACATCTCCGAAAATAACATCGGCAATTGCAGGAGCAGCCATGCTGCCACCGAACCATACGTTAAGTATCGCAGGAACATTTTCGTTTTCCCAGTTAAGAGTCATAGGACGTCCTGCAAATAATACAAGAACTACAGGTTTACCTGTTTTTACAAGTTCGATAAGAAGTTCTTTCTGAACATCAGGTATTCCTATATCTGTACGGCTGCTGGCTTCACCACTGAATTCAGATGATTCGCCTAAAGCGGCTACAATTACATCAGATTGTTTAGCTGCGTCCAAGGCTTCTTTCAATAATTGTTCTTTTGTGCGGTTATCCCTGTTCAGTCCACGTCCGAACATTGT
The DNA here is from genome assembly GCF_900128985.1 of Indolivaga macrotermitis. Lineage (GTDB taxonomy): Bacteria > Bacteroidota > Bacteroidia > Bacteroidales > Dysgonomonadaceae > Dysgonomonas_A > Dysgonomonas_A macrotermitis. The sequence continues at coordinate 257,239 of NZ_FQUC01000004.1, read as the reverse complement.
CGCATGGTTTTCCAGAGTAGCATCGGCAACAAGATTACTGCCTTTTGCATAAATAACTTTGCCGTTTTTACCAATAGCCTGTTCGATACTTTCTACTACTGTAGCTGATTTGTCTAATGGTACGGCAACACTCCATGTGCCTGCCATATTAACGGCGGACTTGGCAAGTGGGCCTACTACGGCAACTGTTCCTTGTTTCTTCAAAGGAAGCGTATTATTGGCGTTTCTAAGAAGAACATAACTTTCAGAAGCAATTTTGCGTGCTTCTGCTAAGTTGGCAGGAGTATATATTTCTGTTTTGGCTCTTTTAGTATCCATATATTTGTATGGATCTTTAAATAAACCCAATTTGTATTTTGCTTCCAGAATACGGCGGCAAGCCTGATCTATATCAGCCTGGCTGACTTTACCTTCTTTCAGAGATTTAGGTAATGTGGTAAGTAATCCTTCGCTTACCATATCCATGTCGATACCGGCTTTTAATGCACGTGCCGATACTTCCTGTAAATCGCCGATACCATGCTCGATCATTTCGCTGATTCCTGTATAGTCAGTAACCACAAATCCGTCGAATCCCCATTGTTTACGTAAAACATCGGTCATCAACCATTTGCTGGCGGTAGCTGGCACTCCGTCCACCTCATTGAACGAAGCCATAACGCTACCTACACCGGCTTCTACAGCAGCTTTGTATGGATACATATATTCGTTAAACATACGGATGCGACTCATATCTACAGTATTGTAGTCGCGTCCTGCTTCCGAGGCTCCGTATAGTGCGTAGTGTTTTACACAAGCCATGATGTGCTTGTTGTCTGAGTAAGTGTTATCGCCTTGATATCCTCTGATCATGGCTTTTGCTATTTGACCTCCTAGAAAAGGATCTTCGCCGTTACCTTCCGATACACGCCCCCAACGAGGGTCTCTTGATACATCTACCATCGGGCTGAATGTCCAGAAAATACCATCGGCACTGGCTTCGGTAGCTGCAATACGTGCCGATCTTTCGATAGCTTGCATGTCCCAGGTTGCGGCCATACCTAATGGTATAGGAAATCCTGTTTCGTAACCGTGGATAACGTCCATACCGAAAATCAAAGGTATTTTAAGACGGCTTTCTTCGACTGCTACACGCTGAACGTCTCTGATTTTGTCCACACCTTTTATATTGAACAAACCACCGACTAATCCTTGTTTGATCTTTTCGGCAATGTCGCTGCTCTTAGCCTGACCGGTAGTTATATCTCCGGCACTGGGCAGATTGAGCTGTCCAATTTTTTCCTCCAATGTCATTTTACTCATCAGGTCATCGATGAAACGGTTCATCTCCGCATTATTGGATGCGTTGTTCTGAGCCGACAGGGAAAGACTTAATAAGCAAAAAGCTCCGATAAATAGTTTTTTCATGATTCTATAGTTTCAAAAGTATTGCACTCAGTATTATCCAAGTGCAATACTTTTATCATTTATAAATAAACTCTGTCTTTTATTCCAGAAGTTCTTATTACCAACCCGGGTTCTGAGTGATGGTCGGAACTTCCAATATTTGTTTATTAGGAATCGGGAACAACTCGTGTTTGCCAACAACAAATGTTTTACCTGCTTTAGCCATTGCTTCAGCAGCTTGTCCGGTACGGATCAGGTCTGCCCAACGGTCGTGCTCCATAGCAAGTTCTAGACGGCGTTCGTTCCAGATAGCTTTACGTAAGTCATCTTTATTGGTTGTAGTTACGTTAGCCAATTTTACTCTGGTACGTACTTTATTCAAAGCTGTAAGAGCTTCACTTGTTTTTCCCAGTTCATTTGCAGCTTCAGCTTGGATCAGGTAAACTTCAGCCATACGAAGCATACGGATGTTTTTATCAGTATCATCCGATCCTGCATTTGCACTTGAATAAGCTTTGTAGTTATACATCGGATTTTCGGTGGCACCTACAACTCTTCCGTCCCACAGTGTAGAATTTCTGAAGATGATAGTTGCATCACGACGTACTACGTCACCTGCTGCGTTGAAAGCATCCAATAAGTTTTGAGAAGGAGTATTGAATCCCCATCCCCAACCGGTTTCACCACGGGCACCTTGTGTCTGAGAGTATTGTTGCACACCGTGAGCGATAGATTCACCTCTGGCTTGTATCTCGAACAACGATTCGATACCGTTCTCGGTAGAAGCACGCCAAACAGTTCCGTAATCAGCTTCCAGTCCGTAGATACCTGAGTTAGCTACAGTAGTTGCATAATCATATGCCTGTTGCCATTTGCTTTGGTACAAATATACTTTTGATAATAGCCCTTGTGCTGCACCTTTGGTTGCACGTCCAAGGTCTTTGCTTGCATATTCATTCTTCGCAGGAAGGACATCGATTGCATCCAACAAGTCTTGCTCTATGTAAGCATACACTTCTTCTTTAGGAGCTCTTGTACTAAGGTCTTTATCCTGAATTGGAATATCACCCCATCCTCTCACTAAATAGAAGTAACAAAGAGCTCTTAAGAATTTAGCTTCACCTATCAACCTGTTTTTATAAGCAGCGTCAGTTAAACCGTAGCTTTCAGTATATTCGATAGCCTGAGTCGCGCGTCCGATTGTTTTATACCAACGTTTCCACATAGACTCCAACGATCCTGCAGTACTTGTATATGTCAGGTCATCGAATAATTGTTTGTCACCTCCGGGGTCACCAGGAGAACTCCCTTTATCTGAATTATCAGAAACCATATCTGTTATAGCCAGATAAGAGAATGCATAATCCCAGTCGGTAAACATACCATAGGTACCGTTTATAAACATCTCGGGAGTATATACTTCATCACTATCCCCAGCGTCTACCTTTTCTCTGGAATCGGGATTAAGGAAGTCGCTACATCCTGACAGAAAAGCCAGACTTAGTATCGATAGTATTCCTATATATATTTTTTTCATGATTCGTTTTATTTAAGTCGTTTTTAGAATGATAGATTAACACCAAAAATAAAGTTACGGGTAGACGGATATGCTGCTAATTCGATACCGGCTGTACCGCTAGGGTCTCCGTTCGAGATAGTAGGATCTGTTGAGTATCCCGAAATTTCAGGAGAGAATCCAGAGTATCCTGTGATGATAAATGGATTTTGAGCAGTGAAATACAGTCTTAATCTTGATCCGGAGAATACAAGGTCATTGAAGGTATATCCTAATGTGATGTTATTCACACGGAAGAAAGCACCACTTTCAAGGAAATAACTTGATGCGTAAGAATCTCTGTTAGCACCCGGATTAGAGTTGCTTGTACCTTCGCCTCTCCATCTGTTTTTGTAAGTATCGTAAGTGATGTTTTCTCCACCATCTATTCTACCGTGTTTCAAACCATTGTAGATCTTATTTCCACCAACTCCGTAACCATCAATACTGAAATCGAAATTTTTATAACCTAAACCTAAGTGGATACCATAGTTGTAAGTTGGTAGATAAGATCCAAAGAATTTTTTATCTCTATCGTCAATCTCTCCATCGCCATTTTGGTCTTTATATCTGATATGACCAGGTTTAGGAGAACCCTTTTTCGCATTATTAGGATCGTCAATTTCTGCTTGGTTTTGCCAAATTCCGTCAGCTTCTAGCATCCACCATCCGTAGATAGGTTGTCCTTTTTGCAGACGTTTTGTGATTTCACCATCCGCAAGGCTACCTCCGGTTGCACCGTCGTAAGTAGGAACTACCGATACTACTTTGTTAGTATTGTGAGAGTAGTTTACTCCGATTTCGTAAGTCCATCCATCACCGAATTTATCGCTCCATGCAAGAGCTGCTTCGATACCACTGTTTCTAACTTTAGCACCGTGTGCATAGAAGTTATCTTCATAAGGAGAGTTAAGGGTAGGAGTTACTTTCAGGATTGCGTTGGTATTGGTTTTGTTATAGTAATCGAAATTACCGCTCAATCTGTTATCAAAAAGAGTGAAATCTGTTCCGAGACCCCATTCACGAGTAACCTCCCAAGACATAGGTACAGCTGGTGTTCCGAATGCCGATCCGAATACAAGACCTTGATCCGATCCGAAAACATAGTTGTAATTATTATTGCTTGATCCCGGATTAGTTAATATCTGCGATACATTTATTGGCACATTTTGGTTACCTAGTTTACCCCAGTTACCTCTAAGTTTCAAATAATCAAGGAACTTAACATTACTCATGAAATCTTCGTTAGAGATAGTCCATCCTAAACCGAAAGAAGGGAATGTTGCCCAATAGTCGCCACCTTCTCTGAAGGTACTTGAACCGTCTCTTCTTATTGTTCCGGTTACATAATATTTGTTATCGAAGTTATACTGAATACGTCCGAAGTAAGAAGCCAGAGTTCTTGGAGTATACGAATATTGACTAACCTCGTTAGTATAAGCGTCAGATGCCATACCTATGTTCCAGTATTGGCTTTTTGCAGGAACATCATAACCTTTCAATGTTGTGATATCACCAACACCAATCTTTTCGCGTGAAAGACCTGCTACCGCATCGATAGTGTGTTTGTCGAACTTCTTGTTAAATGTAAGGAAGCCTTCCCATACCCAACGGTAAGTTTCGATATCTTCAAGTCTCAAAGAGTTGTTAGCATATGTTGTAACAGAAGGATTTGCTTCTTTCAATGCATCAAATTCAGAATCAGTTCTGCGAGGGTCGGCATTTAACCAAGCGTTTCTAACATCAGTAAACTGACGGTCTTTGCTGTAATATTTAGTAGCACCGAAACGAGAGTTAACTTTCAAAAAGTCTGTTAGTTTAAATTCACCTTCGATACCTCCTTGTATAGTTAGGGTTTTTCTTCTTTGATTTGCATTGTCAAGAGTAAGAAGAGGGTTACCAATTGAATTCAGTTTACCGATTTCGTCTCCTGTGTTACCTTCGTAACCTACAACTCCGGTTGTTTTGTTTACGAATGATGCTCCGTATCTGCCATTTGCATATTTTGTAGGAACAAGTGGAGATTGACGGTATGCTTCATTGAACGCGCCATATGGTTTGATATCTTCGTTAGAAAAAGATATATTCATGTTTTGGCTGAATTTCAAACGATCGTTGAAGAATTTGTATGTATTATTATTACGGATAGTAGAACGTTGGTAGTTCTGTCCGTCTAATATACCGCCTTCATCGTAGAAGTTATAGCTGACGAAATAATCGACATTTTTTCCACCACCTGATAACGATACAACGTTATTTGTAGTGATAGCTGTTTTAATCAATTCGTCGTACCAATCAGTATTATAAGCCTGTTCACTTGCAGGTGCCAGATGATATGCACCCAATACATCCTGATTTTGATTGAAGTACTCAATATACTGAGATGCATTAGCCATCTTCACCTTTTTCAGGATAGACTTGATACCCACGTAAGATTCTACGCTGATTTTAGCTGCACCTTCGCGTCCTTTTTTAGTTGTGATAAGGACAACACCATTAGCAGCTCTCAAACCATAGATAGAGGCCGAAGAAGCATCTTTCAAGATGTCCATTGAAAGGATGTCGGATGAACTGATATTTCTGATATCGTCAACCGGAAATCCGTCTACTACATACAGAGGGTCACGTCCACCAAGTGCGGTACCAAGACCACGTATAGCAATACTCGGAGTTGATCCCGGAGCATCGTTACTGATAATACTTACCCCGGGTAGCTTACCTTGAACCGATTGAACAGGGCTTAGAGCAGGCTGTTTCATGATCACATCAGCAGTTACACTTCCGATAGAACCTGTTAAGTCTGCTTTCTTGGCAGTACCATAACCGATAACAACAGTTTCGGTTAGTAAATGGGTATCATCTTCAAGGATAACATTAATAGTGGTTCGTCCACCTACCGTCACACTTTGGTTTTTCATTCCTAAGAATGAGAACTCCAACACGTCAGATTGTTGGGCGTTGATAGTGTATTTTCCGTCGATGTCAGTAATAGTACCGTTAGTAGTACCTTTAACAACGACACTTACCCCTGGGAGCGGTTCTTTCGATGCGTCGGTAACAGTACCTGACACCTTTGTTTGAGCAAAAGCTCCAAGAAGCCCGACCGAGAAAGTAAAGAAAAGAAAAAGAAAATACTTTTTCCAAACACCTGTCTTAGGGATTGATTTGTTTTCTTTCATGGTTTTGTTTGATTTACTAGTTTGTTTAATGATAGAATTTATTCGATCATTGTCTCAAAATGTACTAGGTTTAAAGATTTGATTAGTTAGTAAATTGTTTAAATCCATTTTGGGACTAGATTCGAAACAAATGTAAAATAGTAACAAGCAATCCTTAAAAAAAGTTACTCATAACAAACTCACCACTATATGTTTTTAACAAATAATGCACCTCACAGTTACCTCTCATGTGGAGGTAATTTGTTGAAAATTAGATTTTTTTAAAATTGTAAAAAGAAGTCGCTCAAATGTTGGTTCTGTGGGATATCCAGCTTTTTTCTGAGCCTCGACCTGTTATTTTCGACTGCACGGACAGAAATGTTCATCAGTGATGCTATTTCTTTCGAGTCGAGATTTAGCCTCAGGCAAGCACAAAGTTTCAGATCATTTGAAGTAAGCTGTGGATATATTTCTTTTAATTTCTTAAAGAAGTTGGTATGTTTTTGTTCGAATTTGATAAGGAACATTTTCCAGTCTTCCTCTGCATCGAGGTCGCTGCTCAAAGCCGCAGATATTTTTTGATACAGGGGCTGCAGTGATTTGTTATTTTGTTTTCTGAAAAAGTCTTCGACTTCGTTTTTAATACCTATGATAATTTCGTTGCGCTGGATAATTGATGAAGTTTGAGTCAGAAGTTCCGCATTCTTTTCTTCCACTTGCTGTTGCAGTTCCTCATTCATCATGCTCAGGCGTTTCGATTCCAGCAGTCGTAGTTTTCTGATATGTATTTTGTTGTATCTGTATTGAATATACTTTGTTACAGCTGCGAATAATAGTATTGTAAACAGTATATATACAAGGATAGCCCATTTCGATTGATACCAAACAGGAAGGATTTCGAATTCAAATACTACTTCCGGAGAAGTTTGTCCGTACCGGTTTATCGACCGTATCATAAATGTGTAGTCGCCTTGTGCCAACCGTTCGAAGGTAATCTCATTGTCTTTATCTATTGTTTTCCATTCATCCGACAATCCTGATAACTGATACTGAAAAGTAATGTTACGGCTGAAAGTACCGTGTGCCGTAAACTTGAAAGAGATTGTATTATAGGAGTAATTAATCCGGGAGTTGTTCCTTCCCAGATGTATAAAGCTACCGTCCGATTTAGATATCCTGATCGATTTGATGTAAGGTACCGGTACTTCCTCCACCTGCTGAGTAAGAAAGTTAGAGCAAATCAAAAAACCGTTATCAAGACAGATAAAACTAATACTGTCATTCAGTGATACGATGTTTTCATAATTGTCGACCATCGAAAAGTTTTTGTATCCTATATCGATAATCGAAGTGATACGCGAATTTTGTTCAATGTATTTCACATTATAGATCAGCTTATCTCCGATAATCCAGAATTGGTCAGGTGATATATTTACTACATTTTTTAGATTCGGTATACCGTTAAAGGTCTTATCGAGGGTAGGTTCCGGTACGATCCGCCCGTTTATGTCGTCATATGTGTAAAATTTATCTTTTCCTAGAAAGGCTATGCGTCCGCCTATCTTGAATAGCTTGAGCTTGTAAGGTATAGTATCGTAAGTATCGGTGCCTATATATTCCAGAATTGTGGTACGCGAGAAGTCGTTATATTCTCGCCCCCTGTAGACTCCTTTATTCATATGTTGAAGCCATATGTTTCCCGCATGGTCGTCTTCGACTCTGTCAATCGGTTCCGAAAGATTTTCTACTTGTTTGATAGTACCTGTTTTTATATCTACAACCTTTAAGCCGGTATAAGTTCCTAAAAGGATATTGTTTCCGGATGGCTTTATGGTGAACACCCCTGTATGCAATGGGTAAGGGTAAGCAATGTTCATTTGCTCATCTATAGTATATATACCTTGGTTATGTGCGCAGTATAATTTATTACCAATAACAGCCAGACTCCAGACCTGTCCGTCAATTTGAGGTATGAATTTAAATTTACGGATAGCATCCATGCTCGAAAGTTCGTGCTTATCGATATAATATACGCCCTGATTGGTACCTATAAATAATTTATTGTTGTATAACGCGGCAGAATATACTGCTCCGATTGTTCCCGAAGGGTCTGTAAAGCAGCTTATTCCGTTGATGTATTGTATGCACGATACACCCCGGTCTAATCCGGCCCAGATATTATTGGCGCTATCTTCGTATAATGAGAGTACTGTGTTGTTGTTTAAATAAGTTTCGGTATTAAAATGGTTTACGATCTTACCCGTTGGAGATATTTCATATATCCCGTTGAGTATTGTTCCAAAGAAATAATTACCCGATTTACTGTATATGCCACAGTTTATATTGCTCGTTTTCAGTTCGTCAGAAGTATTCCAAGGCAGGAATTCTTTACCATCATATATATAGATTCCCATAGTAGTGGTCGATATGATGTATTTTTTATCCTTGGTTGGCAGTATTGATTTTACTTCCGTCTTTGAGAATATCTCACTTCCCGGAATTTCTTCGTAACTATCTTTGTTCACCCGGAAGAGGCTTCCTGCCATTTCCTGTATCCACAATTCATTATAAACTTTATTCAGAAGCAAAATTATTTTACTTTGGGGCAACTGATGCACTTTTTGTAAATCGTAGATATATATTCCGCTGAATGATTGGAAATAGATCAGCCTGTCTTTTTCCCATATTCTCCAGATATCATCGTTATGCATAGCGCCTTTGGGCAGCAATGAACTCAAGGAGGTATATTGGAGTTTTCCGCTGACATCGCGGCTCCATACCCCGAATTCTTCGTATCCTCCGGTGAAGATTAGTTTGTTGGAAGCGGCATACACTGCTCTGATGAGTTCGCTTCTGGATGTTTTATATAAAGACCATTCTATACCGTCGAACTCAAGCAATCCGAGATCGTTACCTATATAAATGATCCCTTTATCATCTTCCGAGATAGACCAGTTCTTATTTCCGGCGCTATAATCGGAACGGTTGAAGTTGATAATGTTGGGATTGCTGGCATGCAGATCAATCCAGCAGACGTTTAGTATAAGCAGTGTACAGATAACCTTTATATATGAGAACTTCATATGAGATGATTTGAATACAAAATTAAATAACTCAAATTAGAGACAATTGTTTGCTCAATATCGATTTTATCACAATAATAGATCAATTAGGTGAAATCCTATGCTAATTTCTTCTGTAAAGAAACTTTAAGATACGAGAAAATGCATTAAATTTACACATTGAAATTATTAATGCATGATACATTATAACGAGGCTACAAATATAAGCGATATTTTGGCCCATTTTCGAGTTTCGACCGAAGATCTACAAAAAGTCCTGAATGAATCCTTATCTAAAGGAGGTGACTACGCCGACTTATTTTTCGAACATACAATAAACCACAATATAGCACTTCGCGATGGCGAAGTTAACAGAGCATCATCCAATGTCGACTACGGGGTGGGTGTACGGGTAGTCGTTGGAGATCAGACCGGATATGCATATGTAGAAAATACTACATTGGAAGATATGCTTCGTGCGGCAAGAACAGCAGCGGGCATCGCAAAGATGTCTCACCATGATAATTCTTTAAAAATAGAAAGCACCAATTTTAAAAATTACTACAAGATACAAAAATCATGGGAAGAAGTATCGGTAAACAGCAAAAAAGAATTTGTAGAGAAACTAAACTCCCGCATTTTTGAATTGGATACAAGGGTTGTGAAGGCTTCGGTTAGCCTTTCGGACTCTACCTCCTATATTCTGTTCTTCAACTCCGAGGGTGTTCTTACATGGGATTACAGACCCATGGCCATAATGTATGGCAGTTGTACGATGGAAGATAATGGGAAGATCGAAAACGGATATTCGTCCAGAGCTTATCGAAAAGGATTTGAGTTTCTGAATGATGATCTGATCGAAACTCTGGCTCGGGAGGCTGTAGAGCAAACCTCGTTGATGTTTAAGGCAATAAAACCTAAGGGTGGTGAAATGCCTGTTGTGATGGGTGCCGGTAGTTCGGGCATATTGTTACACGAAGCTATAGGACATGCTTTTGAAGCGGACTTTAACCGGAAAAACGTATCTATTTTTTCAGACCTGCTGGGAAAGAAAATTTGTAACACCGATATAAATGTCGTTGACGATGGTACAATCGAATATGCACGGGGTGCAATAAACTTTGACGATGAAGGTGTGGAGAGTCAAAAGACATATATCGTACGTAACGGTGTGCTCGAAAGTTATCTTCATGATCGTATCAGTGCTAAATATTACGGACTGAATCCGACCGGAAACGGACGCCGGCAATCTTTCAGATATGCGCCTATGCCCCGTATGAGGGTTACTTATATGGAGTCGGGCACGTCGCGCGAAGAAGATATGATTGCTCAGGTTAAACAAGGTGTGTATGTAGATAATTTCAGCAACGGACAAGTTCAGATCGGAGCCGGGGACTTTACTTTTTTCGTAAAAACCGGTTATCTGATAGAAAATGGAAAACTGACACAACCGATTAAGGATATCAATATTATAGGAAACGGGCCGAAGGCTTTAGCTGATATTACCATGGTCGGAAATAATCTCCGCGTAGATGAAAGCGCCTGGACATGTGGTAAAGATGGACAAAGCGTACCGGTAGGGCAGGGGTTGCCATCGGTTTTGGTAAGCAAACTGACAGTCGGAGGCGAATAATTTATATAGACCGGAAAACACCAAGGATAAAATAAACAATGAATCATTTAGAAGCAATAGCCTGTAAAATAAAAATTATCAGCGAGTTTCTGGCAAAGCGTGATATCCCGGCACTGAATAAAGGCGAGCTGCAAAAAAAATACGGAATAGATCAGGCCGATCTGCTGATCTTATTCGGAGCGAGCATTATATACGGTTGCGAACTAGCGGCACAAGCTTTTTCGGAAGGTATTGCGAGTAAAATGATGATCGTTGGAGGTGAAGGGCATACAACCGATACATTGAGATATATAATCCACAAAAGATGCCCTGAATTCGAAACTAAAGGAAAAGCCGAATCTGATATAATAGCCTACTATATCGGAAAGAAGTATGGTATAAAAGGATGCTTGATAGAGCGGGAATCGACAAATTGTGGTAATAATGTTAGCAATGCCCTGAAAGTAGTTGAAGAAAGCGGACTAAAACTACAATCTGTTATTATCATGCAAGATTCGTCGATGCAACTTCGGATGGATGCCGGATTCCGTAAAATATGGGATCATAAAAATATAGAGCTTATCAATTTTGCATCGTACAGAGTTAAACTTGTAGTGAAACAGGATGAGTTGTGTTTCGAAGATAATAATATCGAAGGGCTTTGGGATGTAGAACGGTTTATAAATCTTCAGATGGGTGAGATTCCCCGGTTAGCTGATACCGGAGAAGGGTATGGACCTAACGGAAAAAACTACATAGCACATGTCGATATACCTGTTGAAGTACAGGGTGCATTTGATTATTTGCAAAAACACTATAGCGCATCTATTCGCGAAGCCAATGAAAAATATAAGTAAGATGCATCAGTTTAAAATCAATAACCTGTTATAGTTCGAAGATATATCATTCAAAATACTTGCATTATTTAATATATTATAACCGTGAAAAAAATCTTTATCTCTTTCTTCTTCCTGCTATCAGCCGTAGGAATGTATTCTCAGGAAATTCAATTGCACTTCGACCCCCGGCACGCTTTGCATAGCGATGTTGCCCCCCGTAATTATTTTACAGCGACCTTTCAGATGTTCAAACCCGACAAATGGGGGTCTACATTTGCTTTCGTTGATTTGGACTTTAATCAAAGCAAAGGAAATATCGGATTGGCTTATATGGAAATTTACCGTAATATAAAGATCGGAGACTTTCCGCTGATGCCTCATATCGAATATAACGGAGGTATTGTCAGAGGCGATAATTATTCCGGATTCTCTATCCCGAATGCCTATATGGCGGGGGCTTCGTTTGCCCGTTCCTTCGGTAAAGTAAATATCGAAACTTATCTGGCATATAAATACAATGCTTTCGATAAAGTAAGTAACGATATACAATGGACAGGTATCTGGAATGTCAACCTGTGCAATGATAAATTAACCGCAACCGGGTTTATCGATATCTGGACAGAAAATAAAGACCGTACTAAAAGCGGAGGAGATAAGAAAGTGATCTTATTGACCGAACCTCAGTTCTGGTATAATGTAGACAAACATCTGTCCTTCGGTACCGAAATAGAAATCTCAAATAATTTCTATACCGGATATGAGAATAAATTATATATCTGTCCTACCATAGCCGGTAAATGGACTTTCTAAAGCAGACCCTTACATTTTTATTATACTATTTCTATGTTAGAAAAGATCTTTAAACTGAAAGAAAATAATACGACAGCCCGTAAAGAAATCGTGGCCGGTATTATTACCTTCCTTACCATGTCATATATACTTATAGTCAATCCGAATATATTGGCTACAACAGGTATGGACAAAGGAGCTCTATTTACAGCTACGGCTTTGGCCACTGTGTTGGCTACATTGTTTATGGCATTCTTTACCAATCTGCCTATAGCTCAGGCTCCGGGTATGGGATTGAATAACTTTTTTGCTTTTACCGTTGTACTTACCATGGGATACTCATGGGAGTTTGCACTTACAGCAGTATTTATAGAAGGGATTATATTTATCGGACTGACGTTCTTCAATGTCAGGGAATTGATAGTAAAAAGCCTGCCGAGAGTACTGAAAGAGGCTATTCCGGTCGGTATTGGTCTTTTTATTACCCTGATAGGTTTGAAAAGTGCAGGTATAGTAGTCGGAAATGAGGCTACTTTGCTGTCAATCGGCGACTTCTCTACTCATCATGTCTGGATTGCTATGCTGGGACTTCTTGTTACAGGCGTACTTCTTGCTTTAAATGTAAATGGGGCAATTCTTATCGGTATACTTGTTGCTGCCGGATTTGGAGTCGTATTAGGAGATGTTCATTTACCCGATGGCAGTTGGATAAGCTTACCTCCATCTATTATGCCCGTATTCTTTAAATTTGACTGGAACGATGTTCTTTCCTTCGATATGGTTATTGTTGTATTTACTTTCTTATTCGTAAATCTTTTCGATACAGTAGGTACTTTAATTGGTGTGGTATCGAAGGCCGGATTTACCGACGAGGACGGCAATTTCCCTCAAATAAAGAGAGCTTTGTTTGCCGACGCATTAGGTACAACATTTGGAGCTGTATTAGGTACAAGTACAATTACTTCGTATGTCGAAAGTGCTTCGGGAGTTGCTGCCGGAGGACGTACGGGATTGACGGCCGTGAGTACTGCTTTAATGTTTGTTCTTGCATTGTTTCTTGCACCTATCTTCTCGATAGTCCCTGCTTCAGCTACCGCTCCTGCTCTGATCATTGTAGGGTTGTTTATGTTTACGGCGGTTGCTAAGATAAACTTCAATGATATGACCGAAGCTATTCCGGCATTCATAACACTGATCTTTATGCCGTTTACGTATAGTATAGCACAAGGTATTGTGTTTGGTATTATCAGTTATTGTTTATTGAAGTTATTTACCGGAAAGTTCAAGGATATTACAGCAACGGTTTATGTAATGACTGTACTGTTCCTTCTAAAACTGGTTCTGGATTCGATCCATATCTTCGGATAATTGAGTAATACTCTTATAAAATAAAAACGATCCCTTTTAAGCAGAAAGGGATCGTTTTGTTTCTTAGTTATCGTAAGATTCCGCTATCGGAATCTGAGTTATTCAGTTTCTTCTGTCCGGCATCGTGCTTCCGTCCGAATGAAATATTCCAAGAAAAGCGTAAGTATAGCATTTGTCCGTTTTCCTTTATATAGCTCCATGATTTGGAAGGTGCTATGTCTGATAAATTTTTACTTCCGGCACTCCAGTATTCATCAAAAGGTAAAGACATGCCTATGGCTATTTTAGCATCGTTGTATTTATATCCGGCTTCTACGTAACTCCATTTCTCTCCGTAATTGATTCTTTGCCCCCATAAGTTGTTGTAACGTGAGTTGAAGCCGCAAACCAACGTATAATTCTTGTATATAAGGTTAGACTGCAAGCCTCCGTATAAATTAGAGTAACCATATGAGTCCGAATTACTTTTTGATTCAAAACGATAAGAACCAATCCAGCCATTTATTGTCCATATATCCTTAATGATTTTTACGTAGGTATCCAGGTAGCCTCCCAATTGTTGAAATGATTTATAATTATCTGTATAAGAAATAACCTTGTCATTCTCCAACTCAAATATACTCATAAAAGGCTTGTGCATATAAGCATGAGTCAATGTAAGCTCAGTATTCACTATCCCCTTATTGTATGAAAAAGTAAACCTGTTTCTGTAGGTATTATATGGCTTTAGATTGGGATTTCCGCGCGAAGTGACGAATCTGTCGGTTTGCTGTTCCACATTACTTAATTGACCTAAAGAGGGTGTTGATGTACTTACATTGAATGTGTATTTTATATTCAGGTTATTGTTAACAGGATAGGACAATTGTAACGACGGACGAAGAAGGTAGTATGTCATATCTTCGCCGTCTTCTTTAAACCACACACGGGAGCCTCCCAAACCTAAGGTATAGCCTAGCTTATCTTTGATCTTACCTTGTATCTGGGCATAAATATACGAGTCTGCGTTTTGCATACTGGTAGTGGAATTATTTGTTCCGGTGTATTTATTGTCTGTGTATCCCTGCGTATGCTTTCCTCCCGCAGTAAATGTCATTTTATCGAACTCTTTATTATACAGGATTTCACCGATAATAGAGTGTTTCTTTCCTTTGACTCTGTTATAGATAGACGAGAGTATCTCGCTGTTTTCGGTTTCATCATACCAGCTTTCGCTATCAGAATTGATGTATGTACCTACAGCATTAAATGTGAGTGACTGCTTGTTTTTTAGTTCCTGCCGGTAATAGATATCCAGAACCGGACTATTACTATAAGGACTGCCTTTAGAGTAAATATATGTTTCATCTTGGCTATTGGTATAGTAGCTATTGCTGGCGTTGGCATAGTTTCTATTTAGTATTTCGTCTTTTAAAGCTATATTGAATACATATTTATCAGGTTGGGTTAGATTATAAGTCAGATTGAAGTAATGCTCCTGATAATGCATCGGTTGCTCTTCCCCTTTCCGGATACGGTTAATTTGGTTTTCAGGGAAATTATAACTTTCGGTCATATCTGTCCATCGTTTATCATATCCTCTGTAACTGATTGAATAGTTTAAAGCGAACTCGGAAGCCTTATAATTTGCTTTCATCGAGATCTGGTCATCCCCAAATTCAATAAAAGGAGCATTTCGTCCGTCCAAAGATATATATCCTCCTGAGTTTCTTTTTCGTAATACAATCAGGTTAAGTATGGCACCTACATTTTCGTTGCCAAAACGCACACCCGGTTCGTCAAAATACTCTACACGGCTTATGTCTTCGGCTCTTAAAGCCAGAACCTCCTGAAGGGTGACTTTTATTCCGTTAATCCTGAGTTGTACATCTTCGCCTAATGCTGAGATTGTTCTGTTTACCGGGTCGATCGATAGCCCGGGCAAAGAGATTCTGTTTAGTAAATCGAAACCGTTGACCGAGCTTTTTACTTCCATCTCACTGGGTAGTATTATTTGTCGGTCTACTTTGTTTATAATCCTGTTAGCAGTTACTGTCACCTCCTTAATGGAGTGAGATGCATTTGTCAAGTCCATATCTCCTAACTGGATATTGTCTTTCAAGTTACCGATACGGACAATGCTGGTATTATAACCCAGATATGTGATTTTCAACAAATAATCTGCTTGGGGGTAATTTCCCGCAATAAGGAAAGATCCGTTTTCGCCCGATTGCGAACCGCTAACAAAAGTAGAATCATTCTTAAGCAGGGCTATTGATGCGAACTCAATTGGATTGCGGGTATCGAAATCAATAATTCGCCCTTTAATGTCAATTGCATAACTTGTAATAGTATAAAGTAATACAATCAGGAGGAAAAGAAACTTTTTCATTATTTATTATTAATAGATATTATTTTCAGTGATATGGTATTTGTACTAAGACTCTGATTATATCTTAAATGTTACAAATTATATGTAAAATCAATTCCAGCCTAAGAATAGACTGGAATTGTGATTGGCTATTTGTATTTAATGTTGCTTTATAAACAAAGGTAGTTAAATTTTCTCAATATGACCAAATAGCCTATTTCAGAGACGAAACTTACGATTAGTAGTAATTCATATAAAATAGGTAAAGGAAGATTTGAACTTTACTGATTTAATATAGTTTCTCTTCATGATTTATAACTTAAGACGTTAACGGCGGTTAATTTGTTACAAAGCCAATCAGTGAGGTTACTGTAAATAAAAGATTAAACTGATTGTATATCTATCTAATCTATGTAATTTTGCACCTTAAATGAAATATAAAGTATGATTACTCCGGAACATAAAAATATAGCACAATGGGCAATGGATACAGCTTTGAAAAACGGTTGTTCGGCAGCCCGGGTATCATTAACGGTGTCGATGAATAATTCGTTCGAGTACCGCAACCTACAACTGGATAAATTGCACCAGAGTTCCGAAAACAAGTTATATATAGAATTGTATGTAGATGGGAAATATGGAACATTTTCGACCAATCGTTTAGATAAGGACGAATTGGATGTTTCTATAAAAGAAGGCATCGCTTCGACCCGCTTTCTTGCACCCGATGCTTGCAGGGTTTTACCTGATGTAAGCCGTTATTATAAAGCGAAAAAAACGGATAATCTTGATCTGTTCGATAATTCGTATTACGATTATACAGTTGACCAGAAATTAGCTTTAGCCCGTTCTACCGTTGAAGAGATAAAAGATGCCGATAGTCGTATTGTATCTGTAGTCAGTAGTTACGATGACGGATGCGGAGCCGAATATATGATTGCCAGTAACGGTTTCGAAGGAATGATACAGGACTCGGTCTTCAGCCTCACTGCCGAGGTTGCATTAAAGACCGAAGGGGATGCACGTCCCGAATCGTATTGGTATGACAGTAAACTCTATTGGAATGACTTACAGAAAGCAGGAATTGCCCGCAAAGCTTTGGAAAGAGCATTGCAAAAATTAGGTCAAACTAAAATTAAATCGGGCAGGTATAATATGCTGCTGGATAATACAGCTTCATCGCGATTACTCTCTCCTTTGGTATCGGCAATGTATGGAAGTGCATTACAACAAAAGAATACATTTCTTTTGGATAAGTTAGGATCTAAAATCGTATCGGATAAGCTGACTATAAAAGACAATCCGCATATGCCTTGTACATTTGGTTCACGTTGGTACGATGGCGAAGGTGTAGCTACCCGCGATCAGGTACTGATTGACAAAGGTGTGCTTAATACCTATTTTATCGATTCTTATAACTCCCTGAAGTTAAATATGTCACCTACTATTGCTTCCCCGTCTGTTCTGACCATAGAACATGGATTGAATAACTGGAACCAGTTATTGAAAGTGATGAATAATGGCATCTGGGTAACAGGTTTCAATGGAGGAAATACGAACTCGACTACGGGAGATTTTTCTTTTGGAGTAGAAGGTTTCCTTATAGAAAACGGTAATTTGTCAACCCCTTTAAGTGAGATGAATATCACAGGCAATATACTCGATCTTTGGTGTAATCTCGTAGAGGTCGGAAATGATCCTTTATCAAAAAACTCATCAAGGCAAATACCTTCGTTACTATTCGAGAATGTAAGTTTCAGTGGACTATAAAATAAAACGGGGATACTTAATTATGAGTATCCCTGTTTTTTGTATAAAAAGAATGTTATTTCTTTTTCTTCCGTTTTTTCAACCAAAGAATAAAGCCTGTTACAGGCAAGCTGGCAATAATCAGGCTGGTGAAAAATACAATAATCTTTCCCGGTAATCCGGCTATGGCACCGACGTGTATATCATAGGTCATACGATAGAACTTGTCACCTGCTGCCGAATCTTCATACTTCATTCCGTATAAACCTCCGCCACCCTCAAGTTCTACTAACGAAGTCTGGTCGAAAAACCTGAAATGCCTTTTATAATAAGTATCGTCATTCGCCGGGTTATATCCGATTCGGAAAGCATCTGCTTTCTTAGTAGGGAAATCGAACATAAATGTACCTTCTTTTCCGATAGGATATTCTTTAGCCATTTGCTGCCATAGCCTATCGCTTTGATTTGTGTCGGTCGAAACTAGCGTTGTATCAGATTGAACAACTTTCCACTCCTTAAATTCATTTCCTGCCGAAACAACCGCATAGTACGATTCCGAAAACCAGTTGAAGCTCCATGTCAGTCCGGTGATGGCAATAGCTAGGGCAATAAAAGCTGCATAGAAACCAAGTACATTGTGCAGATCATAAACGAAGCGGAACGAATCTTTGTTACGTTTTATTGTCAATCTCGGTTTCAGCGATTTTTTACTCCATCTTTTAGGTATCCAAAGGATAAGTCCTGTAATAGTTACTATCACGAATACCAGAACCGACCAACCTACGATTTGATGTCCAATAGGATAGGGTAGCCATAAGCTACGGTGCCCGGCGAGAATAACCCGGAAGAAATCGTCTTTTAAAGCTTGTTGCGCAATATAGTCTCCGGTGTAAGGGTTAAGCAGCATGATTGTATAACCTTTATCATAGTGGTTATAGGCCAGAATTATTGCTTTATCCTGCTTGCCGTACGTCACTCCGTAAATAACATTACTGCTATCAGCCGGAGTTACATATATGTACTTTTCGGCTTTTTCTTTCAACTCTGCGGGTGAGAGGAAAGGCTTATCCTGTACTTCCACATACTGGTACGGTTGCAGTAGATTCCTTATTTCGGTCTGAAAAGTATAGATACATCCTGTTATTGCAACAATAAAGATGATAATTCCGGATATGAGTCCCAGCCATAGATGAAGATAATAGCTTATCTTCCGGAATGAGGGTTTTGCCATTTGTAAATTATTTAAAATATAATCCTATAAAAATAGGGCTTGCAAATATAATCAGAAATTGTAAGTTACATTAAATTTGTAATTAACAGGAGATTCTGTTTGCCAGTAATAGGCAGGTGTTTGACCTATTGTATAAGGTGTTCCCGAATACAAATATTTATCGAATACGTTATTTACCAACAGGTTTATAGATAATGCTCCGTTAGTCCAGCCGGCACCGGCATCTACACGGAAGTAATTAGGCAGTTCCATCATGGCACTTCCGTTATCGGCCCACCACGAAGAACGGTCGATCATAGAAGTACATCCTGCCTGAATATTGAATCCGTTGAGTGCACCCGATTGGAATTTGTATCTCAGGTTGGCATTGATCGTATGTTTAGAGACGCCCGGTAACCGTGTTCCTTTTTCGTACTGAGAAGAACTTTTCGTTACAACAGATTCGTTGAAAGCATAGTTTGCAACAAGAGTCAAACCCTTAACAATCTCACCTTGCATATCGAATTCTACTCCTTGGTCACGGGTTTGCCCTACTTCCACTACATATGGTTCGCCGGCAGCATTGTCGGGGTCGGAAGCCAGCAGGTTATTTTGGATAATACGGTATAACGATAGTGTGGTATTAAACCTTCCAGCAAACCATAGTTTTTTTGCTCCTAATTCCATATTATTTCCGGTGACGGGTTTGATTCCTTTACCATCGCGGCGGACACCGTTTTGAGGAACAAATGTTTTATCATATAAAGCATATACCGAAGTATTCGGGTCGAACGAGTAGCTCAATCCTACACGGGGAGTAAACTGACGTTTCTCTACAATAGTCCCGTAAGAGTTACTTTTGACATAGGTATATCTTCCGGCAAGGGTCAGTCGTAGCATTTCATTAAAAAATCCCAATTCATCTTGCAGATAGATAGAGGTATAGGTTTGAGTTGTCTGTGGACCTCCCGAACGCTCTTTGATACTTTTGCTTCTGTCGAATACTGGATAACCGAGAGCTGGTTTTCCGTTATTTGGATTATAGATATTAAATGAGCCGATAGTGTCGAGAAGAGCCGATTGTGACCAGTCTGCCCAATATTCCTTATTTCCCATATCGAGTCCGGCAAGAACACGGTGCTTCACATTACCGGTATTGAATTTACCATTAACAAATACCTGTCCGAACTTCATTTCGTTCACGGCATCCCACACCGAAGCCCTGCGGTTGATGTAGCCTGCTTCATTGATAGAATCGAGCCACATAGAGCTTCCTACCTGATTGTAATTGAAATAAGCGGCTTGTGCAGTCAGTTTCCAGTCGGAAGTGAAATTGTGCTGCAAATTAAGGATAGCCGTGTGGTCATTTATCTTAGTTGGTTCCATCCCTGAGGCTAACATGGTGAAGTTACGGGGCAATGATTTGTAACCCTTGGTAGAAAAACTGTAATACGAGCCTACATTAGACATTTCTACATGTTGTAATGTATATTGTGCTGTAATTCTTGTGTTATCATCTACGATATAAGTAACTACCGGAGCAATACTGTATCGGTTGTTGAATTCATTCTTACGGAATGAATTTTTCAATTGCCCCATCAGGTTAAGGCGGTAAAGCAGTTTACCGGAATTATTCAGTTTCCCGTCGAGGTCGACACTGGCTCTATATAAGTCATAACTGCCAAAAGTTAGTGACGCTTGCCCCTTGGTTTGCCCCGAAGGTTTTTTAGTCACCACATTATATATACCTGTAGGATCTCCGTTTGACATCATAAATCCTGCCGGTCCTTTTACAAACTCAACAGACTCAACAAAACTCATATCCTCGGTCAGAGGACCCCATGTCGAGGTAATATTCATTCCTTCACGAAACGCAGCGGCACGTCCGCCTCGCATATTTACACGTGTATAAAGATCGCCCCAGTGTTCCTGACGGGATACTCCGCTGACGTTACGGATAATACCGTCGCTCATACTTAATATCTGTTGGTCGGCGATAATCGCACTGCTGATAACTTGTATGTTTTGCGGAACTTCTACCAATGGTTCATTTAAACGGATGCTGTTTGCCGGATACTTTGTTATATAGTTGTTGGCTGAAGCTGATACAACAACTTCATTCAGAGATTGATTTGATTGTTCTAGAGTGATAACTCCCAAATCGGTAGTCTCGTTATCTACATGAATTTGAAAAGTTTTTGTCTGGAAGTTGATGAGGTTTACACTCAGAGTATATTGTCCGGGATGTAGATTCTTCAGGAAGAAGCTACCTTCCGAATTGGTCGTTGTTCCCCGGTCTGTACCTTCGACCCTGATCGTAACATATTCGAGGTTGTCTCCTGCATTATTTTTTACTAATCCTCTGATATTTCCGGCGAAAGAGGCCGTTGAAATAAATATCAGTAGCATTAAAACGAATTTTGATTTCATTGTTTTTTATTAGATTATTGAATATTAAAAAAAACTATGCAAAAGAATTCTAATTTTATAGAACGGTCAATAACATATAATAATGATATTAGAGGCAAAAAATCACTATTATTAATGAGTTCGATTTAATGGAATAGTTTCTAGTCTTTATGTTTTTTTGTACTTTTGTATTCATTAACCAAAAAGCTTGAGAGCCTTTTTGTTATATAAATACTTACATTCACAAAAAATATAATATAAATTATACATAGAGATTATGGGAAGAGCGTTCGAATACCGCAAAGCAACGAAAATGAAACGTTGGGGTAATATGGCCCGTGTGTTTACTAAACTAGGAAAACAGATTACAATTGCCGTAAAAGAAGGTGGCCCTGACCCGGATACGAACCCACGTTTGCGCGTTTTGGAACAACAGGCAAAAAAAGAAAATATGCCTAAGGAGAATGTCGAACGTGCCATCAAAAAGGCTATCTCTAAAGACGAGTCAGACTATAAGGAAGTTGTATATGAAGGTTACGGCCCATTCGGTATCGCTATTGTAGTGGAAACGGCGACGGACAACCCTACACGTACTGTAGCAAATGTACGGAGCTACTTTAACAAGCATAACGGGTCTTTGGGTACATCGGGCAGCCTCGAATTTTTGTTCGATCATAAATGTGTCTTTAAAATTGCAGCAAAAGAAGGAGTGTCTCTGGATGAATTGGAACTCGAACTGATCGATTATGGCGTAGATGAGATAGATCACGATGAGGAAGAAAACGAAATAGTACTTTATGGAGAATTCAAGTCATATTCGGATATCCAGAAGTATCTGGAAGAAAATGGTTTCGAAATCCATAGTGCAGAGTTTGAACGTATCCCGCACGAACTGAAAGAGGTGACCGAAGAGCAGCGTGTATTACTGAATAAACTTCTTGATAAGTTCGAAGACGACGAAGATGTACAGAATGTATTCCATAATATGGCTCTTGAAGCCGAATAAAACACAGACATTGTTTAACTAAAGAATTAAGGACTATGGTATTACTGCAAATAAACTTCAGCTTTCCTCCGGAAATGATGGGAGAAGCTTTGACCGAAAATGCAAGGCCTTTGGCTGAAAGTATAAATAATGAGCCGGGGTTTATTTCCAAGATATGGATCGAAAACCCTGAAACCGAACTGAGTGGTGGTATTTATCTTTTTAAGGATATGGAGTCTGCCCATAATTATGCGGAAATGCACTCTAAACGGGTGGAAGCTATGGGGGCTGCTAATATCGATTGTAAATACTTTAATGTAAACGAACCCTTGTCTAAAGTAAACAAGGCTTTTTGATTTATACTGAATTATTATAAATAACAATAGGTATATTTAATTACTATTGTATTTATAAAACCGACAAAAAGGTCAGAGAACTTAAAAGGTCTTATTTTATATTAATAAGACCTTTTTTTTATTTCGTATAATCAAGTAAGTCTATTTTATCCGTATTTTTATAGTCTATTTATATAAATAAAAGTGAAATGACAACGCTAAAGAAAGTTATATTATTTCTCTTCGGTATTGTGTTAGTTGTTTTTGGTAATAAGGCGGCAATCAATACTGTTTTCGGGGCTGGTGAGGATAAAGATACAAAGGACGAACCTGCGAAAACAGAATCTGCTGTACAAGAATCTGTAATTACAGAAGAGGTGGAGCCTGTTGAAGTAAAAGAAGTACAGCCTTTAACCGAACAGCCAAAAGCTGCGTCCGAAAAACCGAAAGAAATCAAAACACAGGCTCAACCTAAGGTTCAGGTGAAAGAAAAAGCTGAGGTTACCTCTAAAGCCGAGAAAAAAGAAGAAGTAAAAGAAGCACCCAAAACAACAGTTGAACCGGCTTCATCCGAAGAAGCTACAGCTACAGAGTGATGCTTGCATACAAAGCTCAGATACGAAAACTTTTCCATGCCCATATCAAGGTTAAGATACCTGCGTTCAGTGACGAAAGGTTATTCGACGAGTTTTATGGAGTATTAGAACAGATAGACAAACATTACAACTCCTATAGTGAAGGCTCTTTTTTTGATAAGATAAACCGTCAGGCAGGAGAATTTGTAAATGTCGATGACGAGACCTTACATATATTAGAACAGGTTTTGTATTTTTCTGAATTATTCGATAGAGAATATGATATAACCATCATGCCGTTGATTCGTTTATGGGGATTTTACAAGGATGACCAAAGGCGCATACCCGATTCAGGAGAAATAGCACAAGCAAAACAACTCATAGATTACAAAAGGATAGAAATAAAAGATCATCAGGTGAAAATTGGACAAGGACAGGAGATTGTTACCGGATCATTTATGAAATCGTATGCCGTAGATAAACTCGCTAAAGCGATCAGGCGTGAACAGATAACCGATGCAATAATCAATGCAGGAGGCAGTACTATTCTGGCAATCAATAATAAAGTACATCCCGAATGGACGGTAGATGTAAAAAATGCACAGTCCGACGGTTATTTATTTAAATTGAAGCTGTCAAATGCCTGTTATTCAACTTCAGCACAGAATAAGATATTTGTTGAGATAGACGGACAAAAATACGGTCATATCCTGAGTCCTGTCACAGGTTATCCGTCAACAAATAAGCAGATCGGAATTATAACCGAAACATGTATGATAGGTGATATAATATCTACCGGATTGTTTAATCAATCGGTGGATGGATTTATAAAGAAGATGAAAGAATTGTCGAAACAATTTCCTGTATCGGGGTTTTTGGTCGATAAGGATAACAATATAGCCTTTACCGAAGGATTTGAAAAAAATATAATAGCATAAACATTATGATGCATATTTTTTCGATGAAGCGTGATACAAAGAAGAAGTCTATTGAGAAAATAGACAATGCTCCGCTTTTGTATCTTTCTTTATCGCAACATATAGGAAAGCCTGCCGAGCCTGTTGTCGCAATAGGGGAACAGGTGAAAAAATATCAGATAATTGCTCAAGGAGCCGGTGTTATGTCGGCTAATATACATGCTCCGGTTTCGGGAATAATACAATCTATAGGAAAACATCCTCAGGCTGAAGGCTCGATGACGGATATGATTGTTCTGGCTAACGATTTCAGATACGAAGAATTAGTATTACCATCTGATGATGTAGCGGGTTTAACTCCGGAACAGATTATTGCTCTTATAAAGGATGCCGGAATAGTGGGAGAGGGTGGTGCTCAATTTCCAACCCATATTAAATATACTTTACAAGGACATAAAATAGATACTTTTATTATCAACGGAACAGAGTGCGAACCTTATCTTACAGCCGATTATATTCTGATGAAAGAGTATACTTCGCAACTTTTCGAGGGTATCACTATTGTTAATAAAATATTGAATGCTTCGAGAATAGTTCTTTCTATCGAAGAACAGAACAAAGATTTACTGGATGTGTTCCGTCCGTTTCTGGCAAAAACAGAATACAACCATATTCAGGTAAAGGTATTACCCAACCAATATCCTCAGGGAGGAGAATTGCAACTGATCAAGTCGGTCACAGGTAAAGTATTGCCTCGTGGGGTTTTACCTCGCGACGAAGGTATTATTGTGAGTAATGCCGGTACTGTATATGCTGTTTATAAAGCAGTAGCCGAGCGTAAGCCCTTGACAGAAAGAATTGTGACTATATCGGGCGAAGAATCGAAACGGATCGGAAATCTGGAAGTAGCTATCGGTACTCCTATAAGCCATATATTGCAATCGCAGGGCCTATCGGGTATTCCCGATGAAGATATTGTTGTATTGGGGGGACCAATGATGGGCAAGAATGTGGTTGATACCTCTGCTCCCGTAACAAAAGGCTCTTCGGGGGTTTTATTATTCAGGAAGAAAGAGATTAAGCGGAATAACTGTATATCGTGCGGATACTGTGTGGATGTCTGTCCGATGCACCTTATGCCGATGAAGTTTGAAGAAAATTACCGGAAAGAAAAATATTCACAACTCGAAAAATACAGTTTAAGCCTGTGTATCGAGTGCGCTGCCTGTGAGTATATCTGTCCTAGTGATGTGCCTTTGATAGAAAGCATTAAAAAAGGAAAACAAAAACAGAGAGAAATAAACAATTAAGACTGTGCCTGAAATGCCTACTGAAACAATAAATAAACCACAACCCTTATATACGCCCTTCGTTAGAGCCCGCGATAGTGTATGGGAAATAATGTCTGACGTATTGCTCGCGCTCGTACCCTGTGCAGCCATGTCTTATTTTGCCTATGGCGAAGCACCTTTTCTGGTGATGTTTGTAGCTGTAATCAGTGCAGTACTTGCTGAATTTGTATTTGCTGCTTTCTTCCTCAATAAGAAAGATACATTGAAAGATGGTTCGGCTATAGTAACAGCCATACTTTTGTCTTTTACATTGGCTCCTTTCACACCATGGTATGTTGTAGCTTTCGGGGCGGCAATGGCTGTTATCTTCGGAAAGATATTGTGGGGCGGTTTAGGGCGTAATATACTGAATCCGGCTTTGGTCGGACGTGAGTTTATGACTGTATTCTTTCCGGCAATAATGACTTCCGGAAGTATCTGGTATAATAAAGATTACCTGAACTTTAAAGAGCTGTCCGTCTTCAATATATTCGGTGATAGCGGTTTGATTACATACCTCAATTCACTTTTCTTTAAATCTTCGGGTGCGATTGGTGAGTATTCGGTTATCTTCCTTGTACTTGGAGGTGTGTATTTATTGCTCCGCCGGCGTATATCGTGGCATATTCCATTTGCACTACTTGTTACATTTTTTATTCTATTACAGGTGTTTGCATATAAGGATATCCGCTTTTCTGTAGGGGGGCTTTTACTGGGAACCATATTCATGGCTACAGATATGCCTTCGAGTGCGTCTACTAAAAACGGAAAATTATATTACGGAGCGATGATCGGTTTGGTCGCAATTTTATGCCTGCTGAATGATGTGAGACACGAGTATATGTCGTATTCAATACTTTTGGTAAATGCTTTTGTTGTTCCTATAAACTGGGCATTCAAGCCTGTCACATGGGGGAAGAAAGCTAATATCAAATCTCTTATAAAATGGGTAACGTTAATAACTGCCGGTATTGTAGCCGCAACTTATGCTTTGATTTATTTGCATCATGTAGATTGCGTCAGATATCTTGTCTTTGCTTATATTATCTTTTTAATATGCCGGTTCTGTTTTATGACGATGAAAGATATAGAATATCCAAAAAGTAATTAAAATAACAATGAAAGCTCTTTTAATTGTAGACATGCAAATCGGATGTTTCAAACCTTATACTATCCGGCATAATACGTTGCAGACAATCGAACGAATTAATTTGCTATCAGTAAAGTTCAGAAGTTTAGGTTATCCGGTGATATATATTCAGCATGATGGAACAAAGGAAGATTATCTTTTTCCGGGTACAAACGATTTCAATATATTGCCCGAATTGATTCAGGAATCATCAGATCTGGTTGTTATAAAAGATGCAAATGATGCTTTCTATAATACCGAATTGGAATCGTTACTTAGTAAGGAAGGAATAAATGAACTGTATGTATGCGGATGTGCTACTGATTTTTGCGTAGATTCTACTGTAAAAGCAGCTTTGGTCAGAGACCTCAAAATATATATTGCCTCGGATGCCCATACAACAGCAACACGTCCGCATATAGATGCGGTTACAATAATACAGTATTATAACTGGTTATGGGAAAATATGACCCCAACTAAAGATAAAATCACCGTAGAAACTACCGCTCAGCTTATCTCTTCTCTATAATTGTTCCGATGATTGTTTTGATCTCAAAACGTTTATATCTCCGTCCAATTTATATTTCCTGCCGTCAGATCCTTCAGCAGTAATTATATAGAAGTATACGCCTGTAGATACATAACTGCCTTTGTACTTACCATCCCAGCCTTTTGCAGGGTCGGTCCATTCATAAATTTTGTTCCCCCAACGATTAAAGATACTACACTTAAATTTTACCAGCGATTTGTAATATACCTTGAATTCTTTATCCCCTCCAACAGCGAGGTAATTAGGCGCATCCAAAGCTGATTCTGAAATGCTGAATTGGATACTTGTGGTATCAGGGCATGATGATGACCTGTTAGCCACTTCGAGAATAATAGTGTAGTCTCCCGAATTATTAAAGGTATAAGTAAAACTCTTATCCATGTATCTGGCTACAAGATCGTCCGGATTTTTCGAATTGTATATAAACCACGTGTAATATAAAGCCACGGGTTCATTGGCATAGCCAGTGAATTGTATTTGGGCAGGCGCTGATCCGCCTAAATCTGTAGAATCCTGACTGTTATCAGTTGTAGATATTTGCTCTGCTTCTATAAACCCTTTCACAGCAACAGCTGTATATTCTGCGCTTTCTATTTCTGTTTCGATCCCGAAATGCTTAGCAATCTGATCTCCCGATAAAATAAATTTTGTATCGGCCAGAGGAGCATCCACCGTTTGTTCTGTTCCGATCAGGATCGATTCGAATTTATTTGTTGTTTCTGTAAAATCTTTGGTGCTCGAATCCAATGTCTGATATTGCAGGTCGTACAGCCTGTCTAAGGATAAGGCTCTTCCTGCTGGAGTATAAAATAACAGCTCGTCGGATTTGTCTATCTGTAATCTGACAAAAATACATTTGTCGTCCGATTCTGTGACAGATATAGAGTTTAATACAGGTTTATGAAGATTGTAATCCAATACCCCTACTACAGCACTTGTGCTACCATTAGTTTCGGCTACATAACCTTTACCATCTTGTATGTTGGATATGGTGTAAATGGTCTGATTGCCACTACTGCTTGTGCTGATATCAGAAAGGGAAACCGGTTGTTTATCGGATAGGCTTGTTGTATAAGTATAAAATGTAACAATATCAGAACTCGAAGTTGTGTATAAAATTGTAGAACCTGTTAAGCCATTGAAAATATATATCTTTTCGATTCCGGTACCGGATAAGCCGGAGGTGTACTGAAAAGGATCACCACTCGCACCAGACGCAGAGAAACCGGCTGATACATAGTGGTTGAATAATAATACCGTGAAGCAAAATAGGATATAACGTTTCATGATTTCGCCTAAAAAAATAAATAACCCCTATTTCTTTAAACGAAACAGGGGTTGACTTATTATGTTGATGCAAATTATGCTTTTTCTACATTCTCAGTGAGAACACCCATTTTCCGGAAAAGTTTACCAATCTTATCTAAAGCAATATCTACTTGCTCTTTAGTATGGGTAGCCATTAACGAGAACCTGATCAATGTATCTTTAGGTGCAACTGCAGGAGATACAACCGGATTAACAAAGATACCTTCTTCAAACAGAGTACGTGTTATAATGAATGTTTTCTCATTGTCTCTGATAAATAAAGGAATAATAGGACTGGAAGTGTGACCTATTTCGCAACCTAACGAGCGGAAGCCATCCAATGCGTAATTGGTTATTTTCCAAAGATTAGCTACACGCTCCGGTTCTGATATCAGAATATCGAGGGCGGTACTGGCGGCAGCTGTAGCTCCCGGAGTGATACTTGCACTAAATATATATGGACGCGAATTATGTCTCAGGTAATCAATAATTGCTTCTTCGGCAGCGATAAATCCTCCGATAGATGCCAGCGATTTACTGAATGTTCCCATGATAAGATCCATGTGTTCGGTTAAGCCGAAATAGTCATGTACACCCTTACCGTTGTAGTTTTTACCAAAAACGCCAAGACCATGAGCTTCATCAATCATGATATTGGCATTGTATTTTTTAGATAGTCTGACGATTTCTGGAAGATTGGTAACATCCCCTTCCATACTGAAAACACCGTCTACAACGATCAACTTTACTTTATCCGGCTCACATTTTTGAAGTTGCTTCTCTAGCGACTCCATATCATTGTGCCTGAATTTAAGTTTATTTGAAAGCGAAGCTCTGTTTCCTTCTATAATGGAAGCATGATCCAGTTCGTCCCAAATAATATAATCTTCGCGACCAGTCATACAACCTACAACTCCCTGATTTACGTTGAAGCCTGTAGAGTATACCAAGGCATCCTCTTTTCCAACAAAGGTAGCCAACTTTCTCTCCAATTCGACATGGATATCCAATGTTCCATTGAGAAAACGAGAACCGGCCATACCTGTCCCGTATTTTCTGATAGCAGCAATTGACGCTTCTATAACTTTCGGGTGATTAGTTAATCCGAGGTAGGCGTTGGAGCCAAACATCAGGACTTTCTTTCCGTTTATAATAACTTCAGTATCCTGATCACTTTGGATTTCCCTGAAATATGGATAGATACCGGCAGCGCGTGCATTGCGGGCAGCATCGTATCGATATAATTTCTCACTTAAAAGGCTCATACTTAATTTATAATAAATAAAATATATTGATTATAACTGCCAAAAAGGACATAGTTCCCTAAAAAGCAGGCTGCAAAAATAACTAAAAAATAATAAATGGAAGTTGTTTGTTCGAATTATTTTAGAAAGGAGTGATTTATTGATGGTAAATTATATTTCTTTATAGAATTATAGTGACACCCAAATTCGTTAACTTTATTTCTTTTATTAAATTTGCAGTTCTGATTATATCATTCGGCTGTTTTTACAGCTGTTTGTGTGTAATGATGAAAGAGTATAAGTACGTCTAATGGTATTGGATGACAAAAAAGAGAAAAGATAAAAACCGACATAGTATCTGGAAACGGATGCATTTCAAATACCGCTTGTCTATTCTGAATGAGAATACATTAGAGGAGGTTTGGAAACTTCGTGTTTCGATGTTTAACGGGATCATGTTGTATGCAACATCATTGTTCCTGCTGATGGTCGTATCGTCGGTAATTATTATATCTACCCCTCTGCGAAATTACTTACCGGGATATTTAGACTCCGAAATCAGGGAACAGGCTATTAAAACGGCTATGCGGGCAGATTCGCTCGAGCAGCAGCAATTGTACCAGAATGCGTACCTGCAGAATATAAAAGATATATTTGAAGGGAAAGTTCAGCCCGAATCTCAGAGTAAAGTCGATACGGTGATGATCGCAGAAGACGATAAATCTCTCCAGAGTACCAGTCGTGAGAGGAAATACAGACAGGAATACGAAGAGGCTGAGAAATATAATCTGTCATCTATATCGACTAATGATATGACTCCTACCGAAGGAGTCACTTTCTTCCGTCCGATAAGAGGCGTTATAACAAGTCGGTTTAATCCGTCGCTAAGACAATATGGCTTACAGATAGCCGCTGCCGGTGAGAATATAGTGGCAACTCTCGAAGGATCGGTTGTTTTTGCCGGATATGATCCGGATGCCGGGTATATGTTGCAGATACAGCATAAAAACGGATTTGTCTCGGTTTATAAAGGAGCTTCCATGTTGTTGAAAAAAACAGGGGATAAAGCACGTACCGGAGAGGCAATAGCCATTATCAGCAGCTCGGACAAAGAAAAAGCAGACGATAAAACGGATAAAAATAAAGAGAAGGACAAGAATAAGAAAGAAAAAGAATCCGCCACCAAGCGTATTTTACAGTTTGAATTGTGGTACAAAGGTAGTCCGGTTAATCCCGAGCTATACATATCATTCTAATTAAAATAATGAAACGTAAACTCGCAATACTAGGATCAACAGGATCTATTGGAACACAGGCTTTGGATGTAGTTCGCGAACATTCCGACAAGTTTGAAGTATATGCCATTACTGCAAACAACAGTCTGGATTTGTTGATACAGCAGGCCCGTGAATTTCAACCGGAGATAGTTGTAATAGCAAACGATGATAAATATCCGGCCTTGAAAGAGGCCTTATCAGACTTGCCGATAAAGGTTTGGGGCGGATCGAAGTCTATAGAGCAAGTCGTTCAGGACGAAGCTATAGATATGGTTCTGACAGCTATGGTCGGGTATTCGGGTCTGGCGCCAACGATTAGTGCAATAAAAGCTAAAAAGCCTATTGCATTGGCTAATAAGGAGACATTGGTCGTTGCGGGTGAATTAATTACGTCATTGGCTTTGGAGTATCGGGTACCTATTCTTCCTGTAGATTCGGAGCATTCGGCTATATTTCAATGTCTGAACGGCGAGAACAGTCCTATTGAGAAAATCTTATTGACGGCCTCAGGAGGGCCTTTCCGTACTTTTACAAAAGACCAGTTACAGAAAGTAACTAAAAAAGAGGCTCTGAAACACCCCAATTGGGATATGGGAGCCAAGATAACTATAGATTCGGCAACAATGATGAACAAAGGCTTTGAAATGATCGAGGCCAAATGGTTGTTTGATGTCGCACCTTCCCAAGTGGAGGTTGTAGTACATCCACAGTCAATTATTCATTCTATGGTTCAGTTCGAAGATTCTTCTATAATCGCTCAATTAGGTTTGCCTGACATGAAATTGCCGATACAATATGCTTTTGGTTATCCGAACAGGCTGAAATCGAAATTCGAGCGTCTGGATATTTTTAAATTGGCAACTATGACGTTTGAGAAAGCAGATACAGACCGTTTTCGGAATCTGGCTTTTGCCTTCGATGCAGCTAACAGAGGAGGGAATATGCCTTGTATTGTAAATGCGGCAAATGAAATTGTAGTAGATGCTTTTCTGAAAGACAAAACCGGATTCCTCAAAATGAGCGATATTATAGAGAAAACAATGCAGAAAGCAACATTTATAAATAAACCAACGTACGACGACTATGTGCAGTCAAATGCAGAAGCTAGGCGTATCGCTACGGAGATGGTTCATTAACAAACATTTTAAAAGACTGAATGGAAACTTTTTTGATAAAAGCGTTACAATTAATTTTAAGTTTATCGATACTGGTTATCGTACACGAATTCGGGCATTATTTGTTTGCCCGTTTATTCAAAATTCGTGTCGAGAAATTTTATCTGTTTTTCGATATAGGTTTTTCGTTGTTTAAATTTAAACCGAAAAACAGCGACACAGAGTATGGCGTAGGGTGGTTGCCATTGGGTGGATATGTGAAGATATCCGGAATGATAGACGAATCAATGGACAAGGAGCAAATGCAGAAACCTGCTGAAGCATGGGAGTTCAGGTCTAAACCAAGCTGGCAACGCTTGCTGGTTATGGTCGGAGGTGTCCTTTTTAATATCTTGTTGGCTATTGTTATTTATGCCATGATTTTATTTTCGTGGGGAGACTCGTATATTCCGTTTAAAGATATAACCACAGGAATGGAATTCTCGAAAGAGGCTCAGGATGCCGGATTCCGCAACGGAGATAAACTAATAAGTGCAGATGGTAAAGAATTACGTTACCATATGGACAAGACTCTGGATATGAATACCCTGATGAGTTTTGCAAAAGCAGACGAAGTTGTTGTAGAGCGCGATGGCAAGCAACAAACGATTGTGATGCCTGCTGATTTTGCAGACAAAATGATAGGGTCTAAAAGAATGGCTTACGAAGTTCGCGTACCTGCTATTGTAGATAGTGTAATGCCAGATTCGGAAGCAAAAAAATGTGGGTTGATGCCCGGAGACAGTATTGTTTCTGTGAATGATAAATCTGTAATCTCATTTGCTTCTTTAAGGAAGTCCTTAGGAGAGAATCTCAATTCGGATGTAACGGTTAGCTTTTACCGCGAAGATTCTTTGTATTCAACTACAGCTCATGTGGATAGTACAGGGGTTCTGGGATTTTCGTCAGGGCCTTTCAATAAATACTTCCAGATAAAGCACGATAAAGTAGGGTTCTTCTCCTCTTTTCCTGCCGGATTGAAACTGGCAAAGGAAACGCTGCAAGGCTATATTGCCCAGTTTAGTTTTGTGTTTACAAAAGAAGGTGTTTCTAACTTAGGAGGTTTTGGTGCAATCGGAGGTCTGTTTCCTGCAACATGGGATTGGCAGGGATTCTGGTTTATGACAGCATTCTTATCTGTTATTCTGGCAGTGATGAATATTTTACCTATTCCGGCTCTTGACGGGGGACATGTTATGTTTTTACTTTATGAAATGATTACCCGTCGTAAACCGAATGAGAAGTTTATGGAGTATGCACAAGTTGCGGGTATGGTGTTTTTGTTTGCATTGTTGATTTATGCAAACGGAAATGATTTGTTCAAAGCGATTTTCAAATAAGGGCTAACCCTGTTTATTACGAAAAAAAGAAAAAAACGACATATGAAAGTTACAGATCTGATAGCTAAAAATAAAGGAAAAACAGCTTTCTCATTCGAAATACTTCCGCCTCTGAAAGGCAATAGCATTGAGAAAGTATATAATATAATAGATAAGCTGATCGAATTCGATCCGAAATATATTAATATTACGACGCACCATAGCGAGAATATCTATAAAGATATGCCCGATGGTAATGTGCGTAAGGTTAACGTACGTAAGCGTCCCGGTACGGTGGCTATTGCAGCTGCTATTCAGGCTAAGTATAAAGTTACCGCAATTCCTCACATGATATGTAAAGGTTTTACCCGTGAAGAAACCGAGTACGCGTTGATCGACCTGAATTTCTTAGGTGTTCATAATCTGCTGTTGCTGAGAGGTGATGCAAACAAACTGGATGCAGATCAGATGATTGGCAATTTTAATGCACATGCAACAGATTTACAGATGCAGGTAGAGCAATTTAATAAAGGAGTTTCGGCGGACGGTACCACTTTCGATAAGTTTACTACGCCGTTTTCTTACGGGATGGCCTGCTATCCTGAAAAGCATGAAGAAGCTCCTAATTTCGAGTCGGATATCTACTATTTGAAACTGAAACAGGAGCAAGGAGCAGAATATTTGGTTACTCAGATGTTTTTCGACAACAAAAAGTACTTTTCATTTGTTGATAAATGTCGGGCAGAAGGTATAACCATTCCGATTATACCGGGAGTAAAACCCATCTGTCTGCAAAATCAATTGACCGTATTACCTCGTATCTTCCGTTCGGATATTCCAGAAGAGCTGGCATCTGAACTGAGGAAATGCAAAAATGATGCAGATGCGAAAGAAATCGGAGTTGAATGGGGAATTCAGCAGACCAGAGAGCTGATCGCAGCAGGTGTACCCAGTATTCACTTTTATTCGTTGATGGCTACCGAAAGTGTACGCCGTATAGCAAAAGAAGTATATTAAGGATTATTTGATAAAGGTGTGTTTTATAAAGATATAATCGGACAACAAGAAATAAAGGAGCAACTGATCAATTCCGTAAAGAAAGGGATTGTTCCGCATGCCCGGCTTTTTTGTGGACCCGAGGGAGTCGGAAAGCTTCCGTTGGCGATAGCTTATGCCCAATATTTAAACTGTCTTGATCCGCAGGAAAATGATTCGTGCGGAAAATGTGCATCATGTTTGAAATACAAACATCTGGCACACCCCGACCTCCACTTCGTTTTTCCTGTTATCAAAAAAGATAAAAAAGAGATATGTGACGATTATATTGCCGATTGGCGCACGTTCGTAGACGGGCATTCGTATTTTGGTTTGAGCCAATGGCTGAATTATATCGGAGCAGAAAATGCACAGGGCATGATATATGCCAAAGAAAGCGAAGAGATAATCCGTAAACTAAGTCTTAAAATATATGAGGCTAAATACAGGGTTATGATTATCTGGCAGCCCGAAAGGATGCATGAGGCTTGTGCTAATAAATTATTGAAGATCATAGAAGAACCGTATGATAATACGGTATTTATATTAGTGTCTAATAATCCGGATCAGATTATCGCTACCATACAGTCTCGATGTCAAAGGGTTAATATTCATAATATAGAAAAGCAGGACATAATACAGGCTTTAGAATCCGATTATAATATTCAGCCGGACGATGCAGCTTCGGTAGCTCATATTGCTAACGGCAGTTATTTGAAAGCGATTGATACAATAAGCTTGAACGAAGAACATAAATTCTTTTTCAATCTTTTTGTTACAATGATGAGATCATCATATGCCCGGAGTATAAAGGATATAAAGTCGATAGCAAACGAGATAGCTTCGGTAGGAAGAGAAAGACAAAAGAATTTTTTAGTATATTGTCAGCGGATGATCAGGGAGTACTTTATAAGTAATCTCCAACACCCCGAAATGGTATATTTGAAATCGGACGAAGCTAATTTCGGTATACGTTTCGCTCCGTTTATAAATGAGCGGAATATTATAGACTTCACAGATGAACTGTCTTTGGCCGAAAGACATATCGAGCAGAATGTAAATGCCAAGATGGTATTTTTTGATCTGTGCCTTAAAATAACGATGCTGCTGAAAAGATAAGGATCGTCAGGACATTGAAATATATAACAAGATCCGGATATCATGTCATAGAGGTCTTGGTTATCTAAAATATAAACCCACAAAGTCGTGAAAGGGACTTTGTTTTACTTACAATTAATTATATACAATGGAGTTCAGTTTAAATCAAGATAGAGGCAGTAAACGTATAAACGACTGCAAAGGAACCTGTAAAACCCCAATAGGATGTACATGTAAAGGAGATAAGGTAGCAGAACAAGGAGAAACAAGTATAGGCACAGCTATAAAAATGGCGTCGACTATCGAAAATAATCTTTGTACATGTGGTAAAAATCCCGGAGGTGCATGTGGTTGTAAAACAGGTGAAGGCTGTGGATGCGGAAGCAGCAAATCGGGAGAAAGTAAAGGATGTGGCGGATGTTCGAAAAAATCGAAATGTTGTTGTACAAAAGGTACACATAAACTCGAAGTATTCGATTGGCTATCAGATTTACCCGAGGCCGAAGCAAGTTCTCAAATGGTAGAAGTACAGTTTAAGAATACCCGCAAAGGGTATTATTTGAATAGTAATAATCTGGAATTGTACAAAGGTGATGTTGTAGCAGTTGAAGCAACACCCGGGCACGATATCGGTGAGGTCACCCTAACGGGAAAACTCGTTCCTCTGCAAATGAGAAAGAATAACTACCGGTCACAAACAGGAGAACATAAGCGTATTTACCGTATCGCGAAGCCGGCTGATATTGATAAATACAACGAAGCTAAAGCCCTTGAGCATAAAACGATGCTACGTGCGCGCGAAATAGCGGAAGAGTTGGGCTTGCAAATGAAGATCAGTGATGTCGAGTATCAGGGTGATGGCAATAAAGCTATCTTCTATTATATCGCAGATGAGCGTGTCGATTTTCGTCAATTGATTAAAGTATATGCCGAAAAATTCCGTGTAAAGATCGAGATGAAACAGATCGGAGCCCGTCAGGAAGCTGGCAGGGTAGGAGGTATCGGCCCTTGTGGGCGCGAACTTTGCTGTTCGAGCTCTATGTCTAACTTTGTTTCAGTATCTACGTCGGCAGCCCGTTTTCAGGATATTTCGCTAAATCCGCAGAAATTGGCAGGACAGTGTGGTAAGCTTAAGTGTTGCCTTAACTATGAGGTAGATACCTATGTAGAGGCTCAGCGTAAACTTCCGTCAAGAGAAACTGTATTAGATACAAAAGATGGTTCATATTTCCATTTTAAAACGGATATCCTTTCCGGAACAATGACTTATTCGACTGATAAGAACTTCGCTGCCAACCTGGTTTCACTACCGAAAGACAGGGTGTACGAAGTAATCAGGATGAATAAAAATGGTAATAAGCCGGTAAAACTGACTCTGGATGAAGATGAGGTAAACGAAAAATTGCAGCCGAAAGATATCCTTGAACAAGAAAATATCAATCGCTTTGATAATAAAGGTTCGCGAAACAATGGAAAAAAGAAAGTTGTAAGAGGAGACAAGCGTCAACCGGAAAATGAAAACCGTGCGCAAAATCAGGCTCCACGAAACAAAGACCAGAATTCCAATAATAATCAGCGGGCTAATAATAAAGAAGCTGTAGCTACTAATAATAACGAGCCACGCAATAATGCCGAATCGCAGCAAAGAAACCGGAACCGTAATAACCGGAATCGTAATCGAAACCGTAATGGTGACAATCGAGCTCAGGGAAAGGAAAATAACTCTCCGAATGAAGGATAAAGTAATATATATTACCGCAATTATAATGTCATTAATATGTCTCTCGTGTAATCAACGGGAGGCATATTATCAGTTTATAGAGCTACCCGATGTAAAATGGAGCAGGTTTGATACTATTACTTTTGAGGTCGATTCGGCGGCTGTCATTCCCGGAATACCTTATGATGTCAATCTGGAGATTGTAAATACGGCAGACTATGAATATCAGAATATCTGGTTATATACCAAAGATAATTTTTCGAAAAGAGATTTTATCGCATACGAAATTGAGTATGCATTGGTCGATGATAAAGGAAACTGGCACGGTTCGGGCTTTGGTTCTATCTATCAGGTATCGGTAGTATATAAAAGAAAACTGATATTTGACGCTAAACGCAATTATACATTAAAAATAGTTCAGGGTATGCGGGATGAACCATTATCCGGAATAGAAAAAATCGGAGTGAAGATAGTTCCTTCTGAATAAAATACCGGCATTGATTTTCACGCTCTTTAAAACAATACTACAAATGAAATTACTACTGGTTGAAGATGAGATAGACTTGCAAGAGTCCATCGTAACATATTTGCAATCGGAAGGATTTGCAATCGAAACAGCATCTACTTACCCTGATGGAGAAGAAAAAGTATCTCTTTACAATTACGATTGTTTGATTATAGATATCACTTTGCCGGGTGGAACAGGTTTGGATTTGATCCGCCTGCTAAAAGAAAAAGATACCGATGCCGGAGTGATTATTATATCGGCAAAGAACTCATTAGACGATAAATTAGTAGGCTTGGATATCGGAGCCGACGATTATCTGACAAAGCCTTTCCATCTGTCGGAGCTCAATGCACGTATAAAGTCTATTATCAGACGACGCAATTTTAAAGGAGGAAATTCGTTGGAATATAAAGAAATAACAATATTCTTTGATGGCCGTAAAGTTACGGTTTTAGATAAAGAGCTGATCTTGACTAAGAAAGAATACGACTTACTGCTTTATTTTATAACGAATCAGTCGAAAGTGATGGATAAGGAAGCTATTGCCGAACATCTCTGGGGCGATAATATGAGCTTGGTCGCCGATTCGTATGATTTTATATATACCCATATAAAGAATCTGCGAAAGAAGCTGATCGATGCAGGGTCTAAAGATTATATACATACTGTATACGGCATAGGCTATCAATTTGGCGAACGATGAGGCTTTTTCATGTAATACGCAAATATCTTTTGCTGACTCTTTTCTCTATAATGATACTGGGAGGAGTCTCCATATATTTTATCTTCAAGATATTCATTCATCAGTCTACAGACCAGATACTGAATGAATATAAAGACCGTATCGAGAATTATGTAGCCCTGAATGATACCATGATCGAATTTTCGGCCTCGGTTATTCAGCCGCAGAGGGTAGAGCAACGTATAATCCTGCCAACCGACAATTATTCTCTCGGATTTAGAGACACCCTCTTGTATAATGAAAATTCGGGTGCTTTTCTCCCATACCGCCAATTGTATTTTACTGTCCATTATAAAAATAAGCAGCACCTGATTAATGTAAACCAGCAGACATTCGAATTTGACGATTTACTTTATATTCTGATCGGTTCTATTATTGCATTGTTTCTGTTATTCTTTATATTTACTTATCTGGTCGACTATTACCTGAAAAGAAAAGTATGGTCTCCTTTCTACCGGACATTGGAAAAACTGGATGATTATGACCTCGAAATTGGGCACAATTTGGGGCTTAAAGATTCGGGAATTAAAGAATTTGATAAACTCAATGAGGTTGTCAATAAAATGGTCGGTAAAATCAATTATGATTACGAGAATACTAAAAACTTTGCAGATGATATATCGCATGAGATGCAAACCCCTTTAGCTATTGTTAAATCAAAGCTGGATATTATCCGTCAGCAAGATAACCTTAGTAACGAAACTATCAGTTCAGTTGCTTCTATATCTAAGGCTGTTTCACGGTTGTCTAACCTGAATAGATCGTTATTGTTGCTGACTAAAATTCGTAATGACCAGTTTCACGAAATTAAAGAAATTAAGCTCAATGAGGTTATAACGAATTTAGTAGAGAATATAGAAGAACTGATCGAAGCCCGAAATATCACACTCGAAAATACAATTCGGGAAGTATCATTGATGATGGATTCTAATCTGGCAGAAATACTGATTTCGAATCTTATGATCAATGCTATCCGGCATAATATAGAGGGCGGTTCTATCCGGATAGATTTGAATTCCGCTTATCTGCTAATTGAAAACAGTTGTACGAAACAGGAAAATGAGAATAACCTTTTCGACCGTTTAGTAAGTAATAAATCAAAAGATTCTACCGGATTAGGATTAAGTCTGGTGAAATCTGTCTGTGATAAAAGCGGATTTAAAGTAGACTATCATTTTATAGAACATACACGCTTTCAGATACATATTCAGTTTACCAAAAAGTAATGTGATAAGCACTTAATCTTTACCCAAAAAGTCCCCATTAAAACTGAACATTAGCTCAGCAGAGTTAGAGAGATCGATTTTATAACCGTATTTTTTCTTCTTAATCTGTACAATAGGACGCCTCGGATAATTATTTGCTATATACGCAGTCGCTTTTTGAGGGAGTAAATCTATGATTGACTTGGGTAGAGGGCTGTATTCTCCTTCTATATCAATCCAATTACCTCCGGCATCAAATTCTATTTCATGCCCACTGCGTAGTTTCACCTCATACTTTCCATCGTCGTACTCAATTTCTTTAATCGGAGTAGATTTGAAATGTACTTGCAGAAACTGCTCAGCCTTTTTGGGTAGCGCTGCATTTCTTTGATATTCTGCTCCTAATAAGAAAGGAATGCAGAGTAAAATAGCTAATATGGATACGTTCAGTTTCAATAGATTGCAGTATTTTATTTGACAAAAGTAATAATAAATTGATTATTTACAGGATAAAACAGAGACCCTTGTTTATGAAATCAAGAGCCTCCGTTCTTTCCCGTTATTTATTTTTAATAATCAACTTTTACAATTTCTCCTTTTGAATTGAATTTCAGGTCAATATCACCTCCTGCATTAACTAACTCTATCTGATATCCGTATCTCTCTTTCTTTATCTCGGAAATCTGCCAGTCAGCATAGTTTTGATTGATATATCCGATTGCTTTTTTAGGTAAAAGGTTTAAGATGTCACGAGGCAGTGTTGTGTGGTTGCTGTCTATATCTTTCCATTGCCCCTTGCTGTCGAATTCAATTTTAACACCATTATTTAGTATAACCTCATATTCACTCCAATCTTTTTCGACAGTTAATATGTTCTGGTCTTTAAAATAGGTAGAGATAAGAGTTTTTCCATTCTTCGGAAGTTCCGATGCCGGTACATAACGGTCGTTCGATAAATTAAAAGCTGATGAAGTGAAAGCTACTAATAAGCAAATTGCGATTAAACTAAATTTTTTCATAAGACTAAGTTTTTTGAGTGTTTAAAAATTAATTATACTGCAAACTTAGTGACCAAATCTAAAGAGATTCTGGAATACGAAAAAAGTACCGTTTTTTATTATTATACCTTACCTGCTATAATCTTAATAAGTTCCTGAACCCAGAAATCTTCGGCATTAAGTCCTGGAACGAAATGAAATTCTTTGCCACCGTTGCTTTCAAAGGCCTCACGTGCAACTATATCGATATCGTATAACGATTCAAGATTATCGGCAGGGAAACCTGCAGTAAGAGCAATTACCCTTTCGGTTCCCGATTGAGCCAATTGCTTCATCGTTTCTTCTAAATCAGGTTTTAACCATTTACTGCCTATTGCTGATGAGTAAACAATACGGTTTTTCTTCGGATCGATACCTAATTCTTTGGTGACGAGCCTCACTGTTTCTTTTACCTGATACACATAGTCGAATTCTTTACCTTTATTCCATCCGATCTCTACATGGGCTATAGGCAAACTATGGAAACTGAAAACCAACTTATCATATCCCTTTTCGATAAATGGCTTTATGCTTTGTGCTAAAGATGAGATGTATCCGGGTTTATTATAGTATGGTTCGACGAATTTGATTCTGAATGAATGTGGTTTGATCAGAAAACAGCGTCCGACTTCATCTACTGCAGTCTGATACGATGATTGTGCGTATTGAGGAAACATCGGTACCACTATTACCTCATGCAGTGTAGCGCATTTCTTTTGTAATCTGGCAAATGCATCAGGGACAGACGGATTACCGTATCTCATTGCTATCTCGGTTGGCATACCTGTTGCTGCCTGGATTTTCTTTGCCAATTCCAGAGAATTGTAAATCAAGGGTGATTCATTATGTTCATTATCCCATATAAGTTCGTAATGCGAAGCCGAGTTGGAAGCCCGTAGAGGTGCAATAATTCGTTTGGCAAGTATATCCCTGAACCAGTTGGGTACAGTAGACATCACAAGAGGATCGGATAGCATAGCTCCGATAAAGAATTTTACATCTTCCCTGTTTTTTGTTTTGGGACTTCCTGTATTTAAAATTAAGATACCTCGCATTTTCCTCTAACAGATTAATGTTGTAAATCTTTTTTTTCTTATTTATAGCCAATATAAATAAGAAAAATTACCAACCCAAAGGTATAAAAATAAAGCCACTAAATAATGGCTTTTGTTTTTTCAGTTTAAATCAAAATTTATTCGAATTTAAATCTGGTTTATGAGGAGCTACAATAATTCATCATCGGCCTCATATATTGCAAAACTGACTGCACCTAATGTGATTAATCCGACGATATATGCTGTTACTGATGATGATGATGGTATCTGCAGCAGGCTCAGAGATGAAACTAAGCTGCTAATCTGCTCAATAAACATATCTATACTTACTATACTTAGAGTAAGAAACAAACCCAAAACAGCACAAATAACAATAATCAGATAAGATAATATATTGATCCGTCCGGGTAATTTATACATCACCCTATGCGAAAACCCGTTATCGGGTATATCATTCTTAGCTGATTTGAAGAAGTCGTATAATTCTTTATCGTCTGACATACTTCTTATATTTAATTTGATATGAATTTTTTATCTATCGTAACCGGAATCTTTTAAATAATCCGCTATTTTTTTCTTTCCCCTGTATAGGTGGGATTTGATTGTTCCGGAAGGATAAGCCATTATCTTGGAAATCTTATCTATGGTCAAATCCTCCATATAATATAATAACATTATGACCCGCTCATCTTCTTTAAGAATTGCCAATGCCCGTGTAAAATCCATATTGATATCCC
Organism: Indolivaga macrotermitis; assembly: GCF_900128985.1. Classification (GTDB taxonomy): domain Bacteria; phylum Bacteroidota; class Bacteroidia; order Bacteroidales; family Dysgonomonadaceae; genus Dysgonomonas_A; species Dysgonomonas_A macrotermitis. The sequence goes on along the minus strand of NZ_FQUC01000004.1, from coordinate 214,491 downwards.
TATTTGTAGATTCTGTATATATCTCTTTATTGATATTCTCGATACTCTCGAAATTTGATGCGTTCTTTTTACTTCTGGCATGGTCGTAAAAAGAATTATACGCAATCCTGTAAAGCCAGGTAGAGAATTGAGATGCAGCGCGAAAAGATGAGATATTGAGCCATGCTTTTATAAAAGTCTCTTGGGCAAGGTCTTTACTCAACTCTTCATCGCCATTTGTGAGATTCAGGAAGAATCTTCTTATAGGTGACTGGTAAAACTCTACAAGTTGGTTGAAAGCTTTCCTGTCACCTAATAAAATTATACGGGATACAAGTAATGTATCATTCTTCATCCGTATAGCCTTTTTTCTTCCAGATGAAATGTACAACTAAAAAACCGATTCCCAGAAAAAACGGAATTATTCCTCCGGACATATTTTTTAGTGTAAACCCATCATTAGCTATTGCACCTAAAAATATAGATATTCCTATACCTATAAAAACGAGAATAATCCCTGTCCTTAACGACTTATTTTTATTCTTAGCTTCAAATAGATCGGTAGGTAACTCTTTCCCATTTTCGATTGATTTTTGATATAAGTCAGCCATTAGCTCATTGTTTTTGCGTTTTTCCATGCTTTTTATATATACTATCAGTAGTGTAAAGAGAAATGGGACAACCATAATGATTACGACAATAAAGATTGATTGATCGTTCATAAGTCTTCGTTTTTAATAATTAATAATGTTGATTTTACTGTTAGACGTAACAATGGCTGCATTTGGTTGCAAGAGCTAAAATATTTATATGAAAAACAATATAGAGGTAAAGATTGCTTTACCTCTATATTGTTTAAAGTTTATTGATATTGCTTTTTATGCAAAAGTTTCCAATAATTGCACCGATCCTTTGGGAGTAATTGTAATGTTTCCAGTATTGGCAGCAGGAATCAATACAGTCGTTCCTTGTTTTACATCGATTTTGGTTTTGCTCGAATCTTCAATTTCGCAAGCACCATCCATACAAATGTAAATGATAAATGAATCTTTGGCACTATGGTCAAAAGATTGCGGCTTATCTAATTCAAGAAGGTTGGTGGTAAAATACTGGCACGACTCTAACTGTACAGACTCATTTTCTTTATGGCTGTAGTTGAGTTTGTAGCTATCATACAATTTATAATCGATAGCATCCTTAGCCAGTTCGGTATGTAGTTCGCGACCATTGCCATTTGCATCTTTACGATTATAGTCGTAGATACGGTAAGTTATATTAGATGTCTGTTGGATTTCGGCTATAAAAGTACCTGCGCCGATGGCATGTACACGTCCGGCAGGAAGGAAGAACGAATCACCTTTCTTGACATCATGTTTTGCCAGATAATCGACAAAGGTATTCTCTTCGATACTCTTTACATACTCATCCGGAGTTAACTGCTTCGCGAATCCGGAATACAAAAATGCGCCCGGAGCAGCATTTATAACATACCACATTTCAGTTTTACCGAAAGAGTTATGTCTTTGCATGCCTAACACATCATCTGGATGAACTTGTATAGATAAATTATCTCTGGCATCAATAAATTTGATTAGTAAAGGAAAAGTTGTCCCGAATTTTTCGAAATTATGTTTTCCCACAATCCGGTCTTTGTATTCTGCAATCAGTTCTTGTAAATTTTTACCTTTTAGTGCTCCGGAATCTACTACAGATATATTTCCTTCTACGCTTGATACTTCCCAACTTTCTCCTATACCGTCTAACTGGGGTTCAATACCTTTGAATTTACAGATATCGGCTCCTCCCCAGATAATAGATTTCAGGATAGGGTCGAATTTTAGTGGATATAGATTCATTCTTCTTTATTTATGCTACTTTTATTTTGATTACTATTTTGATTACGGTTCCTTCTCCGATACATGGGGCGTGTCCATCCTGAGGAAAGAATATAGCGAAGTTTCCGGGTTGAAGATCAAAATTCAATATGGGTTTGTCTTCGAAGAACTGAATGTCTTTTGTTTCATCAAAAGGAGCAGTTTCTTTCTTCAGTTCGCTTCTTCCGATCCATCCGAATCCTTCGGCTTTGGAAACAGGTATTTGTATATCTATATAATTGTTGTGTACTTCAAGCTTAGCTACATCTGGAGTTTTCAGTTTGCTTTCGCTGATACTGGCAAATACATTTTTTCCATCAATTTCAAATTTTCCTAATTCAGGATTTTTCAGATCAAGAGATTTAATAAACTCGATTGCTTTACCAAAATGAGGGTTAAGCGTTGCATACTCCGCTAGTTTCGAAAGGTTATCTATTATCATGGTGTAAAAAAATAATGGTTTATACAAAAATAGGAAATATTTGATAGAAGCTTGTACTTTTGTCCTTTGTTTCTTTTTAATTAAAATATAAGTGATCTTATTTACCTTATCTTTGTTTTATAGGATAATTATAAGGGTAGAAAATAGTAGAAATGCAGAAAGATATTGATTTAAGAATAAGCCCCCGAGAGGCGTCAGATATAAGTATAGTAAAATCTTTAGCCGCATCGAAAGCCGGTGTAAAAGTAAACGATATAACAGAAATAGGAATTGTAAAGCGTTCGATAGATGCCCGGCAGAAGTTGATATTTATCAATCTCCGCGTACGGCTATATATAGGCGAATCCCAACCGGAGATTGCATATACACCAACTCACTATCCGGATGTAAGCAAAGCTCCTCAGGCAATAGTTGTGGGTGCCGGACCGGGAGGATTATTTGCTGCACTAAAACTGATCGAATTGGGAATCCGTCCGATTCTTGTTGAACGTGGAAGAAATGTACGTGACCGGAAGAAAGATATGGCTACCATCAACCGCGAGCATATTGTAAATAACGAATCGAATTACTGCTTTGGCGAAGGTGGGGCAGGAGCCTATTCGGATGGGAAACTCTATACACGAAGCAAGAAACGGGGAGATGTGGATAAGATATTAAATGTCTTTTGTCAGCATGGAGCCGTTACGGATATTCTGGTAGATGCCCATCCTCATATCGGGACAGATCGTTTGCCTGCCATTATTCAGCGGATGCGCGAGCAGATTATCGCATCGGGCGGCGAAGTCCATTTCGATACTAGAATGGACGAACTGATTATCGAACAAGGAAAGGTCAAAGGTATCCGTACTAATACAGGAAAAACATTCGAGGGCTATGTGATTCTGGCTACTGGTCATTCTGCACGCGATGTATATTACATGTTGCACGACAAGAAGATAAAACTTGAGGCCAAAGGTTTAGCAGTGGGGGTGCGTGTAGAACATCCTGTACATCTGATAGACCAGATTCAGTACCACTCGCCGGAAGGCCGTGGCGAATATCTTCCGGCTGCCGAATATAACTTTGTAGTGCAGGCCGAAGACCGCGGAGTATATTCGTTCTGCATGTGTCCCGGTGGAATAGTGGTAGCTGCGGCCAGCGGACAACGTCAGTTGGTGGTGAATGGAATGTCGCCTGCCAACCGGGGTTCGAAATGGTCGAACTCGGGTATTGTGGTCGAGATTCATCCTGAAGACTTTCCCGAATATGCCAAGTACAACGAACTGGCGCTCCTCAAGTTTCAGGAAGATATAGAAGAAAAAGCTTGGATAGCCGGAGGTCAGCGTCAAACGGCTCCTGCACAGCGGTTGTACGATTTTGTGAATAAGAAGAAAAGCAGCTCGCTGCCTGTAACGTCTTATGCACCGGGTGTAGTATCATCTAACTTGCACGAATGGCTGCCGCCCTTTATCTCGAAAAGGTTACTGAACGGATTGCAGCAAATAGGTAAGAAATACCCGGGCTTTCTGACCAACGAAGCCATGCTTCTGGCTGTAGAAAGCCGTACTTCGTCGCCGGTTAGGATATTACGCGACAAGGAAACAATGCAGCATGTTGAGATTAAAGGGCTTTACCCTTGCGGAGAAGGAGCCGGATATGCCGGAGGTATTGTTTCGGCAGCGATGGATGGCGAACGTTGCGCCGAAGCTTTAGCCCAATATTTGCTTAAAAATAACTGATTATAAGGAATTATGGAAACTGTAATTACAGATAGATTAGAGATAATAAAATTGACCCGAGATAGACTTCAAAAACTATTAATAAGTTTAGTCGCTGTGGAGACCGATTTAGGATTAACTCTCTCCGGAAAAGAATTGGATGAAGAAACACAAACGGCAATGGAAATGCTTTATAACAGAGCTTTGCAGGATATGGATGTATCTAACCTTTGGAGTTCTAGCTGGCAAATTGTATTAAAACAGGAGAATAAAATAATAGGAAGTGTCAATTTTAAAAATAAGCCGAATGAAAAAGGTCAAGTTGAAATAGGATACGGTATATTCGAAGATTTCCAAAACAAAGGCTATATGACAGAGGCTGTAATAGGTTTATGTAAATGGGCATTTAGGCAAGAGGGGATAAAGTCTGTTATCGCAGAAACTTATTCAGATAATCTTGCATCTCAAAAAGTGCTGAAAAAATCAGGCATGACCACCTACGCTCAGGATGATAAGAGCATCTGGTGGGAAATTAGAAACTCACAAGAAGATATTAAATAATGGCGGGAATGCTGAAAGCAGTCTGCAATCAGCATTTCACCGTTTTATTGATAAAATCAATATGATACTGCTCTTCACCGTATTTTTTCTCATTATCGGTAATCGTACCTTCTGTGAGGGTGATACGTAGAACGATTGAGTTCGGATTATCTTCGTCACCCACTTCATCGAACCAATCAAAAACTTTTTTAAATTTCGCTCTGATCTTTGCATTTTTCTCATCCTTGACCCAGCCAAGATTTTCGGCAGTACCATAGAAAGCGAACCAATCTAATCCACTGACGGAAACTTCGTTGTTTTTCTCAATCTGCAAAGATTTGTTTTTCCTCGCATCAGTTGAAACATAAAACACACCATCTTCATAATAAGCACAGACCATGCGGACAGCAGGCCGGGGATTACCGTTGGCATTCGGAGACAATGATATTGTCGCAAGGGCAATGATTACTTCTTTGTCATTTCCACAGCGTTCTTCCATTATTTTGATAGCGTTGTCGTATTTATTCATTTGTTGTTCTTTGTTTATATATGATATCTATCAATACCTGTTTTTCCATAATTTTCGAAGATGCTCTACAGTACGGCTTTCGGCAGGGTTTTCCTGAGGTTCCCAAAAACGGCTGTTTAGTATTTCTTTTGGTAAATATTCCTGCTGAACAAAATTGTCTTTGTAATCGTGGGCGTATTTGTATTCTTTCCCATAATCCAATTCCTTCATCAGTTTAGTAGGTGCATTACGCAGGTGTAAAGGGACAGGTAGGTTACCTGTTTCTTCGACTAAAGCTAGAGCCTTGTCTATAGACAGGTAAGCCGAATTGCTTTTGGGTGAGGTTGCCAGATATACAGTAGTCTCGGCAAGAAGAATGCGTCCTTCGGGCCAACCTATTTTTTGTAAGGCATCGAAACAAGCATTCGCTAAAAGCAAGGCGTTAGGGTTTGCTAGGCCTATATCTTCGGCAGCCGAAATAACTAAGCGGCGTGCTATGAATTTAGGGTCTTCGCCACCGGCAACCATGCGTGCGAGCCAGTAGATAGCAGCATCGGGGTCGCTACCGCGTATCGACTTGATAAAAGCAGATATAATATCATAGTGCATTTCGCCGCCCTTATCATAAGCAGCCGGATTTTCTTGAAGGCGGTCGGTAACAATTTTGTCATTGATAACAAATGAGTCTTCCGACTCGGCCGATACTACCAAATCCAGAATATTCAATAATTTACGGGCATCACCTCCCGAATATTTCAATAAGGCATCTGTTTCCTGAAGGTCTATGTTTTTTGTTTTAAGTATAATATCTTCACTGATAGCCCTGTTTAACAGTTCCAGCAGGTCTGCTTTATCTAACGATTTGAGAACATATACCTGACAACGGGAGAGAAGCGGGCGTATTACTTCGAACGAGGGGTTCTCGGTAGTAGCTCCTATCAGGGTGATAACTCCTGTTTCGACAGCGCCGAGTAACGAGTCTTGTTGTGACTTGCTGAAACGATGGATTTCATCAATAAACAAGATCGGGTTACGGGCATCGAAGAAAGTATTCTTTTTAGCTGCATCTATAACTTCCCGCACATCTTTTACTCCCGAATTAATAGCACTCAGGGTGAAAAAAGGTGTATCCAACGTATTGGCTATAATCTGGGCGAGGGTAGTTTTACCTACTCCGGGAGGCCCCCAGAGTAAGAATGATGGTACACGTCCCGAGTCTATCATTTTACGCAAAACAGCACCTTCACCGACCAAATGTTTTTGACCGATGTATTCGTCCAGAGATTTAGGACGCATGCGTTCTGCTAAGGGTTGACTCATATTTTTTTATTTATCAAAAAAAGAGATTACTTCGTCTAATTGTTCCGCAAAATGAGTATTGCCGTTCCTGCTATCGAACCGGGTAGCCAGATCTGTCGCCAGATCCAGATAGTAATTATATATATCCATCAGCCGGTAAGTATTGTCAGATCTGTAGTAAGGTTGTTTATTACTTATGGTTTCTATTATGCGGGTACTATCGTCTTTCAAGAGATGGAGTACAGAGGCCGCAAAATCGAAACGGACGGCCGCTTCGGCTTCCATTTCCAGATTGACAAACTTTTCGAAATATACCCATGCCCGTTCTTTGTTACGCTTCGACATGTAATACATCATCAAAGTTACTTCATATAATTGAAAAGGCATCACCGATAGTTTTGAAAATTCTTCGTCGGCTTCGTTAAAATATTTAGTAACCCTTTCGTCATTCATCTTTCCGCCAAAATAATAGATCAGTCCGCTGTATACAGGGATAGGGTTCATCTTGTGGCTGGACTGATTGGCTACAAATTCGCTGATATGTGTAATTGCTTTATCGAAGTCTCCTTCGAACATTTCTACATAGATGGTCGTGATCATATCATTACTCCAAGACCCTAAGGTATCGGTTTCTTCCTTGTCCCGTAAATCGAGGTATTTGCGGGCGGCACTTCTGTCTCCTAAAAAAAGAGACCAGTTGGAGAGGATATTGTAATACTCGCGCAGGCTGAACCCGGCTTTGGAACAACGGCTCTTAAAGTCTTCGAAGATTGCCTCTATCTGCTCCCTCGATATCCGCAGGTTATTGTAAGATACAGCGGCTAGCCATTTATATTCCTGAAGCATTTCTTCTTCAGAACACATATCAGGATTGGAATCGTATGCATTTAGTATCCATGCAAAGGCTGGAAAACTCTCTTGTAAATGAGCTGTAAACTGTTCGGTACGGACTAAGTCCATCCGTAAGTCGAATCCCCAATCTTCATCATTATTAGCATCGGCCATTTGTATCGCCTGTTTAAGCAAAACCATCTGGTCTTCGGCATTTTTCAGATTCTGAATCTGTAATAATATTTTTTGAATTTCTAGATTGTGATTCATTTTTTAGTTTACTTATTGCTTTAATACTTCTTCCAGCTCAGCCGTGAACTTATTTGTTCCGTTTCTGGCATCAAACCTCCGGGCTAAATCTGTAGCTTTATTATAGTAATATTGATATAGCTGATTGGTATCATATATATTGTCGGAAGAAAAGTAGGGAACTTTTATATTCAGTTTCAATTCTTTCTGTCCTCCGTCTTTCAACAAAGGTAGTGCGTTTTTAGAGAAGTCGAAACTGACGGCATCTTCGGCATCTACTTCCCAGTCTGCATATCTTTCGAAATATTCCCAAGCCTTGGTTTTGTCCGTTAATGTAAGGTAATACAATAGGTCAGATACCTGTGATATTAAAGATGTATCGTTTTCTTTCAAAGCAGCTATTTCTTCTTCGGCTTTCGGTAAAAATTCAGCAGCACGTGCATCTCCGGCTTTACCTAAATAGTATGTCAGATTACAAAATGTAACTAAAGGCATTACCCCACAAGTCAGTTTTTTTGTTATCAGGTCATTTGCTGTCGTCAGTGCTTTGTCGAAGTTTCCTTCGATAAGCTCTATTTCTACCTGAGTGTCTAATTCGCAGGCAGGACAATGTGACATTCGGTCTCTGGCTATGTCGTTACGTAATTTCAAGAATTTTTTAGCTTCCTCTATTTCTCCCGTAAATAGATACCAATATATCATTACACTATAGTATCCACGAAGAGTGTATCCGTTGCGTTCCATCCTTATTTTAAGATCATCCATGATAGATTCGACCTGTTCTTTCGAGATGTTTACATTACGGCGGGCAGCCCCTGCCATCCATTTATATTCCCAGAGAAAATCGCTTTCGTCAAACATTTCGGGGTTTGTATCACGGGTGTTCAGTAGCCATGCAAATGCCGAAAAGCTGTCGACACAGTGGGATGTGTCTCTTTCTTCGAAGATCAGATCGAGCCTCAAATCAAATCCCCAGTCAAGATCGTTATTGGCATCTGCTATTTGTATGGCTTGTTTCAATAGATTGATCCGGTCTTCGGGGTGTTGTACGGTATCTTTTTTTAATAATAGTTTTTGTATTTCAAGATTGTGGTTCATGTTATATCGTCGTTTGTATTAAAAAAATATTCAGTCCTGAGATGCAAAGAGCTTGTAATCGTCCTGCACTTTGCTGTATTTTTCATTTAACTTGTCAAAAAGGTTATCTAAAGTACTATCGAATTTTTTCTGTTCTATACAATCCAATATTTGCCTTACTATACCTATACATTCATCTGTGGCTGAATAGAAGCGGCTATAGACATTGAGGTATGATTCGTCCTTCAATTTCGACTTGTCTTTTCTTGAATAATCCTTGTGTATATCAACCATCGCCTGAAGGTCGTCAACATCGAGCTTCAGAATAATGGCACTCAACTGCTGAGAATATACCTGATCAATTATCCTTTTCAGTTTGTCGGCATCTTCTTTCATCGGAACTACAAATGGTGCGACTTTCTTGCTTTGCAGAAGTTGTATCTCTGCGGCATCCTGGATATTCGAATTTAAGTCGGTAACCTTCTTCCACGAATCCAAAGCTATACTTAATGATGCCTGCAGGCTATCTCTTAAAGCCGGATATTTGGAAAATGATGCATCTTGCACAAATTTTTTATTAGAGAAATAATTACTTAATACCAAACAGTGTTTTTTTACCCTTTCAGTATTTGATTCGGCTTTACTGATAAGGGTTGTAAGTTCTTCCTTATCAAAGAAATCTTTGGTGTTATACTTTACTGAAAGATAGTTTTGAGAAGGTATCTGGTTATCTTCGGCCGGGCTTTTAGGTTCGATAAAGTAGATGGCATTCTCCGGATTTTGATTTAAAATCTGGATATTGAAGTCTGCCATATATACGGGCCTGTTCTGGTAATAGCTAAGTATTTCGTGATAATGATTTCGGAGATCGGTAACAGCCGTCGTGAAACGGATTGTTTCAGAAGCCGTTTGGCCGGTTTGCCCTTGAGCGGGTATTATAGTAATTAATAAGACAGCTATGATTGTTAAAAGATTTCGGCACATGGAGTTATTGTATAAGTGATTGTTCGTTTTATTTTTATGCTTTTTATCCGGAAAGTGTCTCTTTCGGAATAAAAGAGCAGTATCCCTCAAATATTGAGTGTAAAAGTAAAAAATCTTATTCTTCCGAAAGAAAAATACATCGTATTTATACCGAAGATAAACAAAAAAATATCATTTTTCATATCTTTGCATTTACTTACCGGCAATAGCCTTCGATGATTAATTCATGTGGTATATTATATGTTGGTTTAGAACTGGGTAAGCCGGAAAGAATAGTCTTTTGTTTCCTAACAGGCAAATTAGATGTTATCAAAAATTACAGAAGAATTCGGGCTTCATATAGAAGAAGCTGCATTGAGATTAAAAGAGGTTGTGAAACAGACACCTCTGGAGATAAACCAGTCATTATCCCGCCAGACAGAGTCTAATGTGTATCTGAAAAGAGAGGACTTACAGGTTGTACGGTCATACAAACTTCGTGGAGCATATAATATGATGTCCAGTCTGGATGACGACCAGTTGCGGAGAGGAGTTGTTTGTGCAAGCGCCGGAAATCATGCGCAAGGTGTTGCATATAGTTGTAATATGCTGAAAACAAAAGGTGTAATATTTATGCCTAAGATCACACCCAAGCAGAAAATTAATCAGACACGTATGTTTGGTAACGGTAATATCGAGATTGTTCTGACAGGAGATACTTTCGATGACTGTGCGGAAGCAGCAAAGGAATATACGCAAAAACACAATATGATCTTTATTCCTCCGTTTGATCATACAAAGATTATTGAAGGGCAAGGTACTATCGCTGCCGAAATACTCTCCGGGATGGGAGATCAACCGGTAGATTATATTTTTATTCCGATAGGTGGTGGTGGCTTGTGTGCCGGAGTAGGAGCATATATAAAAGATCACTCGCCTAATACGAAAATTATAGGAGTGGAACCTGTTGGAGCTCCCAGTATGACAGCTGCTATTGAAGCCGGGCATCCGGTAGTGTTATCCCAGATCGATAAGTTTGTAGACGGTGCGGCTGTTAAAAAAGTAGGAGAACTGACGTATCCTATTTGTCATAAGGTTGTAGATGAGGTTTGTTTAGTACCCGAGGGAGAAGTTTGTACGACTATACTCGATTTGTATAACCGGGATGCAATAGTTGTAGAACCCGCTGGTGCATTGTCTATTGCTGCATTGAATCACTATCCAGAACAGATCAAAGGTAAAAATGTTATTTGTATCGTTAGCGGAAGTAATAATGATATAAACAGGATGCAGGAGATCAAAGAACGGTCTCTTATTTTTGAAGGCCTGAAATATTATTTTATTGTTGACTTTCCTCAGAGGACAAATACATTACGTGATTTTGTTAATCAGGTTTTAGGTAAACATGACGACATTGTCCGGTTCGAATATATGAAAAAGAATGATCGTGAGAGCGGCCCTGCGCTGGTTGGCATAGAGGTCGATTCGCGAGAAGAATATAAACAGTTGATTGTACGCATGCAGGAATATGGACTCGATTTTACTCTTCTGGATCCAATAAGTGATGTCGGAAAATACATCGTTTAACAATAAAAAGAGTAAAATTTAGTTATATATATATCGTTTATCTAAAAAAAGAATATAAAATGTGTGGAATTGTCGGATATATAGGATTTAGGGATGCATACCCTATTTTAATTAAAGGTTTACATCGTCTTGAGTACCGGGGATATGATAGTGCCGGAGTTGCATTATTGAATACAGATAAGGAATTATCGGTTTACAAAGCTAAAGGCAGGGTAAACGATTTGGAAGAATATGTGAAAGACAAGGATATTAGCGGAACTATCGGTATTGCACATACCCGTTGGGCTACACATGGTGAGCCTAGTAATGCTAATGCACACCCTCACTATTCGCAAACGGAAAGTATAGCATTGATACATAATGGTATAATAGAAAATTATGCTGTCCTGAAAGCCGAATTACTAAAAAAAGGTTATAAATTTCAGAGTAGCACTGATACCGAAGTTTTGGTACAATTTATAGAATATGTACAAAACCTGAATAACTGCGATTTATTCTCAGCTGTTCAGATAGCCTTGAATCAGGTAGTTGGGGCATATGCAATTGCGATAGTAGAAAAGGGAAATCCTGACCAGATAATTGCTGCCAGAAAAAGTAGCCCGTTGGTAATCGGTATCGGTGAGGGCGAATTCTTCTTAGGGTCGGATGCATCTCCTATTATTGAATATACAAATAAGGTTATTTATTTGAATGATGAAGAAATAGCCCTGATCAAGAGGAACGATGAGCCTAAGGTATTCACAATATCGAATGTAGAAACAACTCATGAAATCAAAGAATTAGAGTTGAACCTGAGCGAACTCGAAAGAGGTGGTTTCCCTCATTATATGTTGAAAGAGATATATGAGCAGCCTCAAACCCTGAAGAATTGTATGAGCGGCCGTGTTAATGTTGAAGGCACGAATATAACCCTTTCGGGAATAATTGATTACAAAGACAAATTCATCAATGCACGACGTATCATTATCATAGCTTGCGGTACATCGTGGCATGCAGGACTTATAGGTGAATATTTGTTTGAGGAGTTTTGCCGTATTCCTGTTGAGGTTGAATATGCATCAGAGTTCAGATACCGTAATCCGGTAATTTACGAAGATGACGTGGTTATTGCTATATCGCAATCAGGAGAAACAGCCGACTCGCTGGCTGCCATAGAATTGGCTCGTAAGGCCGGAGCTTTTGTTTATGGGGTTTGTAATGTTATCGGGTCATCTATTCCACGTAATACCGATTCGGGTTCATATACACATTGCGGACACGAAATAGGTGTGGCTTCCACTAAGGCATTTACAGCTCAGGTAACAGTGCTTACAATGATGGCTCTGGCTATAGCAAAAGAGAAAAATACAATTGAGGAGAGCCGTTATCTGGATTTAATTAAAGAATTGCAAAATATTCCGGCTAAAATAGAAAAGATTCTGGAGCATGATGACAAGATAAAGCAATTGTCCAAGATTTTTACTTATGCACAGAACTTTATCTATTTGGGACGTGGATATAGCTATCCTATAGCATTGGAAGGTGCATTGAAGTTGAAAGAAATTTCGTATATACATGCCGAAGGGTATCCTGCGGCTGAAATGAAGCACGGTCCTATTGCTTTGATCGATAATGAGATGCCTATAGTTGCTATTGGTACCAATAATAATATTTATGATAAGGTAGTTAGTAACATTCAGGAGATAAAAGCCCGCAAGGGTAGGGTAATAGCTATTATAAATGAAGGAGATGAGGATATTAAGAAAATGGCAGACCATTATATTGAGATACCTGCCACCGAAGAATGTCTTGACCCTCTATTGTCATGTATTCCTCTGCAACTGTTAGCTTATCATATTGCAGTGAATAAAAACCGGGATGTGGATATGCCCCGTAACCTCGCCAAATCGGTTACTGTAGAATAAGATAGATATAAATAAAGTTAAAAAAATAAAGAAGATGCGGGTTAGTGTCTTCTTTATTTGTTTAAAGACAGCAAATCTCCGTTGGAGTATTACATTTGCCTTAATTAAGCTGAGTCTGGCTTTTATTCAATTAGTAATTGACAATCAATAATGAACTCGAAAAGAAGATTTGTTTTTTTTCTTTTATCAATAACCATAAGTTCTTTGGTATTTTCTCAGGAAGTAAGAGAGGCACGAACTCTGGCGGATAATCCTATTAATTCTAAATTTCCATTATTAAAATTCCTCGATGTCGAATATGAACAGTTCTCCGCTGCAGATTATAAGCTGAAACGGGATGATCAGAAGTATGAAGATGGAAGCATACATTCGCAAAAAAGGCTAAGGGCGAGTGTTATGGTGCCGGTTCTGATGAAGAAAAAGTTTGTCGTATTTACTTCTCTCAGATATAAATACGAAGTGCTGGACTATGAAAATGTAAAATATTACCTGATAGATAAGCCTTTTTTTACACACAAGGCAAACGAGGAAAGCCATTATCTGGCAGGAACGGTTTCTTTCAACTATATCGACAGGATATTCGGTAAAAGGTTGTTGGTTAACGGAAATGTCACAGTCGATGGTTCGGACAGAGGCTATGAACGAATGATGGGAAGTGTTTCGGCTTTAATCAATATCCGCGAAAGTGCCCATACAACTTTTGCAATCGGAGCCTATGTGTCCAGTTCGCGTTCGTTGGTATTTCCTATATTTCCAACTTTGCGATATCAGCATATGTTTGTGGGTACACCCTGGATGATCGACGGTATTATGCCTCAATATTTTTATGCCCGCAGGATGATAGGGGAAAACGGGCGGTTCTCTTTTGGCTTTTTGCTGGATAGCGGAATGTTTTTCGAATATCCGGGGCAGGAAGGATTTAAGCACGTATATACCTTTGATAAAGTTGCCGGAAAACTGGATCTGGTATACGAGCATAACCTGACCAAGTCGATAATGTTGCGGGCTAGCGGAGGTCTCTCGAAGACGTATAAAGGTGTATTCCGTGAAAAAAATAAGAAAGATGACTTTGCCGAAATGTCTCAGGATTGGAATGGATATTTTTCGTTAGGAGTCAGCTACAACTTGGGAAGGCGTAAATAATCGTAACAAAGTTGTTCTAGATTGGTCGGTTTTTAGTAATTTTATAATCACTAATCGTAATCTTTTGTCAAGAATGAAACAGTTTATTATTGGAGCGCTACTTTTCGCAAGTAGTTTGTTGGTTAATGCGCAGACGTTTAATGTTGCGACGTATAATTTAAGGAACGACAACCCTTCGGATGTCGGTAATATGTGGGTAGACCGCAAAGCTTATGTAGCTAAACTGATAGTCTATCATGACTTTGATTTTTTCGGTACACAGGAAGCGTTACCCAGTCAGTTGGAAGATATGGTAACACTGCTGCCAGCATATGAATATTACGGCGAAGGCCGTGATGGACATAACCAGGGAGAACATTCTGCTATATTCTATAAGAAGGATAAATATAGGGTGCTCGAAAAAGGAGATTTCTGGTTGTCGGCAACTCCCGATGTTCCATCGAAAAGCTGGGATGCACCATGTTGTAATCGTATTTGCACATGGGTGAAACTGGAAGAAAAAGCATCAGGAAAAAGTTTCTATGTATTCAGTGCCCATTATGATTATGAAAAAGACTTTGCACGTAACGAAAGTAGTAAACTGGTATTATCCAAATTGAAAGAAATAGCCGGAGACGCACCTGCCATATTTGTCGGAGACCTCAATGGCGACATGCGTACATCGTGGTGTCGTATTATTCACGAGTCGGGTATTCTTCGCGATACATACTATGACGTGAAAGCGCCATATGCAAATAACTCATCTTACAACGCATGGGGTAAAAAAGTGGATAAACTCGATCAACTGGATAACAATATTATCAGTAGCGGAGATATTCTGGATCATATCTATTTTACGAAACATTTTAAAGCTGAAACATGGGGAATGTTGACTGATACATACAGTTTGGGGGACAATGTTGCTAAATTCCCATCCGATCATTTTCCTGTAGTAGTAAAAGCCCGTTGGGTTGAATAAAAATATTCGAATATAAGAATAAGAAGAGCGTGCCGCATCAGGGTACGCTCTTTTCTTTTCCGTGTTATCTGAAAAGCTTTATATTTGTGTTTTTCTTATAAATAAGTTATCATCGGAACAACACTTTTTTGAATATGAATTACAGAAATATATTTGTATTGTTGGCTTTTATTGTTGGGAGCTTGTGCATTACAAGCAAAGCGCAGAAAATTAATGATGTAATGTTCAGGCAAACATCAAAATATACTTTCAACCTGCCCCAACTCGATGTGTGCTTGTCTTTACCTAAGGATGCCGGATTCAGGGTGCCCATAGCATCCGGAAAGAGTGCGGATCTGGATATTGGAGAACAAACATATTATTCTTTTGAAATAAATAAGGATAAAAATATATTCAGGTTTAGCCTTACTCCAAAGGATAAAGAATATATACAGCTACAGATAATGAAATTGCCGGGTAATTTTAAAGTACTGGAATACAGAGCAAAGGTAAAACAGGCTCCTAATTTCAGAGGAATTATGGATCCGGTAAAAGCTAAAATAGGAGAACTATATTCATACAAATTATCATCATCATCTGATAAAATCTTTTATGCATTTACTATAGAAGACGGAGGCTATTTTTATCAGTTTGTGGTTGA
Source organism: Indolivaga macrotermitis (assembly GCF_900128985.1). Classification (GTDB taxonomy): domain Bacteria; phylum Bacteroidota; class Bacteroidia; order Bacteroidales; family Dysgonomonadaceae; genus Dysgonomonas_A; species Dysgonomonas_A macrotermitis. The sequence goes on along the minus strand of NZ_FQUC01000004.1, from coordinate 198,800 downwards.
ATCATCCCTGTTTGAAGAGAACAAAGCGAAGTTCACAGACTTTCTCAAGTCATTTTCGAAGAAAGATTTAAGTATTGCCCTTATAAAATATAATAACCGTCTAAACTCGGGGTATTATGATACAAAGGCAAAAAATCGGCCGGATATTGATCCCGAGAACCTGTTTGAAACTAAAGAAGGGAGGTTGCTATCGGAAACGAATCTGGATATCGAATTGTATAATACCAGCTTCTGGTTACCGGCTGAAACAAACTATTCGATGAAAAGCAGAAAAATAAGTTTGTCGGATAATGGGAATACTCAAGTTGAAATATATGAACCCGACACAATTAATCATACTTATTTTGCCCGTTATGTACGTGAAGGATTAATATATGATTTCCGGTGCAGTTCTTATGATTTCCGGGATGGGATTGCTCCCGAATCAGGAGGGAAAAATTATATAAAACAAACGATAAATCTGGATGGGGCAGAAGCTGCATTCGTATACAATGGGAGTGATTATAGTGGAAGTATCCTTATCAGTTTGAAAATAAATAACCTGTTTTATTATTTCAGCTTTATGGAATTTACTTACAGGGATATAAAAAATATAAGTGAGATTGTTGCGAGTATAAAGCTGCCGGAGTATGCGAATAGAACTGCTAAGAATAAGCCGGTATCGGTTGAGAATCTGATAAGTTTGAAAGAGACACCGCAGCTTCCGCTTGCAAATTTTTCCTTACGGAAATATACAAGTTTGGATTATGGAATTCAGTTTAAATTAAACTTTACAGATGCAGGTATCAGTATGGTGGTACCGGGAATGATGAAGAACTATCTGATCAGGCCGGAGACTAATCTGACAACAATAAGTGATACAGAGTGTAGTCTATCGGGATATCCGACATTGATGGGAGGATGGTTTGGTGCAACCAGTGGTCCGGTCTGTGCTACATTAGAATTTTCGAAGTTTAAAAATCCGGAGGAATATCTCAATAGCTGGTATTGGGCATTAGACTCGCGAAAGAATACAACCAAAGTTATACCTTATATAAAGAAGATAAATGGAAAGGAATGGGCTATAATAACCTATGAAAATAGCTCAGGGTCGAATTTTTCGGCATATGCCGCATATGTAATGCCTGAATGTACTGTCTTCTTTTTGATAGAATCAACAAACAAAGAAGCGCGAGATAAACTTTGTAATTTGATACAATTGGTGACATTTAATAAGTAAAATTTTATCTATAAATAAATCCGATTGAAAGACAGTAGAAAGAAAATAAAAAAATACAATATTTGTCACGAATGTCACTTTTTTGAGGGCAATTTGCTGATTTATAATGGTTCAGTAGGGTGACAAAAGTGACACGGGTGTCACCTTTTTGTATACTTTGTATAGGGAATAAACCAACTGACGATTTGTCAGTATTATATTTTGGCACAGATTTAGCTATAACGAGAATAGAATTAGAAATCATAAACTAATAAAAATATTTTAATCATGAGTATTAAACCATTAGCAGACAGAGTGCTTATTAAGCCTGCTGTAGCCGAAGAAAAAACTGTAGGTGGAATCATCATTCCAGACACCGCTAAAGAAAAACCATTGAAAGGTAGTGTTGTAGCTGTTGGTAACGGTACTAAAGACGAAGAGATGGTATTGAAAGCAGGTGATAGTGTACTTTACGGTAAATATGCCGGTACAGAAATCGAATACGATGGCGAAACCTATCTGATTATGCGTCAGTCTGACGTTCTTGCTATTATTTAATCATTCATTCTTCAAAAAATAAAAAAAACAGAAATAGAGCTATGGCTAAAGAAATTAAATTTAATATTGATGCTCGCGATCAACTGAAAAAAGGTGTTGACGCATTGGCTAATGCTGTAAAAGTGACATTAGGACCTAAAGGACGTAATGTAATTATCGAAAAGAAATTCGGTGCACCTCATATTACTAAAGACGGTGTATCTGTTGCAAAAGAAATAGAACTGGAATGCCCGTTCGAAAATATGGGTGCTCAACTGGTAAAAGAAGTGGCATCTAAAACCAATGACGATGCTGGTGACGGTACTACTACTGCAACTGTTTTGGCTCAGTCTATCATTAGCGTAGGATTGAAGAACGTTACTGCCGGTGCTAATCCAATGGATTTGAAACGTGGTATCGACAAGGCTGTTGTTAAAGTTGTAGAGAACCTGAAAGCTCAATCGGTAGCTGTCGGCGATGACTTGCAAAAAATAGAACATGTAGCTAAAATATCGGCAAACGGTGACGAAACTATCGGTAAACTGATTGCTGAGGCTATGGGCAAAGTGAAAAAAGAAGGTGTTATCACTGTGGAAGAAGCAAAAGGTACTGAAACTTACGTAGATGTAGTAGAAGGTATGCAGTTCGACAGAGGCTATATCTCTCCTTATTTCGTTACTGATACCGAAAAAATGGAAGCTGACTTAGAGAATCCATATATCTTGATTTATGACAAAAAGATATCTGTATTGAAAGACATCCTTTCTATATTGGAAGCTGCTCTTAAATCAGGTAAACCTTTATTGATCATCGCTGAAGATATCGATTCTGAAGCATTGACTACTTTGGTTGTAAACCGTCTTCGTGCAGGTTTGAAAATCGCTGCGGTTAAAGCTCCAGGATTCGGCGACCGTCGTAAAGAAATGCTGGAAGATATCGCAACTCTTACAGGTGGTGTAGTTATTTCGGAAGAAAAAGGCTTGAAGCTTGAAGCTGCTACACTTGATATGTTGGGAACTGCCGATAAAGTGACTATCAACAAAGACAATACTACAATTGTAAACGGTGCAGGAGATAAAGCTGCAATTGCTGCTCGTGTAGGTCAGATCAAAACTCAAATCGAGAAAACGACATCGGACTACGATCGCGAGAAACTGCAAGAACGTCTTGCTAAGTTGGCAGGAGGTGTAGCTGTTCTTTATGTAGGAGCTCCTTCAGAAGTTGAAATGAAAGAGAAGAAAGACCGAGTAGACGATGCTCTTTCTGCAACTCGTGCAGCTATCGAAGAAGGTACTGTAGCCGGTGGAGGTACAGCATATATCCGTGCATTAGATGCATTGGAATACCTGAAAGGTGAAAATGACGACGAAACTACAGGTATCGAAATCGTGAAACGTGCTATCGAAGAACCTCTTCGTCAGATAGTGAATAACTGTGGTAAAGAAGGTGCTGTTGTAGTACAGAAAGTACGCGAAGGTAAAGCTAACTATGGCTATAATGCCCGTACAGATGTATATGAAGATCTTGCTGCATCGGGAGTTATTGATCCTACTAAAGTTACTCGTGTAGCTCTTGAGAATGCTGCTTCTATTGCAGGTATGTTCTTAACTACAGAATGTATTATTGCAGATAAAAAAGAAGATAATCCGGTTCCGGCAATGCCTCCAATGGGCGGTGGAATGGGTGGAATGATGTAATTCCATTATATCTATATATAAAAGAAGTCCCTCGAAATATTCGAAGGACTTCTTTCTTTTTATCATATGATTCGGTTAATAGGCCTTTGCGAATACAACTCGTTGTGCAGAAGGATTTCCTGTAACCATACATTTACCGGGCGTTTTATCTCCATCTAATGGAATACAACGGATAGTTGCTTTAGTTTCGGCTTTGATTTTCTCTTCAGTTTCCGAAGTTCCATCCCAATGAGCCATGATAAATACTCCTGTTTCTATCTTCTCTTTAAACTCTTCGTATGTGTCTACTGAGATAGTCCGAGAAGTTCTGGTATCTAAAGCTTTCTTATATATATTCTCTTGAATATCATTTAATAGATTCTTAATATAGACGTCAATATTATCGCAAGAAACAGTCTCTTTAGTCAGAGTATCCCGGCGGGCAACTTCTATAGTGTTGTTTTCCAGATCGCGTCCTCCCATGGCAAGGCGAACTGGTACACCTTTTAACTCATATTCAGAGAACTTCCATCCCGGTTTCTTATTATCTGCATTGTCGTATTTGACTGAAATACCCAGATTCTTGAGTGCAGTAACAATTCCGGCAACTTTTGTATCTATCTCGGCAAGTTGTTCCGCACTACGATATATAGGTACTATAACAACTTGATAAGGAGCTAATTTTGGAGGAAGGACAAGTCCATTATCGTCTGAGTGAGCCATTATCAGAGCACCGATCAAACGGGTTGAAACTCCCCACGAAGTAGCCCATACGTAATCTTGCTTTCCGTCTTTATCTGTAAACTTCACGTCAAAAGCTTTAGCGAAGTTTTGTCCCAAAAAGTGAGATGTTCCGGATTGAAGTGCTTTCCCGTCCTGCATCATTGCTTCGATTGTATATGTTTCAACAGCACCGGCAAAACGTTCATTAGCCGATTTCACTCCTTTGATAACAGGCAATGCCATATGATTTTCAGCGAATTCAGCATATACATCCAGCATTTTACGAGCTTCGATTTCAGCTTCGTCTTTGGTTGCATGAGCTGTATGTCCTTCCTGCCAAAGGAATTCAGCTGTACGAAGGAACAGGCGAGTGCGCATTTCCCAGCGAACTACATTTGCCCATTGGTTACAAAGTATAGGAAGATCGCGGTATGATTGTATCCATCCCCGGTACGTATTCCAAATGATAGTTTCTGATGTTGGACGGACAATAAGTTCCTCTTCGAGTTTAGCTTCAGGATCGACAACCACGCCTTTTCCGTCAGGATCATTTTTAAGACGGTAATGAGTAACTACAGCACACTCTTTAGCGAAACCTTCGACATGATCGGCTTCTTTACTTAAGAATGATTTAGGGATGAATAAGGGGAAATAGGCGTTAACATGTCCTGTTTCTTTAAACATATCGTCTAGTTGACGTTGTACTTTTTCCCAGATTGCATATCCATATGGTTTGATGACCATACAACCCCTTACAGCAGAATTTTCTGCTAAATCAGCTTTAAGTACCAGATCTAGATACCATTGACTGTAATCCTCACTGCGCTTAGTCAGTTCTTTAAGCTCTTTTGCCATGTTTTATATTATTCTTTGCTTTGTTTCAATTTTGCAAAGGTATGAAAAAAAGCCTGCTTTATATTAATCCTGTTTATAGATAAAAGATTGCGAGCTTTTCCTTTTCACTATTTCAGGGTAAACACCACATTCACGAAGGCATCATAATTCGGCAAGGAATTCACCCTATAACTCATCACCCCCGCTTCACTAATGCCCGTCACCGTAATACACGGATCACAATAAGTCACATAATAATTCAACTGCGAACCATTAAAAAACGGAATCACAGCCGGCGCACCCGTACTCTTCACCCTCGGAGAATTAAACCCCGTATAATACACATTATAAAGATTAATAGACTGAGTCCCCACCAATAAACTCCCCGAACCATCCGAAGTCGGAATATTCACCGAAGGCATATACAAAAAGTGGCGGTTATACAAAGTCAGACAAGACCACGAAAAAGTCCCCGGATTAGCAGGCGTATCCTTATACAGAGAAACACACCTATAATCCGTATCATATACCATTAAGCCCGAAGCCGGACTAACAATAGCCAGTTTCTGAGCAGTCGTCATCCGAGGAATAAGCAACCCCTTATCATTGCTGTACCCATTCAAATCAAGTACAGAAGAGCTATTCGGATTATCCGTATTCACCCCTATCTGAGCCGATACATTATATATCCCCAAAGTGACATATGTGACAATAGCTAATAATCTTATATTCAAATATTTCATGTTGTTTCCATTAAAAAAGTATACAAAAGGAGTCAAAAAAGTGACACTTGTGTAACCCATGTTACTTTGCTTTGTTGTTTATTATCAATCAATTACCTCTAAAAAAGTGACAAAAGTAACAAAAGTGACACTGTTTTCTTATTTTTTTTATTCTTCATTATTCATTCCTTATTCTCTGTTATAGATAAAACTATTCAGAGAGTTGTTTGGAATTCAGCAAATCCGAGCGGGTCATTCTATTCGCCTTCAAAGAACAATCAACAATATTCGCCTCCATAGTAATAGGCGTCAGAGAAGTTCCATCCGCTTTATACGGAGTAACCGTAATCGTATACAATCCCGAATTATTATACGAATGCTTTAGCGAATATTCACTTTTCGAAGTAGTAACCGATTGATTCACCCTAGCCGTTCCATCCCCGAAATACCATTCGAGTCTGGCCGGAGCATTTCCACCCGACAGGTCTACCTCTACCGTATAAGTCCGGTTATGCGCCGTACAGGCAAAAGGTTGTTCTTTAGGAATAATACGGATAAAGCCGGCGGCAAAGGAGGGGAGACCAAATGCAGCATCATTTAATAAATAGTCGGTGAAATGTTTGATATCGGTGCCCCCGGTATCGGGATTCAGTACTATTGCTAGATTCTTAGTCGGAGTCTCTGTGGGGGTATTATTCAACTGTATACCATATAATCGATTATCCAAAGCTGTTTTTACGTTTGAGAATCCCTGATCTAGATAAGTCATAGCATTACCTGCTCGAATATTATCCCAGGTATTGACATAAAGTTGTCCATAATTAAAAAATCCGGTTCCAACATATAAGTATTGATTGTTAGGTGAAAAGGTACCCCCATAGGTGCTGAATGAACAATTCAATACTCTTATATCGGAAATCTGACCTGTTGTAGGATTAAAAATAGCGGATGCTACTTGTTTTCCTCCCCAGTTCAAAGAAGCTATTTTTGTAAAATCTGAGGATACTATCATTTCTCCTTGCGGATTTATGGATGATCCGGAACCGATGTTAATGAGAGTATTTGTTATACTAAAATTGGGTGTAGTTGATATTCCGGCAGAAGTAATAGCCCAGACATAAAAAGTCTGCAAGGTGCGGTGTATCAGCCAGTAATCTTTACCATTGGTGTTGGGCACGGCTGCTATGTTTTCATTTACAGAACCTGCTAAGATTGGATTGTTTTTTGATGTTACTTCTCCAAGCCCTCCATTTAGGGATATATCTATAATTGAATAGTTTAAGCCATCAGTGCCACCCATGGCCGGAACTGTCACAACATAATACTCAGTAGTACTTCCGGGTTTAGGAACAACTATTCCTGATTGTGTAGCTGAATAATCACCTAATAATCCTGTCCCGTTAATCATTATATTTCCGTTTTTATCATAAACGGTAGAGCCATCCGACGAAAATAAGAGCTGTCCGTCATAAGTAGATACAGTAAAGCAACCCTCTCTCGTATTCAAAGGTCCAATAATAGGTTTAGGCATATCAGTTACAGTTGTAGCATCATCGGCAGTAGCATCATTTAATATATTGAAGTTTAAACCAGAATAATATCCGAAGTGCCACCAGCTGGTTTCCTTCTGAGCATAAGAATTTATCGAAAAGCCTATTAATAGAAGGCATACATATATCAGTTTCTTCATTAAATGTTTATTTAAAAATATGTGTTGTTATTTCTGTAGGGATAGGAATTTGCTCTATCCGGTGTCAATATCCGGGCGAAGCAAAGCCTCGCCCCTACACGATGTTTATTTCAGTACAAACACCACCGTCAAAAACGAATCATAATCCGACTCCACCTTAATATCATACGTCATCACCCCATTATCATTAATCGAAACATTCCCCATCACATCCATATCATAGTTGGTAATATAATAATACAAATCCGTCCGGTTCGTAAAGTAAGGAATATTCACCGGAGCCGAAGGATTCTTAGTCGGAGCCGTAAACTGAGTCAGATACTCATTGTAAAGGTCGATAGTCTTGCCTGTCACTACAGTTGAAGCATCCACAGCAATAGTCGGCATATAGAAGAACCCATTCTGCGCATCCCTCTGTGACAAACACACCCAAGCCGGAGAAGCAGTAGTCCCCGCATTCTGTGCAATACAACGCAAAGTCGTATCATACACCAATAAACCCTCCGCCGGAGCAACAATCGCCGATTTCTGCACAGTCGTCATTCTCGGAATCAGAATCCCCTTCTCTGTACTGACGATATCCAAAGCCGCCGACACATTGGGTGTACTTGTGTTTATACCCACCTGAGCCCGTAAAGCCGCCATGCCCAAAAAGCACAGCAAAATCATAAAAAAATACTTTTTCATTGCAATAAAATTGAGTTGTTCTTAAGACCCGAAGTCTTTTTGTTGTTTTTATAAAGAGTGATTGTTTTTTTGAAACGCAATAAAGCAGCAGAGTGCACACACTGCACCCTGCTGCAAAATGTAGCTGACTCCTATGTAAGCCGTAATCCGAAGAAGTTTTCGAACGACAACAAAACAACAATGATCCTACCGGACACAGCCTACCCAGCCAACTTAATATTTGGAAATGAATATATACAACAAAGCAAACGAAAGCATAAAAAAATGTCCCGTTATTTTGACACAATAGAAAATTTTGTTTAGTTAACGCGGGGTAATGCGTCTCTCTCTAATATTTCAGCACACAAAGGCAAATCTAAACTGTTAAAATTTAGAGGGCTGTTTATGTTTTTATGTGTGAAAATATTGGTCATTCCTTATTGGTAAAGGGTTGTTTGGTGTGGCAAATATACAGAATGTTTTGGTTTTTGCAAAAAAAGGTCGAAAGACTATCTTCCAACCTTTTAGTTTTTGTATGTAAAGGCCCTGTTACATCAAGAAAAATGTAACGGAGGGTCTTGTATAAACAGGACTAACTGCGGATGTCCATGTTGCTCCGGGAGTTATTGTTATTTCAAGGTAATCACCCGGTACACAATTAGCCATAAGCGCCACTGTTAGCGAAAAAGCGGTATTAGCCTCTGTTGCAATATAATATTGTACAGTATCTACTATGGTTCCGTTTTTTAGTAGCCGGATATAGGCTTGAGTTCTACTGCTTGATACAGTTGCAGATTTACCCCACCAACGTAAATACACGAGGTAAGGGCCTTCACCCGTAACGTTATAGCGGGTCGTAGTTCCGGTAATATAAAGTGTTCCTCCGGAGGTTGTAAAAGACTGTGCAACAGTAGAAGTGAAAGTCTCACCACCACTACCTTTGATAGCACCCCATGTGGCGCCACCTGTTGCGTCGGCAGATACAAGTACCCGGTCGGCTTTCTCGTTACCATCTTCTATTCTTAAAGCTGTTTCGGACGAAGATACATTCAAATGTAATTTAGCCTGAGGACTTATGGTTCCTAGTCCAACATTTCCGGCTGTTGTAACTACTACATCATCAGTAGTAACTGTAGCACTGTTTGCCTGAGGGTCAATATGCAATATTCCCGTTGGAGATTGTGTATTGATGCCTACTTGTGAAGTTGCAGGCAGTATGAAGCATAAACATATGCCTGATAATATAATTATTCTTTTCATCTGATTAAATTTTGAATACAATTAAACTCGGGTTAAAGACCGTTCCGTTATTAATTGCACCGATAACCCAGTTAAATGTTCCGGCAGTAGAAGCAGGAGTTGAGGGATTTATCCATAGCTTGAGATATCCGGTTGATGCACTTACTTTCCCATACAGACTGGTCGTAAAGCTAAAATAGCTATTAGCGACAGAATAACTCACATAGTGTTCTACACCATCAAGTTGGGAACCATAGTCTGAAGCTGCTGTAGTAGTGGCATATGTCAGGTAGATATATGCACTGATATTTTTATTTCCGGTGTAATAAGTTGTACAGCTACCCCACCAGCGAATAAACATCAGGTAATTACTTGCTTCTGTTACCGGTATGGAAATTAATAAAGTACGGGTTGCATTAGGCAGATTTCTTTGCCCTGTGTTCAGGTAATAAAAAGTAGCAGAGGAGGCAGGTTGGTCTGTCCATGACAAGTTGCCATTGGCATCTTTACTGTACAACATTTTCTTAGATCCCTGAGTACCATCCTGAAGCTTTAAAGGGACATCGTTGGTAACGATATGAAGCTTCGCTTTTGGAGATATGACTCCCACTCCCACATTCCCGTTGCTGTCAACCACAATATCGTCAGATACGCTGGTGGTGCCGGACGTATTTCTGGCTGCATCTATATGAAAAATCTGTTGGGGGGACTCAGTATTAATCCCTATTTGTGCAAATGACTCCGATACGAGTCCTACTTGCACGGATGCAAGTAATAGTAATATATATTTCTTCATTATTTTTATACTCTAAACATGACAATACTGGGGTTCCATAAAGGTTGTGTGGTACTCGCTGATCCGATAGTCCAAGCTCCTCCGGCGGATACACGAATATACAATTTGATATACTGGCCTTTAGTTGCCTTAGCAAATAGGGTGGAACTAAAACATGTATATGCTCCGGCCATAGTATTGGCACAGTACTCGGCTTGATCTTTAAGATTAGCTTGGTCGGCAGTCCAACTATTAGTTGTATTAGCCGACGTAGTAGCATAAAATACAGCGCAGACCAGATTAGTTGCAGCTACAGAAGCGGAGGTTCCCCACCATCTAAGAGAAATCATATAATTACCCGTTTCGGATATAGGCATTGCCTTTACCAAAGTATAAGTATTATATGCATAAGTGGTTTTAGCAGAGCCTGTCAAGTTATATATGACCCCTCCCGGAACAGGCTTTTCCATCCACGAGGCATTACCGGCATTGTCTGATACCAGAATATAGTTTGTTCCTTGTTTCGTATCCGTGATTCGCATAGGAGCAAGCGTCGAACTGCCTACCGAATGTATCTTGGCAGTAGGGCTCAATGTTCCGAGACCAATATTACCGCTAGTATTAATTAACACATCATCTGACACATTGCTCGTTCCTGAAGTGTTGCCCTGCCCGTCGATATGAAGGACACCTTGTGGGGTATTCGTATTTATCCCTACCTGTGCATTGATTATCCCGAAAGAGAATATACCCATCAGCAAAAGAATTTTCTTTTTCATTGTTACTTGTTTGAGTTGTTGTTTTATGTTGTTTATGAGTTGTCCGGAAAAGCGGAAAGATGCAATCACTGCATCCTGCCGCATAAATAAGTTGGCAGTTAGACAAACCTTGTTCAGGACTAAAATTCGAACGACAACAAAACAACAATGATTTTGTCCGGTCCGGTTTGCCCTGCCTACATTTAGTCAAATTGATATATATGATTAGAGATGTATTTATATAAAAATATATTGTGTAAATAAAACACAATAAGAAGAAAATATAATAACCTGCAACTAAAAAAATCAAATTATTTGTTATATCATTTATACGTGTGCGTCTCTCTCTCTCTCTCTCTCTCTCTCTCTCTCTCTAATATTTCAGTACACAAAGCCAAATCTAAACTGTTAAAATTTAAATCGTTTTTGAAGTATTTATGTGTGAAAATATTTGTCATCAAGTGTTCACGAAGAATTGTTTTTGCACGACAAATATAACGAATGTTTTTATTTTAGCAAAAATTTAACAAAAAAGCAGGAAATAATCTAAAATGAAGTTTTTCCTGCTTTTTCTGTTTATATCCCCATAAATGTGATTATGCTAAGGGGATTATCGGATGACATAATGTTAATTTGGTAAAGAGAATTTTCTATGGATTATATTCCGTTTTTTATTGTTTGTATTAATTTCCACCCACTGCTACAGCCCAGATGTAAGACTCGGTATTACTTACATCATATTCTAAATAATCGGAAGAAGATAAATCTCCTACCGCCCTGAGCCAGATATAAAATGTTCGCGCCGTAGTAGAATACGGAACTGCATATACTGCTGCTATCGTAGCATAAGTTATAGCATTGGTTGTACTGATAGAAGCAGAGCTGCAAACCTGTCCCAGACTGCCAAAAGCAGTTGACGATTCGGAAAGGTCACATTCGATATTCGCTATTTTCCCTATTACCGGATTCTTAAAAGCTGTAACAAAGGTTATCTCATAAGCACCTCCCGGTACTGTAATATTTACACCGCTATATTTACGGCTGTTGGTTACCCTGAATGGAGATAAAATAGAACTCAGTTCGGGTTCAATGTATAATTGAGGATATGGTTCTATGGCCCAATTCGCAGTACCTGCGACATCTTTTGTAACTAAAACTTTATCAGGCATTTGATAGTTGTCATTCAGCCTGAAAGTTCCGTTAATATCCAATCTAGTATTAGTAGCCGGTGTGGTATTGCCAATTACAATTGCACCATCATTAGTTATGACAATATCGTTGTTGAAACGGTTTGTATTAGCTGTTTCGACATTGTCGCTACCTGCGTCTATATTAAATATACCGAATGGTGTTTCTGTAAATATACCTATCTGGGCATAACTTATATTAAAGCTATAACATATAATATAACAGAAGATTATTACTGTTTTTTTCATTTTAGATAATTATTTGTTTAACTATTTACCGGTATCGCCCACAATAAGGCATTTCCATAATACTTAATATAATCTCCTGTTATTGTAGATGGTATTATAAGGATGTTTCCCCATAAGTAATATGTTTTATCGGTGGAGGTATCATTATCTACAAAATACATAGCAGATGTTTGTACTAAACTCCCTGATACAGCCATATAACTAAGAACCCTTCCTCCTACAGCAGTAGAGTTTTTAGTAGTATCCGAATCATCCAGATCCCACCATATACAATAACTGTATGCCGAAAGATTAGTATGCGTACAAACAAAATGAACTTCCCACTGTCCAGGAGGAATGGTGATATAAGCTCCCGAATATTTAAAAGAAGCGGCTCCGAGTCCATTTGTTTGATTTAGAGCATTAATAGAACCCTCAATCCGGTTGCCGATGTTCTTCGGCTTCCATGTTCCAACACCGTTATTATCGGATGTAAGCATGAAATTTTTTGTTGCCGTTCCGTCATCTATACGAATGGATTGCCCTTCTGCATTAATATCCAGTGTTTGTGTAGGGGTAATAGTTCCTAAGCCCACACTACCATTGGCTAATACGACAATATCATCCGAAGTATTCGAGGTTCCGTTAGTGTCCCCTTTAGGATCAATATGGAAAACTCCTTTTGCTGAGTTATCCATTATGTTTATTCCGACTTGACCGAATAAGCTATTGGCTATCGAAAAAATCAATATTGTGATATATATGTGTTTCATTGCGATTATTTTATTTGGTGACAGGTAATGCCCACATCCGGGCTTCGCCTGTATATCTTAGGGAATCTGTAGCCGGAATATTGAGACACTCAACATGTACGTAGAATGTTTGAGGTGAAAGAGTTGTATTCTCAAGAACAAATAACCCTGTAGTAGGCATGTATATTTGATTGTTATTATAGACTTTAGATTGTTCGAGACCCGATGAACTAAACCTTTTACCGACAATTGTACTCGGGCTTAGTATGGTCTGGGAAGTTGATAGATACCAGATCAGATTAGCCGGAGGGAGTTCTTCTGTCGCTCCCGTCTTCTTTCTCCCGCCGAAAGTGGCATTATAAATTACCTGCCAGGTACCTTCACCTAATGTGAGCGAAACTCCCGTATATTTAGTTTGTCCCCCATAAATACAAAAATAGTTAGCGATGTTGGATGATAAATTAGTAAATACGTTTTGCAGTTTTCCCGAAGAATCATCGGCTTCATTCGCAACTACTAAACTGCGCCCTGTTGTAGGTCCCCAATATGCATTGCCGGAAGCATCCGATTTCAGTACATAACCATCGCTTTGGGTTCCATCTGCAATGCGTATTTTGCCCCTCACATCTAGTTTCTCTGTAGGAGCAGCAGTGCCTATACCGACTTTTCCTTCATTAGTAACAATAACGTCATCCGAGTCGTTAGACGGTGAAGATGCTGTTCCTCCGGTATTCCCTTTAGAATCGACATGGAATATTCCAAACGGATTCAGGGTGTTTATTCCTACCTGTGCATTGAGTATACCTAATGAGAATACTCCCATCAGTAAAAGAATCTTTTTTTTCATTGTTGTTTTTATTAAGAGTGATTGTTTTTGAATGTATTCGTTGTAGTAGCAGAGTTCTGCCGATAATAACTTTTTGGAGATAAAGCAGAGCCTTACCCTTGCAAGGAACCTTTGTGTAAACCCTTTGTATCTTTGCGCCTTTGTGTTTAAAATGCTATTAACCATTTGAAAATAAAGCAGCAAAGTGCATACACTGCACCTTGCTGCATGGATTAGTTGGCCAAAACATAAACTGTTATCCGAAATAGTATTCGAACGACAACAAAACAACAATGACTCTACCCGGTACAGCTTACCGAGCCAACTTATAATTTGAAAATGGATATATATAACGAAGCGAACGAAGACATAAAAAAATGTCCCGTTATTTTGACGCAATAGAATTTTTTGTTTAGTTAACGCCCTGTGATGCGTCTCTCTCTCTCTCTCTCTCTCTCTCTCTCTCTCTCTCTCTCTAATATTTCAGCACACAAAGCCAAATCTAAACTGTTAAAATTTAGAGACTTGTTGACGTTTTTATGTGTGAAAATATAGTTCATTCCTTATTTGTAAAGGGTTGTTTGGTGGATCAAATATAGGAATTGTTTTTATAAATACAAAAATTCACAATTAACCTTGTATTTTATAGTGTTTTCAATTTAAAAGAGAAGAATCGCAATTATTATAAAAAAACGGTTCTTCTCTTTTAAATTCTATTTGGAAGCTTCTTTATTGAAACTGTATTCCTACCATTGTATTCTCAGCATTAGCTGTACCTGCTACATTCGTAAAAGTTCCATTCCCTTGACTGGTGCTTATCTGGACTAATGCCCCGAACATATAGTAATAGCGTTTGGTTGCGGTTGTTGTATTTATTATTATAAAACTACCAACCAATACATTATATGTGCGTTTGGTAATAAGCTTTGCTATTTGTTTTGCATCCTTCACATCTGCGGATATGTTAGCGGCCGCCAAAGCTGTACCCATAGATGAACTTTCGGTAAATGAGGCATGGCAAAATTGCTTATCCTGAATAGTTGTTGCGGCCGGAAGCCCGCTAGTACCTACCAGCAAAGTATTAACCGTTACATACCATTTGCCGGGAGGAAGGTCAATATAGCTGCCTGTATTATAAAATGCCCCAACATTGGTTGCTATACCCGGGGCACTGGGGTTACGATAAGCGACCAAAGCCGAAGGAGTCGGAGCGTTTTTCCAAGTACCAATTCCATTCACATCCGAAATCAATACTTTGTTCAATCCCTGATCGCCATCTTCTAAACGCAGGCCAACCTGTGGCGAGGTTTCGGTTCCTCCGGTTACTATATGTAACTTCCGTTTAGGAGAAATAGTACCTATTCCCATATTTCCGGCTGATGTTATCACTACATCATCTAATGCTTGTGAATCGGTTGGCGCTCCCGAAGCATTGTTGTTTCCTAAAGGATCTATATGCAAAAGAGCTTGTGGTACTTCGGTATTGATTCCTATCTGGGCAAACGAGCACAAGCCCGATAAACAGACCAAGCAGCCTGTTACGGTATTTTTAAGACTTACAATATTCATAATCAATTGCTGTTATAATTTGTTCCTAAATAGGTTGCTGTAACAATAGACTCATTACCCGTTCCTCCTAGTTTGTACTGGGTAGCTGTCGGTATAGTGCCATAGATACTTAAACCGCCATACCAGAGATAATAGGTCTTTGAAGCTTTTGTCTTATTGTTTATAAAAAATACCCCCGACAGCATATTATAGGAAGCATTTACACTATACAAAAAGTCGCAAATCAGGTAAGCCGTATTGGGTATGTGGTCGGATGATATTCCCCATGTAGAGGCAGAGTCGCTTAAGCCAAGTTTAAACCAAGCCCTGTTGTTAAAGGTTGTACTGTTGGTTCCGGTAGCCGTATTTCTAAAGACAAGCATTTGTACATCGATCATCCAGATACCGGGATCTAAAGAGACCGGAATGTTAGCATTCAGCATAGAGCCGGTAGCAGCCTGAGCTTGAGCCACCGTAAAAGAAAGCTGTGTTCCAAGATTTATTTGCTTAAGGGTATAAGTTCCGTACGGATACCATTGCGAAGTTCCATCTAATGATGAATAAAGGGCATATCCATCTTTCTGTGAACCATCGTCAATACGAATAGCTGCCTGTGATGCCGCCGATTTGATGTGAAGCCGGGTACCCGGAGATGTAGTTCCAATTCCAACTCGTCCGGCATTAGTTATAACCACATCATTCTGAGCCTGAGCTGTTGATGGAGTAGTCGAATTATCATTCGCCCCATCAATATGCAGCATCATACCACTAACTTTATTCGACAAGTTAATACCTATTCCCTGCGAATATGTCTTACTTAGTACAGATAGGCAAAAAGTAAAAACCAAGTATATATATATTCTGTTTCTCATAATAATCATTCTTCTACACGGTATGCATAAATAGAGTTTTCGCCCGAAGTGCTTAACCCTGTTCTTAAAATAGTCTGAGGCGTTGCTCCGTCATAGGAGTCTATCCAGCCGATCACTAAATAATACGTTTTCGAAGACGCAGCCATAGACCTGTTATCTAAAAGGAAAGATCCGTAAATGACTCCACATGATCCATATAGCCATAGTAATGTAGATGCCAAAGTATGATTTGTCAACAAATCAGTGGACATCTGATAGGCCATTCCTCCAGCTATGCCAAAAGAAGAATCGTCCGCTAAAGTTGTACGTGCCCATATCTGTCTTCCATCTATAGTAGTCGCTATAGCCGAAACATACAGACTACATCTTACCCACCAGAGGCCTTTTCCTAAAGTAATTTGTCCGGTTGTTTTCACTCCATTGTTCGATGCCCTGGCCGTTATACCGTAAGTAGAGTTTACCAAAGTAGGATCAGGCGAAAAATAAATTCCGGCTCCGAACTTACCGATAGTCAATCCGAAATCCATGTAGTTCTTCCATGTTGCATTACCTGAAGCATCAGAGACTAATAGTTTACCGATACCTTCATTGCCATCCTGTAACTGAAAAACCGGTTTGTAATTACTGACGGTCCCTCCATCCGAAAGATTAATTTTGACATCTGTTCGCGGTAATTGTCCTACTCCGATGTTTCCTGCTTGATTAATTATAACATCGTCCGTAACATTTACTGTGCCGACAGTATTGGTATTCGACAGCGGATCTACATGAAAGATACCCAACGGACTTTGTGTGTTTATTCCTACTTGGGCATAGATAACCCCGAAGGAGAATATGCCCAGTAGTAAAAGAGCTTTCTTTTTCATTATCATTTACTTGAGTTGTTGTTTTTAGGGCCATAGGCTCCCTTGTTGTTTTTATAAAGAGTTGTTTGTTTTGTGTAAAATAAAGCAGCAAAGTGCATCTACTGCACCCTGCTGCATAAGTCAGTTGACCAAAGCATGATCTGTTATCCGCAATAGTATTCGAACGACAACAAAACAACAATGATGCTACCGGACACAGTCTGCCCAGCCAACTTATTAGAAAATGGATATATATGACGATGTAAACGAAGGCATAAAAAAATGTCCCGTCGTTTTGACACAATAGAAAAATTTGTATTTTAGAAAAATTCTGTTTAGTTAACGCAAGTGATGCGTCTCTCTCTCTCTCTCTCTCTCTCTCTCTCTCTCTCTCTCTCTCTCTCTCTCTAATATTTCAGCACACAAATACAAATCCAAATTGTTAAAATTCAGATTGTTATTGATGTTTTTATGTGTGAAAATATCGGTCATTCCTTATTTGTAAAGGGTTGTTTGATGTGGCAAATATAGGAATTTATTTTAATTGTGGCATCCTTTTAATTAATTTCAGGTAAAGAGATCTAAAAAAACAGGCAGCGTACAATCACTTGCACGCTGCCCCAGCTGATTAACTTAAAATTCGCTATATTAACACCAAAGCGGATATTTTAATAATGCGAAATGATCATAAACGTAATTTCCGCATCAGCTTTATTCATCTTCACTATAAGCGATCTCACCATGTTGAGAAATATCCAGTCCGATTGCTTCTTCTTCTTTAGTGACTTTTAGCCCAACAGTCTTATTTACAATAAAGAATAAGATAATTGTACCTACAGCACTATATGCTATTGATGCAGCACTAGCAATAACCTGTATCCAAAGCTGGTGCCAGTCGCCATATAACGCACCTTGCACACCTTCTGCTCCGGTAATAAATTGGGTAGCAAATACTCCAGTAAGAATAGCTCCGACGAGTCCACCTATACCGTGTACACCAAATGCATCCAGAGAATCGTCATATTTCAATTTAGGTTTAACATAAGCAACCATAATATAACAGATGGCTGAAGCTATAAGTCCTATAAATAATGCACCGAATACATCAGCTGTGCCTGCTGCCGGTGTGATGGCTACCAAACCAGCTACAGCTCCTGTACAAATGCCAACTATGGTTGGTTTTTTATTGATAATCCATTCCAGTGACATCCATGTAACGGCGGCAGCCGCAGTCGCAAAATGTGTTACTAGCAATGCATTGGCAGCTAATCCGTCGGCAGCGAGTCCGCTACCGGCATTGAATCCGATCCAGCCCAACCAAAGCAAAGAAGTGCCTATTACTACAAACGGAATGTTGTGAGGTGTAACAGGATGACCTGTAGTACGGTAGCCTTTGCGCCGCCCGATCATAATAGCCATAACCAGAGCCGAAATACCGGCATTGATATGTACTACAGTACCTCCGGCAAAGTCTATAGCTCCCATTTGTTGCATCCAACCGCCGCCCCACACCCAGTGTGCCATTGGGTTATAGATGAACAGAGCCCATAGTACCGAAAATAGTAAGAATCCCGAAAATTTTATCCTTTCGGCAAATGCACCGATAATAAGAGCGGGCGTGATAACTGCAAACATACACTGAAACATAGCAAAAAGCAACTCGGGAATGTCTCCGGCTGTCAATGTGTCGAGCGTAATTCCCCGTAAAAAGACTTTGTCGAGCCCACCTATGATAGCACCTAAACTACTGCCGTCCATAAATCCGGTACCGAAAACCCAGCTATAACCAATAATAACCCATTCGATGCTGATAACGGCTGTCAGTATAAGACATTGCATCATAATACTCAGTACGTTTTTTTGACGGACAAGTCCTCCGTAAAAGAATGCCAGTCCCGGTATAGTCATCATCAGTACCAGTACAGTAGCAACAATAATCCATGCTGTGTTACCCGAATTTAAAGTAGGTGCAGTTTCCGTAATAACTTCTTGTGCAGCCAATAGGGGCGAACACAGTAATAAGCCGCCTAAGGCGATATATTTAGCGAGTCTTTTTTTCATAATAACTAATTGTATTTTTCTAAAAATGGATATGATAACTTGATATTTTACGGAATTTTATTCTTCGTCCTTGTTGTAAAGCGATTCATCTCCATGATCTCCTGTGCGGATACGGATAGACTGTTCGATACTGGAAACGAATATTCGTCCATCACCACTTTCGCCGGTATAGGCAGAATCCAGAATTGCCTTGATCGATTTTTCTACATTTATATTCCTTACCACAAAAGAGATATAAATACGGTCGATAGCATTAATATCGTAAGCGATTCCTCTGAATATGAGGCCTTGTTTGGCATCACCCTGACCTTTAACATCCCACCACGAAAGGAAGTCAATATCTGCTTCGTGCAGAGCCTTGCGTACTTCATTAAATTTCGATTTGCGGATAATAGCTTCGATTTTTTTCATACGGATTTTATTTTTAGTTTATGAATTACAAAAAGTTACCGGATAGTGATCCCAAATACAAAATGTATATCTTCTTGTGCCGGATTGGCTATAATATTAGCGAAAACAGGAACACTGAAACGGTCGTTAATCTGGACTACTTTGGATGCTCCTACCTGAATAGATGTGAATTTGAACTTGTCGGTAGGATAAATAGGGCTCTCCCAAGGTGTAAAACCTGTGGCGACTTTGAAATCGACTCCTTGAACAGAAAAGGGATATGCTACTTCGACATAGGTAGAAAATGCATTGTCGCCATTTGCTTTTTTATTACCCTTGCCAAGAACAAATGTATTCCATGCAATACTTAAAGGAAAAGATTGAGGAAAGGTATACGCCAGACTTGTTTCGAGAGAATGTCCTGTATAACCATCGTTGGGACCGCTGAAATACCTGTGTGCTCCTTCGCCATCCCACCAGTAATCAGTAACTGTTAAGGCGAATCCCGAAGCGGCATAAGACAGATAGAAGTCGACCTCTTTCTTATCGTTTCCGGCAATATCTGTCGAACCCCATGCACCTAATGTAAAACCTTTGGCTGACACAGATAAAGCAGGTTGTACACTAGCTCCTGCTTGTTTAAAACCTCGCCAGACATAGCTACTGACGAGGTCGCCTGATAAATTAACACTAACTGGGGAATCTGGTTGTGCAGACGTTTTCCCAACTGATAGAATAAATAAAATAACCAAACCTAAAACAGCCTTTTTGTTTTTCATTTTAATTGTGCTTAAAGATGTTAATATATTAATTATACTGTCTTTTTGAAAGTTTAATTTAAAATAAGTTATCAAAATGACTTATTTTTATGCAAATGTATGTTATTTGTTTTTTATATGAAAATATTTCATAAAATAATTTTGTTAAAAAGTTTGTGTTTGGCTGTATTTGTTTCTTAATGATTGTGTTTGTTGTATAAATATCTCTAAATGATTTAATGTATTCTATTTTAGTATCTATTTGCTTAGGATGAAAAGCTGCGCATGTGTCTGTTTATGTCGTATGCTATAATAGGGTGTTAGGTGGGCTGTTTTTTATCTTCTATCTCCTTTTCTTAAAAATATATTGATAAGCGATATTGCGTATTTCACTTATTTTAGTATTTGATTTTGTGCTGTTTGAGTGTGCAAGAGAATGCAATGAGTTGAATTTGATATTTTGAAAAAAGCATCTGTTTCCAACTTTTAAATTTTTGACATATAAAATGGTTTATATACGTTTGTAACATCAATTATAATGATTCACAGTCTCTTTTATAATAACTTGGTATGAATAATAATATGTGTAAATATGTTGAGGCAATACCTTGGTTTGCAACAATCAATTAAGCTTGTAAGTAAATTTTTGTAATATTCTGTAAAACTAGATTTTTTAGTAAAGTCAACATTGTATATTTTTTATGAAAAAAAGATTAATTGTTTTTTTTGCTTGGTTGTTTATATCAATCACATTACTTAATGCTCAAGTAGGGATAAATACCGAAACGCCCCACCCGAAAACAGTATTGGACGCGACAACACTTTCTACGGATAAAAGTAAAGGAATAATGATTCCGAGAGTAACCCAAGACGAAAGAGATGCTATTCTGACGGGGATGTCGGACGCTGAGAAAAAGGAAGTGAACAGTATTCTTGTATTTAACACAGACGAGGATTGTTATAATTTCTGGAATATAAACGAAACCGAATGGAAGAGTGTCTGTGGCGCTATGGGTAAAGCAGAATTTAAACCTCTGCTTTGTTCGAATATTACAGTATATGGAAACTATATTGAAGGAGTGTCTGTAGATGCAAGCCATTACTTATCGCTCGTAGTTGATGTACAAAAAGCCGGATCATATACTATTTCTGTAACAACAGGGAATGGATACAACTTCTTCTTTTCATCAGTAGTTCTCGAAACAGGCCTGCAACAGATAAATATTCCTTGTCAGGGTAAGCCTGTAAATGTAGGGACAGATATTCTTTCTTTTGATGGCATAACCTTGGAAACAGGATGTACACCGACAATTACAGTAGGGTCGGCGGTTGCCATATATGCATTGAATTGTTCCAGTGCCCTGGCAAACGGAAAGTATCTGAAAGGTACGGCTCTGACCGGACAAACAGTAACGTTAAATGTAAGTGTAACTACACCAGGGTCTTATTTGATAACTACTCCTAAAATTAATGGCATCAGCTTTAGTGCTTCCGGAAATTTTACCGTTGCAGGAAATACTCAGGTTACATTGGTTGGAACAGGTACGCCTACTGTTAATACCAACTTTGAAATGACTATCAATGCCAATACACCCGAAGGAAGCAATACGTGTTCGGTTACTATCCCTATGACATTGCCGGCTATGACTTATGCTATTATTGGAACCGGTGACTACTCTTGGGCCAGTGATCATCGTATCAATGCTCTAACTAACGGCGGGGTCAGTTTTGGTACAGGTGGTACTGTAAAGATAGAATCATTTACCCAATTATGGTCTACGGCTGCTGTTGGTACAGCAGCAGGTTATCTTAATAACGGATATGGAGGAAAGCAGCCTGATGTGGTTTTGTACTTTGCTTATGGAGCAGCACCTACGGCAGAAATTACCAGTGCATTGATTAACTATATTAACAAAGGTGGATGCGTAATATACGGATCTTCTGATAATACAGCATCTGCCGTAAATATTCTAATGAGCGGTGTATTTAACATGGCTACAGCCCAGGCTCAAGTAACAGATGGAGATGATGATGTGTATCTGATTGCTGTAAGTCCGGGTGATCCGGTTATAAATGGCCCCTTTGGTAATCTGTCCGGAAAATATTGGGGAGAGGATAATGCATCGTCAGGCTCAGTTATTATGACTTCACTGCCTCCTAACTCTGTACAGGTTTGTACCGCCGCTTCAGCGAAAAAATCATCATTGTCAAGTCCCGTAGATACAGCTTATTCTATTGTGTGGTATAATGAAGGTAAAAACTTCTTCTACATTGGAGATAGTGTAGCTTCTACTTATACATATATGGGATCAGATGGTTGGCCGGCATTGTATACCAATTCGGGATTCCCCAGATCAAAATCGTATGGTCCGGGTACATCTACAGGTTATAATCAATTAGTGTATAATGCGGCTTTAGAATTGAATGCTGTGGCATGGGCTGTAAAGAAAGCCGCAATCAGTGGGATAAACCCGCATTGATGATATTTCATTCTGCTAGTATTTGAAAAAAAGTTAATTAACAATCTCTTGTCTTATAAATGTTAAAATTATAGCTAAAAGAATCTGTTTAATTTTGTGTATTCATATTTTTTTATTTGTTTCGTTTGCTTTTAGGTTAGTCTGTGATTTTTGATTAATTGTATTTCGATGAATTTCTATACCTAACCAAAAGCTAGACCCGATAAAAAATAGGATAGATGAAAAAATATAGACGTTATTCCTTCTTAAAAGAAAATAAGCGTATAGAATTAAACGAGTATATTTTTTACTGAGAATATTAAACTTCCCTAGAACTTAATTTCTTTACTGAAAAAGTTCAGGGGAAGATTTTTTTATAGCGATTAGAGAGCATTCATAAATATTTTTCACCTCACATAATAGAACTGCTAGTGGATGAAACATTTTGTAAATAAAATAAAACACTTATTGTCGGAGCCCGAAGATGGCAGGCTTTTTGAGGTATATTCTGTTTCGAACGAATTACTAAAGGAAGTTTGCTTTAAATATGTTTGTTCTATTATAGTTATTCTTTTCTCATTTACTGTCTTGTATTTTTATGAGAATATAGAGCCGCTTAACTATCTTACAGGCTTCTATACTATGTTTCATTTGTTCTTGTTTTTTATACCGTATAGGTTAAAATATGAATCGATACGTTCGTTGATTCCGATATATTTTATATTTATATCGATAGCCCTGTTTCCAATGGTGACACTGTTTTGGCAAATAGGACGGGTTACGGCGTTTTTTTGGTATCTATTGCTTCTTCTCGCTTCCGGATTATTTTTTACAAACCGTACTACCATATATTGGTGTATATATGTGCTGTTCTTTATTTGTATGATATTCGTTGTAGTCCCCATGGTTCCAGAGAGATTTACTTTAGTATGCACCCGGAAGCAATTGCTTATAGTTAATATGATGACTATATTG
This sequence comes from Indolivaga macrotermitis, assembly GCF_900128985.1. Lineage (GTDB taxonomy): Bacteria > Bacteroidota > Bacteroidia > Bacteroidales > Dysgonomonadaceae > Dysgonomonas_A > Dysgonomonas_A macrotermitis. The sequence continues at coordinate 175,081 of NZ_FQUC01000004.1, read as the reverse complement.
AGTTGCTTGTATCTGGTGTTCTTTTTCTCGTATTATATGAATAAGATTTATCAGATAAGAATAAAAGAGCTAGTAAATACAGAACCTGTCCATATTCAGGAGCATCAGGTCATAGAAGAGGGAAAGGAGACAGACAAAGAAAAGTATGACAAAATATATCAGAATATAATACGCTATTTTGAAAAAACGAAACCTTATTGCGATTCAGAATTTACCATATCCCAATTAGCTATAGTTCTCAATACCAATGTAACGTATATTTCTAAAGCTATAAAAATAAAAGAGGGAGTCAATTTTAATGTGTTTATAAATACACACAGGGTCAATAAAGTTAAGAATATGCTACAGGATGACTATCACAATAAATATACGATGAGACACATTTATACATCTTCGGGTTTTAAGCATCAGTCTACATTTAATAAAGTATTTAAACAGACCGAAGGTATTACCCCGTCAGAGTATATTAAAAAGCTGGAATCCGATAAAAACTAAATAAAGGATGAAACAAAAACGAGATTGCCATCTGACAATCTCGTTTTTATTCTATGATTTTCTTGATTTATTTTTTGCTGAATAATCTGAAAAACTCGCCAACCCAAAGAACTACAGATGTAACCCCAAGTATGATCAGCCAATCTTTGATTTGTAAAGGAACAGTACGGAATACATCTCCACCAAATGTAACGATAAGTATCTGACCTACCAGAATGATACATGCTACCGAGATAAAGCCGAGGCTTTGCCCCATGCCGGCGAAAGCAGATTTACCTGTGCCGAAAGCTTTTGCGTTAAACATGTTCCAGAATTGAAGGATCACGAACACTGTAAAGAAGTACGAAAGGAAATACTTGAACTTGTCTCCATCAACATAGCCAAAGAATGAATCCAGATTAACCGGGTTGTTGAAGTAGAATAACATACCCATCAATACGATTACAAACAAAATTCCGGTAAAGAGAATATGTTTACGCATTGGAGGAGATATGATAAAGTCCGTATTTTTTCTCGGTTTCTCTTTCATTACGTTCGGATTAGGAGGCAATGAAGCTAATGCTCCTGCAGCAAATGTATCCATGATCAGATTGACCCAAAGCATTTGTGTTACAGTCAGAGGAAGCTCGTGACCGAATATCGATCCTAAGAATACAAGAAGTAATGCAGCCACATTAATCGTGAGTTGGAATAAGATGAACCGTTGTATGTTTTTATACAAAGAACGTCCCCACATTACAGCTGTAGCAATACTGCTGAATGAATCGTCGAGCAGGGTAATATCACTGGCTTCTTTAGCAACCGAAGTTCCCGATCCCATCGAAAGGCCTACATCGGCATGGTTAAGGGCCGGAGCATCATTTGTTCCATCACCTGTTACGGCCACAATTTCACCTGATTGTTTCAATAGCGAAACCAATCGTTGCTTGTCCGTAGGACGTGCACGACACATTATTTTGAGGTGTGTCACTCTCTTCAAGGCTTCTTCGTCAGACAATGCTTCGAAGTCGGGTCCGGTTATAATATTCAGATCCGAATCTTCCGAATCCTTCCAGATTCCGATCTGACGGCCAATTTCACGGGCGGTAGCATATGTGTCGCCTGTAACAATTTTCACACCGATTCCGGCATTCAAACAGTCATTAACCGCATCCGGAACGTCCGGACGGACAGGATCGGATATCGCGGTAATACCCTGAAATATTAAATCGTTGGAAAGAGAATCGATAGATGTATTATCGTCCACAATCTGGTATGCGAAACCTAAAGTACGCATAGCCTGATTCTGGTATTGGAGCAATTGCTCTTCGATCTGCTTTTGCATATCTTCTCGAGGAACATTTTTTGTCGATGTTTGTATATGAGAACATTTGGCCAAAACAATTTCGGGAGCACCTTTTATATATACAATTTTCTTTCCGCCGCCCAAAGCATTCGATCTTACGATTGTTGCCATGTATTTACGTTCGGTAGAGAAGGGTAGTTGTTCTACAATCGGTGTGTTTTCTCTCTCTGTCAGATAGTTGATGTTTTTACTGTTTAGCCATAGAAGTAAAGCCCCTTCGGTAGGGTTACCTAAAGCTTTGGCTTTCGCAGGGTCAGAAAAATCAAGGAAGGCAGTAGAGTTTGTTGCAATATTTTCTACAACCATTTTACAGGCATCGCTGTCATCGATTGATTGCTCGTTCAACCCATAAAAATTAGTTTGTGCAACCTGCATTTGGTTTTGAGTCAATGTACCCGTTTTATCAGTACAAATAACAGTAGTGGCACCCATTGTTTCGCAGGCGTGCATTTTACGTACAAGGTTGTTCGCTTTAAGCATGCGGCGCATACTTAAGGCAAGGCTAAGGGTTACACTCATCGGTAATCCTTCGGGTACGGCAACCACTACCAAGGTTACTGCTACCATGAAGTATTGAAGGATGTGCCCTGCCGTTTCCAACGATACCCACGATTCGGGTAGCAGAGGATTCACTCCGAATAGAAATCCTACACCGGCCAGAACAGCAAAGGTTATCGCGCCGATACCGATCCATTTAAGCCAGCCGCCGTTTTCAACACTGGCGGGCATTTCTTTATCTTTACCCATCAGGTCGTATGCATCGTAAAGAATAGGCATCCATACTTTGATAAGTGCAACAATACCCCCTATAATAACAGCGCCGACTAAACCTAATTGACCTAAAGAATAGTCGTTGGTCCCCAGAAATATATCCTTAATGAATAGTACCGAAAAAGTAAGTGCGGCCAGAACCATACCTACTACTCCGATAAACTTAGCAAGAGAGTCGAGCTGACGGTTCAAAGGTGTTTCGCCTTCAACCATTTCGGCTGCTTTTTCGGCAACTTGCCCGAATTCGGTCGCATCACCTACCTTACTTACACGCATAGTTCCGTGTCCGTTGATAACTTTCGTTCCACGCAAAACCCAGTTGGATGGATAAGTTACCCCTTCTTCGAACTCGTTCGGATCAGTTGTTTTGTCGATACTCGGTTCTCCGGTAAGGCACGACTCATCCATTTGCATGGTTACCGCATCGAGTAACTCTCCGTCGGCAGGCACTTCGTTTCCTATTTCAAGCAGTACGATATCACCTACAACAATTTCACGCTTCGGAACCTGGCAAACATTGTTATTGCGGATTACCATTATTAGGTCGTCGTCGTTGACTTGGTTCAGCACATCGAACTTTTTGTTAGCATCAACTTCGAACCAAAAGGCAACACCCGTAGCTAAAAATATAGCACAGAAAACACCAATTGTTTCTTCGTAATGAAGTCCCTTTCCGGTCACATGATTTACAATAGCGATCCCTAAAGAGATGAATGCTGCTATAAGTAAAATACGAATAATGGGATCTTCGAATTTTTCGAGAAAAAGCTTCCACAATGGTTCTTTTTCAGGGGGAGTCAAGATGTTCTCGCCATGCTTTAGGCGACTCTCTTTGACTTGGTCATCGGTTAAACCGGTGTAATGGTGTTTTGATTCCATAAAATTTAATAACGATAAAAATTAAATGTTATACAGTTTAGTGTAGGCATGGTAATGATTTGTGTTATTTGAGCGTTTGGTATTTGTGGCTTTTAGTGTGGTAAGGATTGAGTTTCAATTCTGTATCCAACTGCTCCCTTATTTCCGATAGCTGGGCCAGATTCTGCAATGTCAGGACTCCAATACTTTCAATCTTTTTCAGAAGGGGTTCCGCCTTGATATATTCTGTTATTTCTACATTCACCACACCTTTTCTGACCATATCTATAGCCGAGGCAGCAGCGAAAGACAGGTCTATGACCCTGCTCTTGATATGAGGTCCTCTGTCTATAACTTTAACAATAACTTCTTTATTGTTGTCAGTGTTTTTTACCCTAAGCAGCGTCCCGAAGGGATATTTTTTGTGTGCACATACCAATTCTTCCCTATTATAAATTTCTCCGCTGGCAGTACGTCTGTTATGAAACTTACGTGCATAATAAGTTGCGGCACCGGTTTCCGGCTTTTTTTTGTTTTGCGAAAACATAAACGCAGAGCTAAAAAACAGGAATAAGAATACAAATAGAATTGTTCTCATCGTTATTTTTTGACTTTGTACGAGGCAAAGATAAAATATTTAACGAATGTTTGGTAGATAAATATTCTTAATACAAAAAGAAACAGCATTTTTTTTTGATTATTCGCAATAATCCGTATTTTTGTGTTGATTTAATTATTTTATGACAGAAAAGCATGAAAAATTGCTCGCTGATCTTGAATTCAGATTACACCAGTTAATGTATCTGTGCGATTCCTTGAAGTCTGAGAATCAGAATCTGAAAGCTCAATTGGAGGAGAAGAATAGTGAGATAATTCGTGTGAATACTGAGTTAGAGCAGTTGAGTCAAAAATACAATAATCTGACGTTTGCCAATACACTCTCCGGATCGGATATGGAAGGAATAGAGATGGCAAAGAACAGGTTGACCAAGTTAGTGCAAGAGGTTGATAAATGCATTGCATTGTTGAAAATTTAAAAACAAATAAGCAATGAAAGAGCATTTTGTCATAACGTTGCGTATTCTGGATAGGGTTTACCGGTTGAAAATACACCGTAAGGACGAAAAAAAATTCAGGGATGCAGCAGTTGCTATTGAGAAGAAAACAAATCAATATAGGTCTCATTTTGCCGGAGCCGAATCGAAGAGTTTATTAGACCGCGATTATCTGGCTATGACAACTATTCAGGCTTTGTCGGAAACGGAGGCTTTGGAGGCTAAAAACAAGCTTTTTGAAGATAAGATACAATCTCTGATCGATGAGTTGGATGTATATCTGAAACAAAACAGGTAGTTTTCGGAAAATATAATTAATAGTAAAATAGTAAGCACTAATTGGAAGTAATCGGCATTGGTTCCGGTCGCTTTTGATTAGTTTTTTTATTGTTTGACTCGAGATAACAAAACAATACCAAAAGATGGTATTTTATAAATGTGAAATTAAATAGAACAATATGGACATAATATTAGTAATAGGCGGACTGGTCGTTGGAGCAGTAGTCGCTTGGCTAGTCCTCAATTTTGTGACGAATGCGAACGTAAAGCGCCGCATTGAAGAAGCTGAACGGGATGCCGAAGTAATAAAGAAAAATAAGTTGCTCGAAGTAAAAGAACAGGCTCTTCAAATGAAGGCCGAGTTCGAAAAACAAGTCAATAGCAGAAACTCAAAGTTGCAGGTTGCCGAGAATAAGGTAAAACAGCGTGAGCAGACATTAAACCAGAAGATAGAAGAAGCTCAACGCCGTAAAACGGAAGTGGATACTATCAAAGAGAATCTGGATAGTCAGCTCGAAATTATAGAGAAGAAAAAACTGGATTTAGATAAACTACACAAGCAAGAGGTCGAACGCCTTGAAGCTTTATCGGGGCTGTCAGCCGAAGATATCAAAAACAAACTTATCGAAGCTTTGAAAGACGAGGCGCAAACAGATGCCCAGTCATACATCAGCGAAATAATGGAGGAAGCGAAAATGACGGCTAATAAAGAAGCCAAGAAAATCGTTATCCAATCTATTCAGCGTGTAGCAACAGAAACCGCTATCGAAAATGCCATCACAGTATTCCATATAGAATCGGACGAAGTTAAAGGACGTATTATCGGACGTGAAGGGCGTAATATCCGTGCTTTGGAAGCGGCTACAGGTGTCGAAATTGTAGTAGACGATACCCCTGAAGCAATTGTAATTTCGGGATTCGATCCTGTAAGGCGCGAGATTGCCCGTCTGGCACTTCACCAACTGGTGGCTGACGGACGTATCCATCCTGCGAGAATCGAAGAGGTTGTATCGAAGGTGAAAAAACAAATCGAAGAAGAAATAATAGAAACCGGTAAACGTACGGCTATCGACTTAGGTATACATGGTTTGCATCCTGAGATGATCCGCCTTATCGGTAAAATGAAATACCGTTCGTCATACGGACAGAACTTACTACAACATGCCCGCGAAACAGCTAATCTATGTGCTATTATGGCAGCAGAGCTTGGCTTGAATGTGAAAAAGGCAAAACGTGCAGGATTATTACACGATATAGGTAAAGTGCCGGACGATGAGCCCGAATTGCCACACGCACTGCTGGGTATGAAACTGGCTGAGAAATACAAAGAGAAACCAGATATTTGTAATGCAATAGGTGCCCACCACGATGAAATAGAGATGACCAGTCTTCTGGCTCCTATTGTTCAGGTGTGTGATGCTATATCAGGAGCTCGTCCGGGAGCACGCCGTGAGATTGTAGAGGCATATATCAAGCGTCTGAATGATCTTGAGCAATTGGCAATGTCTTATCCGGGTGTATTGAAAACGTATGCTATTCAGGCAGGACGCGAGCTTCGCGTAATTGTCGGAGCAGACAAGGTCGATGATGTCGAAACCGAAAAGCTGTCTTCAGAAATAGCAAAACGGATTCAGGATGAGATGACATATCCCGGTCAGGTTAAAATTACTGTAATACGTGAAACAAGAGCAGTAAGTTTTGCGAAATAAAAGTTAAAATAAATATACTAATAAAGAGGTTCCTTTTGTAGGAATCTCTTTGTTTTGTAGATAACCCATAAATATTTTCATATACTTTCGAGCAGGTAATCTGTTCTATAAAGTTTAGGATTAAAGCATATTTTCTTATTTTTGTACAGATAATCAAGTTTTATCACCAATAATATAAAAATTATGGCATATAAAGTAGCTGTTTTTGATGCTAAGCCCTATGATCAGGAAACTTTCAACAGAGTGAATGAGGAATATGGTTTCGAGCTGATTTACCATAAAGAACATTTAGACAGGCATAATGTAGTATTGGCCGGAGGTTCGGATGCCGTATGTATCTTTGTAAATGCAAACGTAGACAAATATGTAATTGATAAACTCTGTGAAATGGGAGTAAAACTGATTGCATTGCGTTGTGCCGGATTCAATAATGTAGATATAGCATATGCTGCCGGAAAAATCAAGGTGGTGCGTGTGCCTGAATATTCGCCCCATGCGATTGCAGAGCATACATTGGCTTTGATGTTGTGCCTGAACCGTAAAGTTCATCGGGCATTTCTTCGTACCCGTGACTGGAATTTCTCGCTGAATGGATTTATGGGATTCGATATGAACCAGAAAACTGTTGGTGTAGTGGGTACAGGAAAGATAGGTAGAACGGTTATCGGAGTATTGAAAGGCTTAGGTATGAATATTCTCGCTTATGACCTTTATCCGGATAATGCTTTTGCCGAAAAGAATGACATAAAATATGTGACTCTGGATGAGATTTACCGCAATTCGGATGTAATAACTTTACATTGTCCATTGACAAAAGAAACCGAATATATGATTTCGGAAGAATCGATTGCCAAAATGAAAGATGGTGTAATGATTATTAATACCGGACGTGGAAAACTAATCCATACAAAACATTTGATAGAAGGGCTTATCAGCCGCAAGGTAGGTTATGCCGGTCTCGATGTTTATGAAGAAGAAGGTGCATATTTCTATGAAGACTGTTCGGACAGTGTTTTGACAGACGATGTATTAGCACGTCTGCTGTCGTTCAATAACGTAATCGTAACATCGCACCAGGCATTCTTTACAGAGGAAGCTATGTCTAATATTGCCCATACGACTATGGGAAATATTTCGGATTACTTTTCGGGTGAGGAATTGAAGAATGAAGTTGTTTTCCAAGGTAAATAAAACAGCGGATCTAATATTATATTAGGGATAATATAGGTAAGTATAATCAGGCAGGTACTGATTCTCTGCTTAATTTTTTTAGTACTAAAATAGAATAAGTCGATAGGTATTCAGTGACTTGATATGAAAAAAATAATTATAATTTGTACTTTATTGCTGCTCGTAAGTATAAATTTTTCAGTATTTCCGGCAGATAAATTTGTAGTAGTTATAGATGCCGGCCATGGAGGAAAAGATGGCGGGGCTGTCCGGGGAACATACAAAGAAAAAGAAATAAACCTCGGTGTGGCATTAGCTCTGGGAAGGCTTATCGAAGCGAATATGAGCGATGTGAAAGTGGTATATACCCGTAAGACGGACGTTTTTGTCGATTTATATAAGCGCTCCGAAATAGCAAATAAAGCAAAGGCTAATTTATTTATTTCGATTCATACCAATTCTACAGCAGCAAAAACAACCACTGCATCGGGTGCAGATACCTATATTCTGGGGTTAGCCCGAAGCGAAGAAAACTTGGCAGTAGCGAAACGAGAGAACTCGGTGATCCTTCTTGAAGATAATTATAATAAAAGATACGAAGGCTTTGATCCGAATTCACCCGAATCTAATATTATATTCGAATTCATGACGGATAAGTATATGGAACAAAGTTTACAATTTGCGACCCATGTACAAAGTGGATTTTCGAAAGTCGCAAAGCGTGTCGATAGGGGAGTGCTTCAGGCAGGATTCTTGGTACTTAGAGAATCGGGTATGCCCAGTGTGTTGATCGAGTTGGGATTTATAAATAATCCGGCAGAAGCTAAATATCTGACATCTTCATTAGGACAAAGGTCTATGGCGAGTGCTATTTATTCTGCATTGGAGAAATATAAAAAAGATTTTGATAAGAAACAGGGGCGCGTAGCGATTGCAGATGAAACACCTAAGAGAGACACACCCAAGAAGGAAACACAAACTAAAATAGAACCAAGTAAGGTTAATAAGGATCCGGAACCTGTACCGGTTACGGTATCCTCAACCGGAACACCGGATACAACTAACAGTAAGCCGGAGACTACCACTTCTAAAAACGCATTTATATCCAAAAATAACGATGTTAATAAATTAGCAGCGACTAACCAGCCCAAACCATCGGCTAATAAAGCATCGGAGGCTCCCAAAAAGAATACAGCAAAAACGGAAGCAGCTCCTGTGAAAAAAGCAGAGACAAAAGTTTCTACTAAGGCCGAAACAAAAATTGCGGCAGGAGTGTTAGAGTATCGCGTACAATTTTTAACAGCCGGATCAAACCTGCCTAAAAATTCGTCGGCATTTAAAGGCCTGTCTCCTGTCGATTCTTATGTCGACGGAGGTGTATTTAAATATACTTATGGGTCTACAACAGATGAAGCGGAAGCCGGTCGTTTGCTGAGAGAAGCTAAACCGAAATTCAGTGATGCTTTTATTGTCCGTTTCAGAGACAATGTTCGGGTTAAATAAAGTATTGACTTTTACTGCTTTTTAGGCAAAATAACAGTAGCAGGTTCTGTTTTTTGGTACCAGCTATTACTTAATAAATCAACAGTTAAAGAAATAAAGAATATTACATATGAAAAAAGTGTTTTCGAAAGAAGTAAAAATTGGAATAGGTTTTCTTGTAGCACTATTCTTGTTATATGCCGGGATAAATTTTTTGAAAGGAATAAATATATTCAAACCGGCTAACTCTTTTACTGTCGTATTTGACGATGTAACCGGTCTGGCTCTTTCTACTCCGGTCTCACTCAATGGCTATCAGGTAGGACTGGTATATTCTATGGAATTGGACGAGAAAGAAGATAGTAAAGTACTGGTAGTGCTTAATCTTGATAAAGGAGTGAAAATTCCAAAAGGCAGCAAAATAAAATTGGATGTATCACTGATGGGTAATGCTACTGTTATCATAGATAAGAACCCCGAGTCACAAGAGTATTACTCTTCGGATGACAGGATTCCCGGGACACGGCAATTGGGCATGATGGAATCTATGAGTCAGGAGGTATTACCTCAGGTAGGCAATTTGGTACCTAAGATCGATTCTATACTCATGGCAGTACAATTGTTAGTTAGTAGTCCGGCTTTGGTGCAATCATTGGATAATATGACTGTAATCACAACAGAACTGACCACTGCCTCTAAACAATTGAATCAGATGATGTCTCTGATGAACCGCGACCTTCCCAAGCTTTCTAATAATATGACAACTGTCACATCTGATCTGGCTCAGGTATCGGGTCAATTCAAGGCAATGGATTTCCAGAAGTCATATCAATCTATAGACTCTACCCTGAAAAATATGGAGCTGCTGACAACAAAACTTAACAGTAAAGATAACTCTGTAGGGCTTCTGATGAACGATCGTCAATTATATGATAGTTTGGTCTCAACAATGAGCAATGCTTCGTTGTTATTAAAAGACGTCAAAGAAAATCCGTCTAGATATATCAACGTAAAAGTTTTCTAAAGAAAAACTAATTATCTAGAATGATTCTAAATAGTATAAAAGTGTAACTACACCTTAACAGCAAGATATTTGCTGTTTATAAGAACTCTATTTTAGGCTGATGTCTGTTAATTGCTTGAAGTATAAAAACTTACATAGATAGAATAACTGTAATTGGTAAGTGGTTGATTTTTAGATGATTGATTTAGATTTTAAAATGCAAATTTATTTAGGTTTGTTTAAACTGAAAATATTTCCAAAATTTGCATTACGATATAGTTAAGAGGAAAATTAAAATAGAGTTTCGACTTTTTTTACGATGAATAATAGTGTAAATATTTTATGGAATAAATGTCTGAATGTAATCAAGGATAATGTATCCGATATTACATTTCAAACATGGTTTTCGCCTATTGTACCACATTCTTATGAAAGTAATGTGTTTACAATTCAGGTTCCAAGCCAGTTTTTCTATGAATATTTGGAAGATAAGTTCGTGGATCTTCTACGAATGACTCTGCATCGCGAAATAGGAAAGGATACTATTCTTAATTACCGGATTCTGGTAGAAAATACTACTAATACGCATGTTGATTACAGAGGTGATGCTAAATCGTTAAGCGTTGAAAAAATCACCCCTAAACAAGCAAATAAAATTCCGAATCCTTTCCAAAAAGTAGTTCCTACGGATTTCGATTCTCAACTGAATCCGAAGTATACTTTTGATAATTTCTTTGAAGGCGTGAGCAATAAACTGGCAAGAACAGCCGGTGAAACCATAGCTAACAATCCTGGGAAAACAGCGTTCAGCCCATTGTTCCTACACGGAACATCTGGCGTAGGTAAAACTCACCTTTGCCATGCTATCGGCACACGTATTCTGGATCAATATCCAGACAAAAAGGTACTGTATGTATCAGCTCACCTGTTCAAAGTACAGTATACGGATGCTACCCGTTTCAATACGGTAAACGACTTCATTAATTTTTATCAGGGTATTGATGTACTGATTATCGATGATATTCAGGAATTGGTAGGACTGGAAAAAACACAAAATACATTTTTCCATATATTCAACCACCTGCATCAGAATAATAAGCAGTTGATTCTGACATCGGATAAGGCACCTGCCGAATTGCAAGGTGTGGAAGAGAGGTTACTTACCCGTTTCAGATGGGGATTGACAACTAAACTGGAAAACCCGGATTTTGAACTCAGAACAAAGATTCTGAAAAATAAGATATTGCAAGACGGACTCTCTATTCCCGAAGATGTCGTTACATTTATAGCAGACAATGTAACAGAAAACGTGAGGGATCTGGAAGGTGTGATAGTATCTTTGATGGCTTATTCTGTTATCTACAACAAAGAAGTAGATATGGCTTTAGCCAAAAGAGTAATCGGGCAGGCCATCCGCAAAATAGAGAAAAAGAAACTCACAATAGACAGTATATCGGAGGTTGTTTGTAAGCATTTCAATATAAAGACAGAATTGTTGCAGACTGCTTCAAGAAAGAGGGAAATCGTACAGGCACGACAGGTTGCCATGTATTTGTCTAAGCTGTATACCGAGTTATCGCTGGCACAGATTGGTGCTGTAATCGGAAAGAAAAACCATGCAACGGTATTACATGCCTGTAAAACAGTGAAAGATCAGTTGGAGGTTGACAAGACCTTCAGGGATGATCTGGAAGAAATAGAAAAGATTTTGAAAAAATAAAATAGAAGAGCCGATTCAGAGAGTCGGCTTTTTTTATGGCACAACTTTTGTTTTATTAACTTCTAGCTAAACAACTTTTTACATTAAGTGTTTAAGAAGTATATAAGCAACAGCAAGTATTTGATGATTGATATATTCTCGAAATATAACCGGTTATTGTTGTTTTATTTACTAAAGTAATAAATAGGTCTGGGACCTTAATCAGGATTTAAATTGTAAAATACATGAAAAGAGTAAACATTATCTTTCTATTAGCCATTTTGGTATCTACTTTATTTTCGAGCTGTTCGTACAATACGATGGTTGAAAAACAAGAGGCGTCATCCGCCCAATGGGGACAAGTTCAGAATGCGTATCAACGCCGAGCCGATTTAATACCCAATCTGGTTGCGACAGTTAAAGGATATGCATCTCACGAAGAAAATACGCTGACAGCTGTTGTCGAAGCAAGGGCTAAGGCTACACAAGTAACTATAAATGCAGATGATCTGACCGAAGAGAATATACAAAAATACCAACAGGCGCAAGGGCAGCTTAGCGCGGCATTGGGTAAATTGCTGATGGTGCAGGAACAATATCCCGACCTGAAAGCAAACCAGAACTTTCTGGCATTACAGGATGAGCTGGCGGGAACGGAAAACCGTATATCTGTGGAGCGAAATAAGTATAATGAGATCGTGAAAGATTATAACCAGTATATCAGACAATTCCCTCAGACCATATGGGCCGGTTGGTTTGGTTTTTCGAAGAAAGGATACTTCGAGGCTGAGGCAGCTAGCCAGACTGCGCCTACGGTACAATTTTAATTATCCGATAAAGATTTAAATCAATAAATAAAATAGGTTCGGTATAGCATGCCGAACCTATTGTTTCGAATTTCTGTTTTTATGAGACATATTTGGCAGATTATAGTTTTCTCCTTCCTGTTATTTTCGGGAAATACAGTTTTCGGGCAGAATATACCGGAACCGATGTCTCCACCCCGTCTGGTCAACGACTTTGCCGGAATATTCAATCAGGCAGAACGGGATGATCTGGAACGTATGCTTTTGGCATATAATGATACTACATCTACCCAGATATATGTAGTAACGTTAAAAGATCTGGAAGGATATGCGGCTTCGGATTATGCTTTTCGCTTAGGTGAAAAGTGGAAAATAGGCCAGAAAGGAAAAAATAACGGGGCTGTAATATTGATAAAGCCCAAGATCGGAAATAGCAGGGGAGATGTCTTTATTGCAACTGGATATGGATTGGAAGAGAAACTGAACGATGCCCGTGTCGGACGTATCATTGATAATTATATGTTGCCTCATTTCAGGGAAAATGATTATTATTCGGGTACAAAAGCAGCGATTGGTGCAATGATAGGATATCTTTCCGGACAATTTCAAGCCGACGAAAAGGATGATGATTCGCCGAGTACAGGCGAAACTATTATCAGCATCATCTTCATATTATTATTCATTTATTTTATGAATAAGATCAATCGGAATAATAGGGGAAACCGTTCTTCGCGGGGAGGAACTTTCTTTCCTCCTATTGTTGGAGGTGGCTTTGGTAGAGGTTTTGGCGGAGGATCACGTGGTTTCGGAGGTGGCGGAGGCGGTAGCTTTGGCGGTGGTGGTGCCGGACGTAGTTGGTGATAGAAAATTTCTATGAAAAGAAATCTGTTTTACAGGAAAACATATATCTGTTTGTGTTAAAATCGTATATCTTTGCAAATAGTCAAAAGTCATATATTATTCACTTACTAAATTTGTCATTATGTTAAGTAAGAAAGTTCAGGATGCTTTAAACAAGCAAATTAATGCAGAGTTTTGGTCTGCCCAGTTATATTTATCCATGTCTGCTCATTTCGCAAAAGAAGGAAAGAACGGTTTTGCAAACTGGTTCAAAGTACAGGCTTTAGAAGAAAATGACCATGCTATGAGATTTTTCAATTATATCGTATCCAGAAGTGGTGAAGTGAAGATTCTTCCTATCAAAGAAGTTCCTCATGAATGGGCTTCTCCACTGGACGCATTTAAAGCTGCTTTGGCTCACGAGAAACATGTTACAGCTCTGATCGATAGCTTGATGACTCTTGCTAATGAAGAAAAAGATTATGCGACAGCCTCTATGCTGAAATGGTTCGTAGACGAACAGGTAGAAGAAGAAGCTACAGCACAGGACTATATCGATAGCCTCGAAATGATTAAAGACAATGGATTCGGTATTTATACTTTAGACAAGGAACTGAAATCCAGAGAATACACTCCGCTTTCGTTCTAAAGAAAACAGAGAATAATCTAAAAAAGGATGGATTGTATTGATCTGTCCTTTTTGTATAAAAAAAAGATTTTAATATCATGATGGATCTTATAAACCAACACTTTATTCAGGTTATAGCAACAGTATTGGTGCTTATAGCTACCCCGGTGATCAGGCATTTGACCAAAACTGTTCTGCGGAAGTATGCTGTAATGAAAGGTAAAACCGAAAACCGGACCGGGCAGGTTGTACGTCTGTTTGCAGTAATAGTTAATTCATTGGCAGTTATTATCCTGATTGTGATATGGGGGGTAGATCCGCATAACCTGTTGGTTGCCATATCTTCGGTATTTGCCGTTATCGGAGTTGCCTTATTTGCTCAATGGTCGATGCTGAGTAATATAACCGCAGGTATTATAATCTTTTTCACAACACCTTTCAAGATAGGTGATAGTATACGGATCGTAGATAAAGATATCCCTTTCGATGCGAAGGTGGAAGATATTCTGGCATTCCATACTCACTTGCGTACAAAAGAAGGGGAGCTGGTTACTTACCCTAATTCATTGTTTTTTCAAAAAGGAGTGATGATCCTACGTATTGATACATGGAATGAAGAAACAGACGAATAAGTAAGGCCTGAGGCCTATTTGTTTCTTTGGTAAGTGAAACAAATATAGTTCGTTATGATTCTAGGAAATATCATAAACCACTTACAGCCACTTAATATCTGAAAAAATATTTTTATATTTGTTATTCTTCAGAATTCAGGTTAAAATCTAAAAAAGAAATATATGTCGGTAAATAAGGTAATATTGATAGGAAATGTAGGAAAAGACCCCGATGTCAGGTATTTTGATAACGGTAGTGCAGTTGTAAACTTTACTTTGGCAACAACTGAAAGGGGATATACTGCTGCCAATGGAACGCAAATACCCGATCGTACCGAATGGCATAACATAGTATGTTGGAGAGGGCTTGCTAAAGTAGCGGAGCAATTCGTAAAAAAAGGGACCCAGCTTTTTGTCGAAGGGAAACTGAGAACCCGTTCGTATGACGATCAAAATGGCGTTAAACGATATGTTGTAGAAATATTTGCCGACAATCTGGAATTACTTGGACGGAGAGGGGAAGCCTCCGGTTCTCCGGATATGAATAATCAAGGTTATGGTCAGCAACAACCGTCTGCACCTCAATCTTCATCACCATCAATGGGTATGCCGCAACAAACTTCGGCAGACGAGGTCGATGACTTACCTTTCTAAATAAGATCTGATAAGAGAGGTTTCTTTATCCTCTAAAATATAAAATATGATAAGTGCAGATAAAGAAGATACATTCTTATCTGCATTTTTTATTCGGAGAATCTAAATGAAACAATTAATAGTGGTATTGGGTTTGTGTTGTATCTTTTTTACGGGTTGTGATAATCAGCCTGTGCCGAGACCTAAAGGATATAACCGGATAGATATTCCCGTCTATAAATATTTACAAGGCGATATTTCGGATTTTACGTTTGAATATTCAGCTCTGGCAAAGATTATAGTTAAAGAGAAAAAGCCGGGAAATAAAGAGGTCTGGTTCGATATCCGTTATCCGGATTATAATGCGGTGTTGCATTGTACCTATCTGGCGATAGATAGAAAATCGTTATCGAAAGTACTGGACGACAACCACCGGCTGGTTTACAGCCATGTTTCTATGGCAGATGCGATAGATCAGAAAGTATATGAGGATACAGAAAATAAAGTCTCCGGAATTCTGTATACCATTGAGGGAGACGTTGCTACTCCGGTACAGTTTTTTGTGACAGATAGTGTCGCTAATTTTGTAAGAGGGTCTTTGTATTATGAGTCCGTAACATCTGTCGATTCTAAAATAGAGACAGACTCGGTAACCCCTATAACCGAGATGGTAAAAAAGGATGTCAGTCACCTGATGATGACATTGCGGTGGGAAAAAACAATAGAATAGAGCCGTACATCTACAACTAAATGTATCAGTACGGCTCACAATCAAAAGTAGTAATAAAGAGGTTGTTCTGTTATAATTATTTAGCCTGTGCCAGTTGATTGTTATTCAGGTTATCCAATAAATATTGATCACCGTCGGCAACATCAACAATTGCATATTTTCCGATATTACATATTTGCATTTCGTCCAGAGTTTTTACTAATGTGCTGTAATTTGCCTTGCCGGTTGGTTTTACAATAACAGTCAGGTTGTCTTTCGATTTCTTTATTTCGGCAATACCTGCTTTGTATTCATTTTCTGTAATCTGCTTGTTGCGCCTTAGTTGCTTTAATTCTGCTGCTTGAGCGGTTACATCAGTATTCCTTTCGAGTAAAATATTACGCAATCCGTTATCGATATTTGTTTCTTTCAGGGTAAGCGGATCCGAGTAATCGGGGATTCCCCAATAGTAAAATACCCTTCCGTTTTCGCTAAGAAGCAATGTTACTGTTCTTGATTCCGGAGTTTGGGTACCGGGTTCATTTGTTTTTGCCGGCATAACCACATCCATAACCTGTGGCATAGAAAGTGTTGTACAGAACATAAAGAATGTTATCAGCAACATGTTCATATCCACCATTGGAGTAAAATCTACCCGAAGGTTAAGTTTGGTTGGTTTACCTTTTTTATTGCTGCCATTATTGGAGCCTGTATCGATTGCTGCCATAGTTTTAAGTTTTAAAAGGTTTATATTGTTTTTCTTTTTATCTAATAGAGTAGATAGTTCAAAAAATTCCATAAAAAATTTAAAAATATTTTACTTCTCTATCTTTTTTTGAAAAAAAATTTTCTAAAAAAAAACAAACACACTACATTTACATCCGAATTGATCTCTCATTCAGATGATTAGTAGTATTAGGAATAAAAACAACGCCAATAGTAATCTAGATTTATTAAATTTAGATTTCGTTTTGTGCATTGAAATACTAAATGGAGAGAGACAAACAGAGAGACAGAGAGAGCTAAACGTGTGCACCTACAAGCTAACATTTGCTAAATGGGAAAACAATAAATAAAGATCCCCAGAACACTCCTATTTTACATTTATTATATCTAAGGTTTTATCGGTAATATTTTATCGAGCGGAGCCTATGGGTATCAGTGTCTATCATATACATGATATTCGTATTTTGAATTTATGAAAAAGTTCTCGTGATATATCCGTAACCTAATTATAGGCTGGTTGGACCGTTTATACCGGATAATAGAGTTGTTGCTCTATTCCTAACCAGTAAAAAAATACTCACTCAATAAGAAAAACAAAAGGGTCTATAACCCTGAAATGGCAAATCAATGTAAATAATCAATGAAACAGAAACTATTATTACTCTTGGGTATATTTTCTTTCGGTATATCCCCGGCGCAAGTAGGAATAAATACACAAAATCCTTTGGGTATATTTCAGGTGGACCCCCTTAGGTGATACCTCCACTGCCGGAACCAGTGGCTATACAGATGATGTATATGTAGATGATAAAGGTTATCTGGGTATAGGAACTCTAGACCCCGATGATCAGGTACATATTGATAAAGGAAATGCAAATTCTTTTATCCGTATCGAGGATACCAGCGAAGGCACAGGCGATAAGTTTTTGGCTTCTGATGCTGATGGCGATGGCACATGGATACCGCGTGTATCGTTGAACGGGAAAGTATACCGTATGACTTCTCCTTCACAAGTGTCATTTCTTTTTCCTGCCAATACGGATACCCCTCTGCTTTTCAATAAGTTGAAACCCGATACCGGTTCTATTGTCGATAATCCGGATGCAGGATATATCCGGATCGATAACGATGGCAGTTATGTCTTTACTTTTCGCTGGTGGGGAGCAGCTCAATCATCTGCTATATCAGGAGCCAATATGAAGTACAATGTTATTCCGGCCAACCTTAAAATTCGCAAAGTAGTAAGTGGTATTATCCAGCCTGAAAATATCGAAAATATTATGATATTTCCGAATATTCAAGGTGTTTCTGCTGGCAATCCCCGATTTTCTTTTACTATATCCATGTTTGCTTCCAATTTAAAGAAGGGCGATTTATATTGTATCCTTGTTAATCCATTTACAGATTGGATACTTGGGCTTGGACTGGACGCGCCTACAGGCCAATTCGATAATGTTATTTATTTTCCGAGTGTAATGGTTTATAATATTTGAAATGATATGAAAAGATATATACTACTCACATGCTCCCTGTTTTTTACAATATTATACATCCCGGCTCAGGTAGGGATTAATACACAGAATACACAGGGAATATTCCATCTCGATGCCACAGGAGACGATGCCGCATCCGGAACAATTACCGCTGCTCAATCGGTGAATGATATACTGATCGACAATACGGGAAATGTCGGAATCGGAACCCTTGCACCAACAGCCCGCTTACATCTGAAATCGACCGCTCCGGGAGAGGCTTTCCGCTTGACAGACGGAACACAAGGCGAAAACAAAATACTCATGGGAGATGCAGATGGTAACGCATGGTGGGGTATCACAAAAGGGCTCGGAGGTTATATCATTAATCTGGCTCAGGGAACATATACTTTTCCCAACGGGACAGCGGTAAGGTTTCCTTTAAATACAACTGGCAATCAAATAGCAATATCCAATGACGGCTCATACGCTTTTATGTTCCGGAGCAATGTAATGCTGATGAAGACAGGAATGTTGGAAACAGACAACACTACCATGCGGTCGCGACAAGTCGATGTCCGTTATGAACTAGTCAGAAGCAGAACCGGAGTAGCCGATGTGATTTGTCAAACGGTGGATGCCAAACCATTTATGCAGATATTTGATTATACGACACTTTATGTGTCTTTGATTGCTACGGATATACTAAAAGGAGATTTCCTGTATATCCGTATTACATTCTTAGGGAATGCAGATACGGATTCTTCATCCTTGTATTTGCTACTCGATTATAATACCACTTACAGCTCTTATAGCCACGAGGCCTTCAATATGAGTTCTGTTATTTTTTATCAATTATAAAGATTCTATTAATATGCGAATTATGTTCTTTTGGGCAACCGTGATTGCCTCTTCTATATATAGTACTTTTATCCGGTCTCAGATAGGAATACAGACTGATTTTCCAAGAACGCTGTTTCATATAGACGGAGCAAAGGATAATCCACAAAATTCAAACTCTGCCATAACGGTGGCGCAGCAACAGAATGATATAGTTATCGATAGTAACGGAAGGTTGGGTGTAGGTACTATATCACCGGAAGCAAAACTGGATATAGAGCACAGCAAGGATATAACGGGAGATGAATATGGCTTAAAGTTAACCCCCGGGTATGGAGGCCCTGCAATACTCGTTTTAGAAAACGACGGACAAACCGTGCAGTGGGAGGCTAACCCATCTTTGGGGCAATATGCCCAGTTTCAGGTACAACCAACTGTGTTTCCGTATGCTACGTATGAAACAGTTCTATTGACTAAGTTAGACGGATCCCTATCATTATCTGGAAGTGATAAGATAGTGATACCAACGGAGGGGCGTTTCCTCCTGAATCTTGATATGATGGGATTAACAACTTTAGGTTCAGGGTTTGCCACATATCCGCTTCCGGTCCAGGCAAGTATATACATATACTTATATAGGTACAATGCATCAACCGGAACAACAGAAGAGGTTGATGTCATAGAGCATTATATGGCGATAACTCGAGTGACTGGCGATTATATGGCATTTTCAACAGCACTGTATGCGGGATACTGCCACCCGAACGATTATTTATATATTGTATTTAGAACTGCAGTAGCTTATGAGCTCGATGGAAATTATGCAGTTACTAGTGATAAGCCTTGTATTGTCACAATATATAACATATAAACACTAAAAAATAAAAACAATACAAATTAACAGGATGTAGAAATCCGGAACTATTCACTATTTTATAACAAAACGGATAGGCTTTGTAGAAAACACAAAAAGTATTCGGATGGAAAGCAGGTTTAGGTTATAAATAATCAATGTTATGGTGATGGAATGGAAATCACGAGGAAATATGCTTACGCCTATTGATTATGTGTTTGCAGGGATGTGCCGAATATATTTATCTATACTAAAGAGATAAAGAAACAGAAACGAAGAATGAAAAATAAAAAAAGTAAATTTTGTGTCACTTGTCACTTTATGGTGAATAATTGCCTGTATAACAGGTTGTAAGCAGGGTGACAAAAGTGACACGGATGTCACCCTTTTGTCACCTTCCATAATGAATAAATATAAAATAACTAAAGCAATATAATATAATGATAATGTATTTTAATTACACACTTTTAAACTTACTGTGCAGTTTAGGGGATTATCATAATTTTTTATGACAAATTGATAATTTTAATATCTTAAATTGTTCTGTTAATTGAAAGTAAAATTTTAAATTTGTAGTACCTTTTGTAAGGCTAAAAAATACAATAGAATTCATTATATTTTAAGACCGTTTTCGGCTAAGAAAATATTCGTTTTCGGTCTTTAACTTTATATACATAACTATGGGAAGAGAAATCAAATTCAGTCTCGTTTATCGTGATATGTGGCAATCGTCAGGTAAATATCAACCACGTGTTGACCAATTGACCCGTATTGCTCCGGTGATTATTGATATGGGCTGTTTTGCGCGTGTTGAAACCAATGGGGGTGCTTTTGAACAAGTAAATCTTATGTACGGCGAAAACCCGAATAAGGCCGTACGTGAATGGACTGCTCCTTTCAACGAAGTAGGTATCCAGACACACATGCTTGAGCGTGGATTAAACGGTTTGCGTATGAATCCCGTACCGAAAGATGTACGCCAGTTGATGTTTAAGGTAAAGTGTGCACAAGGAACTAACATTTCTCGCTCGTTCGACGGATTGAACGATGCCCGTAACTTAGAGCTTTCAGTGAAATATGCAAAAGAAGCCGGGATGATTTCCCAAACGGCTCTTTGTATAACTCACTCTCCTATACATACGGTAGATTATTATGTGAATTTTGCTGATAAGCTGGTAGATTTTGGAGCAGATGAATTTTGTTTGAAAGATATGGCAGGTGTTGGACGTCCTGCTTTCTTAGGCAAACTGACCAAAGCTCTTAAAGACAGACACCCTAATATACCTATCGAATATCACGGACATACAGGTCCCGGTTTCTCAGTGGCTTCTATGTTGGAAGTTGCCCGTGCCGGAGCTGATTATCTCGATGCAGCTATTGAGCCTCTATCTTGGGGTATGATCCATCCGGATATCATTACATTGCAAGCCATGCTGAAGGATGCAGGTTTTTCTGTGCCAGAAGTGAATATGAAAGCTTATATGGAAGCCCGTGCTCTGACACAAGAATTTATGGACGACTTTTTGGGATACTTCATTGACCCTTCAAACAAGTTGATGAATTCTTTGCTTATCGGTTGTGGTCTACCCGGAGGTATGATGGGATCTATGATGGCAGACTTGCGAGGAATGCACTCGGCTATCAATATGGCTCTTCGTAACAATGGTAAAGCAGAAGTTTCGTTAAATGACCTGGTTATCCAGTTGTTTGATGAAGTTGCATATATTTGGCCTAAACTCGGTTATCCTCCATTAGTAACTCCATTCAGCCAATACACTAAGAATATTGCTTTGATGAATATCTTCTCAATGGCTCAGGGACAACCTCGCTTCTCTAATATCGACAAAGATAGCTGGAACATGATCTTAGGAAAAGCCGGTCAGCTTCCGGGCAAACTGGATGATGAGATTATGGAACTGGCAAAATCTAAAAATTTGGAGTTCTATACAGGTAACCCACAAGATGAGTATCCTGACGCTCTTGATTCATTCCGTAAGGAAATGGATGAAAATGGATGGGAATACGGACAAGACGATGAAGAATTGTTCGAATTAGCTATGCATGACCGTCAGTATCGCGACTATAAGTCGGGCTTGGCAAAAGAACGTTTCAATGCCGAATTAGAGAAAGAGAAAGAGAAAGCCAATGCACCTATTATCTCTGTGCGTCCTGTAGTTGAAGTTCCTAACTTCGATGTAGAGAAGGTAACAGAGAAATATCCGAATGCTCAACCTGTTCAGACTCCGGTTTCGGGTCAGGTTATCTGGCAGATCGATTTGGCAGATGCATCTACAGCTCCGGTTGTAGGAACTCCGGTTAAGGAAGGAGATATTATCTGTTTCATTCAGGCTTATTATGGTATTGAAGAAGTGAAAGCTTTAAAATCGGGTAAGATTGTTCAGATTGAAACCAAACAAGGTGATAAAGTTCAAAAGAACCAGATATTAGCATTTATAGACTAATCGAAGTTTTATATATCTAAATAAAAACCGGACGCCTTTTTTAAGTGTCCGGTTTTGTTGTTTATAAGAGAAGGTCATTTTTATTAAGTCTTGATTGATTCTTTACTCAGTAGATAAAAAGTTAATATCTTATTTTCTCAGGGCTATTTTGTTATCTTTGCATATCCATATATACAGGGTAATACGAATGATATTAGAGCGGCTATCAATACTCGATTATAAAAATATAATACAGGCAGATCTGTCTTTTTCATCAAAATTAAACTGCTTTTTAGGCAATAACGGGATGGGGAAGACTAATCTTCTGGATGCTATTTATTATCTCTCATTTTGTAAGAGCCACAATAACCTGATAGATTCTCAGAATATAAAGCATGATGCCGATTTTGCCCTTATACAAGGATATTATTTAGAGAACGAAGGGAAGGTCGACGAATTCTTTTGCAGCCTCCGCCGCCGTCAAAAGAAACAGTTTAAGTATAATAAAAAGGAGTACGAAAAGTTCTCTGATCATATTGGACGGCTTCCTTTGGTTATGATATCACCGTCCGATTCGGAACTTATAACAGGAGGCAGTGAAGAGCGGCGTAAATTTATGGATGTAGTATTGTCTCAATTCGATAAAGAATACCTCCAATCCCTTATCCGTTATAATAAAGCTTTGCAGCAACGTAATGCCTTATTGAAATCCGATATTCAGGCTGACGAATCATTATATGAGCTCTGGGAAGAGCAACTCGCAGCAGAAGGTCAGATTATATATACCCGTCGTCAGCGATTTATACAAGAGTTTATTCCCACATTTCAGTATTATTACAGTTTTATCTGCCAATCTAATGAAGAGGTGTCATTGGCATACGAATCCCAGCTATCGGAAGGAAGCTTGCTTGGTTTATTGAAACAGAAGCGAGAGAGAGACAAGATACTCGGGTATACAACAGTAGGCGTCCATAGGGATGATCTGGATATGCGTCTTGGCGAATATTCTATAAAAAAAGTAGGATCGCAAGGTCAAAATAAAACTTACATTGTAGCGATGAAATTGGCTCAGTTCGATTTCTTGCAGAAGTCGCAACAGATAACACCTATTCTCTTACTCGATGATATTTTTGATAAATTAGATTCATCCAGAGTAGAGCAAATTGTAAAATTAGTTTCAGGAGAAAATTTCGGGCAGATATTTATTACAGATACCAACCGGGAGCATCTGGATGAGATATTGAAAGGTATTAATAGCGACCATCATTTATATGAAGTAAAAGGAGGAGAAATCAGCCGTTTGTAAAGTAATGAGAAATGAGAAAACGTAATACCGAAAGTTTAGGAGAAGTCATCAGGCAGTTTTTTGAGGAAAATCCTTTTATCCGAAGAAAATTGGCAGAAAGCCGTGTTATCTCCGGATGGGGTAAAATATTAGGTACTTCGGTTTCATCTTATACAACGAATATCTATTTCAAGAACAATATATTATATGTGCAACTCTCTTCGTCGGTATTAAGGGCTGAACTTATGATGAATAAAGAACGGATAATACAAAATCTGAATACCCATGTCAGCATGGATGTTGTACAAGACATTGTATTTAGATAAAAAGAATATAAGATTAATTATAAATGATAACAACAGAAAGAGAAATCACCGAAGAGACATTTCGGCATACATTGCCCATTCAGATTCGGTTTAATGATGTGGATTCGATAGGGCACATTAATAACAATATTTATTTTAGTTATTTTGATTTAGGGAAAATCAATTATTTCGAAAATCTCAAAGCGTCTTATGTAAGTTGGATCGACGGCATTATTGTTATTGCGCGTATTGAAGTTGATTTTATAGCACCGGTCTTCTATAAAGAGGATATTGTAGTGGATACAAAAATAGTAAGAGTCGGAAATAAGAGTGTGACCCTTTTGCAACAAATACGAAATAGTCTTACCAATGAGATCAAATGCCGTTGCAACTCAGTGGTTGTGACATACAATCCGAAGGAGCTGGTTGCGATGAAGGTTCCTCAGATATGGAAGGAATCGATAATAGATTACGAAGGGCTAGATATAAAATAAAATAATAGCCTCTGATCTTTTGATCAGAGGCTATTTGTGTCATATAAGTTTTATTAGTAAGAGTGTACGCTTACTTAAATGTTTTAGATATATTGTTTCAGGTCATTAACCCAAGCAGTTATACGTGAGTCAGTTTGATCATATTCGTTGTCTTCGTCAATAGCCAGACCCACAAATTTACCATCTACAACAGCTTCCGAATCATCGTATGTATAACCGTCAGTAGATACAGCGCCTACAATCTCCGCTTTCTCCTGGATAGCATTATATATTTGCGCCATTCCGTTTACAAATGTGTCTGAATAAGAAGAACTGTCTCCCAGACCAAATAAAGCAACCTTTTTACCTGAAAAGTCTAATGCTGCAAATTTAGTAAGTATAGAATCCCAGTCATCCTGAAGATCTCCGTAACCGGTTGTAGAAGCTCCCAAAATCCAGAGATCGTAAGGCTTTAATTGATCAAGGTTTAGATTTGCAATATCATACAAATCAGCTGCACCTAATGCTTTCTGAATTTTCTCAGCTATATCTTTAGTCGCTCCTGTTGAGGTTCCGTAAACTATTGCTATTTTGCTCATGATTTAATTTGTTTTTTAGTCTTTATAAAAAAATACTGTTATTTAGATTGATTTCAAATAATAACAACAAAGTTATTGATTAGTTTTGCATTTCAGAAAATTTTCGGATTACGGACAAAAAAAGGGGTAGATTTATTAATCTACCCCTTATATACTGTTGAAAAACAGGCTTAATCGATCTCGTTTAAACTATTATCGATTGTATCTATTTTTTGAACAATTAAGTCAAGTTCATTCTTTAAATCTTGAATTTTATGTTCCATATCTTTAAGTAAGCCTCCGGAGCCTTTCGATACAGATAAAAATCCCATATTATTTTCGTATGTCTGTAAATCGGATTTAACTTTATTGAACTGATACATCAGTTTCTCACGTTCTTTATATAGGCGACCTTTAGGTTTATCCGATTTGGTAATATCATCAAGGTTTGACTTGAAAGACTGGAAGCGTCTTTCGGACTTGCCCATCTTTAAACGGTCGAACTGAACATCTAATGCAGCTTGGTATTCTTTGTAAATCTTGTCTTTTTCTTTGAATGGAACAAAACCAACTGCATGCCATTCATTCATGTATTCACGAAGAGTTGACATCTCGTCCGAAGAACCTGCTTGCTCCAGATTCTTAACTTTTTCGATAATGGCTTTTTTCAGCTCAAGATTAGTGGTTTCTTCTTCTTTTTGAGACGATGAGTTCTTATTCTTTTGTTCGAAGAAATAGTCACAAGCCGATACGAATTGTTTCCAAATAACGTCCGAATATTTTCGGGGTACAGGCCCGATGGTTTTCCATGTTTTCTGTATCGCAATAAGTTCATCAGCCGTTTTCTTCCAGTCAGTGCTATCTTTCAAAGATTCAGCTTTTTCACATAAAGCCCGTTTCTTTTCAAGGTTAGCATCCATTTCATCTTTCTGGTGTTTGAAGAATTCTGCTTTCTTTTCGAAGAATGTGTCGCATAAAGCCCTGTATTCTTCAAATATCTGGTTGTTGAATTTACGGGGAACAAAGCCAATGGTTTTCCACTTGGCTTGCAGGTCGATAACCTCTCTACTCTTTTCGTCCCATGTTTTAAATGAGTTGAGAGTAGAGTAATCTATTGTTTTCAGCGTTTCGCAAATTGCAGTTTTCTCAGCCAGATTGTTTTCTTCCTGACCTTTAAGTAGTTCGAAATGAGCCTGGTGTTTTTTGTTGATCTCAGTAGAAGCGGTCTTAAAGCGCTCCCAAATTTGCTCGCGCAATTCCTTGGCAACCGGGCCTATTTCTCTCCATTGCTGATGGAAATTTTGTAGCTGGTGAAATGCCGAAACAACATCCGGTTCGTCTTGCAATTTCTCAACAGCCTCACAAATGGCAGTTTTTAGGTCAAGGTTCTTTTTGAAATCATAATCCCTGAATTCGTTATTGATCTTGATCAGATCATAAAATTTTTCGGAATATGTTTGATATGATTTCCACAGTTCATTTATTTTCGCTGCCGGAACTTGCCTTATTTCGTTCCACTGCTGTTGCAGATCCTTGAACTCTTTATATAATTTATTAAAATCGTCGGTACTTTCAGTCAGATTCTTCAGAGAATCTATAATCCGGTACTTTTTAGCGAGATTTTCTTCCTTCTCTTTTTCCTCTTCGGCCAATGCCAGAGCTCTCTTTTCTTTGATCTGGTTCAGGAGTGTTTTCAATTCTTCTTCCAGTGGATCCAATGGGGCAATAAAGGAGTCGGATTCGCCTCCATCCGCTATGAACAGATTCTTGAGATTCTCGTTTTCGCTAGATTTAAGTTTGTAAAATGCATGCTTTAAACCCTCAGTTTCGTTTCTGGGAGGCACATGCTCGTGTTTTGATAGTTCTTGGAGTTTAGTTATAATATCTTCTTTAGTCAAAGACTGGTAGTCCGGCGTTTGAAGATCATTAGTAGTTTCTGCTTGCTCTGTGCTGGCAATTACATTTGCCTCTTCCTCAGAGTTTAATGCAGGATCAAGATTCTCGTTCATAATAGAGTAAATTAGGTTCGGTATTCCACTTCGTTGAAGAAACAATTCCTATTATTTGTATATAATTTTCGGAAATAAAAACAGGTTGTTCTTATAATAAAATATCAATATCCAAAAATACAGATCGTTTCTTTAAATTCTAATAACACAAATTAATAAATTTTTTTTCGTATTCCGGCTATTTATCTTTTTCTTTTTTGTATTTAATCCGGTTATTTAGTGTAAAAAAATACACTTTTGTCATATGTTTGTCCGTTTTGGGTTTCATATTATACATTGGTTTATTTTTTGATGCGTTTCAAATCAAAAAACCGCTTGATATATTATCTTTGTGATTAAATCTAAGCGGTAATAAATATTTAATAATACTTTTCTGAACTATAACTGTTTGTTGTTGTACTTACCAAAAGAATAGATTAGGATTGAGGACTTAATTAAAAACATAAAGTTATGAATGAAATAATAATAAATTATAATGATTCGAAAGCACAAAAGACTTTACTTCTGATAGTTGGAGGTTATATTGCCTTATTTGGGCTATATATATGTGTAAAGCAGGCAATCTCCAACGTATTTTTATTTGATTTTTATGCCGGGTTACTGGCTATAGTCTTAGGGATAGTTCTCGTTCTGAATGTAACAATCTGGGCATCGAAGCCTGTTTTAAAGCTAAATTCAGAGTCAATCTATGTAAAGATGCCGGAACAAAAAGCAGCATATCTTTCGGAATGGATCAATATTAAAGAAGTTGCGTTTGGCATCAGTTACCTGAAAATGTCAGAAACGGATGGTAAAATCTATACCGTAGATATCAGTGGTTTGAAGTACAATGACCTGAAATCGATAAAAAGTAAAGTTGTTGAACTCTGCGAATCGAAGAACATCCCTTATAAAAATGATTAAGAATCGAAGACTATTCGATATGCAACCGGAAAGCTTTTATACAGTTCTTCCGGTTATTTAATTTATTAAAGAGTCTTAAAGGACGAAGACGCATTGAACCTTACATTGTATCTTTGTTGTTAATTAGAGAAATTAAGGTTTTGGAGTTGTATGAAACTAAGTCGAAAGCATTTAGCGATACATGTCGGTAGGGGGGTAAAATATACAGTATTAGCTTCTAATATTCTGTTTATGCTGCTGCTTATATTATCTACTTATGCTACTTCGGTTTCTCCCTTCGACTATGTACTGGTATCCTATCTGGGCATGGGATTTCCTATCTTGTTGCTTATCAATTTTTGTTACCTGTTATTATGGTGCATTTTTCTTAAGTGGAAATTTGCTATCCTGCAAATTGTGGTATTCCTGTTTTGCTGGCAATCAATAGATACATACATACCGACAAATTCGCGGGTTGAAGACGTTCCCGAAAAAGCATTTAAGATAATGTCTTATAATGTGCGTGGTTTTAATTGGTTAACCGGGGAAGAAGCCCGGGAAAACCCGATTCTGCCATATATAGTACATAGTGGTGCTGATATTATTTGTATGCAGGAATTTGCCGTAGACACTAAAAAGGATATGGAAAAGATTATATCCCTGGCTGAATTTGATGATGTCATGGTAGATTATCCTTACCGTACCATTATCCGGTTGGGAGATACGATCAGTTCTACGATGTATGGTCTTGCCTGTTATTCAAAATATCCGATCGAAAGAGTTGCCCGGATTCCAATAGAGAGTGCTTTTAACGGATCGGCTATGTATGAGATAAAGATAGGAAAGAAGTATATAACTATAGTGAATAATCACTTGGAATCCAACAGGCTGACTGCTGAGGATAAAGAACTCTATAAAGAGCTGGTTGTAGATCAGAGAAGAGATAGGTTAGGTGCCGTAACCGAAAATATCCGTAGCCATCTTGATCCTGCATTTAAAACCCGTGCTCTTCAAGCTAATATTATTGCAGACTGTATACGGCTACAAAGAGGAAAGACTGATGCCATGATTGTCTGTGGCGATTTTAATGAGCCTCCTATTTCGTATGCTTATCAAAAAATAAAGGGCAACTTTCTGGATGCCTATAAATACACCGGATCGGGTATCGGGATTACATACCACGAAGACGGATTCTATTTCCGGATCGATTATATTATGCATAGCCTTAATCTACAGGCTTATAATTGTACGGTAGGTACTGTTAAGTATTCCGACCATTACCCTATCTGGTCGTGGATTAGTTTCAAGTAAAAACTTTCACATAAACACATCATCGGGATGAAAATACTTCTATTAGGAGAATGTAGTAACATGCACTGGACGCTGGCACAAGCTTTGCGGCAATCGGGGCATGATGTAACAGTTGCTTCTGACGGTAGTAAATGGATGGAAAATAACCGCGATCTGGACTTAACCCGTAATGGATATAGCTTTAAGGATTCGTTGCGATATATATGGCATTTATTCCGGAATTTAGATAAACTGAAGGGATATGATATTGTACAGATAAAGAACCCTTTATTTATTGATATGAAAGCCGACCGTAACCTATGGTTATATAAGTATCTGAAACGGAATAACGGAAAAGTGTTTTTAGGAGCATTCGGCACTGATTATTATTGGGTAAGCGCTTGTTTCGATCGTAAGACATTCCGGTATTCTGATTATTTTATTGGTAATGAACCGAACAATATCGAGATAGCAGTACAGCTTGCCAAAGAATGGCAAAGCAAAGAGAAAAGGCAGCTAAATGAATATATCGCCGATACATGTGATGGAATTATAGCTTGTTTGTATGAGTATTATGCAGCTTACAAACCTTTGTTCGACGGAAAACTCACATATATCTCCGAGCCCGTAAACACACAAGAACTCACATTTATAGAGAAGAGTGTGGTAGACGACAAAATCCGCTTTTTTATAGGTATACAGTCCGATCGGCATCAATTGAAAGGGACGGATTTACTGATGAAATGCCTGAAAGAAATTCATCGTAAGTATCCGAGGGAAGTTTTGATCAATAAAGCAGAAAATGTTCCTAACAAAGAGTATTTGAAGTTAATGGCCCAATCGGATGTTTTGTTAGATCAGGTATATTCTTATACTCCCGGAATGAATGCTTTGACAGCAATGGCACAAGGGCTGGTTGCTGTTAGCGGTGCCGAACCCGAAATGTATACATTGTTGGGTGAATCCCTAAATATGCCGATAGTCAATGTACATCCGGATGAACAGGATATCTTTGATAAACTGGAAAAGATTGTCCTCCAAAAAGAAAGGTTACCGGAACAATCGGCTGCCAGCAGGAAGTTTGTTGAAAAACATCACGACTCCTTTATGATCTCCCGCCAATATCTTGATTTCTGGAATAAGTAAAGAAAACTATCATTATTTAGTTAATCTATCCGATTTTCGAACATTTAATACCTTTCTGTAATCCTATATTTCGCTTTTTGGTTAACTTTGCTTCATAAAACAGATCTTATGAAGAAATTATTTATTGCGTCAGTCGCTTGGGTGGCTGCATTTTCGCTATCTGCTCAAACAGAAGCAGAACAGGCAGGTTATCAATTTTCGGTGGTAAAAGAAAATCCGATCACATCTATTAAAAATCAGGGAAGCAGTGGTACTTGCTGGAGTTTTTCAGGAGTAGGTTTCCTCGAATCGGAATTACTGAAAGCAGGAAAAGGTGAACACGATTTGTCTGAGATGTACATAGTTCGCCGTAACTACGAAGACAAAGCCCAGAAGTATATCCGTCTGGATGGTGCCCTTAATTTTTCACAGGGAGGTTCGTTTGCCGATGTTATAGAAACCATCAACGAATATGGTGTTGTGCCTAACAGTGTAATGCCGGGAACAAATTATGGCGAAACAGGTCATAAGCATGGCGAAATGGCAGATGGGCTTACCGGTTATCTGGAAGGTATTCATAAAAAAGGAAATAAGAAATTCTCGACAGCTTGGTTTGCCGGATTTAAAGGGATTCTGGATGCATATCTCGGAGAGAAGCCCGAATCGTTTACATATAACGGAAAGAGCTATACACCACAAAGCCTGGCTAAAGAATTAGGTTTGGACAGTAATAATTATATTTCTCTTTCATCATTTACCCATCATCCTTTTTACGCGCCTTTCGCAGTAGAAGTTCCTGACAACTGGCGATGGGCACTGTCCTATAATGTGCCTATGGATGAAATGATTCAGATTATGGATAATGCTATCGAAAAAGGATATACTATAGCATGGGCTACAGATGTGAGTGAAACAGGATTTACCCGTAATGGCATTGGTGTATATCCGGATGATAATGCGCCGGAAAATATAGGATCTGATCAGGCACACTGGCTGGGGCTTTCTGCAACAGAGAAAGTATCGTCTATGAGAAAGAAAATAGAAGAGGGGCCTGTTAAAGAAATAACAGTTACTCAGGAGATACGTCAGGCCGGATTCGATAATCAGGAAACGACTGATGATCATGGAATGCAAATCTATGGAATTGCAAAAGACCAAAACGGAACTAAATATTACATGGTGAAAAACTCATGGGGCGAAACCGGAAAATACAAGGGCATCTGGTACGTGTCCGAGACTTTTGTGAAATATAAGACCATAAGTTTTGTTATAAATAAAGATGCTTTGCCTAAAGATATTGCAAATAAACTGAAACTGTAAAATCGCAGTTTATTAGACAAGGATTAAAATACCGGGATGTGTGGCTATCACACACATTTCGGTATTAATATATCTGTTTCTGAGTTTTTTTATATAGCTTTGTAAGCATTTTTTTAAATCTTTCACATATGAGCCCCAAAGTCAGAGTACGCTTTGCTCCCAGTCCTACCGGTCCCTTACATATAGGGGGTGTGAGAACTGCACTGTACAACTATCTTTTTGCAAAACAACATGGCGGAGATTTTATACTCCGTATCGAAGATACCGATTCACAACGATTTGTTCCCGGTGCCGAAGAATATATAATAGAGGCTTTAACATGGCTGGGGTTAAACTTCGACGAAGGAACTCATGTCGGAGGTGCATATGGGCCATACCGCCAGTCGGATAGAAAAGATATCTATAGGAAATACGTAGATCAGCTACTCGAAAAAGGCGCAGCTTATATTGCATTTGATACACCGGAGGAATTGGAACAGAAAAGACAGGAAGTTGAAAACTTTCAGTACGATGCGTCTACCAGAAATCAGATGCGCAATTCCCTTACATTATCGAACGATGAAGTACAATCTCTTATTGCCAACGGAACGAATTATGTAGTCCGCTTTAAGATAGAGCCCAATGAGGATGTTGCGGTAAATGACCTGATCAGAGGGAAGGTCGTTATTAACTCATCGGAACTCGATGATAAAGTGCTGTACAAATCAGCCGATAAGCTACCTACCTATCATTTGGCGAATATTGTCGACGATCATTTAATGGAGATCACACATGTAATCAGAGGCGAAGAGTGGTTACCCTCCGCACCTTTACATGTTTTATTATACAGAGCTTTCGGTTGGGCCGATACTATGCCTCAGTTTTCACATCTGTCATTGCTGTTGAAACCGGATGGCAAAGGTAAATTGAGTAAACGTGACGGCGACCGTCTTGGTTTTCCTGTATTTCCACTGGAATGGAAAGATCCCAAGTCCGGCGAAATATCGTCAGGATATAGAGAAAGCGGTTACTTGCCCGAAGCAGTAGTCAACTTTCTGGCTTTACTCGGGTGGAATCCCGGAAATGATCAGGAATTAATGTCTATCGACGAACTGATAAAGGTTTTTAATATTGAAAAGTGTAGTAGAAGCGGGGCTAAATTCGATTTCGAGAAAGGAAAGTGGTTCAACCATCAGTATATACAGTCAGCGTCTAATGAAGTAATAGCCCGTTATTTTGAAAAATATCTTCTGCAGGAAGGTATTCATTCTCAACCGGACTATGTAGAAAAAGTAGTAGGCTTGGTCAAAGAACGCGTGAGTTTATTACCGGAGCTTTGGGGGCAATCATCATTTTTCTTTGTTGCCCCATCCGCATATGACGAAAAGACTGTCAAAAAGCGCTGGAAAGAAGAAACTCCGGCTCAATTAACAGAATTGGGTGAGGTGTTGTCAGGTATATCTGATTTCTCATCAGAGAATCAGGAGACCATCGTGAAAAAATGGATTGAAGATAAAGGTTATCATCTAGGTAATATTATGAATGCTTTTCGTCTGGCAATAGTAGGCGAGTCGAAAGGTCCGCATATGTTCGATATCACAGCTACAATAGGAAAAGAGGAGACTTTGAGCCGATTGAAGACAGCCGTTTCAACCATAGAATATAAAGCATAAGCATGTATAATTTTGTAATAGGTCTTTACGCGCTTATTGTCAATCTGATATCGCCATTCCATCGCAAAGCGCGCCTGATGGTCAAAGGACATAGAGAGGTATACCATAAACTAAAGGATAAAATAGATTCTAATGC
Organism: Indolivaga macrotermitis; assembly: GCF_900128985.1. Classification (GTDB taxonomy): domain Bacteria; phylum Bacteroidota; class Bacteroidia; order Bacteroidales; family Dysgonomonadaceae; genus Dysgonomonas_A; species Dysgonomonas_A macrotermitis. The sequence goes on along the minus strand of NZ_FQUC01000004.1, from coordinate 141,601 downwards.
CAAATACATTTGGCTGCATGCTGCATCATTAGGAGAGTTTGAACAAGGCCGGCCGATACTGGAAAGAATAAAGGCTGATCATCCGGAATATAAAATTCTATTGACTTTCTTTTCTCCTTCCGGATATGAAGTTCGTAAAGATTATGATTTAGCGGATATAGTTTGTTATCTGCCTTTCGACAGAAAAAGCAATGTAAAGCGGTTTTTGAATCTGGCGAATCCGGCTATAGCAGTATTTATAAAGTACGAATTTTGGTACAATTATATAAATCAGTTACATAAGAGGAATATACCGACATATATGATTTCGGCCATATTTCGCCCGAACCAGATATTTTTCAGATGGTATGGAAAAGCATACGGGAAAATATTGTCATTCTACGAGTGTATCTGTGTTCAGGATGATAACTCGAAAGAATTACTTGCCGGTATTGGTGTTAACAATGTAGAAGTATGCGGAGACACCCGATTTGACAGGGTGCTTGATATCAAATCCAAAGCAAAATATCTGCCTATAGGTGAAGCTTTTTCTAAAGATAAAGACGGAAACAGGCAATTGACCCTCGTTGCGGGTAGTTCATGGCCTAAAGATGAAGATATCTTTGTTGAGTATTTAAATAATAATCCTAACCTTAAGCTAATAATAGCTCCTCACGAAATACACGAGGCTCATCTCAGCTATATCGAAAGTATACTGAAGCGCCCTTCTGTCAGATATACCAAAGCTACACCGGAAAATGTACAGCAGTTCGATTGCCTTATCGTAGATACATTTGGTCTGTTATCATCACTTTATCGGTACGGCTCAATGGCCTATGTCGGTGGAGGTTTCGGGGTCGGTATTCATAATGTACTCGAAGCGGCAGTCTATAACATTCCGGTTATATTCGGACCTAACTTTAAAAAATTCAGAGAAGCTAACCAATTATTGGAAACAGGAGGAGGATACTCTATCCACGATGCTGAGACCTTTGAAAGCCTTATGGATGAATTTCTCGAATATCCTAAAGTGTTGGAAGCTGCTGGTAACCATGCCGGCGAGTATGTCGAACGTAATGCCGGAGTGGTTGACCGCGTGATGAAGATCGTTAAATTTGACTAGGTCTTTGCCTCTCCCGATATATATAATGATAATGAAAAAGTTTTTTTTATTGTTATTGGTAACTGTCTTTACTACTTGTTCACTTTTTTCTCAGATAAGTTATTCCGGTTTTATTCATAAGTATCCCATACAAGTGGTTATGTATCCCTATTCGGATGGGGTCGTAAATGCCTTTTATGCTTATGACAAATATGACGAACCAATCATTGCTGACGGCAGATTTGATACGGAGTCAGAAGAACTAATTCTAAAAGAAAAGGATAAAGAAGGGAGAGTACGGGCAACATTGACTTTCGAAGATTATAGCGAAGGTAGTGCTGTATTATCCGGAACATGGAAGGATACCCAAACGGGAAATGAATTGAATATTCAATTGACCAAGAGCTTTGATATCGGCTATGGAGAAGAACTCGAATGGGAATCAAAGGAATTACTACAATCTGTTTCTTTATATGATAAATATTTTAAAATAATAATATCGAAGCAAAAAGACGATTTCTATGCACACGTATCGGGGCTGAAAATATTTGAAAAGAGAACCGATAAATTACTTCAATATATAGAGCTTGAATGCCAGCTTATGGGGATTAACTGTCTTGAAGTAGATGATTACAATTTTGATGGCGTAGCAGATTTTTCGGTATTTGAGGCAAGTTATGCCGGACCTAATACCTCCAGATTATATTTTCTCTTCGATCCTAAAACAGGAGAATACTTTTTAAGTGATATCGGAGGTGTTTCGTTAGACTTTGATCACGAAAAGAAGAGAATTTATGAACATAATCAGTGTTGTGCCGGTCGAAACCATATGAATGCTGAATACAAATTGGTAAACAATCAAATGGTTTTAGTAAAAAAGACCTGTGTCGAATATAATGAAGACGTGGAAGATTTTATAGAGGTTAATTGTGATTAAATCTTCAACTCTTTAACCGGACAAGTATTATGTATGTAGTTGTTTGAAAAAATCCCAGATAACTATTCCTGCCGTTACAGACACATTTAGCGAATGCTTTGTTCCGAATTGAGGTATTTCGATACATCCGTTACATGCATCTACAACTGATTGCTGTACACCCTTTACTTCGTTTCCCATAACTATAGCATACTTTCCGGAAGGATCGAGCTTTAATTCATCCAACATGACACTATTCCGGACTTGTTCAATGGCAAATACATGACACCCTCCAGTCTGAAGGCTTTTCACAGCTTGTACGGTGTCGTCAAAATACTTCCAATCCACAGAGTATTCTGCGCCTAGTGCGGTTTTATGAATTTCGGCATGGGGTGGGGTGGCACTTATTCCACAGAGATAGACCGATTCTACAAGGAATGCATCTGAAGTCCTGAATACCGACCCTATATTATTCAAACTGCGTATATTATCCAGTATAACTATTAAAGGTATTTTAGGGCTTTCTTTGAACTTTTCTGCAGAGATACGGTTCAGTTCTGTTATTTTTAGTTTCTTCATTTTTTAAGTAACTGTAAGTATTTAATGTTACATTAACAAAGGATAGTAGCCTCTTGTTGTTATGCTTACAAAGTCAATAAAAAGGTCTGAGACCTTACTTCCTTTCATCTATCAATAGTACACTTGCAGAATCTAGATCTGCCCCCATCGGAGGATTGTTTTTCGATAATTTCAACTCGATAGTCTCGATTGCGGGAAATTCCTTTCTTAAAGCCAAAATGATACGTCCGGCCACATGCTCTAATAATTTAGATGGTATTTCCATTTCCTTTTTTACTATCTCAAAAACGGTTGCATAGCTGATTGTGTCCTCTAAACAGTCTGATTGAACGGCTTTTGCAATGTCTATTTTGATTTTCAGATTGATCAAAAAATGGTTTCCGACACGGGTCTCCTGTATTCCTACCCCGTGATAAGCGTATAATCTCAGGTTTTCGAGTAATATGTAAGTTTCCATACTTCGAATATATTAATGATAGAATAGAGGTGCAAAGCTAAGTTTTTTTTTTACATTTGTTATTCTTAATAACCTCATTTAGAAAATTGATATATGTTGAATCGTAAGGAAGTCGTGCCTACCCCTAGTGGCATGCATAACGTTCTCTCAGCCGGAACAGTTTTAACCGGAAATCTTGTTACTCAGGATGACATTCGTATAGATGGCGTTATAGAAGGCAATATAATAAGTAAAGGAAAAATCATAATAGGTAATAACGGCCATGTATCGGGTGATGTAGAGTGTACCAACCTCGATCTTCTCGGTAAAGTTTCGGGAAATGTTGTGTGTGAAGATACTATTGTACTGAGAGCTACGGCAAACCTTATAGGAGATATTACAACCCAAACTATAGAGATAGAGCCGGGAGCCAGATTCTCAGGTTCTTGTAGAATGAAAAATTAAAGGTCGCAGGCCTTTTTATTGTATAGGCAAGTAGTGTTTACAAAGCGGAAGTGTTTTTGTAATGAGTTATCCATACTTGCTGTTATTTAAAATTTCTGTTATGGCAAACGTTATACATCGTCGATTGTCCTCGTTGAGACAATTTTTAGAGGAGAAAGATTTACATGCATTTATTATTCCGAGTACCGACCCGCATTTGAGTGAATATCCTGCATCTCATTGGGCTTCGCGCGAATGGATAAGCGGATTTACAGGTTCTGCCGGAACGATAGTAGTAACAAGAGATAAAGCCGGACTTTGGACAGACTCGCGATACTTTCTTCAGGCAGCACAACAGCTAAACAATTCGGGTATAGATCTTTTTAGAGAAGGTTTACCCACAACTCCAACAATTGAAGAATGGCTGTTAAGCGAATTATCAGAAGGGAATAATGTTGGTATCGATGGCAATGTATATGCTGCACATGATGCTTATCAGTTGACTGCACGATTGAATAGCAAAGGACTTCATCTGATTGCCGATTATGATCCATTTACACAGATCTGGAAGGATAGGCCGCAAATACCGACAAACACAATATTCGAACTACCTACAAAATACAGCGGAGTTTCGGCTTCGGATAAAATAAAAGAAGTCCGTCAGTTCTTAAAAAAAGAGGGGGCTGACTCTATTCTTATATCATCACTGGATACTATTGCATGGCTTTACAACATACGCGGAAACGATGTGCATTGTAATCCTGTTGCAGTATGCCATGCATATGTTTCGAATAACGAAGCTGTAATTTTTATTGATCCGAAGAAATTAACTCAGGAAACCGTACAACATTTTCAACAAGAGGGAGTTGCTATTGCAGACTATACCAAGGTTGAGGATTATGTGTCGAATATAACAGAAGATTCGAAAATCTGTTTACAGAGTACTAAAATATCTTTCAGCCTCTATAATAGAATACCCAAATCATGTCGTATTATAGACATTCCGTCTCCTGTCGATTTGATGAAGAGCGTTAAGAATGAGACCGAAAAACAAGGCTTCCGTAATGCTATGGAACGTGATGGAGTAGCATTAGTGAAATTTTTCATGTGGCTTGAGAAAGCTGTCCCCGCAGGCGAAGTAGAAGAGCTTACTATTGTCGAAAAACTTGTAGAATACCGGAGCCAGCAAGACTTGTTTGTTGGTGAAAGTTTTGATACTATTGCAGGTTATATGCCTAACGGAGCTATAGTGCATTATCACGTAACACCCGAAAGTTCGTTAAAAGTAAAACCGGAAGGTTTATTACTTATTGATTCGGGAGCTCAGTTTTTTGACGGAACTACTGATATTACCCGTACTGTAGCTGTAGGCACTATTAGCGAACAGATGAAGAAAGACTACACAATGGTACTGAAAGGGCACATTAATTTGGCTACGGCTATTTTTCCTCAGGGAACACGTGGTAGCCAGTTAGATATCTTAGCCCGAAAAACATTGTGGGATAATGGTTTGAATTATCTGCATGGAACAGGACATGGTATCGGACATTTTCTGAATGTGCACGAAGGACCCCAAAATATACGGATGAATGAAAATCCGACAACATTACAACCAGGTATGGTTACATCTAACGAGCCGGGATTATATAGGGCAAATCAATACGGAATCCGTATCGAAAACCTTATACTGGCAAAAGAAGAATGCGTGACAGAATTTGGTGCGTTTTATTCTTTCGAAACACTGACCCTTTGTCCGATAGATACAGCCCCTATTATAAAGGAAATGTTGACAAACAAAGAAATAAGTTGGTTTAATAACTATCATCAATTTGTATTTGACCGTCTTTCGCCTAGCCTTACAGAAGAGGAAAAGGCTTGGTTGAAAGAAAAGACAAAAGCGATTTAAGAATACTCATATTTTAGATATCATATAAAAACAAGATGGCTTTAATAAAAGAAGTTAGAGGCTTTACACCACAAATAGGAAAAAATGCATTTCTTGCAGATAACGCTACTATTATAGGCGATGTTATTATGGGAGACGATTGCAGTGTATGGTTTAACGCCGTACTGCGTGGTGATGTTAATTCGATCCGCATAGGCAATCGGGTTAATATTCAGGACGGAAGCGTTTTGCATACTTTATATCAAAAGTCGACAGTCGAAATAGGCGATGATGTTTCCATCGGTCACAATGTGGTAATACACGGAGCGAAAATCGAAAGTGGAGCTTTGATCGGTATGGGAGCGATTGTTCTAGATCATGCCGTTATAGGCGAAGGCTCTATTGTTGCTGCCGGATCGGTAATTCTAAGTGGTACTATAGTAGAGCCGGGAAGTATTTATGCGGGAGTACCAGCTAAATTTGTGAAGAAAGTAGATCCCGAACAGGCAAAAGAAATGAATCAGAAAATAGCCAAGAATTACCTGATGTATTCGGGATGGTTCAAAGAGGAGTAAGAAAAAATACAATAGATATTTTAAAGACGAAGCTGATTTTTAGGCTTCGTTTTTACTTTACGATATATCGGATGAAGCGATTTTTCTTAAAATGGATAGACCGATACAGGACAGCTAAACTGAAATACCGGATTAGTATCCCTGTTATGCTGATACTTAGTATCTGGTATATCTTTTGCTTGCCTTCACCTTTGTTCGATGTGCCATATAGCACTGTGGTATCCGATCGGCACGAGGAGCTACTCGGAGCACGTATTGCCGACGATCAGCAGTGGCGTTTTCCGACAGTAGATTCAGTTCCGGAAAAATATAAAACATGCCTGATTGAGTTCGAAGACCAGTATTTCAGGTATCATTGGGGAATTAATCCAGGATCTATACTTAGGGCGGTTAAACAGAATTTTTCGGAGAAAAGAATTGTTAGTGGAGCCAGTACTATTACTATGCAAACGATCCGTCTGGCAAGGAAAGAAAACCGAACGTTCGGAGAAAAATTCCTTGAGATGATTATGGCCACCCGCCTCGAATTTTCGTATTCGAAAGATGAGATTATCAACCTATATGCTTCACATGCACCAATGGGAGGTAATGTAGTAGGTATAGAAGCTGCATCATGGAGATATTTCGGGCATCAGTCTTCAACTTTGTCGTGGGCTGAGGCTGCAACATTGGCTGTTTTACCCAATTCGCCGGCTATGATGCACTTCGGACGGAACAGGTCGAAGCTATTGAGTAAGCGTAACAACCTCCTGAAAAAATTATACGAAAGGGAAATACTGGATAAAACCGATTATGAGTTGGCTCTGGCAGAACCACTTCCCTTCGAACCTTACGCCTTACCACAGATAGCGCCTCACTTGGTTACCAAAATCTATAAAGAACAAGGAGGAAAGCAAATACGTACCACAATAGATAAGCAGCGGCAATTACTCATTGAGAATATTTTATCGAGATGGAATGCCGAGTTTGCACAAAACGAAATTAAAAATATAGCAGCCATTGTTATAGATGTAGAAAAGAATGAGGTGATTGCTTATTGTGGCAATGTGCATTTCGATAAATCAATATCGGCCAATCAGGTTGATATCTTACAATCGCCCCGAAGTACAGGGAGTATCCTCAAACCGTTCCTTTATTGTGCAATGATGGATAACGGACAGTTACTTCCCAATCAGTTATTAGCAGATATTCCTATTAATATAAACGGATTTACACCTAAAAATTTCAGTTTGAATTACGATGGAGCTGTTCCGGCATCCGAGGCTTTAGCCCGTTCACTTAATATTCCTTTTGTGACATCTCTCCGTAAATATGGGGTTACTAAATTTTACAACCTGTTGAGAGATGCAGGGATGACAACACTGTCACGTTCGCCCGATAATTACGGGCTTTCGCTTATATTGGGAGGGGCAGAAGGTAAACTTTGGGATATAAGCCAGATGTATGCGCATATGGCACAATCTTTGAACGATTATAACAGAGAACAAAGTTATTGGAAACGCAAGCCGGTTTCATATATATATGACGAAGACAATGACAAAACTGAAGAACATATTACCGACCCTTTATTCAAAGCTGGAGCTATCTGGTTGACTCTGGATGCGCTTACAAATCTGAATCGTCCGGAAGAGATAGACTGGCGTTCTATCCCTTCAATCCAGAAGATCGCATGGAAAACCGGAACCAGTTTCGGGTTTCGTGATGGATGGGCTGTAGGTGTCAATCCTAAGTATACGGTAGGAGTATGGGTTGGTAATTCGGATGGGGAAGGTCGCCCCGGATTGACAGGAGCTCGTACTGCCGGAATGGTAATGTTCGATATTTTCAACGCACTACCGTCCTCTAAATGGTTTACTGCTCCTATTCGCGATTTGGTTAAAACGGAAGTTTGCAGGGAAAGTGGATTTTTGACAGGAGTTAATTGCCCTGAATCTTCGAAAGACACATTGTGGGTAACGAAGAAAGCATTGGAAGCTCCGGTTTGTTCATACCACATAAAGGTAAATGTATCGGAAGATTTTAAGTATAGGGTTTACGAGGATTGTGCCGGAGGCAGAGGGATAGTACAAACATCGTGGTTTGTGTTGCCTGCATCGTGGGAGTGGTTTTATAAAGAGCATCATCCTTCTTACCGTTCATTGCCGCCATTTTCACCCGAATGTCAGGCAGACGATAATACAAAAGTAATGGAGTTTATTTATCCGGTGAATAATGCCGTAGTAAGTATTCCCAAACAGTTGGACGGAACCCAAGGGCGGATAATATTTGAATTGGCACATCGTAACCCGCAATCTAAAGTGTTCTGGCATTTGGATGAAGATTATATCGGAGAAACACAAAATTTTCATAAGAAAGAATTATCTCCACTCAAAGGCAATCATAGGTTGACGGTGGTGGATGAAGCCGGAAATTCGGTATCGATCCGCTTTATAGTAAAATAGCTTGTTCTCGACTTTATGGCTGAAATGCCTAAACAAACAGGTTATAAAAACGTTAAATAGAAAAACATAAACATATGGCTTTTATTGATTATTATAGTGTGCTTGGGCTGACAAAAACAGCTACTGCTGATGATATAAAGAAGGCTTACAGAAAACTAGCCCGGAAATATCATCCGGATGTAAATCCCAACAACGAAGAAGCTCATCAGAAGTTTCAACAGATAAATGAAGCAAATGAGGTTCTTAGTGATCCCGAAAAAAGAAAAAAATACGACGAGTACGGAGAAAACTGGAAGCATGCCGAAGAATACGAGAAAGCCCGTCAGCAACAATCGCAGCATGGAGGCTTTGCCGGATTTGGCGATGGTGGCGGAGGGTATTCGTATAGCTTCTCCGGAGGTGATGATGGCGAATTCTCCGATTTTTTTGAGTCATTGTTCGGAAGTCGGGGAGGACAGAGAACCGGAGGGCGTAGCCGGGGATTCAAAGGTCAGGATTTCGGCGCCGAGTTACATTTGACATTACGGGATGCAGCGCAAACGCACAAACAAACTTTAACCGTTAACGGGAAAACTATCCGTATAACTGTACCTGCCGGAATAGCAGACGGGCAAGTAATTAAGCTTCCCAAGCAAGGAGGACCGGGAGCCAATGGAGGACCCGATGGAGATTTGTATATTACATTTGTAATAGAAAATGATTCTGTATTTAACAGGGTAGGGGATGATTTATATCTGAATGCTCCTCTGGATTTATATACAGCGGTTTTGGGAGGAAATACAATGATTGACACATTATCGGGAAAAGTAAAACTGAAAGTAAAACCCGAAACCCAGAATGGCACCAAAGTCCGCCTCAAAGGCAAAGGTTTCCCTGTATATAAACAAGATGGTCGCTTCGGGGACCTGTATGTAACCTATTCGGTGCAAGTGCCGATAGGGTTGACTGACGAACAAAAAGCATTATTTAAAAAATTGGCAGAATCTAAATAATACGGCTATGGAAACAGGACTAATTATTATAGAAGAATATTGCAGGAACTCGCGTATCGAATCGTCTTTCGTCTCTTTACTTGCAAGGGAAGGGCTTATCGACATTAAGGTTGTTGAGGAGACGATGTATATACATGAGTCTCAATTAGCCGATTTAGATAGGTTTGCTAATATGTATTACGATCTCTCGATTAATATAGAGGGTATAGATGTTATACATAACTTATTGCAGCGCATAAACGGTTTGGAAAAGGAACTATATAGCTTACGAAAATTGTTCGGACATAAGGATGACTTATGGGAAGATATAGAATAGAAGAAAGACTGCTGATTCAAATAAATCAGCAGTCTTTCTTTTTTAGAATTTCCAGTAAAGCATACTTGCCCTATTTGAGTTAATGGCTCCTTCAGTGGAATGTACAAGATAACATGTTGTTGTTGTAGCTTGATCATGTGCCCAGTAGAAACATACTTCATCATTCGCTTCCAAATCAGCATAAAATGTAGCAGTATAGGATATTGGGCGTCCCGTATATACGTAAAGATCTATCTGAATACAATCAAGGATACTTGTCGAACCCGCTTTAGTCATGTACACATAATATGTTTTATTAGCAGGTGTTGGTGTAAATGTTCCGGGTCCTCCATATAAACGAATGGAAAAACCGTAAGAGCCTTTTTCGTCGATAGTAATCGTTCCTGTTGAGGTAAATTTCAATAGAGTACCTTCTGCTATCCCAGTCGGAGTATGAGGAAGACTATAGGCACGCTCTAATAAATTATTAGTGCGTACTGAAGTGTTTTCATAAGGAGTATCCTCTATACGTAACCACATATATCCCGAGTAATAATGCATATAATTGGTATTAGTATCGTAGACGAAAAGTCCTTTTCCGGGAGAAGGTACAGTTGTTATATCTGTTGTTGAAGTTAACGCAACTCGATTAAGCCCTAATGCTTTATTGGTATCATAGAGCCCAAATTGGCTGGATGTATGCCCTTCGGAACCCATATTGACATACATCTCTCCATTAGCATCAACCTGAGCTATCAGATCATTTTTTAACTGCGCGACGGTCGGGGTGGAGGCATTGTCTCCGTTTCCGTCTATATGAAATACCCCTCTCGGGTTGCTTGTATTAATTCCAACCTGAGAATAAGAATTAAGCACTAAGAAAAAAAGCACGGATAATATCAATAGATTTTTCATTTTTCTTGATTATTTATATTTTCCAATATATTAAGCTTGTTAAGTTGGCAGAAGTGGTACTTCCTCCATATAAAGTCCACACTGGATGATCCTTAGCGTTGCCCAGATAAATATAAACTTCGTCGTTCGCTTGCAACGAAGCTCCAAGGGTTACCATATAAGCCATTTCTTTTGTACTAAATACACTCAAATCTAATTCGGCACTATCCAGAATTGTCAGATCGCTTTTTTTAACAAGGTATATATAGTAGTGGTATACAGGGTTGTCCCTTCCAACTGGAATAGTAAAAGCCGGTACACTACCATATAGGCGAATACAAAAAGCATAAGCAGATGTAGACGGAACTTTGATTGCACCGTCAGCGGACTTAAATTTGAGTAATGCTGTGCCAACGTGTGTACTTGTTGAAGAAATTGTAGTAGTAGGGGTATTATTCAGCAATGTTGATAACGTTAGTTCGGGTAGGGAAGTGTTAGTATCTACCCTTAACCATTGGCTATTATTATGAAAAAAGACCCCTTCCGATATGGATGCCGAGGTATTGGTATTGGTGTTATACACTAACATTCCTGAACGGGGCGTTGGCACAGTAGTAATATCAGTAGGGCTGCTGAGTGCTACTTTATTTAAAGTGAATCCTTTGGTGCTCGATTGTAAATCGAGTTGTGCATTAGTACTTGGTATCTTACCGATTCCAACTCCTACACCTCCTGCACCGTCATTTTGGATAATAATATCGTCAGTTAACTCAGATGTTATTGGGCTTGCAGGAGTATTCCCTAACCCGTCTATATGGAATGCACCGATAGGATTCAGGCTCCTGATCCCTACCTGGGCATATACCATCGACGATAGAGCGAGGCAAAATATATATAATAAATTTTTTTTCATGTTGTTATAAGTAATTATTATTCAGGGAAATTGAAAGATCAATATAATTTCCAGTAGAACATGGAAGTTGCGGCTATCACACTCGGAATACTGGTATTTGCAATAAGGGTCCATGGTACTGCATTAGCAGAGTTATGTGCCAGATATATTTCGGCTTCATCTCCCTCTTCGAAGGTACCGGCCAGACAACCCGGTTGAGAAAAAGTGGGTTCTAAAAACGGAGTCATGGTCATTCCATCTAATAGGGTTGAAGGGCTTCCTTTTTTAACAAGAAATAAATAGTATAAGCCGGGTACTCCTCCTCCGGCAGAACTGCCATACAAGTTGACCATAAACACATATCTCCCTGTATTGCTGATTGTAATAGAGCCGCCTGAAGTAAAGGATAGCCGTGTACCACCGTATCCTCCGGCACTAACTGTTGCCGTTGTAACAGATGTTGAAGCACCATTCGAAAGCAGATTGAGCCGTGTTGTCCCCATCTTACTCGACCGCATTATATGCCAACTGCTTCCATTAAAATAATAATAACCCTCGTTCATATTGTTATTATATGCCGTATTGTATATGACCGTACCTTTCTCAGGATTGGGAACAGTTATGATATCGGTAAGCGATGTCAAAGCCACTTTGTTAAATAACAGTCCTTTATTCGGAGCAAGTAAGTCAAGTTGAGTATTATCGGAGGGTACTCCGCCTATACCGAGGTTGATACTGCCTGTCGAGCTGACTTTCGCAACCACATCGTTTAATAATTGGGTAGTGGTAGGTGTAGCCGAATTATCCCGTCCGGCGTCAACATGGAATACTCCTAATGGGTTTTCCGTATGAATACCAATTTGAGCAAAGGTTATTCCGAAAGCGAATATACCCATCAGTAAAAGAATCTTTTTTTTCATTATTGTTTTGAGTTGTTGTTTTTAGGGTCTTAGACCAGTTGGTTGTTTTTATATTAGTGAAGTGTCTGCATGATGTAAATAGAGAATACAAAGTGCATATATTGTATTCTGCTACGTATGAAATATGGCATAAGGGTAAGTTGTAATAAGGCTTTGAATTCGAACGACAACAAAACAACAATGACTCTACCAGATATAACTTACCCTGCCAATTTTTGTTTGATATATAAAAAATATTGAGACACATGTACACCGCAAATGTATAGCGTTTTTCTGACACAATAAAATTTAGGTGTAATATTTGATAAGGAAAAAAAATATAAATTAACGCGTTACGCGCTTCTTTATTTTTATTTTGTAAAATTAATGCGTGTGTGTGTCTCTCTCTCTCTCTCTCTCTCTCTCTCTCTCTCTCTCTCTAATATTTCAACACAGACAAGCAAATCTAAATTGTTAAAATTTAAATTGTTTAAAGATATTTTATGTGTGAAAATATTAGTCATTTAGTTTGTAAAAGAACCGCATTGATGCAGCAAATATAGGGATTATTTTTATAATAGAAAGAATTTGAAAAAATAATGGTTGTTTAGTAAACAAAAAAGGTTAACTAGTTGTCAACCTTTTTTGTTGGTGTTATTACTTCTTTATTCTGTTTGTAACATTTTTATTCGTTATAATATACTTTTTACTGGAACAGTAAGGTAGTTCATTATCTCCTATTGTATTCAGAAATGCGTTTTGAAGACAAATACCATCTTCGGCTTCAGTATTCAGGTCAAACCCGATACCCATGGGGTAATATATCGGATTTCCATCTACTGTCTCAAATTCCAAATCCGATAATCCCGGTGCTACTATTGTATAAGTAATAGTCGTCGGGCTGCCAGTTGCATTTCCGGGCAAGGTAAATCCTTTCACTATTGTGTATCCGGGTATCGGAGTATTGCTTCCGTCATCTTCGATCTCTACATATTCAGTCGCATTTGCAGCAACAGTTCCATTTATTTTGAAAGAACCCGCTTTATAATGAAAATTCTCATTATAACCTATTTCCAGAAACATATCGGGGATACTCGCATTCGGATTATCGATTTTTAGAGTTACTTCTATTTCATTATTTTCTCTAAAACAGTCAGACGGTTTTAGTTCCATCTGTGCAGATAGGTACTTATAGTCGCGGGCATCATCAATAACGAATGTCGGTGTACGCTTATCTGTATCAACACCTTCTATGAAATAGGCATCGGTGCTGAGCAGCGATTCGCTTTCCTGATTGTCTTTCCGAACATAAGTTATTTTACTCTGGTTGTAATACGTTTGATTGATCGGTGCATCTTCCTTGAAAATAGCCTGAGCCCGGAAAGTAATTGTTTTTCCGTTACCGGGAAGTTTTAATTTATCGATTATCATTCTATTATCTTCAAGAATGATACTGTTGCCACCGGATTCTTCTATAGTTGTATCAACCAGATTTGCATCAATGGCCAGTGAATTTGCCAGCCATTCCATCTCGATAGGCAAGATGTCTTCAAAATACACACGTGCGGAATCACATTCGTTATTTGCATTTAATATAGTAAAGGTGTAATCAACGATACCGCATACATGTGTTTCGAGAGTGCCTTTCTTTTGCATCGAATACCCGGCCTCATTAGGTGGAGGGAGTGGTTGTGGGCACGAAAACTGCATAGCAAATAAGTCTAGGTAGCGAGTCGAAGCTCTGGAACTCGAATATTCGATAACGATTTGTTCTACGGCAAATCCAAAGTCGAAATGTAGCATTGCTCTTGGATTTCCCCGTCCGGGCGATTGTTTACCATTACCAACAGCCTTACTGTTTCCAACAATATCAAATGTATAGCCCCGCCTTTTATTAGCTCCTGCGAGCGGCTCTCTGTAGACATTGGCCGGATATACTCTGACTCCGTTACAATAACCGTATACTTCGGCAGTCTCATAAAGATCGATATCTCCTATTGCAAACGATACGTTAGCGGGCATCGATAAAGTATATGTGATTGTAGATAAAGCATTAGCTGATCCGCTGGAGTTGAGATTTACCGCTCCCCGGTTGCCTCCCGGACGGATACGCATACGATTAACACCGGATGCTATTTTAAATTCAACATCCATCGTAAGGTTTCCGTTGTCGGTTGCCAGTCCTGTTTTAATAACAGGGCTGCTAGGCGATGTGATTGTAACACTGCTCGCACCCAGATTACTTCTGGTAAGGTTAAACCCATCATCCCCTTTGAATGTACACGATTCGCAATTGCCCGGTAAAGCTTCGAATGCTAAGGCAAAATATGTATATTCGTTGGTAAATGTATAATCAAACCTGTGATAACCATCTTTGAAAGTACCTGGAATTACTAGTTTCCATGCATCATTATCAAAATCACTTTCGTTATCCGCAACCAAAAGATATGCCTGATATCCATTATTCATATAGTTGTCCAGAGAGCTACCCCCGGCAGCACCCGCGAGTATGGTTACGGTCATTTGGTTCAGGTTTGTTTTTTGGACAAGCCATACGCGGGAAGTTCGTGTTGAAAAAGCATAACAGTCCTCTTCTGTATATGTTATTGTATTATTGATCTGATTATCACCCCAGAACAGGCCGCTAAGATTATTAGTGAAACTTTCTGATACAGCATCTCCTTGTCCACAAATATCATGTCCTTCCACCATCATTCCGATAATACCTTCTTTACTGGTTGACTTAGCTTTATTGATGAAGATTGAATTATCGTCACGTACTAATCCTGCAATGTTGTTATGAAATCCTTTGTTAGGCGAAGAGTTACCTTTCCAAACTATAGTAGAACCATCGGATAGAATATAATTGTAATTCAGATCAGGATTGTTGTCATCCGCATCAAGGGTTATCGCATATTTGATACCCAGATAAGTTCTTATTTTATCTTGTTCCGGTTCGGTAAGTGCCTGCTCATAAAAAAATACTTCAGAGATTAAACCCTGAAAGCTTCCGGATGTTATACTCGCTCCGCCAAGAGTTCCCCCTGATGCCATCTTGAACCCCGTACCAAATAATCCGGTAGCAGATACTTTTTCTTGCCATCCGCCAAAATCGTGTATCGCATAACCACTGTTATTAACCGTTCCTGCACTATGGGTATTTATCATTTGGAGTGCGGTCGTGAATTTTTCGAATCCGACCAAAGTTCCATCCACGTCCGTTTGTCCGGGTGCACCATTACTGTTACGTACACGTCCTACTCCATCTCCGGGAGCAAAGCCCATGGCCGGAGTACGAGTCGTAATAGCTCTCGGATTATTAGAACCGAATCCATGCGTGTATAGCCTGTCGTTACTGGCATATGCTGTTGCATAATAGCTAACGAACGAAGTGAAATCAGTCGGAGCATCCTCCTTCATGGGGCCTTCTTTCCGGGCTAAATAAGAGGTTATGGAAAAGTCTACAGCTGCGTGAAAGTTCATCTTTTCGTCGCATTCTACATATTGCGGATATGTTTTCCCTGTATAAGCTACATCTGCGTAACTATAGTCGTTGCCATTATACGTCTGATCTTTCCAAACAGAGACATTATTGTCGCCTGCCAGAACTATACTAGCGGGATCATCCGCTTTGAGCCATACTCTTAGATTCTGAAATACCCCTCCCGGTGCAGTTATAAATGTGGCGAAACCTACGAGGTCTCCATCGTTAATCAGTACATCTTTAGCAACTTCATTTTCAACAAGGTATATTCGGGTTTTGTTGGGAGCAAAAGTAGGATCGTCCGGTGACACTAAAACGTATTTTGAACCGACATGTGGCTTAATATTAACAGTGTAGCTCGATTGCCCGGTCGTTTGGGCTTTTAATACTATGTTTTGTACGGCATTTAATTCTTCGACGATTGATCCGTTTAGATAAGCTGTCCCTTTGGCTTGTGTGTAAGCAGATACTTCGGAGCCCGTATTTGAACCAAACATAAGAAAGTTCCCATCGGCAATTGTTCCTGCATTGTTTGAGTTCAGGTCTTTCAGCTCGTCAACAAAAACGGTTGCAACTTTCTTGTCAAAGCTATTAGATTGTTTCTGGTCTAATCCCGATCCGGAGTCTTTACCTATCCCGAAAACATTATTTTTATATCCATCATTTAATGTTCCGGTTCCATCCCATACAACAGTTCCATCCGATGATATAATATTTTGGTTCTCTAAAGTAATTCCATATTTGATAGCTAAATAGGAATGAATCTTTTCAAGGTCCAGATCACTTATGTATGTTCCTGCATCTGCTGATACTACAATGACCTCCAGTATTTCGCCGAAAAAATAGTTGGTTGTGGCAGTACTGCTCGATTTACCAATGATGGGGAAAGTATTTCCCGGAGAGAGTTGTGCCCGGCCGGTAGTTGCTGTACCTAGTTGTCCGTTATGATATAACCTGATAGGATTAGCAGTGACATAGTCGTTTGGCCTGATTGAAGTTCCTATTCCATAAAGCTTTCCTATCCCTGTGGAATGATAAAAGGAGCTTCCTCTATAGTTCTGCATCCAAATATTTTTATTGCTGGTGGCATTTCGCCATCCATCATTGTCCGAAGTACTACCACCATAGTTAATAACGGTTGCCAAAGAGCTTGACTGAGTATCATCCATTACCGATACCCAGAAAGTGTAATAAGCCTTATTGGATGTTACGGTCATTGCTGTTTCGGCGATCATGCTCCGGTTCCGTTCTGCAGTGCTCGCATTACCTTCTTCAACATCAGTGTAAAATTCTATTGATGGATTATAGTTCATTGCCGAATATTTTATTCTCGGAACCAGTAACGCTGCATTCTGCTTAAAGTGAATATTGTTAGATGATTTGTCTAACCATTGTGTAATATTGCTTCCATCAGCAGGTATCGTATTCTGTACTTTGTCGGCCTGTAGCCAAAGCTCTATTGTTAGAGCTGTGCCACCGGGTGTCTGAGCATACATACCGTTAACAAATGATGAAGCTAATATTATCCACAAAGACAATATCAGATAGTTGTATATTTTCATTTTTTTTTGCTCCCTGAGTTTTGTTAATAACCTTATTTTAAAACGAATACAACGTTTATGAGAGTTTCATCAGTGGCAGCTCCTATAACTTTATATTCCAGAATACCTGCATTACTGATATTTACTATCTGAAAAACATCTTTAGAATAGTATGTTATATAGTAATATAAGTCCGTTGCTGTAGGAAAATAAGGAATACTAGCCGGAGCTCCAATACTTGCCTTAAAGGTTGTAGGGTCGGAACCTAAAAATTGCTTTTTATATTCGTCATACAAGTCAATAGTAAGGCTGGTTGTTGATATTTCTTCTGTGGATATGGCTATAGATGGCATATAAAACCAACGCATTTGAGATGGTATGGTAAGACATATCCAATTAGAACCTGTCGTAAACTGAGATACGCACTTCAGATCCGTATCAAATACCAAGAGTCCTGAAGCCGGGCTGCTTATTGCTTCCTTTTGTATGGTAGTCATTCGTGGAATAAGCATACCCTTCTCTGTGCTGACAATATCCAGGGTCGCACTGGGATCAGGAGTTTCAGTGTTGATTCCAACTTGTGCGTTGACCGAGTAAATACTAGCAAGTGTTAAGATTAATAATGTGATTTTTTTTTTCATTTTGCTTGATTTGTTTATTGATTTTAAGTAGAAATTTGAGATAGTATAAGAGGTTTGTGATTTTTTTTATATATTTCTTATACTAGAAATTAGATAGGTAACATCTTCGCAAAGATTGAGACTTGGGAGGTAATAGAATAAATAAACTATTCCAGATTCAAATTTTTGCATGAACTGATATTTATTAGAAATGCCGAAAAGGACACAATATAAATATCATCGTGTTGATTTGACGAAATATAAACCTAAACATCTTTTATTAGTTAATAATACTTTGTACATCTTTTATCTTCTTACAATTATAATAACTATCGTGTTTTCCTGCTTGTAAGAATGATAGGCTATTCAATTAGCCGTATTTTAAGAGTTTTTCAATTTTGTAAA
Source organism: Indolivaga macrotermitis (assembly GCF_900128985.1). Lineage (GTDB taxonomy): Bacteria > Bacteroidota > Bacteroidia > Bacteroidales > Dysgonomonadaceae > Dysgonomonas_A > Dysgonomonas_A macrotermitis. The sequence goes on along the minus strand of NZ_FQUC01000004.1, from coordinate 123,222 downwards.
ATTAAAAATTATCAATAAATGTTATTGTTAATATTTTACAAAAATAAAAGCGTATATGTTAACAAATAAAAAATGAATGAGGGTTTATTTTCTGTTTTTATATCGGTAAATCTGTCCGTTTATTCAGTGCATATTTTTGATATACTCCTCGCTCTTTGCAAATCTGTTCATTGCTAGTCGATTAGAGTGCTAATCTTACTCAGTGTGTTATCGAATATTTTTATACTTGTACTCAGACTCTTTCTCTTGTAATAGTCCTTAAATAGAAAGAAAGTACTTCCAATATTAGTTTCTGTATTTATTTTTTTATCAGAATTGCCAGAATGATCGATAAGGGTATAATCTAATACATTTCGTAGATACCGGGTATTAGTCCCAGTAAGGGTGCAATTTACCCCGAGGGAGAATATCCCTGTGGCTAAAAGATTCTTCTTTTTCATAATTAATCTAGTTTGAATTGTTGTTTGTAGGGCTGTGGCCCCTTTTGTTGCTTTTATGTTAAATGATTGTTTCTTAAAAAGATAATAAAGCAGCAAAGTGCATGCACTGCACCCTGCTGCAATAAGCAGTTGGTTTATTGGTAAATGATTGTCCGGAGTAGTATTCGAACGACGACAAAACAACAATGATTTTATCCGGTACAATTTACCGAACCAACTTATTAGGAAATGGATATATACGACAAAGCAAACGAAGACATAAAAAAATGTCCCGTTATTTTGACACAATAGAAAATTTTGTTTAGTTAACGCCCTGTGATGCGTCTCTCTCTCTCTCTCTCTCTCTCTCTCTCTCTCTCTCTCTCTAATATTTCAGCACACAAAAACAAATCTAAATTGTTAAAAATTAGACTATTTGTTGATTTTTTATATGTGAAAATATTAGTCATTTTCAAATGAAATTATGCTTATAATGCTGCAAATATAATGAATGTTTTCATTCTGACAAATAGAAATTATAGATATAAAAGAAAGTCCCTTATAACATGATGCCATAAGAGACTTTTCATCCAAATACATGTTAATCTAATTGTTGAGTATTTTTACAGCTCCGAAATGCGATCCTCCATACCTATTTCTTACTGTATCATATATATCGGCAATAGCCCATATCTCGAGCTCAGCATTTGCTGTAAAAGTTATTAGTTTTACAAACTGAGGCTTTGACCAATATCCTCCTTCGTATTCATGCAAACTTCCGACAGTCTCCAATACTTGCCCGTTGGTCTTATTTCTTAATTGTATCCAAAAGAAGGTAGGACCTGTAGTTGTTGGTGAGCCATAGCCATTAGCAGATACAGACGAGTATATCAACCAAGTACCGGGTGTAACTTTTATACTAGTTCGAGTTATGTTAGTCCATGTGGAAGTTATAACCAGAGATCGGCTGGGATCTTCTACATTGGGATCAGCCAAGCCTGTAGGGTCACCATATAAAAGACCATCTAAAATACTTTCGATTGGAGTTAAAATATCATTGATATCTTTCCATGATGCATTACCATTGCTATCGGATAGCAGGCGCATATCTGCTTTAAGATTTGTTCCGGATAAGAAAAGAGATCCTTTAATATCCAATTTTGTGGTCGGAACAGTCCCTACTCCAACATTTCCGGATCCATCAATAATGAGGTCATCACTTAATTGTGTAGATGTGGGTGCTGAATTATCTGGGTTATTACCCTTCCCGTCCAGATGAAACAGGTATTGAGGATTATCGGTATAGACTCCAATCTGGGAAAATATGGTATGCCCCGGCGAGAGGAGCATTAAGCATAATGCAAAGAAGTATAAATTATATCGCTTCATAGTAGAATCAATTTTATTGAAGTTTAATAGCATAAAAATATGCTCCTGATAAATTTGAAGTTAATCTGGGGGATGTATAACTAGGAGACGGACTCTTTACGTATATAGAGTATTCCCTCTTCTTTTGGGATATTCCCTCCAGAGGGATCGATACAAAGCCGGTAACCATAGGTGTACAATAATATTGGCTATATACACCTGTCCGTATCATATGGGGGAGCCCTGATTCGCTAATTGTTTTAGTTGTAACAGTACCCTGTGTGTCGGTCGTCTTCTCTTCTATTTTTATCCAAACGAATTGAGCTCTGTCTTCCGTGCCTGTAGCTGTACCTACAACATCGACCCGCCCTACTATCATCCATAATCCTCCTTTGAGGTTTAGAGGGGTAGATGTTACATTAGTATAAGTTGTGGCCAGGTTTTGGGTTGTCATTATATTCCCCAATGCAATCCTTCTTCCGACCATGTCTGCATCGCGCCAGGAACCTAATCCGGTTGCATCCGAGACAAAAAAAGCACCCTCCTGCTGTTGGCCATCTACAATACGTAAACCACCCCTGACTTCGACTTTCACACTTGGCGCTGTCGTGCCAAAACCGAGATTGCCATCCGAAGTTATTACCAGATCATCTGTTACTCCGGTTGTTCCCGAAGAATTATTTAATGGGTCTATTTGCATACGGATTCCGGAAGTTACCCCATTTATTTTTACCACCTGAGCATTCGAAGGATTAGCAAAGAGTATTAAAGCACAGAATACACCCAGATATATTGTATTTATTTTTTGACAATAAATTTTTCTCATAACATAAATTACTTTAAGATAGTTTTATTGCATATAGATAAGAGCCTCCCAGATCAGGAGAGGTATAAGTACAATTGGACCAGTTCTGTCCCTGTAATACCACCTTCTTGGTGCCACTGGTAATATCTATGACACCCACAGTCTCCACAATATCATAGTATGCTCCATCGTAAGAAGGTCTTCCTCCGGCTGCGTTGATAGCATTTCCTGTGGAAGCATCCAGTAGACGGAGCCAGGTAAAATATGTAGAAGCACATGCGTTTTTAGTTACTAAACGTGCCATTAACATCCATTTTCCAGCTGTAAGTTCTACCTCTGGTGTAACTGCCAGCCATGCCGCTCCATTTCCACCCGGCAATAGTAGTCCATCATAGACACTGGACTCTATAATTTGAAATTTAAAAGTTTCGGCCCAGTATCCAAGTCCGGTACCAGCTGTGGTAAAGATTTTACCTTCAGCCTGTGTCCCATCGGCTATGCGTACACTGCCTCTGACATCAAGTTTTGCTGTTGGGGTCACTGTTCCGATCCCAACATTACCTGTACTTGTGACAATAACATCATCTTCATATCCGTTGGTTCCAGTCACATTAGTATTCGCTAAAGGATCTACATGGAATACTCCTAGTGGATTTTGTGTGTTTATTCCTACTTGTGAGCATATAATTCCGGAGGAAAAAATACCCATAAGTAAAAGGATTTTCTTTTTCATTGTTGTTTTGTTTAAACTATTTAAGTGTGTCGTTATTTTTCTTAAGAATATAAAGTACACGCATTTGTACTTTGTTAACTATAATGTTGATCTTAATATTTGAAACGAAAACAAGAATATCCTTATCAGGTTCGGCCTATTAAACTCACTTGTGAAATCATATAAGAAATTTACCGGGCTTACTTTTCGGAATATTCAGTGCCTGTATATTTTTAGGTTTAGGTTACTCAATAAATATACATGGGAGTCTTATAGTATAGATGTTTATTCTAATAATGAGCAGTGAGTTTACTATGTAAAACTGCATACATCAAAAGTGTTGTTCCTTACCGGAGAATAACAATCTGCGCATATCATGATTGTTATCTTTTTTAATATACATCCAAGCTCTATTCGTTTGTTCTTTTGAGTCAGCCCGATGCCATATACGCTTGAGGTGCTATAGCTATGTCTTCATTAATTCCATATAAATGGATAATGCTATTTTTAGAGTGTCTATTGAATGCCTTTAGACAATTTTTAATGATTGTTTCCAGTCGAATACAGGCTATTCTGTAAGAGAATATACCTGTCGGTAAAAAAGTGTTCTTTTCTATCATTGCTTTTTTGAGTTGTTGTTTATGTCGTTGTCTATGGATTATTCTTAAAAGCAGCAAGATACAATCCCTGCATCCTGCTGCATTAGGTAGTTGACAGTTTGACAAATCTAGTATAAAACAGGAATTCGAACGACAACAAAATAAAGATGATCCTGTCTGTTGCAATCTGTACTGGCTACTTTTTATAGTGTGAAAATGACGCAGTGAAAAGTGCGTACAATTATGTACTATGAAAAAATTATAATTATTTATCATAATATTTATATTATACGTGTGCGTCTCTCTCTCTCTCTCTCTCTCTCTCTCTCTCTCTCTCTCTCTCTAATATTTCGGCACACAAAAACAAATCTAAATTGTTAAAAATTAGATTGCTGTTATTTTTATGCGTAGAAATAGGACTCATTCCTAATAGGTCTGGTGTTGATACCGCAAAAGTAGAAAATATTTTTAGAAAACAACTATAAAATCAGGTAAAAGACGAAGAATGAGCATCTTCGTCGTGCTTTTTAGCTTCTTTAGATAGTTCAGGATAGGTTATACGGGAATGATAAATAGTCATCAGTTTTTCTTTAAATATAGTTTTAGCAGTTTCTATATCTAAGAATGTTATAGGCGCATTTTTTAGTAGTCCATCAGCTAACTGGCTGTTTATGAGTTTTTCAACAAGATTGGATATTGTTTCTTCAGTATATTCAGACAGGCTTCTCGAAGCAGCTTCAATCGTATCGGCCATCAGCAGAATAGCGGTTTCTTTACTAAAAGGGTTAGGCCCCGGATAAGAAAAATCAGCTTCATTTACATCTTCATCGGGATGGGCGTTTCTGTATGAATTGTAGAAATACTTTACTTTACCTGTTCCATGATGAGTAGCTATAAAGTCGATAATCTGCTGAGGCAAATTGTACTTTTTGGCTATTTTAATACCTTCCGATACATGGCTGATTATTATTCTCGCACTTTCTTTGTATGAGAGAGAGTCATGCGGATTCATTCCCGGAATCTGGTTCTCTGTAAAGAAGGCAGGATTAGTCATTTTACCTATATCGTGATACAACGCTCCCGTACGAACGAGCTGTGCATTTGCTCCGATCCGGCTTGCCGCCGCTGCTGCAAGATTGGCTACTTGCATCGAATGTTGGAATGTGCCCGGAGCGACCTCAGATAGTTTTTGTAATAATGGCTTGTTTATATTGGAAAGTTCAATCATACTCACTCCCGATATAAACCCAAATGCTTTTTCGCACATATATACAAGAAGGTAAGCAAACATTACGAACATGAAATTGATAGCGAAATATAGGAACATTAACGGGTCGATTTGTTTAATATCTCCTTTTAAAGCCAGTGTAACGCCGATATACAAAGATGCATATGCCAATAGAATAAAGAAAGATGCTTTGATAAGTTGAGACCGTTCCGACAAATCTCTCAGGCTAAATATACACACAAAGCCTATGGGGATTTGCAACATCAGAAACTCTTGAGGAAAGGGTACCATCAGGGAACAGATCAGCGATGTAACTAAGTGTGTAATCATAGCAGTCCGCGAATCGATGAAGGTACGCACCATGATGGTTGCTATAGCAAATGGTATTACATAGACATTGATTCCGACTTGTATGAAGAGGCTTGTTAGTACACAAAACAGAACTATCATCAATAACATAAACAGCACGTTACGCCGGTTATGATATTCTCTGCTACGGAAGAATTGGAGATAGATCATGAATGCCATGATAAAGGCTGTTATTAATATGATATCTCCGGCTACCATCCAGTTTCGCCGGGTACCCGATCCTTCCTTTTGCTCCGTTATTTTTTGCAGCGAATTCAGTATGTGAACAGTTTTCGGTGTTACTATCTCGCCCCGGTCAATAATTTTCTGTCCGGCTAATACATTGCCTTCCGCAAAAGGAACTTTCATGAGTAGTTCGTCTTTGGCTTTCTTTGATAATTCGGCATCCTGAATAATATTGTCAAACAGGTAATTATTCAGATTCAGAGACTGTAATGTTTGTATATGCAGTTCGTCTTGCGGTGCATCATTTATAAGCTTTTCATATGCCAACTTCGAAGTATAGAAGGAATTTATTGCCCTGAGGTCGGCTATATTATCATTTCCGATCAGGTATAGCTGTTTGAGGTTACTATTTCCTATTTTTTCGTAATCATCGGCCGAAATTAATCCGACTGAATATATTTCGTTCATCTTCTTCTGGACATACGAAATGTACTCGGATGCAACACCAGCGGCTTTAGCATCATTAGTAAATATCGTGATCGAGCGTTCAGCCCGGGTTTTGTCTTGCGAATAGTATCCTATATACTGACGCATTATACTGTCGCGCTCGTGTTCCAGTTGGGCATCGGGCTTATAAATCGGGAAGTCGAAAGGAGCGGTGACCAAACCGTATCTCCAAGGTTTACCTTCAGTCTCATCATAACTGATTTTGGTTTCGCGCGGAGCAAAGTATGCAATAAGTATTATTGCGAGAACGAATAATACGATTGTGGGTATCTTTATTTCTTTCTTTAAAACTTCCATAAATTCAATAAGCAAAAAGGCGATGTGTAAACCTTAGTTTTTTAATAGAAAATCAAAATCATCTTTTGACGTTAATTCGACCGGTGCCACTCCGTATTTGAAAATACGGGCAGAGCGATCTCCCAGTAAAGATAATTTTCCATCTTCAAAATGCAAAATAGTAGATTCCCTCAATCCTACAACATAAACGTCGGGGTTCTGTATTATAAATTCATTGATCCGCATTTCGCGCGTCTCTCCTCCATGATTGGCAGGATTATCGTCCAGGTAATGAGGATTGAGCTGGAAAGGCACAAAGCTGAATGTATCAAAACTCAAAGGAGCAATTATAGGCATATCATTTGTTGTGCGAAGGGTCGGGCAGGCAACATTAGATCCTGCGCTCCATCCGATATATGGCGTTCCATTCAGAACTTTCGAACGGACGCAGTCTATAAGATTATTATCTTGTAGCGTACGGGTAAGTTTCCATGTATTACCGCCACCTATCATGATAGCATCGGCTTTTAAAATTGCATCTGTGGGATTATCAAATGTATGGATACCCCGTACTTGTATATTCACTTCCTGCAAACTGCCATTGACTTTATCGACATATTCGTCATACGAAAAAGTCACTGCGGCATATGGTATAAACACTATATTTAATGGCTGTTCGCCTAAAAATGATTTGATCGCTTGTTTAGGATAACCCAGATAAGATTCTCCCGGATTGGTTGAATTACTCAACAATAATAATTTCATAAAGCTTTTTTATTTAAAATACTATTACAAAAATAACTATAATATAATTGATTGTGTGTGTTTTGTAAGATAAAAGTAAAGATAAGCAGCTTTTCCGTTCGTAGTATCTATCTAAATAAAGCAATCAGGCAAAAGCTATAAGTTGTTCTTTTTCGCTATATTTGCATAAACTCAAAAGTTAAAATAACATGGTTAAACATATTGTATTTTGGAAGTTGAAAGACGAAGCAAATGGCAATGATAAAGCTGCTAACGCCCGTCTTATTAAAGAAAAACTGGAAGACCTGCGTGGAAAGATAGAAGGACTAGAAAAGATTGAAGTAGGTATCAACTTTCTCGATTCGCCGGCCAACTATGATGTTGCCCTCTATTCGGAGGTAGTATCGAAAGAGGCCCTTGATTTTTACCAGAATCATCCTTTGCATCAGGCGCTATTGCCATTTGTACGCGAGGCTGTGTCAGGAAGAATAGCAGTAGACTACGAAATATAAGATGCAACACGAAGATACTATACGAGATATTCGCAGGAGATGCCGCATGGCTATGAATGGCATTGCTTCGGCAAGTATGCGTAACCATGGTTTAAGCTACAAACTCAATTTTGGCGTTGATATCAGCAAAATTAAAGATATAGCAGCACGCTATACACCTGATGCTGAGCTGGCAGAGCTACTCTGGCAAGACGGTACGCGCGAATTGAAGATATTGGCAACACTGCTTTATCCGGTAGACGGCTTTACATCTGAGGCGGCCAACAGGTGGGTGGCTCAGATTCCCAATCAGGAAATCAGGGAGCAGGTAAGTCTCAACCTTTTTCAATCGCTGCCCTTTGCCGGTAAACTGGTAAAGGAATGGATCAATAATGCCGGGGAAGATATCAGGACTTCCGGTTATTGGCTTGCGGTCAGGCTTATGCTCACAAAGAAACAGACTGAGGATATATGTGTAGAGACTCTTTCATTTGTCTTCGATGACGCAGTCTCGGGACAGGTTTCGTTGCGCAACGCAGCTTTACTGTTTCTCAAAAATGCGGGAAAGCAATCGCCTGCTGAAGCCGAATATATTATTAAGAATCTGACAAAATACAAAGATTCGGATGATGCTGTACTGAGAGAGATTTACGATAGCCTGTCGTTCGAATTTGAGTTCTATTACGACCGCTAATCCAGTATATATCTGACTTCTTTGAATCCGTAATTACGGATTTCGCCTGTTTCGGTTTCGAGGCATAGCAAACCAATGTCTTTAACGTTCTTAATGCGAGCGAAAAAGAAGCCTTCTGCATCAGCAAACTTATACAAACCATTCTTCCGGAATAGGGCATCTTTGTATGTGTCCCTTATTCGATGTGTTGCAGCCGTGTCATTCAATAGTTTATAATAGGATGACAGCTTTTCCAGAATAGATATCAGAACAGATTCGATATTGCACGTTTTATGCGTAATCTGCTTTAACGAAACCGGATTAGGTGCATCGCTTTTGAATATATCCTGATTCAGATTCACTCCGACTCCGATTATCGATTTGGATATGTAATCCCCCATAATGTCGTTCTCGATAAGCATACCTGTAATCTTACGGTCTTTCCAATATATATCGTTAGGCCATTTAATGGAGATGCCATCAGTATATTCACTCAATGTATCGTAAATAGAAAGAGAGACTATCTGAGAAATAAGGAACTGGTTTTCAGCTTTTAGTTGCACAGGATAAAGTATCGTGCTGAATGTAAGGTTCAGCCCTTTTTCCGACTCCCACGAATTGCCCCGCTGTCCCCGTCCCGCAGTCTGGAAATCGGAATAGACCGAAAACCCGTTTGGCAATGTCTTTTCCTCCGATAGTTTACGCAGGTATAAGTTGGTCGACTCAGTTTCTTCTATATGTAATATTTTAGCTTCGGGCATAAATCATTCGTTCTTCATAGCAGCATATTCTTCCTGTTTTTTCTTAGGAAGCTTCTTTATCACTTCATCTACAGAATGCCTGATCCAAGCTTTGATTTCGCTATCGGGCATATCACCATCTATATAAATGGTATTCCAATATTTCTTATTAGAATGATAACCGGGGATTACGCTTTCATACTTTTCTCTTAATTCAACGGCTTTATCCGGATCACATTTCAGGTTTACTCTGAAACCGTCGTCTTGGCGTTCCAATCCCATATAAGCGAACATCTTACCCATAACCTTAAATACAATTGTTGTATCATCAAAGGGAAAGCATTCTTCGGCTCCTTTTATCGATAGGCAATACTCTCTTACTTCTTCTATATTCATATATTTTCTTTTAAATATCCATTAACGGCCTTATGCAACATATTTATTCTATCTTTTTCTTTAAGAACGTATTAAGTGTTTGAATATTTGAGATTTGGTAATTGTTTAAGTTTTTCGAACTCTTCTTGAGGATAATTATACGAAGAGCTGAAGTTTATCAGTTTCTTCAATTCCAACAGTGGAGTAAAGTCTTTTGTGTTTGCTCTTGTATTGACAAATGAAAGGTACTTTAAGTTAGTCAACTTAGAAACGAACTCGAAATTGTCGATTTTTTGAGCAGTCCACATGCTTCCGTCTATGGCAAGCTCCTCTAAGTTTACAAGATCAGATAAAATGTCAAAATTCACAATTTTCTTTGCATTTTCAATGCATAATACTTTCAGACCTTTTAGAGTTCCTAATACTTCAATATTATCAACTTTAGTTATACCGCAGATATTTAAATATTCCAAATTACTTAATTTACTCAATGAATCGATGTTCTTAACACTTGTGGTTTTTAGCGACAATCCAATAAGGTTGGGCATATTACAAATAGCCTCAAACATTTGTTGATTTACATTCGAGCTTACCCACAAAATTTTGACATCAGTCAGGAGAGGTAATTCTTTAGCCCACTTTTTCTGGTCTCTAGGTTCATTCGTCCAAAAGTTTAGAAATTCCGCATGATCATATTCTTCTAAGTCTCTTATTGCCTTTGGAGGAAAATTGTCATTTGGTCTGTAATACCAAAAACTTCTTTTATAGTCTTTTCTAACCATGCCTGTATTTTCAATTTAAAGGAGGAAGAAAAGCATCCTCTATATGTTCTATATGGGTTTGTTCCTTATTTAATAATACGGCAATGATGTCGAACCTGACAGGTAAGTCACTATCATGGATTTTCAGATAATAATCGGCGGCGGCAATCATCCGTTTGATCTTTGATTCGGTAACAGCTTCTTCGGGGCGACCCCAGTAGGACGATGACCGGGACTTAACCTCGATAAAGATCAGGAAATTGGTATCAGTAGCTATAATGTCTATTTCGTGCCTCTGTCCGATCCAGTTTCGTTCGATAACACGAAACCCCTTGCCAGTCAGATAACTTACAGCTAAGTCTTCGCCTTTCCTTCCCAGATTGTTGTGTTGAGCCATTGGAATCATCTTATGTATTACAAATATACTGATATCTCGGTAGCAACGTATACAAAGGTGACATTAAGTAAACAAAAGTATACATAAAAGGTGACAAAAAAGTGACACGTGTCACCTTCTTAATGTCGCTGTGTATCAGTTGGTAGTGTCTTGAAAGGTGACACAATTCCCACTTGTATTCATTTTTTTTAATATTTGCCGGATAATAAAGATGCATAACATTTGGTTTTACTTATAGATAAACTCAAACCAATGTTAGCCGATAGCTGAACAAAACCCTGTGCACAATGTTTTAAAATAGATAATAAGAACTAATACTCAATTTATTGCTTCGGCAAATACTGCCACCGGTTCGAGTAAATCAGAAACCCATAAAAGGATAAAAATATGTTGGATAATATTATTAAATTGGTAAAAGAGCAAGCCTTGGGAGCTATTTCCGGAAATGCTCAGGTGCCTGCCGATAAACAAGAGGCAGCAGTGGAAACTACTACAACATCTATCGTGGACGGATTAAAAGATCATTTTACACCGGATAACCTTTCGGCTATAACTAATCTGTTTTCGGGTGGAGCATCCGATATGGAGGGTATCAGCAGTAGTTTGCAAGGTTCGGTGGTATCCGCTCTCAGCGAGAAGGTAGGTCTAAGTAAAGAGGTTGCCAACAGTGTGGCTTCGGCAGTGATTCCTGCGGTAATAGGCATATTCTCGAAAAAAGCCAACGATCCCAATGATTCCGGCTTTAGTGTAGAGTCTCTGATAAAAGCATTCTCGGGAGGCAAAGGCGGCGGAGGTATATTCGATGCCCTGGGTAGCTTGTTCGGCGGAAATAAATAATATAATATAAAATTTGTAGCCGTAATACGAAATGAATAGCGTATTACGGCTATTTCTTTGCGGTTTTTTCAGGGAAAAAATTATCTTTGTGTTGCGTAAAAAATAACAAGGAAAAAGGATATTGAGGTTTCAGTACTATTTGTTACTTAGGTAAATAAAATAGCAATTAGTTATATCATTAAATACTTATAATACTCATATCCCGATCCTGAAATTTGAATAAACAAAACTATCTGAACCCGGAAAAAGATGAGAAAGATAATTTTACTATTTATATTTATTTTGGCGATGACAACTCATAATACCTATTCGCAGGAGCAAGATTCTCTTGTATTGATTAAGACCGAGTATGGGAATATCAAAATTAAGCTTTACGGAGATACACCGGGGCACCGCGATAATTTTCTGAAACTGGTACGTGAAGGTTTCTACAAAGACCAGATATTTCACCGGGTGATAAAGAATTTTATGATTCAGGGAGGCGATCCCAAATCATTGGCATCCGCTGATTCTACAGCTTCAGATAATAATATGGCTGATTATACAATTCCGGCAGAAATAGTATTTCCTAAACATTTTAATAAAAGAGGAGCTTTAGCAGCTGCCCGCACAGGCAATGAGGTGAATCCCGAAAAAGCTTCTTCTGCTTCGCAATTTTATATTGTGGTCGGCAAAAGCTATTCGGAGAAGGAGATAAACAAAATAGAAACCGAACGGATCGAAAGGCGTACACAATCGTTGTATAATGACTTGCAATCTGAAAATAAGGCGAAAATAAAAGAATATTATAGCAGCGGAGACCGCGATGGCCTTGCAGCTTTCCGTCAGGGATTATATGCACAGGCGGTAGAAACTGCCAAAACAGATTCTACATTGGTATTCACTCCCGAACAACGGTTAGCATATACTAAAGAAGGAGGCGCTATGCATCTTGACAATGAGTATACCGTTTTCGGTGAAGTTATTGAAGGCATTGATGCCGTAATGAAAATACAATCTGTGAAAACAGATAAGAAAGACCGTCCCGAAACCGATATCAAAATGGATATTGTTGTTATATCCCAATAAATACAAAGGCTTTTGAAGCCTGCCTCCTAAATTGAATATCCCTTATAATGTAAAACTTATAAGGGATATTTATTGTATATATATACTTTTGATAAGTAGATATAGCGAAAAGTAGTATCTTTGTAAATCAGAAATAACAAAAGCGAGAGAATATCAGCTAAGTGGGATAGGACACTCGCTATAATCAAGGAATAAACATATCTCTGTTTTGCAGAATGGAAACAAATTTAGATTCAAATAAAGGGACGTTGGCAGCTTTAGCCGAATTACATGCCGGATACACAATGAAAGAAGCGATAGACGAAGCAAAGCGCTGTCTGAATTGTAAGAATCCCTTATGTGTACAAGGTTGTCCTATAGAACATAAAATACCCGAGTGGATACATCAGCTGTCGAAAGGAAATATTGGCGGCGCTATGGAGTTGCTGAACGAAAAAAGTAATCTGCCTGCTATTTGCGGACGGGTTTGTCCGCACGAAAAACAGTGCGAAGGACATTGTATACTGAATAAAAAAGGTAACCCCGTACGTGTTGGTAAACTTGAGCGTTTTATAGCAGACTTCGATAGTGAGATGGGGTTGTCTAAAGAACGGTTGAAAGCTAAAACCAGAGGTAAAGTTGCTGTAATAGGATCGGGTCCTGCCGGATTGACGGTAGCCGGAGACCTTGCCCGAGACGGATTTAATGTTACCGTTTTCGAAAGCCAGAAAGAGCCGGGAGGAGTACTGCTATACGGTATTCCCGAATATCGTTTACCAAATGAAATTACCCGTCGCGAAGTAAAAAAGATAGAAGCATTAGGAGTTACCTTCCGTAACAATTGTGTAGTTGGTGAAGGAATAACCGTAGATGCCATGTTTAGTGAAGAGGACTTCGATGCAGTGTTTATCGGATCGGGTACAGCCCTGCCTCAGACACTAAGTATCAAAGGCGATAATTTGTATGGAGTGGCACAGTCAGCCTATTTTCTGCGGATGGTAAGTTTATTTGCCAGTGATGATATTCCGAGAACCGAAGTCCCCCTCAAAATAGGCGAAAAGGTGGCTGTAATAGGCGCAGGTAATGTGGCAATGGACACAGCCCGTACGGCATTGCGGATGGGAGCGGAGAGCGTAACTCTTATTTACCGCCGGAAAGAAGAAGATATGCCAGCCTTGAGGTCGGAATTTCTCGAAGCTCAAAATGAGGGAGTCCAATTTATGTGGGAGTCTTCTACTCAGGAGTTGATAGGAGAAGAAGTAAACGGAAAACAGAAGCTTGTCAGGATGCGTATAGAAACCCCTGCAGGGGAGGTTACTATACCTATGGACAGGGTTTATCTGGCTGTAGGTTCTAAGCCAGCCAATCGTATTGTTTCCACTACATTAGGTATCGAGGTCAACGAAAAAGGATACATAACCACATCCGAATATCCGTATGGGATGACTACCCGCAGGGGAGTTTTCGCCGGAGGTGACGTGGTGCATACCCCTCAGACAGTAGTACTCGCAATGCGCGAGGCTAAGAAAGTGGCTGTAGGCATTGCCCAATATGTGGATGCCATTAAATTACTGGGAGTGAAAAGTTATGAATAAAGAAACTAAAACTGCTATATTGTTAGGAGCCTCCGGATTAGTCGGAGGTTTTTTGCTTGATATGCTGCTTGATAGTGGTATGTATGACGAGGTAAATATATTTGTGAGGAAGCCGCTCGATAAAACTCATCCGAGGTTGAAACAGCATATCGTGGATTTCGATAATCCCGCGACATTCAAGCATCTGGTGAAGGGTGATGCGTTATTTTGCTGCTTAGGCACTACTATAAAAAAAGCAGGATCGCAGGCCGCTTTCCGGAAGGTCGATTACGAATATCCGGTTCGCTTTGCCGAATTGGCAAAAGCGAATAGTGTGCATCAGTATTTGATTATTACGGCTATCGGGTCGAAGGCTTCATCTTCTATTTTTTATAACCGGACTAAGGGAGAGTGTGAAGATGCTATACGAAATACAGGCATAGAATCGGTAAGTATATTCCGTCCGTCATTGCTCTTGGGTAAAAGAGATGAATTCCGTTTAGGAGAGAAGCTCAGCGAATATTTGATGAGGGGATTCTCGTTCCTAATGCTCGGTGCAGCAAAGAAATACCGTCCGGTAGAAGCCTGGCAGGTAGCTAAGACAATGATGATCGTGTCGGAACAGTCTCAATCTGGCGTTTCGATATATGAATCGGACCGTATTCAGTCATTTTAGACAAATTCGGGTATTTATCCGGGCAAAATAACGAAAAGTCCTGCGTCTTAAGAACAAATTATTTACCTTTGCACTACTAAATCAAGATACATTAAAGAAACGATGCAAAAACCTTCAATCGTAAAAGGAACGCGTGATTTTTCGCCCGAAGAAATGGCTAAGCGCAATTATATTTTTGATACTATCAGAAGTGTATACAACCTATTTGGATACAAACAGATAGAAACTCCCGCAATGGAAAGCCTTTCTACCCTGATGGGTAAGTACGGCGAAGAGGGAGATAAGCTACTGTTTAAGATTCTGAATTCAGGCGATGTTCTGGCAGGCTTTGAAGATGAAGAATTACTGCAGAAAAACTCCAATAAGTTTGCAGTAAAGGCATGCGAAAAAGGTCTTCGTTACGACCTTACAGTTCCTTTTGCCCGTTATGTGGTGATGCATCGAAATGAAATATCATTCCCATTCAAACGTTATCAGATTCAACCCGTTTGGCGTGCCGACCGTCCGCAGAAAGGCCGTTACCGCGAGTTCTTTCAATGTGATGCCGATGTGGTAGGTTCCGACTCATTGTTGAACGAGGTAGAACTTATTCAGATTATCAATGAGGTTTTCGGCCGTTTCGGGATTCGTGTTTCTATTAAGCTGAACAACCGGAAGATACTGTCGGGGATTGCTGAGATCATAGGTGCACCCGAGAAAGTGGTTGATATAACAGTAGCTATAGATAAGCTCGATAAAATCGGCCTGGAAAAGGTAAATGAAGAACTTCAATCGAAAGGTATTTCTCAGGATGCAATAGATAAACTCCAGCCTATAATCCTTTTAGAAGGAACAAATAAGCAGAAACTGGAAACATTGAAAAGCAGTTTGGCTGTATCAGAGACCGGATTGAAAGGTGTCGAAGAACTGGAATTTATACTGTCTAAAACGGAGTTACTTGATCTGAAATCCGATCTGGAATTGGATTTGACTCTTGCCCGTGGATTGAATTATTACACAGGAGCTATTATAGAAGTAAAAGCTCTTGATGTACAAATAGGAAGTATTACAGGCGGAGGACGCTACGATAACCTGACAGGGATATTCGGGCTACCGGGTGTTTCGGGTGTCGGTATCTCATTCGGAGCCGATCGTATATTCGATGTGTTGAATCAACTGGATCTTTATCCGAAAGATTCGGTACAGGGAACTAAAGTTTTGTTTGTGAATTTCGGAGAGGCTGAGGCTGACTATATATTGCCGGTTATTAACCGTTTTCGTTTGTCCGGTATTTCGACAGAGCTTTATCCTGAATCGGCTAAGATGAAAAAACAAATGTCATACGCTGACTCTAATAATATTCCTTATGTAGCTATTGTTGGAGAAGATGAAAAGAATGCACAAAAGATAATGCTGAAAAATATGCATACTGGCGAGCAACAATTGCTTAGTGCAGATGAATGTATTAATATACTTCTCCGGTAGACTTACTTAGGATGCTGTCTGCGAGTTGTTTAGCTCGGTTGATGCTTTTGTCATCCTTAATATTGATAGATTTAGCAGAAAGGCGTGGTATTTTTAATACTATGCCTTTCGGTATATTTAAGGGGTTGGTTATCTGATCTTTGTTTTCCAGATAGATATAAGGCCAGAAAGCTGAATTCTGATAAAAGGTTTCCGCTACATCATTTATTCCTATATTCTCGTTATATATTACAGACGCTTCATAATTAGCCGAATCACTATTTTCAACAAGTGTATATTGGGGACTGCCAACTTCTCCGGTCAACGGTGCGGGAATGTAGTTCTGTGGAGTTTCCTTTTCTGTTTTTTCTATATAATAATAACCTGCACCAAGAACACCTACTACAAATAGGAGTATATAAATATGCTTTAGGTTCGCTTTCTTTTTAGAGGATCTTCTGCTCATAAAGATGTATAAAGTAGTAAGAAAATGGTTTTGTTGTTGTTAGGAACGTACTCCGGTTCTGGCCTTTATTGCTTTGCCTGAATACTTGAAAGCAGATTCAGACGGGCTAATCGTTACGCTCGACCTTGATGATGTCTGTGGCAAGGCTTTTTAGAGAAGTCTTGAGCTTTCCGTCGTGCAGATCAGCTAAGTCGACCGATATACGTGGAATTCTGATAACGGTACCACCTCTGACTACCAGATTTTTATTTGCCGCGTCCTTATTAGCTATAAAGACATAAGGCCAGTATATTTCGTCGCCGTAATATATTCTCGCAATATACTGAAGAGAGACATCTACCTGAGGTACTACCATTTTGTTGAAAGCCAAAGTATCGGTGTTCTCAATATCTCTAAAACCAATATCCCTCAGGCTCTTCTCGTCAGGTTTCGATGATGCTCCCGATATAAGTATATATCCGACACTAGCCAGTAATAAAATAGCCAGTGCAATGATACATGTTTTTATCAGGTTCATTTTGCGGTTAGCGATATATGTATATTCAGAATTCTGAACGTTTTTCCGGGGTTCACCCTGTGGCAGGTTTTTTGACTGATTATGTTGAGGATAACGCTCTTCGAAGCTTTCGAAGAGTTCATCTGCTCCTTTATCATTATAAGAATCTGAGTCGAAGCTTATATTATCGCCGATAGCTTCTGTTGTATGTGTATGTTTATTGACAACTGTCAGATCAATCTCTCCTTCGAGACGCGTATTGCTGCCAAGATATAAAATCCGTTTGTTTTCTCCGCTTTTTATAACACGTAACAATCCTAACCCTTCTATTTTAATGAAAGAGTTAGCGATCAGTTCTTTTTCAACCTCATTGAATAGTTCTTTGATGAAAGCATCTGCAACGCTCAGCTCCGACCGGGTTTCTCCGGATACAGCCTCACTTAATTTGGTATGTACTGTTTGCTTATTCATCTTCTTTATTTATACGATCAGTTAGTCTTTTTTTAGGAGAAAAAAGACTAACCGAAGCCTGTTCTGTTTTTTTCTTCCAGAAAGACCCGAAATCAGGAATGTCTATAACTTCTCCTTCATCTGTCAGATCGTACAGTTTCTGAACAGTTGAGATGTACAGGTTTTTAATTTCCTGATCCGAAAGAGAAATTCCTTGTGCTTCCAGATTTTTCTGAATCGATTCGCACAATTTATTATCCATTACAATCAGTTATTAGCTTATCTGCTAGATAAGAAGTTGATTTCTTTTTCAATGAACGCAACATCTTCAGTATCGATCCTTTCTAAGATACTGTTTAAGATTTCGACCGTAGGATTCAGATAGTTAACGTAGTATTCGTCATATGCTTCATCCATTAATCCGTCATTATCATGTAAACTTTGTACGGAATTTTTATAATTACGCGCAACATTAGACATATCTTCTCTGAAGACTTCAAGGGTTTCTTTAAGTCGGTTGAGTAGCTCCTTTTGATAAGTGTACGAAGTTCTACTAGCCATTTGTTGTAAACTTTAGGTTGTTCTAAAATGTGAATATTAAATATACCAATTACAAAAATAAAAATAAAAAGATATAAATCGGAATATCTTCCGAATAAAATTAAGATTAATTCGAGATCGATAGGTTTATTCTGCTCTTATTTATTAGATCTACCTTCTTTTATGTCTGTTTTAAATGTTTATAGATGTTAACTCCTTTAATTTATTTATATTCCGGATATAACTGTCGAACTTATAATATTCGTTGCCTATACTGTTAAATAACAGTTGAGAAACAAATTTAGGGGTACGTCTTTCAATGAACTGATCGAACTTTTCGGGAGATGCATTCAGTATATATTTGACTACCCGGGTATTGAATGTGAAATCCTCACCTGTGATTATTTTCTCGATGTCATCGAGACCGGATACACTATGGTTATTCAGGTAATTTTCGAATTTGGGTGATATATCCTGATTGACTAGTTCTGCAAAATAGAGCATGTACGAATCATTAGATATGCCGTATTCATTTAGCATCTTAATTATGATACGCTCATGCGTTCCGGTGATTTTAATATCATCAAGAAAGAGTAGTACTTTATCACCGAGAAATGTCTTATCTATATGGAATTTATCTCCACTGATAAGATTGTATCTGTCTTCGGCAGACATTTCGCCATAATCTTCGCGGTAAGTAACAGAACGGACAATCTTGGTTTCCTGTACTACAGGGAATCCGTTTTCGTACAGATACATATTCAGCCTTTGTACAAAGTAGCGCATCATGAAAAACGATGCCGTAGGAATATACGAATAAGCGCTAGGCACAATCACAATTTGCTTGCCTGTATATGAATCTTTAAAACAATCTCTTATAAAGCGTTCGGCCAGTTCATACCCGAATTTCCGTGCTATATTTTCTGCTCCGTGTTTGAACTTGGAATAATCGTCGGCAGAGAATCCGAAATCGTCATTGTTCTCAATTAGAAATCCGCTATAATGAGTTATTTTACCCTTATAACTTTCGTTTGACATCATCAATTGTATAATTATTGTTAGTGATCAGTAATGCGTCGAAACCAAAGCTTTTAGCGCCTTGATAATCCGCTTTAGGATTATCTCCTATATGCAATATTTCGTGTTTATCTACATGTGCATTTTCAAATACTGTCTGGAAAAAATAAGACGAAGGTTTGGATGCATTGATTTCGTCCGAAAAAACCAGAAAATCGAAATAATCGATAATACCCATCCGGCTCAGGGTAGGGCGTAAAATATCTCCCTCGATAAAACCTGTATTGCTCGACAGGTTGATGGTATACCCGTCTTTCTTTAATTCGGATAATATGTGTGGAATATTTTCATTGAGGAAAACCGGTGGATATTCGATAAACAATTCATCCGATTTTTTCCTGAGTTCGATAGCATTATCCAATGTTACAGCCTGTGCGTCGGGTACTACCTTTTGCAAGACTTTGCAGTACATGACATTGGCAGACAGCTTCTGTCCGCTGATCATATTCTTCCGGTCGAAAACTTTATCTACAGAGCGAACAAAAGAGTCTATGTCTTTAGCTTCTTTATCCTTTATCCCGAACATATCAGCAATAAGCTGTGCGCGTTTCAGTTTAAATTCGGGATGGGATTGTATCAATGTCATCCACAGATCGAAAGAAATATGCTTTATCATAATAACCAGAAAACTTTAGTTGTTTACCATTTGTACGACAATCAACCTGCCGCCATCTTCTTTCGATAAAAGTATTTGCTTATTATCAGTTAGCTCGACTGCCTCCCCGAAGCCGATCTTTTTACCTTCGGTTTTATCTTCCAGATCAGTCAACCGCTGGTTGATCAGTAGCCATTTGTTTTGGTGGAAAACAAAATAGCCCACAGGTTTTTTATCTTCTTCAGCTAACCGTTCGTTAGGCCATACGTTGCGGTTGGCGTGCCACGGGTACAGATACTGGTTGTTATACACCATCAAACGGTAATTGTCCGGAGTGAATGTCCCTTCCTGTCGGGGCGAGTATAAGTTGAGTATCGGCAATTGCCCCTTATAATCTGTACCGCAGAACGGACACTTCGGCTTGGTACTGTTATCGAATACGAACCACTTATGCCAGCATTTGGGGTTTTGGCAAGGTTGAACCAGGTCGACAGTCTTCAGTAGAGCATCTTCCCATTCATTAGCGGTAGGGCGCACATTCGGATTATGTAATCCATTTATAAATGCCCTGTCGAATAGTTCTTTCAGATAAGGGCCGCATACAGTGTACGGTATTTTGACAGGATCGGCCTGTGGTAGCTGGCTGTCTTGTAATTGAGCCGGCTTCACACGGTTCGAAGCATCGGTGGGGTGTTCAATAAATAATGCTTTTTCGCCCATCGAAAGTTCTTCGTCTTTACTGGCTTCCATTGCATTTACTTTGCCTCCCCGTAATGGATGTCTGTAAAGGAGATACATATATATCATAACGGCCAGTGCATGACGGTCGGTTGGAATATTGGGCAGTTTACGGTTAGGGTCATCCATTTTCAGGTGCTGGGTCATAATAACCTCAGGCGCGATAAAATCGGGCGTACCCAATACGTCAGGTGCAAACTTACCTGGAACAACCAGCCCGTCGATATCTATAATGGCAGCCCGTCCGGAGGTAGGGTCTATCAATACATTCTTATAAGACAAGTCTGAGTGAGCCAACCCTGCTGCATGCATGCGTTTTACAGCACGGCTTACACGGATACATATCTGTAGGTATTTAAACCAGTCACCTCTCTCTTCGGGAGCGAGAAACTTGTTTTGGTTTTTGGCCGAAGCAAACCATTTACCTTCCTTTTCTTTTCCTTTGATTCCGAGAAAATCATTATTTATCGAACCATATTTAAAGAAAAAGCATGCCTGATATGTAGGGCATACCAAGCCCAGTTTCCCTTTATGTTCTACAATTTTGGTAGGCCAGCAGAAAAGGTCTTTCCAATAGTCGCCGCCCTGTTGCGAGAATATCCGTTCGCGGTATATTCCGGTAATGGTTTGTAGGCGGTCTTTTGCATTAAAGTCCTGCTTATCGCGGAAGAAACCGACTACGTAGGATTTGTCGGGGCTGAAATAAACATCTTTCATTCCCCCCGATCCGATTATTTCATCAACAAATTCGACAGTAGAGCCGTCGCTCGCTTTTAGTGTAATTGTTTTAGCACTCATCTCTTAGTCTTACTGAAGTAATAAAAAAGGGTTGAAACTTTTTTAGTATATAATCGCAATAGTACGGTCGTCGTGGTTTCCGGGTGACCAGAAGTCGAGCCACTTGAGTAACTGTTGGGCAGATGCTTCATTGTCATCCGTCAATTCTACTTTCGAGGTGATATCTTTCCACAGTGCATCCCATTTCTCGGGTTTCTGTAAATTCGAATCAGTCTCGAACTTAGGGTCTGTTACACCGTCAGTCATTAATACCAATGCTGTAAAATCTTCGACAATTTCGAACCGCAACCGCTTGTAAATCTCGGTGGGTTGCATTACCTCACCCATTGTCAGGAAACGTGTCTGGCCGGCAAAATCTCCACCGTCAGGTTCTCCCATGATTTTCAGGTATCCGGTTTCTTTGTTGTATATTCCGATACCACCATCACCTACCCAGAATGTAGCGACAAACCATCCGAATTTATATTTTTTAGAAAGGGCGACTAACAGGGTCGTTGAATAGTCTTTCAATTGGGCATCATTACCGACGGCTTCCTGTTCGATATTTTTATATGCTTTGAAAACAGCCGATCCGAGTATATTGTATAAAGCGTCACCCAGTTTTTTACGTTTACTATCCGAGTTATCTCTATCGAAATCTTTGATAAGTTCGTCTATTTCTTTGCTATACTTTGTCAGATGCGTATCACATACTTCGGATACAGTCCGGCAGGCAATCTCCGAACCTTTTCTCGAATATTCGGCAGAGCCTGCTCCGTCGGCTACTATTGCCGTATACCATTCGGTATTATCATTATGGATTATACTGAAATCGTCATCCCTCGGTTTACCTTCGTGAGCATGTGAACGTCCACGTTGGCTTGCGGCAACCATATCTTTACGGTTTTCGGCACCCATTCCCAAAAATCCTTTTGTTCGTCCAATTTTTACATATTTACAATCCGAATCGGGTTTGTAATAAGGGATGTCTTCCGGGGTAGGGATACTGTTCCATAATGCCCGGGGATCGGGGTTGATTATCAATGTTACGGGTTTTTCGAACACAGGATCACCTTCCTTCCAATCTTGAAGATAACATTGGAGTTTTATTTTAAAGTCACCGGATGTCGTAGGAATACCTTCTACCAAACAGGTCTCGGGATTGAAATTCAGTCCGATTTCATTTAAACCGATAAACTCTAACCTGCCTACCTCAGGCATACCCAGATCCATAACATCGAGTAACATCTGATATGGCTGGTTGACTTTTCCGTTCTGGAATTGGATATGTGTACCTTTTAGTTTCCGGCTAAACATCTCGTGTCTGGTTTCCGAAAACAGAGATTGATAACGTGCTCTTGTTTCTTCGTCATCTGGTATAGAAGGGATAAATGGCATATCGACAGGTGTTTCAGGATTCGTTACTGTTTGTATTTCTTCCGGTTGTACGGATAATGGCTGCTCATCTGTATCTTTAGGTAAAGTGACTTCCGTATCCGTATATTCTTTCCATTTTTCTGAAAGGAATGATTTAATGTCTTCCCTCCCGAAAAATTCTTTCAGGGATTCTTCTTTATCAGCCGGATCTAAATAAGGTACTATATCGTTGAAATTCATAATCTGTTCAATAATAAATTGTAGCGTTTACCCCCGTGTACGTCCGATATCCATACCTCCGCCCGATTCTTTGAATGAGAGTTGTACACCACACCAAGGACATGTACTGGTTTGTTCGTTACCGACACACATAATATTGCCGCACATACATAAGCCTATGGCTACCTGATTGGCACAACAAGGGCAGGATGGAAATCCAACCAACTCACTCGTATTAATGCGTTTTCCGGTGAGGTTTCCGTTGGCATAGCCGTCAACCATTTCGAAGTAGCTATTATCGATAGGATATGCCCCTACGAATTTGAAATGCCGTCCTCCGACGCGGGTCAAATACGAAAAGTCATCTTTATCTACCCTTTTCTGGTATTTCAACAGGTAAGGTTGTTTGGTATTCTGGCATTTACCGAGGATTACGGCAAAGTTTTCGTCTACTTTGATCGGCATACTCATTTCCTGTTCTATCTTAGTCAGGAAATCGTCCGAGAATGGAGCCAGTTTCAGATCGTCGCTGTTGAGGCTGGCAATACTGACACTGGTTGTTTTGATAGAGGCTGTAACCCACTTGAAAAAAGCTTTGAATGATACTTCGTCCGTATCTTTCAGTTGGAGTACATTTTCCGAGATTTCTTTTAAAACTGCAGTGTCCATATTATCCCCGATAGAAATGGCTATGAGGTTGGCACTACCTTTGTACTTGTTGTTCCAACGTTCGAATGCCGCTGTAGTATCATCGGTCGGTGCACCATCTGTAAATAAGAAGACGATAGGTTTCCAGTCGCCTTTGGTGTCTGCTGTAGTACGCTGAATGGTCGAATCTATATCATTCATCAAAAAGTTGAGCGCATTACCCAACGATGTTCCGCCACCGATAGGTAGTCGGGGAGGGTAGAAGCTCGACAGCTCCTGCATCGAGCAGAGTTTCTTAGCTCTGCCTGCAAATGCTATAATAGACAGGTAAACAGTCTCTAAGGCATAAGGGTCGGTACGAAGTTCCTGTATAATGGTTTCCACACCGTTTTGTACGTGAGAAAGAGGCTCTCCGATCATTGATTCGGATACGTCTATAAGAAAATATATAGGTAGTCGTCTCATAAAAATCCCTGTAATAACGTATTGAAAAAGTATTGTTATATAACTGTATGGATCTCCGGTGGAGGAGGTGGTAATGCTATATCGTTACTGGCGCCTACACTGCGGTTACCCACACTGACAGATGCCGATACCCATTTGAAGAACTGACGGAAAGTAGAACTGTCGGTTGTGTCCAGTGAGTACACCTGATTAGTCAGTGCAAGCAGAGGTTGTGTGTCGGCTTTTACACCGGCGGCACAGGCAATGATTCCGGCAAAATTACGGTTCCTGACTTGAGGTATCATCTGGTTATACTTTTGAAGGTCGGAAGGCTTCCCGTCTGTCATAATAAACAGCAAGGGCATCCAGTCTCCTTTTTCGTCAGCCGAACTAAGCTTTACTTCCGAGTCTACTTTCTGGCAAAGCATTTCCAATGCTGCTCCCAGATGTGTAGGACCCGATTCGGGTGTTACGATCTCAGGCAGTTGTAAATGCTCTAATGCTGTCAGCGGTAATAGCTGTTTCACATCGCGGTCGAATGTAATAATACTGATATATACCGATTCGAGGGCGAATGGATCTTGTCTGAGACTGGCGACCATCGATTCTAATCCGACCTTCACCGATTCGATAGGTTCGCCTCGCATCGAGCCCGATGTGTCTAATAATAAATATACAGGTAATCGTCTCATATTTTGAATTTTATTTTAATTACATATTAACAATCCCGGTTTATAATACAATATTTACTTCGGGTGGAGGAGGAGGCAGCTCGCTCATTCCGGCTATTTCCTGATGAGTCGATTCTACTTTCTGGCTACCAAAGCTAACTGATGCCGATACCCATTTAAAGAATGCCTTGATGGTCATGCTATCGGCAGTATCTAAAGAGACTACAGTATCTGTAATTTTTTTCAGGACTTTGGTTTGAGCACTTTGTCCGGCAGCACAAGCTACTACCATAGCGCACTTGGTTTTGCGAAAATCTTCCAGACCTCTTTCCCAGTTATCAGTTGGTGCACCATCTGTCATTATAAATACTAGTGGACGCCAGTCGCCTTTCTTTTCGGCGGTACTTTTGTGTACTTCCGCTTCGATACGTTCTGCCAACAGACTCAAGGCTGCACCTAAGCAAGTTGTACCATTGGCTGTAAGGCTTGGCAACTGGAACATCGACAGTTCGGTCAAAGGCGATACTTGTTTTGCTCTTTCATCGAATGTGATAATACTGAGGTGGGCAGTTTCCAGAGCATAAGGGTCTTGACGCAGTGTCGAAACCAATACTTGTACACCGTTCTTTACGGCTTCGATAGGTTCTCCGTGCATCGATCCTGAGGTATCTAATACAAGGTATACAGGAAGTTTTCTCATATCTGTTTAAATTTTATGTTGTTCTTAAAGTAGTTCTAAATTTATTCTTTTCTGATTGTTATATTTTTATCGTTTTCGACCATTTCAATAAAGTGTCGCATTATTCGCGATTTATCGTAAGAGTCTACCGGATCGGAAGTAAGCATACCGAGTAGAATATATTCTGCATTTTCATATTCGAAATCATACATTAACCTGATACTGTTCCGGAAATCGTAATAGTCAGAATAGCGTGGTTCTGTTAAACGTGCTATTCTTTTCATTTTTTGAAGGTAATAATTTTTTGCTTCCGATGCATATTTATCTTGTATGATAGGCAATAAACTTTCCTTTCCCTTTAGAAACATATTCTTAGCCCTCAGTATTATCTCGTCATCAAAGTAATTATCTTTCTGAACAATACCTTGTTGTATATAGTACTCAATAAAATCGTTGTCAGGGTAAACTCCATTATCAATAAACCAGTTTACCGATTGCTTGTATTTCTCTTTCGGATCTTTTATCGAATTGATCTCTATAAGCCTTATTATCTGAGGAATGTAATACCCTTTGGCTCTGGATATTTCAATTCCATTTAATTCAGCTAAGTTCCGGTACTCTTTCCCGGTCTTCTTAAGAAAAAGAAAGTTGACGTACACCGAGTCACTATCCAGCATCCCTAAAAGTAAACATCCTCCACCTTCCTGTATCGAATTAATAAATACATCTTCTCCTTCTACTAAACGTTGAAGCCTGTAATCTCCTTTCTTGAATTTGGTTTTATTTACCAGTATGGTGTCTATATTTCTGTCATAGATAGAGTCGAAATATACTGTTGTATAATCTGATACAATATCTTTCTCTCTCTCTAAATATGAATTGTATACGAGAATAACATCGCTTTTCAACACCAACTTGCGGTGTGCCTCTTTCATCTGTGCATGCACTACTCCCGAAAGCAGGAATAGTATCAATACTATTGAAAAGAAGTAAATCCGATTTATCATGGGTTGTTGGTCTTAATTTTTATAATACCTATCAGATTGCCAATTGACAGGATTTGATGATATATAATCGGCTATTTGTATTAGCGATCTGTCATTCCTGATAATATGCTCATAATAATTCCGCTGCCAGATTTTTTGTCCGGTAGTGTGGAATGATTTATTGCGTATTTTAGTTGTTATTGACTTAAATGCACAAATGATATCACTTAATGTAGGGGCAGGGTTCTGCTCTGTCCTGATATGTATAATCCCATGAAAGTGATTCGGCATTACAATAAAATTAAATAATTCTATTGTCGGAAATCTTTGGGGCAAGGATAGCCATTGGTTTTGAACAATTACGCCAATATCAGATAGATGTACAATTTTAGAATTGAGGGCAGAGCAGAGCCCTGCCCCTACATCACTATCTCTGTATTCTATCTTCCCATCTGTAACCTCACCGAAAATACACTTCATATTCTGTGTACATATGGTAACGAAATACAATCCTTCACTAGAATAGTCATATCCCTGAAGGCGGATGTTTTTCCGTTTGCTATATGTTGCAGAAGTATAAGTCATATCATTTTGGTTTCGAGCATGGCTTTCAGGGTATTCGCCTGAATATCTACATTCTCCAGATCGGCAAGAAAATCTATGTCGGTAATCTTTTTCAGGTTTTCTTTCAATAGTTCAGCGATATCCTCGTCCAGCTTCCGGATATTGGTTTTGATATTCTTCTCCAGTTCGATATTCTTAAGGGTAAGCTCTTTTATTGACGATTCCTTTTTCGATAAAAGGGTTATCCATTCGTCTTTTTCCGGAAATAACGACATTTCTACCTCCAGAAATAGGTTTTTTGACGGAACAAACAGAAAAAACATTCCATGATTACGTATTCTGTATATTTCGGCCATAAGATTACCTATACGAATACCTGCGAAAAAATCTATCGCATAACTATTAGCAGCCAGATTGGTTAGTAATGTCCGGCCAATAGCTCCATATGAATTACGGTAAACATCCGAGCTCGAATAACTGATCAGTACATCGAGCAATTGAGGGTCTACTTCGAAAAAATATTCTTTATAAAACTTTAACCCGAAAGCAGAGGTATTCTCCATAAAAGGGTAATCCCTTGATTGGGATGAAAGTATTTTATGGAAATTATATATCGAGCGCGACACACGAAGCGCCTGTTGCACTTTTTCACCTTCGAAGCTTCCTTCAAGGGCAATAGCTTTGCGCAACTTCTGCATCATATCGTTATTCAACTCGATTTCCGATTTCATCATACCTACAAAGCGCTCATTCTTCTTCTTTATTTTATCGAGAAGTTCTATTAACGTCATCGTAAATTGTATGTGGTATAATTCCAGCTTATTAACATCCATATCCTCGTTGTCCTCAAAAAGTTTGTGGATAACTTTATTTTGCAGATAGATGTTCATAATGGTCTGGTCTTCGAAAAAGACGACCAGTTCCCCGAGTTGTTGAATTATACGATCCGATGTTTCGAGTATATTGGCTCTGTTTTCGTCCATTACCGGTTATCAGCGAATTCCAGTCACGTTCTTCCTTAATTCAGTTTCAAGGGATTGTAACTCTTTATCCAGTACCTGACGATTGCGCATACCTTCTTCATGTATACGTTTTACTTCGTCCAAAGTACTTATCAATGATTGGGTTGTCTTCTTCAATGTTTCTACCGAAACTACGGTGTTTTCGTTTTCGCGGGCTACCTCTATACTGTTTTGACGAAGCAGTTCGGCGTTCTTCTCCAATATAGTATTGGTTGTATCAGCCACTTTACGCTGCATTTCTACATTTGCTTTCTGACGGCACAATGCAACAGCAATAGTTAACTGGTTTTTCCATACCGGAATAGTAGTGGAGATAATCGATTGAGCTTTGTCTGCAATAGCAACATTGTTGTTTTGCACAACACGTATTTGCGCAAGCGACTGCATCATTACATAACGGATGATCTTCATATCAGCCAGACGTTTATCGAGGCGTGATATAAATTCGCGCATATCGCTTATTTCGTAATCTTTGTAGTTAGCAGGATTACCCTCCATCTCAGCTAGTTTCACTTGCAAATCCTGCATCTTTAACTGACCGGCAATAATCAGTTGCTCGATCTGTTTGATATATTCCACATTATTGTCGAACATCGTTTGCAGGGCAGTATTGTCTTTCAGTGAGTTGATACGTCCGGCTTTTATCTTATTTGATATTTTGTCGACATTGGAAATAACCGTATCGTATTTCTGAAATATCTTTTTGACATTTACCACCAGATTCTTTACCAACGGAATTTTACTGAGGAATGCTTTGAACGGACTTTGGTTCAGTTCATCTACATCAATATAATTGAGTTCGGTAAGCAGTTCGTTTATATGCGCACCCACTTCGCCCGAGTTGAAAGTCCGGACAGATGTAAGGAAATCGTTACTGTATTTTTCCATAGTAGCCTGTAGGTCGGCTCCATAGTTCAATACCGAATTAACGTCTGTAACAACTAAACTGCGGTTGAGTTGCGACAACTTATCTATTTCGTTCTGGCTTAAATTGGCCAAATCAACATTACCGTCTCTATCCATACGTTGCAGAGCCGGAGCCTGATTAGGAGTCGGGTTTAGCGGAGCCATTTCAGGCATAGTGTTCATATCCATATACTGTATTCAAATTTAATAAAAGCGTCTATTAATGCTTTATATGTCAATAAAACAATGAGTTTCGTTGTAAAAATACAAAATCCTTTTGGCTTATATATTAAAAAGCAAAAAGGATTAAGAAATTTTTGTAAGATTATCATTCCGATAGTCTTCTTTTGTCTGAAAGTAGTAAATTTTTCTCAGTATTTTAGAATTAATAAAAAACACCGTTCACCTTTTCTCTAACTGATTAGATTAAGATGAACAGTGCTTGTAAGGTCTGTTTATATGGTATAACCAGCTATTATTTAGCGTAGTTTTGAGTAATACGTTGTATGGTTTGACCTAAGAATACATCTTCGAATGCATCGCCGATAGCATTGAATTTCCAATCTTCACCTTTTTTGTATAACTCGCCCATGATAAGAGCTTTCTTCCCTCTGTATTGAGGCTCGGCAACGACATTATATTCAGCGTATACGCTATCTACCTTAACCGGTGTTCCTTCGTACATTCTGATTTTTGCATAAGGAACCTGAGAGAAGTCTTCTTCACCAACGTTATTCAAAAAGAAGAAAATACGATGGATGTTACTTCCCAGTTTAGTCAGGTCTACAGTGATAATTTCATTGTCAAGTCCATCGTCACCACCTTTATCTCCTTCAAGGTCATCCCCTGTATGGCGCATGGCTCCGGTGATAGAAATCAGCTTACCTGTGTTTAATCCAAATTGAGCTAACAATTCAGGACGGTAAAGTGGCGAATATAAGTGATCGCACAGGTTTCCGTTCTCGTCGTACATAACGCAGCTAAGGTCTAAGTCTACATCTTTGGTTTTGGTCACAGTTTTTTTTCCAAATCCAAGAAATCCGCCTTCCTCAGCTTGATATTCTATTCCGCCCCAGTTAACGCCTACACAAAATTGTGTTAATTTAGCTCCGGAACTTTTCTCAAGGTTTATTCTTTGTCCTTTCTGTAAATTAATTGCCATGATTGGTTACTTTTTTTAGGTATTAAGTAGTATTCTTTTTAATTATATTTTTGGAGATAATCGGCTAGTCCGCCTTTCTGTCCTACGCCTACAGCTTCGAATTTCCATTCGCCGTTACGTTTGTATAAGCGTCCGAATTCGACAGCAGTTTCGACCGAAAAGTCTTCTTCCAACTCATATTTCAGAAGTTCTTCTTTGTTATCGGGATTGTAAATACGAACAAAAGAATTACGTACCTGCCCGAAGTTTTGCTTGCGGTCTTCTGCTTCATGGATAGTAACAACAAAGCAAAGTTCACTTACTCTGGAGTCTATTTTCGATAAGTCTATTTTTACAGATTCATCATCACCGTCACCTTCTCCTGTCAAGTTATCGCCTGTATGCTCTATAGCGCTATCAGGAGATTTCAGATTATTATAAAATACGAAAAAGTCATCGGCTACGAGTTTACGGTTTTCACCCAAAGCAAATACCGAACAGTCTAAGTCGAAAGCCTGTCCTGTACTTGATGTGTTTGTATCCCATCCCAGACCTACTATAAATTTGGGTAACTTCACCTCGGTGCGTTGACCCTTCTCTAGATTTATTGCCATGTTGAATATTATTAGTTTTATGCGTATTTGTCGACAAAGTATTGTAAACCTCCTTTATAGCCGATACCCATAGCTTCGAATTTCCATTCGCCGTTACGTTTGTACAAGCGTCCGAATTCAACAGCAGTTTCTACCGAAAAATCCTCGTCCAGTTCGTATTTGGCAATTTCTTCGTTAGTCTGTTGGTTATATATACGGATGAATGAATTGCGTACCTGTCCGAAATTCTGTTTACGGGTTTCGTAGTCGTGGATAGTAACTGTGAAAACTATTTCTTCGATTTTCGGATCTATTTTAGCAAGGTCTACTGTCAATGTTTCGTCATCACCGTCACTATTTCCTCCGGTAAGGTCGTCACCCGACGATTCAACAGCTCCGTCCGGCGATAGCGGGTTATTATAAAAAACGAAGTATTCGTCTAACGGTAACTTCTTGTTCGAACCTAACATAAATGCGCAGGCATCAAGGTCAAAATCATGTCCCGTGCCTTCGTTCGGATCCCATCCAAGACCAACACCTACTTTAGATAAGCCAATCTCTATCCGTTGGCCTTTCGTCAAATTAATTGCCATGTTAATAATGTCTTATATGTTATTTTTTAGCTTGATATCGCTTTGTATATCCCTATACGATAATGACAAAGATAATAATTACTTTGATATTTGAAATATATATCAGGGAAGTTAAATAGTGACAGGAATTAATTTTAAAACATATACTTTTGATTTGTTAATTAATGCTAAATAAGACGAGTCGATGCCAAAAAAAATGATTGCAGACTGTTATACAACATATACATTATATTTTTGAGAATAAAGACAACTTTTACAAACGAATTATGAGTAAAAAAGTAGCAGAACAATTAATCGAAACAATTAAAGATGCCGGAATCAAACACATCTATGCTGTAACCGGCGATAGTTTAAATGAAGTAAATGAAGCTGTAAGAAAAGACAAAGGCATCAAATGGATACATGTTCGCCATGAAGAAGCCGGAGCATATGCAGCTTTAGCCGAGGCTGAGCTAAATGGTATAGCATGTTGTGCCGGAAGCAGTGGTCCCGGACACGTACATCTTATCAACGGGTTATATGATGCACAACGTGCCAATGCTTCTGTTTTGGCAATAGCTTCTACTTGCCCTACAGGTGAGATCGGATCATCGTTTTTTCAGGAAACGAATACAATTAAATTATTTGACGATTGCAGTGGTTATAACCAGATAGCAAATACCCCAATGCAGTTTGCGCGTATGTTGCAGGCAGCATTGCAGCATACAATACATAAAAAAGAAGTTGCAGTATTAGGTTTACCGGGGGATTTAGCAGAATCTGAAGCGTGCGATATACATACATCAACACAGTTGCTCCCTTCCAAATCGGTATACCGTCCGCAGGATTCCGAAATAGCAGCTCTGGCAGAGTTGATTAATACATCCAATAAGGTTACAATATATTGTGGGATTGGAGCAAAAGATGCTCATACCGAAGTGGTAGAATTATCCCAACGAATAAAAGCTCCGGTTGGTTATAGTTTCAGAGGAAAAATGGGCGTGCAGTACGACAATCCCAATGAAGTAGGTATGACCGGGCTCTTAGGCTTGCCATCGGCTTTTTCGAGTATGAATGATGCCGAACTGCTTATCTTATTAGGAACCGATTTTCCTTACGCATTATTTATGCCCGACGATTGTAAAATTGTACAGGTAGATGCGCGCCCCGAACGGATCGGACGTAGAGCAAAGGTTGATATGGGATTGGCAGGCAATGTGGATGATACGCTAAAAGCCCTTTTGCCACTGATAAAAGCTAAAAGTGATGACAGTTTTTTGCAGGATCAGTTAAAGCTTTATTCTAAAGTGAAGAAGAACCTTGCTGCAATGGCCGATAAAAAAGGCACAACAGATAATATTGCTCCCGAATACGTAGCAACAATTATAGATAAGCTGGCTAATAATGATGCGATATTTACCGTAGATACTGGTATGTGTTGCGTATGGGGTGCCCGTTATCTTCAAGCGACAGGTAACAGAGAGATGTTAGGATCATTTAGTCACGGATCTATGGCTAATGCTATGCCTATGGCTATAGGAGCAGCATTGGCACGTCCATCACAACAAGTAATCGCACTGTGTGGCGATGGTGGTTTATCTATGATGATGGGCGATCTGGCAACGATTGTAGAATATAAATTGCCTATAAAACTGGTTGTTTTTGATAACCGCTCATTGGGTATGGTCAAATTAGAAATGGAAGTTGCCGGATTACCCGACCACGAAACGAGTATGTATAATCCTGATTTTGCAGCTATTGCTCATGCTATGGGAATGAAAAGCTTGTCAGTCAATGATCCTGATAAAGTAGAAGAAACTTTGGCAAAAGCATTTGCGATGGAAGGGCCTGTTCTTATTTCGGTAAAAACCGACCCCAACGCATTGGCAATGCCTCCTAAGATTGAGTTTGTGCAAATGAAAGGGTTTGCAAAATCTATGGCCCGGTTGTTGTGGGCAGGACGTATAGACGAAGTTTGGGATACAGCAAAAAGTAATCTAAAACACTGGAGAGATTTAGTATAAAGTAGAAAACTAATTATTATGGTAAAAAAGAGAAAAATAGGGAAGTCGGATCTGGAAGTTATACCCTTCGCTTTCGGAGGAAATGTATTCGGATGGACAGCCGACGAGAAGGCATCTTCTGATATACTGGATAAATACATTGGAGCAGGATTCGATTTTATCGACACGGCAGATATTTATTCAGCATGGGTTCCCGGAAATAAAGGCGGTGAGTCGGAAACTATTATCGGTAAGTGGCTGAAAAAAACAGGAAAAAGGAATGATGTGATTATATCGACCAAAGTAGGTGCCGAAATATCGGAAACCCACCGTGGATTGAAAAAAGAGTACATCTTACGTGAAGTAGAAGAATCGCTTAAACGTTTACAAACAGACCATATCGATCTGTACTTCACTCACTTCGATGATCTTTTGACTCCTGTAGGTGAAACTCTGGAAGCTTATGCCCAATTAGTTAAGGAAGGTAAAGTCAGATATATTGCGACCTCAAATATGAGTCCCGACCGTATCCGCGAATCGTTGAAATATTCAGCCGATAATAACTTGCCGTCATATATCTGTTTGCAACCGCAATATAACCTGTATGACCGTCAGGATTATGAAACGAAATACGAACCCTTAGTAAAGGAAACAGGTTTAGGTGTAGTTAGTTATTATTCGTTAGCCAGCGGATTCCTTACCGGAAAATATCATTCGGTAGCAGATATAGCAGCAAGTGCCCGTCAGGGTCAGTTAAAGAATTATATCAACGACAGGGGTCAGTCTATTCTGACTGCTTTAAGTGAGGTGGCTAAAGAATATAACGCTACTCAGGGACAAATAGCATTGGTGTGGTTATTGGCTCGCCCGTCTATAACTGCACCTATTGCGAGTGTGTCAAAAGTAGAGCAGTTAGATATTCTGGGTGCTGTAAATATTGACTTAAGCAAAGAAGCTATAGATAAGTTGAATGCGGCAAGCCGTTATTAAATAGTATAGACTGAAACAAGAACGGTTGCACCAGTGAAGGGGACAACCGTTTTTCTGTTTATCTAGAGTGGCTTTTCCAGTTCCTTATTTACATCTCCGCTATAGTCAGAATATTAAGGGAACCGTCTGTGGACATGGTAACATTAGATTCAAGCCAGTTCATATACACATATACAACTAATTCTTGACCGGCTGTCAAATAAACGAGCGATTTGCATACATTGGTCAATTCCATAGATTCAACCTTGCTAAGATAGGGTACCGTACTTTTGAGTTTAGTATTAAGGGTTACGTTTCTAAGCCATAATTCGTATTGAGCACCTGCGGTCATCGATATGTCGGTGAAGACTGCTGTGACAGATGCACTGTATACTCCGTCACGGGGAGCCTTAAATATGCCCGTAACAGGATTGAAATTTCCATTCCTGTCATATATTGATGTCCAATTAGCTATAGTGGTACCTATTGTGTAATAGATATCATTAGTCCATACGGGTATATATGTTTGGCCATATGAATTTTGTGCTATAACCATCGCTTTATTAGGATTGACTTGCAGCCTAAACCAATCGGTTCCATCAGAATACTCTAAAGCCTGCACTGTTTCGTTATAACGGATAGCTCCTGCTCCTGCATCTGTTGCAGTTTGGGTTGTATTTCCGATCCCTAAAGCATTTTCGATGGCCAAAGATGAAGATCTGAGATCCAGTTTTACTAAGGGATCAAGAACACCCACCCCTATGTATCCATTATTTTGTATTTGCAGGGTTTCTATGTTATCTGAATTACTTGTGATAAAAGCTTTCCCTGCTGAGGCCGTTGTAGATGATACTACTTCCAGTAACGCAGAGGGTGCGTCTGTATTAATACCGACTTGGGCATATCCGGAAATAGCGAAAGATAATGCCAGAAGTATAATAGTTTGTATCTTTTTCATAAAAATAAATTTATAATTTCTTTACTGGGCAAAAATTGATAATTCATTAAATCCTACATCAGAAGAACTTCCGAATACTCTAAGGGTTTTAACCCTACCTAGGTTATGCCATACTTCTGGCCATATTTTTTCTCCAAGGGATAGCCTGAGGGTACCTGAGCAGGTAAAACCGGCTTGTCCACTACCTGCATCCGGATATGCCTGTATGCATTTTATACTTTCGCCATTTTCTGCAACCCATCGCCCTTCGATATAAGTATTGGCAGCAATAGCAGATTTTGTAAAAGAGAAAGTAAAGGAAACGACATACATCCCATCTATCGGTGCTTCATATTCGGAAGTAGCCATATCAAAGGCTCCATGACTATCGTATATTGGAACGAAGCCAATTAACCTTGTAGTTGTACCATCTGCATATGAGCCGGCAATATAATCGTTAGGGGCAACCATACAAGGACGCAATGCATTTGATTGCAACCTGAACCATTCCTCCCCGTCAGAATAATGTAGTTCTTTAGTCCCCTCCATATATCGTATAGCACCACCACCTACAGTCGAAGCCAGCTTTGTTGTTGTTCCTATCCCGATAATGGGATTGTCGGATGTGCCTCTGAGATCGAGCCGTACAGCAGGTGAAGATTGTCCGATCCCCAGACGCCCATTATCGAGCATAGTAAGAATTTCTCTGTTTGAGCCATTTATAATTCTTAAAGTTGTGTCAGTCGCATTCGAAAACCCTTTAACTTCCAGAGCAGCACCGGGTGTATCAGTATTTATCCCTACATTTTGCGAGTATATGTAATTCCCTGTTAAAATACATAGAAGATAAATTGTGGATATTATTTTTTTCATTGTATTCATACCTGATCAGAGTTCCACTATTGTTAGATTATTGTATTCGACCTTTATATTTTTAGTACTACCCAAATTATGCCAAAGAGAAGTCGAAAGAGTTTCATTAAGAGCCAGATTAAAATTTCCACTGCATTGTACTCCCGTAGGAAGTGTTCCGGCTGTATTAAACGTGGTGATACACTTTACCTCCTGTCCTCCGGATGCTTTAATACTAGCCTGTAACTGAGTACGTGCATTAACAGCTCCATCATCAAGAGTAATATTTAAGGATACAGAATATACCGAAGACCTTTTAGCTGTAAAAATACCGGATAGGGGATTGAAACTATTAGTCTGATCGGATACTATAGTCCAGTTACTGATAGTATTTGTTGTATTGTTGGCAAAATTCTGTGATGCGTTGGTTATATCAGCGACAACAAACGCTTTGATATAATCAGAAGCTAATACATTCCAATTTATTCCATCCGATAAATACAACGATTTAGCGGAAGTATCGTATTTAAGAGCTCCTCCTCCAGCAATAGCTCCGGTTTGATTACTTTGCCCCACTGCCACTATTGAGTTATCAGTTCCATCACGTAGGTCGAGCAATACAGATGGAGTGATAACACCAGCAGTAATGATACGCCCGTCGTCCCGGACACTGAAGATTTCAGTTCCAGTATTGTTTTTGACGATTAAAGCTTTTGTAGAAGTAGTACTTCCCGTAGAACGGATATCTAATACAGCTTCTGGATTCAGAGTGTTTATCCCCACTTGAGCACAGCTTATTCCGATGGAGAATATTCCCATCAGTAAAAGAATCTTTTTCTTCATTGTTGTTTTTATTAAGAGTGATTGTTTTTGAATGTATTCGTTGTAGGGGCAGGGCTCTGCTCTGCCCGGCAATGTATTTTTTAGGGTAAAGCAGAGCCTTACCCCTACAGTATGTCTTTGTGTAAAACCTTTGTATCTTAGCGGCTTTGTATTTAAAATACTATTCGATAAATCTCGAAAATAAAGCAGCAAGATGCATACACTGCACCCTGCTGCAAAATGTAGTTGACCCCTATGCAAGCTATAATCCGAAATAGTATTCGAACGACAACAAAACAACAATGATCCTAGCGGACACAGCTTGCCCAGCCAACTTATTTGGAAATGGATATATACAACAAAGTGAACGGAGACATAAAAAAATGCCCCGTTATTTTGACACAATAAAACTTTTTGTTTAGTTAACGCTGGTGATGCGTCTCTCTCTCTCTCTCTCTCTCTCTCTCTCTCTCTCTCTCTAATATTTTAGCACACAAAGACAAATCTAAACTGTTAAAATTTAGATGGTTGTTTATGTTTTTATGTGTGAAAATATCGGTCATTCCTTATTAGTAAAGGGTTGTTTGCAGGGCAAATATAATAGTTTTTTACAAAAGGCGAAGAATAATCTTTGCTTTTATCAAAATATGTTCCGGTTTATAAATGGATTGTCTATAAACCGGAACACAACTTATTTTATAACAAAGACAATATTTAGATAGTCGTCATAATTGGCTTTTTTAGTAGTAGTATAATTCATAACTCCATTGGCATCAATACTGTTAATGGTGATACGTGTGGGATCGTGATAGCTTATATAGTAATAGAGACTCTCTCGTGACGGAAAGTAAGGTATTTCGGTTGGAGCTCCGGTGCTTGTGTACATTGGAGTACCGTATTCTGTCTTATATTGAGCATACAAATCTATATTGAAAGTACCTAAGGTTGTAGTTTCGATATTAATAGAAGGCATATAGAAAAATTTACGGTTGAATAATGTAAGACATGTCCATTTCGGAATAGTTTCGGTACCTAGATTCTGAGAGATACACTTTTGGTCGGAATCATATACCAATAAACTATGGGCAGGACTGGTTATGGCTTCTTTTTGCACTGTTGTCATCCGTGGAATTAGTAGCCCTTTGGCTCCGCTTGCCGGGCTATTTATGTCGAGGACACTACTGACCTCCGGTGAATTTGTATTTATGCCGATTTGTGCAAAAGAGCTTGCACTAATAAAAAGCATAACCAAAAGGAATATTTGGGGTAATTGGTTTGTTTTCATTGTTCTATGTGTTATCTGTTTGTGGCTTTTGTCGCTGTATTCTGAATATCCAATCTTATCATTCGGTTGGTCTTGAAGGCACAGTCTATAACATTTGCGGGTAATTTGCTTGCTGTTAGCTTGGTACCATCCGATTTATATGGAGTAATAGTAATGGTATAAGCTCCATTAGTTGGATAATTATACGTTTGCTTATAGATTGTAACCCCGGAGACAATAGCCTGTTCTACAGGGGTAGAGCCATCGCCAAAATCCCAAACCAGTTTAACGGGCAGATCTGAGGCCGACGTACCTTCGAGCATAGTTATTTCTACTGTATATTTGAATTCGTTTCCGAGACAAACGAATGACTTGGCACTGGCTTTAGCACTAAACCAGTTAGCTGCAAATGAAGGGATACCGAGCATTGAAGTTCCTGTCCCGAGAAAACCGGCCGGAAATTGATAAAATCTCAGATTTTCATAATCATCAGGATTATCAATGAAATAGATGACCTTTTGATTAAAGCCGGATCCATAAAGCCTTCCGTCGGGTCCGTTTTGCAAAGCTGTCACCCCTGTTGTCCCCTTTTCAAAGTTTTTTTTGGCAACAGTATTAGGATTAGTAGCTGCTAGCAGGTCTTCGAATATAAAAGCTTCAATAGCACCGTTTCTTCCGACAAACAGTATTTTTCCCGATGGAGAAAATTCTATACCATAGGTAACGGTACTGAATCCTGTTCTTTGCTTTATGTTACTAAGTACTCCTGTCGAATTATCAAAATCACCGAATATGACAGAACTGTTAGGGTTTGTGCCGAATGCAAAGTGTTTACCATCCGGTGACACCTTAATATATCCATACGCACCCACAGTTTCATTTGTTGATATTCCGGTTGCTGTAGATATTACCGGAGTTGCAGCTGCTCCGTCTTTGGTGAACTTCCATACGTTGAACCGGGTGGGATTCCCCCTTCCCGGTACTATTATCCAATAATCTTCTCCGTTGGCATGGCGAATAGATGTAACAGTCTCGCTCATAAATCCTTGCCCACCTAGTAGATCAATGTTTTTTGTTATAACACTCCCCAGACCGCCATCCTGAGTCATATCTATTACCGAATATGCCAGTTGGTACTCCCCGGCGGCACTAATACTTACAGCAACATATTTGTCAGTTTCGCTGGGGTACGGAAAAATAATACCTGATTGGGCTGAAGAATTATTTCCTTTCATACCCGTACCGTTAGGCATTACAGCATGGTTCTTATTCCAGATAGTCATACCATCTGAGTAAAATAAAAAATTGCCGTCGCTATCCGACAGGCTGAAACACCCCTCCGTTGTATTGATAGAAGAAGTAAAAATAGTCGGCAGATTATCGAGAGTTGCATCCGGTGTACCTTCTAGCCCCACAACCGCCAGGCTTTGAGTTGTATTCCAAGTTAAACCGGCTTTTTGACCGAATGCCCAGTTCCATGTTTCAGGAGCTACTAACTGAGATAGCAGTGTTGTACAATAAAAGAATAACAAAGCTGTTGCTAATAATATTTTTTTCATGACTTTTATCCGCTACATTATTATTTAACTACAAATACAACATTCATAAATGTATGATAATCGGCTTCCCTCAATATATCGTAATTCAATACACCCGAAGTACTCAGGCTATTGATCTTTAAGACCGTATTGTCATAAAAAGTAATATAATAATAGAGGTCAGTAGCACTGGTAAAGTAGGGGATACTTGTAGGAGCCCCCGAACTGATAATAGTAGGAGTATAGAATTGCTTCTTATATTCACCATATAAATCTAATGTCTGACCTGTAAGTACCTCCGATGCATCAATAGCTATTGAAGGCATATAGAATGATTGGGTCAGTGTACTTTCTCCGGATAGACAAACCCATGCTGGAGATGCTGGCGTTCCGGCATTTTGTGCGACACATTTCAGGTCAGTATCATATATTAGCAGGCCCGACGCCGGGTTTGCTATAGCTATTTTTTGGCTTGTGGTCATTCTGGGTATCAGCATCCCCTTATCGGAGCTGGTAATATCTAGTGCTGCCGAGGAATTGGGAGTTGAGGTGTTGATTCCCACTTGTGCTTGTAGTAATGTTATCCCTGATAAACATAGGATAAGACAAAAGACTTTTTTCATTATTATTTATTTGAGTTGTTGTTTTTAAGTATATTATATTGATGTTATCTATATCAAATAACTATGCGTGAGGTGTATAGAAAAGGCGCAAAGTATATTGGTTACACTTTGTAGTATAGAGTTATTCGGCTGGCGTATGCTTCTATAGAGAATCATATGAGAATGAGAATGACTATAGAATAGGGTGGCTCTATTCGATACGACGAGCTTATCCAATCCGGGTTGCGCATTGATAAATATATTAGAGTACATGTATGAACAAATTTATTGCGTTTTTCCGACGCTATGAAAATAAATTATACCATTTTTCTGTACATCTTTTATAGATAATCGTACTGCAAAATCCCAATAGCTGAACCTGACTATATTGCATTATTTAAATTTTCGGAAGTTAACATATAGTCTTGGTTGCTATACCATTATTGATTTCTAGAGAGTTTTGTTTATTTACCTCTGCTTGTACTCTGGACATTGATGAAGAAAAAATACCAGTGAATAAAATGAATTCTGTTTTCATTGTCGTTTCTGTTTGAGTTATTGAAGTCATAGATCTTTTTGTTGTTTTTATAAAGAGTGATTGTTTTAGAAAATGTTTGCTGTAGGGGCAGGGCTCTGCTCTGCCCGATAATGTGTACTTTATCACAAAGGGCATAAAGAAGGCTCCATCTTGTTTTTCTATAC
Source organism: Indolivaga macrotermitis (assembly GCF_900128985.1). Classification (GTDB taxonomy): domain Bacteria; phylum Bacteroidota; class Bacteroidia; order Bacteroidales; family Dysgonomonadaceae; genus Dysgonomonas_A; species Dysgonomonas_A macrotermitis. Next base: position 82,366 of record NZ_FQUC01000004.1, on the reverse strand, counting down.
AATGGGCAAAGTTGAACCTTACCCCTACATCTCTTTGAATATTATCTTTAAAACCTTTGTTTTTTTGTGTCTTTATGTTAAAGTCCTCAACAATAGCAAAATAAAGCAGCAAAGTGCAAGCACTGCACCCCGCTGCATAAAGTAGCCGACTCATTTGTAAACTGTTCTTCAGAGTAGTATTCGAACGACAACAAAACAACAATGCTCCTAGCGGACACAGCCTGCCCGGCCAACTTATTTGGAAATGGATATATATGACGAAGCAAACGAAAGCATAAAAAAATGCCCCGATATTTTGACACAATAGAAAATTTTGTTTAGTTAACGCTGGTGATGCGTCTCTCTCTCTCTCTCTCTCTCTCTCTCTCTCTCTCTAATATTTCAGCACACAAAGCCAAATCTAAATTGTTAAAATTTAGATGATTGTTTATATTTTTATGTGTGAAAATATAATTCATCCTTATTTGTAAAGGGTTGTTCGCGGGACAAATATAGGGATTTATTCAAACAAAACAAATACTTCTACCTAACAGATAGAAGTATTTGGAGTCTTTATTTAACGACAAAAACAATATTAATGTAAGTGTCATAGTCTGATTTTCTGATAATGTTATACGTGACTTTTCCTGTATTATCTATATCTATAATATCAAGCACATTTTTGTCATAATAAGTAATGTAATATTCCAGATCAGTAGCAGATGTATAGTAAGGAATTGAGGTAGGGGCAGAAATGCTTTTCGCCAAAGGGGTATTGAATTGCTTAACATATTCGGAATACAAATCGAGAGGAGTACCAACAGAACCTACCGCAGGAGTTGGGATATTAATAGAAGGCATATAGAAAAAACGTGTTGCATCTTGAATCATACAAACCCAGACAGGAGTGGTTTCATCGCCATGATTCATAGATAAACATTTCTTGTCTAGGTCGTACACCATTAGCCCCGGAGCAGGGGTTGTAATTATTTCTTTTTGACCAGTTGTCATCTGGGGTACAATTACTCCTTTAGACTCTGAGTTAATATCGAGTTCGCTACTTAAGTGGGGAGCCTCCGTTCCAATTCCTATCTGACTGTAAACTCGATTTATTTGTAATGGTAATAAGAGTATAATTATTATTAATTTATTCATAGATATTGTTTTTACTGGCGATTTACATTTCGTCTTATCATTCGGTTAGATACAATACTGCAATCAAGGATATCGAAACTTTTTTCACTTGTTTTATCCGAATCTTCATATACAACTCCATCACCATCATCTATACCCGGAACAACCCTTACTGTATAAGTACCCGGAGAGGTATAGATGTGATTATAACTATATGTACCGCTGGTACTACCTGCAGGCAAGTTTTGTGTAATAATGGTTCCGTCTCCGAAATCCCATTTGAGTGTAGATAAACGGGCTGTACCTGTCAGGTTTACCGTTATTTTATAAGCATTACTTATTCCGGCACAGATAACTTCTTTACTTTCTACGGGCGCAAGATTGAAAAAAGAGATTGCAAATACAGGTAATCCGTACAATCCGGATGTTCCACTAATTAAATAATTGGTAAGTGTAGCCACTTTTCCATCACCGGAATCAGGATCCAGTACAATATAAATGTTCCTGCTTCCGGCAGCTATACCGTATATTCGACCATCTGATCCCATTTGAATACACGAAGGTCCGGCCATGAGCCTTGTCACCGGAAATGCAGTCAAAGACAGATCCTCAATGTCTTCCATTTTCGCCATAATCAGTCCATTATATGATAAGGATTCTATAGAGGAAAAATAGACATATTCTCCGCTAACTGAAAATTCCAAACCATAGGGATTTGATAATTCGGGGCTATTCCGCTCTTTAAGGTTGGAGATAATACCGGTGGAGCGGTCAAAATCGCCAATAGTTAGTCTGGAAACGGAGTTATTCTGGTAATTATGGTCTACATGGATAAATTTCGTTCCTTCAATATTAAATTTGAGATAGCCTAATCCCTGAGCATAATGTGTACCGATATTATATAAACCTTTGTACACAGTAGGTTCGGATATTCCGGTAGACGTAACTTCCCACACCAGCAGTACATCCCTAAAACGCGATAGCAGCCAATAGTCTGTACCATTTGCGTGTTGTACAGCTCCAATATTTTCTCCGGCATAAGGATGTGAATATCCGGATGTACCGAACGAAAGAGAAACATTTTTCCTGAGGGGATCTATTCCTCCTAACCCTCCATCCAAAGTCATATCTATCACAGAATAATATAAGCCGGGAGTTTTATTTCCGGCAGAAGTTGCTCCAACCGAAATCACATAAAATAAGCTTCTGTCTCCGGGGTAGGGTATCAGGACACCGGAGCTTGTCGAAGATGGATCACCTTTTAAGCCGCTGCCATTAGGCATTACAGTCCCATTCTTATTATAGACGGTCATTCCGTCAGAAGAGATCATTAGTTCTCCGGTCGATTTATTCGAATAAGTAAAACATCCTTCTGTGGTGTTGAAGAAACCCACAATCGGAATCGGTACATTATCTATTACACCTTGGTTGGAGGAAGTGACAGATTGCATGGTGTTAAAGTTGATACCTCCTTTGTTTCCGAAATGCCATACATTAGTATTTTTTTGAGCGGGTACAACTATTGGTATGGCAAGTAATAACAATACGATTATATTTTTCATAAGAAGCTTATTTTACAACAAATACGACATTCATAAATGATTGGTAATCGGCCTCTTTTAATATATCATAACTAACCTTACCATCATCGTCTACAGTATTGATCTTTATGACAGACGGGTCATAATAGGTTATGTAGTAATATAAATCATTGGCAGAAGGAAAATAAGGTATGCCACCGGGCGCACTTGTACTTTTAGCATCCGGACTTCCAAACTGAGTTTTGTACTCTGTGTAAAGGTCCAGAGTTCGTCCGGTCACTATGGTTGAAGCATCAATAGCAACAGCTGGCATATAGAAAAAACGGGTTTGATTCTGTGTGAGGCATATCCAAATGGGAGATAGCTCGGTTCCTACATTTTGCGATAAGCATTTTTTGTCTGTATCGTAAACGATCAAACCTTCTGCAGGTGATGTAATTGCCTGTTTCTGGTTTGTATTCATACGGGAGATAAGTACACCTTTGTTATTTCCGGGGCTTACTACCTCAAGTGCAGCACTTGCATGAGGTGTTTGTGTGTTTATTCCTACTTGGGCATAACTTATCCCGAAGGATATTATACCCATCAGTAAAAGCATCTTCTTTTTCATTGTTATTTCTGTTTGAGTTGTTTGGGTCACTGACCCTTTTGTTGTTTTTAAGGTCGCAGACCTATTTGTTGTTTTTATAAAGAGTGATTGTTTTTTAATACAACGAGTAAAGCAGAATCTTACCCCTACAGTATTTTTTTGTATAAAACCTTTGTGTCTTTGCGCCTTTGCATTTGAAAGACTATTGACAAGTTTGTTCCTTCTTGAATGATAAAGCAGCAAAGTGCACAGACTGCACCTCGCTGCAATATTTAGCTGGCTCATCGGCAAACTGTTTCCCTGAGTAGTTTTCGAACGACAACAAAAAAGTAATAATGACTCTACCCGGTACAGTTTACCGAGCCAACTTATAATTAGGAAATGGATATATACGACAAAACGAACGAAGACATAAAAAAATGTCCCGTTATTTTGACACAATAGAAAATTTTGTTTAGTTAACGCTGGTGATGCGTCTCTCTCTCTCTCTCTCTCTCTCTCTCTCTCTCTCTCTCTCTCTCTAATATTTCAGCACACAAAAGCAAATCTAAACTGTTAAAATTTAGATGGTTTACTGGGTTTTTATGTGTGAAAATATTTGTCATTCCTTTTTGTAAAGGGTTGTTTACACAGCAAATATAGGGAATGTTTTGGTTTTAACAAAAAATAAATATCACGCAAGCTGCTTGCTTAATCAATTACGGCTTGCTTATCCGGATTATTCTTGAATTCATACATCAGGTCGATTTGGCTTTGTACAGTGCGTTCTTCTGATAGAGGAGGAATCTCGTTCTGTTTGAAGAATCCTTTATCCAGAATATCGAATGCAGGAGCAAATTCTCCACCTAAAAGTTCACACAGTATAAATATCTTATATGCATAATGCGGCGCAGGAGGGTGGGGTTGGCAACGCTTATCGTGTATGGCAACTACACGTATCGGGTGAACGTCGAGCCCTGTTTCTTCTTTCACCTCTTTTACTGCTATTTCGGTAGGCGAGTAACCTACATCTGCCCAACCTCCGGGTATAGCCCAACCTCCATCGGCTCTTTCCTGTACCAGAAGAATCTCATTTTGGTCATTAAAAACAACCGCCCGTATATCGACTTTAGGGGTAACGTAATCAGTTTCTATCCGATAGCAGCTTTCTATGGACGAGATATCGTTATCTGTAACTAAGGCGGTAATCCGGTTACTGAGATTCAGCAATTCTTCATACCGTTCAGTATTATATTCATCAGTTGCATATACCAGTCCGGTTTGAGACAATGCCCTGATACGGGAGGCTATAGTAAGTATTTGTTTTTCGATATCCATATTCAACAGAGTTTGAGTAGACAATGATACGTAAAAAATGCTCAATAATCAAAAGGATAAAGGGATACAAGCGAATGCCTGTACCCCTTCGAAATAATTCTCATTAATTGCTATCTAGTAAAACACAGTTTATTTGACATCAAGAGTAATAGTGGATGTTTTCAATCCTTTAGCTTTAGCCTCGAATGTTATAGTTCCTGCTGATTCGCCTGTCTGGACAATAGCTGTCAACTGTCCGCTGAATGCAGGCATCTGCGGTAAGTGAAAAAGGTCTAGACTTGTAGGATCACCATTTGCTGCGGCACGATATTTACCGGCACCTTTTACCGAGAAGTTAACCATTGTAGAGGCATCCGGACAAAGGTTCCCGTCTTTATCTACCACGCGTACGGTGATATATGCAAGGTCTTTACCATCAGCCGATAACTGAGTTCTGTCAGCAATCAGTTCCATATGGTGAGGAGCGCCTGCTGTACGTACGGTTTTTTCTTCGGCTACCTTTCCGTTAGCATCATAAGCTACAACTTTCACTTCGCCCGGTTCGTAGACAACATCCATCCACATCAGGCGGTAGCGGTTCTGTACAGTAGAGTTATTCTTGCTTTGTTTTCCGTAGCTTTTACCATTCACGAATAGTTCGGCACTCGGATAATTGGTATAAGCGAATACAGGCGTTACCTGTCCTTCGCGACCTTTCCAGTTCCAGTGAGGAAGTATGTGAAGTGTATTTTCATTCTTATTCCAGATACTGCGGTACAAGTAATAACGGTCTTTGGGTATGCTTGCCAGATCGATAATACCGAACAATGAACTGTGGTTAGGCCATGCATCAGTATCGTAAGGCGAAGGTTCGCCCAGATAGTCAAAGCCTGTCCATACAAACTGTCCCATAGTCCATTCGTGATCGTCAGCCAATGCTAGGTCATCATCAGGTACATTTGACCAGGAGCAATACTCAAGATCGTAAGACGACGACTGATGATCGTCATATAACGCATCTGCTCTCTTTTCAACAGGGAATTTATAAACTCCGCGTGAGCTAACAGTAGATGAAGTTTCGGCACCCAGAACTATATTTTGAGGTAGTTTTTCGTAAGCTTCTTCATACCGATGAGCACGGTAGTTGAATCCGGGAACGTCGAGCATAGCTGCGAATCCATTATTCAACACACATGTCACCTGATCCATTCCGCATGTAACGGGGCGTGTAGGGTCTTCGCGGTGGCATATATCCTGTAAGAATGATGCTACCTGATATCCTTTCGGGCTGCACTGTGTAGGAACCTCGTTACCGATGCTCCACATCACTACGCTGGCATTGTTGCGGAAATTACGGAGCATATTCACCATATCTTTCTCAGCCCACTCGTTAAAGAACCGATGATAACCGTTCAGACATTTGGCAATATCCCACTCATCGAAAGGTTCTACCATCATCATGAATCCCATTTCGTCGCAAAGCTCAACCAACTCAGGAGCTGGCATATTGTGTGCGGTACGGATGGCATCACAACCCATATCTTTCAACATAGTTAACTGACGACGCAATGCAGCCACGTTGATAGCAGCACCCAAAGGTCCCAAATCGTGGTGGTTACATACCCCTTGGAATTTACGACGTTCGCCATTGAGGAAGAATCCTTTATCGGCAATTACTTTGATATCACGGATACCAAAGCGGGTCGAATATTCGTCTACCTGCTGATCTTTTACATATACTTTAGACACTGCATGATACAGGTAAGGATTTTCGGGCGACCACAGTTGTGGATTATCCACAATGAAGTTCTGCTCGAAAGGTTTACCATGATTTATTTTCAGTGTATTGTCTTTCGTTGACACTACTTTTCCCGAAGCGTCTTTGATCTCGGTCAGGATGCGTATATCCTGATTGTCGCTGTTCAATATTTCTGTTTTCAGTTTTACCGAAGCATACTCTTTCGATACAAAAGGAGTAGTAATGTATGTTCCTTTTACCGGTACATGTACATTATTTGTAACTACAACATGTACATTACGGTAAAGACCTGCACCGGGATACCAGCGCGACGACTGAGGCTTATTCTCCAGACGTACGGCAACTATATTATTCTTGCCATCACTGTTCAGAAGGTCGGTAACATCGCAGTTGAATGTGTTGTAACCGAAAGGCCAGAAGATAGCTTCTTTTCCGTTTACATATACCCGGGCTTCGCTCATTGCACCGTCAAAGATAAGGGTAACACGGTTGTCTCCCTTACGGTAGTTATCTACATCGAAAGAACGCCTGTACCAGCCTATACCGACATATGGTAACCCTCCGGTACGCCCTGTTTTGACACTCGCTACCTTTTCGTTATTTTGGGTAACGGCTACTTCCTGCAAGTCATGCTTGCGGTCGAAAGGCCCGTAAATAGCCCAATCGTGAGGAACGGCTACGGTCTCCCAATTATTATCATTGAAATTGATCTGGTTAGCGTCCTGAAAATCTCCTTTACTGAATTTCCATCCTTTTTCGAGCAGAAATTCGTTTCTGACCGTCTGTGAATGTATATTCGTGCAAATAGAAAAGATCAGACAGATAGTTGCAAAATATTTAATCATAACGATAGTATGTTGTTTGTCTGTTATTTTTATTTGAATGCGTCTAAGGCTACAGTTGGCTTACCGGAGTTGTCAAAAGCTCCTAAAGTATAATCGTTCCATCCGTTATAAGCTTGGGGCTCCCAATAGAAAATACCTAAACATTTGTCATTAGCGATAGCCTTACATTTGGTTATCAGATCTGTAAGGAAATCGCGCGATTCCTCGGGGCTATCCCATGACATACCTACTTCGCAAAGCATTACTTCAGTATCATAGCGGCTGATCATATCGGCCATATTATTCAGGCAGGCGGTATTCATAGCTTCCCATGTATCCGGTTCGGGATAAAGAGACATACCTATTACATCCCATTTCCCACCATTATCTTTCAGTCCGTCAAACATCCAGCGGAACATTTCGTTATCGTCGCCGCTTTGTAAATGAACGATTACTTTAGCATCGGGAAAAACTGCTTTTACCGCATCATAGCCTGCATTGTTTAATTCAGCATATTGAGCCATATTGGTCGATGCACGTCCGTCTTCCCATAACATTCCGTCTCCGGTTTCGTTACCGACCTGTACCCATTCAGGAGTAATATTCAGTTCCTTCAAGGCAGTCAATACATCGGTTGTATGTTCTGCAACAGCGGCTTTCAATTCGTCATACGATAGGCTCTGCCATGCGACCGGTTTGGTTTGTTTACCCGGATCGGCCCAAGTGTCACTGTAATGGAAATCTATCAACAGACGCATGCCTAAAGCGTTGGCACGCCATGCCTTTACAAGCATATCACTCTTATTACACCATCCGTCGGTAGGATTGACCCATACACGAAGGCGTATCGAGTTCATTCCCAAATCGCGTAAGAGGGACATACACTCGGTTTCCCTCCCGAGTGTATTGTAAAATTTAGCCCCCGATTTTTCCATTTCTGTCAGCCAGCTAACATCGGCTCCTTTGGCAAAACCGGTCATATCGTATACGGGCGGTTCTACACCTCCCTTGTTATTATCGTCGTCACTGCATGCCGCAAAAGTAAAGAATACCGAGGCTACAGCTATAAGTATATATTTTAGATTTTTCATTTTATCTGAATGTTAGGTTTAACAAGATTATTTAGTGATGCTGTATGTGCCGTTTACCAGATTCACAGTCAGTACATACGTTCCGGCAGCCAGTGTGGCATCATCGGTAATATTATTCTTGCTCTTATAATAGAGATTTCCTCCCGAACCTCCGAAATAATGGTTCCACGAGATATCGGTATGTATTTGGAATCCATATGTAGAAGCTTTGGTAATGTTGATAGTACCCCTGTATTCGCCTGTATTGGCACTTGCGGCAAGTGTTGTTCCAAAATCCCAGGTGTCATTCAAACCCGATACATAGATTGTATTACCTACGGCCGAAAGGTTATAAGTAAACCCTTTCATCGAAGCATCGATAAGATATAATCCGGCGGTAGGAGCAGGTATATTGGTTTCGCTCTCGGCAGATATAGTACCGGAGAAAGCATCGCCCGAAGCTAGTTTGTAAGCGCTGCTCCAGTTGTCTTTTTCGGTATAGAAAGCATATCCCCAAAGCGAATTGATGTTAACTACACCTGCATAGGCAAGCTCATCTTCGTTATATAGGGTCAGGAAGTTTTCGAATGTCCAGCTTCCACCATTGATACCATCATCGGCTCCCGAAACGTACAGATACTGGCTGATCTCGATAGGGCCGGTCGATCCGCTTACAGCCTCGCATGTCCATGCTTGCGGATTGCTGAGATCTACAGTCAGAGTATATTCTCCGGCTGCCGGAACGCTAACCGAAATCTCTCCTGCCTGAGAAGCCATGCTCAAAGTAGTTCCGCTTTGGGTAAATGCTACCGGAGTATCTATCGCCAAAGCATCTTCTGTTCCGGTCGAGTAGTCATATTGTTTACCAGTTCCGTTCAGTTTTATAGTCAGGGTTTTAGCCGAAGTTGCAGTAAATGTGGTTGTCCATTTCACATTCGGACGGTCAAATACCATTTCGGCATTTACATCACCGCTGACAGTCAATGTTGGAATATACAGGGCAGACCAAACTTTTTTAGGTGTATTTACTTCTACATAATAACATCCGCCAAATCCGGGGAACCAGAAGTTCCAGCGTTTGTTCGCATCTTCTTCCGAAGACATCAGGAAGGCAGTGCCTTCTACTCCATCGTTACCCCATGTAGTACCGTCTCCTTCTCTCAGGAAGAAGTTATACCATGCGGTAGCGCCCATAAATCCGGTATAAACACCGTTTGCTGTAGGCGAGTATAATGTTGATGCAGTTTCTTCCATTTTACTGTCAAGCACATATCCTATTGTCATATCAATAGTGTAAGGAGTAATCTTTACCTCTACAATGTTACTGTATACAGGATCCATGTTGCTGCCGACACTTCCTTTCAATCTGAAATAGACAGTTGTAGCCACATCTGCTTCCAGCGAAAGATTCTTAGCAACGGTGTTCAGTTCGGCTCCGGTATATGCTTTAGAAGTATTTGCTTCAAGAGACTCTACAATATTAGACGAAAAATTGCTTGAAGTAGAAGCCTGAATATATGTAGTAAGGATATTAGGAACATCCATGTTAGGGTTGGTAAGAGACAATGTACTATTGCTCCATACGAGCGACAACGCTAATTGCTTGGAAGCAGCTTGTGTAAGAACAGCCTCGTCTTCTATAGCGACCAGTACGCCACTTTCGTTTCCGGTCAGGTAAATAGTATCTCCGTCTTTGTCGCAGGCCGTCATAGTAGCTATAAGGGCTACTAAGGCGAAGATCGCTTTTATTGCTTTTAATGCTTTCATATATCTTTATTCTTTTAAAAAGTTATATAAATATAAAGGTCTGCGACCTTAATAATTCTCGTTATATAAGTTAGGGTTTGCTGTAAGGTCGGTAGTAGGGATAGGGTAGATGTTATATTTGCTGTCTACCGCACGTCCGTCTTTAGTTCCGCCTTTCCATTGCCACAAATAAGAAGAAGTAGTGAATTTTCCGTAACGGATCAGGTCTGTACGGCGTACACCTTCCCAGTAAAGCTCGCGGGCACGTTCGTCAAGGATAAAGTCTGCTGTAAATTCGGCTTGTTTAACAGTACCGTCTGTTGCGTAGTCGCTACCGAAAGCACGTTGGCGCAAAGCATTTACATAATTCAAAGCATCTGCCGTAGAACTGCCCGATCCTCCGCGCACAACCGATTCGGCAAGCATCAGGTATACATCTGCCAGACGGAATACAGGAAAATCAGTATTCACACCACCATCTACAGTATTGGATGCTGTTGCACCGGCATCGGTAAGGTTAGTCCATTTTTCGACAAAGTAACCGTTGCTTTGGTTGTCTATTACATCCAGATATTGAGTTTGTCCTTCGGTAAAGAACAAGGCACGTCCGTCTTTGTCTGAGAATAAAGCAGGAACTTCGCCCCTGATACGGAACATACCCCATCCGCTGGTAACACCGTAATCTTCGGGTTTCTGATAGTCTGAAGTATTACTTACAGCCCCACAAATAATATAGGTTGTACTTCCCCATGATACGGTATGTGTAGCATCAACCGGAAATGCAAAGATAATTTCGTTGGTGCGCTTATTATTATCGGCATTGAATAGTTTTTTATAATCGGATTCCAGAGTATATCCTTCGGCTATAACCTTGTTACAGTAAGTGATACAATCTGTATAGTGTGCTGTACCTGTGTATACTTCGGCGTTCAGATATAGTCGTGCCAATAGAGCATAAGCAGCAGCTTTAGGTGCACGTCCGTATTCGATGGTATTTTTGTTTAACAAGTCATCGTCTATTGCGATCAGTTCACTTTCGATATATTCAAATATCTGAGATGCAGTGTAACGTGGAGGAATATAAGTACCCACAGGGTCGTTTTCGGTCACAAACGGAATATTACGGTACATATCCAGTGCATGGTAGTACGCCAGTGCTCTGATAAAACGTGCTTCGGCACGGTAATGGCGGATATCGGCTTGTTCGCTTTCCGTAAATTTAGATATCTGGTCGTCGCCTGCATTACGTAGAAATTCGTTACACAAAGCTATAGTATAAAATATGCGGTAATACATATCGGATACCCAAGGATCGTTGGCATCCCACGAGAGATAAGTAAGATCATATACTTTATCGCCTTCGAGCCATGTTGAAGCGACTTCGTCGGTTCCGGCTTCTTGTAAGTTGAAGTAGCAACGCATATAATCCTGACCGCTATTGCTCTCGAGATCGAGATTTCCATCTTTTTCTTGTCCGGTTGTAACAAACGAAGCATATAGTTTAGCTAATACAGCTTTGTAGTTTTCGGCTTTCGAATACACATCCTTCGATGTGGTATTGGTATGTGGAGTCTGGTCGAGGTCGTCGGTACATGATGCGAATATCAATGTACAGGCAAACAGTAATATATAGAATGATTTTTTCATCGTGATATCGTTTTTAGGTTGAACTTAGAAATCGAGACCTATACTGATCGAATAGGTACGTGGACGTGGATAGAACGAATTGTCGATACCGTTTGGTACTTCGGGGTCTACACCACTGTAATTGGTTATGCAGAATACGTTTTGTACCATAGCACTCATATTCAGTGAGAACCATTTGCTTACACGACCGAAATTGTATCCCAGCGAAAGGTTATCGAGTTTCAGGAACGAAGCGTTCTCCACATAATAGTCAGACAGGTACTGACGGCTTTGAAATCCTGTTTTCAAGTAGCTCGAAGATAGGTTGTTCAGCTGGTAAGAGTTGTAGCTGACGGTGCTCCATGCACCCGAATTCATAGCCATACCGTTGTAAACATAGTTTCCTACATTGGCACGGAAACTCATACCCAGATTCCATTTCTTGTAACGGAGCGAAGTGCTCAATCCAAAAATAAAGTCGGGAGCCGGAGAGTGGTAACGGTAAAGGTCGTCTGAGTTGATAACACCGTCGTTATTCAGGTCGGCATAAGCACCTTCGATAGGTTTACCTGTTTTTTCGTCATATAACTGATGGTATACGTAAAACATATAAGGTGCATAACCCTCGGTTAATACCTGAAAGTTATAGCTGTCGATAGTAGGCCCTACAAGTGTATTGGTCTGGCTGCCGCCCTGCACAAGCGAAAGGTTTTTCACCTTCATTTTCTGCCATGTCATATTATAGCTTACATCCCATGTCCAGTCCTGAGTTTCGATAGGAGTTGCATTCAGTGAGACTTCGATACCGTGACTGTCTACATTGCCTACGTTGGTCAATATCTTTTTGCCGAAGTTTGTACCGGCCGCTATGGGCACGGTTGCCAACAGGTCTTTGGTCTGACGGGTATAGAAGTCGAAGCTACCTGTAATACGGTCTTTTAGGAATCCGAAGTCGAATCCGAAGTTCCACGAAGTAGTAGTTTCCCATTTCAGGTTTTCGACATAAGCTTCGGGGCGGTACGAGTAGTACCATTGGTCACCGAATTGTACTTGCGCACCGTTCTGGCTGAAAGTATATACCGGAAGGTAATTATAGTTACCGATTCCGTCTTGCTGTCCTGTAATACCGAAGCTGGCACGCAGTTTCAGGTTGCTAAGAACTTTATTGTCGGCAAGGAACGATTCTTCGGTCAGTCTCCATCCTAATGCTACGGAAGGGAATGTACCCCAGCGGTTGTCAGGATTGAAGCGTGAAGTACCATCACTACGAACGGTAGCAGTTAGCATATAACGAGAGTCGTACGAGTAGTTCAAACGTCCGTAATACGAAATCAAAGCATGGCGTTCGTCTTTGGCTGCTGTTGTTTTCTGTATATCTCCCACTGTATTATACTCAGAATAGGCAGGAGTAGTAGTTTTCCAGTACTGGTGATCGTAACCGGCTGTTATATCTACATTACTCTTGATAGAAGAGAATACTTTGTTGTAGTTGAAGTAGGTAGTCAGCAAACGGTTTGTCATTTTCTGAGGCCCGTATGTATAATCACGTCCCGAAGTAGTATAGTATTGAGCGGCTTCGGATGGAACGTATACCGATCCTTTACCTTCGGCATAGTCGTAACCTAAAGTAGCGTGAAAACGCAATTCAGGAAGGAAGTGCATTTTATAATCAGCATCCAGATTGGTGATCATACGCTTAACCTTGCTGTTCGCGTCATATTGCTTTACAAGTCCCCTCGGATTGAATACCGAACCGTTTACCGGATTGCCTGCATTATCAATTGCTTCGTTGTATCCGCCGAACGAATCGTTGCCCGAATAAACAGGTATTGTAGGATTGTATGTAGAAGCAGCCCATATAGCAGAAGTATTGCCAAACTGGTTATTATTGATAGAACCCTTCATGTTAAGGTTCACTTTCAGGTAATCGTTGAAAAACGAAGGCGAGAAAGACAAGTTTCCCGAGATACGCTCGGCGTTATCACCGATCAACAAACCGTTTTGATTATAATAACCTAAAGATACACGAATTGGCATATTCTCGGCAACACGTCCGGCAACGCTTACATTATTGTCGGTACCGAATGCTGTTCTGAAAATCTGGTCGTTCCAATCAGTTGACGAATCTCCTAAAAGAGCTACCTGCTCTGCTGTGCCATTCGCATTGATAACATTCACAAACTGGTCGCGGCTTAGCATATCTGCCATCTTGGTACGTGTCTGAAGAGAGTTAACCGTGTTAAAGCTCACTTTCAGTCTGCTGTTTGTTCCTTTTTTAGTTGTGATAATGATTACCCCGTTAGAAGCGCGCGAACCATAAATGGCTGTTGACGAGGCATCTTTCAGGATACTCATACTTTCGATATCCGAAGGATTGATAAGGCTGAGGAAGTTTCCGGTGTTTCCGCTGATACCACCACTTTCCAAAGGCACACCATCCAATACGATCAGCGGGTCGTTGCTGGCATTCAGCGAAGCCCCTCCACGGATACGGATAGTACTACCGGCAGTAGGCGAACCACTGTTCGACATGATTTGTACCCCCGATACTTTACCGTTGATAAGCTGTTCTGGCGAACTGATAAGCCCTGCATTGAAATCTTTGCTGCTTACATTACTAACCGAACCCGTAAGGTCGCTTTTGCGCTGAGTACCGTATCCGATCACGACCACATCGGTCAGGATATTCGAATGCGGCATCATCTTTACGTTTACAGTAGCAGATGTAACAGTTATGGTTTGGGTTTCGCATCCCAGAAACGAGAAACGGAGTTGGTTTTTTCCGTCGGGTAAAACAATTGTATATTGTCCGTCAAGATCGGTTGTAACGCCGACTGTAGTTTCGGGAACAGATACGGTAACCCCTATCAGAGGTTCGTTTGCATCGTCGGTTACGACTCCCGATACTTTTCTGGATTGAGCCATTGCTGCCAAAGGTATCATCAGCAACAACGTCACTACCAGCAAAAAGGTGCGGATTGATTTATTGTTCTTTTTCATGGACATAAATTATTAATTAATTTAAAGGTATATTTTTAATTGATTATTTGTATTATCGCGATTACAGCGATAACAAAAAGGTCTGCGACCTTTATTTTAAATAGATGTTGTTCAATTCGAGGGTTATTTCATTTTTATTGGTTTGATCTGTAGATAATTCGATACTTTCTATTTTAGTGATGTCGAACGGAATTCCGGTATCCGGCGTAAAATACCTGTCGAGGAATGTAGGGTAGGGAGCCGGTAACAAGGTTGTTGCACCTTGCTTTAAATCAGCTAACGGTATCCGGTATGTTTTACTGTCTGCACCAACGGCTATTTTAGCAGAATAAGACAATCCGTCCGAAGTAATAAAACCAACATTCAGGTTATCAATATTGTGGGTTCCGTTCAGGTTGACGTATATTGCCTGTGCTTTTTGCAGGGCTTCTTTGCGGTTTGCCACATCGTCTTTTATATATTTCTTCCAGAAGAAACGGGCATCCGTATCCTTCTTATGTGATTTGAATACCAGCGCCTTTGATCCCTTCAAGTCGCTGTCATCGAGTTGCGATGTCATATAAGAAGTTTCGGGAATGCCGTATGTTTCTATCCGGCTGTATGAATCTGTAATCTTAACAAGCTGTACAGGGCTTTCGGGTGCTACAACCTGTGTGGAGAAATAGCTGTTCTTGTAAAAATCCCAATCGAGGGGATTACCTTCTACATTGGCAGGGTAAGTATAGTTTTTGCCACCTTTACAAACGATAATATTATAATTGACAGCGCTACCCCATAGCATATCAACAGGAATAACAGCCTGATATGTATAGCCTTTCACACGGTTCATTTTTACATACGGGTTCTTATCTGCCCAGAAAGACACTTTATCGGTATATATTATTACCGAATCGGGAAATGATGGGCCTACAATCTGAGCTTCTATCTGTAACGGTTTTCCGTTCTCTATAATAGTTGCAGGAGTATGTGCTACCGAAAAAGTATTCGTACGGGCTTCGGGAGCTACATATTCGCCCAACCTAATACGGTTCCATTGCGAATTGGCTGTCCAGTTCTGTGCAGGAGTGTAGTCTGATCTGCTCAATAGATACACACCCGGTTTTACAGCAAAGCTGTTTCCTTTGGCTGTACTTTGTATATTGTTTCCTGCATTGATTGCTTTTACTGTAAAATCATTGCCTAACGAGGGTAATTTTACAGTCATATTCCATTCGTTCCAAGCAATAGTTACTACTTCTTTCTTCAACGAAGGTTTTTCAAACGGGTCTTGTATCTGTACGGCATCAGGCATTACTTCGAGTCGCCAAAGCCCGTCTTCGAGCCTGTCGAGGAAATACGCTCCTGTACCTTCGTAACTGATGATAGGTGAATCGTTGTAGCCCGCAATCTCCTTCAGATCATTTACCGAAACGGGCGAAGTGGTAGTTTGGTTCGAATAAAAGAACTTTTCGGGAGTATTCATCTCGCTCAGGTCGTTATTGTAACTCACCCTGAAGTTGTCAAAGATGGTATCATTCGGATATTGCGCATACTTTTTATTCATCGGAACAGCATAAGCAACTTCGGCTGCAATCTTCATACTTATAGCCTTCTGAGGTGTATAAGCCAGATTGAGAAAGTGTGTCTGGTACTCGGTATTTGCCCAAGCCATATCTATGGGATCGTAGGCAAACTGGGTTATCCACTGGAAACCATTCGACCGGAATGTGCGTGCCATAGCCGGATGTATGTATGAGTACATATTGTCGGCAGGATCGTATTCGTATACAGCTTTAGCCTTGTTATTAAATCCTTTGGCATTGGAGAAGGGTATATCGTAATTATCGACAAAGGGCAGGAAATTACCTTTGCGGGTATGTCCGGCCACCAGTCCTACGGGATACCATTGATAAGTTGTACCCTGTACAGCGGTATTGTAATATGCCTGCACATGACCCGAATTGTGACTTACATTGTAAAAGACAGGCTTTTTGTTACCTGCTTTTTTCAGTGCCGAAAGCATCTGGTTGATATACTCTTCGGTTTGCTTAGGTGTATCGGCGTGGCAGGGTTCGTTATTGATTTCGAATCCTACAATATAAGGGTCGTCTTTATACGATTCTTTAGTATAAGGGTTTACATGCTGAACCAGTTGACCGATATAATTCTGTTGTGCAGCAATGGCTTCGGGTGTACTGTGTACTTTACATTTGTCGTACAGATACGAAAATGCTCCTGTATTGATATTCCTTTCGGGATAACCATTACCGAAGTTTGTCATGGTGGTAATGAGTACCCGTATATTACGTTCCCTTAGTTTGGAGATAAGGTAGTCCAGTAAATCGAGATGATCGTTGGTAAGAAGCTGCCCTTTACCATCCGATATTTCGACATCCCATATGTGTATGCGGTATGCGTTGAAACCCAGACGGGCAAAATGATATACATCTTTATCGATAGCTGCTTTGTGATCTTTGCCCAGATAATTCATAGCCCGGTAAGCATGGGCAAAAGGCAAGGTGTAATTGACTCCGTAGAAGGATGCTTCGTTGTTGGTATCAGACCAACGCATAACACCGTTCTTATCGACATGGATAGTCGGAATATCGGTTTTGCTTTGAGCCGATATGCCGGCAAAAAGAGAGAGACAGCACAAGGCTGCAAATGTTTTTTTCAGGCTTTTTATCATGGTATATTCAGTTCTAGGTTTCCGCGGTTGACGGATATAGCAAATATAGCCACAAAGGAGGTGTTTGATGTGGTAGAAATTGGACGTATCAGGAAATAAATTGGACAAAGCGGATATTTAACTTCTCTCTGTCTGAGGTATTTTGTTTTGTTTATCAGTTTATTATGTGTTTTCTTCCAGAAATTGCTTAGGTGTTTTTCCGAATTCAGCCTGAAAACATTTGGCAAAGTATGAAGGGTTGGAAAAACCGACCATATACATCACCTCGGCAATAGTAAATTTGTTTTGAGTGAATAAAATCGCTGCTTTCTTCATCCGTATTTTGCGAATATATTCCACAGGCGACATGCCCGTAAGCTGTTTTAGTTTCCGGTAGATCTGTTTCGATCCGATACCCGATATAGTACTTAGCGAGTTGACGTTGAGGTCGGGGTCGGCTACCTTATCTTCTATGATGCGGGTGATTGACGAAAGGAATTTCTCGTCGGGCGATGTCGCTTCTATAGCCTGAGGGGTAGATATAGTTTCGATCCGCAGCTTGCTTTCTAGTTGTTGCTTACTGCTGAGCAGTTGTTCCGCTTTAGACAATAGTATCTCGGGATCGAACGGTTTGGGTATAAAAGCTTCTACATGTAGGCTTATACTTTCCAACTCGGTGTTTTTGTCATCCTTAGCAGTCAGCATGATCACGGGAATGGTAGACGTGGGTATATTCTTGCGCATCTGGCGTACCATCTCCAACCCGTCCATTACAGGCATCATAATATCTGCGATAACCAGTTGAGGGAGGGTTTGCAGGCATATGTCTAGCCCCTGCTTCCCGTTGTGGGCAATCCGGCAATTGTATTTTTCCGAAAGTGTATCGAATACAAAGCCGGCAATCTCAGGATTATCTTCTACAATAAGTACCGATGGCAGGTCTTCCGATAACGGGGTGGCATCGGTTTCTTCTTCGGCGATAACCTCTTCCGGGTCATCGTCGTTTGCCGGAAGGCTGACGATGATAGTAGTACCTTTATTTTCTTCCGAACTGATTTTTACAGTTCCGTTGTGCTGGTCGGTATACGTTTTCACCAGATAAAGCCCTATACCTGTACCTTCTTTGTCTTTACTGGTTTTTGATGACTGGTAGAAACGCTCAAACACATACGTGGTTTCGTCCTGAGGTATTCCTATACCTGTGTCGCTTACCTCTATATCGAGCATACGGGTATCTTCGTGATAGGTAAGTGTCAGGCTGACAGCTCCCCGTTCGGTGTATTTGCAGGCATTAGAGACCAGATTGTTCAGTACGGCTTCTATTTTAAGTACATCCATATAGATGTAAATCTTTTCTTTGTTGGACGTGAAAATAAACGACAGGGGTTTATCCTTGTAGCCGTCTTCGTATACAGAGAACAGGCTTCGGGCAAACTCAACAAATTCTACCCTCGACAGTATGAGCCCCGAACTGATATTTTCGGTACGGTTAAAGTCGAGTATCTGCCGGATCAGCGAGTTAATTTTCAGTGCATTCTTTTGTATAGCTTCCAGTTGCCTCTTCTTTTGTACGTCTTTTGTCTCGTGCAGAAGCTTGCTTACAGGAGCAATGATCATACTCAGCGGGGTTTTGAACTCGTGCGAAACGTTGGTGAAGAAATCCATTTTCAGGTTTGACAGTTCGAGCGTTTTCTCTTTCTCTATCCGCTCTATCCGCAGGTTGTTGCGTACCCTGAAAAAGTTGATAATCCAGAGGATAAGACCCAGTGCGAGTAATACGTACACTGTTTTCGCCCAGATGGTGTAATACCACGGGGGAGTTATCTCGATACGGAAAGTGAAGGCTTTGTCCGACGGCTTACCATAAGCATCCAGTTTGCTTATTACGAGTTCGTATTTTCCGTATTCGAGGTTGGTATATGAGATACGGTTCGAATTGTGTTTAATACCATTCCATTTATCTTCGAAACCTTCGAGCTTGTAGACATACGAATTGGCACTTCTCTCCGAAAACAACAAGTCCGAAAATTCTATCGTAATACTGTTTTGCCTGTAATTGAGCTTAATATGGTCGAGGTAACGTATGCTGTTCCCTGTGTAGTCGGTTCCGGCTTCGTACAACTTGTCGTTTACATAGAGGGAAGTAAGTACTACCTGATGGCTGTACGCCTGCTTTTGCAGGATATCGGGCGACAATATTGTGTATTGGTCTGCTCCTCCCATGTATATCCTGTTAGCTTCCTTATCGTAATACGAGCAAGTATAGGCTCTGTTGGTAATATCGAGCTTTTGTATACTGTATGTTTTCCGGTTTACCACCCAGATGCCTTCGGTAGTAGATACCCAGATATGCTCGCCCACTTCGGTCATAGACAATACTTCGCTGTAGCTGAATGTTGTGAACCGCACTGCGTGGGATATATTGTTGACCGGATTGAGGCTTGCCACTCCACCTCTGTAACCTACCCAGATAATACCGTTACGGTCGGATATCAAATAGTTGGGTAATGTTCCTTCGGGTATGTCGTCAATAGGTATTTTGTCTATCCTGTTGTTCTTTATATCTATTTTGATGATGCCGTTATTATGGAGCAATGCCCATACATTGCCATAACTATCGGGCAGTATCTGGTTGATAAAGTTTCCGCTCAATCCGTTTTGTGCGGAATAGTGCTTGTCGGCAACGTACGTTCCCTGCGAGGCTATAAGCCTGTCTTTATTAACGACGAATAAGCCTCCGAGGCAGGTGGCTATCCACAATTGCCTTTTGTCGTCTTCGAAAATATAATATGCCCAGTTGGAGTTGAAAGTACCTGTACTGTCGGTTATGCTGTAGTGGACAAACTGGTTACGGTTGTAATCGTAGCGGCTGATACTGCCGTCGGTAGCTATCCACAGGTTATGGCCTTTATCTTCGTATATATGCCTGATGCGGTTGTGGGAGATCGGATATTCTTTGTCGCCCATACGGTACCAGATCGTTCTCTTGGCGCTGCCGTTCGTATCCGGATCGAATATCAGCCCGTTGGAACCTCCGAACCAGAAGTTTCCGCGCGAATCTTTAAAGATGGAATGGAAGCGGTTGCCTTCGCCTATGCCCGTCAGTTGCGATATACTGATAGTCTGGACGTCGCGGTTGTAATGAGCGAGCGATATTCCGTAATCGGTTCCCAGCCAGATGTTTCCCGAGTTATCGGCAAAGATATTCCATACGATGTTGTTACTTAGCGATTTGCTGTTCCGTGAGTCGTGTACGATATGCTGGGTGCTGCTATTGGCTTCGTTGTATATGTACAACCCGTTGTCGGTGGCGACAAGCAGGTCTCCTTCGTTATCGACGGACAGCGATTTAACCGAATTGTCGTGAAACTGGCTTGTCTCGCTGACAATCCCCGACGCAGGGATATAGTTGTACAGCGCACCTTCGGTTCCGATCCATATATGCCCTGTCTTTTTATCTTCGAAAAGGGAGTTGATAAAGAGATTGCTTCGTTTTCTGTCAACGGGTAGTTTTACCGTTTCGAAATGGCTTCTGCCTGTCTGTAACCTTGCCAGTCCATCATAAGTTCCTGCATAAAGGGTATTGTCTTTCGACACAATCAGTGAATAAATGGTTTTGTGAGGAAGCCCCGATACTGTTCCTGTGGGAATCATATCCAGTTTTTTACCCGAAATGCGGTATTTGTATAATCCGTTGAGTGAGCCTATCCAAAGCAGGTCGCCCTGTTGAGCGATTGCCCTCACATCGGTGAGGTGAGACAGTGCTTCGGAATCTTCGTACTGGTCTGTTTTGCAGTTGAACTTTAGGATACCATTGTCGGTTCCAAGGTAGAGGTAAGTATCGTCAAATACGAGTATGCAATGTACCTGTGTATTAGACCGGTTATTGTACGAAAAATGGTTGCGGGCAGTATAGCCGTTGTAACTGAAAAGCCCTTTGCTGCTCCCTATCCAGATGATGCCTTGCTTATCCTGTGCAAAGCAGTTGATAGACGAAGCCTCGGTATCGAGTATAATGTTATCGAAGTTTTGGTAATTGATGTTTTGTCCCACAAGCATTACCTGCGAGATATACCAAACAGAGACCAGCAATAATATTCGATACATATTATCCAATTGACAAAGGCAAATATACTCTATCTGATAAATATAACAATAAAATACTGTTGATGAAAAGTGTTTAACGGTATTTTAGAATATAAAAAAACTCCCCGGAAATGTGTGTACCGGGGAGTGGCGTGATATATTCACGAAAAAAAGTGTTGTTTTAAGTGTTGATTGAATAAATTAGCCCAGAATTGATTTGGGTTTCGATAATCTTACCTTCTACGGAAAGCTTTTTGAGAATGGTTTCCGCTTCCCGGAAGGATATGTCCGATAGTACGGCATATTCTTTCACGGTGAGGGTAGGATATAATTTGAATAAAGACATATTGTCTGAAATATCTATTGTTTTTTTCTTCGCATCCGGAAAGATTCTCAACAGTACCGCTTCGTATTCGCTGTAGGTTCTGATACCGTAAGCAACGATCCGGTTATTGTCGGCATCGGTAAAGAACAGGGTGGGGAAGCCCCTCACACCCATTTTGCGCGCAATGTCCAAATCTTCCTGAAAGAGCCGGCGTGCTTCACCATCATAATCTTCTTTCAGTTTATAAGTATCAAGCCCCGATTGAGTAGCGGCCAGCTGTATATTTTCCCACTTGGCTATATTCTTTTTCCCGAGGAAAAGCATTTCGCGGAGTATCCGCAAGAAATTCACAGCTTTATCCTCGTTCTGTATCTGGGCTGCTTTGAAAGCAATGGATGGCGGATAAGACGAATCTAGCGGATCTTCGAGCCAAACGCCGCCGTCTATCGGCATCGCGTAATATTCGCCTAGTTCTTCCCAGTGGTGCGCCACGTCGGACGGTTTACTTATGCCACCTCCGTTGTAGCTCCAGTCGGGCAACAAGCCCCCCATACGGTAATCGATATGCAGATAAGCACCGTATTCGGCTTTCAGTTTACGCAATTGAGGTTCGATAGCCCAACATGCCGAACATATAGGATCGGTATAGTAGACAATGCGTACCGGCTTTTCCGAAGCCTGTAATTCTGCTTTGCCTCCGGTGGCCGTAGCTCCGGGTATTTCGCATAATCCGTTTTCGGGATCGCATTGTAAAGGGTTATTATTTTTCGATTCCATCGGTGTCGTTTTTGTTTGCCCGTTGCATCCGGACGAAATACATATTGCTATCAAAAATATGATTATCTTAGAATTCATTATCGTATTGTTCGGATGCAAATGTCGATAATAAAGAAATACGAGTCAATTAGTCAGAAAAACATGACCACCTATGGATGCAATAGAAAATAAGGAAACCTGCCCTGCCGAAAGCTTGCTGAAGTTGCTTTCGGGAAAATGGAAATCTCAGATAGTACGTCTTGCTTTTGACGCTCCTGTGAGGTTTAATTCATTATTGAGACAAATCGAAGGGTTGAATAAGCAAACGCTTTCGATAGCACTGAAAGAGCTCGAAGACAACGGTATCTTCAATAAAAAAACAGTTAGCGAAAAGCCATTGCATATAGAGTATAATTTGTCGGAAAAAGGAAAAGCCCTGATTCCCATTTTAAGGCAATTAGAGCTTTTATCGTAAACGGCTGAATGTTATAGATTAATTCAATCCGCTATAATATCTTTCCATGTAATACCTGCGAAGTTATTGATCACTTTGTCGCATTTGCCCGAAAGGGTATTTGCCGGATGGGTTGTGGCCACACCTATGGTAGTCATTCCGGCGGCATTGCCTGCTTCGAGTCCGGCGAACGAGTCTTCGAAAACGATGCAGTTTGCAGGATCGATACCTATTTCTTTGGCAGCCATAAGGTAGCATTCGGGATTCGGCTTTCCGATCTTGACCCTCGATGCAGTAACTATCGTATCGAATAGCTTATCGAACTGTCTTACCTTGTTTACGGCATCCATCTTTGTATCCGAAGAGCTGGTTACCAACCCGACCTTTATGCCTTGTTCTTTCAGTGCCTGTACGAAAGCGATGGAACCCGGTATTTCGGGAAAAGACATATGTTCTTCGAAACGGTCGTGGTCTGTTATAAGTTCATTGATCTTGCGGTTCGGTATATGGGCGAAATACTTTTTCAGTATGTTGGGCATTGTTGTGCCTTTTATCAGGGTCTCGAAGTTGGCAATACCTACTTTGTACTTCTCTCCGGTTTGTTTCCAGAATACGCTGTACTGGGGTTCGGTGTCTATCATTACACCGTCCATATCAAATAGTGCGCAGGTTATATTCTTCATTTTTTATATAGTTAGTTTATAGTCGATTTAAATTCATCAATCCATCTACGGGTATGTTTGCCGGTTGCCCATTCGTGCATTACCAGTTTGTTGTAGGTGGGGATATTCTTTTTCAGTAACAGCTTGTTACGGGTTTTATCGTATACGGTTACCTCGTTTCCGGAAATAGAGATCAGTGTTGTATTGTCTGCCGAAACAAAATCGAGAGCCTTATCGGTCTTCACGGCAGGTTGTTTCAGAAAGAAACGGGACAATATACTTTTCCCGTCGATAAACTCGGCACGTTCGAGAAAACTCCTGTGCGAATTTCCGTTCAGGGGGATCAGCGGTTGCACCTTGATGCGGTTATTGGCGAAAACAAATGTAAACTGTACATCGTCTTTGTTCTTAATCAGTGGTCCCCACGGTAGCTGGTAATTCTCATCACTCTCGCCTGATCCGTATATATCGCTTCCGTATATCTCTAAAGCAGCTTTGAGGATAATCTCATTCAGTGTCCTACGAGGCAATAGGCTGTCTATGTAGTTTGATAATCCTCCGGCTCTGGAGCTGAGGGGTATAAAATCTGTTTTCTCGGTAGCATCAAACCACGATGCTCCTCCATGAACTTCGGAATTGAATCCTTCGGTAATGTAAAAGTCGGGAGTGACGAATGATATCGCTTCATATTCGGTAGATATAGCTCCGGCAAATTCAGGTTGCTGCGAACGGATAAAGTGTTTTATCTCCTGCTTATCCTGGAATATACGGGGTAAAGATCTGGAAGTTCCAATCGTGTATTCGAACATAAAAGATAGCATCTCACGCTCTTCGGGATCTATATTTGTAGTGTCATTCGGTATTTCGTCTACTTGTTGTGTAATATATACAAACCCCTGATTGGTAGGTACGATCAGATAGTTTTGGATAAGAAGCTCTACCTTTTCGCCGTCGCGTACTACTGCTAGAGTGAAATACGGTTCGTAGACTCCTCCATCCCATGTGGGAATATCTTCTTCGGCATTGAACAAAACGGTATAAGAGTTTTTGGCATAAGCGCTGCTATCAGCTTGAAAACCAAAAAGGTGTATCTCTTGCGCCGAAGTGTAACTGCTAAGTGAGAGTATAAGGAGGGATATAAGTATACGAACGGTTGTCATAAGCTTTACCCGATTGTTTTTTCGAAGATATAGTCTTCCATCAGATATCCGTTACCTATGTCGATGTCTTCTTCTCCGGCGATAACGAAGCCCATATGTGTATAGAACCCGTGTGAGTGGTTGAACCTGTTCATATTCAGGGTGATGGTATTACATCCGTGTGCAAGGGCTTGTTCCGCTACATAGTCGACCAATAGTTTACCGAGACCCGATCCGTGCGATTCGGGTAGTACATACAACTTATGTATCTTAACTTTGTTCTCTCCGTGATAACCGAACTCGTACGAAACCAATCCTCTGTATTCGCCTGACTGTTCGTCTATAGCAAGAACAAAGTGATGCCCGTTCTCCATCTGTTGAGCTAAAGAATGGTCGCTGTACATCATATTGAGCATGTATTCCGATTGCTCAGGCGATAGTATTTCGCGGTAAGTATCAGCCCAAGTGGTAGAGGCTATCCGGCGTATTGTTGCACAGTCGTCGATTGTAGCTTTTAGTATTTGCATATTTATTGTCCCCTTTTTATAGGGCAAAATTAGCAAAAACATAACAAAAGAGAGCTATAATGATACTATTAAGTAATTGGAAATATTTACTAACGCGCCTTCCGGCTTGTTCTTCATTTTGCCTTGATGCAAAACGAAGCAAAAAATCAAGACTGCGCCTTCAAGCCCGACCCGTTATGTGTGCTCGAAAACTAAGACAAATAAAAAACGTTCAATACAACATCTATTTGCCTTTTAACGCTTTCTTCTCACAACGAGTACCCCGTGCTTTACGACGATGCCGGAGCCTGACAGACGAAAACGAGCGTCAGATAGACGAAGGCTCTAAGCGCCAGTGTGTTTTTGCCTTCTTTTGGGGTTTAGGCAAAAAAATGGGTAAGTAATCTCTGATTGCGTACAGTAAAAAATACGAATTATTATTCGTAGTAATAATTATTACCAGCTTTGGTTTCGAGTATGGCTGCACCGGCTACTACGGTTGCTCCTAGTAGAATAGCCCATCCTGTATTGTTGGCAGGCTTTTCGATGAAAAACATATCTCCCCGTTGACTCATATCTCCGGGCAGGTTTTTGGGCGACATGGCATTTGTTTTGATCAAAGACGATATGTAGAAATCCTGTTCGAATACCATTGGTTTTTCGGGCACGGCATATACGGTTATATAGCTGGTGAAGCTGAAAGGCGTGTCTTCGGGAGTGAAATTGGCTCTTTTTACATCTATGCTTTCCTGATGTTTATTACCCATTTTTGCATTTTTATAAGATAGTTTTTCCACATCTTTCAGGCTGAGGTTGAGACTGAGGGTTGCATTGCTGACCTTGGTACGCGGAGGTATAAAGTCTACATTAGACGGTGTTGCGCCTATCGACCCTATACTGATACTCTGAGTTTCGCTGCTACTCGAAAAAGGATAGTGGTATGTTTCGGACGAGGTGCTTATGCTTATGCGCGATGCTTTGCCGGCATAACTGACCGCCTGATCCTGTACTATCAGAGCCGATTTGCCCCAGTCAACATATAGCGGAGTGTCGAGTTTGTTGTATACGGTGATCTGTATGGGGGCATTCTCGCCGTTGAAGCAATGGGCTATCCAGAGGCTGTCGTTCTCGAAGACAAAGTCGCCGTTGTCTACCTTTTCGGTGTACGGTGTTCCGGTATTCAGTACCGAAAAAAAGTAGGTTGATGAGCACGATGTCAACAACAAAGGTATCAGCAATATCGCTGCGAATATCTTTTTCATAATATAAGGCGTTTAGTGAATGTATATATGATACAGACAGGTTAAATCTGTAAAAGTTGCATAGCATAGCGGTTAAAATAAATAAAAAACGGCTATCTGTCAAAGATAACCGTTTTTGTTGAATTTGTGAAGTATATAGTCTTATAATCCTAAGAACTCGAATGGTTTAGTAACTACGAATTTAGATGATGCGTCTCCCGAATATGTTTCGTGGTTGATAACCGAAAGTTTTTTCACGGGAGCACCTTCCGAAAAGTCTACATTTTTGAAATTAACCCAGAAAGTATTGGGAGTCAATGCAGTTTCGAAATAGTATATCTTGTTTTTCTGATCTGATACGGTACGCCATCTGGTTGATGAGATATTAGGCTGTCCCGGAGTGCTGATACCTAATGGTACAGAACAGTTGCGGATTACACTGAAAACACTTGCTGCACCCAGTTGAAGATCGCCTGTTTTAGGTATAGCTTCGATATAGAATGATGCTCTGACGAAGCGGTCTGCGGCACGGTTGGTTCCGGGTAGCATTACTGTACCGCCTATTTCTTTCCAGTATTCGTTCAACGCAAGTTGTTTTTCGAAGATAGGAGAATTGGTCATTACCTGATACGAAGCATCGTGGTGTATCACCTGTTTTCCGTTGATGTATTCGAATATGGCATTATCTCCCGTTGGGTCCGATATAGACAGGTGAAGGGCTGCCAGACGCGATCCGTCGGGCATTTGGTCGGATATTACTGCAATAGGTTCACTTTCCATATAAGCAACAGCTTCCGATACGGTAGCAAAGTTGTCTAATACATATTGTACCCATGCGGCAATACTTAGTCCGGGTTTAGTACCATCCAAAGTAGGATATTCGGATTCGGCTAACCAAAGCAGGTTGGCAACCAAGCCTTGTTCGTTCATCCCGTCGGTACTCGAAAAGTCGTAAGCCGATGTTACTACACTTCCGTATTTTGATTTCCATTTTACCGAATTGGGACCCACTGCGCCGTCGCGTTCCATTCCTCTCGGGAATATCCATATATTGCTTTTGATGTCTTCTTTCCAGTCCATGGAACGGGCTGTAAGAATCAGATTGTCGTTGCCTTTATACACTACTCGCGTACAGGCTTCTACACCCAGATAACCTGCTGCTAAAAGAACGGCAGCTAAAAGAATTTTTTTCATAAGTGAGTTATATTAATTATTCTATTGTAGAGTAAACAAAATAATTACTCGTAATGTTTGCTTACAGTGTGTGTAAATGCAAAAAAAACGCCCACAAGATATGTGAGCGGCTTTTGGCTTATAATTTATACGTGGTGCGTATTTCGCTTATTTCACTTCTTCGAAATCTACATCGGTAACACCATCGTCGTTTTTAGGTTGAGAACCACCTGCGTTAGCTCCTGCATTAGGATCGGCACCGGGTTGTCCGCCTGTTTGGTTGTACATTTCCTGACTCAATGCCTGGAACAATGTATTCAACTCGTTCATAGCAGTGTCGATAGCGTTCAAGTCCTGAGCTTTGTGAGCGTCTTTCAGCTTATTCAAAGCATCTTCGATAGGCGCTTTCTTGTCGGCAGGAATCTTGTCACCCAGCTCGTTCAGTTGTTTTTCTGTCTGGAAAATCAATGAGTCGGCTTGGTTCAGCTTGTCGATTCTTTCCTTTTCTTTTTGATCGGCTTCGGCATTAGCGGCAGCTTCGTCTTTCATACGTTGTATTTCGGCATCGCTCAATCCTGATGATGCTTCGATACGGATCGATTGTTCTTTGCCTGTCGCTTTGTCTTTTGCAGACACTTTAAGTATACCGTTGGCATCGATATCGAATGTTACTTCGATCTGAGGCACACCACGCATTGCCGGTGGAATACCGTCGAGGTTGAACACTCCGATTTGTTTGTTGTCGCGAGCCATCGGACGTTCACCCTGCAATACATTGATCTGTACCGAAGGCTGATTGTCGGCAGCTGTAGAGAACGTTTCACTCTTGCGTGTAGGTATGGTTGTGTTAGATTCGATAAGCTTGGTCATCACACCACCCATAGTTTCGATACCTAATGACAGTGGAGTAACGTCTAACAGAAGTACGTCTTTCACATCACCTGTCAATACCGCACCTTGTATGGCAGCACCTACGGCTACTACTTCGTCGGGGTTAACTCCTTTTGAAGGAGCTTTTCCGAAGAATTTTTCTACTTCGGCCTGTACGGCTGGTATACGTGTCGAACCTCCTACAAGGATCACTTCGTCGATATCGGAAGCCGATAATCCTGCGTCTTTCAATGCATTACGGCATGGTTCTACACAAGCGCGGATCAATGAGTCTGCCAATTGTTCGAATTTAGCACGTGTCAATGTTTTTACCAAGTGCTTAGGCATACCGTTTACAGGCATGATGTACGGCAGGTTGATTTCGGTTGAAGTAGTGCTCGAAAGCTCGATTTTCGCTTTTTCGGCAGCTTCTTTCAAACGTTGAAGAGCCATCGGGTCTTTACGAAGGTCCAGTCCTTCTTCTCTCTGGAATTCTTCAGCCAACCAGTCGATAATAACGTGGTCGAAATCGTCACCACCTAAGTGAGTATCACCGTTGGTTGATTTCACTTCGAATACCCCATCACCCAATTCAAGGATCGAGATATCGAATGTACCTCCCCCTAAGTCGAATACTGCTATCTTGAGGTCTTGGCTTTTCTTATCGAGACCGTAAGCCAAAGCTGCTGCTGTAGGCTCGTTCACGATACGTTGTACTTTCAGTCCTGCAATCTCTCCGGCTTCTTTAGTCGCCTGGCGTTGCGAGTCGTTGAAGTATGCAGGTACTGTAATCACAGCGTCTGTAACTTCCTGTCCTAGGTAATCTTCGGCTGTTTTCTTCATTTTCTGAAGTATCATTGCCGATATTTCCTGTGGAGTATATAATCTTCCGTCGATGTCTACACGAGGTGTATTGTTGTCACCTTTCACTACTTTGTAAGGTACACGTCCGAGTTCGTTTTGTACCTGATCCCATGTTTCACCCATGAATCTCTTGATAGAGAATATGGTTTTTTCGGGGTTTGTTATGGCCTGACGTTTGGCCGGATCACCCACCTTACGTTCGCCACCCTCGATAAAGGCAACGATAGAAGGCGTAGTGCGTTTCCCTTCGTTGTTGGCGATAACGATAGGTTCGTTACCTTCCAATACGGCAACACAAGAGTTTGTGGTACCTAAGTCTATTCCAATTATTTTTCCCATTGTATTATATATGTTTTTTATTTGTTTATTTTTTTCGGTTTTGATTTGAATGTTGCCTCCAGAGGTTTGTTCTCCGAAGACACTAGGGTTTGTTCAAATCTTGTGCCAAAAATAAGATGGGGTAGTGATGTGACATTTTGACAGAAATCGGAAGGACTGTTTTGATAGAAAAAAATAAGACAGAAACCTTTTGAAGTCTCTGTCTTTATGCTCTTTCATTCAGGTGCTGAACGGATGTTCGCATTGATGACATTTTATTTTCAGCCCGTGATACCTGAGCCTGTCGCCGAATGCTGTTTTACCTTCAGCTTTCGGCGCAAAGTAGATGTCGGTAACCGAATCTGTTGCTGTGCGATAGTCGATATATAGGCGTTCATTATTGATATCTTCTAATATCCTTTCATTTTTGTCTAATGATTCGACACAAATAATACGGCATTCTTGTTCTTCTTTAAAAGCGACATGCTTTACCAGATATCGCAAGTGGATAAGCAGGTCGCAGATAGTTTGTTCGACCTTTTTCTTTTCCTGCTCATCGGTAATGGAAGAAAGGAGCTTGTTTATCTCTTCCTGTAGTTCGCTTAGTTCTTCGCGGACTTTATCTGTCGTGGATTCTATTTCTTTTTTATATGCCTTATATTCGTCTTTTACCGTTTGGTTTATTTCTCTGCCTGTATGTAGTTGTTCTCTGTAAAATGTGTAATCCTCTTTATGTCCGACCGATATAACCTGTCGGGTAGTAGGGTCTAAGTAGATACAACGATAGAGGGATTCATGTTCGTTTTGTATATCTTCTTTTATTTCTGTTTTTATTTCATCAACAGGCGCTTCAGTAAGACTGCTAGTAAAAAGAGCTTTATTGATAGTTATATCTTTATTGAAGAAACTTTTATTAAAAACTAAGCTTAGTCCTGTTGCTTCTTTATTCTCTTCTTTACCATACAGACGAAACTGATTCAAACTGTCGGGGTTAAAAATAAAACTGGCTACAAATGCTTGATGTTCATCCGAAATGCAATCTTCCCTAATGCCTAAATATGTAAGAAGAGGCTTTCCTTCACCCGGATCGTTTGCTTTGGCTACCGTATTCAATTGCATGGGAGAATTATTTAGAAGGAGTTGCTCAGCTACCCACTTTTTTGTGTAATGTGCTACTTGGTTTTCTATATTTTCGGTGTCAATATCTACAAATAATTGTTGAACTATTGACATCGATTTTGAATAAATATTAGTTAGCTCTTTTCTGTATAGAGAATCTTTGGGTACTCTAGAAGAGAAAAAAGAATCAGAATCAGCATTGAGAATATTTGTAACAATTTTTTGAATCTCTTTAGCATTATCAGTATCTCGAAAAGTATATATTTCTAAGATTGCTTTATTAAGTTCAAAACATTTTTTTTTCAAGTTTGTCAAATGCTTTTTCTTTATTGTATATGAATATTAATGCATCGTTAATATATGTAATGTCTCTTTTTTTTATTGCTATACCTTCTGCTACTTCAAATTTTAATCTTGCATTAGTAATATCTCCCCTTTTGAAATATAGTGAAGCAAGATTTTTTAGAGCAATAAGGTTATATGGAGAACGCTTTAATGCTTTTAGATAGTATTCTTCTCCTTTGTCTAAATCCCCTTGCTCATCATACACAAGACCTAAATTCGCTAGAATTCCACTCATCTTTGGGGCTAGATCAAGAGCTTTTAATAGATAAAACTCAGCAGCTTTGAATTCTTTCAATCCAATATTAGCTGATCCTAAGTTAATATATGCCCCCAAGTCTTTAGGGACAAGTTCTATCACCTTTAATAAGAGCTTTTCGGCTTCTTTGTATCTTTGAAAAATAGCACCATGTATATATGCTGACCTTGATAAAATATCACTATCCTCAGGTTCTTCCTTCAAATATATCTCATATTGTCTTATGGCTTCCTGATAGTTTTTATTATCATACGCTTCATGTCCTAACCTCAAAGCTTCTTTAGCTTCGGGGGACAATGGGGGGAGTTCTGTTTCTGCCATAGTTTTGGTGTTAAGAAAAAAAATCGTGTTAATTCTAAGTTCAATAATATACAGGTAAATATACGATAAAAAGTACAATCGTAAAGCACTCCCGAAAGCGAAAAAGCCCGTGATCTCACATCGCAGGCTTTTATTACTTAAAAACAACACTTTTTTTTGAATAAACACCGGACCTTCGAAGTGTGAAAGTCCGATGTATAAACGCTAGTGAAGAATAATAGTTCACGAAAAAAATAAAGCCTCCCGTTACAGAGAGGCTTTGTTGTTAAAACAGAGAATATTTGTGTCTTATAAAATGATAGAAGGGCCGTCACCGGCAGACTTAATAGTTCCGGTTCTGTATAAAAATGTACTTTCACCGTATTGGTTTACAGAATATACTTTCACATCCAGATATTTAGGTGTGGTTCCTATAGAAACAGCTGTTTCGACGGTAATACTTGCTCCGGTTGAAGTTCCTATGATAGTTCCTCCGGATACCTCCCATCGATAACTTGTTGCACCATTAGCAGGAGCTACAGTAAATGAATATTGAGATCTGGAGTTAAATATTTTATTATTCGTTTCGAATCCGATAATATTAGTAGGTGTTGCAGGCTTACCTATCCAAACAGAAGAATGTTCGAAACTAAAATTATTCCCATAGAATGTAACAATGGCTTTGACACGTGCATAGCCATTACCTGATACTTTGAAGGTGGCTTTAGATACCCCGTTGCCGGAAGTAAGAGTTGCATTTTGTATTGACTCCCATTTTATCTGCGTACTAGATAGAGGATTTACTCCTATAGTATAAGTAACATCTGTGCCTGAGCCGACAGCTGTAGAAGATGCCGAAATTTGAGAGTTAGCAGGATACAAGTATCTTATAGCAACAACATCGTAATAGGAGAATCCTTTCCAAGTTGTAGCCATTTTATAATTCATTATAGAATTAATATCGTTATCACTCATATTAGGACCTAAACCACCACCGGACGGAGTTCCCGGAATCAGGATGCCGGGATTGTTACTTTTAGTCTCGCTTAGCTCCAAGTTAAAGTCGGTATGTAATAGCCCTAATGTATGACCTAACTCGTGTACTATTGCATATTTTTTTTCTAAAGAAGAATAACTATTCGATGTGGAATTGACTTCAACATAGCTTCCCGGTTTATTATTAGAGGGTGTAAGAGCACGGGCAACCCATGTTCCGCTTACAGTTGTATATTTGATTTTAATGTCAGGATTAGCTACTGTAGTCAATGTAAATTTGACTAAACATCCGGGTATGCTATTCCATTCATTTATAGCGGATTGTGTTGCATCTCTCCAGCCCGAGTCTGACCCTATGTTTGGCATAGATGAATCGAATCCGACAGAGATATTAGAAACATTTGCCTGGCTAACAAGATTTGTACTTCTGCTTTGCCGTAATGTTAAAGAATCGTTCGAAGAAGACGTGTGTCTCCGGAGTTGTTCTTTTGACAAAATAATATCGCCTTCAACGACATAGCTATCCCCTAGATCTTCGATATTTGTGATATCCATTCCCAACTGTTTTATCAGTGCGAGATCTCCTGAAATATCACCTGATGTTTGCGGAGAGTTTCCATCTTCAATCGTTTCGTTCTGGCAAGCCGATACTAATGCTACGATCAGTAAAATACAGAGAGGTTTAATAAATTTCATAGTTTGTAAAAATTTAGGTTTGAAAATTAGTGTCTGTATGCAAATATGTCCATTAAAAAAAGAAGAGACTATAACCAAAAACTAAAATTATACTCATTTACGACATACGTTCGGAAGCCCGCAACAGAACAGCATTTGAACCGGGAGATAAGGAGTTTTAAACAGTAAATAGTATTTATTCCGCAGATAATTGCTAATTTTCGCAAAAAGACTGACAGATGAAGATTTTTATAGAAACGGAACGGCTCATTTTGAGAGAAGTAGATTACGTAGACGAAGATGATCTGTATGAAATGGACTCCGATCCCCAAGTTCATTTGTATATCGAAAACAAACCTGTAAAATCGATTGAGGAAGTACGGCCTGTGATCGAAATACTGAAAAAACAATACCGCGAATACGGTATAGCCCGTTGGGCGGTAACCGACAAATCGACAAAAGAATGTGTCGGCTGGGCAGGACTGAAATATTTTAACGAGCCGTTAAACAATCACACCGATTTTTACGAACTCGGATACAGATTTAAGAGAAAACATTGGGGAAAAGGTTTTGCGACCGAATCGTCGGTAGCGATATTGGATTATGGATTCGAAAATCTGAATCTCGATATAATATATGCAATAGTTAACCCCGAAAATGTAAAGTCGAAAAATGTACTGGCTAAATTGGGTTTTGACTTTCAGGAAACATTCGACTACAATGGTGTTCAGATAGATTGGCTCGAATTGACAAAGGCGGCTTGGGAGAATCAAAAGCCGAACCTCTGACAAGTATCCGGTTGCGGAGACAAGAGCCGGCCGGCAAATACGAAGGTTAAAAGAAAAAGCTGTAGTTATAACCAAAAACTAAAATTATACTCATCTGTCGTATACATTTGTTTGCGACGAAAAACGAAAAAGCCCGTGATCTCACATCACAGGCTTTCGCTACTTAAAAACAACACTTTTTTTTTGAATAAACACGAACCTTCGAAGTGTGAAGGTCTGATGTATAAACGCAAACGAGGAATAATGGTTCACTCAAAAAATAATAAATATTTTCGATGAATTATATACACAATAGAGTAAATGTTTGTAAAACAGAATTTTAATATATTTCGATTGCGAAAATATTAGTACAAAATTCTCGCAAAAAAAATCACTGATTTAAGCAGAATAAAAAATAAACCTCTTTTTTTAGTAAAACAAATCACCGTACTCATAATTTAGAGTACGGCGATTTATTGGATTAACGGGACAACGCCCCATCTAAAAGTAATTGAGAGTAAAGTTGAATGATGATTTTGAGTGAAAAAAGTTAACCTATTTCAATCTTTTTAACCTTGTCTTCTATCACCTTATCCATTTTATTGAGGTGGATATTCAGTATACCATCCTTGTGTTTAGCCGAAATATGTTCGGCATCGGTATTATCGGGCAGGATAAAACTTCTGGAGAATGACGAAGCGCTGAATTCCTGACGGATCAGGCGATTGTCTTTGTCTTTTTCTTCCATCCGGTTTTCCTTCTTAGCCGAAACGGTCAATACATTGTCCTCCACCTTAATATCTATATCGCTTTTGTCGAATCCCGGAACAGACAGGTCGATGTCGAATCCGTTCTTATTTTCGGTTACATTGGCAGCCGGAAAATTGTTACTTTCAAAAAAGTCGGTAAAGAAATTGTCGTTGAATAATGATGGCAGAGTGTTTCTCCTCGAATCAAATCTTCTTAAAAAGTTAGTCATCGTAAATTCCTCCTATTTTTTTATTAAACAATCTATTCATTGCAGAATCCGCCGTTACGGTTCACTTATACGAGCCGTTTTGGTGTGTTCACCATCGGGCGGCTTCCGGCAGTAAAATGGCAAACAGCGTGCCCGAATGTGTACCCGTGAGGTTTAAAAAAGTTTAAAACAGGCTGTAATATATTGTCAATTAATAAATTATTTGAGAGATGTGAGTTTCTGTCAAAGGGTTGGTAATAAGACTGTTTGTCAGAAAACAGGACATCTTTTCAGTGACAAATTTTCAGAATCGTACCATTCCGCCTGCCGAAGTTTATCTATAACGTAAAAAACTGAAGCTTATGGAACGAAAAGACCTGCCCCGGTACATCGGGCAACGCATCCAACAATATTACGGCATGCCCGAAGCGGGCGAATTTGTGTCGCCAACAGCCCGTCTCGGTAAGATTGTCGAAGACCTGTCGGTGAAGCTGAAAATGTACAAGCAGAACCCCAATGCCAATGACGGTTATATCCGCCGCCAGTCGGAACTGATATGGAACCTGCTGGAGATACACCGCCAGCTGGAGACGCTCGAACCCCTCGATATATGGACGGAGATCAACCAACGGGTACAGCGTGTGGTGGCTTTCGACGACAGCGATCTGGTGACGCTGCTGTTTCCGCTGAAACCGCAATTGCCCGAAATGGGAAAGATCAGTTCGTGCCTGATCAACCTGACCGACCAGCCTGATGACGTAATCCGTAAGAATCTGTTGTATGCAATTGGATTACAGTGATATTGCCCGTATCTGCGGACAGGCTCCCGAAGTGGATGCCGGTGAGGTGGGAGTGCCTCAGTCCGACCTCGTTGCCGAATGCCAGATAGACCTTTCGAAGGAGATTGCCGAGCCTTTGCCGTTGCTTTCGATAGGCGAGGGGGTACTGTTTTCCGAAGGCAATATATCGACTATCGGAGGGGCTGCCAAGTCGTGCAAAACCTTTCTGGTTTGCCTCCTCGCAGCCCGTATGCTCGACCATAATATGCAGGCGAGAGTGTTGGTGGTCGACACCGAAATGGCACGCCACAGCACCCTTAAAACAGCCCGCCGTATACACCGCCTTGCGGGATGGGATCCGCGATTGAACAACAACCGTCTGAAGGTATTTTCGCTGCGCGAATACAGTGCTGCCGAACGTACTGCCATCTTTACACAGATAGTGGAGAAGTGGCAGCCGTCGCTCGTCTTTCTCGATGGGGTGAGAGACTTGGTTCGCGACTTCAATTCGGCCGACGAGAGTAGCGAAACCGTCAATCTGCTGATGCGCCTCACCACCCTCCACAACTGTCATATATGCTCTGTGTTGCACGAAAATAAGGTCGGTGGACAACTGCGCGGACATCTCGGAACGGAGATCGTAAACAAGTCCGAAACGGTGCTCGGTATCAGCCGTACGGGAGGTGTGTCTACCGTCCGTCCGCTCTTTACCCGCAACCGTCCTTTCGACGAATTTCATTTCCTGATCAATGATAAGGGATTGCCCGAAATGTGCGGGAAGAACGATGTTAAGACGAAAACGGATAGCGTTTTGTATGAACATTTCGAACGTATATTTAGTACCATAAATTCTCTTTCGTATGCCGACTTACGTAACAGGCTGATGAAATGCCAGTCGATTAGCGCACGTACTGCCGAAAGGAAGATAAAGGAAGCTATAGGGCAACAACTGATAGACAAAAATAGTAATGGCGAATATTGCCTGTATCCATCCGATGAAACAATACAATATCAGTTACCGTTATCGGTTTAGGCATCTCTTTTTTTACCGTCACCGAAAGCCGTCACTGACTACCGTCAACCGTCACGTATATATATATACGTGACGGTTGACGGTAAGTAGACGGTGACGGGCAAATGCCGGTAGATATATACTTCTTTTAGTGTTTATATTGTTGATATATAGGTGCGTATGTTTTTGGTAAAAGATGAAGTAACCGACAGAAACTACCGTCATCTACCGTCCGGAGTTGACGGTCGGTAATGACGGTTGTACGGTAAAGGTTTGTATCTATATCAGAACATTCCTAATAGATAGAAAACTAAAAAGATAATACCAATAATAATAGGTACAACAAATGCCGAAATACCTATAACGTAGAATACTAAAGCTGTTCTGTCTTTATTTAACAGCTTGAATACAAATGCTATTATAAGAAAGAAAGGTATCGAAAGAAAGAAATATTCCATAATTATTTTCCTCTCAATGTATATCTATCACACCGCCTTCGCAGCCTTTCAGGGTGCCATCGGTAAGTTCGTAGCCCATAACGTACTGACCCGGTATATCGTTCGTGTTACCGATACCGAAAGCCTTGTCGCACCTTACGAACCCGAAACGGCTGTAATAGAGCGGATAACCTACCACGAATACCGAACCGAATCCCATCCGGCGTGCTATCTCAAAGCCTTTGCAGACCAGAGCCGAACCGATGCCCGTGCTGCGGTATTCGAGCAATACCGATAGTGGCGATAGCATCAGGGTATCGGTCTTCTGCCCGTCGCTTCCGGTGATGTATATACGGGTGAACATAATGTGCCCGACAATCTGTCCGTCGTGCTCGGCAACCAACGCAAGCTGAGGAATGTAACCGTCACTTTTGCGAAGATCTTCGGCATAGTCCTGCTCGTCCCCGTCTTTCACTTCGGCAGTAGCAAAAGCCGTTTTGATGAGGTCGTAAATCGTCGCAAAGTCCGAGGGGTTCTCGTGTCGTATTCCGAAAGGTGTTATCATAACATGCTCGTTTTTTTTCTTCAGATAAAAACAAATATACGATTAAGAGTTTGTAATGAATTTTTTCGCTAAAATTTAAACAGACTCTTAATAAAAATCCCCATACAATTTTATAACAGAAGTAATCTAAACGGATGCCCCAATTGTTATATATTCATCGGCCCCGATATGTCAAAATATAAACTTGTTGTATCCGGTCGATAGAAAATAATAAATATTAAATACTTGTTGTAATAAATTAATTATTAGATGTTTATTTTTATGAAAGGAAGATCTTTTAGGTTGGTTTTTGTTAAAAATGACTGATGAAAAAGTTAATACGATAGATAAAATTGAACTATATGACAACACTATTGTTTTAACGATATAAGACAAAACCATAGTGATTAGTGTTTGTAAAAAAAATGTTGTTTTAAGTTGAAGAAGCCTGTGATGTGAGATCACGGGCTTTTTTTATAACATTATTTAAGGTTTGTTTGTATATTAGTCATACATTTGAATAGACATGCCTGATGCACGGTAATATGCCGACAACGGAATCCTGTCTTAACTTAAAACAATTACAAACTAATAACATGAAAAATCGCCGTATTTTACTAACTGCACTGCTGTCTTTAGTCGTTGTAACACTGTCAGCACAAGATAATTACTTTACATTTAACGGTACAGCCGATGTCAAAATGCGATGCTTAGCCCGAGGAGCCGGAGGCAGGGCAATAGTGCACGATGTAAATAATACTCTGGTTCTTAATTATGCCGGAGACTTTACTGGTGGAGTGAAAATAGGAAGTAATCTGACCGTACAGGAAAAACTCACAGCAAAAAGTCTGTATTTAGGTCCTACATCTATCACAGACGGCTGGAATAGAACGGATTTAGAGTACCGAGGGCATACACTGCGCATAGCGTCACCGACAGGTATGTCGACTCACAACCAGATTGAGATATATCCCGGAACTAATGCCAATGCATTGAGATATACATCTTTTCAGATGTTTACGAGTACTACACATACCGATTTCAAAAATGTAGTACAAATACATACCAATGGAGCATCCTATTTCAATGGTGGCAATGTGGGCATCGGCACCGCTACTCCCAAAAATAAACTGGATGTAAACGGAGTTATCCGTGCAACTGAAGTAAAGGTCGAAACAGGTTGGGCAGACTTTGTCTTTGCCGACGATTACAAGCTACCGACCCTTAAAGAAGTGGAAGCCCATATAAGCGAACACCGCCATCTGCCCGGCATCCCATCCGAAGCCGAAGTGAAAGCCGAAGGCGTAAGTCTTGGTGATATGCAAGCAAAACTTTTACAAAAGATCGAAGAGTTGACGCTGTATGTAATAGAACAGAATAAAGTTATAGACGAACAAAAAGAGATGCTTAAAGAGCAAAACCAACGAATCAGCATTTTAGAAAACACAAAATAAACTATCATAATGAACATAAAAACACTAACTGTTACAGCTTTTTGGAGTGTAGTAACCTTAAATTCTTTTTCACAGACGATAAATACACTTAATATTACCGATTGGGGAACAATGAGATATTCGGGGTTTTATGAGTCTGTGACCAAAAACTCGTTAAATACACCGAATCAGAATTATGATTTTTTCTGGGGTCTTAATATTGCACATTCTACAAATAAATCAATGGGCGAAAGACCTTATTATTGGGGAGGGCAAATGTTATTCGGTATCAACCGCACTAATTCTCCTGCAGCGGTATATGTCAGAAGCACCAATGAACAGGGAGCAGGTCCGTGGGCTAAAGTATTGACCGATAAAGGAGAGCAGCAGATAGACGGCGATTTAAAGGTGTATGGCAAATCCATTTTATCTAATCTGCATCTACCTGTGGCAGAGACTATAAATGGTTGGTCTTATACCTACCTAAAGTATGCAGGTCATTCGCTGGTAGTAGGTTCAGCAGCAGGAGTACATGCATTTAACAGGCTCGAAATCAAACCCGGAGGCTCTGATAAAGGCTTACTGCATTCCACGCTGTGTATGTTTGTTTCGCCTTCTACGGGAGTTCATGTCGAAAAAATACGATTACTAACCAATGGCAGTTCTTTCTTCAACGGTGGCAATGTAGGTATAGGTACTGAAACACCTCAGAATAAGCTCGATGTAGTTGGTACAATCCGTGCAACGGAAGTAAAGGTCGAAACAGGCTGGGCAGACTTTGTCTTTGCCGACGATTACAAACTACCGACGCTTAAAGAAGTGGAAGCCCATATAACCGAGCATCGCCATCTGCCCGGCATCCCATCCGAAGCCGAAGTGAAAGCCGAAGGAGTCAGTCTCGGCGATATGCAGGCAAAACTTTTACAAAAGATCGAAGAATTGACGCTGTATGTTATTGAGCAAGATAAAAAACTCTCGGAACAGGCGCAGCAAATGAACAAGCAGAACGAAGAGATACAGCAGCTTCGCAGCGAGCTAAGTTTCGTTAAGTAGTTTTAACTAATAGTTTAACATAATCATCAAGAGCGGCTGTATTGCTTCGGATTCATACCCGTATGCTCTTTAAATACCCTCGAAAAGTGGCTTAGGTTGGTAAATCCCAGTCCGTAGCCGACATCAGATACCGAAAGCTGCCCTTCCTTCAACAGACGGGCAGCTTCTTTCATCCTGAATGCCTGATAATAACTGAAAATACTGTTACCGAAAATCTGCCTGAATATGCGTTTCAGTTTCGACGGGCTCATATTGGCCGTAGCCGCCAGGTTTGCGATAAGTGGCGGAACTTCCGGATGCTCAAGTATTTGTTCCCTCACTCTGTAAATAGTTTGTATGTCACGGATATTCAGCGGATAAAGGTGTTTTTCGTCCCGTTCCTCCAGTTGCATCAATAGCCTGCAAACCAGTTCTTCCGCCTTAATGCGAAGAAAGAACAACGCGAATGTTTCGTTAACCTGTTCATTCACAATCTCGTCTATTATCTTCTGTAAAGCAGGATGAACTATCTGCTCGAAAAGCAAAGGTTGTGTATTTTCGAGAAGGCTTTGCAGTACAGGCGACTTTTCGGACGACCCGAACAGGCTGTTCAGATAATCGGCATCTACTTCTATATTAATAGCTTCCGTTTCGGTATCGATCGGAATAACGGTATCGGTATTCATGCTGCTGGTCGTAATCAGTACCGAAGGCATTTTTGTTACCTGTAATCCTGTTTTAGATATAATATTCTGAAACTTAAAGAGTATCATTCTGCCCGGAATATCAATGTCGGGATTTTCGACAACCAAATCCTCGTTCAGCTTATAGTTCATGATAAGCATCCGGATATGATCATCAAAAATATAACCGGCGCAATATCCACTGCCTGATCCTTCAGGGATTTGCAGCCTTCCGCCCACTATTTTAGTCCCCAGCATATGGGCAAGCCTTCGGAGTATGGCAGGTTCGGTCTGTTGTCTGTATTCTTTCATGAAAGTCTTTTTCGACTATTAATGTGTCAAATATAGGTATTTTATCTCTAAAAGATATAATAGTTTTGTGATATCAATTAAGTAGGAATAAATCATGGAAATACTAACGCGCCTAAAGGCTTGTTCTTCATTTTGCCTTGATGCAAAACGAAGCAAACAGCAAAAGGACAAAATTAGAAGAACGCTTTATGATGACTAATTCATACAAAAAAGTAAAAAATAAACAAGAGTATAAATATGCTGTATGTCAGTAGATTATTGGCGTGTATTCCTTCAAAAAGCTATATGGTGCAAAAAAAAATATCGTTTTCTAATAAAATATTTTTCGGCTCATGTTGTCTACATAATTAGAGAGCTCTCAATAAAAAATAGAATTAAAACATAAAAACAGTAACAATTATGACAACAAGAGATTTTGGAATGGGATTCATCGGAAGAGGACATTTTGGTAACGACGAAAGAGCAAAAATCAAAGAAGAATGGTCTAAAATGACCGACAGCGAAAAACTGGAGTTCATGAATAAATGGATGGAAGGTGCTGACAGGCACGAAGACCGTTTTTCGATAGAAGCGATAGATTCGCGTTGCGAAAAATGGATGAATATGTCTCGCGAAGAAAAAGAGGCATTCCTCACCGAAAAAAAGAAAGCCATGGAAAACAGGATGCACGGCATGCACCGTGGCTTCGGTTTCGGCTTCGGACAATGAACCTTCAAAAAACAGTAGTAACTAATAAAGCCGGTTGCGAAATACCATCGTAACCGGTTTATAAAAAACAATTTAGATATGGAAATAATTACATCAGGACCTCCATCGAACAACGTGGAATTTGATCAGGCATACAGTTCGCTGTCGCATTGGACATGGAGCGATATACGTATCCCCCGCGAACTGAAAGAACTGATAGAAACCTGTAAGCCACGCACATCGTTGGAATTGGGGTGCGGACTCGGACGTTTTTCGCGGTTTGTAGCGAGCCGGAAAGTAGAAGCTACAGGAGTCGATTTTTCGGCCGTCGCTATCTATAAAGCAGATCAACGGGTTGCCGAAGACAAGCACAGACCCACCTATCTGGTAGGGGATGTGACCGATCTGAAAATGCTATCGGAACCGTTCGATGTCTCTTTCGATGTCGGCTGCTTTCATTGCCTGACCTCCGAAGGGCAGCAAAGCTATGTGAAAGAAGTACACAGGCTGCTGAAACCCGGAGGCACACATTTGGTTTGGGCGCTCGATCAGTCGCCGAACGATATGAAGCTGAGCCCCGAATACATTAAAAAGATATTCGGTAACGGATTCCGGTTACAGAAGTCGCAACGCAGCCGCAGGCGTGTCATATTCGTACCGTCGCACTGGTACTGGCTTGTGCGCCTGTAGTACATATTGTGCTCGCTAATAACAAACTATATAAACAGTAAAAGCAATGAAACAACATTCGGCATCAGCCAATTTCGAGAGTTTATTCAACCCGATCTCCCCCGAAGAGATATCCGATAACGTATTTACCTTAGTCGGGAAAATTTTACCGGTGATCACCGCAGGCACTCCCGAACATTACAATTCGATGACGGGCAGCGGCGGAGGTCTGGGGCTACTATTCAAAAAGCCTGTCACATGGTGTGCTATGCGGTCGGACCGTTATACGCTCGAACTGATCGAAAAAGAGCAAACCTATACCATGTCTTATTTTCCGAAGGAGTACAAAGAGCAAATACTCTTTCTGGGAAGTAAGTCGGGCAGGGAGAGTATCAAAATGGAAGAAGTGCAATTGACAAGCATACAAACCCCGTCGGGAAACGTATCTTTCGAAGAAGCCCGTTTAATAATCGAATGCCGGTTGACACAAATCACAATGCCCGATCCCGATGACTTTTATACACAAGAAGCCCGCGACTATCTGAAAGAAGCCTACAAATCGCCGAACGACTACCGCAAATATGTATTCGGGGAGATTACACATGTTTGGGAGAAAAAAGAAGTGTGAGTAAATATTAGTCAAGATATAGGTTATCAGTATATTATGTTTATTTTTACTTCCTGAGAATCGGATGAATTAAAATTAGTGCAACGTTGTCCGTGATTTTGTCAGCCTTACAGGGTATTTTGTACAGCCAAACAACTATTTTGTACATATCGTATAAGAAGGTAGTGTAAAGTTGAAGGATATAATTTACATTTGTATTAAACAAAAAGCAACCGCTGTGAAGTACCTGATATTGTCAAATAGTAACGACTTAGTACGTGTCTCTCCCGAGAGGATCGTCTATGTATCGTCCGATGGCAACTATTCGACCATGGTACTCACAACCGCCGAAGAGCATCTGTTCACGATCAATCTTGGAACGATGGAGCGTATGATCGAAGAACAGCTCGAAGCCGATGCCCGTTTGTTTATACGTCTCGGCAAAAGCCTGATTATCAATAGCAGTTATATCTATTATATCAATGTATCGCGTCAGCAATTGGTACTGTCCGATATGCGTTTCGCCGAACGTTTTACACTGTCGGCATCCAAAGAAGCGCTGAAAGCCTTGAAATCGGTTTTGGAGGACAGCTTAAATAGCAGGAGGACTGAAAAATGACTAATAAACAACATACCGATAACCAAGACGAAGTGTATTTTCTCGGTTCGCGCGACGACCGTCCCGAAATGCAGCAATCCGACCCTGATCACAATCGCCGCCGGCGTCTTGCCATATTGGGCATAGTGGCGGTAATAGTCATAGCTCTGATAGGCTTGTATTTTGTATTGAAAGAAGATGCGCCCGCATATTATTTCGAACCCGAAAACGAAAGTGTGGCTACAGTCGAAACTCAAGCTGTAGATACGGTAACAACCGTTGAACCAAAAGGTTATATCGAAGTACAGGAAGAGACGGTGAACGATGTGCCGATGTATATATATACGCCTCACAATGCGGCGTTGACACTATCGGTAGGTATACCCGACAGAGCCGATTCGACCATTATCTGCGTTATGCAGGCTGCCGATATACGCACTGATAATAAGGATATTGTAGGTGATTTTGTGCTGAACGGCAAACGCCTGTCGAGAGGAGTCGCCAAGAAAGGATTCTGTGCAGTGATCGGCGACGACATTTCGGTCGGGGTTTCGGAAGATACACCCCTGTTGCAAAAGTCGATAGACGAATCGGGATACTTTTTCCGCCAGTATCCGCTGGTAAAGAACGGCGAACTGGTCGAAAACAATCCTAAAAATAAATCGATACGCCGTGCCTTAGCCATTCGCCACGATAAGGTGGTGATGATAGAAAGCCGTAGCAGCGAGTCGTTTCACGATTTTTCGCAGGCACTGGTCGATATAGGAGTCACCGAAGCCATCT
This sequence comes from Indolivaga macrotermitis, assembly GCF_900128985.1. Classification (GTDB taxonomy): domain Bacteria; phylum Bacteroidota; class Bacteroidia; order Bacteroidales; family Dysgonomonadaceae; genus Dysgonomonas_A; species Dysgonomonas_A macrotermitis. The sequence continues at coordinate 37,769 of NZ_FQUC01000004.1, read as the reverse complement.
ATCTGGTAGGGTCTACCGCTCACGGATGGTATCGGACTGAAGACGGGAAGCTGACCGAATACGGAACTTTTCCGGATGCCGCACTCACAAGCGTGTCGTACATAGTCTGGCGGGTAAAATAATCAATCGATAAATAAATACTAAACAGAGGCGAAGAGGTTCCGTAAAAATCTTTGCCGGAGGGCTTATTGTCTCTTTTCCTTGTGGTTTACCGGTAAGATTGTAAGATCAAAACACAATATAGACGATGAAAATAATTACTCTTTTCACACAATTATTACTACTCACGTTTACTACGATGTCGTGCAAACCTTCGGCATCAGCACCCTCGCCGGATACCTCCGATTCGTTGGAGGTAAACAGGCGGGCGTGTAACTCGGTGTACTATTGGAAAACCACCTTTTCGTTGACAGACGAAGACCGCAACTTTCTTACCGGCAACCGTATCGGGCGTATTTATATCCGGTATTTCGATGTATATCAGGATCCCGACAACTATCGCAGTCCTATACCCGAAGCCACTATCCGCTTTAAAGACACCGTGCCTGCCGGTCTGGAAGTTGTACCTACCGTATTTATAGACAATGAGTTGTTCAAGATGTTTGATATGAATGACTATGCCGGGCGTCTGGTAAATCGTATCAGGATAATGTCCGAAACCAATGATATACCAAATATCAGTGAGGTTCAGATCGATTGTGACTGGACGGCTACTACCGAAGGCGTTTACTTCCGTTTTCTGCGTAAAGTAGATACACTGTTGTTGAAAGACGGCATCAGGCTGTCGGCTACCATCCGCCTTCATCAGCTCAATATGGAAGTTCCGCCCGTACACAGGGGAGTACTTATGTGTTACAATACGGGAGCAGTGCGTCATCCCGGAGAGAGCAATTCGATACTCAGGGTGCAGGATGTGAAACCGTATGCAAGCCGTGTGGAAGGTTATAAACTGCCGATGGATATAGCTTATCCGGCATTTTCGTGGGCAGTATTGTTCAGGGAAGGGAAGTTTCAGTCGCTTCTGCGTACGGCAGACCGCAACAACCCTAACCTTAAGCTCAAAGGTAACCATGTGTACCGTGTGGAGAAAGGCTTCTATGTAGATGGGGCATACCTGGCACCGGGAGACGAAATCCGTTTCGAAGATTCTCATTTCGAAGATATTATAGGAGTGAAAAAATTGCTCGAACACCAGTTGTCCGGTTATTCGGTCATAATGTACCACCTCGATTCACGTAACCTCTCTAAATATACACAAGATGAAATTGACAGGATATATCGCCGCCGTTAGCCTCACGTTAATAAGTCTGGAAGCAATTCCGTGCGGTTCGTATAGCTACAAGCCCAGCGAGTATTACACCTTCTATACGACCGATAAGTTTTATTACATCGAGCAAAAAGATGCTCCCGACCCTAATATTACCGAATGGCAGCAATATGTATCGGGAAAAGCCACGTACGAAGATGTATACGACGTAGTGTACAAATACAGTTATGACGAAATGTCGGGAATACTGGGTTGCATATCCCGGAAAGATTCGTCGCGTAACAGCTTTGTACAAAGTCTTATAGATACCCGTGATACCGATGCCGTAGAATATCTGATGCTGGCAAAGCGGTGCGAAATAACCCGCGAGCACCGTAACGATAAGTGGTGGTACCCGAGCAAAGAAGATATGGAGTTTAACGATCTTCAACCCATTGTCGATCAGGCATTGGCTTATAAGGGAACGAAGTTTGGTTCGCGCTACATGTTACAGGCTATACGTGCAGCCTACACTATGGGCGAAGACAGTCTTTGCATCGATATATGGGACAGGTATCTGACCAAAGCACCCGAATCGGCAGTAAAGCGGATGAGTGGCGAGTACATAGGCGGTATTTACTTCAAACGGGGCGATTACGACAGGGCTATGCAGCTTTATTCGCAAGGCGATTATGTGTCTACAGGTTTCTGGTGGAGTGCCAATAAGACCGCAAAATCGGATATAGACCGTATTAAAGTGCTGTATAAATACAATCCCCGTTCGCCCGAACTTGATCTGCTTGTGCAGAACATTTGTCGTGAAGCCGAAGTCCGTGCTAACGAATATATTTTTGACGGTAGTGATTACAGCGAGGAATTTCAGAAGCAATACGGTAGAGAAGATTCTGATTGGGGATACGGTTATACTTCGTTCCGGTACAACAGGGTACGTTATATGGAATTGCGCGACTTTGCCTTAGAGGCTGCCGCCGATAAGCAGTGCGGCAACCGTGCCATGTGGCAATATGCAGCGGCTTTTCTTACCCTGCTCGATAATGATGTGAAGCTCGCAAAAGAGTATATAACCAAAGCGGAGCAATTGCCTGGTACACCTCTTGTAAAGACCAACATCAAAATACTTCATGTAATGATGGACGCCCTTACGGGATCGTATGATGCAGCCTTCGATGCCCGTATGCTGCCCCATCTCAAGTGGCTTTGCGGCTTGGTAGAGTCTAATATATCCGACAGGGTTATAAACGAATATGACGACAACTGGGTATTCGACAATTACAGCTTCTATTATTATAACGATATGCTGCGTAAACTTACCGTATCCATTATGGCACCCCGCTATATGAAGAAGGGTAGGGATACACAGGCTCTACTGACAGTAGGTATGAGCAGCGAGTACCTGCGTACCCTTATCAGGTACAGGGAAAAGCATCCGAAGGTAGGATATGGTGAGGGAAGCGAATGGAACCCCGATTTTTATACCGACGTATTCGGAATGATGGATACCGTTCGCGTCGAAAGCCTTATTAAGTACAAACAAATACTGAACAAGGGAGGAAATACTCCATCGGAACGCTTTATGGCAGCCAAATGCTATAAGAACGACGATTATTACAACGAGGTCATAGGTACTAAATATATGCGTATCCTGCGTTTCGATAAGGCTGTCGAATACCTGTCTAAGGTGAGCAAAGGATATGACCGTACGCTTAATATTTTCGAATACTTTTACGCCGACCCTTTCGGCAAGTATAAGAGCGAAAATCCTATCAGTGATTATAAACTGAGTTATGCTACACAAATGCTCGATCTCGAACGTATTATGTCCGTAGTGCGGAATAGTGATATGAAAGCCGAAGCTGCCTACAGATATGCGCTGGGTATATCTATGGCGAATGAACAATGCTGGGCATTGCTCCGTTATTACAATGGAAATAATTATAATTTCAAAAACGATAGGTATGACTTGTGGGGAGCTACATTATCGAAGTCGGTAGATAAATATGTGAAGGAGGCTACCTCGCTGACAAATAATAAATTACTGACTGATGGATGGTGCTTCAGTAACTGCGACAGGTATGCATCGTATTTTAATTAAAAAAAATAATTTACAATTTTTAACATGATATTTTTTATATATAATTGAACTATTTAGAAACATATACGTTTATATAAATACAAATCCATAGTGATTAGTGTTAATTCAAAAAGAAAGTGTTGTTTTTAAAGAAAAAAAGCCTGTGATGTGATATCACGGGCTTTCTTGCTTTTGATAAAGCTCTGATGAAGTATATATATTTGTTGATAGGTAGCATCTTCTTTTTCGATCCGCCCTTCCGCTTGGCAAAAGAGACGGATCAGAGTTTAACCACGTTCCTGCGTATTCTCGTCAGGATTAATTCTGTTCAAAGCCGCTTTTATAGCTTTAGGGCTTGCCTTTTTGATCTCTCTGTTCAAACCGGGCTTACGAGCATCTTCATATCCGGTAAACTGGCGATATTCGTTTCTGTCTAAGTCCTTCATTTCTATGAGAATTAAAATAGTTACACTATTCTAACAATGTAGGGTAGATAAAGTTCGTTTACAATAAAAAAGAAGCCAAAAAAAAATATTTTCAACTTCTTCTTTACTAATTAGCTATAAATTAAATGTAATTGAGTCTCGTTATTCAGTAAATAAATCCTTGTATCATACATGATTTAATACTAATGTAAAGTTACCAAAATACAATTGGTCTGCTTATAATCGAAATCTAATATTTTTGACAAAAGAGGCTGTAAACTAATTAGTAAAACGAAAAAAGATTAGTTTTTCAGGAAGTTTAAGGTGTCAGCCTACTTAATCAGAAACTGAAGCATGAGAGTAATATTTTTCCAGAAACTCGCCGAATTCGGGTTCGTACTTGATATTATTAAAGTCAGAATCATTTTCAAGCATCTCTCTGTCTATCGTAGTTGTTGGTTTATTATAAGATTTACTCGCCATTAGTCTGAGCCATTTCAGGCTTTCTTCTTTCCGGTTTATAAATGAATAATAGCAGGCAAGATTATATGCTGCTATCTGATTGCTCATTTCTTCTGATTTGAAAAGCAATTGTTTGATCTCTTCATTATAATCGGTAAAGTCATTTGTAAACTTCGCGAAGCGGAACAAAACACAGCCCAAGTTATTATATATTGCAGGGTATTCGCGGTCGTAACCGGCTATCAGTGAGTATATCCGGGCAGCTACCAGTTCTAATGAGGGATTATCACTCTTCAGGTTATTTATCTCGGTCAATTTAGAGTAGAGATAGTAATGGAATGAAGAATACGGTTCTTTCGATTCGGAATGTTCTATCTGGGTTTCCAGATCTTCGAGGTGCCTGTTGTATTCGTTTATCTGATCAAGAGTGAAATATTTCTCCATATCCTCTTTTAGAGAGTATTGCGGATAGCAAACATTTACACATAAAAGGAAGAGTAAGGTCAAAAGTGTATATTTTTTCATGATATCTAATTATAGATGAAGACCGGTAACAAAAAGGTTCTCCGGTAAAAATAAGTAATTAAAAATAAAAGGTTGTTCCTCCCGAGAAATTAAAATAAAAAAAGACCTCCAAATTACTTGAAAGTCTTCTTTGTGCGCGCGACGAGATTTGAACTCACACACCCGAACGGGCACTACCTTCTGAGAGTAGCGTGTCTACCAATTCCACCACGCGCGCTTATTACTCTTTAGGCATCACAAAAATACTACATATTTTGTTTTCGAAATAAGATATGAGCGAAAAAATATACGAAAAAATGTAAATTGTTCTCTTACAGATAAAAACGTACGATCTGTAAAAGACCGTACGTTTTCTCCCGTGAAAAAATTAAGAGGGTCCGAAGACCTTTTTCTCTTTATGACGATTATTTATTCGTGAACGTTTTTGACGCGTAACCTTTTCTTGAAGTTGTATTCCGAAATAAACATTGCCGACAGAATACACAATCCGCCGATAACCGTATATACGGTAATGCTTTCTTGTATAAGGAAGTAAGCCGCAATCACAGCAAATATAGGTTCGCAGAGATAAGTCAGGGCAACCTTTTCTTCCTCAATAAATTTTTGCGAAACATTTTGTATCCCATACATATAGGCAGTAGCCAGAATTCCGGTAAACAACACAGCTTTCCATACCGATGTGTCAGCAGGCAATATCAATTGTTCGGTTCCCAAAGTGCTGATTACCAATACTGCATATGCTACCGCACAGGTATACAATTGTACAATAACCATCGAGATAGTGTCGGCCTTGGTATTGTATTTGCCTACCAGCAGTACATAACAACCAAAGGCTACAGCACCTGCCAGCACATACAAATCTCCCTGATTGAACCCGTTACTGCCCGAATTCATGGCGATAATATACAGTCCGGCAAGGGCTATGCTGCACGCTATCCATATTTGGGGTTTTACCGATTTTTTGAAAATAAACATCTTGAGGATCGGAATCAGCATTACATCCATTCCCGAAATAAAGGAGGCATTAGACGATGAGGTGTATTGTAACCCTATCGTCTGCAATAGTATAGCTACGAATAGGGGTACACCTACCAACATACCGTATTTGACGGTCTGTAAGTTGATTCGTTTTAACTGATTGAAAAATAAGATGGATAATACCAGTGCGGCAAGGATAAACCTGTACAGCAGGAAAGAGTATGGGTGAACCACATTCAACCCGTCTTTAACCAAAGGGAACGATATTCCCCAGAAAGCTGTACCCATGACCAAAAGAGCCAAGTAAATTCTACTTTTCTTCATAACTCAAATAATTTAAGTTTTTACATTAAACTATTAGGGTATGTAAAAGGAAGTATTTACAAAAGGTAGCCTATATCCCCGATTCTCTTCCCTAATGTTGGGATATAAACTATAGATAACCTTATCTGAGCTGCAAAATTATATCATATTGTCGGAATTGCCAAATTTTTATTTATTCTTTTTTTCAGATTTGGCAGGTACGAGACAATCTAAGCCTAACAGCTGGGTGTTGGTTTTATCTGTAATAATCTGATTTACAATCTTGCCCGAACAGGTATTATTCGATGTCGGTATTGAATTTCCAATACTTGACGATACCATCATATATGATAGTAAACATTTGTACCGAGGGCAGATGCAGATGCCTGAATTGCGCATTAAGCGCTACCCGCCTGTTTTCGAGGTCGGCAACATCAAAGTTCCATGTCTGAATCTTGAGATAACATTCTTCGACCTTCTGCTTATCTCCGGTATGAATGGCTTCGTTGATACCTGCAACAACCTTTTTTATTTCGGAGTTCTTGTACTTATCTACAAGTTGATTGTAATCTTCGATGTACTGTTTCGATAGCTTTTCAGAGTCCATAAGGCTATATATTTTAAAGTTTGTAGTATAAAATTACGAAATTAATTTGTTCTAGCTGATAGAAAAAAGATGTTTTTCGATACTTTCCGGTAATAAAAAAGTAAACTCGAAAAGCATTAATTTTTTAATCAGGAAAAATAAGTTAGAAAAATATTATATGTTATAATAGAACAGTATGATATCTTTGTTATATATGTTTTGATGATCTTGTTTATAGATAGTTATAGGTAGAGGATTAATTTTTTAACGGGACTGATTTTAAACAAAAATGAGAGCATGATTGTTTATGTACTATAACGCTATAATAATGATAAGGCAAACCAATCAGATCATTGAAATGTATTAGGGAATTTTTGCAATAGAGCTTTCGGTAATAACGGAAGCTCTTTTTTTGTGAAATAATAAAGAACCCGATACATACCCGTTCATTTAAAAATCTGCCTGTATACCGATATCAGTATCATCATCATTAATAATATACCGAGTAGAGTCATTCCTGAAATATAAAATATATTGGCGGCTTTGTTTTTCTTCAGGAGCGATGCAATGCAGTAACCCGTCATCGAAATCACTATGCCGAAGAAAAAAAATAGTATGATGCCTATAAATACCAATATGCCCATTTCGATAATATATTTTCGGAGTATAGGAACGAAAAACCGGAAGCTCTATCTGTTTGTAACAATGTGAATTTAGTCTTTTTTGTTGAGAAAAAGGAAAGTCAGGATAAAATAATAGTAATAATAAACCCGATGAAAGTGGTTCTGAATGCCCTTTTCATTAATCTACTTTTTCTATCTTTGTAGAATGAAACTGAAGCATGGCAGAGATTATATTATAAAAACGGTATCAGACAAACGTGCCGTTAAAGCCATGTTTCTGTCCGAATACACCAATCTGTTTGGCGACCATTACAAAAATGTTTTTATCGACCAGTCTAATTTATTGCATCGTCTGAAAGATTGTACATTTGTACGTGAAGTCTGATTCGTCCGATATCGTTATATTTGTATAGTCACAATAATTAAAACAGATCCGAAACATAAATGCAGAAACTTTGGAATCCGTGGCATGGATGCCATAAACTGAGCGAAGGATGCAGGAATTGCTATGTTTACCGTGGCGATGCCAAAAGAGGGATAGACAGTTCGGTTATTACACAAACCAAGAATTTTGACCTGCCCGTACAAAAGAAGCGTAACGGCGAATACAAGATTCCTTCGGGCTCGGAAGTAGCTACGTGTTTTACCTCCGATTTTTTTGTTGAAGACGCTGATCAATGGCGTGTCGAAGCATGGCGTATGATTAAAGAGCGTCCGGATCTGAAATTCCTGATGATAACGAAACGTATCGATCGGCTGCATGTAAGCCTGCCCGATGACTGGGGCGATGGATATGACCATGTAACGATCTGTTGTACAGTCGAAAATCAGGACAGGGCTGATTACCGCCTCCCGATTTATAAAGCCAGCCCCGTAAAGCACAAGATTATTATTTGCGAACCTATATTGGAGTATATCGATCTGCAGCCCTATCTGGGATCGTGGATCGAGCAGGTCGTAGTTGGCGGAGAGTCGGGATATCAAAACCTACGGGTCTGCAATTACGACTGGGTATTAGCTATCAGAGAGCTGTGTGTGAAGCACGGAATCTCGTTCTGGTTTAAGCAAACAGGCACTCTGTTTCAGAAAGAAGGGCATATTTATACTATCAACCGCCGTTTTCAGCATTCGCAGGCGCGAAAAGCCGCAATCAACCATAAGTTATATTAAGTGTCTGATTATTATGATTGTGAAGCGTGTTGTGCGTGTGTGAGCATATCAGTCAAGACTTGACGGAAAAATAAAAAGTATTTTCCTGTGAAAAATAATTGACCTAAAATGATGAACAAATGCGGATAGAATATATCTTTGTCCGGATTTTTAAATTTTTTAAAGGAATATGAAAGCATTATTAGACAACCTAAATGGACTTTTTGCAGAATTTGCAAAAGACGCATCTCTTCAAGTAGAAAACGGAAACAAAGCAGCCGGAACCCGCGCAAGAAAATCTTCATTAGCTATCGAAAAAGCACTGAAAGAATTCCGCAAAGTATCTGTAGAAGATTCAAAAAAATAAGAAAAACGGGGGCGGTCAAATGCTCCCTTTTCTTTTTCCGCTACTTTTCCTCCGCAAACTCTCCGTTACGGGATTATCATTAATCTCTTTTTATTCTAAAGCCTTTTTCGGCAATATAAACTCCCGCCAATATAAATACAGTACCTATAAGGGCAATGTACGTGATCTGCTCATCTATCACTATTGCCGAAGTGAACAGTGTAACTAATGGTACAAGGTAAATATAGTTTGATGTCTGTACGATTCCCAGTTCTTTTACAGCCGTATTCCAGGTCACAAAGCACAGGAGAGAAGCTATCAGACCCAGAAATATAATATTGGCAGCTATTAGAGGGCTTGCCAGCAGTGAAGGAGTGAAGGTTGCCGAGTCCATGGCGAAAAACGGCAGCATTGTAAGTATACCGTAAATAAATACCTTACGGGTGATAAATAAGGTAGAATAGCGCCCGTTCACTTGTCGCAATATAATACCGTAAAAAGCCCACGAAAGAGCCGCAAGTATTGTAAGTATATCTCCCAGAGGATTGATCTGTAGTATAAAACTTCCGTTAAAAACTACGAGTGCCACACCCAGAAAAGCCGTTAAAGAACCGAACATGAGTGATGCTTTCATCCGTTCTTTCCGGTACATCAGCCACGATAATAAAGCCGTAAATATAGGAGACGTGCAGATGATGAGCGATACATTCGACGCCAGAGTAATTCCCAGAGCCGTGTTTTCGAAGATAAAATACAATGCGCCACCGCATAAGCCCGATGCAGCGAACAGCAGTTCGTCCTTCAGGTTATTGGCAAACAACTTGCGGGGACAGAAAAACCAGATGCCGATATAAGCGAGTACAAAACGGTACAGGAATATCTCGGTAGGCGAAAGCCCGCCGTTGATAAGCACTTTGGTAGAAACGAAGGTTGTACCCCAAACAATCACAGTAAAGATAGCCATCAGATGGTATCGGTAGGTACTGAATGCAGCCATAGGTTGTGTAATTAAGGACACAAAAGTACAGAGAAAAAATAGCTTATAGGTAAATTAAGTGCGATGTATTTTCTATTTATTTCAGATGAACTTTTAAACAAAGTGATATTGGATTTTTGAACAAACTTATACTTTGTCTCAGAATGTAATTTTGTATCACAGAATACAAGTAATAACATTTAAAAGAAAATAGTATGAAACTTATAGACAAAATTTACATCAACGGCGAATTCGTAAAACCCCACGGAACAGAATTATTCGATCTGATAAGCCCTTCTACCCAGCAACTACTGGGAAAAGTGACATTAGGGGACGAAACCGATACCCGAAATGCAATTGCCGCGGCAAAAGAAGCCTTTAAAAGTTTTTCGAGAACAAGTAAAGCCGAACGTATCAGTTATCTGGAAAAGATGTACGCAGCCGTGCTAAAACGCAAAAAAGAGCTGATAGATGTAATGGTAGAAGAATATGGCGGAACTGTGTTGTTTTCTACGGCATCTTTCCAAAATACGATTGATTCGATATCCGTTAATATAGAAGTCCTGAAAAATTTCAACTTCGATAAGAAAGTAGGTAATTCTACCGTTGTGCTCAATCCGGTCGGGGTTGTTGGTATCATCACACCCTGGAATGCCAGTAATGGCTTTATCTGCGGAAAGTTGTCGACAGCTATTGCGGCCGGATGTACCGCTGTTATCAAACCCAGCGAGATGAGCGCGATGCAAACTCAGCTAATCGCTGAATGTCTCGACGAAGTAGGACTACCCAAAGGTGTCTTTAATATTGTCAACGGCTTGGGTAGTGTAGTAGGTGCAGAGATAACCCGGAATGCAGATATTGCTAAAATATCTTTTACAGGTTCTACTGTTGTAGGCAAAACTATTGCCCGGGACGGAGCGGAAACGATCAAGAGAATAACTCTCGAACTGGGAGGTAAATCCGCTAATATATTGATGGAAGATGCCGATCTGCATGTTGCTATACCTCAGTCGCTGGGACTTGCATTTATGAACAGTGGGCAAGCTTGTATTGCAGCTACACGTCTCTTAGTGCCCGAATCGAGATTGGAAGAGGTGAAAACAATCATAAAAGATTCTATCTCACACATAAAAGTGGGTGATCCGAGGGACGAAACAAGCCATATCGGTCCGATGGTCAGCAAAAAGCAGTACGAGAGAGTGCAGAATTATATTAAAATAGGAATCGAAGAAGGAGCAAGCCTTTTGACCGGAGGACCCGGACACCCCGAAGGTTTGGAGAACGGAAACTTTGTGAAGCCTACGGTATTTGTGAATGTAACTAATGATATGCGTATTGCCCGCGAAGAAATATTCGGTCCGGTACTGTCTGTTATTACTTACAAAACATTGGATGAAGCTATTGAAATAGCAAACGATACTGCTTACGGATTATCGGCCTATGTACAGGGGCAGGACGAAAAGAAGGCTTACGAAATAGCTCTCCGCTTAGAATCGGGGCGTGTTGCGATAAACGGGTTCAAACACGAGCCATTAGCTCCCTTCGGAGGCGTTAAGCAGTCGGGCATAGGTAGGGAGTTTGGTGAATATGGGCTGGAAGAATATTTGGAAACCAAAACTGTTTTAATCTGAGATTGTTTATATTTGATCTTTATTCGATAATGTATGAAATTCTAAATTCTATTATGGATATATCCGATGAAAACAAGCCAAAAATTCTGCAAACCTGCTATTTTACACGTAGCAGGGAAGGGGAGCAGTTTATTCACGAACACGTGCTTGGTTTTCAGGTAACGGGTACGATGACAGTTCATGATGGGCATAAGGAATATATATCCAAAGAGGGCGATTTCCGCTTGTGCAGGAGAAACCGTTTGGCGAAGTTTGAAAAGACACCGCCCGAGAACGGAGAGTTCAAGATAATATCAATATATCTCGATCAGGAAACATTAAAAAAACTGAGTAAGGAACTTAATGTAAAAGCTACAAAATCTGTCGCGACCTCAGATACTCTGATAACGTTAAAGGAGCATCCTCTCTATAAGAGTTTTGTTGATTCTCTTTGGGTTTATTTACAATTGCCGGAGAACGAACAACAAGTTTTGATGGACACTAAAGTAAAGGAAGCCGTGCAGATAATACTGACGGTAAATCCCGAGCTGAAAGATATATTGTTCGATTTTAATGATCCCGGTAAGATTGATATTGAAGCCTTTATGATGAAAAATTTTCATTTCAATGTGCAGCTCAACCGTTTTGCTTACCTTACAGGACGAAGCCTGAGTACATTCAAACGCGACTTCGAAAAGATATTTCATACTACGCCCAGCCGTTGGCTGACACAGCAACGATTGCAGGAAGCTTATTATCAGATCAAAGAGAAGGGAAAGAAGCCTTCGGATGTTTATATCGAAGTTGGTTTCGAAGATCTGTCTCACTTTTCTTTTGCCTTCAAAAAGCAATTTGGTGTAGCGCCTTCGATGCTGGTGTAAAGAGATCCGTTTAATTGATTTAGTAAGGATATTAAATATAAAAGCGTGTAAGGCAATAACTTACACGCTTTTGTTTTGTAGTTTACAGAACTAATATTACTTAAGTTCTAATTGATATATAAAATGGAATAACTTCCAATTAATAACGATTTCTGTTATAACCACCGTTATTGTTCTCTGTTCTTGGACGTGCAACGGTTACATTGATTGTCTTTCCTTCAAAGTCTGTTTCATTTAATTCAGAAATAGCTTTTTGACCTTCTGCATCGTCAGACATTTCAACAAAACCGAAACCGCGAGATCTACCAGTCTCTCTGTCTGTAATGATTTTAGCAGAAGTTACTTCTCCATATGCTTCGAATAGTTCTTGAAAACTTTCGCTAGTTGTGCTAAAGTTTAGATTTGATACGTAAATGTTCATTTGTTTACTTAAATTTATTATTATTGATTATTGGTTATCCTTATTGGCAAGGGTGATATTTACGGCATTCATGCCTTTTTGACCACGTTCCAATTCGAATGTTACCATATTTCCTTCTGTAATGGAAGCCGGGGCACTGCTGATATGGAAAAAATATTTATCCGTACTTCCTGTATGCTTTATAAAGCCGTAACCCTTGTCCGGGTTAAAATATTCTACTCGCCCTTTCAGTATAGGATCTTCCATATCTTCCTTTTTGGGAGTAGAAATAGCTATGTCTTCGATATCCACTTTTAGTTTTTTTGCCGGATCGGGGGGCGTACTCATTATAACACCGTTCTCGTCCACATAAGCTATCATATCTTCAAAAGAATCAGTAGGATTGTTTTTTTTATCCTCTTTCCTTTGCTGTTTTTCTTTTCTCTTTTGTTGTTTGTTTTTTTCTATTTCTCTCTTGTTAAATGAGCTTGACTTCGCCATATTTATTCCTTAAATGTCTTTATTTTTTTATGATGAATACTTTTTTTTGTTCAGTTACTTAATATCAGCTTGCTACAACGAGTTTTTTACCCGTCAGCTTTTGTATATCCCGAAGCATTGATTGCTCGTCCTGTGCACAAAATGTGAGCGCAGTACCTGTGTTTCCGGCTCTTCCTGTACGCCCTATACGATGTACATAAGTTTCGGCAACATCGGGCAGATCATAGTTTATAACCAATTCCAGATGGTCAATATCGATTCCTCTGGCAGCTATATCTGTTGCTATCAGGGTTTGTATCTTATGCGATTTAAAATCGGATAAAGCACGTTGTCTGGCATTCTGAGACTTATTTCCATGAATAGCAGCGCTACCTATCCCGGCTTTACTGAGTATACGGGCTATTTTATCAGCTCCGTGTTTAGTACGGGAAAATATCAATGCCGATTTCTTTTTATCTTTTTTCAGCAGGCTTATCAGTAGATCTTTTTTTTCTTGTTTTTCTACAAAATAAAGATGTTGTTCTATGGTGTCTACAACAGACGACACAGGAGCAACTTCTACTTTTACAGGATCGTGCAGAATTGAACGTGATAGAACGGCTATCGACGAAGGCATGGTTGCCGAAAAGAAAAGCGTTTGTTTTTTCTTCGGAAGTTTTGGTAGCAAGCGCCTTATATCATGGATAAAGCCCATGTCGAGCATCCTGTCGGCTTCGTCCAACACAAAATGGCTGATCGAATTCAGGCTTACAATTCCTTGGTTCATAAGGTCTAGTAAGCGGCCCGGCGTAGCTACTAATATATCTACTCCATCTTTCAGCTGATTTACCTGAGCATTTTGTTTCACCCCTCCGTATATCACACAGTGGCGTATACCGGTATAAGAGGTATAGTCATTCAGGCTCTCATTAATTTGAATTGCCAGTTCACGGGTAGGGGTTAATATCAGTGCCCTTATCTCCCTTTTTTTGCCATGTACTTTGTTCTGATACAGCTGCTGTATGATGGGTAATGAGAATGCTGCAGTTTTACCTGTTCCTGTTTGCGCCAATCCGAGTATATCGCGATTGTCAAGTGCCGGAAGAATAGCTTGCTGCTGTATTGGTGTAGGCGTTATATATCCTTTTTCGTTTAGAGCTCTCAATAGAGGCTCAATAATATTTAATTCTTTAAATGTCATGTTTTGATTCTTTCTGATACAAATTATTTCACAGGAGTTTCTGATTCCGGACACATGTTATAACCCCGATACTTCTTGCATCGGTGATATTATATTCGACATTTGGGAAAGGAAGTTTCCATCCATACCCGGCAGGGCTTGAATAGTCAGAAATTTTGCTTGTTGATTGCCTGAGAAACGTTTGTATTTTATTTTATAAATGTGTCACGATATTGTGATACACACCCTCGCGACTTGTTAATATTATAAACAAGTAAGCTAATTTTGAAGTCGATTTTGACGATCGGAAGATCCGCAAAACTGAGGCGGAGCAAACCATTGAGAAGAAAGATACAATATAAACTCGATTGTTCAGGTGACAAAGATACGAAAATAAATCGATTTATTGTCTGCTAAGCATTTATTCGTGAGAACTATTCTAAAATATGGCTTAGCTTTTGATAAGTCTATGAGAGTGGAAATGACAGTAAAAATGCTCTGCTAGAACATAATAATAAGTTTCCACGTTACACTTTTATTGGCATTTTGGGGCATTTTATTTCCCCGGGATACAGATGTTGTTACGGTGTCTGGTATCCCGACTACCTTCCATACTCCACTTTTGGGACATTTATCTCCTGTTCGGGCAGTCATTCCTAAGCGAGGTTTCATCATATGGGTTGGATTTTAATTTTTTATAATACTATGGGTAAATCAGAATATCGGATCTTTTACTGAAAAAAATGGATTAAAAAAAATAATACAGATTTGTCCGGTAATTTTGTTCCCGATTTAGATAAAGTGTAAATACTCAAAATAAAAGCGCGTAAACTACTGATTTACACGCTTTTATTTCTTTAGTGTGATCCCGAAGGGAATCGAACCCCCATCATAGGAACCGGAATCCTACGTTTTATCCATTAAACTACGGGACCGAAGCCTTTTTTGTTTTAGACGGTGCAAATGTATAAAATATTTATCAATGATCGTCATTTCTTTATTTTTGATTTGTCATTACCCGATAATTTATATCTTTGTTTATAGGAATAACACAGAAAATATACATTGATGAATGTAAAAATAGAGCCATCGTGGCACAAACAGTTAGAAGAAGAGTTTAATCAAGAGTATTTTACCAAATTAACAGATTTCGTACGAAACGAATACCAGACAAAAAAAATATTTCCTCCGGCGAAGTTGATCTTCAATGCTTTCGAACATACTCCGTTTGATCGTGTAAAAGTGGTTATCTTAGGTCAGGATCCTTATCATAATGACGGACAGGCTCATGGGTTATCTTTTTCTGTGAATGAAGGCGTAAAGTTTCCTCCTTCTTTGATAAATATTTTTAAAGAAATAAACGATGATCTGGCTGTACCGGTACCTGCATCGGGCGATCTTACCCGTTGGGCAGATCAGGGAGTACTATTATTGAACGCCACCTTAACCGTTCAGTCGCATCTGGCGGCATCGCATCAAAATAAGGGTTGGGAAACCTTTACAGACGCTGCTATCCGGAAGTTGGCTGACGAACGGTCTAATATAGTATTCTTGTTATGGGGTTCTTATGCACAGAAGAAAGCTTCTTTTATCAATCCCGAAAAGCATTTGGTACTAACATCGGTACATCCGTCACCCTTGTCGGCTCACAGGGGGTTCTTCGGGAATAAACATTTCAGTAAAGCGAACGAATATCTGGTGTCGACGGGGCAATCGCCTATACAATGGTAAAAGATATTTGTAAGAAATAAACACAACTAACATCAAAACAATAGAATAATGCTTCATTAATATTACGGAAATATGGGAATATTTGATTTTTTCAGAAGTAAGAAAGAAAAACGCAATTCGGAACAAAATACACAATCCGGAAATATACAGCAACAAGCTGCGCCGTTAAACGAGCCATTTGCAAAACTATATAATGATTTACTTGAAAAGTTCAGGGCGAACGCCGAAGAAATGGCATGTAAGCTAAAATCCTTACTGGCACAGGATAACTATGATGATAAACAAGACTGGATTGAGGCAATGGTTATCTGTTTTGTAGCCCTCGAAAAGAATCAACTGTCGGATGATATAAAGGAACTGTACCGCCAGATATATAGCCGGAACAGGAATAAAGTTGTCTCTATGGAGTACAATGACGATGATTACCGCGATTGGTTTGAAGCGAACCGTGCTTTGAATGAGCGTTTTATCGAATCCGGTTATACCAGAGGATATTGTGAGCAAGCCGACCTGTATGGTTCAGCCCGGCGCGGGTATCACGATCTGGAGAAGAAGGTCATATATCTACGCAAAGGAGTGGAGCTAAAAGACGGAGCTTCCCTTGGCGATCTGGGATATGGTATTTATCTGGGACTGCCCGAATATGGTGGTGAAGCAGATAAAGAAGAAGGGCGTAAACTGGTCGAAGAATCGATAAAGCAGGGGTATGAATCGGGTGAGCTTTTGTTACACTATATCGATTTCTATAATAATGCGGAGAATGATGAATTCTTGACCGAAATTGAAGCATTCATCGAAAAAACTAAAGCCGACGACCGCAAGCCTTACCATATACTGTCCGATTATTATTTGCGGCGTTCGGATGAAACCGAAGCCGGACAGGCTAATTTCGAGAAAGCAGTTGAGGCTATGAAAAAAGGTGTGGATGCCGGTATCCCATACTGTAAGTATATATTGGGCTTGAATATGCTTAACGGGCGTATACCCGATGCAGATAAAGCTAAAGGAATATCGCTTCTCGAAGATGCATATAACCATTATATATTATATGCAGCCAACTTTTTGGGGCAGTATTATAATTATGCCAATGATGAGAATACCTCGTTGGAGAAGGCTATTGCATGGCACAAAAAAGCCGAGATGTATTGTTATGCCGAATCGTCGTTCGAACTTGCCTGTATCTATCTGTACAACGAACAGTACAAAGATATAGCCGAAGGGCTTCTGTATCTTGAGCAAGCCATTTCAGATGGCAGTGTACGTGCATTGAGTGAAAAAGCATACCTGATGCTCGAAACCGATATTCTTGAAACGAATACCGAAGAAGCTCGGAATCTATTGGAATCGGCCGACTTCAAAGGCAACGAATATGCACCTTATCGTTTGGGGTTAGCTTATCAGAACGGAGAATTCGGGCAAGAGCCTGATTATCCGAAAGCATTGGAACATTTTGAACGGGCTGCATCCCGTGGTCATGTCTATAGTCTTGAGCTGGCCGGAAACTACTATAGGGTAGGTGTCGGAGGTGATAGTGAAGAGGCATCACGCAAAGCTATCGATTACCTGACGCAGGCAGTAGACCGGGGATCGAATTATGCCAAAGTAGAACTGGCATTCTGTTATGATGCAGGAATCGGGGTCGAAAAAGACTATCAAAAGGCATTCGACCTGTTCCAGGCAGCAGCCCAAAATGACTATCCTTATGCCAACACCCGGATGGCGCTTTATTATGAAGACGGTTTACTGGGCAAAGAAGATTATGCAGCGGCGCTCGAACAATATAAAATAGCCGCCGAAGCCGGTTTGCCCGATGCGATTTATCATGTCGGGAGGTATTATAAATATGCGGTAGGAATACCGGAAGATCCACAAACAGCCCTCGATCATTTCCGTAAAGCAGCCGAAGGCGGCAGTGCTCCGGGCTTGGTCGAACTGGCTCTTGCTTACGAAGAAGAGTACGGCGGTATTGAGTTCGATGCAGATAAGGTGATCGAATATATGACCAAGGCTGCCGAACAGGGATATACATATGCACAGTACAAACTGGGAACTTATTTTTACTATGGATTAAAAGAAGTTGATATCCCCAGAGCTAAATACTGGTTCGAAAAATCGTACGAGCAAGGTTATCCGTATTCGGCACTGATGTTGGGAGATATCTATCTTTACAATATAGAGGGAAAAGATGAGCCCGATTACAGCAAATCATTCGAATATTATAAATATGCCGAATCACAAGGTGCAGTATCCGAAGGGTTAGGTGTGTGCTACGAATATGGTTTTGGCGTGGAGTCTAATGAGACGGAAGCCTTTAAATATTATACATTGGCAGCTAACGAGAATTACACAGCTGCTAAGTACCGTTTGGGATTATGCTACAAATACGGTACAGGCACATCGGTGAATACGATCGAAGCTTATCGGTGGTTCTCGGATGCGGCACAAAACGGAAATATTTACGCTACGTACGAAGCTGCCATGCTGTTGTTGAACGGCGACGGTGTAAGCAAAGACGAGGAACAGGCCGTCAATATGTTATTGAAAGCAGCCGAAGAAGAATATGACTGGGCGCAGTTCGAGCTGGGTAATTGCTACCTGACAGGCAGGGGAGTGCCCGAAGACGACGTTCAGGCAATGGTGTGGTACCAGAAAGCTGCCGAAAATGGTAACGAACAAGCACAGAAAGTTACCGGAAAACGGGAAAGACGGCGACGATGAAGATATAGTCTTCTATGACAGGATTTATTAAGCGGCATATATTGCTCGCAATAGCTATCGGTGTAGCTTATTTTATCAATAGGTTTATATTGTCGGGGGCACATCAAGAGATGGCGTTTGACAATTATATCCTGTATTTCCTCTATGGAGTATATGGACTACTTTGTATTCCGGTAATTCGCAGAGATATAAAAGATTATAAACGTAAAAAGCGATTGGCAGTGTTTACTCCGTCATTGATCGCTTTTGCTATTGTTTTTTCATTTGTTTGCTCATCAAAATCGGTTCGCGACCTGGACAAATCTCCGGTTGTGTTTACTGCTTACGGAATGAGTGATTTTAATGGTATGAATATCCAGTTCAGAGATGATGGAACCTATAAACTAACCGAATGGGTTATGTTTATGGCTGAATTTTACAGGGGAGGATGCAGAATAGACAACGATAGCCTCGTAACTTTAATAAATAAAGAGTATATAGAAGAAAGTGAAGATATGCAAAGGTTGCTGAAAAGTAATATCTTTGTGATACGAACAAGAGTGCAAAACAATGAACTAAATGCAGCCGATACCATCAAAGAGTTAATACAGGTTGATAATAAACACAACTATCTGGAAAATAGCACAGTATTTAGAATCAGATAAGTATTGTACCCCAACAACAACAGAATGACACAAGAAAATAATAAATACCTTTTTCAGGTTAACCTGAAAGGAATGATCGAATTATTATCAGAGCATATTTACAGTGCTCCGAATGTTTTTGTACGCGAAGTCCTGCAAAACGGGATGGATGCGGCAACGGCCCGCCGTACAATAGACGAACATCATCAGGGCGAAATCAATATATATATCAATAAAGTCGACGGGTTGCCACAAGTTATATTCGAAGATAATGGTATAGGGTTGTCCGAAAACGAAGTACACCAGTTTCTTTCGGTTATAGGGCAAAGTTCGAAACGCGGCGATTTCAATGAAAAGGATTATATCGGGAAATTCGGTATAGGAATGCTGTCGTGCCTTGTCGTGAGTAACGAAATAATTGTCGAAACGCGGTCCTTGATTAAGGACGAAGCCGTTTGCTGGAAAGGAAAAGCAGACGGAACATATACCGTAGAGCGTATCGAAAATATGGAAAAACCCGGGACAAGGGTAATACTTCACCCGAAAAAAGAATGGCTACCCTTGTTTGAGAAAGCCGAGCTTAAGAAAAATATCCTTTATTTCGGTAATGCCCTTCCTATAACTATCCGTTTGATATCTGACGGTGAAACAGAGATGCTGGTCGATAAAACCCCCGTTTGGCTATCGCCGGAAAGCACGAAGGAAGAATTGTTATCATACGGAAAAGATGCGTTCAATATAAATTTTCTGGATGCGTTTCCATTGCATTCCCATGCCGGAGAGATAGATGGCGTGGCTTATATAATGCCTCATAAAGTACAGTTTTCGGGAAGTAAACAGCATAAAATATACCTGAAACGGATGTTTCTGTGCGAACAGGCAAATAACTTGTTGCCCGAATGGTCGTCATTTGTAAAATGTATCATCAACACAAACGAACTGCGTCCGACAGCATCGCGCGAGTCGTTGATGGACGATGAGATAATGAAGGAGGCGAAAAAAGAGTTGAGCAACAGTTTCAAAGATTATCTGAAAGTACTGACATTGAAGGATACAGGTAAACTAGGCGAAATTATCAACATTCACCATATGTTTATCAAAGCGCTGGCTGTGGAGGATCGTAGCCTGCTGAAATTGTTTGTCGATTATATTCCTTTCGAAACCAACAAAGGGCATATTCCTTTCGTTTCAATAAAGTCGTATAATGAGGTAATATATTATACTCCGTCTCTGGACGATTTCCGCCAGATACGCCGTATCGCAGGTTCGCAAGGTAAAACAGTGATCAATGCGGCTTATTCTTTCGAAGCTGATTTGATTCAGCAGATAAAGATAACCTTCCCCGAAATAAAGATCGAGAAGATAACCCCTCAGGATATTCTGGATACGTTGGCAGATGTTGCCGTGTCGGAAGACGAAGCCTATATGCGGTTCGAAAAACGGGCTAATGACCTCTTGAAACAGCAATATTGCAAAGCCCAATTAAAACAGTTCGATCCGGTAGACACTCCTGCTATCTATGTAGCCAACGATGAGGCGATGAGTAATAAAAATCTGCAAAGCCTGTCTACCGCCGGAAATCCGTTTGCGGCTACTTTGCAGAATTTTATCAAAAAAGAGGATAACATGCCGACTCTTTGTTTTAATAAAGACAATGAGATCGTCAAAAACCTGATTGCGATCGAAGACGAACCCCTCTTTAATTCTATCGTACACATTATGTATGTGCAGGCATTGATGCTCGGCGGATATCCCGTAAATAAAAAGGAAATGACCGTGTTCAACGATGCTTTATATCAACTGCTCGTTATGGGTATGAGTAACTTTTTGGGTAACATGGGATTGTAAGCAGCACTCAATCCCGTTTTTATTCGATTTTAATGGTATCGGCCGGGTTCATATTCGCAGCTTTCCAGCTTTGCCATAATACCGTTATAAATGAAACCAATAAGCAGAATACTCCTACTATTATAAAGAAGAAAGGGCTTAGTTTTATCTTATATGTATATGTGGCAAGCCAGTCTTTCATGAAATACCAGATAACGGGTACTGCTATAACAAATGCTATGACTACGTAACTCAGAAATGTTTTAACCAGATTTATAAGAATCTCGTGGTTGTATGCCCCCAGTACCTTTTTTATAGCAATCTCTTTGTATCGTTGCTGGATAAAAAATGTAGACATAGCAAGCAGTCCTAATGAGGATATTAAGATTGCAATAATACCGAAAATAGAAACTATTTGTGCAATCTTGAGTTGCGCCTTAAATGAGCTTTCAATCATTTTATCCATAAACTGACCGGTAAAGTCAAGTTTGGTAATTCCTTCATAAGTATCCTTTACCTGACTAAATGCCATGTCTTTATCCCCGTTAAATTCTACAACGATTGTCCATGGGTTGGTGATGTTGCGATGAACGACAATTACTGTGGGATCGTAAGGTCTTGTGATATTAAACATCCGAATATCTTTAATAACTCCGGCTACAGGTTGCGGTTCCCCTCCAAATTTGAATGTAACGGTTGTTTCCGGCAAATTCATTTCTTTTAATACCCGTTCAGAGAGATAATAAGAAATTGAATCGGCCAGATTATTTTCTATTATTTTCTGAAAACCAAGTATCCGGAAATAGGTTGAGTCTCCATCCAATATCCGGAAGGATATACTTTTTCCTTCGTACTCCTGTGTCCAGTTATTACCCATGTCGAAGGGCGTACCGTTACCTAACCCTATCTGGTTGACACAGGCTAGTTGTTCCGTTTGGGAGATAAACTCATTTAATTCTTCTTTATTTTGAAAATGGGGTTCGAGGCTTATTATGTTTTCTTTATTGTAACCCAGCGGTGCACTTACCAGATAGTTGACCTGAGTATACATTATTATGGCTATAGTAATCAGAACAATTGCTATGGTGTTTTGGAAAGTAATAAAGAACTTACTGAATACCATCTTATTCTTTCTTTTGAAACCTCCTTTTACAGTATCTATCGGTTTTACCCTCGATAAGATAAAGGCAGGAAGTAGTCCTGAAATTATCCCCAATGATACAATGAGTAAAAGGCTCAAAAGAACACTTATAGGAGAAATTAATGCCATAAGATCAATTTCCTTACCTAATATTCCCTTAGTATAAGGGCTGAGGAATACGGCAAATACAGCACCTAAAGCAAAGCAAATAAAACAAAGTAATGTTGATTCCGTTATCAATTTAAATATCAAATTTTTACGTCCTGAGCCTAACAGCCTGCGTATCGCCATCTCTTTAGCTCTGAAACCTGTTTGCGCAACAGTCAGGTTAATATAATTTATAATGGCAAAGATCAAGATTACAATTCCTACAATCATTAATACTAAGACCAGTTTGGGTTCTCCCTTTATAAGGGTATATGTTTGATAATCAGAAAAATATATTTCTTTAAGAGGCGTTAGTGTTACAGTATTGAATAACTCGTCTTTATACACCCATACTATTTCTTTGAGATATGCAGCCATATCTGTTGTTTTAGCCCGCAGGTTACTGCCCTCTTTGACCAGAAAAAAGATACAAGTAGATCCGTAATTGTCAAAAGTTTCACTAATGATACTCGAATTAAAATACTTCACGTTCTCAGTTCGGATAATAATGTCAGAATAGGGGATGGATGAATTTTTGATATCCTTCATTATACCACTCACAGTAACGGTAAGTTCCGGCTTCAATACGATAGACTGTCCTATAGGATTTCTGCCTCCAAAGGCTTTCCTTGCAAATGATTCAGAAATCACAGCACTATTTTCAGCAGCTAACACTTGTTTAGGATTACCTTCGGTTAATGAGAAGGAAAACACTTCAAAAAATGTAGTATCAGTGAATAATAACTCCATATTTAGTCTGGTATTATTAATCGTGGCGTTTTGCTCCGGGAAGTAAGTGACCGTACACGTTTTCTCTATTTCAGGATAACGTTCCTGTAAACGTGCTGCTAAACGGTAGGCGCTTCCTATATGCTCTTCGTTACCGAGTATATATATACGGTCTGCATTCTTATGGAATCTGTCTGTTGAATATTCCTCTATAGCATATGCAGCTATAAGAATGACAAACATTAATGAAACGGATAAACCGAAAATATTAATAGCTGTATATAATCTATTCTTATTAAGGAATTTGAAAAAAGTTTTCATATTCAATACATTGTTAATTAGTTGCTTTTTAAACCTTCTACCGGGTTTATACGGGTAGCGTGGCGACATTGCCAGCTGACAGCAATTACGGAAATAAGCATTACGGATACTCCTGCTCCCATAAACAACCACCAGGGCAGACTGGCTTTATATGCAAAATTTTCGAGCCATTTGTCCATTACATATTTCGATACGGGTATAGCAATAATAAAGGCTAAAGCTATCCACGTCAGTAAGCTCCGGTTTAGCATATAAAGAATGTCTTTACCCGAAGCTCCGTTTATTTTACGGATACCGATTTCCTTGGTACGGGTTTTTATCATGAATGCCATAAAGACAATAAGCCCCAATATGGTTATAGCTAAGCAGAGTCCCGAGAATAGATTAACTATTCTTTCGGCATTCAGTTCATTGTGGTATACAACTTTGTATGAGTCTTTCAGGAAACTGTAATCCAAAGGGTAGCCGGGATTAACATCAGCCCATACTTTATTTAGTATACCAAGTGCTTTCTCCGTATTGTCCGGTGCAAGGTGCAGCATGAAGCAGTTCATAAACATATTTCGCTGTATAACCAACATCGGAGTGGCTTCTTCGAAAACGGTGGAAAAGACAAAATCATCTACAACTCCGCAAATTCTTCCGGATGGTATATAGTCTATGATGCTACGATCTAGAATCAGTTCTTTGCCAATTGCTTCATCAGGAGACGAATAACCCAATAATTTCAAGGCACTGCGGTTGATAATATAATTATCACGAATCGAAGTTTTATTTTCTTTCCCTTCAAATCTATCTGTCAGCAATTGAGCCTCTTCTTCTTGGGTCAATACCAAAGGCGGAGGTAATTCTCCGGATACAGGTTTAATATTGAAAAACGGGAAAAAATCTTCACCGACGATCAGTATCGGGCAATATATGGATTCACCGCCATCCTCTTTCTTGATAAAAATCCCGTCACGAACAGCTTCGCCTGGTAACTGCATAGCTGCAGTAACCATTTCTATTTCGGAGTGTTTCAGTAGTTCCTGTTTGAATAAACGAAACTTATCGATCACTTCTTGTGGCTGTTCCTTCAGAACCAGTATGCTGTCGTTTTCTGCTCCGATCTGATTGGTCTTGATAACCGACATCTGCCCTTTTATCCCCGCAGCAACAATAATGATAAAGATAACAATCGCATACTGTACAACCAGCATATATCTTACATTAGAGAACGAAAACCGTTTGGTCCGCAGGTCGTAATTCTGATTACTGAATGTTGTAGATACCATATTCTGAATAGCCGGAAGCAATGATGCAAGAACGGTACAAATTAGGAGTAGTGCGGCTATCCCTATTTTAGAAATGATATTTACAGATTCTCCGGATATCCCGAAAGCTTTATTCAAAAAGAAAGAAAGAAGTATTCCAAAAATCAAAGAAATTCCTCCAAGGAATGTGGCAATACTAATTTCGTCTTTTATTACTTCGAATGAAGAAGCTCCGTTGAGGCGGAGTAATTGGTAGTACCGTCTGTGGTACGAGAAAATAACATTAGAGTTGAGCCACAGGTTAAACAGAACTATAATGAGTAATAATATATTAGCTCCCCCGATCAGATAAACATAATTGATATTACCATTCGATTCTAATTCTCTTAAAATGCGGCTATGCAGATGTATATCCGCCAGGGGCATAACATCGGCTAAGACAGTTTCTGTTTTATTTTTATTTATATCAGCCTGTATCAGTCCTGTGAGTTTATCTGCTAATGCCTGAGTGTCGGTCTTGTCTTTTAATAGTAGGTAAGTATAACAATAGTTGTCTTTTTCAAAGTTATCACCATATATTATGATATCAGAATGTAGATGCGAGTTGTCGGGGATATCCTTATATACGCCACTGATAAAGCCTTCATTAGTAGAGAGCCTCCGGCTATTCAATCCTATTTTTTGACCGATAACATCCGTTTGTCCGAATAACCGTATAGCCATTCTTTCACTGATAACAATTTTTCCTTTACTATCGAAAGCTGAGGGAAGGGTTCCCTGAACGAATGGCAGATCGAAAAAAGTAAAAAAATTACCGGATGTAAGCAGTATATCATTAACAACATATTTTTCGTCGTTATGTATAACTGTAGCAGTTTGAATCTTAGTGAACTTAAGAGTCTCTTCTATTTCAGGACAATTTTTGAGTATAGGGGCATATGTATCCCCGAATAAACGCCCGTCGGGTTGATTGCCGTCGAAAGCCAAAGTGAGACGGGCTATGCGATCTGATTTTGTATAGAATTTGTCGTAGCTTAATTCTTTAGTGATATATGTATATGATACAAATACACAAGTAAACATCAGTACTAGTCCTAACAGGTTTATAAACCGGAGACTTTTAACTTTGGCCAAACGGCGCAGAAAATATGGAGTATTCATCTCAGACGGTTTATTCGATTTTGATAGCGTCTACCGGATTCATATTCGCCGATTTCCATGTCTGGTAGCAGACCGTAAGAAGGGCAATAGCAATAGACATAAAGCCAGCTATGGCAAATATCCATATACTCAGAGGCGTTTTAATCACAAAGTTTTTCAACCAATTATCTATAAACAGGTAGGATAAGGGACATGCAATAACAAACGAAAGTATAACCCATACCACAATATCTTTGTTTAGCAACAATAAGAGATTCGGGATGGTAGCCCCGTTTATCTTACGTATACCTATCTCCTTAATCCTTCGCTGGGTAGAGTAGAATATCATAGCATATAGTCCCGCAACGGTTATTAGTATTGTTATGACCAATGCAAAAGATAATATATTCTTCGCATTGATCTCGGTCGTATATTGCGCATCATACGTTGCATCCAGAAAATGATATTCGAATGTAACATTGGGCAACAGTTCCTTCCACTTCTTTTCTATAACACTTATCGCCCTTTGGGAATCTCCGGCTATTTTGAAAAAAATAGGGTTATCATTATCCCTGCCTAAACGGAGATATATTTGCGGATCGGGTTCCTGGTACAATGATTTTACATACGAATCGCGGATAACGCCTTTAATTATAAAACGCTGTCCATTGTGTTCGCTGAGAGTTCCTCCTATGGCGATCATTTTGAATGTTTTATCTATAAGGGGAGGTTCCAGATCCAGAAGCTTTGCCGCTTTTTCGTTGATTACACAATATATTGCAGCCGATTCACTTTCGAGAGTCAGGGGATTCTCTCCTTCAACGAATTCCATCCCGAAGAAATCGAAATAATTAGGCGATACTTGAGACATATCTACTAAAAAGCTATTACCTGTTTTTTCATTAATTGTACCGATTCCGTTTCCCATATTCAGAGGTATGTCATATTGTTTCATTGCTACGTCAATAATAGTCGGTTCCTGCATTAGCTCTTTTCTCAGATTTTTAAAATCCGGGCCAAAGCCACCCCAACCCTTAACATAAACAATGTTTTTGTTATCGAATCCTAAATCCTGCGATAATATCTGGTTGATTTGTTTGGCAAAAAACATAACAATAATCAGCAGGCTGATAGATGATGTAAATTGTATTATGATCAGCACTTTCTGGAATGCTGACATGTTTTTCCCTTTGAATTTCCCTTTGATCGTTTCTACAATGCCGAACCGTGTCATTTGGAATGCAGGAAAAGTGCCTGCCATAAATGTGGCAAATATTGCCAGGCCTACTATGAAAATATAGAACTCGGGAGATAAGAAATCGATGCCGATATCAGAGCCTGTATAACTATTGAATACCGGAAAGGCGGCTAAGGCAAGCAATACTCCTATCACAACTGATATAATTACGTAAGTGGCAGTCTCTCTGTAAAACTCTTTAATTAAGAGCTGTTTTCCAGCTCCCACTGATTTTTTTATCCCTATGGTTTTACCCCTGATAAATGAAGTCGAGATGGATAAGTTGGTGAAGTTTATACACGATATAATAAGTATAACGGCAGCGATAGAAATAAATGTTTTTAACAGGTCTTTGTTGCCTTTTATAGCACTGTCGAAACCGGCGCTGGTTTTACTGAAATGTACATCGGTAATCGGTTCCAGATCAGTCGAAACTTTAGCGCTCTGAACAAAGGCAGACACGCCGGATAAACAAATCTCGACAAGCTTCTTTTCAATGGCCTTAATATTAGCATCTTTTGATAAAACAAAATATGTGTCGTAGCTGAAAGAGCTGTCCCACCCCGTATCTTTGAATTGTCCGAACAGGGGGAAAACCGCATCTGCCTGTATATGTGAATTTTTAGGAAAGTCATACATTATTCCCGATATAGTAAAGTCGTACCGATGAAACCGTACATTTTTGCCTATCGGGTTTTCATCCGGAAAATACCTTTTTGCCATAGATTCGGTTATGATCACATTGTCGGGTCCCGAAAAAGCGGTATTGATATCTCCCTCTTTCAACGGAAAGTTGAAGAAAGTATAAAAGTTATGGTCTGTAATAATATAGCTTAGGTCGAAGCGCACAATATTGTCTATCATCAGCCCACTGTTTTTCTCTATTACTACTCTGCACATCTGTTCTATTTCGGGTATTTCGGCTGCTGCAATTTCACCAAGGGGTTTAAATGCTGTTGCAGCCCGTATGGGTTCATTGCCGACCTCAAAATTCTGAACTACCCTGTACATACGGTCTTTGTTCTTGTGAAAGTCGTCAAACGATAGTTCATTAAAAGCCCATAAACCTATGATAATGGATACCATAATACCCAAGCTTAAGCTGCAAATATTTAATATACCTACGGTTTTCTGTTTTCTGAAGTTTCTGATAAATTGTTTCATATGTGGTTCGAGTGGAGGATTAATAGTATTCGTTTCAGATAATTTATTCGATTTTAATAGCATCTACCGGATTCATATTCGCCGACTTCCATGTCTGGTAGCAGACCGTAAGAAGGGCAATAGCAATAGACATAAAGCCAGCTATGGCAAATATCCATATACTCAGAGGCGTTTTAATCACAAAGCTTTTCAACCAATTATCTATAAACAGGTAGGATAAGGGACATGCAATAACAAACGAAAGTATAACCCATACCACAATATCTTTGTTTAGCAACAATAAGAGATTCGGGATGGTAGCCCCGTTTATCTTACGTATACCTATCTCCTTAATCCTTCGCTGGGTAGAGTAGAATATCATAGCGTATAGTCCCGCAACGGTTATCAATATGGTTATAACAAGAGCAAAAAGCAAAATATTTTTTGAGTTAATCTCGGTTTTATATTGCGCATCATATGTTTCGTCCAGAAAGCGATATTCGAATGTAACATTGGGCAACAGTTCCTTCCACTTCTTTTCTATAACACTTATCGCCCTTTGGGGATCTCCGGCTATTTTGAAAAAAATAGGGTTATTATCGTCTCTGCCTAAACCGAGATACATCTGCGGGTCGGGTTCTTGATACAGGGATTTTACATATGAATCCCGTATAACACCTTTTATGATGAAAGGTTGTCCAGCACGTTCGGCAAGAGATCCGCCTATCGATATAATATTGAAAGGCTTGTTTACCGGATCTTCTATTCCTAAAAGCCTCACGGCGGTTTCGTTAAGGACACAATATGTTGCAGCCGATTCACTTTCGAGAATCAAGGGATTTTCTCCTTCAATAAATTCCATCCCAAAGAAGTTGAAGTAATTGGGTGATACTTGTGACATATCCAATAAAAAGTTGTTGCCCGTTTTTTCATTAGTCGCTCCAAGCCCATTACCCATCGCCAATGGCAAATGATATTGTTTCATGGCTACATCTACAATCGTCGGTTCTTTCATAAGTTCCTCACGTAAGTTTTTAAAATTAGGGCCAAAGGCTCCCCAGCCATTTACATATACAATGTTTTTATTGTCGAAGCCCAAATCCTGAGATAGTATTTGATTTATTTGCTTAGCAAAGAACATAACAATAATCAACAGGCTGATAGATGATGTAAATTGTATTATAATCAGTATCTTCTGAAATACTGACATGTTTTTTCCTTTGAATTTCCCCTTAATTGTTTCCACAATTCCAAAGCGTGTCATTTGAAATGCAGGAAAAGTTCCGGCTATAAGTGTTACCAATAATATAAGAACTCCAACGAAAGCATAGAATCGTGGTGATGAGAAATCGATCCCTATATCCGAACCCGTGTAAGTGTTGAAAATAGGAAAAGCGATCATTGCCAAGGATATACCTAATAGAACTGCTATAATAGCATAAGTAGCTGTCTCCCTGTAAAACTCAACAACCAATTGTTTTTTGCCGGCACCCTGTGACTTTTTAATACCTATCGATTTAGCTCTTATAAAAGATGTCGAAATAGATAAATTAGTGAAGTTTATGCAGGATATAATAAGTATAATAGCTGCGATGGAAATAAATGTTTGCAGTAAATCTTTATTTCCCCTTAATGCACTATCGAAGCCGGCACTGGTTTTGCTGAAATGTATTTCTGCCAAAGGTTCTAATTCGGTGGTTATTTTTGCATTTTGGAGTAGCTCCGACATATTAGCCAGGTTTATTTCTGAAAGCTTCTTCTCTATAGCAGGTATATCAGCATTTTGCGATAGAACGAAATATGTGTCATAACTAAATGAACTGTCCCATCCCCAGTCTTTGAAATGCTTGAAGAGGGGAAAAACCATATCAGCCTGTATATGTGAGTTTTTAGGGAAGTCGTACATGATAGCTGATATGGTAAAATCAGATCCATGATATCGGACCGTTTTGCCTATAGGATTCTCATCCGGAAAATATCTGTTGGCTGTCGATTCTGTTATTATTACATTGTCCGGTTTTGAAAAAGCCGTTTTAATTTCGCCTTCCTTTAGAGGAAAGGTAAAGAAGCTGAAGAAATTATGATCGGTAACGATTGAAACAAAATCGAAATGGACAATATCTTGAATTGCAACTCCGTCTTCCCCTCGGTTGACAACTACCCTGCACATTTGTTCTATCTCGGGAATCTCGGCTTCAGCCAGCTCTCCGAGGGGTTTAAATGCTGTTGCAGCCCGTACGGGTTCATTGCCGACATCGAAATTCTGTACGACTCTGTACATCCGGTCTTTGTTCTTGTGAAAGTCGTCAAACGATAGTTCATTAAAAGCCCATAAACCTATGATAATGGATACCATAATACCCAGGCTTAAGCTGCAAATATTTAATATACCTACGGTTTTCTGTTTTCTGAAATTTCGAATGAACTGTTTCATAAGGATCGAAGCTAATTAAATAATCTGCTTTTTAGATATCTAAAACTGTGCCATTGTTTGTAACTGATTGTTTGCGATTGGTTTAGTTGTTATCTGCTATATATGTATTGTAAAAAAATATTACATGAGTTTGGAAATTTATTTTACAATGCTAGTGGTGTCAATATAATCTTACTATTATATTCTTTTTTTCTAGAATTATGCATATTTTATGTATAAATATACACTGTGATACATATTTATTACTTTTTTCTTGTTTTTAATATAAAATACGTATCTTTGGAAATAGTACTAAAAAATGGAATATTGATTAACTAAATGATATAAGAGGATGATTTTTGACGTTAAAATGATTCAGGAAGTATACAAAACGTTACCTGAGAAAATAACTAAGATTACACAAGTTCTTAAAAGACCTTTAACTCTTACCGAAAAGATATTATATGCCCATCTGGCGGATGGAGAACCACTTAAGGATTATAAACGTGGCGAGGATTATGTAAACTTTTCTCCAGACCGTGTGGCAATGCAGGATGCAACAGCGCAGATGGCACTTTTGCAATTGATGAATTCGGGACGCGAGCGGGTTGCTGTTCCGTCTACGGTACATTGCGATCACCTGATACAAGCATACAAATCGGCAAAAGAAGATTTAAATACAGCAGAAGTAACAAATAAAGAAGTATATGATTTTCTGAGTGCGGTATCTAATAAGTTCGGTATCGGATTCTGGAAACCCGGAGCAGGAATTATCCATCAAGTAGTTTTGGAAAATTATGCATTTCCCGGAGGAATGATGATCGGTACTGACTCGCATACCCCTAATGCCGGAGGTTTGGGGATGATAGCAATTGGTGTCGGAGGTGCTGATGCTGTAGATGTTATGGCTGGAATGCCGTGGGAGCTAAAGATGCCCCGTATAATAGGAGTAAAACTTACCGGAAAACTTTCGGGCTGGGCTTCGGCAAAAGATGTGATTTTGAAACTGGCAGGTATTCTTACCGTTAAAGGAGGTACCAATGCTATTATAGAATATTTTGGTGAAGGGGTACATTCGTTATCAGCTACCGGAAAAGCAACGATCTGCAATATGGGTGCAGAGGTAGGGGCAACTACGTCTATTTTTCCATATGACGATAAATCAGCTGAATATCTTATTGCTACAGACCGGAAAGAAATAGCGGATTTAATAACTTTACTAAAACCTTATCTGCAACCGGATAAAGAAGTGGAAGCTGCACCCGAAAAATATTATGACCGTGTAATAGAGATAAACCTGAGCGAACTCGAACCATATATAAACGGACCGTTTACACCCGATGCGGCACATCCGATTTCGGAATTCGCAAAGGTGGTGAAGGAGAAAGGCTATCCACAGGTAATGGAAGTCGGTTTGATAGGGTCTTGTACCAACTCATCCTACGAAGATATGTCCCGCGCAGCATCTATTGTAAAGGATGCGAAAGAAAAAGGTATTTCGGTAAAAGCCCAGTTTATTATCAATCCGGGATCGGAACAGGTGCGGTATACTGCCGAACGTGACGGTATTTTAGAGGAGTTCGAAGAAGTGGGCGCAACTATTATGGCTAATGCCTGTGGCCCTTGTATCGGTCAATGGAAACGAGAAACGGAAAATCCAGACCGCCCAAATTCTATAGTAACATCATTCAACCGGAACTTTGCGAAACGAAATGACGGTAACCCCAATACACATGCTTTTGTAGCATCGCCCGAATTGGTTGCTGCTTTGACTATTGCAGGTGACCTGTGTTTCAATCCGATGAAAGACGCTTTGGTTAATAATAAAGGGGAGAGCGTGAAGTTACAAGAGCCGGTTGGCTCGGAACTTCCATCAAAAGGATTCGGTGTTGATGATCTCGGATATATTGAGCCTGTAACAGATGGCAGTAAAATTGACGTAAGTATTGCTCCGGATTCTCAACGCTTGCAGGTATTAAAGCCTTTTGCAGCATGGGACGGAAAAGATATAATGGGGCAACCTTTGCTGATAAAAGCAAAAGGAAAATGTACTACCGACCATATATCTATGGCAGGTCCTTGGTTACGTTTCCGGGGGCATTTGGATAATATTTCGGACAATATGCTTATCGGTGCAGTTAATGCATTCAATGATAAGACAAATTCTGTAAAAAATCCATTGACGGGAGAATATGAAGCTGTACCTCAGTTAGCACGTGAGTTTAAAGCCAAAGGTTTGGGATCGGTTGTCGTTGCAGAAGAAAATTACGGTGAAGGGTCTTCTCGTGAACATGCTGCCATGGAACCCCGTTTCCTGAATGTTAAGGCTATACTGGTAAAATCTTTTGCCCGTATCCACGAGACCAACTTGAAAAAGCAAGGAATGCTTGCCCTCACTTTTGTGAATAAAGACGATTACGAAAAAGTACGTGAAGACGATAGAATAAGTATTCTAGGTTTGACCGACTTTAAACCCGGAAAAAACCTGACAGTAGAACTTTTGCATTCCGACGGGACAAAAGATTCGTTCGAAGTTGCTCAAACATACAATCAGCTTCAGATAGAATGGTTTAAGGCAGGTAGTGCTTTGAATTATATGAAAGGCTGATCAAAAAATATTTTTATGACTTTTAATATACTGCTGTTTACCGATTTCGAAACACTGGATGTGTTTGGTCCGGTCGAGATTTTTGGAAAGCTGGAGAATAGTGAAATACGCTATTTTTCGGAAAAGGGTGGGGCAGTATCAAATAAAGACGGAATAAAGATAGATACCGAAAAGTTGGAAATGCTTTCAGATTCGGATATACTATTTATTCCGGGCGGTATGGGTACACGAACGGAAGTAAATAATCACGGTTTTCTTCAACAGGTAAAAGATATTGCCGAACGAAGTAATTTCGTATTGACGGTTTGTACAGGCAGTGCCCTTCTGGCAAAAACAGGATTGCTGGATGGAAAGAAGGCAACATCCAATAAGAGGTCTTTCGACTGGGTGAAAAGCTGTTCAGGCGAAGTCGAATGGATAGAACAAGCCCGTTGGGTTACAGACGGTAAGTACTATACATCATCCGGTGTCAGTGCCGGAATAGATATGGCATTGGGTTTTGTTGCAGACCGGTTAGGAATAGAAGAAGCCCGCCGGATAGCATTCAGAATCGAATATGTTTGGCAGGAAGATAGTAAACAAGATGATTTTTGGAAGCAATAAACTGCAACTGTATGAAACCAGAAATAGGCTTATTTAAATCTGTTTTATTATTTACGTTGATGCTGTCTTTTGTATCCTGTAAGCAAAACAGAAAGTTTACAAAGGATGAATGGTTGAAGGAAGTCGATTTTCCAGTGAATAATGAAAGGAATAAAATGGTTGATGATCTTTTAAATAATTATTTGAATAAACCATTATCTTATCAAGAAGTTTTAGGCTTATTAGGAGAACCTTTTAATAAAGACTCTCTAAGTTTTAGTGTGTCTTATATAACCTATATTGAATATGAATGGTTGGGAATAGATGAATCTCAAATAAATTATTTAGATATTTCTTTCGGTCAGGATTCGATATTGAAAGAAGCTAAAGCTAGAATATGGAATAAGAAATATTAATAATAATATAGGAATAAAGTTATAATAATATATGTCGCAAAAAGTAACCATACAAAACGGAACGCTAAATGTACCCGATAATCCTGTAATACCTTTTATCGAAGGAGACGGGGTAGGGAAGGAAATTTGGAAAAATGCCCAATCGGTAATTGATAAGGCGATAGAAAAAGCATATGCCGGAAAACGAAAAATAGAATGGAAAGAAGTTCTTGCCGGTGAGAAATCGTTCAATGAGAATGGTTCGTGGCTACCCGAAGAAACAATGAATGCTTTTCGCGAGTATCTGGTAGGGATAAAAGGACCGTTGACAACACCAGTCGGTGGCGGTATCCGTTCGCTGAATGTGGCATTGCGTCAGGATCTGGATTTATATGTTTGTCTTCGTCCTGTACGTTGGTTCAAAGGAGTAGTGTCTCCCATTAAAACCCCCGAAAAAGTAAACATGACTATTTTCAGGGAGAATACCGAAGATATTTATGCCGGAATAGAATGGATGCAGGGTACACCCGAAGCAGCCAAATTTCTCGAATTTCTGCAAGAGGAGATGGGTGTAAAAAAAGTACGCTTTCCCGAGACATCGTCATTCGGAGTAAAACCCGTTTCGGTAGAAGGTACCGAACGATTGGTGCATGCTGCCATAGAATATGCTCTGGTAAATAATCTTCCATCGGTGACCATCGTTCACAAAGGAAATATAATGAAGTTCACCGAGGGTGGTTTCAAAAACTGGGGATATGATTTAGCCGAACGTGAGTACGGAGATAAAGTATTTATCTGGCCTCAATGGGAGAAAATCAAAAATGAACAAGGTGAAGCAGAGGCTAATGCAGCGCTGAAGAAAGCTCAGTCGGAAGGAAAAATCGTAGTAAAAGACGTAATAGCCGATGCCTTCTTGCAAAATACATTGTTGAAACCAGCCGAATATTCGGTTATTGCAACACTGAATCTCAATGGAGACTATGTTTCGGATCAGCTGGCAGCTATGGTAGGTGGTATTGGTATTGCTCCCGGAGCAAATATCAATTATAAGACCGGACATGCCATATTTGAAGCTACACATGGCACAGCACCCGATATTGCAGGCAAAGATACCGTTAACCCTTCATCCCTTTTACTATCGGCAGTGATGTTGCTCGAGTATATAGGTTGGAATGAAGCCGGAGAACTAATCACCAATGCTCTCGAAAAATTGTACGGAGAAGGTAAAGCTACACACGACTTAGCTCGTTTTATGGAAAACGGAACAAGCTTGTCTACCAGCCAGTTTTCTCAAATATTAGCAGAAACCCTGTAATTAATTAAAAGACCGGATTCCTTAACCTTTAAAAAATAAGATTATTCAAATGAATGACATTATTAAGAAAATATCTGAAACTGTAAAAAAGACAACACAGATCGATCCAGACCTGTTTAATATATACAATGTTAAACGTGGGCTCCGTAACGAAGATCATACAGGAGTAATAGTAGGATTGACAAAGGTAGGGGATGTTGTAGGGTACGAGCGTAACGAAGACGGTTCGCTGAAAGCCATTCCCGGTAAACTGATGTACAGAGGGATCAGCCTCGAAGAAATAGTACGTGGAGCACAGCAGGAAAACCGTTTAGGATTTGAAGAAACAATCTATCTCATTTTAGCAGGATATCTGCCAAACAAGATAGAATTAGATGAATTTTCGAAGATATTGAGCCGGACAATGGACTTGAACCAGAAGATCACTATGCATATCCTCGATCTCGAAGGACAAGACATAATGAATATCCTGGCACGCTGTGTATTGGAACTTTATACATTCGACGAAGCTCCGGACGATACATCAGAAGAAAATCTGGTGCGCCAGTCTCTTAACTTAATAGCTACTTTCCCAACTATTATAGCATATGCATATAACGCCTTGCGCCATAATACAGGAAAATCATTGCATATACGTCATCCACAGGAAGGGCTATCACTTGCCGAAAACTTCCTGTATATGATGAAAGGGCGGAATTATACACCTCTGGACGTGAAGATTCTTGATCTGGCACTGATGGTACATGCCGATCACGGAGGAGGTAATAACTCTACCTTTGCCGTACGCGTAACTAGCTCGACAGGTACAGATACCTATGCGTCGATTGCAGCCGGTATCGGTTCGCTGAAAGGGCCTTTGCATGGGGGAGCCAATCTTCGCGTAGTAGATATGCTAAAACATATTAAGAAACATATCAAAGATTGGACGGATGTTGAAGAAATTGATGCATATTTGCAAAAGATACTTAATAAACAAGCTTATAATAAAACCGGACTGATATACGGTATTGGGCATGCGATTTATACAGTATCAGATCCCCGGGCAACTTTACTGAAAGAAATGGCCAGGGATTTGGCAATAGAAAAAGGGCGCGAAAAAGAATTCCTTTTTATGAGCTTGCTCGAAGAACGTGCTATTAAGAGTTTTATGGAGTTCAAAGGCACTAATGTGAAGAAACAAGTCTGTGCCAATGTTGATTTTTATTCGGGCTTTGTATATGATATGATCGGGTTGCCACAGGAAATTTATACACCGTTGTTTGCAATGGCACGTATCGTTGGGTGGTCGGCACATCGTATAGAAGAATTGAACTTTAAAGAAAGGCGAATAATACGTCCTGCATATAAAAATGCGTCAGACGTAAGAGAATATAAACCAATTGATGAAAGAAATTAACTTAGAACCAAACCTAATTTAAATTATTTACCTTACTCTGATTGGAAAATTACGGAGATTATTCGAAAGAATAGTTTCCGTTTTTTCTTTATTGTTTATATTTGCTTGGTATAAATAGATGTTATTTATTAAAAATAATCAAATGAAACAAACTATACTAATTGTAGGAGGCTTATATGGAATGCTTTCTGTTATACTCGGGGCCTTTGGTGCCCATGCTTTTAAATCAATGATATCAGCAGATAAATTGGCAAGTTTCGAAGTTGGTGTACGTTATCAAATGTATCATGCCATCGTATTATTGATTTTGGGCTTTTTTCTGAATTTTGATACATCAATCGAAAAATGGTCTTCGTTGTGTATTATTATAGGGACATTTCTTTTCTCCATTAGCATATATTTCCTTGCCTTTTCTGAATATTGGAATATCAATTGGAAATTCTTAGGACCTGTCACCCCTTTGGGAGGCTTATTTATGATTGTAGGCTGGGCTTTATTAATTATTTTTTTTGCAAAAAATAAAATCTAAAAAAAAGTGTTTTTTATTTGGAAATATAAGATAAAATCTCTATGTTTGCCGAGTACACAATTTTAAGGTGAAACAACAATTAGGTATAGCAAGAGAAATTCTTGTTATATTTTTGTAGCCTCTAAAGGTATGTAATGTAAATGATTACGTTCATCTATAAAAAGTCTCTTAAAAAAACCTCATAAAATATTTGGAATGGAAGGGTAAGTGTATTACTTTTGCACTCGCTTTAAAACCGAGAGTGGTAATAAAGAAAAGA
>NZ_FQUC01000003.1 GCF_900128985.1 Indolivaga macrotermitis | reverse complement strand
GTGATGGGGAATGTTTCGATTAATGATAATGGGGTGATGACGTATGATATTAAGGTGGAGTCGGATTATGATTCGTTTTTGACGGTGGTGTTTGTACTGAAGTAAGGTCTCTGACTTTTTTATTTTTCTAATTAGAACGAATAACAATGAAAAAACTGATATATGCAGGATTATTGTTTTTAATAGTCCAATTAAACACTTTTGCTCAGAAGGAAACCAGCTGGTGGTATTTTGGTTTTAATGCGGGGCTGAATTTTAATTCGTTGAGTAGTGCTACGGCGAGTGATGGTTCTACTGTTACGGATATGCCGGAATCTATTGTTGGTCCGCTTTCTACGAGGGAGGGCTGTTTTACGGTGGCGACGTATGATGGACGATTGCTGTTTTCGTCGGATGGGTCGACTGTTTATGATAAAAACGGCAGTGTAATGACAAACGGAACGGGACTGTTGGGTAATTATTCATCTACACAATCGGGAGTAGCCGTGCCAAAACCGGGGAGTACTACCGAATATTATGTAATAACTGTACCTCAGGCTTTAGATCCCGATGGTCTTTGTTATTCTATCGTCGATTTGTCTCAAAATGGAGGACTCGGAGCTGTAACAAGCAAAAACAATGTCATCAAGGCCGGGGTTGTATATGAAAACATTGCCGTTGTACCCAACACTAATGGTCTGGACTACTGGCTTATTCACCGTACAGCTCAAACTTTTTACGTATGGGCAATAACCTCAAGCGGTATTTCAACTACACCTCATCAAACTATTTCGAATACTTCAATATCAGCTGCAAGTAGCACATATCAGGGAGAAATAGGTATTTCGAGCGATTACACTAAAGTATTCGCTTGCAACTGGGCTGGTCAGCAAGTGATTACTTCTATATTTAATCCAACAACAGGACTCTTATCTGATATAAGAATATCAACTATGGCTTTGGCATCCTATGGAGGTACATTTTCCCCCAATAATCAATATCTATATATTGGTAGTGCAAACTCAGTTTCAGGCACGAACCAATCAGGCTCTCTTTTTGTCCAAACATGGAATAATTTAAGAGCCGGTTCTGCCATGACCTTATTAAGACATGGGGTGACCAATGCAAAAAAGGCGATGGATGGCAGATTATACGGAATCGAATCCTTAATAGGGCTCAATTACAGTAAACATTTGTATGTAATAATCAATCCGGATGCAGGTGGATCTACTATTAAATATTTCCCTAACTACCTAAAGTATGAATCCGGGTTAGGACTACCCACTTTCGCAGCAGGTTTTATCCGTATTATCCCTAAAGAACTTCCGTTTGCATGTACTTCACATAACCGGACATATAGCGTAGAAGTCGATCTATCGGGTGGAAATGCTCCCTCAAGGCTTACTTGGAATTTTGGTGATGGAACGGCAATCATCAACCAAACAGTAACAACCTCTCAGAGCATATATAAGCAGCTACACTCTTACAACAATAGTGGACTTTACACTATTACTGTTATACCTTATAAATCGGATGGAACATCCCTTACTCCCATAACTATGGAGGCTAACATTGTAAATTGTACCCTAAAATCGAACAGGATGACCCGTTCCGATCTATTAAACTCAAAACAATTAATGGAATAAATATGAAGCACATACTCTTAACAATTATCTATGTCTTATATACAACATCATATTGCATAGCCCAGATAGGGGTGAATACGGATAATCCCAGCAGCTCGTCAGTGTTGGATATCAATGCGTACAACAATGACAAAGGCTTGCTTATTCCTCGAATGACAACTTCTCAGAAATTGGCTATCGCAAGTCCGGCTTCGGGCTTAACGGTGTATGATACGGATTATAAATGCGTATCTCAGTATAAAGATACGCCTGCTAATCCGGGGACTTTTTCGTGGTCTTGTTTAACTCTTTATAACCGCCACTTTTTGTATATGCCTTCGGTGAATATTCCGACGTCGGATGGTTCGGGTAGTTTACTGACAGGTACTCAAACTCTCGATTTATACAATATATACTATACAGGGTTTAACACACCGAAAGTAAAAAGCACCAGTGCTCCGGTTAGAATTTCATACTTTAATAATTCGCAATTAAATTATTATGTAACTTACTGTGATCCATGCATAACAATAACGGGAATAAGTAATACAGGGGTTTTAAGTTATACTGTTAATACTCTGCCTAATTATGATGCATTTGTTAATATTATATTCACTTTAAGATAAAATAAAAAACGACCCGATTATCCCATTTAGATAGTCGGGTTTTGTTTAATTCAAAAAAACTATTAAATTTGTCGCAATAACATTTTTTTTAACAGATTACTGTGGCGAATAATTTCACACATAACAACATTATAAATAGTTCAAATTTAAATTTTAACAATTTAAATTTGTCTTTATGCGCTGAAATATTAGAGAGAGAGAGAGAGAGAGAGAGAGAGAGAGAGACTCCACATGCGCATATATCCGTAATATATAGTATTTATTTTTTGTATATCAAAATAGCTTTTGATTTGATTTATTGTAAAAAGCACTAAGTATCACTATAACTCTTTATTAATGTGTAGTAAAAACACGTTAATACCTCACGTATATAGATATCTAATAACATTACCATATATTAACATTAGTTGGTCTGCCAATTTATTTCAAGTAGAAAAATTGTTGTTTTGTTGTCGTTCGAATACTACTTCTGAAGAAATATGGCAAAAGACCTTCTATACTTACAGCAAAGTGCAGTGATTGCACTTTGCTGTCTATTATAAAAATAAAACAACACTCAATATAAAAAACAACAACTCAAATAAATGACAATGAAGAAAACAAGCTTACTAATCCTCGGACTTTTTTCGATGGGAATTGTCTCCGCTCAGGTAGGAGTCAATACCGAAAGCCCGAAATCGACATTAGATGTTACCGCCATCAATGCGACTACCCACATTGCAGGTATACAGGCACCCCGACTGACATTAGCAGAACTCACAGCCAAAGGAAACTCTTTATACGGGACAGCTCAGGTAGGGACAATTATATTTATTTCCGATATATCAGGAGGAAATAAAACCGGGCAGAGAGTAAATATCACTATTGCCGGATATTATTATTTCGACGGATCGGCATGGCAAAAACTCGGTGCCTTTGAAATTACCGACGATGTAGCCGGAGATGTCAAATACTCATTCATGACTGTAGACCATCAAGGTTGGTACTTACTGAATGGCAGGGCTATTTCTACCCTCCCGGCAGCCATTCAGGCAAAAGCAACCAGCCTTGGATTTACTACCAACCTACCGAATACAAGTGACAGGACTTTAAAAACGAAAACTACTTCGGAAGCATTGGGTACTCTGGGCGGAACTACTACTAAAACGATAACTCAGGCCAACTTGCCATCCGCACCTTTAGCCGGGACTCTTACTGCAAATCTGGCTTCTGCCGGAGCGCACACACATACTACAGGTACAGTAACCCTGAATACCGCTGATGCGCATGCCCATACAGTTAGTACTAATCTGGTTGCAGCAGGGGCGCATACACATACAGTTGCCGGCACTTTGGCTGCTGCCGGAGCACATACACATGCTGTAAGTGGAACATTAGCCTCAGCCGGAGCACATACACACACCGCTACATCCATTTATTATATAAACTCCGATGTCGACAGAGGACCTAATGCCGGAGCTATCTGGAGTATGTTAGCATCTACAAACACTACTACATCCAGTGCCGGAGCACATACGCATACAGTGAGTGGAACAACAGGTTCTGCCGGAGGGCATACACATGCCGTTACCGGATCGTTAGCTACAGCCGATGCACATACACATACCGTAAGCGGAACACTACCCACAGCCAATGCACATACACACTCGGTAAGCGGGTCTTTCGCTTCTACAGGAGCACACCAACATCAAATATCCGGGACAGCATCATTCCCGACCGGAGGTAGCGGAACAGCTTTAAATAACAGATCGGCATATATGGTAGTAAATACTTTTATATATCTAGGTCAATAATAAAATGGCTGTAGAGCTGTTTTTGATATACTTAAATTCAACAAAAATATAAAACAATGAAACAAAGAAGACAAGCATTTCTTCCCATATTAATGTCTTTATTCATTATATCTATATATAATACTCCTGTCCATTCTCAAATAGGCATTAATACTTCGGACCCAAAATCAACACTGGATATTGCAGCAGTATCAAGCACTAGCCATATAGCCGGGCTCACTGCACCAAGGCTCACTTTGGCACAGTTAACAGCTAAAGGAGAATCTCTGTACGGAATAGCCCAAAAAGGTTGTATAATATACATTACCGATATATCAGGAGGTGGTAATACCGGACAAAGGCTTAACATTGCCGTACCCGGATATTACTATTTTGATGGCAGCAGTTGGGTAAGATTCAACCTTTATGCACCGTCGCAAACAGCCGGAAATATCAAAGATTCGTTCAAAACAGCAGATCACAATGGATGGTATTTGTTAGATGGCAGGGCTATTACGAGCCTTCCTGCAAATGCGCGGACTGCTGCTGCCAGCCTTGGCTTCGGCACCACCCTTCCGGATGCCAGAGACAAAGTATTAAAAACAAAATCGAGTACCGAAACTTTAGGAAGCACCGGAGGTACAAACAGCTTAACCATAACTAAGGAAAATTTACCGAACATAACCTTATCAGCCAGTATAAGCGGAACATCCGAAAGCGGAGGAGCCGCGCATACGCACACATTCAGTGGAACATCCGTTAGTGGAGGTGCTGCGCATACACATACGTTCAGTGGAACATCTGCCAGTGGAGGTACTGCGCATACACATGCATACAGTACTATGACAGTTGCCAATGGAGGTGTTGCACATACACACACAGCAAACGGAACATCAGGCAGCGCCGGGGCACATACGCATACATTTACACGCCCTAACAGAAACAGTGCTTCGCACCGCGGTGTAACTTCTTTGAATTCACTTTGGAGTGTCGATAACGATATGACCTTTACATCAAGTAGTGCCGGAGCACACACACATACATTCAGCGCAACTTCGAGTAGCAATACACATACGCACACTTACAGTGGAGCAACTGGAAGCACGACTCATACACATACACTGGCAGGAACTTCATCCAGTGTCGGGCACGCACATACTTTCAGCGCGACATCGGGTAGTGCCGGAGCTCATACACATACAGTAAGCGGAACTTCGTCGGTAATGACGGGCGGAAGTGCTACTACATTAGAAAACAGGGCTCCGTTTATGAGTGTTAACACTTTTATTTATCTCGGTTTGTAAAACCAGTTTAATTCTTAAAAACAAAAAAACGATGAAACAGCAAAAACAGTCATATCAAGCTGTATTAATGTTCATAATCATATTATTCACATATAATACACCCGTCTTCAGCCAAGTTGGTATCAGAACCCAAACACCTAAATCGACTTTAGATATTATAGCCGACCCCGAAACAGATCGTGCTGCCGGAATGCAGGCGCCGAGACTTACTCTAGCTGATCTTACCGGCAAAGGAAACTCTTTATATGGAGCAGATCAGAAGGGAACCATTGTATACATTACAGCCATAACAGGAGGTGGTAACACGGGACAAAGAGCAAACATCACAACCATAGGATACTACTATTTCGATGGTAGCCTTTGGCAGAAACTGAATCCTTTCAGTGACCTGTACAGGCCGGGAGATGTTGTCAATTCTTTCAGAACAGCAGATCACGATGGTTGGTATCTCTTAGACGGCAGAGCCATAACAAGTCTTTCGGCTAATGCGCAAGCAATAGCGACCAGTCTTGGCTTCACAGCCAATCTCCCGAATGCTACAGACAGGGTCTTAAAGGCTAAAACCGGAACCGAAGCTCTGGGTAGTACCGGAGGAGCCAACAGCCAGACAATAGCTCAGGTAAACCTCCCCAATGTTACTATGACAGGTACTATGATCGGAACGTCTTCGTCCGAAGGTTCTCACAATCATACCTACAGTGCAACATCTACCAGTGTAGGACATTCGCACACCCTGAGTGCAACATCCGGCAGTACCGGACACGTACATAGTATCAGCTTAACCTCAACCAATACTGCGCATACACATACATATGGTTCGGTTAATTCGAGTAGTAATGGTGCACATACACACACTTTTCAAGTGCCGACCAGAGGTACTTTCAGCCATGTGGGG
Organism: Indolivaga macrotermitis; assembly: GCF_900128985.1. Lineage (GTDB taxonomy): Bacteria > Bacteroidota > Bacteroidia > Bacteroidales > Dysgonomonadaceae > Dysgonomonas_A > Dysgonomonas_A macrotermitis. Next base: position 326,342 of record NZ_FQUC01000003.1, on the reverse strand, counting down.
GCTAATTCCGGTTATTGGAGTTTAACCTCTACACAAACAGCTACAACTAGTAGTAATGGTGCACATACACACTCATACACAGGTACAGCCGCTAGTGCAGGTGCAGCACATACACATACTCTCTCCGGCACATCCGTAACATCTGCAGGAGCAGCACATACACATACATATAGTGCAACATCAAGTAGTGCAGGAGCAGCACATACACACGCATATAGCGGAACGTCTGCCAGTGGAGGCACTGCCCATACACATACATACAGTGGTACGGGATATTTGCCACTTGGTAGTGGAACTGCTTTAGACAACAGATCTGCATATCTGGCAGTTAATACCTTTATTTACCTTGGTTTTTGATCGGTATATTATATAGGTATATATAAATAACAATAAGACGAACTCTAGTAACACCGGATAACTCACCTAGTTATCCGGTGTTACTATATATTCATTTAAAGGAAAACTGACACCTTACATACCTTTAATCAATTTGTAATTCCTGCTCAATAACATATAATTTTCAGCAAATTAACTCCATCATATAAGCAGAACATTTATTAATTTTGGAAAAGACCGTTTTTCGGGACGAAAACACGGCATTATTCACGCAGAAGAATAGCGATTCAACTCATACGCAAAATAAGAATAAAGGATTTTATGATATACTTCCTAATCATAGATACACCTTATATTATAATATAATAAGGTGCCTGTGGTTAGTGAATTCAACAAACAGGATGTAAGTCCTAATTTATCGACAACCTATAAATATTTTGTACCATGAAGACTTACCAAACTAACGAAATCAAAAACATTGCAATTCTCGGGAGCTCAGGCTCCGGTAAAACGACCTTGGCCGAAGCTATGCTTTTCGAGGCCGGAGTAATTAAACGCAGAGGAACTGTGGAAGCAGGAAATACCGTCACGGATTATTTTCCGGTCGAAAAGGAATATGGCTATTCGGTCTTTTCCAGTATATTCTCGGTAGAATGGATGAACCGTAAACTTAACTTTATTGACTGCCCCGGATCAGATGATTTTATAGGCAATGTAGTTACTTCACTCAATGTTACAGATACAGCACTAATGGTACTGAATGCCCAGCATGGACTGGAAGTAGGAACGATAAACCAATTAAGATACACAAAGAAACTACATAAGCCGGTTATATTCATAGTCAACCAACTTGATCACGAAAAAGCAGATTTTGACAATACTGTATACCAGCTAAAAGAACGATACGGCGAAAAAGCTGTATTAGTGCAGTATCCACTTAATTGTGGCGAAAACTTCAATGCAGTAGTTGATGTACTAAAGAAAAAAATGTACAGATGGAAACCCGAAGGCGGTGTTCCGGAAGTACTCGAAATACCCGATGAAGAAAGAGAAAAAGCCGAAGAACTTCATCAAAAGCTAGTGGAAGCAGCTGCCGAACACGAAGATTCACTAATGGAGAAATTTTTCGAACAGGGTTCCCTCACCGAAGAAGAAATGAGATTCGGAATACGATGGGGCTTGGTTAAACGAGACATCTACCCTATTTTCTGTGTCTGTGCAGCTCGCGATATGTGTGTCAGGCGTACAATGGAATTCTTAGGTAACGTAGTTCCCTACGTTGTTGATATGGCTCACCCGATCAATACCGAAGGAGAAGAAGTGAAGCCGGACTCTAAGGCCCCAACCAGTTTATTTTTCTTTAAATCGACTATTGAACCACATGTTGGAGATATCTCTTACTTCAAGGTAATGAGCGGTTCTGTCCATGAAGGAGATGATTTGGTAAATTCAGACAGGGGTTCTAAAGAACGCATGGGGCAAATATTTTCTGTAGCAGGTCAACAACGGGTCAAAGTAGATGAAATGGTTGCCGGGGATATAGGTGCTGCCGTCAAACTAAAGGATGTACGTACCGGTAACACCCTGAACGGAAAAGGTATCGAGAATAAATTCAACTTCATCAAATATCCCGACCCTAAATATCGCAGAGCCATTAAACCTGTAAACGAAAGAGATGCCGAAAAACTGAATGAGGCGTTACAGCGTATGCACGGAGAAGATCCGACATGGTTGATAGAAAACTCGAAAGAGCTGAAACAAATGATCGTTTCGGGGCAGGGAGAATTCCATCTGAAAACTTTAAAATGGAGACTCGAAAACAATGACAAAATAGTTATTACATATTCCGAACCGAAAATTCCTTACAGAGAAACAATAACAAAACCTTCGAGGGCAGATTACCGCCACAAAAAACAATCGGGAGGTGCCGGGCAGTTTGGAGAAGTACACCTTATTGTAGAGCCATACAGCGAAGGTATGCCTATGCCCGACAGTTATAAGTTTAATGGACAGGAATTTAAAGTACAATCGCGGGATGTACAGACATTCGATCTCGAATGGGGTGGAAAACTTGTATTCGTCAACAGTATAGTAGGCGGATCTATCGATTCGCGTTTCATGCCTGCTATTATAAAAGGTATCATGGCACGCCTCGAACAAGGTCCACTGACAGGGTCGTATGCCCGTGATGTCCGCGTAATTGTTTACGACGGCAAAATGCACCCGGTAGACTCCAATGAAATATCCTTTATGCTGGCAGGCAGGAATGCCTTTAACGAAGCATTCCGGAACGCCGGACCTAAAATACTTGAGCCGATATATGATGTTACCGTATTCACTCCGGCTGATAAATTAGGAGATGTCATGAGTGATTTACAAAATCACAGGGCAACTATTCTCGGTATGGAAAGCGATAACGAAATAGAGGTACTTAATGCTAAAGTCCCATTAAAAGAAATGTCTAATTATTCCATAACTCTCAGCTCATTAACTGGAGGGAGGGCTTCGTTTATCATGAAGTTTTCAAGTTACGAACTTGTGCCATCAGACGTACAGGATAAATTACTGAAAGCATACGAAGCAACTCAGACCACGGAAGATTAGGCTTCTCCTTCTATACACATGTAAAGCCTTTGACTTAGTTCAAAGGCTTTAATTCTAAAGAGAAAACACTTTTTCTCCTTTCATTGTTATAAACCTGAATAGGTTTTTAAAAGTTGTTAATTGAAGTATGAAGTATTTTTTATTTATTGTTTTGGGTTGTATTTTTTCTTTCAGTTTAAAAACATCTGCCCAACCCGACTCTATAAAGGATGTTATCTATCTGAAATATAACGATTCGCCTCATCGCGACTCGCTTATGCAAGCTTTGAAGATAAAGAAAAGCAGGACAGATTATAACAAAGGAAATGGATATATATCATTTCTACCGCCTGTTTCGTACCTACCGATGTACAAAGATGGTGAAGAAGAAAAATTTAGGTTTTTATTCAACGACCCTCAGTATTCGGCTACCGAAAAAAAGAAAGTCGCTGCCATTATATTACAAGGTAATGCGATTGAACAAGAACTGGTTGATGATATACGTTATATCACACTCAACCCCACCTTTATGCCAAGTGTTTCGTCGGAACATATTCCCGTTTTTCCCGGAGGCTATCAGTCTATGATAAGCTACCTGAATGAGCATATCCGGATAAGTTCTTTAGAAACAAATAAAGAAGATTTAGATAAACATGCATATCTGGTTCTTTGTTTTATTGTAGAAAAAGACGGATATTTGAACAATATAAAAATAATAGACAGTTGCAATTTACATCTCGATTACGAAGCTTACCGCTTGATCAAGCATATGCCTAAATGGATAACAGGCCCTCAACACCATACATCACCGGCCTTTGTGGTAATGCAACTCATATTCAACAAAGAATTATAACTTTTTACAACACATAAAATTATTTGCATGAGTAAATCTTTTAAAGAAGGAGTAGACAAATGTTGGAAAATATTTGCCAAAGAGGAAGCGTCTATCCGCGAAATGATGGACAATAAAACAGAAGCAGAAGAACTACTCGACACTGTAAACAAAACATTATCGGATGCTTTCCATAATGTATATTTCGAGATGGGTATAAACGAAGAAGGCAAGTACGAATTGATACTTACTCCCGAAGGAGACCGCGCATCTTTATTCCCGCTCGAATACTGGAAGCAAGCTGCACCTGAAGAGTTGAAGAAGATATGGAATTTTTATTCTTCCAAACCCGGTAAAGCCGATTCTGAATTCGGTCTTAGAATGTACGATACAAATCTGGATAAGGATAAAGTACAAATATTTGCCGAAGTAAACGAACAGAATCAGAAAGTAGATATAAGTGTATATTCGAAAGAACTATTGACCCTGGAAGAGAACCAGCGCTACAGTATGTTCTTTATCTTACTCGACCAGTTTATCGGAGAATTATATACAATGGAATATATAGGAATGATTGAGTTTATAGATAAACCTCTAAACGGAAACCCTACTCCTATAAGCAGTCTGAAAGCTCTGATTGACGAAAGTATAAACAAGTACAAGTGGTTTCCGGCCGAAAATATTATAGAAAAATGCAGCAGTTACCAGATGGAACCATCGAAAGCTAAAGACTGGCAACTACGCGAAGATATATTTATCGGTTATACAGCATGTATACCTGTGCTCAATGCATTTTACAACCAGACAGCCGAACTTTTCGAAAAATTCGAACAGGATGGTATTGTATACGGCTTCCTATTTTACAAGAACACCAATATCCCGCAAGATCAGATGGTTCCTTTAAGAGGTGAGATAGAAGACAAGATCCTTGCAATTACACAAAAAGAACGTATAGCAGATACAATAGGCGGAGCAACCGGATTCTATTTTTCGTATATGGACTTTATTATCTACGATAAAAAAGCATTTATGAAAATAGCGAAAGAGGTTCTGTCCGAATATTCTTATTTGGGTGAGATTGGCTTTTCTAATTTCGTATTTGGCGAAGAGCCCGAATATTTATTTAAGTAAGTATTTAATAATAAGAGCCTTTTCAACTTATCATTGTGGTGGCTCAAGCTATAAATAGATAAAAAAAGCGGAGATATTCTTGACACCTCCGCTCTTTTTATTCTGAACAAGATTTATTTTAGTTTTTCCAAGATAGCAGCTGCAATAAATTCGGCTGCCTTATTATTTAACCCTCCACCCATCACCAGCATGTCGGCTTGTTGGCGCGAAGGTTCGATAAACTCTTCGTGCATAGGACGTACCGTTTTATAATAACGGTCTATTACTTCCAGAGCTGTACGTCCTCTCGATGCCATATCGCGCTGAATAATACGAGTCAATCGCTGATCTGCGGGAACCTCTAAAAATATTTTCATATCCAGCTCCGAGCAAAGCATCAATGATGTATATATAAGGATACCCTCTACCAGCAGTATCTTTTTAGGAACTACAGGAATGGTTTCGGGCAAGCGGGTACATGTTAAATACGAATAAGTAGGGCAAGCAATAGTCTCCCCCGCCTTTAGCATTTGTATATCCTTGTGCATAAGCTCCCATTCTATCGAATCGGGATGGTCGTAATTGAGCGTAAAACGTTCTTCTAATGGAATGTGACTATTGTCCCTGTAATAAGCATCTTGAGGCAATATAGAAATCTCTTCCCGGGGAATGCCTGATAAAATACTTTCGACCAATGTTGTTTTTCCTGATCCGGAGCCTCCGGCAATACCTATTACATACATAATTCAAGTTGAGATTCTATATTATTCTATTTATATATAGTCTGCAAAAATATTCGGATTATCTTATATTCCGAAATAATCTTAGATAAAAAAATATTTTCCTTTACAGTTTACCCTGTTCTATTTCGACTACGATGCGTTCTATCATCTTATCCTTTCCTTCAGGGTCATATTCTGTTTTCAGATTATTACCGAATATTCCTGCAAATGTATTATAAATAGTAGCCCTGAGGGGACCAACTAATGATTTCACGATATCATATGTAGAACTATTGGTTTGCCTATCGATCAGCTTTACCAATATCTTCCCCTGATTTTTGGTTAACTTTTTCATTTTGGGTTTATATTCCGCCATAATATATTTCTGAGCCTGTTCCAGATGCTTTTGCTTCGCCTTTTTATCCGGAAGGGTTTCCATCATTTCATATGTTTCGATAATATTCTGAGATACTAGATTTGCATACGGCAAAGCCTTTTTCACATCTCTTACCAGTTTCGTATATTCTTGCCGTTCCTTATCATTCTTAAACTTCAAGGGGCCAAATACTATTGTTTCGGGCAGATAAGCATTATATATTGTATCACCATCTACAAAAGTTGCAGTATAGTATATAACCCTCTTAGAGCCTTGTCCCCAGGCAAGGCATCCTCCCAGAAGGAACAATACAAATAATATATAATATTTTTTCATTAAAGCTGATTCATTCCCGTTTTTTGAAGCCGGCATTACGCCGCCGGACTTTAAGTATAAGAAATACAAACTAAATATATAAAAACATATTTACAAACAAATTTTCATGAAGGAAAATAACATTTAAAATAAGATAAATTTCGAACCTTAATTTATATTGCATCATTAGATACGGCTACCAATCTTTTTTAATGTTATAGGCATGGGATTTAGGAAAAAAGTTTTTATCTTTGCAGCCATTCTGTTTTATTTAATAGGATCTGTTTGTAAAAGTGGGAAAATTTAGTCTCTATAATGTTCCTTTAAGGAACTTAAGCGAGGGAATCCACCAGTTGGATTATACCCTTGGCGATCAGTACTTCAAGTTAATTGGAGATTCTGACTCGGATGTAAAAAAAGGGCATGTGAAGGTGGAAGCTACTGTAAAAAGGGTGTCTTCTACTTTCGAATTTAATTTTTCTTTAGAAGGAACAGTAACTGTGCCTTGTGACAGATGTCTTGATGATATAATCATTGAAGTCAATTCAAATAACAGGCTTATAGTTAAATTCGGAAAAGAATATTCGGAAGAGAGTGACGAAGTCGTGATCATTCCCGAAGAAGAAGGTGAAATAAATATCGCTTGGTTTCTTTATGAATTTGTTACACTAAGCATACCTATGAAACGAGTGCATGCTCCGGGTAAGTGTAACAAGACTATGTCAACCAAGCTGAATAAGCACAAAGCCGTCAGCTCTTCGGATGATGATTCGGATGATGACGATTTTGATGATTCAACAGAAGAAAGCATCGACGAAGACGTTACCGATCCTCGTTGGGATGCTTTAAAAGGATTAGTTGGAGACGAAGAATAAATATAAATAACAAAGTATAAAATTTAAATTAAATAATTAGATAAAATGGCACATCCTAAGCGTAGACAATCGAAGTCTAGATCAGCAAAAAGAAGAACTCACGACAAAGCTGTAACTCCTACATTAGCTGTATGTCCTAACTGTGGTGCATGGCATGTTTACCATACGGTTTGTGGAGAATGCGGTCACTATAGAGGCAAATTAGCAATAGAGAAAGAAGTTGCTCTTTAATTGTCTAAACAATAAAAGCCCTAATAACATAGGGCATTTTTTTTATAAACAAACTTGATAAAATTATGATTCAAGCAGCGATAACCGGCGTTGGAGGATATGCTCCCGAAGATATACTTACAAACCAGGATCTTGAGAAACTGGTTGAGACCAATGATGAGTGGATTATGTCACGTGTCGGAATCAAAGAACGTCATATTTTAAAAGGTGAAGGCAAGGGAACTTCCGTTATGGCTACCGAAGCCGTAAAACAAGTATTGGCAAAAACAAATACTAAACCCGAAGATGTAGATGTAATTATCTGTGCCACTACTACTCCGGATTACCCATTCCCTTCTACAGCAACACTTGTTGCACACAATTGTGGAATCAAAAATTCGATGGCATTCGATATTCAGGCAGCCTGTTCAGGTTTTATATTTGGACTTGAAGTTGGTTCTAATTTCATCAAATCAGGAAAATACAAGAAAGTAATTGTTATAGGCGGAGATAAAATGACTTCTATAACCAACTATAAAGACAGAACCACCTGCCCACTCTTTGGAGACGCTGCAGGAGCTGTGATGCTTGAGCCCACCGAAGACGAGTACGGAGTAAGAGATACAATACTACATACCGACGGATTTGGTACTCCTCATCTACATATGTATGGAGGTGGGTCTGCTTATCCGGCCAGTAGCGAAACGATCGAAAAAGATATGCATTATGTATACCAGGAAGGTCAGGTTGTATTCAAGCATGCAGTATCGCGTATGGCTGATGTATCTGCCGAGATAATGGAACGCAATAATTTGACTAAAGACGATGTTAATTGGTTTATACCTCATCAGGCTAACCTGCGCATAATAGATGCAGCCGCCAATCGCATGGGGTTGACCAAAGACAAAGTAATTGTAAATATTGACAGATACGGAAACTCAAGTGCAGGAACTATCCCTATGTGTTTATTCGAATGGGAAGATAAATTCAAAAAAGGAGATAACATTATTCTAGCTGCATTTGGTGCCGGATTTACATGGGGTTCTGTGTATATCAAATGGGCATATGACGGTAGTAAATAACCGGTTCATTTAAAATATCTTACAATACACAATAAGAAACGCATCTTTGTAAGGTGCGTTTTTTATTATATATTTGTATACGAATGAATTTATTCGAAAAACTGCAAAAGTAATCATCAATTAATGCATAAATCAGGATTCGTAAATATTGTTGGTAATCCGAATGTTGGAAAATCGACGCTAACAAATGAATTAGTAGGAGAAAAAATCTCCGTAATAACATCTAAAGCTCAGACAACCAGGCACCGGATTATGGGAATTGTAAATACTGAAGAGTACCAGATCGTATATTCTGATACTCCGGGAGTGCTTCGTCCCAATTATAAGCTACAAGAATCTATGCTAAACTTCTCTGAATCGGCACTGGGTGATGCCGACGTTCTGTTATATGTAACGGACGTGATCGAGAAGACTTCTAAGAATGAAGAGTTTCTTCATAAAGTGCAACACATGGATGCGCCGGTATTACTCCTCATCAATAAAATAGACCAAACCAATCAAAAAGACTTAATAACCTTAATCGAAGAATGGAAAGTCCTATTGCCAAAAGCAGAAATATACCCGATCTCTGCTTTGAATAAATTCAATATAGACACCGTCAAAAAACGGATATTGGAACTTATTCCGGAATCTCCTCCTTATTTCGAAAAAGATGCTATGACAGACCGTCCCGCACGCTTTTTTGTTACGGAGATCATTCGTGGCAGAATATTACTGTATTATCAGAAAGAGGTTCCCTATTCGGTAGAAGTCGTGGTCGAAGAGTTTAAGGAAGAAAAGGATATAATAAATATCCGTGCTCTGATCATTGTAGAACGCGATTCCCAAAAAGGAATTATTATTGGAAATAAAGGACTGGCTCTAAAAAAAGTCGGAGCAATGGCACGTAAAGACATTGAGAAATTTTTCGATAAAAAAGTATTTTTACAAATGTTTGTAAAAGTGGAAAAAGACTGGCGCAATAGGGACAACATATTACGCAATTTCGGATACCGATTGGACTAAGCCACAGATGCAGACTCTGAAATTGATATAATTATGAACTATTTAAGAACGACAACATTACTTTTCATTTTTCTTTGTTCCATAATTCAAACAAATGCACAGAATGATGTGTCCGACGAATTAATGAAGCAAGGGGTATGGTTTCTTTATGCTACGCGTATCGAAGAAAAGACGGCAGATAATGAATCGATCAGTCAAGACGAGTTTTTCAAAAAAGACGATGTCTCGAGTATGTTTTTCGAGAAAGACAAGGTATACTCTGTGTACAGCAAAATAGGTAATGATGTATTGGAAGACGGTTGGAAAATTGTAGATGATACCCATTTTGTAATGGTTGGGCCGGATGACGGCTCGGCTCAAATGATGGAGATTCTGGAACTTTCTTCCGAACGGCTGGTTATTAAAAGTTGTAACGAAATAGATAATTTGGTTTCGTGTACCCAGTTTACCTATCTTTCATCAAAAGATAAATGGCCTACTGACACTGAAATAGATAATATGAATGCTGCAAGTATGGCTGATAGTACCTCCGAGTAAAATAAAATTTTGACATATTTACATATTTATGAAGAAACTCTTAATTGTATTAAGTTTAGCTCTGTGTGCATCAACAAATGCACAGGATAATCCAAACAACATTAAAATGGATGCAAAAAATCCTTTTCTGGAAGATTTCAAAACACCGAAAGGTACTCCCCCATTCGACCTCATCAAAAAAGAAGACTACAAACCGGCCTTCATCAAAGGTATCGAACAACAATCACAACAGATAGAAGCAATAGTAAATAACAAGGCTGCTGCTACTTTCGATAATACAGTTCTTGTATTAGATGAAAGCGGAGAGATTCTCGACCGGGTATCGACTGTATTCGGTGCCATACGCGGAGCCGATAGCGATCAGGACATTCAGACAATTGCAGAAGAAATATCCCCACTGCTATCTGAACACAATGATAACATTTACCTGAATGAAAAACTATTCAGCCGTATCAAAACTGTTTATGATGACAGCTTGAACACAAACCGAACAACAGAACAAAAACGCTTGATAGATAAGTATTACAAGTCATTTGTACGTTCGGGTATTGCTTTGAACAAAGAACAGAAAGACCGTTTACGCCAGATCAATAAAGAGCTAAGTCTACTCTCACTTTCGTTCGGCAAAAACCTATTAGCCGAAACTAATAATTTTCAGTTAGAAATTGATAATGAGCAGGATCTAGCGGGACTTCCTGCTGATGTGGTCTCAGTCGCAGCACAAACAGCTAAAGCTAAAGGACTAGACGGGAAATGGGTATTTACCTTAAGCAAACCAAGCTGGTTGCCTTTCCTTCAATATGCTGATAACAGAGCTCTGAGAGAGAAACTGTATAAAGCAATGTACAACCGTTGCAACAATAACAATCAATTCGACAATAAGCAGATTATCAGCAACCTTGTTAATCTTCGTCTTGAAAAGGCAAATCTTTTGGGATATAATTCTCATGCCGACTATGTGTTAGCCGAAACAATGGCTAAAACTCCGGATAATGTATTTGATCTGTTGAACAAGTTATGGGAATATGCACTTCCTCAAGCTAAAAAAGAAGCAGCTGAATTACAAAAAATGATCGACCGTGAGGGAGGTAATTTCAAACTCGAGTCATGGGATTGGTGGTATTACACTGAAAAACTTCGCAAAGAAAAATACTCTTTAGACGAAGAGGCTATACGTCCTTACTTCATGGTTAATAATGTTCGTGACGGAGCATTCTTCGTAGCGAATCAACTGTACGGAATTACTTTTAAGCCATTGAACGATGTTTCTGTATACGAAAAAGATGTTCAGGTATTTGAAGTTAATAATGCCGATGGATCTTATATCGGTATACTTTACCTCGACTTTTTCCCACGCACAGGCAAACGCAATGGCGCATGGATGAGCAGTTTCCGTAAACAAAGTGTCAAAAACGGGGAATTCATCCACCCTATCATATACAATGTCGGGAACTTTGCTATGCCTACCGAAGATAAACCTTCGTTGCTGACATTGGAACAAGTAACTACTTTGTTTCATGAATTTGGACACGGACTACACGGACTTCTTTCGCATGTCAATTACAATGGTTTGTCGGGAACAGCTGTATCAAGAGATTTCGTAGAGCTTCCCTCTCAGATATTCGAGCACTGGGCTTTACACCCCGAAGTATTGAAAATATATGCTAAGCATTATCAAACGGGAGAGGTAATCCCTGCCGATCTAGTAAAAAAGATGCAGGAAGCAGCGAATTTCAATCAGGGATTCGAAACAACCGAATTAGTTGCAGCCGCAATCCTCGACATGAAATGGCATGTAATTACTGCGTCCGAAGAATTTGATGTTGATCAGTTTGAACAAGATAAAATGAATGAGATCGGTCTGATTTCTGAAATTATTCCCCGATATAAAAGTACATATTTTGCACATATATTCGACGGAGGATATTCTGCCGGATACTATAGCTACCTTTGGTCTGAAGTGCTTGATGCTGATGCTTTCGAAGCATTTGTAGAGAAAGGTATCTTTGATCGCACTACAGGACAATCTTTCCGCGATAATATATTATCAAAGGGAGGATCTGAGGATCCGATGGTATTATATAAAAAATTCAGAGGAGCAGAACCCAATCCGATCTATTTATTGAAAAACAGAGGATTCGTAGAATAAAAAATATGAGAAAAAGAAAAAGAGCTGTTTCCAATTATGGAGGACAGCTCTTTTTGTATTTTTCGTAAAAATAGTTCTCTATTTTCTCATATTTCAATACTTATGTTCTTTTTTTATTCGGTAATTAATGGACAAGAACTTATGTTTTTCCGATTGCTTAACTTATATTTGCATAACCCAATGGAATTTCTTCGCTGAAATCCAATATACTGATTATTAAATGCTAAATAAATAGCAGGTGTTTAGCCGGGTGCTAAGAAGTATTATCAGAAAATGACATGAGAATAGGTGTAGACTTAGGAGCAACAAATGTTCGCGCAGGAGTTGTAGATGGAGGTATTATTCATAAAATAGTATCAGATCCTTTTCCTTATGATAAATCGGAACAAGAGACAATTGATAGTCTTATTAATACTATCAGGAAAGTAATGAATTCCAATATCAAAGGTATAGGTATAGGTGTTCCTTCTATTGTAGATGCCAGGCACGGCATAGTTTACAATACTATAAATATACCATCATGGAAAGAAATATTCCTGAAAGAAATATTAGAATCCGAATTTCAGGTACAGGTTGTAGTGAATAACGACTCTAACTGTTTTGTTTTCGGCGAACGGTACTATGGCGAAGCCACCATGTACCAGAATATTGTCGGTGTGATTTTGGGAGCCGGTGTTGGAGCCGGTATTATTGTCAATAATATGCTTTATGAAGGTATGAATACCGGTGCCGGGGAGATAGGTAGCTTATCTTATCTCGACAGCGATTATGAAAGTTATTGTTCGGCTCACTTTTTTCAAAGATTTAACACAACAGGACATGTACTCCTGCTCAGAGCTAACAATAATGATCCGGAAGCATTGAGGATATGGGAAGAGTTTGGATTCCATGTAGGGAATCTTCTAAAAGCAGTTCTATCAGTTTATGATCCGGAAGCTATCGTTATCGGCGGAAACATAGCGCCGGCATTCAATTATTTTGCTAAAACTATGTATCAACAACTGGACACATTCTTACACCCTCATATCATTAAAAGTGTCGAAATACTTGTCTCACGAAAAGAAAATATAGGATTATTAGGTGCAGCAGCCCTTATCCCTTAATTGTCCTACTCTATACAAAATAAATAAAGAGGGAAGTAACCATACTTCCCTCTTTTATTTCGGAACCCGGACGTTTGCTCTTTGGTTAAATGATTCTTTGTATATCTTTGCAAGCCGAAACTAGGGATTATTCATTTTTTTATACTAAATCAAAACACTCTTTTTTTATGAAAAAATTCTTTTTGTACACTTTAGTTGGAGCTTTCCTCCTAACATCATGCACATCCGGTAACAAAACGGACAGTAATAATGCGAGTACAACAGAAGCTAAACAAGAAACTGTTGCAAAACCCATACCGCCAAAGTCGGAAGGACCTATAAGGGTTTTATTTGTAGGGAACAGCCACACCGAATATTTCGCAAGTTTTCCGTTGATGCTCGAGGCTCTGGCTAAAGAAAACGGTAAACAAGTTGAAGTTGCAACACTAATAGAAATGGGTGTCAGCATCGACAAGATATTGTCGGCAAACAAAGCGAAAGCAAATAAACTTTTTGCTGAAACCGATCAGGATGGGAACTACTTCGACTATGTAATCTTACAGGAATCAACCCCGGTAGCTGCTCAAGATGAAAAGCAATATATAGCCGACTGTAAATCTATCCATGACCTGATCATCAAGAACAGTCCTGATGTAGCAGCATATATCTACGAACTTATGTTCCCTATCGATTATGAAGATTCTGATTATGACGACTACCAGAAAGTATTGAGTGATAATGCCGTAAAAGTAGCAAAAGCATTGACTAACACAGGTATCCTTAAATTTGCAACTGCTTTAGGTGCCGCTTATCAAGGGAAAGAAGGGTATTCTGCCGAGAAAGAAGGCAAGGATGTATTACGCCACACCGACAGTTCTCGCCATATGTTGAATGATGCAGTTTTCTTAAACTCAATCGTTTTATATCAAACATTATTCGGAGAAACGCCTAAAATACCTCAACAACTACCTCTTGCAACCGGAACAGGGGACAGGGATGAGATCGCTTTAATGGATGTAGCTAAAGGAATATCCAATCCTCAAGCTTTAGAAAAAATCGCTGCTTCGTACAAATAAAATAACTTAGTCAGCTATAAATCAAAATCCCCGGATACCTGTATGATATCCGGGGATTCTTTTGTGGATATACAGGCTGACATTGTGATTTTATAACTCAATGTTATTTCGAGACTGTAATTCTTTGTGTATATTTGCAATCCATAAATTGGGGTAGTGTATCTCAATGATAAAAAATCAACAGATTGCCTTTCTAGAAGATGAATAAAATACGTAATTTTTGCATTATAGCACATATTGACCACGGTAAAAGTACTTTGGCTGACCGTTTACTGGAATACACTAAAACTGTAGAAGGTAAAGACCTGCAAGCACAGGTGTTGGACAATATGGATTTAGAGCGAGAGCGTGGTATCACAATCAAAAGCCATGCTATACAAATGCAATATACATACCAAGATGAAACATATATACTGAACCTGATAGACACTCCGGGACACGTCGATTTTTCCTATGAGGTATCACGGTCTATCGCTGCATGCGAAGGTGCACTGCTTATAGTAGATGCCGCACAAGGGATACAAGCTCAAACCATATCGAACTTGTATATGGCTATCGATAACGACCTTGAGATCATCCCGATCTTAAATAAGATAGACTTACCGAGTGCCATGCCCGATGAAGTAGAAGACCAGATTATTGAACTACTTGGATGTAAACGTGAAGAAATAATCCGCGCCAGTGGAAAAACCGGACAAGGTGTTTATGATATACTAGATGCTATTATAGATCGTGTTCCCGCACCTAAAGGTGATCCGGAGGCTCCCTTACAAGCATTGATCTTCGACTCGGTTTTCAACTCATTCCGGGGAATCATAGCATATTTTAAAATAGTAAACGGGAGTATCCGTAAAGGGGACCTTGTAAAATTCTTCGCGACAGGTAAAGAGTACGATGCCGACGAAATTGGTGTACTCAAACTCGATATGTCACCTCGTGAGGAAGTAACCTGCGGAGATGTCGGGTATATCATATCGGGTATAAAAACATCGAAGGAAGTAAAGGTAGGTGATACTATCACTCATGTGAAAAATCCTTGCGAAAAAGCGATCGATGGCTTTGAAGAAGTAAAACCAATGGTGTTTGCAGGGGTATATCCTATCGAAAGTGAAGATTTTGAAGACCTGCGCGCTTCCCTCGAAAAACTGCAATTGAATGATGCCTCCCTGACATTCCAACCCGAATCGTCGATTGCCCTTGGTTTTGGATTCCGTTGCGGATTCCTCGGACTACTGCATATGGAAATTATACAGGAACGTCTCGACAGAGAATTTAATATGGATGTAATTACTACCGTCCCCAACGTTTCGTATCTTGTATATGATAAGAAAGGCAATGTAAAAGAAGTGCACAACCCGTCGGGACTCCCCGATCCTACTCTTATTGACTATATAGAAGAACCATATATACGGGCATCGGTGATTACCAATACGACCTATATCGGTCCTATTATGACCCTCTGTTTAGGGAAAAGAGGTATACTCCTCAAACAAGAGTATATATCGGGAGACCGTGTAGAGATTACATACGATATACCTCTAGGTGAGATCGTTATCGACTTTTATGACAAGTTGAAAAGTATCTCGAAAGGATATGCTTCTTTTGATTACCATATGCATGATTATCGTCAGGCAAAGCTTGTCAAGATGGATATTCTGCTTAATGGTGAACCGGTGGATGCACTATCTACATTAACCCATCAGGATAATGCCGTAAATTTTGGTAGGCGCATGTGTGAGAAATTGAAAGAACTTATCCCACGCCAACAATTTGATATTGCTATACAGGCAGCTGTCGGAGCAAAGATCATAGCCCGTGAAACTATTAAGGCAGTACGTAAAGATGTAACGGCAAAATGTTATGGAGGTGACATCTCGCGTAAACGTAAACTTCTGGAAAAGCAAAAAGAAGGAAAGAAACGTATGAAACAAGTGGGTAACGTAGAAGTTCCACAAAAAGCATTCCTTGCTGTTTTGAAACTGGATTAAAAGAAAGCATTTCAACAGAATATACTTTTTATAGCTTTGGTAAATAAAGACAAAGCTGATCATAAGTTTAGATATACTATTAATAGTTTCTGCTACTTACATATAATGAAAAAAATCATACCCTTTTATCCCTCTGCGGAAAAAGTATTGGTAAAATCTGAGGGATATTATCAGTATGATTCGGATGGTAAGCAATATATAGACTTCGAATCGGGGGTATGGTGTGCCAATATCGGACATTCCCACAAAAGAATTACGGAAGTTATAGAGAGACAGACTAAACTAGCTATTCATCACGGATATAAATTCACGAATCGATTTGCAGAGGACTTATCTGAACAACTATTAAGGATAACAGGTTTACATAATGGTTCCAGTGTTTTTCTTAGTTCGGGTTCCGAGGCTGTAAATCTGGCTATTTCTTTAGCTCGTCATCTGACAGGGCGTAAAAAAATACTGAAAATAGATAATACCTATTTGAGTGCATACGGCTGGGGACAAATTTCTGAAGAAAACGAAAATATTGTCAACATCAGGTTTAACAAAACAGACGATATTTCGAATATCGATTTCAGAGATATTTCTGCATTTGTTCTGGAGACAGGAGGTGCATCAATAGACATTGTCCAATTTCCGGAATATGAGTTTGTCCGAAAAATTGTCAATCTGGCGAAAGAAAATAACTGCATGATTATTGCAGAAGAAGTCACAACCGGAATGGGTAGAACCGGAAAATGGTATGGATATCAGCACTACAATATTCCTGTTGATATAGTAGTATCCGGTAAAGCTCTGGGAAATGGTTTTCCGATCAGTGCGATAACTATCAGTAATGATGTACTCAGACAATTCGAGAATAAACCTTTTCGTTATGCCCAATCTCATCAGAATGATCCGTTAGGCTGTGCTATCGCTTTGGAAGTTATTAAAGTTATAGAAGAAGAGAAGCTTGTTGAAGCTTCTTTGAATATGGGTGTTTATTTCAAAGAACAACTGGAGAGAATCAAGCAGAAACATTCCGGAAAAATAAAGGATATACGGGGTAAAGGGCTGATGATGGCTATAGAACTTGAAATGGATATTGATGGAGAAAATATTCATCACAGATTGTTCGAGAACGGAATAATAACCGGATACAAAAACAATTCTATACGACTGCTTCCCCCTCTTAATATATCTACAACTGATCTGGATACTTTGGTTGACAGATTAGATTTGTTATTAGTAGATTAAGAATCTTATTAAACAAGTACTGATATGGATAACTTCAAAGAAATAAAAGCTAATGAGTTGAAATTTTCGCCTTTTGATCTCAAAAACGAATGGATGCTCGTTACTGCCGAAAAAGACGGAGTAGTCAATACAATGACTGCCAGTTGGGGCGGACTAGGTATTATGTGGAACAAGGAGGTAGTATTTGTTGTTATACGTCCACAGCGTTATACTAAAGAGTTTGTAGACAATGCTGATTCTTTTTCCCTGACATTTTTCGATAATTCATTTAAGAAGAAGCTTGCATATCTGGGAAATGCCTCCGGACGGGACGAAGATAAAATCTTAAAAGCAGATTTACATATTATCCATGACAATAAAGTTCCATTCTTCGAGGAAGCGCATACCAGTATTTTTGCGAGGAAATTGTTTGTACAGGAAATAACCGAAAATTCTTTTTTAGAGAAAGGCTTAATCGGCCATTGGTATCCAAGCAAAGACTTCCATTACTTATATATAGCAGAAATAACCAAAGTATTGGAAAAGGAATAAATTTGTAACACATTTCGAAGTCGTAACAGCCCTTGATTTGTTACGCTTTATAAAATAATAAAAGAGGTCTGGTACCTTAGTTTTCAGAGTATTAATTTTATAAAAAGGAGGCTATTTGCAATAATGAGAAAATGGCGTATTGAAGATTCGGAAGAATTGTATAACATCACCAGTTGGGGTGTTAATTATTTTTCAATCAATGACAAAGGTAATGTCATAGTTACTCCACGTAAAGACGGAGTAGCAGTTGATCTTAAGGAACTAGTTGACGAGTTGCAGTTACGGGATGTAGCAGCACCTGTATTAGTTCGTTTTCCGGATATTTTGGATAACCGTATCGAGAAAATCTCGACGTGCTTTCAGAAAGCATCAAAAGAATATGGTTATCAGGCTCAGAACCATATTATTTATCCGATCAAGGTTAATCAAATGCGCCCTGTAGTAGAGGAATTGGTCAGTCACGGTAAAAAGTTTAATATCGGACTCGAAGCCGGCTCTAAACCTGAGCTACACGCTGTAATCGCAATCAATACCGATCCCAATTCTTTAATTATCTGTAACGGATATAAAGACGAAAGTTATATAGAATTGGCATTGTTAGCTCAAAAGATGGGTAAACGCATATTTATTGTTGTCGAGAAACTGAACGAATTGTCCCTTATAACCCGAATAGCTAAACGTCTGAAGATTGAACCGAATATCGGAATACGTATCAAATTAGCGAGCAGCGGAAGTGGAAAATGGGAAGAATCGGGTGGAGACGGCAGTAAGTTTGGGCTCAATTCCAGTGAATTATTAGAAGCACTGGCTTTTCTTGAGAAAAACAATATGCAATCGTCTCTTCGGTTGATCCATTTTCATATTGGCAGTCAGATTACAAAAATACGACGCATCAAAACCGCTTTGCGTGAGGCATCTCAGTTCTATGTACAACTTCATTCATTAGGTTTTAATGTTGAGTTTGTAGACATCGGCGGAGGCTTGGGTATCGACTATGACGGAACACGCTCTTCTCACAGCGAGAGTAGTGTAAACTATAGCATACAGGAATATGTAAATGACTCAATCTCGACAATAGTAGATGCCGCCGATAAGAATAATCTGCCCCACCCTAATATCATAACTGAATCGGGGCGTTCTCTGACAGCACATCACTCCATATTGGTATTCGAAGTTCTCGAAACAGCCGGATTACCCGAATGGAATGAAAATGAAGAAATTGCAGAGGATGATCACGAATTAGTTCGTGAACTGTACCAAATATGGGACGACCTGAATCAGAGAAGTATGCTCGAAGCATGGCACGATTCGCAACAAATAAGGGAAGAAGCGCTTGACCTATTCAGCCTCGGAATGGTAACATTGAAAACACGGGCTCAGGTAGAACGTTTATACTTTTCTATCGCCCGCGAAGTGTGTTCGATGGCAGGAAGAATAAAACATGCTCCCGAAGAATTGAAACAATTGTCGAAGCTTTTACCGGATAAATACTTCTGTAACTTCTCACTGTTCCAATCTCTACCGGACTCATGGGCTATAGACCAGATATTTCCGATCATACCGATACACAGATTAGGTGAAAAGCCAGACAAGATGGCAACATTACAAGATGTAACTTGTGATTCGGACGGAAAAATTGACAATTTTATCCCCGCTGCTAACCAGTCGGCATATCTACCTGTACATTCTCTGAAAAAGAATGAACCTTACTATTTAGGAGTTTTCCTTGTAGGTGCTTATCAGGAGATTTTAGGAGACCTTCATAATCTGTTTGGTGACACTAATGCTGTACACGTTTCGGTTGACGAATCGGGCTATAAGATTGAACAAATGATCGATGGTGAAACTGTTGCAGAAGTTCTTGATTACGCGCAATACAATGCAAAGAAATTGGTTCGGACTGTCGAAACATGGGTGACAAGTTGTGTAAAACAAGGGTCGATAACAGTAGAAGAAGGCAAAGAATTCTTGTCCAATTATCGTTCGGGACTGTACGGATATACTTACTTAGAGTAAGTTCCATCTTTCGAGATAAAACTCTCATCGGGCAAATTTTATTATAAATTTGCCCGATGTCGTTTTTTTACAATCATAGAATATAGGTCTTTAATACTTTTACTCCAGAAAAAAATTTATTAATCGACCTAATTTTTATCAAGATGGAACAAGTTATAATCGCGCAGTTTTTTGTGAAACCAGAATGTATTGATAAATTTAAAGCTGAAACAGTAGACTTAATAAAAGGAACAAGATCAGAATCGGGCTGTTTATTTTATGAACTATACCAATCTATCGAAAGTCCGACAGATTTTATCTTTTATGAAAAATTTAAAGATTCCGAAAGTTTTAATTTTCACTTAAAAACCGGACATTATTTATCTTTTTCTGCTGTGTTGAATAGTCTACAGTCGAAAGAAGCCATTGTTAAAATTATCGCTTGATAGCTTAATAATAATGCAGTATACATATTACAAACCGCCAATATCTTTACGGCCTTATATCGACAGGTATTGGCGTTGTAATTCCAATGGAGAAAAATCGCCCGGATTATTCCCTTTATTTACAGGTACAGGGCTTGATCTATTTATACACTTTTCGTCTTCATTTCGTACAGAGGAAAATATATTGCCAACATCTCATATTTTTTGTCCGCGAAAACCAATCTTAATATCCTCTGATGGAGATTTAGACTTTCTGGCGATCAGATTCAGGAGTGGAGCGTTCCGCCATTTCTGCTCGTTAAACTTTAAAGAATTCTCCAATAACTTTCTTTCATTTAATGAGATTTGGGCTAACGAAGGGAAAAATACTGTAGATAGACTACAGGAAGAACAATTATGGAGCCGTAAAATAGATATATTAAATGATTTCTTTTTAAAGCAATTCTATAAACATAGTAGTATTATCCCCCTACTTGATCATTCAATCTCTTATATTTATGGGAATCACGATAGTCTTTCGCTAGGCTTATTAGCTAAAGATTTAAATATCAGCCTTAGGCATTTTGAACGTTTATTCAAAAATGAATTTAATATCAGTCCGAAAAAGTTTCAGATTACGAGCCGGTTCCAAGCGACTATCAGAGCATTGCTACTATCGCCTGATAAAGACTATTTACAGATTGCTTTAAATAACGGTTATTTCGACCAGGCGCATTTTATCAAAGAATGCAGGTTATTATCGGGTATGCCACCTTTAGAGATACTTAAGATGAAGGAACAAAACGCACATTTCTATTTTAAAAGTTTGCCCTAAAAGTATACGGATAAAAGAGATTAATCCATAGTTTCTATTTCCTGCCCGTCATAAGCTAAATACACATTTTCGGGTAGTGTTTTCTCAACTTCGGCATGTAAGCCTATATGGTGGCTCATATGGACAAAATAAGTACGCTTAGCACCTATTCGTTTAGCTTGAATCAATGCTTCTGCGAGATTTTGATGTGATATGTGTTCTTTGATACGAAGGGCATCCATTACAAGAATGTCTAATCCCTGAAGTTTTGAGTATTCTTCTTCCGGAAGGGTTTTCATATCCGTAAGATAAGCCATATTTCCTATTCGATAGCCGAATATAGGGAGTTGGGCATGCAATACACGGATAGGGGTAATCTCAATATCTCCTAATAAAAAAGATTTATTCTCGAGCCTGCTCAATATTAAATTGGGAACTCCCGGATACTTGTACTCTGAAAAACAATAAGGTATACGTTTTACGATGGCATCAGCTACATACGATTCGGCATACACTTCTATATCTCCAAAACGGCAAAAAGGACGTAAATCATCTATACCTCCTACATGATCGTAATGCTCATGTGTAATAAGAAGCCCTGCAATAGGTTCGTATTCGGTCTGTAGCATCTGATACCTAAAGTCGGGCCCACAATCGATGAGTATATTTTTACCTCTTGTACGGACCAAGACAGATGCTCTCAAGCGCTGATCGCGTTTGTCCGACGATTTACACACATCACAATTACATCCTACTTCGGGTACCCCTGTTGATGTACCTGTGCCTAAAAAACGAATCTGCATAATGATTATTAAAGAATCAAACAAAATGGCTATCCTGTTTTCCAGAAATAGCCATTCGTTTTAAAGTTTTATATATCTTCCCAGTTTTTAATATTGTCTTTGAAGTATCCAAAGATCATCGAAAGGTATACCGTAAGTTCTTCTTAGAACATCACTCGAACCTTTTGCCAAATATTTGTCACGGATAGCATTTCTACTGTTTACAGCAGATGCCTTATCATCGTAGCTGGCAATAATAACACGATACATACCTTGTTCGTTCTGAGCCAAGATAATGCTGTATCCTTCTTGTTCCATTCTAGCTTTTAGAGCCTCTGCATTTGGTTTTACACTAAGTGAAGCAATTACTACACTGTAAGCTCTCAGACCTGCTGCATCCGAATCGTAAACCGGTGTAATTTTTTCAGATCTAACGGCTTCGTTCGAAACATCTGAGTTATATACGGGATAAGCCGGCGTAGAAGGTTGTGCAGCAGCAGAATTACTGGCTGTTTTATTTTCTTCTAATTCTCTTTCTTTTGCCGATTCGTATATAGATTTATATGCGCTTTGCTTAGGCTTACAAGAGCCAAATGCAACCAGCAAAGACAACATCAATCCAAACCCTAGTAGTTTATTCATAATCTCACTGTTAATAGTTATTTTACAAAAGTAATAAATTTAGTTTATATGGAATAACAGCCCAATACTTAAAATAGTTTAAACATTTTCTGCTAATATCCTTTAAATAATGATAAGAATTATATCTTTCGACCTCATCAGATAGTAAAATAATAGCTGAACAAGCCTCTCAATACTTGCGGAAATAGTAAGTATCTCCCTCGAATTCAAGCTCAAGAGTCGATGACGAATGCTTCTTGATTGTAAAAGTACGTATCAGGGTATCCCAATCCAACCCGGCTGTATCATCGTTCGGCTCAAATGAGTCTCTGTTTACATCTATTTCCAATTTCTCATCCGATACAGAATAATTACCGAAACAGGTAAATGTCTGTGTGTTTGTCTTCAATCTCAGATAACGAAAAACATCTTTTTTGAAAGAATAAAAGACAGTATCAACTTTGACGCTTTTTCCATTGGCCATTTCTATTGTCTGTAATTGCCATTGCCCTTCTATACCACTTTCTTTGTAATCGTCTCCGCACGATGACAGAAGTAGAACTACAGACAGTAATACCATGTAAATATTTAATTCTTTCAATCTCATTTCAGTCTATATCAATCTATTATATCAAATCCTGTATAAGGAACTAATGCTTTGGGTATATGTATACCATCAGACTTCTGGTTATTTTCGAGTAAAGCTGCTACAATACGTGGCAATGCTAATGCGCTTCCGTTCAATGTATGCACCAGTTGGGTCTTTTTATCAGTTGTACGATAGCGGCATTTCAAACGGTTTGCCTGATAGCTTTCGAAGTTGGAAACGGAACTTACTTCCAGCCATCGCTGTTGTGCTGCTGAGAATACTTCAAAATCGAACGTCAAGGCTGAAGTAAAACTCATATCGCCTCCGCATAACCGGAGTATACGCCAAGGTAGTTCGAGCTCTGTAACCAGAGACTCTACATAAGCAACCATTTCCTTGAGCGATTCATAAGAATGTTCGGGCGTATCTATACGAACAATTTCCACCTTATCGAACTGATGCAGGCGGTTAAGCCCCCGTACATCCTTTCCGTATGAGCCTGCCTCACGGCGAAAACATGCCGAATATGCTGTATTTTTTATCGGCAGGTCTTTTTCTTCCAGAATAGTATCCCGGTAGATGTTGGTTACAGGTACTTCGGCTGTAGGAATCAGATAAAGGTCGTCTGCTGTTGCGTGGTACATCTGTCCTTCTTTATCGGGCAATTGCCCTGTTCCATATCCCGATGCTGCATTTACAACATATGGTGGTTGTACTTCAAGATATCCGGCTTCACGAGCCTTATCCAGAAAGAAGTTTATAAGTGCGCGCTGTAAACGTGCGCCTTTTCCCTTATATACAGGAAAGCCTGCTCCGGATATTTTCACACCCAGTTCAAAATCGATCAAATCGTATTTCTTTGCTAAATCCCAATGGGGAACAGCACCTTCTTCCAGTTGGGGTACAATTCCACCGGTCTTCTCTATGACATTATCTTCAGCTACACGTCCTTCCGGAACCTCATCAGATGGAATATTGGGTAATAAAACCAATAGCTCCTGCAATTCACGTTCCGCTTCTTTAAGATTGGCTTCTAAACTTTGGATACGGACTTTTAGTTCCTGTACAAAATTCCGCTCAGTTTCGGCTTCTTCTTTTTTACCTTCTTTCATTAAAGCGCCAATACTCTTCGATTTAGAGTTCACTTCCGACAACAGGCCGTCTAGTTCCGACTGAGTTTCTTTACGTCTTTTATCTTCATCCAGTACTTTATAAACCAATTCTTTGGCATCGAAATGCTTTTTTGCCAGTTTCAAGATAACCGCTTCCGGATTATCATTGATAGTCTTCAGTGTTAACATCTTCTTTCTATATAATTATTTATTAGCTCATTATCAAGCTTTAATAAAAAAAGCACCTTATTCACACCTCATCTGTAAATTGCAGATTTGGTTTAGCTCACAAAGGTAAAATATTTTAAGCTTTTTTTGCACCAAACTCCAGACTTAATTAATATCAAAGTAAAAAAAGGAACCGTTTAGAATTTTTACAGAACATGTCTTTTCGAATCATTAGATTATAAGCTACTTTTTTCTTAATTTTACACGCTTTTAGTATTTGACCTGTATTTTTAGGGTTAAATTATTTCTCAAAGGCTGCAATGCTTTTATTGTCAGTTATATGTAAAATATATCTGATTTTTACACACATATATAATTCGGGATGCGTTTTTTACTTATTTCATTTTTTATTTTCATCTCTTGCTCATTAACAGCATACTCTCAACCTTCATCGGATAAATTAATCCGTAAAGGAGTTAGCTTACACGATAAGGGTAGATACAATGATGCTATCAGCTATTATCAGCAAGCATTAAAAGCAAACCCTTCGTCTATGTCTGCCACTTACGAAATGGCTCTTTCATATCTGATGCTGAAGGATTACGATAATGCTCTAAAATATAGTACCAAGGTTATCAATGCCAACTTCAAGCCTCTTTTAGTAGATGCGTACTGTGTAAAGAGCACGGCTTTATCGGAAATGAACAAACTGGATCAATCTATTAAGTTATTGAATGAAGGGCTGGAGAGATGTGGCGATGAGTATTTGATACACTATAATCTGGGGTTAAGTTACTTCAAAATGAAGAACCTTAGGTTATCTATCTATCATTTACAAAAGGCTATAGAAATAGATACCACACATCCCAGTGCTTTCCTATTATATGCGTATGTATTAAGTGATTCGGAAAGATGGGTACAAAGCTTCATGGCATTCCATTTCTTCCTTTTACTCGAACCTAATACTGACAGGTCTAAAGATGCATTCGGCGAGATGTATGATATAATTACTCAAAAAATACCGAATGGCTCGCCTCTTTTGACTCCGGAAGATGGTATCGACCGTCAGAAGTTATATGACCAATTAAGAAATATACAACCCAAGATAGACGACCAGCGTTTCCAATATGCTTTTTTCGAACAAGCGTCACGCCAGATATTTTTCACACTAGGACAGATGCAAGACGATTCGCGTAAAGGTCTTCTTTGGGATTTTTTCGTTCCTATCTATTCTGAAATTTTAGAATCCGGATATTTTGACACCTATTGCAGGTATACAAGCGTTTCTTATTTCCCTGTTTCACTCGAATGGTGGAACAGCAACACAAATAAAGTTGATGGATTCATCTCATGGTTCGAAGACGGACAAGGTACAACAGCCAACGACAATGACGATTTCGGGGACGACTCCGACATGTGATAATCCAATATTTTATTATTTGCCTTATATTTGAAAACAAATTATGACCGAAGAAGCCGAACATAAATTGATCGACAGGTTACAGGATCCGAAAGAGCAAAAAGCAGCTTTCAGTGATCTTGTAAAGGCTTTCAGTGAACAACTGTACTGGCAGATAAGAAAGATGGTATTATCTCATGATGATGCAAATGATGTATTACAAAATACATTTATAAAAATCTGGACAAATCTGGACTCATTCCGTGGCGATGCTAAATTAGTAACATGGCTATACCGAATAGCTATAAACGAAAGCATTACCTTTATCAATAAACAAAAACAGTCCCAGAATATAGCTATCGACGACGACGATTCCTTCCTGCTTTCGAAACTCGAAGGTGATTCGTATTTCGACGGCGATGAAGCCCAATTGAAGCTACAGAAGGCAATACTTACTCTTCCGGAGAAACAAAGGATTGTATTTAATATGAAATATTTTGACGACATGAAATATGAAGATATGTCGAAAATACTCGACACATCCGTAGGTGCATTAAAAGCATCCTACCACCATGCCGTAAAAAAAATTGAAGAATTTTTATCACTACCCAATTAAACCTTTTGTTTTTTGGTTAGTCTATTAATATGTAAAGATCAGAAATCAATAGTATATACTAACTGTAAGCTATTGTATTTCTGCAAAAAAGTAAGTTGAGACTTTATTATAAAGAAAGGAGAATATATGCTAAACGACAATGACAAAAGAAATCCGTTTAGAGTTCCCGAAAATTATTTTGAGAACTTTAATCTCGAGATTATGGATAAGCTCCCCGAAAAGGCTCCTTCGGTAAAGAAAGTGCCTCTGTGGAGATCTATCACGACTTGGTCTGCGGCTGCAGCTGTATTTGTTGCCGTATCACTGGTAGGTATCAATTATCTGGAATCGAACAGTTCACACCCAACGTCCATAGAATCTGGCTCTACTACTGACACTACGGCTTCTCTCGAAAATGATTATTATGATTTTATCGAAGAGGAAGCTACGTTACTCGCTTATAAAGATTCTTTTTATGAATAATTTTTAATTCTGAACAAGATTATGTCAAATTCAAAATTTAAATATACACTCTTAACACTGTTGCTTCTTTTGAGTTGTAACATACAATTGTTGGCCCAAAAAAATGCTTTCGATATAAATGATTTCAAAAAGAAGAAAGCTGAATTTATAATTAAGAAAACAGGACTGACTGACGCCGAGGCAAAAGCATTTATCCCCATTACGAACGAATTAATGGATAAACGTTTCGAAATAAACAGAGAGGTTAGAAAGAATGTACGTGAACTCCGGAAAAAAAATAATAAGACCGAAGCGGATTACGAACGCTTAATCAATGAAAGTACAGAAGCGAAACTAAAAGAAGCCCAGTTAAATAAAGAATATCTGGTTAAATTCAAAAAAGTACTTTCTGCCGAAAAAATATACAAATACCTACAGGCAGAAGAGGACTTTATGAAACAGACGCTCAGTAACAGGCACGGTCGTAAGTAGACTTAAACAACATCAATATATTTTATTAGGACGGAATAAGCGTAATGCTTGTTCCGTTTTTATATCTGACCGGATAAATTTAATAATATTAGATTTTCTTAAATATATAATCCCATATCTTATTATATATTTGATATTCAAATCAACATAAATAAATAATATGTCAAATAATAAAAGTATCACCACAAAACTCCTGGACTGGGCTTATAATAAGGCCTTGACAGGGTTCAGCGGTACCGAATCAGCATATTCTCTGGCGCACAATTATATGATTACCCAGGGAACACTTGAACAAAAGGCTGACCGTCTGATTAAATGGCAGGTAACCAAATCTGCCACAAGCGGATTTATCACCGGATTCGGAGGTTTTACCATGATGCCATTTGCAGTTCCGGCAAATATAGCCAGCGTGATATACATACAAATAAGAATGATTGCCGCTATTGCTTATATGGGTGGTCATGACTTGCAAAGCGACCGGGTAAAATCGATGATCTATATATGTATGGCAGGCAACGGAGCTAAAGAATTGGCAAAAGAATCGGGGATAAAAGCCGGTGAAAAAATGATTAGAAAAGCAGCCCAAAAAGCCGCAACTAAAGCCGGAGGTAAAAGCCTGGGGAATATTACAAAAATGATTCCGTTCATGGGGGGTATCATAGGAGCTTCGTTCGATGCAGCCACGACTAAAATAGCAGGGAATATAGCGAAAAAAACATTTATCAATAACGATAATGGGATGGTTAATATTAACGAACCCCAAAGCATGAACACCGTAAATCTGTAATTTTTTTATACCTTTGTCCAGTTGATAAGTTATCAATCGTAATTAGTCACAAGCAGAAATAACCAATCATATGTTGCTAAGTTCATTCGAAAAACTGGGACAGTATATCTTATTGATGCGGAAAGTATTCACCCGTCCTCAAAAATGGAGAGTATTTTTCAATCAGCTAATAAAGGAGATCAATAAATTAGGGGTAGATTCAATCAGCATTGTTATTATAATTTCGTTATTTATCGGTGCTGTAATCGTAATACAAATCGCGTTAAACATATCCAATCCCCTTCTACCCCGTTATACTGTCGGGTTTACTTCCAGAGAGATTATTCTTCTCGAATTCTCATCAACCATCATGTGCCTCATACTAACAGGAAAAGTAGGTTCGAATATTTCATCCGAAATAGGGACTATGCGAGTTACCGAACAGATCGATGCACTTGAAATAATGGGAGTTAACTCTGCTAATTACCTAGTATTACCGAAAACTATCGGGTTAATGGTATTTGTTCCCGTACTAGTCGTATTGAGTATGTTCTTCGGTATACTCGGAGGGTTTGCCGTGTGTTTTATAACCCATGCTGTGACTATTGTCGACTTTGAATACGGGCTCCAAAGCTTCTTCAAAGAATTCTACATTTGGTATGCCATCATGAAAACTATATTTTTCGCTTTCTTAATAGCCTCCATATCTGCATACTATGGATACTATGCCAAAGGAGGGTCGCTTGATGTAGGTAAAGCCAGTACAAATGCCGTTGTTATTACGAGTATACTGATACTTATTTCAGACTTAGTAATCACCGATTTAATGATGGGATAAGATGATAGAAGTAAAAAATCTGAGGAAATCATTCGAAGGTCGTGAAGTACTCAAAGGAGTAAGCATGATATTCGAAGAAGGCAAAACAAACCTGATTATCGGACGAAGCGGTTCGGGTAAAACGGTATTACTGAAAAATCTGGTTGGACTGATGCGCCCTACCAGCGGTTCGATACTTTATGATGGGAGGGATCTCACAAAACTGTCTACAGCCCAGATGAAAGCTTTGCGTCAGGAAATGGGCATGATTTTTCAGGGATCAGCACTTTTCGATGCAATGACAGTGTTCGAAAATGTTTATTTTCCGCTAGATATGTTTTCTTCCATGTCTAGAAGCGAAAAGAAAGAAAGAGCCCAATTTTGTCTCGATCGTGTAAACCTTTCTGATGCAGGACACTTATATCCTTCTGAAATAAGTGGAGGTATGATGAAACGTGCAGCCATAGCCAGAGCCATATCGCTCAACCCGAAATATCTGTATTGCGATGAGCCCAACTCGGGTCTCGATCCGCAGACATCTCTGGTTATAGACCAGTTAATACATGAGATTACTACTGAATTCAAAATCACAACCATAATAAATACCCACGACATGAACTCCGTTATGAATATCGGAGAAAAGATTTTCTTTATAAAGGAAGGTAATCTCGAATGGGAAGGTACAAATCAGGATATACTGATGGCTGATAATGAAGCCCTGAATGACTTTGTATTCGCTTCCGATTTGTTTAAAAAGGTAAAAGAGGTTGAGATTAAAGAAATTAGAGATCAAGAATAAATTCTTTTTTCACATATTCTATTTTTTACATTCATGAAGATTATATCATATAATGTCAATGGTATTCGTTCGGCCGCAAGTAAAGGTCTGCATGACTGGCTCGAGATTTCACAACCTGATGTAGCTTGTTTTCAGGAACTAAAAGCACAAGAAGATCAGATTGATACTGTAAGCTTGAATTCGATAGGATATCCTTATTGTTATTTTCATCCGGCTAAAAAGAAAGGGTATAGTGGCGTAGGCCTTATCTCTAAAACCCAGCCCGATCTTGTTAAGATAGGAATGGGAATAGAAAAATACGATGACGAAGGCCGCGTAATCCGTGCCGATTTCGGTCCATTAACTATTATCTGTGTTTACATGCCGTCGGGTACAACCGGCGATGCCCGCCAGGCTTTTAAAATGGAATTTCTGGCCGACTTTACTGTCTTTATTTCCGAATTAAGAAAGGAACGCAAAGAAATACTGATTTGCGGAGACTACAATATATGCCACAAGGCTATAGATATAAACAATCCGGAGAAACATACCACAATGTCGGGCTTCCTTCCCGAAGAAAGAGAATGGTTCGATGGTTTTGTTGCTACGGGAATGATCGATACTTTCCGCGTATTCGACAAAAGCCCCGAAAGATATACATGGTGGAGTTTTAGAGCCAGAGCTAAGGGTAAAAACCTGGGCTGGCGGATCGATTATCATTTATTATCCGAAGAAGCCAGACACAGGCTGAAAAGCGCATCCATATTCCGCGAGATCGAATACTCAGACCATTGCCCGGTTAGAGTGGAACTGGATATGACCTTATAAATTTATTATATCCTCAATAGAGACGGTATAGTAAAACTTTTTACTATTTTCGTTGTTCTAAATCACAAATTAACTCTGTTTAAGAATAAATTTGTCTCTGGCAAGATATCCTTGTCTGGATGAGAGCCGGAAAAGCCCGGTTTTATTCATATAATTTATTAAAGTATAATGACTAAATTATTAAGTATAAAGAATCTACATGCAAATGTAGAAGGAAATGAGATTTTAAGAGGTTTAGACCTTGAAGTAAAAGAAGGCGAAATCCATGCTATCATGGGACCTAACGGAGCCGGAAAAAGTACTCTTGCTTCAGTTTTGGTTGGTAACCCTGCTTTCGAAGTAACTGAAGGTGAAGTAGAATTTCAAGGTAAAGACCTGCTTGAACTTGATCCTGAAGAAAGAGCCTGCGAAGGTTTGTTCCTTAGTTTCCAATATCCGGTAGAAATTCCGGGTGTAAGTATGGTAAACTTTATGCGTACAGCGGTAAACGAAACCCGCAAACATAAAGGATTAGACCCGATTCCCGCTTCAGATTTCTTAAAATTAATGAAAGAAAAACGTGAATTAGTTGAACTGGACAGTACACTTGCCAGCCGTTCGGTTAACGAAGGTTTTTCCGGAGGAGAAAAAAAGCGTAACGAAATATTCCAGATGGCTATGTTAGATCCTAAATTAGCCATTTTGGACGAAACAGATTCAGGTCTCGATATCGATGCTTTGCGTATTGTTGCAGCAGGTGTAAATAAGCTGAGACGCAAAGACAATGCTACTATTGTAATTACTCACTATCAACGGTTACTAGACTATATTAAGCCCGATTTTGTACATGTTCTTTACAAAGGGCGTATTGTGAAAAGTGCAGGCCCGGAACTAGCTCTTGAGCTTGAAGAAAAAGGCTATGACTGGATTATTAAAGAATATAAAGACTGATCTCCGGATTAATGATTTATATTAAGTAAAGGCAAATATCTTATAACGTATTTTCAAATCATAACAAATGGTATTGCTCTTTACTTGCAAAAGTAATAAATAGGTTTGAGACCTTTATTCTTATTTTATTCACTACATTTTATAGTAAAGATTCGATGATAGAAACTCAATATATAGACTTGTTTAACCAACATCGCGATCTTATTGACAGTAAATCAGCCAATGTGCTGAACAGTCAACGGGATAAAGCGTTCGAGGTTTTCAAAAAAATAGGTTTTCCCAACCGGCAACTCGAAGACTTCCAATATTCGGATGTCGCAGGAGAGTTTGCCCCTGATTTCGGTGTTAATTTAAACCGTTTTCCTGTAAAAGTAGATCCTTATAAATCATATAAATGCAATGTTCCTGAATTATCAACCAATCTATTCTTTCTTTTGAATGATGGTTTTCATGGAGCAGGCCTTCCCGAAATGGATTTCCCTTCCGGTGTATTCATCGGAAGCCTTAATGATTTTGCGGAACAGCACACTGATATTTGTGCTAAATATTACGGCAAGATCGCCCAAATAGAAAAAAACGGAGTTGCAGCTTTCAACACCATGTTTGCTCAAGATGGTTTTGTTGTATATGTTCCCGATAATAAAGTTATCGAGCATCCTATACAGCTGATCAATATACTTACCGCTAATACGGATTATCTGGTAAACCGCCGCCTACTGATTATCGTTGGTAAAAATGCACAGGTAAAAATGTTAGCTTGTGACCATACTGTCACTGACAATAAGTTTTTGGCAACACAGGTTACTGAGATATTTGCTGATGATGATGCACATGTAGAGTTTTACGAACTGGAAGAAAACTCGAATCAGGTAACTAGACTTTCTTCGACATTTGTAAAACAAGGTAAGAATTCTACTACTTTATTAAATAACATCACATTAAACTGCGGATTTACCCGTAACAATTATAATGTGGTTCTTGGTGGTGAGCATTCGGAAGCACAAGTTGCCGGTGTTGTTATTTCCGATAAAGAACAGCATGTAGATAACTTTGTCTTTATGGATCATGCTAAACCACATTGTACAAGTACACAGTTATTTAAATACGTTTTACAGGATCATTCCAAAGGAGTTTTCTGTGGACGTATACTTGTAGAGAAGGATGCGCAGAAAACACAAGCCTATCAGACTAACAATAACTTATGTGCCTCTCATGATGCCCATATGTATTCAAAACCTCAGCTCGAAATATATGCTGATGATGTAAAATGTTCACATGGACTGACAACCGGTCAATTGGATGAAGATGCATTATTTTATCTTCGCGCAAGAGGTATTGCTAAAGCTGATGCCGAACTGCTATTAATGCAGGCGTTTACTGCTGATGTTTTGAAACTAATACATATAGATGTGCTGAGAGCCCGTCTTGAAGAATTAGTCGAAAAGCGTTTTAGAGGGGAAGATGCCCGGTGCGGGGATTGTGCTATTTGTAAATAATTTGACGATGCTTGATATAAGAGCTTGTTGCGAAAATTGTGGTAAAAATCTTCCTTACAACAGTACAGAAGCTATGATATGTTCTTTCGAATGTACTTACTGTAAAGATTGTGTGGAGAAGGTATTCTTTAATGTCTGCCCCAATTGTGGTGGTGGCTTTGAAAGGAGGCCTATAAGACCACAAAGCTATCTGGACAAATATCCAATTTCGGGCAAGCGTATTATAAAGCCGGTTATTGAAAATGAATTTAGAGACTTGCTCGAAAAATTCAAGAATATAGAACCTAAGGACAGGTAAAAGATTATGTCATTAGATATAAACAAAATAAGAAAAGACTTCCCTATACTTTCGACAGAAATATACGGGAAGTCGCTTGTATATTTCGACAATGGGGCGACAACACAAAAACCCCAGTGTGTGATAGATAAAATAGCTGAAGTATATTCAACTATTAATGCTAATATCCACCGGGGGGTGCACCACCTAAGTCAGGTGGCTACAGAACAAACCGAAGATGCCCGGAAGATTGTGCAAAGATTCATTCACGCCCAACATTCTCATGAAATCATATTTACAAAAGGCACAACCGAAAGTATTAATTTGGTTGCTCACAGCTTTTGCCGCCAGTTTTGTAAAGAAGGGGATGAAATAATCGTAAGTGCAATGGAGCACCATTCCAATATAGTTCCATGGCAATTACAGGAAAGCATTACGGGAGTAAAACTCCGTGTGATTCCTATAAATGACAAGGGCGAGATTATTTTGGATGAGTTCGAAAAACTTATTTCAGACAAGACGAAGTTAGTGTCTATTACCTATGTCTCTAACGTGATGGGAGTTATTAATCCCGTAGAAAAGGTAATAGAAATAGCTCATAAGCATAATATCCCTGTACTGCTTGATGCAGCTCAAGCTGTTCAGCATATTGAGATAAATGTGCAGAAGTTGGATTGTGATTTCTTGGTATTTTCCGGTCATAAAATATATGGTCCTACCGGTACCGGTGTTCTTTATGGAAAAGAAGAGCTACTAAACCAAATGCCGCCTTATCAGGGAGGAGGCGAAATGATCGGTAAAGTTTCATTTGCTAAAACAACGTTCAATGAGTTACCTTTCAAGTTCGAAGCAGGTACTCCTAATTATGTTGACTACATAGCATTAGGTACAGCCATAGAATACATAGAGTCTTTGGGTATAGCAAATATCAAAGCCTATGAAGACGAACTTCTTGCATATGCTACAAAGCGCCTGTCTGATATAGATGGACTAAAAATATTCGGAACTTCTGAACACAAAAGTGCGGTTATTTCATTTCTTGTAGGAAATATTCATCATTATGATATGGGTATGTTACTTGATAAGATGGGAATTGCAGTACGTACCGGACATCATTGTGCCGAACCGCTAATGGATGTTCTGGGTATAGAAGGAACTGTAAGAGCTTCGTTTGTTTTTTACAATACACACGAAGAAGTAGACCGTTTGGTTGAAGGTATAAAACGAATTGTAACTATGTTCGGCTAAAATCTGCTTTTTGTTAATGATAAAGATGCGATTTTTGTTAAGTGAATAATAATTACAAAACGCTATATATAAAAAAGAAATGCCATTTTCTAATCTCTATGTAGAGGCGAGGGAATGGCATTTTCAATGTTCAGATGTATTAATCCTGTCGATTAACAAATCCTGAAGAATATTACTGATTCAAGGTTAATATCCGGGATTCTGATAATATGCTCCGCCACCTTCAAGTACTTCGGTATAAGTAGTCGAGATAGGACGTAAAGCATACTCAGCCTTAAAGAATTTAGCAAGATCGGGATGTGTCGTTTTCAAATAGTTCACATCCTTTAGCATACCTGTTCTTTTCAGGTCATAGAAGCGATTGTACTCGCCACACAATTCGCGTCCGCGTTCGTCGAGAATAGTACGGATAGTAGGTGTACCTGTCAGGCTTTTGGCTCCGGCTCTGGTTCGTATCTTATTTATATAGCCTAAAGCCGACGATCCGCCGTTGACATATAGGTCAGCTTCGGCTGCAATAAGATAAACTTCAGCCATACGCATAATAAATGTCGCATTGAGGTTTCCGTTCCGTTTATTACCAGCATTGGCCACAAAATAGTTACTACTATTGTGTTTGGTCAACGATGGATAAAATACATTAAACAAGTTCTCCGAAGTACCGTTAGAGTTATAGCCGGCTGTTGGATTCTGATAAATATAAGTCATATTTATGTTCTTTGCCGCATCGTTATATACATCTTTATAGTCGATAGTAAGATAAGGACTTGTATGTTTCGCCTTCGACTCGGTGGCATAATCGGCATCTTGTGGCATAATAAATTTAATGGCCAAATCTCCTACCGCCAAACTTTTACCTTTAACGGCTGCTACTTTATCAAATCGATTCACGGAACTTTCATCCCACGAGTAAACGGTATTTGCATCCCATTCGGTCTGGAACGATTCGTGGAAACGCGGATCGAGAGTTCCGTCTTCCTGCACGAATAATTCTAACAAATGTTGTGTAGGCATAAATATTCCGGGCTGATTACCACCCCAAAGAAGACGGGTAGCCTGATCGTCGATACGCGCACCGAAATTGGTTACTTTACAGTAGAAATATTCATTGTTACGGTTCAGCTTATAGTTTCCGTTACTCGAACCATGTCCATCAGATCCGGCATACCAGCGATGCTTCCACAGAGCTTCTTTATTTGTCCAGTTATTCGATTCTTTAAATACATCGGTATACTGCTCATACATATAGGCATTGTATTGCGCCCCACCCGACTCGGCATCCTGTATCAGCATTTTGGCATATTCGAGGGCTTTGGCCGCATACTCTTTTCCGGCATCATACTCTATTGTTTGCAGGCAAGCTTTCGCCAAAAATCCGAGAGCTGCTTTTTTAGTCGGTTTTGTCGTATTATCATCTCCTTTAGGTAACCATTTGAATGCAAATTCGAGATCGGGGATAATTACCTCCTTGTATATCGTAAGCGGGTCTGTCCGGTCGGGATGGAAGTTCATTCCTGTTGCAGGTTCGGTTATCATAGTTACCCCTCCGAATTGTTCCACGGCATTGAAATAATATACCGCACGCAGAAAGTAAGCCTGTGCCACAACTGCATTCCGCTCCTCTTCAGTCTTATATGGTGGCTTATTAACCAGCGAGATAGCTACATTACATGAGCCGATACCATCGTAAGTACCATTCCACCATCCATTAGTATAAGTGGTATTGGGTGCTGCTCCGGCAAAATACCAGAACCACTGAGTCCACGTTGTAGACAGATTGCCCTGATATGTCCATAAATCGGTTCCCCCTTCTGTCAATGTCATCCAGTTATCGGTTCCGTAGAAATAACGCTGCATCGAGAAATAACATTGATTGATCAGCGATTCGTACCCTTGAATTGTTTCAGCTGTAATCTCCAGAGTAAAACCGGCCGGATTCTCTTCTTCAAGTGAACAAGAAGGAAGGCAAAGGCCAGATGCCAGCATTACGGCTAATAATATATTTTTATTAAATATCTTTTTCATATTGGATTTCTTTTATTAATGAGTTAAACAAACATACGGTAATGCCTTAGAATGTGAGATTCACGCCAAATACAAACTGCTTGTATAGGGGGAACGAATCAGAGCCCTTTGTTTCGGGATCAGTACCTCTCAGTTGTTTGTCTTTTACATAGATAAACGGATTATAAGCTGTGAAATAAAACCGGCAGCGATCCATCAACGCTACTTGCGATATTCGCAGGGGCAATGTATAACCTAACGTGATGTTCTTCACTTTCACGAACGATCCGTCGCGGTATTGAAGTGAAGGCATATAAGCGGCTTGCTCATCGCCGCTACCTGCTACCGGAAAGTAAGCTCCCTGATTAGTTTCCGTCCAATAATCGGCACCCGATATCTGATTATTATTATCGCCTATCTTAGCATTATACCAACCCATCAGGTTACTTTTAACTGTTTGTCCGTAACGTGCCATCACAAAAACAGACAGATCGAAATCTTTGTACCGGAATGTATTGTTGAATCCGACAATCCAATCGGGATTTGAATGTCCGAGCAAGTAACGGTCTTTCTCGCTATATTTATGTACACCTTCGTCACTAACGCCGTCCACTATCTGCGGATTGGTCGCCAGTATAATCCAGCCGGGTTTCACGCCATAAGCTTCGAGTACCGATGCCGGAGTATCAGATCCCCAGATACCCTGATACTTATAATCATAGAAACTACCGATAGGCTGGCCTTCGAATAGATTTTCGGCGACCAGATCACCGCTAGGTAACGATTCTATTTTTTCTTTGCTCCATGTAAATGTTAAGGTCGAGTTCCACGTAAAATCATTGGTACGGATATTACGCGAATTAACTGTCAGTTCTATTCCCTTATTACTGGTTTCAGCTATATTTTCCCAGCTTTTCAGAGGTGATCCCCAACCGGTCGCACCGCTGGTAATAGGCATAGTACGCATAAACAAGAGGTCTTTGGTTTTGGTATTAAACCATTCGAATGCCGCATCGATACGGCCGCCGAATAACGTAAAGTCTAGTCCGATGTTCATATTATACGATTTTTCCCAGCCCAAACCTTTACTTCCGTATGTACCTGTGTATTGAGTGAACGGTACATTTTTACCATCAATAGAAATTCCGGCCGACGAGTAAGCATAGGCATTAGTTTGCGTACTGTAAGGGGCTACACCTCCCGAGTTCCCGGTTACTCCATAGCCAAATCTGAGTTTCAGGTTATCAAGCCAATCTTTGGTATTTTCCATAAACGATTCTTCCGAAATACGCCATGCCAATGCTCCGGCAGGGAATACATCCCATTTCTGTCCGTCGGAAAACCACGATACCCCGTCCCAACGACTCGATACTGATAATAAGTATTTACTCTTATACGAATAATTAAGACGGCCGACGTATGACATCTTTTGAGACTGTATGTAGTTTGATTCCACTCGAGCCGATGTTCCGGCTAATAAACGGTAAAAACTCCATGAGTCGAGGTTTTGTCCACTGGCTTCTGCTTTATTGTCTTCATTCGTCGTTTTTTCCCACGATGTTACAAATGTAGCAGTCAGGTCATGGTCTTTATTGAAAGTATGATTATACGTTACAATATTATCCCACATATAATTATAAGTATATGTATTGGTCACTCCGGCATGAGGTGTTCCGGCATAAGATGGACGGTTGGCATTGGCCTTAGCTCCCCAATACTGCCCACGTCGCGAATTGGTAAGTCTGGCACTTGCTACCGATTTCAACATCAATCCTTTAATTGGAGTCAGCTCAAGATAAGCACTCGGATTAATATATGTATATCGGGTATTGTCTACAAATTGGTTAGGTATAAAGTCACCCAATGGAGTATAACTGTCGGTTGCATACTCGTAGTTAAGGTTACCTTCAGCATCGTACATGTCTCCTAATGGAAATGCAGCCAGTGCTTTTGTAAAAGTATTTTTTACACCTGCATTGGTCAGGCTATGTGTCAGGTTAGAGATAAAACCGGCTTTTGCCCATGGAAATATCTCCTGATCTACGTTCAGGCGCATGGCATACCGATTCAGGTCTTCGTTTTCGAGCAACCCTTTCTGCTGCTCGTAAGATGCCGAACCGAACACTTTTGTTTTGGCATTCCCACCACTTACTGATAGATTATACTTTTGCATGGTAGCTGTATTGCCCGAAAGCTGATCCACCCAGTCTATCCATTTTCCGGCATTATATGCAGCCAACTTATCGGCATCGGTCAAAATCGCGCCCATATCGGCCGGATATTGTCCGTTTTTATATTTATAAGCTTCGCGTCTGTAATTTGTCCATTCATCTCCTGTCATACCATGATAAAATTCGGGTGTTCCGCTGAATCCGTAATAGGCATCGAAATTGACAATAGCTTTACCTTCTTTTCCTCGCTTAGTAGTAATAATAACAACCCCATTGGCTCCTGCCGAACCATATATCGCAGTCGATGATGCGTCTTTCAAAACATCTACACTTTCTATATCCGATGGGTTAATTTGACTATATCCGTCCGAACCCGAAATAATACCGTCAATAACGAATAAAGGTTCGTTACTTCCGTAAATAGATCGGTTACCACGCAAGCGAATATCAACTTTCTGACCGATCTGTCCGGTCGATTTATTAATATCCATTCCTGATATTTTACCTTGCAAAGCCTCCATAACGTCGCTTGTGGGAGCTATCACAATATCTTCGTTCCTCACCGATGATACTGCACCTGTCAGGTCTTTTTTCTTCACAGTACCGTAGCCGATTACGATAACCTCATCGAGATTTTCCGAATCTTCCTGTAAAGTGACCGAAATAGAAGTGCGATTGTTTACAGCTATTGTCTGTGGCAGATACCCCAGATAAGACACTTTCAGCACTGCATTAGAAGAAACCGACAAGACGAATTTTCCGTCCAGATCGGTTGTTGTTCCCTGAGTCGATTTTTCGACCGCAACCGTAGCCCCGATAATGGGCTCGCCTATCGGATCGACTACCGTACCCGATACATTAATTTGTTTCTGCGCTTGTGCCTGCAAGGCAAAAGCAAAGCAGCATAGAAGAATGAATCCCATTTTCCTGTATAAGCCTTTCGTGGCAGGCTTACGTTTGATTGGTTGTAGATTAGCACTTTCCATAAAAAAATAATAATTAAAAAGGTTAATGAATAGATTTTCAGGCTTCGATTTTTTCATAAATATGCAAGAACCCTATTACGGGATAAGTTTTTAATAGAGCAAAACCAATGTTTATTGATTCCACTCGTAATAAGTGAAAGCTAGAGACCAAAATTTTCAGGGTAAAAAATCGACAAAAAAGGGGTGTTTCATCGATATGCTGTACACTGATTTTATTTAATAGGTTAATTTTTTTATTCAGCACGAATATCTATACTGGTCTATACTGTGCTGAACTCTGCAAATCTACAATAAAATCAATTTATTCTAAAAAAGAAAAGTGTGTTTTTAAACACATATCTAAAAAAATGTTATAATCCTGAAGAAAGAATAGACAGCTAAGGTGCAGTCGAGTATTGTAGTATATACGATTTGTTTAGACACGAGATTTGCAAATCCATATTTTGCCATAACTTTCATTTATTTATATTATTCCTATAACTATTTATAAATAAATACGAGTTGATTATATTGGGGTGTGATTTCAGCAAGGGGTTCGTTCCAAGAAAGAAGGTGGGTATTAAAGAGTTTCTATTCTTTGAGGATGTTTATACGACTTTTTTAGTAACTTCGTGATTTCTCAACTGTACTATTTATGAATAGATATCATAAATAGTCGTTTTTTATTTATTAAATTTGTACAATCCATATTGCAGAATTGCAGTCCGGTGTATTTAATATGATAAATTAATGATAAAAAAACTTCTTCTGATATTTTTTGCCTGTGTAGCGATACACGTTTCCGCACAGACTTCAGGAAATGAGATCTATCCGGTCGCATTCTACAATGTAGAGAATCTTTTCGATACCCAACGCGATTATACCATACAGGATGAAGACTTCACCTCTGAAGGAAAATACAAATGGACTGAAGACAGATATAAGCAGAAATTGAATAATCTGGCGGAAGTAATCAGTCAATTGGGGCGTGAACAGAATAAAGACGGTTTTGCCATTCTAGGAGTAGCCGAGGTCGAAAACCGTAAAGTAATGCAAGACCTGATCTCTAAAACAAAACTTTCGCAAACTAACTATCAGATAGTACATCAGGACTCACCTGATGCCAGAGGTATAGATGTAGGCCTTATATACAATCCGAAATATTTTAAAGTAATATCTTATAAAGTTTATCCTTTCACCATTCCCGGAAGCAGCCAAACCCGTACACGCGATATCCTTGTTGTCAGCGGATTATTGGCAGGAGAACCTTTCAGTGTACTGGTAAACCATTGGCCTTCACGTCGTGGCGAAGATTCTTCTCCTTTAAGGGAAAGGGCTGCTAGTATCTGTAAACACATCAGTGATTCTATATACAAAGCGAATCCGGCTGTGGCGATTGTGATCATGGGTGACATGAATGATGACCCTAAAGACAAAAGTACCAGCATAGCTCTGGGAGCTAAAAAAGAGATGAACCAGGTCAAAGCCGGAGGTTTATTTAATACATTATGGAAAATACATGAAAGCGGAAAAGGTACATTATGCTACAGAGGAGAATGGAATCTGTTCGATCAGATTATTATATCCGAAAGCCTTTTGAAAACAGGTAAAAGTAATCTTTCTTATATAAAATCGGAAATTTTCAGCCGTGACTATTTGTTTCAAAAATCGGGTAAATACCAAGGCTATCCGTTGCGTACTTTTTCGGGAACTAACTTTCTGAATGGTTACAGCGACCACCTTCCTACCCTTATTTACCTCAAAAAAGGAAAAAAATAAGAACCACCTCAATCATAGTTCAAAAAATATTACATAATAAATATACCATTGCTTATGAATAATACTGTTAACCTTAAGTATCGCCTTATTATAATGAACTTCTTACAGTTCTTTGTATGGGGTTCGTGGCTTATCTCACTTGGTGGTTACCTTGGTGCAGAACTTCATTTCGAAGGCGGACAAATCGGAGCCATATTTGCGGCTATGGGTATAGCCTCTTTAATTATGCCCGGACTCACAGGAATCATTGCCGATAAATGGGTCAATGCCGAACGTTTATATGGTATTTGTCACTTATTAGGTGCTGTGTTCTTATTGTATGCTTCTACAGCAACCACTTATCAGGAAATGCACCTGGCAATGTTACTGAATCTGATGGTGTATATGCCCACCCTGTCGTTAACTAATACTGTATCTTATAATGCTTTGGAAAAAGTAAATATGGATGTAGTAAAAGACTTCCCTCCTATCCGTGTTTGGGGTACGGTTGGTTTTATTCTGGCTATGTGGACTGTAGACCTTACCGGATTTAAGCATTCTAACGCTCAACTATATGTTGCTGCCTGTGCTGCTCTGATTTTAGGGTTGTATGCATTTACATTGCCTAAATGCCCTCCTGCTAAAACAGAAAATAAAACCGTTTTATCGTCATTCGGGTTGGATGCTTTAATCCTTTTCAAAAAGAAGAGAATGGCTATATTCTTTTTCTTCTCAATGTTATTGGGGGCTGCATTACAAATAACCAATACCTACGGAGATTTATTCTTAGGTAGTTTTAGAGACATCCCGGAATATGCCGATTCATTCGGAGTGAAACACTCTGTAATACTTTTATCGATATCGCAGATATCCGAAACATTATTTATACTCGCTATACCATTTGTACTCCGTAGGTTCGGAATCAAAACAATAATGCTAATGAGTATGGTGGCTTGGGTATTGCGCTTCGGACTCTTCGGACTCGGTAACCCGGGTGACGGGCTGATATTATTTATCTTGTCAATGATTGTCTATGGTATGGCGTTCGACTTTTTCAATATATCGGGATCGCTATTTGTCGAAAAAGAAGCCGATCATAAGATAAGGGCAAGTGCGCAAGGTCTGTTCTTTATGATGACTAATGGACTTGGAGCCATTATCGGAGGCTATGCCAGTGGTGCTGTTGTGGATCATTTTTCAGAATATGCTTCAAACGGGCAGGTTCTGAGCCGCGATTGGCCAACCATCTGGTATTGTTTTGCCGGATATGCTCTGGTTATAGCTGTCTTGTTTATATTTTCGTTTAAAGGAAAATCAGGCGACAAGCAGACCAATACACAAGAAGCGTAATAAACATCGAGGATGGCAACAGGCAAGCTATACATAATACCGACTCCCGTAGGAAATCTGGAAGATATGACTTTCAGGGCAATACGTCTGTTAAAGGAAGTAGACCTGATATTGGCTGAAGATACACGTACAACCAGCTTTCTGTTAAAACATTTCGAGATTGTAAATAAAATGCAATCGTATCATAAATTTAATGAACACAAAGCAATAGCCCATATTGTAGACAGGTTGAATGCCGGAGAAAACATCGGGCTCGTATCAGACGCCGGAACTCCCGGTATTTCGGATCCGGGTTTTCTTATCAGCCGTGAGTGTATCAAAGCAGGGATAGAGGTTGAATGTTTACCGGGAGCTACAGCTTTCGTTCCGGCACTGGTAACCTCGGGGATACCTTGTGACAAATTTTACTTCGAAGGTTTCCTTCCACAAAAGAAGGGACGTATGACTCGTTTACAGGCTTTAGCTGAAGTCACAACTACCATTGTGTTATACGAATCGCCTTACAGGGTTGTAAAGACATTTACACAACTTGCCGAATATTTGGGCGGAGACAGGCAAGCCGCAGCTTGCCGCGAAATATCGAAAATGCATGAAGAGACTGTTCGCGGAACTTTGCGTGAACTGGTGAATCACTTCACCGAAAAGGAGCCGAGAGGTGAATTTGTCCTAATAATTGCAGGAAAAGATCAATAAATTAGAAAAAAGAAAGAGCTTTAAATAAAAAAAATTAATTTTGCTGAGGTTCTTTAAAACTTATTTCTAGTATTGAATGTTAATTAGAGAAAGTCAAAAAAAGTATATAGTTATGAAAAAAGTAATTTTAGGATGTCTTTGTATTGGAGTTTTAGCATCATGTAATGTGAGAAAC
The DNA here is from genome assembly GCF_900128985.1 of Indolivaga macrotermitis. Classification (GTDB taxonomy): domain Bacteria; phylum Bacteroidota; class Bacteroidia; order Bacteroidales; family Dysgonomonadaceae; genus Dysgonomonas_A; species Dysgonomonas_A macrotermitis. The sequence goes on along the minus strand of NZ_FQUC01000003.1, from coordinate 282,590 downwards.
TCGGATGAATATAAAGCTCTGCAAGCCGAAAGAGATTCTTTATTACAGGTATCAAACAAAGATCAGACGGATATTTCTGAGTTGATGTCGATTATAAATGAAGTTGAGAACAACTTTAACCAAATAAAAGAAGCTGAAAAATACCTGACAGTTCAGTCCAAAGCTAAAGGAGAAATGTCTTCTGATACCAAAACCCGGGTTACTGAGAATTTTCAGATGATCAATGATATTCTGAAAAAGAACAAAGCTGATATCGAAGCACTGAATAAAAAACTGAAAGGTGCAGGCGGACAAGCTACTCAACTGAAACAAACCGTAGACCGGTTAACTGCTGAATTAGAGCAACGCAGTGCTTCAATTATCGAACTTCGTGATGCTTTAGCTACGAGAGATGCTCAGATTGCATCCTTAACAGGAGCTGTAGAACAGCTAAATACCAATGTTCAGGATCTTTCCGCTCAAAATGTGGAGCAAGCTAATAAATTGAAGGAACAAGAAAAAGCCCTGAATACAGGTTACTACATATTCGGAACATCTAAAGAATTGAAAGAAGCAAAAGTTGTTAGCGGAGGATTCCTCTCTTCGACTAAAGTTTTGAAAGAATCGATTGATAAATCAATATTTATTAAAGTCGATATCCGTGATGTAAAAGAAATTCCTGTTTATGCTAAAAAAGCAAAAGTATTGTCCGATCAGCCAAAGGATAGTTATACTATTGCTAAGGATGCTAATAATCAGGCTATAATAAAGATAAACGATTATAAACGTTTCTGGAGCTTAGGACAGTTCTTAGTTATTCAGGTTGACTAAAAAAATGAAGATTTTTAGATAATACGGACACTGGTAAGGATAACTCCCTTACCAGTGTTTATTTTTAAAGTACAGGTATAACACAATAAATAAAATTTACTTTCCAGATACACTCACACCAATGAAATATTCAACCATTTTTTTCGATTTAGACGATACTATCTTAGATACTCAACAAAACAGTAAGGATGCCATAAGTGAGATTTATACCGATTATAAATACGATAATTATTTCCCGACATTCGACGATTTTTATACCAGATACCAATCGGTGAATCTTCATCTTTGGGACTTATACGAACAGAATCTGATAGGAAAAGACCATCTCATGTCGGAGCGTTTTTCCAAAACCCTCGAAGGATATACGGATATAACCAAAGAACAGTCTTTAGATATCAATCAGGACTTTATGGGAAGAGTTTCGTCCCGTAAAAATATAATTAACGGCGCTAAAGAAATACTGGATTATTTACAGCCGCGATATAATATGTATGTACTTTCTAATGGTTTTCAAGAGGTACAAGACAAAAAGATACATAATGCCGGAGTCGGACATTATTTTAAGAAAGTGATATTATCCGATCAGGTTGGTAAGAATAAGCCCCACCCTATCATTTTCGATTATGCATTGCAACAAGCCGGTGTATCAAAAGCGGACTGTATTATGATTGGCGATAATATTAATACGGATATTATCGGAGCAAAGAATTCAGGAATGGACCAGGTGTGGTTCAATCCTAAAAAGGTAGCCGACAGTAATGGTATCTCACCCAGCTATACTATAGAATCGTTAGACGAACTTCGTTGTATTCTTTAAAACCTCTAGTAGATGGAAATAAGAGTAAATGATATTACACTCCATTATACAAAAGAAGGGAATGGCCTGCCCATCATCCTTTTACATGGTAATGGCGAAGATCATCATATTTTTGATGCTTTAATCCTGAAATTGAAAAATGACTTTACAGTATATGCTATCGATAGCCGTAATCATGGATTAAGTTCTAGAACAACTGATTTCGGGTACGAGATTATGGCTACTGATATTATCGGTTTTATCCGGAATGTTGGTTTACAAAAGCCATCGATCATTGGCTTTAGCGATGGTGCGATCATCAGTCTACTAATAGCTCTGCAAGATAATTCGATATTCAATAAAATTGTCTTACTGGGAGTAAATCTTAAACCCTCTGATTTTAAAGAAGAGAATCTGGAATGGTTAAAAACCGAATACAGAAATACAAATGATCCATTACTCCGGTTGATGCTGGAAGAGCCTAATATCGAATTAGATTCATTGAAAAGCATCTCTAACCCGACATTAGTTGTCGCAGCAGAGGACGATCTTTTCAAAGAACAACTATTTCACGATATTACAGCAATAATACCTAATGCACAATTGAAAATTATGAATGGATACGATCATGCCGGATATGTAATTGATCAGGATATTCTATATAATGATCTGATCGAATTTCTGTAATAAAGGTATGTGTTCTTCTTACTGGCTTTATAATGGAAAGTTAATAAGATAACCACATTTCTTTCTATTGTTTGTATTATTTCATTTAAAGCATATTTTCGGAATATTATTTTGGCATTGTTTCTTATATTTGTCATAAATCTAAAACAACTAACAAATGCTTGAAATACCTGAATCTACAACAATAGCACATCAAGCTGAAAGTATTTTATTAGATAAAATTATATCTAAAGTTGTATTGGCGACTAGCCCGCATCGATTTACATGGTATCATGGTAACCCCGAAGCATATTCGAAACTATTGGTAGGAAGGCAAATAGAGTCTGCTATCGGGCATGGAGCCTTCGTAAGCCTGCTCTGTGACAACAACATCCGTATCGCTATAAGTGACGGTGTGAATATGAAATACTATCCTGCAATAGAGCCTCATCCGGGAAAACATCAATTGTTGATCGAATTTGAGGATAAAACTTTTCTTGCATTCACTGTTTCGATGTACGGTAGTATCTTAGCATTTGAGGGAGACTTAGATAATCCCTATTATAGTGGTAGTCTGGCTAAAATATCTCCGCTAGATGAACACTTTGACGAGATTTACCTTAATAGCTTATTTAAGGACACCACAAAAGATTTATCTATTAAAGCATTGTTAGCCACAGAACAACGGATTCCGGGTCTGGGTAATGGCGTTTTACAGGATATACTATTCAAAGCCGGGCTACATCCAAAGAGAAAAATCTCAACAATCAGCGATTTAGAGAAAAGCGACTTGTTCCACTGCCTGAAATTTACGTTACAAAATATGACCGATAAAGGAGGTCGTGATACTGAAAAAGATTTCTATGGTAATAAAGGGGGCTACGCATGTATTTTATCGAAAAATACATATAAATCTCCTTGTCCGAATTGCGGAGATACAATAATCAAAGAAGCATATTTGGGCGGAACCGTTTATTATTGCCCAAGTTGTCAGAAACTTACCTGATATTACAAGTCATAACCCTTTAAAAGTCTGATCTCTTTAGTAAGAATAAAAAACAACTAATGCTTAAACTTGGATATATAGATGCCCTTAGAGGATGGGCTGTAATAGGTGTTTTATTAGTGCATTGTCTGGGATACGGAAATGAGATCTATCCTTCAATACTAAATGATATAGCGGAGAATGGCGGGCGTGGTGTACAACTCTTTTTTATTGTAAGTGCATTTACTCTATTCCTTTCATTAAGCCGGAGGAATGATAAGAATACAAATATTTACCGGGGATTCTTTATCCGGCGTTTTTTCCGTATAGCCCCAATGTTCTATCTGGCAATAATATATTTTACCATAGAACGATATTTTTGGGGAGTGCTTACACCTGATATACCTCCTGAATTAACAAGCTCATCCATTATTTCTACATTTTTCTTTGTGCACGGATTTAATCCTTATTGGATAAATACAGTAGTGCCGGGAGGCTGGACTATTTCCGTCGAAATGGTCTTTTATTGTTTGGTTCCATTCCTATTCATGAAAATAAAGAATATGAATCAGGCTTCTATATTTATTTTGATTACTATACTCCTGCAACATGTAATTACCAATCTGTTAAAAGTATATCCTTTTACTGATGACCCAACTTTAAACCAACATTTTCTATATTATTATCTGCCCAATCAGTTACCGGTATTTGCTTGTGGTATATTCATGTTTTTCCTCATCACTGTACCTAAAAAAGAATGGAGTATCTCTCCTTATGTGATTGTCCTGTTCGCATTAGGAGCTTTATTACAAATAACAACGGGAAGGGAACTATACTCAAATCACGTTATATACGGAATAGCCTTTGTTTTTCTGGGATATGCGCTTTCTCTCAAAGAAATAAAACTCTTTGTAAACCCTATAACCAGATATTTAGGAAAAATAAGTTTTAGTATGTACCTGATGCATTTTGTCGTGTTACATTGGATGGCAAAATGGAATTTATTGAACTTTGTTGAATCTTCGGGATCATTTCTCACCAGTAATCTAAACTTTGGAATCAGGTTTGTCATATTATTATTTATGTCTGTGCTATTGTCATCTATTTCATATAGGTGTATCGAAAAGCCCTTTCTTGAATTAGGGCGAAAAATAATACGAAGAATAGAAAGCACCGTTTAAATTGCGAGTATCTTCGTTTTATTGAGTTTCGTAAAAAAAAGAAAGAACCACCTTTCAATGATTCTTTCTCAATAATAAGAATTTTACTTTTGTTTATTGCTTCTTAAGCTCCATTCCCACCATCATACCATCATACGATTTTAATATCGAATTCAGGCTACTGACGGCAGATATGCCGGTATGACCTCCTATGAATGTTATCATAGACAGGAATCCATTTGCTTCGAACAATAATGAAACACTATCACCCGATCCCGACAATTTTGCTTTTAAAGGAACGTGGTTCAGATATTTCAATGTTATATATTTAGTATTACTATCATAGGTATATTTACCACTCATCTTTTTGCCTCCTGTAGTATTTGTAAATGTACTATCGGCATTAAATGTAAAAACTGTTACTCCCGCCTGAAAACCAATATTGTTCAATTGATCATTGATTTTTTTATCTAAACTTGCAGCAGCGACTTTTCCTCCCGCTTTTTTCAATAAATTGTCTGATTCAAACTGAACGACTGCTCCTTGGTATACCCAGGTACCTTCGAGATCCAGAGACGAGAAATGATTAACTGCCGATTTAAATATCTTTGAAACAGATTGAGCCTGCATAGTGTTTACTGCTCCCGTGAATAGGAATATACATGCCATCAATAAATAAAAACGATTCTTTTTCATGTTCTTTTATTTTCTTTACTACTTTGAAGTATATAACAGTTAACTATTGCAATAGATTTATTTCGGATAACACATTTACAATATTTAACTTTTAAAATATTCTCTATTTTCTGCATAAGTATCCGTACTAAGCCGTGTTTCGTCTCAGAAATACCACGTTTCGTCTCAAATTCCCCTATTTTATTGTATAAAACCTCTAACTTAGCATAGAGAAAAAATACAACATCCAAACCAAGATTAAGATGAGCAAGATTATTATTTCGGGTAAAATTACAGCTATTAGTCTCTTACTTCTAGGAATTATCCATGATATAGCAACTTTTACGCCCTTGATACAGGAGGGTCTAGAGTGCCTGTCAAAACCAGATCTGGATGCAATGGTTTATATGAGCCTGATCTGCGGTACATCGCTAATCTTGAGTGGTGGACTACTATTCACTCTTTTGAATAAAGCCGATAGGTTTACTTGGGTAAGTACTCCTATATTATTTATCGGATCATTTCTTTGTTTAAACGGAATACTGTCTGTTTTCTATATGAGTGATAATCCTTTTGCCTGGATAACCTTTATATTGGGAATAATATCGTTAAGTATTTCTATACTAATAAAACGAGAATCCGTAAGATAGACTGATCTGTTATCTATTTGCTTGATTAATTATAATTGATATTAAAGTTTATAGAAAGAACCTCTTTTCAATGATTTTTTCTTTTTCAGTTGCTGGAACCCGATCCATGTATGATATCCTTATTGATCGGAAAGAATGTGAGCAACTGGTCAGCTCCGTCAATCATTCACCTTAAAAGAAGTACGAAGGGAAAATATTACTGGATAAGAGCAGTGAAAAACAAGATCTCGAAGTCCAGATATATTATTCGACACAGATCGCATTTGCTATGGGGAGAGTTTAATTATTTTACTGCCATCATCCGACAGGACAAAACCAAAGTATAAAGGTACCGGAACGTATAGTAATTGAATTTAAATTTTATGAAAAAGTTATAGCTAAATATGACTATGTGTTCGGAAAACTTTCTAAACCCTAACCTTTAACAAAAGAAAAGCCCACCAAAGCTCTTAACATGAACTATTGGAGGGCTTAAAATTGATCCTATATTTTTATTGGATGCTAATAGAAGCTCTTATTCGTGCTGCTTCTGCCTTAATCGAACTCCATGAGTCGATCACAATCATATCATCCTTAATAAAGCTACGCAAGGCAATTCCCCTCTCCAAACCTATTGGCAGAATAGTAAGGCCTGTTGCACTTTGTGCTGGCTTTTTTGCAACTACCTGATCATTTGCTTCATCAATGTATAACTCATAACCACGTTCAGTAGCTGTCATCTGTCTACAATACCTAGCCTGGCAGAAATGATACAAATACTGATTAACAACAAGCCCACTTATATCTCCAGCATAAAGCATCCTGCCGTCTTCTCTCATCTGCAATCCAAGTCCATATCCGAATGAATAATGTTGACCACTATCATCGGGTTCGTTACCTTTGAAACCCAGAGGAGTCAGATTCAATTGAGATGTATTACTAGAGTTGGAGATATACGGAGAACCAAAAGTCAGATTTTGATCAGCGATCGAATTGCTACTTAGTTTTTTTACTGCATCTGTGTTCGCAAAAGTAAAGTCTATAAAATCTTTGTACATATTGCCTGTCTTAATCGGCATTTGTCCTATCAGTTGAAGAACATCATTTTTATCAGGCAAATTAAATCCTTGAATCTCAGTTCCTCCTTTGATTGTATAGAACTTGAATTTATCTTTATAAAACTTAGCTTCTTGATAACAATTAGTCCACGTTCCGAAAACATCCTCGAATTGCTTTACTGTATAGACATTATTTGTTCCAGTTACTGTATTTATTTTCGCTTGGGTATGATTCATAAATTCATATAGGGTAGACCAAAGATTCCAATATTTGAGTTTCAGATTCTCTGCTGTCCAAACATATTCCCCGACTTCTATTGTCTTATATGTTTTTTCAATATTACCCCATGCCTGCTGTGTTTCAGTATCGAAATTCCAACCTAAAAGGCCATATCCACCATTTTCTCCGGTAGGAATAACAAGATATACACTTCCTTCGGCACCAGGTACATACTCTGGTCTTGGATATATAGAAGCGATAAACTCTTTATCCATGTCCGAAAGCACAGTTATATATCTATTAGTTCCCGTTGTATTATCTGAACTAGCAGCTAAATGCGAAGGTATAAATAGATTCATTATTGAGTTTTCGTCGTACACAGGTGTACTTGGATTAGCTTGTTTTGTATTGTATAGCTTTAATATATAGGAGTCAATAGCATCTTCAGTCCATCCAAAAGGTTTGAAATACGCATATGTTTTAGTTTCATCTAATTTTAGAGCTGCATTCGGTCCCTGATGTTCATATAATAGACCAAGCATATGACCGAATAGCCTTAGAACAACTCCTGAAAAGTCTTCCGTATTTAATTCGGCAGCACTGTTCTCATCATTTAAGAGTATATTCATTGTAGGCTCGTCTGTACCCCAATAGTCCCAACATTCAGTACCTAAAGATGACCAGTTTACACGATCTCCATTGTATTTGAAGCCTATCTTAACATCTGCATCTAATATATCTGTCGTATAGACAAATTTTAGATTAATAAGTTTCTGCCATTCCTGTGCAATCTCTTTCACTTTATTCTGAGCAATCGTACTCCCATTAAGGAAGGCAATGTTTATTATTGAATAATTATCCCACCGATAATTTTTATTAACAGACGCTCTTGTTTCAATACCCGATTGAGTAGTTGGTTTTAATGCAAATACATAATTATTTTTTAAATCAGCTGCTATGCCACCTACATCGGTACTTCCGATAGTTTCCAAATCCTGCGAACAAGATGTGCCTAACAATAGTGCCAACATAGAAAGCACTACGAAAAAGAGTTGTTTTTTCATTTTTCTTTAATTTTAATTGTGTTTAAGTAAGTTTGTTGCCTGTTTTTACCAGTTGTTTTTAGTGAGATCTGATACGTTTCCAGCCAGCCTTACTATGTCCGAAACTGTATATACAGGTGAAGGATTATCTAAAATATATTGCACATAAAATCCTCGAATATAACCTTTTGCCAATTCTGAATATCCAGATGGTACAGCTTCTGTTAGTGCAAGTTTCTTTATATCCGTTTGAGCTCCATTAATATATAGTTTATAGCCAAGTTCTGCATCTGTTAGTTTACGGCACCAGCGAACGTTGAACCAATGATAGCTATATGGATTTTTAGTATCCAGATAATCATGTATGTATACATTCGATTCTTTTGTATAATAACCAACTGTATAGAACAAATGATATATATCGCCGATAACTCCGGGATGCGGATCATCTACTCCATTGTTCCAATTTGTAGTACCATTAAGCTTTGCTCCGCCAGGCATCATATTAAAATCATAAATATCAATATTGTCACCAGTCATAAACCAATAAGTTCTATATGGACCACCTGTAGGATCTGAAATATTAAATGCAAGAGGATTGTCATTTAATTTTGGACTTAAGGCAAAACGGACATCAGCTTCTCTCAGAACTTCGTCTGTACTGACAGAAAAAGGACACATAGCAAATAGTTGTTGAAAATCTACAGCAGAGGGTAATTCCCAATTTGATGCGATAGTATTTTGATTTTCAAACATTTTACCGTTTTGTGACATATAATCTACGCTTGCCCTACAATAATAAATACCGTAGTATCTCTCAAAATCTGCGATATTTATCTGATACTGCGATATATCCAGACGTGCACATGGCAGGTATTTATCCAAACGCGCCTGTGTTATGGGATAACTATTTTCCCAAGCTCCGGGAACCTGATGGTAAAAATTGTTGTTTACCCAATAATATTCACCAACACGAACTCCTGTATATTGATAGTTGGTAGTACCATTATCCTGTGTATATTTAAGATTTACTGTGTGAGGAATCTCAATTGGTTTTCCGGAATAAAGTGTACTAATAAATTCTTTATCCATTTCCGATAACTTGGAATTCCATTTCGACCCTTTTCCATCTGTTGTCAAAAAATCAGGAAAATATAATAACATAATAGATTCATCGTCAAACTGGGAATAATTGGTTTGCGAAGTATTGTAAATTGTTAGAAGGTTATCTATCTGAGCACTAGTCCATGCTTGTGCCAAAAAGTAATTCCTGACACGTGCGACATTCCAGTTGAATTTCGAATCAGGGCCTTGGTGTTCAAATACAAGCCCTAATACATGTCCGAATTCTCTTAAAATAATAGCAGCAAAATCTTCTGAATTAATTTCGTTTGAATCATTCTCATCAAATAACATAATATTCATAGAAGGTACATTCTGTGCAATACTTTTACAATCGATTCCTATCGAAGACCATGATACCTGCTCATTATTCCAATGAAACGCAATCTTAACATCTGCATTTTCGGATGAATCTACATACTCAAATTTCAGGTTTGCGTAATTAAGCCACTCTGCAGCAACCTCTTTTACTTTATTTTGTGCGAAACTACTGCCATTCAAAAACTTGATGCGAATCGTAGATCCGCTGTTCCAAGTCTTACCATTCAGAGATGTTGCCCTTGTAGTAAGTAAATTGTTTTCCAAATCCGTTATGTAGGCAAAAACATATTTTGCTCTATTAGAAGCTTGCGTTTCCGAAGATTCTTGAGCATACCTTTCATCTGCATCTGCACAGGAGATTAATAATGCCAGAGTGAACAGCACCATAAAAAATGGATTCTTCTTCATTTTAGTAAAGTTTAAATTTGTGTTTTATGCAATAAATGCACTTTGAAATTTTGTAAATATAGATCGATTATTGATCTCTATTCTTTTAATATAATTTTCTACATTAGCACACTGTTATGTAAAAGCTGCCATAAAAAATAATTAAATGAATAAAGATAATACCACTATTTTGTGTTGTCGAAATCTTTGTCTGATTAAGTAATTATAGTTTTGTAAATCGTCTTACAATATTAATAAATAATAAATAAATTCCAAGTTTTTTTTCTGTTTTTCTCATAAAACAACTTCATAATAAACTTTTTATAAAAAAGTTATTCGTATTCTCTGAGTGTATTATTCAACTCTACGCTGTAAATGAGAAAAGATAAAATAGAAGTCCTGATTCAATATTATTTTAAACTAAAAAACATAAAGACTGGAATCTAGTCTATCCCAATTTTTCTCCTCCTTTCTGTTGATCTTTTCTATGGGCTTGAATATAGACATCTGTGGCGCTTATTTGCCTTATGCTATTTTTAGAAGTCCATCTAAGATAGTCAATTTAGCAATAAAGAGACTAAAAAAATAAAGAACAGGAGATGGGATTTTTAGTAAAAGCTCAGGGATGGGTTATTATGATATTGAAAAATCTTTTGTGGCTAAAGGGAGCCACTTAAACGGATATGATATTGCTAAGATAGAAAAAAGCCAATATGCTTTCCCTATTTCAACTTTAAGGCAAATACAAGAAGACATTAACCATGAATTGGACTTGTTTTGTTGGTAAAATGAAAGATGATGTAAATATAGGTTTTTGGTACTACTTTTCACACAGAGTTCTTAGACATGCCCGATGGTTATTCGGCAGAAGATATTCTTGAAACAGTTAGCCATAGTTATATTGATGAATCAGGACAAATATACACATATAATAAGTACCCTTTTTAAATTCTGATGACTATGACAAAATAATTATTTACAAAGAAAGACCTTTCTTTAAGTGTTATATCGGTAATTAATAATTTTATTAAACTTCTCAATCAATTAATTCAAAACAAAAAAGCAACCGATTTTTCGATTGCTTTTCTTTCTAGTTGCGGGAACCGGACTCGAACCGATGACCTTTGGGTTATGAGCCCAACGAGCTACCAACTGCTCCATCCCGCGATATTTCGATTGCAAAGGTACGGCTTTTTGTTTACGATGCAAATTATTTGGATACTATTTTCCAGAATAATTATCACAATCTGGCTATACACCTCATATTCGGGTTATTGAACTATTACCAGTTATAGGATAAACCAAAACTCAAGATCTCATTCATCTGGAAATAACCCCAATCGCCTTCCCCTTTTTTTCCTGTATCGTCGAATCGTAGGTATACATTAGTATTGACGGAAAAGAATCGGTTTAACTGCATATTAAAGCTGTTCTCAAATTCCATCTGTGCTTTCTCGTAATTGGTAAAATATTTAAATCGAGATGTCCATGTCGTAAAACGGTTGAATGTAAACTTGAGATCAGCGTTTATAGTAGAACCAAACTCTAATTTTGAGTGCTTATCGGCTGCAATTCCCTGCCTGTTGGTTATCTCATTGTCTCTTATATAAATATAGTTCAAAGAGGTAGGTGATAAGTTTATAGAGAATGCCAATTTCTTATACTTATCGCTTGCAAATGCCTTTTCCTTAGAATACTTCATACCGACAGCAAAGTTTTCTGTTAAAGGAGAAAGAAATGAAGTTGTTTTATCTTTTGAGTTTATTGGATGATTCGTTAATAACTGTGTCTGACTTTCTAACTTAACTGTATATTCCCAATTATTGAAGGCCTTATAACCTAAGGTGTTTATTAAACGGACTAAATCTTCATTCACACTATATTTATTAACCTTGTCAGCTTGAACCTGCGCTATATTTAATCTCCATTCAAAAGTATTCTGAAATGATAACTTATCTTTCTTATAATTCAAATAAAGTTTATGACTATTTACAATATAGAAACTTCTATTTCCGCCTTTATACCAATTATCCGAAATAAAATTGTGTGTCGCCTGTAATTGGTGCTCGCCATTATAAGTCCAGTAGATAAATTTAGGCGCAATTTTAGGCAGTTCAACAGGAGCTACTGTTATAGGATCTTCGGCCGTGATTAAATCATGCAGGATATTCCGCTTTGTTACTTCATCCTGATTAATCTGTGGCAGTTTTTTCAGTGTAAAAGCATTATACCGTACATTCTCTATATTATTCATATTGGTATAAAAATCCCGGCGCAATAACTGAACCTGCTCTAGTCTTTTCAGAGTCGGGACAAATGTACTGTCTTCGGGTATGAGTTGCAATGGTGCAGAAGGGAACCCTGTCGACTTTGACATAAAATCGAGATCGGGTGGAAGTATCTTTCCATCGAATACAACTGGGAGATAAGCAGGATTATATATTACAGTATCCCTGAAACTTACGTTATAAGGAAACGGAGTCCAGTTATTTTGAGGCATCTCTATCAATCCGTTGGCGCCTCTCGTATATATAAAAGCTGTATCAGGACGATTTTTGTCTATTATCGTTAATGAATCCTTCATTAATAACTTTCTCCTTGGAGAAAAATATTGTAACTCTAAATCGGCTTTTACAAAATCCGACTTAGCTGATAATGAAAAACTGGAGACAAAAGTTATTAGAAAAAAGAGACTGTAAACAAACTTTTTCATAAGTAAGGATAAAATCTATGATACTCTGATTTGAGTATAACCTGATACTACCGGCTAGCTAATGCTACAAATATAATAATAAAAAAAACAGTGTTCTAATGTTTTATCATACTAAGGACGCTTTTACTTATAAAAAAGCGCCCTTTCGTTTCTATTTTATTGGAGAGATGCAAATTTTATGCAAACAGGCATATCCAACTGAATATCGAATCCGGTATTTTCCAAGAATCCGGTTGTCGGATTAATTTTAAATACCTGTATCTTATCACTATCGCGATTAGCGACTAACAGTAATCGCCCATTAGGCGTTATAGCAAAATTACGTGGATGAATACCCGTTTCCTGATATCCGACTTTAGCCAATGTGCCATCTTCTTGATTAACCGAGAAAATAGCTAAGCCATCTCCTTTCAGACGATTGGATGCATATAAGAAACGTCCGTAAGGTGTAAGGTGTATATCGGCACTGCCTTGTGCATTTAAGGTATCGGCTTTTACTGTTTGCTTCTCGGCTAAATTACCATCCTTATAATCAAATACGACAACATCACCTGATAGTTCGGTTATTAAGTAAGCATATTTTCCGTTGGGATGGAAAGTCAGATGTCTAGGTCCTGAACCCGGTTTTAATGCAAATGCATCAGGAGTACCTTGGGTCAGGAAATCTTTGCCTTCGGGGTTCACATTAAATTTATGTATCTTATCTGTACCCAAATCATCGGCATACAGATATTTATAGTCCGGAGAAAATCTCACACAATGTAAATGTGGCTGCTTTTGTCTGTCAGGATCTAATCCTTTTCCTGTAAACGAAATCAATTGAGATAATGGGTTTACCCCACCCTGCTCATTTGTTGAGAATACAGACACACTTGCTCCCGAATAATTAGCTACAACCAAATGTTTTCCGGATGGATCGACACTCACATAACAAGGTGCTCCTCCTTTTGTCAACTCCTTATTTATAAAGGTGAGTTTACCGGAAGCTTTATCAAAAGAGAATGCATTAACAGCACCTGTCTCTACATCTTCTTCGGTAACTGCATATACAAATTTCTCAGTCGGGTCTAAATTCAGATATGATGGATTGTCTACATTTACCTCGCTTACATAAGTAGACTTACCTTCTGCTGTATCTAATTTATAAACATATATTCCTTTACTCTCACCGGAAGTATATGTACCCACTAACATATACATTTCGTTACCGGATATTGAATCAGTTGATTGCTGACTTTCTGTTGTTGAACTTTTATTTGAACAACTTGCTAATAATAAAGCGGATACTGACATCGTGATAATTTGTTTCAACATATAATTTGTATCTTAATTTTAATATTCGTTTTGTATAAAACAAATATAAATAATAAAAGAGCTCATCGAGCGATATTTAAACAGAAAAATTCAAAGACAATATTTTTTATAATCAAAAAAAAGGCTATCTTTGCCATCCGAAATAATGATATACCAGCATATAATCAAATAACAATATAAGAAATGAAAAAGGGAATACATCCAGAAAACTATCGTCCTGTTGTTTTCAAAGATATGTCAAATGACGAAATATTTATTTCTCGTTCTACTATCAACGCTAAAGATACAATAGAAATCGATGGTGTTACCTATCCTCTAGTAAAACTAGAAATCACTAGTGCGTCTCACCCTTTCTACACAGGAAAACAAAAACTTGTAGATACTGCAGGACGTGTTGACAAGTTCATGAGCCGTTATGCTAATCGTAAGAAATAATTTGATCAACGATTAAGATATGAAACTTAGGGCATTCCGATTCTTCGGGGTGCTTTTTTATTTTAATCATTTCTGGAAACAAATTGTCATTGGTAATGTATAATAGCAGTCTACTGTCTTACCATTTTGTTTACCCGGAATCCAATCAGGCATAGATTCGACTACCTCAATAAAATGAGTATCGAATACTTTTGACAAAGAACGCTTTACCTCCACATTTCGTATTTTTCCTTTGCTAGTAATTACAAACCGAACAATAATACGGCTATTTAATATTTCTTCCTCGCTTACCTCCGGATATTTTATATTAGATCCCAGATACTTCATCATTTCAGCATCACCTCCCGGATATTGAGGCATTTGCTCTACAGATACATATACTTTATCTGTTTGACCAGAACAACTAAAAGCGGTCAAAGACAACAAACAGCAAATTATTATGATATATCGCATACAAATACGTTTTGATGTAAAGCTAATCATTTCTTCAAATTGAAAACAATAGGTATCGTCAAATAAAAAGGCTTTTCCTTATTAAACCTTTTCGGAGGTATCCATTTAGGCATTAAGTTTAGTACTCTAAAAACTTCCTCATCGAAAGCATAGCCCTGAGATTTTACAATATGAATATCTGAAGCCTTCCCTTCCTCATTTATATAAAAACGGGCAATGACTCTACCCTCAACTAAGGCTGAATCATTCGCTATAACTGGATAAACAAGCGTTTTAGAAATAAAATTACTAAGAGCTTCATCGCCTCCTACATATTGCGGCATATCACAATGATCCGGAAAAATATCAACACCTGAATCCTGGCTAACTATACAAAAGTTACATCCGTAAGCGAATAAAAGAATACAAATTAGTATTTTCATAAACACATTAAATCTACTGTTTCTATCATATAGATAAAACAGAAAATCTAATTCCATAAAATAACAGAAGTTTTTATAGCTGCGATAACAGTATCTTTAATTCTCCGAACGAAGAAGTCGAGTAAGTAGATCCATCTTTTACGACTTCTATCTCAGAAGCAGATATAACCTTTAGTGATAAGGTAGCATCTGTATTTTCAGATATACTAAAGCCATTACGTTGCAAGAAGTTCTTAGCCCAATAATATAATTCCCCTTCGGCAATCAGATTAATATCGCGCTTGGCTTGATGCTTAGTTACAAACGACCCGGAATGCTTATCGAAACTAATCTGGCTATTACCCAAGAACTGATCAATAGAATCAGAGAATATAATATCTTCAGTAACGCCACAGGTTAGCCCTTTGTTTCTGGATAAGAGCCACAATTGGTCTGATAAAGTCAAAGCTAATTCTATATCATGTGTCGACAAAAGGATTGTCTTATTCTGAGATACCGCCAAATTGTGCAAAAGGTTGGTAATCTCGATCCGGTTTACAATGTCCAAAAAGGCAGTTGGTTCATCCAATATAATAATCGGGCACTCCTGAGCAAGAGCTTTAGCAATCATTACTTTCTGACGCTCTCCATCCGAAAGTTCGGCAATATACTCGTCCCGTTTATGAATGATGCAGACATCAGACATAGCCTTATTTATAATAGCATCGTCATGCTTAGACAACCGTCCAAAAAATCCTGTATAAGGATAACGTCCCAAAGCAACCAACTCTGATACAGTTAAGCCGCCCGAAGCAGTCTTATCGGTAAGAACCAAGCCAATAAGCATCGATACCTCCTGCTCACTGTACTGGATTATAGGTTTACCATTCAGTATCACCGAGCCTTTTAATGGAGATTGTAAAGCTGTAAGAGTACGTAGCAAAGTGGACTTCCCTGCTCCATTCGAACCTAAAAGACAAGTCAACTCTCCTGAATATAAATCGAACGACATGTCTTCATATAAAACAGAGGTCGAACGTCCCTTTGTCTTGGGATATCCGATACTGAGACCTCGTGCCGATATGATTGATTGCCGCTTCATTAATTGAAATATTGAATCTTCTTTTGGTTAACAATCACATAGATAATAACGGGAGCTCCGAATATCGGAGTAATAGCATTGAGAGGAATCAGTCCTGCCGATCCGGGAATAACACTGATAAGGTTGCAAAGTAGCGCCATAAATGTCCCCACAAGAATAGTCATCGGTAGAAGTGACTTATGATTTGTCGTACCCAACACCAGACGGGCAATATGAGGTACTGCCAGTCCTATAAACGATATAGGTCCGCAATACGCTGTAGTTACAGCCGTAAGTATTCCAGCACAGAATAAAAGAAGGAATCTGACCTGCTTGATATTCACGCCTAAATTAGCAGCATACCTTTCGCCCAACAACAGAGCATTAAGTGGTTTTATAAGTAATATAGACATTATAAGCCCCAGTGTAACTATTGCACAAAAGAAAGGAAGTTGCTGCATAGATACTCCCGAGAAATCTCCCATTCCCCACATAACATACGAAAACACTTGTTCGCTCGTACTCCAGTATTTAAGCAATGATATAACGGAAGATGTCAGATAACCGACCATAATACCTATGATCAGCAGCATTATATTGTTCCGGACAATAGATGCAAAACCCATTATAATAAGTAAGATCAACCCTGCACCGATAAATGCACCGACTACAACAGTCATAGATGCAGAAAAACTAAACCCAACAGAATTACCGATAACGCCACCGAACAACATAATAACAACAGCCACCCCGAGGCTGGCACCTGCACTGATACCGAGTATACTTGAATCAGCTAATGGATTCCGGAAAGCTGTTTGCAGCAACAATCCCGAAACGGCAATTCCTGCTCCTGTAAACAGTGCTGTTACTGCCTGAGGAAAACGAACTTCCAGAACAATATGTTCCCATGATTTTTTGGTAGCACCGTTACCCAGCAGAATATCAATGATAGCATCGAAAGGGATTTTTACCGAACCGATGAAAAGATTAGCAAAGAACAACAATATAATCCCTGCAATGATCAGAAATATATATGTTGTGGTTATTTTAGGATTAGTTTTCAATCTTAGCTCGTTCTTCTATTAAGTTCCAGTCAGTAAAAGTACATCAGAATATTGAATTAACCGGCTTACTCTTTCATCTTTTCATAATATCGCGGCACATAACCGGGAAACAGATCGGGATGAAATATATATGCAAAATCCTGTAGAATATAATCGGGATGTATAGGTAAGTCTTCATAATATGTTTTCTTCGCAGCATTGCACTCGTATATATTCCGGTTCTTGTATGCGCCGAAATAACTATACGGTTTATACTCGTCAGCCAAAGCCGAATAAGTGAGGTCTCCCTGCGGATTGTTATACTTTATAAGCCAGTATTCGGCATCTCCTGCATGTTCCAGTATCTGCTCAAAAGGTAAAGGAACGGATTCTACTTTTCCGTTATCATACCATGCATAGGTAGCACCGGCATCACCCAACATACGCGATATAAAACTTTCGCCTCCCGAGATATACCACACACCGCTGTACGTTCTGTCGAGGAAGACTGTAGGACGATGAGCAACGTGAGCAACCTTCTCTTTGATCGAATTATAGTTACTTTCTGTTATATTAAACAGAGAGTCGGCCTTTTCTTCACTATCGAAGAATAACGAATAAAAACGTATCCATTCGGCACGTCCCAAAGGCAATGGTTCCATGTAATCCGGTGTTTCGATAATAGGTATCCCCGTCTTATCGATGCTACCGTAAGTACGGCCTTGTATTGGTGTTGCCAGTATTGCCTCAGGATCTACATCTACAATCTTTTCTATTACAGGATTTGCAGCCTGCCCTAAATCGGCAATAGATCCGTTTTCAACTCCATCCTTTATATAGTCGATATCGATATAACGAGGTTCACAGACTCCTTTTACAGTAGTAATCATGCCCAACTCATTCAGAGTAGCACAATGAATGGTCGAATAAGCTACGACATTAGTCAAAGGTGTACGGATCAGCGTTCCTTGCGGAAGATTCTTTGGCAAGTCTTTCTTCTTATCAACCAAGATGTACCGTTGGAGAATCTTGGTCGAATCCCAAGGGTCTACAACTGTCACTTCTTTATAATCGGTATAGAACTTCACCTTAAAACCTTTAGCATAGTGGGTTGTGTATGCTGTATCAGCAACACTTTCCGGTGTACTCTGATCCTTGGTCTTATTACCGGAACAAGAACCTAAAATCAAGACTGACAATAACAATATCAGTGTTGTAAACTTATTCAATCTTAATGCTAACATATAATACTCTATTAAAAAGGAGAGAAGAAGGCCGGATTACCCCAGCCTTCTTTCCTTTATCTGAAAATTATTTACTTACGAACGAAATAGAAACCGGATATGGAGCTCCAGTATCGAATTTTGATTTCAGTTTACCTTCCGATGAGAAGATGTAACAGTCTCCACTGTTAGTACCATTAGCTGCCAACACATAGAAATCTCCACTCGCTTCTTCTTTTGTTATGTAGCTTATATCTGCAATAGCAGTGCCATCTGTAATAAAGCTTTGATCAACCAGTTTCTTTGTACTCAGATCATAATATGTAACTGTCGAAACAGGTTTATTATCGACATATGGTTTATCCAAAATATACAACTTATTGTCAATTGGATAGACAGAATAAGCACGTCCGCTAAAGATAGTGGTAGCCTTATCTGTTGACAAATCTACATGTTGAACAACTCCCGGAACATCGGGGTCTCCGTATCCGTAGTTACCTCTGGCAATTACATACAAATCTTTGTTTTTATCTACTTTTAATTCGCAAGGATTCAATCCCACTTCTATTTCGCGTTGACTGTTTAAATCAACATCCACAATAGAGAGTGTATTGTTATACCCCGGAACAAAACCACCCGAATTGGCTACATAGAACTTATTATTCACAAACTTCACGCTTTCGGGATTAGGCCCTACAGCTATACGCTTGTCTATTGTCAATGAAGTAGTATCTATCCGGGCTAAGTATCCGTCATACAGGGTAACATATACTTTACCGTTATATGTTTCGAATGCACGTGGCTGAAGTTTATCTTCGCCATCGGCAGCTTTGATAGTTGATATTATTTTGTTATTAGTATCCAATACATAAATCAATCCCGATCCGTACATACCTATGTATTTCTTGCTACCATATATAACAGCATCCTGCGCTGTATCTCCAAGATCAATACCATTGGCAGACCGGAAGGCATTAGTCACACTTTTTGTTGTCATATCATAATACACAAAAGCGGGATTGTTATTGGTGTATGAACCGCTATTCAGGATATAAGCACCTACCGATTCTTCTACTACAGGATCAGTTCCTTTATTATCATCATCGTCGCTACACGAAGCGAAACCTATCAGGGTAGCCGCAGCCAGCGACAAAGCCCATAAAACATTCTTTTGTAATTTCATTTTCTTATAATCATTTTAATCTGTGTTCAACTATCAGGTTACAAAAAGTAAACATTCGTGTACAAAAAGTTATACAGCCTTGTTACTTTTGTGTGCACCTGTCACCTTTATATACTATTAAAGATCAACACTCTATCCTGTTAAAAGTGACAAAGGTGACAAAAGTGACACATATTTCGCTATTTTTTATTTTCCGTATCTGCATTTATCTGTTTTCCTTATAGATAAAACAGTTCCGGTTATTATTTTTGAATAAAAGCTATTCCCATCGGATAAGAGCTTCCGGTATCAAATTTACGTTGGAATTTACCCTCTGACGAAAAGATGTACACATCGCCATTGTTCTTTTTATTAGCAGCCGCCACATATATATCGCCCGAAACAGGTTCTGTTTCAACAAAGCTTATATCAGAAATAGTAGTACCGTCAGTTATAAAGCTTTCGTCGGTAACGGTTTTTGTCAGGATATTGTAACAGGCTATAGTTGTTGTCGGCAAACTGTTTACATATACTTTATTGATCAGGTATATTTTATCGCCGTTTGGATACATAGTGAAGGTACGGTCTTCATCAAGAATGGTAACTTCATCTGTCGCAGTATTGATTTGTTGCAACTTATTGGGGACTTTAGTGTCATCTGTTTTATAATTACCTCTCGAAACCAGATACAGATTATTATATTTATCTGCAGCGAACTCCTGAGGATTCATTCCTACAGTAATGGTTTTAACCGTTGTCAGGTTCAGGTCTGTAATCGAGACTGTATTATTATATCCGTTAGCAGAATTCTGTCCGCCCGAATCGGCAACATAGACCTTATTATTTACCACTTGTACACCTTCGGGATTAGGACCTACGGCTATACGCTTGTCAATAGTCATCGAAGTAGTATCTATCCTCGCCAGATAACCGTCATATAATGTTACATATACTTTTCCGTTTGCCGCATCCATTTCACGTGGTTGAAGTTTATCCTCTCCTTCTGCTGCAACAATGGTATTCAATATTTTACAATTATTATCCAGAACATAGATAATACCAGAATTATAAACGGCTACATATATTTTCGATCCGTAAGCTATCATACTTTCTCCGGTATCTCCCAGATTAATCCCGTTAGCTGAGGTAAAAACATGCTGCGTAGCTTCTTTCGTATCCATACTGTAATAAGCAATGGTAGCTGCATTATTACCTTTACCGCCACTGCTCAGAACATATGCACCATTGGGAGTAAATTCGGGCTGGGTAGGATTACCTTTATCGTTATTATCATCATCGCTACAAGCAAATAATACCATAGAAGAGAACAGTAGCAAAGCACTGCGGAAAAACATTTTATTCATTTCGAAGTATAATTAAAATTATATATTAGTTAGTATTTAAGAGACAGTAAGCATTACCTTAAAAATCCATTCGTAACGTAAAACGGTATGCGCGTCCCGGCATCGGATAATCTTTCACTACATAATAAGTTTTGTTAGACAAGTTAGATATATCGGCCTGCGCCCTGAATTTTATAGCTTGCCACTCGAATGATTTATTCACCGATATAGTCTGGTCTGTATAAGCTTTTACTTTATTCATATCTGTATTCTGTGGTAAGGCGTATGTAATACCACTCGCTACGATAGAATAAGAGATATTTACATAAGGATTTTCGAGGGTAACCGAACCTGCTCCCGAATGTTTCGGAGTATAAGGTATCTGGTCTTTGTAATTCTTATCTTCGGGATCTGTTTTATCAATTGCATCCTGATAAGTGTAATTACCCGACAGTTGTAAGTTCACTTTACTGCTCATATCAAAACGGGCATTCATATTTATATCGAAGCCATTGATCTCGACCTTACCCAGATTTACCGATTTGGGGTAGAAGGAAGATGGATAAATAATGATCTTATCCCGAACATTATTGTGGTAAATGTCGGTTGTCACAGAAAAATAATTGAAAAGATCGGAGAACGAATTTGTCCATGTAAGACCCAGATTATATTGCTGTGTCTTCTCAGGGCTCAACGACGAATTTCCTGTACCTGTATAATACAGGTCATTGAAAGTAGGTACTCTGAAAATATCCTTGTACGAAGCCCTTACCCTCAGGTTTGTAACGTCCAGCAGCCGGTACGACATGCTGAGCGAAGGCGATAATCGCTTTTTATCTTTAGCGGCTGTTCCGTAATCTACATTTTCTGAGACATAGGTACCCAGCAATTTTCCGACAATCGACAATCGATTGTTATCGTATTTGGCTGATAATGCCGTTAATGAGCTATATCTTTCGGGAAAAGCAAATTGTGCGAGGTTGGCATTCAATGTTGCATAGCTAATATCTTCGGCCAGTGAGAACGAAATATCCTTATTCAGATTATACAAAGCTGTACTTGTCAGATACAGTTCATTCTGAATGTATTTATTCATAAGCCAGCCATTTACATATTTGCCGTCCGTATCTTCGTATCTGGTCTCGGTGTGAGTATATTTTGCCTGTACCTGAAAATTGAATTTATCGTTCAGGTAATTCACATATTTTGCCTGTGTGAAAAAATTCTTATCCCACAGACGCTCTTTATTACCATCGTAGTAAAGCACTATTGAACCGGGCAATCCCCGCTCCGAATCGAAATAATATACTTTGAACGATAGTTTTTGTGTTTCACTCAAATTTCCGAACAGGTTTAGCTCCGTACGTTTAATATCTACATCCGTATTCCGTCTTTTACCTTTAATGACTTCTGTAGCATTTTTTCTTTCGAACTTATATCTACCATCAGCCCTTTGCCAACTTCCGTCTACTGAAAAAGAAAACTTCTCACCTAGTTTATGGGCATAATACAAATAAGGATTGAACTGTCCCCACGAACCTGCTCTTAATTGCAGCCTTGCCAGATAATCCTTATTCTTAAAGTGTGGTGTAGCAGTCTGTATATTCAATACCCCTACCGAGGCCGAAGCTCTGGCTGTACGGAATATATCGTCGGATTGCCCGATGGTCAGGCTCAACATTTCCACATTGTCTAACGAAAACTTACCTATATCAATCTGACCCGACTGTGCATTACTGACCGCTATACCATCATAGAGAACAGCAGTATGCTCTGAGCCTACTCCGCGTATGGCAATTGTTTTCATCCCCCCTATTCCACCGAAGTCTTTTACAACAACACCCGAGAAACGGCGTACTGCATCGGCTACAGAGACTACTCCTATTTTGTCCATAGACTCGCTTGTTAATACCTGAACCGGAACAGTCGATAAAACGGTAGGGGGAGCTGCTTTGGTCGACACCTGCACTTCTTTGATATATTGCATATCAATAGAATCGTTTGTCTGGGCAATAGCTCCTACAAAAATAGATTGGATAAATAAAACCAGTGATGTGTAAAGTAATTTCATTACAGACAACTAATACTGCGAATTCCTGTTTTTATAAAAACCGTATCAGCATTCTGTAGAGATAAAGTTGCAGCGGTTACTGCCTGAAAGGAGAGAACTTGTGAAGTTTTCTATCTTAAGCTTTATGCCTCGAAAGCTGTCGGAAGTATTTATATTGTTTTGCAGGTTTTCTGACTTACAATGCTTCTTATCGAAACAATTGCTTACAGTAGCGGGTCTGTCCAGGTCTTTCACCTGATTACCCTTTTGCATTCCATCCTAATAGATTAAATCTATATTAATAGAAACAAAACAACGATACAAAGATATGTTATAAAACAGTACCCTGTTTAAATAATATGTTAAAATTGAAAATAAATAAATGGTTGCGGCTCACTTGATGCAGTTACATATACCAACCAGAATACGAAGCCGACAATAATTGCTTTTCCCCAAAAAGGAAGTTTTTCGAATCCTGATTGTATAGTATTTACCACCTTATTGGGTGTAAAATGCATAGCATATCCTATCAGGATCACAATAAATACATTCCGG
Organism: Indolivaga macrotermitis; assembly: GCF_900128985.1. Taxonomy (GTDB): domain Bacteria; phylum Bacteroidota; class Bacteroidia; order Bacteroidales; family Dysgonomonadaceae; genus Dysgonomonas_A; species Dysgonomonas_A macrotermitis. Next base: position 258,945 of record NZ_FQUC01000003.1, on the reverse strand, counting down.
TATGCTTCGAGAATCACAAGCCATTCATCAGGGGCATAATCAATAGTAGAGATATGGTTTATCATACTCACAGCTGTTTCATAGCTATCTGCTTTAAAGAATATCCAGCAAAATACTACAAAATGGAAAGTAAGGAGTGCGCAGATAAAATTCACCAGAATATTTTTTTCGGGCAACCTTATCCATTGCTTAAAGAACCGTTCTACAACCAAAGCGCCACCATGTAACGCTCCCCAGATGATGTATTTCCATGCTGCACCATGCCACAGGCCTCCGATAAGCATAGTCAGAAATAAATTGAGATATGTACGGAACTTACCTTTGCGGTTTCCGCCCAAAGGGATATACAGATAATCCCTCAACCACGATGACAGCGAAATATGCCAACGTTTCCAGAACTCGGTAACCGAGGTAGATTTATAAGGAGTGCGAAAGTTTTCGGGTAGTTTGAATCCCATCAACAATGCTATACCTATAGCCATATCGGAATATCCCGAAAAGTCGCAGAATATCTGCAATGTATATCCATAAGCAGCCATCAACGACTCAAATGGAGTGTAGACAAGTGGATTACTAAACACCCTGTCAACAAAATTAATAGATATATAGTCCGATATAACCGTTTTTTTTATCAATCCACTAATAATCAAGAATAAAGCAAACCCAGCCTCTTGTTTCGTCAGATTGATCTTACGGAGTGCCTGAGGCAGAAAGCTTTTTGCCCTGACAATAGGCCCTGCTACCAGCTGCGGAAAAAAACACAGATAAAATGCAAAGTCAAAAACATTACGCGCAGGTCTCAACTGTTTCCTGTAGAGGTCGACAGAATAACTGATTGCCTGAAATGTATAAAACGAAATACCGATCGGTAAAATAATATTCTGTAACGGAATACTCTCGCCAAACCACGTATTTATATTATCGATAAAGAAATTAGTATACTTATAATAGGCTAGAACCGAAAGATTCAACAGAACAGTAAATGTAAGTATCAGTTTTCTTTTAAACTGCTTTCGGGATAAATCCATCGTTTCCGACAGGATATAATTTATCACAGCCGAAAACACCAATAACAAAACAAATTCCCCTCCTGCCTTATAATAATAAAAAAGGGAGAACAGAATAACATATACCGTCCGGAAAGCCCTGTGGTTACGGGTAAATATATAAATCAGGTAGAAAACCAGAAAGAAACCCAAAAACAAACCGCTACTGAATAACAACGGATATTTGGGATCGTAAACAAACCAAGACACTATTTCGTCCCGGTTCGGAATCTGAGTTAATAATGATTCGAGTGCGGTAAGCAGCATTTTTTAATGGACTCTTCTGTTTTTTACATAACGATCGTAAGCTGTCAGGAAATCAGTGGCAAATAACCGTCCCTGTTCTTCGTACCCGTCTTTGGTATAATGTACCTTGTCTCTGGCCATCATATCCGACAAGGTTTTTCCTTTGGGAGCATTAATTCCTCCCAGTCTCGATAATAAATCCCAAACGACATATTCTTTCGATTGTACCATCGCCTCTCTGTACCCTTCAATAAACTCATTCGGATTTTTTCTTCTGAATAACGAAGGCGGTGGTGTAGTGACCAAAATCACCGCATTAGGATTTGTATTTTTTATATTCTGAACCAATTGGTGTAACTGATCCATGTAATACGGTGCAGACCACTTCCCAAAAGATTCATTAGTTCCCAAAGATATGATAACGAGATCAGGATTCAAAACCGGCAGTTGTTTGAAAAACAAAGGATACTTGTTATAGTCGGATACTTTCGCCCCATTTACACCAATACTATGATAAACAACACCCGGTTTATCGTTCTCCAGAACTATACCACTAAGATTATATTCAGGCCGTTTATCTTTTGAATCTATAAAAGCAATATTCGTCAGAATGGTATCTTTTGTTTCAGTAAAATACATTCCGGATAACACACCTGCTTCTTTTTGTTTCTTTGGAGCAGGCGGTTCTATCACTTTTATTTCCTCAGGATGCGGCTCTTCCAAAACAGCCTCTGCTTTATTGTCATCAGGAAGAATAATAGTCATACCTGTTTTTATTACATTCGACTGTAACCCGTTCAGTTCTTTTAGCCTGTCTACCGAAGTATTATTATTGAGCGCAATCCGGTATAAAGTCTCTCCTCGTTGAACAATGTGGGCTTTTACCATTGGGTTATCTCTCTCGACTTTCGTGGAGAGAACAACCTCTTCCCTGCTATTGTTTTCCTTTGGTATAAATTTTTCTTCCGAAAATGAAACTTCAAATCCCGGCTCGGTAGTAGTAGATAAAACTTTGACGCTGTTAAAAGCATAAAGGGGATCAGCTTCCACCCTTATGCGTAGATTCGGATTATTTGTATAGAGCCCGATACCGCTCAAACCTATCGATACATCGGTAACCGGATAAATATTCCTGCGGCTATTCCATACAGCATCCGATTTGTACTTAACATAACCGGCTCCATTGGTCTTGGCTAATGAATACGGAAATGTAAAACCATATCCTCCGTTTCCAAACCTTGATTGTAGTATCTGTCTAATGGCATCTGTTAACATATCAGCCTGAATATGAGAATCGCCGATATGTACGATATTAAGTTTCCCCGACTTATTTTGCTCCAATTGGAGAAGCTTTTCAAATACCGTTTCCAGTTGAGACAAATTATAGAAATATCCATCGTCTCCTTTATCGTTACTTGCCGAAACCAAACGGCAGTCTAAAAGCGACCATATTATTAATAATAATACTATTGTATTTCTATAAATCATCTATACATAAGTCCGGTATCCGGATACTATTTTGTTTTCTTATATTCTGTATAGCCCTTGTCTAATTCGTCATAGATCAGAGAACTTAGTTTACGGGCTCCTTTTGCATTCACATGGGTATAATCCTTGTTTGCAAACCCGTCATTCACCCAGTTTACGATAGCACCATCACCACCCATCAGCGCCTGTAGATTGATGAATCCGGCATATGCTTCGGCTGCATATTTACGCTGAGCTTTTATCAGTGGAGCCACAGCTTTATCTGTCTGCATTTCCGTTTCTACCTTTTTAGCCCGGTCACCAACCGAAACGATCAGTATATCGGCTTTCGGAAAACATTCCCTCAAGTGGTTGACTACAGCTATCATCTTATTTTCGTACCAAGTATAATCAAGAGTATTATAACCGAGTACATTTGTACCATACTGTAATACGATCAGATCGTATTGTAATACATTATCCAATGCGTTCATCAGATTTTTATTATACAGTGACAAAGGTAACCCCGAGTTTCCACGTATTGAAAAATTATCGACATGAACTCCAACCCCATCATCAAAATTAACTCCGTAAAAAGGTATCGAATCGCCATTTTGCACTGATATTTTCAAAGACTTGGCGGTATTACCCAACGATACGGTATTCAATAATTCGCCGGCAGGCAGCATATATACCGAAGCTGAATCCTTCTTACCCGACGATACTGTTATTGATGCCTTATCGTTACCCGAACTCCCGTAAAACAATGTGGGATTATACAACATCGATATATTCTCCTGATTACCGGCTGTAAATTTTACCCACGATGAACCACCCCGTGCAGCAAAGAATACCTGTCCATCTATCCCGAAAGATCTTTTCGGATTTTTCACCGTCAGGCACGATTGTGTTAGCCAATCTTTCGAATATTGGTGGCTAACTGTGCCACGGGCTGACGCTGACAGGGAAGTGATTCCTACGAACCCCACACCTTTACCTCCGTATGCACTCTGGTACGAATTCCGTATATCCTGAACTATAAAGTCGCCGTCGGTCATCGAGTCTCCAAAATAAGCAATACGGACTTTACCCTTACCTGTACTTTCGAGTTTATATAACTTTTCGTAGAAGGAGGATAGATATCCTAAGCCTTCACTATTATCAGATACATGTAATTTTATCCTGTTCTGTAATGAATCTTCCATAAGCGAGTCAGGTAAATTCTCCTCCTGAGCGCCAGTGCTATCGTTCATTGCTGCCAAAGCTAAACTGTCTACAACAATGCCGTCGCTACCCGATTTAGTGTCCGAAAATATATTCTTAGGCATCACCTGCTTCAAACCAAAGAAAACTCCTATTGCTATCACTATAGCTAAAAATGATTTTACAAAATAGTTTTTTGTCTTTTTACTCATAAAATAAAGAATATCAGCACAATGCTTTCGAATCGCATATTATCTTCAGCATCGATTGTTCAAATTCGGTGCAAAGCTAATTACTTTCTTTACATTTTAATAGGGTGGTAATAAAAAAAACTGCCGGTGGCAGTTTTTTTAAGATGAACATATAATAAGTCAGGTTAAAAAGAAAAGTCTACACCAGCAGCAAATACCTTATTTGTTCTCGAGAATACATCTTTCGTTGTTCCGCCACCGGGTTCTTTTGTATAGTCAGAATAGGTTGTCCAGAAATAACCTATATTCAATTTTACTGTAGGTGATATATTCACTGCTCCACCAAAACCGATCGAATAAGAGTCGCAGGCAAAACTTAAATCTCTCTGATAAGTATCCCCTACTCCATATTTTGTAATCTGTCCTCCGGCACTTACCAGAAACATCCTGTCGATCTGATATTCTAATCCCAGTAAATATTCGTTCGTAGAACCTGCATCTTTTTGTTTTCCTCCATCCATCTTTGCTTTCGAATCGAAGTAATGGTGGTATCCGGCACTGGCTGTCAAACTTGGTAAAATTTTATAAGACACACCGACTGTCAATAACGATGGTATATCGTGAGCTGTATTCACTCCATCCGAAAACATCCCCGTATCATCACGTTTAGTATTATTTTCTACATCAAGAGCAGTTTTAAACTCATATTTTACACCGACATTCCATTTATCGTAATTAAAGTTGAAACCCAGAATAGGAGCAACTCCCCATCCTCTTTGAGAACTTTTGAGCATAGCTCCTTCATCAGATGAAGCTTTTGACATAATTCCAATTTGAGCTTTTTGCTCAGGAGTCAAAGCAGGACTGGCTAATATTGCATCCAATATTTGCTGTCCGTATACCATCTGAGTTGAATATTCTTCAGAAGCCACCGGAGTAACGTTCATTTTCAATCCTCTCAGATAGCCTTCATAGCTATTATAGACAACATTCAATCTGAATCCGGCATAAGCAGAAAACATTTCATTGATCTTGTATGTTCCACCCAACTGACCTCCAATTATCATGTTAGATCCTTTCATGTACTGATCTACTGTATACTGATTGGCTTTATATCCTGCGTTCTGTATTATCTGTGTCGCACTTCCGGCTAATACTTCGAATGAAGGTAGTCCGTTATCGAATGTGGCTTTTCCTCCACCTCCCGAAACAGCTATCGATCCCGAAAGTACCCAGTTACCTTTTTTATAGGCTCCCTGAAAACTTGGAATAATAGGCACAGAAGCCTTTCCCTCAAATTCGCGGGTATCTTTACCTCCATTCATCAAGAATATAGGAGAAGTAGATGTTATTGTTCTGGTCTGAAACGCGCTTTGGTTAGTAAATGAAAAATGGAAACCGTCGCTCAATTTAATCAACCCTGCAGGATTGGTATAAACCGCATCTATTTCGGTCGAAGCATCTCTTGCCAAGTTCCTTGCGAAGTGTGCACTCTGGTTAGTATTAGTTAACAGGCCTCCGGCAAATACTGCCGCTGATACATTACATGATATAGCAATTGCTACAAGTTTAGTCTTATTCATGAATTCTAGAAATAATTGAATTTGGGCAGCAAATGTATTAATATTATTTTAGTTTCAAAAGAAACTACATTTATTTAATACATTTATTTTCAATCATTTATTGCACAAACAACTATTGCATGGCGTCCAGTTGTTGCATCCATAAAGCTACAGATGCATCGCTAACCATACGCCAATCTCCACGAGGTGAAAGATTTATAGATCCGACTTTAGGCCCGTCGGGAATGCAATTACGCTTGAATTGTTGAGAAAAGAATCTCCAATAGAAAGTTCTCAGCCATTTCAAAATTATGGCATCATCATATTTCCCTTCGAAAGCGATCTTCGCCAGAAAATATATTTTACGCGGCTCATACCCAAAGCGCAGCATATTGTACAGGAAGAAATCATGCAAAATATAGGGTCCTACGGTTTCTTCCGTTACCTGTAATATTTCTCCGTTTTCTCCGGCAGGAAGCAACTCGGGGCTGACCGGTGTATCCAATATATCTATAAGTATCTCTTGCGAAGATTTATCTAACTGACTGCCGGCGATCCATCCTACCAAGGTTTTAACCAGTGTTTTAGGAATGCTGGTATTCACGGCATACATAGACATATGGTCTCCATTATATGTACACCAGCCTAATGCCAGTTCCGACAAATCGCCTGTACCTATCACCAGCCCGTTTACCTTATTGGCATAATCCATAAGTATCTGTGTACGTTCGCGGGCCTGAGAGTTTTCGTAAGTTATATCATGTACATCCTTATCGTGGCCAATATCCTTAAAGTGCTGCATTACGGCATCTTGTATAGGTATTTCACGTATTGTCACCCCCAAAGACTGCATCAGCTTCAATGCATTATTATACGTACGGTCAGTAGTCCCGAAGCCAGGCATAGTGATCCCATAAATATTGGCACGGGGAATATTCAGTTTATCAAAAGCCTTTACCATAACCAACAGAGCCAAAGTAGAATCCAGTCCTCCGGAAACACCTACTACTGCCGTCTGTGCATTAATATGCAAAAGGCGTTTAGCCAGTCCTCCTACCTGTATGGCAAATATCTCTGAACAACGGGCATCCATATTTTCTTTGGAAGGTACAAAAGGCATAGGATTTACATAACGATCTAGTTTATAATCAGCCTTCTTATCATCACCGATTGTATCAATCGTTATAGTACGGTATTTTATACTGCTAAAATGGTTATATTCAGATGGAGTAAAGGATTTGTTTTTCAAACGGTCATTGCGCAAGCGGTCAATATCGATATCAGCCACACAAAATTGAGAGTCGAAACTGAACCGTTCGCTGCTTGCCAATATATTTCCATTCTCGGCAATCATACTACTGCCCGAAAATACCAAATCGGTCGTAGATTCTCCATTCCCTGCGGCAGCATATACATATCCGGCAATACAGCGTGCCGACTGTTGGTTAACTAACGAACGGCGGTATTCATTCTTTCCGATTGTTTCATTACTTGCCGACAAATTAAATATTACCTCCGCCCCATAAAGCGAATGAATAGCGGAAGGCGGAACCGGAGTCCATAAATCCTCGCATATTTCGATAGCAAAGCGAAAATCTTTTGTCTCGAAAATCAAATCTGTCCCTACAGGTACAGTCTGTCCGCATAATTCTGTTTCTGGCTGACTTAGTTCTCTGGCTGACGAAAACCACCGTTTATCGTAGAATTCGTTGTAATTCGGTAAGAATGTTTTAGGAACCACTCCCAGTATCTGACCTCTATGTATAACTACAGCTACATTATACAACCGGTTAGTTATTTCCAATGGGGTACCTACTATTGCCATAATATCAGACTCGGCCAAAGCCCTTTTTATCCCGTCAATCGAATTAACTGCGCCTTCAATGAGCAGGCGCTGATGGAAAAGATCATTCGCTGTATATCCGGTTATACTGGCTTCGGGAAATACAATAGCTTTAACACCCGACTTTTCGGCATCCGCTATTACTTTCAATATCTCAGTAGTATTGAATACACAATCTGCAACCTTCAATTTAGGCGTGGCGGCCGCTACCTTTATGAACCCGTAATTACCCATAACATTCGATATATTTAGAGGTATCTAAACCTGTCAGTTTTTTCTTATTCTTTGTATAACTTGTAAAGATAAAAAAAAAGAAAGTACCACGAACAGATACTTTCTTTCTTCAATATTATAATGAGGTTTGAAAACTTTTACGGTATTGGCTGGGAGTCACTTCCAATATGCTAAGAAAGAGGCGGCGTAAGTTCTCCGCATTTTTCAGTCCGCATTCCGTCGCTATTTCATCCAAAGACATTTCTGTATCTATCAAATACTGGCAGGCATAATTCACTCTGAGCCGGTTGATGTATTTGGCTGGTGTTATGCGGAATTCGCGCGCGAACACTCTGGCGAAATTACGGGGACTCATAGCTACATTTTCGGCTATAGTATCTACCGTAAGATCTTCGTTGAGGTGCATTATTATCCACTGGCAGATTTTCCGCATCACGGGGTTTTCAATACTCTGACAATCCAGAAATGTACAATATTGAACCTGATTACCCTGCCGTCTCAATGACAATACCATCCACCGGGCAATATATAATGCAAACGACTGACCGAAATCTTCTTCGATTAAAGCAATCGCCAGATCCATGCCTGAGGTAATTCCCGCTGAAGTATAAACTTTTCCGTCTTTGACAAAGATACGTGATATTTCTACATCGACCTGAGGATAATCCTGTTGCAATTTATCACATCTGGACCAATGTGCTGTGGCTTTTTTTTCATCCAATATACCTGCTTCCGCCAATAGAAAAGCACCCGAACATACCGAACACATCCTCCTTACCTTTTGGTACTGATCTTTCAACCATTTGATGAAAGCCGGATCGAATTTATAAGCAGGATCGTTTGGCAAACCCGATATTAAAAGCGTATCTATAGGATACGAAATATTCGAATAAGACCCTTCCGCTATAATCGGCAGCCCCGATGATGTAATTATATGAGTCGATTTTTCAACTGATACAACATGCGTTTCGTATCTGAAATCGACCTTGTCAAGTATCAAATCCGACTTATCAATGGCTTTACTGAAAATTTCTAATGGCCCGGCCGTATTCAATAAGGTCGAATAAGGTGGAGTTACGATCACAATATGTCTTATATCTTGAGTCTTATCCATACCAATTATATTAGTTAACTCAAAATTAATAATTCCAGCCGGAAGTAAACATCATATGGCAGAATTTTCATATTTTTTGTCATAACAGACAAGAGATATAATAAGTACATTTGTAATACAGAAGTTAAACAAGGTATTAATAATTAAAATTTAGGTTACTATGAACGCAATTAAAGTTGGAATAAATGGTTTTGGACGTATCGGACGTTTAGTATTTCGTGCAGCACAACTGAGAGATGACATACAGATAGTTGGTATTAACGATCTGCTCGATGTTGATTATATAGCCTATATGCTGAAATACGATACAATCCACGGTCAATTCGATGGCAATATTAAAGTTGAGAACAATAAATTGGTTGTAAACGGAAATACTATCCGTATTACCTCCGAAAGAGAGCCGTCGAACCTGAAATGGGATGAAATCGGAGCTGAATATGTTGTAGAATCGACAGGATTATTCCTGACAAAGGATAAGGCTCAGGGACACATCGACGCAGGTGCTAAATACGTAATTATGTCCGGTCCATCTAAAGATGACACCCCGATGTTTGTACCCGGTGTAAATGATGACAAATATGTAAAAGGGACTCAGTTTGTATCTAATGCCTCATGTACTACAAACTGTCTGGCATTAGTAGCCAAAGTACTTAACGATAAATTCGGTATAGAAGAAGCATTGATGAGTACCATACATTCTACTACAGCTACCCAAAAAACAGTAGATGGTCCTTCGATGAAAGACTGGCGAGGAGGACGTGCCGCAGCAGGTAATATCATTCCGTCCACAACAGGGGCTGCCAAAGCTGTAGGGAAAGTGATCCCCGAATTGAATGGTAAGGTTACAGGAATGTCATTTCGTGTACCTACGCTCGATGTATCTGTTGTAGACCTCACAGCGCGGTTATCCAAAGAAACTACTTATGAAGAAATATGCCGGGTGATGCAAGAAGCTAGCGAAGGGTATCTAAAAGGCTATCTGGCATACACTAAAGATGATGTGGTGTCATCTGATATGATAGGAAATTCGAATACAGCCATTTTCGACGAAAAAGCGGGAATAATGCTCAGCCCTACTTTTGTTAAGGTGGTTGCATGGTACGACAATGAATGGGCTTTTTCGTGCAAAGTTCTGGACGGTATTGTAAACATGAAGAGAGTAAACGGATAAATAGATAAATATTAGCCAAAAAAAAGAGTAGTTCCAAATGAACTACTCTTTTTACATTAATCATTATATCAAAAAGAGATTATCTTTCCTTTATTTAGTGTGAATGAGATAGATAATCAGAGATACCTTCTTGTGTAGCCTTCAAACCGCCTTTGCCTTTTTTCCAGTTAGCCGGACATACTTCTCCATACTCTTCTGTAAATTGAAGCGCATCGATTACACGGATAGCTTCTTCTACACTACGGCCTAATGGCATATCGTTTACAACTTGGTGACGTACAATTCCTTGTTTGTCGATCAAGAAAAGACCACGGTAAGCCTGAGGTGCTCCAACAAATATATCTTCACCTTCTTCGTTATAGTCAAAATCGCCAGCCAATACATCATAATTTTTAGAAATCAATAATGTTTGATCTGCAATGATAGGATATTTAACGCCTTGGATACCACCTTCATTTTGTGGAGTTTGAAGCCATTTCCAGTGAGAGAATGCCGAGTCAACAGATGCACCTACAACAACAACATCACGAGATTCGAATTCTGCGATTTGCTCCTGGAATGCGATCAACTCTGTAGGACATACAAATGTAAAGTCTGCAGGATAGAAGAAAAATACTACATATTTCTTCCCGATGTACTGTTCCAAAGAAAAGTTTTCTACGATTTCATTACCATTTATCACTGCACCTGTTGAAAACACCGGTGCTTTTTTGCCTACTAATACTGCCATAATTTTGTAATTTTTTTAATTTAATATTTGTTTCGTTATCTGATACAAAACTACAAATTAGCTTTTAATAAATCAAATAGATATTTATTATAGAAATATAGATACTAGCAATACCCATTTTATAATCAAAACAATACTACAAAACTAGTCCTCTCCTTTTAGTACAGGTAATTTCAGCTGATAGCGCGTAGCTATAATCCGGATTACAAAAACGAACACAGCACTGGCAACCTGTACAATTATCATATCTACGCCCAGATAGTGCAAAATACAAAATAAGCCGGCTCCTAATATACATGCCACAGCATATAATTCTTGTGTAAAAATGATCGGGATCTCATTGATCAATATATCCCGGATAATACCTCCGACTACTCCGGTTATGGTACCCATAATTATAACGACCCACCAGGGATATCCCAAAGTCATCGCTTTTTCGGATCCTACAACGACAAATAATCCAAGTCCGATGCTGTCGAACCAAAAGAATGTATTATTCAACCTTACAAGCGATTTACGGAATGTCACTACAAAAAGTAATGCTATAACCGTACACCATATATATACACTGGATAATAGCCAAAACGGGGTTACATCCAATAATAAATCGCGTAACGTACCTCCTCCGATAGCGGTAACCAAACCAACGACTATAGCTCCGAACCAATCGAACTGCTTGGCCGATGCCAAACGTATACCGCTGATTGCGAAAGCAAATGTTCCTAAAAATTCGATTATATCGACCAGCTTAATGTTCTGCCAAAAATCCGGAACCTGCTCCATATATCCCTAATATAACTTTTTATATTTCAAATTTATTCTGCTGTTTCGTCTGCAATAACTCCACTTCCGAGACAAAGCCGGGATTCTTCATCATAAACAACTCCAAACTGTCCGGCGGCAATCCCCTGTATCTTTTCTTCAGACTGGATACGGTATATATCTCCTATCTTTTCGATTTTTCCGCGGGTGAATTCGGGTGTGTGTCGTACTTTGAATGTTATATCTCTTGTACCTTCAAAATCGCCCCAGATATCTTCTGTTATAAATGAAAATCCGGCAAGGTTAACCACTTTTCCATACTGAGTGTCGGGATCGTATCCGTTCGACACATATATAATATTACGCTTTATATCTTTTTTAATTACAAACCAAGGTCCGCCGCTAAGTCCTAGCCCCTTGCGCTGCCCGATGGTATGATACCAGTAACCATTGTGTTTGCCCAGAATTTTACCTGTTTCGAGTTCCACAATCTTACCGGGACGTTCACCTAAGTAACGCCCTATAAAATCGTTATAATTGATTTTTCCCAGAAAACAGATTCCCTGGCTATCTTTCCTCAATGCAGAAGGTAATCCCTGTTGTGCAGCTATTGCCCGCACTTCGCTCTTTTGCAAATGCCCTATCGGAAACATTAATTTGGAGACCTGCATATAATTAATCTGGCCTAAAAAATAGGTCTGGTCTTTCACATGATCCGCCGCTGTCGATAACCACGTTTTATCATTCAACTCAGTAGTTGTAGCATAATGCCCTGTAGCGATCTTATCAAACTCGTGCCCCCAGTTTTGCTCAAAGCACCCGAATTTAATCATCTTATTGCACATCATATCCGGATTGGGTGTCAAACCACGCTTTACAGCTTCTATGGTATAACTGACCACATTTTCCCAATACTCTTCGTGCAGAGACACTATCTCGAATTTACATCCGTATTTTTTTGCAATATAAGAGGTAATCTCAATATCTTCTTCCGCAGGGCAATCAATATACCCGTCTTTATCTTCCATCCCTATACGTATATAGAAAATGGTAGGATCATAACCTTGTTCTTTCAGTTGATGTACAACTACCGAACTGTCTACTCCTCCTGATACAAGAGCTGCTATTTTCATACTCAAATGACGATCTCCCAGTCGTCTTTAATCAAGGTATCAAAACCTTCTTTTATTATTTAGAATTACCAAATCTTGGTATTACCGAACATTTTCAACGTTCCCATACCGAAACAAACGCCCGCCCGCACAAAATACTGGCTGCGTCCGTGGCTTACGTCAAATTCGTATCCGGCTTTTACAAATACAAATTTATAGTCGAAATATAAGTTAGGAGTAATCGTAATTGCATTTTTACGGTCGTGGCGAAAATCAAACAGATATCCTCCATCTACTCCAAACAATATGGTATAAGGTGTATTATTAAAGAAATCTTCAGAAAAAAATGTACTTATCTGTACTGGTTTTAAGTGCAGCCCGCTCATTTTGGCACCACCCGAAGTTGTAAACTCCATTCCGCTCGATACGAACGAATTAAGTTTATTGTGTGCCGGATGAATCGTTGGAAATGAAAAACTGGCAACGAATTGCCCGTCAGATTTCTCGGAATATTGTCCACCTAAACCTAAAAACTGTCCGTAACTCAATACCGGAACAAAAACCAATATCAGAAATAATACGCTTTTTACTTTTCTCATCTATAATCCCTTCTGTTATTCGTATACAAAAATAATCTTTTCTTCGGAAGTATCGAAATGAAAGCCTACTCTATCATCAGGCATCTACGATCTGCTTCCCAAATGGAAAAAATGCCAGTTTTATAAATTTAAAATGCTGTTTTCCGAAAGGAATACCTATAATAGTAATACACAACAACACTCCTAATATTATATGGGTAACAGCAATCCAGAACCCTCCGCAGAGAATCCAGATCACATTCATTATCGTATTTAAGCAACCCGATGAATCTTCGCTCGTTACCACCCTGCTTCCAAAAGGCCAAAGGGCCAGAATACCCATTTTGAGTGTCTGTAATCCAAAAGGAATACCTATTATAGAGAGCATCATCAGTATACTTGACATAAAATATTCCATGGCTATCACGAAACCGCCAAATACCAGCCAGATTAAATTACCGATAGTCTTCATCTTCTTCCTCTTATTTACCGGACAGCTATAACTTCTATCTCAACCAAGGCCCCTTTAGGCAAATCCTTAACAGCAAATGCCGAACGTGCAGGATATGCCCCTTCGAATTGAGTCGCATATACTTCGTTCATTGCCACAAAATTAGCTATATCCGACAACAAAACTGTTGTTTTAACAATATTACCTGTTGTAAGTCCTGCTTCTGCCAAGATTGCTTTAATATTCTTGAAAACCTGCTCGGTCTGTTCTTTGATTCCTCCGGATACAAATTCTCCTGTAGAAGGGTCGATAGGAATCTGACCCGATGCATATATTGTTCCGTTTACTTCTATTGCCTGACTATATGGTCCGATTGCTGCCGGAGCACCGGATGTTGATATTACTTTTTTCATTGATATATCTGATAAATTTATTCTATTATATGCTTTTCTGACGTATTACTTCATAAATAAGAACACCGGCAGCTACCGAAACGTTCAATGAGCCGATAGTTCCAAACTGTGGAATCTTGACCAACTCGTCGCAAATCCTCAGGTTATCGTTAGACACCCCGGTATCTTCCGCTCCCATTACAATTGCTACAGGCCCTGTATAGTCTACTTTCGTATAAACTTCGGCTCCCCGTTCGGTTGCTGCAATAAGTTTCACTCCGCTATTTTGTATAAAATGAAGGGCTTCTGTCAGATTTTGCTCTTTACATACGGGAATTTTGAGTAAAGCCCCCGCCGAAGTTTTTACCGCATCGGCATTTACTGTTACACTGCCTCTCGCCGGAATAACGATTGCGTCCACTCCTGCGACCTCGCAGGTACGTGCAATAGCTCCGAAATTCCGCACATCGGTCAATCCATCAAGCACTACGATGAAAGGGCTTTTACCTTGTTCATACAAAAACGGAATAATATCTTCGATGCGTTCGTAGGTAATTGCCGAAAGAAAGGCGATCACCCCCTGATGGTTTTTACGTGTAAATTTATCTATCCGTTCTATCGGTACCTTCTGCATAGGTATATTATGTGTAGTCAGTACTGTAGACAATTCCTTGAACAAGTCTCCCGACAGTTCGCGTTTTACTAAAACTTTATCTATCTCTTTTCCGGCTTCTACCGCTTCTATAACGGCACGTATGCCGAAAATCATTTCTTTTTCTTTCATTTATTCTTTATAAGCCTTAGTTTAATTCTTCAAATCCGTATTTATTAAGGAATGCGGTCTGCGTATTTTCTTTCTTTGTATTTACATATATCAGATCGTCGACATCGGTGTCCAAATCCTGAACTGTATAATACAAGAGAAGGGCATCCTGAGTGTGATAGATCATCAATCCATTGTTATCGACCACTTTATTCCAGTGTGCAGACATCTCTTTTTCGAAGCTATCCCATAAGTTATTGCCCTTTAGCTCGCTTTTATAAGTCATAAAGTCATAAGGGTATGCACCTTTTGTTTTTTGCTGAAGCTCGGTGTCGGCGCTCGCTACCTGATAATACATAATCATCTCCAAAAAGTCGGGTAACAAAAGAGTTTCAGTATGCCAGACTACATTTTTCTCAGCCTCTCCAATATTCGGAGAATGATATACTTTTACTTCGTCACTATTTATTTCATTCAAGTCTATACCCCAGGATAACATTGCCTGATTTTCTTCCAGAAATATAAGCTTATTACTCTTGATATATATTTGCTTCGGCTGTGCGAAAAATTCAAATGCATCTGTAAATATGGGCATTTTTCCCACAGATTGATAAAACTCCCGCAAAGCCGGTGGTAACTTCACCCCCAACTTACTTTCGGCACTGTTTATTGCATCCGGGCTCAATCCTTCCGATGGATCAGGCTGCCGTCCTAATATCTTGATTACTGTATCCGTTATCTTATTCATTTCAATTCTAACATTTCTTTTGCGTTTTCTATTGCTGCATCTGTTATTTTTGCACCACTCAGCATCTGGGCTATTTCCTGTATGCGTTGTCCGTCTGTCAACCGCTTCAGGTTAGTAGTTGTACCTTTCTGGTCATCCGCCTTATACACAAAATAATGGGCTTTACCTTTTGCGGCTATTTGCGGCAAGTGAGTAATTGCTATTACTTGCATTTGCTGGCCAAAATCTTTCATTATCTGGCCCATCTTATCCGCAACCTCACCCGAAACCCCGGTATCTATTTCGTCAAAAATAATAGTAGGTAACGCTGTTGCTCCTGCAATCATCGATTTCAGACAAAGCATCACACGCGAAATTTCACCACCCGAAGCTACGTCAGCTACAGGCTGCAAGGGCATATTCTTATTTGCCGAAAACATAAACTGCAAATCATCTATTCCGGAAGTATCCGGATGCGACTTTGCTTCGATCCTGCACTCAAAGCGTACATTTGGCATTCCTAGATAAGTGATTTTATCAATCAGTTGTTTTTCAATTTTCGGTGCGGATGTCTTACGCTGTTTACTCAACTTTTCGGCAAGCACCAGCATTTTTTCCTGTTTTATCCTAAGGTCTTTCTCTTGATCTTCTATTTGTTGGTCAAACGAATCTATATTTGCCAATTTCGTTTTCAGATCGTTATAAATAACTAACAGCTCGGCTACAGAAGATACCCTGTGCTTTTGTTGCAAAGTGTATAACTGGTCAAGACGCTCTTCGATAAAAGACAATCGCTCAGGGTCGAACTCCACATCCCCCGCCGAACGCTCAATCTCTCCACTTAAGTCCTTAAGATCTATATACGCAGAATCGAGCCGTTGTATAATAGATTCAGCATTGGGGTATACACCATTCAGGTTATTAGCAGTATGTATACTGTCTTTCAGAGATGTAACTATACCCTTATCGTCATCCGACAATAGTGTATGTATTTTATATAGAGCCGACTTTATATCCTCGGCATGGTTTAGCAATTCTTGTTCTTGTTCCAGTTCCTGCTGCTCATCCTCAGAAAGCTTTGCTTCGGATAGTGCTTCGTATTGAAAACGGAAATAATCTTCGTCGGCTTTATTTTGTGCAGCCAGTTCTTTTAATTCAGTTAAAGCCTTATCTGCCAGCCGGTATATCTTAAAAGCTTCTTTGTAATCTTTCAGCAACAGCCCGGTTCCGGCCAGCGAGTCTACTACCTGCATCTGAAAGTGTGTATCGCCCAGCATCAGGTTTTGGTGTTGCGAATGTATATCTATCAGAAATCCGCCAAGGTCTTTCAATTCGTTTAACGACACAGGCGAATCGTTTATGAATGCGCGTGATTTACCCGAAGATAGTATCTCCCTTCGCAGAATATATGTTTCGGGATCGTATTCGATGCCGGCTTCTTCGCAAAAGCTTTTCAGATCATATGCCGAGACATCAAATGTCCCTTCTATCACACATTTTGCCTCGCCTTGTTTCAGTGCTTTTGTATCGGCTCTTTGTCCTAAAATCAATGATAAAGCTCCGAGAATTATAGACTTTCCGGCTCCGGTTTCTCCTGTAATAACAGAAAAGCCCGATTCGAAGTCCATCTCCAGACTATCTATCAGCGCATAATTTTTTATATATAACGACTTAAGCATATAGTAACATTATAGGTAAGCAAAGGTAGTGAAATTTCATCATGTTGAGACACCTTTGTATATTTGCAAATATTAAAATAAATCGATTAAAGGATGGATTATAAATCTAAAATAAAAGAACTCCGGAACTTGCTTCCCATTCCTATGTCCGAAGCTATACAATTATTAAAGGATAATGATGGTGATATACAAAGTTGTGTTGAAATATTCAAAAAGAAAACAATTGACTATATCAGTAAAGAAGCCGGATGTAATAAAAAGACTGCCCAGAAATATTATGAGAGAGAAAAGTTTGATATCAACCGTACTATTTCGATGATCAGGGAAGACATCTATGATAAAAACTATAAGTCGATTGCGGAAGTCACAGCCGATCGTTTGAGCAAAGTGCGTTCATGGATTGCCTTTGTTGAAGAAAAAGATTTTGCATCAGCTCTCGATTATAATGAGATACAAGAAGTTATTCAAACATTACTTTTAATTCCTGAGACTAAACACTTTGGCATAGCCATTCAGCGTGCCCGCAAAATAAAAGATACTATATTCGATAAATACAGCGACGACCTGAGCATCGATGAATTTATCCGCCGCAATGTAAAATTAGACGACAATGACGAATTTCGTAAATTATTTCACTCCGTTACTGTAAGCCTCGCTATATTAAAGGAGGAAATAATACGCCACAGACGAAATACTAAATAAGTAATCCTAATAAAAGAGAAAAAGCACATCCTCAACCTGAAGATATGCTTTTTCATATTTGAAAGATAATTATATTTACTGTATTCCTCCACCCAGTGCTCTGTATAAGTCTACAGAAGCCTGAAGTTGTTCCAGTTTATCACTAACCTGACCTAGTTGTGCCTGAAGCAGACTTTGCTCTGCTGTCAGTACCTCGGTGTAATTAGCTTCACCGGCTTTCAACAATTCCTGCGTGAAATATACTGCATTATTCAAAGATGCAACTTGCTTACTACGAAGTTCGTTCTTCGATAGAGAAGATTCGTAAGTATACAATATATCAGATACTTCTTTTCCTGCTGCAAGCACTGTCTTTTCGAATGTCAGATAAGATTCTTCCTGTTGTGCTTTAGCAACCTTCAATTGAGTAATCAGTTGTTTTCTGGCAAACAGAGGCTGAGTAAGCCCTCCTACTATACTTGCAAACAAGTTTTCGGGTTTGAAGAATTGAGAAAGTCCATTCACGGTTGAATAACCAATCATACCCGAACTCAAACTGATCGTTGGATAAAAACTAGCTTTTGCAACATTAACCAATTCGAATGACTGACGGAACGATAGTTCTGCCTGTTGAACATCAGGACGCAGAGCCAACATTTGAGCAGGTACCCCGAATTTCATTTCTGAGGGGACATTTTGCTCTGCAATAGATGTTCTCAAAATGCTTTCAGGCTTACGGCCTATCAATAAGCAAATACTGTTTTCCATCTGACGGATCTGGTTTTCCAAATCAGGTACAGTGACCTGAGTCGAATATAGCAAGGCACGGCTTTGCTCTACAGAAGCACTGGTAAGCATACCTGCATCCCTCATAGCTTCCATAGTAGCTGCACTCTCTTTCAGTATTTCGATATTTTCTTTAGTCACCCTCAATTGTTCGTCAAGAGCTAATAAAGAATAATATGAAGTTGCCAGATTAGAGATCAACGAAGTCTGTATAAGATTCTTATAAGCATGGCTATTCAGAAACTGAGCATACGTAGCACGAGACTGCCTATTCAGTTTACCCCATACATCTAATTCCCAACTGGCAGAAATTCCTAATGTATAAGTTTCCTTATGATAAGCCAAACTTTTTCTTTCCCTTGCTGCTCCGGTCAATGGATCGGCTGCACTCAAACGGGTTTGCTCTACTTGCCCAACCAATGCTACTGAAGGAAAATAAGCCGCTTTGGCCATTCCTAAGTTAGCTTCGGCCTGCTTGATACGTGTAAAAGCAATCTGCAAGTCGAAATTCTTCTCTAATCCTTCTTCTATCAGACCTTGTAAAATAGGGTCAGTAAAATATTGCCTCCAAGGAATAGCGGCGATTGATGTAGTATCAGCAGAATTACCGTCACGATATAAGTTCTCGGAATCATACTCCGGAGCTTTATATTTATTGGTTATCTGACAGGATGTGAACCCTATTGAGGCGGTCAGCCCCAATAGAATTACTCCTTTAACATATCTTTTGTTCATATTTGTCATTGTTTTCTATTCACTACCTCGTCATTAGAATTAATCATGCCTGACTTACTGAATTTATCCTGTATAGTTTGGAAGATGATATACAGTGATGGAATAACCAACACCCCGATCATCGTACCGATAAACATACCACCGATAGCACTGATACCGATAGAACGGTTACCAATAGCACCTGCACCCGATGCGAACATCAAAGGCATAAGACCAAAGATAAACGCAAACGATGTCATCAAGATAGGACGGAGACGTGCAACAGCACCATTCACGGCAGACTCAACGATACTCATACCTTGCTGACGACGCTGGATCGCGTACTCTACAATAAGAATAGCATTCTTAGCCAACAGCCCTATCAACATGACGAGCGATATCTGAACATAGATGTTATTAACGATACCGCTACCTCCTAACATCGCGACAAAGATGAATATAAATACTCCGGCAAGACCGACAGGTAATGAGAATATTACCGCCAGCGGAAGTATATAACTTTCATAAAGGGCTGCAAGCAGCAGATATACGAATATCAAACAAAGTCCGAAGATAAGTATTGTCTGACTACCTGTATTAACCTCTTCACGGGTCATACCTGAATATTCATAACCATAACCTTCCGGTAAAACATCTTTACCCACCTGATCTACCAATTGTATAACGTCACCGGTACTATATCCTTTATAGAAGTTAGGGATAATGGTAACACTCATTGACGAGAACATATTGAAACGGGTCAAGGCTTGAGGTCCTGATACATCTGTAATTTTCAGGAATTCGGTGATAGGAGCCATTTCTCCTGAGCCGGTCTGTACATATAACTTATCCAAGTCAGACATACTAGCACGGTATTCGGGAGAGGCCTGTACCATAACCCTGAATTGCTTTCCGTATAGGTTGAAATTCGAGATATACATACTACCGATATAAGCCTGCATGGCTGTCATAACCTGAGTCAATGTCAAGCCCGATTGCTTAATTTTAGGAATATCAGCTTCGATCTCCTTTTGAGGGAAGTTAGGATTAAAGGTTGTCATAGCCATCATCACAGACTCACTCTTCCTCACTTCGTTCAAGAAGTTTGTGGTTATATCATAAAATTTATTTATATCTCCACCAGTTTTGTCCTGAAGCTGCATTTCGACCCCTGTACTCAAACCGAACCCTTGCAGAGTAGGCATACCAAAGAACATAAATGTTGCATTCTGTATATGCGAGGTTTTTTCCGTTAGCATCGCTGCCACCTCATTTGTATTAATTTTACGATCATTCCAAGGCACCATTTTTATGATGACAGAAGCATACGAGCTACCCAGACCACTCATAAAACTAACACCGGCAATACTGGTAACATCATTTACACCTTCGATACTTTTTGCAATAGCAGTAACTTCTGCCACTAATGAATCTGTCCGTTCCAGAGATGCTCCCGGAGGTAAAGTTATCATCCCCATTACACCTCCACCGTCTTCCTGTGGCACAAATCCTGTTGGTATTTGTTTCATCAAGAAAACTAAAAGGAAAGAACTTACAGCTATAATAGCAACAGTAATCCATCTATGACCACGTCTTCCTAAGAATTGTAAGCTTGACTTATATTTCTGAGTAGCCGAATTAAATGCGATATTAAAGCTATAGTAGAAACGTTTCAGTAAACTCTTCTTCTGCCCGTGCTCTTCATCGTGTCCTTTTAAGAATAAGGCACAAAGAGCCGGACTTAATGTCAATGCATTGATCGCAGAAATTACAATGGAGATAGCCAGAGTTAAACCGAACTGCTTGTAGAAAATACCACTGGTACCTCCGATAAAGCTGACAGGAATAAATACTGCCGACATAACCAATGTGATAGAAACGATCGCCGGAGCAATTTCTTTCATCGCTGCCATTGTCGCTACTTTCGGATCTTTTTCTCCTGCATCAAGCTGAGCGTGGACTGCCTCGACGACGACAATAGCATCATCCACCACAATACCGATTGCCAGTACAAGTGCAAACAATGTAAGAAGGTTGATAGAGAACCCGAACATCTGCAAGAAGAAGAATGTTCCGATAATCGCCACCGGTACGGCTATTGCAGGTATCAATGTCGATCTGAAGTCCTGAAGGAATACAAACACAACAAGGAACACCAGTAAGAATGCTTCTATCAATGTGTGAATAACCTTTTCGATTGATGCATCCAAGAAATCATTGGCATTCATCAAGTAAGTCACTTTCATCCCTTTAGGGAATGTCTTAGACTCTGTTTCGAGAACCTTCTGAATGTTTTCAATTACTTCCTGTGCATTAGAACCCGCAGTTTGACTGATTGCAATAACGACTGATTCAGAACCGTTTGTAGCCGAATGCACTGTATAGTTAAGTGAGCCTAATTCTACATCGGCTACATCCTTAACCCTTAGTATATGGCCATCATTTGCTCTAACTATAACGTTACCGAATTGTTCTGCTGTCTTTAACCGCCCTGTATACTTAAGGGTATACTGAAACGACTGATCGCTATTTTGACCCAACTCACCCGGAGCGGCTTCTATATTCTGATCATTCAATGCTGCAATTATTTCTTCCGGCGCAATCTTATAGGTAGTCATAAGGTCGGGTTTCAACCATACACGCATCGAATAGTCTTTCGCTCCGTATACATTGGCATCCCCTACCCCATATACACGCTTGATCTGTGGTAAGATATTGATATTGGCATAGTTCTGTATAAACTCCCCATCGTAATCGGGATTATCACTTGACAATGCCAAGAAAAGAATCGTACTACTTTGTTGTTTTCTTACGGTTACCCCCACAGAAACAACTTCCGATGGCAATAAGGGTGTAGCGCGCGCAACCATGTTTTGCACGTTTACAGCAGCAATATCAGGGTCTACTCCCTGCTTAAAGTATACTGTAACTGTAGCCTGTCCGTTATTTGTGGCAGATGATGTCATGTATGTCATACCTTCTACCCCGTTCACTTGTTCTTCGATAGGTACAATCACACTATTCATCACCACATCTGCATTGGCCCCACTATATGTAGTACTAACTACAACTGTAGGAGGAGCAATGTTCGGATATTGTTCAATAGGAAGGGTTACTAGTCCGATAATCCCTAATACCACGATGATAATAGAGATCACGGTCGATAGCACCGGTCTTTCTATAAATGTCTTTAACATTGTATTTTACTGTTTTAATTTTTTATTGCTGGTTCTCTATCTTGATTTTTTTACCATTTGATAAAGTTGCTACACCATCGGTAACGATACGGTCACCATCTTTCAGACCACTTGTTACTGCATAGCTCTTTCCGTCAGGCATAACAGAAACTGTTATTAATGACTGCATAACCGAGTCTCCTTCGACTTTATAAACCAAGACTTTATCTTGCTGGCTGAATGTCGCCTTCTGTGGTATAACGTATACATTGTCAAGATGTCTCGGGATGCTTACTTTACCGCTTGCACCACTTCTCAACAAACCATGAGGATTAGGGAATTCAGCCCTGAATCCGGCAGATCCTGTAGATACATTTACTACTCCGGATATTGTTTCGATTTTACCCTTCTCAGGATATACACTACCATCAGCCAGAATCAGAGTAACTTCAGGCATATTTTTAATTTTCTCAGCCTGTGTTTTTCCTTCTGCATTGCTTAAGAAACCTAGTAAATCTTTTTCATTCAAAGAGAAGTATGCATATACATTACTTGTATTAGCTACAGTAGTAAGTGCGTTAGCTTTATCAACCAAACTTCCTTGACGGTAAGGTATTTCCCCCACAATTCCGTCTACTGGGCTGGTTACATTCGTCCAACTCATTGTAGCCTGTGCCTGTGCTAACGTTGCCTGCGATTGAGCCAATGTTGCTAAAGACGACTGATACACATTCTCGTTTGTTTCTAATTGAACCTTACTCACAATCCCTTTTTCTGCCAGCGGACGTATTCTATCCACATTCAGTTTCGCTGTATTTACAGAAGCCTGTGCACTATTTACAGCTGCTTTAGCTGAAGATAATGCCTGCTCCGACGATGGCGAATTAATTTTAAATAAAGTTTGCCCCTTTCTTACGACAGACCCCTCGTCTACGTAAATCGCTTCGATAAACCCATCAATCCTTGGTCTTATTTCTATATCTTCCTGTCCCTTAATGGTAACCGGATATACAGTTTCTAATTGAGCGTTCTGTGCGCTCAACACCAGTGTAGGATATACACTGGCCGGTGCTTCTTGTTTTGCATCTTGTTTACCTCCACAAGACACCAACAGTAGTACCGAGAAAAGACCGACACTCATTTTTTTCAAATCCATACCTTACACTTATTAATTTATTGAATGAATACTTAATCTATTTAACTCGTTTAATAATATTTTTAATTGTTTTCGCAAAGCATCCACATCAATGCTTTCGAAAAGGACCTCTTGCAATTCTTTTACCTTCGTTAGTGCCATTGCAAACAAACTTCTCCCTTCTTCAGTAAGTTCGACAACCCTCGCTCTTGTGTCGATTTTACTTTCTTTACGGGTAATCAATCCCTTTTTCTGAAGATTCCGTAATATTGTCGAAACCGTCATCGGATCAATCCCTGTTTCCTGAGATAAAAATATTTGGGTTACTTCTTTCTCATCTTTCGACAAATGGAATATAGCCCCTAAAACCTCCATTTGCGAACCGGTAAGTCCAAATTCATCCAGCATTCGATGCTTCCCTCGCTGCCAATATTTAGTAATCCTCCAGATTAAATATCCCAGATCTTCTTCAGGATTATCAAATTTAGAACAATCATTCATTTCTACATATTTGTAATTGGCTGCAAATATAATAAGCACACTTACTATATGTATGCTTATGTATCAATAATATTGTAATGTTTTATGTTTTTTAACATATTTTTCACTATAAAAAACAAGACCGATTGATTAACCGGCCTTATTTTTTCTTATTCGAAGATGTATTTATTCTTTGATCTCCACTTTTATATTCAGCTCGTCTAATTGTTCCGGTTCCAGTTTTGCCGGAGCGTTGATCATAACGTCCCGACCCGAATTATTCTTAGGAAATGCAATACAATCCCTTATAGAATCGAGTCCGGCAAACAGAGATACCAAACGATCCAGACCAAATGCCAATCCGGCATGTGGAGGTGCTCCATATTTAAAAGCATTCATCAGGAATCCGAATTGCTCTTGCGCTTTTTCTTCAGTGAAACCCAGAACCGAAAACATTCTCTTTTGTAAAGCACTATCATGGATACGTACCGATCCACCTCCTACTTCGACTCCGTTTATCACCATATCATAGGCACTTGCCCTTACGGCTCCGGGATCAGAATCCAATAAATGTAAGTCTTCTTCTTTAGGACTTGTAAACGGATGGTGTTTTGCAAAGTAACGGTTCAGTTCTTCATCTTTTTCCAAAAGAGGGAAATCGACAACCCAAAGGCAACTGAATACATTCTTATCACGTAAACCTAAGCGTTCTCCTACTTCGAGACGAAGTTCGCATAATTGCTTCTGTGCTTTTTCGGTTTCTCCGCATATAATAAGTATAAGGTCTCCCTTTTCTGCACCACAACGTTCTGCCCATTTTGACAAATCATCCTGATTATAAAATTTGTCTACTGATGACTTAAAACTACCATCGGCTTCACATTTAACATAAACAAGTCCCTTTGCTCCTATCTGAGGTTTTTTCACGAAGTTAGTCAGTTCATCCAGTTGCTTACGGGTATACTCCGCACAACCTTTTGCACATATTGCACCGACATACTCACTGCTGTCAAAAACGACGAAATCTTTATTTTTAGTTAAATCTTTGATTTCCACAAACTTCATTTCGAAACGGGTATCAGGCTTATCAGAGCCATAATACTTCATAGCTTCGGCATATGGCATACGAGGGAAATTGGCTATATCAATTCCTTTAACAGTCTTGAATAAATATTTTGCTAATCCTTCGAATGTCTGAAGGACATCTTCCTGACCGACATAAGACATTTCGCAATCTATCTGGGTAAATTCGGGCTGGCGGTCTGCGCGCAGATCCTCATCCCTGAAACATTTCACAATCTGGAAATAGCGGTCGAATCCCGATACCATCAACAATTGCTTAAATAATTGTGGCGATTGCGGTAATGCATAAAATTCGCCCGGGTTCATTCTCGATGGAACCACAAAGTCTCGGGCACCTTCAGGTGTGGAACCTATTAATACAGGAGTTTCTACTTCTAAAAAGTTTTGCTTATCTAAATAATTTCTTGTTTCGAAAGCTATTCTATGACGCAATTCGAGATTATTCCTGACCGGATTTCTTCTCAAATCCAGATAACGGTATTTCATACGAATATCGTCTCCTCCATCTGTTTCATCTTCGATTGTAAAAGGAGGGACTTCCGATGTATTAAGTATTGTCACCTTGGTCGGAACCAATTCTACCTCTCCTGTAGGTATATTCTTATTCTTACTGGATCTTTCCTGAACTTTACCTGTAACTTGCAGAACCCATTCGCGGCCAAATTTATTTGCTTCTTCATAAAGATCTGCATTTGCATCTTTATAAAATGCCAACTGAGTAATTCCATAGCGGTCTCGTAGATCGACAAAAGTAATACCACCTCCTAATTTACGAACTTTTTGTACCCATCCGGCTAGGATAACTTCTTTGTTTTGGTCGGCAAGCCTCAGTTCACCACATGTATGACTTCTGTACATAGCAAGAATATTTCTATAAATTAAATCTGATTTTCTAATGATGCAAAAATACTGTTTTTATTACTGATCAGAGAATATTTTCAAAAAAATACGCTCTAAATTTTGCTTTTTAAAAATATATTGTACCTTTGCATCGCATTTGAGAAATCAAATACGGGATGTAGCGCAGTCCGGTTAGCGCACCTGCTTTGGGAGCAGGGGGTCCCAGGTTCGAATCCTGGTATCCCGACAATTAAGAATTAAAGAGTTAGAGTTATTGTCTAACTCTTTTTCTTTTTATCCGTACATGCAATTTGCATGCAAAATTTAATCAACAAATTATTATAATAGGGTTCGATGTCCTATTCAATAGGAATGTATATTTTTCCGATAGAGCCAATAATCCCTGCTATAGTCTTTCCTGACAAGAAAATATTATTTATCTTGAATTTTAATCTAATTTATCTCATCATATTCACATGATAAAAACTACTGAACAGACTTCCTATTCACTAAACAGTTACAACCTATCTAACTCATTACTTGCTCTATTTCCTTTATATCGATTTTTTGAAGTATTGAAGCGATAGGTTACTGTCAGTTGTACATTTCTTCTATACATTGAATTGTCATAATAAACATTTACATTATTATTTGCAATACTCATCTTGTCGTCAATAGTGTTAAAAATATCATTGGCAGTAACATTGACAGATAAGTTCCCTTTCAAAAAAGACTTGCTTATATATATATTAGTATTCCATGAACTTTTTTCAAGATATTCAAGACCTCTATTGCCCCTTGTTCTTCCATGAATATCACAGCCTACTTGCCATTCTTTTATTTTCAAATTATTACGTAAAGATGCCTTAAAGATTGGTTCATTATATGTCAAACTCGGAGTTCCAAACTTAATGAACCCTTTTTCCATCCCAATTTCTATATTTGGGTTCCAAATACCAACAGTTGAGGAGTAATTCAAACTTATTGACAATTGCTGACTTTTGTCAAAATTTACAGGTTTTAATAAGATTGAGTTTTCCAGATATAGTTGTGGAATCATTTCAAAAAAACGATCTTTATAATGACTATAAACAGTCATAAATGTGAATTTTTGCCACATCAATGTAAATGTCAGGCTCTGCTGATAGGTTGGCTGAAGCAAAGGATTGCCACTAAAATAAGAATATGGAGCTAAATAAACAATACCACTTCGCAAATCGGAATAACTAGGTCTTCGAATAGTGTATCTATATGAAAGTTCAGTTTGAAATTTGTCATGCTTATATGATAAACGTATGCTGGGAAATAAGTTTTGATAATCTTTACTTTGTTCTTGTATCTTATTACCATTTTGTATATACTCAGAAGAAATGTTTTCAAAGCGCAAGCCTATGTCTCCCGAAAGCTGTCCAAAAGATTTTTCAAAAGATAAAAAACCTGCAATTAAGTTTTGATTAACATCATTACTGCTTGGAATAATTCCCGGAGCACCTTCATTTTCGATAACATATGAGTCTTGCCTGTTCTTAGTATGTGAAATTTCCGCACCATATACCAGATTTCCATCCCATATAGGGGTAGTCAAAACGATTTTTGCTGCATAAAGGTCCGATGATGCAGTATTTGATGTTGCAACCTTTTCAATAGTTCCATTTTCTAACAAGTTGTTAATATCAGTACCATTCTCATTACTTGCTGTTTTATAATCAATATCCACTTTCATACTCAGCCATTTACTCAATATGCCAGTATAATAAACATTTACATAATGGCTTTTACTACTACCATCATAACACTTGTCTGAATGAAGTTCATTTTCCTTTAGATTATTCTTTAAGACCTCAATATATTGATTATGTTTTCCGGAAAGATTCAGTTGGTTATAGTATTCATACTTACCACCAAATGAATGATTCTTATCTATCATATAGTTAAATCCTATTTGTGGAATAATATGTCTGAAAGAATCCTTTTCTTTGGATTGTGTTCCAATATTAGTAACAGAGCTATTTGTTAATATGCTATTAGTAATTATTCTGTCTTTAGGAAAAGACATATCTGCATATCCAAAACTACCGAAAATATCTAAATTTTCTTTTCGGTAATTTAGTGAAACGTTATTCAATGTCGAAAGTTTGCTATTGTATCTGTTGTAAGTAAAAATATCTCCACTAATACCCTCACCCACAGGGCGTATAGTTTCTATTTTTATAACGGCATTTACAGAAGAATCATACTCTGTGCCAGGACTGGTAATTATAGTTACGTTCTTGATATCTTTTGAACTTATTTTCTGTATTTCAATATTATTACGAACTAAACGGTTGTTAATGTAAAAGACAGGAGTCCCTTTGCCAAATACAGTATAATTATCTTGATCTTTCAGAATGAAAGGTAATTGCCCCAATACATCGGAAAGACTGCCCATATCTTTGAGCCTGCTATTCTGAATATCAGCAGAAATACCTCCATTCTCCATCCGGAATGTTTTAGCTGAAGCTGTAATTTGCACTTCCTTTAGGGTTGTCTGGCTTGGAGAAAGTGATAGTATTCCCAAATTTGCAGAGCCGACCCTTAAAGTCAAAGCTTCATATCCTACATATTGTACTCGAATTAAATAATTTTCTGTTGCATTTGAAGCCTTTAACGAGAAAGAGCCATTATCATCGGTTATACTTCCTGCAATAAAAGTAGAATCAACAGAATTTAAGAGAATAACGTTAGCAAAAGCGAGTGGTTCGGAGGATTCTGTGTCAATAACTTTACCTGTTATAGTTTGACCTATCATACTGGAGGTACAACACAACAAGAATAGATTGAACAAAACCTTTTTTAAATAACTTGTTTTCATATTATTGGGAATTAATTATGAAAGCAAATCTATATGTTTTGATGCTAATTATTTATTTATAACAGCCTATATCTCCTTTATATTGTATAGATGTCAAGTATAAGATAAACAGGCTGATACATCTTTTGAAAGGTTAAATAATTTATATTGGATTAAAATCTACTTATATCTTCATTTTAGGTTTAAAATTGCTCCTCTAAGAAGGGCAAAATATCTTCTTTATCCTCCATTTTCAGTTTACCCCGTATTGTAGATTTACGTTGATAGATTGTTTGCATACTTTGTTGCATGATGGCACTAATCTCGACTGTAGAGAAATCAGCACGGAGTAAACAACATAACTGTATCTCTTTTTCAATCAATATATTGCCATATTTTTCTTTCAGTTTGGTATGAAAATTATCATATATAGAGTCGATAATTGAATATAAATCGTTCCATTTTAACAAGGATTCGGTTGAGACTGACTCATTAGAAATATCAATTATCTGATGTAATAATCCTTTATTTTGTTTTGCCGGAGTTGTAGCAACCAACTTTATAATTCCTAATTGTTGCAATAGGGTTTTGCGGAAAAGCTGGCTATTGTTTTGTTTTTCATCTTTGACATTTAAAGCTTCCCGAAAAAGTATTTGTAATGATTCAGCTCTTTCCGTTATTTCTTGAAGCTTTCTTTTTTTCTTCTGAGTATATAGGTAAGCAATAATTGATAAAAATATAACAAAAGAGAAAATAATAATTAGAAGAATATGAGTTTGTTGTCTATTAATTAGTAATCTTAAATTTTGTTGTTCAAGATTATTCCGTTCAGTTATTTGTTCCAGTAATATCTCATTCTTTCTGTTCGTTTCTGATATAATAGAATCATTGAAACGATACATTGGTGCAAGATCAACCTCTTTATTGTGTTTGGTATCTATTATCGCTTGTAATACATACAAAGCATTTTGATTTCCTATAAGATTTAAATCACTGTAGCTTCCAAAAGAACTTTTCCTGTATTCATTCTTTGCTTTATCTAAATAATATTGAGCAGAATCTAATCTTTCTGTAACAATAAATATTTGAGTCATAAGCTGATGGTTTGCCCCGAAATCTTTATAAAAATCTGATAATTCACCTGTTTTTTCAATAAGTTTTATTGCATTTGAATAATCTTTATTTTTTAGAAAGATACTTGCGTAGTTACGTAAATAATGAGCCGCTGATAATGTATCTCCTATTTGTAAAGCCAATCTTACAGACTCATCTAAATAGTATTGTGTTGAGTCATCGTTGGAGTAAATTCCTGCTAAATAGTATGAGTTATGAGACTTTTTGTCAAAAGATATTCTTCTTTTAAAATAGTTTATTGCTTCCTGACTTTTTCCTCTGGATAATTCATTTATTCCAATTTTGTATAAAAACTGAGATATGTATATTGAGTCTTCTCTGGATTTGACTATTTCAAGTCCTTTGTTTAATACAGAGTTAGTGCTGTCAGGTTGGTTTATCCATCGATAATATTCTCCTAAAAGTAAATATGATTCGATTAAATTGGAGGTATCTTGATTGTACTGGTAATAATCAACAGAGTAAAGTATTAGTGAATCTGTTGTCATTGCATTATGCATCTGATAATGAGCCCGACTACGTATTCTCCAATAATCAGCTTTGTCTTTACCTTCCAATTGAGATGGATTTTCTATCATTGATAAAAGTATGAGCGTGCTATCTGGCTTCATCTTAACAATTTCATTGACCTCTTTCAATATCTGGTTATCACTTTTATGACAAGAAGTAAATATGGTTATCATAAAAATGCTTACCAGTGATAATATTTTTAAATATAATTTCATTAAACGTTCATTTTTTTAAGATATAAAGATAGGTAAAAAAGAAAATTATATTGAAATGAGACAGATAAGCCCTTATTCAAAGATTATCCCCTCAGAAGTAAAGATATATGGTAATACGACCTCATTTTTGTGGTCATTCGCTATAAAACAGATTTTAATTGCATCCCTTTTGCGTTCCATACCATTAATAGTCTCTTTCAAATATATGTCATAACATATCGCACATAGCAGATAGTTTCCTTCATTAATCCCAGAGGAAAGAATTTTTTCAAGTAGAGATATTAAATCCTGTGAATTTGGGAATTCATTCCCATCAGATGCGGCAATCGTATAGATTTCAAAATCATATCCCATTGCCATACCAAAGGGGTAAAACTCTTTATGTGCTTCTAAAAAAGCTCCGCCACATTGTAATATATGCTGAAGTAATAATTTTTCATTCTCATCAATAGGTACCATTGTATAATAAATTAAACATTAATGAAACTAGAATGATAAAAATTTCTTACATGATTAACATAATCCCTATTGCTCTTAAATAGATTCTGATGTAAATCCTGTTTCTTATATAAAGAAGGCGCTATTACCACGCTTTATAAAATTTTTCACCTTTTTGTATCATTATTATAGTTTTGGCAATCCGGTCAGCCTTGGTTTGTTCTGTTTTTGCCGAATATATCCAATTTATAAAAGCCTTTTTCTCCGCATCACTAAAAGTTTTAAATCTTTCGAAGATACCATCTTCGTATTTCATGCATAAAATTAGTTCTTCGGGGATTTCAGTGGGTACCTTATCTTCATAAAGGATAATATGTACTGTATCACCCGCCTGTTTCTTTATTTTCTTCCTTATTTCCGATTTAACAGCCAAGCCCACATGCCCGTTTCCCGTTGGCATCAAATGTACATTAGAAAACTCATAATCGTCTATTTTCCCTTTTACTTTCAACATTCCAAAAGCACTTTTAGGCATCGGGATTTCGGGTAATTCGGCAAATGTCCATCCCCCTTTACCCTCTGTTTTATATAGTACATAATCTTTATCAACCAATAGATTTTCCATCTCCCTTTAATACAATTAGCTTCACAAATCAAACTTAAAACTGTGTTATTAATCAAACGTACAAAAAAGTTCTTTTAGAACAAAAGGACAAAGCGAAGTCAACATCTACCCTCAACGAATGATACTTGAATATGTAGGTATCTATAAACAGTATCCAATCGGCAGAAATTAGTATTTAGTTTTTGAATATTTGCTAATTATGTTATACTTTTAAATTATTCTCCTTTCTTATAGAATATAAGAGTATATTTTACCGATAATTTAAACAAGATCTTTGTTCTATGGACGAACTGATTTTAAATATTATAGGGAAGATTGCGGGACTCATCGGGGCTCGTATACGCTATCTTTTTTATAAATTGACAGGTAGAAATAAGCCATATCGTATAATATCCCACCAAGCATACTCTATCTTTAATTGTTTGATAGGACTTACTGTTTTAGGAAGTCTTATTGTTGTAATAGTCTACTTTTTTTATTAATGCTATCTCAGATAAGATGCTCCTATCTTATCCAATATCTTATATATAATGGTTAGCATTTTACATAAAAAACATTAGCTAAACCATAATTTTTCAAGAAACAGTCATCAATAGAGAGAACTTTACAATATAAAAATTAGTGATGAAATTTATTTACATCTTTTAACCCCGAATATAAGAAATATTAATACCTTTGACCCAGATTTTGGTGTTACAAATCATACTCATGATATTGTAATGAAAAGGGAACCCGGTGAGAATCCGGGGCTGTACCTGCAGCTGTAATTCCTCGTTATGTTGGTTAAATATTCTATGCCACTGTTCTTTTAGAATGGGAAGGCTTTTAACCAGAGGATAGCCAGAAGACCTGCCAGATTCGACGAATAAACACCAAGCTTCCAGGGTTAGGAGTGGTTGTGAAATACATATGTATTCATTACTATTTTATTGATTTTCGGGAAACTCGTTGTTTTATTTTATTGATTTTCAAAAATAATAAAATAAGATATGAGGTATTACATGCTTTTGGCAGTAACTTTTTTGTGCAGTATACATACAAAAGCCCAGCAGGAAATAAAGTCAGTTTCTTTAAATGAGGTAGTAGTAACCGGTACCGGAACCGAGCACTATACTAAAGATGCTCCTATTCAGACTGAAGTTATATCAGGAACAGCCCTGAAAGAATATGCGGGACGGGATATCGAGGATATTCTGGGAGGACTGTCTTCTTCTTTTACTTTCAGCCGTAGTGATATGGGGAGTAATATTCAACTCAATGGATTAAAGAATGACTATATCCTAATACTCGTAGATGGTAAAAGAATAAATGGCGATGTCGGAGGACAAAACGATTTGAGCCGGATTAACATGAATAATATAGAGCGTATAGAGATCGTTAAAGGAGCAGTCTCGTCTCTTTACGGTTCGGATGCAATAGGCGGGGTTATAAATTTCATATCGAAAAAGGACAAAGATAAACTCAGTATATCCAATATTTCACGGATAGGCGAATATGCCGATATTAATCAAAGTAACACCATAAGCCTGAATCATGGACGGCTATCCTCCAACACTTCTTTTACTTTAAACCATACTGATGGCTGGAGAAACACAACTGAAGAATGGTACAGAGGAAAACTATACACCAACAGTGTTACAAAAACGGTTAACCGTTCTACAAATTATTCTATCTCGGAAGATTTATCCTACCGGGCAACTAAAGAACTTTTGCTGAATGCAAATGCTTCTTATTACGAAAAATGGATTTACAGACCCACAGGCGAACCTCAATGGCGGTTGAACGATTTTTATTACAGGAACCAATCATACGGTATCGGAGCAAAATATACATTACACGGCAAGAACTACCTTTCTTTTGATGTATCATATGACAGATACGATTATTTCTATGACTATACGAGCCGTGAATACACCGACTACTTTGATGAAAACGGCAACCGGATTGTATATTATGAAGGAGACCGGATTTTACAAACTTCTCAACAGAGAATATTGAGCAACCTTAAAGGAGTATTCTATTTAAATGAACAAAATATATTAAATACAGGGGTAGAATACATCCACGATAAGCTGGTGTCGCCCTATCGTTTAGAAGGGGACAGAGCCACAGCTTATTCTATATCTGCATATGCTCAGGACGAATGGAATATAACCGAGAAGCTGAACGTTACAGCCGGAATACGATTCGGACAGCATAAAGAATTTGGACAAACATTTACACCGAAGATCTCGGCGATGTATAAACTGGATAACTTCAGATTGAGAGGAACCTACTCCAATGGATTCAAGGCACCTACCATAAAAGAACTTTACTATCATTATTATGCAACAATAATGAGCAGTTACAAAGCCTATTACGGAAATATCGATTTAAAAGCACAAAAATCGGACTACTACGCATTAAATGTCGAATATCACCGGCCACGGTTCAAAGCCAGTATAACGGGTTATCACAATAATATCAGGAATATGATCTCTCTTCAGACTGTTGAAACTTCTTACGAAGATAAGCTACAGTTGGTCGAAGAAACTATGAAGTACGTAAACCTTGCAAAAGGACGAACATACGGGATAGACTTCACTTTCGATGCTGAATTACCCAAGAACATAAAGATCAGTGGAGGATATAGTTATCTGGATGCTAAAGGGCAGCGTACGGACGACGAAACCTCGGCCGATTATATGAAATACGTATATATAAACGGGACTTCGCGCCACAATGCGAATATCAGGCTTTCGTGGTTCAAATCATGGAAAGAATACAAACTGGGAATCAATCTCAACGGCAGGTATCAATCAGAGCGCTACTATACAACGGATGGAAATGCCGAAGGATACCAACTATGGAGACTTAACACATCACATTCCTTTCTTAACACAAAAAAATGGAAGTTAGATATGAATGTAGGAATAGATAATCTCTTCAATTATATAGACCGTACACCTTTCGGTCATAACAGGGGTACCACATCGCCCGGAAGGAATATCTACACATCGTTTATCTTAAAATTTCAGAATCAAAACCAATAATGTTTACTTAAAAAAATCATTTTTAGTATGAAAAAGTTCTTTAAAAACCTGTTAACCGTTTCGGTGATTCTTTCCGCCGGATTTTTTTCTGCATGTTCGGATGACGACAACAAAGATGACACTAATACCAGAAGTGCGGTTGTTATAGAGAAAAAAAATGACACTGCCTTACTTTTGTGCTCTTTCGGAAGTACTTACGAACAACCACAAGCTACTTATGACAAGATTATAGCCGACTATCAGGCGGCTTATCCTAACACCGACATTTATATGTCCTTTACATCACGCACTATTGTATCACGCGTATATGCCCAGATAGGAATAGCTTATGCTCAACCCGACTTATGGCTTACAGCTATCGGCAATGCCGGATATAAGAATGTATATGTACAATCATTACACATTATTCCGGGAGAGGAATATTTAAGCCTCATGAATACCGATGTAAAGAAAAACTTCATGGTTCCGTTTCCGGATATTAAAGTGGCTAAAAGTGCCTGCTTGCTGGAAACCGAAGAAGATGTACAATCCATAGCCAAGATTCTCTATGCTTATTACAAGCCCCGTCTGGATAATGGGGAAGTGGTTGCTTTGATGGGACACGGTAATCCCGATACAGAATACACCCACGCAAACGAAAGATATGACCAGTTGGAATCTACATTACAAGAACTAAGCGGCGAGAAAAACATATTTGTTGGAACCGTAGACTGGGGTGATAAGATGTTCTCTCACGTACGCGATGAGATCAAAGCTTTTGCTACACGAAAAGGTATTACTAAAGACAATTATAAAGAGATTACCGTTAGCCTTGCTCCATTGATGTCGATAGCAGGAGACCATGCACAAAACGACCTTTTAGGCGGTCTGGAAGATGGACAAACAACTGAAAGCATTAATCCCGATGAAGACGACTGGGAAGCTGAATACAGTTGGAAACTGAAATTAGGTAAACTAGGATTTACGATCAGCAATGATGGAACAAATACTGACGCTGATAGCTTTAATGTTATAGGATTAGCTGATCATGAGGCTATACGTAAAATCTGGATTAACCACATGAAAGAGGCTGTGTTAAAAGCCGAATCATGGAATGAACATCTGGGGGAATAAGCCAGAGAACCATTTAACTCACGTATTAGAAAGAGAAAACTGAACGGTTACTCTTTCTAATACTTTTAAAATATATATTATTCAAATTTACAGATGGAAAACTCTGTTATGTTCGTATCCCTTGGTCCGGGAGATCCGGAATTAATTACTTTAAAGGGGCTGAATTTTTTACAACAGGCTGATATTATATTCTGTCCGTCTACACTCACCCCTTCTGGAAAAGTCTCTTCGCGGAGCAAGGATATTCTTTTGGAACTAGGCCTCGAAGAATCCAGAATATCTCTATTTAGTGTACCTATGGATAAAAATCGCTCCGAAGCGATCATATCTTATAAAAAGATATCTACCAAGATAGAAAAACGATATAAAAACGGGAGCAGAATTGCAGTTGCAGCAGAAGGTGATGCCGGCTTTTATTCCTCAACTCACTATATATGTGATAATCTTTCGGTCAACAATATACCTACAAAAAGAATTGCCGGGGTACCCGCATTCATAGCCTGTGGTGCACTAGCCAATATACATACAGTAAAGCAGGAAGAAGAGTTATATATTATTCCCGGAGTTATTACACAAAAAGATCTGGAAGAAAGAATACTGTACGGCAGTTCTATTGTGATAATGAAACCATCTCAATCAGAGGAGGCTATCAAAAAAGTAATATCCTCTATGCAGTATGTAACATTTCATTATTTCGAAAATGTCGGTATTAAGGATAAAGAATTTTACAGTTCTCATAAACAAAATATTATTGAACGTAAATTCCCCTACTTTTCTCTATTTATTATATGTAAATAAATAATTACATGAAGAATATACTATATATCATTATTATTCCGGCAATCTTATTTCTTAGTTGCAATCAAAACAAAAAATCGGAAACTGCAAATAAAGAACATCCCAAAAACACAAGTTCTATAGAGATTAAGTATGCCAAAGGATTTACTATAGATGATTACGGGAACTACAAGTTGGTCAATGTAACCGACCCATCCGGAGAAAGTAATATAAGCTATAAATATGCCTTTTTAAACAGGGGAGCTGATAAAGAAGGTATCCCTGCGGATTATCAGATTATAGAGGTTCCTGTACGAAGTGCAATATGCATGACTACTTTGCAACTCTCCAACTTCATAAAACTAAATGCCCTGAATAAAGTTGTAGGAATAACCAGTACACGGTTTCTGTTCAACGAACAGATAAATAAGCAACTAAAGGAAGGTAAAACTAGTAAAATAGGCATAGAAGGCGAGTTTGACAGTGAGATTGTAATAGCTCTCAATCCCGATATTATATTAGTATCTCCATTCAAAAAAGGAGGATATGATGCCATTCGTAATTTGGATATTCCTTTGGTAAGTTTTCTCGGTTATAAAGAGAGCTCACCTCTGGGACAGGCAGAATGGATCAAATTTACAGCTATGCTTCTGGGTATTGAGGAACAGGCAAACAATCAATTTAAAGAAATAGAAAATCGGTATAATGAACTTAAAAAACTAGCTACGGCTGTTTCCCAGCACCCTAAGGTCTTGAGTGGTGAACTACATTCGGGTAACTGGTATGTAGTAGGAGGCAAAAGCTACCTAGCCCAGCTGTTCAGGGATGCCGGAGCTGATTACTTTATGCAGAATGACAATGAATCGGGAGGGTTTTACGTAGATTTTGAAACAGTCTATTCTCAGGGAGCAAAGGCCGATTACTGGCGTATGGTAAACAGTTATAACGGAAGCTTCACTTACGATGCTCTGAAACAGAGTGATGCCCGCTATGCAGACTTTGATGCATTCAAAGAAAAACGGTTGATCTATTGCAATTTACGAGAAAAACCATTTTACGAGAATACACCTGTAGAACCCGAGATTGTATTAGCTGACCTGATTAAAATATTCCATCCGGAATTACTTCCGGATCATAAAACTGTTTATTACGAATTACTTAAATAAATGAGACGTCCTGCTATTGCTTTTATTCTTATTTTTATTTCTATAGTGCTCTTTTTTATACTTAATCTGGTATTGGGGAGTATTTCTATTCCTGTCGGTTCTGTCTGGAATATTCTTCTAGGCACGAAGAAAGAGCCGGATATATGGGAAAATATAATCTGGAAATCCCGTTTCCCACAAACTTTAACGGCGCTCATTGCCGGTTCGGGATTATCTATCAGTGGATTACAAATGCAAACTCTATTCCGGAATCCATTAGCAGGGCCTTCCGAATTAGGTATCAGTTCGGGAGCGAGCTTAGGTGTTGCCTTTATAATTTTATTGTCGGGAAATATTGCCGGAACTGCCCTTATCAAAATGGGACTATTCGGAGAAATAGCCATATCTGTAGCCGCAATAGCCGGATCTATGGCAGTGATGTCAATTATTATAACAATATCCCGATATGTGAAAGGAAATGTCATACTACTCATTATTGGCGTTATGATAGGTTATATTGCAACAGCCATTATCGGTGTATTAAAATTCTTTAGTAACGATGAAGATGTCAGGGCGTATGTAATATGGGGACTGGGCAGTTTTGCAAAGGTATCGGGCAATCAGGTTTATACTTTTGTTTGTATTATGGCTATATTGATTCCTCTATCGTTCTTCTTAATAAAAACACTCAATCTGATGTTACTGGGTGAAGGCTATGCCCGCAATCTGGGTTTGAATGTCGGACGGGCACGGCTGTATGTTATAATTTGTTCGTGTGTTATTACCGCAATTATCACAGCCTACTGTGGCCCTATCGTTTTTCTGGGTCTGGCTGTACCTCATTTATGCCGTACAATATTTGTGTCGTCCGATCATCGGATACTTATGCCGGCTGTTACCTTAACCGGGGCCTCTTTAGCCTTGTTCTGCAATCTGGTGGCACGAATGCCGGGATTCGAAGGTGCTCTCCCTATAAATTCGGTTACAGCTTTGATAGGTGCACCTATTGTTATCTCTGTATTATTTGGCAAACGAAAGAATGAAATCGGCTAAATCTATGTATAAAAAAGAAAAAACAATAGAGATCAAAGACCTATCGATCGGATACCGTTCTAAAAAGAATACCAGAATCGTTGCCGAAAGCATTATATCCACAATATACAGCGGAGAACTTACATGCCTGCTTGGTTCCAATGGCATTGGCAAATCGACCTTACTGAGAACTTTAACTGGTTTCCAACCTCAACTAGTAGGCGATATTTTTATTTATAATAAGAGAATAAAGAATTATTCGGAAAAAGAATTGGCAACTTTAGTCAGTGTTGTACTGACAGAGAAGTTTGATATAAAAAACATGACCTCTTACGAATTAATAGGCTTAGGGCGAAGTCCGTATACCGGATTCTGGGGAAAACTGACACCGGATGACAAAAGACATATTGAAGAAGCCATTGATCAGGTCAAAATAAAAGACCTTTCTCCACGAATGGTCGATACATTAAGTGACGGGGAAAGGCAAAAAGTTATGATTGCCAAAGCTCTGGCTCAAGACACTCCGATCATTCTTCTGGATGAACCGACCGCCTTTCTCGACTTTCCGAGTAAGGTCGAAATAATGCAATTGTTGCATCAATTATCTCGAAAAACGAACAAGACAATCTTTCTATCGACCCACGATCTGGAACTAGCGCTGCAAATAGCAGATAAGATATGGCTGATGGACACTGAACACGGAATCCAGATTGGCACACCCGAAGATTTATCCTTAAATGGAAATTTAAGTAATTTCTTTGCCCGGAAAGGAATAGTATTTGACCAAAATACAGGATTATTCCGTGTTGAAAACGATTTTAACAGGAAGATAAAGGTATCCGGTTGCGGACAAAAATATGCTATGATACAAAAAGCTCTTTTAAGAAATGGTATTTTGGCTTCAGGAGATATTGACTCTGGTTTGTCAATCGATATTCAAGATAACCAAATTGTATTATATCAACCGGAACAGAAGCCCATACTTATTTCCAGTATTGAAGAACTATTAAATTATATTATCATATGATACTGATATTCGGAGGTACTACAGAAGGACGAATAGTTGCCACAGTTTGCGAAGGTGCAGCTAAACCCTTTTACTACTCGACTAAGAGCGAATCTCAGAAAATAAATACCGTACATGGTATTCACATTACAGGAGGGTTAGATGAGAAAAGTATGATGGATTGTTGTCTCGAAAAAGAAATCCGGTTGATCATTGATGCCGCCCACCCTTTTGCTGAAAGCTTGCATCAGAATATTGCTACTGTGGCCAATCGTATGAATATACCGGTAATCAGATACGAGCGTAACTATCCAGAGCAGGAAAGGGACTTACTTTGGTTTGACTCCTATAATGAGGCCATTAATTATCTTAAGAAAAACCATATAGACAAACTACTGGCCTTGACCGGAGTAAATACTATTTCTAAGTTAAAACCTTACTGGAAAAATAATACCTGCTGGTTCAGAATTTTGGACCGTGATGAGTCACGGTCTATTGTCTTGTCTGAAGGATTCCCAATGGACAAAGTCCTGTATTACCAACAGGGAGAAGAAGAAATATCCGTATTCGAGAAACTAAAGCCTCAAGCAATTGTAACAAAAGAGAGTGGAGAATCGGGTGGTTTTAATGAGAAGGTAAAAGCTGCCCGGAAACTTGGCATTCCGATGCTTGTGATCAGACGTCCTGTTCTGTCTCCAAATTTCATCAGTGTTTATGGCGAAAACGGGCTGAGAAAACAAATAGAAAAGCTTACTCCTGACTTTTTCGAGCTTAAAACAGGGTATACAACCGGTACGTGTGCTACAGCAGCAACTAAAGCTGCATTAACAGCACTATTAACACAGGAAATACAAACCGAAACAAGTATAACTCTTCCCAATGGCGAATGGATAAAGCTACCTATCCACTCTACAATTTTAAATAGTTCCGAAGTAAGCTGTTCTGTGATAAAAGATGCCGGGGATGATCCTGATATAACTAACGGGCACGAGATAATATCTACCGTACAATTAAACCTTAAGCACAAAGGAGTACGTTTTCTTCATGGAAAAGGAGTAGGAATGGTAACCCTACCGGGACTAGGTCTCAAAATCGGAGATCCTGCGATCAATAAGACACCACGTATGATGATGAAAAAGGAGGTATTTAAAGTAATGCGGCACTATCAGTATAAGCTACCGGATGAAAGCCTAAAAACGGGAATTGATATAACGATATCCGTTCCGGACGGGGAACTAATAGCCCTAAAAACATTCAATCCTAAACTAGGTATAACCGGAGGGATATCTATTATCGGGACATCCGGCATAGTAAAGCCTTTTTCGTCGGAAGCCTTTATAGCTTCCATCCATCGTGAAATGCAGGTTACAAAGGCTTTAGGATGCAAACACGTTATCATTAACTCAGGAGCTAAAAGCGAAAAATTTATAAAACAGCTATATCCCGATTTACCAAGTCAGGCTTTTATTCATTACGGAAACTTTATAGGTGAAACAATAAAGATTGCTTCCGACCTGGGCTTCCCGCAACTAACTATGGGAATCATGATTGGTAAGGCTGTGAAACTTGCAGAAGGGTTTCTTGATACACACAGTAAAAAAGTCGTTATGAATAAAGACTTTCTATCTTCTATTGCTAAAGATTGTTATTGTTCTGACCAAACAATAGCCTCGATACAAGACATGACTATGGCTAGGCAACTATGGGATATAATAAAGGAAAACGAGGCTACTTTTTTTGCCGAAATAATAAGAAAGTGCCATCAGGTATGTAATCCTTTACTTCCTGATGGCACTCTCGCAATATTATTGATCGACGAATCGGGTAATATAAGACAATAGAGCCTAAGAACGGAACATATGCTTAAATTGATGTGAATAGAGTTTCGATAATCCTTCCCGGTTACCGATCGCTTCACCCACAACAATCATTGTAGTTAGTATCAGACCATTCTCTTTCACTATCCGAGCCAGATTCTTCAACTCTCCCCTATATATCTTTTCGTCCTTCCATGTCAGTTTATAACATGCTGCTACAGGAGTTTCAGGTGGATAATGTTCTAATAGTTCAGCTTGTACTTGTTCTACAACTGTAGCACTAAGGAAAATACACATTGTGCTTTGCGAACGGGCCAAAAGATGTAATTTTTCTTTTTCCGGCATAGGAGTTCTACCCTCCCCTCTCGTCAGTATTATAGTCTGTACTTTTTCCGGGATTGTAAACTGGGACTCTAATGCAGCAGCTGCGGCCAGAAAAGATGATATACCCGGTGTAATATGATAAGACATATTGTATTTGTCGAAAAAGGCCATCTGTTCCTGTATTGCCCCGTAAATACAAGGATCACCTGTATGCAAGCGTACTACAAGCTTTCCTTTATCATAAAACTCCTTCATGATCGCAAACTGTTCCTCCAAATCCATAGATGCCGAACTTCGTACCGTTGCGCCTTCTTTAGCACAATATGTTAATTCTATAGGAACAAGGCTACCTGCATACAATATCAAATCTGCTGCTTCGAGGAATTGGCGCCCTTTTACCGAAATAAGATCCGGATCACCGGGTCCTGCCCCTACAATTTCGATATGTCCTTGCCTTACGGCATTTCTTGCTATTGCTACAGCAAATGTAAAGTCATTACCTTCGCTGAGTTTACCTTTTTGCTTTTCTAAAACCAGAGTTCCGTAATCCGCACTTTTTACAGCTGTCGATTCTGCAACGCCCGGTATCGAGGTTACTTCTTTCACCTTTTGAGACGGATTGGCTACTTCAATGTCTTTCAGGTCATCTGCTGTATAAATATGAACCGGTGTCCCATCAAAATAAGATTG
Organism: Indolivaga macrotermitis; assembly: GCF_900128985.1. Taxonomy (GTDB): domain Bacteria; phylum Bacteroidota; class Bacteroidia; order Bacteroidales; family Dysgonomonadaceae; genus Dysgonomonas_A; species Dysgonomonas_A macrotermitis. Next base: position 216,091 of record NZ_FQUC01000003.1, on the reverse strand, counting down.
TAATTTAGAAAGTAAAGGTTCTTCTTTTTTTAAATCTATAGTCGAAATATCTTTTACCGATAACATACTTATGTTTTTCTCAAACAATATCCGTCCGATATACTTACTGATCCCCTCCGGATTACAATTTTTACGACAACCGACTCCCAGATGCAAAACCTTAGGATGATAATAGATAACCGGTATTTCTATATCCGGATATATATATGGAGTAACTGCTATTAGTAGATCAAATCCGGATAAGTCAATATCTTCGTACTTATAAAAGATTTTCACATGTTCCGGGGCTGTGCGCTCCATATATAGAATCCCTTCATCTTTAATATCCAGCAATAAAGCTGTGGCTTTTTTATTTACAAAGGATGTCAGAGGTTCGTTGAAATTCGTCCTGTTCGAAGTTGTTTCCCATCCGAATTTCTTACCTATAGTATCGAGAGCCCAGAGATTCGTATTATCACTTTGAGTCGTAATCACAGCTTCTCCTGCGATAATACGGGCCAGACTTTCTGCCAGCTCATTAGCCCCTCCGACATGCCCCGACAGTACCGACACCACATATCTTCCTGTACTATCGATATTCACAACTGCCGGATCGGAATATTTATCTTTGATATGCGGAGCTATACTACGCACACATATACCCATTGCCCCAATAAAAATAATGGATTCATACCGGTTAAATATTTCGCTGACACATTCCCCTATCGATGTTATAAGAGTAGTACCTTCGATTCCTGATTTACTGAATATAGAAGAATCAGACAACTCTTTCACTATTGTTAGAGCTATTGGATACGCCAGTTCCGATGTTAATATTATTGCTCGTTTATTCATGTTTTTTGGTTGCTTTCATTACCTCGATGGTATTAAAATCATCGACTTTGATAGATATATTCTGAGCCAGAAACAAATTGTTCTCATTTATTGCATTTAGAAACATATGCCGGCTTTCGTCCGAGACCGAATTAAATACAATAACACCTTTATCATTCAACACACCCGATAGTTTAGTCACTATTTCACTCATTTTACCTCCATGCCCTCCAATAAAAACAGCATCGGGTTGCGGAAAATCTGTAATATCGGTTTCCGAGAAATCCCCTTCGATAGCTAGTATACCGGGAGTACCAAATTTTCGGGAATTACTTTCCATTAGCATCTTACCTTCTTTTCTTTTTTCAAAGGCATATATTTTTAAATGGGGAAATTGAATTTTTGCTTCTACCGAGACCGAACCTGTGCAGAAGCCAACATCCCAAAAGACGTTTTTTTCTCTCAAATCCAAAAGGCTAAGAGATAATAAACGTACCGGCATTTTGGTTATCATTTTTGTCCTGCCATTCAATAGATTAAACTCATTTTCGTGTATACCGAAAGGTCGGAACCGGTTACGCGTCTTTCGTAATATAAGGTTGTTCGGAAAAGCAAAGCCCTTATCAATTACTTCTTCCAAATTCAAAGTAGAGACTTTCTCGTATTCTTTGTTTCCTAATAATTCGCCGATATCCATCTGATAATTATCATAGCCATATTGCAGCATTCTTTTTGCTATATTGGCAGGCGTATGTTCTTTATTATCAGTCAACACCCCTATTTTTTCGTAACCTGAAATGATAGCTTCATCAAATTTATCCCACGGGCGTCCTGTCAAAGAGACAATGTGCATATCCTGATAAGGCATCAGCAAACGGTGAGCCAATAATTGTAAAGAATTGAAAGATGGAAACAAAATGATTTCAGCGCCGGGGACAATACGTTGTATAGTGTTGGCAAAACCAAAAAACAGAGGGTCGCCCGAGGCGAAAACAACAATCTCGTTATAACTATTGTATTGGAAAAAAACCTTATCCAAAGGGACAGTAATTTCTATCCATTGATTATTTTCGGGCAATAGGTGATTTACTATCTCCCGATGCCGCGCTCCTCCCGAAAATACAGTATGGGATGCTATTACCTCCGAAATTTCTTTCCCGAAATATTGCTCTTTATTATCGTCTATTCCTATTACATAAAACTTTATACCCATACTTCATACATCCCTGCCCGGTTTTAATTGTTCTGCATCGTCGAAAGTAAGAATGGCATTAACTAATGTTGCAGCCAGATTACTTCCGCCTTTCCTACCTTCTATAATCAATTTAGGAATACCGGAGAATGGTTTTGTCATGTGCTTGGACTCCTTCACATTGACAAAGCCGACAGGAGCAGCGATAATTCCGTTTGGTTTCGCTTTTCCTTTACGGATAAGTTCGCACAGTTCCATCAAGGCCGTAGGAGCATTTCCGAATACATACAAGGCATCGGGATATTCATCCACAGCTAAACGTATTCCGGCTTGAGTGCGGGTGATACCTTTTGACTTTGCCAACTCGGCTACACGTTCGTCATGCAAGTAACATTTCACTTCTATGTCTAACCGTTCCAATGCGCCCTTGCGAATACCCGAAGCTACCATAGTCACATCGGTGATAATGGTTTTAAGTTCTCCTTTAACGAATCTGTAATGGAGATTTTCTACGGCTTTTTCATCTGCATAGAAGATATTCTCCATATCGAAATCGGCAGTTGTATGGATGGCATGCAGCAATGCCCATTTTTTATCTAATGGAATATTTCTGTTTCTCAATTCACTATCGATAGTTCGGAAACTACGTATCATAATATCCTGACCGATACCGATATCTTCGTTTTTCGTCTCCCTGTAATATCCACGGGGCGTTACTATATACTCTTTGCCGAAAATATAGGATTGTGAATTACCAATAATAATGATGGTGAACATATCTATTTCTTCGGGATCAAACTCTCCCAAAGTCGTTACTTTTATTTCCTGTTCCTCGCGCCCTGCCTGACGCACATATCCTACAGGTGTTTCGGGAGAACGCTCTTTCAGAAATAGTTCGGTCAAACGATACAGTTGCCAATACCGCCCGTTGCTTTTAGGATTATAAATAGCGGTTACAAAGTCGGCGGAAGCCGCTGCTGAAATCCGCTTTTCTATCCTGTCCCAAGGTGTCATCAAATCGGAAAGGGAAATAATACAGAAATCGTGCCCAATGGGAGCCCCCAATAGAGCTGCCGCTTTTTGAAAAGCACTGATTCCCGGTAGTACTTCAACTTCAATATTACTTTGCTTCTCCTTTTTCATTTCGTATACAAGGGGAGCCATTCCGTATATACCGGCATCTCCCGAACTTATCACGCAAACGGTTTTACCTTCTTCAGCATAGCGGAAAGCTTCCTCAGCCCGTTCCCGTTCTTTCTTCATACCCGTATCAATGCATAATACATCTTTACCGATAACACCTTCTACAAACTGAAAGTAGTATTTATATCCTATTATGACATCGGATATTTTCACAGTCTGCAAAACAGCCGGAGTAATATCTTCTTCGGAACCGGGACCGATGCCCGCCACTATTATTTTCCCTTCTGACATGTATTATTGTTATTTCAGTTTTTTAATGATTGCCTTTTATTTTCTCTCCTGTCTTTTCATACACAGACTTTTTCTCCATAATACCGATTTTACGATGCCCGGTGATAAACTTCAAATGAGAGATATAGATATTCTGTATATTAGGGTTTTCACCTAATCCCTGCAGACTTACTTCTACGTGATACCCCTCTTTTTCGAGCCTTTCTTTCCAATCTTCGGCTATATCGTTTTTAGCATGGTCTCCGGCTACAAACATGAAGGGCATAAGCACTACTTTCTTCAAACCCGAAGATTTCAGCTGAGACAGCATATCTTCGTATTCGGGATAACCCTCGATAGTACCGACGAAACAGTTAGTATGGCCTTTTGCTTTCAGCATATAGTCGATCATTGCATATTGGGCGGTGGTCACATCGTACGTGCCATGCCCTACCCATATATATGCTGTGTCGTTATCATAACCGGGTGTTAATACCTCAATTACATCTTCGTAATCCTGAGGAGTATACAACAAAGGATTTCCTATACGGATGTCTTTAAAAAGGGATTGTACTTCTTCTACATTTTTACAGATAGATTCCATTTCAACCCCATCTATAATAGTGGATGACTGAATCAGTACATGGGTATATCCATCTGCATGTAACTGCTTTAATGCCTCTAATGGATTATTTTTCCTTATCCCTTCATTATCAGCAAGCCGTTTAATAACAATGCGTGAAGTGTATGCTTCCCTGAATTCGAGATCAGGAAATTCCTGCTTCACTCTATTGTTTAAAGCTTCGATAGTTACCTCGCGGGTGTCGTGGTGAGTTGTCCCGAAATGTATCATCAGTATAGCAGCTTTATCACCCTCCTGCATTCCTTCTAGAAAATCAGAGTGCATATAATTAGTTACACCATGACCTAAAGTTGTAGTGATTGCAAATAGTAATAATAAGGTGCTTAATAGTGTTTTTTTCATAAAAGCTTATTTTTCAGTTACTCGGTTAGTTGCTTAAAGTAGTTTAACTGCGTATCCGGGAATAAATATGGATGGAATATTGCAGCCATATCTTTCAATATCCGGTCAGGATGAATAGGCAGGTCTTCAAAATAATGTATCCGGTCGGTATTACACCCCCAAATATTCTTTTTCCTGAATGAATCGAACTCGGAATATATTCTATCCTCTCCTTTCAGCCTGTTATATGTAAAGTCTTCGGATCTGTTGTATTTAAGTAGCCAGATATCAGCAGATTCGGCTTTATCAAGTATAACTTCAGCAGACAACCTTATATAACCTGTCGTCGAGTCATCACTCCAAATATAGTCGCCGCCTGCATCGCGAATCATATTAGCCAGATAACTTTTGCCCCCTGCTATTCTCCATGTTTTACCATACTTCAGGTCATTAAATACCGAGGGTTTCTGAGGGATATCTTTTACCATGTCTTTTATTGCATTATAGCGGCGTTCTGTCTCGCTGAAAAGAGAATCGGCATAATCTTCTTTCTGATAGAACAATGCATGAAAGCGTATCCATTCAGCACGTCCAAGTGCCGTATCTTCCATATAATCGGTAGTTGCAATGACCGGAATATTTAATTTATCCAGATACCCTAAGCCTGTTTCCATTGCAGAAACAACAAGCGCAGCGGGTGTTAGGTCTATTAATTTTTCTATATCCGGTTTATGCATACTTCCCAGATCAATAATCTTCCCGCTGGTTAATTGTTTCCGGATGTAGGGAATATCAATATATTGCGCCTGACACACACCTGTTATACGACCTTGTTCACCTATTTCCTGCAACATGCTGCATTGAATAGTAGAAAATGCCACTACTGTTTGTAAAGGAACTTTTACTAATGTTCCCTCAGGCAAACCGGATGGAACCGGCTTATCCCTGTCGATCAATACATATTGGTAAAGAGTCCGGATCGTATCCCATGGGTCGCGTACCTTTATTAGTTTATACTCTTCGTGTATCTCTACACTGAATCCCCGGGCATACTTTAAGTCATACTTACCTACACTATCGTTATTTTTATGAGTGTTGGAAGTACAAGATATTACAGTACAGATGATAACTGCGGACAATATCCAATATGATAATCTCATATCCGGTTATTTACTGAATTTGATTTTCAGGCTGGCATAATATGTACGTCCGGGAGACAAGGTTGCATAGTTACGGTTAAATGGTTTGTCGTCAACAAAATCAAAAATATTCTCAATCCCGAATCCCGGTTCAAACACAAGTCCGTTTATACTTTTAAACGTATGGCGGGTTGCAATATTCCATAGCTGATAGGCACGGGCATCGTCTCCATCATCGTAATATCTGCGGCTTTGTAAACGTCCGTTTATATTGAAGTTAGACTTGAGGATACCCCAATCTTTGAACCAGTTAAGATTTACGTTCCCTGTATGACGACTAATTCGCTGAAGTCGCTTTCCGGTATCCAAATCTTTTGCATTGACATAACTGTATCCTCCTCCTAACGTGAAGTTAGCCCCTAGGTATGAGTTAAATGCAAGATCTATGCCTTGTATTCGTGATTTTCCTATATTATGATACGAAGACTTTTTATTATACCCTTCTGCTATTTCCTCGGGAGTTAATTCTACTTCATACGTATTTATCATATTCCTCAGGTTATTGATATAACCTGTTAATGAGATAGTGAGAAAATCCCTCACATATTCGGTATTAAGAGAATAATAGTTGGAACTTTCCGGTTTCAGGTCTTTATTACCTATGCTTAATGTCGTATTACCCCGGCTTGTAACCTCCGTCTTCATAAATAGTTGCTTTAATTCGGGAGTTTTGAAACCGGCAGCATACGATGCCCTAAAATTAAAATAATCTAGAGAATACATCGCACTTATCTTCGGTGTAACCCTGTTCTTAAAAGTTTCATTGTAGATATACCGAATACCCGGTACTATGCTTAATTTTCCGAACAAGTTTATTTCATCCTGGGCATAAAATGCCAATGTATACACATCTTTAGACCCGCCGATACTATCAGAAGGAGCATACAGATTATCCATTTTGTATTCTGTGCCAACTGTTACTTTATTGTATTTCCCTGCATAGAAAGAGCTTTTCAAATTAATATTATGATATTTCTGTCTTCTGACAAATTCTTCCTGCCCTGGGATAAAGACTGTTCCGTTTTTATCCGTAGTCTCTTTCAGATAGACTTTCGAGTATTCAAAACGGTCTGTATTCCAATCCAAAGAGATCACGCCATTGTTTTTCAACAAATATTTGGCTCCGGCTCCGAATGAATAATCAACGTATTTCATATCAAATCCGTAAGCACTTACCGGACGTTTAAACTTTTTATCGAATGCACTCCCTTCGACATACAAGCTCAACTCTTTTGTAGGGGTATACCCAAACCGTTGACTGAAAATATCGGAATAAAACCGTAACATAGCTTGTTTATCTGTATCAACCTCTTCTCCATTCAGCAGTTCTTTTTTATTTAACTGCCAACCATCAGCCTGATTACGCTGGAAAGAGGTGGCAGAAGAAAATCCTCCGGCATTCAGATATAGATTTATGTTTTGATTAAACTGCCCGTATTCAGACAGGCGTGTTTCTGTTGAGAAATTAAGAAGATCTTTAGGTCTATTGGTTATAATATTGATAACCCCGGCTATTGCGTCTGAACCATACAATGACGATGCCGCCCCTTTCAGGATTTCTATTCTTTTGATATTGCCCATATCGATTCTGTTCAGATCAACATTTCCACCAACATCTCCGCCTAGTTTTTTGCCATCGACAAGCACTAATATATATCTGTTGCTTAATCCATTGAGCTGCATATAAGAACCCATGGCATTGGGGGTAAACGAGAGTGACGGATTCAATGCGATCATTGCATTTTCGAAAGTAGGGATACTTGTATTTTGCAATTCCTTTTGAGAAATAACATCAATTGCTACCGGCGAATTTTTGAGCTTATTCAATGTACCTGTGCCTGTAACGACAACTTCATTTAATTTAAGAGGCGAATGCTTCATTTTTATTACGACGTTTCCTACCGAGCTATCAATCTGCTTACGTCCTCCTGTGTAGTCGAGTGCACTAACTCTTAGCAAATTACTTCCATCCGGAATCTTCTCCAGCGAAAATTCTCCTTTTTGATTGGTCGATGTTCCGATGGTTGTGTATTCAATCCAAACACTGGCACCGGCAATAGGTTTTTCGTCTTCGTCTACAACTTTTCCCTGCAAGCTCATCTGAGCAAACACAATGTTTACAGCGCAGCACAGCAATGCTGTCAGCATAAATTTCCTTCTCATTAAGAATGAAGTATAATAATTAATAACTCTATTCCTGACCCCGGGAATATTTATTACTTGTAGCTTGGCAGGTTTCCTGACTTGTTCCGTTTTGAGCAGCCTTCCCATTCTATAAAGAACAGTGGCAATGGTGATGCTCAAAAATTATATGGAATTCACAGTAGCGGGCACTGTTCCGGATTCTAACCGGATTCCCTTTTTATGTAAAAGACGAATGTCTGTTTACAGCACCTAAGCACCGGCAAAGGTATATAATTTTATATTAATAATAAGAAATAATTCTTAAATAAATGAACAAAAATAAAAGACGTATTTTCGTTTGATTCAGACCACAGATTTGAAACGAAAGAAGCCTCTTGCTTACCAGCAAAAGACTCTCAAAAAAGCAGACTATTGTGTCGAGATTGTAAATACTCTCCTATGAGTAAATATTATATAGTTTTACCTGATTAAATATTTCGACCAATTTCTCTCGAATCAAGAGACAGTGAAATATTCCTCGTGTCTTTATTCATCTAATCATAGCTAAAAAAACTAAAAACAGAATAATTGTATCGTCGTAACCTATTCCTTACATACAAGCGTAGTTTTTCATAAAATATTAACCATTTCGTATTCATTTCGTGAGATATTGGTAATAAAAACAATCTTCTTTTGTGTGAAGAAAGATTTTACAATATTGCTTCATATCAGCACTTTCTTTAATGAAAAACCGGGAATGTTAGATGAATAGCAATATTCCCGATTTTTCTTATATAGATTAATACTTAAATGAGTTATGGAAAAAAACTTTCAGAAGAATTTAAAGGATGAATTGGATAAGTTCCTTGAATACGAAAAAAATAAATATCCATTAAAAGACACATTAAAGATAGACCTACATTGCCACGATTATAATAGTGATGTACCGGATGAATTAATAGGACGATTGCTTCGTGTTCCGGAGACGTGGATATCCAGCGAGGTTCTTTTACATGAACTGGAAAGGAATGGATGCGACGCCTACACTATAACCAATCATAATAATGCCCGTTCTTGCTATATAATGCAGGACAAGGGATATGATATTCTCACCGCCGCCGAATTCAGTTGTTGGGTTCCCGACTTTAATACCGGAATCCATGTCCTGACCTATGGCTTCACCCCGGAACAAGAGAAACGGCTCAACAAGCTGAGAAAAAACATATATGCATTTCAGGAATTTACATGGGAACATGATATTCCTACAATATGGGCGCACCCATTGTATCACTATTCGGTAAAAGAAATGCCTCCCCAGGATTTTTTCAATAAAATGCTTCTGCTTTTCGAACGGTTCGAATTCCTTAACGGGCAGAGAGACACATGGCAGAACATACTTGTAAAAGAATGGATCAGTCAGGTGAATGAAGAATCTTTATACAATTATTCACAGCAATATAATATAGGGCTCACACAGTACTGTAGACACCCGTATAAGAAAATACTCACAGGCGGTTCGGATAGCCATATGGGAATCTTTTCCGGAATGACCGGTGTACATGCTTACGTTCCCGATTTGCAGAAGAAACTGGAAACTACATCCCGTTCCCAATTAATTTTGGAGGCTATAAAAGAAGGAAATCTTGCCGTGTATGGCTCACACCAAAATACAGAGAAACTGACTCTTGCTTTCCTGAATTATGTGTGTCAGATAGCCATAAACTTTAAAGATCCGGGGCTGATCAGATTGCTCTTGCACAAAGGGGATACAACAGAGAAAGTGGCATCTATATTGGTTTCTAATGTATTCAGTGAGGTGCAGAATCATAAGGTGACAATGTCCTTTATCAAGCTCTTCTATGAGTGCATGATGGGCAAGAAACCAGCTTTTTACAAACGTCTTCTTGTTTCGTCAGCCTATAAACCCGTATTTGATATTGCTGCTAATATGCCGTCTTTATACAATAAAGATAGCGACGAATTTGTCACAGGATATTATGATTCGCTTTTATCAATCAATAATCAGATAAATGGGATATTAGCCAAACGTCTCGAAACAAAGATGGATGAGATTGATAAAGATAATTGGAGCAAATCTTTCGACAGTATTATTTCGGAATTGGAATTACCAACCAGCATAAGGTCTTATATAGGTAAATCCGATAATGAAAAAAAGATAGATATCTCAAGTTTTCTCGATGGTTTATCGTTTCCTTTCTTCACATCATTGTTTATACTTGCAGCCCATTTTACCAGTGCCAAAGCACTATATAATACCCGGCCTTTTCTGAAACACTTTTCCAAAGCGCTTAAAAAACATCAACATCCTAAAAGAATACTTTGGATGACCGATACTTTTGGTGACAAAAATGGGGTATCGATATTTTTAAAGCAGATGCATGAACAAATCAAACTGAGAGACCTACCTATCGATATAATAGTATGCAGTGATAAAATAGAGAGTGACGACCACCTAACTGTATTAAAACCTCTTACGCAATTCAATATTCCTTCTTATCAGGATCAGACAATAAACATTCCTAATTTTGTAGAACTTCACAATTTGTTTCTGGAAGGAGAGTATGACCGTATTATTTGTTCGACAGAAGGCATTATGGGTATATTCGCTTTATACTTAAAACATGCCTATACAGTAGAAGCCAGCTTTTATTTACATACCGATTGGCTGATGTTTGCTCGTAAGGTTTTAAACTTTAATAGCCGTAATTCCGACAGGATGAGACGCATGTTAAGGTTCTTCTATAAATCTTTCGACAGAGTACTGGTGCTGAACTCCGACCAGATGAAATGGCTTACCGGTACTCAGATGATGTTGGATCCCGAGAAAGTTTGTAAAACTTCGCATTGGGTAAACCCCTGTTTTAAGCCTCGGTCTAGTAATAAGATTATAAACTTCGGTATAGAAGAAAATGTGCCTGTATTATTATATGTAGGCAGGCTAAGTCAAGAAAAAGGAGTGTTAGAAATACCCGCTATTTACAAACAGGTAAAAAAGGTACATCCGGATGCGAGACTCGTAATCGTAGGAAAAGGTCCTGCTTCAAAAGAGTTAAAAGTTGAAATTCCTGATGCTATATTTATAGATTGGGTAGACCAGGAAAAGCTAGCTGATATATACTCTTCGGCTGATATATTGCTGTTACCTTCGCGCTTCGATACATTCTGCAATGTTGTGCTCGAAGCTATAAGCTGTGGCTTACCTGTTGTTGCATATAACAGTAAAGGGCCTAAGGATATCATAATTGATATGGAGTGCGGGTTCCTTGTAGAATATCCTACTGAAATGGCTGCAAAAATTAATTACTATTTAGGTTTAGAAAATAAAGAACCAATCAAGACTGCTGCAATCAAGCGTTCTCTTGATTTTGATGTGGAAACAATCATCAACGAGCTGATTGATTATACGGGGCTAAATAATGATTGAACAGGAAGAGTCGTTTGTTTGGTGGAAGCATGGCATAATCTATCATATATATCCTCAAAGTTTTTACGATACCAATGCCGATGGTACAGGCGATTTACAAGGCATAATTCAAAAACTGGATTACCTCAAAGAATTGGGTATAGATGCTATCTGGCTTTCTCCTATTTATAAATCGCCCTTAATCGACGGTGGATATGATATATCTGACTTTTATTCGATAAATCCGGTTTACGGAACAATGCAGGATTTTCGGGAGTTACTCGAAAAAGCCCATTCTTATCAAATAAAAGTAATTATGGATATAGTGCTGAATCATACTTCTAGCCGGCATCCATGGTTTAAATTATCATCTTCTTCCAAAGATAATTCTAAAAGAAACTGGTATATATGGCATGATAATCTCAATGAAAAGAAGCCGAATAATTGGAGGACAAATTTTTGGAAAACCGCATGGACACTCGATAAAGTGACCGATGAATATTACTATCATTCTTTTTTTCAGGAACAACCCGATTTAAATTGGAGAAATCCCGAAGTAAAAAAAGCAATGTTTGAGATGATTAAGTTCTGGCTCGACTTGGGTATTGACGGGATCAGGCTCGATGTCATTAATTTAATCTTCAAAGATAAATCACTGAGAAATAACTCTATTCTGCACTTATTATCCGGTAAGAAAGCCTACAACAGGAACCAGCCCGAGGTATATAAATTATTAAAAGATCTGCGTATATTACTTTCGCAGTACAAAGACAAGGCAAGTATAGGTGAGATATATGCTCCACCTCCCGGAAACTCATCTCTCGTCAATAGCTTTTTAGGAAACGGAGAAAATATGCTCCATTTAGCATTTGATTTTTCATTGGTCTTTTCCCCTTTCAATGCTAAACAATATTACAAAATCATCCGGAATTATTATCAAAGCCTCCCGGATAAATCCTGGCCTTGTTTTTTTATTTCCAACCATGATATAGGCCGGAATTTAAAACGGTATTTCTTTTCTCGTTACAAATTTAATAAGGCTAAAGTATTAGCGGCAATGCTACTTACGCTCAAAGGTTCTCCGTTTATTTATTATGGAGATGAGATAGGCATGGAAAATACGCCGTTAAAACGTAAAAACCTTAGGGACAGATATGGAAAAATGTTCTATCCGTTTTATAAGGGTAGGGACAAAATGCGAACCCCTATGCAATGGAATAGTGATGAGCATGCCGGTTTTAGTGAAACCTCACCATGGCTACCCGTAAACTCCAACTACCAATATGTAAATGTAGAAAAGGAAAAAGAGAACCCTGATTCATTGTATAATCTCTTTGAGAAACTTATAAAAATAAGGAAGCAACACAAAGCTTTGCATATGGGAGATATAAAATTCATTAACAGCGGAAATAACAACTTGTTATTGTACATGAGATACATAAATAACGAAAAAATAATGATAATTCTTAATTTCTCATTTATCAGACGAAAAACTCAAAAACTGACTTTAGGCAGAAACTATGATATTTTGTTTTCAAACGATAATAGAAAACCTAACCAGATAGGGACAGAAAGACTCACTTTAAATCCATTTGAAATAATTATCATTAAGATAAATGCCGACTGAATCTATAACACAACTACGTCATTACTAATAATGCTGGTTAGTCCACTCGTCCCCTCCTCTCGTTTCGACACTGAATAAACACTCCAAACGTCTAGATACATTTTATTATAAAAAAACAGAATAACAAAAAATAATTTGTTATTCTGTTTAGCTATTCATCAACCTGTTTAGTTGGAATACCGTTCTCTAAGCCGGGTTATATCTTCGGGTCCTACCCCACATTCTTTTTCCAGAAAATTTTCAACACTACCGTAATGAGATTTTATTGTGCTGAAAAATTGACGGATATGTTGCGGACGTAGCTTCATCTTATTCTCTATTTCTGCAACAGTCGAGCCCGACATCTCAGCCAAAGGCTTATACATTTGTTTATTTGCCGATTCCAAATAAACATTTGAAGCCGTAAAATCTTCTTCAATCACCGGCATCGGAACATTCAGAACATACAGTAGCAACGCTGTAGCCATACCGGTACGGTCCCGGCCTCCTGTACAATGGAATAGAAGTGATTCATTATCCGGAACAGTCAATAATTTCTGAAATAAGGGTTTGTATCGTTTTCCATAATATTGAATACTTTTCTCATTATACATATCCATCAGGAAATCATTACTTTTTATCATATCCGCTATTTTTTCCGGAGTTGGCAAATTATCACTCCCCGCCGGACACAATGTATAATCGGTATCGGGCAGTAACTTGTCGGGCGCTGCTGCAGCCTCATTAGTTCCGCGAAAATCAATAACAGTCCGTACCTTTAATTCCTCCATCTTTTGCATGTCCTTGTCCGTTAAACCGGCAATACTGGCTGCCCTGAATATTTTTCCGTTGACAATGGTTTTATTATCGAGGGTCTTATAATTCCCTACATCTCTAAAATTAACGGCTCCTTCCATTTTTACTACGCGGATAGTGCTGTCGGCCAGTTGAGCTTGCAGAGTAAAAGGAATCACTAAAAAGAAGAATAACACCTTTTTCATAAGAGTTTGTTTATTTAAATGAGTTTCGATTATTCAGAAAAACTATATCACTTTTTTACTCTGCGAAGAGAAATGTTTTTTACTACAAAAGACCTAAAGGCTTGTTACCTTAGTATGAAGAATCTATTCAGAAAAATAATTTCCTTTTTTATTTTAGCTATTAACCTGTTATACTATAAATGTTTATTATTACCCTTATTAAAAAAGAGATAATAAATAGCACAAATGACCTTAATCTAATTGTGATCTTGAAAAAGATGATTTGCTGAATTTTATTTCTTACTTAACCTTTTGTTAACCATTTCGAAAAGTCCATAACGTATTTTTGTAAAAATGAGCTACATGAAAATTAAACGTTTAGGGGCTATCGATATAGGTTCTAATTCCGTCAAGTTACTGATAAGTGATGTAATAGACAGTAATGGTAAGATTTCCTACAAAACATCTTCTTTTACACGCGTACCTTTACTCTTAGGCGAGGATACATTCTCTTTAGGATACGTTTCTGAAGAAAGGATTATTAAACTATCGCAATTAATAAAAACATTTGTTTCCCTGATGCAAATCAATGAGGTTGAAAGCTGGAAGATATGTGCAACCTCAGCCTTAAGGGAAGCAAATAATGCCGAACAGATAGTCGATTACATTCAAAATGATACGGGACAATACATTAATATTCTTCCTACAGCCGAAGAAGCCCGTTTAATAGGCCTGAACATTGACAATGTCAAGTTTGGTGATAACAGAATATTTGTAATTGCAGACGTAGGTGGAGGTTGTACGGAAATAACAATACTGAAAAAAGGATATAGTCCGGTTTATAATTCGTTCAATCTCGGCACGATACGTTCTTTAGAAAGAAAGGATGAACTGACTGAATGGAACAGATTTGAAGAATGGATATCAACAGTGCGAAATGGATACAAAGAATTAACTTTAATAGGTTCCGGAGGAAATATAAACAAACTAAATTCAATTTTCCGAAAGCGAGGAAAAATAAAAAAACATGACTTAAAAAGATATTACACTCACCTCAAAGAAATGAATTATGAGGGAATTATTCTCGACTCAGATATAGGGCTAAACAGGGCAGTAGTTATAATGCCGGCGATAAGAATCTATTTACATTTGATGAAAATACTGAAAAGAGAAGAAATAGAGATTCCCGTAATCGGTTTGGCAGATGGAATCATTATAGATTTGTATAACTCTAGAAACTTCTGATATACACACAAACTTCGGCATTCTAATCTACTTTGTTTTTATCCTCATCTCTGCGCCACTGCATAGGAGATACACCAAAAAAAGTTCTAAAACATTTACTAAAGTACTTAGCTGACGAAAATCCTAATTGAAGCGAGATATCCGAAACATTCAGATGCGGGGAATTAACCAACAAATGCTGTGCTTCGTTCAGTTTTATATTCAGAGCAAATTCATTCGGTGTCAGACCTGTTATATCTTTAATTCTTGTATATAGTTTATTTCTACCAATACCCAACTCCGAGGCCAGTATGTCCATATTAAACTCTGGAGTATCGAAATTCTTTTTTACTATAGTTGTTGCCTTATCTATCAGTGTTTGGTCGTGTTCTGATAATACGTTGAACGTAACCACCGGATTTTCTTGCTTGGCCAGGCTTTGGTACAATAATTTACGATTTACAACAAGGCTATTGCAATGCGAAATCAGGAGATCCATATTAAATGGTTTAGTTATATAAGCATCTGCACCATACATATATCCCTCAATAGTCTGAGCAACTGAATCTTGAGCTGTAAGTAATATTACAGGGATATGTGAGATATTTATATTATTCTTTATTTTATAGCACATTTCTTTTCCTGACATTCCGGGCATCATCACATCACTCAAAACAATATCGGGCTGTAACTCCCGTACCATGTCCAATCCTTCTTTACCATTTACGGCCTCATATACAGTATATCTTTCAGAAAAAGACTCGGCTAACATAGCCCTTAACTCTTCATTGTCTTCTACTATCAGAATGGAATTCTTTGATTTATCTTCTTTGCTTTCATCAACATGCGTACTTGACGTATCTTCTGTCAGCATCATATCAAGGCTTTCGTTTTTGTCAATACTTACATTCTCCTGTGTGGAAGATAGAAAATCGTCTAAAATATCAGCACCAAAATGAGCTTTACCTAATTGTAGTATTATTTCGAAAATACTGCCTTCGTTAATTGTACTTCTTACGTGTATATCACCATGATGGCTCTTAACTATTTCTTTGGCAAGAGCCAACCCGATACCGGATCCCAGACTAAAGCCGGACGCACGGTATTCGACTTGATAAAAACGATCAAATATTTTAGATATAGATTCAGCAGGTATGCCGATACCGTTATCCTCAATCTGAATAGTAACACTATCGGGCTGTCGTACAATTCGTATAATAATTTTTTCTCCCGGAGAGGTATACTTAAATGCGTTAGACAATAAGTTATAAACAGCTTTCTGCATTTGATCCGGATCGATATACACTATTATATCTTCATCCAGATGTTCGTATAAATAGATTATATTGTGTTTTAATGCATACTCTTTAAAGAAATCATAAATGTTATGCAAATACCGGATGAGCTCAACCTGACGAATTCTCAATTTAGAAAAACCTTGTTCCTGTTTTCTGAAATCGATCAACTCACTAATAAGGTTGCGCATATGACCGGCATTTCTATGTACACTCGATATTTTATTATGCAGTTCGGTATTCATCGTTTCGTTCTGGAGAATAATATCCAACTGTCCCAGAATTAAAGTCAAAGGTGTTCGCAACTCATGAGATACATTAGTAAAAAAACGTAATTTAGTCTGATTCAGTATTTCATTCCGTTCTCTTTCTCTGCGCTCACTTTCGAGTGCCATGCTCAACTTAGACCGCCAAAGGAAGAAACGGATAATGGCTACCAAAAGCAGGACGAAAAATATAGCATACAATACATATGCAAGCGAACTTTTATAAAATGGAGGTTTTACTATTATACTTATTTCACAAGATGGACTATCGCCCACACTTCCATCCTTGCTTATTTCTTTCAACAATAATTTATAATCTCCTGCCGATATATTAGTATAAGTTATTGTATTAGAGTTCGTCTTGTTCCAATTCTCATCAAAACCGACAAGTTTATACTCGTAATCCTGAATAGTTGTATTCAGATAGTTTGAAGATGCAAACTTTATCATAACATTATTCTGATTATGATTAAGGCTGATCTCATTGCTTTCCGATAATGTCTGATTCAGTATTTTGGTCTCATCGTTAGGTCTTATTTGTTTATTATTGATAAATAGTTTATCAAAATAGAGATTGTATGCCTTTGTTTTTTGATCGATTAGTTGTGATTCAAATATAGAAACCAGGCCGTTTACCCCTCCGATAAATATCTCATTACTATGCGAAACATAAGTGCTGGACCCATGAAAAAAACTTGTTAAAGGGAAATTAGATGATGACTGAAATAATACCTTCTCTGTTTTTCTGGCATCAAAAATCGTAACGCCGGCATTGCTTAATATAATTAAGTTTCCCGACGGGGACTCCGCCAGATGATAACAGAAATTACTCATCAGCCCGTTTTGATTTTGTATATAGTTTTTAAAGTCATTGGTTTCGGGCTGATACTTAAACAACCCCGATCCGGATGTGCCAAAATAAAGCTGATGGTCGCTCGTTTCCAATATTGTTGTCACACGGAATTTTCCTAATGAAGACGGATCAGCAGGATTGTATCTGTAATCTCTAACCTCTTTTGTGCGTAAGTCTATACACCGTATACCTTCTAATACGGATAACCACATTCGCTCTTGGGTATCGATATAAAATGAATAAATAAAACTCTGCTTCAGGGCTTTTTCGATGATACTGTCTGTACTGAAATCATACACTTTGTCATCCTTAAGATCGAGTCTGCTAATACCCGTTGCCGTAAGCAGTATGAGGCTGTTATTATAATGTTGCATATCCCTGATAATGTTATCAGGAAGTGAGTGTTTATCGAGGTCATTATGTATTTTCTCTTTGTACGCCTTAGTTTTAAGGTCAAAAATACGAAGTCCTCCATTGTGTATTCCTATATAAAGTTGCTGTTTGTCTTCTCTATACCATATCGATTTCAGGTTATAGCCTGTAGTACCTGAACCCGTTTTGTTGCCTTCATGAAAAAAGTGAGAAAATTGTCTGGTTTTCAAATTCAAACAATTAAGACCTCCTCCTTCCGTGCATATCCAGAGGTTGCCACTCCCGTCCTCGGTCATTTTTCCGACGAACGGATAGCTGAGATGAGTTTTACTAAGAGGATTAGATGTATAAAGACGGAATGTATTAATGGAGGAATTAAAATAATTGACTCCGCCAAAATATGTACCAACCCATACAGTACCTTGTGTATCTTCGTAAAGCGAGAATATAGAAGTATGACTAATACTGTGAGGAATATTGTCGACATGGACATAGCTTTCCCAATGTTGAGTAAGAGGGTCAAAACTGTTCAGCCCATAAAAAGTGCCTATCCACATTTTTCCCGAGCTATCTTCCAGTATAGTACGAATTTGATTATTAGATATAGAATTCCGCTCTGCTTTGTGTTCAAAGTGCGATATAATCTGCCCGTCCTTGTTCAACAAATATATGCCGTCGTTAGAACTTCCAATCCAGATATTACCTTTCGTATCTTTGTATAAAGTATATATGCCAATATCTCTCAATATCGGTTTTTCACTTATCACACTCCCCTGAGAAACCAGGGTCAACCCCTTATCCGAGCCTAACCATAAATCATTATTCTCCGAAACCAGCAAAGCTGAAACCTTACCTATGCTAGTTCCTATGGAACAGAATTTCGTTATATTATGATTATCATACCGGAATATTCCAGTGTTTGTGGCAAACCAGAGAACATTGTTTTGATAAGAAATAGTTCTTACCTCCCCCTCTTTTACCAAATGGAACTTTTCTTCTTTTATATCATAACGGATAAGGTCGAAGTCCGCCTTTATATATATGCTGCCTTTGTTATCTCCACATATAGCATAAATATTGTTTTGAGTGAGACCGGCATCATTCTTTAATGAACTGAATGTTTCTGTTTCTTTTCCATTGTATCTGCAAATACCTTCAGCCGTTCCAAACCACATAGCTCCGGTTTCGTCCTGATAAATCGACATTACATTTATTTGAGACAATCCATCCTTACTACCAAGGTGATTGAAATATATCCCATTAGCATTGGTCAGTAGAAAGAAGGTAAGAAAAACGAAAAAAAACACTTTCCGTATCATATTATTAAATACATTTTAACACTCGTACAAAGTTAAGGCTTGTTGTTTTTATGTAAGAAAAGTTATTTCGTTGAGTATTAAATCTAAACTATTTTGCTTTTCATAAAAAAAATTCATTCTCATAATTTTGATGTAAAGTACAAAATAATTCTAAACACACCCTACATTATTAAAAATTTAATATTCATATACCTATTAAAGTATAAAATTACCCTATAACAGAAACAAAAAGAGACAATGTATTTCTCGAGAGTGAGTACTTTTAGAAAAAATAATTATAACCTTTTTTAAGTTTAAACAGTAAAACATGAAAAGCTTTATCTCTATATCTAAATCTCTTTATCATACTCTTTGTCCGCGACAGATAGTTGCATTTTTATTCTTATCGCTCTTCTTTTTACATATCGAGGCTCGATCAACCAATAATATAGAACTGATTATGGAAAGGATACAAGCATCGCACAAGGCTGTAAATTTAGAAGCTATAGAGCAAGAAGCTAAAGACTGTTTGGCACAGCTACAAGAAGATGGTTCGCTTCTCTCCATAGATTATAAAGACAGGCATCAGACGGACTGGAAACCTCTTGACCATCTCGATCTATTGAAGTCTGTTGTATTAGCTTATACAATAAATAACAGTAAATATTATGGTGATGTAAAAGCCTATGATGCCATTGAAAAAATGCTCCGATACTGGTACAGCAGCGCTCCTACAAATACCAACTGGTATATGCAACAGATCGCAGTTCCACAGCGTATAGGAGTTATATTAATCCTCATGCGATCGGGTGTAAAGGCTCTCCCTTCTCAATTAGAACACCAACTAATAGAACGTATGGAAAAAACAGGAGGAAGACCCGACCAGCCCGGTTCGCTTGGCACAGCAGCCAATAAACTGGATATAGCTACTCATTGGATATATAGAGGGTGTTTACTTAACGATGAAACTATTTTATCTTTTGGTGTGCAACAAGCTTTCGACCCTCTGATTCTGACAACAGATGAAGGGCTGCAACATGATTTTTCGTATCAGCAACATGGACCGCAACTATACATAGGAGGGTATGGAGATGTTCTTGTCGGTGGTATCGCCAGACTGGCTTTATATATGGAGGGTACACCTTATGTGTTACCCACAGAGAAGTTAGATCTACTTAGCCGCTTTGTACGTAAATCTTATATTCCCGTAACAAGAGGGCAATATTTTCTATATAATGTAATGGGAAGAGGTTTGAGCAGGAAAGGTTCGTTGAAGAATGCCGCTGCTCCCGGATTGATGCAACAGATGATAATGCTCGACCCGGCTAACAGGCAAAACTATGAGGATGCAATATATCGCTTGAAGGGTGAAAAATGTCCGGGCTATGGTTTACAGTCAGAGCACACTCACTTCTGGCGTTCAGATTACACACTCCATCAGCGACCGGCATATACATTCGATGTAAGAATGGCTTCAATACATACATCCAGGAACGAGAACGGGAATGGTGAAAACCTGAAAGGATACTTCCTGACGGACGGAGCCACCAATCTCTCGATGCAAGGAGATGAATATAACGGGATTTTTCCGGTATGGGATTGGGCCAGGTTACCGGGAGTCACAAATCCTATTGTTGATGACATTCCATTGCCCAGGGCATGGCAAACTCAGGGAACAAGTAAATTTGCCGGAGGTGCATCTAACGGCATGTATGGAGTCACAACTTATATTTTGAACGATAATAACTTTGGGTTGAACATCTCAGCTAAAAAAGCATGGTTCTTTTTCGACGAAGAAGTGGTTTGCCTCGGCGCAGGCATCTCTTCCACGTCTCCCTACCCTGTTAATACTACAGTAAATCAATGTACACTCAAAGGTGACGTTACTGCATTCATTGGTGGACAAGAAACAACAGTAAACGGATTCCTGCAATCGCAAAACAATTTGTCGTGGGTAATACACAATGGAGTATCATACCTTTTTCCCGAAGAAGGAAATATATCTATCAGTAATCAGATACAAAAAGGCACTTGGAAATCTATAAACACGCCATTATCAGGCGATACAGTACAAAAAGAGGTATTTAAGATATGGCTCGATCACGGTGTTTCACCCCAAAACGAAAAATATGCTTATATCATTGTGCCGGATAAAGGCTCTATTGCCGAATCGAAAAAATACAATCCGGATAATGTTACAATATTATCCAATACAGACTCTGTGCAAGCCGTAGTACACCATAAATTAAACATCTGCGGAATTGTTTTCTACAACGCAGGAACATTTTCTGACGGTAAATATTCGATAACGGCAGATAAGCCATGTGTTATTCTTCTCGACTACAACTCTGAGCCGCAAACAAAGATTTATTTGGCAGATCCGTCACGCGTCGAATCGAACATTGATATAGAGGTAAAGGCTCTATCCTCGGGGTATTTACAAAGAATAAAATGTAAGTTACCCGTCGCCCCCGATCCTTATGCAGGAGCAACCGTTCAGTATATAATTGGCGAATCGCTCTAGCAAATAGATTTTTAACTAAAAAGCACTAAATAAGGAGGTTTAACAAGGGTAATTTAAACAAAATTCACCCATTTAAAGTATAAAAATGTCCTATTCCATACTATCGCATCATATATATTTGCAATAATCAATCACTCGATTTAAACATAAAAACCAATACCGTAATACCTTAAGCAATTCCAAAATCTGACAAAAAAAATCAATATATAAAAACTATAAATTTAATACTGAAGATGAGTAAACTGAAGTGTATCTGTATCTCCACACTCGTTGGTATCATGTGCATTTCTTGTGAGAGCGAGAAAGAGGCATTTATAAACGAAAATATCAATTATTCTGTTCGTCAGACAACTTTGATGCTGGAGAAAGTGGGGAAACCTACAGGAGATAATTACCCGCGAACGATGGATGATGATGGCAATTTAGTGACAAGCCAAATGAAGGACTGGACACCCGGATTTTTTCCCGGCTCGCTGTGGTATCTCTATGAACTGACCGGTGACACCTTATGGCGTAATCGTGCCGAAGAGTGGACACAGAGCTTAGAGCCCCTCAAAACATTCACCGAGCATCACGATTTAGGCTTTATGATGTATTGCAGTTATGGCAACGCAAACCGGTTAGCTCCTAAACCGGAATACAAAGACATATTGATTCAAAGTTCGGAATCTTTATCATCACGTTTCAATAAAAATACAAAAACAATTAAATCGTGGAATTACCGTAAAGCATGGAACGATACTGTAGAATGGTTTTACCCTGTTATCATAGATAATATGATGAATCTCGAAATGTTATTTAACGGAACAGAATTGTCGGGTAATGAAAGATTCAAAGATATTGCCATCACTCATGCTAATACAACACTGATCAATCATTTCAGGGACGACTACAGCAGTTACCATGTTGTAGACTACGATACAATTACAGGAGCCGTAAAGTATCAGGGAACTTGTCAGGGATACAGTGATAACTCTACCTGGTCGAGAGGGCAAGCCTGGGCAATATACGGATACACAATGATGTATCGCGAAACAAAAGATCAGGCTTATCTGGATGCAGCTACTAAAATGGCAAACTGGTATCTGGATCACCTTCCTGAAGACCTTATTCCTCTTTGGGACTTTAATGTCAATGAAAAAGGATATACAGCTGAAGGCAAATCTTATGCAGTAGAATTTAAGGGAGAGAATCTAAAAGATGTATCGGCTGCGGCAATTACATGCTCTGCTCTATTCGAATTAGGAGAATTCACAAAGAACAAAAGATACTTAGACAATGCGGTTAAAATGCTTCACACTTTGGCTTCTCCACAATACAGAGCTGAACTTGGGACGAATGCCAATTTCCTCTTAAAGCACAGTGTGGGCAGTATTCCTCATAAAACAGAGATTGACAAGCCTCTTGTATATGCCGACTATTATTTCTTAGAAGCATTAGTCAGATATAAGAACATGAAATAAGTACAGACAGAATATAACCACAATTACCATGAAGAAACTACTTATCGGCTGCTTATTGTATTTAATAAGCGTAAATCTTCCGGCACAAGATAAGTTGCCTTACTGGAAAGACATCAACGTATTTTCTGTTAACAAAGAAGATGCACGCTCTGCTTTTGTGTCATACAGTAATAAGTCCGAAGCTTTGACAGGGATATATGAGAACAGTAAATATTATCAACTACTTAACGGTACATGGAAGTTCTATTTTGTTGATAGTTACAAACAACTACCCGATAATATTACCGATCCCAATGCCAGTACAGACTCATGGCACGATATCAAAGTGCCGGGCAACTGGGAAATACAGGGCTTTGGAACACCCATATATACCAATCACGGATACGAGTTTAAACCTCGTAACCCGACACCGCCACTTCTGCCAGAGGATATTCCGGCAGGCATCTATCGGCGCGATATAGAAATACCTGCCGATTGGCTGGGAAGAGATATCTACCTTCACATTGGAGGAGCTAAATCTGGTGTATATGTTTATATCAATGGACAGGAAGTAGGTTATAGTGAAGATTCGAAGAATCCCGCAGAATTCAATATCAACAAATATGTGAAGGCAGGAAAGAATGTACTCACGCTCAAAATATTCAGATGGACTACAGGTTCCTATCTCGAATGTCAGGACTTTCTTCGTATCAGTGGTATAGAGCGTGATGTCTATTTGTGGTCACAACCCAAAGTAGCTTTAAAAGATTTTTGGGTAGTATCTACATTGGATGACAGTTATAAAAACGGAATTTTCAAACTGGCATTAGATATTGAAAATCATGAAAAAACAACCCAAAAGACAAGTGTCTCGTACGAATTACTGGATGCAAAACAACGTTCTGTTGCTGCCGGATCGAGTAATATAGAGATAAAAGCAAACGGAAAACAAGCCGTAAAATTTGATGCTATACTGGATAACGTGGCTACATGGACATCCGAAAAAACCAACCTATTCAAGTTAGTTATGACAATAACCAGCGATAACGGTCAAGAAGTGATTCCTTTCAATGTGGGTTTTCGCAGAATAGAAATTAAAGAAAGTGAGTTTGAAAAGAATGGCGAAAAGCTCAGGCTATTTTACATCAATGGTCAACCCGTCAAACTAAAAGGGGTAAACATACACGAAGTGAGCCAAATCGGAGGTCACTATGTGACACCGGAAGAAATGCGGCGCGATTTTGAACTGATGAAATTGAATAATATAAACTCCGTACGTCTGGCTCATTATCCACAAGACAGAAAATTCTACGAAATGTGTGACGAGTTTGGTTTTTATGTATATGACGAGGCCAATATCGAATCGCATGGTATGTATTACACCCGGTATCTGGACGATGTACGCAAGGGTTCTTATGGACATAAAGACGGTACCAAGTTGGGCACTCTGGGACATAATCCTGACTGGCTTAACAATCACCTGTACAGAATCAATAATATGTTTCAGCGTAATAAAAATTTTCCATCACTAACTATCTGGTCATTAGGTAATGAAGCGGGTAATGGCTATAACTTCTATGTAAGTTATATGACGCTGAAAGACTTAGACAAAGATTTAATGAATCGTCCGGTTAACTACGAACGTGCCCTTTGGGAGTGGAATACAGATATGTTTGTACCTCAATACCCAAGTGCGGCATGGCTTGAAGAAATAGGGAGCAAAGGAGCCGATCGCCCGATTGTACTTTCGGAGTATGCGCATGCAATGGGTAACTCTACAGGAGATCTGTATGGTCAATGGGAGGCTATTTACAAATATCCCCAATTACAAGGCGGATACATTTGGGAATGGAAAGATCATGGAGTTTTGATGAAAGACGAAGAAACAGGCAGACCTTATTGGGGGTATGGTGGAGATTGGGGAGTAGACCAGCCTTCAGACGGAAACTTTATGTGTGATGGATTGCTGCGTAGCGACCAAACCCCTCAACCGGGACTCACCGAAGTAAAATACAACTATCAAGACATTGGATTTGAAGCCATAGATCTGGAACAAGGAGTATTTAAGATTATCAATAGATTCTACTTTACTAATCTGTCAGACTATCTGATAAAGTATAAGATCTATAATAACGGGAAGCTATTGAATGAAACTGTACTCGATTTGAATACGGCACCACAAACTTCTGCCGAAATCAAAATACCTTACTCATCTTTCAAACATACGGCATCCGGAGAATACTTTGTAAACTTTGAAGTATTTACCAAACAGCCAACGCAACTCGTTCCTGCGGGACATATGGTAGCTCACGACCAGTTCCAGCTACCGTTGGCACAGGAGGAGAAAACATATAACAGGGATCTTAACAATCCAAGCCTAGAATACGCCGAAGAGGGAGATAATGTACGCATACATTCATCAAAAGTAGACTTCGTATTCAATAAAAAACAAGGAATAGTTACTTCTTATAAAGTGGATGGTACCGAATATTTCCACGATGGTTTTGGTATACAGCCTAACTTCTGGAGAGGGCCTAATGATAACGATTATGGAAATGGAGCACCTCTGCGTCTACAAACATGGAAACAGGCCAGCAAAAATTTCAATGTAGTTAATGTAGAGCAAATGATGACCACCGGCTATACCGTAACCATGCAAGTCGATTATCTGTTACCGGCAGGCAATTACTACATTATGCAATATTCGTTAGACCGGTCGGGTGTACTTCATATTTCTGCAAAATTCACCGCACTTGCAAAGGATGCCGATGATGTAAAGAAAACCCAGGAAGCCGAAACTGCAACCCATTCTCCACAAGCTGCCTCCGATTTTGAAGAAAAAGCTAAACAGAAGATCCTCGAGGTTCCCCGTATCGGAGTTCGCTTCAGGCTCCCTTTGGAGATGGATAATATTAAATACTTTGGCAGAGGACCTCAGGAAAATTATATAGACCGCAACAAAGGCACTTTGGTCGGAATATATACAGCAAAGGCAGAAGACCTTTATTTCGGTTACGCGCGTCCACAAGAAAACGGACATCATACAGATTCCCGGTGGTTTACAGCAACAATGAATAATGGCAAAGGCTTATTGGTGAAAGCCACTGAAACTATAGGATTCAATGCTCTAAGAAATACAGTCGAAGATTTCGATGCACAGGAAGCAGATGCGCCTTACCAATGGTACAACTTTACTCCTGAGGAAATTGCAAACCGTAATGAGGCCGAAGCTGCAAACAGGCGTCCTAAACAAACGCACATAAGTGACATTACACCTCGCAATTTTGTAGAAATCTGTGTGGATATGAAACAACAAGGTGTTGGAGGATACGATAGCTGGGGTTCGAGGCCGATATCGGCTGCAACAATCTATTCGAATACAGATTATGTTTGGTCATTCACCATTGTACCGGTAAATAACAATAAAGATGCAGAAAGTAAAGCATCACTAAAATACTAACTTTATTTATAACTTATAAAATGAAAAACAAATGGGACTTAAAATGAAAAACCAGAGGCTTTTATGGTGGAAACCATTATGCTTGATACTTCTTTGGATGGTAACATTACCATTAAGAGTAGATGCAAAGGAAAACCTAGTACAACAATCTGGTGCAACAGTCAGTGGAATTGTATCTAGCGAAAGTGGAGATCCCCTGATTGGGGTAAGCGTAGTTCTCAAAGGTAGTACAGTAGGTACATTTACAGATATGGACGGAAACTATAAGCTTACACTTCCATCGGAAGGGGGGACACTTGTCTTCACCTATCTGGGTTTCACAACTAAAGAAGTGAAAGCCGGCAATGAAGCGATACTGAACGTAATACTTCATGAGGAATCTGAAATTTTATCAGAAGTTGTAGTCGTTGGTTATGGAGTACAGAAGAAAATAAATCTTACAGGCGCAGTATCAGCGGTTAGTTCCGAAAAGCTGGCAAACAGGGCAAATGGTAGTTTATCGACTTCTTTGTCGGGCTTATCCACAGGTTTGAGTGTTTCTCAGGGAAGTGGTAATCCGGGATCGGAAGACGTTAATTTCACCATTCGTGGCGCAGGGTCTTTTAATAACAGTAGCCCGATGATACTTATAGACGGGGTTCAGGCATCGATGAACGATATTAACCCTGACGATGTAGAGAACATTTCTGTATTGAAAGACGGATCATCTGCATCAATCTATGGAGCCCGGGCAGCAAACGGAGTTATATTGGTCACTACAAAAAAAGGAAGCAAAAAAGCTTCTAAAATAACATATAGTAACCTGTTTGCCACTCAAAAACCGGTAACAAAGCTAAAACTTATGTCTGATACGCCTACATGGATGGAATGGCATAACACTGCACAACTCAACAATGATGTAAATGCAAGTGTATGGTATAGCGACTATTTGATAGATACATGGAGAGCTGCAAATTCAAATCCATATGGGGTTGATAACGGATATGGTATACCCAACTGGATGGCTTATCCGAATACGGACTGGTCGAAAGAAATGTTCAAATCGACCTTTTTCCAGAGACATAACCTATCTGTTTCGGGTGGTTCTGAAAACAGTAACTATTTATTATCATTAGGATATCAAAACAATCCGGGAACATTAAAAAATACCGGACAGGAAAGATTCAATGTTCGTATCAATGCTGAATCCACAGTAGCCAAAATTCTGACATTCGGTACCCAAACATATTTAGCTAAAACGAAAAAGGATCCGGGAAATGTATCTATGACTTACTTGCTGCAGGCATATCCGGGGATGATTCCCGAACACAACGGATATTACGGAGCAGGTGAAGACCCCAACCAATATGACAGGCAGAATGTACTGAGAAACGTTGCTGCAGCAGGAGGCAAGAATGAAAATACAACTATCAATACAACCTGGTATATGAAGGGTGATATCTGGAACGGTATCAGTGGAGAAGTAAAATTCAACTATCAGGAAATTTCGGAAGATAACGAGGGGTATATCAAATATTTGCCGATGTATAGTTTCCGTCTGGGAACCGATCAACCGGTAAACATTATGAATACGTTGGAAACTGCACCGATAACAAGAAGTCATGCAAAGACCTCAAGCTATCAGTTAAACTTCCTCCTATACTACAACAAGCAATTGGGAGACCATGGTATAAACGCATTAGCGGGTTATGAACAAATGTTCTGGGAAAAATCTGGCTATAGAGGTCAAAGTATGGGAATGATAGACTGGAGTATAACAGACTTACCTACTTCACCGGGCGATTCTGACCAATTCTATGCTAACCCGGCGAAAGGCGACTATGCTATGATTTCCTATTTTGGACGTGTAAATTATGACTATAAAGGCAAATATTTATTCGAAGCTAATTTTCGCGCTGACGGTTCATCCAAATACGCTCCGGGACACAGATGGGGTTATTTCCCTTCATTCTCGGGAGGATGGCGTATTTCGGAAGAAGAGTTCTATGCTCCATTGAAAGATAAGATCAACGATCTGAAGATCAGAGCGTCTTGGGGTAAACTTGGAAACATGATTGGTGGTACCGACTATTATCCATGGCAGGCTCTTTATGGCCAAACGAACGGAGTTCTCAACGGCGAAGCCAATAACGGCTTGGCTCAGAATCAACCATCGAATCTTAACCTGACATGGGAAAAGGTATCGACCTTCAACTTAGGTTTTGATGCTTATGTTCTCAGCAACAGATTGAATCTATCGATGGACTACTATGAACGGCACTCTTCCGATATTCTGGACAAGCCTTCGATGTATTTGACTTTGGGAGGTATACCTAACAGACAATGGCTCAATACAGCCGACATGGTCAACAAAGGAATAGAAGTGACTCTTGGATGGAATGACAAAATAAAAGACTTCAGATACGGAGTTGTACTAAACGCATCATATAATACCAATAAAGTGACCAAATTTAGAGGCGCTTTAGAGTACGGTCCGATTGCAGGCCAATACGATATATGGGGACGTCCGGTATACGGATATTCCAACTTGGGAGACGTTTCTACTGTAGAAAGTAATAAGAGAAGAGTAGAAGGACACCGGATAGACGAATTCTATTTAAATACTCCTTACAAGGGTTCCGGTAAATATTTCTCCGCTGACGGAAAAGTTGATCCTAAAGGAGGGCCTAGGGATGGTATGATCAGGACAAAGGCCGATCTGGAATGGGTAAAAAGCATGATTGCCGCCGGATATGATTTTGGATACAAAGTCGGATCTCCTAAAGTAGATGCTAATGGTAATGTTACCGGAGGATCTGGAGGTGAATTGTGGTATGGTGACCAGATTATGGCCGACCTGAATGGTGACGGTATATATGGGGACAGTAACGACCAAAAATTCACAGGAAAATCTGCTACACCAAAGTGGAATCTGGGATTAACTTTAACAGGAGAATGGAAAGGTTTTGATTTCAGTATGAACTGGGAAGCCAGATTAGGATCATATGCTTATGTGTATGATAAAGGCGTGAACGGAAATATTACACAATTATACGATGCTATTCCTGCCGATGCATCATCTGTATACTACACATACGATGCTTATAAGTCGGTTTATGATTACGATAATTACGATCCGGCAACAGATCCTAATGCAAATATCAATGCGAAGTATCCGCGTTTATTGGCTGCAAACAGCAAATCTCCGGCAAACACTCTTTTTCTACAGAACACTTCGTTCCTGAAGCTTAGAACACTGCAAATAGGATACACTCTGCCCAATAAATGGACTAATCAGGCAGGATTAAGCAATGTCAGAATATTTGCATCCGGAGAAAATCTGCTGACTATCAAAAGTAAAGATTTCAGAGGAGTCGATCCTGAATTAGGAGGTAGCGTAATCGTTTATCCCCTGTCAAGAATGTTCTCCGGTGGAGTAAATGTTACATTTTAAGCAAAATATCACTCATATGCTCTTTTAAATCGCTGAAGTTTAGAAAAGTATCAAGAAAGCAACCATCAATATTATACCATCACCATCACATAGGTTTCGAGTTGGTACTTTTCTCCTTCAGGCAACATTATAAATATTGTATTTATCTGATTGTAAGATTTATATAAGCAACATTAATAAATTAAATAATAAATGTGGCAATACATATTTTTAATTACTCAAATAGGACACTTATGAAAAAATATATATATTCAGTAATCATTTTTGCTTGCGCATCATTTTTCTCTTGTGAAGATATTCTGGACAGAAGTTCACCCGGGAAAATTGATTCCGGCTCGATGTGGTCTTCCGAAAACCTGGCAGAGCAAGGTGTTAATGGAATGTATCAGGCTTTACGTATGCCTGTATGGTCTGGTAGCTTGGTTGGAGCAAATACCAACCTCGGGTATTATGCATGGGAAGCATTCGGGATGACAGGACAAACAAACAAATCGGCATATGGTTTGTTCAGCGATGGAAATGCAGGAAATACACAGTTCTCATCCGTTTGGAAATGGTGTTTCACAGGTATAAACAGGGCAAATGATGCCATCAACGGACTACCCAATACGCCTATGGACGAAGCAAAAAAAGAACAATGGATGGCTGAAGCCAAAACTCTCAGAGCATTTTTCTATATGCGTCTGGTAGAACTATATGGCAGAGGTATCGGAGTTCCTCTTTACGATGAGGTGGTCACAAGCAGTACTGCAACAAAAGGGCAAAGTTCCGAAGCTGAAGTGTGGGATTCCATTATCCAAAGCTTAACCGATGCCATCGACACACCTAACTTTCCTAATAATACGATCGGAAAAAGCGGACGGGTATCCAAAGGAGTAGCATATGCCCTCAGAGGAAAAGCCTATCTGATGCGAAGTATGAGCTTAAATGAAAATCATTACGCACTTGCAGTAGCAGATTTCGAGAAAGTAGAAGCAATGGGTTACAGCCTGTTCGGGAACTATGCTGATATGTTTAAAGTAAGTAATGAAGGTAACAGCGAAATGCTGATGGTGGTTCAGAATATTGCTTTACAGGCCTGGGCTGATGCCAGTAATTTAGAGCCTCAGTATGGATCGTCTGTTCAAAAATATTGCGCGCCTTACCAGGCCGGCTCCAAAGATTCGAGAGGCTGTTGGAATGATATTCAGATTTCGCCTGCTGCAGTAGACTATTTTGAGGTTTTGGTCGACGATAGTACTGTAAAACCCTTCAATTGGAATGATTTTATCCCCGGATATAATGAAACCGGATATGCAGACAGAATGGTTTATTTCTTGCGTAATACAAAGAATAGTGCAGGTGTGGATTTACATGCCAATATAACAAGAGAGGTTAACCTGAAACTGGGTGCAATCTCTTCAGCAAATAGTGCCAAATATCTACCTTCCGGAAACGAAGAACGGATAAAAACGGTATATGCCAACAGAGATCCAAGGCTGGCTGCTAGTATCGTAACTCCATACAGCTCATTCGTTGGTGTTAATAGTGGCTCAACAGGAGTAGATGAATACATTTACAGATGGCCTGCCTTAGGAATGATATATTTTGATGGAGCCAATGCCGAGAGTACTTTAGTACCGGGTATGAAAAGTACACTTACGTCAAATAACTCTTCTGTTCTTATATACATGTTCCGCAAATTTGTTACAGAGGGCCTTGAACTTGATTACAGAAACACAAGCCCTGTGGATGAACCGATACTTCGCTTTGCCGATGTATTACTGATGAAAGCCGAAGCATTGGTAGAACTAAATAAACTGTCGGATGCAAAAAGCGCAGTAGCTCAGGTAAGAAGCAGAGTAGGAATGCCTACAATGGATAAATATTTTGCAAGCCAGTCTGATGCCCGCAATTATGTAAGAGACGAAAGAAGACGCGAATTTGTTGGAGAAGGGGTTAACTTCTTTGATGAGATGCGCTGGAAAACCATAAAAGAAACTAAGTTTGAGTATGCATCCAGAACTGCTTTGCAAGTTACAGGAGCCAGTGCAGTAGGTCCGACTTATGTTTGGAGAGATTCGTGGTACACATGGCCGGTACCAAAAGAAGAAGCTGAAAAGAACTCAAACCTGAAAAGAACACCGGGTTGGACTTATTAACTAACACTCTAATATTTTAATTATGAAAACAAGTAAATATTCAATCATTTTAATATTAATTCTGGGATCGCTATTTAGTTGCAATAGCTACGACGATCCGGAATTAGATCAGAATGAGTTTATTGGAAATCCTGTATTTGAAGTATCGGAGGATAAAATAGACTTGGATCTGAATGCCAAAACAACCGAAATTAGTGTAACAACCAATACCGTATGGTGGACAGTACAATCGAACAGTAACTGGGCAACCGTTACCGCTGATACATTATATGGAAATACCAATATTAAAGTAAATATTTCGGAAAATACGACTACAGATACACGGGTTGCTAATCTGACCCTGAAATCGGGGACTAAAGGTGGTGAGAAAACAATAGTAGTGACTCAAAAAGGGCTTCCGTCTCATGTAACTGTATCTGCAACAAGCATAAATTCAACCGGATACGGAGGTGTTTACGAGGTAGACATCACAAGTAATGCTACATGGACTGTAACTCTGAATAAACTGGTAGAGCCAACTACCGATTGGATCACAGTAACACCGATGACAGGGTTTGGTGACGGTAAAATAGTGATAACAATCAGCAAGAATGTTAACGTTGCAATTGATAATCTGAAAGCACTTGTGAGTGTTAGTGTCGCTGATGAAACAAAGGAAATAGCAATAGACCAAACAGGAAATGCGTCGTGTGATGCACCGAACAATACCACAACACTTTATTTCAACGAGTTCTTCCCTTGCGATGATGCTGCAGCAGGATCTACTTGGACATTGACAGATCCTCGTGACAACCAAACCTATAGAGTTCGTTTGATGGCCGACGGTAATATCTGGATGATAGATGACCTTAAATTCTCAGGTGACGCTGGTGCTCAAAAAGACAGCCAGAAACTGGTCGCTATTGACGGATTCGATGGTAATGGCCATGCCGATTTAGGTAACTATTTCCCTAATTACTATGGTGATGCTACTAATATGAGACTGTATAGTTATATACCGGCAGAAAGAGGCTATTTCTACGGATGGCAAACTGTTATACAATCGGCATATGCCCGTAATGCCGGAGGCTGGTCAACCAATCTGGTTCTTGAACCCGAATATCAGGGTATTGCTCCTGATGGATGGCAAGTACCATCGATCGGACAGTTTGAAGTTCTATACGCAAAAATAGGATTCGATGGCTTTAAGAACGATTGGGAAGCAGTCTTGGGTGGTAATATGAACTACGGTCAAGGTGCTGCTGCCAACTGGGGAGTAAACAGTTATGGTTCTTACTGGACTATTACACAAAAAGTAAGAGACATAGGTGCTCCTGCAAGCGCAGATAACAATACGATCCTTGTGTGGAGAGTCAACAACGGAACTTCAGATTGTGCCACAGCCGAATCGCCACGAAACTATGGTAATGTAGTTCGTTTATTGAAAAAGAAAAATAATTAATCATGGGATAAAGGGGAGGTATCTCCCCTCCTTTCCTATTTATTCAACTATAGGATAGAACATATGAAAAAGAAAATATATATTTTACCGGCAATTTTACTCCTAATGTGCTCTTGCAGTAGCGACGAACATGACAGTACACTACCAACGCCATGGCCTAAAGATCCTAACGAGCAAGAGGAGGAAGATAAATCCGGAATCGATAAGACATATACAATTGGTCAGCAGCTCGAAAACAATGATATCCAGCTCATTTGGGCTGATGAGTTTGACGCTGATGAACTGAATCTCGATTTCTGGACGTATGAGAGAGGCTATGTGAGAAACAGCGAAGTTCAGTATTATACCGTCGGCAGAAAAGAGAATTGTAAGCTGGAAGGTGGTATGCTTGTGATCACCGGACAAAAAGAAGAGGGATCGTTTGAAGATCAGGATGGAACTCATAATGACCTATACACTTCGGCTAGCATTATTACTAACACGAAAAAATCGTGGAAATATGGACGTTTCGAAATACGGGCTAAAGTGCCGGGTGGAACAACCGGTATATGGCCGGCATTCTGGGCTAAAGGCGATAGTCAGAATTCAGGAGCATCATGGCCTAGCTGTGGAGAGATCGATATTATGGAATATGCCGTAAAAAGCCCATATGAGATGATCAATAATGTAATATGGGGAGAGTCGTCTTCTGCATCAAAAAGCAGTACAAGAAAAGTACCTTCGGATACAAAATACTCAGACGATTTCCATATATATTCTCTCAATTGGAGCCCTACTCAAATTACATTTGCGATTGACAATAAGGTTACACATGTGGTAGAGATGGCCGATATCTCACCAAATCCGTTCCATCAACCTTTCTCAATCTTATTAAATTTAGCATTGGGAACTCCTTCTGATAACAGCTTGGGTGGCAAGTTCGATGAAGCAAATCTACCGGTACAGTTCTTAGTTGAGTATGTCAGAATATATCAGACCTCTGCTGAATAATCTCAATATAGTTAAATGTTCTATGTTAGAGGGGTATTTTTTAATACCCCTCTTCTTTTATAATTATGTCAACTAAAATGAGACAAACCTTAATATATTTCTGATTTATAATCATTTTTCAGCTATAATCAATACCTATTAGATTGGAGATATGGATGCTCTAACTTATCAAAGTTGTTTCCAATATAGAAAAAATAATATATATTTACAGAAAATAACACATCATTAACCAAACCAGACTATGAAGTTACATATCTTTATTCTATGTTTATTAATATCCGCTTATACTCATATTCAATCTCAGACAAGCTACTCTTATGACAAATCGGGGAATTGTAACGGACGTAAAACTATAAGTTTACGGAGTTCCATCAAACCTGGATCCGATAAAATTGTAGAAATTTTCACGGATGATATCTTTTCTAATATCAAGATATATCCTAATCCAACAAAAGGTCTTTTAAAAATAGGTATTGAAGATTACAACTTTACAAGTAGTATTGACATAGCTATCTATGATTTAAAGGGAACACTTTTAATTAAAGACAAAATATCCAGCTCCACAATCGATCTAGACTTAAGATCATACTCTAATGGCATTTACATATTAGTTCTAAAAAAAGAAGAACAGATATCTGAGTGGAAAATATTGAAAACGAATTAACGCAATCTGAATTATGAGAAAATATACTTGCATTTTATTTATACTATACAACATTTTTCTTTTTGCACAGGAAAGTATGCCTGTTAACTTAGAATTAAAGACTCAACTCGCACCTCAGACATATAATTACCAAGCAATCCAAACGATTAGATTCACACCCGGATTCAGTTTTAAGGCTACAGGAAACAATTATTTAAAAGCTTGGATAGACCCTTTAAATCTTCAGCCAAATCCCTATCCCAATAATATTAATGGAGGAAGTGAAAATAGTATTGTTGGTAAAATAAAAGATGAAATTACAGTTGGTCCATCAGGACAAGCGTCTTATGAGATACCCATTACTATTCCTTCAGGTACAGGGGGAATGGCCCCGCAACTATCCATCGTATACAATAGTGCATCAAAAGATGGTTGGTTAGGTTTTGGATTCGATCTGGCTGGATTATCAGTAATAAACCGAGCTCCGCAAAATCTACAAACAGATGGAAAAATCACATCTGTAAATTTTTCTCAAGACGACAGATTTATGCTGGATGGTAATCGCTTAATAAGAATAAGCCCGATTGCCCAAACTGTAGATATCGAATATCGGACAGAGAATAATATTTTCTCTAAAATTATAGCTAACGGAAGCATAGCTAATCCTGATGAATTTACGGTATATACAAAGTCTGGTTTAGTCTATACATATGGCTCCAATAATTCAACGTTAAGAAGTAGCAGTACTGACATTAAATCGAACTTATTTTGGCTTTTGGTAAGAGTAACAGATACTAAAAATAATTATTATAAAGTATCTTATTACAAAGACGATTATAATGGAGAATATTACCCAGAGAGAATTGATTATACAGGAAACGATAAAGTTACTCCTCAATTAATGCCTTATGCCTCTGTCAGATTTAGTTATAAGAGTACACCACCCTTACAATCATATATATATGGTTATAAAGTTCAGAAAAGTAAGATAATAGACAAAATAGACATATACCATATTGAAAATAGAGTAAAATCATATGATTTTACTTATCAAATCAATTTAAACACAAACCTACTCACTAGTATAACGGAGATAGCTGCTGATGGAAAAAAGCTAAACCCGACTAAGTTTGATTGGAATATAGAAAAAGACTTCAAAGCATCAAGACAAAGCTGGGCTTATGGTTCAGAATTTGAAGATTCGACAATCTTTCCAGGTGACTTTAACGGGGATGGAAAAATGGACTTTATGCTTGTTCCTAAAGATAAAAAGGGAATTCGGCTATATCTTTCTAATGGATCTTCATTTAAATACATTAAGACTTATTTTGATTTAATTTCTGAGAACATTTTTCACTTAACTGTTGGCGATTTTAATGGAGATGGAATATCGGACATCATAGTACATAAAAGAGAATATGGTGCAGATCCGATATACTACTATGATTTATATACATCTAAAATTTCTACATCAGGTGATGTATCCTTTAATCTTGAAAAAACAGTAATTGGCCCTACATTCGGGGATTATCAAATTAAAGTTGGTGATTTTAATGGAGACGGGGCAGCTGATATTTTTTGTCATTTAAAAGATCAGGATTCTTACAATTATTTAATTATAACAAGCCAAAACCTGCTTGATAAAATAAATCCATTAAGTACATCCAAAAATGCATGGGCACAAAATTCTCACAAATTTCGCCGATCTGAAATAATAGACTTTAATGGAGATGGTTTATCTGATGTTTTTATTTTTCACGAATCTGGATATGATTTACTACAAAGCAATGGAAACCAACTAGCTTTAAGCAAACAGGGTTCTATTCCTTCGATAGATCATCATACTTATTTTGGAGATTTTAATGGAGACGGAAAAACTGACATACTTATAACAGGATGGAATAAAGATCCAAATGAAGGATGGGATAATTGGAAAATTTATTATTCGACAGGTATGAGTTTTGATATTTGGTCCTTTTATAAAAAATTTAATTCAAAAGATAAGGTTATATATGTAGGAGACATTAATGGAGATGGTACTGATGACTTTTTTGCCATACCTAAAATCTCTCAAACAAATGATATTCCATTAAAATATTATATAAATGAAAAAAATGGATATTCTTTCAAAGAATATGAAGGTCATTATGAAGGAGCAGTTGATAAAAAAGATATATATATCATGGATATCAATGGGGATGGAAAAGCCGATATGCTAACCCATTGTTCAAGAACACAAAATAAAGGTTATAATGCAAACCTTATTCCAACAGGCTCAAACAACCTTTTATCCAGTATAACAGATGGACTAGGTAATAAAACGGAAATATCATATAAACCCTTAACCGATAATAGTGTTTATGAGAAAGGTTCAACCAATACATACCCCTTATCATCTATAACAACAAGTTGGTACGTAGTAGATAAAATTTCTCAGAATAATGGAATTGGAGGAAAATTTGAAAAAGAATATAAATACAAGAATCTACTATTGCATAAGCGAGGTAGAGGCATACTA
Source organism: Indolivaga macrotermitis (assembly GCF_900128985.1). GTDB lineage: Bacteria > Bacteroidota > Bacteroidia > Bacteroidales > Dysgonomonadaceae > Dysgonomonas_A > Dysgonomonas_A macrotermitis. Next base: position 178,476 of record NZ_FQUC01000003.1, on the reverse strand, counting down.
GGTTTTGAATATTTCATAGAAAAAGATATTACAAATAATACCGAAACAACGTCTCAGTTCGAAGTTGAGCCTACTGAATTTATCACAGCCTTAAAATCTACCGAGATACGAGCTAATGGAAAGCTTATTAATAAAAGCACATATACTAATAAACTAAGATCTTATCAAGACAAAGTATTTACATATAATACGGTTGCAACTACAGAAAAACAGTATGAAGTAAATACAGGTAAAGAATATTCTTCTATTAATACACATACCGTTTATGACAACTATGGTAACGTTACCCGCTCTGTTATAAAATACAATAGTACTGATTCTGTCATAAATATCAATAAATATGAAAAAGACAATATAACTAAATGGTATTTAGGGCGCTTATCCGAATCATCGGTAACCAGAGTTAGCTCTAAAGGGACGGTTAAGCGCCTCTCCAAATTTGATTATGATCAGGAAAGTGGACTATTAAACAAAGAAGATGTAGAACCTGACAACATTGAATTAGGATATACTAAAACTTATAAACATGACAAATTCGGAAATATAGAAGAAAGCACCATCACTCCTAAAAATACGGAGGTAAAAGCCAGAACCAAAAAATCCAAATATGATTCGCAAGGAAGATTTGAGATAGAATCAATAAATGCTCTAGGATTTACAACTAAGCGTGATGTGAATTATGACTTAGGAGTTGTCAATTATGAAATTGACCCAAATGGATTAAAAACCGAATACTCTTATGATAGTTTTGGGCAATTACAATTTACGAAGACACCTTTAGGTAATACTCAAACATTAGTTCTATGGAGCCAAGGTCATAGCGATGCTCCCGCTAATTCTATATATTTCACATACACGGAAATCTCCGGTGCTCCTCCTGTCTTAGAATTTTTTGATGGATTGGGGCGTTCTCTTCGTAAAAAAGTATTTGGAACAGATCTAGGTGAAATAGTTTACACAGATATTATATACAATGAAAAAGGGCAAGTAGGAAAGACCTCTGAACCTTATTTTCCAGGCAGTACGATATACTGGAATATACCGGAATATGATGTTGTGGGGCGGTTAAAATATCAATCTTATCCGGACAAAACCGGTCATGCATATTTTTATGATGGGTTGAAAACAACAACGATGAGTCCTACCGGTATTGAAAACACTACCATTTTAGATCAACAAGGCCGTATAGTCGAGAGCATAGATAATTTATCGAATAAAATAAGCTACACATATGATGCTGCAGGAAATTGCGAGACTGTTGCAGGACCTCGCACGACCATAAAAGCAATGTTTGATGTCATAGGAAACCGCACTAAACTCATAGACCCTGATCTAGGTACAATTGAATATAAATACAATGCTTACGGAGAACTGATCTGGCAAAAAAACTCGGAAGGGCATATCAAGACTGTCGAATATGATACCGGAGGACGGATCATAAAGATTACAGAAACCGAAGGTGTAACTGAATATAAATATGATACTCTCAAAAAAGGGTTATTAACCTCTGTCACCTCTCCTAATTATTCGCAAAGTTATAAATACGATGATTATGGACGTATAATAAATATCACAGAAGTTATTGATAAGAAGACTTATACCACGCAAACCTCTTATGATAAGTTCAATAGGGTTGATGAAATCATATACCCGTCAGGTTTTTCTATAAAACATAATTATATGACCACCGGATATTTATCAGAGGTCAAAAATAGTAAAAGTGGGCAAGTGTACTGGACAGCTCAAACGATAAATACGCGTGGGCAAATCCAACAATTTAAATTGGGTAATAACCTGACAACGACAATAACCTATAACCCTCAAAAAGGTTATATAACCTCAATAAAAACTCCGGGGATCCAAGATTGGGCGTACGAGTTTAATGCCGAAGGAAATCTTACACAGAGAAAAGATAACAGGCGCAATCTTACAGAAAGCTTCCAATATGATGATCTGAATAGATTGGCGGAAACATATCATAATAATGTACTGAAAGAAAAAGTATTATATGATGCTGCAGGTAATATTACATCCAAAACTGGAGTTGGAACAAAATTTGAATACTTTGACAACACAAATAAATTAAAATCGGTATCGGGAGGATCTTATACTCCCCCTGATTGGGCAATAACTTATACATCATTCAACAAAATATCCCAAGTTGTACAAGGAGATAATAGCCTTATACTAATGTATGGGGCAGACAAACAGCGAAAAAAAGCCATTTATACAAAAAATGGAAAGACTGATACCCGATATTATGCAGGGGCTTTATATGAAGAGAATATTTTATCGACAGGTGAAGTTAAAAAAACTCATCACATATTTGCCAATGGAGGAGCCATTGCGATATTTGAGCAGTCATCTCTTAAAGGTGAAACACTACTTTATTTGCATAAAGACCACTTAGGTTCGGTGCAGGCATATAGTGATAAGAACGGAAAGCTTGTACAGGAATTGAGCTACGATGCATGGGGGCGTAGAAGAAGTGCGGACGACTGGAAATATTACCTGAATATTCCGGACGCGGAAGCTCTGCACGACAGAGGATTTACAGGGCATGAACATTTGGATATGTTCGAAATGATAAATATGAACGGAAGGATGTACGACCCGATGCTAGGACGCTTCTTGAGTCCCGATCCTTTTGTGCAGGCTCCTGACTTTACTCAAGGATTAAATCGCTATATTTATTGCCTGAATAACCCGTTATCACTCATTGACCCTTCTGGGTATAGCTGGTTTAGCAAAAATTGGAAGTCTTTAGTAGCATCAGTCGTTGGCATTACCGTTGCAGCCTTGGTTCCGGGAGGTCAAGCTATTGGAGCCGTAATAATGAAAGGAGCCCTTGGAGGCATGGCGTCCGGATTGGCAGGAGCTTTACTGAATGGCGCTAATATTGGGCAAATGGCCCGATCCGCTGTAACAGGAGGTCTTTGGGGTGGATTAAGTGCATCTTACTCGTTTGCTGCAGGAGATTTTGCTGGAGGAAATTTGATGAAAAAGCTTTTTGCTCACTCTTTGACTCAGGGTCTGCTCGAAGGGGCAAAGGGGGGAAACTTTAAACATGGATTTATATCCGGATTAGTCTCAGCCGGAGGGTCATATGGTTTGTCAAAAGCAGGTAATTTGAATACTTTTGCATTAGTATCTGCCAATGCTATTATTGGAGGAACAGCATCCGAACTCGGAGGAGGTAAGTTTGCCAATGGTGCTATAACAGGGGCTTATGTGATGTTGTTTAATCAATTAGCGCATCAGGTTAAATCCCGCTCAGCATATTCAAAAAAAATAGCTCTGCCAATAATGCAAACTCACAAGCAAAACTGTCTACTAGCTGTTTCTCAAATGATAGATCAGGCATTTGGAGGAAATAGGAATCAGCTTGATTATAGAGCATTACTAAATGGTGATTCGGATATGGGAGCCAATGACCCTGATATTGATAATGTACCAATAATTAAACTTAATAAACTATTTGACAAAGCAGATGGCTATAAAGTTGAAATAACGCTTAATATAAAGAGAGTACTTGATGCATTGGATAATGGAGCTATGGTTGTTATTGGATACGCTAATCATGCCAGACTACTGCAAAGCGCTACAACGCATACTTCACAAGGGCAGATGGTTAATAATTATTTTATGATTGATCCAGCAGATGCCCAATATAAGAGTGAAACAATAACTACCAATAGCACGGTTCAACCTATTGTTACATTTGGAATTATAAGCCGGTAATATGAAAAAGAAGCTAATTTTTATAATATTCTTGATCCCTACTATTTTATATTCTCAGAATTATACTGATAGTATTAGGGCAGATATTGCTCATTTATATTTGAAGGAAGACATACAAAAAGCATTCGACGAGACCGTTAGAATATTAAAACAAAAAAGAAAAGATTATGAGCTTAATAAGCTATCCATGATTATACCAGTATATAGATATTGTTACAAATCTATACTTTCGAATATGAGTTTAGACGAGCAATGGATATACCTGGAAAATAATAATTTATCTTTTATACCTCTTCCTAGAAAAGATTTTTTAGACTCTAGTTTTTATAAGAATCTTTTGCAAGAACCCAGATATATCAAGAAGAAAAACAATATTTTTTTATGGATTGATTTTTATCTGATCGATAATACCAATAACCCCATAGGTTATGGAAATGCAGAATCCTTTTATTTCTTTAATAAACAGTACTCAGGACGCACATTTGTCGATATTATTAATGAATTGAACATTACTGATATGTTTATAATTACGGATTTATACAATATGCCCGTAATATGTAAGACTAAAGATGGTCATGTTTATGTTTGGGAATCACAAGGTATGGATGCAGGACAACTGTTTTCTATCGAAGAATACATCAAAACCAATTCAAATTATTTCAAATAAAAAAGGACAGGTTGTTATACTATTACTATTCTTGCCTATAATCAGCTATATAATTTATAACAAATAATACCTAAACAATACTTGCTATCTATTTTATAAACTGATAATATGAAAAAGAAGTTGATTATTATAATATTCTTGATCCCTACTATTTTATATTCTCAGAATTTCGCTGATAATATTGAGGTAGATATTGCTCATTTATATGATTCTGATGAAATACAAGAATCATATAAAGAAACCTTATCTAACTATAATCATAGAAAATCTACAGAAGATACTATATTAATAGATAAGGTAATACCGATATATAAATATCGCTATGATTGTGAATTAACAAGATTAAATGATTTGCAACAATTGGAGTATATGGAAAGCAATAATTTAAATAGTATTCCTTTACCTAAAAAAGACTTTATTAATTATCTTTTTTATTCTAATTTACGGCGAATAAACCCCACATACTCCTCTAACAAAAAAAATAAAATAAGATTTGATTTTACTTTTTATTTTTTTGATAAACAGAATAAAGTAATAGGATATGGTGGTCCTTCAGAATTTTATATTTTGAAACATTATGAAAATAGCCAAGCATTTAAGTCTGATCAAACTTTTGCCGATGATATAAAGCGATTAAAAATTACTGATCTCTTTATTATTATTGATATTCCCAACATTCCCATTTTTGGAAAAACATTTGACAATAGGATATATGTGTATGATAGAAAAATGGAGAAATTCGATACCCTTGAGAAATTTGTAGAAGGACACCCTGAAATATTCAAATGAAATTATTTCAAATCTAAAAAGTAAACAATGAAAATGAAAATAACAATTGTAATATTATTGATTATCTGCCAATATGCTAACTCAAAGGAAATGAATACGAAGAAAGATATCATGAATTTCTATACGAATGAACAAGTCGGAAGCCTAAGCCAGAAAGCCGTAAACTTACTTAATCAGTCGTCGTGCAAATCTTCAGCAGATAACATGAGTATCGTTTACATTTTTAAATATGATTATAACGATTCTCTGAAAAAGAAAGACTTTCTTGACAATTCTTTTTTCAGAAAACTTATGCCATCTAAACATAAGATTCTTGTAAATGACAAGGAATATATAGATGCAAATTTTCTATTAGAGAAAAAAGATGGGACTATTATTGGAAGTGGGAATGCTTATAACTTTTACCCTGAACGTTCTTCTATCAAAGGAAATCGGTTAACTATGAACCAATTTATCTTAAATGAGATGAAAAAATTAAAAATCTCTCATCTTTTTATGATAAATAAACTAGCTAATTGGCCTGTCTTTGGGGTAACAGATGATAATCAGGTATTTGTTTTCGACTATTCAAACAAGAAACCTAAAGCATTTCCTCTAGACGAATTCATTAAGAACCGATCAAATAGTGTTTTTGAAAAATGGGATGTAGATAATAAATAGATAATGATTGATCCAGCAGATGCCCAATCTTTGAGTAGTTCTGATATGGCTGGAACTTCATATACAGGTAGTATTTCTGGTGATGCTGGTCTTAGTTTCAGTGGAAATAGCTCTGTTTCAGAGCTATTAAAAGGAGGAAATATTTATTCAATCGGAGGTACTGTAGGTATTGGTGTTGGTCCAACAATATTCAATGGAATGTTTGGAATTTCTAAGACTAAAGTTTATAAAAATAAATAATAACGAGTGATAATATGAGCAGTACTAAAGACCCAAAACTAACAAAAAATGAACTAGCTACATTCGGGATATTTATACTTCTTTTTGTAGTGCTACTAATTATTGTGATGAATTCACAATCGAAAGGAGCTGATAAAAAAGCTAGTTTATATCCTCAACTGCATAAATATCAGAGTATAGAAGGGCGTATTAAGTCCATCAGTCGTGAGCGTTATATTGTAGATAACTCTCGAATTTATATCGATTTTATTAATGAAGTTAAATTCTCATTAGGTGGGTCTGGGTATAATAGGTCATCATCACTCCAAGACTTTACCAATTTTATTCAATCAGGAGATTCATTAATAAAAAGATATGGTAGCGATACTGTACATATACATAGAGGAGAGCAAAGATATTACTTTGTTTTAGATGATGTTATAAATTAGCCACTTATACTATATGATAGTCTGTTTAGTGATATGATGTTTAAAAGAGATTATTTTAATAAAATCAAAATGATACTAGGAATTACATTACTATTTCAAAAAACAGATAATCCTGATATTGTAGGAGTATTAGCTTCATTGTGTATTGAAACGACTAAAATGTAATTTTATAACGATATTTTGGAACAAGCGACTCGAATATCAGATCATTGTAATTTGAAGTATCTAGGAATAAATGGTATTTATAAAGTAACAGATAAGGAGATATTCTTGGTAGAATTCGTTACAATGAATTAATGACTCTGAAAGAAGCCGAAAATTTAGCATCTTTTAATCTGTAGTTATTATCCACATTTGATTCTAACATTAAAACATGCTCCTTGGTGTTTCTTTGTAAAGATAGTTAATCTAAGGCCCTTACAATAACTGCATTAACACTGCTAAATTTAAAAGTAAATAATATTAAGAAGAATTGGAGATTATGGCAAATTCGCTTGCTTTTCTCAATAAAATAAAAGAAGTCTCGGTAGAAAAAATTACGAATATTAAATTCATCGGTATTGAAGATATTTTCTAAATGGTTTCAAAACTTAATATTTTTGAAATATCAGAAGGTAAATTTAGACTTTATGTGTAATAGCTAAAACTCAATCTGGCAATTTAATGCCTCCTTCATTTATTATGGGTCGCAGGTCGCATGATATCTAAATAGGAGGAACTCCTTCATGGATAGGAATAGGTGGTAGTCGATGGATGTCTCAAAAAGAACAATCAATAATTCATATATTTGTAATCCTAGGAAAATAAGTATATATGACAAATTTATTTTTTATATTAATTACAACAATGCTAATTAATCATCCTGAAAATATGCAATCCCCAACAAAAGAGGATAAATATGCTATAACACATTATTACTCAAATGATGATTTAGAAAATCTAGATAATCGAATATGCTATTTATTTAATCAAACAAGTAAAAATAAATTTGATAGTATCAGTAACCTTAAAGATTTCAATAAAACCTATATACTACATTATATCTATGAAAAAGAACTCTTAAAAAAAGATTTCCTCAACAGTTCTTTTTTAGAAAACTTAATCCTTTCCAAAGAAAGACATTACTTGTATAAGTTAAATGAAATAAGGTATATTAATCCAGACATAATATTAGAAGACTTGAATGGAAAATTTGTAGGTTTTGGCAATGCTCTATATTTTAATTTAGGTCTTAATTATAATACTGGTTTTATTAAATACTACCAGGATATTATCGATACCAAAAAAGAATTAAATCTTGTTGAGATTTTTACAATAAGTACAATTAATCGTTGGGAGCTATTTGCTAAAGATAAAAACGGAGTGACATATATTTTAGACCCTTCGAGAAAAGGGCTCACTATAAAAACATTATCAGAGTTTGTAGAAGAACACCCTGAAATATTCAAATGAAATTATTCCGAATCTAATAAGTAAATAATGAAAAAGAAATATTACTGGTACTATTTATTCTTTCCTTTATTAATACTTGGTTGTAATCATAGACCTGATAATAAATTCATTGGTATATGTAGAATATCAGATGATACCCTGAAATTAGAATATGCAGGTTCCTATGATGTAATAAAAGAAGTAGATATTAAATCCTATAATGATACTTTAGAGATAAAAGTTGTGTCAGTAGGTAATCCTCCCAAACAGCCAAAGGACTTTTATATTCCACTAAAACCATCTATCAGGAAAATAATAATAAGAGATTCCACTATTTTAGATGTAGATTCTATTCCTAAATGCTCTAAAAAATATTCTGGAGAAGAAGCTCTGAAATATTTACGTAAATTAAACCAATGAGGTAAAGTGCTAAATGATCTATTTTAAATAATTAAAGAGAATGAGTAGAGTTTAGACTAGGCTTTATTATGGATCGTGTGATGTTTAAAGTAGAGACTTTAGCCGAAGATAGCCTTTCTTCGATAGGAATAGGTGGTAGTCGATGGATCTCTATAAAGAAACAGTCTGCAGTTTTGCACTTAGCTAGTCGAGAGTACTAGGTTCTACTAACTGTATATTCCTCAAAAATTCCACAGTATTTTCTATATCGTAATATTTATCCCTGACAAGTATAGTCTGATATTTCGGAGGTAGTAGTTTTCCCCACTTAGAAAAATCTAGAATAGCCGGCTTATCCTCTAATAATCGACTAATTGTATTATCAACATCTGAGGTTATACTCTCAAATATATCCCTTAGATTTTCTATTGATGCAGAAATAGTAAACATACTATTGTAATCAGCTACTTCATACTCTACATCTGCAATATAAAGAAACAAACCAATAGTGCGATTGATCTTTGTTCCTGTAAAAGAGCAAAACTCTGATACAAACAGATCTTCATCCTCTTTTTTCGAACGGACAATCTTTTCGACAATGGGTCTGTCATACAATATATCTCCTATTGTAAATGTAGAAAAATCTTTTCGTAGCTCATTAATTTCATCCAGACCTTTAGCATCAAGAAAATCATATTGAGTATCTACCTTTAATATTTCGAGCATCTTTGTTCTGATTCTCGGATGCACGTCACCTGCACCACCATAAAACATAGGCCTTTTCCCATCCAATGCTTTAACAACAAATATCTTTCGGGCTTTCTCATCCACAAGTTTAATCTTCCATATACGAGCAGCTAAGAAGATGTTTTCGTCTTCTCTGATTAATGGCGAAAAAGGCAGTTCTCCGATTGTACTCCCCTCATTTATAACCTTAAAATTCTGTTCGGCGGTAAAAACACTATAAAAGTCACGGTTATTCACAATCTTTTCACCTTCGATACCGATAATAATTTCCCGGCCTAGTTTCTCCAACATCCCGGTTTCGAACAGATAGTTTATAATCTCGGTAATCTCGGTTTCCGAGATCGCTTGAAAAGCAAAATCCGATTTCACGACATACACTAAATCAGACAATCGAATTTCGCTCCGTTCTCTAACAACCGATAATATCTGATGTGCCAGAATATCGTACGGCTTATCCATTACAGCCGGAGGTTCAATAAAACCTTCGGTATACAAGAGCCATGCTGCTAACGATTGTAACAAACTCCAATTGTTGGTAGCATACAAATATAGGTTACTCTGTTTATTTCCCTGTCTACCACTCCGCCCGACTCGTTGAATAAGCGAAGCTATACTATGTGCGGCATCTATCTGTACAACCTTATCTACTGATCCGATGTCTATTCCTAGTTCGAGAGTAGAGGTGCATGCTATTGTGAAATTATTTCGTCTGTTATTCTTCGCAAAATCTTCAACATACTCTCTTACTTCTTTGTCGACTGACGAATGATGTGAGAAATAATATGGATGACCTCCGATACGTTCTGATATTTTTTTGAGTTTAACAGCAACCTCCTCAGCACGTCCTCTACTATTCGGAAATATAAGTGTTTTGTTATCAAATGTCTCCCGATACAGATCTTTCATAAGTTCAAGGGACAATTCGGCACCTGATTCTTTGAAATACTTAAATACAACGTTTATCTCTTTAGCTGTTTTGTCAATTAATACAGTTGTATTCTCGGCTTCACCTGTAAATACTTTAGCTTCATTAAAATCGCCGATAGTGGCCGACAGTCCTACAATACAGAATTTTGATCTATTAATAGATTGCAGTCTGAATAAGAGCGATTTGAGGTGTATCCCCCTATCTGTTCCTATAAAAGAATGGATTTCGTCTATTACCACATATTTCAGGTTCGAAAATAAATGCTTTGCTTCATGAGCTCGGTTTACCAGCATCGCTTCTATCGACTCCGGGGTAATGAGTACGATACCATTCGGAGCTTTCAATAATTTGTTTTTCGCCGATTTATTTGCTTCGCTATGCCACTTGGTTACTGATATTTCGAGATAACGGCACAACTCTTCGACTCTAAGAAACTGATCATTAATTAAAGCAATCAATGGGGATATATACAATACCTGTACACCTTCTTCGTTGAAATTGACTTTTGACAGGATGGGCAAAAATGCGGCTTCGGTTTTACCTGAAGCTGTACGTGATGCCAAAATATAATTACAATCGGTAGTCATTATACGCTTAATTGCGGCAACCTGAATAGGACGAAATTGGTCCCATCTCTTATCTCTCACATATTTACGTATTGGTTCAGATAATAAATCGAATGGCATTTCTAAAGTAATTATTTATAATTCTTCAATACTGTCTAATAAATCGTCTTTGGGCCGCTCATCTGAAACTTCGATTTCACCAAACAAACAAGATTTATCAACATGAGGATTTTGTCTCAACAGATTCATTATATTCAGAAAATCTCGAATTACTTCACGAGGTGTTAAAAATTCAGATGCTCCCGGTTTATTAAATATAACCTCCATAAAGGAAATAATATCTTCGTCTGATATATCTATTTCGACCTTATAGTTAGAGTTAAATATTTCTCTTAATTTTTTCAGCAAAACAAATATCTCATTATGATCCAAAGGCATTAATCGAATAACGGGCTGAGCCAGATCCCGAATTTCTGCGGTTTCATATTTATTAGTTTCGAGTCTTGATTTTAAGGCCTGATAACTGAATAAGCCTCGCCGCTCATTTTCGAGAAATTCTTTTGTTCCGGCAAAGTTTATAAAGAGATTATTTACTTTTCCCTGAAAGCAGTCATTATATATAGTCAATATCTTTTCATAATTTTTCTCCCTCATTGTGGAAGTAGCTATTTTATAGAGATTAATGGCCTCATCCATATTTATCATAAAACCACTATATCCCATACTTACGAATAACTTACAGAAGTTTTTGAGCATATCATAATAGTTTTGGTCATTTATGATTTCCCTAACACCCAAATCCTGACGAGCTTCAATCTTTGTTTTATATTCTCCCTTCAGCCATTTCAGAGCATTACGACATTGTTGGTCATCTCCATTAATATAACCTTCGTAATATTTAATAACCACTGTACCGAAATCGAAGCCTCCAACCTCCGTTATTTCGTTAATCGTCTTCATTATATTGGCTGATATCAGCTTCTGATACTGATCATTTCTTATTTCTGTTACAGGAATATTATTTTCTTCTGATGTTTTTGAAGTAACCTGTTCTATCCATTTTTCCATCAATGTAGGCAAAGCTCCTCCCTCGGGTTTGGTTTGTATAGCTACATTGTCCATAATAGCAGAATAGAGAGCCAACCCTTTTCCGTCATTGGCATACAGCCTATTATCAGGCGTAAAATCGGCATTCGCTACTACAAATTTTTGTTTCATAGCCACCGTATTTAAAAGATGCAACATGAAAGACTTTCCGGAGCCAAAATCGCCGATCCAGAATTTGACAAGACTTTGTCCGTTTTTAACATCTTCTAATGACAATACAAAGGCATTGATTTCTTCCGATCGTCCGACTGTTATATGTTGTACTCCCATTTTAGGAACAACCCCGCTTATAAGAGAGTTAATAATGGCTGAAGCCTCTTTCGGTTTTATATTTATCATTGTGCTAATATGGTTTGGTAATAGTTTTCTGTTATAATGTAGTAATTATCGTCTTCTTCAATTAAAATATCATCCAGAAACTCATAACAAGTTTCGTTAATACCATCAATAATCGGACGTGCAAACCACCCGTTATTCTTGGCATAATCTTTAAAATCGTCAGTGGTTATACTTAGATTGTTCTTCGTGAAGAAGCTTAACACTGAGATCTGAGTTTCGGAAAGTAATAACTCGGACGAATATATATTCTGAACCTCATCTTTAGTTTCTGCTTTTTTGTCTGTTATTTTTATTTCAAGTTCCTTGTCATTTATTTGTATCGATTGAATCAGTATATCTTCATTCTCAAAATCATCACACAAATACTCATTCAGTAAATTAACGGTTTCGGAAAGACTGATCTCAACTTCCTTAATAGTATCTAAATTAACTGAAATTTTCTTTCGATTCGTTTCAAATATTGGAGGTATAGATCTCAATGCACCCAATAAATCCCTGTCATTGATATATTGACTTACTACCAACTGAAAATCGTGTAACTGTTTATTCGACTCAAATATATTTTTCTGTATACTTTTTGTCAACTCTTTATTATCGAATGATTCTGATCTCAAATCATAATGGAGATAATATATATAAAGAGTAAGAGCTGTCTCCCGATGATATTTCGATATGAATTTAGATGCTTCATAAAAGATATGTTCTATGGACGGATTTTTCTCATTCAGAATCCCTAACGCCACGATATCACTCTTAAATTGTTTGTAATCGCCTTTATATTTATCGGTAAGTTCTTCGAATTTAATCTTCCAACGCGATGTATTAAGTGCGTACAATTCTTTTTCAGTATCCGAATGAGCTTTCTTTACGAGCTTTTTTGCTAATTGAGGTAGTAAATCTTCTATAACTGAGGTAATACGCTCATTATATTTATCATTTGCATTGGATACATGCAACCCTAAATCAGTATTGAGTTTCCGTTTATGAGCATAAATCTCGCGCACCGCATTCTCGGCATGTTTAAAAATATTCTGATAAAAGTATTTTTTCGTCTCTTCTATACTGTACTTATAGTTAACACTACCTTTTTGATAGCTATATTGCTTTTTTACGTAGATGCCTGCGATGTAATCAAATACTTGCTGTAAAGTAACATTATCATCCAAGCAGACTTTTTCCAGCTCGTTAAATAAAGCTATGTATAATCTTAAAATTTCTATTTTGCATGCTTCTATATCACAGAAATTATTTGTTGGATTCTCTAACTTATTTAAAAGTTGTACATCAGTTTCATTCAAATATAATTTTTCTCTGTAGCGATTGCCTAGTTTCCAATAATCATCGTTATAACTGAGAGATTTATCTTCTTGTTTGAGTTGATTTATCCGATCTTGATCTCCAATTTTTTCTAATAATTTAAGAAGAAAAGAGGTGCAATATTGTTTTGTTTCTGAATAATGAGCTCCTAACAAACTAAATTGAATTTGTAATCTGTCTATATTCTTGTCATCGTCATATATCTCCAGAAAATTAAAGAGAAGAATAAAAGCGTAATTTGTATTGCCTTTTAAGTCTATGTACTTTCCCTTCAGAAAAGATTCTTTAAACACATAATAGAATTTTTTTTGTTCTAGTGTTGCCCCACCAAGGTCTCCATAAGAATAGATATACTGATGCTTCCAAGATGGAACATCAAACTTATCTTTTTCGTAAAGTTCCCTTAAATCATATGATTCATTTGTTATATCAATAATACCATCCATGGCAGTCTTTAGCTCTAAAGTTGTGTTGATCTTAGCTAATTTTACAAATCTATAAAATTTACATGATTAATCTAAGTATAAATTCTATATTTTTATAGGACTTTACCGATATATATGTTACACACACCTACTCGAATTCGTTTTGCCGATATTAATATTTAATTTTTAAATGAGTATGAATCACATTTAAGAAGCAATAAGAATTCTGAAAACACAATTGCTTATAACTTTACAGGGCAGCCAACTCAAAAGCAACATATACATTCCGCTACAAATCAAAAGACTCTAAAGGAAGATTATGCTTACACTTATGATCATGCAGGACGGCTACTAACAATTACTCACCGACTAACAAAGGATTTAACGGCAGGGCCTTTAGTTACTCTTGCCCAAAATACGTATGACGATCTGGGACGCTTAAAGTCGACTGTAACCAATAATCAAAGTGCATTGACTACTAAATATACTTACAACGTACGTTCGTGGACAAATACCATTACCAATACCCATTTCTCGCAGACACTGACCTACAACCTGAACGGAAATATCGGTACTCAGCAATGGACACAGAATGGTAAAACGCGCAAGTATGCTTTTACATATGATAATATTTCGCGACTGAAGGCGGCGAATTATACGGGGGACGGGAATTTCTCGACTGGCTATTCGTATGATGCACATGGGAATGTAATTAAGCTTACCAGATATGGGATTACTGCTTCGGGGGTTAGTGACCAGATTATTGATAACCTGACCTTCAACTACGATGGTACGGGTAACCAGTTGAAATATATAGCTGATGCGGGACCGAATGTGGGCTTAAGTACTATTGCCGACTTCAAAGAATTTAGTGAGGTTACTACATCCGAATTTACCTATAATAAAAACGGTGCAATACACATAGACCTAAACAAGGGGCAAACGGTTAATTATAATTCTCTGAACCTGCCTCAGGAGATGCTTATAAACAATACTTCTGCCAGGGGAAAAACGTATTATACGTATACGGCGACGGGAGCAAAGTTAAGGGTTAAACACCTGTCGGATCCGACTTTGATGGTTACGCCGGTGAAGGGGACAGCGGAGGATGCCAGTTATAGAGTACAGACTTCGACAGATTATGCGGGGAATAAAATCTATGAGAATGAGACTTTAAGTAAAATTCTGACGGATAATGGTTATATTGAGGATAGTAATTATTATTTTTACATTAAAGACCACTTGGGGAATAACCGTATTGTGGCGAATGCGGCGGGAACGGTTGTTCAGAGGAACAGCTTTTATCCGTTCGGGATGACTTATGGGGAGGAGTCGGATCTTGAGCAGGGGAAACAGCCTTACAAATACAACGGTAAGGAGCTGGATAAGATGCATGGGCTGAATTGGTATGATTATGAGGCTAGGTATATGGATCCGGCTACAATAAGGTTTACCAGTGTTGATCCAATGGCGGAGAAGTATTATAGTTGGTCTCCTTATGCATATGTAGGTAATAATCCAATGAGATTTATTGATCCTACCGGAATGATTTGGGATGATCCAAATGTAGCATACAAACTAAAAAATAAAATCGATAAGAAAATCGAATCTTTAAAGAAAGATATCGCAGACAATCAAGCAAGCTTGAATAAAGGAGGACATAGTGCAAAAAAGATTGCCAAACTAGAAGATAAAATATCTGATGCTAAAAGCCGTATTAGTAACTTAAATGTCAGCAAAGGAGATATTGATAAACTAGGAGCAGACCAAAATAATATCTATGCTTTAAGTAGTATTTCTGGAGGAGAGCATAAGGTACGGCAAGGAAGTGATGGTAAAATTTATATTGAAACATCTTCTGATGCCTTATCAATACATGAGATTGCACATGTGCGCCAATCTTTGGATGCAGGAGGGTTAAAGTTCTCACCTAATGGAGAACTGAAAAATTCTGGGATTGGAATAAAAGGAATTTCAAATATGGAGATTGAAGCTTATCAGAAACAATACTCTTTAGACGAATCTTTTCCCGGGAGACTCAACGGTAGAGCAATACAGGGTATTGATGTTC
Organism: Indolivaga macrotermitis; assembly: GCF_900128985.1. GTDB lineage: Bacteria > Bacteroidota > Bacteroidia > Bacteroidales > Dysgonomonadaceae > Dysgonomonas_A > Dysgonomonas_A macrotermitis. Next base: position 162,621 of record NZ_FQUC01000003.1, on the reverse strand, counting down.
ATTCTGTCGGTAACATTACAGACGATAAAGGGAGACGTGTTTATGAAATTATTTATCAATATTCAGAAGCAATTAAAAAAGCGATAAAAGTTAATCAGAAGAAATGATATGATGCGAAAAAATATTTTTATAATACTTGTTATAATGTTTTTTAGTAAAACCTACTCTCAAAAAAAGATAGAAGGGAAATACTATAAAGAATCTGGAAGTTATATAGAAATCAATAATGATTATTTCAAGATTATACTTCCGAATAGTGCATCAAATGGTATATATTCCGAAATAAGAACAGAAGGGAGAATACAACAAATAGATAATAATTTTCTTGAACTAAATTCATTAAAAGATCCATTTATAGAAGCTACAAGGAACCTTGAAATTATAAGAAAACCAGATAGAGAGCTCTCAAATGATAGTTTGAAAATAAAATTCTTTCTACCATATACAAATGGTATACTAAGAATAACAATTTACACAGAAATATCTAAAACATTTAGTTTCAACTATTCTAAGGATAATAAAGAATGTACAATCCCATTTATTGGAGGAAATATATCATTTTTAATCCGTCCTGATTATATTCTTCCTCATACAGCAGAAGGTTTATTTTATGGTATATTAGAATATAATACTTTAGACTTTTTTTTAGAAAAAGATATTAATAATATTGAAGTCAATATACCAACCATAGATGATTCTTTTTTTGAAAAATACTATATTAAAGGAGATTATGCCCGAATAGTGAATGATAGCATCATTTGGAAAGGTGAAATTTATCGGAAATCAGACAAGTAAAATATGACCATAGCAACATATCAGATTTGATTATTTAGTTATAAAAATACCCTGAATCCCATAAAGAAGCACGAAGATGAAGGTTACTAACAATCAGATTTTAAAAGAATGAGTAAAAACGACAAAATACAATTAGTTCTATCAATCATAGGGTTTATTTTTATCGTTACAATACTGACTATAGCATTCCGATCAAAATGGCACGAAGATAAGATGTTGGAAGCGGGTTCTATTCATGCAGATGCTATTATAATCAATATTTTTAGTTCAAGGGGTAAGCCTGTTATAGGCTATACATATACTGTAAATGGTAATGTATATAAACGAAATACCAGATATAAGTATCCTGGTGGAGTAAGTATCGGGGATACCTGCGAAATTATTTATGCTACTGAAGATCCTTCAATTAGTAAACTATTGGAGGATAGTAATGAGTATATAATAATAAGACCCAAAGCAGGAAATACTTATTAGATAAATAAAAAATGAAAAAGATCACTATATTACTAATAATGTTTTGCCAGATTTGTTTATTGTCTTTTGGGCAAAAAAATATATATGGGATTTATTCTAATGAATCAGGAGCAGATGTTTTAATAACAAAAGATAAATTCTACCTGATCATACCATCCAACCACAATCCCGTATGGTATAATGATACATTGGCAGAGTGCACCTATAATAAAGTTGCTACTAACTTCATCGAGTTGAACTCAATCCCTCTAAATATTATTGCTCTACAAAAGACTAAAATTATTCAATCTATAGATCCTCAGATTGAAGATAGTATCAGAATATCTTTTTCTATACCATATAACAATGGTAATCTAATCATTGAGATATATACTAATGAAAATAAAATATTCAATTTAAATTACAAAGCGAATAGTCATTCTGACTTAATGTTACCAAATACTACAAGAACAATAATGTTTACGATAGCTCCTGAGAAAAGTGTACTTTCACATACTCCTGATGGCTTATTTTACGGTGCATTGTTTTATTCATCTATAGAGTATAGTATAGAAAAGAATATTAATTGTATCGACATAAACATACCAACTATAGATAACTCTTTTTTTGAAAAATACTATATTAAAGGAGATTATGCCCGAATAGTTAATGATAGCATTATTTGGAAAGGCGAAATTTATAAAAAATCTTCTGAGTAAATATCACATAGCTACACCAACAGAAAAGGCAAAGCCTATATATGATTTTACAATAACGAAAGATGGCAAATTTTCATGGAAAGCAACTTTTGATGACGAAGTTGAACCTAAATAAAAACGTTATGAAATATGTATTTCTATGTTTTGCTATTGTGTTTCTCTGCTCGGCTCAATTTCCGAAGGGATACATTAGTTATCAAACATTTGATGAATACACTTTGAATGGAGTTACTTTTTCCTCAGAAGGGCAGAAAGTCCCCTATGTTCTTGTAAAAAAAGAGAAAGATTCCATTTTTATCATGTTCTCTTATCAAAGACATTCAGTTCCAATAAAATATATAAATAGAGGTAACTATTGGTATAATATTAGAATAGAGGATAACTATTGCGAACCCGGATTTAAATGTGAAATACCTTTTAACAGATGCCTGGAGAAATATATCTATAATGATACTATCTTATCTTATGGATATTACAAAGACTTCATTACGAATACAGAACTAACATTAGGGCGAGATATTACAATTGAAACCCAAAAGGTCAAAATCTGGCTATTGTTTGATAATAGTGTATATATTGATTCCGAGAATAAGTTCCAGTCTATAAAATCAATTGCCGACAATTATAAATCAAATTTTCCTTATCCGGCAAAAGAATATCAACCTAAATATCACAAGTCTTATCATAAAGAAATACGGCAAGACACTCTTTTTATCTATGAAAATGATAGCACCGGTAATTATAAAAACAGCTGCTTATACGATATAAGAAAGCTCAACAGTTTAGGGGAATTCGATTTGCAAAAAGGAGAAAGTATAATCTATGAGTTGGATAATTTAATAAACCAATGTAAATAAAAGGATTATATTATTATATCTTAGGAGAAATAATAAACTGATCTATATTTTATCTATACCAAAACACAAAAAGAATAGAAAAATAAAAATATAAAATAAGTGTTACTTTTGTCACCTTTGTAACTTTCCAGAGAGTAAACCACTGAAGTAAAGCAGAATAAAAAGGTGACAACAGTGACACTCACGGAGGTGACATGTATACCTTTTTGTAACGGATGTTACCTTTTACATCAAAGACCACTTGGGGAATAACCGTATTGTGGCTAATGTGTCAGGAACGGTTGTTCAGAGGAACAGCTTTTATCCGTTCGGGATGGCTTACGGGGAGGAGTCGGATAATGAGCAGATTAGACCTTCCCTTTCATTATGTATGATGAGGATATGTTAGCATATCTTTTGAATATCCACGTTTGAGTAAATAGGTGTGTTTTCTCTAAAAACTGAAGGACTACTTCTTTGGATTTTCTCGAATATATTTTAGCTTCTTCTGAAATACATCCGAAATCTTATAGGCGCGATCTTTAGCCTCATCTGCGACAGGGCCTACGAAAAGATGGTCTACTGTTTCAGTAAAAAGACTGAGCCAACGATCAAAGTGTTCTTTATTTATTGGTAATTGCGCGTGTGGTGGAAAAGGGAATCCCGTATAAGTCCGCTCTCCTAATAATAGTCCTTGCCAGAAAGAATATAATTTAGTCAAATGTTCCGGCCAATGATTTTGTATTTTTTCATGGAATATAGGCCCGATGAAATTGTCTTTCCTAACCTTGCCATAAAATAGATTAACCATCTTCTTTATATCGTTTATATCCTCTATATCTTTAGTTGGACTCATATTCACTACTATAATTAAGAGTTAGTAATATCTCAACCAAAGATAGGTATTTATCCCACATGCACCTCTATGTTTCCGACAGTCTCTTTTTTTTATCGATTCATTATTTAGTTATATCCTTCTTATATCTAAGTCTTTTAGCTTAGTCTTATACAAGTAGTTTCAGGTATCCTTATCCGTTGATTTACCAAATATTCCATAGATATACAAAGTCTTGTATCTTATGGAGCCGTAACAACATCGCCCAACCTGAGTATATATAAGTAAGTACCTTTATCGGAAAAAAAGAACCCGTCCGTTTCTTTGCCTCCAGAAGTCGTCAGGTAATCACCTGCAACCCCTACACCCAAGTCGACCTTCCACACTACTTTTTTATCCAGTACAGATACATGAATGAATGATTTACCGTGCATAGAGTTCAGCCCTGTACCATGATAAGCATTCGAATGTGATCTGCTACCAGGAGGATTGGAAGTAGGAAAATCCATATAGTAAGAAGAATTGGTACATGTCGAAGAAATAGATTTATACGGTATTACTTCATATGAGAATGCAATATAATATACTCCCGGTTCGAATACAACACGGCAAACCGCAGGTATTTTTGTTGAATCATAGTCCAGTTTTACCTTTCCATTGGTATAGTTCAAACCTTCGTCGAGTAATACGTTTTTTGCCGATCCCATCTCTATTCCAGCCAATAAGTCTTTCATCCCGGTATATTCTTTTGAGCCGACTGTTATTTTATCCCGGGCTCTCAATGGATAGATAACAGATTGTGGAACTCCTATCTTGGTCAATACCTCATTGATTGTTTTCCGGAGTTCCTCCTGCCCCAGAAAATCAAGCCATTCTCCGGTTTGTTCTGCCCAATAATAATACCTGTTGGCTTTTACCGAATCTGTTTTTGATGTATTCGCATCTTCTACATTGTAAACTAAAAGTCCGTTAGCCGGATCGGCAATAGTGGTTATATCTTTTGTCCCTTTGAGTTTAACTCTGGGTCCCAGAAATCCTTTGTCTTTATCCAAGCTCTTCAATTCCAATATTGCACTGGGATGGGGAGGCTCAGGCTCCCCTATTCCGATAAGCACCTGAGCCGATAATACTGAGGGCAAAAAGCCCTGAATTCCGATATAAAGTATAAATATTGAAAGGTATTTATTCATCATCGTTTTATCTTATTTTATTTCTCCTTGTTTGCATATATAAAGGAAGGTACCATCGTTGGCAAGTCCGAATCCCGTTGGTACAACCCCATTATTTATGGCTGTACAATTACCCGACTGCCCCACTCCCAAGCTTACAGTCCACTTTATAATTCCGTCACCAGTTTCATCGATCAAAGCAGTTGCATAACTTATATATCCTCCATGATTAGAGTAAATCTTATCCCTGTGATAACAGGTAGAGTGTATCCTTGCCCTGTCTTCACCTATGACAATTCTTTCGGGTATGGGAAAATCCATAAAATAGGACGAGATAGTACAATTTGCAGGTGGAACGGACGGCGGTGATACTGTTAACGGGAAAAATTCGTATACGAATAATATCGTATATACTCCGGGCTTAAATGATATTTCGGAAGTGGTTTGGTTCAGAGTCACAGCTCCTTGTGAAAAATTGACTACCTGCGATAGTGGTACATTCTGTTTTGAGCCTATTGCCTTACCGGCAAGAAAGTTCTTACACCCCGTTATCTGGGGATGATCTATATGGAGATTATCTTTTCCATTCAGTTTGAACAAAGCAACTCCGGGAATCTCCATTTTTGTGATAATTTTACGGATAGTATCATTCAACTCCACGGTATTTACAAATTCCATCCACTGGTTTTCTGCCCAGTAATAATATTTATTAGCATATACATTGTTCTTTTTATCCGGCAGGTCTGTATTTTTAAGATTGTATACAAGTAAGCCTGTTATTGGGTCTGTTACTGGAGCCGGATCTATTCTTGATTTGAGTTCGACTCTGGGTCCTAAGAATCCCCAATTATTTCCCCTCAATTCCAGTAAGGCACTGGGATCCGGAGGAACCCCTTCCCCTATTGTTACCTGTGCCAAGCTAAAGAACGGATGTACCAATAACAGGCATAGCAATGATAATATTGTTGTTTCAGAATATTTTTTCATAATGGCATTTTTTATTACTGATGATTATCCGGATCAAAATCCCCTATTCTCGATATATATAGATATGTGCTACGGTTAGGAATCGAGTAATTGTCTCTCCTGGCACATGCACCTGTACCATTGGCTGCGAATTTTACCTCCCATTCGGTTTTTTCATAAATCACGGTCACATAGTTTATCGTATTTCCGTGATCGACATAATTTTTGGTACCATTGATTGCGGCTCCCGAATCTATTCTGGCAGTATTGTTCTGTATATTTCCATTGGATAGCATTATATGAGAAGGGAATTCCATATAATAGAATAGAGAGGTGCAAGTACGAGGCTTATCATTTATCGGTATCAGTTCATACGAGAAGCTTATATCATATATTCCCGGTTCAAAGCTTATTATAGATGAATTTCCCGATCTTCGCATCGTAACCATACCATCTGTTTGGTTGACTTGTTCTTTCAGGGGTAGAGCCATCGGATTGGTTGCAAAAGGGTTATTAATCCCTCTCATATTAAAAAATACATCTGTATAAATTTTTTCCGTGCCGTCAAGAGAGAATATAGCCGGACGGGGAACTCCCATACCAGAAAAGACTTCTTCGATATTTTCTTCGATATTGAACCAGTCTAATACTTCAGACCATTGTGTACCCGACCAGTAATAATATTTGTTGCTACTCACCCGCTCGGATAAGACAATCTCTTCGGGCGAATCGGTAGTATTAAAAACTAGAAGACCTGCGGCCGGCTTTTTTACAACCGAAGTATCATATATATCTTCCAGTTCCACATCCGGTCCTTTAAATCCCAGGTTATTATTTTCGGACTTAAGTTCAAGAACTGCACTTTTATCGGGAGCGTCATGAGAACCAATAGTAACCTGCGATTTCACACTATTAATGGATACTAATAGAAATATAATAAAACAATATTTCTTATTTAACTTTAGTAACTTCATTGCTATATATTGATGTGATAAGTTACATTAATCTTGTTCGGAAAGAACATCACAAATGTAGCTCATAAGAGGAAAGAAGAATGTTTCACTTTGTGGAATCCTGACTCTATATGATTGTTTCATTAACTTAAAAAGATGTCATATCAGTTTACCTTAACAGTAGAAATGATCTGATATGACACAATCGGCTTAATCTGCCTACAAGGATTTACAGCATATCCTTGTGTCATAAAAAGTCACTAGCGAACTAAACCTAACTCAAATTGACAATTTTACTCATTGGTAAGTATTGTATTTTTATCCAATTTCATTTAATTTACATTACTTTTTATTCAGAAAAGGAAGATGTTTAGGTTTCTAACTTTATATGGTATTCTTGTCTCAAATTGAAACATTTATATTTAATTTTGTTTCGGACGATATTAACCAAACTAATCCTCCCTGCTTCGTTTCGGAGGATTTTAATCATAATACTATGGAGAAAACTTTAAATGATATTATTGTCTCGACAATACACAGTCATATTCCGGAAAATGTTAGTCCAGTGCATATATTAACCGAATTATTAAATCTGAGTAAGGAATCTGTTTACCGGAGATTGAGAGGTCAGATACCCTTTACATTTATAGAAATTATTGAGATTTCCAGACATTTCGGATTTTCGGTTGAAGAAATTATTAATCAGAAATATTGTAATCTCGAAAAAGGCTTCGAGAAAGATAACCAATCTGAGTGGCAGGATTCTGATATTACAAACTGCCAGTTATTCAGCGGAAATATAGAGCTATATAAGAACCTTCAGAAAGCTCAAAAATCGAATTCTTTTATTGTATCGACCCGTATCCCTGTTTTTTTCACCATGTCTTTTAACCGGATTACTACATTTTATTTGTATAAGATGACACATCAGTTGAAGGATGTTCCCTTTGACTTCTACTTTTCAGACTTTGAAGTAATTGAAGAGACCGCTTCTCTACGCCAGCAATTTATCTATCATTATAACCGGATAAAAAATCTTACTATTTTGATAGATAAGAATTGCTTTCAGAACGTAATAAACGAGATAAATTATTTTTATGAAAGGAATCTACTTTCCGCAGAAGACAGGGCTTTGTTGAAGGAAGAGCTCTTCCTTGTATTAGATCTTGTAGAACAGGTTGCCCGAAAAGGATATAATGACTATAATACAAAAGTAGACCTGTTTGTATCATCTCTGGGGGTTGAAGCCAATTATGCATATTATCAATTCGATAATAATACGCTATCATATTGCTGGACATATGGATTCAATAACTTAACAGTTAACAATGATGGGAATACAACAAGAATATACCGCAAGTGGTTTGATTCCCTAAAAAAATATTCGACCTATATAACCAGATGTAATCATAAACAAAGTTCTGAATTCGTTAAATTCCAGAGAGATACAATCGAATCAATGTCATAGTGGTATATAAAAAACATCTTGCTATTTTGCATAATGGGCTCCAGTCTGTATATTCCCTAGGTGGGCAGCCGGATGATCATTAGTATAGTTTTAGGCACATACTTTGAGTTATTTTGGAGAGATGGAAAACCTTACCATTCTTCTCCGGAATCATTGTTTGTATATTTACTTATAAATTCTTTCGGCAGCATATTATAGGTCTTCTGGAATACTTTAGTGAAATAGGACGCCGAATTGAATCCAACATGGAAAGCAACTTCATTAATCCTCATGTCTGTTTCCAATAAAAGCTTGCATGCTTTTCTTAACCTGTAATTTCTGAGATAATCTCCCGGTGTAACACCACTGATTGTCTTCAATTTTCGTTGAAGATTGGAACGACTGATATTAAATATATCCGTCAGAGATTCTACCGAGAAGTTTTCTTCTGAAATATGTTTCTCTATTTCTTCATTTAGACGATTCAAGAAAAGCTCGTCATGTTTATTGCTTACAAGATTGGAGTAAGAAGCTAGCGGTGAGCGGTTGAAAGCATCAAGTATGGCTTTTCTGTTTTCGAGCAGACTCAATATTTGCGCTCTTAAATACGATATTGAGAAAGGTTTTTCGATAAACACATCGGCTCCCGATAACAGACCATCCACTTTTACGGCATTTTCTGTTTTGGCTGATAGTAGAATAATAGGAATATGACTGTAACTAAGTTCTGATTTCAGCTTCTTAGTGAAGGATATACCATCTATTCCGGGCATCATGATGTCAGAAATAATAATATCATAACTGTTTTCTTCCAATAGCAGCAAGGCGTCCACCGCATTTAAAGCAGTATCTATTGTATATTCGTTCTTCAACGAGTTTTTAATGAAGTCCGACATCTCGGGATTATCCTCTACTATGAGGATATTGTACTTGCGGTCATTCTGAGTATCCGAAATTCTTGAAGGCGTGAACATCGGAAGAGTTTGTTCTTCATAATTCTCACTCAAAGGCTTCTGCTCAATATCCGAAAAAGTAAAAATAAATATTGTGCCTGTATTTTTTCCATCAACTACATCGATTTGTCCTCCCATAACTTCCGTGAGGTTTTTGACTAGGGCCAGCCCTAACCCTGTACCCACTTTTCCGTCATCGGCCTGCACCTGATAGAAAGGATCGAAGATTAATTTTTTATGTGCATCGGATATTCCCCGGCCATTGTCTTCTACCATAATCGTATATGAATTGTCATAGTTCTTGAAAAGCGACAGTTCTATTTTATTCTTAGTGTATTTAAGGGCGTTTGTTAATAGATTACCCACAATCTTAGTGAGTGCATCGGCATCGGAATAAATATAAATATCCTTATCCTGTGGTAAATTTAAACTGAAATCTATTTCTTTCCGTTGTGCTGTTTTTTTAAAGCGGTCATATAGTTCGCTGATATGCTCATATAGATTAATCTTTTCCGGATTGAGAACATATTTTGTAGAATCCATTTTGCGGAAATCGAGTAATTGATTGATAAGTACAGTCAGGCGGTCACAGTTTTTCTCTATAATAGAAAGATTTTGCTTTGTGTCGTTACTTCCTTCATGGGTGTTAATAACTTCTTCCAATGGGGCGGTTATAAGGCTCAGAGGGGTACGGACTTCATGAGCAATAGTTGTAAAGAAATCTATTTTGGACTTGAAAGCCAGAGTTTCCTGCTCAGTCTTGAAAGCTTCAAGTTGCTGTTGCTGCCTTTTTACATTCTTCTTCCAATAATATGAAATTAAAGCATAGGCGAAGGCGAGTAAGAGAGCCAAGTAAATAATTTTTGCAGGCAATGAAAGCCAGAATGGAGGAAGTATTTCTATTTCTATTTCCGTACCTGTTTCGTTCCAAAGCCCGTCATTATTTGAAGCTTTTACCTTGAATAGGTATTTTCCGGGAGAGAGGTTAACATATGTAACGCTTTTATTATTACCTACATAATTCCAATCGCTGTCCACACCTTCTAGTCTATAAGCATACAGGTTTTTTGCCTGTGTGATGTAGCTTAAACTGACATAATTTATAGTGAACGAAGATCTGTTATAAGGTAATTCTATTGTTTCTTTTTTGTTGAGTTTGGTTTGTACTTGATGATTGAGTTCGAAATCCTGATTCCCCAAAATATTTATATGGGTAATCTCTACCGGAGGTGAAATGGTATTTCTGATCTGACTCAGGTTTTGAGGATAAAATGAACTGAAACCGTTAATCCCACCAAAATAGAATTTTCCGTTTTTAGCTTTATAACTTGATTTGTAATTAAACTGATTACTTTGCAGCCCGTCTTCTTTATTGTATAGTCTGAATTTTTCAGGTTCTGTTATATTGAAGCAGATTAGTCCCTTATTGGAACTGATCCACCAGTTGCCGTTTGCATCGTCAAGTATTCCGTAGGTCACGTTGTTGGGTAGTCCATCTGTTTCGGAAATGTTTTTAAAGTTATCAGTTTTATAATCGTAAATAAAAATACCGCGTCCTTCGCTCGAAAAAAGCATCTTTTTCTGACTGTCGATGTATATGTCAGTAAGTTTACTTCCTACAATAGGGTTATTTACGTTCTGAATAGTGTCGTAATGCACCCATTTGTTTACAGTGGCATCGAGTTTCATTGCTCCTGAGCCATAAGTTGCGAGCCATAGATTGCCATGATCATCTTCTTCGATATCATAGATAAACCCCGAAACTTCTTCGATACGTATAAATTTTTTGCTGATGCGGTCATACTTATTTAACCCAACAGGAGTTCCGGCATAGATATCTCCTTTTCGTGTTTTGTAAAGTGAAAAAATGCAATCATCATCTATCGTCTGACGGTCTTCCCTACTGTATCGAAAATTGGAAAGATGCTTTGTCTTCGTATTATAAACGTCTATACCTCGGGAGAAAGTTCCGATCCAGAGATTATCGCCGTCTAATAACAAAGCGTGAGTATTGTGATAAGATGTATGTATAGGTTGGGTGATTTTTTTCGTTTTTGTATTGAAATAGTTTATACCTCCGTCTTCCGTTGCAATCCAGAGATTCGAGTATTGATCTTCGCAAAACTGACTGACTGCTTTTCCCGATAATGTTCCCTCCGGAATGTTCGGATAATAAGTCTCGATACTCAGCATAGACGGATTGAGATAATTTACTCCACCAAAATAAGTTCCTATCCATATTCCTCCTTCCTTGTCTTTTGCTATAGAGTACACATTCTGATCGCTGAGGCTGTACTGTATATGTGGGATATCTATTCTTTTAGTAGTCTTGTGTTCCGTATTGAAAAGGTATAGTCCATCATCGGATCCTATCAGTAAATTAGTGTTATCGTACTGAAATACAGACCGAATATGTGTTACATATTGATCACTGTTCTGAGAATCAAGATAAGAAGTATAGCTATTAGATTGCTTATTATAGAGACGGAGTCCTCCCGACCATGTACCCAACCACAAATCACCGCTTTTATCTTCGAATATATATAAGACTTCATGTTCTGAACTCTCCGAGAAAGTACATAGCCCTTTTACCGGATCAAGTTTTTCGGTATCGGAATTATATCTCAGCAATCCCACTCGTGTTCCAATCCATATATTACCCGAAGCATCACCGTATATAGACCATGTTGCATTCGCTCCAAGGTCGAACCCGTTTACTTCGACTTTTTTTAGTTTTTGATTTGCGACATCGAGTATGAATATTCCCTGAAACATGGTTCCTATCCAGATATTTCCTTTCTGATCGGAATAGATAGAATTTACGGCCGTAGTAACTTCTCCGTTATCGACTGTTTTGTAATTCATTTTGGTGAAAGTTTCCTCTACAGTATCCATAATGTATAACCCGGCATCTGTCCCGATATACAATTGAGAATCTTGTCCCTCGATAATGCAACGAATGAAATTGTTTCCTATCGATTGTGTATTTTTCGCATTTTTTCTGAATATACGAAAATTGTTTCCGTCATAACGGTTTAGCCCATCTTTAGTTCCAAACCACATGAAACCTTTCGAATCCTGTAAAATACAATAAACGGCATTCTCGGATAAACCGTCATTCACCTGAATTTTTCTGAAATGAAAATCCGAATTTTCCTGAGAATATAAGGTTATACCTATTAAAAAAAATAAGATTAATATAGAAGATTTGAGACTTTTCATGGACTTAGAAGTTTTCACAATTAAAGTTAAGTTATAAAACAGGTAATAAATACCATTCTTGAAAACAATTTATGGTAAAAAATAATCAACTCCTGTTACTTTTCGGTCAAATTGTACTACTGACCGGATTTTACCATCTTTTAATTAAAATATGTACCAAATATATATCGCTTCGCCGCTATTTTTGAGCAGACTTTTTTCAGAAGCCCAACATCGCACATAGAAAGTACAAAGATATGTACAACTTTAGTTAAAGGCTGGATTAAAGAATGAGTTAACCTAATTTTTAAAACCAAAAATCAAAAACATGTTAAAGAAAATCGTTTTTCTACTGTTTGTATTTTGTTCCATGTTGGTTTATGGGCAAGAAGTAGAGGTGAAAGGACGTGTCGTGGACACTTCTAATGAACCCTTGCCGGGCGTAAGTGTCATCATTAAAGGAACGAGCAAAGGAACGGTAACAGATCTGGATGGTAATTATTCAACTTTTGCTTCCAGAAATCAGACTTTGGTATTCTCTTTTACCGGAATGTTACCGCAAGAAGTGGTATACACCGGTCAATCTTCTATTAATGTTACTTTAAAAGATAACAATAGACTGCTCGAAGAGGTCGTTGTTATTGGTTATCAGACTATCAAGAAAGCAGACCTTACAGGCGCTGTGGCTGTATTCAATACAGATCAGATGAAGAATACGACTGTTATGGGTACTGTTGGTGACGCTTTGGGTACACTTCCGGGTTTGACGGTACGTACCGCAGGTGCGCCGGGAAGTGAAGGAAAGGTTGAAATACGTGGTACGGGTACGTTCGGATCGAGTACACCTCTTTATGTAGTAGACGGTGTTGTATCGGGCGCTAACCGTGATTTCAACTTCAACGATATCGAAAGTATTCAGGTATTAAAGGATGCTTCTGCTGCCGCGATCTACGGATCACGTGCGGGTAACGGTGTGATTATCATTACTACAAAACAAGGGAAAGAGGGTAAGATGAAGATAGATGTATCGTCGCGCCTTACCTGGCAATGGCTTCCTAAATACAATCTGACAGGACGTGACCAATGGATCAAACTAAATGACATGGCATTTGCTAATGCAATCAGTGACGGAAATCCTGATGTAAAAGGACTGGCTAATCACTTCGATGGAAACACCGACTGGCAAAAAGAGGTATTCAAGACAGGTTTGGTACAGGATCATAATATATCATTCTCGGGTGGAGCGAAGGATAACCGGTATTTTATTTCGGGTAACTATCAGAACAATTCGGGCGCTACTATCGGAACGAAGAGTGAGCGTTTTACTTTGCGTACCAATACATCGGCAAGCCGTAATTTTACCGATAATGTTGTTTTCAGAGTGGGTGAGAATATAACTTTCAGCCACTTCTCGGTTGATGAACTGCAAACAAATCCGGTACTCGATGTATTTCGTATGCTTCCTACCATTTCCGTACACGACCCTAATAATGAAGCGAAAGGTGGTTATGGCTATGGCGATGGTTCAAGGGATGTTACATTCGGTGTAAACCCTTTTGCACGCGAAGATTTTGAAGAAACAACGAACAGCAATCTACGCTTGAGAGGAAATGCTTATACTGAGTTGGAAGCTTTCAAGATGTTGAAATACCGCTTCAACTTCGGATTTGATTTCAGTAGTGACAAGCACAGTTATCTGCGCAAAGCAGGATCATGGACCTATAACCAGCCTATCGATCCTACTCAATTGAATAAAAATCAGGCTCAGTCACAGTCTTTAGTATTCGATAATACTTTAGAATTCAATAAGACATTTGGTAAACACGATATCTCTGCAGTTTTAGGTATGAGTTATCAGACTTCAAACTACGAACAGCTTTGGGGTACGAAGAATAATATACTTATGAATGGTAGTAGTTACTTCTACCAACTGGATGCCGGACTGACAAATCCTAAAACTTCAAGTTTTAAAAATCTTGAGAAATTATACTCGGTTTTCGGGCGTGTAAATTATAATTTCGATGAAAGATATCTGTTCAGTTTCACTATGAGGCGTGACGAGTCTTCCAAATTCAACCCAAATGATAGAGTAGGTTATTTTCCATCAGTATCAGCGGGATGGAGGATCAGCAATGAGAAATTCTTTAATGTAGACTGGATCAATGATCTGAAAATCAGAGCTAACTACGGTATGTTAGGAACTTCTAATATCGGAGAATGGGATTGGGTATCATTCATTAATCTTTTCCCGCAAGCTGTTTTCGGAGATCAGGTGCAAACAGGTATGACACAGGTAAAACTGGCGAATGCTAATTTGAAGTGGGAAAAAATGAGCCAATTGAATCTTGGTTTCGACGCTACTATTTTGAATAACAGACTCGATTTGTCGTTCGATTATTTTCTCAAAGACACAAAAGACGTACTTACCCCGATGAAAATTCTTTATATCACGGGAAACAACGGAGGCGACCCTTATGTAAATGCAGCATCGTTACGCAATACAGGAATTGAGATCTCAACTACATGGAGAGATCACATCGGTAAAGATTTTTCATACAGTATTAATGTGAACGCCTCTTTCTTGAAAAATAAAATCAGGAGTTTAGGCTATGATATGGAAGAGTTTAACCAATGGGATACAAAATCGGTTAAAGGAAAACCTATCGGTGAGTGGTATTTGCTAAAGACTGATGGACTATTCAAGTCGATGGATGAAGTAAATGCGCATGTTAACAGCGAAGGAAAAGTTATTCAACCTAAAGCTAAACCCGGGGACATTCGCTTTGTAGACACAAACGGCGATGGTCAGATAACAGATGCGGACAGACAACATTGCGGTTCTTCTATTCCGAAGTTTGAGTTAGGAATGAACTGGGGATTCCAATATAAGAATTTCGATTTGCAGTTGCAATTTACAGGAGCTTTCGGTCACAAGGTATTTAACGGTCCTCGTAGCGCATACGACAGATTCGACGATAACTCTACTTACCGTGCCGATTATGATCCTTGGACACCTGAGAATCCGAATGCGAAAGACCCTCGTCCGTTATATGCCGATTCACGTAATGCTATCGGTAATCAGGATCGCTGGCTCGAAAATGGAAATTATCTGAGAGTAAAACAGTTGGCTTTAGGTTATAATCTACCTAAGTCGGTACTTGGGGATATATTCAGTAATATACGTGTATATATTAATGCTCAAAATTTGATAACATTTACTTCATACACAGGACTCGATCCCGAATTCCTGAATACCAGTATCTGGGATAGGAGTTATGACGGAGGAGCATTCCCGAATCCAAGAGGATTTACAGCTGGAGCTCAGATATCATTCTAATTATTAAACTTCAAGAAACAATGAAAAAATACATATATATATTATTGGCAGCACTCATGGTGAGCAGTTGCGATGTAGATGTAGAAAATCCGAATACGAGTACTGTACCTACCTTCTGGAAAAGCGAAGCTGATGCACAATACGGAGTAAATGCCGTTTACAATATGTTCTACAAACCGGGTACATACAGCCGTTGGTTGTGGTTCCGTTTAGATCTCACCTCTGACGAAGGCTTTAGCCAGAGTCCGTGGGCAGAACTTAAGGAATGGACTCAGTTCAAATATAATAATTACAATTTCTGGGATGGTAATGCGTGGACTTACCGTGATTGTTATGAAGCGATCTTTAGGGCGAATCAGGTATTGACTTATGTACCGGAGATTGAATTCAGCGATGAGAATAATAAGAACCGGATATTAGGTCAGGCTCACTTCCTGCGCGGGCTCTATTACTATAATCTTGCTTTACTATGGGGTAGCAGCAATAAGAGCTTAGGGATTGTATTCGAACCGTCTACACCCGATATTCGTCCCGAAGGACATACCGGAACAGAAGTTTATGAACAAGCGATTGCCGATTTGACCGAAGCACAAAAATTGTTACCCGAATCGTGGAGCGGTACAGACAAAGGCCGTGCAACAAAGGGTGCTGCATTGGCACAGAGAGCTAAATGTTATATGCAGTTGCACCGATGGGATGAAGCGAAAGCCGATTTGAACTGGTTGGTAGAAGGCGACGGAAAGAAATATTATAATTTGGTTCCCGATTATTTCGACAATTTTAATCATTATAATGAAAATAATGTGGAGTCGGTATTTGAAATTCAATATTCGGATGCAAATGTTGGTGGTGACGGCGATTTTGATCAGGATCCGAACTTAGGGCTTAATCGCGGACAATTCTTTGCCCCTCCGGGAATCGGTTGGAATGACGGAGAACTCAGACCTTGGCTGGTGACAGAGTTGAAGAAAGAAAAGAATCTGGATGGTGAATATGATATTCGCTTGAAATATACTGCATTCTATGAAGGAATGGAAAAGGATTTTGCGGATAACGATAAGATTTACGGTGAAACTAGTAATAACGATACTTGGTCGAGAGATAACTGGAAAGGACGTGTGTTTTTCCGTAAATACTGTACTTCTTATTACAGAACCTTTGATGACTATTACAATCCTATCAATGTCCGTCTGATACGTTATGCTGATGTACTGCTTATGTATGCCGAATGTATAGCAGAAACAGGAGGAAACATCTCCGAAGCAGTAGCTTTAGTAGACAGGGTAAGAGCCCGCGTAAATATGCCTCCATTGAGCAAGAACCATGCCTCTGCAACAAGCAGTAAAGAAGCATTCCTGAAACGCTTACAGATGGAAAGAGTAACGGAACTGGCTTCGGAAGGTGTACGTTGGGCTGACATCAAACGCTGGGGATTGGTGGATAACCAAGTGGGTATAGATGAGCTGAAATCACGTGATGTGGACTTTGATAATTTTGTAATCGGTAAACACAATGTTCTTCCTATTGCATCAGACGAAGTAAACAATAATCCAAACATAGAACAGAATCCAAATTATTAAGATCATGAAATCCCTTTCACCTTCTTTTTGATAAGGGGTGAAGGGGATTCTTTTAAAAGCTAAAAAATGAAATCTTACAATCTCTTAATGATACTTGTAGTTCTTGCTAGCCTGATATCCTGTAAGAACAACGAAAAGAACGAAATAGTACTCCCTAAATATCCTGTTACATTGGGCGACCCTTTTATTATGCTTTACGATAATGTATATTATGCATACGGGACTAATGCCGATGACGGGATAGAAGTTTACACATCAGACGATCTGCTCAGTTGGAAAAAAGCTTCCAATCTGGCATTACGGAAACAGGACTCTTGGGCTGACCGTTGGTACTGGGCTCCCGAAGTATACTATATAAAAGAAAAGAATAAATTCTTTATGTATTATTCTGCCGACGAACACATTTGTGTAGCTACATCGGATTCTCCTTTAGGTCCTTTTGCGCAGGATGTAAAAGAACCGCAGTTAGCAGACGAAAAGTGTATTGACAATTCTCTATTTATTGATAGTGACGGTAAACCATATCTGTATTTCGACAGGTTCAACGACGGGCTGAATATATGGGTGGCAGAACTTGAAGATGATCTGAAAACAATCAGACAATCTACAATGACCAAATGTATCAATGTATCTCAACCTTGGGAAGAAGTATGGCCCCGCGTGAATGAAGGACCTTATGTGTTGAAGCACAAGGAAAAATATTACATGACTTATTCGGGTAATAGTTACGAAAGCCCTTTCTACGGGATAGGATATGCTACGGCAGATTCGCCGATGGGACCTTGGACTAAGTACGATAAAAACCCGATCGTACAGAAACCCGACAGCCTTGTCGGTACAGGCCATAGTGCTATGTTCACAGATAAGAATGGCAAGCTGCGGATCGTTTTCCATGCACATAATAATCCTAATAATATTCATCCTCGACTGATGTATATAGCAGATGTACGTTTCTCGGACGATGCAGTTCCTGTAATGTCGATCACAGGTGAGATAATAAAACCGGTAATAGCATACTAAAGATTCGGAATAATGATAAAGCTTATAAATACTTTCATCATAGTACTCTTTGTCTCTCTATCTTGTGAAGTTAGTGATAAAGAAAGTAGTATTCAATTGTCACGGGGAGAATCTATCGATGGTATAAGGATTGCTTGGGACTTCAGTTCTATCCAAAGGATTGCCGATAAAGGAGGTTATCCCCGTTTGTTGAGGTTGCAGGATTCTTCTGTTATTGTTGTATATGAAGACCGGGAAGGTAACTTCAAATATAAGCGAAGTTATGATGAAGGTATTTCATGGAGCGATCCGGTGACAGCATTTTCCCGTTTTGAGTATACCGATAAAAATGGAAAATCGGTGATGGTAAATATTGCAAATTCCGAAATTATACAGTTGAAAAATGGAGATATTATAATCGGATGTAACTATCGCCCTGCCGAAGCGGAAGTAGCACCTTATTCGATAGCAATACGCAGAAGTACGGATAATGGCGAAACGTGGACGGAACCGCAGATACTATATGATGCCGCGCCCCGTTTTCACGATGGATGTTGGGAGCCTTCTTTTCTTCAACTTCCCGATGGAGAATTACAGGTCTATTTTGCCAATGAAAACCCGTATCAGAAATCCGACGAACAAGAAATATCCATGCTCAATTCTTCCGATAACGGGATTACATGGACGAGAATTCCTAAGACAGTATCGTTCCGTAAAGACAGGCGTGACGGTATGCCTGTGTCACGGCTTATTAATGATGAGATAGTGGCTGTGATTGAAGATAATAATATAGACCGCTTCAAGCCTTATACAGTCAGAACGAAGATTTCGGATAACTGGTCTGCTCCCGTTTTAGGAGATTCACCACAAAGGGAATACGCCCTCACCGAAAGAATTGCCGACTCGGCTTATCTGGGTGCCCCTTATTTGTTGAAGCTGCCGACAGGTGAAACTGTGATTTCTTATCAGACCAACGAGAATCGAGATCCGGATTGGGAACTGTCGACAATGGAAGTTGCGATTGGAGATAAAACAGCCCGCAATTTCGGAAAACGTACGCAGCCTTTTGATGTGCCATTGGGGAAAGAAGCGAAGTGGAACTCCCTCGCACTCTGGAACAATCATACTGTTGTTGCGGTATCATCTACCAATTTTGCTTCAGAACATCCGGCTCCATATATAATCAAAGGGTATATTATTCCCGAAATTATAAGCACGAGTAAAGATGCAAATAGTTATCCAATATTTATCGGTTCGAAAGGAGAAACCAATTTGAGAGCTGATATAAGCGATAACCAAGAGTCATTAACCATAAAATGTAAAGTTAAAGACAGACAGCTTTATCATGAAGATGCTTCCAACAGAAAATCAGATGGAGTTTATATTTATATAGATGCCGGTAATTCATTATCTGAAAAACTCAATGGGAATGTTTACAGGCTATGGAGTGATTATAAAGGAGTGTTTAAACTTTGGAAATATAATAAAGAGAGTTGGGAAACTATTTCAGGTGATGTAGTAGAAGTAACTTCTGTGATTACAGAAGACGGTTATGATCTTGTTCTTAATTTCCCAAAACAAAACTTTACACAATTACACAACAAAGATATTCGATTGAATATTGAGCTTTCAGCCTACAACGGTAAAGATTCGGGATATACCGAAGCTGTTGCAAACAGCGATATATCTGAAACCGGTTCTTGGTTGAAAGTGAATTTAAAGTGAGTTCTTTTAAATTATACATTAGTTATAAGTAGGGGTTGACCTGTGTGTCGACCCGATAAATATCGGTAGAGACGAGGCTCTGCTTCGCCTGATAATGGCTAGAACAAAGCCCTACCCTTACAATTATCAGCAATTATTAAAAACAAAAAATATGAAGAAGTATCTTTTTTTATTGATGTGCAGCGTACTGGGATATTCAGGTATATCTGCTGCTGAAACACCCTTGGGATTAGAGAATAATATAAGTATAAAATCGCCCGGAAATCCGGCTGTAACTTACAGTTTGCAAGAAAACAATGGTATATTGAAGTCACAGACGGAATTACCTCTGGAAATAAGACAAACTCAGTCGACTAGCGGTAATGTTACGAAAGTAACGGTTACTCTTACAGCAAAAGATATAGTGTACTACAACTTTGAACAGATATACAGTTTAGCAGGAGTAAAGCACAACGATTGCCAATTCTATATGCCCGGATTCTGGTACCACCGCAATCTTCGCTCACCGGAGGAAGCTCCTTCTTTTCATACTTCGGACAGTTGGCAGGTGAGAGAAGACAGATTGAGTGCGCCGCTTACAGGTATTTACAATGACAAAACCGGTGATTATTACACAGTCTTGAGAGTTGATAAATTTGAAAACGAAAGCCTGACACCCCATAATTTCGGGGAAACAATTCTTACCGATAAAACATCGTTGGGATTTACTGGTTTCCGTAATATAAACGGACAATCAGCTTTGGTATTTGGATTTCCTTATCACGAAGCTCCGAAAACTTATATCCGAAAACTTACTCTAAACCCTCCTATACAGGCTTTTGAAAAACTCGAAAAAGGAGAAAGCCGTCAACTGGTATGGGAAATACGCAAAGGGAATGCAAAGGACTATTCCGGATTTGTTGCAGATATATGGAATTACTCGTACGATACGTTCAAACCTCAACAGGTAGCAACTGCTTATGATACTGCTTTAGCAAAAGAAATATTGTCTAACTTCTTCACTGAAAGCTATGTTGATAAGTCCGACTTGAAATATTTCTCAGGAGTACATATGCGTACGGATGATTGCAAGAGTACAGGTTCGGTAGAAGTCGGATTTGTAGGACGTGTATTATTGAACGCCTTCAATGCTCTTGAATACGGAGAGGAAACCAACAATGCCGGTTTAGTACAAAAAGCAAATTCTATATTCGACAGTTATTTGAAACATGGTTTTACTCCGAATGGATTTATCAGAGAATTTGTAGATTATACTCACAATACCGAAACTGATATTTACAGTATCCGCCGTCAGTCGGAAGGTGTATTTGCCATCCTTAATTATCTGGATTATGAAAAGAAAAAAGGGAGAAGTCATCCCGAATGGGAATCTAAGATAAAAACAGTTTTGGATAATATTCTGAAATTACAAGGAAGTGACGGCAGTTTTCCTCGTAAATTTGATGATAATTCGAAAGTTTCGGATAAATCGGGAGGAAGCACACCTTCTGCAACACTCCCTTTGACTATGGCTTACACTTATTTTAATAATAAATCGTATCTGGAAAGTGCCAAACAGACGGCCGTATATCTTGAAAAAGAATTAATCTCTAAATCTGACTATTTTTCTTCTACCCTCGACTCTAATTGTGAGGATAAAGAAGCTTCCTTATATGCTTCTACAGCCATGTATTATTTGTCTATGGTAACAAAAGGTAAAGAGCGTGAGCACTATATAGATATGGCTAAAACAGCAGCATATTTTTGCCTGTCGTGGTACTATGTATGGGATTTACCATTCGCACAAGGGCAAATGCTGGGTGATGTAGGTTTTAAATCGAGAGGCTGGGGAAATGTATCTGTCGAAAACAACCATATCGATGTGTTTATCTTCGAATTTGCAACGGTTCTCGATTGGCTTGCCAAGGAAAGAAACGAACCCCGTTTTGCTGACTTCTCATCGGTGATAAAAACCTCTATGCTTCAACTGATGCCTGTAAAAGGTCATATGTTCGATATCGGAAAAGTAGGATATTATCCCGAAGTAGTTCAGCATACCAATTGGGATTATGGCAAAAACGGAAAAGGTTTCTATAACGATATTTTCGCTCCGGGATGGACAGTGGCTTCACTTTGGCAGATGTTGAGCCCACAGCGGGTTGAAAAATATTTTAATTACAAAAAATAAAGGATAAGCTTATGAGAACTATATTGTTAAGCATTACCTTATTGTTATCGTGTGTGGGATGTTCGGGTTGTAACGACAGTAAAGAGCATGAAGAACAACCGAAGACTGGGACTGAAAATATGTACTCGAACCCCATAATAGACAGAAGCCTGCCCGATCCTACCATAATAAAAGCCGAAGATGGAAATTTCTATCTGTATGCGACGGAAGATACCCGCAATATACCTATCTACAAGTCACAGAATCTGGTTGACTGGACATTCGTAGGTACAGCTTTTACCGAAGCTTCCCGTCCTACATTTGAGCCGAATGGCGGATTGTGGGCTCCCGACATCAATTATATAAACGGGCAATATGTACTTTATTATTCGATGTCGGTTTGGGGTGGTGAGTGGACTTGCGGTATAGGTGTAGCGACTTCGGATAAACCCGAAGGACCATTTACTGATCAGGGAAAACTTTTCCGTAGTAATGAAATGGAGGTTCAGAATTCTATCGATCCGTTTTATATAGAAGAAAATGGAAAGAAATATTTGTTCTGGGGAAGTTTTCGTGGGATTTATATGATCGAGTTAAGTGACGACGGATTAACAGTCAAAGAAGGAGCCGAGAAAATGCAGATTGCAGGAACAGCTTTTGAAGCGACTTATATTTATAGAAAGAACGGATATTATTATCTTTTCGCATCTATCGGAAGTTGTTGCGAAGGCGTAAATAGTACCTATCAACTGGTAACAGGACGTTCGCAGTCGTTGTTTGGCCCGTATTTGGATAAAACAGGCAAAGACATGATGGACAATGGATACTCATTGGTTATAGGTTCTAATCAGCGGTTCGTAGGAAATGGTCACTGTTCGGAAATCGTACAGGATAAGGCAGGTAACGATTGGGTATTTTATCACGGAGTAGATGTGAAGAAACCTCAGGGACGTGTATTGTTGCTCGATCAGATACAATGGGATAATGATGGCTGGCCATATGTAGACAATACAAGTCCTTCTTTATCTGCCGAGAAACCTGTTTTTAATTAAATATTATATTTAAATATTTTATTGAATTGTAATTGGTAGGGGCGAGGCTCTGCTTCACCCGATGTAAAGTCCCACCCCTATGAATCACAATTCAAAGAACTTAATATAAATAGCGATGAAAAAAATCTTTTATTTATTAAGCATTCTTCTTTTATTTTCATGCAATGAAAGTAAGAAACAAGACTTGCCACTTTTAGATAAGACGGCTTTTGATACCGAAGTAGACGGACAGCCGGTTTCACTCTATACACTAGATTCCGGTAACGGACTTGTAGTACAGGTGACTAATTTCGGACTGCGGGTAGTATCTATCTGGACTCCCGATAAAGCAGGAAACTATGCCGATGTTGCTGTTGGTTATGAAAATATCGGCCGTTATCTCAACAATACGGGAGAACGCTTTCTGGGGCCTGTTGTAGGACGTTATGCCAACCGTATAGCTAAAGGCAAATTTGAACTGGACGGAACAGAGTATCAATTACCTATCAATAACAACGGACAGACTTTGCACGGAGGACTTAAAGGACTTGATATGAGAGTATGGAAGGTAGAGAAAGCAACAGACAAATCCATTGACTTTTCTTACACCTCTCCCGATGGTGAAGAAGGGTTTCCCGGTACTGTGAAATTTCAGGTCAATTACTCCGTTACTCCCGACAATGAATTCAAAATAACTTACCAAGCAACTACCGACAAACCGACTGTTGTGAATTTATCTAATCACTCATTCTTTAATCTGAAAGGAGAAGCCGGAGGTACTATCACCGATCATATACTAACTATAAACGCAAGTAACACGACCCCCATTGACAGTGTTTTGATACCGTCAGGAGAAATAGTATCAGTAGAAGGGACTCCATTCGATTTCCGTCAACCGACAGCAATCGGAGAAAGAATAAATACAGATAACGAACAGTTAAAAAATGGCTTAGGATATGATCACAATTGGGTATTGGATCGTAAAACGGCTAAGGACATCGAACTGATCGCGTCTGTTTACGAACCCACAAGCGGAAGATTTATGGAAGTTTATACCGATCAACCCGGTTTGCAGTTTTACAGCGGGAACTTTTTTGATGGTAAAGTAAACGGCAAGTATGGAAAACCTATCAAATACAGGGAAGCCATAGCCTTGGAAACTCAAAAATTTCCGGATAGCCCTAATCACGACAATTTCCCGACTACACGATTGAATCCCGGTGAAACCTATGAGCATACTTGTATCTATAAATTCTCAATAAAATAAATACTATGAAAATAAAGTTATTAGTAATACTGTTTTTTGCTTCGGCATTAGGATTATCCGCTCAATGGAAACCTGCCGGAGATAAGATTAAGACAGATTGGGCAAATAAAATAGATGTGAATAATGTATTGCCCGAATATCCCCGTCCGATTATGGAACGCTCCGATTGGCAAAATCTGAACGGGCTTTGGGAGTATGCTATATTACCTTTAGGGCAAACTGAACCCGCACGTTTCGATGGAAAGATACTTGTGCCTTTTGCAGTAGAATCGAGCCTTTCGGGAGTTCAGAAAGAATTGGGTAAGGAAAAAGAGCTTTGGTACAAACGTACATTCTCTGTTCCTTCTAATTGGAAAGGGAAGCAAATACTGCTTCACTTCGGAGCAGTGGACTGGAAAACAGAAGTATTTCTGAACGATGTAAAAATAGGAAGTCATAAAGGAGGATATACGCCTTTCAGTTTTAATATTACTCCTTATCTTTCTTCGGGAGAACAGAAATTGGTTGTGAAGGTATGGGATCCTACTACTGATGGTTATCAGCCTGTGGGAAAACAGAATACAAAACCCGAAGGTATCTGGTATACTCCTGTTTCGGGTATCTGGCAGACAGTATGGCTCGAACCAGTGAATAACAAACATATTGTAGCTATAAAGGCCATTCCTGATATTGATTCTAAAAAAATGACCATAGATATCTGTACAGAAGGAACTTCCTTTGGAGACATCATAGAAGTGGTTGTAAAAGATGGAAATAGTCAGGTAGCGATATCGAAAGCTGCAGTAGGCCAGCCTTTGGAGATAGCTTTAGCTAATCCTAAACTGTGGTCACCCGAATCTCCCTTCTTATATGATGTAGACATTAATCTGTACAGTAACGATAAGCTTTGCGATAACGTAAAAAGCTATTCAGCCATGCGGAAAGTTTCTATGAAGAGGGATAATAATGGCATAGTACGTTTACAATTGAATAATAAAGATTATTTTCAGTTCGGGCCTCTCGATCAAGGATGGTGGCCTGATGGATTGTATACCGCACCAACAGATGAAGCTTTGATTTACGATATTCAGAAAACCAAAGACTTCGGTTTCAATATGATCCGCAAGCATGTGAAAGTAGAGCCTGCTCGTTGGTACACTCATTGTGACCGTATGGGAATACTCGTTTGGCAGGATATGCCTAATGGCGACCGTTCACCACAATGGCAGAACCGTAACTATTTCAATGGTTCGGAACATATCCGTACAGCAGAATCGGAAGCTAATTACCGCAAAGAATGGAAAGAGATTATCGATTATCTGATTTCATACCCTAGTATAGTAACATGGGTTCCCTTCAATGAAGCATGGGGACAGTTCAAAACACAAGAAATTGCCGAGTGGACGAAAGCTTACGATCCGTCACGTCTGGTTAATCCCGCCAGTGGAGGAAATCACTACCGTACAGGTGATATGCTCGATCTGCATAATTATCCCGGACCCGAAATGTATCTGTACGATGCTGAAAGAGCTACCGTATTGGGCGAATATGGGGGCATAGGGTTACCATTACAAGGGCATTTGTGGCAACCCGATAAAAACTGGGGATATGTACAATTCAAGAACTCGAAGGAAGTAACGGACGAATATATCAAGTATGCTGAAATGTTGAAGAAAATGATTCGTTCGGGATTCTCGGCAGCAGTTTATACACAGACAACGGATGTTGAAGGTGAAGTAAACGGGCTGATTACTTACGACCGTAAAGTTATTAAGTTGGAAGAAGCCAGAACCCGCAAAGTAAACCTCGAAATATGTAATATTTTAACTTCTGATAAATAGATTCAAACATTTAGTTTGCAAAGCCTCTCTATCTTATAGCTAAGACAAGAGAGGCTTTCGTATGAATAGGGAATTTAGGTAAAACCGGCTTTACCCTCTCAGTGTATATTCCTAAAGGACTATTGATATTTTCAGAATTACAAGCTCTATAATTTGAAGAAAAATCTTTTCAAAACTACTGAAGTGCTTGTAAATATATACAATACAAGAAAGCATTTAATAAAAAAAAGCACCTACAATATTAAATGTAAGTGCTTCTTGATTTCAGTCGGGATGACACGATTCGAACGTGCGACCACACGCCCCCCAGACGTGTACTCTAACCGGGCTGAGCTACATCCCGAAATCGGTTGCAAAAATAGAATAATATTACAATAAATACAAGTTTTGAATATCTTTATATAAATATTTTATTGCATAGGAAGAAATCTTCAGGACAAAGCAAACAAGACAACCTTATTTATTGTTCTCTTTTATAAATCATTAAAAGGAAACAACAATTATATATTTAAATTTATCCGGATATGAAACATATTTGCATTCTTCTACCTATTATCTTCATTTCTCTTACTCTGTCTGCGCAAGACTATTGGAAGAATATCGCTGTGACGGAAAACACAGAACTATATGTCGACTCGAGCAGTGTAAAAACATCAGACGGATTGATATATGCCCGGACAAAAACCATATATACAAATGACAGTACACGTCAGGCATATGTAGCGAAAATCAAAAATGTGTTTAAGAAAAAAGATGCAGATAAAAAAATACAGAAATGGGAAGGATTCAATTATTCCATCTCATACGGTATATACGATTGCAGTAATAAACGGTTCAAAATATTGGAAGTGGAAGATTATACAATTGACAATAAAAGAATTGTTAAAACCAAAGTCAAGGAAGATAAAGCTAAATGGATACTGGTTGATATAGATACTGTCGGCGACTATGTCCTGTTCGATATTTGCGATAATCATTATTAAGAATATTGCACTAAAAACCTTTTTATCAAGTTATTTCATCCGACAAAAGACACTTAAATGCTTTTTTTGACCAGAAAATGCTTATGTTAAAATATATTTCGATATTTTTGTATTCGAAAATATATTTCTGCATATATTTTGCAGAGTTCTACAAGCAAGCTAATGCGAGTAGTTATTCGAACGACAACAAAAAAACAACCTATCGCCCGATAGGTTGTTTTTAACATTTAAACATATCTTATCCTTAGATAGTCGGTCGTTTCTTTTTAACTTCTCTACGATATAATATCGTAAACCAAATAGGCAAAATTATCCCCTTACATATCGATGAAATAGCAATAGCCCACCAAACCCCTATTATTCCCATATCCGATGCCAGATAATAAGCCAGGGGAATACGTAGGGCATTAAAAGTAATACTTATTACGGCGGGCTCTATTGTACGGCCTATCCCATTAAACATACCTTGCGTTGTCAGTTCAAACATCATAAACACCTGAACCAGTCCCATCACGAACAAATATTGCGCACCGGCTATCATCGCCTCTTCCTGAGGAACGATCAAACCGAATATCTGTCCGCCAAATAAGATAAAGGCGATACTGACAACTACCCCTACCGACAACATTATTCTAAGGGCATAAATATAAGCCTTACGCCCCCGTTCGATATGCCCGGCAGCATAATTCTGTGCCATGAATGCACTCAAGGCTGTCGAAAAACCCTGTGAAGTATTCCATGTTACCCCCTCGATCTGTCCACCCGTAGTTTGAGTCATTAAGCCTATATGTCCACCATATATTGAGGCTACACGAGCCAGATTCATATTAATAATTGCATACAACGAGTTCATGATAGAAACCGGGGTTCCTAAGAAAAACACCCGTTTAAGAAACAACATACGAGGCATAATCATGAAACGGAACTGACCTAAAATCGGATTAGCATATCTTATCTGATAGTAAAACAAAGCAAAAACAAACAACTGTGCTATTACAGTACCAATAGCCGCTCCATGCAATCCCAAACCGAGTGTGAACATAAGAATAGGATCGAGAATCATGTTTAAGACCAGTCCGAAGGCATTATTGCGGAAAGGTACAAAACTACGCCCTGCCCCATTATAGATACCCGAAAAGTTATAGGACACAAACTGAAAAGGAAGGCATACAGCTAATATTCTTAGATATAAGGCAGCATCAGTAGTAATTGCAGGATCGAGTTTGAAAAATGATAGAATAGGCTCAGCAAAAACAAATAATAACAGTACCCATATAACCCCTATCGAGATAGATATAGTAGTAGTATGAGATGCGTATGCTTTTGCCAAACGCATTTTTTTAGCACCTATAGATTGTCCTACAGCCACTTCTGCCCCTATCATTGCCAAGTAAGCAATAGAGCCTGTAAGCCATAGCAACATACCGATGGCCCCTATAGCAGCCTCTGCCCGGGTAGCAACTTCCGAATGCCCGCCTGACCCTAAACGACCTACCCACGACATTGCCATCAGTGTATAAGCCATTTGCAAAAAGCTGGTACCCATTAAGGGTAAGGCCAAACGCAAAAGGCCAGATAAAATATTACCTTCTGTCAGATTATTAATACCTCGATTTCCCATACAATTAAGGTCCCAGACCTTTTTAATTGGTTTTGTATGCAAAACAACAATAGATTGTTATGATCCCAAAACATATCATTAAATACTTACAATTGCTTAATCGCAATAGTTTCTATATAATAGAAAAAGCGACTACCCAAAGTAATCGCTTTCTTTATCAGAGCGGAAGACGGGGTTCAAACCCGCGACCCTCAGCTTGGAAGGCTGATGCTCTATCAACTGAGCTACTTCCGCATAATTAAGTATTGTGGGCAGTGATGGATTCGAACCACCGTAAGCTTACGCTATCTGAGTTACAGTCAGACCCATTTGGCCACTCTGGTAACTGCCCAATGCTTAATTGCGATGCAAAGATAGTAGATATTTTTGTTTCACCAAATACCTCGAAAGCTTTTAGCAAACAAAAATAAGTCTTAAAAAAGCTAGAAAGCTGTATGCTAAGGGATTTCTTTTGATATTTTTATAAAAGAAAAATAGCCCATCCCATCTCATAGGATAAACTATTCTATAAATGAGGATAACCCTAAAAAAAACAATCTTTGAACCCCAACACTTATACCACTCGTAGTATCTATAGTACAAAGAAAAGGTTTGATTGTTACACACCCGTTACGTTTATAATAAAACTACCTCAATATTTTATGCGCATCAGTAGTTGAAGACGTTCTGTCTTTTTCTGTAATGATCTTTATAGAAAGGTGACAATAACTAAACAGAGGTGACATTCGGCTGTTACCCGGGTGTCACTTTTGTCACCTTGCTATTTCGTTATACATCAATCCAATACCCTTAAAAAGGTGACAAAAGTGACACCATTTTTGAATTTATTTTTTTAGTTTTCCTCTTTTAATTTTTTAATTCTTCGTTTGTTCTGTTCCAATATGTCAAAGGTCTCTTTGGTAATAGATAAAAATAAAAGGGATTTATAATTGAGAGAACTACTTTGATCATTGTTTATTTGCTAAAATGTGCTTTTAGTTGACGGGTGTAAGCAAAACCTTGCGTAAGAGTAAGAGTCTTTTTTGCTTTTTACTGATTTGCATCATTTATGAATCTTTCGATTCGCGAAACAATACATCTACACGTGCGTCTATTGCATCCGATATCCTTTTTGCTTCTTTGCGATAGTCTTCTTCACTCATCATCTCGGCATTATTAATAAGGTCTTCCGATTGCATGCGAAGATCTACAATCTCTCTGTCCGAATTTATTTTATCTTGAATCTTTCGGGTCATACGTGCTTCTGATTTATATTATATTGCTGCAAAAATACATAAATATTCGACCTAATTCTATTTAAATATATTTTATATAACTACCTTTGCCCCCGAAAAGGGAAATAAATCCCTTTCCGTGTAACTTCGATTAACCACGTAAAAAACAGAGAATAATGAATTCTAAAGAATCTGCTTTAGTCCTATTTTCAGGTGGACAGGACTCTACAACCTGCCTCTTTTGGGCACTTAAAAATTTCTCATCTGTACGCACTTTGTGCTTCACTTACGGACAGCGGCATTCGCTCGAAGTAGAGATTGCCGAAGGTATAGCATCCCGGGCCAATGTTCCGTTCCAAAAGTTAGATGCATCTATCATCAGCCGGTTATCGACAAATTCATTAACTGATGCTAATGTAGTAATGGATAAAGAAAAACCTGCCGATGCATACCCCAATACATTCGTACCGGGGCGAAACCTATTGTTCCTCACCTTTGCCGCGGTAATAGCCCGTAGCCATGGTATCCGGCATATAGTCACCGGAGTATCGGAAGCCGACTACAGCGGTTACCCCGATTGCAGGGATACGTTTATCATGTCAGCCAATACCTCTATCAATCTGGCGATGGACGAGCATTTCGAAATACATACACCATTAATGTGGCGCGACAAAACTGCTGTCTGGCAACTTGCCGATGAATTAGGTGTATTCGATCTGATCCGCAATGAAACCCTGACATGCTACAACGGAATACCCGCCGACGGTTGCGGGGAATGTCCTTCTTGTAAATTACGTAAACAAGGACTTGACAATTACTTGAAGATTAAGGAAAATAAATAGTATTCCGGCAAAAAACACTTCGGTTTTAAGATCCGGTTCTTCCGATTATATAAGAAAAGCTTTATCTTGCAGGCATTTTTATTTCATTTTATGCAAATACGACTATTTTTTATTTTAGGTTTACTCGCTACCGGTTTGACTGTTAAAGCTCAGACCCCTAATGAAGATGCTATATTTGAGAAGTTAAAGCAAAAATACTCTGTAGAAGCATACGAGAATGCCCGGCGCGATTATGAAGTTGCAAACGATACCGTTAAAGCCATTATGCTAAATGTGTATTCGATGCCTATGAGCAGCCGCAAAGAAACTATCGAAAATTATGAAGCCCATATTCAGGAGATCAATAATCTAAAGAACGAATTTTCTAAAATTGTCCCGAAAGGATATGTCGTTTCTCTAAATATCGAGTTGGCCGATAACCCTTTACGTTCTATCGTCAGTATCGACCTGATGATATCAAAAAAGAATAAAGAAGGAAAACTCGAACTTGTAGACGGCGAATTTGACTTGGAATATGGCTCGGAACGGTTGGATCAGTTATTACGGATATTAAAATGGGATCCTATGACTTTTAGCAATATCAGGTTTATGATGCAATTAGCTAATTGTTGCTCAATCGAAAACGGGAACCCCGTTGAGATCGGATTTACCCGTAGCGGACTGGGCAAATATTCCTACCTGATATTTCCGACAGATATACTGACTGTTCCACAAATAAAACAATATAACGACGGTTGCGAATATATGTATTACAAAAAGAACGTTGTTATAAAATACGAGGGAGGCATGGCCGGTCCCCAATGTTTTACTGATTAAGAAAAAATAGTATCCGTGACATATAAATATTAAAAAAATATGAGTAACGAACATATAGACGGATTAAGCCACCTGGGTGGTAAAACCGAATACAAAGATAACTATGCTCCGGAAGTACTCGAAGCATTCGATAATAAACACCCCGAAAATGATTATTGGGTAGTATTCAATTGCCCTGAGTTTACCAGTTTGTGTCCTATTACGGGACAACCTGACTTTGCAACCATACACATCAATTATCTGCCCGATATCAAAATGGTCGAAAGCAAAGCTCTTAAGTTATATCTTTTCAGTTTTCGTAATCATGGGGCTTTTCACGAAGATTGTGTAAACATCATTATGAAAGATTTAATAAAACTGATGAATCCCCGCTATATTGAAGTCATAGGTGTTTTTACTCCACGGGGAGGAATCAGCATTTATCCATACTGTAACTACGGCCGTCCCGGTACGGAATATGAGCAGATGGCCAGGACCAGACTACTGCACCGTAATCCTCAACAAGGATATTAAGCCGAATAATTACATCGCGTAATATGATACCTTTACTTATCACAGCCAATTTGTTCAAAGCTATTTTTGCTATAAACGTTATAGCTTTGGTGGCCGGTGTATTTCTCGCAAAAACCGGACATATCAAAATAGCCCGCATACTTTCTTATATATCCCTTGTGGGTATATCGATATGTATCGTTTATATGATTCTGGTGATGCTGCCCTTTTTTGCTTAAAACCGACCTGCTACTGAGCAATAACCTGCATAATGCTTACAGGTTTATAAAAACGGATCAGGCTTCTATATGGAAAATTGACAGGTTGATAAACACTATCACCATACAGTAAAGGCGAATTTTGGGCTATTTCAGCCAGGTCTAACTGGATAAATATCTCGTGAGCAGAATAAAAATCAACCGACAATCTCCATCTGGTATCCAATAGTCTCCTGTTTCCGGTCAAAGGTTTCCATTGACGGACATTATTTAAGGTTTGTATTACCAGATTACTTGCCTGTCTATCTTTAGTAGTAGAGTCCAGCACTTCTACCTCTGATAAGAGTCCGTTGTCTAACACTCCAAATTCTATAATTACAGACTCTCCTGATAGTTTCTGAGACTTATTCTTTGCTTTCAATTGCTTCATCAGCAGATCTTCATAAACTTCTTTTGTACTTTTCAGTAACGGAAAGGTATAATCCACAGCTGTTCTTGTTCTATCTAATTTCGGAATAGAGTCGCTTTTCAGTTCGAAATATATAGTTATCACAGCCAAAGACCAATGCGGTACAGTATTTGCCCTATTATGAGTCCATTGAGGCATACGCATAAGAGCATTTCTTACCACACTGTCACATTCTACACTAAGAGGCTCTACAATGGATACTTGCTCGACAGAACCGTCACTTCCGATAATACAGTTTGCAGTAACCCTTCCTTGCAAGCGGCTATTTATTGCCGACTGGGGATAATTGATATTCTTAAGGAGATATTCATTAAGAGCTCCTTCACCTCCTGTAAATTCAGGATAACTATACGATACCTGAGCAGATAAACCTAATGTATAGACGAAAAAGATAAAGAGGATCGACAATTTCATAGGGTTAAGAATTGTTGATATATTACAAATGTAAAATAAAAAATATAACTTAGCTCCTATAAAATGTATTAAAAGATGACACAAATAAACATCGATTTATACAAACCTGAATACAAAGACGACTTTATTCGTCTTAATACTGAATGGATTACTACTTACTTCCGGCTGGAAGAAGCGGACATTTATACTCTAAGCCACATCGAAGAATATATTCTGGATAAAGGAGGTCAAATATTTTTTGCCCTTTATGACGGGATAGTGATGGGATGTTGCGCCTTAGTCTATCATCCGGAGCACAATACATACGAAGTGTCTAAGATGGCCGTCTCGCCTCATGCTCAAGGATTAGGGTTAGGGAAAAAGTTGCTCGAAACTGCTATTAGTTATGCAAGGGAGAATGGAATCAATCAACTATTTCTGGAAGGTAATACAAAGCTAGAGGCATCTATTGCTTTATATACAAAATTAGGGTTTAAAGAAATCCCAATCGCAGAGGCAGCTTATGACAGATGCAATATAATGATGGTGTGCGATTTATAAATATTCACTGTTTTGTCATATATTTTTAACGGATTCGAAATAAGAAAAGAAGTATCTTTGGATATTAAAAGGTCATAGATAAGACCTGAAAATTTTAAACAGATAATAAATGAAAAGTATTGCAGTATATTGCGGATCGAGCGAAGGCTCAAATAAAAACTTTATGGCAAAGGCCTTTGAATTAGGTGCTGCCATTGCAAAACATCGTATAAATCTTGTATACGGAGGTGCTCATGTAGGCCTTATGGGCGCAGTTGCGGATGGAGCCCTATCTGTTGGAGGAACAGTAACTGGCGTTTTACCCAGGTTTTTGGCAGCAAAAGAACTTCAGCATATGACTCTAACCGAAACATTCCTCGTTGACACTATGCATCAACGTAAAGCTATGATGAGCGAATTGGCCGAAGGTTTTATTACCCTGCCCGGTGGATTCGGTACAATGGAAGAGTTATTCGAAATGCTGACCTGGGCGCAGTTATCTCTGCATAAAAAACCGATAGGACTGCTTAATGTAGATGGATATTATGACTCTCTGATACGTTTTATTGAAGACATGAATAAAAACGGTCTATTAAAAAAGGAGCATGTGGACTTACTTATTGTTAGTGACAATATTGAAGACCTGTTGCTAAAGATGAAAGAGTTTGTTCCTTTAAAAGATGAAAAATGGGTTGCTGCAGTTAATCGTTAACATCCCCGTTTTCTCCTTCTGTTTTTTGTAAGTATGAAAAAAACCGACTCAATTAAGTCGGCTTTCTTTTTATATAGCAATATGCTTTTTTATAAGGAATTGCGTCTGCCAAAATCTACCATCTTAAGAGCAGTGACTGCGCATTCGTCACCTTTATTACCATGTTTACCTCCTGCCCTATCCAATGCCTGTTGCATATCATCTGTTGTAAGTAATCCGAATATAAACGGAATAGAGTGCATCACATTCAGCCGGGCGATTTCCTGTGTTACCCCGCTACAGACATAATCGAAATGAGGAGTATCTCCACGTACTACACTACCTAAAACAATCACTGCATCCACTTCGTGCACATCGGCAAATACCTGCGCGCCATATATCAATTCAAAACTACCCGGTACATAATCGACCAAGATGTTTTCCGGTTTTACGCCATGCTTCAATAAAGTATTGCATGCTCCGTCGCGAAGCGCATAGGTGATATTATCATTCCATTCCGAAACTATAATACCGATTTTCATATCTTCGCCTGATGGTACAGTTGCCGGATCGTATGATGAAAGATTGTGATATGCCGTTGCCATAGCTGATTTCTTTTATTTATTAAGTTTACATTATTTCTATTCTGCAAAGATAACTAGATTTTACTCAAAAAAATAAAGTTTTGCCATTGCTGACAAAACTTTATTCTGATTTCAAAATCCTTTTCCGAATTTCTATTTCTTATTGTGCACCCTTTAACAATGTAGCTTCTGTGATATACTTATCAGCTTCAGAAGCTTCGGGTGAAGACATATAGTCATTTTTGATTTTTGTAAACAAGCTAATTACTTTATCATAATTTTTCAGGTCACGATACACTACTGCTGCTTTCTTATAATAGATAGGGCTTAATAGGGCATCATTCGCATCTTTTGCCGCACCTTCGAAATAAGACACTGCATCCTGAGCCTTTCCTGTATTCACAAGACAATCGCCGATAGCTCCTTTTATTGCCGGAGTAATCATATTATCCCCGCCACTAAAATCTTTCAAATATCCAAGAGCCTGTTCGTATTGTCCTAAACGAGCATATGATAATCCGGCATAAGCTTTAGCTAAATCCCCGGCTTTTGTAGAACCGTAATCACTTATGATACCGATAAATCCGATATAACCGTTACCGTCACCATTTAGTGCAAGCGAATCCATACCTGACTGAAAGTATTGTTCTCCCCTGAATAAAGCTATCTGAGCTTCTTTGTTCTTAGGTTCGATTACAAAAACTTTATAAGCCCAATATCCTCCAATAATAACAACTAATGCTATTACTGCTATTAATAGTTGTTTTTGGTATTTGAAAAGAAAATTACCAGACGATATAACAGCTTCGTCTATCTTGTTCCAATCTTTTTCTTCGTTCAACTCGCGTTCTTTTCTGCTCGCCATTTTTTATAGTATATTTTTTAATTTAGATTCAACTATATATTTTCAGGATAAACTGTTTGACAGTTTATCCTATTGCAAATAAACAGGTACTATATCTACCCTAAAAATTGCAGTGGCAAAAATAATCCTTTTCCTTGATATTCAAACAAAAAATGTAAGGCTTTTTTCATTTAATGATGTATACTCAACAAAAAAGCAAAATAAAAGTCTTTATATCAATCTGTCTAACACTCTTTGTTATAGCCAAACCTGTCGTCACCTATCACAAAAACCAAGCCTATCAACCCCCAATAAGCATCAGGTTATAAACCAATTATGGCAGATAAAACGAATTATCTGCCATAATATTACTATTAATTCTAAAGCTAATGTTACAATAATACACTAGCCAGTTCAGACAGGCGACTCCTTTCTCCTTTTAGAAGGTTGACATGGGCAAAAAGATCCTGCCCCGACATTTTATCTATCATATATGCCAATCCGTTAGACTGCGTATCGAGATAGGGAGAATCGATTTGTTGTAAATCTCCGGTAAAAACCATTTTGGTATTCTCTCCTGCCCTCGTTATAATAGTCTTTATTTCATGCGGAGTGAGGTTCTGAGCCTCATCGACAATACAAAAGGTCTCGGACAAACTCCGTCCGCGAATATAAGCAAGAGCTTCTACTTCGAGCTTCTTCGTCGTCTGAAGTTCTTCGATCCGCTTTACTTCTGTCCCTGCATAGTTAAGCTGGCTTTTTATAACTACTAAGTTATCAAAAAGAGGTTGCATATAGGGTGCTATTTTTTGCTTTTCGTCACCCGGAAGATAGCCTAGATCCTTATTACTCAATGCAACAATTGGCCGTGCTAAAAGAATCTGCCCATAATCTTCATTCTGCTTTAGTGCTGCAGCCAGAGCCAAGAGAGTCTTTCCTGTTCCTGCTTTACCGGTCAATGCTACCAGCTTGACATTGGGATCAGTCAGTATATCGAAAGCAAAGGCCTGTTCTGCATTTCGGGGCTGTATCCCGAAGCATACTTGTTTATCAACTTTACGGATACGTCCTGCATAGGAATCATAACGGGTCAAGACGCTTTTCTTCCCATTTTTCATCACGAAACATTCATTCGGGTTGATCGGCACATCAAAATTGAATTCCCCGAAAGGGATACCCTCCGGCTCACTATACAGCCGGTCGATAACCGAAGTGTCGAACCCCGACAAGGTCTTATGATGCTCTTCGAAAAGGGCAATATCGGTAACCTTATCGTTGATATAATCCTCTGCCATTAACCCTACGGAACGTGCTTTCATCCTCAGATTAATATCTTTAGTTATCAGTACCGTCTTGTGCTTTGGATTACGCTCGGTAATATCGAGCGTAGCTGCCAGAATACGGTGATCAGGAATTTTCTCCGGAAACAATGCTGTTATCCGGTCTTGCGCTTTAATACTTGTTTCTACATACAACCGTCCCATTCCGCTACCGATAGCTGATCCTTTTGTGAACAGATCATCATCGGTTATCGAATCTAATTGCCGGAGAAACTCCCGGGCATTGTAATTAATCTGATCATTTCCCTTTTTAAATTTGTCCAATTCTTCGAGAACTACAATCGGGATATAGATGTCGTTTTCTTCGAAATTATCCAGACATCTAAAATCGTGTAAAATAACATTTGTATCCAGTACAAAATTCTTTTTCTTACTTTTCCCCATAATCAGATTCATTTTAGTTTACTGTACTTAACCAATCACGTATAGAACATTCTAATGTACTACTTTCGTTCACAAACTATGTTATTTTTTTTATAGATATTTCATATCATTAATATAATCTATCTTTCAGATTAATGATGATTACAGAAAATATCTTTATAACTTTGATAAAAAGATTCTATTATGAAACTCTATATCAAAAATATGGTATGTCCGCGTTGTATCATGGCAGTAAAGAACATACTCAACGAACAAAAAATAGAGACTCTGGATGTGAGGTTAGGAGAAGCTATTTTAACAGGGGAACCCGACAAAAAAAAGCTTCAGGAACTGAGGATAGCCCTTGGGAATATGGGCTTTGAGCTTCTCGACGACTACCAACAACAACTAATAGAACAGATACGGACAATTATTATCAACCATATCCACTTTTCGACTGACAATGGATTTAATATATCCGAAGTGCTTTCGGAACAGTTGCACCGCGAATATTCTTTCCTCAGTAAATTATTTTCTGCTACCGAAGGTATTACTATCGAACAGTATACAATATTACAGAAAATAGAGAAGGTAAAAGAACTACTAACATATAACCAGCAAACATTGAGTGAAATAGCGGATTCGTTGGGCTACAGCAGTGTCGCCCATCTGTCGTCTCAGTTTAAAAAGGTTACGGGATTTACTCCTACCCAATTCAAACAGCAGGGAATTGGGCTCAGAAAAGGTCTTGACCAGATTATATAAAAAAGAAGCCGTCCTGCGACCGCAGGACAGCTTCTTCAGCACTCTTTGATTCTCACTTAGTAACCTTCTCGAAAAGGTCTTTTCTTTCAGCTTTTGTCAGTATTGTTGTATCCAACTCCAGTTGCTCTGCCACATATTTTTTCACATCTGCTGTACCTGTCATTACATTATCTTTCAGGATAATATCGGTATAGACCGTATCAGGTTTAGAAAAAATAATTTTACCAGCTTTTAATTCGTATTTCGACAGGTCGAAGATTTCTTCTCCGACTTTCTTTTGGGCAGTATTATCAAGCTTAAAGACATAGGTAGTGGTCTCCAGTTCCATCTTTTTTATAAATTCTTCCACCTGCGTCTTTACCTCAGCATCAGTAGCTTCAACAGAAGCCTCTACGTTAGTCCGTTTCCAGGTTCCAACCAAAGCATCAGGAATATTCCCCTTATCATTATCGTTATCATCATCACTGCATGCAGTAAATGAAGTACTCAAAACAGAAGATACCAGAAATAAACTTAATAAATTTTTCAGATTCATGATTAAATAATGTTTTTTTAATGGTTAGTTAATAGTTAGTATTCTAAACAAGACATACCTTCCTCCTTTAGCCATAATTCAATTATAGCCGGCATAAAAAATTCAGTAAGGCGTAAATCTTGTTTTACACAATTGTGAGATAGATAACAGAAAACTTTTTCAGTGCCTTGACAGTACTATACCCGGGATATTTCCAATATCTGTATAGAAAGAGTCAAAAAAGAGGCATACGTTGCGGCTTCAACCCTTAAGAAAAGTTAACAGCATTCTAGAATAGAGACAAGCAACTAATAAATAAAAACTTAGGATGAGAAAAAAATACCGCCTAAGGTTTAAACCCAAGGCGGCAATATTTATAATTCCTTCTAATAGATTATATCCAGAATACAAGGTCTGCCCTTCTGTTAAACTTTTTCCAGTTAAAGTAAAACAACCGGGCTTTGCCGATATCTGTATAGCCCGACATTTTCGAGATATAACCTTTGGAGAGTACTTTTCTTTCAAAATTGCGGGCATCCAGATCTTTCTGAAAAACCTGTTCATATACACTTCGCAGATCTTCTATCGTAAAATAATCGGGAAGTACATCCTTTTCAATAGGGATGGCATGACCATGCCTGCGGATTTCGTCGATCGAAGATTTTACAATATTCCGGTCATCTC
Source organism: Indolivaga macrotermitis (assembly GCF_900128985.1). GTDB lineage: Bacteria > Bacteroidota > Bacteroidia > Bacteroidales > Dysgonomonadaceae > Dysgonomonas_A > Dysgonomonas_A macrotermitis. Next base: position 123,016 of record NZ_FQUC01000003.1, on the reverse strand, counting down.
CAAATAATTCAGGCATTTTTGTCAACAAGAACCATTTAGATTCAACATTCGGATTAGATGATAAGTCAATCTTTCTCATATCCACCAATGAGTAATACCCCATGGTCACTATACGCTTAACATCTTCAGAAGAATCTGTATCGCTCAAACCATGCAAATCCATAATGGTAGCCAGTTCATTTTTAGTGAGCCTGTCATTATCTCCAAACAACCTGAATTGATATGCAGTTACGTTTGTTTGCGTTGTGTAGGCCGAGATTACACGCCGGGCAGCGTCATCGGTATTTTCCGATCGCATTACTAAACTGGAAGGAAGCATCCATTTACGAGAGGCACCAGTCCGGGTTAGTAAAATCTTCGGGCTTCTGCTATCGAAGCCAACAATTACACATGCTACTGATAAACTTTTTTGATAGCAAGTAGCTTCTACTGATAGGTTGTGCCTACCAGTACTAGGGTTTAATTTTTTCATGTTGTCGTTCTTTCGTTCTTTAATACAAACACATTTTCCAATAAACGTATCACTGACAGGATATCAGTATCGCGAGAGAATTACGCATAGATAATACGCGTTATTACAATATGAGTTTGAGTCGTTGTTAAAAAAAATAATATATATCCGGCGAATCATCCAATTTCCATATATCCAGTTGCGATTCGCTCTGAGGTAAAGATAATAATAAAAATATATCCGCGCCCCAAAACTTAATTTATAATAACAATTTCACAATATTCTTCAGGTTTTATATGCAAAGTATAAACAATATCCAAAATTATGTAATAGAGAGCAACCTTGTAGTCTCTATCTTTGTTTTACCAAAAGGAAAGAATAATATGGATACAAATAATAATATAAAAAAGACATTACCTGTACTGAATATGTACTGTGCTGCTTGTGCCAACAGTGTACAGAAAATATTGAAACGTCAGGACGGGGTTGGTGATGCTGTGGTAAACTTTGCAACAGAGACCGCCCAGATAGAATACGATCCACAGAAAACTAATACCGATAAACTCAAAGCTGCATTACAGGCTGTGGGTTATGACCTTAATATAGAAGAAAACGAACAGGCAAGGGAGGATGTAGAAACCCATCACAGGGAACATTACCAGTCATTGAAAAAGAAAGTAACGGGGTCTATTATATTGGCTATTCCATTAGTCATATTTGCAATGACTCCTTCACTGATGCATCTGCCTTTCGCTAATTATGCAATGTGGATATTGTCTACACCTATTGTTTTATATTTCGGTAAGGATTTTTTTATCAGAGCTTTCAAACAGGCTCGGCATGGAGCATTTAATATGGATACTCTGGTATCACTCAGTGCCGGAACAGCATATTTGTACAGTATATTCAATACATTGTATCCTGAATTCTGGCATTCGAGAGGATTACATGCCGATGTTTATTTCGAGGCTGCTGCTGTGGTTATCACCTTTGTTCTTTTGGGAAAACTGCTCGAAGAGAAAGCAAAGGGAAATACATCTTCTTCGATTAAGAAACTGATTGGTCTACAACCGAAAACGGTAATGCTGATCGATTCTTCGGGACAGGCAGTAGAAACACCTATTGCTCAGGTTAAAGCTGGCGATACAATATTAGTAAAACCCGGAGAAAAGATAGCCGTAGACGGAATCGTTATTGAAGGAGCATCTTTCGTTGATGAAAGTATGATCACCGGTGAACCGGTTGCGGTTGAGAAAAAATCCGGTGATAAAGTTTTTGCCGGAACTATTAATCAACGTGGCAGTTTCAGTTTCAGAGCCGAAAAGGTCGGTGCTTCTACCCTACTTGCACAAATAATAAAGATGGTGCAGGATGCACAGGGAAGTAAAGCCCCTGTTCAAAAACTAGTGGATAAAATAGCCGGAATATTTGTACCTATCGTTATTGGTATTGCTATACTATCTTTTATAATATGGATGATATTAGGTGGAGATAATGCTTTTACTCATGCAATATTAGCTTTTGTTACGGTACTGGTTATAGCATGCCCCTGTGCTTTAGGACTGGCAACCCCGACAGCTATTATGGTCGGGATAGGAAAAGGTGCCGAAAACGGTATACTGATTAAGGATGCGGAGAGCCTCGAAATCATCCAGAAGGTAAATGCTATTATGCTAGATAAAACAGGAACTATTACTGAGGGAAAACCTCAAGTTACAGATATCCTATGGAGCAAAGAAGCAACCTCCGAACTTAAAAATATCCTGTTCAGTATAGAACAATCTTCCGAGCACCCTTTAGCCGAAGCCATTGTTACATATTTGCAGGACGACGCACAGCTGATCTCTGACTTAACAATAGAAAGCCTTACCGGGCAAGGCATTTCCGGGACTTTGAACGGTGTACACTATCTTGTAGGGAATGAGTCTCTTATCGAAAAAAATCAGATAACCTATCCCGATAACATACGAGAATGGGTAAACGGACGCTTAAAACAGGCAAATACAGTTGTGCTTTTCGCCGACGCGGATTCGGTTATCTGTACTATTGCAATCGCCGACCGTATAAAACCAAGTTCTATTGATGCTGTAAAACAGTTACAAGCCCAAGGCTGCGAAGTATATATGCTGACAGGTGATAATGAATATACTGCCGGAAGCATAGCTACTCAAGCCGGAATAAAACATTTCAAGGCAGGATTGTTGCCTGCCGATAAAACTGAATTTATCAAGCAATTGCAATCGGAAGGAAAGATTGTGGCAATGGTAGGTGACGGAATCAATGATAGCGCAGCTCTGGCTCAGGCAAATGTAGGTATTGCAATGGGGCAAGGGAGTGATATAGCTATTGATGCAGCCAAAATGACTATCATATCGAACGATTTAACGAAAATACCGACAGCTATCAAGCTATCGAAACAAACAAATCGTACTATCAGGCAGAATCTTTTCTGGGCATTTATTTACAACATAATAGCTATACCTATTGCAGCAGGCATTATGTATCCGATAGATGGTTTTCTTCTGAATCCGATGATAGCAGGTGCTGCTATGGCTCTGAGTAGTGTAAGTGTAGTTAGTAACAGTATAATTCTAAAATATAAATCATTAAAATAAACAGTTATGAATACAGAATTAAAATTTAAGACCAATCTCGATTGTCAACATTGTGTAGCCCGAGTAAAACCTTTACTGGACAAAGTATCCGGTATCGAATCATGGAGTGTAGACCTCGCAAATCCAGACAAAGTACTTACTGTACAATCGTCCGGCGCAAATGCCGAACAAGTAATTGATACTGTAGAGCAAGCAGGTTTTGACATCAGCAAAATCTGAAGTAAAAATTAATCATATACTCTTTTGACCGAAGGCTTTTATCTGTGATGAATAAATCATTGGATAAAAGCCTTTTTTAATTTCTTTTTAGAAGAGAAAATGCTATTTTGCAGGAGAAAAAAACAACATTCAGATTATGCTTAAATATTTAGTAATAGCACTTTTCGCATTTACGTGTTGCAGTAATACAAAAAAAGAAAATATTGTTTCGGTATGTAATATAGTAAGAGATACAATTCCGGATAAAGAAACAGACGAATCGAATAATTATTATTCAAGAGCCGTGGATATAGACTCAGTAAAGATGTATCTGCAAGAAGCACATCAAATTCATGAAGCATTACGGACTAAACTCCGGAAGGCTTCGCCACAACAGGCAGACTCTATTTTTATGGCACAAAATTATCGTCCTGATCATATAAACTTTTTTGATCTCACAGAACCAACCCTCAGCCGGTGGGAAGTGTACGGCAATACCACTAAAGAAGACACTCTTATTGTCGGGCTATTAGCTGAAGAAGGGTTTGAGCCTATCTATATCGGCGAAGGAAATGCAGATATAGCTACTAATGCATATTGGTATTACAACATTTTCGAACCTTATGTTACAGATGCTGTCAAAGGGTATATGAAAATCGAAGCCGATCAGGACAGGCTTCTCTCCGCAGACGCCGGACTTGTAGTGCCTCTGAATGAACTTTTAGATTACGCTATAGAATGGGAGAAGTATCTAAAAGCTTATCCTGAAGGTAAATTAAGGTCTAAGACAATAGCCAGATACAGGCTCTATATGGAATTGATCATGTTCTGTGATTATGACAATACTCCGACATTCGACCGGACAACCGGAATTCTTGAAGGCTACATATTAGAAGAGATCAGGGCCCTTGCTAGAAAATACCCTGAGACTGAAAGTTGTAAAATACTGCAAGAATATTTATCCGGACTTAAGGGTACAAATTATAAATATACAAAGGAGCTTGAAGATAAAATACTGTCCCTATGGATGCTAAAGGACTATGAAGGTTACATATACGAATAAATCACTCATTTCGTGATGAATATCGCCCATATTTATCTTCGAATGTGTATTCATCTATTTTTTTGAATGTAGACATATCCATATTCCTCCAGATTTTGTATTGTCCTCCCCGATACAGATAAGCATGATTAGCATCCCTAGCCACCATTTGGGAAAGGACTTCAAATGTTTTTGGATCAATCTCATCAGTAACAGCTAAACACATATCCATTCCGTCCATATAAAAGTAATATACATGGTTCTTATCAAAATACCAATAAGGTGAAACACCAGACACACCAAAAGTCGGCACATCCATATCTGCAACCGGAACTACTGTTGAGAGACGGTCTTCCTCATACGTATCTATCTGATAAACACGTTTATCATCCTTAAAGAAGTAACCAACTTTTCTGAACTTATTCGCATCGATGTAATCGAGCTTCTTTAAATGGTCAGGAGAAAATAGCTTATGAACCTCCACGTATACTCCGGAAGTATCCCGGTACAGATCTTGTTCAATCCAATTGAATGTCGATGCATCCAATTCTTCACGAACCTCTCCTTTGTAGTAAACATGTAACGAATCCTTCGCCACATTATATGACATTGTAGAGAAAGTAGGTACATCCACATCTATTATTTCTTTATCTCCGTAATATACTTTACCATCCTCTTGTGAGTAAAACTCTTTAGGATTGAACAGAAAAGGAACTATACAAAAAAAGCACACAAAGACCAAAGCACCAACGACAAAAGGATTAGATCCTTTACTTTTCTTCCGTATCTCGATAGGAGCTGAACTAAAATCTGAGGCCTGTACCTTGTCTATGTATTCACAAGTATAGTTATTTAACGGCATTCCGTTTACATGCTCAATCCAACTATGTTCATTTGCCTGAATCCACTGTTTCCGGGAAAGTAAATCTACAAGAAAGCGTTTGAAAAGCTCTTCCTGCCGGAGCGAGTTACACATAAATATCTTCTCTGCCGGGCGAATATACAGCTCTATCGTCTTATTTCCTCCCTCCTGCTTATACATGATAGTTGTAATATCCCTGATCTCTATCCGGCGCCTGCCTCTTTCGAAAATACCGATAGACAATATACCATCATCAAGTGTCAGACGATAAGTTACTCCATAGCGGAACATTACGAACATGACCACAAAAGCCAGCATTATCATACCTACAAAAGCACTGATAATACGAGGATATACAGCATAGATAGCAAAATAAAACACAAAAATCAGTCCCAGAGCGATTAGTATCGCTGTAGGACTAAATTTTCTCAGTTTATACGTTCTGCCTCCGCTCACTTAAAACTACTTTACATTTCTTCTTACAGATATCTCTTCACCTCCCGAGCGTATAGTCCAAGTAGTATTTTTATCTTCGTAATTCTTATCATTTATCCTTCGGAACGACGGAGCATCCGCACCTTCGAGAATCGCATAACCGTCCTTTTCGGTAGCCTTTTTAGTATCCGATGACAAATCGCGGGTCAGATAATAAACATGATTTTTGTCTTTAACCGTTGTGAAAGATAATATCTCGAATGTATTGCGGTCTATTTCGGGACAAGGACGAAGATCTTGCCATGTTCCGAAATAGATCCTGTTTTTATCAGCATACCAATAAGAGGATTCAAGCATCTGGAACGAGGCTACATCAAGGCCTTCAACTTCCACTTTTTTAAGAGGACTTTTATCGCCATCCATGAGACTAATATTAATTTCGTATACATTATTCTTATCCTTGTAATAATGAGACGAATATCCCCCTACCGATTGAAAGGTTGCAGCGTCGTATTCACCTTCAATTGGCTTTATTTTATTTTTAGAATAGAAATTCGAGGTTTCAAAATAAACACCATTCTTATCATAATAGAAAGGATCGCGCAGGCACGTAAATGTTGCCCTGTCGGCCCATTCCAGTATCTCCCCTTTGTAATACACATGTGATGAATCCTTTATTACTGTATAGCTAAGTACTTTTACCGAATCGGGATTAACTCCGACCAACTCTTTATCTCCATACAGAACCCGGGTACGCTCGTATTCATAGAATTTTTTAGGATTGATAAAGAAAGGCAATATCGACCCACCTAATAACAGTGCAAAAAAGATAACCAACGCCCATATTACAACCTTATTAGTATGTTCTCCCTTTTTGTTTATACGGACAATTGTGGAGGTATTTTCATGAAATAGAGCTTCATTATAGTATTCGTTCCAGAGAGTATTCTTATATACTTTCTGGCTTTTCTTATATGTAGCAGACTGTAGTAATCGTTCTAACATCGATTTTATTTCCGCAGACTGATTATTAGCCAGAACATTCAACAGGCTTTTTTTCTGGTTATCGGCATAAATAATTAAAGCATCGTTGCCTTCGTTTGTACCGCCACGATGTTTGATAAGCATTATCCGGTTTAGTTGAACCGAAGCTTCCACTTTATTGTTCTTTCGTACCGTGAAATCCGATTGGGTTATTTCTATTGTATAGACTTTGTTGCAAATACGGGCTAATAATCCCATGAGTGCAAAGAACGGTATAACCGCTATGATCAGAAACTTCTCCATTCCGCCACTAATGAAAAAATCACTGAAATAAATTGCAGATATAGTAAATAGTACGAGTAAACAGAGTACCGATATTAATAATAGCTGACGGTTTTGTACTTTGATTTTAAAACTATCCATTTCAAAAAATATTTATCCCTAAAAAAGTATTGTTTATACGCTGAATCCTTATCCCGAATTAACTCCGGCAATAATAATCAGGATACAAATATAAAAGTAAAAAGAATAGTTACCCTAAAATATCTTAAATTTTACATTACTGCTTCCACCTCATAAAACTTCCGGACTTATATTACAACCGCAGACCACCATAACCGGACACACGCGAAACAGTATTTCAATAAATATTTATCGTTTTTCGATAAATTATTTGTGTATTTCGAAAAATAATTATTCTTTTGCATTATCATAATTATCACAGAATAACAATCGTATGGGTATCATTATTTGTGTTTACATAACAGTTGTAATTTTTATATATGCTCTGATAGCAAACCGCCATTAAACAACAAGCTATCAGCATTTATTACAAATCAGCAATAAATTGATATGACTCCAAAATACGTCTTTAATACTTACAGCTACTTAAAATAATAACCACATGAATAAAAAAATAAAACTGTATTGTATAATCTTATCGGTTATTTACATATCTGTAGTAGTCTATACAATCTTTAGAGAAGTTGCCAGCTTTAGCGCCGGATTCAACGAAGGATTAAAAGATATTCCGCGCGAAACACTACACGTCAATCTCATACCTAAAAGTGGAGGGTATTCTTTTCCTACATCGACCACAAATATAATGGACAATCAGGAAATGAAGATGGAAATACAATCTGCCAAGATAATGGTCTTTCATCCTCAAAAGCTACCATTGCCTATAACGATAATGTATTATGCAATTATATTTCTGGCTTTTGCGATATTGATCTGTACTATTTGGTTGCCATTCTTATTTTTCAAAATAATAAGATCGGCATCGAAAGGTAACATTATCGATCTGAAGGTTATAAAACGAATAAAGAAAATAGGTATTATTCTGGTATTCTTTTACGTAATAGATGTACTTATTTATATTGTAGAGACTCTCAAAGCTGAATATCTGGTCAAATTAGAGCATTATAACTTTTTCGTCGATTTTTCGGGATTCGGCACCTTGATACTGGGTATTGTTACGCTACTTCTTGCCGAAATACTGAGTGTTACTTTAAAAATGAAAGAAGAACAAGACTTAACTATCTAAAATGATCAATCATATGCCTATAATAGTAAATCTGGATGTAATGATGGCCAAACGGAAAATATCATTGAATGAATTATCTGAAAAGATAGACATTACTCCGGCAAATCTTTCGATATTAAAAACCGGTAAAGCCAAGGCTATCCGCTTTAGTACATTGGATGCCATTTGCAAAGAACTCGGATGCCAGCCCGGCGATATATTAGAATTTACAGAAGAATAACAACATCTAAAAAGAACAAACAATATGAAGAATTTCTTTAAAACCTTATTAGCCTCTACATTAGGAGTCATTATCGGATCAGCGATATTATCTCTTTTCGCTATTATGATTTTCGCAGGAATAATAGCAGGCATGGGTAGCTCATCGACCTACTCACTGAAAGACCAAACAGTATTATCGATCGATCTGGAGGGTATTCTCAACGAAAGATCAGCCTCGAACCCTCTTGATAAAATTCTGGGTAACCCTTCAAGTATAGGGCTGGATGATATTCTGGATGCTATACAAAAAGCCAAAGAAAATGACGAAGTAAAAGGCATTTACCTGAAAGCCGGACAGTTTAATGGAGGGCTTGCAAATCTGGAACCTATCCGTAATGCCCTGATCGATTTCAAGGAAACAGGCAAATTTATTGTTGCCTATGGTGATTTTTATGCGCAAGACACTTATTACTTAGCTTCAGTTGCCGATAAAATTATACTTAATCCTAAAGGTAGCCTCGATTTTCATGGACTAAGTTCCAACCTGACATTTACCAAGAATATGACCGACAAGCTAGGCATTAAAATGCAGGTATTCAAAGTAGGAACATTCAAATCTGCCGTAGAACCCCTTATCCAGGAAAAAATGAGCGATGCCAACCGTTTGCAACGCACTTCGTATCTGAATGACATATGGGCACATTTATTAAAAGGAATTTCCGACAGCCGCAACATACCCGTAGCGAAGCTGAATGAATATGCAGATAAGTTCCTGATGTTCACCGAAGCGGATTCTCTTATCAATTACCAGATGGTAGATACATTACTATATACACCTGCTGTAGAGAGCTATCTGAAACAACTGGTTAATATAGAAGAAAGCAAGGATTTGAACATGGCAACCGTAGAAAATATGGTTAATGTAAAATCAAAAACAAAAGAAAACAAAGATAACGAAATTGCAATTCTTTATGCAGAAGGTACTATTGTTGATGATGCGGCCAATAATCTGTTCTCAGGAGGAAGCACTATAACTGCAAAAGAATATGTAAAAGAACTGAACAAACTCAAAAACGACGATAAGGTAAAAGCTGTTGTATTCCGAGTAAACTCGCCCGGAGGTAGCGCCTATGCTTCGGAGCAAATATGGAATGCCGTAAAAGAGCTAAAAGCTAAGAAACCGGTTATCGTGTCGATGGGCGATTATGCAGCATCAGGAGGTTATTACATATCATGCGCAGCCAATACCATTGTAGCGGAACCAACTACACTCACCGGATCTATCGGAATCTTCGGTATCATTCCCGACGGAGAAGAACTTGCGAAGAAGATAGGATTGTCGTTCGATGAAGTAAATACCAATAAACACAGTTCGTTCGGAGGTGCACCCTACTCTATTCCATTTTTATTAACGGCTTCTTCCAGAGGTTTTAATGATGAGGAATCACGCATACTCCAAAAATATATCGAAAACGGATACGACCTGTTTATTAGTCGCTGTGCCGATGGTCGTAATAAAACCAAAGCCGACATTGATTCAATAGGTCAGGGACGTGTATGGACAGGTGCACAAGCTCTGAAAATCGGATTAGTAGATAAGCTGGGAGGTCTTGATACTGCTATTGCCCTAGCTGTAGAACAGGCAAAAGTAACAGAATACAGTACTGCAAAATATCCTGTAAAGAAAGATATGTTCTCTCAAATCTTTGAAGAGTCTATGAATAATTCAAAAATCAAAGCAATCAAATTCTTCATGGGTGAGACCGGTTATAATCAGAATGTTACCCGAAACTATTTACAAACATTCGATATCCGTTCTGCTATGATAACAGAACAGGTAAGCTATTAATTTTTATTTTACTACATCTCAATACTCAATTTACTTATTTTGGGAAGGGTCTGCCGGTAGGCAGGCTCTTTCTGTTTTCAACAACCGGTAGACATTTACCGGGTTTCTGCCTCCATTAATTAAGTTATTGACACCGGAAACACTGGTAATCAATCTCTACACTCTTCCTCTCAACAGGAATTTAACTGAGAATAAACCGTTTTCTGAGTTTTTTCAACAATAAAAAAGACTCTATTAACAAGTTATCAACAACTTGTCAACACACAATAAACATACCCCAAATCTTTGGGGAACATTACATAACAGCCACTACATGACACGGAATTACTCTGAGAGAAGACAAATCTTCCCAGCGGAATAATCTTAAAACAAACGAATGATGCCTCTTGTTTAAAAAATTCGCCTTATCTTTGTTAACAAACAATTCACTTATTAATCAGGGATTTTCAACACTAAAACGTGAGTTATAAACACGTTTTCAACAAGATTTGAACAAACATGAAAAAAACAATTCTTTACTTGAGCTTCTTTGCTCTTGTTGGACTATTCACGAATTGCAATAGCGAGAAAAAAAGTTATCAGACAAATACCGAAACTGGTGTAACCAATGTCGATAGAAACGACAAAGAAATGAATGATGCAATTTCTAAAGCTCAATCTACTTTTGATAAATTCGAAAAAGCATTCATTGATAATAAGAAAACAAACAAGTACGAAGATTTTATCGTAAAAATAGGTTTCCCAACCAAGGACGGAAGCGTAGAGCATATGTGGGTATCGGATATCACATACGATGGTAAAAGATTCAGCGGTATATTAGTAAATGAACCTGTAGGCAAAATGACGATCAAGTACGGGGATTCGGTAAACATAGACCAGAAAAAGCTCAGTGATTGGATGTATACCGACACCAATAGCGGCGACATATATGGCGGATACACTATGCAAGTGATACGCAAGCATATGAGCGCAGAAGAGGGTGCAGCTTTTGATGAGCAAATGGGTGGCAAATTTGTAGATCAATAAACCTAAAAATAATTACTTTTGTAACAAACGCTTTTACAAAAGTACACCATGACAGAAGCACAGGTCGATTATATAGCCCATTTACTGAAAGAGGCCAAAGATAAAAATTACAACAAACCGATTGTATTTTTAGGAGCAGGTATGTCCGTTGCGGGAGGGATTCCTCTTGCCGGAGACATTGCCAAGGAAATTTTGGCTACTTACAAAAACAATCCGAAGGTCAGAAATCTGAAGGAAGAAGACCGTACATATAGTAAGCTTATGGCTTGCCTTACAACATCGGAGCGTAATCATTTGCTTAACGGATATATTAAGGAGGCTAAAGTAAATGTGGCTTATATCTATCTGGCAGACCTCATCAAACAGGGATATGTAGATTATATACTGACTGTAAATTTCGACAACCTTATTTTGAGGGCAATGGCAATGTACAATCTTTTCCCTCCTATCTACGACCTGTCTATCCTTAAAGATATGACTACCGATCGTATAGAGCGTCAGTCGGTTACCTATCTGCATGGTACCCATCGGGGGCTTTGGATGCTGAATACCGAAGAAGAGATGGACAGGACAATTTCGATATGCCCTTCTTTTTTCAACCGTATTGCCGAACGCCGCACATGGATAGTGCTTGGTTACAGTGGCGAAGACCGCATATTAGATGCTATTGCCGATCTGGGAAGCTTCTCTAATAATCTTTATTGGGTTACTTACAAAGACAATGAACCCAATCACCGTGTTAAGGGAAAATTACTCGATAGGCCATATGCAAATTCGAGCTTAGTGAGAGGTTATGATGCCGATTCTTTTATGATGCGACTTCATGCCGAACTAGGCTTAAGCACTCCCGATATTCTGCAATCACCATTTACTTCCCTACTGAATACAATTAATTCAATAGTCGATGTAAATGATGATGACATTTATAAAAATGTAAAAGAACGCCTCGAAATAAATAAAAGGCAGATAAAAGATGCTATTAAGCGGTACGAAGAGGGAAATACCCCTAAGGATTATACAGGCAAGAGGAAAGAGATAGACTTATTGAAAAAAGAAATAATAAGCTATACAACAGAGAGTAATTTTAATGAAAACACTCTCAGAATAGAACAAATACGCCAAGAAGTTAAGAAAATAAACAATAAAGATCTCGACAGGGCATTATCTGACTTATACGATAGCTGGGCTTTATCTTTATATAGTGTAAATAGGTATGAATCAGCTATAAACACAGCTTTAAAATCTCCATATCCCAATAATTATCTTTTAGCATGTTGTTATGCAGAACTTAATGAGACCAAAGTTGCCATTGAATACTTAAGAAAAAGCTTTGAAGAGGATAGTTCGAATGAAATATTATCAGCCATAAACCAATATGTTCCCTGGCCTGAAATTCAAAAAGATCCGGAATTTATTGCCTTGCTAAACCAATATAAGTAAAGATAGGAATAGTATATAAACTATCTCAAATAGTCTTTAAAGAATATTTGTTCCATTAAATAGAAAAGGCAGGGTCTCCCCTGCCCCTCAGTGTGCAAATCTATATATAGTTAATTAGAATAAACATGAATACTGCCCTGTGCAGCAGGCAGATAGTTTACCCCTATCCAGGTTATCATCAACAAGATAAAAGCTATAGGCAACATCCACAATACAAAACGTTTGTGATATTGCTGCAATCTCATATGTATAAATACCAAATAAGCAGCACCTGTAATAAATGCCCATGTTTCTTTCGGATCCCAAGACCAATAATGACCCCACGCATCTTTTGCCCAGACTGCTCCCATCAACATTCCTAAAATAAGGAAACCGAAACCGACATATACGATATTATCAATAAAGATATTGAGGTTCTCATCCTCTTTACCTTTACCCAATTTCGATAATTGGATGAACGCCGCAATTACCGAGGCCCCGAACATAGCATACGACAATATATAAACTGTAACATGAGGTACAAACCAATAACTCTGGAGTGCAGGCATCAGGTTGGTAGAATGTATTTCGGGCTTAAATATATTTATACAGGCAAATACTGTTGCCATAAGTGCGGCAAAAGCCAGCATCCATGTATATTTCCAATGCCGGTAAGTAATAAAACCGATCAGGGCAAGAAAGAAAGAATACCACAAACGGGTCTCTCCGATAGTACGCAAAGGCGGGCGCTGTTGTCCGAACCACAATCCGACAATAAAAGCGCCGAATATTACTGTACCCAAGATCATTAATGTATTTGATATCCATTTTTTATCAGTCAGGTATCCCGTTACACCAGCTCCTAACCAACATACGATAGCCGGAATTGCAAACCATAGATATTCATTCCAAGTCATTCTGTATCTCCTTTCCTTTTCTTTTTATTACCGGACCACATTAGACAGACCGAGCCCATTGCGAACAATATAATACCGACATATACAGCCGGTAACCACGGATCGTATACCATTTCGAAACTACTATAGTTAGAAGCTTTGCCTGCTATATTATCATATCCATACTGATATATCATCCAGTCTCCTACTTTCAGAGGTTTATTAACTTCCAGTTCAGCACTATCTACCCGTTCGTCCTCAGTATATACTACAATATCGGACATAAACCTTTTCGGTTCCGCCTGAGTCATTACCAATCCTAAAGTTTCGGTTAAGGGAGCCATCATATACAGTTGTGCAATACTTCCTCCGCAGACCCAGTGCGAAAAGCTCTTCCCTGTTTCCGTGTTTGTAATTTTCACCAATACTGCAGGGGTTGCTCCGGGCATGGGTACTTCTGTATAAGTACTGTCACTGTTGCGTACTGCCTGATGTATATATTTTTCGACACGGAGTTCCCATTTGTCCAATCGTCCTTCAGGATACCGTTCATCTATCTGAAAATAATCCGGCTTGCCTTCCGGCTGTGCTTTACCCGACTCCCGGTCTATGATAGTCAATTTAGGAGGATATTCCTCCATCACAAAATCGTTCAGTTGAATAGCTATCGGCAACTCCAGAATATCCCCGTGATCGCTATACACACGCCATTCGGTCTCACCTTCATATACATACATCACGTAACGACGCAGGTCTGCTGCTCCAAGTCCTGATGCAAATAATAATATCCATAAACCAATATGATTAAAATAAAAAGCATAATCACGCCAGTTGAAACGAATCAACCGCCGGACAATTAGTGAACCCAGTGACAACAATGTCACAAAATATACCAGAACAAAAGCCCAACATGATGTTACCTGCGTTAGCCCTAATAGAGTCCAAATATCATGTGCATGAGGATCCAGCTTCTGCATTTGCGGAATCAATCCCATAGCGATTCCCAGAACCAGCAGACCTCCGATCAATGATACGGAAAAGGGAACCCCTGAAAACCACTGGTAAAACTGGGTATTACGGGCAAATGCAAATAACAGAAGAAACAGTATCATTCCACTACCGACCACAATATTTAGAGGATAGGCCAGTTGAACAAAGTCAACCTTCCCTACGGATAATTGTAAGGCAAACCCGACAATCACTAATCCGATGACTATAAGTATACTTTCGGTATACCTCCAAGGGAATTGCCAGACAGATCTTTTAGTGCTATTCATTCAAAATTATTTTTTTAATCAGTGATCTTAAAGATTATGATATCAGGATACTATATCTTAAAGACTTTAAATATGCCGCAATTAATACTAATATAAAATGAATTAATGAAATAGACAAAATTTACACTATAGATTCGGCTATAATTTTTTGGGAACTATACCGGATTATAGCAGTAAATAAAAAGTAATGTATCGTTCTTATTTGTTTATCTACTTATTATTCAAAAAAAAACTTGACTCTTGTCAGTGACAAACATCAAGTTTTTTTAATTTATGCTATTCAGACAAATTAGCTTTCTGCAATTAAGCGATTATTTGCTTTAGCTTTTTCGAGCCATTTCGGGACAACTGTTTGTATCCATTTTGCCTTATTTTCATTTTCTTTTTTCATATCCAGACCGATATAAGCCTGCGCTTTAGCTTTTGTAGATACATCAGGCATTACTACATCGCCGGACACTCCGTGTGCAAATAATATCTTTTGAAGTTTAAGCTGAGCCTGCATTGCTTTATCTAAACTATGAGAAAGGATACGTTGTGTTTCCACCGGTGCATGGAATGATCCTCCATGCGAAGCCGCCACGAAGTCCCAACGCCATTGTCCATGACGAATATCTTCCAGAGCCTGCTTCATTTCGGCATCTGTAGCACCATTATCCCATGCTGCTTTTGCCATGACATGAGCCTTTACCAACTCGTTTTCGACACGGTCACGAATTTCAAAAGCTTTATCTTGATACTCATATACATAGTTACGAAGTTTTTCTTCGCTATCACGATGGCATGTCTGGCAAGTACCCGACATATTCTTCAACGGACTCATTATCTGGTGATCCGAGTATTTGATACCTCCGTCAGCTTTGTATGGCATATGGCAATCGGCACATGACAGACCTCTCTGATAGTGAGGCCCCATCATAAATAATTCGTAATCGGGGTGTTGAGCCTTCAACATCGGAGTCTTACTCAAGGCATGTGTCCAGTCCGAAAACTGTACGCTATCGTAATAAGCTTCCATAGCTTCAACTGTGAATCCTTTATCCCAAGGGAAAGTTAGGTATTTTCCATCACCTTTGAAGTGATATTCTACATGACATTGAGCACAAACCAATGAACGAAGTTCTTGTGTTGTTGCTTGTTTGATATCTTTACCTTGACGCTCAAACGCTTCTATTAAAGCTGGGCGCGTAATGGTCAGATCCATTGTCTTCGGGTCGTGACAATCGGCACATCCTATAGGATTTACGATTTCGGCTCCTAAATCGCCCCATTGAGCTTTGTAAAAGTTTTCGATTCCCATTTCATTCATCATACGAGGTACGTCGGGGCTCTTACAAGTCCAGCAAGTTGCAGGCTGAGGCCCATCCCCTACATTCTCAGGGCAACCTGTACGCAATGTATTGCGGATATCTTCCAAAGCATGCATATGCCCACGAGGCGCTTTGTATTCTTTAGCGAATGCATATCCGGCCCATAACACAACCATATCGGGACGTTGCTCAAGTACATCGTCTTCCATATTTCCCTGATGTTTACTACGGAAATCCATATCTGCTGTGCGCTTCCATGTTTCATACTCACGCGGATAGTTTAGTCCCCAAAGTTCATTTTTTGCTTCGATTGTATCGAACTCAACTTTTTTATTATTAAATATCGATGCAATTTCGGCACGTCGCTCAGTCACTGATGCAGCGAATAACCCAAGTAGAAAAACGATCACCATTACAGCCAGAAATAATGCCCAGCCTATGATCGGTTTTTTTCTAATAGCTTCTGATAGTTTAGTTAACATAGCCTAATATTGTTTTTTAGTTATTTTTCGTCATTTGTCTCTTTAACCAATCGGGTACAGGCGATTTCGGTAATGGAGCAAGAGCATTGGGTGTGGCTGCTATGCTGCTGGCTGTTCCGTGCGCAACATCCCTGTGGCAATCCCAGCAAGCTTGTCCGTTTCCTTTTTGTACATCCTCGTAACACTTAAGCCCCGTTTTTGCCAATGTCGTATTTAAGTCTAAATGGCATCTGATACAATTATCCATTATCACACCTAAGCTAGCCTCTCGTGCCCTGATAGCCATAGGTTCTGCTCTCATAGTAAAAACAGCAGCATGATAAAGCCCATCCTGTGCTTTGAATGCATACTTTTCTACAATGTTGTCATGAGGAACATGGCAATCATTGCAAGTAGTCCATTTCGCATGGGAACCATGTTCCCATGTCGCATAATAAGGCGTCATTATATGGCAATTGATACAAGCTTCGGGACTGTCAGATAGATACGAATAAGCCCGGGACATATATACGGTATATGCTCCTAAGCCTGCGATTATCCCTCCCATAATAAATAAGGGAAGAATAAATTGTGTTGGTAGTATCTGTAAGATTTTCTTCATACGAACTTAGTTGATCATCTCAATAAAAAGAGAGGTATTTTCCCTATAATACGCTCCTCCTAAAAACAAATAAACTAAAAAAAAGAGACCCATCAATAAGTTATAGATATAATTTATCAATATTGTTAAAATATTATTATTATTCTAAAAAAGGCTAATAATACGGCAAAATAAATAAGGTGAACAGTAAAAAAACAGATTCAAAGGCTTCTTTATTAACTATATGTTACTAAATCCAACAAACGACCGCTTATTTCACTGCAGCCAGATCAACTAAATAGTCCGTAATATTTTTCAACTCGGTTAACCGGAAGGCTCTGGTATCTATATCTGTAAATTGTTTATCATAATCATACACCAGAACATCTCTTTGAGGTGTGAGATATAAATAATAATGAATAATTGAGTCTCCTTCTTCTTCAATTATATACATTACATTATAATCATTTTCAGTCGGTTGACGTCCATCGTTATTTGTCGGGTTAAAATAAACTTCGACAGCTAAGTCTTTTACTATATAATGAGGGTTATCCTTATAATTCGGACAATAAGTTTTCCTATCACCATGTTTTATAACATAAGACCTTATTTGCTCGAAATCATAAAAATTAAGCTGGCGGTTAAAGTCTATCAAAGTCTTATTATCGGCCTGTTGGGCCCACCCTGTTATCGAATAGCAACAGTAGAAAAAAGCTATAAAATATTTATACAGATATATTTTCATCCCGACCGTTAACTAACATTTTAGAAATCCCGATTATAAAATCAGAAAACAAACCTAAGTATAAAATGATTCCAAAAATAGATTTAATTTTAATACCATGCAATTCATCCATAATAAACTATTAATTATAAATATCATAACTAATAAGAGCCTGTAATAAAATAAAAAAGCACAACCTTTTATAGTTGTGCTTTTTTATTTTAAGAACTGATTTTATTTAAGATCTATAACATCTGTTTCCAGAAAATAAACACCTTTTGCATGAGCCGGATGCTTACTTTTTGCCTTGAATACATACTCCCGCCCTTTTACAGGTTTTACTGATGGCGAAGGAAGCAATTCACAATAAACAATATCCCCCGGTTTTACAAATGTATCGGTAGAGCTTGTCACTTCTATTCCGACAACTAATACACCAAACTGCCCCTGAGCCGCGCCTCGTCCTATTGTTGCATCCTCGATAGAAACTACTTTTCCATTTATCTGATAACCTGTATTACGTGATGGTATTCTGGGTAATCCGGTTGAAGTTGTCCGGGTCTTCGATATTTGCTTTACCAGAATATACCGAAAAGACGATGCATCTGCGGGAGTATTTTCGCGTTTTTCAGTTTTCACATCCAATACGTACTCGTATCCTTCTTCGTAATTAAAGCCTTCTATCCTGCTATAGAAAAATTGCCAATCGGCTTGGTTTCCAACTTTTACATACATACATTTCTGAGGCGCTACACCTACACAATCGCCATATTCCGATGCAACCCTGTAACGGGTCGTTTTAGAAGATGTACACGCACTAACTGCTAATAATACCAGTCCATAAAAGAGAATAAGTTTTTTCATCTTGATATTCTTTTTTCACATTTATATAGGTATAACAGTTTCGAATGTATTTAGTTTTTAACAGATAGGTTCACCTTACTTCCAGATTCTCTTTATCAGCATAGCTACTCAGAGCCAAAGTTAATGCTCCGTCGCTGGTAATGTTGTGTGTTGTTCCAAAACTATCGAGTAAGGCAAAAATAGTGATCATTAGAGCTGTACCTGCCTCATCGATACCTAAAACAGTATGTATCAATCCTAGTGACGTGATAAGTGTTCCGCCCGGTAATCCGGGAGCTGCTATCGCAAATATCCCAAGTAAGGGTATGAAAATAATCATCTTCTCGATACCGGGCATAGTTCCGTATAAAAGTTGCGATACAGCCAGGGCTAAAAATACAACATCCAATATAGAACCTACAAAATGTATATTCCCGAACAACGGAATAGCAAAGTCTCTTATATCATGCCTCAGGACAGGTGATTTTTTTGTCTGGTCTATCGCAACTCCTAAACTTGCGGCCGACGATTGTGTTCCCAATGCTGTCAGTACAACCGGTCCGTAATATTTCAGTACTTTCCATGGGTTTCTCCCCGAATATATTCCTGCTGAAATATACAAGAAACTAATCCAAGTTATGTGGCACAAAACTGTGATCAGTAAAATTGCAAGGAAAATCGGTAACCGGGAAGACAATGCTCCTTCGTATGCTAAAATACAGAAATTGGCAGCAACGAAAAAAGGTAATAACGGGATCAGAAACTTTTTTACCATTACAAATACAAGATCCTGAAACTCATAAAGCGCCGATTCTATTTTATCGGCCTTTGTCCAAACGATAGATACGCCCAACATCAAAGCTAAAACGAGGGCACTTAATACAGACATTAAAGGAGGGATATCAAGCCGGAAAATCATCTCAGGGATCTCTTTTACGCTTTCCGAGACGGGTGTTATATTAAGAAGCGGTATTGTTATATAACCTACTACGGCTGCCAAAGATGCACTGCCGATACACGAAATATATGCTAATAAGATCGAAATAAACAACAGGCGGGAAGCATTAGACTTCAACCTAGTAATTGATGGCGTTATGAAGCCGAAAATCAGGAGGGGAATTAAGAAAAATATGATTTGCCCGAGCACATGTTTTATTGGTAAAATTACTTCAATCATCCTCTCTGTTGCTACAGTGCCTATCAGCAATCCAAGAATGCCTCCCAACAGAAGCTTTACTGTTGTATTCGAAAATAGTTTCTTCATTGTATTCTCTCTTGTTTATACTTGTTTGATCTACATTTTAACACAAAGGAACACAAACCAAACAGAGAGAAAAATACCATATTTGAGGTATCTGTATCATGAAGGTTTTCGCTTTTGTAATTGCTATAATCTGCCTAAAAGCAAAAAAATAAAGTGCCATTAAAACCCGGCACTTTATACAAATCATCTAACTATCTGTTTTTCTACAACTAGAGATTTGATTAATCATTTGTCAACACTGTCGTATTCCTCATCATTAACAGGTGCTAACCATGTAACCGCACTATTGTCCTTAACGTTAGAGATAGCGATATGGACAAGCTTTGTTTCCTTTGATGCTCCGTGCCAATGTTCTATATCCTTCGGGATAGCAACAACACTTCCCTTTATCAGTTCCTGTGCAGGTTTTCCTCTCTCCTGATACCATCCCCGACCCTCGGTTACCAACAATACCTGTCCGGCCGGATGGGTATGCCAGTTTGTTTTACTACCGGGTTCAAAAGTTACTTGTCCGACAGAATATAATCCTTCTATCTGATCGGGATTTACAAGTCCCTGAACATGTACTTCTCCAGTAAACCAATCCGATGATCCGGGATCTCCAAGAGGAAAAACCGATAAACTTTTCTCATTTGTGTTCATATCTTCTTCTTCTTTCTGATTATTACTACACGATATTACAACTGTACTAATTATTAATAACGCCAATAACTTCGTTTTTCTTTTCATAAACTGATTATTTTCTACTTTGTAATACTTTATTTAAAATATCCAAGCCTGTTTTTGCTTGCTCTTGCCCTATCGAACTCCCGATTACTGAGATAATTTCTTTCAGTTGAAATTCTGTAAGTCCGGTATTCATGCCCATGCCCAGATGAGATTGAAGCATTGGCTCGACTCCCTTCATAGCCATTAATGCAGAGATAGTAGCTATTTCCCTCTCCTTATATGTGAGGATATCCCTTTCGAAAATATCCGCGAATAAATGTTCTTTTAAGAATTGATCTATAACAGGAGCAAAAGCGTTAACTCCCGAAGGGGCATTTTCGGGACGATTAGTCAGTTCTTCCAATACCTTTTTACCCTTTGCATATTTATTTTCACTTTCAATTACCGGAGATGCGTCTTTCCCAATTGTATCATTTATACCGCCGGCTTGCCTTTCCTGTACCACAGCCATAAAGGTATTAAGTCCATGTAAGCTCCGGGGGAATCCGCAATAAGCATACATCTGGACGAGTACCTCTTTTATCTCATTTATAGTTAACCCATTATCAAGACCTGCATTTAACTCTTTTTTAAGTTGTTCGAGATTGCCGACAGCCATATTTGCTGCAATGGTCACTATTTTTTCCTGCCTTTTGTCTATACTATCCATATCCTGAGCATTTAAATTATTTGATAAACTAAATAAAATCATCACAAGTACAATGCTTATCTTCTTCATAAATATGATTAAGTTTGTTTCGGTAACAAAGTTATAGGAGATAAACCAAATACACTTTTGCCTAAAAGCTCAAATAACTTTGTTGTCAGGCTCAATTATTTACTTATACATTTAAAGTAAAAAAGACTAACCATGATTTGGGGCTACAAAAACAAGACCTAGAGCTCCTGTGAGGTATATAAAAGAAGGAGTTTATGAGGAACATAACAACCAATAATTATTAAGAAGATATGCAACAAGATTTAATAAAATTAATTAGCGATGCAAAAAAACTTGGTTTAAATCAAGAATTAATTAACTGTGCTCTAGAATATTTGGAGCATAAAGAATATGGACTTGCATTAGATACAATATTAGAACAATTATATGAGTATGACATTACAATAGATAAGAGTTTCCATGAATTAGCAAATTCTATATTAGATAAGATGAACCAAGACAAAAATACTTATTCTTATTTAGAGAAACTTTGTAAATAAACATATAATAGTTTCTTATTTATATTTAGTTTATCAGTATTTTATCTATACAAAAAACAAAAGAATGAATAGAAAAATAAAATGGATGCTTTCAAAAGACAGATATGGGAAAAAGATAATCTCAATCTTGAGTATAGTTCTTTAAATAATTTGCAAACTCAGCATATATTATATAAAATTGAAAAGTTATGTAATATATCTGTTGATAGTATCAACGATGCCACTATTTTTATTAAAATATGCAAGAGGCTTAATAAAGAATATATATTACTAAATATTAATGAAAAAGATGGATTCAGCGATTTATGTTCACTATTAAAATTAGATATGCGCCAAACTTCTACTGTTTATGTAGTATGGAATTATAATGAAATAGACAAATTTAGAGCATCGGTTTTACATTATTATTGGAATTATATATGGTACGGAGCATCTGATGAGATGTGCTTACTTTATTTTTCAGATATTGAAGTATTAGTTATGATAACTGATTATGGAAATATTCTGGTAATGTAGTAAATTAGAAGAAGCATGTATTTAGGAGAATTTCGGGCAAAAGCCTTTTTTACCCAACATTAAATGCAGAGGAGTCTGCCTTAAAAGCAGCTCAACATGCAGACAATGTTGGTCAATAGGTTAAAATAAAACTAAAGTTCCAGTTTTGAACACTAACATTAGGAAACGGTTCGGTTCCCCAACTAATGTTATTAATGTATATCGAAATGGAAATGGATTTATTCATGGCTCCCCTGTTTCTATGAGATAAATAATAATATGAAAGATGTAACTAGTATATTTAAAAAAGCACTTTTTAGTCATAGCGATTGGATGATAAATACCTTTCATGCCGCTTTATTTATTTTAGAAAAAAATGATATAAATATCTCATTTTGGGAAAGAGAGGAAAATTGGGCTTCGGTTATACAAGGTGATAGAATAGCAGCATATATCTGGCAAAAGTATCCATTGATACTTTTTGAAAAAAATAGTTATTTAAATTTACCTCTTTTACTCAAAGAATATGAAGTAATAAATTATATTGAGGCTGATAACTTAAATAGCAGTTTATTCAAAATTAATTGTAAAAAAACAGGTGATTTACTCGATGCTTATCCTCTTAATTTAAATTCATTTACATTAGAAGATCTATGGTTTCGAACGAATGCTATATAATATTATGACTCTCCTTAAGACTAGAATACAAAGAATATGGTCATTTGTTACCATTATATATAATTTACTTGGGTTAATTTATTTATTAGGTCTATATCCTCATGATCCTTTTTATTTTGATAAAAGCGGATTTCTTGGAGTATTGACTTTGCCTATAATAATAGTAAGCTTTGCATATAGATTTGTTTACTCATATCCCTTATACCCTATTTTTATAATTCAGAGTATAATACTTCTATTTTCTCTATTGATTGTAAACTTTTTAACAAGAGAAAAATAAAAATATAAAAACAACAAAGGAAATATTAATTAGAGCAACATGTATAGCTTTGGGTATTGGGTGACTATATAATAGAAATACGATGAAACCAAAAATGAGTAGAAAGATCAAATATTTATATATACTATTTAGCGTATTAGCCGTAGCTTTTTTCCGTTTTTATCTTCAGAAAGACAAGGTAGAAACAATAATAAATGAAGGAGCAGATTATCCTCTTCTTTCTAAAAACAGTAATGATTATTGTGGCACAATAATAAAACGCTCAATGAGTGGAGTGTATACAGGTACATATTTATTTGAATTGTCAAATGGACAGAAATTTTCAGAATCTGGCTTTTTAGATGTAGGTGACTCTATTCATAGACCAGCAAATAAGGATAGTTTATTTATATATAGAGAAAAAGGAACTAAGGAATCTAAAATATATCTCTACAGAGATCGTAAATGATATAAAGTCGATAAAGTATAGATGCAACAATAACTGCTGCTGTGAACATAAATATAAGAACAACTTATATAACCGAGATAGTATTGAGATTAGTATATGAAAAAGCAAAATTACTTGAAATACATTATAGGAGCCTTAATGGTTTTGGGGTTCTATTATTATCTACAAATTGATAAGAAAGCAACAATTATAATGGAGGATAACGAATACCCATTTATAACTAAGAATAGCAATGATTATCAAGGAGTAATAACAAAGCGTTCTATCAGTGGAGTCTATAAGGGGGCATATTTGTTTGATCTATCTAATGGGCAAAAATTCTCGACCTCAGGTTTTAGTTTTCTGAAAGTTGGAGATTCTATTCATAGGCCTGCTAATGTGGATATAATATATTTATACATAGATAGAGAATTAGATTCCATACCATTACATAGGGATAAATAGATTATGTGAATAATAGCACACATTGCGCAATTCTACCATCTTTCATAGTAACAACGGCTATCTCATAAATGGTAGCCATTATTTTCTCTTATAATTATTATAAAGCACTACCGGATTTTATCTATACAAAAAACAAAAGAATGAGTAGAAAAATAAAACCACAAAAAAGCTGTCACTTTTGTCACCTTTGTCACTTTTTCAAGAGTAAACGATTGAAATAAAGCAAAGTAAAAAGGTGACAAAAGTGACACTCACGAAGGTGACATGTATACCTTTTTGTTACGGAAAGAAGAGAGGCTTTTATTTATCCTCCTTCAAATATAGAAACCAATATATGCAGCCAACAAAAAGGCTTCCACCTATAAAGTTACCGATTGTAGCCGGAATAAGATTCTGTAAAACAAAGGCTCCCCACGAAAGGTCGGCTCCCGAATAGATAGCCGCCGGTATAAAGAACATATTGGCAATAGAGTGTTCGTAACCAAGTGTCACAAACAACATTACAGGAATCCATATTCCTATACATTTTCCCGTAATATCTTTTGCCGAATATCCCATAAACATACCGAGGCATACAAGCCAATTCGCGCCAATGCCTTTTATCAGTACCTTGAGGAAGTCCTGATTAACCTTAGCTTCCGAATAGTGGTGCAAATATGCCCGCCAAGGCTCCTTTTCTAATAATCCGACATCGTAAGTTAAAACAAATGCTACGAGTTGAGTCCCTATAAAGTTAAAGAGATAGGAAAGTATGAGCAACTTACAGAACAGTTTGATCTTGATCTTATTCTGCAAAACCTGATAAGTAAAAGCAGCACAATCGCTCGTAAACAGATCAGCACCCGTAATGGAAACCATAATCAGTCCTACAGGGAATAATGCCCCTGCCACAAACTTTATCAACCCCGGATTGGACGAACCAATTCCCGGCATTCCGCCTGCAACCATTACAGAGAGCATTCCTCCGAATGCTATAAAAGCACCTCCCAATATGGCGATAAGCATAAACTTGAATAAGGATAAATTGCTCTTGGAAGTAGCTGATTGAGCAAAATTGAGCGTAGTCTCCCTAGGAGAATAATAGTTTATCATGCATCTGAATTATTAAGATAAAGAATAGTTGTTTCTAGAAACCGTGTTTATTCATAGTAATAATGGAACTACTCAATCCCATTTTCCATCCTACAAAAGTAGGAATTATTCCTCAACTTACTCTTAAAAAAACAAACCTCAAGATAAAATATTTTATCTTGAGGTTCGACTCTCCAAACACAATTTCAGAGAACTCTTCTAAAAAGAGACCTCAATAATACCTCCATGAGGATTAAAATCAAAGAAAACCTTATTTAGCGATATATTAACCTGCAATTGCTTTCCATCTTGTTCGACTGTGGCTTTGTTTATATCCTTTTTCTCTATAACCATTGTTAATTCTTCGGAGAAAAGGTCTTTATCCAGTGACAGTTCCGGAGTTATAAGTATTTGATTACGACCCTTTCTCTCGAACTTCCATTTGATACTATCCCTTTCCTTTACGTATGCTGCAACATCATGAAATGTTGCAACCCAAACCGAATCTTCCATTGCCTTCACCCGGGCCAAATGATCCCAAAGAACAGACGGTGCTTTGAATGCATCATAACCATATGTTATACCATGGGTCATTCCGACTCCCCAGTAATTCGTTTCCAGTAATGTATTCACCCACTTATCTAAATCTTCGGGCGTCCATTTACTTCCTATCGAGTGTTGTTCGGTTCTTGTTCCGACACGATTTTTCGAAGCGAGTTCAACACCCTCCGGTGTTTTAGTATTATTCGGATAGCAGAATGTACGTGGCATAACTCCTGTACTTGCATATATGGCACTGTCGTTCTTATTAATATCTTCGATAATCTCAGCCCTGGTATGCCGTCCATGATTCTTATGTGCCCATCCATGATTAGATATCTCATGTCCCCGGTCCGAGAGGTTCTTTAATTGTCCCCATGTCATACGGGTAGTGTCTTGTATTGAACTTCCGTCCTTATTTATCTTGCTTCCGTTTATCCAGAAAGTAGCTTTAAACCCTAACTTATCCAGATAAGGAGCCAACAAAGTATAATGCTCAGCTAAACCATCATCAAAAGTATAGCTGATAGCACACGATTTATCTCCTTTGTATTTCGCTATCCGTATAGAGACATCGCCCTGATCGGCTCCTAATACGATGTGACTGAATATAATTAAGAAACAGAATAACAAAGTGTACCGTTTCATGTATTTTAGATATTCCATAGTTTATTTTATGCATTTAACCTGATCAAGCACAGTTAAAAAACTGAACTAATATTGTAATATGAAACTCTCCGCTACAGGTAGAAAACGGTCATGCCCCTTAGAGTTTAAATGAGCTGTATCTGTTTCCTTCTGAAAATACATACGCCTAAATGAATCATTATAGGTGAAAATACCACCTTTTCTTGCTGCATCAAAAATAGGGATACTGTAATTACCACAGACCTCAATCATTGCATCTACTATCTTTTCAGCATCACTTCCTGCAAAATCATCAGTAACCCAGCGTGTAAAGAAGAATATCTTTGCCGAGGGGTATTTATTTACTAAACCTTTACACAGAACAGACATTTTCTCTTTAAATGGCCCGATACCTCCAATCGAATCGAGTAATCCGGTGTCATTATGTCCGGCTATTACAATTATATAATCGAGAGAATCCGGCATTTCCGTATAGCGTTTATACATTGCTTGGCCAAACCTAGCCCGGTCTAAAGCTATACAGTTTCCATTTCGACCGAAGTTATGATACTCCATATTGTGTTTTTTCGCAAACTTATAATGCCATGTATATTCTACCGGTTCCTTGTGGTTTCGGACATAACTATCTCCTATAACACCAATCCGTTTATTATCCAACATCTTATTCTGGCCGGTTTGCTGAGCATAAGAGATGCTACTTACAATTATTAGTAATGGCAATAGTAGAAATTTCAAAAAGAGGTTTTGTTTCATCATATCAAATGGTTTATCCCGGTAATTACTCATACTTTAAAGAATCTGAATTAAGCTTTCTCGCTTCGGTTCCTGCAATACCTAGTTCTACTAATACATTATACATTTGTACACCAAGATATTCTCCTGATTTTTTCGTAAAGTGAAGCTTATCATTCTGCAACTCGCCCTGTGACATATCTATTACATAGCAATTCTTATCTTCCGTCGCTAACCGATACATAGCACTCTCTACTTTATCATTGTATCGTTTATTGAGTTGCGATACCGTACCGTAAATAAAGGGTAATTGTGCATATCCGGGGTTATTTGTTTTTTCAATTAAGAAACTGCGGACATGCTCCAACATATTTTTCAGATTATCATAATAACGGTCTCCGGCTCTGGTATCACTTTCTCCCTGATGCCATAAGAATGCTACAATCTCGTATCCTCCATCTAATTTAGAAAGGGTACTATCTATACAAGCTGCAATATTCTCTTCGAACGAAAGAAGAAGCGATCTACCTCCCGTGGCTGTTGATGTTGTTTGCGATAACCAACCCGGATCGGCTGACCAGTAATACTTATTGGTCGATGTACATGCTGTATCTATAGCCGTTCCTCCGAGCGACCATTTTATAACATAAAAGTCTTCTTGTAAAGCCTGTTCTAACCAATAGTAAGTTACCGCATCATATGCCCATCTGTTAGGATTATTTTTATTGTCAATAGACGGCCAGAATGGTGTAAATATCCCTGTTATCCTTTCAGTTGTACTGCCTTTACTCCATTTACAGTATTGGTATTCCTTCTCGGATATACGCGAAATATATTCCGGTAAATCTGTATTCAGTATCCTTCCATCCGTATTCGATTGTCCGGCGGTGATTATAACTTTCACCGGATTAGCAGCAAACATTACAACTGCATAGAAGGTAAAAAGGATCAACAATGATTTTATTCTTAACATGGCAATCTCCAAACTATATAATGTAATTATTTCCCTCCTCTGATATCATCTAAATACGTTGTAGAGTATTTTACTTCGGAAAAAACCGTTTTACATGATTCTCCCCGGGGAGATTGTGACAAAAATCCTATTTTAAGACTATCATCAGTACCCAGATAAAAATAACGAACCATATTCCAGTAACTACCATCCAGTGAATAATGGAAAGCGTATGCTCCACCGCCTAAGCCTGATATCCGGAGATACACTTCGTCTTTTTCAATAAAAGCATGATTATTATCATCCGAATATTTCTTATTGACAACACTGACTACCTGATATTTAAATTGAGGTGTGTACTCGAAGCACAGCTTAGCCCACAAATTCGAGTTTGAATAGACAACAAGTACCCCGGCATCGAAAACTGATTTGAAGTCGACCTTAACCTTACAGTAAAACTGGAATTTCCCGTCAGGCTTAAACAATGCAATAGGTGCAGTATCTACGATCTCTTTTTGTTGAGGATCAGTAAATAGCCGGGATCCTTTGTCGCCCGTTAACACAAAAGTATTACCTAATACTTCATAACTCAATGGCCGGTTTATCCATGATATCTTATGGGGTATGCCCTCCATTTTAACATCATTAGATAACGTCTGGGCACTAGAGAACAGCGTACTTTGCGATAAAATCAGAAAGAAAAACAATATTTTTTTCATAATATATTTTATTATGACTAGCCTTCAGCGTACTGTATCATCATAAACACATGCACGCCAAAGGTTAATCTAGTTTTCATAGTAGATATTTATTTCACTGATTCATGTACATCTATTTCTACAATCCGGAGTTGTCCTTTTGCGTCTGTTGCATTCGGATCCCTGTAAAGGTCCAATTCAATTTTACCTGTTACTTCTACAATATCGCTAAAAGCATCACTATCGGTACTTTGACCAATTAGTTGAACTTTTACAAAACGCCCTTTTGTCGGTGTTATAGGAATAGAGATATAACCCAGGCTTTTTTCAGTTTCCCCTTTGTACACTTCCTTATCGTCTACGAATATTTGTATTGGATAACTACGCATACGCCAACCGGTCAACTTAAGTTCTATTTCCGACACTTCTGCGTCTCTTTCCAGTTCATATATAATCCAGCCGGTCTTGAGTTTTCCGTCATTAGACCATTCCGATAGTTCATTATCATCAAAGCTGTTCCGGACTTTATCCTGATTTGTTTCTGTTACTGCACCTATGATATCGACAGTCTTACGTGATACCTTAAACGATTCTCCTCCCAATACTTCTCCTCTCGTCAGATTACTAGGCTGATGCTCTCCGCTAATGTAAGTCGATAGACCGTTTGATTCTTTTACAGGCACTGATGTAAATGTCAACGTCTGGACAGGTAATCCTTCGGCTGTAGCTGTCAGTTTTATACTACCGCTTTTGGTAGTTGAACGGATCAGCACCCTGTTGATACCACACTCTACAGGTAGCTCCTTCGACAAAATATAGTTATCCGGTCCTTGGGCTATTCCGCCTCGCCATTCTGCTTCGCCTTTCAGATCGAATGTTATAAGGTTATTGGCTAACGGACAACGCAGACCATCTTTATCTACTACCTCAATCTGTACCAATACCAAGTCTGCTCCATCGGCCTTAAATCCATCAGGCGCTTGCATCAAACTAAGCTTCAATGAAGCCGGTTCTCCTGCGGTTTTAATTTCATGATCGCTGAGTTTATTCTTATGACTATCATAACTGACCGCCTTTATTACTCCGGGTTCCCATTGTATATCTTTGAATGTAAACAGGAAATGTGAACTTCTTTCGCCCATCCCTTTGGATTTACCGTTTACGAATAGTTCAACCTGTTCACCGGATGATACCACATAGATATCTTTCTTTACTTCGGGCGTATAATTCCAGTGGCCGACAATGTGCGTCCGGTAATTTTCAATATCAACCCATCCGTCCCACATTACCTGATGGGCAAAGAATGCATCTTTGGGTATACGCATAGCATCCACCTCGCCGCTCCGGCGATAATTTTCAGCTCCTCGGTAGTGTGTATTCGAATCGGAGAATATAATATTAACGCCACCCGAACTCACTCTCTTTCCTGTGCCGGGGCGTATGCGGAAGTAATCGAACCAACGGGTTACAATTTCTTTAGTATAAGAGTCCTGATTCTGGTTGTAGGCAGTCGCATCTACCTTTTTCTGCACAGTATTAGTTACGGTAGATTTATAAGCCTTGGAGCCTTCTCCGTTTTTATGGAACGGGTAAGAATACTCATCCCAATATTTACGCAATGCCTCATCCCTGCAATATTCGGTTGCCCACATCGGGATATGTGCACTTTTGTTTATATAGAGCATTTCTCCTCCGTACTCGGCTATTTTACTGTCCAACATTTCGCGGGAGCCTGCGGCCCGTCCGCCATAAGGGTCATATTTATCCCGGAGGGCTTTCATTTCGGCCATATGTTCTTCACTGATAGATTCATTTCCCGACTCATAGAAAAGGATACTCGGATTGTTTCTATTGTATATGATTGCATCACGCATAAGATCTACACGCAGTTCCCAACGGCGACCATCTACATCTTTTTCAGAGTCTCCTGCCGGCATTGCCTGTATCAGCCCTACCCTGTCGCACGATTCTACATCCTGTTTCCATGGTGTAACATGCATCCACCGGACAAGATTTGCATTGCCGTCGACCATCAGTTTATTACTATAATCACTCAGCCAAGCGGGAACCGACATACCTACCGACGGCCATTCGTTACTGGTGCGCTGTGCGTATCCTTTCATCTGCAATACGCGGTCGTTCAGGTATACCATACCATCGCGAAAAGCGGTTTTACGAAATCCGGTACGGGTCTTCACCTTGTCTACTGGCTCATTACCAACATACAGCGTCGTATATACGTTATACAGGTAACCGTATCCCCATCCCCAGAAGTGAATATTTTCTACTTTCTCCTGAGCTTTCACTACTCCTGTTTTTCCGGCTTCTATTTTTATGGCAGGCGTTTCGTATTTCTTTACGATTTTTCCATCCATGTCTTCTATTTCGACTACAAAACGAAACTCTTTATCTGAATCATATTCATTCTTTATTTCCGATTCGGCATGTACGACTGCACTTTTTTTCGAGATATTTATTTCCCGGGCATATATATATGTACCCGTTGTCTGCAAATTGCTGTACAGAGGTAATGTCTGGTATAGCTTGTCCGTTACATGCAAATAGACATTCTTGGATATGCCTCCGTAATTGGCATTGAAATTTTTGTCGTTCCACTGGAAACCGCTACCGGTAGCCCGTTCTTTGTATTTCCAGTCATTGTCTATACGTACAGCGATAACATTTTCTTTTCCATAGTCAATATAGTCTGTAATATCAAAGCCACTGGCCATTACTCCATTTTCGTGTATTCCTATCGATCTGCCATTGACATAAAACTCACCTCCGAATCTTATTCCTTCGAATTCGATAAAGACTTTCCTTCCCTGATCGGATTTGGGTAATTTAAAATGTTTCCGGTACCACACAATTCCTGTAGTATGTTCGTCAATTGCGACTCTGAATGCATCATCTTCGTTATAACTCCGGGGCAGAGTTACTTTTTTCCACTTACAGTCATCGAACTTTATATTTTTAGCTTCGGGAAAATCTCCTGTTTGAAAACTCCACTCACTATTAAAATTGTACTTCTTCCGCTCAAAAGCATTACCACTTATAATGCTTATAGTAGAAAAAAGGAGTACCAGAAAAAGATAGTTGTACTTCATGGCTAACATATTAAATTTAGGATTCAAGATCTCTACTGAACTAATACCAGTACCAGGCGCTTTTCACTGATTCTGATTTTTATACAATATTAAGGATTTAGGAGAAAAAGTCGAATACAAAAATTTATTCAAACATGGAATATTATACAGAACTCAATTATTCCACCACTTTGATACAATTATTTAACCTGCTTATGTTAACCTATCACGTATTATTCGAAAAGAGATTCTTTTCCTTCGCGGTATTCGGTAGGGGTAATTCCGAATTTCTGCTTAAAACATTTACTGAAATAATGGGCATCATTAAATCCGACATGAAAAGCGATCTGTGACATTGTAAGATCACTGGACTTGATAAGTCCGGCAGCCCTTTTCATACGGATATCTTTCAAAAACTCAACAGGTGATAATCCGGTTAAGTTCTTTACCTTTTTAAAGAAAATACTGCGGCTCATCCCTGTTTCCTGAGCTAAATCTTCTATAGTCAGATTACCATTTCCCAGATTTTTATCTACTGACTCAATCAGATGCTTCATAAACATCTGGTTATTGGAGGTTATTGACTCTGTAACCGGAGATCCCGCGAGAATATCATCCTCTCGGCTTTCGGAAAAAAGCAATGTGCTGTAATAATGTTGCAACTTTTCCCGCTGTTGAAGAATACCCATTATTCTTGCTTTGAGATAGTATGCGTTGAAAGGCTTGGTTATATAATCATCTGCGCCCAGCTCGATCCCTATAATCCTGTTCTCGACAGATGATTTTGCTGTTAATAAAACAACCGGAATATGACTGATCGATAAGTCTAACCGCAATGCCCTTAGTAATTCAATACCATCCATTTCGGGCATCATGATATCACTTATTATTACATCCGGCAACTCAGCCCGCGCTATATTCAATCCGACTGCTCCATTTTCTGCTTCAAGAATGTAAAATTCAGTTTCGAAAATTGTCCGTAAGAAGTAACGCAATTCATTGTTATCTTCTACAATCAGCATTGCTTTTTTTGTCGTGTCGGTTTCCCTGTTCATTTCCGGCATAACCTTATCTACTCCGTCAATATCAATAAAAGACTTCGCATTGGCAGTACCTCTGTTTATTGATAGCTCTTCATCAACCCAAACAACATTATTTTTATCGAAATGCTCTTTACCCTGTTTTAATGTTATGATAAATGTAGCACCTTTACCGGGCTCGCTATCTATATAAATACTTCCTCCATGCATCTCAACTAGTTCCTTAACCAAAGACAGTCCGATTCCGGTTCCGGCCTGATCGATAAATTGGGTACTGTTTATTGTTTCAAACCTATTGAAAAGCCGCTTCTGCTCTGATTTTTCTATACCTATCCCCTGATCATTGATACTGATCCGAATATTCTTATCGATCTCTTCTATCGCGATTTTTATCTGTTTACCCTCCGGTGTATATTTAAAAGCATTTGAGATAAGATTAAATAATACTTTTTCAAGCTTATCTGTATCAGCCCATATTGTATATGACGAAAACGATGTTTCGAGAGAAAAATCTATCTGTCTTTTCTCTGCCAACCCTTCGAAAAAGCCCATCAAGCGGGAAACAAACGAGATCAGGTCAAACGATTGTACCCTGAGTTCCATTTTTCGGTTTTGTATTTTCCTGAAATCCAGAATCTGATTCACCAGCAAATTCATACGGTCTGTATTGCGGTCTACTAATTGTAATTGATTACGAACATCGGGGTGCAAATTATCCTGTTCCAATACATTTTTTACGGGAGCGGAAATCAAAGTCAAAGGTGTTCGTAATTCGTGCGAAATATTTGTAAAAAATTGCAGTTTCAATTCTGACAGTTTTTGTTCCAGCTTTACCTTTTGCCTTAACCGGTAGTAAATAAAAAGTCCGGACAAAATGGTTATACCGATCACTATATACAGTAATATCCCCCAATTAGACTCCCAAAACGACGGTAATACCTTTACAGGAAGCTGGCGGACATTATCAACCCAAATGCCGTCACTGTTAGTTGACCGTACCTCAAATACATAATCTCCTTTGGGTATATTCGTATAATTAGCAATATAATTTTTATCCGATTGATGCCAGTTATCCTCAAATCCCCGTAAACGATACGCATAAGAAATGTTCTGAGGGTCTGTCATATCCAATGCTGCAAAATGGATACTGAAAGAATTTTGGGAATGAATTAGAGTTATTTGTCCGGTATCGTTCACATTGGTTTGTAAAATACCTGTACTGTCTCCGGGCATTACCTGATAGTTCCCCATTTGTAACCGGGTAAATACAATAGGAGGTATATAGCCGGGCTTGCGCACTTCATTGGGATCAAAAGACAATAACCCTTCTGCTGTATTAAATAGCAAAAGATTATCCGCCTCCGAATAACAGCCCGCTCCATCATTGAAGCGTATTGATTCGAGAAATTCCCTTTCCGTATAGTTTTCGAACGACTCCTTTTCGGGCAAAAACTTACTGAGCCCTTCTACCATAGATATCCAGATATTACCCTTTCTGTCCTCTATCATCGAAAGTAAGATATTGGAAAGCAATCCGTCTTCCTTCGTATATGATTTAAAACGGGCTACACCATTATTATAAGATATCAGTTTATTCATACCACCACCGAATGTTGCAATATAAAGTTCCCGGCGGGTAGTCAGGTATAAATATTGGATATCATTATTGTTTAGACTATTGCGGTCGTTGGGAATATGTTTGATCTGTTTGAAAAACACTTTTGACGGATCTGTAAAGTTTTCGTCAAAAACCAATAAGCCGTCGGCTGTCGCAATCCATAGATTACCTTTGTTATCGGTTGTAATTGACCTGGCTCTTCCACATGTCTGTATCGGATAATTTTTCAGTTGATTGCGATAATTTATAAAACGATATGTTTCATTTTCCCTGCGATCTAAATAATTAATACCTCCATCCCAAGTAGTAAACCAGAGCCGTTTATGGCTATCTTCATAGATTTGCCATACATCATCGTTACTTATACTGTAAATATCGTCTCTCTTGAACCGGAAATGTTTTAATTTAAATGTAACAGCCTTATCATTGGGCTGTGCTGAGATAACACCCGATTTTTTAGTTCCTATCCAGATAGTTCCTTCATGATCCTGTGTTATTGAATATGCCATTATTCGAAAATCACTTCCTGATTTAGAAAGAGTACCATCAGCCTGAAGGTATCCCAAAAATTTCCGCTCGGCACTGTAAATACCAACTCCCATATATTTAGAGCCAAACCATAAACGGTTATCCTTATCGATATAAACTGCACGGGTATCGACTTGTTCCGAACGGAAGTCGGGAGAAGAATATAAATTGAACTGCTTTTGTTTAAAAGTTATCTTTTCCAGTCCATTTTTGAAAGAGCTAATCCAAATGTTCCCTTGCCTGTCCTGATAGATATCCATAATCATATCAGACTCGTGCCATCCGTCAATCAGCTGTTTGTTATATACCGGTACAAGTTTATGAGTTAGCCTATCATAATAAGCAAATCCACCTCCGCTAGGATGAACATAGAGATTACCTGAGTCGTCTTCTACTATAATTTGCTCCTGATGGCTTCCCGTAATGGAATTCCCTGATTTGTCCTTTAATACAAAATGGGTTATAAGTCCGGTCTTGGGGTCGAGATGCGTTACGCCGGTACTTTCCTGCCTTATCCAGACTTCCCCTTTTTTATCTACATATACATCTCTTATAATATTGTCCGGCATACCTTTAGATGTAGATGTATTATAATGGCGCATATGTTTCTCATCTGCCGACAATAAGAAAAATCCGTTCGCCCCTGTACCACAAAACAATAACCCGGAATCGATAAGACGTAATGTATTAATCCGGTTCTTTACCGGAAGTTGAATGATCTCGTAAGTTTGGGTGCTTTTATTGTACTTCCATATTTGACCTGATTCCGAACTGAAGTATATAAATCCGGATGTCTCTTGCGCATCGGTAAATACCTGCCCCTGTACAAATGGTATGTACACCGACTTATCTTCGGAATATGTATAGATTCCTTTTTCGGTTAAGATCCATTCCTTTTGATTCTTATCAAGAAAAATCAAATTTACATTAGTCGTAAAAGGGATATTTGCTTTTTGGGATATATTTTCATTATGTAAAGAGTAATCCTCTTTATCGGTTTTCATTAGTAATAATCCCTGATTTTCGGTTACCACCCATGTATGTCCGTTAGACAGGGTAAAGAAACGCCTTACCTGCCAATCGTTTTCCAGAACAGGAGTCAAACGGTCTGTATTCGGATTGAACCGAGAGATACGTTTATCGTAACCCAGAGCCCAGATACATCCAAAGGCATCTTCGGCTATAAAGCTTATTCTGTTACTTATAAAAGACGGCTCAAATGAACTGATCGTATTTTTATAATTCTGGAATGTATGCCCGTCAAACCGGGATAGTCCATCCCATGTAGCCAGCCATATGAACCCTTTCTGATCCTGTATTATCTTACGGATAGTTCTCTGCTCAAGCCCGTCTTCGGGCGTATATTGTGTGAATATAGGAATATGTTGTGCCCGGATGGTGAAGCACAG
The DNA here is from genome assembly GCF_900128985.1 of Indolivaga macrotermitis. GTDB lineage: Bacteria > Bacteroidota > Bacteroidia > Bacteroidales > Dysgonomonadaceae > Dysgonomonas_A > Dysgonomonas_A macrotermitis. Next base: position 86,419 of record NZ_FQUC01000003.1, on the reverse strand, counting down.
ACACATTACGAAGACATAAAAGGCACATTTTAAAGGCTTTGTCATGTGATGACAATCAAAATAGTATAATTAAGGTATAGCAGTACAATGATACTTTTTTTTGCCGGAAATAGCAAATTCAAACCGGTTCTATTTCTTTTTAAACTTATTAATGCGAATCAGTAGCTAAAGCTAAAAAAACACTCTTACACTTACGCAAGGTTTTGCTTACGCCCGTCAACTAAAAGCACGTTTTAGTAAATAAACAATGCTCAAAGGACTTCTCTCAATTATAAATCCCTTTTATTTTTATCTATTACCAAAGAGACCTTTGACATATTGGAACAGAGTAAACTGAAAGTAGAAAATTTAAAAAAAATAGATTCAAAAATGGTGTCACTTTTGTCACCTTTGTCACCTTTTTTAATGGTATCTGGTTGATTTAAAACGAAATAGAAAAGTAACAAAAGTGACACTCAGGCAATAGCCGAATGTCACCTTTGCTTAGTTAATGTTACCTTACTGTAACCTTACTATAAAGATCATTACAGCAAAAGATAGAATGTCTTCAACTACTGATGCGCATTATAAAAAAACAGCAGTATAGATTACTCCATACTGCCATTCTCTGATAATATAATAAGATGTTTTAAGTTCTCAGTTTAATTCTTTTAGTTAGAACTCATATTCGCTTACACCTCTTAACCCCGGAACTGTAAAATAAGCTCCTGTATTTCCTTTCAGCTTAACCTTACTGCCTAGTACTTCGGGTTTGCTAACCAAACCTAAGTCTTGTCTCAAACTAGCAGGGCTAGCAGGTAACTGTACCGGAACACATTTTGTTACATCCGTTTCAGTTGGAGAATCGGCAATAAGAATATTAGTATTACTTCCGAACGGAGCTACGAATAAAGCCTCTTCGAGCTTAGATCCGGGAACATTTCCTACAATATAAGCTTCGACCCAAATATCTGTACCCGATTCCAAAGCTACATATTCACTAACTGTATATGGTTTTTCTTTGGTTCCGTCGTTATCTCCCGGTGTAGGATCAGTACCACCTTCAACTTCGAAATCAGATGTCTCTTTCAATCCGGGAACATTAAAATATGTTGTCAGATCACCATATAGTTTTACCTCTTTTCCTAACATACCCGGATTCTGATTCAGGTTTAAATTAGTTCGAACATCACTACCTGATTTTAATTGTATAGGGAAACACTTAGTAGGATCTGTTTCATTTGGTGTTGCTGCAACCAATATATTAGATTGACTTGTAAACGGTGCTGTAAACTCTGCTTCTGCCAATACAGCCGCAGGGACTGCCCCTACAATATAGGCTTTGATCCACATACCGGTCTCGCCTTGTTTTGCAATAGCATTAGCCAAGTCATACGGATCATCTTTAGTACCCGTTCCGGTGCCTGGTTCCGGTTCTGGTGTTGTTGAACCTCCTTCCAATACATATTCGGATGTTTCTTTCATTGCCGCAACACCAAAATATGTAGTAAGATTACCTCTCAACAATACTTCTTTTCCTTTGTTATCCGGATTCTGATTCAGGTTAATATTCCGAGGATCGGTATTATATACTAACTGAATAGGGAAACATTTAGTAGGATCGGTCTCATCGGCACTTGCTGCAATCAACAGGTTAGACTGGCTTGTAAATGGTGCCGTAAACTCTGCTTCATTCAATACAGCTGCCGGAACTGCTCCTACAATATAACCTTTCACCCAAACATCATTTTCGCCTTGTTTTGCAATCGCATTTGTAATATCATACGGATCTTCTTTTGTACCCGTACCTGTTCCTTCCGGCGTCGTAGGTGTTTCTCCTCCAAAATCTTTGATATCGGCTGTACTTCTGATTGTAAATTGCCAGTTTCCATTATAACGTCCCAATACACCGATAAGGGTTCCGGTGCCTGATGGTAAAAGATCGTTTGCAAAATTAGAATATGAACTGGTTCTTACATCAATAGAATTTCCATCTGCATCTTTTAATGTCTGGCTGGTTGTAGCATCATTTACCGCAAATGTAGTTTTACCTCCATTCACAAAGTATACATTATCTAACTGAACAACAGTATTGTTCATTGTAACGTTGAGATCTTTTATAGCTACAACCTTTGGCGCAACCTGTGTAGAATCGGGCCATCCATTCAGATGAGCCTGATCTTTGAAGTTTTCCCAAGGGATACGGTTTGCCTGAGTAGTTCCATAACCTATCTGGAGTTCTCCTCCATAATTTACAATATATAAATTTTTAAGGTCTATAAATATTTCTTGTCCTACTCTATATGTAGTATAGATACTATTCTGGTCAACGCCAATAGATATCCCTCCTGTAGCATCCTGAATAATAACCTGCTTATATATATTACCCGAAATATCATTTCCTCCAACACGGGCTTGAAGAATCAATGACTCTTCTATTAATTGTGGAGAACTTGATGTAACACTTGCATACTTTTCTTTTAGTCCTGCAATTGTAATATTAGGGGCATCACCTGTATACTCAGGCATGTTTAACGGTGGGGCGTCATAGTCACGTTCGCACGATGTTACTGTTGCTAGTATTGCAATTAGTAACAGATAAGATAATCTTTTTAACGTTTTCATATCGTGTATTTTTTATTGTTTCTCTTTATTAGAAATTAAAATATCCTCTACTTAGAATTTATAGCTTGTGTTTAAGAAGCAATTAAATCCTTGCATATAATAATATTTAGAAGGGAACTTGTTTGCGCTAGTTACATCCATACGTCCTTGTTCGTATCCTCCGGTTTTAATATTCTTGCGGTTCAAGATATTATTGAAAGAAAGATTAAAATTAATAGAGTGCTTATTAGGTAAGTATAATATTTTACCTATAGAAAAATCTAAAGTTGCAGCACTACCATATCTTTCCTGACCGGTCAAGTGTTTATAAGCATCGTACTCATCTGTTCCCGGTGTGATACCTGCATAACTAGATGCTAAACGTCTGATAGGAGCAATATCTACATAATTTTGAGCAAATCCATTTAGATTCAAATTAAGGAACCAAAAATCATAGAAATACGAAACACCAATAGTTCCGGCAATTTGAGGGGTGCCTCCGATATAATAATCATTCAGATATACCTTTTCTTCAACATCAACTTCCTTACCATTTTCATAACTGATCGTTCCATCAGGATTGTTACTGTAGTAATATTGAGCAACTGTTCCGGCAAAATTTACTCCCCAGTTGTTATTTATTTTATAATCTAATCCTAACTCAAAACCTCTGTGAACCTGATTCATGCCTGTTAATACATGATTTACAAATGTACGTTCTGCATCATGGTAATAGCTGGAACGTTTCATCTGATCATAGAAATTGGTTTGGAATACAGCAATACGTCCCGACAATGAAGGCAAAGAGAATATATAATTGATATCCATAGATAAAACCTTTCCACTTTCCAGATCAACAGTGTTATCTGTAATACGAGGCGATATATATGCTACATTAGGAAGTGGTGCTTCCGTCTGGTAACTAATATTACCTGTGAGGAAATGACGACCTGATATTTTGTATGTCAGCCCTGCTTTCAAGCCATAGTCAATAAATGTATGAGTCTTACCTTTTCCGTATGAAGAAGTAGGATAACGTCCATTTTTCATTTTACCATCTCTATAGAAATCAGTATATGACAGTTTTGTTCCATAGTAGAAATCAATCTTCCGGGTAGTATATTGATTTTGTACCCATACATTTGCCGAGTTAATATTCAATCTGAAATCATATCCGAATACATCACCTTCTTTAGCTTTTTTATTCGGATTATTCAGATCATTTTGGATAGTCTGCCCATCTCCCGGAAAATCCCTTTCTGCAAACTTATCTATGTCAAGCACATATGCCGCGCCAAGTAAGTCGTCAACCGTTTTAAATTGTTTCGAACGTGAATGACGCAGTCCAATGCCTGCCGTCAATTTATGGTTCCGTCCTATTATGGTATTTAATACCGAATTTAGAGAAGTTTCGAAAAGGTCGCTTCTACGTTCTTCTACCATGTACAGGGCAGATTCCTGACCTTCGCGGGCTGCTAAAGCATTGATATGGTAAAGTTCGTCCCAATTGATTTGAGTAACTGATGTGTTATTACTTCTCCAAAGGTCTGTATATTTATTATAAATATCTTCCGAATCGGCGTAATACGAAGGCAAATACCTGTAGTAGTCTGGACGTGGATCAGGCGCATTATACCAGTTTAAGGCAGTACCTCCATATCTTCCATAATGGGTACCTATACCCGTAGTTAAATTCGTTTTATCATTAATCTGCCAGATATGAGATAAGATTACTGTCGGATCATACGCTTTTACAACTCTTGCATTACGTTTCTTCCCATCCTGATATCCCCAGTTAGGGTTGTATAAATTATCTCCCACGAGGTTATATACTTCCTGAAAAGAAGCCCCTTGTTGACCTCTTTGCACAGGAGACCCGAATGTTGTCAGAGATATACTGTGTCGTCCTCCGTCCAATTGTTTTTCAACGGCTAAGGCATACGATATATTACGATAAAACGTTCCGTCGACATTACCCTCGTCGGAATAACGTCCTCCGACCGCACCTGTTACAGCCCATCCGTTATCCATCAAGCCTGTTGAATAACTAGCCATTCCTCTCAGGTAATAATTACGGTTAGTATACGATAGAGTAACTTTTCCACCCTTAGCGTAATTACTTGCACGCATATTTATATCGGTTGTTCCTCCGATAGACCCGAAGGTAAAATCATTTACATTGTTATAGTTAACAACATTTCCGTTGCGGGTAAGGTCATTCAGCGCACCAATAGCTGCATAATTAAAAACTCCCCTGTTCTGATCATTGAAAGTGACACCATTGATATATGTCTGTTCATATATCTGATTATAGCCTCTGGCTTTAAACCTTCCGGGCGAAAGCTGATATGCAACTTGTTTTAAATACACATCATTAGAAAGAATCACGGTCGAACTGATTTCCTGAGAAGCATCATCGTCGTCTCCCAGAATATCAGCGTCGATTGTACCGATCAAAGCCGTGTTATGAGCAAATTCTATAACATCTACTCTTACATCTCCCACTTCGTTAATTCTATTCGCCAGAATATTCACTTTTTGTACTTTAGCATTAATGCCGGGAGAATTGAATGCTAAGATATCCTCACCAGCCGCGATAGACTGAAAAAGGAACTCACCTTTGGCATCGGTAGTCACCGATCGGTTTTGTCCTTGTAGCGTTACCTGTACTCCTATTACGGGATCGCTTGTTACTGAATTTATAACATATCCCTTTAACCCCGTCTGGGCATAGCCTGACAAAGAGAGGAGAAATGTCATAAAAAATAATAGTTTTCCTTTCATACTTAAATTTATTATTTCATAATAGCCTAATTCAAATACAATTAATTATCGATAAGAAGTTTCCGTAGAGATATACTTATTTAGTCTGCTTCTTTAACTAAGTATATCAAGGTAGGAAAGTGATCGCTGTAACCATTTATAAATGTATCGCCGGAGAACGTGCGCAATGGATATCCCTTATTTTTTCCTTCTTTCTGGATTAAGAATTCCCGGTTAAATATTTCCGCTTTCCAAAATTTCAAAGTAGATCTGTCGTCTCCCAATAAACTTTCAGATATAATAATCTGGTCAAACAAATTCCATTTATTTTGGTATACCAAAGAACCGATCCCTTTATCATAAAATCCCCACATAGTATTATAGAGGCCTCCGGGCTTAACATCCTTCTTGTTACGCTTGGCATCAAGGACAACGCGCACACTTTTGTCCACCGGATCGTCATTCAGGTCTCCCATAATGACTATTTTTGCTGCAGGATCTGCCTTGTAAATAGAATCTGCAATATGTTTTGTTATTGAAGCTGCAAACTCGCGCAAACTGCTCGATTTGGATCCATATCTTGATGGCCAGTGACCAACTATAACATGGAAAGGGTCTCCGGCAAGTGTACCACTTACCAGTAACTGATCCCGGGTTTTAAAACCTGGATTATCGGGTAAATTGTATGGATAAGCTTTCGATGATGTAACATTAAATAATGTTGGATTATATAAGAGTGCTACATCAACACCTCTGCGGTCAGGAGAGTCGTAGTGCGCTATTTGGTATCCCATCGCGGACATTTCCTTCGTTTTAAGAAGGTCTTCCAGAACACCTCTGTTCTCTATCTCAGCGACACCTATTACGGCCGGGCCTCCGGGACAATGTTCTTTTGCCAGCTTACTCATGACAAAAGCCAGATTGTTCAACTTTTTCTGGTATTTGTCCATTGTCCAAGCTTTACTCCCTGTAGGGGTAAATTCCGTATCATTCACTCCTTCATCATCTACCGTATCGAATAGATTTTCGACATTATAAAATGCTGCAGAATAAACATTATACTTCTTCTGACTGAATAATAATGCAGGAAAGAGCGTAACTAATAAAATCAAACTTAATCTTTTCATAAGTATTAGTCGTGTTTTAAAAGAGAAACGGATAACCTTTCTTAAAAGAAAATAAAACTGAAGAGAAGGTTAATAGATATCTCTATATATTTCACCTTGAATGTTAAATTTTTCCTAAAGATAAATCTTTTTATCTAAAAAATCCCTATTTTTCAAAAGAATTTTCACTTATGCGTTAACAAAATGCAATATTTATTATCTTTATACACTCAAAACAAATAACTTAATCCTATAAAATCGATTATGATTAACCTAACTAACAACAAAAAGATATTTACATATCTACTATCTGCCATCTTATTCGCTCTGATCCTGAATACAGGATGTTCGAGTGACGATAACGATCCGGTATCCTACCCTTTGAAAGTTTCTACTGATAAAAATTGGGTGGAAGCCGAACAATCGACAGTTCTATTGACCATAGAAAATGAAGGCTCGGATGCATGGGAAGTCTTAATCCCGACAGATGACAAAACATGGATCAGTGTAGATAAGTCGAATGGAAGTGGTAATGCAACTGTACAAATTAAAATCGCTGAAAACACAACCGACAAAGAACGATTTGCTAAACTAGTAATAGCTAATTCGAACGAACAAAAACCGGTATATATTACTCAGGCCGCTTCGAAAGGTACTCCTCCCGACATCACTAATGCAGGATGGATAGAACTTCCGGCAAAAAGCAGTCTGCTAAATACTATTCTGGTAGGTCACAATCTACCGGATAATGACCGTGTCAGAAACTACTCGATGCTTTATGACACTATTAATAAACTAGCATATTGGGTTGCATATCCAATGCATTCGGCATATCTGGGCTCTGCTTCCAGAACCGATGAATGGCAATATGACCCGGCTATAAACACATCATTCCAACCCCAGTTATTCAGAGGATTTGGTGTCGCAAGTACCGACAGAGGACACCAGATACCAAGTGCAGACCGGACCATCAATAAAGCAGCGAATGAAACTACTTTCTATTTCTCGAATATGACTGCCCAAAATTCAACCTTGAATCAAGGTATATGGGCAGATTTGGAAACCCGTATCCGTGTTTGGACTAAACAATGCGATACCCTGTATGTTGTCACGGGAGCTATGATACAATCGGCCACAGATTCAAACATCGATTACGTAACGGATAACATCGGTGCATCTGTTGCCAGGCCTAAATATTACTATAAAGCTTTAGCCAAGAAGATGGGTAGCACTTATTATACCATAGCATACAAGATGGATAATAAAGTTCCCACATCCAATACTTTTACAGGCTATAAACTTACAGTGTCGCAACTCGAAGCTGAAACAGGATTCTCATTCTTCCCTAAATTATCGTCAGACGATAAGTCTAAGATTGTAGAGGATCAGTGGAAATAATTCTTTTACTATTATATTAAATAAAGGGAGGCAAAAATAATCTTTTGCCTCCCTTTATTTATATATAAGATTGATACTACTCTATATTTTTTCTCACTTTCGTCAGGAACTCTTTCATTGCCGGAGTATCCTTCTTTTCTATTATGGTTAGCAAATGAGCCAGTTCTGCCCTGATCTGCTCTACTTGATTAGGGGTATAAGGATTAAAAAGAACCTCTGTCAACAGATAATCATCTTCAGATAACAACCCCTTCGCAATATCCATATGACGCTTAAAAGTTGTACCCGGCGCCTCCTGATGTTTCATTACAGAAGCAAAGACCAAAGTAGAAGCAAAAGGAATAGATAATGAATAGGCTATCGTTTCGTCATGCTCATCGAAAGTATATTCGAACACCTGTAGACTCAGGCTGCGATACAAGTCCAAGAAAAACTTCTTCCCTATTTCAGACGATTCTGATATAACTATGGCGCTCTGTGTCGTAAGGTTTCTCAGATCAGCAAAAGTAGGTCCAAACATCGGGTGTGAGGAAGCAAAAGGCTGCTTCAGCGATGCGTAAAAGTCTTGTAACCCTGTTTTAACAGAAGCAATATCAGACACTATACATGTGTCGCTAATGTATGGCAGAATCGATTTGAATGCCTCTATTGTATATTTTACCGTAACGGCATTGATTACTAGTTCAGGATCGAAAGTTCTAATCTCATTCGGATCACTGAGGCGTATCACATTGTATGTGAATTTTAGTCTGTTGGGGTCTGTATCAAACAATGCGACCTCGTGATCGGAACTCAACACATCGGAAAAGAAAGATCCCATCTTTCCGGCTCCAAGTATAAGTATTTTCATTTTCGGGTTCTATTTCGGGCTTCCAGCCTATTTTGTTTATCGATTATTTCTCTTAATTATTTTAAATAATGCCAAAGTGCCTTAAAGCATTAAATATACCGTCATCATCAACTGCTGTTGTTACATAGTCGGCTACGGCCTTCACTTCATCTTCGGCATTTCCCATGGCTACACTTGTCGCTACATGTTTCAACATCGGAATATCATTTCCTCCGTCTCCAAAGGCCATAGTTTCACTCAAATCTATATTATAATATTTCAATATCTGATCTATACCTGTTTGCTTACTATTCCCTCTGGCCAGTGCATCTGTAAACAGAGGATGCCAACGGGCTGAATCGCAACCGGGTAATATTTCGGGCATTATACGTTCTTCTTCATCTTTATTCAGAAAAGCAACCAATTGAAGGATTTCTCCGTTCAGAGCCTCTTCATTATCCTTAATCGGCAGGGTCGGAAAATCCAGTAGCTTTAATATAGTTTCGACATCTTCATTAACAAAATTCAGAAACATATCATGCTCCCTTACAAAGATACAGGGGAATGCTTCCTTCTTTTGATATTCTACCAAAGCTTTTAAATCTTCCTGAGGTACTGCATTTTTATAAATCACTTCACCTTTTTCTGTCGTACAATATCCTCCATTAACGGTTACATAGCCATCAAACTCTATATCACCCAGATTATCTGTTACAAGGCGTGAACGCCCTGTTGCAATAAATACTTTTATTCCTTTTTTCCGAAGTTCATCTATTGCATGTATCGTCGATTCCGGAATCTGATGTGTTTTGAAACTCACCAATGTGCCGTCAATATCAAAAAAAATCGCTTTTGGTTGTTTTATTCCCATTATATCTAATATCTTACAGTTATAAAAAGTACACTGACAAAAATTTGCATAGCAAAAATACGTAATATTTAGGTAATAAAAACAGTTTTACTGACCGATTTAAAATCTTATTGACACATAAACAAGGAAGCAGATTACCCATGTATAGGCAATCTGCTTTCTTATTGATTTATTTGTCAAACTTTATTTCAACAGTCCCGAGACAACTGCATTATTAGCGAATTTTGCAAACTCCATATCTGAAGAAGCACGTTGCCTTAGCGAAGGATCTGCACTGAATGCATCATTCAACGCCGAAGCTACTCCACTAGCATCATTTGTACGTGCTGCAACTATAGCTTTCAGGTAAGATGTGGTAGCATCCTTATTCTCTACCCCACTAAGCGTTTGTTCTGCCTGAGAGTAATTTTTTGTCAGAATTTGAGCCAATGCCGCATTGTTCGATTTTGTATTACCGAATGATTGCACAGCTCTCGAATAATCTCCTTTTTTAAGATAAAGAAGTCCTAATGCTTCACTGGCTGTATTAGCATTAGATGCCGAACCGATCAATTGCTCTGCTTTCGGAACGTCGTTATCAGCTAAAGCCAACAGCCCTAAGTTCACACTAGGCTCTGCAGCCCTACTATCTAACTGTTGTGCTTTTGCAAAAGCTTGTTTAGCAGCATCAACCTGTCCGTGAGAATAATAATATGCTCCCAGATTGTTCCAGCCCCTATAATCGTTTGGATACTTTTGAGTAACTACATTATATATTTTCTCAGCCGGCGCTCCCGGTAGATTTGCGGTATATAATAGTTCATTAATATTCAAGCTTGAAGGGTTTGTGCTTACAGCTTGTAACAGCTCAGCATCAGTTTTTCCGATAGTTTCAATATTAGCAACTAAACGCGAGCGGCGTAATTGAGGTAGGATCGTTTCTGCCAAATCTTTGTAAACGATAGATATATTTTTGATCTCACGCTCTCTGTCTGCCGGATCGTTATACATAGACAATACACGCAACACTAAGTCTTTATCCTGCAAACTAGATGCCTCTACCAGTTTCTTGAAACCTTCCCAGTCTTGGGCTGTATAGTTTGCATAGATGTTAGTGTTTATATTTTGTTTGTCAAACTCTTTTTCAAGATACTCTGACGTATTTTTTTCGCGTTCTCCAGCCAGTTTTTCATTTAACTTGTAACCTCCATCCGGAGAAGCATAAGCTTGTACTTCTACATTTACTTTTTGTTTATTATTTTCGTCTGCACTTTTCACCAGATTTTTCCACGCAGCCAAGTTTGAAGAATTCAATTCACTTGATCTGAGTTGTGCCTGCTGAATCAAGAATAATATATTCGCATCGTATGACTCCTTTATTAACTTCTGAAAATCATCCGGAGCTTCTGACGGTGTATTTGTATAAGCATTGGCTAAAGTAACAGTAGTGATCAAACCTTCTGCGACTTTTACATCCGGCAATTCTACTGTTTTATTTTTGATACGGGATGTAAATCTCAAATATAGTTCTGGATTTGTCATTCCGTCTTCATAATCGAACTCAGATTTAATAGTAAAGGCTCCTCCTTGTTTTTGAGGAATAACTATTCCGTTTCCGGCTACGCTCTCTCCCTGATAAGTAACAGATGTTCCGTACTTTTCGGAGTTGCCTGTTTTAAGAATCGGGGTGACTGTGACTTCTGCATTTTTATTGAACCAGTTTTCAGGGAACCTTCCATTTACTGTCACAGGTATTTTAGTGCCTTGTACTTCCATTGGAGAAGGAGACACCGAAAATAATGATGAAGATAACGGGGTTAACTTACTGCTACATGACACAAGAATGATTGCAAACAAAGCAACCAGCATTGAGTTAATTAAAATCTTTCTCTTGGCTTTCATGATTAATTATATATTATTATTGTTTACTTTTATAACACAAAAACAATCTTACCGGTTCTGTAAAGCTATACATAAAACCACAATAAATAAAGATGAATACCGTAAATTTTAGTAATCTTAAGGATTTTCTGAATCAAAAGGCGGATCTGTATAATTGTCCCGATTTTATCAAAGATGACCCTATATCTGTACCTCATCGGTTTACACGAAAAGAAGACATTGAGATTATCGGCTTTTTTGCGGCAATCTTCGCATGGGGACAAAGAAAAACAATAATAAACAAATGCATTGAACTATCTGAAAGAATGGACAATAGCCCATATCAATTCATAACAGAACACCAAACTTCCGATTTACAGAATCTACTAGGATTTAAACATCGCACTTTTAATGACACGGACTTATTGTATTGTATCGAATTTTTTAAATCTCATTACAAAAATCACCCGTCTTTGGAATCGGCTTTCTTCCCTCATGAAGATATGAGTGTAGAAGAAGGGCTAAACTATTTCAGTAGCTATTTCTTTTCTTTAGAGGATGCACCATCAAGAACCCGGAAACATATACCCGACCCAAAACGAAAATCGGCATGTAAACGCCTGAATATGTATCTCCGATGGATGATCCGTAATGATAAACGGGGTGTCGATTTCGGGATATGGTCTGCCTTAAGCCCCAAAGACCTGATATGCCCTTTAGATCTACATGTGGAACGCACTGCTAAAAAACTAGGATTGCTTAAAAGAGATAAGCCTGACTGGCAAGCCGCCGTAGAACTCACCGAAAATTTAAGGTTATTAGACCCCGAAGACCCTATTAAATACGATTTCGCTTTATTTAGTATTTCCATTGACGAAAAAGGTATACTGAAACCTTTCTGAATAATTTTATTAGGTGACTAGTTCAATATTTTGACCAGCCCTCTTATTATTTTATCCAGTATTTTATTCTTTTTCATAGCATCACTGATATACCGGTAATTGCTCATTTCTCGCAAATGAACATAATCAGCCTGTATAGACGCAGGTATACAATCGTCTAATACCTTATTTCTCTCAAGGCGATGCTTCTCTTCAAATTCAGGATTAGTACTCATCCCATTCCATTCAAAGTCTACAATATCTATATCTACAAAGTCGGGTTGCTCATTATGCAAACCTATTGTCTGAAGAAAAAACTTCCAGTCTGCTATGATTTTGAGCGTTTCATCATAAAGCCCATAGGTATCGAACAAATCTTTGCGAATAAATGTAGCCTGATGCTTTATCGTGCCCCAATAAAAATCGAACAAAGTGAGAGGCCTGTTTAGACAAGGTACCCGTTGCCTGTATGTTCCGAAGTTGTTTAATTGATTACCGTTTATAAAGGGTGCTGAATATTGACGGCTCCCGAAAATATCTTCAAGCACGGTATTCGACGCAAATGCATCAGCAGAATTCAAAAAATAACAATAATCACCTGTAACCTTCTCTATTCCTTTATTCATAGCATTGAATATACCTGAATCAGGCTCACTCACCCAATAATGAATATTTGATCCGTATTTAGATATAACCTCCCGGCTCCTGTCTGTAGATGCTCCATCTATTACGATAAACTCGTAATTAGTATAGGTCTGGGAGATTACACTAATAATAGTCTTCTCTAAGCCTTCGGCATTGTTTCTATTTACAGTAATTATTGATATTCGAGTCATAGACCGATTAATTTAAAAAAAGTGACCGTTAAAGCCACTTTTACTCGTATTTAATTATCGACTTAGTAGTCTTAAATGTATCTGTCGTTATATTTAAGCTTGGTATCTGCAACGAACTGCTTGATACTCTGTTCATCAGATTTCTTACAAATCAACAATATTCCATCGGATTCAGCCACAATATAATCATGTAACCCCTGAATTACAGCCAATTTACCTTCGGGCATAGCGACTATATTTTCGGAACTGTCGAAAAACATAGTTTCGCACTTCAATGTTACGTTAGCTTCCTCATCTTTTTCTGAGATATCATGTAAAGATCCCCAGGTACCTAAATCAGACCATCCGAAGTCCGCTCCCAGCACACACACATTACTAGCCTTTTCCATAATTCCATAATCAATAGAAATATTAGGACAGTAGGCATATTGCTCATTGATAAAGCCTTGTTCTTCGGGTGTGCAATATATATCTACACCCTGATCAAATACATTAGAGATTTCGGGCAGATAATCATGGAAAGCTCTAAGTATTGTGTCCACATTCCATATAAACAAACCTGAGTTCCATAGAAACTCGCCGCTTTCGTAAAATATTTTGGCTAATTCGTAATTAGGCTTCTCGGTAAATACTTTTACTTTATTGATACCGTCCACTTTATCCTCATCAATCTGAATATATCCATATCCGGTTTCCGGTCTGTTTGGTTTTATTCCCAATGTCAAAAGTATAGGATTTCTGGATACAAACTCCAATGCTTGCTTTATAACAGAAGCAAACTCATCCTCTTTCAAGATTAAATGATCGGCAGGTGCTACCACTATATTCGCATCAGGATTCATCTTCTTGATATGATAAGCGGCATAAGCAATACAAGGTGCAGTATTACGCCTTAAAGGCTCTAACAAAACCTGACTGGACTTCAATTCCGGAATCTCTTGTTTTGTCAATTCCGCATACGCTTCATTTGTTACAATATATATATTCTCGATCGGAAGTATCTTCTTGAAACGGTCTACTGTCAGCTGTAGTAAAGAGCGTCCGGTACCAAAGAAATCCAAAAACTGCTTAGGCTTAGCTTCACGGCTAAAAGGCCAGAAACGACTTCCTATTCCACCGCTCATTATTACGCAATAATTATTATTGTTCATGTTCTGATTTTTACATTGAATATACTACTAAATAAAGACGAAAACAAATGTAATATATTTTATAGCGAGAAAAAAATTTAAGAAGTTTTTTCAAAAAACTCAAAAATCAATTGATATTTCAAAAATATATCTATCTTTGCACTCACAAAAATCGCCCAGATGGCGGAATTGGTAGACGCGCTGGTCTCAAACACCAGTGGATTCACTTCCATCCCGGTTCGATCCCGGGTCTGGGTACTTGAAAAGCCTGATAGAGAAATCTGTCAGGCTTTTCTTATTAATCGAGTTATAGTATGTTGACCTATAATTATTCCTTTATCTTGTATATTATGATGAGTACATTCGATATCTAAATTATCCATACCCATAAACAATAGAATAGATTTTGCATTTTGTCTTACAATGTTCCAATCATTATTTGTGCCTAATAATGATTCATCCCAAAAATCAGGATCTTTATCCCCACTACGCTCTTCAAAGAAATTATCAAGTAAAAGCAATTCGTTAAAGGCTTCTTTATTTAACAGCTGAAGGTTTAAGTATTGCTTATATGACAATGTAAAATATGACTCAAAATCTAACGCCATTTCATCAGTGACGAGTCCCATCCCTATAATATATATTTGTTTATCTGCGTTGCTCGCTATTGTAATAAGATTTTTTACTAGTTCACCAAACTTCCACAAGACCTGGTTTTCCTCTTTACTCAAGTCTGTTTTGCCATAATCAAATGTAGGCTCAAATTTCATAATATCGCAGTTTTATTATAAAGGTCTAATCTTATATATAATTTTATGGTTTCAGAATCTACTATTAATACATCTTTAAGATGTGCTATCTATACTTAATTATTTATACTATTTCTTGGCTTTAGAAATCGGTTTGCCAGGTATCTTCGCACGGGTATATCATAAATTTTCAGACAGATATAAGCTAAAATAATACTTCCAACAACTACTGCTGCCGCTCCGGGAAACGATTCTTCAAATGTGAGATCATTGTTCTTCACCCAAGCGAAATACAGATAGATAAAAGGATAATGTACCATATACAAAGGATAGGAAATATCTCCCAAAAACTTGCATACGCGAGTCGTATACTTATCGGTACTTTTACCAGAAGCTCCTAGATAGACCAGAAGCGGAAAAAAAGCAATACAACACAATGTATCATATATTCCGTTCATCCATAAATGTTCGGCTCCACCAATGCGTGGTACAGCCAGAAGGGCAACTATAGCCAAACTGCATATCCAAAAAGCACCTTTAATTTTAGCCGGCCTGAAGACACGGGAAAGTAACAATCCTGCAGAAAATGAGAACAATAAGCGCAATGACCCTCCGGTAAACTCAGTCCCAGTCAGCGAATACCCCACACATAAATCACCTAACGGTCCAAATATGGCAAACGCAGCCAAGCCGCAGCCGGTAAGAAAGACCAAAACCGCTAGGGCTTTACTAGGAAGTCTACGAATAAATAACGCATAAAGGATATTGCCAATGTATTCGAAAAACAAAGACCAGCTTGGCCCATTTAAAGGGAACATTTCCCCTACTCCGCGGATTTCAGTTCCGGTAGTGGCCGGAATCAACAACATATTCAGAAATGTGGCGATAAATAAAGCTAGAACTGGTACTACCGAAACATCCCATACCGAGCAACCTTGGGTGTAAAACATGATAGCTCCTATGATAGCTCCCATTACAACCATCGGGTGTAGACGTATAATACGACGCTTAATAAAGTCTTTTGTATTCATTTTCCCCCAACGGTCGTCATAAGCATATCCTACAACAAATCCGGATAGGATAAAGAAAAAATCAACTGCCAGATAACCGTGATTGATACGCTGATCTAAATGGCTTGTTGCAAAAGCTTCAAATATATGAAAACAGACAACGGTGATAGCCGCGACTCCGCGTAATCCGTCAAGTATATTATAATGTGGTTTCGTGTCCGGAAATGCAGCTCTGGAAGCTGTTAATTGTGACATTGGTATTAATTTTTTATTTGAAATTAACAATAGGTCAAATTTACAGCATATTTATCTATAAAAATTTGTCCTAAATCAAAATTGCCGATCATACCTGAAATTATTCATTAGCTCGAAGCCGGCTGAGAGTCGAAAGTGTAATCCCCAGATAAGACGCAATATATCTTAGATTTGTTCGCTGACATACATCCGGAAACTGTTCTTTGAATGCCTCATACCTTTCTTTGGCAGGTAAGGTCAGACGTTCCTTATGGCTACGGTGCAAGCGTCTGTATTCATTCTGATGGATAATTCTACCCCAGTTACTCAATTCAATATTCGTTTCGAAAAGACGGGTCAAGTCACTCAATAGTATTCTGTAAACTTCCACATATTCTAATGCTTCAACATATTCCTCACTCACTTTTTTATAATATAGTTCGTCCATACTGAATACTATACTTCCTTCACCCGCAAATGATGTGGTGATTTCTTCGCCATCCACTAACCAAAATGAACGGGTCAATCCCTTTTCTATAAAATAGGCATATTTGCAGAATATATCTGCCTTTATCAACTGGTGTCTTTTAGGGAAATGACAAAAAGTGACACAGTTTTCCAACTCTCTTATGGTTTCATCAGAAATCGGATATGACGATTTCATATTGCCTATAATATTTTTCATTTTCAATACCACTTCTATCTTCCTTATTGTATTAATATAAACCATATTTAATCTCGATCGTTGCCGAATATTTCAGTAAGCCCTTAATTGTAAATCCATAACTGAAATAACTTTAATCAAGTTGAAATATATTAATATTACGTAATAAGCCAAAGATATGATTTATGATCTGGATATCTGTATCTTCAATTCTTAAATAAAATTCGAGCTTTCTTATTGACGTAAAAAAAATCTTATATTTATAAATTACTAAAAACAATAAGGAACAGGAAGGATGAAAATTTTTCAAGCATATTGAAGAAGAAAAAAATAATAAAAGAACAACAATTATAGCAATCATTCTTTGTATCCCTTTGCGACAGTTATACACTGGAATTAATTCATGCAAATACGAGTACGAACTAATTAACAGCAAATTATGTATATCCTTATTCTTTCTTACAAAAAGGCATTAAGTGAGGTTGAAAACCATTTAGACGCTCATAAAAACTATTTGGATAAAAACTATAATCTCGGAAATTTCATTGTATCCGGACGTAGAAATCCTCGTATCGGGGGTATTATTTTTTGTCGGGCAGAAAATATCGAACAAGTTCAGGTTCTTATAAAAGAAGACCCTTTTTATAAGTACGAAATAGCCGATTATGAAATTATAGAATTTGAACCGACCAAATATATCGAAGGATTTGACTTGTTTCTTTAAAGCACAATGTTTAATATTTTTAGTTTTTCCGACAGTCGATTCCTCTTATTTTTTGTAAAAATTTATTTAACATTTGGCTATTATATAGATTTATTATAGCAATATATAATATAATATCATAGATAACCTTAAATTATTAGCATTACTCTCTTCTACTTTATATTTTTGTAAGTGTTCGAGGTTATCAATCAATACATTGGTATTGTTCTCCCTCTTTTCAAAATTAGAATATAACTGATTATTACTGGTCGAAAGATCATCACACTTTCTTAACGGAATTTTTTTTCTATTATATTCTATATTGTCTAACTAAACACTTATATATTATGCATTTGTACCCTTTATTATATTTTTTGGCAGGATTGGCAGCTGTAGCTGTAGCAATAGTAGGAATCCATTTGTATGAAACTAACCGTATGAAGAAAAAAGCTATTAAAAAGAAGAAAATACTTCATACCAATTAACTCGGAACTATTTAGCAGACTCAGAGTTTTAATATTATTCTTCGGATATTAGTTGAACCTCATTTGCGAGAAGCTTAAAAATCGAAAAACTGACAGAAGCCAACTTAAAAAATGGTAACGAAGCGCTATAAAACAAGCAAAGCAAAATATATCATCAAAGAAGTAATATACCATTTTCATTGTTAGTTTTTTACTATTTTTTTTACATTACCAAACACTCAAAAATTAATTTTTTATTCCGGGGATTATAACTTCCCCGGTTTTTTTATATTGAAACCGATCGTGTTTCATTAGGTGCAACTGAGTACAATTAAGCTATATAATAAAAACGCCCGGATCGTAAAGATCCAGGCGTTCTTATCTGTTATTATTAACTCCTATTGCAATAAAAAGGTCTCGCTTAATTCGGCCTTACTGCTTCCTCCTACCCAAACATTGAAATAACCGGGTTCTGCTCTTTTAGTCATATCCATACCGTAAAAAGAGAGATCTTCAGCTGATAAAGTAAATCTGACTGTCTTACTTTCTCCTCCCTTAAGACTCACTCGCTGAAATCCTTTCAGCTCTTTTACCGGACGAATTATCGAACCTACAAGGTCTCTGATATACAGCTGAACAACTTCTGTACCCTCAATATTACTGGTGTTCTTTAGTATGGCACTCACAACAAGAGTATCACTCATTTCCATCACTTTTGAAGAAAGAGTCAAGTCCGAGTATTCAAACTTGCTATATGATAAACCATATCCGAATGGATATAAAGGTTCTTTGCCTGAGTCCAGATAGAAGGATACGTCACCCACCGATGTTTGTTTTGTATTCGTTTCATCAGTATACAATGTTTTCGCATTATCCGGGGCAGGTCGTCCGGTATTGTTATGATTGTAGTATAAAGGTATTTGACCAACTTCTCTCACAAATGTCACCGGTAGTTTCCCGCTTGGGTTAGCTTTACCGAATAGCAAATCGAGGATAGCCGGCCCTCCCATTGTTCCCGGATGAAAATTATATAGCACAGCATCAGCGTATGGCAGATCTCGTTCTATAGTCAAAGGCCTGCCTGCCATAATAACAAGTACAACTGGCTTACCTGCTTTTTTCACTTCTTTGAGCAGTTCAGATTGAACGCCTATCAGATTAATATTGGATAAAGAATGAGCTTCTCCGGATAATCGGGATTCTTCTCCCAAAAAGACAACGGCAACATCTGATTTTTTTACAATCTCTTGTATTTTAGAGAAGTTAGATGTGTCTGTATCTGTAGAAGACCGAAGAATTGGCTCATAATCGAATTTCAGACTCTTATATTCTTCACCGCTTTTTAATGCTCCTATTGGAGTTACTGTGTGCGAATCTTCTCCATCAAAGATCCAAGTACCTAACTGATCGTGTGGAGCATCAGCCATAGGACCGATAAATGCAATTTTCTGAGTTTCTTTCAGAGGTAAAACATTCTCATTCTTTAGTAATACCGCCGATCTGAGAGCAGCATCTTTTGCCGCCTGTAAATGTTCATCCGAATAAATTGTTGTCGGTTGGTTTACATCTACATATGGTTTTGAGAATAAGCCTAACCGGTATTTAAGTTTTAATATATAGCGCACCGAGTTGTCGATATCTGTTACCGATACTTTACCTTCCTCTACCAGATGTTTCAGATGTTTTGCATATAGTTCTGTATTCATCTCCATATCAAGACCTGCATTTGCTGACAACATTGCAGCATCTTTACCTTCCGCTGCAAATCCGTGAGTGATCATTTCCCCTACCGAATTCCAATCTGAGACAATGAGGCCATTGAAACCCATTTGTTCACGCAAAATATTTTTGAGTAAATATTTATTGCCGGAGGAAGGAATTCCATCATTATCATTAAACGAAGTCATTACAGTAGCCAGACCCGCATCGATTGCTTTCTGGAAAGGAGGCAAATACACGTTTTTGAGAGTGTGAGGTGTAATGCTTGTACTATTATAGTCACGCCCGCCTTCGGATGCTCCATAACCTACGAAATGCTTGGCACATGCAGCTATTGATGTTGGATTTGTCAGATCTGTGCCTTGGAAACCCCTGACCATTGCTTCTCCCATTATAGCTGTCAGATAGGGGTCTTCTCCGGGGCTTTCGGCAATTCTGCCCCATCTTGCATCTCGTACAACGTCGATCATTGGAGCAAATGTCCATCTGATTCCTGTTTCGGATGCCTCTATAGCAGCTATACGGGCTCCTGTCTCTGCTATTTGCGGATCAAACGAAGCGGCTTGCCCCAAAGGTATTGGAAATATAGTCTTATAACCATGTATAACGTCTCGGGCAATAAGTAATGGTATTCCCAACCTGCTTTCTACGGCCGCTTTTTGCAACAAATTTACGGTTTTCGGATCTGTCGTATTCAGTAAAGAACCGGTTTCACCCCTTTTTACTTTTTCGATCAGTTCGTCATTTAGTTCATAAAAGTTCAGTTGATTCATCTGCCCTATCTTCTCATCTAAAGTCATTTTCGACAGAAGACTTTCTACTTCCTTATCATAATTGAGTTGTTGTGAATATAAATATGGCTTTATACATGAAAACATGCATAAAAAAAAGAGTAATCTAAGTGTTTTCCGGGTATTCATTTACTTTCTTGATTATATTAGTTAGATTATATTTTAGTTAAAAAGAAAGAGGTTTCATATATTCTTCGCTATTTTAATCGTGTGGATTAAGTTTTTCAATTACTTTCATTTGTCTCTGTATGGGTATCCCCAGTTTTATTTTTTACTCTAAAATTTTTCGGTGTATACTGATACAGTTCCTTAAAACACTTAATGAAATAATGAGCTTGGCTAAAACCTGTTAAATAGCCGATTTCTGATATCGAAAGATCCGTTTCTTTCAACATATTGGCAGCCTTGTGCAAACGAATGTTTCTGATAAAAATATTGGGTGTTTCTCCTACAATCAGTTTAAATTTGCGGTGTAATACAGTTTTACTCAAATTCATTTCGGCGGCAAACTCATCTATTTTGAAATTTTCGTCCATTATATGCTCTTCAATTATTTTTACAGCTTTCCCCAAAAAATCATCTTTGGGGTGAGATTTAGCACTATCATTCTGAGGCGATAATAAGTCTGTAATTATTTGTTTCCTTCGCTGTTGGCGGGTAGCATACACATTCACCATTTGCTTGATCAGTATTTCGGGGTCAAATGGTTTTTTGATATAGAAATCTGCTCCGGCTTTATACCCTTGCATTTCATCTTCCGACGAGGATCTTGCAGATAATAATATTACAAATACTTCGGAATACATCGGCGTATTCTTTATTATTGAGCAGAGAGTGAGGCCATCCATCTCAGGCATCACAACATCTGAGACAACTATTTCGGGTAGATTACTTTTAATAAAATCCAGCGCCTCAGCCCCATTAGAAGCAACAGCCACCTCGAAGTGGACAGCTAATTTTTTTCTCAGATAATCACGTAATTGTGTATTATCTTCCACAAGTAAAATTGTGAATAAACCATCAGTATCAACAGTTTCCTTTATATCTAATATTGGCTTCGGCTCGTTGATTCTTTTAGCCGGAAGATTTATTGTGAAAGCAGTTCCTTTTTCCGGAATAGATTCAATATGTACTTCACCACCCATCATATGTAGAAATTTTCGGGTACTATATAAACCGAGTCCAAGCCCTTGAGTGTCGCTGTCTTTATCTTCCCGATAGAATTTCTCAAATACTTTTTCCTGATTCTGTTGCCTGATGCCTATCCCTGTATCTTTTACTTTCAAGTAAAAAACTTCTGCAACTTCATCATAGTCCAACAGTACATCTACCTCCCCTTCTTCTTTTGTGAATTTCAGAGCATTACTAATCAAATTATAGAGAATACGTTCCAATTTTATACTATCGATCGATATATATAAATTAGGTATAGCGGAATGGTAAGACAACTTTATTTTATCCGACTTTGCCAGATAATCAAAGGCATTGACTATAATATTAACGAACGATACCAGCTCTATATTCTTCTCTTTTATCTCTGTATCTATCTGTTCGGCTCTTTTGAAATCTAATATTGTACTGAACACATCGGACAAAAATGTGGCGTTTTTGGATATAATTTCCAGTTTTTCGTGTTGTTCCTCATTCATTGTCTCATCTCTCATCATATCACTTACAGGAGCTATAATCAACGAAAATGGAGTTAGCAAATCGTGCGATAATCCTGCAAAAAAGCTTTCTTTTTCTTGAAGAAGTTCTTCTTTTTTCTTCTTTTCTATTTCTCCCAGCTTTTGCAATTGACGCTTTTTGTAGTAATTTTTTATTATAAAGAACAAGCTGAGCAGAATCATGAATATTGCTAAGGATAGAACTAAATAAAAAGTACCTGTTTGCCACCATGGAGGGGTAATTGCAATATGCAGGCTCCACAATGGTTCATTCTTATCGTTTAACGAAGTGTTGTTCAATCGGATTTGTAAAGTATAGTTTCCGGGAGGTAATTGCGAAAATGTTATTGGCTTTGTTATATCCAGATATTGCCAATCGTCGCTAAATCCCTTTATTTGATACTGATAGCTATTGTAGTAATTGTCCCATCCCACTTCTGTAAAAGACAAGCTAATCCATTTACAGAGATATGACAAGGTTATCGAGTTTATATATTCTGTATCTTCGTTCAATACAATTTTACCATATATCTTTTCTCCCACATCCACGGTTTGATGGTCTATTTGTAGCTCGGTGAGTAAAATCTTAGTATGCTCCGGCTGATTCAATACTACCTGTGGGTCTATTAGCAATATGCTATTTGTCCCCCCGAATATAACATACTGTTTACCTCCGGTTTCGCAGCGTGTTGTGGAAAACAATAATTGCTGGTTAGGTGTACCCGGGTTTATTTCTTTTAACTCTCGCGAACTATCTGTATAACAAAATATACGGTTCGATGCCGAAAACCATAAATTATTGTAAGTGTCTAATATAACATCGCGTATGGCTCCGTCGGGCAATACTTCCGAGGAAAAAGGATTTTCTATTTTGTTATCACCTGTATAGCTTAATTTTCTCAATCCTCCTGATGTTCCCAACCATAGGCACTTATTCTTTTGGTCATCAGCTAAACTGTATATCATTTCAGAAGCATTATTATACTTCTGTACCTTATTCGTTACAGGATCGAATAAGTATATACCACTATGTGAAGATACCCATATCTGTCCGTCTATAGTTTCCGAAAAGCCTGTAATTTCATCCATGCCAAATGAGTCGTAATGAATATAATTGGTGAAGTTCTCTTTTGCCGGATCATATTTCATTGAGACTAACCCATACTGTTTAGTTCCTATCCAGAAGGTGGAATTACTACTTTTGAAGATTGCCGTTACTTTTCCAAAATTTTTGTCTACATGATAAGTCCGTAATGTAAAATTTGTATTATCAGTTCCTTTTAGAGGTGCATATTGCAGCCCAGTATCATCATTCCCTACAATTAGGACTTCATTATCTCTATAAAGAGACAAGATATATTTGTGGAACAAACTACCTGTGTTTTTTATAAACTGGGGGCGTAAGTTATGATTCTTTATATCATATAAATAAAGACCATCGCCCTGAGTCCCTATCAATAATTGGCCAGAACCAAAATAACGTAATGAATATGCAGCCGAAAGCCCATTTGTATTAATGGGTGAAAGATTTGTTATTCCTCTGCTTTTATCATTCAACCGGAATAATCCTGTACCGTATGTTCCTACCCAAAATCTACGATGCCGGTCTCTATAAAATGATAATATAACCGGAGCATCAATTTGCAGAGACTCTGGATAAGCATCAGATAACATCTGAGTAACCTTTACGCCGTTACCCCAAGTCCCGAGATAAAGTTTATTGTCGGTAGCTGGAAAAATACGGTAAACATCTTCCATATTTTTTGTCATAGACGTCTCTTTGGTACGGAAAGTTTTTTCGTCCCACTCGAGTTTATACAATCCATTTGTCCAAACAGAAAACCAGAGGCTGTTTTTTTCTCCTGTATCCAGAAATTGAGTAACAGCATAATAATTCTCTTTCAGTGGAACATCTCTTTTGTTTTCTATATCATAGAGAAAAAAGCCATAATAAGTTCCAATCCATAACTTGCCCTTTGGTTTTTCGACAATACTTGATACTATATTTTTAGGATAGTGCTTAGATACATGGTATGACAAATCGCCTTCATTAGTCGGGGTCAATTGATACAGGCCATCTTCCCATGTACCCAGCCAGATATTCTTTTTCGAATCTTCATAAATACATATTACCCGCTGGGGATAATCTTTTATAACGTCACTGATATGTATAAATTTATTCTTCCGGGGGTTAAAGATATCTACCCCCCCCGTTTTGAATCCAATCCAAAGAAATCCTTGTGAATCAAACATCAGTGTCTCTATATTATTCTCAGATATACTGTTTGCCGAGGTATTGTCATTTCTATATACTTTAAACTCCCGCCCATCGAAACGATTTAACCCGTCATTTGTTGCTATCCAAAGGAAATTTTCATTTTCACATATTGCCGTCACATCAGTACCTGACAATCCGTCGATGGTAGTGTAATGAGTATATTCCTGCGACTGTACGGATACAGCAGAGAGTATAACAAATAATATGGGTAAGATTCGTTTCATATAGGAAGAATGAAAAAGATACATAGTGTGTCTATGTTTTATGCAAGTTAGTTATCCTTTTCTTAATATCTATTACTCATTATGTTAATTAAGATTTAGCCTGTATTCCAGTACTGTTATCGAATATCCTTTCAGGTCGATATATTTATCTGTATCTTCCTTTTTCTGCCATACAGGATTAAGGTCTTCCGGTGTTTTTCCGAAATATTCCCATGCCTGAGACAGTGATCCATTTTTCTGGTTTGAGAGATTCAACTTCACTCTTGACACGTTACCTCTTTTATTTACTATATAAACGAACAACGAATTACGTTCCCTATCGATACTTGAGTATGTGAGAATAGAGTCACACGATTCACTCTTCACCATTTGTTTACCCAGAAAATTACCCCATATTTTTAATGCAGTGCCGGTAGGCGTCAGGTTTCCGTCCTTATCCAGTGCATCATGGTCTCTGAGATTCGATTCATTCTCTATCCAACGTGTATTCCAAAAGCATGAAAATTCTATCTGCGGTTGCATCAATAGTTGCCCCGTCATATCGAAAGCAACGATGGCATGCCCCATGTCATTGTTTCCTTTCCACTTGTTAAACCAATCTATAGTGCCATATTCGGCTACAATCATTTTCCAGTGGCTCAATTGCTCTTTTGTTGCATATTTGTTCATCGCATTCAATGCTGTTTGTGCCGGCCAAATCAAGCACTTTACAGAATCGCTATACGACTGGTATCCATTGTCGAAGGAGAAAACACCATAGTTGCTAACACACAGCCGATCTATATAATTACCTGCTTTAGTTATCACTGTCTTGAAAAATTCTTCATTATCACCATTGGGTATCACCAGAATAGAAGGGTCTACAGCTTTCATAGCTTTAGAAAAGTCAATTACATCCTGTGCATAAATATCGGCTGTGGAATTTATATTATTCTTATTCCAACTCTCGTTACCTATCATCCAATATTGGACTCTATATTTCTTTTTTATATTGGCATACCGAACCCATTCGGCCGCATGTTTTATCAGTTCGGCTCTTTTTGCCGGACGCTTACCTTTCTCTGCCGGCATCAGATAGCGGTCGGCTGCAACTACAATTATCGGTTCGGCTCCGACAGAATCGCATATCTGCATAAATTCATCAAAGTCAAGTGGATCAAATAACAGTTCGCCTTCCTCTGAAAACATTCCGGGATAATCTTCAAGTCCGATTGTACGGGATACTGTCGGCTGTGACTTCTCGTATGGAGAAGGAGCAAACATATACAAATCGGACTTTTCTCCTCCCGGATAACGCAAATATTTCACTTTCATATCCTGCAACGATTTTATAACCGGTTGTTCAGAATTGGGAAAACGTCCGCCGTCCATAAAGTAATTTACATTTATACCAATAGGATGGATAGATACATCGTTGATAATGCTATCAGGATATACATTTAAAGTAACAACGTTAGCTGACTCCCTATCACAGGCACTTAATCCTAAAGCTATGATTAGTACCAATAGTAGATTATATTGCCCTTTCATATCATATCAGTTATATCCGATTACATCAAGTACCGGAACTTCTTTCCCGTTCAGCAGCACTTTTTTATCCTTTACAAATTCGATGAGTTTGTTCCAGTTTTCATCGCTAGCATCATACCACATAGCTTTATCGAATTTGCCTTCGTACTTATTGAAACCGTTGCCTGTGTATTGTAAAGGTCCTACATAGTAGTTATTTTCTATAAAATTATTTGTAGACCTGGTTGCATCAAAAGCGATTGTAGGTTCTTCTACAAAAATGTAATTGTTTCTGAAATAGGTACTATCGGCATACCCTCTCCAATCGTCGGAATGTACAAGGCGTTTATCCATTCCCGGTAATTCTTTTTTACAGATATAGAATATGTTCTTTTCTATCATACTGTTTTGGGTAGGCCCTGTGATATGGATAACAGGCGAATAAAAATCGGTTTTCTTCTCTTTTACTATATGTTTTCTGATTCCGTCATTTATACTAATATTATACTTTACTATGGTTCCCTGATTTCCGGCACTCCAGTCTTCGGGCCATCCTCCCGAATTACATAACAACAGGAACCCTCCTTCGCTGTTATCACTGAGATTATATTGGAATAAAGAATTCTTGCTATTGTAGTCCGAATCGAAACCGTAACCATCTGTTTGCGATTTATGACCACTCACAACATTGTATTGTACAATGGTATTATCACTAGAGAAAGGCCAGATACCATCGCAGGCTTCGGTGACAGGTAATGTAGCAGGGCAATTTTTCATTACATTATATTCGACCAATGCGCCATCGCACGCGGTAGGTACAATACCATCTCCGGGTATACCATCCAGTACATTGTTGCGGATTACGACGTTCAGGTTCGGTAGCCATGCTTTTCTTATCCAGTTACCCCACATAATGATACCGTTTCGTTGCGAATCTTTAATCAGACAGTTCTGAACCAATAATCCATCGAAGTAAGAAGGAATAGAGTCAGTATTGTCGTCTCTGAAATTTCTCAACATCATGGCTTGCCCCCCTCCGGCATCTTCATGCTCGTGTCCTTCTCCTTTGATCAATGAACCATATACATCATGGATAAAAAGATTGTCGATAGTAATATCCTGCGCCTTGCCATAATTATAGATCTCGACAAACAAGCCACTCAGACGCGGTCGGATTTTTTCTCCTTTATTCGAAATCTCTATATCACGAACCACAATATGCTCGGAGTTATAAATATGCATCATTTCCAAATGCGAAGCATCTCCTTTCAGATGGGGCATTGCTTCCCCTCCGTATTTTCCGATTACTATCGGTCTGCCCGGTTCTCCTTTGCCTGAAAAGTAAAATTTTTCAGTAAATATGCTGCCGGATCTAAGCAAGATACTGTCGCCTCCTTTAACTACCAGATCGTTTAATTTGCTTAGGCTTTTGAATGCTTGAGAAGGAGTAGTTCCCGTATTCGAGTCATTACCATTGTCAGCATCGAAATAATAGTTGGCTGTCGTTTTCGGCTGGCTACATGCCGTCGATAATACGATTATAGCCAAAGTTATTGCTCTAAGAATGTTTTTCATAACACTGTATATTTTATTTTCTATTAATTCTATTCCCAATTGTCTGTTCTGAATGATGAAACAGGAAGGCCGCCTGTCCCGAACAACTCTGCAGAAACATAGTCTCTGAAAGCATAACGTACGGCCTTCGGCTCTTTCACCAAATGGCTGGATACAACTACGGCACTTTTTTCTTCATCGATATAAGCCTTGGCTTTTACAAATACTTTATTTTCTCCTGCTATTTCGAAGAGGGTTAGTTCTTTTCCTCGACTGGTTAATCCCATAAACTGCTGAGAGAAATAAACGATTGCCTTATCACCGTCTACTTCCATACGTTCATACTGAGGGCTTTCATATTCAAAACCCGTTAACCCGTATGTTTTCGCCAGCGCCAGCAAGGCCAGACGTTGCCCTACTTCCTTTTTGCGCGGAGGATGAATCTGAAATTCCTCACCGACATCTAATGTTACAGCCATCGCACTATTGGGGATGAGCGATAGGGTCTTCATCTGTGCTTCGCGCTGATATGCCGATATTTCGGGCCATTGCGGAGTGAAGAAATTCCACTCTTTATAATCGTAAGGTGCAATCTGTGCAAAGTAGAAAGGAAAATCTCCTTGCTTCCATATTTTGCGCCAATCTTTCACCATTGCAGCAACGGAAGGTGCATAGCGCGGAACATTGAAAATACTGGATTCTCCCTGATACCAAAGCATACCTTTAATCCCATATCCCTCTATCGGATGTATCATGCCATTGTATAACAGTGTGGCTACATTTCCTATCCATGGCGATGTTTCGTCACTTTTGGGAGGGACTTCTATATCTTTGAATTCGCTACAAGCTACATCTGTCATCCATGCCTCTACATTGGAACCGCCATAGCTGGCATTGATTATACCTACCGGTATATCCAGTTGCTGATTTATCAAATCGGCGAAAAACCAACATACAGCACTACATTCTCCGGTTGTGGATATAGATGCTGTTTCCCACCGGGCATCTTTAACATCATCTTGTGGTCTGTAAGCTGCCAATTCAGGAATATTTATAAAGTGTACGTTTTTCCCTTTCGAGTTCAGTATCGCTTCGGTAGAACCTGTAACAGGCTGATGTTTATATCCCTTCAGTCGCATGCTCATATTTGACTGTCCGCTGGCGAGCCATACTTCACCGATGAATACATTCTTTAATTCAATTTTTTCAGAACCATTTATAGCTATAGTGTACGGGCCTCCTGCAATGGGGGTTGTTACCGAAATTCTCCATTTACCGTTGTTATCAGCAACGGTTTCATACTCTTTTCCGTCCCATGAAGTTGTAATGTTGATTTTGGATTTTTCTTTCGCCCACCCCCATACAGGAGCCTGTGTTTGTTGTTGCAGTACCATATTGTCGGTAAATATTGCAGCCAGCTTTATATCCTGAGCATTAACTAATACCGAAACAAGAAAAAACAGTATAAATAATTTTGTACTTTTCATATCTTATATCCTTTAATATGTCACATTATAAACTTCGATTCTGAAGTTTTTGCTATCCCCGTCTTTCGACCAGCATGTAATAGTTAATGGAGATTTCGTATTTATATCTTTTACATCGATTTCTCCGACTCCCCACGAAAGTCCACTCCAGATCATTTTATCATAATTGATTTTTACGGGAACATTTTTCTGTCCTTGCTTAGCCGTAATTTTCAGAAACTCGTCCATCTTAATTCCATCGGGAGGCGCTCCACCCCACGAACGAAATGGTTTACCATATCCATCGAGTTGGCTGAAAATAATACGTAGGCTTTCCGTAGTGTTGTTTATCTGAATTTGAGCTGTATGATTATCTTTTATTTGAATATCCACATTCATCGGCTCTATGCTTTGTGGTATTATCACATCGCTTTCCTCTCCCCAATCATATCCAGTCATATTAAATCTACCAAATCCTACTACAGCCATTTGTTCGCCACCTAATACCAGTTTATTGCCATCCAATATTGGTGTAAATCCTTTGTCTGTAAATAAGATATGTCCTTGATTATAAGAATTTGAAGGTAACTCTATTTCCTGCGACGATTGTGACGGATTGATTATCGTCAACAGGCATCCATCCGAAGAAACCGCTTTATATCCGTATACTTCGCCTTTGCCGGGAATACCGCCAATGATAGATGTCTGTCCGAATTGTTGTAGTTGTAAATAGGTTCTCTGTACTTTGGCAAACCATTGTGCATCTTCGTTATTCAGCAGATCAATATTTCCATGATAAACATTGAGCCATCCGCCACGTGCCAAATTCAATATGAGCGAACTTTTCCACGCAGCAATACCTCTGTTATAGCATGTACCTGTTTCGCCTATCATAAACGAACAGTTGTCTATACGCTGTAATGGCAAGCCGTTGAATGCGAATTGCTGCACCATATGGTCGCTATACATATCCTGCGAACGCCAGACATTCATCATCGGTACATCTGAAAAGCGAGGATCGCCTGAATATAAGGTGTCAAATATTTCGAGCCATCTGGGATCGACTGTTTTACGAAAAGGTGTTACTGTATTTTCCATATCACGGCCAAATCCATTATAACCAATAAATATTACGTTCGGATTTTTTGCTCTGAACTTCTTAATTGCTTGTATAAAAACTCGTTTATTCGCTTCTTCTATATCTGCCGGAAGCATCGAGCTTTTTGCATAATCGGATGCAGCGTTGAAGTAGGCAAAATCGAACTTAAATACACCGAATCCTTTATCTGCATATATCTGCAGTGTTTCTATCAAATGGTCAAGATATCCTCCTTCAAATAGGCTTAGAATTGCTCCATCCGAGGTTTGTGATCCTTCCCATTCGGATATAAAATTCAACATCGGCGAACCTCCGCTTTGAATAAGGTTTGTCGAAAACCAAAGTCCCGGAATGATATTATTTTCTTTGCATTTTTTCAACCAGTTATCCGGGCCATTGTGCCAGTTCTTTTTATTCCATGTTCTGTAACCTCCATCTACATCGAACCAAAATGCATCCATCATATAACAATCTATCTGAACGCCTTGTTTTTTTAGCCGGATAACGTTATCCAGCATTTTCATACATAGTTCTTCTGTTTGAGGTATATTGTCTGACAGTTCGTCATAAGCCGACCAATTATTATAGATTGTAAATGGTTGTTTAAGCCCACTGGTCAGAGAACTTTTAAATTCAGGCAAATTACCGGCATAGAGTGAAGTCTGCACATAGCCCAAAAGAAAAAGTAAGTAAACAGCTGTTTTTAATATCTTCATGTTACAAGTATTTTTTAATCCAAAGACCAACTATCTTTCCATTCTATTACCGGCTTTCCATCTTTGAATGTAAGAGGTAACCAGATATAACGGGAGTCTATCAGGTTTGTTTTGTTCCACCGGTCAAACATAGCAATATAAGTGTCTTTTTTATCTGCAACCGGAAGGACAAAAGTACTTTGAGCAAAATAAGTACTTTCGGCATCCTGACCAATACAAGGATTCCCTATTACTTTCCATTCTCCCATTATAGAATCGGCAACAGCACATTCGGCTACATTCGGATCCCAACCTGTACACCCCGAAGTTATCAGGTAATATTTGTTATTATGTTTAAATATGGCTGGAGCCTCACGTGACTGATCGATAAAATTACGGGTATATTTACCTGTATGCTGTGTATATTCATCATTCAATAATCCAATATACAATGTCTTGTTCCATTCCGATGAGTAGATATGATACGCTTTGCCATCGTCGTCTTTAAAAATAGTCTGATCGCGACTATCCTCTCCATTCGGTTTGAAAGATCCAAGATAAGTAAACTTACCTGTCGGTGAATCACTGACAGCAACCCCTGCATGTGCTTTTTCGTAGTCGGGACTTTCGATGTGCATCCACATAACGAATTTCTTTGTTTTATCATTGTAAATGACTTTAGGACGCTCTATTACCTGAGAGGGGTGCAAATCCGAAGTCGTATCTTCCGGTGTACTTGGCAATACAACTCCTTCGAATTTCCAGTTTACAAGGTCTTTTGATGAATAACAGGCAACACCTCCGGCATCGGCCCGCCAGCATTCCCATGTTGTAACCCAGTGGAGACGATAGGTACTATCTCCTTTATATTCACCGTACCAATAGTACGTTCCATCGTGGAACATTATTCCTCCTCCATGAACATTTATCGGATTGCCGTCTGTATCATTCCATACTATGCCCGAAACAATTTGGGTCTGCTCTCTCTGTATTTGTTTACATGAGTATATATATGTAATTACCAAACAGATGATTGCATAGCAAAATAATTGTTTTTTCTTTTTCATAGATTATCTTCGTTATTATGTTTATTTCCATAGGATCATTTCAAGTAAAGACTGAAATTCTTCATCTTTTACTTTACATTTAAGGATAGGGATTCTTCTCCATATTCCTGTGTTTTTACATTCAGTACGATTTTGCCTTCTCTCCCTGTCGGTTGAACAATAGCCAGAACTTTCCCCTTGTATGTTTTGGGTGTTAGCGAACGGAAACTTTTCATATCCGTAGGGCTGGCATTTCCCGCAGCCAATATTTTACCTTCTCCCGAAATACTTAACCTGAGGTTAATATCTCTGTCAGGAACAATATTTCCATCTCTATCTACAAGTTCTATCTGTATATAGGATAAATCGTTCTTTGTATTTTTTAAATTCAGACGGTCGGCTTTTAGCCTCAACTTAGTGGGTTCTCCTGTAGTAGCCAGTATAACAGATTCTTTTTCTCCATTGGTGTCTACTCCTACTGCTTTGAGTTCTCCCTCTTCATATTTGACCCTAAACCGTACCGAGTATTTGTTAATCCGGTCTTTCTCCGTTTCCTTTTCTGCAAGCTGTTTTCCATTGAGGTATAATCTTACAGACGGATAACGTGTATATACCTTCACTTCCATTTCTTTTCCTTCGTATCCTCTCCAGTTCCAACTGGCCTCCTCATCGGGCCATCCCCAATAGCTTATTTTTTCTTTATATCCTTCGGGTATAGGTGTGTGAACAAGCATTTCTATTTTGCTATTGTTCCACAGCACATCACGTAAAGCAGCTTGTGGCTTCCTGTATCCGCAAATATCAATGTCGCCGCACCATGCATTGAACCAAGGCCAGTCGAGAAACTGTGGAGGATCTTTTTCTCCATCCTTAATATTAATCGCATGACCAATACCCGATTCTCCCAGATAGTCGATTGCAGTCCAAATGAAATCGCCGATGATATTTGGATATTTTTCTACCAAATCCCAGTTTACGGCACGTTCCATTGCTGTAGTTTCACTGCCATATATAATTCTTTCGGGATAAGATTTTATGTCATTTTCATATTCCCACCACATGTAATTATAGCCGGCTACATCAAGAAACTCAAAAGCCAAAGGTGAAGCTGTTCTCCATTTCAAATCAGGATTATCCCAATAGTCATTTATAGCTGCAGTCACCGGACGTGTGTTGTCATATTTTTTGACAATACTTTTCAGTTGTTTCGCAATCGCGATACCCGACGAATCGGAACGTTCCTGTATTTCATTACCAATACTCCACATGATAATAGATGGATGATTACGGTCGCGTAATACCATCGAGGCTAAATCCGTTTCGTGCCATTCGTCGAAAAAACGATGATAGTCTTCCGGGTTTTTCTGCTTCTGCCATTGGTCAAAAGCCTCATCTATTACCAGAATACCCAGCCGGTCGCAAGCATCAAGAAATTTCTCGGAAGGAGGATTATGTGCGCAGCGTACTGCATTAAACCCGTTTGCTTTCAACAATTCCACTTTTTTTTCTTCGGCACGGTCTATAGCCGTAGCACCTAGTAATCCGTTATCGTGATGTACACAGCCTCCTTTTAATTTCATCGGCTTTCCATTAAGAAGAAAACCATTCTTGGCAGAAAAAGAGATGCTCCGTATTCCGAAAGGAACAGAAATCATATCCTTAACTTTCCCATCCGATTCCAGTCTTACATTTGCAGTGTAAAGAGTAGGAGAATCGACAGACCAAAGAGAAGGATCTAATATTTCGACGGATTGACTTACCGTTCTTGATTCCGCATTATTCAGATTTATAGTCTTACTGTAACCTCCTACAATGTTATTTAGACTATCCTTTATTTCAATAGATAGAATGGCTTCTACTGTCTTGTCTGTTTCATTAGAAACATCAACAGCCAGATTTACATTTGCTTTCTCGTCCGATATTACATCTGCGGTGATAAACGTTCCCCATTCATTCAGATGTAGCTTATCTTCAGTAATCAACCAGACATGGCGATATATACCGGAACCTGCATACCATCGGCTGTTCTTTCCTTCGTTTTTGACTTTTACTGCAACCGTATTTTCCAGTCCGGCAGTATTACAATATTCCGTTACATCGCAGAAGAAAGATGTATAGCCATAGGGATGAAAAGATACCTGCGTACCATTCACCCACACTTCCGACTCCATATATACTCCCTCAAAATACAGTGTCAATTTTTTATCAGAATGTTTTGCTGGTACTATAAATGTTTTGCGATACCATGCTGTTCCTCCTTGTGTTTGTCCTATGGCTATGCCTCCGTTACTCTTAGCAAAGGGCATATCGAGGCTCCAGTCGTGAGGTAAATCGACTGTTGTCCATCGTGTAGTGTCTTCCATGAATATCTGTTCAGCCGGAATATCTCCATAGTGGAAACTCCATCCGTCATCGAAGTTTTGCTTACGCACAAACCCTTCTTCAGAACTATTCATACAGGAGTTCAGAAAAGTTGCACACAATAAGTAAACAGTAAAATATCTTAATACATTCATAATCTTTTATTTTATGGCAATTGATATTTCGGCTTGAGGTAGTCCTTCAACACTTGCTTTCAAAAGGATCTTTCCTGATTTTTTTCCCGATTTTAGAATTGCCAGACATTTACCTCTCCATGCTTTACGATAGTTCTTCTGAAAACTTTCGGTACTCATAGGATTCGAATTAGCAACGGCAACTAGCAAACCTTCGCCGGAGACATCGAATGTTACCAAATTATCTGCTACCGGACTAACGTTCCCTTCGGTATCTATCAGTTCTACTATGATATAACTCAAATCCTGCCCATTTTCCAACAGAACAGTTTTGTCTGCTGTAAGTCTTATTGTAGAGACCTTATCTGCCGATTTCAGGACAGATGCGGTTACCTCTTTTCCATTGTTATACCCCTTAGCATCCAAGATACCTTTCTGATATGGCACATTCCAGCCGAGTTTGTTTTTGGTAAGTTCTGTATTTCTCTTTCTTCCTAATGATTTACCATTAAGGAACAATTCAGCCTCTTCACATTGAGTATATACCCACACGCTCAAGTCTTTGCCTTCATATCCTTCGAAATTCCATGAATCTATTTCGTCTGGCCAATCCCAGATACTCCAATCTTCTTTTTTAGGATTGAGAGGAAATGACGGTACAGGCGGTGTTACACTTATGTGAGTAATTGGTTGCTTGCTCCACAGTGTTTCTCTATAATATGATTGAGGGCGTCTTATGCCACATATATCAATATCTCCACAGTATGCCATATAAAATGGATAGAAGCTTTGCTCCAGATAATAACCATACCATCCAATACTGGCTTCGCCGATATAGTCGAATGATGTCCATATAAAATCGCCGATAATCCATTGATATTTTTCAACATCCTTCCAGTAATCGTAAGCCTGACTGGCATATGATTCGGAGGCATAAATCAATTGATCGGGGTTACGTTCATGGCCTGTAACATATTCTTTTGGAGAATAATTATATCCGGCAACATCAAGAGTCTTCAAATAAGCATCTTTCTTTGATGAAACGGAATTTACTCCTGCCGTTACCGGGCGAGTACTGTCAATAGAACGTGTATATTCGGCTAACTCCTGAGATAGATTAGCCATCTCTTCCGTATCATTTTGCTTAATCTCATTGCCAATACTCCACATAATAACAGAAGGATGATTACGATCGCGCAATATCATACTTCGCAGATCTGATTTCCACAGTTCGTCGAAACGCTTAGAATAGTCTTCTTCAAAGTGGCCATATTTCCATACATCAAAAGCTTCGTCGATAACTAATATTCCCAATCGGTCACAGGCATCGAGAAGAGCCGGAGACGGTGGATTGTGCGCCATACGGAGAGCATTAAATCCTGCGGCCTTATGAAGTTCCACTTTTCGTTCTTCCGCACGATCAAATGCCATTGCTCCTAATGGCCCATTATCATGGTGAATACATCCCCCCTTCAGTTTTATTTCTTTTCCATTAAGAAGAAACCCTTTTTCGGAATCGAACCGGATAGAACGGATACCAAAAATATCTTCTGTCTTGTCCGTTATTTTATTATTGTGTTCTATTTCTGTAACGAGTGTGTAAAGAGAAGGATGATCGGTCGACCATAAGTCTGGAGTTTCTACAATTAAATCCTGCTCTACAGTCGTTTTGTTATTTTGGGATATACTGAATCTTTGTTCTTTCTGTACAACAACTTTTTTGTTTGTATCTAATATTTTGAACTTAAGGATAGCGTCTACATTTTCAGATGTAGCGTTAACTAATGTAGATGAAACAGTTACTTTGGCTTGTTGTTCCGAAACTTCGGGAGTGGTAATAACCGTACCGTAATTGTCTACATGTAACGGCGATGTAGATGTCAGCCAAACATGGCGGTAAATACCCGAACCTGAGTACCAACGGGAAGTTACAGTTTCTGTCTTCACCTGTACTGCAATAAGATTGTCTTCTCCGAATTTCAGATAATCAGTAATATCATAGCCGAATGTGGAGTAACCATAAAATTGATTACCCAAATGCTGACCGTTGATCCAGACATCAGAATTCATATATACACCATCGAACTGTATATAGAAGCTTTTTCCAGCCTGCGATTTATTTATATGGAAATGTTTTCTGTACCAACCGGTGCCTCCCCGTGTAAACCCGCTGGCTACGCCATTGACAACAGTAGAATCGAAAGGAGAATCTGTTCCCGGAATATCCTCGATAGTCCAGTCGTGAGGCAAATCAAGTTTTCTCCATTGCGAATCGTCTAATGTCGGATTTTCTCCGTTCACTATATCTCCATAATGAAATAGCCAGTTATCATCGAATAGTTGTGTACGCACTTCGTCGTCTGTCTTTTTGCAACTAACTAATCCTATGATAATTGAGAGAAATAATATAATATGGTTTCTTTTCATTTCTATTGTCTTTTGCGGAATGTAACATGCCCTATAAGGCTTGTAAATGCAGTCTTAGATTCATTGAGTTATCTGCTTTTATACAGATAACTCAATGTTACTTTTTTAATTATGTGAATTATTCACCTCCCCATTCCGGAGCCTGGGTCAGAGCTTTATTGTTATCTAGCTCTTTTTGAGGGATAGGCCAAACTTGAGATTTAGCTTCACCAACGTATGCGTATTCAGATAATTTATTGTATTCTCCCCAACGCTTCAAATCGAAATAACGATGACCTTCGAAAGCAAGTTCCACTCTACGTTCATGTTTGACTACGTTCAGAATGCCTCCTGCCTCTGAAATTTCTGCGGCTGTAACATGTGGCATTCTTACACTTGCACGGTCGCGTACCTGATTGATCAGACCTTCTATTTCACTTTGACTGCCGCTACTGTTTGCCAACGCTTCAGCGCGCATCAGTAATACATCAGCATAACGAATAACGTAGTAATCCTGGTCGTCGTAGAATTTTTCAGTTACTGTATAATCCTGATATTTGTTTATATGCCCACTAAGTACCTGGTACCAATTGATCCAGTCATCACTTTTCCATGTTTCTTCTATTCCTATAAAGTTATATCCCCAGCGAGGATCTCTGTTTGCAGGGTCGAGAAGTTCTTCAGAAGTAAAAGACGTTTTACTCAAAGTCTTTCCGTTTTTATCGTAATATTCATTTAACAAGTCACCTGTAACAGTTATAGGAGTATAGTAGTTTTCGTTATTTCGAGTAGATAAGAATCCTCTCATCTTGTTTTCTGTACCATCAATAGTAGCACTGAATCGTACCGCAAATAACACTTCTTGACTATTGTTACCTGCTTCGCTAAATAATTTCAAATAATTATCTTCGAGATTATAGCCCAAGTCGATCACTTTCTGCGCAGCAGAGGCCGCTTCCGCCCATTTCTGGTTGTATAAGTATATCCTGCATAACAAAGCCCATGCAGCGCCTTTGTCTGCCCGACCTCTTTCCTCTGCAGATATTTTATCAGGAAGTGCGTCCGACTCCACAACCTTTTTCAGGTCTTCGGTTATAAACTGAACAACATCCGCTTTAGAACTTTTAGAAATATATCCTGTCGAAGTAGGTTCTGTGGATAACGGAACATCACGGTATAGAGAAGTCAAATAATTATAAAAGAAAGCACGTAAAAATTTTGCTTCACCCACTATCCTGTCAGCATCAGCCTGTTCTATTTTATCAGGTCCCATCTGGGGCACATACAAAATAATTTCATTACATCTTGCAATGCCTTTATAACATGCATCCCATACGACTTCAACCAATTCCTGAGACGGGGAAAGTTGTCCCCAGCTCAAAGCATTATCCGCCGGAGACCAAAACCACCAACCGCTGGAGCCATCTGTTGTTCCAAAACCATCCAATGCTCTGGGATCGGCCCCATTATAATAATTGAAGTATAGACCTTGTTGCTGCAACACCCCGTAACATCCACCTAACATAGCCTCGGCTTCTTGCTTATTGTTCCAGTACGATCCGGAAGAAGCAGAAGATGGATTTTCCTGATCCAGAAAATCGGAACAAGAAGGCAAGATAAAGCCCAAGCCTATAATTAGTGTTACTAATTGTATCTTAATTCTTTTCATGGCGTATTATTGTTATGTTATAGTTATAGATTTATGTTTAATCCTACTGAAAATGTTTTAGCATTCGGATAAGTCCAATTTCGACTGTCTGCTGCATATTTTTCAGGATCATAATTTTTGATTCCGGTGAAAGTAATCAGGTTCTGAGCAGATATAAATACTCTTAAACCTTGTACCCTGGCTTTACTAAGTATAGAAGAAGGTAGTGAGTAACCAATCTCTAAATTCTTTAGTCTCAGATAGGATGCACTTTTAATCCAAAAAGAAGATGGAAGAGCATTATACGTTGAATTACCTAAAGATGGATATGTTCCGTCAGGATTTTCACTGGCATTATATCGGCTCCATATTTCCTTTGTGGCTCCACCTCCTATCGAGGGGTAATCCATAACAATACGATCAACATTGCCTATGCCTTGAAAGAATGCAGAAAAGTCAAAGTGCTTATATCCAGCAGTAAGGTTCAGGCTATATGTGATTTTTGGAAAAGGATTCCCAATAATAGTACGATCCTTGTCAGTTATTTCTCCATCGGGCACTCCGTCAGGACCACTGATATCCAGATAGCGGATATCTCCGATACGGGGATTTCCAATACCGACAGGTGCATTGTCTATCTGCTCTTGAGTAGTATATAGCCCATCTGCTACATATCCGTAATATGAACCTATAGGGTTTCCGGCCAAATTGATAGTCCAGTCATTAATCCAGTCCTTACGTCCGCTAACACTGGTAATCTCGTTTTTCACATGACTGAAATTAAGATTTGCACCAAAAGAAAAGTCATTCCACTTATCATTATAGCCCAGGCTTATTTCCCATCCTGTATTTTTGACTTCTGCTGCGTTTACATATGGTGCTTCATCAACTCCAATCAAAGCACTAACCGGTAGCTGTAGTAATATGTCTGACGAAACTTTATTGAAATAATCGAAAGTAAGACTTAGTTTGTTTTTTGCAAATACAGCATCCAAACCTATATCGGTAGTTGTTGTTGTTTCCCATTTGATATCGGGATTTGCTGCACTGGCCAATGCTGCTCCGGAAATCTTATTATTGCCCCATATATAATTATCCAATCCAAGGTTATAAGTTTGTGCAAAAGGATAAAAACCAATATCCTGATTACCCAGTTTACCCCAACTTACTCTCAATTTAAGGGCATCTATTGTACTTTGTTTCTGTAAAAAACTTTCTTCAGCAATATTCCAGCCTGCAGAAACCGAAGGAAAATAACCTACCCGGTTTTTCTTTGGTATTCTTGAGGACTCGTCCCGACGGAGATTGACCTCTGCCAAATAACGATTGTAATAAGAATAATTAACACGTCCGAAGAATGAACGTAGGGTGGCTTCTTCTTCCCATCCTGTAGCAGATGTTGTTTTGGCAGCATTCATTACATGAATATCATTACTCAAGAATCCTTCACCTTTTGCATTTGAAGTTTTATTTCCATTATATTGAGAAGATTGTCCCACTAAAAATCCGAATGAATGAATTTTTTCTAAATCGAGATTATATGTAACAATATTTTCATTTATCCATTGTTGCTGTTGAGCTTTTTGCTCTTCTAATGAGGCAACACCACTTGTGATATAGCTTCCATCCGATTTATAATGATTATGGGTGGGCTCAAAAGCCGAGTAATTAGCTTGGTTATACTGATAAGCAAAACTGGTTTTGAAGTGCAGATTTTTTATCGGCTCAATATCCAAATAGACTTTTCCATCAAATTTATAGGTGTTTTGCTGAGAAGACATTGTAGTCAGCTCTACCGGATTACTTTGATATAGTGGAAAATTAGGGTTGCCGTCGTATTGTCCCCATTTACCATTATCATATTTCACAGGTATTGTTGGTCTGGTCTGATCTATTATCTGGTTAAAGATGCTCCATGTACCACCCAGCGGTTCTCCTGTTTTCTGATAGCTTCCTGCAGTATTCATCCCGAATGTTACCATATTAAGATATTTACTATCGGCATTCAGTCGGAAATTTATACGCTCGGTATCTGTACCTTTCATGATCCCGTCCTGTTTCATATAACCTAAAGATGCCAGATAATTAGAGTTCTGACCGCCTCCGGTTGCTGATAAATAGTGATTTTGGATCGGTGCGGTTCTGAAAATTTCTTTCATCCAATTGGTATTGGCAAAATGTTGTTTGTCCGAGCCGGTTTTAAGGGCATTAATCATTTCGGGAGTATAATTACGGTTAGGTGCATCGCCGCCTAATGCATTATTCTGTTCATTAAAGAGAGTTGCCCACTGCCATGAATCGAGAAATTCGGGTAAAACAGTTGCCGACTGAACACCAAAGGTTCCACTATACGAAAGTTTGTTAGCTCCGGTTCCGCGTTTAGTTGTCACCAGAATAACCCCATTAGCGGCACGAACACCATAGATCGCAGCAGAAGCAGCATCCTTCAATACCGAGATACTTTCTATATCGTTTGGCGCTACACTGCTCAAACTTCCTTCTACACCATCGA
This sequence comes from Indolivaga macrotermitis, assembly GCF_900128985.1. Taxonomy (GTDB): domain Bacteria; phylum Bacteroidota; class Bacteroidia; order Bacteroidales; family Dysgonomonadaceae; genus Dysgonomonas_A; species Dysgonomonas_A macrotermitis. The sequence goes on along the minus strand of NZ_FQUC01000003.1, from coordinate 45,229 downwards.
TCAATACTAAAGGATTACTATTGCCAAAGGTTCCGATACCCCTTATACGGATTTCCACATCACTATCTTTTCCCGGTTGAGCAGAAAAACTACTTACAGTAACTCCACTCATACGTCCTTGCAAAAGGCTGGATGTGTTAGAGACCGGAATATCCTTTATATCGTCTACACGTAGTGACGATACAGCTCCTGTCAGATTGGCTTTTTTCTGCACACCATAAGCAACCACAACCACCTCATCCAGATATTTAGATGTTTCTTCCAGAACTACATCGTATTTTGTCTGAGTATTAATCAGGGTAATTTCTTTGGTTTTATAACCCATATAAGTAAATACCAATACAGGCTGATCTGTTTTTGGCACACTGAAATTATAAAGTCCCCCGGCATCGGTCATTGTACCAGAAGTAGTTCCTTTTAACGAAACACTTACTCCGGGAAGTTCTTCTCCTTTAATATCAGTTACCTTTCCTTCTACGTTGATAGTTTGAGCAATAATTGGTAGACACCCAAACAAAAGAAGAATCAGAGATATACTCATTTTCTTCGATAGCATTTTTTTTAAGTCCATAGCATTACACTTTATTTAAGTTCGTAATTCAAAGTTGTGCCTTTTTATATTACGACAATAACATAAAACTGCCAATTTATAACAATAACATATTATAGATATCCTTTATAACACTTGAAGGATTTCTTTTGGTAGAGTTTCGTCGTTTATAAATAGAATTGAATTATAAAATAGACTTATTGATGTCCTGCTAGTAATAGCTGAGAATATGTGTATGGAGGAATGTATCGTAAAGTTGTTAAGCAAAATATAGAAAAAGTCACAAAATTCGCCTTAAGAATTAAAGATCAATAAAGTAAAATGCAGAATAATAATTATTACTTTTTATATAAAAAGTTGAATATAAGAAAGGTTGAAAACAGAGGGGAAAAGAGAATTTGAAATACAAAATAAATCTCGTCGTAACAAAATTATATTGGCCTATTTTATCCGAATAGGCCAATATACTAGGTTTGCTCGCCTTTCAAACCATATTTACTATTTATTATAAAAGAATAACAACTCTAGGACAGATACTCAGAAGTGCGGTAATCTGTTCCATTTAGCCATCCCTCAAAAATATTATCATTATTGATCTGTTCTGAATGGAGCAACCGGATAACCGGACAATCCTTTTAAATTACACTCAGGGTTATCTGCCCATCCATAACGGGCAGCTATCGGCATTCTTACAGAAGGAGATCTCAATATCACCTCATTTCCATTTATCGTAGCTAAAGCCGAATAAAATATGTTATCAGGTCCGGATATAATAAAGCCTTTTACATATTCGTCCGCAGAGTATAAATGACCATCAAAAACCAGAGTCAATGAGTCTCCCGATATATAATAATCTATTAAAGCCGGAACTTCTAAAGATACATTTTTCCCATATGTCTGAGATAATGCTAAATCCGCCAACCTGTTTGCCACCGCCTGTTTATTTTTTGGATGTATATTCTTAGCCTCTCCCAAATCAATAGCAACTGCCATTCCTGTATTATTCAGATGCAAAGCCTGAGCCTGAGCGTCCCTCAGTGATGCCCATTTCGAGTCGGGTTGTACAGCTTTATGATCCATAAAATTTGCCAGCTGTACAAAATAGAAGGGAAACTCTTGCCCCCACCGGTTTCTCCAGTCCATTATTAATGCCTGAAATAAATTAGAATATTTGTCTGCTCTATCTACATTGGCTTCCCCTTGGTACCAGATAACACCTTTGATAGGAAACTTTGTAAATGGATGAACCATTTTATTATACAAAACTGTGGGATAACTTGAACTTTCGGGAGAAACAGACATCTGTGGAAATTCTTCTTTTGACAGACCAATCTTGTAATTCCATGTTCCGGATATCGGTATTTTCTTTTCATTTACCTTTACAAATAAGCTTTCAGGTTCGCCATGAATTCCACCCTCTCCCATATGGTCTGTAACGCGTATTGTAATCAATCCTTTACCACCCTCGACTAAATGACCAGGGATTATGTACTTCCGGGGAGTCATATATCCTTCTCCTGTAGCTATCTGTACTCCATTATAATATGTAATATCCTCATCGTCAATCATGCCCAAACTAAGTTCGATATCTTTACCTTGCCAATCAGTTGGTATATCTATTTCCTTCTGAAACCATATGATGCCATCGAAATTCTCCAATCCCCGGGATTCCCAATATCCGGGGAGATCCATCCTGAAACAATCATCTCCTGTCTGTAGCGAAGAAATCCATTGAGGAATACTATTCAAGAATCCTCTATCTTTATCTATCAACATTTTATTTCTATCATTCATTTTCTGTTGATATAGCTGTTGCAATCTTTTTTTATCAAAACCATATTGCGCCATTACAACAGTTTCCTCCTGATATCCATCTACATGCTGGAGAGTATTATGGCTTATCCATGCTTCAGCAGGAGTACCACCCCACGTACAGTCAATGACCCCAATCGGAACACCTAAATCGTTCCACAACTGGCGGGCATAAAAATAAGCTATTGCCGAAAATTCCGGAATTGCAGCCGAATTACACTCTTGCCATCTATTCATATTTACATCAACATCATCAGAGGGTGTCAGCGCTGTTGCTTTTTTTACTTGCAACAGACGAATGGATGGATAATTAGCTTCCTTTATTTCTTGCTCATAATTCAATACCTCACCCCATCCGCCAACAGGCATTTCCATATTAGACTGCCCGGAGCAAAACCAAATATCTCCAACCAAAACATTATTCAGGATAAGTAAATCTCCGTCCGAAACGGTAATTCGGTATGGACCTCCGGCATCAGGAGTAGTGATTTCAATGCTCCAAATACCATTTTTATCTGCTTTAGCTGTATATTCTTTATTATCCCAACCTGTTCGCAATACTACTTCCTTATTTGGCTCCGATTTTCCCGGGAAAGTTAATATGCTGTTTCGCTGTATAACCATATTATCGGAAAAATATGCAGGCAGCAACGCTTTTGAATACGAATTACATATAACACCGCTCAAAAGAAAACAGATAATAATGACGTAAAACCTGTATAACCTCATAATATTATAAAAATTATATTGGACCTCTATTTGATCAACGATTATAAATCAACTCTACTTCTTCACCTTTGGCCAAAGCAAACCTTAAATAGCCATCTCCTTCTTGCTTATACATGATTTGTTTCCCATTTTGGTAAAAAGAAGGGATATTGTCAACCTTTCTTAATTTCAGAACAAAATTATTATCTGCTATTGCCACTATCCTGGCTTTCTTTATATTGCCATTTTCCCAGCTTAAATCGACTTCAGCTCCGCCTCTCACACACAGACCATTGAAATATCCTGTATTCCATTGCTGCGGCAAAGCAGGCAAAAACTCGATATATCCCTCATGACTCTGAATAAGCATTTCTGCGATACCTGCACCTCCGGCTTCGTTGCCATCATATATGAATATATCGTAAGGCGCTCCGGCAATACCTTCGGGCGAAATGGTAAGTAGATTCTCGCGCGTAAACTCGCGTTGCAACTGTACTACACTCTCATATGCTTTATCAGCATCGAATAGGCGAGCATACAGACAAATCATATTAGCACGGCTCCACTCCACATCTTCCCAACCCGATGCCGCTAATCGGAGTTCTATTGTTTTACGCGCTGCCGCTGCCAGTTCGGGTGTTTTTACAGGCGAAATTTGAGAGAATGGGAACAATGCAAGCAAATGAGTAGTATGTCGGTGGTTCGGTTGTGCTTCATCAAAGTCTTCAAACCATTCCTGTATACCTCCATTTTTTCCTATCATAATAGGCGGAAGTTTCTTTAATGCAGTTTTCATCTCTTCACGGAACGATTCATCTATGGCGAGTATTTCCGAAGCGGCAATACACGACGTAAATGCTTCGTAAACAAGCTGCCTGTCACAAGCCGGCATCATAGATATCGACAGAACCTCTCCGTTGTAACTGAAAGCATTCTCAGGAGAAGTACTTGGACCTGTCATCAGATATCCCGTCTTAGGGTCTTGTACCATATAATCGATCAGAAATTCAGCATTGCTTTTAAGAATAGGATACGCCTTATTTCTTAAGAAATCTTTATCTAAAGTGTAATTATAATGCGTCCATAAATGTGATGCTATCCATGTACTTGCTAGTGGAAACAAACCCCAGTTAACACCTTGCCCCGATGGCGTATAACCCCATACATTTGCAATAGTATTTACAACCCAGCCTCTGGCCCCATAAGTATTCCCCGCTGTCTTTTGACCATGTACTGACAGGTTTTGGATATAATCGAACAAAGGAACATTTGTTTCATGCAGGTTACCAATATTAGACAGCCAGTAATTCTGCTGTGTATTTATATCCAGATGATAGTCGTTAGTCCATCCCATGTTACAGGCAAGATTATCATTCCATAAGCCTTGCAGATTGGCTGGTAAAGGTGAATTTTCACGCGAGGCGGCAATCTGCAGGTATCTGGCATACTGAAAAAACAGAGCATCCATGCCAATGTCGTTGTTCCCTGCTTTTACACGTTCCCACCTTTTATCTGTTGGCAAATTATCAAAATCGCTCTTCCCTAAAAACAGGTCTACCCTTTTATATAGATTAGAATAATCTTTTATATGCTTATTCTTTAAAGTTGTATAATCCTGAGCTAATGCTTTACTAACAGTTTGTAAACAATCATCTTTATATTGCGAATTACTGTAATCAGTCCTTATATCGACCACAATAGTTGCAGAAGTGGCTCCATCTATACTAACTTTATCTTTAAGGGCAGACACTTTTCCATCTTTAGTACTGACAGACACTTTTCCCATAAAATTCACTCCTCCTGGACCTTGCTTAGGGAAAGACACTTTACCTGAAAATTCGATACTATTGTCTATTGTATTGAAAACCGACTCACGCAACATATCTAGCGAAATATCGAATTTTAAGGCTTTCGATTTACTGGCAGTCAGACGAATAATAAGTGCATCATCGGGATTACTGCAAAAATACTCCCGTATATACTCTACATTCCCGACTTTGTATATTACTGTATTTATTGCATTATCGAGGCTTAACTCCCTCTTGTAATTTGAAACATTCCCTGTAGGATAATAAAATTTCATTTTCAGGTCTCCAGCCGGAACATGTGAACCAAATGAATGCGGTACGCCAGCCATAAATTCTGATACGACTCGGTTTCCTTCACTATACTTTCCATCAAAGAAGAGTTGTCGTATATCGTTCAGCATCTCCTTACCCAGGGGGCGTTCCTGAAATTTATCAGGTTGTCCCGACCACATTGTGATTTCATTCAAGGCAACGGTTTCGTCCTCAACTCCACCAAATACCATAGCACCTATGCGACCATTACCCAGCGGAATGGACTTCATCCATTCATCAGCAGGCTGTTCGTACCAAAGACTGTACGACTGAGGATTCTGAGATATACTGTTTTGAATATTGGCTACAGATAAGGCTATAATCAAAAAAGACAGTAAAGAATATCGAGGTTTCATAATTCAGATATTTTAATCAAAACAACATCCTTCGCCGGAATAGTCAGGGACGATTTTAAATCGATATTATCCCCACTCCATAATTCTTTAGCTTTATATCCAACTGCCGTATCTAATCCTACACGTTCGAAAGGGACATTCATTGTTATATTTTCTTCCGAATAATTAAAAATAACATAATATAAATTACCCTCCGTGTCTTTGCGTATAAACTGATTTTCCGACTTAGCTCCATTCCCTTCTACAGGACGGAAAGAACGGCCTGTTGCTATCGCATTTACCTCTGCATTGGTCAGATACTTCATTGCTTTTTCTTTACCTTCTTTCGAACCTCCTTTACTAAAATCGTCTCCGGTAATATATAATCCGGTAATAACCGCAGAGGTTACCCTTGCTCTGTTTTCGCCATCGGTGGCCTCCTGCAATACAATGTGATCAGCATCATTATACTGATATACATTATCTATCCACCAGCCGTATGAAACTGCATTCATGGTATATTCGGTATCCTTTATTTTGTTCCACGCATCACAGGCTATACGTCGCGACTGTGCGTACTGGGAAGGAAATGTAGGAGATATAGAAAGATTGAGATACATATCGCCGAAATATTTATTTAATAGCTCCATGCCATAATTGTATGCCTGAACACCTGTCTGTATATCTTTCTTATACCATGTATCCGCTTCCATGGCTCCATGTGTCATAAAATCCATTTTCACATATTCGAATCCACAGCGGCGAAACAACTCTGACTTAATCTTCATTTGTTGTTCTATAGCCGGATGAGTAGGATCTACCGCATATGCGCCGTCCAGTTGTTGTGGGTTACCATTTGCATAAATATATATGTCCTTGTATTTATATTCGGGAACATCTTGGACTGTCCGCTCCGGATTTTTGCCCCAATCGGTAAAAGGAGTCCAGTATATTCCCGCAACCTGTCCGTTATCCTTGCATTTCTGTACAAAAGCTTTTAATTCTTCTTCTGTAAACTCATTCCAACCTGAATCGAGTCCTATGAAAACCGTTTTATCCGGATTCACAAAGTTATTGTTTTGCAGGTTCTCCTTGAAGTAATCGGAAACTTCCAAGGCTTTAGTATAAGTCAACTGAAACTGGAGTACACCCCAGCTATTCCAACCAAAAGGAATCGCTTTATCCCATGCTTTTGGAGGTGCTACTGCGGCATTAGCTCGCCCGTATTCTTCCAAACCATCTCTCCAGTCATTAAAATATCCGATAAAGATTTTAGGCGATTTTATTATTTTACCGATGAGTGCCCCATGCTGTTTTGAATCGCGGGTCAAAGAATCTGCAACACCACCGAAACAGGTCAATGAACCTATATTTTCTTTTGTACTTTTACCTATATCTATCCCTGTTTTCCAACTATCATGTTCTATTGAACCTATAACCAAACCATTACGGCTATCGTTGTTAAATATAGATGTTACTTCATAACTTCTGAGACTGTCGAAAGCCAGTGGATGTGATTGGTACCTTATCCAGCAATCGTTATCGAAAGGGATAAATAAGGCACGATTATCACCTGTGCCCAATATTTGTCCTGCATTATCTATATTTACAGGAGCCATATAGTTGGATGAAATATCCGCTGAACTTTCTAAGGTAAACTCTGTCAGGATATAATCCTTATCAGGATATATATAAAAAGACTGAACCAATGTCGGTAAATCGTTATCTGAATATGTTATCTGTAATACAGATGCTTTGCCGAACTTATCAGATATATCGTTTACCTTAACAGTGTTATCTGCATAGTCTTTTGTCGTGATCAACTTGTCTCCCAGCCTATAGGAAGCATATATATTATTGAAAACCAATTGTGCATCTTTTTCAATATTTACTCCTTTATTTTCTTGAGTATAGCTGGCTTTCCATTTTCCTGTAGTAATTGACGAATTGCCGCACGAAAAGAAAACAACTCCCAATAATACGATTAAACTTAACTGTAATGTTTTCATAAGCAGTTTTTTAATATCCATCTTTTAATGATACAATTTTTAACTGTTTCTCAAATTCAGGTTGAGACAATGATGTTTTTACTATTACGCTCTCCGTCTGTCCCGGAAGAATATCGAAATAATTATTTCTGAAGAAATTATCTATTCCGTCTATAGACATGAATACCGCGCGGGCGAAATTATCTGTAGAAAGTGTCACTTCATATCCTCCGTCTACCGGTTTCACGCTCTTGTGGATGTTGGCCTGAAGGTAATTGATGTTCTTCTGTTGCAGTAGAAAGTAATTATTCTTATAAATCTTCCCTGCGGCATCCACCAATTCGGCATGAACTAACACATCACCTTTTGCTGTTCCTTTCAGCAAAAGGTTCACAGAAGCAGTGAATACATTCTTGCTTGTATTCTTAGGTATGGTCACATCTAATTTTTTCTCCTCTACAATTGTACCGTCTAGTTTCATTATTTTGACGCTTAATGTTCCTTTCGATTCGTTAAGTCTGTCCGACACAACATAAATATCCAATGTATCGCCTTTGGCTATGGGCGAAACCAGTATATCCTTATAGGCTTCGCGAGCGAAATAATGCTGTGCTTTCCAACGGCCATAGTAGTCGCGGCTCGACCAAGAGGCTACCGGCCAGCAATCGTTGTGTTGCCAGAATAAAGTACCCATGCAATACGGCATATCGCGACGGTGCGACTCCATAGCTATTTTCACAGCATCACCTTGTAATACCTGATTCATGTAGAGGAACGATTCAAAATCTTTCGGTTTCTGGTATTCGTTCAGCAAATATTCATTGATAAGATTATTGGCATACGAACCCGCCCGCTGATGCTCCATCATTACTTCCGATGTGATTTCCCAGTCTTTCTCTTCGGGTGCATAGATTTTCACCGATTCAAATTCGGGGAACGACTGGAATCCGTATTCGCTGAAGAATCGGCTCTTTTCGATGTTATACTGACTAATAGGGTGTTTGCCGTGCCACACCCCCCAATAGTGTTTGTCACCGTTTACAGCATCGTTTCCCTGTCCGGGCAACCCATAAGGAGACGACGGCCAATAACGGGAACCGGTAGCAGCATACTCTGCAACGATGTCCGGCAACAATTTGTGGAACAAGTCGACATATTGCTTCCACATAATGCGGGCATATTCGGGATTCTTTTTGGTATATTCTTCGCGGCGTCCCCATCCGAACCATCCGTCGTAAGCTTCATTATTACCGCACCAAATGGCGATAGAGGCGTGATTGCGCAAGCGTTTTACGTTGTCTATGGCCTCATACTTTATGGTTTCCAGCATTTTTCCTTCCGATGGGTACATACTGCATGCAAACATAAAGTCCTGCCATACCATGATACCATGTTCATCACACAGATCGTAAAAAACGTCTTCTTCATACGTACCGCCTCCCCATACACGGAGCATATTCATGTTTGTATTCACTGCGGCCATTACATGATCTTCTAATATTGCCTTTGTTACCCTTGGAAGGAAATTATCACTCGGAACATAGTTTGCTCCTTTGGCAAAGACAGGTGTTCCATTCAGGACAAAGTACAACGATGTGCCGTACTCGTCCGGTCCATTTACTACCTTGAGCGAACGGACGCCTATCTTTGTTGTCCTTTGATCGACAGTTGTATTTGAGACTATAACTTCAGTTTCAAATTGATACAAATGGGGTTCTCCCAATCCATTTGACCACCAGAGTTGGGGCTTGTTTATTGTGAAATCAAGTGCTAAATTATTAAAACCCTCGTTTACATTGAATGTTTTTTCCCCGTAGATTTTTCCCGATTCTTTATCTTTCAGTCTGACAGTAACATCCCGGTCTTTGCTATTAGAAAGAATCTCCGTGTTCAGCGTTATTTCAGCCAATTCGGCGGTTACATTTTTCTGGTCAAAAAATATATATTCTATCTTCACATCATCCCAGGCTTCAAGATATACCGGACGCCAAATACCCGATGTTACAAGGCGTGGTCCCCAGTCCCAACCGTAATGGTATCCTGCTTTACGGGCAAATGTACTGACTGTTTTATTGAAGATACCACCTTGCTGAGACTGGTCGGGTCCGGTAGGATACTGAAAAGGCAGTGCGTCCCATTTGGGGATGTCTTCTTTGATAGGCGAGCGGAAAAAGACTTCCAATTTATTGTCTTTCTGTTTCACCTTACTTTTTATATCTACTTTCCATTCACGGAACATGTTGTCTCCCTCGAGGATTTTTTCCCCATTCAGGTAAACGTCCACATATGTATCGAGTCCCATGAAATGCAGGCGTATGCTCTCTTTCGCGAATGTTTCATCATCCACATCAAAATGAGTTTCGTACATCCAGTCTTCTTTATCCACCCACTGAACACTTCTCTCGTTTAAGCGGAAGAAAGGGTCTTCAATAATTCCGTTCGCCATCAGATCGGTATGGACTACGCCCGGTACTGTAGCCGGATACCAGTTATTCAGCCGCCACTGGCGAAATTTCCAGCCAGAGTTTAGTTCTTTCTTTATTGGTGCTGCCAATACCACTCCACAGGACAGTATAGCAAATAGCAATAAAACGAATTTGATATAATAATCTTTTAACAGATTTCGCATTTTTATAAAGGATTTATTTTCGTTAATTATATTTTAGCTCATAACAAAAAAGAATCATGTACTAAAATAATTATTCTTCTGTAATCAACAGCACGGTGCTATCGAACGGATTTCCTATATTCAAGTTGATTCCCGCTTTCATCAGGTAGTCACCTGTAAAGGTCTGACCGTTTCCATAGAAAGAACTTCGACCCGATTTTACGTTTAGCTCGGTAATTTTATAATTTTTATCCGCATCAAGCCCATTCAACTTGGTTTCGAAGTATGTCGTACGACCATGGTATTTAAGGCTGTAAGCAAAGAATACTGCTTGCTTTTTATCTTTCGCCACATACATATGCGATGCCCAGCCGTTCTTATCGTAAGGAGAGATTAATCTGTAAAGGTCGCCCAACTGAACAACCGGACGTATCAACTTATAGTCTTTAATTGCATTCGCTGCAAATTCGTACTCGTCACCTATATCTTTCGGCTGCAGCTCCATACCCAAACGACCCGACATAGCCACATCGAAACGGAACTTGAGAGGAATCATCATACCCGTCTGATGATTCGGACTGGTGGATACATGCGACCCCGTTACAATGGCCGGGAAAAACAGATTGGTTCCATATTGAATAAAAATCCTATCAAGGGCATTGGTGTTGTCGCTCGCCCAAATCTCGTCGTGATACTTTAGTGCGCCGAAGTCTACACGGCCGCCTCCCGCCGAACACAATTGTATCTGAATATCAGGATATTTATCCCTGATTCTATCATATACACTATACAATCCTTTTATATATTCGCGCCAAAAGTGGGTTTGCTCATTTGCGGGGAGATATTCCGAGCCCACGTTGTCAACATGCCGGTTGGCGTCCCATTTTACATAGCTGATATTCGGAGACATGGAAACAACCTCATCAAATGTGTTGAATACGAAATCCTGAACATCAGGATTGCTCAAGTCCAACTGCCACTGATTACGCATGGGCAATATATCGCGCTTGCCGCTCTTTATAATCCATTCAGGGTGTTTTCCGGCCAGTTCGCTGTCGGGGTTCACCATTTCGGGTTCTATCCAGATACCGAATTTCATTCCTTTGCTTACGGCATAATCGGCAAGGTATGGTATTCCTCTTGGCAGTTTCGTTTTGTTTGTCTGCCAGTCACCCAAGCCTGCGTTGTCACCGTTCCGTGGATATTTATTGCCGAACCAGCCATCGTCTAACACGAACATTTCTATCCCGAACCGGGCGGCATCGTCCATCATATCAGTAATAGTCTTCTCGGTATAATCGAAATAGGCTCCTTCCCAACTATTCAGGATAATAGGGTGCAATTGGTCACCGTGAGCCATATTGTACTTGCGTGTCCAGTCATGAAAGTTTCGTGATATTTGACCTATGCCATTTGCATTATATGTCAATATCATTTCGGGAGTTTCCAACTTTTGTCCGGGCTTGAGATGGAATGTGGAAGCAAAAGGATTCATCCCTGCCGTAATACCCAACTTTCCGGTTTCGTCTAATTCAAAGGATAGCTTATAGTTGCCCGACCACGCTAAAGCACCGGCATAAACTTCACCCGAATCTTCTTTCGACGGGCCGTTCAGCGACAGAATAAATGCCGAATTTTCGGACTGTGTGGTTCTTATTCCTTTTTTTGATTCGATAACTTTCGTGCCGTGAGTCAGTTCTTCTTCTTCCATCTGCATTTCGAGAGCCCATGTACCGTTGAAATGGGTGAGGTAATACGATTCGGCATGAAGAGGGATATATGAGGATGCCAGATTTTCTACCAATATCTCCTTGGTTTCGCTGTGAGATATGGTAACCGACTGGCTGATAATATTCTCTTTGTTATAAGAGACAAAGCGTACATCCACAAAGACAGGATACAGTTTGTCTTTCAGGCTGATAATTGTTTCAGTCCTGTTATCATCAAGTGATTTTGTTTGTGAGCCGGCATAGACGAGTTCAGTAGTGAGCACACCATCGTCATGCGTTAGTTTCAATGCGGGATTAAGGTAATAACGTCCGCCATAAGCGGGATACAGCTGCGATGCAAAATCATCGCTAGTGTCGGGTTGCCCCTTTACTTTCCTGTCTAAGAACGAAGAGGCGCCATTCAGTTTATTGCCCCAATATTGGAAAACTACTTTCCCGCCGGGACTGGCGGTGAAAATCATCGCCAAGTTGTTCGTCTCTACTTGTATAATCTCTTTGGTTTGACCCGGCGTAGTAACCGCAGCCAAAAAGAAGAGGAGAATGCTTAATACCAATGCTTTCATGCTTATAGCTCTTTATTAAGATATTGTTTGTTGTTGTGATGAATATATATGAAAAAAGTTACAAGTTACAAGTAGGCGGACAAACGTACCGAAAGACAAAGTAACTTGTAACTGATTTTCAAAATAACCTAATTATCATTATCAGGCGGCCCGGTCAATGGCCGCCTGCCTGTGGTTATAAAATTATTCGTCATATATCTTGAGGTCGACAAGTTTGAACCATTTTATGGCATCGATCCAAGCATCTCCACCCGTTGCCGTGATAGCAACACCGATCGAAACCTTCTGGTCTTCTCCCGTCAACTTGAAGGTGAGCTTGCGGTCGCTTCCCAGAACCGGGTCATTCACCAGCCTCATGTATGTTATCGCTTGCGTAGAAAGATTCTCGACATTTGGAAGTTCGGAGCCCGGAGCAACGACAAGATTCAGGTCGACCCAATCTGTCATTATTCCGCCAAAGGAAATAGACAATTCGTAAGTACCCTCCGGAAGGGTGGGACTCTGCCATATCTTGCCATTGGTGATAGGATCGGCACCCCAACCGACTTCCCAACCTATGAGGCCTTGTTTCCATCCGCCATAGGTATTACCATCCCGGTTTTTCGCAGCAGTGTTGGTTTGCCAGTCGGTGAGATTTCCAAATCTTGAGTCTGCACCCGGCGTTCCCACCATGTTGGGTCCCGGGTTCTTTATGTAAACCGATGTGACGTCAACAGGGCCGTTGTCGTACTTGGTAATAGTCGAGGGAAACTCGTCGAATACAATATCGGCGGGTACCGACACGGGTCTCTGCGAGGTGTTTAACAGCTTCGTTTCGGGGTAATAATAGCTCATAACTTCGAAGCGGAATACCTCTTTACCCTCTTCGTCAATCTCAAGAGCCGGTTTCTCAAGGAAGGATGTTGTCTCGTCGGTCGTCACATTAATCACGGTTGGTTCTGTTTCTCCCGCCTTGATGTAGCTTACCACCGATCTAAGGCATCCTGCCGGATTGTCAGCCCATGTGATATTCACATCTTTCTCGGGACTGAGTCTGAACTTGATGGGCACGCGGCTGTTCTTCAACGTCCCTATATAATTTGCCCCATAAGACTTCCCGGCCATCGGAAAATTAATTACCTCCTTACCGTTTGCATCGTATGCTAACACCCTAAAAATATAAGAACCTTCGGGAACAGCTATTTTCTGTTGAACTTGGTTGCCTGCAATATCGAAGGAGGCACTTCCATCATCCCCCCAAGACACCTCTGCTCTGGTTACATTAGCGTTGTCTTTGAGGTCTAAGCAGAGAGTGACACTTTCGTTACCCGGTACCACGATTCCCATTTCGAGGGCTCCGGTATTGGGAATATGGTTCTTTTCTTCATCGTCTGTGCAAGAGAAAATCAGAGCAAGAGACAACAGAGACAATACCACAAATTTTATATTTTTCATGATCGTTCTTGATTTTTTTTATGAATATTATTGTATGTATCCCGGGTTTTGAGTCCAGCCGAATTCGGTGATCTCGGAAAGAGGAACCGGCCAGTGTTTTTTGTTCTCATTAATATATCCCGGAGTTTCTATAACCCAATCGTTGCGACTCTTCACCAGATTCACGAATTTGCCTGTACGAATGAGGTCGGTACGGCGCCATCCTTCGAAAGCAAGTTCACGCATACGCTCATCCATAATCATATCTCGGAATTGTTCCTTCGATGCCGGATTCCAAGCCGAAGGTGTGCCATCTCCCCATGCACGTTTACGAACCTGATTCTGTACAACATTTATGGCTTCGCCGATATTACCAGCTTCACTGAGACATTCGGCGTGCAGAAGCAGGATGTCAGCATACCGAATCACGGGGAATGGTTTGTGAGTACGGAACATACTTATCCCTAGACCAGTGTTCACATCACACCGGAAATCTTCGAATTTCTTGATATGTGGGTTCATCGCATCGCGCATATTATCAGCTAATTGAGCTTTGCGTTCGTTGACCTGTATCCATTTGAACTGACCCGCAGTGCCTTTATTTTTATAAGTAGCAAGGTTGTTAGCTCCATAGCTAAGGGCCGGTTGTTCCGAATATGTATCGGTATAATAGTACCATTCGTAACGTATGGAAGCATCCCTGCGCTGATCACCGTCTTCCCAGACGCCAACACCTCTGTCAATCAGTTGTGGGCCGAGAACCGGATCCGGAAACTCATAATTGTGAATAAAATCGGCTTCAGTATTTACATCTTCGTACATAAATATATTGGGTACCATGTACTCGTAACCGGAAAGCCATGAGGCCTCTCCAGCGAACCATGTTTCGAATTCCCACGATCCGGTACACCACTGATAACTATTGTAGCCGCTGTCATCGGAGCGATAGGTGAACTCTACTGTAAAGAGCGATTCGGATATTCCGCCTTCTTTAAAATTAGGAGTTTTAATAAGGTCGGGCCTGTCGGGAAAATCGGACACAGCAGGGATTTTGGGGTATTCAAACGGGGCATTATTCCACAAATCTTTATAATTAGAAACCAGACCATACTTGCCGGAGTTTATAATCTCCACGAAGCATTTGTCGGCTTCTGCGAAATTGCGGAGACCGGTAGACTCGGGAGCATACATTAGTGACTTACCCAACATAGCCAAAGCAGCGTAACGGGTAGCACGAAATGAATCGGACGATTCGGGTGCCAGATCGACAATGGCCGCAGTAAGGTCGTCTATGATATATTTCCACACCACATTTTCAGGCTGGCGATCAGTACCATACTCTGCTTCCAGAGCCGGATCCAGAATAGGAATATCGCCCCATTGTACGGAGAGCCTGAACATATTCAGCGCCCGCAAAAACCGGGCTTCGGCAACCAACTGCTTCGCTTCGGGCGACTCGTCTTCACCTAGGTAATAAACAACTTTACCGGCTTCCACTACTACAGCCCAATAGTTATTCCATAGTGCACCCAGTCCCGAGTTGTTGCCGCTAAGTCCGTCGCCATAAGTGTCAAAACTTCCATCGAGACCGTAATTATCGGTTAGGTGGCGATTGCGGGCATACCTTGCTTCGTCCGTTCCTACCATTGTACGCAGGAATTCCCATCCGCGCATTGCATTGAGGTTCTTATCATACAATCCGTTTACGATCAGCATGGCCGATTTGACATTTCCAAACATTTCGGCTTCAGTCAGTTTCCCGCTCGGCTCAGCTTCCAGAAGATCGTTACAGGAAGTGGAGAGTACAAACATTCCGGCCATTGCGCATAGTGCGCAGTATTTGAATATCTTTTTCATTGTTATATTTCTTTTTTATGTTTAAACTTTACCGCCGTTAGAAAGACATATTAACACCGAATGTCCACATGCGTGTAGAGGGATAGGAGTCCCCAAATTCGGGGTCGTACCCTTTATAAGGAGTGATGCAGAATAGGTTAGACCCTGTTACATAAGCCCTAAGGTTAGACATATGGATATTGCTGAGTATCTTTTCAGGGAAAGTATATGAGAGCGTCAGAGCCGACATACGCAAAAACGAGGCATCCCACAGGCTGGAATCGAGTTCACCTTGTCCCCACCGTTGAGAACCGGAGCTTTCTCTTGCTAACAGACGGGGAAATTCGGCTCCGGTATTCTCAGGTGTCCAAGTGTTGTTTATCAGATCGGCCGAAGTCATTCCCTTACCATAACCGCTGACTATATCGTTATACCATCCGCCCACACGTTTGGCTCCGTATGAGTAGGTGAATACCATATTTAAAGAGAGTCCCCTCCAACCAAGATCTGTGGAGAAACCGCCGTAGAATTTAGGGTCTTTCGAACCCACAACGATACGGTCTCCGTCTTCGGTAATCCTACCATCGTGATTAACATCTATAGGGAGTAAATCGCCGGGGCTAACTTCGCGACCGCCGAGGTCGAGAGTGTTTACATACCACATATCCGATTGTTGTGCAATACCGGCGGAGGGCATCATATAAAAGGTATTACGCGGCTGTCCGACGAATAGGTTACCTTCGTTTTGGACAGTTTGGTCTTGTAATTTGTAAATGAACCTACGACCACCATAAAGAGAGGTAACTTTGTTGCGGTCTAAAGAAAACGTGGCCGAAGCATCCCATGTAAAGTCTTGTCCCTGTATAATATGAGCATTCAGCGAGGCTTCAAATCCCTTGTTCCGGATAGCTCCGACGTTTTCGGTAGCTTTCTGATAACCCGAAATACCGGGCAACATGCGGGTCATGAGCAGATCTTTGTTGTCTATAAGATATGCGTCTACAGATAGATTGAGTCGGCTATCGAGCAACACCATGTCCAAACCGATATTCCATTGTTGCTGCTTTTCCCATGAGATGTCAGGTGTACCGCGGCGTCCGTCTTCGAGTGTGGAAGTTGGAGTGTATCCGGTCTCAGTGACAACCCCGCTTATCAGATAGAGTGTCTGGTACATAAAATCACCAATATTCTGGTTACCAACGACACCAAAACCGGCTCTCAGTTTGAGTTGGTCGAAGATATTCTGATCTGCCATAAAACCTTCTTCAGCAATGTTCCATGCTCCGGAAAATGAAGGGAAAGTACCCCATTTGTGCCCATCGGCAAACTTAGAAGAACCGTCGGCACGAACGGTTCCTGTCAACAGGTAACGGGATTTATAGGAATAACTAACTCGTGTGATATACGACATCAGCCCCTGTTCATTCCAGTCCGACTTCAACCCGAAACGATCTTTTCTCAGGTTGGCATTCATATTATGATATGTGAGGTTGTTAAGAAAGAAACCGTCGGCTTGGGCGTTTAGCCAATTTGTTTTCGTACTAGTGGCACTGGTACCAACCATTGCGTTGAGTTGATGCACTTTGTTGAAAGTGTGATTGTAGGAGATAGAGTTATCCCACTGCCACACCGTGCGGGTATCGCGATTGTCCGTTGCACGGCCATCATGCGAGTCGCGTTGCGCTTCGCTTATATCGTTCGGTACATAACTGTTGCGCCCGGCGGTGCCGTAGTCGATAGAAAAGGTGGAACGAATGTTGAGACCCTTTATTGGCTCTATATTAATGTAATTGGAACTTACTAAACGATTCATCCTTTCGTCATTGTCGATTCTCAACGAACGCAAAGGGTTGTGATCATTGTTGGTACCGCTACTCCAACTTGTCCATAGATCGGTGTCGTTCGGCTCCAGGAATGGACTGGCTCCACGAGCCATATAAAAGACCTCATCTTTGTACAATTTAGAATTATAAGTATAGGTAAACGAGGTATTGGTACCCACCTTCAGCCACGGCTTGATCAACTGGTCGGCATTGAAACGTCCTGTGTACTTGGTCTGTTCGGTTTTTTTGATCAACCCCTTGTTATTCATATAGCCAAAACTTAGGTAGAAAGATCCACTTTCGCTACCTCTCGAGAAACTCAGAACGTGGTTTTGTTGAATAGCCGGGCTACGCAACATCTCATCGAGCCAGTTATACGACCTACCCTCTTCGAGAGCTTTCAATTCGGCCGAGGTGAAAACCCTGTCCGGTGTTTTAATCTCGCTGTTAATGTAATTGTCTATCAGCGATTGAGATGGTGCAACTCCACCGTTCGTTTTCGAGTAACTGTCTATATAGCCGTTTATATATGCCTGCGAACGAGTATCATACAACTGTTGCGTATTCATCAATTTGGGCTGATGACCGAAGGACTGAAACCCTACCCAACCATCGTAAGACACTTTACCTTCGCCTGCTTGACCTTTCTTTGTGGTTATAACAACGACCCCATTGGCACCACGGGAACCATAGAGAGCTGTTGCCGAAGCATCTTTCAATACTTCTACAGAAGCAATATCGGCCACATTGGTTGCGTTGAAACCGCCATACCAGTTATCCATAACGATACCGTCGACCACATAAATAGGATCGGTAGAGCCATCGATGGTGTTGATACCACGGATTCTGATGGAAGCCTCGTCGGTTGGCTTGGCTCCCTGTGAAATGAAAACTCCCGCCAAGCGGCCCTGAAGTGCCTGATTGACACTGGTCACGGGTTTTTCGGCCAGTACCTTTGCATTAATACCGCCAACGGCTCCTGTCAAGTCGCTCTTTTTCATTACGGTTCCTACAACTACGACTTCGTCCATATAAGAGTCGGACGACTGCATCTGTACATTTAAGACTACACCTGATACAATGGCTTGCTGTGGGTTGAAGCCTATGTAAGAGAATACTATTGTTGCACCCTTAGCCGCCAATATGGAATACTTTCCATCCAAATCGGTGACGGTACCTGTTGTTGTACCTTTCACTACGACCGAAACCCCTATTAGAGGTTCATTCTGTTGATCGGTGACAGTTCCTGATACTGTGACATTTTGTGCAAAAGCAATGACCCCCGAAACAAAGAACAGCAGAATAGTAATTGCCGCTCTTAGCCTGAATTTAAGATTTGATTTGCTCATAGAATTTTAAGATTAAAACAATTATCAATGAATGTTAAGATTAGATCAATCATTAGAGATTCCTGCCTACCTGTATTAAAAAAGATTAATATTTGTTACCATGTTTGATTCTTCAAAAGTATCCGTATTATTGAGAAAACAAACACTTCTATCTCTTCAAAAAATAACAGATATGTAGCAACTATATACTTTTTCATTCTCATTAGGACATTTGTTGTATTTATTGCTACAGATGTGATTTTAGAAATATGTATATTCGTTACCAATATGATACTTAGCATATAGTCTACCATGAAGCATATATTTTTAGCCGCATTTCTACTTCTGTTTTCCGCAATGGATATATCTGCCAGCAATTATTACCTATCTATAATTGATGGGAACATGGGCTTATCCCAGAATAATGTGAAATCCATTTGTCAAGATAGTTACGGTTTTATGTGGTTCGGAACTCGCAACCGCCTCAATCGTTACGACGGGGTATCCTTTAAAGTATATAACTGCTACGACCATATAACAGGAAAAGGAAATAATAACATTAGCGCACTATTTGAAAATTCCGACAAAAATTTATGGCTGGGTACAGATAAAGGTGTTTTTACTTTTGACCCGGTAACGGAACGATTCAGCTCTTTCGACGTTAAAACTGTACACGGGGACAGTATCACGGGATGGGTGGCTGACATACAGCAGGATCAAAATAACAATATATGGATTGTGGTACCCAATCAGGGAGTATTCAAATATGATCTCATCGGCCGGAAACTATATTTATATACCGTTGTTGAAGAACTTAACCCCAGCATAAGCAATCCGCAATGTATCGCCATCGAAAAAAATGGCCGGGTATGGATAGGTTCGAACGGTTCGGGAGTATTCCGATATAATGAATCCAATGACACTTTCACTCAGTTTTTGGGGAATAAGGGCGGAAATACAAGCCTTGCCGGAAAAAATATATATACGATCTGCCATTACAATGAGGATATCATCATCGGAATACATGAAGAAAAATTACTGAAACTCGACAAACGCCGGAATATACTGAGAGATATGAGCTTACCCGACGCAAATTATAAGATAATAAGGCACGTAACAGTTATCAACGACGACCAAATATGGGTAGGAACTCAGGCTGGGCTATATATCATAAACGAAAAGCGGCAGACTGTAGATCATGTGAAAGAAGACCCTCTCAACAGCCATTCTCTATCCGACAACATCGTAGAAAAGATATATAAAGACCGGGAAGGCGGCGTATGGATAGGAACCAATTTCGGCGGCGTAAATTATCTCCCCACCGGGAATAATAAGTTTGAAAAATATTTTCCGACCAGCGAATCAGGATCACTCCACTCGAAACGGATAAGAGAAATAAAAGAGGATAAAAACGGGACAATATGGGTAGGAACAGAAGATAGCGGTATATCCACTTTCGACCCGAAGACACAAAAGTTCAGTATGGTAAATAATCTGTCTTACAATAAAGCTCTTGCCCTGTTGGTGCAGGATTTCAATATTTGGGCGGGATTCTTCAAGAACGGGCTGGACATAATTCATATGCCACAGAATAGAGTACAACACTATTCGTCCCTCGACATGGGGCTGAACGAAGAAAGCGTATATGCCCTATGCGAAGACCATAACGAAAAAATCTGGCTGGGTAATGCCTGGGGTATCTTTGTGGCTGACAAAGGCAGTATGAAGTTCAAACAGATAACAAAATTTGAGCCAAGCTACATGTTCGACATTATGGAAGATTCGGGAGGAACTATATGGGTAGCAACTCTTAATAATGGAATTTTTCAGTACGACCAGCAACAAGACATTATCGTTCATCACAAAGTTGAAGATAGGAATGGGTTGAGTTCCAACTCCGTCAGCAGCATAACAGAAGATCACAAAGGGCAAATCTGGTTTTCGACCGATCGCGGGGGTATCTGCATGTACAATAAGAAAGACAAGCGGTTTGTGTCTTACACTATAAAAGACGGATTACCCGACGATGTAGCATACAAAATACTGGAGGATAAAAACCATAACCTTTGGTTCGGCACCAATGCAGGGCTGGTACAATTCGACCCAGAAAGTAAGGCCGTAAGAATATTCACGCAGAATGAGGGTTTATTATCCAATCAGTTTAACTATAAGTCGGGGTTGATGAGCAGCTCGGGGAAATTATACTTCGGATGTATGGAGGGCTTGATAGCCTTTAAACCGGATGAATTTCAAGAGAATAAATATATGCCCCCTGTGTATATTACCAAGTTGTCTGTCTTCAATAAGGAAATAGGTTCCGATATGGAAGACTCGCCTCTGAAAAAGAGTATTCTGTACACCGAAAAAATAGAATTACCATATAATCAGGCGAATATTATCCTTGATTTTGTATCGCTCAGTTATACCGCCCCCCAAGCCAATATGTATGCCTACAAAATGGAAAATATAGATACGGAATGGATATATACTAAAAATAACCACAGTGCGTCTTACGCTAAACTGCCTCCGGGTAAATACACATTCAGAGTGAAGGGATCAAATAACGATGGCTTGTGGAACGAAAAAGGAGCTTCGCTGGAGATTATTATATTACCCCCATGGTGGGCTTCAAACATCGCCTATTTTATATATTTTATTCTCTTTGTTACGATAGTGTATTTATCGATCAAATTTTCATTGAAAAAATATCAGAAAAGGAATACCGAAAGGCAAAAACTGTTTGAAATAGAGAAAGAGCGCGAGCTCTATGAAGCGAAGGTGGATTTCTTTACCAACATTGCCCATGAAATCCGTACGCCTATTACGCTGATAAGCGGTCCACTGGAATCCATCATTGAAATGGATATTCCGGACGAAAAGGTAAATAAAAATCTGCGGTATATCAAACAGAATACGAACAACCTTTTGGAACTCATTAATCAGTTACTGGATTTCAGGAAGGTAAACAGTCACAAATTTTTATTGAGCTTCCGCAAAACAGATATGATCATTTTGGTGAAAGAAATTACAGACAGGTTTCAGCAGCAGGCCTCTTTTGAAAAGAAAAGCTTGAAACTATCGGCCGTAGACAACGAACCCATTTATGCGATGGTAGACAGAGATGGAATTACCAAGATAATAAATAATCTATTGTCAAATGCCATGAAATATTCCGAACAGGAAATAGAAATTTCTGTAGTGGCGGATAGTACCTATTTTACGGTACAAGTATCGAATGATGGCGAGCAGATACCTGAAGAACTGAAGGAAAAGATATTTGAGCCGTTTTTTCAAATGGAGGCACTAAATCGCAAAACTACAGGGTCAGGAATAGGTCTGTCTCTGGCTAGATCGTTAGCCGAATTGCATGATGGATATTTATTCTATTCTTCGGCAGTGGAAAGTAATGATTTTATCCTGAAAATTCCGTTGTCGCATATTCCTGCCGAAGAAGAGCAGGATATACCTAAACCTTCCGACTACATCGTTGAACATGAGGAAGAACCGGGAAAGAAAAAACAAGCTGAAACAATTCTTGTGGTAGAAGATAATCCTGATATGCTAAACTTCATTGCTGAAAAACTAAATGAAAACTATGTGATAGAAAAAGCAAAGAACGGAATAGAAGCATTGGAAGTACTGAAACTAAAGAGCATAGACATAGTAGTCAGCGATATTATGATGCCCGAAATGGACGGATTCGAATTGTGCAGAAAGATAAAAACGGAAATCGAATACAGCCATATAATAGTAATTCTACTTACTGCTAAAAACGACCTGAGCAGCAAAATAAAAGGATTGGAAATTGGTGCGGATGCTTATGTAGAAAAACCTTTTTCTTTTCAATATCTGCAGACCTTATTAATATCGCTGATGAATAATAGACGACGCGAAAGAGAACTCTTCCTCCGAAAGCCATTTTTGCCGGTACAGCAATCGGGAATGAATAGGGCGGATGAGCAATTCTTAAATAACATGATAGAAATCATAAATAAGAATATATCTGATTCGGATTTTAATGTAGAAGGTCTTGCGGATGCTATCCACATGAGCCGGTCGAGCTTACACAGGAAGTTAAAAACTATAACCGACACAACTCCGACCGACTTTATACGACTGGTCCGCCTGCAGGAGTCCGTCCGGCTGATACAGGAGGGAAAATACAGGGTAAGTGAAATCTGTTATCTGATAGGAATTAACTCTCCTTCATATTTTATTAAGTTGTTTCAGAGCCAGTATGGGATGACTCCGAAAGAATTTGAGAAACAGAATAATGGAAAATAAGGAGCAGTTACGAATTAAAAATTAAGTTATATTCCTGACTATTATTGATGTGAAGTATTGAGCACATCCAGCGAAGCAGATTCTATTCTAATTAACGCATCATATACTGAAGTGGTCACCACTTTGGGTATAAAAAAAACCTTGTAAGATAGCAACTTACAAGGTTTTTAAACATGCATTTGAGGTTCCTGGCGAACCTCAAAATTAATATTTGTATAGTTTTGATTAGTTAAGAATATGTTATAAGTATGTTAATTACCAATATTTTATTGTTGTTGATATAAAATTTAACTTGTTTAATTAAAACATTTACCGTGCAAATACCGTGCAACTAAAAAATAACTTTATCTTTGTATAAAGAGATAAAATAAAGTTATGGCAACATTAAAATTAACCTACAGAACTAGCAAAAAAGATGCGGAATTTGCAATACTTCGAGTTAGATATAATATTGATGCGAAAAAAGCTCTCTATGGAGTCACTGAGACTACGATAAGAATTAAGTCATGGAATCTCAAAAAAGAAGAGTTGGATTTAAAATATCTAACGAGTAAAGACACCAAAGGTCTTTCTATTGAAGAGAGAAATGAGTTAGTGGAAGAAACAGATAAAAGCAATGATTTAATACAAGAAACCAACAAAGTAATTCGAGGACTGAAAGACTCCATTGTTCAAGCTTTTAACAGCCATTCTGGAGATTATACTAGCGAATGGTTACAAGAAGTTATAAATGCTTATTACCTAGAATTAAAACCTAAAGTAATAGAAAAACCAATAACTCTAAATAAATTTATAGAACAGTATATTAACGACCTCGAAACAGGTAAAAGGTTGAAGAAACGCTCGAATAAAAAAGTAAGTGAAGGTACAGTTAAAAGCATTAAGGGTTTTAGAAATCGGCTAAACGACTATCAAAATGACAGAAATAAAGTGATAGATTTTGAAGATATCACTATGGATTTTCATGGAGACTTTAAAAACTATTTGATCTTCGATAGAAAATACGCTGCGAATACTGTAGGGCGTATGATTAAAATATTAAAGACTGTCATGTATGCAGCTAAAGATATGAAGCTCCATAACAATAGGGAGATAGAAAACTCTGATTTTGTCGCTAATTATGAAGAAGTAGACAATGTTTACTTAACTCAAGAAAGAATTGAAATACTTTATAATATGGATTTATCCGATAATCTTGCATGGGAGAAGGTAAGGGATGTTTTTGTTGTCGGATGCTTAACAGGACAGCGTGTGAGTGATTATAAGCGAATTAATTCTAGCATGATTACAAAGTTATCCAATGGACTAGAATATGTTGAATTATGTCAAGAGAAAACGGATAAGACCGTATATATACCTTTAGATTGGAGGGTTAAAGAGATATTGAATAAATACAATGGCACTTTACCTAAGACTTATGACCAGAAGATTAATGATTATATAAAGAAAATATGCGAAAAGGCTGAGTTTACAGAGATAGTTCAAATAAATCAAAATAAAGCTGGCATGAAGGCTAAAATATCTAAACGATTCTGCGATATGGTTAAAACTCATAGTTGCCGTCGTTCATTGTGTACAAATATGCAACAAGCAGGATGTAAATTGTCAGAAATAATAGCCATATCTGGACATGAGAGTGAGGAACAACTAAAAACTTACCTCAAATTAAACAATAAAGAAAAAGCAATGCTTGCAGACAATGGATATTTTCAACGTGTACAAATGAAAATTGGATAAGAAAAATCTATTATGATAAATAAATATGCAATCCCGAATAAATATGGCTTCTCTCGTTATAGAGATATAGCTAATTTTGCATTTACTGAATTCTCGAATAACAATATAGATGAATTTAAAGGCTTTCTTGCAGAATTCACTGAGGAACAGAAGGATATTATTTTAACCTTTTTCGGTTATACTATGTCATACGCTCTCTATCTTAATCAGAAAGCCGACCCCAATAATGCAAAAAGAGATAGGGAGGCTAGATTTGAAGCAGACCAGTTGTATAAGGAGTTAACAAGAAAAGATAACCTCCTGTTTCATATATCGTTTTCTTTGGGTAAAGATGATGAAAATAAAGAATCTACGAGAATTAAAGATAGACATACCTTACGAGAGATATTAGAAGCCATACAACCTATAATCAAAGAACGGGCTAGCAAAGAAAAATCCAAAGTAGGAAAGAATAGAAATAGTTTCAGAAAGAAGCTATTAGAATCTTTAGTTCCCTTATTCAAATTTATGGAACATGAAACACATTTCAAGGACAAGAAAAAAGAGGAAGTTTCAGAATGGATTTTAACCATTATTGACTCTGTAATAATTCAAAAATATAAAAATCTAAATCTGGATTTGATTGATTGCATTGAAATGTTAATTGATTATCGAAATGCTCAAAATGAGATATATCAAATGGAGTTAGTTTAGTCAATACCAATACTACCCTTACACCGCCCCTATTACATACTTTGTAGTGGGGGTGTTTTTATGTATAAGCTTTTGCTACACTACAATTAGCAACTATTTAAAAAATGGAATGTCTAACGAAATACTTATTATATCGCTGAACATCAGCTTAATACGAACGCTTCTTTTTGTTTTTAATATCTAGCAATAATGCAATAGATAATTTCGAATACTATATAACTTCTTAATCACAAATGTTTACTTCTTTTTTAATCAAATATAAAATCAATTGAAATATTAACTGATAATCAGCAGGTTATAATATCCTACTATAGCTATATTTTAAGCTTCTCTAAAAAATCACAGGAATTATACTTTTGAATCAATTTCAAGGTTGCTGCAGCTCCTTTTGTTAAATTTTTTATTTTAAAAGCATGACTAATAGTATTTTGATTCAAATGTCTCCAGATAATCTAAAACAGATGATATCTGATGCTGTGACTGTGGCGATAGCAGATTTACAGAAAGAAGATAATAAAAAATATCTAACAATAGAGCATTTATGTGCTAAGTTCTATGTCACACCCCAAACTATAAATAATTGGGTAAATGATGGACGTCTGAAAGCCTATAAAATTTCGGATAGAACTCTGTTTCTCAGTAAAGAAGTAGACCTAGCGGTAGTAGAAAAAAAGACAGGTAAGTACAAACATTCGAAAAAAGCTTGATATGGAGAAGAATCCTATGCAGTCCTCTCAAAATGGTGGGGACTATAAACCGCAAGTTGTTGTTAACAACGAAAAAACGGAATCTGCTTCTCTGGATGCGAATATAGAGCTAAAATTACCACCTTGTATTACAGATGGGAGTCAGCTGATAGATATGCAAATAGAGGAAATCTCAAAATTGTTTGGATTATTTCCGATGGTTGGGCTTTGGTTCTTGGTCGGGGCTAGTGATACAGGAAAAAGTATGATTTTACGTCAATTAGCTTTATCTGTGGCAGGACAAATAGATTTTTTAGGAAATCAATTCAATGGCAAACATGGAAGAGCTTTGTATATCTCAACTGAGGATGATAAAATGTCTATTGCTTTTTTAGTACGCAAGCAGAATCAGACTTTAAAAGTACCAAAAGACAAATTGAAAAATTTCTTATGCACGACAGATTCAGATAATCTCATAGAAATTTTACGCTCTGTATTAGAGGATCTTCCCGTCGACCTCATTGTTTTAGATGCCTTTGGCGATTTATATACAGCCAAAGATTTAAACCAAAACAACCAAGTCAGACAGTTCTTGCAACCATTCTCGGATATTGCCATAAAATATGAATGCTCCGTATGCTTCTTGCATCATACAGGAAAACGTACGGAAGAACTAGCTCCAAGTAAAAATAATGTAATTGGAAGTCAAGCTATAGAAGCCAAATCCAGATGCGTTATTGAGTTTCGCAAGGATAGTTTTGAATCAAACTTACGGCATTTCTGTATTGTCAAGGCGAACTATCTGGCAGAGTCTGAGAAAGTAGCTAGTTATGTGCTAAGAATGGATGAGAATTTGTGTTTTGATATAACAGGGGACAGAGTAGACTTTGAGAATCTTAAGTCTGGAGGCAAGAATGGAGAAACTAAAAAAGTTAAGATTAGTCCTTCATCTTACGAAGATAAAACTCATATACAGTTTTTAAAAGACACTTTTCAATCTGTGGATACGATATATACAAAAGGAAATTTAGGGGAAAAAATTGAAATCCGATTTGTGTGTTCCGATAAGCCTGCTCGTGAATTTATCAAATATTATCTTAAGAAAGGGTGGATTAAGAATTTAGCTAAACCAAACTGTAACAGGCATAAATACTCTATAATTCCAGAACAAATAAAAATTGATTTTTAGTATATGGTATTGTGGTACGTGGTAGTAGGTATATCTCAGATATACCATACCACATACACACAGGTACTCGTGGTTAGGTTTTAACCAGATTACCACAGACAGAAAACAACAATAACATTCATATTATAAATTACTTAACTTTTCAATATGGTTAAAAAAGACAATAAATTAACAACCAAAGAGCTTGCTTTTTGCGATTTGGTATTAGCTGGATGGGATGCTACTAAAGCATATAGACTTCTTCATCCGAATTCGACAGCGAAAGGAGACAGCATGAAAGTTCAGGCTTCTCGATTAAAGACCTCTCCTCATGTTGCAGAATATCTGACAGAAAAGGAGTTGGAGTTAACCTTCAATACGATAGGAGTTAACTCATCCTCAGATGAAAGTTTACCCTCCTCAACTCAATCCATCGAAGATGTTGAGCTGGATGATGATTACCTAACCCGTCACAACCAAATTCGACGCTATAAAGCAATTATGGATGGAACAAAGGATGAGCGAATAAAGATTGCTTGTTTGGAAGCTATCAATAAGCTCATGGGTTATCATAAAGATTCTCCTACACAAAAAGAACAGGTGGTCTTTTATCTTCCGCTCACGTGCCACCTTTGCAAATATTATAAGGAGAAGCAGGAGCAACGCAAAAGGGAACGAGTAGAACAGTTAAAAGAAGAAGAAGCTTCAACAAACAATAATTAACATGAATAATTTATTTGATACTCCACAGCCGTCACAGGAGTATAAAGAACGACAGGAAAAACTTATTCGGGACACTATTCTAGAAATCGGAATTGTGGACGAATTACAAAAAGGGAGTAAAGAGCCAAGCCCACAACAAAGTGGCTCTATAGTTGAGAATATTATTAAAAGTTTAGGGTTATGAAAAAAATCTATTTAGCTTCCAAGGAAGCATATTTACGAGGTCAGTATAAAGAAGTGTGTCGTGCTTTCGAAGGTATTATTATTGAAGCGTGCAAATTTGGGGATGTCAAATTTTGCAGAGAAGACCTAGAACGAATAATGAGGGCTGTTGATAAGGAAGATGAGACAAAAGATATTTTTGTACGTCCTGTATCTATATTTTTGGCGAATCATGCTGATTTTCCTAGAGATTTTTTAGATGAACTGAGGAAGAAATATTTAGCAGGCTATATGAATACTATTCCACATCTATCCTCATTGTCTAGTCGATTCAGCTCTCTAGGTATTCCGTTTGAAGAATGGCAGTTCAAAATAAGGTATCCTCTTCCTTCTATGACTAGATTGTGTTGGGTTGATGAAGAAGTCCTAGATAAATATGTCAAGGAGGCTTCCCATATCGAGCTATCTGAGCAACAATGCAAAATGATGGAGTTAACTCATACAGTCTGTGAGCTTGTCAATAGCGGATTCTTTCCAATGAACTACATTGACCACAACCAAGAAGCAGGGGCATTTAAGCTAAATGAAGAGCGTCTTATGGCTGATATCCAAAGGATATAATACAACAAGCTAAATGTAATTATTGAGGGTCGGTTTCGTTACGATACCGACCTTTTTTATATCTTTGCCATATGGAGTTAACTAAAACGTTAGGAGACTCCATACTTATTGAAAATATACGAAACGTCTATCTTTATCTTGTAGTAAGGAATCTGGTAAATTCAAATTGACACATAGATAATAGGCAGAATGTTCCACGTCTTCATAAAAGGCGTGGGGCTGTTGCTTATTTGTGTCATGGGCTTACCAGAGCCTCTTACTACAATGAGTTAGCAGTTCCCACGTTTCTTTTTTATAAAACCTTCCAATTCGGGGCTGATGGATACTTTATAATTTACTTTTATGAAAAAAGCATTTTTATTTTTAATGTTGACGGTGGTTAGTTTTTCATTTGTAGGATGTTCTAGCGACGACGATGACGACAACGCAGGCAATTCGATGAGTGAGGCTCAAAAAAAGGCTCTATTTGTCTTTAATGGCACGTTCGAGTATGTACATGAAGTTGGCACTACAACTATTACATTCAAGGAGCAGTACAATCCTGCAAAGGTGGTTGTTCTCGATGAGAATTATGCAACTGGAGAAGGACGAGAACGAAAAATACACGGTTTGCTGACAGTGACCTACTACAATGGTCAATCGTTCGACAAGTATTATTACATCGACCATAATGCAACATCTATTGGCTTATCGTTCACTGAAACTGGTAATAGAACTTATTCAAATCTACTCATCTCTAGCCCTACAGAGTTCAAGATGAAAGGAAGCAACGACTTGCGATGGGAGGTATTTAAGAAATAACAGAATGAGAGCCATAGAGATATGGCTCTTCTTATTTTTATACATCGTCAAACTCTGCTATAATATCCTTTGCTTCAATCAGATTACCTAATCCCACTAATTTTTCTATAATAGTGGTCAGAGGTAAGCGGTCTTTGGTCTTGAATGCCAATAGGTATAACAAAGCCTCAGAAGTGAGTAGTATAAAGCGTTTTATTTCGGTATCCCAAGTAATAGAATTGATAAAGCTGTCAAAATTAGATTTGAACGAATTGCTGACAATAATGAACCCTATTTTCTTATACCCCTCCTTGTTCAGTTTAGGGCAATGGTGGTTTATATACTCTTTAATAGCTCTGTCGTCAGTTCCAAGAGTATAACCATTGGTATACGCTTTTGCATCTATTATAAAAGCCGTATTCTCCTCTCTGAATCGAATTATCGCATCTGGATTTCTTCCTGTACCTTGTCCCAATAATTGAACATCAAAATCCAGTTGTTTAAATATCTCAGCAACAAGCCTTTCAAATTCATCTCCTTTAGCAGACGAAGTAACGCCTATCTGGCTACCCAATTCAACAAGCTTAGCAACTTTAGGTATTAGATACTCCGATAGTTCAAAACTCGCCTTGAGAGGTAAAGCTACCTCAACTTCTGGTTGAGGTTGAATAGATGGAGATTCTTTGGGCTGATTGCCGATTTTGGGTAAATTAACCTCTGCTGTTTTATTTGGATTACCTTTATACTCCCAAAATGCGTGTTCGATATCCCAATTTGAAATACTTGCTTTAGTATAGTTTTTCAACGCAAGACGAATTTCTTCATTTAGCTGATAGAAAAACTGATAGGTCTCTTTTTGGTTTGGCTTTTCCTTCCAGATATCTAACTCTTGATAGGCTCTAATTTGGGAAGTGTACAGTATAGCCCACTCTTCGGGATTTTGCACTTGCCAAAAATAAGATAAGAAATAACCGACAGAATTGGGATTAGCTGTTTTTCGTCTGTCTTCCGCTTTTTCATAAGCCACTTTACAAAATGACTCCAATTTATCTATCTTGGTCAGAGCTTCCTGCAAATTATTTGGCATCACAATACATAAGGCAAGAATTGCTGTCAATTTATCTATCTGCTGTTCATTATACTTTACCAGCTGATTGAAGAACATTTGCCCCTTCATTGCAGTGAAGCCCCATAGGTTATTCCGCTTATTGTAACTATCAACATTAGTCTTAAATTCATATACATCTATAGACTTATCCAAAAATTGCTGAATAAATATCATTAGATGTTTGATCGCCTCCAAGCGTAGTTGGTCTATATCCTCAAGTCGATTGCCTTTGAGATCATATACAAGCCGTCCTGTAGCTACATAGCTATCCCAAATAGATTCTATTTTTGTTTTTGCCTCTGTGGTTAACATGGTAATATTCGTTATTTATTTTTCAAATATTTGTCAGTATTAAAATAATAGACATCCTCATAATTTCTTTCGGAATCTCTTTTTTCTCGAAATTTATCTGCACTTTCTCTATAACCCTCTCTCTCCTTAATACCCTCTTTTGATAGGTGGCTACTTTTAGATTGTATTATTATAAAAGTACTCAATCCGACTAAGAATAAAAGGGATAGTATAGCCCAACAACAAGCACATAAAGGGAGTTCTATCGAAAATAAGAAAAAACCATGAATTAGCATAACAACAATCCATAGCAACAAAAATATCTGACCTATTACTATATTAATTTTTGAAGGAGAGTAAGCTCCTGATTTGACTGATATTATCGAGCTGTTCAATTTTCCATCAACTCCATCGTTTATCCCCATACGATACATATCAGGTATCTGTAAATCGACTTGAAATTCTTCTTCAAAATTGTATATTGCCCCTTCATACACTTCATACCATGCTTTTGAGCCTTTAGCCATCATTATCCAAATAAGGGAAAATAAAAAACCTAAAATACCAATACCAATCGCTCCAATATGGGTAAAAGTTTGCTTGTTAATTTCTGAAATTGTATCTAAAGAAAATAATTTTGAAACTAATATCCCGTAGCCAGTAAGACATAATGTTAAGAAAACTGCCAAAAATACAGAACGTTGCCAAAGGTTGGCTATTTCAAGGTCTCGACACTTATATAATCTATCTAGTGTTCGCTCAAGATTGTTTGTCCAGACTTGATGCTCTGAAATGAATACAATATTTTTTTGTTCACTTATATTATCATCTTGTGTTTTTATACATCTTCGCAAGTTTTTCAAAAATAAAGTTAGCCTACCCATATATTTTATTTTTAGTGAATTGAATCAGATTTATTGAGGTTATTTTCCTCTTGAATTGACTTCAAAATTCTTTGATTCGATTCTTCTATTTTACTATAATCCACACTATTAAAGCTCATTATTCCAAACATTATGGTAAGAACGACTCCAATGATTGCTACAGGCATAGACCATTTGTTTAATGCTGCTGTTTTAAGGTATAATCTATTTCTAGTGGATATTACAGACCTTAATTGTTCTAAATAATCACTTATGGAATCTGTATCATTGTGTTTTACGGAGTCATTTATTGATTTCAATATCCGACGCTCCTCTTCTGGAATGTCTGAAAAAGGTTTCTCTTCTTTTTCCTCTTTCACTATATTTTTCAAAAAATCATAATGTTCAGGTAAACATTTATCACTTGCAAGATAATCTTCAATAATAAATAATAGTATCAAATCTGAATCATACGAATCTTTTTTTCGATTCAATGAACTTAAAAGTATGACGATATCTTCTTTCTCTTTTATTAATCCTTGCTCTAATTTTTTAGATAGTTGTGCGTAAAACAAGTCTTCAATTTTCTCTCTTTCCTTTTTCCCTTTTTTCAAGGTAATTAAAAGAGTCGATAAAGCTACAGATACAAAAGAGGCTAAAATGCTAGTTAATACAAAAGATGTATTTGAGTCACTAAATACTTTGTTAAGAAAATCTTCCATAATATATTTTTTATTTCGTACTGCTTTACCCCAATATCATTTGTTCTACATCTTTTTTAGCTTGCTCCAGTATCGCTTTTGCATCATTTTGAAGCTGTTTGGCTTGCTCTCTGAGGCTTTGTATATGTTGAGCTATCTCGTTTTGTTTTTCGAGTGGAGGGATAGGTATAGGTAAAGACCTCAACAAATCTAAACCAACTCCAGATTGATTATTCCAATTCGTACATATCGAGTAAAATATTTTATTCTTCTGATAAGAATTGAGAATAAGCCAAATGTAATCAGGTACTGCAACTTCTTTATTTACGACTATTTTTGTGATATGATTTGAAAATAGAAGTTGTTGTTGTTCCTTCAAGATGGCTGTTTTGCCTACCCATTCTTGGCTGTTGGTATTATTAAACAAAATATCATCTACATTTATAAAATCACTCCCATTGTAACTATTATCAACAGGAAGGTAAACGTTCTTGTCAAACTTAAGAGTACCTTGCTCGTCAATATTTGTAGGTCTAATCTGGATAATTCCACTATCATCTAAAACTTGATCTTGTTTTCCTGCTCCAAATCCAGATTTAAAGTTAAGAGCAATCTCTTTTATTTTTTTCTCTTTATATTTACCTGTAAGAAAATCAGATATGTTATTTTTTAATGACAATGGGTCTAGTCTTCCGCCTCCAATCTCACTAAACTGAGCAGTAAATACACGCTTTTGTAGGCTATCATCCTTTTCGGGGAGGGTAATACCCAATTCGCCCAATAAATAGTTGTCTATGCTATCTAAAAGGGCTTTAGCTTCGGCTTCTTTTTGTTGCTTTAGGTCAATCTTATTGTAATAAAAATCTACTACTTCTTTCTGTCTTGTTCGGGTAATTTGAGGTATCTGTATAGAAGATATTTCCTCTAAATTTATATTCGCTCTAGCAACAGGTCGCTTTAATCTATCTAATATCTTCTGTCCTAATGCAGTTAGTAGATAAATATGTATAAATTCTGGTATAAATTGCTCTTTTAAACGAATGGCACAAATTGCTTGGTTGATATTTGCCTCTTCATCGTAATTGTATATTCCAACCTTTCCTATCGTAGCTCCAACTATTGCTATCAGTAAATCTCCTTTTTTTATTTTAGAGCTTGACATTATGCCATTGTGTACAGAGGTTGTAATATAATTAGTAGAAGAAAAGTCTATAATATTATCTTCTGAATAATCTCCACTTCGGATAAATGCAATCCCATTTTCTCTATCTGTGTATGAATCGCCACCGCTTAAAGGAGTAATCCCTGAAAATATTTTTACACTTACTTTCTTTAAGGGTAAGGTTTCGATATGAGATAGCTTATCGCTTATTACATCAAACTCTTTTTTGAAAAAATAAGGATCTATTCGTCCCTCCAACTCAGAACGATTGACAATAAAAACCTTATCGGAATTATTATGTGAGGGTAATTTATATTGCTCCATTGTCTATTGCAGTTATAAATTTAGTCAGCTCCTCACTGATATAATCCAGTTCGTTGTTGTTGGTCTTCTTGCCCGTGGCATCGTACCCAATATCTTCGGCTATTGCCATAAATATAGGATAGTCGGGCAGTTCCTCCTGTTTGACTTTTAGGTACGCTTCTTGTAACTCTTCTTTCAGATTATTGATACGTTCTGTATATTCAGCATTTACCTCAGCACGCCACTCTTTATATTCATCTGTCTTTTTCAGTTCAGTGGTGCTTAGGTCGATAAACGGATTATCGAATCCTTCAAGGTCTCTCAATATCTGTTTCTTCTCTATGTCCCAAATTTCTAAAGTAACATCATAGTCAAACTTCTTCTTCAACTTGGCTTGTAGACTCATTTTCTTATTTTTCAGCTTTTCGGTATGTGCTACTTTGTGCTTTTTGAGAAACAATACAGAGCTTTTAACTCCTGCACCTGTTGCTGTAAATGCCGTTTGTGGCATAGATACCACCGCTACAATGCGAAACATATCTTCTATACCGTCACGCACATACTGGAGGCTACTATTGGTTAGAATTCCATCGGGCAAGACGATAGCTAAATATCCGCCTTCCTCCAGAAACTTATAGCATTGTTCTATAAATAGAATTTCAGTACTTTGATTCTCTCTTGGTGTTGGTGTCGATTTTGCTTTTACATCTAACCAGTCGGGGTCTTTCTGTCCGAAATTATATTCTTTCAAGTAGTTTTTCTCTTTACTCTTGATAGTAGAACCGAATGGAGGATTGGTTATAATAAAATTGAATCGGTTGTATCGAAAGCCTCTGTTTTTTGTTAGCTTTTGAATTTCACTTTCGTTCAGAAGTCCATCTGCTGTAATCACATTAGTATGACCATCATCGTGGATAATCATATTCATTTTGGCAGCTCGTGATATTTGCTCGTTTATCTCAATCCCATAGAGATTATTTTCGGCAAAGTCGTGCCAATAGCTCTTATGTCTTAAAGCTTTTTCATAATTTGTTCTGTAATCAGGATATCGTTCATCTGCTTGTTTTCGTACTTTATTTAAAGC
Source organism: Indolivaga macrotermitis (assembly GCF_900128985.1). Taxonomy (GTDB): domain Bacteria; phylum Bacteroidota; class Bacteroidia; order Bacteroidales; family Dysgonomonadaceae; genus Dysgonomonas_A; species Dysgonomonas_A macrotermitis. The sequence continues at coordinate 10,049 of NZ_FQUC01000003.1, read as the reverse complement.
ATAGAGCAAGAAACCTCCACTTCCACAAGAGGTGTCTAATACCAAAGACTCATTTTTTATTGGCAGTACCTTTGTTACAAAATCAACAATAGGGCGAGGCGTGAAAAATTGTCCATTTTTCCCTCTGAAATACTCTTCCATAAAAGCCTCAAAAGCACGCCCTTTGCTATCTAAGTCTGTTGCCCCTAAATTAATCTCTTGAAAATAACCAACAACGGTGCGAATACGCTCGTCAGTCAATCGGATTCCGTCACGAAACACTTCGGGGTCTTTCTTTCGCCCTTCCTCATACAAAGACTTTACACGTTCGGCAAGGCGTTTGTTTTCCTCCAAACGAATAGCTTCTTTCAGTTGGTCAGCGGAAAGTCTTATGTAGCCTTTTATTTCTTCTTTATCTACTGTGATAATCTGAAAATCATAAGGTTCGCCAGTTCGTCGGTATTTACGTTCATCCCATATTTTACAGAATATAAGTTTATCCAGTTCATCAAATGCTTCCGAAGGGTTTAATTGCCCTCCAGCCCAGAGGGCATCATGAGCTTTCTCGAATTGCTTAGTCAGTATTTCTTCAAGTACAACTTTTAGGTCTGAAAATTTTTGCTTTCCAACTTCTTGTTTTAAGCCTTCTGCATCATAAACGAATTTATAGTTCTCCAGCTTGTTTACACCAACTTGAGGAATATCTGGTTCATCAATTCGAGAAACTTTATTTTTATCAACCGAAAAATATTCATTTCTGAGTCCAGACGTTACCCAAACATATTTTACATCATTGGGGAGAGCATAAGCATAGCTATAAGCTTGGTCAATAGCTTGCAAAAATTCTTGTTCGCTAACTTCTTCCTTTTTGCATTCAACCAAAATATGAGGCTCTTCGCATTCATCATCATTATATACAACTATGTCTGCTTCTTTGGTATCAGACCCCATCTTCACAGACACAAACTGCCGTATCCTTTGGGGTTTATAGCCATAATGAAGTACCAATTTAAGAAAAGTCAAAGCCTGTACTTTCTCTTCTGGATTAGTATAGTTTTTTTTCTTGTTCTGGTGTATATATGTGATTGACTTTTTATCCTCATCGAACTTTATCAAGCCTTTTTGGATACCTAAGCCTACTAAATCAATATTCTGGTTCATGCTGAATTTTTAACTTTATACAAAGTAAAGAAAAAACTCGAAGAGACTGTAAAATATCTGGATTAGAAATTACAAGACATTTCATCCACCAAAACAAATCAACAAAAATTTTGTTCGTTGACGTTTTTTTATTTTTCGGACAATTCTCGAATTTCACATACTTTTAACGAAAATCATGTAGGGTATGTAGGGTTGTGAGCCTAACTCTCCTCACGTATGTGGGAAAATGTTCAAATAACCCTACATATCATACATATCCTACATAAAATGTTATACAAAACAAGATAACTTACATCATATCAACTCTTTACATCAACAAACCTAATGTCTTTTGGAAACAAAATAACCCTACATAGCAAAAACGTCATCCTACATACCCTACATAAAACAGAGGGCTAAAACGCATAACTCGCTATATTACAATTCTTTAACACAACAAACAAAGTGTTAGTTAACTGCTCGGAGCTTTTTCGCTTTGGAAAACTCAGAAAAAAAATAAAAAAAATTCGACGGATGCGATTGGAGCGTGAGTGTAAGATTCATTTAAGGGGCATACCCCCTCTTTTCTTGCCTCCAGTTACCTAAATTGAAATTCTCTACATAAGCTTATACAAGTGTAGAACATTAAATGCCGTGCGAATACCGTGCAAGTTTAGAAAGATGGCTTTAAAACAAAAACGCTAACCGATTCATTAAGAAAAGATTAGCGTTAATTCGAGTCAAAACTCTGAGGTTCCTGGCGGATTCGAACCGCCGTAGACGGTTTTGCAGACCGGTGCCTAGCCACTCGGCCAAGGAACCATTTTGCTTTTGCGAGTGCAAATATAAGGCAATATATTTATTTAGCCAAGATATTCATACAAATTTAGCCGAATCTTTTTCAGAGAGACATTCTTCAGATCACGCCTTTGGTGCTAGGAAGTTCATAATTAAATATATCCCGTTGCTTTGCCATTTTCAGGGCACGAGCTAAAGCTTTAAATATTCCCTCTATTTTGTGATGTTCATTTGCTCCTTCAGCTTTTATATTCAGATTCATCTTAGCAGCATCACTCAATGACTTGAAGAAATGCAGAAACATCTCGGTAGGCATATCTCCCACTTTTTCACGATTAAACTCGGCGTCCCATACCAACCAAGGGCGTCCTCCGAAATCAAGGGCAACTGAACATAAGCAGTCATCCATCGGAAGAGAGTACCCGTAACGTTCTATTCCTCGTTTATCGCCCAAAGCTTTAGCCAGAGCCTCGCCCAGAGCCAGAGCAGTATCTTCAATCGTATGATGTTCATCTATTTGAAGATCACCTTTTACCTGTATAGTTAGATCCATATTGGCATGTTTGCCTATTTGCTCGAGCATATGATCGAAGAACCCTAATCCGGTATGAATATCACAAACGCCCTTTCCATCCAGATTAAGGAAAATATAAATATCCGTTTCCTTTGTTGTACGTCTTACTTCGGCTTTACGCTCTCCTGCAAAAAGGAATTCACTGATTTTATCCCAATCGTTGGTTTGAAGGGCACAAGATTCCTTTAGTTCTGTCGGTATATCCATATCTTCCCTTAGGAAAATAGCTTTACTTCCGAGGTTCTTTGCCAGTTCAACATCCGTCAGCCTGTCACCAATTACAAAAGAGTGGGTAAGGTCATATTCTCCCGACAGGTATTTAGTCAGCATTCCTGTACGGGGTTTACGGGTAGGAGCATTGTCTTCAGGAAAGCTACGGTCTATCAATATATCTTCAAAAGTAACACCTTCACCCTCCAGCGTTTTGAGCATAAGGTTGTGTGCTGGCCAGAAGGTCTCTTCGGGAAAAGATGCAGTTCCCAGTCCATCCTGGTTTGTAACCATGACAAACTCAAAATCCAGGTGTTTCTTTATGAAGTACAGGTTACGTATTACCTTCGGATAGAATTCTAATTTCTCCAGACTATCCAGCTGATAATCAACCGGAGGTTCTATCACAATTGTCCCGTCCCTGTCTATAAATAAAGCTCTTTTTTTCATTATCCTTATTCTATTATGTCTTTATGTAGTTTAGATGAAACATTACCATATGCAGGTAGTTTTCCATCCCATTTATCAATGTATAATTTCTTTATAGCTAAGTCTGTCAATGATGAGTACCGGAGCGAATCTTCCATCCGGGCAATATCAGCCTGTGCATAAGCCAGACGCTTTTGATTTTGAGCCAACAGAATATTATGCTCAGCCAGGCTCCGTAGTTCTATTATATCTTTTATCTTCTTCGGGATCTGAAAATTTGTATTCAGATTATCTACCTCCAGACCAATATCTGTCATTTTGGATATTATAAGGCTCTCCACTTCACGATCGGCTTCACTTTGATGCCGTGTTAAAGAATCGGACGTATACCCTCCCAAAATGCTTGTATAACTGCTTGCTATAATTTCCTTCAAATATCCGTTCTTGAGTCTCCCCAGATCATCATTCACCGATGTAAAATACAAAGCAGCCTTATCTTCACTTACATGAAACGATATACGGGGTTTAATAACAAACTCAACCCCATCATCTGTGTTAACTCGCATCGTGTCGTAAGCTGCGGTCTGAATAGTCACAGGGTATATCTTGAAATCTGTGTATAAAGGCATATAGATACTATAGCCTCTAACCAGCGATACATTACGCTTGGCAGAAGAATCGGACAAACCGGATAGTGTAGACTTTATGCCTATATATCCCGATTCGACATGAGTGATTCTTACAAAGAACATGAAAAACAAAGCGACCAGAAGCACAATCAATGCAATTGTCAACAAAGCCTTTACTCCTCTTTTATTCTTCTTTACACCTTCATCTACTCCCATAAGCCATATTATAAAGAGTTTAACGACTCTATCAGAGCTTTATTCTCGGTTTCGGTACCAACTGTTATTCTTAAACAATCTTTACAGAGTGAAACCGTATTCCGGTTACGTACAATTATTCCTTTCTCAACCAAGTCATTATATACCTTGTTGGCATTTGTAACCTTTGCTAGTATAAAATTAGCATCCGACGGATAAATCTTTTCTACTAAAGCTACAGTTTGCAATTTTTCTTCCAGCCAAATACGTTGCCCGATCAAAGTTTTCACCCATTCTTCCTTCTCATCCTGCTTATCCAACTCTTCCAGTACAAAGTTTTGGGTAAGGATATTGATGTTGTAAGGGTACTTTACTTTATTGAAATAAGAAATTATCTCAGGAGCTGCAAATGCCATTCCCAGCCGTACGGCTGCAAGTCCCCATGCTTTCGAGAAGGTTTGTAATATCACCAGATTAGGATACTTATCCAATTCGGGTAACCAACTGTCAGCTATAGAAAAATCGATATAGGCTTCGTCTATAACCACGATACCATCAAAGGAGGTAAGGACTTTTTTTACTTCTTCTTTATTCAGAATATTGGCAGAAGGATTATTTGGCGAACACAAAAAAACAAGTTTTGTATTGCTGTCTATATTCTGTAACAGACGACCGGCATCCAATGTATAATCGTCGTTTAATAAAACCTGACGGTATTCGACATTATTAATATCGGCACATACCTTGTACATACCGTAACTAGGATCTATCGCGACCACATTATCGACAGTAGGTTCACAAAATACACGATAAACGATGTCTATAGGTTCGTCACTTCCATTGCCAAAGAATATCTTATGCACGTCTACATTCTTAATCTTAGACACTCTTTCTTTCAACTTCCATTGAAGAGGATCAGGATAACGGTTATAAGGCCCATTCAATGGATTTTCGTTCGCATCCAGATAAACAGATGCTTCTCCTTTAAACTCATCACGGGCAGACGAATATGCTTTCAGGTTTTGTATATTTTTACGAACCAATTGTTCTAATTTCATTATGTCCTTAATTTTAGAAATAAAATAAAACGTTACAAGAAAGTGACAACTTATACTAAAAGGTGACATAAAAGTGACACTTGAGCATTATCTGTCACCCTATTTATCCTTTCTATTACAGGCTATTAAGCTTTAAAGGTGACAAAAGTGACACTATTTTCGAATAATATTTTCATCTACCTTTTTTAGCTTTTAGTTTTTAATTATTCTTTTAGCCTTCTCTATTAATAGATAAAAAAATAATACGCTTACTTAGGTTCGTAAGTTGTTACCACAAAAATGATTAAAGGTTCGTCGCCGGTATTTATTATAGAGTGGTAGTTGTTATCCCCCTGAATGGAGGTTATATTTCCTTTTTTCAGATTTAGAGTTCGTGTTTCATTCTCCTCACCTACCCTTTCTATATATTTACCTTCCCCATGGACAATTACGTACAATTCCTGTTCCTTCTTCGATCCGTGTTCATGAAATCCTGCCTGATCTCCTTTTGCTGGCAATACCATATATACTCCGATACGGTTATTAACCAAAGCTCCTTTTTCGAATACCGATAACATGTACACAACTCCGTTTCCGCCATACATCGGGTCACGTTTTTCTATCTCCAGAACCGTATTGACAGGCTTGCCGAAGGGAACAACATTGATATCTATAAACCGGGCTACTTTATCTAATAATTCCTGTTGTTCAACAGTCCATTTACTTTCCATATGTGTATTTGTTTTTATTATTTTTTCCATCGTAATATGAGGTATCCCTACTTCGGTAAACTCATGTCCGACTAAAGAGTATTCTTGTTTTTCGTAAAATTCTACAACGACCTTACGGGCATGTAATATTATTTTTGAATATCCCAGATCTGCCGCTGTCTTTTCGGCAAATTCAACCAGATTCCGTCCTGCTCCATTTCCCTGAAAATGATAATCGATAGCGATCTGCCTGAGCTGAACCGTATCTTTATCTATTTTCGAAAGTATACAGGTACCGATAATAATTCCGTCTTTATCCCCGACAAATAAAATATCTTCTTTGTCTCTTTTCAGGTCTTCTTCCGAAAAAACCAAACCTAATGGCTTGCGTAGAAGCTCATATCTGAGATCTACTGCCAGATTATATTTTTTCGACCCGTATTCTACAATATAACAGTCCATTATTTCAGTCTCAGGGTTACAGCATTTTTGTGAGCATACAACAATTCGTTTTCAGCCATTACCTCAATAGTTTTACCCAGATTTTGTATTCCTTCCCGGCTTATCTCCTGAAAGGTTATTTTTTTTATGAAACTATCCAGATTCACTCCGCTATATGCTTTCGCATATCCATTAGTAGGTAATGTATGATTGGTTCCCGAAGCATAATCCCCGGCACTCTCCGGAGTATAATTACCCAAAAAGACAGAACCGGCATTCACAACCTGCTGTGCTAACTGAATATAATCTGCTGTTTCAATTATCAGATGTTCGGGCGCATATTCGTTCGTCAGTTCTATTATATCTTCATTGTTCTTTAACAATATCGCTTTACTGTGCTTTAATGCTTTCTCTGCAATTTCTTTACGGGGAAGAAGGGCTAATTGAACCTGAATTTCTGACAAAACCTGTTCTATAACCTTTTCACTGGTCGTGGTAAGAATAACCTGACTATCGGCTCCATGTTCCGCCTGAGATAGAAGGTCAGCCGCTATAAATGCGGCATTTGCTGTCTCATCTGCAATAACCTGTACTTCGGATGGCCCTGCCGGCATATCAATAGCTACATCTCTGAGACTAACCAATTGCTTAGCTGCCATCACATACTGGTTACCGGGACCGAATATTTTATATACTTTGGGCACAGTAGCAGTACCATATGCCATAGCTCCTATAGCCTGTACACCTCCGACTTTAAAAATACTGGTTGCTCCGGCCATTTTAGCTGCATATAAGATTGCAGGATTTATATTTCCATCCTTATCGGGCGGTGTACACAGTATTATTTCTTTACATCCTGCTATTTTTGCAGGTATAGCAAGCATTAATACTGTCGAAAACAAAGGTGCACTCCCTCCGGGAATATACAACCCCACCTTTTCTATACCTACGGCTTTCTGCCAGCATATTACGCCCGGGGTCGTTTCTATTTTTTTTGTTTCAAATTTTTGCGAAACATGGAATTTCTCAATATTCTTTGCCGCTACATGGATCGCTTCTTTCAGGTCTTCAGACAAGAGATTTGCGGCTTCGTTGATTTCGGGCAGAGTAACCCGTAACTCTTTCAATACTGCCTTATCGAACATCTCTCCGTAGCGTAATACAGCAGCATCTCCTTCCTGCCTTATATCAGTTAATATACGAGATACAGTATCATTCAGAGATGATGTATCGAATGTAGGACGGGCAAGCAGGCTCTTCCACTCGCTTTTGTCGGGATGCTTTATTACCTGCATACATGATGCAGCCTCATTAGTAACATTGGTAAGCATAGGTACTTCGTTAATCAAGGTTACAAACCTTTTTATTATTTCGATTATTCTTCTAAAAACAAGTTATTGTCTTTAAGGTCTCAAGTAAGCTATTAAATAACTGTATTTTTCACCGTATTATTAAATGCTCGTTTTGCAAGACCCGGCTTCAAATAAAACTTAGCCCTTTTCTGTAAAATCACTCAATATAAATTCGTTCTTCAGTAAACCATATATAGCCAAATCAGTATACTGATTATCAACCAGAAGTTCTCCGTCACGCTCCATCCCTTCCAATGTAAAGTCAAGGCGTTGAGCAACCTTACGGCTTTTTCTGTTCTCTGTTGCTGCTTTTATTACGACTTTGTTCATTTTCATTTCCAAGAATGCATACTTTAGCAATGCTTTTACAGACCGGGTAACTATCCCTCGTCCTTCAAACTTCTCAGATAGCCAATAACCTATTTCGCATTTCTGGTTTTGTACATCTATATTATTGAAACCTATAAGTCCGACAAATTCATTGCTGTAATATATCCCGAACTGAGTTTTCGGTTCATCTTTTACACTCTGAATATACGTGCGAGTATCGTTTTCTTCTAAGGTGCTATCAACAAAGGGCAACCATCTTCGAAGGTGATTGCGTTGCGTATTCAGAATATTGAATATATCATGAACCATTTCCAGCGATACAGGCCTCAGTAAAATATCAGATGTAACATTAATTTTCATAAGGCAGAAAAAGGATTTTGCAAAACTTCTATTTCGTCATCTTCCAATTTTAGATTTCTAATAGTGCGACCTACTGTCGGGCGATTCAGTAATAGAACTAAAACACAGAATAATGATACGTACACAAATTTTTCATCACCGGTCATAATATATGATGCGATGGAAAATAATGTCATCACAGCCATTATCACCCACGATACTACCAATCCTTTTTTATACACCGTTAGTTTATCACCAAGCCCTCTTCGGTACTTTGCCGACTTATTCTTTTTTCCTAAATAAATAAAAGCATAGATCAACCCAAGGACTATGATCATAGCGTCTGATATTAAAAAAGGAATATCAAACTCATCTTCCCGGTAAGGAATAATCTCCCATTTCGTAAAAGCAAGAAAGGCTCCTAATAAGAGAGTTAAAATACCATGTGTAAAATACAACGATCTAAAGTAGCTTTGTACACTCTGCATAATATTATCCAGTTATTGTCCGGAGTTACAATATCATCTTTTCAATCGGAATAACTAATATACCTTCTGCTCCAAATGACTTGAGTTTGCCGATTATTTCCCAGAATTCCTTTTCAGCTATTACCGAATGGATCGAACTCCATCCTGTTTCAGCTAAAGGCAATACGGTAGGGCTCTTCATTCCCGGCAATAATTTAATTATCTCATCCAGATTCTCATTAGGTGCATTTAGGAGGATATATTTTTTTCCTTCGGCTTTCTGAACCGAGTTTATCCTAAAGATGAGTTCATCCAGTATTTGTTTTTTATTATCTGTCAACTCTTTGTTACTGATAAGCAGTGCTTCTGACTTCATCACAACTGCTACTTCTTTCAGCCGATTACTTACCAATGTACTACCTGAACTGACAATATCAAATATTCCATCAGCCAGTCCGATACTTGGGGCAATCTCTACTGAACCCGAAATTACATGAATTTCCGATTTTATGGAATTTTCTGATAGAAAATTCTCTAAAATATAAGGATAGGATGTGGCTATCTTTTTTCCACTAAACCATTCCAGTCCTTTATAATCTTCATCTTTCGGTATAGCTAAAGAAAGTCTGCATTTACTGAAGCCCAGACGCTTTACAATTACAGCATCTTCATTTTTCTCTACAAACTCATTCTCTCCTACAATACCAACATCCGCTACCCCTGTAGCTACAGCCTGAGGAATATCATCGTCCCTCAAGAATAATATTTCAACATCAAAACCTGATACAGGTACCAATAATGTTCTCTTCTTATTATTTAGTTTGATACCTGCTTCTTCAAGTAACTCCATAGTCTCTTCAAAAAGTCTTCCCTTTGACTGAATAGCAATTCGTAGCATAAATATTGTTTTGTGAAAATGAAAAAGAGCCTACCTACATGGTAAGCTCTTTATTACTTATATTTTGAAATTACATCACAAAAATAAGTCTTCACTTACCTAATGAAGAGAACCCAAAATGGTGATGTAAATGGCTTTTCATAAATTTATTGTTATATCTATTTGCAAATATAAAAAACTAAATATAATAAAGCAACAAGGAAATACAAATAATTTAAAGAAAGTGGTAATGTTTAAACATATATTCAATATCAAAATTCTAATAATACAATTCAGTTTATTACCGTTTTCTATTCAACAAAGAAATTAAATTATCTCCTAAAGGTTTCCTATATGCTCATCTTATAAATTATATTATATTGTATGTTGTTATGCTTATGCTATAAACAATAAAGTCCCGTAAGTTATTATACTTACGGGACTTTGTTATAAAAAAGATGGCGGTTACCTACTCTCCCACAAAACTGCAGTACCATCGGCGTGGTTGGGCTTAACTTCTCTGTTCGGAATGGGAAGAGGTG